>NZ_JASGKQ010000003.1:0-2121825 GCF_047654785.1 Roseateles sp.
CTGAAGATGGGCTTCCGCGTCGGCGACAACGCGCCCATGGCCTTCGTCGAACTGGTGGACCGTCCCGAAGCGGCGGCCGAAGGCGCTGCCGAATAAGTCCGGCACGCGCCGACTTGCCAAAAGCCCGCTTCGTGCGGGCTTTTTCATGGGCGCGTGATGCAACGCGGTGCTTGATGCGCGTGGCCAACCTCATCAACACCGGCATGTCTCGTCTGCTTATGCCACCGTCAAAGCAAACGGTTTGAACCCTCGGGCTGCGATCAGGTACGGAACCATCAGGATCATCGCCTCGGTCGCACGCGCGGACTGGATGCCGCCCAGATCCAGCACCTGCCCGGCAGGCCATCCCAGGTCGGCCAGCAGCGCCTTCACCTGGCTTTTGGCGTCTGCATCGTCGCCGCTGACGAAGACCGTGGGCGAACTCGACAGGCTTTGCGGCGCGGCCATGACGGTAAAGATCATGGTGTTCAGCGATTTCACGACGCGCGTTTGCGGCAGTGCGGCCTGCAGGTGCTCGGCCAGGCTGCTGTTCGGATAGAGCAGCCCACCGGGCATGCCGTTGGCCGTGCGTTCCGTGGCGTTGGAGACGTCCAGCAACACCTTGCCCTGGAGAGGCGTCTGCAGCGCCTGCAGCATTGGCAGGGCGGTGTCGCCCGGCGTCGCATTGATGACCAGAGGGGACGCCGCAACGGCGTCGGCGAGCGAGGCATGCCGCACCGAAGGCCCTTTCCACTGGCTTGCACCAGCCGCCGGATCGCGGTGGCCGATGGTGATGGCGTGGCCCTTGGCGGCCAGGGCTGCTGCGAGTGTGGCGCCGACGCGGCCGGCACCGAGGATGCTGATGTTCATGATGGTTTCCTTGAAATGAATGGGGTCGATGGCGGCGCTCAGGCCACGAGGCTCAGCGCGCGCACTGCTTCGCCGTGCACGCCCGGCGCACTGGCCAGGAAGTCTTCGCTGGCCAAGGTCCAGGGATGGCCTTGCGTGTCGGTGACGATGCCGCCCGCCTCGGACACCAGCAGCGCGCCGGCAGCCAGGCCCGAGCGCACGTCGGTGTACTGCCAGAAGCCTTCGATCTGCCCGGCAGCCACCATCCCGAGCTCGAAGGTGGCGGGCACCGTCATGCGCACCACCAGCGCGGCATTCAGCATGGACGTGACGGACTGGCCCATGCGGCGGTAGGTGTCGGGCGTCTCGCCGGGCTTGGCCTGGCCGGTGGTGACGATGGCGGCCTTGAGCTCGGTCTTGGTGGACGGACGCATCGGCACGCCGTTCACATACGCTGCGCCGCTGCCGCGCACGGCGGTGTACAGGCGGTCGGCCACGGGTTCGTACACGGCGGTCAACGCGGGCACGTTGTCGCGCACCAGCGTTGCGCTGATGCCCCATGCCGTGAGGCCATGCACATGGTTCACGTTGCCTTCCACGGCATCGAAAACCCACCACTCGCCGTCGGGCAGCGCGCCGCCTTCGAGTTCGTCATCCACCCAGCCGGCATGCGGACGCGCCGTCTCCAGCAGTTCGCGCGCCACCGCCAGCGAGGCGGCGTCGTTGTCGTAGATGGCGGCGACGACACCTTGCAGATCGTTGGGAGTGCGCGTCTCGGCATCGAAACGCGCCAGCATGTGGGCGCCCGCGGCGCGCACGGCGGCCACGACGGCGGCGAGCAGGGCGCCGTCATCGTCCGCATGAGCGGCGGCGTGTTCGGCCAGGTGCCGGGCGGTCGAGATGGAGGGGTGGGTCGAGGAGTTCATGTCATGCCTTCAAGGGTTGCAGCGTTGCCGCCTGGGTGTGTGATGGGCGTATTTTTTTGCGCCGCTCGATTAACATCAAATCAAACGTCGCTACCAATCACTTAACCTACATGCAACTGGACATGAACCTTCTGGTGGCGCTGGACGCGCTGCTGGACGAGGGCAGCGTGGGGGGCGCCGCAGCGCGCATGCATGTCAGCTCCCCCGCGATGAGCCGCACGCTGGACCGCATCCGGCACATGACGGGCGACGCCATCCTGGTGCGCGCCGGCCGCCACATGTCGCCAACGCCCTACGCGCTGGCCATCCGCGAGGAGGTGCAAGCCGTGGTCACGCGCGCGCAGGCCCTGCTGGCGCAGCAGCGCCGCTTCGACCCCGCCGGGATGGAGCGCAGCTTCACCATCCAGTGCCATGACGCGCTGGCCTGCGCGCTCGGCCCTGTCTGGCTGGCCGGGCTGCAGCGCACGGCGCCGCGGTCCAGCCTGCGGGTGCTGGCCGAGGCGTCGATGGACACGCCGGAACTGCGCCAGGGCCAGGTTGACCTGCACATCGGCGCGGCCATTCCCACGCAGGCGGATCTGCTGCACGCCGTGCTGGGCGAAGACAGGCCCGTGGTCGCCATGCGGCCGCAACACCCGTTGGCCGGACGCAAGTTGACGGCACGCAGCTACGCCTCGGCCGACCACCTCACCGTCTCCCGCCGGGGCCGATTGCACGATCCGGTGGACGACCTGCTGGCCGCCCAGGGGCTGTCGCGCCGCGTTGCCGCTTCCGCGCCGACCGTCGCCGCCGCCTTGTGCATGGCCGTCGCCGCCGATTTGCTGGTGGTGGTGCCGGCGTGCGTCAGCGCATCGCTGCTCCAGGCCATGAAGCTCAAGACGGCCGCGCTGCCGCTGGCGGTATCGCCGCTGCCCGTCGTTGCGACCTGGCACCGGCGCCATGATGGGGACCCTGCCCACGCATGGCTGCGCGAGCAGGTGGCCGAGAGCGTCAAGCCTTGGGCGTCGTTCCACGGCCAAGACGCGCAAGACCCTGCGCGTCTTGGCGGCGACGGGCATGCAGATCAGCTCTTGAGGAACTCCAGCAGATCCTGATTGAAGCGATCCTTGTGCGTGTCGGTCAGGCCGTGCGGCGCACCGGGGTAGACGATCAGCTTCGCGCCCTTGATCTGCGCGGCCGACGCCTTGCCTGAGATGTCGAGCGGCACGATCTGGTCGTCGTCACCGTGGATCACCAGCGTGGGCACGTCGAACTTCTTCAGATCCTCGCGGAAATCGGTGGCCGAGAACGCGGCGATGGAGTCGTAGGTGTTCTTGTGGCCGGCCTGCATGCCCTGCGCCCACCAGCTGTCGATCAGGCCCTGCGAGACCTTGGCACCCGGACGGTTGAAGCCGTAGAACGGGCCGGATGCGAGGTCGAGGTAGAGCTGCGAGCGGTTCTCAAGCGATGCCTTGCGGATGCCGTCGAAGACTTCGAGCGGCAGGCCACCGGGATTGTCGGCGGTTTGCAACATCAGCGGCGGCACGGCGCTGACCAGCACGACCTTCTTCACGCGCGAGGTGCCGTGACGGCCGATGTAGCGCGCCACCTCGCCGCCACCGGTGGAAAAGCCCACGGCGGTGATGTCCTTGAGATCAAGCGCGTTGATCACGGCCGCCAGGTCATCGGCGTAGTGATCCATGTCGTTGCCGTCCCAAGGCTGGCTGGAGCGGCCATGGCCGCGGCGATCGTGGGCGACCACGCGATAGCCCTGCGAGGCAAGGAAGATCATCTGCGATTCCCAACTGTCCGAGTTGAGCGGCCAGCCGTGGCTGAAGGTCACGACCGGGCCGTCCTTCGGACCCCAGTCCTTGTAGTACAGGCGGACGTTGTCGTGGGTGACGATGTAGTTGCCGTCGACGGTGGCCGCGGCGGCTGCCTGCGTCGGGGTTGCCGGCTGAGCGGCTTGCGCTGCGAAGCCGGCTTGCAGGGCGATGGCCAGCAGTGGGACGGCGAAGATGTGGGCGGAGGCTTTCATGGCATTTGTGTCCTGTTGCGATGTGCGGTGTGGTTCCGGTCAGTCGGCGATGACGAGCGTCACGTCGATGTTTCCGCGCGTGGCGTTGGAGTACGGGCACACGATGTGGGCTTGGTCGACCAGCGACTGCAGCGTGTCGCGGCCGATGCCGGGAGCGGCGATGGTCAATTCGGCCTGGATGCCGAAGCCGGTGGGAATCTGGCCGATGCCGACCTCGCCGGTGACGGTGGTGTCCGCGGGCAGCGCGACCTTCTGCTTGCCGGCGACGAACTTCAGCGCCCCGAGGAAGCAGGCCGAGTAGCCGGCGGCGAACAGCTGCTCCGGATTGGTGCCGGGGCCGCCGGCGCCACCGAGCTCGCGCGGCGTGGACAACTGCACGTCGAGCACGTTGTCGGAAGAAGTGGCGCGGCCTTCGCGGCCGCCCGTGGCGGTGGCAGTGGCGGTATAGAGGACCTTTTCGATGGACATGGCGGTGGCTCCTGGTCTGAGGGTTGGGTGGGCCGGGCGACTGTCGTCCGGTGAGTCGTACTGTGCGCCCGCAATCAGGACTTTTGGTGATGTATAATCCTAAAAACTTGATCTTGAGTACTTTATGGCCGATCGACTGGCGGCGCTGATGGAACACTTCCCCGTGGCGGCGAATGTGTTCAACGCCGGGGCGCTGTGCGGAATCAACACGCTGGAAAGCGATGGCGACCACGGCCAGTTGCACCTGGTGCGCAGCGGCACGGTAGAGGTCCGGTACGGCAGATCGTCGCTGCTCATCGAGCGGCCCAGCCTGCTGCTCTTCCCGCGGCCGCTGACGCACCGCTTCGTCACCGATGCCGAGCGCGGGGCGGACATGGTCTGCGCGAACCTGTCATTCGATGGTGGCGCGACCAACCCGATGGCCTCGGCTTTGCCGGACGCCATCTGCTTGCCGTTGGAAGACATCAGTGGCGCGGAGCCGGTGCTGGCGTTGCTGTTCGAGGAAGCGTTCGCGCAACGTTGCGGACGCGTCGCACTGGTCGAGCGGCTGTTCGAGGTGGTGATGATCCAGATCCTTCGCCAGTTGATGGAAAGCGGCGAAGTGAAGGGCGGGATGCTATCGGGGCTGTCGCATCCACGCCTGCGCAATGCGCTGGTAGCGATGCACGAGGCGCCGGCGAAGGAATGGACGCTTGAGGAGCTTGCTGCCGCTGCCGGGATGTCGCGCAGCGTGTTCGCCACGACCTTCCGCGCGACGGTCGGCATCACGCCCGGGCAGTACCTCCAGGGGTGGCGCGTGCGGATGGCACAAAAGGCGCTGCGGCGCGGACGTCCTCTGAAGGTGATTGCAGCGGAGGTCGGGTACGGCAGCGAAGCCGCGCTCTCGCGCGCCTTCAAGGCGCAATCCGGGCAATCACCTCGGGAGTGGAAAAACCACCTGCCCATGGCGCCCCTGCCGTTCGGGCCGACGCCACCGAAGGGCAAGTCTTCCTGAGCGCAGCAGGCCACTCAGGAAGATGCCGGCGTCTGCGCAAGCTATCCGGCCCCGCCCACCCTGTCGTCGAAGAAGGTACGGATCAAGGCGGCCACTTCCCGGGCATGCGTCTCCAGCGCGAAATGTCCGGCGTCGAGCAGATGAACCTGCGCATCCGGCAGATCCCGCTGGTAAGCGGCGGCACCGGCAGGCACGAATGCCGGATCGTGTCGTCCCCAAACGGCGAGCAGTGGCGGACGATGCTCGCGGAAATAGGCCTGGAAGCTCGGATAGAGCGCGACGTTGCTGCGGTAGTCGAGGATCAGATCGAGCTGGATCTCCTGCGCACCCGGCCGTGCCATGTAGGCGATGTCGAGTTCGTAGCCGTCGGGGGACAAGAGGCGGGGATCGGCGCCAGTGCCGTACTGCCAGTTCCGGATCGTGTCCGGCGCCAGCGAGGGCCGGCAGGCTTCCCGGTTTTCTGCGCTCGGCTCGCGCCAATAGGTCTCCCACGGCCCCCATTCGTTGCTGAATCCGTCGACGTAGGCGTTGCCGTTCTGCGAGATGATCGCCGTGACCCGTTCGGGATGGCGCGTCGCCAGCCGCAGGCCCACCGGTGCGCCGTAGTCGAAGATGTAGAGCGCGTATCGATCGAGCGACATGGCCGCGGTGAAGCCTTCGATCACATCGGCAAGGCGGTCGAACGTGTAGTCGAATGTGCCGCGCGGCGGTGCCTTGGTCTGTCCGAAACCGGGCAGATCCGGAGCAATCAGCCGGAAACGATCGGCCAGCAGCGGGATCAGGTCGCGGAACATGTGGCTGGCGGTCGGAAAACCGTGCAGCAGCAGGATCACGGGCGCATCGCGTGGCCCGGCCTCGCGGTAGAAAACGTCGACTTCGCCGACCTGTTGAAACCCATAGCGAGTTGTCATCGCCTAAATCCTTGGCGTGGAAATAAAAAGAAGGAGAAGCGCCTGCACTCGGCGCTTGGTTCCCGGTACACCGTGCTGGGCACCCGTCCAAGTTGCCTGGCGATGGCGGGCGCCGTGCCGGATCATTGGTTCAGAAGCCCTTCGGCCCTGAGCGCAGCCTGAACGTGCGGACGCTTCTCCATGCGGCGCTGGAATGCCTGCACGTTTTCGAACTCGGAGAGATCGACGCGCAGAAAAGGAGCCCAGTTCGTCAGGGTGAACATGTAGGCGTCTGCGACCGTGAAATGGTTTCCGACGAGCCACTCGCGGCCCTCCAGGAGCGTGTCGAGGACCGGGTACTTGCTTCGGACGAGTTCCTTGCGCTCCGCACGCGCCTCGTCCGTCATCTCGTGAAACATCGGGGAATAGCTTTTGTGGATTTCGGCATTCAGGAAGCCGAGCACTTCGAGAAGCCGGTAGCGTTCCATGGTGCCGAACGCCGGAGCGAGATTGGCCTCTGGCTTCTGGTCAGCGAGAAACTGCATGATGACCGGTCCTTCGGTCAGGATGGCGCCGTCGTCGAGGATCAGAGCGGGCACCTGCCCCTTGGGATTGATCTTGCGATAATCCTCTCCGGATGCTGTTCGCTTGTCGGCCAGGTTCACGCTTTCGGTTTCGAGCGTAATTCCAGCTTCACCAGCCACGATGCGGACAGCGAGCGAGCATGCGCCCGGGCTGTAAAAGAGCTTCATATGTTTCTCCAGAGTTGTTTCGGCCGCAATGCAGGCCAGGTTGATTTGGGGCTGCAAATGCCGCAGCCCTGCCAAAAATCCCGCCCGCTCACCCCAACGAAGCGGGACTTCGACATCCGGCGCGGCGGCAGCGGTGTATTGGTCATGATTGCCAACTTTTTTCTCAGCCGAAAACCAGCCCGGCATGAAGAGCAATCCCTGCGGCCGCGCCGTCGGCCGCAGGGATCAGCGCATTGTTTGCCCTCGCGATGTCGCCTGCCGCATAGACCCCTTCGACAGTCGTCATCTTTGATTCGTTGACAGTAATGATCGGTCCATAGCGACCAGTTTCAATCGCGCAGCCAAGCTGCTCCGCAATAGTGGTGTTCAACCGGGACGGCGGTGCGACGTAGAGAGCGTCGATGGAAATCCTGCGCCCGTCCGCGAGCAGGACTGCGGACAGGTCCGTGCCGGTTCCGTCCAGACCGACGACCTGGCTTGGCTCGATGCGCACGTCACGTGAAGACAGCAGCGCCGACATGTCGTCATCGGGCCGGTTGTCGCCATTCAGATAAAGCGTCACGGGCCCCCAGTCGGCGATCAGCGCGGCCTGCATGGCCGACATCGGCCCCATGTGCAGCACCCCCAGCTTTCGATCCGCAAACTCGTAGCCGTGGCAGTAGGGACAGGCCAGCACGGTCTTTCCCCATCGCTCGGCCAAGCCGGGCAAGTCGGGTAGCAGGTCTGTCAAGCCGAAGGCAAGAACAAGCCTGCGCGAAGACAAGACGCCGCCCGTGTCCAACGTCACCGTGAAGTCGTCTTTGGAACCACGGGCGATATCGGCGCTGCCCTGGATGAACCGGACGGTGGGATACGCCTCGACCTGTCTTCGGGCGTCGGCGATCAGATCGCGCGGGTTGCGTCCATCCTGTCCGAGAAATCCGTGCGACGCATCGGTGAACCGGTTTCGGGGAGAACCGGCATCTATGACACAGACTTGCCGCCGGGCACGGGCCAGGTATAGCGCAGCCGATAGACCGGCGAAGCCGCCCCCAATCACGATCGCGTCATATTTCATGTTCTTTTCCTTCTTCCAAGAGCGTGAGAGCAAGAACCAGAACAAACCCGGCGATAGACCTCACGGCCGGTGAATTGGTGCGGTACCTCCAGCGCCGTTAGCCACGCCGCCAGATCGATCGTCGTTAACCTGCGCGTCCAGGCTCATCAAATTCCCGTCAGGCCGTGGTGGCGGGAGCTGCCATGGCTTGCGCGAGCAACTCGAATGAACGAAGGCGTTTGTACGGATCGAAGACCTCGGAGACGATCATCAGTTCGTCTGCTCCCGTCCGCGCCACCAGATCCTCCAGCCCACGCCGTACGGTTTTCGGACTGCCAATGACGCTGCACGCCAGCATCTGGCTGGCCTGCGCCTTCTCCTGTGGCGTCCAGTAGGTCTCGATATCAGCGATCGGCGGCTGCGTCAGCCCGCGTGCGCCGCGAAAGATGTCTGTGAACGACATCTGCTGCGAGGTGGCCAGAAACTGGGCCTCTTCGTCGCTCTCGGCGGCGATGACGTTGACGCCGATCATCACATAGGGCCTGTCGAGCTGCGCCGAGGGCTTGAAGCGCTCCCGATAAACAGCGAGCGCCTGATGCAGGGCCTGCGGTGCGAAGTGCGAAGCAAAACCATAGGGCAGGCCAAGATTCGCTGCGAGATGCGCCCCGAACAGGCTGGAACCGAGGATCCACAGCGGCACCTGGGTGCCGGAGCCCGGTACCGCTTCGATGCGCTGATTGGGGCTGGCCGGTGCCAGAAATGCCTGCAATTCCAGCACATCCTGCGGGAAGTTCTCGGCGTTGTCCGGCGCGCGGCGCAGCGCGCGCAACGTCGTCTGGTCGGTGCCCGGCGCACGGCCAAGCCCAAGGTCGATACGGCCGGGAAACAAGGTCTCAAGCGTACCGAACTGCTCGGCGATCACGTAGGGTGCGTGGTTGGGCAGCATGATGCCGCCGGCGCCAACCCTGATGGTGCGGGTGCCGGACGCGATATGGGCAATCACCAACGCCGTCGCCGCCGTGGTGACGGAGGGCAGGTTGTGATGCTCTGCCACCCAGACACGGTGGTAACCCCAAGCTTCGGCGTGCTGGGCCAATGCCCGCGCCTCATCGAGTGCGGTGCGCCGGTCCGAGCCTTCCCGGACGCGACCGAGTTCAAGAATCGAAAGAGGGATCATGATGCAATTCCTGACTGAGAGATGGATTCAGGCCGCCCCGTCGCACGAAGGAAGGTCCCCTGGACGTCACGGGACTTCAGCCCATCGATGAAGGAAAAAATCTTTGGCGCCACCAAGTCAGGCATTTCAGCATGTGGATAGTGCCCGGCCCCCTCGACGATGAAAACTTCCGCACGGAGGATTTCGCCGAGTGAATACGCTTCCGCATTTGCATCGGGGAAATCAGGATCACGGCTTCCCATCACAATCAATGCCGGGATCCTGATCTTTTCCAAGAGATTGGCGGTATCGGACTTGGAAAGCTGGAGCATCGTCATCAGCGTTTCCATGCGCCCTGGTTCGTGGAGGTTTTTTTCGAGCTCCGCTTTCACCTCCGGGTGATCTGCCGGTTTGCGGCTCGTAAACAGGCTGTCCCAGTAATTGGTCCAAAAGGCGACCCGGCCGGGGCCGGAAAAGCCCCGTGTCAATGCCGCTTTGGTTTCTTCCGGGATTTCCTGATCGCGAACCAGAGGTCCAAGGAGAACGGCCCCGCACACCAGTTCCGGTGCCTCGAATGCCGCCCACAACGCCGATCCTGCGGCAAATGAATTGCCCAGAATGATCGCGGGCCCGGCGTTGAGATGCGTGATCAGCTTGACGGCGTCGCTTCCAACGGCATGAGCCGAAACGTCATCCCATTGAGCAGAGGTTTCGCCAAAGCCGCGGACATCCATGGTCACCACACGATATCCCTCCTGCACCAGCCGCGGGGCGAGGAACCGATACTCTGAGCGCAAGTCGCCCATGCCGGGGATCGCCACGACGAGTGGCCCGGCGCCTCCCGTGTCGTCATAGGCGATGCGGCCACCCTCCATTTCAAGAAAGCGAGTCTTCAGCTTTTGTGTCATTCAATCCTCCAGATGCGAATCAGCGGAGCGACAAGAAGAATGGGTCATATAGCGGACCGGAACGGCGTCGTCGCAACCCGCTCTTCTGCGAATTTCTCGAAATTCGGCTTCATTCATCCATGAGGCTGCGTTCGTTTGCGGCGTCGTACTTCAAAATTTCGCCACGCATGAGGCTTCCCCATTGATCGACGAACGCCAGGGTATCGGGTGCATGAAGATGCGCCGTCAGCGCCGCCTGATCCCGCCATCGCTCGGCAACGAGCAGGCGGCCCCTCGCCGCATCATCAATCGCGATGCCATAGAACAGGTTGCCATCCCGCTGCCGCGTGGCGACGGCAAGCGCTTGGAGGTCGCGGTTGAACGCCGCCAGGTGCGCCGGCTCGATGTGCATATATCCAGTTACGATGAGCATGTTCATTCGCCTTTGAAGAAAGTGCCGTTGCGGTCGTCGAGAGCCGCGGCCGCAACGGTGACAGGTCAGATGGCCTTCAGGACGAGCTTGCCCTGGGTGCCGCCGCGGGCAGCGCGTTCGTGCGCGCGCGCGGCATCGGCCAGCGGATACACGCTATCGACCACCACCCGCACGCTGCCGTCATCGAGCAGGCGACCGGCTTGCGCCAGTTGCGCACCGTTTGAGCGCACCTGCGTTGACGACACCGTGATTCCCAGCTTCCCGGCCTCCTCGTGGCCGGCAAAGCCCAGCGGATTGACCAGAAACAGAGCGCCGCCCCGCTTCAGGACCCGCAGGAAACGTTCCATGTTGGCACCGCCCACTGCATCAATGACGAGGTCCACGTCGCGCGCAACGTCCTCTGCCGGGGTTCTGGTGTAGTCGATGAATTCATCTGCGCCGAGGTCGCGCATCAGGTTCTCATCCTTGGAAGACGCGACGGCGATGACACGTGCGCCCCGCCACTTGGCGAGTTGCACCGCCAGATGGCCCACACCGCCACCAGCACCATTGATGAGAATCGTCTTGCCCTCGAGGGGCACCGGCGCATGCGGAAACGATTGAAATGGATTCGGTGCGTCGTGGCCCAGCTCGATCAGGAACTGCCACGCCGTGAGCAGTGACATGGGCGCGCCGGCCGCATGGACGTGATCGATGCCGGCCGGCTTGAGGGCCAGCTCCGAGGCGGCTACGCAGACATATTCAGCATAGGCACCGCTCCCCTTCATCAGGTCCTCGGGAAAGCGCACCATCGAGAACACTTCGTCCCCGGCGCGAAAGCCGGTCACGTCATCCGCGACGGCCTCGACAACGCCGGATACGTCCGTACCGAGAATGATCGGGAACGTGGGATTCGGCCACCATTCCTTCGGCAGCGTGCGGTAGCCCTGACGCAGATAAAAATCAGGCGGGTTGAGGCTCGCCGCATGCACGCGCACCAGCACTTGTCCCGATTGGAGCTCGGGCACCGGGGCATCTTCGTAGCGCAGCACATCCGGGCTGCCAAACTCATGCTGTTGAACGGCCTTCATCGTGTTGATCGACATGGCTTTCTCCTTGAAGGGGTTTGGATCTACGCTACCGTAGCGGAGCGGTGATCCGATTATGTGGATCACCGCTCCGCTTGTCAAGGATCTCTCATGCGTGCTGACGCCAGAAAAAACTACGACCACCTCCTTGCCGTTGCCCGCGAGGTCTTCACCGAGCAAGGTGCGGATGCGTCGCTACGCGACATCGCGCGCAGGGCCGAGGTCGGCCTGGGCACGCTGTACCGCCACTTCCCGACCCGCGAAGCGTTGCTCGAAGCCTTGTTGCGCTCGAGCTTCAATGCGCTGGCGGCCAGGGCCGATGAGCTCCAGACGGCGGATGACTCGGCGGCTGCCTTGATGCTGTGGCTGCGGGAAACCGTTGCCTTCACCCACGAAAACCGAGGCGTCATTGCGCCGATGGTGAGCGCCATCGAAGATCACGATTGCGCGCTTCATGCCTCGTGCGTCACGTTGCGCGCCGCAGGCGCGGCACTCCTTGCGCGCGCCCAGGCGGACGGCAACGCACGGGCCGACCTGGATGGATCGGAACTGTTCGACCTCATCGCCGCGCTTGCCTGGTTGCGCGAGCAGCCCTCGCACGCACCTCGTTCTGATCGTATTTTTGGTCTGATCGCAGACGTCATCCTGGTGCGCCATCCTCGCCCCGAGGCGCCGAACGCATCTGGGCACACCGGGCGCCAGCCCAAAGGACGGTCTTGATCGCCAGGCAGTCGACGGCCCCTGTGCTGCCCCATTTCCTGCGGCATCCCACGCCGCGTCACCCGTCAATGAGCGCTGCGCAGACGTTTGCGCGGCAGCGGCAGCCAATGCACCCGGCCCTCGCCCAGCACCGCGACCTCGGCGCCGTCGCGCGCCAGGTCGGCCGGCCTCAGCGTGAGCGCGCCGGTCAGGCCGCCGAACGCGGGCAGCACCAGCGCATGCGGATAGCGCACGAAGCATGGCCGGCGCAGCCGGTCGCCCGCGCGGCTGCCCAGTGACACGGCGGGGTGCCAGTGCCCCGCCAGCGTGAAGCCCGGCGTGCCCGGCGGCGGCGGCTCGTGCGCCGCCGTCAGCGGGCCCAGCGGCCAGGCCGGGCCGGCCACCTGCAGCGGCAGCTCCGGTGCCTGCAGGCGCCGGTCGTGGTTGCCCGGCACCAGCACCGTGCTGACGCGCCGCGCGAACGCGCGGACGTCCGCCAGCAGTGCCGGAGTCAGCCCGTCGGCGCCGTGCCAGAAGTCCCCCAGCACCACCAGCCGCGCGGCGCCGTGCGCGGCGACCAGCGCCTCCAGCCGGGCCAGCGTGCGCGCGCTGCTGCCGGCGGGCACGGCCTGGCCCCGGGCGCGGAAGGCGGCGCCCTTGCCCAGGTGCAGGTCGGCCGCGAACAGCGTGCGCGCGCCGGGCCACCACACGGCGCCCTCGGGCAGCAGCCACAGCGTCTCGCCGGCGGCGGTGATGCCCAGGCTCATCGCCGCCTCCGCCGCCGCGTGCCGCCGGAGGCGGCCGGTTCGCGCTCCTGGCCGAACGCCAGCCGCTCGCCGACGTCCGGTGGCGCCGTGCCGCCGGCGGCCGCCTCCAGCTCGCCCAGCATGCGCGTGAGCCGCTGCGCGAGCGACTCGGTGCTGACCCGCTCGCGCAGCATCTCCACCACCAGCGGGAAGGCCAGCGGCGAGCTGCGCGCGAGCGGCCGCAACGCCAGCGGCAGCGCCGCCAGCCGGTCCAGCGTGCGGGCCAGCGCGTCCACGTCCAGTTCGGCCGACAGCAGTTCCTCTTCCGCCTGCCGCAGCAGCCGGTTGCCCGGGTCGTGCTGGCGGAACACGTCGAAGTAGAGCGACGCCGAGGCCTGCAGCTGCCGCTGACTGCGCGCCTCGCCGGGGTGGCTCTGGAAGACCAGCCCCGCGATGCGTGCGATCTGCCGGAAGCGCCGCCGCGCCAGCTCGCCGGCGTTCAGGCTGGCCAGCACCTCGTCGCGCAAGGCCGCGCGGCTCACCGCGGCCAGCAGCGCCGGCAGCCGCGTGGCCCAGTCGACCGCGGTGGCGCTGAGCAGCTCCAGGCCGTAGTCGTTGACGGCCACCGTGAACGTGGCCGGCGTGTCGCGCGCCACGCGCCAGGCCAGCAGCGACGCCAGGCCCAGGTGCACCGTGCGGCCGGCGAACGGGTACAGGAACAGGTGGAAGCCCTCCGGCGACCGCTGCACCTCGGCCAGCAGCGCGTGCGGTCCGGGCAGCGCGGACCAGGCGGCCTGCAGCCTCAGCAACGGCGCGGCGCAGCGCATCTCCCGGTCGGCGTAGCGGCCGTGGGCGGCCTGGTCGAAGCGCGCCAGCATCGCCTCGGCCAGGGTGTCGGACAGCGGGAACTGCCCGCCGCTCCAGCGCGGCAAGAGCGCGCGGCCCGGCGGGGCCAGGCGCACATGGGCCGTCAGGCCTTCCGTGCGCACCAGCTCCAGCGCCCGGCCGCCGAGCAGGAACACGTCGCCTGGCTTCAGCCGCGCGATGAAGCGCTCCTCCACGGTGGCCAGCCGGGCGCCGCCCAGGAACTGCACCTGCATCACCGCGTCCGACACGATGGTGCCGATGTTGCTGCGGTGCCGCCGCGCCAGCCGCGCGTCGGGCACGCGCCACACGCCCTCGGCATCGGGCACCACGCGCTGGAAATCGGGGTAGGCGCGCAGGCTCTCGCCGCCGTGGCGCACGAAGGCCAGCGCCCATTGCCAGGCGTCGTCGGCCAGGTGGCGGTAGGACGGCGCCGTGCGCACCTCGGCCAGCAGCTCGGCGGGCCGGACGCCGCCGCCCAGCGCCACGGTGACGAGGTGCTGCACCAGCACGTCCAGCGGCGCCTCGGGCGGGCGGCGCGGCTCGACATGGCCGGCCCGCACCGCGGCGCGCAGTGTCGAGGCCTCGATGATCTCCAGGCTGTGCGTGGGCACCAGGGTCACGCGCGATGCGCGGCCCGGCGCATGGCCGCTGCGGCCGGCGCGCTGCAGCAGCCGCGCCACGCCCTTGGCGGAGCCGATCTGCAGCACCTGCTCCACCGGCAGGAAGTCCACGCCCAGGTCCAGGCTGGCGGTGCAGACGACGGCCTTGAGCCGCCCGGCCTTTATCGCCGCCTCGACCCAGCGGCGCGGCGCCGCGTCCAGGGAACCGTGGTGCAGCGCGGCCAGCCCGGCCCAGTCGGGCCGCGCGTCCAGCAGCGCCTGGAACCAGCGCTCGCTCTGCGCGCGGGTGTTCGTGAACACCAGCGTGCTGGCCGCGGCGTCGATCCGCGCGACCACGCCCGGCAGCATCGCCAGGCCCATGTGGCCGGCCCACGCGAAGCGCTCGATGCGCGGCGGCAGCAGCGTGTCGATGGCGACCGGCTTGCCTCGCGCGCCGCGCACCAGCACGGCATCGGGCGCCAGCGTGTCGCGCGCTTCGTCGAGCTTGGCCAGCGTCGCGGACAGGCCCCAGGTCATCAGCGCCGGGTGCCAGCGGCGCAGCCGGGCCAGCGCCAGCTGCACCTGCACGCCGCGCTTGCTGCCCAGCAGCTCGTGCCATTCGTCGACCACGACCAGGCGCACGCGCCGCAGCGCGTCCGGCGCGTCGGCGCGGGAGAGCATCAGGCTCAGCGACTCGGGCGTGGTGACGAGGGCCGTGGGCCAGCGGCGCTGCTGCGCGGCGCGCTCGGTGGACGGCGTGTCGCCGGTGCGGGCGGCCAGCGTCCAGGCGGGCGCGAGCGTGGCGGCGGCGTCCTGCAGCGCGAGCAGCGTGTCGTGGCCGAGCGCACGCATCGGCGTGACCCAGAGCACGGTCAGCGGATCGTCCTGGCCGCCCCAGGCCTGCAGCGCGCCGAGCCAGACGGCCAGGGTCTTGCCGGCCCCGGTGCTCGCATGCAGCAGGCCCGAGCGGCCGGCGGCGATGTGCCGCCAGACGGCGCGCTGGAACGCGAAGGCCCGCCAGCCCCGGCCGGCCAGCCAGCGGGCGGCCGGGGCGGCGGCCCGCGTCACGCCGCCCCCGCCATCAGCGCCCGCAGCGAGGCCAGCGTGTCCGCCTGCCACGGCGGCTTGTCCTCGCGCAGCCGCAGCATCCGCGGGAACCGCACCGCGATGCCGCTCTTGTGCCGCGTGCTCGCCTGCAGGCCCTCGAAGCCCAGCTCGAACACCAGCGACGGCCGCACCCGCCGCACCGGCCCGAACTTCTCCACCGTGGTCTTGCGGATCACCCGGTCCACGGCCCGGATCTCCTCGTCCGTCAGGCCCGAATAGGCTTTGGCGAACGGCACCAGCGCCAGCTCGCCGCCCGGCGCGGCCAGCGCCGCCTCGGCCTCCGCGGCGTCCACCGGGGCGCGGCTCCACACCGCGAAGCTGTAGTCGGTGTACAGATTGGCCCGCCGCCCGTGCCCCGCCTGCGCGTAGACCAGCACCGCGTCCACGCTCAGCGGCGCCACCTTCCACTTCCACCACGCCTGGCCCGTGCGGCCGATGCCGTAGGGCGACTCGCGGTGCTTCAGCATCAGCCCTTCCACGCGCCGCTCCCGCGCGCCGTCGCGCGCCGCGGCCAGGCCCGCCCAGTCGCCGTGCGCCAGCACGGGCGAGGCCGCCACGCCCAGCCGCTCCAGCCGGGCCCGCCGCGCCTGCAGCGGCTCCGCGCGGCGGTCCACGCCGTCGCTCTCCAGCAGGTCGTAGGCCAGCAGCCGCACCGGCGCGTCCCTGAGGACGGCCGGGGACGGCCGGGTGCGGCCGATGCGCTTCTGCAGCAGCGCGAACGGCGCCGGCACGGCCTCGCCCGGCCGCCAGGCGAGCAGCTCGCCGTCGACCACCGTGCCGTCCGGCCAGGCGCCCGCCTCCCGCGCGACCTCGGGGAAGCGCTCCGTCACCAGCTCCTCGCCGCGCGACCAGATCCACACCTGGCCGTCGCGCTTCACCACCTGCGCGCGGATGCCGTCGTACTTCCACTCCGCCAGCCAGTCGCCGCGCGCGCCCAGGGCCGCCGGCTCGCCCTGCAGCGGCTGCGCGAGGAAGAACGGGTAGGGCCGGCCGCCGCGCGCGCCGCCGGCGTCGTCCCGCAGCAGCGCCAGGAAGCGCTCGGCGGTGGGCGGCGTGTCGATGTCGGTGTAGCCCATCATGCGCTGCGCGATGCCCGCCGCGTCGGCGCCGGACCACTCGGCCAGCGCGCGCTGCACCAGCAGCCTGCTGACGCCGACGCGGAAGCCGCCACCCACCAGCTTGACGAACATGAAGCGCTCGTCCGCCGACAGCCCGCGCCACGCGGCCAGCACCGCGTCGCGGCGGGCCGCCGCGTCCAGCGCGCGCAGCGGCAGGATGCGCCGTGTCATCCAGTCGGCCAGAGGCGCGTCCAGCCGGTCCTCGGGGTCGGGCAGCACGTAGGCGATGGCCTCGGCCAGGTCGCCGGTGGCCGCGTAGCCCGCCTCGAACAGCCAGGCCGGCAGCCCCGCCGCCTCGCAGGCCAGCGCGCGCAACTCGGCCGTGGGCACCGCGCGGCGCGGGCGGCCGCCGGCCAGCAGGTAGGTGGCCCAGGCCGCGTCGCGCGGCGGCGCGTCGGCCAGGTAGCGCTTCAGCGCCGCCACCTTGGCCAGCGTGGACGTGCTCGCGTCCAGCGCGAGGTACAGCGCGACGAAGCGCTTCACGCCCCGTCCTCCACGCCGTGCGCCTCGTCGCCGAACTCCGTCGCGAAGGCCTCGGCCCGCAGGCCCAGCTCGGTGAGGTGGCGCACCAGCGCGCCCTCGTCGCCATGCGTGACGATGACGCGCGGCGCGCCGGTCGCGCGGATCGCGCCCAGCAGCCCCGGCCAGTCCGCGTGGTCGCTGAACACGAAGCCGCGGTCCACGCCGCGGCGCCGGCGCGCGCCGCGCAGCCGCATCCAGCCGCTGGCGAACGCATCGCCGTGCGCACCCAGCGCCTGCGCCCAGCGGCTGCCCTGCACGGCCGGCGGCGCGATCACCAGCGCGCCGCGCAGCGCCTTGAAGTCCGTCTCCGGCGTCACCGCGGCGACCTCCGGCAGCGCCACGCCGGCCGCGCGGTAGGCCGCGTTCAGCCGCGCGACGGCGCCATGCACCCGCACCGGCCCGGGCGCGTCGCCCGTGGCCAGGCCCGCGACCAGCCGCTGCGCCTTGCCCAGGCTGTAGCCCATCAGCAGCGCGTGCCGGCCCTGGGCGGCGCAGTCGGCCCACCAGGCGCGCATCTCGGCCAGCACCTCGGCCTGCGGCGCCCAGCGGTAGATGGGCAGGCCGAAGGTGCTCTCGGTGACGAACACGTCGCAGCGCACCGGCTCGAACGGCGCGCAGGTGGCGTTGCGGTCGCCCGCGCCGCTGACGAAGTAGTCGCCCGCCACCACCCACACCTCGCCGCGGTGCTCGATGCGCACCTGCGCCGAGCCCAGCACATGGCCGGCCGGGTGCAGGCTCAGCGTCACACCGCCGATGCGGCGCGCCTCGCCGTAGGCCAGGCCCTCCAGCGCCGCGCCGTCGCCCAGCCGCGCGCGCATCAGGCCCAGCCCGTCGCGCTGCGCGAGGTAGGCGGCGTGGCCGGGCCGGCAGTGGTCTGCGTGCGCATGCGTGATGACGGCGCGGTCCACCGGCAACCACGGGTCGATGTAGAAGCCGCCGGGCTCGCAGAAGAGCCCCTGCGGCCGGCGCGTGACCAGATCGGGCATCGCCGCAGTGTCTGCCCAAGCCCTGGCGCGCCCGTGTAGGTCACATCCGCATTGCGCGACTGTGGGCTCCGGCCCCGGCAAGGGGCGGCCGGCTCGCACGATTTGCACAACGTCCGAAATCCGTGCTACACTGCCAGCTTCAGTCGCGGGGTGGAGCAGTCTGGTAGCTCGTTGGGCTCATAACCCAAAGGTCGTCGGTTCAAATCCGGCCCCCGCAACCAATACCGGAGACCCGTTGAGTGCCAGTCGCTCAGCGGGTTTTTCCATTTCGGCCCAGGTCGCGCCCGTGTCGGCGTCGCGCCCGATCAGCATCGGGCCGAACATGTCGGCCAGCGGCGCGCGGGTGCAGTTCCAGCACTTGGCGCCGGTAGCGCGCCAACACGTCGTCGATGACCTGGCGCGGGCCGACCTCGGCCTGGCTGATCGAGGTGAGCCGGCCGCGCCGACACGTTCTACCCTGACCCCATCGCCGGCATGGGGTAGCGCCGGCTGCACGTCTTGCAAGTGCTATGCGCCGCCGGTACTGGGCCGCGCAACGGGGTCTCGGTGCTGGTGGAGGCACGACAGCACGCTGATGACCTCGCCGTCCACGACGTAGAACAGCGAGTAGGGGAAGCGGCGCAGGTTGGCCCGGTGGATGGCTGGATCGACCTCGGGGTAGAGCAGCGGGTTCAACCGGATGAACTGCTCGACGCGCTCCAGCTCAGCGAGGGAGGCGTCGCCCTGGCGGATGGTCGGCTGGTCGTACCACGCGAAGGCGTCGGCGATCTCGGCCTCGGCCCGAGGCTTGAACACCAGGCTGAAGCTCATGCGCGGGCGCCGAGCAGCTTGGTCTTCAGTTCCTGCAGGGTGACGCCGGGCTCGCCGGGGTTGGCCCGATGGTGGGCCAGGCGCGCGCGCAACTCGGTGCGCTGGGCGTCGGTGAGCTGGTGCGGGCCGTCCGCGTCGGCTTCGGCGCTGGCGATCAGGGCCTCGCCCAGCGCGCGCTTCTCAGCGGGGCTCAGCTGGATCAGCTCATCGGCGAGTTGTGCGCGCATGGGTCGGATGTTAGCCCGCACGACATTCTGTTGGCATCCCCGGGGATCGGGAAGTCGAGGCGTCTGCGTTTCGGCGCGAGTGGCCGGTCTCTATATCAACTGCATATAGAAGAAGCGGAAGAATCAATATTTCCCGAGGGGCTCGGCCTCCTAAGCTGTGGACGTTCCTGAACCAGGCCTGCGCTCATGCGAATCACGAAGCTGACGACCTACCGCGTCCCTCCCCGGTGGATGTTCCTGAAGATCGAGACTGACGAGGGCGTCGTCGGCTGGGGCGAGCCGGTCATCGAGGGGCGGGCGCGCACCGTCGAGGCTGCCGTGCACGAGCTGTCGGCCTACCTGGTGGGGCAGGACCCGTCCCGCATCAACGACCTCTGGCAGGTCATGTACCGGGCCGGCTTCTACCGCGGCGGCCCGATCCTGATGAGCGCCATCGCCGGCGTCGACCAGGCGCTGTGGGACATCAAGGGCAAGGTCATGGGCCAGCCCGTGTACGAGCTGCTGGGCGGCCTGGTGCGTGACCGGATGAAGGTGTATTCCTGGGTTGGCGGCGACCGGCCGGCCGACGTCATCCGCGACATCCAGCGGCTGCGCGAGGGCGGCTTCGACACCTTCAAGATGAACGGCACCGAGGAGCTCGGCCTCGTCGACAGCGCGCGCAAGATCGACGAGGCGGTGGCCCGCATCGCCGAGATCCGCGCGGCCTTCGGCCACGACATCGAGTTCGGCATCGACTTCCACGGCCGCGTCGCCGCGCCGATGGCCAAGCCGCTGCTGAAGGCGCTGGAGCCCTACCGCCCGCTGTTCGTCGAGGAGCCGGTGCTGGCCGAGCAGGCCGAGTACTACCCGCGCCTGGCCGAGCAGACCGCCATCCCGCTGGCGGCCGGCGAGCGCATGTTCTCGCGCTTCGACTTCAAGCGCGTGTTCCAGGCCGGCGGCATCGCCATCGTGCAGCCCGACCTGTCGCACGCCGGGGGCATCACCGAGTGCTTCAAGATCGCCGGCATGGCCGAGGCGCACGACGTGGCGCTGGCGCCGCACTGCCCGCTGGGCCCGGTGGCGCTGGCCGCCTGCCTGGCGGTGGACTTCGTGTCGCACAACGCGGTGCTGCAGGAGCAGAGCATGGGCATCCACTACAACCAGGGCGCCGAGCTGCTGGACTTCGTCAAGAACGCGGACGACTTCCGCATCGAAGGCGGCTTCATCAACCCGCTGCGCAAGCCGGGCCTGGGCGTCGAGATGGACGAAGAGCGCGTCATCGAGGCCAGCAGGAACGCGCCCGACTGGCGCAACCCGGTCTGGCGCCACGCCGACGGCAGCGTCGCCGAATGGTGATGGGCGCGGCCCGCCTGATCGCGCTGGACTGGGGCAGCACGCGGCTGCGCGCCTTTCTGCTGGGCGACGGCGGCGAGGTGCTGGCCACGCGCCAGTCCGGCGACGGCGCGGCCACGCTGAGCGGCGCCGAGGCCTATGCCCGCGCGCTGGCCGCGCTGGTCGGCGACTGGCGGGCCGAGCGCCCCGGCGTGAAGCTGCTGGCCTGCGGCATGGTCGGCAGCCAGTACGGCTGGCGCGAGGCGCCCTATGTGCGCTGCCCGGCCGACGCCGCGGCGCTGGCGGCCCGGGTGCTGCCGCTGGACGAGCGCTTCAGCATCGTCCCCGGCCTCGTCGACGACGCGGCCCGGCCCGACGTCATGCGCGGCGAGGAGACGCAGATCGTCGGCGCGCTGGCGCTGCACCCGGAACTCGCGGACGACGCGGTGCTGGTGCTGCCCGGCACGCATGCCAAGTGGGCGCGCGTGCAGGGCGGCCGCGTGACGGGCTTCGCGACGCACATGACCGGCGAGCTGTTCGCGCTGCTGCGCCAGCACTCGGTGCTGAACCGCCTGATGCCCGCCGACGGCAGCTCGCCGGCGTCGCCCGAGGCCTTCCTGCAGGGCGTGGCGGCCGCGGCGGAAGAGGGCGGCCTCGGCCATCAGCTCTTTGCCGTGCGCACGCTGGGCCTGTTCCAGCGGCTGGCGTCCGAGCAGCTGCCCGACTACCTGTCCGGCCTGCTGATCGGCCACGAGATCACCCGCGAGCTGCGGGCCGCGGCGCCGCGCATCGCGCTGGTCGGCGACCCGGCGCTGTGCGCGCGCTATGCGCGGGCGCTGGCTCACCTCGGCCGGCCCGCGCCGCTGCAGCTCGACAACACCGCGCCCGCCGGCCTGTGGCGGCTGGCGCACACGATGGACCCGACCCGATGCTGAACGCCGCCCTGCAAGCCCTGTCCCTCGTCGCCATCCTGCGCGGCGTCAAGCCCGAGGAGGTGGAGGCCATCGCCGACGTGCTGCACGCCGAGGGCTTCCGCGTCATCGAGGTGCCGCTGAACTCGCCCGGCGCGCTGGACTCCATCGCCCGCCTGGCGCGCCGCATGCCGGCCGGCACCGTCGTCGGCGCCGGCACCGTGCTGAGCGCGCAGGCCGTGGCCGACGTGGCCGCGGCGGGCGGCCAGCTCATCGTCATGCCGCACGCCGACGTGGACGTGATCCGCGCGGCCAAGGCGCGCGGCCTGTTCTGCGTGCCGGGCGCGGCGACGCCGACCGAGGCCTTCGCCGCCGCCGCCGCCGGGGCCGACGCGGTCAAGCTCTTTCCGGCCGAACTCGTGACGCCCGCCGTGCTGAAGGCGATGCGCGCGGTGCTGCCGCGCGAGCTGCGCCTGCTGCCGGTGGGCGGCATCACGCCCGGCGGCATGGATCCGTTCATGAAGGCCGGCGCCAGCGGCTTCGGGCTGGGCTCGGCGCTGTATGCGCCGGGCCTGTCGGCGGCCGAGGTCGGCGAGCGGGCGCGCGCCTTCGTGCGCGCCTGGCGCGCGTACTGAACCGCGGCTCCGGGCCGCAAGAAAAGACCAGACTTCCTGGAGACAAGATGACCCGCATCCGCTCGCTGGGCGCGGCGCTGCTGCTGGCCGTGCTCGGCACGGCCGCAGGCGCCGACACCCTCCGGCTCGACGCCCGCGCGGCGCCGCCCGCGCCGCAAACCGGCCACCTGCAGCTGGGCGCGGCGCGCTCGCCGCAGGGCGGCACGCTGGCGGCCAACAGCCAGTACCTGCTGCTGGACGGGCGGCCCTGGCTGCCGGTCATGGGCGAGTACCACTACAGCCGCGCGCCGGCCGCGCAGTGGGAGACGCAGCTGCGGCTGATGAAGGCATCGGGCCTGGACGTCGTCGCCAGCTATGTGTTCTGGAACCACCACCAGGCGCAGCCCGGCGCGTTCGACTGGCGCGGCAACCGCGACCTGCGCCGCTTCGTGCAGCTGGCGCAGGCCGCCGGCCTGAAGGTCGTCGTGCGGCTGGGGCCGTGGGTACACGGCGAGGCGCGCTACGGTGGCCTCCCGGACTGGGTGGTCGACAAGCTGCCCACGCGCGGCAACGACCCCGAGTACCTGGGCCACGTCGAGGCGCTCTACGCCGAGATCGGCGCGCAGCTCCGGGGCCTGCTGTGGAAGGACGGCGGCCCCGTCATCGGCGTGCAGCTGGAGAATGAGTACAACCTGCGCGGCGCCGGCCGCGGCGAGGCGCACATCCGCGCGCTCAAGGCGCTGGCGCTGCAGGCCGGGCTGGACGTGCCGCTGTACACCGTCACCGGCTGGGACGGCGCGGTCTACCCGTCCGGCGAGGTCCTGCCCGTCTTCGGCGGCTACCCGGACGAGCCCTGGGCCACCAGCACCAAGGAGCTGCCGCCCAAGGAGACGCACGCCTTCCGCTTCGACACCCGCGTCAGCGGCGACCTCGGCGCGCAGACGCGCGCGCACGCGCCCGGCACCGCCGAGACCGACAAGGACCGCGTGCCCTTCCTCGGCGCCGAATACGGCCCCGGCCTGCCGGCCATGTACCGCCGCCGCACGCTGGTCTCGCCGGACGACATCGCCGCCATGCTGCCGGTGCAGCTCGGCTCCGGCGTCAACCTGTTCGGCTACTACATGTTCCACGGCGGCCGCAACCCGGTCGGCCCGGGCGGCGCCGGCCTGGAGGAAAGCACGCTCAGCGGCGGCTACAACGACACGCCGCGCATCAGCTACGACTTCCAGGCGCCGCTCGGCCCGGACGGCCAGCAGCGCCCGGTGCTGGCGCGGCTGCGCCCCTTCCACTACTTCCTGAACGAGTACGGCGCCCGGCTGGCGACCCTGGCCGTGCGCCAGCCCGAGCGCACGCCCGCCACGTCGGCCGACCTGCGCACGCCGCGCTGGTCCGTGCGCAGCCACGGCGACAGCGGCTTCCTGTTCTTCAACAACCACGTGCGCCAGCACGCCCTGCCCGCGCAGGCCGGCGTGCGCTTCGAGCTGCGGCTGCCGGGCGGCACGCTGACGCTGCCCAGCCGGCCGGTGGACATCCCCACCGGCGCCTATTTCATCTGGCCCTTCAACGCCGACCTCGACGGCGTGGCGCTGCGCCACGCGACGGCGCAGCCGGTCACGCGGGTCGATGCCGGCGCGCAGGGCCTGGTCCACGTGTTCATGGCGACGGCGGGCATCCCCGCCGAATTCGCGCTGGACGGCGGCGTGCGCACGCTCACGCCCGGCGCCGCGCTGCACCGCATCGGCAGCCGCGGGGGCCGCGCCGTCAGCGTGCTGCTGCTGGCGCCCGAGCAGGCCGCGCAGCTCAGCGTGCTGGAGCTGGCCGGCCAGCGCCGCCTGGTCTTCAGCGAGCAGCAGGCCTGGGTGGCCGACGGCCGGCTGCAGCTGCGCGGCATCGGCCCGCAGCCGCTGCGCGCGTCGGTCTTCCCGGCGCTGCCCCAGCCGCGCGCGGCCGGCCTGCAGGTGCGCCAGGACGGCCTGCTGCAGCGCCTGGAGATCGCGGCGGCGGGCGAGGGCGCCGGGCCGGCGCTGCAGGTCCGCCCGGTGCGCGCCGCCCGCGACGCGCCCCCGGTGCGCCGGGGCGGCCTGGCCGGCGCGGCCGTGCAGCCCGTGCCCGAGGCCTTCGCCGCCGCGGCGACCTGGGCGCTGCAACTGCCCGAGCCGCTCGCGCCCGATGCCGAGGACCTGCTGCTGGAGCTGGACTTCGTCGGCGACATCGGCCGCTTGTTCGCCGGCACCCGGATGCTGGACGACTGGTACTACAACGGCCAGCGCTGGCAGATCGGCCTGAAGCAGTTCGCGCTCCCGCCCGGCCAGCGGCTGGAGCTCGCCGTGCTGCCGCTGCGCGCCGACGCGCCCGTCTACATCGACGCCGCGCACCGGCCCGCCTTCGCCGCCGGCCAGGCCCAGGTGGCCATGCTGCGCGAGGCCCGGCTGCTGGCCGTGCGGCGCGCGAGCATCGCGCCCTGATCTATATACAAACCGGATAGCCGCTCCCGGTTTTTCGATTAGTGCGGAATGAGGCAGCGCCGTAACTTACGGTTTGCCGGCCCGGAGCCGACCGGGCTTTCGGCCCCCGCCCCAGAACAACAGGAGATCGCATGCCGCTTTGCCGCCACCCCGCCCGCCATCGCCTGGCCCTCGCGGCCGGCCTGCTGGGCGCGCTGCCGGCGCTGGCCCAGCAGGCCGCGCCGGGGGCCGAGTCGCTGGACACCGTCGTCGTCACCGGCATGAAGGCCAGCCTCGGCAAGGCGCAGGACCGGAAGCGCCACGCCGACCAGATCGTCGACGCGATCGTCGCCGACGACATCGGCAAGCTGCCGGACGCCAACGTCGCCGAGGCGCTGCAGCGCATCGCCGGCGTGCAGATCTCGCGCAACCGCGGCGAGGGCGACCGCGTGCAGGTGCGCGGCCTGTCGCAGACGCAGACGCTGCTCAACGGCCGCGCCATCTTCACCGCCGGCAAGGAGCGCGGCCTGTCCTTCCAGGACGTGCCCGCCGAGCTGCTGGCCGGCGCCGACGTCTACAAGACCCCCACGGCCGACCAGGTCGAGGGCGGCATCGCCGGCCTGATCGACCTGCGCACCCGCAAGCCCTTCGATTTCACCGGCGCCAAGCTCGCCGCGACCGTCAAGAGCAGCTACGCCGACCTGGCCGGCCGGCGCAAGCTCGAAGGCTCCGTGCTCGCCAGCCAGCGCTGGGAGCTCGGCGGCGGCCGGCAGTTCGGCGCGCTGGTCAGCCTGGCCAGGCAGCAGCGCGCCTACCGCGCCGACACGCAGGAGCTGGGCGCGCCGGCCCAGCTGGCCGACGGCTCCGGCCCCTACGCGCCCACCGGCGTGTGGAACGCCTACGAGCTGGGCGCGCGCGAGCGCACCGGCGCCACCGTCGCGCTGCAATACCGCCCCGACCGCGACACCGAGTACGCGCTGGACGTTCACCACACGCGCCTGAAGACGCAGACCGACACCTACGGCTTCTACGCCTCGCCGTTCTGGGCCAACTGGAGCGCGGCGACCAACCTCGGCGCGCTATGGCCCAACGGCGTGGTCACGACGGACGCCCAGGGCAAGCTCGCCCGGGGCGCGTTCTGGGGCGCCAGCATGAGCACCTCGGCCTTCGTCGCCGACAACGACACCCGGACCACGCAGGCCGCCGTCAGCGGCAAGTGGCGCCTGGACGCATGGACGCTCAAGTCCGAGCTGGGCCACACGCGCAGCGACTTCAGCCGCCTCTACCAGGAAGCCCGCCTGGGCGTCTGGACGGACAACCCCGGCTTCGCCTTCGACCTGACGACCCCGCTGCCCTCGGCCCACCCGGTGCTGGCCGGCGCCAGCGACCTGACGACGCCGTCGCAGTACTGGACCGACAAGGCGCTGTATTTCCGCCAGCAGAACCGCGGCCGGGAAACGACCTGGCGCCTGGACGGCGACCGCCGCTTCGACGGCCTGCTGTCGCGCGTGCGCACCGGCCTGCGCCTGTCCGACCGCAAGGCGTCCAGCGCCGAGGTCAACACCCTCGACAACCTGTGGAGCGACGCCGCCCCCGGCCCCGTCGCGGGCGCCGTGCCGGCATGGGCCAGCAAGATCGGCGTCATCGGCCACGGCGACCTGCTGGAGGCCGCCGGGGCCGGCGACACGCCGCGCCAGTGGCTGTCCGTCACCGATCTCGGCTGGCTGCGCGACCCCGCGACCGCGCGCGCCGCGATGGGCCTGGCCGTGCCGGGCCTGGACGCGGCGCAGGCCTTCGACTACCGCGAGAAGACCCAGGCGCTGTACGGCGTGGCCGACTTCGAGCACGAGCTGGGCGGCCTGGCGCTGTCCGGCAACCTGGGCCTGCGCTACGTGCGCACCCAGGGTTCGCGCCGCTACACGACGGCGGCCGGCCTGCCCGAGGCGCTGGCGCGCCGCGACGACGACTGGCTGCCCAGCGCCAACCTGCGCCTGGACCTGAGCGACAAGCTCGTCGCCCGCGTCGGCGCGTCCAGGGTCGTCACCCAGCCGAACTTCGACCAGCTCACGCCCTCGCTCAGCCTCAACGCCAACGACAAGACCGGCTACCTCGGCAACCCGCTGCTCGCCGCGCTGCACGCGCGCCAGCTCGACCTCTCGCTCGAGTACTACCTGGACCGCAGCGACCACGTCTACGCCGCCGCCTTCCACAAGCGCGTGGACGGCTTCCTGCAGACGACGACGCGGCCGCTGGTCTACCAGGGCACGACCTACACCGTCGCCACGCCCGGCAACGGCGAGGACGGCAGCATCAAGGGCCTGGAGATCGGCTACCAGGCCTTCTTCACCGGCCTGCCGGGGGCGCTGCGCGGCCTCGGGCTGCAGGCCAACTACACCTACGTCGACAGCTCGGCGCCCGGCCCCATCGACGGCCAGCAGGCGCCGCTGGAAGGCCTGTCGCGCGACAGCTTCAACGTCGTCGGCATGTACGACCTCGGGCCGCTCGCGCTGCGCCTGGCCTACAACTACCGCAGCGCCTACATCGCCGGCACCAGCAACTACTACCCGGATGGCGGCAGCACCATCGCCCAGACCCCGGTCACGCTGAAGGGCTACGGCATGCTGGACGCCTACGCCAGCTGGGCGCTGACGCCGCAGCTCAAGCTCGCCGTCGAGGCCAACAACCTGACGCGCACGGTGCGCCGCAGCCGCTACGGCATCGGCGACCTGGCCCGCGGCAGCTATGCCGACGACCGCCGCTACGCCGTCAGCCTGCACCTGGAGCTGTGATGAACCCCTCGGGCGCCCTCGAACTCGTGCTGCCGCAGTCCGCCACGCTGGGCGAGGGCCTGCTGTGGCGGGACGGCCGCTGGTGGTGGACCGACATCGAGTCGGCGGCGCTGTACGCCTGGCGCCCGGGCGCGGCCGAGCCGCAGTGCTGCCGCCTGCCCGACCGCCTGGGCAGCTTCGCGCACTGCCGCTCCGGCCGCGTGCTGCTGGGCCTGGCCAAGCGGCTGGCCCTCGCCGTGCTGGGCCCGGAGCTGGCGCTGGCGCAGCTGCAGACGCTGGCGCCGGTGGACGCCGCCGAGCCGCGCACCCGCATCAACGACGGCCGCACCGACCGGCGCGGCTACTTCGTGTTCGGCACGCTGAACGAAGCCGGTGAGAAGCGCCCCATCGGCAGCTTCTACCAGTTCTCGCTGCGGCACGGCCTGCGCCGGCTGGCGCTGCCGGCGGTGGCCATCGCCAACAGCATCTGCTTCAGCGCCGACGGCCGCACGATGTACTTCTGCGACACGCTGTCGCGGCGCATCCAGCAGTGCGACTACGACGCCGAGAGCGCCCAGGTCGGCAACGTCCGCCTGTTCACGCAGATGGACCGCGACGACGCCTGGCCCGACGGCTCGGTCATCGACGCCGAGGGCTGTTTGTGGAACGCGCAGTGGGGCGCCGGCCGCGTGGCGCGCTACGACCCCGACGGCCGGCTGATGGGCGCGTTCAGCGCCCCGGCCGCCCACACCACCTGCCCGGCCCTCGGCGGCGAGGGCCTGGACCGGCTGATGCTCACCAGCGCCCGCGCCGAGCTGGGCCGCGACGCGCTGGCCGCGCAGCCGCTGTCCGGCAGCCTGTTCGGGCTGCGCCTGCCCCGCGCGCTGGGGCTGGCGGACGCCCTGTTCGACGATTCGAAGGAGACCCCATGAACACCCAACGGCGCCTGTGCGGCGCGCTCGCGCTGGCCCTGCTGGCCGCGCCCCTGGCGGCGCGGGCCGCGGAGGCCGTCAAGATCGGCTTCCTGGTCAAGCAGGCCGAGGAGCCCTGGTTCCAGGACGAATGGCGCTTCGCCGAACAGGCGGCCCGGGACAAGGGCTTCACGCTCGTCAAGATCGGCATCCCGAGCGGCGAGAAGATGATGGCCGCGATCGACAACCTGGCCGCGCAGAAGGCCGCCGGCTTCGTGATCTGCGCGCCCGACGTGAAGCTGGGCATGGCCGTGAACCGCGCCGCCAAACGCCACAAGCTCAAGGTCATGTCGGTGGACGACCAACTCGTCGACGGCGCCGGCAAGCCCATCGCCGACATCCCGCACATGGGCATCTCGGGCTACGAGATCGGCAAACAGGTCGGCCAGGGGCTGCTGGCCGAGATCAAGGCGCGCGGCTGGCAGCCCGGCGAGGTCGGCGTGCTGCGCGTCGCCTTCGACCAACTGCCCACCGCCCGCGACCGCACGATGGGCGCCGTGGACGCGCTGAAGGCGGGCGGCGTGCCGGCGGCCAACGTCGTCGACGCGCCGCAGGCCAGGACCGACACCGAGAGCGCCTTCAACGCCGCCAACATCGCGTTCACGAAGAACGCGCGCTTCAAGCGCTGGGTCGCCTTCGGCCTCAACGACGAAGCGGCGCTGGGCGCCGTGCGCGCGGCGGAAGGGCGCGGCATCAAGGCCGACGCGATGCTCGCCATCGGCATCGGCGGCAGCCAGACGGCGCTCAACGAATTCACCAAGCCGACGCCGACCGCCTTCTACGGCACCGTGCTGATCAGCCCCCGCCGCCACGGCTACGAGACCGCCGTGGCCGTGTACGAGTGGGCCACGCAGGGCAAGGCGCCGCCGCCGCTGACGCTGACCAGCGGCACGCTGATGACGCGCAAGAACCAGGCCGAGATCAGAAAGCAGATGGGTCTCTGATGGCCGTCCTGCAGTTCGACGACATCAGCAAGCGCTTCCCCGGCGTCAAGGCGCTGGACGGGGTCAGCTTCGAGGCGCGGCCCGGCCAGGTCATGGGCCTGCTGGGCGAGAACGGCGCCGGCAAGAGCACGCTGCTGAAGATCCTCGGCGGCCAGTACCGGCCCGACGGCGGCCGGCTGCTGATCGACGGCCGCGAGCGCCACTTCGCGTCGGCCGGCGACGCGATCGCGGCCGGCGTGGCCATCATCCACCAGGAACTGCAGTACGTGGCCGAGCTGACCGTGGCCGAGAACGTGCTGCTGGGCCGGCTGCCGACGCGGCTGGGCCTGGTCGACCACCGCGCCGCGCGCCGCCTCGTCGCCGCGCAGCTCGCCGCCATCGGCGTGGACCTGGACCCGGCCGCGCGGCTGTCGCAGCTGTCGATCGCGCAGCGCCAGATGGTCGAGATCTGCAAGGCCGTCATGCAGGACGCCCGCGTCATCGCCTTCGACGAGCCCACCAGCAGCCTGTCGCACCGCGAGACCGAGATCCTGTTCCGCCTCGTCAAGCGCCTGCGCGCGGAAGGCCGCACGCTGATCTACATCTCGCACCGCCTGGAGGAGCTGTACGAGCTCTGCGACGCCTGCACCATCTTCCGCGACGGCCGCCGCATCGCCACGCACGCGGTGATGGCCGAGGTGCCGCGCGAGCGGCTGATCGCCGACATGGTCGGCCGCGAGCTGCAGGACATCTACGACTACCGCCCGCGCCCGCACGGCCCGGTGCGCCTGGAGGCGCGCGGCCTGCGCGGCGCGCGCCTGCCCGAGCCGCTGAGCTTCAGCGTGCGCGGCGGCGAGGTGCTGGGCTTCTTCGGCCTGGTCGGCGCCGGCCGCAGCGAGCTGATGCGGCTGCTCTACGGCGCCGACGCGCGCCGTGGCGGCGAGGTGCGGCTGGACGGCCGCGCGGTGGCCGCCGGCGGGCCGGCCGACGCGATCGCCGCCGGCATCGTGCTGTGCCCGGAGGACCGCAAGGAGCAGGGCATCCTGGCGCACGCCTCGGTGGCCGAGAACATCAACATCAGCTGCCGCCGCCACGGCCTGGCCGGCGGCGTCTTCCTGCGCCACGGCGAGGAGGCCCGGCGCGCCGACGACTTCATCCGCAGGCTGCGCATCAAGACGCCCGGCCGCGGGCAGGAGATCCGCCTGCTGTCCGGCGGCAACCAGCAGAAGGTCATCCTCGCGCGCTGGCTGGCCGAGCCGGGGCTGAAGGTGCTCATCCTCGACGAGCCGACGCGCGGCATCGACGTGGGCGCCAAGAACGAGATCTACAAGATCATCCACGACGTCGCGGCCTCGGGCTGCTGCGTCATCGTCATCTCCAGCGAGCTGCCCGAGGTGCTGGGCATCGCCGACCGCCTGATCGTCATGCGCGACGGCCGCATCAGCGGCGAGCTCGCGCGCGGCGACGCCAGCGAGACGGCCGCGCTCGCGCTGGCCCTGCCCGACGCCCAGGCCCCCGCCCCGCACTGATCCCCGATGAACACGACCTCCCTGCCGCACCGCCCCGCCATGACGACCTCTCCCGCCCGCCCGCTGCTCAAGGAACACAGCATGACGCTGGGCTACCTGCTGCTGTTCGCCGTGCTGTCCTTCAGCGTCGAGAACTTCTTCTCGTCGGCCAACATCGTCGGCCTGCTGCTGTCGGTCGCGCAGATCGGCATGGTGGCCTGTACGATGATGTTCTGCCTGGCCTCGCGCGACTTCGACCTCTCGGTGGGCTCCACCATCGCCTTCGCCGGCGTGCTCGGCGCCATCGTGCTGGAGCGCAGCGGCAGCGTCGCGCTGGCCGTCGGCGGCGGCCTGCTCGCGGGCGCGCTGATCGGCGCGGGCAACGGCGTGCTGATCGCCTACCTGCGCGTCAACGCGCTGATCGCCACGCTGGCCACCATGCTGATGGTGCGCGGCCTCGCGTTCATCGCGTCGCAGGGCCAGGCGGTGGGCATCGCCGACGAGCGCTTCTTCGCCTTCGGCGACACGGTGCTGCTGGGCCTGCCGCTGCCGGTCTGGATGACGGGCGTGTGCTTCATCGTCTTCGGCGTGCTGCTCAACCACACGGTGTTCGGCCGCAACTCGCTGGCCATCGGCGGCAACCCCGAGGCCGCGCGGCTGGCCGGCGTGCGCGTGGAGCGGCTGCGCGTGTGGATCTTCCTGCTGCAGGGCGCGGTGGCGGCGCTGGCCGGGCTGATCCTGTCGGCCCGCATCACCAGCGGCCAGCCCAACGCGGCCACCGGCTTCGAGCTGGACGTCATCTCCGCCTGCGTGCTCGGCGGCGTGTCGCTGCAGGGCGGCAAGGCGCGCATCTTCGGCGTCGTCATCGGCGTGCTCATCATGGGCACGGTCGAGAACGTGATGAACCTGCTCAACGTCGACGCCTTCTACCAGTACCTGGTGCGCGGCCTGATCCTGCTGGCCGCCGTGCTGCTGGACCAGCTCAAGAGCCGCCATGCTTGACCGCCGCGCGCTGCTCGCCTCGGCCGCCGCGCTCGCGCTGCCGGCGCGCGCGGCCACGCCCTTGCTGGCCGGCGGCGACATCTCCGCGCTGAGCTGGATGGAGCGCGCCGGCGCCGTCTACCGCGACCGCGACGGCCGCCCCGGCGACTGCCTGGCCCTGCTGAAGCGCTACGGCCACAACATCGTGCGCATCCGGCTCTACGACCACACCGGCTCCGGCACCGGCGCCGACGGCTGGTACTGGCCCGAGGGCTCGATGGACCTGCCCGACACGCTGCGCCTGGCGCGCCGCGCGAAGGCGCAGGGCATGCAGATCCAGTACACGCTGCACTACAGCGACTTCTGGACCAATGCCAAGACCCAGGACCCGCCGCACGCCTGGCGCCGCGAGCTGGCCCGGCTGCCCGACGACGCGGACCGCTTCGAGCGGCTGCTGGCGCGGCTGGCCCAGCGCACCCGCGAGGTCATGCAGGCGCTGGTGGCGCAGGGCACGGCGCCCGAGTTCGTGTCGCTGGGCAACGAGATCGAGATGGGCCTGCTCTACCCCTGGGGCAGCACCGCGCACTGGCCGCGCCTGGGCGCGCTGCTGAAGGCCGGCCACGCCGCGGTGAAGGCCGCGAGCCCGGCCTCGCGCGTCGTGCTGCACCTGGACGACGGCGGCAACGAGGCCAAGTACCTGGATTGGTTCGACCATGCGCGCGAGCAGGGCGTGCCGTGGGACGTCATCGGCCCGTCCTACTACCCGTTCTGGACCAACCGCAGCGTCGCCCAGCTGATCGCGTTCTGCGACACCGTCAGCCGCCGCTACGACCGCGACATCCTCGTCATGGAAACCGGCTTCAACTTCGCGCCGGTGCGCGACGACGGCTGGCCCGGCCAGCTGGCGCACAACGGCCCCTACCCGGCCGCGATGAGCAGCCCCGAGGGCCAGCGCGACTTCATGGCCGAGCTGCTGGGCGCCTGCCGCGCCGCGCCGCGCGTGCTGGGCGTGCTGTACTGGGACCCGATCATGATCGCCAACCGCCGGGTCGGCTGGGCGCTGAAGGAGGGCAGCGGCGAGCCCGGCCCGAACGTCGTCTCCAACACCACCCTGTTCGACTTCCAGGGCCGGGCGCTGCCCGTGCTGGACATCTGGCGGCAGTACACGCAATGAGCGCCGGCCCGCGCCTGCAGGGCAAGGTGGCGCTGGTGACCGGCGCCAGCCAGGGCATCGGCCGGGCCATCGCGCGGCTGTTTGCCGCCGAGGGCGCGCGGCTCGTCCTCAGCGACCTGCGCGCGACGCCGCAGAGCCAGGCGCTGCTGGACGAGCTGGGCGCGGCGCGCGCGATGTTCGCCGCCGCCGACGTCGCCGACGAGGCCGCCGTGCAGGCGCTGGCCGCGCGGGGCGCCGAGCGCTTCGGCCCCATCGACGTGCTCGTCAACAACGCCGGCATCAACGTGTTCGCCGAGCCGCTGGCGATGACCGCCGCGCAGTGGCGGCGCTGCCTGGCCGTGGACCTGGAAGGCGCGCTGCACGGCTGCCGCGCGGTGCTGCCCGGCATGCTGGCGGCGGGCGGCGGCAGCATCGTCAACATCGCGTCGGTGCATGGCCACCGCATCATCCCCGGCGCCTTCCCGTACCCGGTCGCCAAGCATGCGCTGATCGGCCTGACCAAGGCGCTGGGCATCGAGTACGCGGCGCGCAACGTGCGCGTCAATTCGATCTCGCCCGGGCTCATCCGCTCCGAGCGCGTGGTCGAATGGCTGGACGGCCTGCCCGCCGAGGAAGCCCGGCGCCAGGTGGCGCTGCTGCCGCCCCAGCGCCTCGGCGAGCCCGACGAGGTGGCCTACACGGCGCTGTTCCTGGCCAGCGACGAGGCCCGCTTCATCAACGCGGCGGACATCCTCATCGACGGCGGCCGCTCCCAGCTCTATCACGACTAAGGCATGACCGACCCGCGCTCCGACCGCTTCGTCCGCTCCCACCTGAAGACGCGCCAGCTGGTGCTGCTGGTGGAGCTGGGCCGGCACGGCTCCATCCTGCATGCGGCGCAGGCCGCGCACCTGACGCAGCCGGCCGCGTCCAAGCTGCTGGCCGACCTGGAGCACGCGCTGGGCGTGAAGCTGTTCGAGCGCCTGCCGCGCGGCGTGGCGCCGACCTGGTACGGCGAGGTCATGATCCGCCGGGCCGGCGCCGCGCTGGCCGAGCTGGACGCCGGCCACCAGGAGGTCATGGAGCTGCTGTCCGGCCTGTCGGGCCGCGTCGCGGTGGGCTCGGTGCTGACGCCCTCGGCCACGCTGCTGCCGGGCGCGGTCGTCGCGCTGAAGGCGCGCCAGCCGCGCGTCCACGTGGCCATCACGGTGGAGACGAGCAAGATCCTCATCCAGCAGCTGCAGGGCGGCGAGCTGGACCTCGTCATCGGCCGCGTGCTGGACAGCGCGTTGGCCGCGCAGCTCAGCTTCGAGCCGCTGACCGACGAGCCGCACGTGCTGATCGTCCGCGCGGGCCACCCGCTGGCCGGCCGCGGCGACCTGAGCCTGCAGGAGCTGGCCGGCCAGAGCTGGATCCTGCCGCCCGGCGGCAGCATCCTGCGCGACCGCCTCACCGCGCTCTTCCTCAGCGCCGGGCTGGACCAGCCGCAGCAGGCCGTCGAGACCCTGTCGCTGCCCGTCATCACCAGCCTGCTGGCGCGCTCCGACATGGTCGTCGCGCTGCCGGAGGAACTGGTGCGACCCTACCTCGACGCCCGGCTGCTGGCCGTGCTGCCCATCGACCTGGGTCTGCGCATGGACGTCTACGGCATCGTCACGCGCCGCGGCCACCAGCTCTCGCCCGGCGCGGAGCTGATGCTGGCCTGTTTGCGCGAGGAGGCGCAGCGGCGCGACTGAGCCCGGCCGAATGGCGACAATGGCGGCCCACCCGCCCGGACCGCGACTGCCATGACCACCCGCACCGTCTTCGGCGCCTGCCCCCACGACTGCCCCGACACCTGCGCGCTGCAGGTCACCGTCGAGGACGAGCGCGTCGTCAAGGTGCAGGGCCGCGCCGAGCATCCCAACACCCATGGCGCGCTGTGCACCAAGGTCTCGCGCTACGCCGAGCGCACCTACCACGCCGAGCGCCTGTTGCATCCGCTGCGGCGCGTCAGCCGCAAGACCGAGGCACCGGCTTTCGTGCGGGTGAGCTGGGCCGAGGCGCTGGCCGACATCGCGGCCCGGCTGCGGGCCATCGCCGACCGCGACCCGCAGGCCATCCAGCCCTACAGCTACGCCGGCACCATGGGCCTGGTCCAGGGCGAGGCGATGGCCGGGCGGCTCTGGAACGCGCTCGGCGCCGCGCGGCTGGACCGCACCATCTGCGCCTCCGCCGGCGGCGCCGGCCTGGCGATGACCTACGGCCACAAGCTCGGCATGCACACGCGCCACTTCGCGGGCGCCAAGCTCATCCTGATCTGGGGCAGCAACAGCATCACGTCCAACCTGCATTTCTGGACCTACGCCAACCAGGCCCGGCGCGACGGCGCCAAGCTCGTCTGCATCGACCCGCGCCGTACCGAGACGGCCGACAAATGCCACCAGCACATCGCGCTGCTGCCTGGCACCGACGGCGCGCTGGCGCTGGGCCTGATGCACGAGCTGATCCGCAGCGACGGGCTGGACCACGACTACATCGCCCGCCACCTGGACGGCTGGGACGAGTTGCGCGAGAAGGCGCTGGCCTGGCCGCCGGAGCGCGTGGCCGCCACCTGCGGCATCAGCGCCGACGAGGTGCGCGGCCTGGCGCGCGACTACGCCACCACCCGGCCCGCGGCCATCCGCATGAACTACGGCCTGCAGCGCGTGCGCGGCGGCGGCAACGCGGTGCGGCTGGTCGCGCTGCTGCCCTGCCTGACCGGCGCCTGGCGGCACGCCAGCGGCGGCGTGCTGCTGTCAGCGTCGGGCTGGGCCGCGCCGTACAAGAACCCGGCGCTGGAGCGGCCCGACCTGCTCGCCGGGCGCACGCCGCGCATGGTCAACATGAGCACCATCGGCGACGCGCTGCTGCAGGCCGACCCGCCGATCGAGGCGATCGTCGTCTACAACAGCAACCCGGTCGCGGTGGCGCCCGAGTCGCCCAAGGTCGTCCGGGGCTTCCAGCGCGAGGACCTGTTCACGGTCGTGCTGGAGCACTTCATGACCGACACGGCCGACCTGGCCGACTACGTGCTGCCCGCCACCACGCAGCTGGAGCACCTGGACGTCCACACGTCCTACGGCCACACCGACGTGCTGATGAACCAGCCGGCCATCGCGCCGCTCGGCGAGGCCAAGTCCAACACGCAGATCTTCCGCGAGCTGGCCGCCGCGATGGGCCTGGACGACCCGGCGTTCCGCGACAGCGACGAGGACCTCGTCGCGCAGGCCTTCACGCCCGACATCGACCTGCGCGCGCTGCGCGAGCAGGGCTGGCAGCCGCTGCCCGTGCCCGAGGCGCCGTTCGCCGACGGCGGCTTCCGCACCCCCAACGGCCGCGCGCAGGCGGCCGGCGCCGACTACGTGCCCAACTACGAGAGCGCCCAGGCCGCGCCCGAGCTGGCCGCGCGCTATCCGCTGGCGATGATCTCGCCGCCCGCGCGCAACTTCCTGAACAGCAGCTTCGTCAACGTGAAGAGCCTGCGCGACATCGAGCGCGAGCCCGTCATCGAGATGCACGCCGACGACGCCGCCGCGCGCGGCCTCGCGGATGGCGCGCTGGTGGCCGCCTTCAACGACCGCGGCCGCTACGTCGCGCGGCTCAAGGTCAGCCCGCGCGCGCGGCCCGGCGTCGTCAACGGCCTGGGCGTGTGGTGGCGCAAGCTGGGCGTGCAGGGCACCAACGTCAACGAAGTCACCCACCAGCGCCTGACCGACATGGGCAACGCGCCGGCGTTCTACGACTGCCTGGTGCAGGTGGAAGCCGCTTGACCCGCCTGCTGTCGCTGCTGCTGGCCCTCGCGCTGGGCGGCTGCAGCACCGCCGGCCACTGGGGCCAGGCGCTCGGCGGCCACCTCGGCGTGCTGCGCGCGGCCCGGCCCGTGGGCGACTGGCTGGCCGACCCCGCCACGCCGCCCGGGCTGGCCGCGCGGCTCGCGCTGGCGCAGCGCCTGCGCGACTTCGCCAGCGCGCGGCTGGCGCTGCCCGACAACAACAGCTACCGCCGCTATGCCGACCTGCACCGCGACGCGGTGGTCTGGAACGTCGTCGCCGCGCCCGCGTTCGGCCTCGCGCTCAAGACCTGGTGCTACCCGCTGCTGGGCTGCGCCGGCTACCAGGGCTGGTTCGACCGCGCCGCCGCCCAGGCCCGGGCCGACGCGCTGGCGGCCGAGGGCTGGGAGGTGCAGGTGCAGGCCATCCCCGCCTACTCGACGCTGGGCTGGAGTCGCTGGCTCGGCGGCGACCCGCTGCTGAACACCTTCATCGGTTATCCCGAGGGCGAGCTGGCCGCGATGCTCTTCCACGAGCTGGCGCACCAGCGCGTCTACGCCGGCGACGACACCGGCTTCGACGAGGCCTATGCGAGCGCCGTCGAGCTGCTCGGCGCGCGCGCCTGGCTGGCGGACCGGCCCGCGGCGCGCGCCGCGTTCGACGCCGGCCGCGAACGCCGCGCGCGCTTCCTGGCGCTGGCGCGCGAGGGCCGCGAGCGGCTGGCCGCGGCCTACGCCGGACCGGCCGCCTCGCGCGCCGCGGCCAAGGCCGCCGTGATGGCCGAGCTGCGCGAGCGCGCGCCGCGCGAGGCGCCGGGCTACGAGGGCTGGTTCCAGCGCGCCAACAACGCGAGTTTCGCGATCCTGTCCGCCTACGACGAGCTGGTGCCCGCCTTCGTGCGCCTGTTCGAGCGCGAGGGGCGCGACTGGGCGCGCTTCCACGCCGCCGTCGAGCGCCTGGCCGCGCTGGCGCCCGCGGTGCGCCGGGCTACATTGCGAGGCCCGGATGGAGACCGCCATGAAGCTGACCCTGCGCCGCGTCCAAGCCGCTGACGCCGCCGCCATCGCCGAACAGTTCGCCGACCCGGAGGTCTACGGCGGCACCCTGCAGCTGCCGTTCGCCAGCGAGGAGATCTGGGCCCAGCGCATCGCCGGCATGAACCCGCCGGCGGCCGGTTCCAACGAACTCGTGCTGGCCGCCGTGCTGAGCGACGAGCTCGTCGGCCTCGCCGGCCTGCACGCGGTCGGCCCCTCGGTGCGTCGCCGGCACGCGATGTCGCTGGGCATCACCGTCGCCCGCGCCAGCCAGGGCCAGGGCGTCGGGCATGCGCTGCTGACGGCGCTGCTGGACTACGCCGACCACTGGGCGCAGGTGCTGCGCGTCGAGCTGACCGTCTTCCACGACAACGCGCGCGCGATCCGGCTCTACGAGCGCCACGGCTTCCAGCACGAGGGCCGGTACAAGGCCTACGCGCTGCGCAACGGCCGCTACGAGGACGCGCTGGCGATGGCGCGGCTGCATCCCCGGCCGCCTGCCATTGGGGCCTGAGCGGTAGAGTGCGCGCGACGAGACAAGGAGCGCCGAATGGCCGAGATCCGCATCCACCGAGACCACGCGCTGGGCCTGAAGAAGGCCCGCGAGATCGCCTGGACCTGGGCCGAGCATGTCGAGGAGAAGTTCGACATGGAATGCACGGTGCTGGAGGGCGAGGACGAGGACACCGTGGAATTCACGCGCTCGGGCGTCAAGGGCGAGCTGACCGTGGCGGCCGACCGCTTCGAGCTGGTCGCGCAGCTGGGCTTGCTGCTCGGCGCCTTCAAGCCGACCATCGAGGCCGAGATCCAGCAGGAGTTGGACGCGCTGCTGGCGGCCAAGAAGAAACCGGCTTCGCGGAAGAAGCCGGCATGACCGTCACTTCAGCGATTCGATGAGGTCGATGTACTGCTGCATCGCGTCGTCGCTGCTCGTGCCCTTCAGCTCGTTCCACGCGTCCCACTTGGCGCGGCCGACCATGTCGGTGAAGCCCGGGCGCTTGCCGTCCACGTCGCCGCTGCTGCCCTGCTTGTAGAGGGCGTAGATTTTCAGCAGCGTCATGTTGTCCGGCCGCTCGGGCAGGTTCTTGGAGTCGGCGACGGCGGTTTCGAACTGGTCTTTCAGGCTCACGGGGTTCTCCAGGCTGATCAGGGCGCCGATTCTCGTGACAATCGGCGGCAGGCCCAGCAGTTTAGGCCGCGAAGAACAACGCACGAGGAGAGCGATTTGGGCCCCACCAGCGAACGCATGTCCCGGGTGGACACCGCCTGGCTGCGCATGGACACCGAGGCCAACCTGATGATGATCGTCGGGGTCTGGTCCATCCGCCCGCGCATCACGCTGGGCCAGCTGCGCGAGCGCGTGGCCGGGCGGCTGCTGCAGTACCCGCGCTTCCGGCAGAAGGTGGAGCAGGACGCGCTGCTCGGCGCGAAGTGGGTGGCCGACCCGGACTTCGACATCGCCCGCCACGTGGTGGCCAGCGCGCTGCAGCCCACGCGCGGCCGGGGCGCCGAGGCGATGCAGGCGGCGCTGCGCGAGCGCGTGGCGGGGCTGTGCAGCCGGCCGCTGGACCCGGCGCATCCGCTGTGGCAGTTCCAGCTCGTCGAGGACATGGGCGACGGCAGCAGCGCGCTGATCTGCCGCATCCACCACTGCATCGCCGACGGCATCGCGCTGATCGCGGTGCTGCTGTCGATGACCGACGGCGGCAAGGCGCCGCCCCGGCGCGCGCAGCGGCCGGAGCCGGACGAGGGCGACTGGCTGCTGGACGCCTTCCTGCGCCCCATGACCAACATGACCGTGAAGGCCATCGGCATGACGGGCAAGGGCGTGGCCCGGGGCATCGACGTGGCGATGAGCGGCGTGACGCCGGTGGACTCCTCGCTGGAGATGGCCCGCCTGGGCGCGCAGGCGGTGTCCGACGTGGCGGCCTTCGCGCTGATGCCGGACGACTCGCCGACGCGGCTCAAGGGCAAGCCCGGCCCGGCCAAGACCGTGGCCTGGGACGGCAGCCTGCGGCTGGCCGACGTGAAGGCCGTGGGCCGCGCGCTGGGCGCCTCGGTCAACGACGTGCTGCTGGCCTGTGCGGCTGGCGCCATCGGCCGCTACCTGGCGGACAAGGGCGAGGATCCGGCGGGCAAGGAGATCCGCGCGATGGTGCCGGTGAACCTGCGGCCGCTGGAGCAGGCGTGGAAGCTGGGCAACCGCTTCGGCCTGGTGCCGCTGGTGCTGCCCATCGGCATCGCCAACCCGGTGGAGCGGCTGTTCGCGGTGCGCGCGCGCATGAGCGAGCTGAAGGGCAGCTTCCAGCCGGTGATGGCCTTCGGGCTGCTGTCGGTGGCGGGGCTGCTGATCAAGCCGGTGCAGCACGCGATGCTGAACGTCTTCGCCCGCAAGACCACGGCCGTGATGACCAACGTGCCCGGCCCGGCCGAGGCGCTGAAGTTCTGCGGCGCGACGGTGGAGAAGGTGATGTTCTGGGTGCCGCAGTCGGGCGACATCGGCCTGGGCCTGTCCATCCTGACCTATGCCGGCGGCGTGCAGTTCGGCCTGATCACTGATGCCGGCCTGTGCCCCGACCCCGAGGCCATCGTCGCCAACTTCGCGCCGGAGTTCGAGAAGCTGCTGCTGCTGTCGCTGATGATGCCCTGGGAGGCCTAGCGCGCGTCAACGGAAAGGCGCTCCGTGGAGCGCCTGCTGTGGCCACGGCGGCGGGGGCTTACTGCGCGGCCTTCTTCTTCAGCGTCGGGCGGCCGGCGGCGGTGGGGTAGGCGGCCATCACCTTGGCCGGGTCGGCCTTGCTGTCCAGGTAGGCGGCGTACTGCTGCGAGGTGCAGGGCAGCAGCCGGCCGGGGCGGGCCTCGCCCTTGTACTTGCCGCCGGCATAGACGAACTGGTATTCGTTCGCGGCGACCGGCATGTCGATGCTGCTGGTGCTGCTGTAGCTGCGGGCGCATTCGGCGCGCAACTCGGCCTGCTCGGGCGAGGCGTTGCTGCCGGCCTGTGCGGAGCAGGCGAGGGCGGCGGCGAGGGCGGGGATCAGGAACTTCATGGCGCGGTCTCGTGGCGGGTGGTGGATGCCGCGCAGCTTACGTCGCGGCGCCCCGCCGTGCATCCCCGGAAGCACGGGTGCGCGCCGGCGTGACGGATGTCACGCGGCGCGCGGCCTTCAGTCTTCCAGCTCTTCCCGGGCCAGCTCGACGTCGAGCAGTTCCATCGCGTCCATGGGCTCGCAGGCGGCCGCGTCGGCGTAGAGCTGCTCGGCTTCCTTCAGGCGCTTGTCGCCCTCCAGCATGACCAGGCCGTTGGCGCGCTCGATCATCGCGATGGCGCTCGCCGGGTTGAGCTTGAGGGCCTGCTCGAACATCTTCTGCCCGGTGGCGGTGTCGGCGCCCTGCGTGCGGCCCAGCAGCTTGCCGACCTTGTCGATGACCTCGGCGTGGAAGGCGCCCAGCGCGATGTGCGCGTCGGCATGCCGGGGCGCGAGTGCGATGGTGGTCTCCAGCGACTGCTTCACCTTCGCGCCCAGCCCCTGCGCCAGCGCCTTGGCGACGCTGATGCCCTGCCCGTAGCGGCCCAGCGCATAGGCCTGCCAGTAGTAGGCGCTGGGGTTCCGGGGCTCGTCGGCCTGCTGGCGCTCGGCGCGTTCGGCGATCTCCAGGAACATCTCCAGCTTCACCTTCTCCTTCTTCTCGAGGTAGTTGGCGTAGATGGCCTGGGCCTTGTTGGCGACGCTGGTGCCGGCGCCGCCGGCGGCCAGGCCGGCGTCGTAGGCGGCCTGGAACTCGCCTGCGTGGAAGTGGAGCCACGCCTGCTGCACGGCGGCGTCCTTCGGGAAGGGCTCGGCGTCGCCGGCATGCAGCCGCGCCCAGTGCTTCTTCAGCGTGGCCCGCGTGTAGGCGAAGGCGCTGTTGTCGTAGGGAAAGGCGGTCCACTTGGCCATCGCGTCGTCTCCAGGTTCCTTATTGGTAGTGGCCCGCGAGCTGGAAGAGGTGCTCCTTGGACGCGGGTTCGAGGTAGGGTAGCAGCAGGCTGAGCGCGTGGAAGGCGCCGCGCATCAGCGCGCTGCCGGCGCGGTCGGGCTCCAGCGCATGGCGCGGGTCGCGCACGTATTCGTAGCTGAGCCAGTAGCTCGCCACCACCACCATCGCGTTGGCCGTCGGCGCGGCCTCGCGCAGTTCCATCTTCAGCGCGCCGCCCAGGTGCAGGCCCGACAGCAGGTGGCGCATGGCCTGCTCCTTGGCCGCGAGCAGGGCCTGGAAATGGGTCTCCAGCCGGCGGTTCTTGAACAGCAGGTCGTTCAGGTCGCGGTACAGGAAGCGGTGCTTCCAGATCAGCTCGAACAGCATGTGCAGGAACAGCCAGGCGTCCTCGACGTGGCGCACGCCGTCGGCGGCGGCCAGCAGCTCGTTGAGCTCCGCCTCGTAGCGGCCGAACAGCGCGTTGACCAGCTCGTCCTTGGCCGGGTAGTGGTAGTAGAGGTTGCCGGGGCTGATCTTCAGCTCGGCCGAGATCAGCGTCGTCGAGACATTGGGCTCGCCGAACCGGTTGAACAGGTCGAGCGTGACTTCGAGAATGCGCTCGGCGGTGCGGCGGGGTTTCTTGGGCGGCGGCATGGGGCGTTTCGAGGGCCGGGGCATTCTGGCAGCGATCGGCGCGCCCGGGCGGCCCCTCCTAGAATCGCGCGCCATGCCGCATGCCTCCCCGCCCGCCATCGCTTTCGAGAACGTCAGAAAAACCTACCGGGGCGGGCAGCTGAAGGCGCTGGACGGCGTGAGCTTCGACATCCGGCGCGGCGAATTCTTCGGCCTGCTCGGCCCCAACGGCGCCGGCAAGACGACGCTGATCAGCGTGCTCGCCGGCTTGGCCCGCGCGACCGAAGGCCGCGTGCGCGTGATGGGCCACGACGTGGTGGACGACTACGCCGCCGCGCGCCGGCAGCTCGGCGTGGTGCCGCAGGAGCTGGTGTTCGACCCCTTCTTCAGCGTGCGCGAGGCGCTGCGCATCCAGAGCGGCTACTTCGGCGTGGCCGGCAACGACGACTGGATCGACGAGCTGCTGCACCACCTCGGCCTGGCCGACAAGGCCGACGCCAACATGCGCCAGCTCTCCGGCGGCATGAAGCGCCGCGTGCTGGTCGCGCAGGCGCTGGTGCACCGGCCGCCCGTCATCGTGCTGGACGAGCCCACGGCCGGCGTGGACGTGGAGCTGCGCCAGACGCTGTGGCAGTTCATCGCCCGGCTCAACAAGGAAGGCCACACGGTGCTGCTGACCACGCACTACCTCGAAGAAGCCGAGGCGCTGTGCCAGCGCATCGCGATGCTGAAGGCCGGCCGCATCGTCGCGCTGGACCGCACCTCGCAGCTGCTGGCCGGCACGGCGTCGACCATGCTGCGCTTCAAGACCGACGCCGCGCTGCCGCCCGATATCGCGGCCCATGCGCGCGTGACCGGCCGCATCGTGCAGGTGACGGCGCACGACGCCGCGGAGGTGGAGGCCACGCTCGCGGCGCTGCGCGCGGCGGGCGTGCCCGTCGAGGACCTGGAGATCGGCCGCGCCGACCTGGAGGACGTGTTCCTCGACATCATGCAGGGAGAGGCCGCATGAACGGCGCGTCCACCCTTTTCAAGAAGGAAGTGCTGCGCTTCTGGAAGGTCGCCTTCCAGACCGTCTGCGCGCCGGTGCTGACGGCGGTGATGTACCTGCTCGTCTTCGGCCACACGCTGGAAGACCATGTGAAGGTCTACGACACGGTCGGCTACACGCAGTTCCTGATCCCCGGCCTGGTGATGATGAGCGTGCTGCAGAACGCCTTCGCCAACAGCTCGTCCAGCCTGATCCAGAGCAAGATCACCGGCAACCTCGTGTTCCTGCTGCTGGCGCCGCTGTCGCCCGCGGCCTGGTTCGTGGCCTACGTGGGCGCGGCCGTCGTGCGCGGGCTGGCGGTGGGCGCGGGCGTGCTGCTCGTCACCGCGTGGTTCGTGCCGCCGGGGCTGGACAACCTCGGCTGGGTGCTGGCCTTCACGGTGCTGGGCGCCGGCCTGATGGGCACGCTGGGCCTGATCGCCGGCCTGTGGGCCGAGAAGTTCGACCAGCTCGCCGCCTTCCAGAACTTCATCGTCATGCCGATGACCTTCCTGTCGGGCGTGTTCTATTCGGTGCACTCGCTGCCCGGCTTCTGGCAGGGCGTCAGCCACCTGAACCCGTTCTTCTACATGATCGACGGCTTCCGCCGCGGCTTCTTCGGCGTCAGCGACGTGTCGCCGTGGCTGAGCCTGGGCGTCGTCGCCGGCAGCTTCGCGGCGACCGCGGGCCTGGCGCTGGTGCTGCTGAAGCGGGGCTACAAGAATCCGTTCCTGAAGCCTGCTTTGCGCAGCCCCGAAGCGGGGCCGCGCGAACCCTTCCTAGAATCACGGGTTTCTCCAGCAGGAGCCCGTGATGGCTGATCCGACCCCGCAACAAGTGCGCGATTTCATTGCCGCAGGCCTGGCCTGCGCGCACCTGGAAGTCGAGGGCGACGGCCGCCATTTCTTCGCCACCATCGTCTCCAGCGAGTTCGCGGGCCTGACGCGCATCAAGCGCCACCAGCGCGTCTACGCGGCGCTCGGCGAGCGCATGCGCGAGGAGATCCATGCGCTGTCGATGAAGACGCTGACGCCGGAGGAATGGCAATGAGCGGCCTGACGCTGGCGCTGTCCAAGGGCCGCATCTTCGAGGAGACGCTGCCGCTGCTCCGCAGCGCCGGCATCGCGGTGCTGGAAGACCCCGAGACCTCGCGCAAGCTCATCCTGCCGACCAGCCGCGAGGGCGTGCGCGTCGTGCTCGTGCGCGCCAGCGACGTGCCCACCTATGTGCAGTACGGCGGAGCCGACCTCGGCGTGGCCGGCCGCGACGTGCTGCACGAGCAGGCGCTCGCCCAGGGCGGCTCGCACGGCCTGTACCAGCCGCTGGACCTGAGGATCGCCCGCTGCCGCATGAGCGTCGCGGTGCGCGCCGACTTCGACTACGCCGCCGCCGTCAAGCAGGGCTCGCGCCTGCGCGTGGCCACCAAGTACACCGAGATCGCCCGCCAGCACTTCGCCGACAAGGGCGTCCACGTGGACCTCATCAAGCTCTACGGCTCCATGGAGCTGGCGCCGTTGACCGGCCTGGCCGACGCCATCGTCGACCTGGTGTCCACCGGCAGCACGCTGCGCGCGAACCGGCTGGTGGAGGTGGAGCACATCATGGACATCTCCTCGCGCCTGGTCGTCAACCAGGCCGCGCTGAAGCTCAAGCGCGACCTGCTCCGCCCCCTCATCGACGCCTTCGCGTCCGCCGTCGCATGATCCGCCAGCTCAGCACCGCCGCCGCCGACTTCGCCGCCGAGTTCGAGCGCCTGCGCCACTGGTCGGCGGAGACGGACGCCGCCATCGAGGGCCGCGTGGCCGACATCCTCGCCGACGTGCGCCGGCGTGGCGATGCCGCCGTGCTGGACTACACCGCCCGCTTCGACCGCGTGCAGGCCGCGAGCGTCGCCGCGCTGGAGATCGGCCAGCCCGAACTGCAGGCCGCGCTGGCCGCCATCACGCCCGCGCAGCGCGACGCACTGCAAGCCGCCGCCCGGCGCGTGCGCAGCTATCACGAGCGCCAGCTCGACGCCTGCGGCCGCAGCTGGAGCTACCGCGACGAGGACGGCAACCTGCTCGGCCAGAAGGTCACGCCGCTGGACCGCGTCGGCGTCTACGTGCCCGGCGGCAAGGCCGCCTACCCGAGCAGCGTGCTGATGAACGTCATCCCCGCCCACGTGGCCGGCGTGCAGGACATCATCATGGTCGTGCCCACGCCCGACGGCGTGCGCAACCCGCTGGTGCTGGCCGCCGCCGCCGTGGCCGGCGTGCACCGCGTATTCGCCGTCGGCGGCGCGCAGGCCGTCGCCGCGCTGGCCTACGGCACGGCCACGATCCCGCGCGTGGACAAGATCACCGGCCCCGGCAATGCCTACGTCGCCTCGGCCAAGAAACATGTGTTCGGCCAGGTCGGCATCGACATGATCGCCGGCCCGAGCGAGATCCTCGTCATCGCCGACGGCACGACGCCGCCGGACTGGGTGGCGATGGACCTGTTCAGCCAGGCCGAGCACGACGAACTGGCGCAGAGCGTCCTGCTGAGCCCCGACGCCGCCTACCTGGACGCCGTGCGCGCCAGCATGGAGCGCCTGCTGCCCGCCTTGCCGCGTGAGGCCACCATCCGCGCGTCGCTGCAGGGCCGCGGCGCGCTGATCCTGACGCGTTCGATGGAAGAGGCCTGCGAGATCAGCAACGCCATCGCGCCGGAGCACCTGGAGATCAGCGCCGACCAGCCGCAGCGCTGGGAGCCGCTGCTGCGCCATGCCGGCGCGATCTTCCTGGGCGCCTTCACCAGCGAAAGCCTGGGCGACTACTGCGCCGGCCCCAACCACGTGCTGCCCACGTCCGGCACGGCGCGCTTCTCGTCGCCGCTGGGCGTGTACGACTTCCAGAAGCGCAGCAGCCTGATCGAGGTCAGCGAGGCCGGCGCGCAGGGCCTGGGCCGCATCGCCAGCGAACTCGCCCACGGCGAGGGGCTGCAGGCGCACGCGCGGGCGGCGGAGTTGAGGCTCAAACGCTAGAGTCGGGCTCTTCCAGGAGTGATCGCATGACCACGGTTCTCGACCCCCGCGGCTCCGAGTTCGAGACTGACGAACAGGCCGCCCGCCACGACCTCTGGTTCCGTACCAAGGTACAGGAGGCCATCGACAGCCAGAAGCCGCGCCTGCCTCACGACGAGGCGATGGCCCGCGTCGATCGCCTGCTGGAAGCACGCAGGCGGCAGCATCATGCTGCCGGATGGGGCCCCCGCGCCGTACATGGCGGCTGTAGATTTGAGACCTGACCCCGGCGCTGTGTGACCCCGGCGCTCCCGGGGAGAGCCTATACCAGCATGTCGAGCGCTGCGTTCATGAAATCGCCCTGGAGATTTCCTGAATCCACCCTACGCGCAAGAATTCATGATTCTCACAGTCATATCATTAACAACGTTTCCATCGACGTTGGTTGAAAATTTCTGCGGCAGAGAGAATATGCCAATTAATTTATCCAAGCCATTTTTTTTCAATTTTTTGTCCTTGTGCAACTGAGCAGTTACCGCATGGATAGCGGCAACCTCATTTGCGTCGAACTTATTTGGAAATTGAATCGCGGCCACCTTGTAGGCTCCAAACGACAACAGTTCACACTGCGTGGCATCGCGCTTTAGAAGATCAAGGGCTGCCGTTTCGCCAGCCGCGCTTCCAAGCGCCTCGGCCTCGGGCGTTAGCCACCAACGCGCAGCCGCACCGCGCACCCCTCCTTCCATGGCCTTCCTCAACATCGGTTCGTATTCTGCTTTCATGGAATGGTCGAGTTCCTGACACATTCGTTCAGCAGATTCGATCGGAGACATATATTCAGCCAGTGGCTTCGGCGCGGCTCGAACGCCACGCTCGTGGATCTTCGCCAGGGCCGCCTGCGATGCGCCAGCAAGGGATCTACACCTATAAATAGCTTCAGCCGCTATGAATGCATCCTGAGGCAAACCAGATTGCCGGGCTACCTCGACCGCTCGACGCGGATTAAGTGGAAGTGGTGGAGGCACACTTTGGCGAACTGCGTCAGACGCTGCCATCTCAGCCGCTGCCGGTAATCCATCTGCCGAGGTTCCAGCGCCCATTGCGCTCAGCCTGCGGACTGCAGGTGGCTTCCTCGCTCCGCCGCCCTCTGCCCAATAGTGCACAGCGAATACTGCAGCAGCCAGAGCAATACTGAGCACGAAGAATGTCCGCACTATACCAATTTTCACAGCCACAAACAATTCCCCAGGAGATGACAACAACCAACCTTATTGCTGATCAGCAAACTGCCTCAGAAAATCATTCATGACGGGTGCCAGCCAATAAAGTCACGGCTGCAGGCCTCTATGAGAGGGGCTGCGGCTGGGATCGCCTGAAGGGCAGGACGGTGGTTTTACTGAGGCAACTCGCCGATCAGGACGATCAATCGCATGATTCCACCCAGCATGTAGCGAGATTTCCGTAGCACTCGTCCACACTCTCAATATAGCTTTCGCTAACGTAGTCAAAACACGAACTCTGAGCCCACCAAACCATGGCGCAAAACCGCCTTCCAGTCTCTCTGGAATTCTCCGCCTCCTGCAAGCAAGCATCGTAGCCATTATAGCACGACAACGGCGCCGACTCCTGGGGAATACCATTCACACACCTGATCGCCAAGCTTGGCGTCGATGCCAACGCAAGGGCGACGGAAATTGTTGTCAGTGCGCACGGCTTGTTCATGTACATGTCCGATGTTAAATATTGCACAACCGCGCACACCAATTAAAATTGTCCACCCCAGTTAATTGGGGTGGCCGGCCAAGTAGAGCGCGCGAGCATCGAAGGCGCATTCCAGCGATGCCCAGAGATAATATCGACCCTGCAATTGATTTGACACTGCTCAATCTAAGCGTTTTCCCTTGCATGTGAATATTCATTCGCGACGCGCGGGGGCTCGGCACAGGGGTCACGGCGCACGGCACCAGCACGGCACGGCACCAGGGTCTCAAGTCTCCACCCCTGACCACGCCCATTCGTCAGGCGGCACCCCCTACGCAAGGCACATCCGAGCCGCATCGTCCACCGCGTCGGCGCGACCGCCATCGAGGTGCTGCGCATCCGGCACGCCCGGCAGCCGTACCCCTGAGTTCACGTAACACGAAGTTCGTGCAACACGAACTTCGTGTAACCTCCGGCCGATGAAGAACGTCACCGTCTCCATGGACGATGCCGTGGCCGAGTGGGCACGGCTGGAAGCCGCGCGGCGCAACACCAGCGTGTCCCGCCTGATCGGCGAGATGCTGGCCGACAAGATGCGGCACGACGACGCCTACGAGCGCGCGATGCGCGAGGCGCTCGAGTGGCGTAGCTGGGGCAAGGCCAGCGGCCCCTACCTGAAGCGCGACGAGATGTACGACCGCAGCAAGCCGCGCGAGTGATGCCGGCCATGCGCACTGTCTTCGTCGACACGAATGTGCTGCTGTATGCCTTCGACGACACCGACCTCGCCAAGCGCCAGCGCGCCCGCGACTGGCTCGCTGCCTGTTGGACGCGCCGTTGCGGCCGCGTCAGCACGCAGGTGCTCAACGAGTTCTACGCCAACGCCCGCAAGCGCTTCGCCACGGCCATCTCTGCGGGCGATGCGCGTGCGGAAGTGCGGCGCTACCAGGCGTGGCATCCCTGGCAGATCGACCAGCCCACCATCGAGACAGCCTGGGCCGCGGAGAGCCGCTACCAGCTCAACTACTGGGACGCGCTGATGGTGGGCGCTGCCCAGCATCTCGGCTGCGCCATCCTGCTGACCGAAGACCTGCAGCACGGCCAGCGCATCGACAAGCTGACCCTCCTCAACCCCTTCCTCGCCGGCCCGGACGTGCTGGACGCACCCCATGACGACTGAACAGGCCCTGGCCACCATCCGCCCCGACGTGCGCGCGATGCACGCCTACGCCGTGCAGCCCAGCCACGGCCTGCTGAAGCTGGACGCGATGGAGAACCCCTACCGCCTGCCGCCCGAACTGCGACAGCAGCTCGGCGAGCGCCTGGCCGCCGTCGCGCTGAACCGCTACCCGGCCGAGCGCACCGCCGAGCTGGCGCGCGCGCTGGCGCGCCATGCCGGCGTGGGCGACGAGGTCGGCGTCACGCTCGGCAACGGCTCGGATGAACTCATCGGCCTGCTCAGCATCGCCGTCGCCCAGCCCGGTGCGGCCGTGCTGGCGCCGGTACCCGGCTTCGTCATGTACGAGGCGTACGCGCGCCAGCAGCGGCTGGATTTCATCGGCGTGCCGCTGCGCGCCGACGACTTCCAGCTCGACGAGCCCGCGATGCTGGCCGCCATCCGTGAGCACCGGCCCGCGCTGGTCTTCCTGGCCTACCCGAACAACCCGACCGCCACGCTGTGGGACGCGGCCGTCATCGAGCGCATCGTGCAGGCCGCGCCGGGGCTGGTGGTGATGGACGAGGCCTACCAGCCCTTCGCCTCGCGCGACAGCCTCGCGCTGATGGCCCGCCACCCGCATGTGCTCGTCATGCGCACGATGAGCAAGTTCGGCCTGGCCGGCGTGCGCATCGGCTACCTGCTCGGCGCGCGCGACGTGGCGGACCAGGTCGAGAAGCTGCGCCCGCCGTACAACATCAGCGTGCTGAACGCCGAGGCCGCGCTGTTCGCGCTGGAGCACGCCGGGGTCTACGCCGCCCAGGCCGCCGAACTGCGCCGCGAGCGCGAGCGGCTGTTCGCCGCCTTGCAGGCGCTGCCCGGCGTGCGGCCCTGGCCCAGCGAGGCCAACATGATCCTGGCCCGCGTGCCCGACGCCGCCGCCACCTTCGCGGCGCTCAAGGCGCGCGGCGTGCTCATCAAGAACGTGTCGGCCCTGCACCCGCTGCTGGCCAACTGCCTGCGCTTCACCGTCGGCGCGCCCGACGACAACACCCGGCTGCTGGCCGAACTGCCCCACTGCCTATGAGCACGCCCCAACGCATCGCCGAAGTCACCCGCAACACCCGCGAGACGCGCATCACCGTGCGCGTCAACCTGGACGGCACGGGCCAGTCCAAGCTGCACACCGGCATCGGCTTCTTCGACCACATGCTCGACCAGATCGCCCGCCACGGCCTGATCGACCTGGACATCCACTGCGAGGGCGACCTGCACATCGACGGCCACCACACGGTCGAGGACGTGGGCATCACGCTCGGCATGGCCCTCGCGCAGGCCGTGGGCGACAAGGCCGGCCTGACCCGCTACGGCCACAGCTACGTGCCGCTGGACGAGGCGCTGTCGCGCGTCGTCATCGACCTGTCCGGCCGGCCGGGCCTGCACATGGACGTGAACTTCACCGCCGGCAGCATCGGCGCCTTCGACACGCAGCTCGCCTTCGAGTTCTTCCAGGGCTTCGCCAACCTCGCGCTGGCGACGGTCCACGTCGACAACCTGAAGGGCCACAACGCGCATCACCAGTGCGAGACGATCTTCAAGGCCTTCGGCCGCGCGCTGCGCATGGCGACGACGGCCGACCCGCGTTCGGCCGGCGTGATCCCGTCGACGAAGGGCTCGCTGTGACCCGCACCGTTGCGGTCGTCGATTACGGCATGGGCAATCTGCGCTCCGTGTCGCAGGCCGTCATCCATGCCGCCGAAGGCCAGGGCTTCGACGTCGCCATCACCAGCGACCCCGCCGTGGTGCGCGCCGCCGAGCGCATCGTGCTGCCCGGCCAGGGCGCGATGCGCGACTGCATGCGCGAGCTGGCCGACTCGGGCGTCAAGGACGCCGTGCTCGAAGCGGCGCGGAACAAGCCGCTGCTGGGCGTCTGCGTCGGCATGCAGATGCTGCTCGACCACAGCGAGGAGCAGGACACGCCGGGCCTGGGCCTGATCCCCGGCCGCGTGCAGCGCTTCCGGCTCGAAGGCCGGGTGCAGCCCGACGGCAGCCGCTACAAGGTGCCGCAGATGGGCTGGAACCGCGTGCACCAGGCGCGCGCGCACCCGGTCTGGCAGGGCATCCCCGACGAGAGCTGGTTCTACTTCGTGCACAGCTTCTACGCGGCCACCGACCGGCCTGAGCACAGCGTCGGCGAGGCCGACTACGGCCTGCGCTTCACCTGCGCAGTGGCCCGGGATAATATTTTTGCGACCCAGTTCCATCCCGAGAAAAGCGCCGCCCTCGGGCTGAAGCTCTACCGCAACTTCCTCCACTGGACGCCTTGACCGAGCCATGCTGCTGATCCCCGCCATCGACCTGAAAGACGGCCGCTGTGTCCGCCTCAAGCAAGGCGACATGAACGACTCCACCACCTTCGGCGACGACCCCGCCGCGATGGCGCGCCGCTGGCTCGACGCCGGCGCGCGCCGGCTGCACCTGGTGGACCTGAACGGCGCCTTCGCGGGCAAGCCGGTCAACGAGCCGGCCATCAAGGCCATCATCAAGGAGGTGGGCGACGAGATCCCGATCCAGCTCGGCGGCGGCATCCGCGACCTCGACACCATCGAGCGCTACCTCGACGACGGCCTCAGCTACGTCATCATCGGCACCGCCGCCGTCAAGAGCCCCGGCTTCCTGAAGGACGCCTGCAGCGCCTTCGGTGGCCACATCATCGTCGGCCTGGACGCCAAGGACGGCAAGGTCGCCACCGACGGCTGGAGCAAGCTCACCGGCCACGAGGTCGTCGACCTGGCGAAGAAGTTCGAGGACTACGGCGTCGAAGGCGTCATCTACACCGACATCGGCCGCGACGGCATGCTGACCGGCATCAACATCGACGCCACCGTCAGGCTCGCGCAGGCGCTCACCATCCCCGTCATCGCGTCGGGCGGGCTCTCGGACATCGCCGACATCGAGCGCCTGTGCGCCGTCGAGGGCGAGGGCGTCGAGGGCGTCATCTGCGGCCGCTCCATCTACACCGGCGCGCTCGACTTCGCCGCCGCGCAGGCGCGTGCCGACGCGCTGCGGGTGGACGCCTGACGTGCTGGCCAAGCGCATCATTCCCTGCCTGGACGTGACGGCGGGCCGCGTCGTCAAGGGCGTCAACTTCGTCGGCCTGCGCGATGCGGGCGACCCGGTGGACATCGCCGCCCGCTACAACGAGCAGGGCGCCGACGAGCTGACCTTCCTCGACATCACCGCCACCAGCGACGGCCGCGACCTCATTCTGCCCATCATCGAGGCGGTGGCCAGCCAGGTCTTCATCCCGCTGACGGTCGGTGGCGGCGTGCGCTCGGTGGCCGACGTGCGCCGGCTGCTGAACGCGGGCGCCGACAAGGTGTCCTTCAACTCGGCCGCCGTCGCCGAGCCCGAACTGATCCGCGCGGCCAGCGACCGCTACGGCGCGCAGTGCATCGTCGTCGCCATCGACGCCAAGCGCCGCGCCGACGGCTCGGGCTGGGACGTCTACACCCACGGCGGCCGCAAGAACGTCGGCCTCGACGCGGTCGCGTGGGCGAAGCAGATGGCCGAGTTCGGTGCCGGCGAGATCCTGCTGACCAGCATGGACCGCGACGGCACCAAGAGCGGCTTCGACCTCGCGCTGACCCGCGCGGTCAGCGATGCCGTGCCCGTGCCTGTCATCGCCTCGGGCGGCGTCGGCTCGCTGGACGACCTGGCCGACGGCATCACGCAGGGCGGCGCCGACGCGGTGCTGGCCGCCAGCATCTTCCACTTCGGCCAGCACACGGTTGGCGAGGCGAAGGCACTGATGGCCGCGCGGGGTATTCCGGTACGCCAGTAATGGGTGAAGTGAGGATCATCGGCGGCCGGTGGAAGCGCTCCAGGCTGCCCGTGCCCGATGCGCCCGGCCTGCGACCCACGTCCGACCGCATCCGCGAGACGCTGTTCAACTGGCTGGGCCAGACGCTGGACGGCTGGCGCGTGCTGGACGCCTTCGCCGGCAGCGGCGCGCTGGGCTTCGAGGCCGCGTCGCGCGGGGCGGCCGAGGCCGTGCTCGTCGAGCGCGACGCGAAGCTCGCCGCCGGCCTGCGGGCCAGCGCGCAGCGCCTCCAGGCCGCCACGATCACCGTCCACGCGGCCGACGCGCTCGCGTGGATGCGCGCCGCGCCGCGCGGGGCGTTCGACCTGATCCTGCTCGACCCGCCGTTCGCCGACGACCTGTTCGACCGCGCGCTCGCCGCCGCCGCGCCGCTGCTGGCCGGGGGCGGGCTGCTCTACGTCGAGTCGCCGCGCGAGGTCGCGCCGCCGGCCGGGTTCACGCGCTGGCGCGAGGGCCGCGCCGGGGCCGTGTACTACCAGCTGCTGCGCCGCGAGGACAATCCGGCCCCATGACCTCGCGCACCACCATCACCGCCATCTACCCCGGCACCTTCGATCCCATCACGCTGGGCCACGAAGACCTGATGCGCCGGGCCGCCGGCATGTTCGAGCGGCTGGTGCTGGCCGTCGCCGTGGGCCACCACAAGAAGACGCTGTTCTCGCTGGACGAGCGCCTGGCGATGGCCCAGGAGGTGGCCGCGCCGCTGGGCAACGTCGAGGTCATCGCCTTCGACGGCCTGCTGCGCGACTTCGTGCGCGCCAACGCGGGCCGTGTCGTCGTGCGCGGCCTGCGCACCGGCGGCGACTTCGAGTACGAGTTCCAGATGGCCGGCATGAACCGCAAGCTCATGCCCGAGGTCGAGACCATCTTCCTGACGCCCGGCGAGCGCCACCAGTACACCTCCAGCACCTTCGTGCGCGAGATCGCCACGCTGGGCGGCGAGGTGGCCGAGTTCGTGCCGCCCGGCGTGCTGGCGCGGCTGCGGGCGCGCTGCGGCACCGGAGCGTGACATGGCGCTGATGATCACGGACGAATGCATCAACTGCGACGTCTGCGAGCCCGCCTGCCCGAACCAGGCCATCTCGATGGGCGAGGAGTTCTACCAGATCGACCCGGGCAAGTGCACCGAGTGCGTCGGCCACTTCGACGAGCCGCAGTGCGTGATGCTGTGCCCGGTCGCCTGCATCCCCATCAACCCGGCGCACATCGAGACGCGCGAGACGCTGATGCAGAAGTACCAGCGCCTGACCGCCGCGGCCTGAGCGCCGCGCGGCCTCCCGGTTCTCAGGGCAGGGCGACGCCGGGCTGGCGCGCGAGCAGCTCCACCACCCAGTCGATGAAGGTGCGCAGCTTGGCGCTGACGTGCCGGTGCGGCGGGAAGGCGAGGTACAGCGGCATCGCGTCCATCCGCCAGCCGTCCAGCAGCGGCACCAGCTCGCCGCGCGCCACGTGCGGCTGGGCCATGTAGCGCGGCACGCACAGCACGCCCAGGCCCGCCACGCCGGCGGCGAGGTAGGCGTTGCCGTCGTCCACCGCCAGCGCGTGGCGGCCGTGCACCGGCACGGACTCGCCCCCGTCCCGGCGGTGCAGCGTCACGGGCGCGATGCGGCCGCTGCGCCAGCGCAGGTAGCCCACCAGGCGGTGCGGGTCGCCGGCCAGGTCGCGCGGGTGGGCCGGGTGGCCGGCGCGCTGCAGGTAGGCCGGCGCGGCGTAGACGCCCATCGCCAGCTCGCCGACGCGGCGCGCCATCAGCGTGGAGTCGGCCAGCTCGCCGCCGCGCAGCACGCAGTCGATGGCGTCGCCGATGACGTCCACCATGCGGTCGCTGGCGCCCAGGTGCAGCTCGATGCCGGGGTAGCGGGCCTGGAAGTCCGGCAGCGCCGGCACCAGCACCAGCCGCGCCAGCGGGCTGGGCACGTCCACGCGCAGCCGGCCGTGCAGCGCGGCGGCCGCGTCGGACAGGCCGCTGTCGGCGTCCTCCAGGTCGGCCAGCACGCGCACCACGCGCTCGTAGTAGGCCGCGCCGTCGTCGGTCACGCGCACCTGGCGGGTCGTGCGGTGCAGCAGCTTCACGCGCAGCCGGGCCTCCAGCTGCTGCACCAGCTGGGTCACGGTGGCGTTGCTGACGTTCAGCGCCCGCGCGGCTTGGGTGAAGCTGCCGGTCTCCACCACGCGGGCGAAGGCCTGCAGCGCGTCGAAACGGTCCATGGGCGTCGGGCTCCGATTGTTTGGCGGCGGCAAAAACTGATTGTGGAGCGGGCCGGTTTATCCGGCGGCGCCGGGTGCCTAGAGTGGCCGCATGTCTTCCCACCCGAAAGGAATGCCCATGCCTCCCGCACGCGACGCCGTGTTCCCCGCCGGCCGCCAGGCGCTGTACGAGCGCAACCGCTATTCGCCGGCCGTCCGGTCCCAGGGCCTGCTGTTCGTGTCGGGCCAGGTCGGCAGCCGGCCCGACGGCTCGCCCGAGCCCGAACTGGCGCGGCAGGTGCAACTGGCCTTCGACAACCTGAACGCGGTGCTGGCCGCCGCGGGCTGCACCTTCGCCGACGTGGTGGACGTGACGCTGTACCTGGTCGATGCGGAGCGCAACTTCGAGCAGGTGTGGCCCGTCGTGATGGCCAACTGGGGCGAGGCGCCGCACCCGGCGCTGACCGGCATCGGCGTGAGCTGGCTCTACGGCTTCCAGTTCGAGATCAAGGCCGTCGCGAAGCTGCCCGACCCGGTGTGACCCCTTTCATGCCATCAGCGACGCCAGCGTGCCGGGCTGGAAATGCCGGTCGATGAAGTCGGCCAGGCCGTCGAACACCTCGTCCAGCGGCCGGATGCGCTGGCCGAACAGCGCGTGCAGCACGGCCGGCTGCTCGAACAGGCCGTGCGCGTAGACGCCCAGCACCCGCCCATCGCGGCCGGCCTGCCAGCCGATGGCCTCGCCCGCCGCGTTGCGCAGCGCCACCCGCGGCGCCGGCAGGCCGGGGTGCGGCTGCGTGCGGCCGTGGCGGATCTCGTAGCCGTCGGCCTGCACGCCGGCCAGTGACGCCCATGCGCCGTCGATGGCGCCGAAGCGCAGCGCCGCGGTGCTCAGCAGCTTGTCGCGCTCGAAGGCGGTGACCAGCGGCAGCAGGCCCAGGCCGGGCGCGTTGCCGTCCACGCCCTGCGTGTCGATCAGCGCCTCGCCGAGCATCTGCAGGCCACCGCAGATGCCGAGCACGCGGCCGGGGTGGGCGTTGATGGCGAGGTCCAGCTTCTGCGCGCGCAGCCAGGCCAGGTCCGCCACGGTGGACTTGCTGCCGGGCAGGACGACCCAGTCGGCGCCCTGCAGGTCGCGCGGCGCGCGTGCCCACGACAGCCGCACGCCGGGCAGCTGGCGCAGCGGCTGGAACTCGTCGAGGTTGGACAGCCGCGGGTAGGCGACGACGGCGATGTGCAGGCCCTGGCCGCTGCCGGTCGGCGCGTCATCGAACACGCCGTCCTCCTCGGGCAGGCCGTGGCCGCGCCACATCGGCAGCGTCGCGACGGTGGGCACGCCGGTCAGTGCCTGCAACTGCTCGGGGCCGGGCGACAGCAGCGCCGCGTCGCCCCGGAAGCGGTTCAGCACGAAGCCGCGCAGCTGCGCGCGCACGTCCGCCGGCATCAGCTGGTGCGTGCCGTACAGGTGGGCGAAGGCGCCGCCGCGGTCGATGTCGGTGACGAGCAGGCAGGCGGCGCCCGACGCGCGCGCGGTGCCGAGGTTCACGTAGTCGCAGGCCGCGAGGTTGATCTCGGCCGGCGAGCCCGCGCCCTCGATGACGACCAGGTCGTTCTCCGCCATCAGCCCGCGCAGCGCGGCCTCGGCGCGGGGCCACAGGCGGGCGCTGCGTTCGCGCCAGGGCAGGCGGGACAGCGCGGCGTCCACCTCGCCGAGCACGACCACCTGGCTGTGCGTGTCCGCCTCGGGCTTGAGCAGCACGGGGTTCATGCGCACCTCGGGCACGCGGCGCGCGGCCAGGGCCTGGAAGTACTGCGCGCTGCCGATCTCGCCCATGTGGCCGTGGCCGGGCGCCGGGCCGCTCCCAAGCCCGGCGGCGTCCCCTCGGGGGACCGCTCCTGGACGCCGGAGCGAGGGGCCGGGCAGCCCGGGCACGACGCGCGCGTTGTTGCTCATGTTCTGCGCCTTGAAGGGCGCGACCCGCAGGCCCTGGCGCGCATACCAGCGGCACAGCGCCGTGGCCAGCCAGCTCTTGCCGGCGCCGCTGGTCGTGCCCAGCACCATGACGGCTCGTCCGCGGGTCATCAAGGGGTCTCCGTCGCCGTCCAGCGTCTCAGGTGCCGAGCAGGCCCCAGGCCCGGAGGAAGAAGCGCTTCATGCCCGCGAAGGGCCGGCTGCCTTGCGCCTGGCGCTGCAGGCGGAGGAGCAGTTCCTTCTTCCTGGCATCGGTGAAGCGGCCTTCCTGGATCGCCAGCGCCATGGTCTCCAGCTCGTCGTAGGCCTGCCAGCGCAGGCGCCGCAGTTCTTCGCGGTTCAACCCGAGCATGTCCTCGGCCGCCTTGACGGCGCGCCTGGCGCGCGCGGCGCGGGTCCTGGGAACCAGCAGCACCTCCTGCGTGGCCGGAATCACCTTCCAGCCGAAGAGCTTCTCGGGGTCGCCGGTGTAGGGGTCGACCAGGTCGGCATCCTCGGCCGCGAAGAGCCGGGCGACGCTGGCGTCCGTGGCCGCGGCGGGGTCCGGGCACAGGCTGCCGGCGAGTGCCGCCAGTTGGGCGGGGGTGGCGGGCGGCGAGGGCGGCACCGGCGGCGCGGGCAGGCTGGCGCCCACGACATGAAAGGTGTCGCCCTTGTAGGTCTGGTTGCAGACCTGGCAGCTGAACGTGTAGTTGTCATAGCAATAGGCCAGCCACCAGTACGCGCTTTTCGGCCGGAAATGCTCGACATCGCCATGGGCGACGACGGCGGTATCCGCTTCGCAGTAGGCGCATTTGCCGAACGACTCCTTTTTCAGCTGCGGCTTCGCCTTCCCCCAGACCTGCCGTGCCTTGGGCTTGAAGTCCACCTGGCCGGTGGCGCCGTCGGCGTAGTAGTAGGCCAGCAGCCTGCCGAGCCTGGCCTGCAGCGGCGCGCCGGTGAAGCCGGTGAGCTGCCTGGCGTCGCGTGTCCGGGGGAGGCGGATCACTTGGGCGCTCCCAGCGCCTTCGCCGCGGCCTTGAGCTTGCGGACGGACAAGGCGGGCGGCTTGCCGTCCTTCGCCAGCGAGGCCTTGATGCCCTTGAGCAGCGCGGTCTGCTCTTTCGCGTAGCCGGGCACCGCATCCCAGTCCGGCGCGTCGCGCAGGAGGGCCTTCAGCCGGGCCAGTTCCTTCTTGTCGGCGGCGCTCAGCGCCGTCTTCCTGAGGCTCAGATCCCGCACCGCGTTGCGCGCCTGCTCGATCTCGATGGAGTCCAGCGTGTCGAGGCCGAACATCGGGCTCATCAGCAGCTGGTGCAGCATCATGCGGCGCGGTTCGCCCACGAAGGGCAGCAGCGTCGGGCGCTTGGCCTGGCCTTCCCGGCGGATCACGTACAACTCGCCTTCACCGCTTTGCTGCGCGGTCAGCGCCGAATGCGTGGTGGCGACGAACTGGAAGTTGGGCAGCGTGGCGGACAGGAACTCCACCAGCTGGCGCCGCCACACGGGATGCAGGTGCAGATCGAGTTCGTCGATGAGCAGCACGCCGCGCGTGGCCAGCGGATCCTTGCGGTCCGGGAAGGTTTCGGTGATGCGGTAGAGCAGGTCGCCGCACCAGGCCGCCATGTTCTGGTAGCCGTCGGACAACTGGCGCAGCGGCACGAGCCCGTCCTCGGTCTCGAACACGAGCTGCCGCGTCTCGCGGTCGATGTGGGCGAAGCGCATGCCGGGCAGCAGCCGGTCCAGCGCGGTCCGGACCGCCTGGAGCGCCCGGCCGCCCTTGCGGTAGTCCAGGTCCATGGCCCACTGCTCCAGCGAGACGAGGGAGAAGTCGGCCGAGAACATCGTCGCCACGCCTCGCGCCCGGGGGGAGCGGATGAACTCGTCCGAGAGCGACGCCCGCCCCTTGGACGACCCGCCGGGGCGGCGCGAGACGCCGTAGCCCAGCACGAAATAGTTGCGGTCGGCGTGATGGATCGCGGCATCCAGTGCGTTCAGCGAGGCCTCGTTGCGGTCGAAGATGTCGCGGATGCGGTCGCCGCGGTGGAGCTCCAGCGCGATCTCCCGCGCCTCTTGGCGCGCCGTCGTCAGGCTGGCCTCGATGCGGCAGGACTGGCAGCCGTTGCGGATCCAGGCGTCCGGCTCGCTCAGCAGGTCGGCGAGCGCGTCGCTGCCCGCGAGCAGCAGCGCGATGGCGCGCAGCACCGAGCTTTTCCCGCAGCCGTTTTCTCCGAGCAGCAGCGTCCAGCGCCTGTTGTCGCCGCTGCTCGACGAGAAGTCGAGCTGCAGCGACTCGATGGACCGCACGTTGCGAAGCGCGACACGTGAAAGAAACATGGCCAACCCCTGAGAAGCCCGTCCGTCAGCCCGGATGCCCGCATGTCCGGGGCCCGGCCATGGTAGTCGCCGGCCGGCCCGGCGGGCTCACAGCGGCAGCGCCACCCAGCGCCCCTCGATCTGCGCGATGTGCAGATGCGGGCCGAAGACCCCGCGCAGCGCCGCGTGCGTGGCCGCGTCGGCCGGTGCGCCGGTGTGGACGATGCGGCCGCCGGCCATCAGCACGAGGTGGTCGGCCTGCAGCGCGACGTGCAGTTCGTGCAGCACGCTGGCGACCGCGTGCCCGGCCGCCACGCGGTCGCGCACCAGCGCCATCCATTCGGCCTGGTGCGGCGGGTCCAGGTGGGCGAGCGGCTCGTCCATCAGCGTCAGCGGCGCCTGCACCGCCAGCACGCGGGCCAGCAGCACGCGCTGGCGCTCGCCGCCCGACAGGCTGCCCAGCCGCCGCGCGCGCCAGGCCCAGCTTTGCGTGGCCTGCATCGCGGCTTGCGCGGCGGCGTGGTCGGTCGCGCCGGGCGGCGCGAGCCAGGGGCGGTGCGGCAGGCGGCCGAGCAGCACGACGTCCAGCGCCGTCAGGTCGTCCACGCCGCTTTCCTGCTGGCCCATCCAGGCGAGCCGGCGGGCGCGTTCGCGCGCGGGCCAGTCGCGCAGCGGCCGGCCGGCCAGCCGCACCTCGCCGTCGCAGGCCTGCAGGCCGGCGATGGCGCGCAGCAGCGTGGACTTGCCGGCGCCGTTCGGGCCGACGATGGCCGTCCAGCGGCCGGCGGGCAGCGCGAGGTCGATGCCGTGGATCAGGTCGCGGCCGTCGAGGCGGACGCGGGCGATGCGGGCCTGCAGCGCGCTCATCTCAATGGCCCACCGTCATGAAACAGGGGCTTTTCGGGCCGAGCGCCGGGCCGCCCCAAGCCGTCCCCTTTGGGGACCGACCGGGATCGCCCGCGTTCAGCGGGGAGAGATTGGGCGAGGGGTTTCATTTTTTCGCGCGGCGGTGCATCAGCACCAGCAGGTAGACGCCGCCGAGCAGCGCGGTGACCAGGCCCACGGGCAGTTCCTGCGGGCGGATCAGCGCGCGGGCCAGCACGTCGGCCGCCAGCAGCAGCGCGCCGCCGGCCGCGGCCGACAGCAGGATCAGCCAGCCGTGCAGCATCGGGCACAGCGTGCGCACCAGGTGGGGCGCCACCAGGCCGACGAAGGCGACGATGCCGGTCTGCGCGACGGCCGCGCCGGTGGCCAGCGCGAACGCGGCGATCAGCGCCAGCCGCAGCGCGGCCAGCCGCACGCCCAGCGACGCGGCGGTGGCCTCGCCCAGCGTCAGCGCGTCCAGCGCCGGGCTGGCCAGCAGGCCGACCAGGCCGGCGGCCAGGCCGCAGGCGGCCATCACGCCGACGCTCTGCCAGCCCAGCAGGCCGGTGTTGCCGAGCAGGAAGAACTGCACCGCGCGCAGCACCTCGGGCGCCCACAGCGTGAACAGATGGGTCAGCGCATTGAGCACGACGCCGACCACGACGCCGGCCAGCAGCAGCCGCAGCGTCTGCTCCACGCCGCGCGCGAGCAGCAGCGTCAGGGCCACGCCGGCCAGCGTGCCGACGAAGGCCACGCCGGTCAGGCCGAGCGTGGCCGGCACGGAGCCGTGCTGGGCCGACGCGCCGGTCAGCGCCAGCGCCGCCGCGACCGCGAGCTGCGCGCCGGACGCGCTGCCGAGCAGGTAGGGGTCGGCCAGCGGGTTGCGGAACAGCCCCTGCGACATCGCGCCGGCCATGCCGAGCAGCGCGCCGGCCCACCACGCGCCCAGCGAGCGCGGCAGGCGGATCTGCCACAGGATCGTGTCCCCGCCGTCGCCGCCCAGATCGGCCCAGCCGGTGCTGCCGGTGAGCACGCCCGCCGCCGCCAGCAGCGCGCCGGCCGCCAGCAGCAGCGCGAGCAGCAGCGGCGGGCGCAGCGTCACGGCCGGGGTTCCCGATCGCGCGGCTGCGGCGGCACCGGCTTGGCCGGGCCGCTGGCCGCGGCCCCTGGGGCGCCGGCGAAGGACGACAGGCACCGCGCCATGACCTGCGCGGCCTCGGCCATGCGCGGGCCGGGGCGCGCGAGCATGTCGCCCTCCTCGGGCTTGAAGATGCAGATGCGGCCCTGGCGGACGGCGGCGATGCGCGCCCAGCCCGGGCGCTGCGCCAGCCCGTCGGCGCTGCGGGCGCCGACCATGATGAGCGCCGGGTCGGCCTGCACGACGTACTCGGGGTTGATCTTGGGGAAGGGGCCGAGCGCGGCCGGGATGATGTTGCCGGCGCCCAGCCGGGCCAGCGTCTCGCCCATGAAGGAGGCGGGGCCGGCCGCGTACAGGCCGGGCGCGACCTCGACGTAGACGCGCACGCCGCGCGCCGCCGCCGGCACGCTGGCCGCCGCCGCGCCGATGCCGGCCTCGATGCGGCGCCACACGCGCTGCGCGTCCGGCACGCCCAGCACCTGGCCGACGAGGTCCAGCACGCGCCGCACGTCCTGGTGGCTGCGCGGCTCCAGCGCGATCACCTTCAGCCCGAGCGCGCGCAGCCGGTCGGCCACGCGCGAGGACTGGGCCAGCAGCACCACGTCGGGCTTGAGCGCGGCGATCAGCTCGACGTTGGTGTCGTCCAGGCCGCCCAGCTTGGGCAGCGCGTCCACCTGCGCGGGGAAGTTGGAGTAGCGGTCCACGCCCACCAGCCGGGCGCAGGCGCCCAGCGCGCAGACGGTCTCGGTCAGCGACGGCAGCAGGCTGACGATGCGCAGCGCCGGGGCGGCCAGCGCGGTGACATGGCCGAGGTCGTCCCGGATGTCGACCGCGGCGGCCGGCAGCGCCGCCGCGGCCAGCAGGCACAGGGCGGCGAATCGTTCGAGCAGCTTCGGGGGCTTCACGGGCGGGTCCGCTGCGGCCCGGGTGCCGGGCCGGGTGCCGGGCCGGACGAGGTGCTCACCATTCGGGCGACCAGCGCAGCGTGACCAGCGCCGTCATCGGCGAGGCGGCGTAGCCGTAGGCCGTCTGGTAGTCGCGGCCGAACACGTTGTCCAGGTTGAGCTGCAGCTTGACCTCGCGGCTCAGCGGCAGCTGCGCGTTCAGGTTCAGCAGCGCGTAGCCGCCGAGCCTGCGCTTGTTGGCCGCGTCGTCGAAGCGCGGGCCGGCGGCCTGGAGGCCGGCGCCCACGGTCCACACGCCCAGCGTGGTGTCGGCGTTGAGGGTGGCCAGGCGCTTGGCGCGGCGGGCCAGCAGCAGGCCGTTGGCCGCATCCGTGGGCTTCTGCAGGTCCACCGTGGCGCGCAGGTTCACGCCGGCCAAGCGGGCCGCGCCCGCGAGGCTCACGCCCTGCAGCCGTGCGCGGGCCACGTTCTCGTAGCAGCCGAAGCTGCTGTTGCAACTGCCGGCCGCGCCGAAGACGATCAGGTTGCTGATGCGGTTGCGGTAGGCCGTGGCGGAGAGTTCGACGTCGCCGCTGTTCCACTTCACGGCGGCTTCCATGTTGCGGCCGCGCTCGGCGTCCAGCGGCTGCACGCCGGGCTTGCCCAGGTCGGGGCCGTAGACGGTGCCCTGCTGGTAGATCGTCGGTGCGCGGAAGGCGTTGCCCACCGAACCCACGATGCGCAGCCCGGGCGCCAGCTCGTAGCCCGCCAGCAGCGTGCCGGTGTTCACGTCGCCGAACTCGCTGTCGCGGTCATGGCGCGCATGGGCCTGCAGGTCGAACGCGCCGGCCGACAGCAGGTAGCCCAGGCCGGCGCTGTTGCGGTGGCGCTTGCCGACGCCGGCCGTCCGCAGGCCGCTGTTCTCCAGCTTGTCCTCGCTGCGCTCGGCCGTGAAGTTCAGCTGCTGGCCGGCGGCCAGCTGGTAGAAGCCGGTCAGCGCGAGGTTGCGCACGCGGGTCTCGGTCAGGTAGGGCGAGGGCGTGGTCTCGTAGCGGTCGCGCGATTCGCCGAAGCTCAGCTGCGTCTGCAGCCCCGGCGTCCACTGCGCCGTCCAGGCCAGGCGGGCGGCGTCGGCGTCCTGCTTGCTGATGTCGTCCACCAGCGGGCGGGACTTGGAGCCGTCGTACTGGCCCCGCGTGTAGGTGCGCATCAGCAGCGCCTCGACGCGCTGCCCGGCGCTGAACTGCGCGCCCACGCGCACGGTGCCCTGGCGGCGCCGGAAGCCGTCGCGGTCGGGCACGTAGCTGAACGAGCCGGGGTAGTCCACGGTGGCGTTGAAGCCGTCCGTGCCTTCGAACGCGCCGGTGACGGCGTAGTCGAAGAGGCCCGCGGCGCCGGCCAGGTAGGCATCCGCCTTGTAGGTGCCGAGGTTGCCGGCGGCGATGCCGACGTCGGCGCTGCTGCGGCCGCCGCCCTTGCGCGTGAAGATCTGGATCACGCCGCCGACCGCGTCGGAGCCGTAGAGGGCGCTGGCCGGGCCCTTCAGCACTTCCACGCGCTCGATCTGCGCGAGCGGCAGGCCCTGCCAGCTGGCGCCGCCGGTGGCCTGGGAGTCGGTCTTGACGCCGTCGATCAGCACCAGCGTGTGGCGGTTGTCGGCGCCGCGCAGGAACACCGACGTGGTGCCGGCCGGGCCGCCGTTGCGCGCCAGCTCGCCGCAGCCGTTGTTGCGCAGCAGGTCGGCGAGGCTGGCGGCGGCCTGGCGCTCGATGTCGGCGCGGGTGATGACGGTCAGGTCCGCCAGCACCTCGGATAGCCGCTGCGGCGAGCGCGTGGCGGTGGTGACGACGGTGTCGAGCCGGTTGGCCTGGGGCTGGGCGTGGGCGGACGCGGCCAGGGCCAGTGCGGACAGGGCGAAAAGGCGGCGCACAGGCCGGCGGGCCGCGAGGAGGACGTGGGACATGGGATGGAACGCAAGCGGACGACCAGCCGCGCTGACCCCCGCAGCACCGCTGGAAAACGGCTGTACCAGACAGCCCCGTCGTTGGCCGGTATCCGGGCTGGTGGACATCCGTTCGACGCCTTCCCGGTGCGGGGCACCAGTGGCTCGTCGGTCGAACGGCGGGCCGCGCGGGCCTCGTCCACTTACCGTTGCGGGGACAGCTCAGGTTAGGTCCGCGGCGTGGCCGCTCGCCCTCCTGATTCCCGTTGAACTGCGCCCGGCTTGGCACCGGGCGCGAGCACCAACGGCACGCATTCTATCGAGCGCTGCTGGCGGCGGGCCGGCGCGGCTTGGCGGCCCGGGGCGGTTGGAGGTGGGTCACGGCCGGGCTGCTGGCCGGCCGCGCGGCCTGGGCGGCCGGCTGGGGCTGCGGGCCCAGGTGCAGCGCGCGCTGCTGGCGGGCCTCGGCCTCGCTGGCGCGGCGGGCGGACGCGAGCGCCGCGGCCTGCTTGGCATCGGCCTGCTGGCGCTGGCGGGCGGCCTGGCTGTCGGCGCTGCTGGGTTCGTCGAAGGCCACCGTGCCACCCTGGCCGGCCGGATCGGCCTGGGCACCGGGGCAGGGCGAGTCGCGCAGGTCGCGGCCGTCGGCGCCGCAGCGGTAGATCTGGGCGCGCTTCACCTGGGTCTGCGCGGGAGCGGGCGGCGCGGCGGCCAGGGTCAAGGCCAGGGCCAGGCCGAAGGGCAGGGCTTTCATCATGGGGCCGGAGTTTCCGCCGGGGGCTGCGGTTTCGGGGGCTTGGGGCGCGGCGGCTTGGCGTGGATTTTCGCCAGCGCCTTGTCCATCTCGCCGCGCAGCATCAGCTCGACGGCGGCGTAGCTCTTCTCGATGCAGTCCTCCACCGCCTGGCGTTCGGCCAGCGGCGGCTTGCGCAGCACGTAGCCGGCGACCTCGGCCTTGTGGCCCGGGTGGCCGATGCCCAGCCGCAGCCGCCAGAAGTCGCCGCTGCCCAGTTGGGCGCGCATGTCGCGCAGGCCGTTGTGGCCGCCGTCGCCGCCGCCCTTCTTGAACTTCATCTCGCCGGGCGGCAGGTCCAGCTCGTCGTGGATGGCGAGGATCTCCTCCGGCGCGATCTTGAAGAAGCGCGCCAGCGCCGCGACGGACTTGCCGGACAGGTTCATGTAGGTCATGGGCTGCAGCAGCCAGACCGGGCCGCTGGCGCCGGGCGCGCCGTTCACGCGCGCGACCAGGCCGTGGTAGGCCTTGTCGGGCTGCAGGCTGGCTTTCAGGCCGCGCGCCAGGCCGTCGATCCACCAGAAGCCGGCGTTGTGGCGGGTGTCTTCGTATTCGGCGCCCGGGTTGCCCAGGCCGACTAGCAGGCGAATCATGTTCGGGATCGTAGCGGTCAAAAAAAGAGGCCCCATGCGGGGCCTCGGTGCGGGCGTGAAGCCGGCAGGAATTACTTCTTGCCCTTCTTGCCCTTCTTGTCGTCGGCGGCCGGCGCGGCGGCGACGACGATTTCCTCGACCTTGGGCTCAACCGGCGTCGCGATGACGGGGTTGGGCTTGCCGTGCGTGACGACCTTGATGCCGGCCGGCAGCTTCACGTCGTTGACGTGCAGCGAGTGGCCCTTGGTCAGGCCGGACAGGTCGATCTCGATGAACTCGGGCAGTTGCTGCGCCAGGCAGGTGATCTCCAGCTCGGTGACCACGTGGTTGACCGTGCACTTGTCGGTCTTGACGGCCACGGAGCTTTCCTCGCCGATGAAGTGCAGCGGCACCTTCTTCGTGATCTTGGTGGTGGCGTCCACGCGCTGGAAGTCCACGTGCTGGACCTGGGGCTTGTAGGGGTGCATCTGGAAGTCGCGCAGCAGCACCTGCGTGACCGCGCCGTTCAGCTCCATGTCCAGCAGCGAGCTGTGGAAGGCTTCCTTCTTGATGGCGTGGTAGAGCGCGTTGTGGTCGAGCTCGATCAGGGCGGGCTCACCGGCGCCGTAGACGATGCCGGGCACCTTGCCGGCCACGCGCAGGCGGCGGCTCGCTCCGGTCCCCTGCTGCTTGCGCTCAAAAGCGACGAACTTCATGGTTTTCTCCAAAAGAGAACGGCACCCGCGACCAGGCGCCGTTTGACAAAAGCCGCCTTGCGGCGGCCACGATTTCCCCGGTCAGAAGTTGTTGTTCTGTTCCGAGAAGAGGCTGGTGACCGACTCGCCGTCAGAGATGCGGCGGATGGTCTCGGCGAACAAAAAGGCCACCGACAGCTGGCGGATCTTGCGGCAGGCCTTGGCCGCGTCGGTCAGCGGGATGGTGTTGGTGATGACGACCTCGTCCAGCTGAGAGGTGGAGATGCGCTCGATGGCTGGCCCTGACAGGATGGGGTGGGTGCAGTAGGCGAACACGCTCTTGGCGCCGCGCTCCTTGAGCACCTCGGCCGCCTTCACCAGCGTGCCGGCGGTGTCGATCATGTCGTCCATGATCACGCAGTTGCGGCCGTCGATCTCGCCGATGACGTGCATCACCTCGGAGACGTTGGCGGCCGGGCGGCGCTTGTCGATGATGGCCAGGTCGCAGCCCAGCTGCTTGGCCAGCGCCCGGGCGCGCACCACGCCGCCGACGTCCGGCGACACGACCACCAGGTCCTGGTAGTTGCGGCTCTTCAGGTCCGACAGCAGCACCGGCGACGCGTAGATGTTGTCGACCGGGATGTCGAAGAAGCCCTGGATCTGGTCGGCGTGCAGGTCCATGGTCAGCACCCGCTCGACGCCGACGGTCTCCAGGCAGTTGGCGACGACCTTGGCCGAGATCGGCACGCGCGTGGAGCGCGGGCGGCGGTCCTGGCGGGCATAGCCGTAGTACGGGACCACGGCGGTGATGCGGCGGGCGCTGGCGCGCTTGAGCGCGTCCACCATGATCAGCAGCTCCATCAGGTTCTCGTTCGTCGGCGCGCAGGTGGGCTGGATGACGAACACGTCGCGGGCGCGCACGTTCTGCTGGATCTCGACGGTGACCTCGCCGTCCGAGAAGCGGCCGACGACGGCCTTGCCCAGTTCCAGCCCGAGGTGGGTGGCGATTTCCTGGGAGAGGACCGGATTCGCGTTGCCGGTGAAGAGAACCGTGTTGAGCAGCACTGGGAGCCTCTGGTGTGTCAGTGGCCCGCTGAAGCAGAGCCGGTTCAGCGAAATGCAGATGTTTGGCAGGGGAGGAAGGACTCGAACCCTCGCATGTCGGAATCAAAATCCGATGCCTTGACCAACTTGGCGACTCCCCTACACAGGACACAGCGGAGCCGCTGCGCCCTACAACCTTGTCAACCCGCCCAGCCCGCGAGCGGGTGTTGGGCCAGGCTGCGGCAGATTCGACCGGTCCACCCTGAAGGACGTGCCTTCAGCAATGTCGCCAGGGACTGGTCGTCCTCGCCGTCTTTTCCTGCCCCGAGCACCGAGAACACCGCGGCGCCCGAGCCCGTCATCCGGGCGTTGCCGAACTGCTCGGCCATCAGCGCCACCGCGTCTCGCACGTCACTGCTGATCGCCTCCGCTGCAGGCTGCAGGTCGTTTCGACCGAAGCCATTCACCAGGTTTTCTGCAGTTCCTGCCAGGGCGGGAAAGCCCGCGACTATAGCCAGGTTTTCGGACCTTGCCAAGCACGGGCTGGAAAAAATCTCGCCGGTCGCCAGCCCGGCCGGCCCCTTGAGCACCGCGAAGCGCTGCGCCGGCAGCGCCAGCGGGTGCAGCACCTCGCCGATGCCCTCGACGAACGCCGGGCCGCCGCCGAGGAAGAAGGGCAGGTCCGCGCCCAGCCTCAGGCCCAGCGCCATCAGCCGCGGCAGCGGCAGGCGCAAGTCCCACAGCCGGTTCAGCGCCAGCAGCGTGGTGGCTGCATCGGACGAGCCGCCGCCCATGCCGGCGCCGGCGGGCAGGCGCTTCTCGAGGTGGATGTCGGCGCCCAGCGCGCAGCCTGTCTCCTGCTGCAGCAGCCGGGCCGCGCGCAGGCACAGGTCGTCGGCCGGCAGGTCGCCGCCGCCCAGCACGTCATGGCGCTGCAGCCGGCCGTCGCCGCGCCGTTCCACGTGCAGCGTGTCGGCCCAGTCGATCAGCACGAACACGGACTGCAGCAGGTGGTAGCCGTCCGGCCGCTTGCCGACGACGTGCAGGAACAGGTTCAGCTTGGCCGGCGCGGCCAGGCCGTGCAGCGCCTTCATGGCGCGTCGTCCAGCCGGGCGCGCAGCGTGACGACCGGCTCGGCCAGCCGCGTGGCGACCAGGCTGGGCGGCCGGGGCTCGATGCGCCAGCCCAGCTGCTCGAAGCCGTCGGCCGTCGGGCGGTGCGGCGCGGCGGGCCAGGGGCGGGCCCGCATCCAGTCGAACAGCGCGGCCACCGGCACGGCCTCGCCCAGCAGCTCGCGGGTGAGGGCGTCGAGGTCATCGAAGCGGCGCTCGTCGCCGGGCGTCTGCAGCGTGGCCAGGCCGGGCGCCCAGCTGGCGCGGGCGACCAGCGAGCCCAGCGGCGAGGTCAGCTCCAGCCGGCCGGCCAGCGGGCCGCCGAACAGCTCGAAGCTGGCCGCACCGCCGCTGCCGCGGCGGTGGGCGTCGCCGGCCACGGTGACGCTGAGGCGGCCGCTGAGGTGGGCGGGGTCCACGGCGGCGGGCGGCGCCTTGGGCAGCTGCGCGCAGCCGGCCAGCGCCAGCGCGAGCGCCAGCGGGGCGGCGGCCCTCAAGACTTTCACGCCCGTCAAGGCGCCACCTTCAGCCGCGCCAGCGTCTCGCGCAGCACCTCGTTGCCGGGCTCGCGCTGCGCGGCTTCGGCGAACAGGCGGCGGGCTTCGTCCTGCGCGCCGCTGGCCCACAGCGCCTCGCCGAGGTGGACGGCGATCTCGGCGTCGGGCCGGCCGGCATGGGCCTGGCGCAGCAGCCGGATGGCTTCGGGCAGGTTGCCCAGGCGGAACTCGACCCAGCCCAGGCTGTCGACGATGACGGGCTCGCCCGGCGACAGCTTCAGCGCGCGCTCGATCAGTTCCTTCGCCTCGGGCAGGCGCAGCTTGCGATCGGCCAGCGAGTAGCCGAGCGCGTTGTAGGCGTGGTGGTAGTCGGGCTTGAGCGCGATGACCTTGCGCAGCAGCGCCTCCATCTCGTCGAAGCGGCCGAGCTTCTCGCCCATCATGGCCTGCTCGTAGAGGAAGCCGGTGTCGTCGGGATAGCGCGCGGCGGCGGCCTCCAGCACGGTGAAGGCGCCCTGGAAGTCGCGCTGCTCGCGCAGCAGCTGGGCCTCGGCCAGCAGCGCGGTGCGGATGTCGCCGTCGCTGGCGCCGGCGGCCGGCTGCAACAGCTTGCGGCCCTCGGCGAGCCGGCCCTGGCGGGCCAGCAGGCTGGCGCGGCGGTAGGCGACCTCGATGCCGCCGCCGTCCACCTGCCGCAGCGCGGCCTCGGCCGCCTTCAGGTCGCCGCGCTGCTCGGCGATCTGCGACAGCATCAGCCAGGCGCTGCGGCGGCCCTCGGCGCGCGCCTTGACCTCGGCGTCGCTGCCGGCGGCGGCCGGCGTGTCCAGCCGCTTCAGGCCCTCGCGCAACGCGGCCTCGGCGGCCGGCAGGTGCTTGAGTTCCAGCTCGACGGCGCCCAGCGCCAGCCAGGCGCCGGCGTCGTCCGGGGTGGCCTCGGTCAGCGTGCGGAACTCGCGCGCGGCGTCGCCCGGGCGCTGCGCCCGCACCAGCGCCCGGGCATAGGCCTGGCGCAGCGGGTGCTGGCCGGGCTTGAGCCTCAGGCGCTCGGTGATGAGGCTCTCGGCCTGCGGCTCGGCGGGCAGCAGGTCCACGGCGAGCTGCATCGCGTCGTCGTTGTCGGGCAGGGCCTGGTGGAGTTCGCGGGTCAGCGTGAGTGCGCGCGCGTTGTCGCCGGCCGCGACGGCCAGGCGCGCCTCGGCGAACAGCGCGGCGGGCTTGAGCGCGCCGGCCTGCGCGCGCAGCAGCGGCGACAGCGCGGCCAGCACGCCCTTGGGGTCGGGCGAGCGCTGGAACAGCCGCGGCAGCGTCGCGATGTAGCCGGGCCGCTGCGCCGCCGGGGCGATGCGCAGCAGCGCGGCCAGCGGCTGCGGCACCTCGGCGGGCTTGTTCATCAGCGCGAGCAGCTGCACGCTGCTCTGCAGCGCGTCGGTGGAGGTGGGCACGGTCTCGGCCCAGGCGCGCGACGCGGCCAGCGCCTGGTCGCCCGCGCGGGCCTGCAGCGCGATCTGGATGACGCGCTTGAACAGCGCCTCGTCGCCGGTGCGGCGCGCGGCGTCCAGCAGCACCTGGTAGGCCACGCCGGGCTGGCCGCCGCCCAGCTCCAGCTCGCCGATCAGCAACTGGTAGAACAGCGGCGCGTCCATCGCCGAGTTGGTGAAGGACTCGGCGGGCGGTGCCTCGGGCTTGGCCTCCTGCGCATGGGCGGCCAGGCCCAGGCACATCAGGACGGCAATGGCGGCGGCGCGGCGGCGGGCGGGCAGGGGCATTCGGACTCCAACGGCAGGCGCTGATTATGATTTCAGCCCATGCCCGAGTTGCCCGAAGTCGAAGTCACGCGCCGCAGCCTTGCCGGCGCCATCCAGGGGGCCCGGGTGACCGGCCTGCGCCTGGGAAAACCGCTGCGCTGGCCGCTCGGCGCGGACCCCGAGGCGCTGCTCGGCGCCCGCGTCGGCGAGGTGCAAAGACGGGGTAAATATTTGTGGCTGCCGCTGGAGGACCGGGGCGGGCTGCTGATGCACCTGGGCATGTCGGGCTCGCTGGCCTTCCTGGGCGCGACGCCGGCCGCCGGGCCGCACGACCATTTCGACCTGCACACCGACCGCGGCCTGCTGCGGCTGACCGACCCGCGCCGCTTCGGCGCCGTCGTCTGGGGCGCGGCGCTGGAGGTCAGCCCGGTCGCCGGGCTGCTGGCCGGCCTGGGCCTGGAGCCCTTCGACGAGCGCTTCGACGGCGCCCACCTGCACGCCCGCCTGCGCGGCCGGCGCGTGGCCATCAAGCAGGCGCTGCTGGCGGGCGACATCGTCGTCGGCGCCGGCAACATCTACGCCTGCGAGGCGCTGTTCATGGCCGGCATCGATCCGCGCCTGCCGGCGGGCCGGCTCAGCCGCCCGCGCGCCGACCGGCTGGCGGTGGCCGTGCGCGCCGTGCTGGGCCAGGCGCTGGCGGCCGGCGGCACGACGCTGCGCGACTTCCGCGACGCGCACGGCGTGGCCGGCAGCTTCCAGATGCAGGCCCAGGTGTACGGCCGAGAGGGCCAGCCCTGCCGGCGCTGCGGCGCGGCCGTCCGGCGCATCGTGCAGGGCGCGCGCTCGACCTTTTTCTGCCCGGCATGCCAGAAGCGCTGACCGCCGGCCTGGAGGACTTCGGCGCCACCGTCGTCGCCTGGCAGCTGCGCCACGGCCGGCACACGCTGCCGTGGCAGAACACCCGCGACCCCTACCGCGTGTGGCTGTCGGAAATCATGCTGCAGCAGACCCAGGTGGCGACGGTGCTGGGCTACTACGACCGCTTCCTGGCGCGCTGGCCCCGGGTGGTGGACCTGGCCGCCGCGACGCTGGACGAGGTGCTGGCGCAGTGGGCGGGCCTGGGCTACTACAGCCGCGCGCGCAACCTGCACGCCTGCGCCCGCGCGGTGGCCGAGCAGCACGGCGGCGAGTTCCCGCGCATGGCGGCCGGGCTGCAGGCGCTGCCGGGCATCGGCCGCTCCACCGCCGCGGCCATCGCGGCGTTCTGCTTCGGCGAGCGCGTCGCGATCCTGGACGGCAACGTCAAGCGTGTGCTCGGCCGCGTGCTCGCGTTCGACGGCGACCTGGCCAGCAGCGCCGCCGAGAAACGCCTGTGGGCCCACGCGACCGAGCTGCTGCCCGCGCGCGACACCGACCGCTACACCCAAGGCCTGATGGACCTGGGTTCGAGCATCTGCACCGCGCGCGTGCCCGACTGCCTGCGCTGCCCGGTGCAGCCGATGTGCCGCGCGCAGCGCGCGGGCGAGCCGACGCGCTGGCCCGTCAAGACGAAGAAGCTCAAGCGCGGCCGCCGCGAGAACTGGTGGCTGTGGGTGGAGCGGCAGGGCCGGGTGCTGCTGCAGCAGCGCCCGCCGACCGGCGTCTGGGCGGGGCTGTGGACGCTGCCGATGTTCGACGACGAGGCCAGCGCGCACGCGGCGCTGCCCGGCGCGCGGCTGGAGGCGCTGCCGCGCATCGAGCATGCGCTGACGCACTTCGACTGGGTGCTGCACACGCTGCGCGCCGAGGCGCCGGGCGCCGCGCCGGAGCTGCCGCCCGGCGGCACCTGGGTGGCGCGCGAGCAGCTGCGCGACTACGCGCTGCCCGCGCCGCTGAAAAAACTGATGCAGGGCGGCTGAGCTGGCGCGCCCGGCTCAGCGCGCGTCCAGCTCGCGGTGGCGGCGGAGCACGTGGCCGTGGTGGCTGAACTGGCGGGCCAGCATCTCGACCAGGTACACCGAGCGGTGCTGGCCGCCGGTGCAGCCGATGGCGACCGTCAGGTAGCTGCGCTGGTCGGCCGCGAAGTTGGGCAGCCAGCGCGACAGGAAGCCGGCGATCTGGCCCAGCATCAGCCCGACCTCGGGCTGCGCCGCGAGGTAGGCGGCCACCGGCGCGTCGCGGCCGGTGAAGGGGCGCAGCTCGCGGTCGTAGTAGGGGTTGGGCAGCACGCGCACGTCGAAGACGAAGTCCGCGTCGCTGGGCACGCCGTGCTTGAACGCGAAGCTCTCGAACACCAGCGTCAGCTTGGTGCCCGCGTTCGGGCCGACCAGGTCGCCCAGCCAGGCGCGCAGCTGCGCCGGGCGCAGCTGGCTGGTGTCGATGACGGTGGACTCGGCCTTCAGCCCGCCCAGCAGCTCGCGCTCCAGCTGGATGGCGTCCAGCAGCAGGCGGTGTTTCTGGTCGGCGCCGCCGTCGTCCAGGTCGCCGAACTGGGTGTCGCGGTCCTCGCGCAGCGGGTGGGGGCGGCGCGTTTCGGAGAAGCGGCGCATCAGGGCGTCGTTGCTGGCGTCCAGGAAGAAGGAACGCACCGGCACGCCGGCGGCGCGCAGGCTCTTCAGCAGCGGCAGCAGCATCGGCAGCGAGCCGACGCTGCGCACGTCCACCGCGATGGCCACGCGCCGCTCGCCGTGCTGCTGCTCCAGCTGCAGGAAGTCCAGCAGCAGCTCGGCGGGCAGGTTGTCGACGCAGAAGTAGCCGGCGTCCTCCAGCGCATGCATGGCCACCGACTTGCCGCCGCCGGACATGCCGGTCAGCAGCACCACGTCGCTTTGCAGATCGGCCTGCAGGTCGGCCAGCACTTCCTTCATGACCGGGCCTTTCTCGGCGTCGTGGGGCGTGTGGTGGCGGCGGTGGAGGCGTCCAGCATCTCCTGCGCATGCGCCAGGCTGGTGGAGGACAGCCGCTCGCCGCCCAGCATGCGGGCGATCTCGGCGACGCGCGCCTCGCCGGCCACCGGGGCGACGTGGCTGGCTGTCGCGCCGTCCTGCAGGCGCTTGGCGACGACGAGGTGGCGGTCCGCGCAGGCGGCGACCTGCGGCAGGTGGGTGACGGCGAGCACCTGGCGCCGCCCGGTCGCCGACTGCCCGAGCTGCTTCATCAGCCGGCCCACGGTCTCGGCCACCGCGCCGCCGATGCCGACGTCGATCTCGTCGAAGATCAGCGTGCCGGGCGCGGTGCCGCGCGCGGCCTGGGCGGCCTGGCTGGTGGTGACCGCGATGGCCAGCGCGATGCGCGACAGCTCGCCGCCCGAGGCCACCTTGGCCAGCGGCCGCGGCGTGCTGCCGGCGTGGCCGGCGACGAGGAACTCGGCGGACTCCGCGCCCCAGGGCTGCGGCGCGTCGGCGGCCTGCAGCGCGACGTCGAACCGGCCGCCGGCCATGCCCAGCTGCTGCATCGCGGCGGTGACGGCGGCGGCCAGCTGCGGCGCGGCGGCCCGGCGGGTGCGGGTGGCCCGGCCGGCCTCGGCGTCGTAGGCCTGGCGCGCGGCGGCCAGCGCGGCCTCGAGCTGCGCCGGGTCGCTGGCGGCGTCCAGCGCGGCCAGCTCGACCCGCCATTGCGCCAGCAGTGCGGGCAGCTCCTGCGGCTGGCGGCGGTAGCGGCGGGCCAGCGCCAGCCAGGCGGACACGCGCTCGTCCAGCTCGGCGAGCCGGTCGGGGTCCAGGTCGGTCTTGTGCAGGTAGGCGGCCAGCGTGTGGCTGGCGTCGGCGAGCTGGGCCTGCACGTCGCGCAGCGCCTGCACGGCGGGCAGCAGGCGGGCGTCGTGGTCCAGCACGCGCTCCAGGCGGTCCAGCGCGCCGCTGGCCAGCGACTGCGCGCTGGGCTCGCCGTCGTCCAGCGCGTCCAGCGCGGCGCGGGCCGCGTCCAGCAGCGACTGGCCGTGCGACAGCCGCTCGTGCTCGGCGTTCAGCTCGGCCCATTCGCCCTCGGCCGGGGCCAGGCCGTCCAGCTCGCCGATCTGCCAGGCCAGCCGCTCGCGCTCGCGCTGCGCGTCGGCCTGCAGGCCCCGGGCCCGGTCCAGCGCCTCGGCGGCCTGCTTCCAGGCGGCGTGGGCGCGGGCCAGTGGCGCGGTGTCGAGGCCGGCGAAGCCGTCCAGCAACTCGCGCACCGAGGCCGGGCGGTTCAGGCCTTGCCAGGCGTGCTGGCCGTGGATGTCCAGCAGGTGGTCGGCCAGCTCGCGCAGCTGCGTCAGCGTGGCGGCGCCGCCGCTGATCCACGCGCGGCTCTTGCCGGCGGCGTCGATGACGCGGCGCAGCAGCAGCGTGTCGCCGGGCTCGAAGCCGGCCTCGTCCAGCCAGCCGCGCAGGTGCGCCGGGGTGTCGAATTCGGCGGTGATCTCCGCGCGCGCGGCGCCTTCGCGCACGACGCCGGCATCGCCCCGGCCGCCCAGCGCGAGCTGCAGCGCGTCGATGAGGATGGACTTGCCCGCGCCGGTCTCGCCGGTCAGCACGGCAAAGCCGGGCTCGAAGTCGAGTTCGAGCGCGGGGACGATGACGAAATCCTTCAGCGACAGGTGGCGGAGCATGTCAGCGGTTCATGGGGTTGCGGGCCGCTCCCGGGGCGGCCCGCTGGACGGGGGCGTCATTCATACCAGCGGAGCTTGCGGCGCAGCGTCGCGTAGTAGCTCCAGCCCTTGGGGTGCAGGAAGCGCACGCAGTGCTGGCTGCGCCGCACCGTGATGCGGTCGCCGTGCAGCAGGCTGGCCAGGCCCTGCATGTCGAAGTTCACCGAGGCGTCGCGGCCGGCGACGATCTCCAGGCTCACCTCGCCCGCGTCGGGCAGCACGATGGGCCGGTTGGTCAGCGTGTGCGACGCGATCGGCACCAGCAGCCAGCCGCCGATGCTGGGGTGCAGCAGCGGGCCGCCGGCCGACAGCGCGTAGGCGGTCGAGCCCGTGGGCGTGGCGACGATGATGCCGTCGGCGCGGATGCTGGCCACCAGCTCGCCGCCGGCATGGATGCGCAGCTCGATCATGCTGGCCGTCTGGCCGCGGCTGAGCACCACGTCGTTCAGCGCCTGGCCCGAGAAGATGGCCTCGCCGTCGCGCCAGACCGCGCCTTCGAGCATGGTGCGCGGCTCGACCTCGTAGTCGCCGGCCAGGATGGGCGCCAGCGACTCGCGCCAGCGCTCGAACGGGATGTCGGTGATGAAGCCGAGCCGCCCCTGGTTGATGCCCACCAGCGGCAGGCCGTGGCGCGCCATGTCGCGCGCGAAGCCGAGCATCGTGCCGTCGCCGCCGACGACGACGGCCAGGTCGCACTGCCGGCCGAGCTCGTCGTTGGACAGCGCGTCATAGCCCGTCAGCCCGGTGTTCAGCGCCGTGTCCGCCTCCAGCGACACCTCCAGCCCCTGGCTGCACAGGAACTGGGCAATCTCCTCCAGCACCGGCCTGATGCCCGGCGCCTGATGCTTGCCCACGATGGCGACATGTCTGAAGCGCTCGGCCATGCGGCAAATTACACCACAGGGGTTTTGCCCGTCATGGGGGAATCCGGCGGGTTTCTAGAATGGGAACCATGCTGGACGAGCGCGCCAAATCCCTGCTGAAAACCCTGGTCGAACGCTACATCGCCGACGGCCAGCCGGTCGGTTCGCGCACGCTGTCCAAGGCCTCGGGCCTGGAGCTGAGCCCGGCCACGATCCGCAACGTGATGGCCGACCTGGAGGAGCTGGGCCTGATCGCCAGCCCGCACACCAGCGCCGGCCGCGTGCCGACGCCGCGCGGCTACCGGCTGTTCGTCGACACGATGCTGACGGCCCAGCCCGGCCTGGTCGGTGTGGACGCCGCGCCGCTGCAGCCGGACCAGCCGCAGCGCGTCATCGCCAGCGCCGCGCAGTTGCTGTCCAGCCTGTCCAGCTTCGTCGGCGTCGTGACGGCGCCGAGGAAGCCCAGCGTTTTCCACCACATCGAGTTCCTGCGCCTGGGCGAGCGGCGCGTGCTGGTCATCCTCGTGTCGCCCGACGGCGACGTGCAGAACCGCGTCATCTTCACCGCGCAGGACCTGAGCCAGGCCGAGCTCGCCGAGGCCAGCAACCGCCTGAACGCCGGCTACGCCGGCCTGACGCTGGAGGCCGTGCGCGAGCGCCTGCGCCACGAGGTGGACGCGCTGCGCGGCGAGATCGCGCAGCTGATGAGCGCGGCCGTGCAGGTCGGCAGCGAGGCGATGGCGCAGCAGGACGAGCAGCTCGTCGTCTCCGGCGAGCGCAACCTGCTGGCCGTGCAGGACTTCAGCCACGACCTCGGCAGCCTGCGCCGGCTGTTCGACCTGTTCGAGCAGAAGACGCAGCTGATGCGGCTGCTGGACACGTCGAGCCGCGCCGAGGGCGTGCGCATCTACATCGGCGGCGAGAGCCAGGTCGTGCCGTATGAAGAGCTGTCCATCGTGTCCGCGCCCTACGAGGTGGACGGCCAGGTGGTGGGCACGCTGGGCGTCATCGGCCCGACGCGCATGGCCTATGACCGCATGATCCAGATCGTCGACATCACGTCGCGGATGGTGGGGCAGGCGCTGAGCCAGCGCTGAGCCGGAAGCGGCCGCCCGAGGCCGGCGTGAGCCCGCCGGGGCATGCGACACTGGCGCCCCTCCGGGTAGGGGCCGTTAGCTCAGTTGGTCAGAGCAGAGGACTCATAATCCTTTGGTCGCAGGTTCAAGTCCTGCACGGCCTACCAAAAACGGGACCATGTCACTGCCGGGCTCCGCCGGACCCCGTGCTGGTTTCCTCGCGGGTCGTGGTGCCATCGGCGAACAGGTCGCAGACCACCCCGCGCAGCCACTGGTTGGCGGGTGAGCGGTGGGCCTGGGCGTGCCAGAAGACATTGATGGCGATGTCCGGCAGGCCGACGGGGTGGGGCCGGTAGGTCAGCCCAAAGGGCTCCGACAGTTCATGCGCCAGCCGCTCGGTGACGGTCGCGACGAGGTCGCTGTTCCTCAGGATGTGGCCGACGCTGACGAAGTGCGGGATGGAGAGCTTGACCTGCCGCTGGACGCCGGCCTTGCGCATCAGCTCGTCGACCTTGCCGTGCCCCGTGCCCGCCGAGACGATGACCAGGTGCTCGGCGGCCTTGAAGTCGTTCAGCGACAGCTTGCGCTTGTCGAGCGCGTGGGACTTGCGGAACAGGCACACATAGCGCTGCCTGAACAGCCGGCGCTGGAAGAAGCCGGCCTTGAGCTGGGGCAGCAGGCCGATGGCCAGGTCGACGCGGCCCGCCTCCATGTCGTCGCGGAGGTTGACGGTGGTGTTGCGCACCGTCGTCAGCGTGATGCCCGGCGCCTCGCGGCTGAGCCGCTCGATCAGCTTGGGCAGGAACACGATTTCGCCGATGTCCGTCATGCCGATGGTCATCGAGCGCTTCACCTCGGACGGGGTGAAGCGGGCGCGCTGGTTGATGCCGTTGTGGATCATCGACAGCGCGTAGCCCACGTGTTCGGCCAGCTGTTCGGCGAAGGGCGTCGGCGCCATGCCCGCGGGCGTGCGCACGAACAGGTCGTCCCCGAACTGCCGGCGGAGCCGGGCGAGCGAGTTGCTCACGGCGGGCTGCGTCAGCCCCATGACGTCGGCCACCTTGGACACCCGGCGCTCGGCCATCAGGTGGTGGAACAGGACGAGCTGGTTGAGGTCGATGTCGCTCAGTTCCATGCCGTGCCTCCGCCTTCCACATCACTCCCAGTGATGTTGCCTATTCAGGTGATTCTATTGGCTGAATGTTGCCGAGCGAACAACATGCGCTCCCGACGCAACCGCATGGGCCCTCGGCAGCATGGAAGTCCTGATCCAACCGTTGAACCGCCTGATCCAGGTTGAGCCGGGCGCCAACCTGCTGGAGGCGCTTCGCACGGCTCAGGTGCCGATGTCGTATTCGTGCATGGCCGGGCGCTGCGGCACCTGCCGGTGCAAGGTCATCGACGGCGAGGTGCTGGACGACGGGCGCGAGCAGCAGCGGCCGCTGGACGGCGACAGCTATGTGCTGGCCTGCCAGACCTACCTGACCGGGAGCTGCACCATCGAGATCCCGGAGCCGGACGAGGTGGTGGTCCACCCGGCCCGCATCATCAAGGCCACCGTGTGCGGGCTCGAGGACCTCACCCACGACATCAAGCGCCTGGTCCTCAAGCCCGCGAAGCCGCTCGACCACTCCCCCGGCCAGTACGTCCAGCTCCAGTTCACGCCCGAGCACGTCCGGCCGTACTCGATGGCGGGCGTCGCGCTGGCCGGCGGCGACCTGGAGTTCCACGTGCGCGCGGTGCCGGACGGGCGCGTGACCGGCCATGTGTTCAACCAGCTCAAGCTCGGCGACGCCGTGCGGGTCAGCGGCCCGCTGGGCACGGCCTACCTGCGCCGCAAGCACGAAGGGCCGATGCTCTGCGTCGCCGGCGGCACGGGCCTGGCGCCGGTGCTCTCGATCCTGCGCGGCGCCGTGGCCGGCGGGATGCGCAACCCGATCCATCTGTATTTCGGCGTGCGTTCGCCGCGCGACGTGTACGGCCAGGAGTGGCTGCTCGAACTCGAACGGGCGCATCCCGGCCTGAAGGTCCACATCATCGTGGCCACGGGGGGCGTTCCTGGCCGCGACCGGTGCGGCCTGGTCACCGAAGCCATCGAAGCGGACCTGGGCGACCTCACCGGCTGGCGCGCTTACCTGTGCGGCTCGCCGCCGATGGTCGAGTCCGCGTCGCTCGTCGCGCGGCGCAAGGGCATTGCCGCCGAGCACATCTACGCGGACGCGTTCTACACCCAAGGAACCTGAGGAGACCCCGACATGCGTGCAGCTGTCCTGACGCCCGACCAGCGGGCGGCCCGCGCCGCCTTCTACGAGCGCATCGGCACCCACCACATGACCCCGCTGTGGGAGGTGCTGGGGGCGCTGGTGCCGCCCCAGCCGCGCTCGCCGCTGCAAGCCGCCATCTGGCGCTACTCAGAGCTGCGCGAGCAGGTCATGGAGGCAGGCCGCCTCATCAGCGCCGAGGAGGCGGAGCGCCGCGTGCTGATCCTGGAGAACCCGGCGCTGCCGGGGAACTCGTCGATCACGCAGTCGCTGTACGCGGGGCTGCAGCTGATCCTGCCCGGGGAGGTCGCGCCGGCGCACCGGCACACGCAATCGGCGCTGCGCCTGGTGCTCGACGGCGAGGGCGCCTACACCGCGGTGGACGGCGAGCGCACCACGATGCGCCGCGGCGACTTCATCATCACGCCGGCCTGGACCTTCCACGACCATGGCAACCAGGGCCGCGATCCGGTGGTCTGGCTCGACGGCCTGGACATCCCCATCGTGCGCTTCCTCGACGCCGGCTTCGCCGAGAAGGGCGACGAGCTGTCGCAGGCGCTCAAGCGCCCCGAGGGCGATGCGCTGGCCCGCTACGGCGCCAACATGCTCCCGGTCGACTACCACGCCCGTCCCGCGGACCCGACGCGGGTGTTCGTGTACCCGTTCGAGCGCACCCGCGAGGCGCTGGTCGCGGTCGCCCAGGGCGCGCCCGATCCGCATCTGGGCCACAAGCTCCGCTACGTGAACCCGGCCACGGGCGCATCGCCGATGCCGACGATCGGGGCCTTCTCCCAGTGGCTGCCCGCCGGGTTCGAAACCCGGCCGTACCGCAGCACCGACGGCACCGTCTACGTGTGCCTGGAGGGGCGCGGCGAGGCGCGCGTCGGGGAGCGCAGCTTCCCCCTTCAGGAGAACGACATCGTCGTGGTGCCGTCCTGGCACGAGCTCCAGTTCCGCGCCGACCGCGACACCCTGCTTTTCAGCTTCTCCGACCGCCCCGTCCAGCAGGCCCTGGGCCTGTGGCGCGAGCAACGCAACTGAACGACCCACCGGGACATGACCATGAAACTCGCCCTCGAAGCCCCCGCGCTGAACACGCTCGCCGTCAACGGCCGCGAAGAGCGCTTCCCCGTCAACCGCGTGTACTGCGTCGGACGCAACTACGCCGCCCATGCCCGCGAGATGGGCAAGGACCCCGACCGCGAGCCGCCGTTCTTCTTCATGAAGCCGGCGAGCGCCGTCGTGGACGCCGCGTCGCCCGTGGGCATCCCGTACCCGCCGCACACGAAGAACTACCACCACGAGATCGAACTGGTCGTGGCCATCAAGAAGGGCGGCCGCGACATCCCGGCCGACCGGGCCCTCGAGCATGTCTACGGCTACGCGGTCGGCCTCGACATGACCCGCCGCGACCTGCAGCTGGAGGCGCGCGACAAGGGGCGCCCGTGGGAGTTCGGCAAGTCGTTCGCCCAGTCGGCGCCCATCGGGCCGCTGTTCCGCGCCGAGGACATCGGCCACCCCGGCGCGGCCGCGATCCGGCTCACCGTGAATGGCGAGCCCCGCCAGGCCTCGGACATCGGCAAGCTGATCTGGTCCGTGGCCGAGTCCATCTCGGTGCTGTCGGCCTTCGACGAACTGCAGCCCGGCGACCTGCTGATGACCGGGACGCCCGAAGGCGTGAACGCCGTCGTCGCCGGCGACGTGATGCGCGGCGCCATCGACGGCCTGGGCGAAATCGAGGTACGCGTGACCGGCCAGTGATGCGCGCCAGGCCGAACAACAGGAGACAAGCATGAACCCCGCATCGACGGTCTTCCCCGCCAAGCCGGCGTGGGAGCGCGAGGACACCTCGCGCATCCCCTTCCAGACCTACACCGACGAGCAGGTGTACCAGCGCGAGCTCGAGCGCTTCTTCTACAGGAACCACTGGTGCTACGTCGGCCTGGAGGCGGAGGTGCCCAACCCGGGCGACTTCAAGCGCACCGTGGTGGGCGAGCGCTCGGTCATCCTGACGCGCGACGCCGAGGGCGGCATCCACGTCGTCGAGAACGTCTGCGCCCACCGCGGCATGCGCTTCTGCCGCGAGCGCCATGGAAACCGCAAGGAGTTCGTCTGCCCGTACCACCAGTGGAGCTACACGCTCAAGGGCGACCTGCAGGGCGTGCCCTTCCGGCGCGGCGTCAAGCAGGACGGGCAGGTGCATGGCGGCATGCCGGCGGACTTCAAGACGGCGGACCACGGCCTGACCCGGCTGAAGGTGGCCGTCCGGGGCGGCGTGGTGTTCGCCTCCTTCGACCACGACGTCGAGCCCTTCGAGGACTTCCTCGGCCCGACGATCCTGGGCTACTTCGACCGCATGTTCAACGGCCGCAAGCTCAAGGTGCTGGGCTACAACCGGCAGCGCATCCCGGGCAACTGGAAGCTGATGCAGGAGAACATCAAGGACCCCTACCACCCGGGCCTGCTGCACACCTGGTTCGTCACCTTCGGCCTCTGGCGCGCGGACAACAAGTCGCAGCTCAGGATGGACGCGCGCCATCGCCACGCGGCCATGATCTCGACGCGCGGCACCGGCGGCAAGGCCGAGCAGGTGACGCAGGTGTCCAGCTTCAAGGAGACGATGCAGCTGAACGACCCGAGCTTCCTGGACATCGTCCCGGAGCCGTGGTGGAACGGCCCGACGGCCGTCATGACGACGCTGTTCCCGAGCGTCATCCTGCAGCAGCAGGTCAACAGCGTCTCGACCCGGCACATCCAGCCCAACGGGCACGGCAGCTTCGACTTCGTCTGGACGCACTTCGGCTACGAGGACGACAGCGAGGAGATGACGCAGCGGCGCCTGCGGCAGTCCAACCTCTTCGGCCCCGCCGGCTTCGTGTCGGCGGACGACGGCGAGGTCATCGAGTTCTCGCAGCAGGCCTTCGAGAGCAAGCCATTCCACCGGGCGCTGGCCGAGCTGGGCGGCCGCGGCGTGGAGGACACCGAGCACATGGTGACCGAGACGCTGATCCGCGGCATGTACCGCTACTGGCGTGAAGTGATGGAGGACTGAACGATGGCCGCAACCCTGAATTTCGAGGACTGGTTCGGCCTGACGCAGCTCTACGCCGACTACGCGGCCGCGGTGGACTCCGGCAACTGGGACCTCTGGCCGGAGTTCTTCGTCGACGACTGCGCCTACCGGCTCCAGCCGCGCGAGAACCACGAGCGGGGCTTCCCGCTGGCCACGCTGTCGTTCACGAGCAAGGGGATGCTGAAGGACCGCGTCTACGGCATCAAGGAGACGCTCTTCCACGACCCGTACTACCAGCGGCACATCGTCGGCGTCCCCGTGGTCCGCAAGGTGGACGGCGACCGGATCGAGAGCGAGGCGAACTACGCCGTGGTCCGCACCAAGCTGTCCGAGGCGAGCACCGTGTTCAACGTCGGGCGCTACATCGACGTCGTCGCGCGCACCCCGGACGGGCTGAAGTTCGCGTCGCGGCAGTGCATCTACGACAGCGAAATGATCCCGAACTCCATCATCTATCCCATCTGAGCACCGCCATGAGCAACGACAAATGGATCGACGCGCTGGGCACGGACGAGCTGCCCAGCGATGACGTCGTCGGCATCAGCGTCGAGGGCCGGGACATCGCGCTGTACACCGTCGGAGACGAGGTGTACGCGACCGACAACATGTGCACGCACGGCCAGGCCCGGCTGTGCGACGGCTTCCTCGAAGGCCACGAGATCGAGTGCCCGCTGCACCAGGGGAAGTTCGACGTCCGCAACGGCCAGCCCACCTGCGACCCCGTCACCGTGCCGCTGCGGTCCTATCCCGTGCGCATCGAGGGCTCGCGCGTTTTCCTCCAGCTCGACTAGCGTCCGGCCGGGCCCCCAATCACCCCAGAAACGACAACGGAGACAACGATGACCACTGCCGCATTCACGCTGAACCTTCCCCTTCTCACGGCGCTGCCGTGCCGCCCCGCCTGCCGCGCGCTCGGCGCCGCCGCGCTCCTCGGCGCCAGCCTGGGCGCCGGCGCCGCCACCATCGGCTTCGTCGCGCCGCTGTCCGGCCCGCAGGCGCTGGTCGGGCAGGACCAGCTCGACGGCTTCCAGCTCGCCGTGGACCAGCTCGGCGGCAAGCTGGGCGGCCAGCCGCTGAAGCTCGTCAAGGAGGACGACCAGCTGAAGCCGGAGGTCGGGCAGCAGGCGGTCCGCAAGCTGATCGACAAGGACAAGGTGGACGCCATCGTCGGCCTGTCCTTCTCGAACGTGCTGATGGGCAGCCTGCCGCGCATCGTGGAGGCCAACGTCGTCGCCATCGCCACCAACGCCGGCCCGTCGCCGATCGCCGGCGCGCAGTGCAAGGCCAACGTCTTCTCGATGGCCTGGCAGAACGACGGCGCCGCGGAAGCCATGGGCAAGTTCGCGCAGGACAAGGGGATCAAGCGGGCCTACCTGATGGCGCCGAACTACCAGGCCGGCAAGGACATGCTGGCGGGCTTCAAGCGCCACTTCAAGGGCCAGGTGGTCGACGAGGTCTACACCCAGGTCAACCAGCCGGACTACTCCGCCGAGATCGCCCAGCTCCAGGCGGCGTCGCCCGAGGCCGTGTTCGTCTTCTACCCGGGCGGCATGGGCATCAACTTCGTCAAGCAGATGAGCCAGGCCGGCCTGATGGGCAGGCTGCCGCTCTATTCCGTCTTCACGGTGGACGGCACGACGCTGCCGTCGCTGCGGGACGCCGCGGTGGGCACCATCAGCGGGAGCATGTACGACGCGGCGCTGGGCACGCCCGAGAACAAGGCCTTCGTGGCCGCGTTCCAGGCCAAGTACAAGCGCGTGCCGAGCCTGTACGCCGCGACCGGCTACGACGCCGCCCAGGTGCTCGACGTGGCGCTCCGCAACGCGGGCGGCGACCGCAAGAAGCTCGCGGCGGCGGTCAAGGCCGCGGGCGCCGCGTTCAAGTCGGTGCGCGGGCCGTTCCGCTTCGGCAATAACAACATGCCGGTCCAGAACTTCTACGCCTTCGAGACCTGGCGCGAGGCCGGCAAGGTGTCGACCCGCCTGGTCGGCACGCCGCTGCCCCACCATGTCGACGCCTACGCCGCGCAGTGCCCGCTGCCGTAAGGAGCCGACATGTCCGCAACCCTGCTTCTGGCGCAGCTGCTGAACGGGCTCCAGTACGGCGTCCTGCTCTTCCTGCTCGCCGCGGGCCTGACGCTGGTGTTCGGGATCATGAGCTTCGTCAACCTGGCGCACGGGTCGCTCTACATGGTGGGCGCCTATGCCGGCGCGCTCATCTACGGCGCGACCGAGTCGTTCGCGCTCGCGCTGCTCGGCGCCGTGGCGATCTCCCTCGTGGTCGGCATGGTGCTCGAGGTCGCCATCGTCTCGCGCCTGTACCGGCGCGACCACCTGGACCACGTGCTCGCGACCTTCGGCCTGGTGATGTTCTTCAACGAGCTGGTGCGCATCGTCTGGGGCCCTCAGCCGCTGTTCGTGCAGGTGCCCGAGGCGCTCGGCGGCACGGTGACGCTGTTCGGCGTCAACTACCCGGCCTACCGCTTCGCCATCATCGTCGTCGGCCTGGCCGTGGCGGTTCTGGCCCACCTGGTGATCCACAAGACCCGCCTGGGGATGCTGATCCGTGCCGGCGCGCAGTACCCGCAGATGGTCTCGGCGCTGGGCGTCAACATCGGCCTGCTGAACGCGGTGCTCTTCGGCCTGGGCGCCATGCTGGCCGGCCTGGCCGGCGCGATCGCCGGGCCGGTGCTGTCGGTCCAGTCGGGCATGGGCGAGTCCGTGCTGATCGCCACGCTGGTCGTCATCGTCATCGGCGGCATCGGCTCCATCAAGGGCGCGCTGTATGCCTCGCTGATCGTCGGCCTCGTGGACACCTTCGGCCGCGTGCTGCTGCCGCTGTGGCTTCGGCAGGTCGCGGAACGCTCGCTCGCCGACGCCGCCGGGCCGGCGCTGGCGTCCATGAGCGTCTACCTGCTGATGGCCCTGGTGCTCGCGTTGCGACCGCAAGGCCTGTTTCCCGTCCGACGCAGCTGAACGGTGGCGCCATGAACTCCCTTCTTTACCGCCCCTCGCGCCTGGTCCCGGTGCTGCTGCTCGCCGCGCTGGCCGCCGTGCCGGTGGCGGCGGGCGCCTCGGACCAGCCCTTCTGGCTGTCGTTCTTCGCCCGCATCCTGATCTACGCGATCGCCGCCTCGGCGCTCAACCTGGCCCTGGGCTTCGGCGGGCTGGTCAGCTTCGGCCATGCGCTCTTCCTCGGCGTGGGCAGCTACGCGGTCGCGCTGCCGGCCGCGCACGGCGTCGCCGACGGCTGGCTGCACCTGCTGCTGGTGCTGGGCAGCTGCGGCGCGCTGGCGCTGCTGGTGGGCGCCATCAGCCTCCGGACGAGCGGGATGTCCTTCATCATGATCACGCTGGCGTTCGCCCAGATGGGGTACTTCCTGTTCGTCAGCCTCAAGGCCTACGGCGGCGACGACGGCATGGCCGTGTCGGCGACCAGCCGCTTCTTCGGCATCGACCTGGCCTCCGCGGACGCCTTGTACGCGGTGGCCTGGGGCGTCCTGGTGCTGCTGATCGGCTGGATGGCGCGCCTGCGGTCGTCGACCTTCGGCATGGCGCTGCGCGGCGCCAGGCAGAACGCCCGGCGGGTGCAGGCCATCGGGCTGCAGCCGCAGCGCATCAAGCTGGCCGCCTTCGTGCTCTCCGGCATGGTCTGCGGCGTCGCCGGGATGCTGCTGGCGAACATGAACGCCTACGTGTCGCCGAGCACCCTGGCCTGGACGGTCTCCGGCGACCTGATCGTCATGGTGGTGCTCGGCGGCATGGGCACCGTGTTCGGCCCGGTGCTCGGGGCCTTGCTGTTCCTGGGCCTCGAAGAGGTGCTGAAGGGCTACACGGAACACTGGATGGTCGTGATGGGCCCGCTCATCGTGCTGATGGCGCTGCTGGGCCGCGGCGGGCTCATGGGCCTGCTCGAACGGCTGGACCGCCGCGTCGCCGGCCCCCCGGCCCCGCCGCCGCCCGACGCCGCAGGCCAGACCCCCACGGAAGGAGACGCATCGTGGCAGCCGCGCTGACGACCAACGCCCTGGTGAAGCGCTACGGCGCCTTGCTGGTGACCGATTCCGTGTCCCTGGACGTCAGGCTCGGGGAACTGCACGCCATCATCGGCCCGAACGGTGCGGGCAAGACGACGCTCATCAACCAGCTCAGCGGGGAGCTGAGCCCGCAGTCGGGCAGCGTGAGCTTCGACGGCCAGGACGTCACCGCGCATCCGGTGCACCGGCGCGCCCGGGCGGGGCTGCTGCGGTCGTACCAGATCACGTCCATCTTCGAAGAGTTCACGGTCCTCGAGAACGCCACGCTGGCCGCGCTCGCGGTGACCGGCCACCCCTGGAAGTTCTGGCGCCCGCTGCTGGGCAACCCGGCGGCCGTCGAGGCCGGGCGCGAGGCCGTCGCGCTCGCGGGGCTCGCGGCGGCCCAGGATGTCGTCGCGGGCGAACTGGCGTATGGCCAGCGCCGCCAGCTCGAGCTGGCGATGACGCTGGCGGCCAAGCCGTCGCTGCTGCTGCTCGACGAGCCGATGGCCGGCATGAGCCCCCAGGAGTCCCAGGCGGTGACGGCGCTGCTGCGGCAGCTCAAGGGCCGGTACACCATCCTGCTGGTGGAGCACGACATGGATGCCGTGTTCTCGCTGGCCGACCGCATCAGCGTGCTGGTGTACGGCCGGCTGATGTTCACCGGCAGTCCGGAAGCAATCCGCGAGCACCCGGAGGTTCGGGCCGTCTACCTCGGCGAAGAACCGGTCTAGCCCCTCGAGCCCACCCATCATGAACAGTCCATACCTGTCGGTCCGGGGCCTGCAAGCGGGCTACGGCCGCGCGCAAGTGCTCTTCGACATCTCATTCGACGTCCAGCCCGGCGAGGTCGTCACGCTGCTGGGTCGCAACGGCATGGGCCGGTCGACCACCATCAAATGCCTGTTCGGCATGCTGCCCTGCTCGGCCGGCGAGATCCGCCTGGCCGGCGAGCGGGTGGACCGCCGCGCGCCCCACCGCATCGCCCGCGCGGGCCTGGCGCTCGTCCCGGAAGGCCGCCAGGTGTTCTCCGACCTCACGGTGGAGGAGAACCTGGTCGCCACCGCCCGCCCGCAACGGGCGGCGGGAACGGGCTGGTCGCTCGGGCGCGTGTACGAGCTGTTCCCGCGCCTGCAGGAGCGGCGCGGCAACCTGGGCTCGCAGCTCTCCGGGGGCGAGCAGCAGATGCTCGCCATCGGCCGCGCGCTGATGACCAACCCGCGGCTGGTCGTCCTCGACGAGGCCACGGAGGGCCTCGCGCCCATCATCCGCGACGAGATCTGGCGCACGCTGCGCCGCCTCAAGGGCGAGGGCCTGGCGCTCATCGTCATCGACAAGAACGTGGGCCGCCTGCTGGACCTCGCGGACAGGCACTACATGATCGAGAAGGGGCGCATCGTCTGGAGCGGCGACTCCGCGAACCTCCGCGCCCAGCCCACGCTCGTCCACCAGTACCTCGGCGTCTGACCCATGAAACTGCACGACTTCTTCCGCAGCGGCACCTCGCACCGCCTGCGCATTGCCCTGAACCTGAAGGGGATCGGGTACGAGCAGATCGCCGTCGACCTGCGGCAGGAGGCCCACCTCCGCCCGGAGTTCAAGGCCATCAACCCCCAGCAGCTCGTGCCCGCCCTGGACATCGGCGACGCCATCCTGACGCAGACGCCGGCCATCATCGAGTGGCTCGAAGAGCAGTTCCCGGACCCGGCGCTGCTGCCGCCCGGGCGCCTGGACCGCGCGCACGTGCGGGCCCTCGCCGCGGTGGTCGGGTGCGACATCCACCCGGTGAACAACCGGCGCATCCTCGAGGCGCTCCGCCACCGTTTCGCCGCGGACGACGCCGCGATCAACGCGTGGTGCGGCACGTGGATCGCGGCGGGCTTCGACGCCTACGAGGCCTTGCGCGAGGCGCACGGCGCCGGCGGGCGCTTCTCCTTCGGCGACGCGCCCACGCTGGCGGACGCCTACCTGGTCCCGCAGATCGAAAGCGCCCGCCGCTTCAAGGTGGACCTGGGCCGCTGGCCCATGCTGGCCCGCATCGAGACCCACTGCCTGGAACTCGACGCCTTCGAAAAGGCGGCCCCGGCCGCCCAGCCCGACGCGGCCTGACCCGGCCCGGCTGCCGTGCGTCGCCATCGAGCGGCGCCGCGCGAGCCCGGCCGCGTCGCCTGGCGGCCGCCCTGGGGCCCGATACTGGCCCGCCATCCCGCCGCCCCAAGGAGACCGCGCCATGAAGACCTGGCCCGCCACCGCCTCGCTCGCCCTCGCCCTCGCCCTGCCGCTGCTGGCCGCGCCGGGCGCCCAGGCCCAGCCCGCCGACCCGCTGCGCGCCGCCGTCGCGGACGGCCACCGCAGCGTTGGCAACGTCGCGCGCGACGCGTGGCGCCACCCCTACGAGACGCTGGCCTTCTTCGGCGTCCGGCCCACCGACACCGTCGTCGAGCTCGCGCCCGGCGGCGGCTGGTACACGGAGATCCTGGCGCCCTACCTGCGCGAGCAGGGCCAGCTCTACGCGGCCGACGGCGGCAGCGCCCGCTTCAAGGCCAAGATGGACTCGCTGGCCGTCTACGGCAAGGTCAGGATCACGGCCTTCGACCCGGCCAGGGGCCTGATCGACATCGCCCCGCCCGGCAGCGCCGACGTGGTGCTGACCTTCCGCAACGTCCACAACTGGATGGCCGGCGGCAGCGCGCAGGCCGTGTTCGACGCCGCCTTCAAGGCGCTGAAGCCGGGCGGCACGCTGGGCGTCGAGGAACACCGCCTGCCGGCCTCGCGCCCGCAGGACCCCAAGGCAGGCAGCGGCTATGTGCAGGAAGCGGCGGTCATCCGGTTCGCCGAGGCCGCCGGCTTCCGGCTCGCCGGCCGCAGCGAGGTCAACGCCAACCCCCGGGACACGGCCGACCACCCCGAGGGCGTGTGGACGCTGCCGCCCACGCTGGCGCTGAAGGACCGGGACCGCGCCCGCTACCAGGCCCTCGGCGAGAGCGACCGCATGACGCTGAAGTTCGTCAAGCCCTGATGGACGCGCGCCGGCATGCGGTGATCGGCTACGGCCGGCTGGCCCGGGCGCTGGTGCCCGCGCTGCGCGCGGCCGGCGAGGCCGTCGCCGTCGGCCGGCGCCACCCCGGCGAGGGCGAGTCCACGCCCGCCGCCGCGGCGGCCGGGGCCGACTGGGTCTGGCTGACCGTGCCCGACGACCACCTCGCCGCCGCCGCCGCCGCGCTGCCGTGGCGCGCCGGCCAGCTCGCGCTGCATTGCAGCGGCGCCACGCCGCTGGCGGCGCTGGCGCCGGCCCCGGCGGCAGCGGGCTTCCATCCGCTGAAGCTGCTGGCCGGCGATGCCGGCCTGGCCGGGGCGTGCGTGGGCATCGAGGCCGGCGCGGCGCACCGGCCGCCGCTGCAGGCGCTGGCGCTGCGGCTGGGCCTGGTGCCGCTGGCGCTGCCGTCGCCGATGGACGCGGCGGCGCGGGCGGCCTACCACGCGGCCGCCAACCTGGCCGCCAGCGGCGTGCTCGCGGTGCTGGCCGAGGCCGGCGCGCTGTGGGCCGCCGCCGGGCTGGCGCCGGGCGAGGCCCTGGCCGCGCTGCTGCCGCTGGCGCGCGGCGCGCTGGACACCGCCGCCGCGCGCGGCCTGGCGGGCGCCGTGTCCGGCCCGATCGCGCGCGGCGATGCCGGCGTGCTGGCGCGCCACGTCGGCGCGCTGGCCGCCGCCGGCCTGCCGGACGACCTGCTGCTCGCGCTGGGCCGGCGCCAGCTGGCGCTCGCCGAGGCCGCCGGGCGGCTGGACGCGGCGCAGGCCGCGGCGCTGCGGGCCGTGCTGAGCGGCGGCTGAGCAGCGTTCGGGATCGTCCGTGACATAGGCCGCGCCCGGCGCCGCGCGCGGCGCGGCGGGCGGGGAGGGGCGGCCTAAACTGCCGCGGTCCGGGCGCCGATGCCCAGCGCCGTCCAAGGGAGTTCCGCATGTCCGACGCGTCCATCCAGACCCTGATCCGCGCCGATGCGGCCCAGATCCTGCACACCGTGGTGGAGGAGCTGCCCGACGCCCGCGAGCGCCTGGCCTATGTGCGCAGCATGACGGAGCAGGCCGCCACCAAGGTGCTGAACCTCGTGGAAGCCGCGCAGGACGATGCCGAAGCGGTGCGCAAGAAGGGCCGCGAGCTGTCCGACGCGCTGAACCGCCTGGCGCTGTCCAACAACATCAGCCAGGAGCGCGCCCGCGCGCTGATGAAGCTGTGCGCCGCCTACGCGGCCGACGCGGCGAGCTTCGCGGCGCGCGAGAAGTCGCTGCACACCGAGATCATGATGTCGCAGGACTTCCAGGATCTCTCCGGCCAGGTCATCAACAAGGTCAGCCGGATGCTGGAGCGGGCCGAGCCGCCGCTGCAGGACCTGATCGCGTCGCTGCCCACCCCGGCCGCGGCCGCCGTGCCCGAGGAGCTCGGCGGCGTGCAGACGCCCGACAAGGCGCTCAAGCAGGACGACGTGGACGACCTGCTGGCCAGCCTGGGCTTCTAGGCCCAGCCCGCCGGGTCCAGCCGGTAGTAGCCGCGCAGCTCGGCGTACAGCGCCGGGTGCGCCGCGGCCAGGTCCGCGGGCCGCTCGAAGAACAGCTCGCTGACGACGGCGAAGAACTCCGCCGGGTCGGTGGCGCCATAGGCGTCGATGAGGCCGGGCTCGTCCCGCGCGAGCCGGCTCTGCAGCGCGTCGAACTCGTGCTGCATCACCGCCGACCAGCGCCGGTAGGCCTCGGCCGTGGGCAGCGCGGGCGCGCCGTTGGCGGCGCCGCCGGCCTGGTCCAGCTGGTGCGCGAACTCGTGGATGACGACGTTGCGCCCGTCGCCCGGCGTCGCGGCGCCGCGCTTCACCTCGTCCCAGGCCAGCAGCACCTGGCCCTGGCTCCAGCTCTCGCCGGCCAGCACGCGGCGCTGCTCCGACAGCACGCCGCCGGCCGCGCTCACCGGCCGGTCCACGACGAAGGCGCCCGGGTAGACCAGCACCTGCCGCAGCGCCGGGTACAGGCCGCGCGCCGCGCCCAGCAGCGGCAGGCAGGCCAGCGCGGCGATGGTGACGCGCACCTCGTCCGTCACGCGCAGGCCGCGGCAGCCGATGACGGGCTTCTCGGCCAGGAACACCTGCATCAGGCCCTTCAGCCGCAGCTGCTGGCGCGCCGGCAGCCGGGCCACCAGCGGCACGTGCCGGCGCAGCAGCCGCCGCCACGCGGGCGGGAAGGGCCGGGCCGCGATGCGCGCGCGGCGGCGCCGCACCCACAGCGGCCACAGCGCGATGCCGGCGGCGGCCAGCAGGGCCAGGGCGAAGCAGATGAACAGCGGCATGCCGCGCAACTGGGTCTGGCGCCGCGCATTGCAAGCCCAGGAAACCCCCGGGTCCGGGTGGCGCCCGCGCGTCAGCCCCGCGTGCCCCGGCTCGGCTAGGCTCGCGCCCATGCCCGCCGCCGACGCCTCTCCCCCTTCCGCGCGACTCCAGGCCTGGCAGGTGCTGCTGGGCGGCATCTGCGCGCTGCTGCTGACCATCGGCCTGGCGCGCTTCGCCTACACGCCGCTGCTGCCGCAGATGCATGCGCAAGCGGGCCTGGGCGTGGCGGACGGCGGGCTGCTGGCGGCCATCAACTACGCCGGCTACATGAGCGGCGCGCTGCTGGCCGCGTGGATCGAAAGCCCGGCCTGGCGGCACCGGCTCTACACCTGGGCGCTGCCGCTGGCGCTGCTCATCACGGCGCTGATGGGCTGGAGCACCTCGTTCGGCGCCTGGGCCGTGTCGCGCTACCTGGGCGGGCTGTGCGGCGCGGCGGGCATGCTGCTGGGCTCGGGGCTGGTGCAGGGCTGGCTGATCCGCGCCGGCCGCCGGCCGGAGCTGGGCATCTACTTCATCGGCCTGGGACTGGGCGTGGCGGTGTCGGCGCTGGGCGCGATGGGCATGGGCGGCCTGGGCCTGGATTGGGCCGCGCAGTGGCAGGGCTTCGCGCTGCTGGGGCTGGCCTTCCTGCTGCCGGCCTGGGCCTGGCGGCCGCCGGTGCCGCCGGTCGCGGCCCGGGCGGCGGCCGGCGGCGCGCCCAGCCGGCGCTGGATGCTGCTGATGCTGGTGGCCTATTTCTGCGCGGGCTGGGGCTTCGTCATCAACGGCACCTTCACGGTCGCCATCGTCGAGAAGCAGCCGCTGCTGGCGGGCCAGGGGCCGTGGGCCTGGCTGCTGGTGGGGCTGGCGGCCACGCCCGCGGTGTTCCTGTGGGACCGCGTGGCCCGCCGCACCGGCGACGTCGGCGCGCTGCTGCTCGCCTTCGGGCTGCAGATCGCCGGCGTGCTGCTGCAGGTGCTGGCCCAGGGGCTGGCCGCGGCGCTGCTGGGCGCGCTGCTGTATGGCGCGACCTTCATCGGCATCGTCAGCCTGACGCTGGCGCTGGTGGGCCGGCGGTCGCCGGCCAACCCGGGCAAGGCGATGGCGCGGCTGACGCTGAGCTACGGCGCGGCGCAGATCACCGCGCCGGCGCTGACCGGCCGCATGGTCGAGGCCAGCGGCAGCTTCGACACCGCGCTGTGGCTGACGGCCGCCGTGCTGGCGGTCGGCATGGCGGCGCTGCTGGGTGTGCGGCGCGGTGAAGCCGAGGTAAAGCCGGCGTAACCGCTTGTCAGCGCGGTCATCCGCCGCGCCGCGCCGGGGGTTGAGTCGCCCGGGCTGCCGAGGTGCCGCAGCCGGAGATGACGTGATGAATCGATACCCCCTGGGCCTGGCGCTGGCTGCGGCGGCGCTGCTGCTGTCGGGCTGCATCGTCGTGCCGGCGCACCGGCAGGGCGGCTACTACGGCGGTGACGGCGGCGGCGCGCCGGCCGTCATCGTCGACGTGCCGCCGCCCGCGCCCTATGCGGAAGTGCGGCCCGCCGTGCCCTACCCGGGCGCGGTGTGGGTGGGCGGCTATTGGGGCTGGCGCGGCAATCGGCACCAGTGGGTGCCCGGCTACTACGAGCGCCCGCGCCCGGGCTACCGCTACGAGCCCAACCGCTGGGAGCGACAGCGCGGCGGCCGCTGGCAGCTGCGGCTGGGCGGCTGGCTGCGCCTCTAGGTTCCGGCGTCCCCGGCGTCTGCCGCATCGTCGCGGCGCCGGCCGCTGCGGCGGGCCTTGTCGGCCTGGCGCGCGGCCTCCCGCGCGGCGGCCTGGCGGGCCTCGTCCTCGGCCGCGGCGCGGCGCCAGCCGGCCATCTCCTCGGGCGTCTCCAGCGTGATGCGGCCGAGCAGCCCCTGGCGGAAGTCCATCAGCAGCGCCTCGGCGGCCTTGTGCATCTGCACCGCGCCGCCGCGCACCTTGGCGCCGCGCTTGAGGCCGATGGCCTCCAGCACCGCCTCCTCGCCGCCCGGCCCGCCCAGCTCGGCCAGGCCGTAGCGCTGCCGCAGCCGCTCGGGGTAGCGGCGCGCGAGCACGGCGACCAGTTCCAGCGCGACCTCGGCCTCGTCGAAGGCGTTGCGGCCGATGGCGCCGCTGGCGGCGAGGTGGTAGCCGCTCTGCGCGACGGCGATGCGCGGCCACAGCATGCCGGGCGTGTCGAACAGGTAGAAGCCGGGCTCCAGCACGATCTTCTGCTCGGTCTTGGTGATGCCGGGCTCGTCGCCCGTCTTGGCGGCGCGCTTGCCCGCCAGCGTGTTGATCAGCGTGCTCTTGCCGACGTTGGGGATGCCGCAGATCAGCACGCGCAGCGGCTTGTGCAGTTCGCCGCGGCACGGGGCAAGCTCGCGGCAGGCGCGAGTGATGAGGCGGGCGGGCGAGCGCTCGCCGGCGTCCAGCGGCAGCGCGCGGGTGTCGGGCTGGGCGTTGTAGCAGTCCAGCCAGGCGGCGGTCTGCGCGGGGTCGGCCAGGTCCTGCTTGTTCAGCACCTTCAGCGACGGCCGCCCGGCCGTCAGCGACGCCAGCAGCGGGTTGCAGCTGGAGCCCGGCAGCCGTGCGTCCAGCAGTTCGACCACCACGTCCAGCCCCGCGGCCATGCGTTCCTTGATCGCACGCGCGGTGGCGTGCATGTGGCCGGGGAACCAGTTGATGGGCATGGGGGCGTGTCCGGGAGCGCGGGAAGCGCGCGATTGTCACTGCACGCCCGGGCGCGGCGCCGGCCACTCCCTTCGCGGGGGGCGCGGCGACGCCGGCAGGCCGGTCAGTCCTCGTTCTTGAAGACCAGCTTGACCTCGTGGGAGGCCTTCTCGCCGGGCTCGAACTTCCACTCCATCAGCGCGGCCTTGACGGCGCGGTCGAAGACGCGCTTGGGCTCGGCCTCGACGATCTCGACGTCGCTGACCTTGCCGTCGGCCTCGATGATGAGCTTGGCCTTCACGGAGCCGGTGGAGATGCCCTTCTTGGCGGCCTCGGCCGGGAACTCCGGCGGCACTTTCTTGACGACCTTGGGCGCGGCGTGGGCGGCCGCGGCGGCCAGCATCAGGCCGGCGGCGGCGAGGGTGATGGAGCGCAGGATGGACATGGCGGACCTCGGGAAGCGGGGGGAGCTGGGAGCGGGGGGGGGGGCGCGGCTCAGGCGGCGCGGAAGAAGCCGACGGCGTCGATCAGGCGGGTGGAGCTGTCGCGCAGCGCGTCGGCCGAGCGGCTGAGCTCGCCGACCAGGCTGGTGTTCTGCTGCGTGGCCTTGTCCAGCTCGTTCATCGCGCCGTTGACGACGCCGACGCCGGCGGCCTGCTCCTGGGCCGAGTGCGAGATTTCCTCGATCAGCTGGCCCATGTTGTTGACCTCGTCGACGACGCTGCGGATGGTGACGCCGGCGTCGTTGACCAGCGTCGTGCCGTTCTCGACCTTGACGGTCGATTCCTGGATCAGCACCTTGATCTCCTTGGCGGCGCCGGCCGAGCGCTGCGCCAGCGCGCGCACCTCGGAGGCCACGACCGCGAAGCCGCGGCCGTGCTCGCCGGCCCGGGCCGCCTCGACGGCGGCGTTCAGCGCCAGGATGTTGGTCTGGAAGGCGATGCCGTCGATGACGCCGATGATGTCGCCGATCTTCTTGGAGCTGGCGCTGATCTCCTCCATGGTCTCGACGACCTTGGAGACCACCGAGCCGCCGTTGCTCGCGGCCTGGCGCGCGGTGACGGCGATGCCGGCGGCGCGGCGGGTCAGGTCGCTGGCGCCCTTGAGCGTGGAGGCGATCTGCTCCACCGAGGCGGCGGTGTCCTGCAGGCTGGCGGCGGAGCGCGTGGTGCGTTCGGCCAGGTTGGAGTTGCTGTCGGCGATGGAGCCGGAGTTGGACGCCACCTCGCTGGCGGCGGTGGACACGTCGCGCACCACGCCGGACAGCGCGGCCTGCATGTCCTTCATCGCCTGCAGCATCTGGCTCAGCTCGTCGCGACCCTCGACCGTGATGTCCTGCGTCAGGTCGCCGGCGGCGATGGTCTCGGCGGCGGCCTGCGCCTTGCGCGCCGGGCCGACGATGGAGCGGGCGATGACGATGCTGCCGCCGATGCCGATCACCGCGGCCACCAGCACCAGCACGCCGGTGATGACGACCGAGGACTGGGCCAGGCCGACGCCATTGGTGGCCAGCTGCTTGCCGCTGTCGAACTGCATGTCGACCAGCTTCTTGATGCCGTCCTGCAGCGCGCTCTGGGCGGGGCGCAGGTCGGTGATCAGGCTCTCGCGGGCCTCGTCGGGGCTGCCGTCGGCCTGGATCTTCTGGAACTTCTCCAGCGCGCTGATGAACTTGACCTTGCTCTCGCGCACGGCGGACACGGTGGCCTTCTCCTCGCCGTCGGCGGCGACGGCCTCCAGGCCGGCGAGCTGCTTCTCGGACTCCTCCACCGCGTCGGCGATGGCCTTCTTCTGCTTCTTGATGGCGCCGGCCGTGTCCAGCAGCAGCAGGTCGCGCACCGCGCGGGCGATGACGTTGACCTGGCTTTCCAGCCCGTTGGCCGCGCCGATCTTCACGAGGCTGGAGTTCGCGGTGCGGTCCAGGTCCTGGGCCAGCCGGTTGGCGTTGGTGGCGCCGTAGATGCCGATGGCCACCAGCAGCACGATCAGCAAGCCGAAGCTCACGTACAGGCGGTGGCCGATGCGCAGTTGCGTCAGGAAGTTCATGCGGGTGTGGTCCTTGTCCGGGGGTAGCGGCGGCGCCGTGTCGCATGGGAGTCAGCGACCGGGCGGCCGCAGTGTGTCCCGACCGCGCCCGTTTGCCGCACCGCCCCGGCAGGGTCGCGTGAAGTCGTTCACGTCACCCCGCACGCCCGCGGGATTGCCGTGTCAATGTGCCGCCGCGGCCGCCCGCAGGCGCAGCACCTCGACGGCATCGACCTCGCCCGCGCGGTTGCCGAAGGACTCGCGCAGGTGGCTGGCCAGCGCGGCCAGGTCGTCGGCGTCCAGCACGCCCGCGAACGGCGGCATGCCGTAGGGCCGCGGGTGGCCCGCCGTGGCGGGCGCGAAGCCGCCGCGCTCGATGACGCGGATCAGGTTGGCCGCGCTGCCCTGCGTGACGAGGCGGCTGCCGGCCAGCGCCGGGTAGGCGGGCGCGCCGGCCTCGTCGCGCCGGCCTTCGCCCTGCTCGCCGTGGCAGGCGGCGCAGTGTTCGCGGTAGAGGCCGGCGCCCCGCTCGCGGCGGCGCGGGTCGGGTTGGGCCGGCGCGGGCCGCGCGGCGGGCTGCTCGGGCAGCGCGCGCAGGTAGGCGGCCATCGCGGCGAGGTCGGCGCCGTCCAGCGCGGCCGTGCTGCCCAGGACCACCTCGGCCATCGGGCCCTGCGCGGTGTGGCCGCCGGCGTGGCCGTCGCGCAGCCAGCGCTGCACGGTCCCGGGTGCCCAGCGCTGCACGCCGGCCTCGGCCGGGTCCAGCAGCGACGGCGCCTGCCAGCCCATGCCCGCGAGCAGCCCGCCGCGGAAGTCCGCCGCGCCTTGGTCGCCGCCGAGCGGGCCGCGCCCGGCGTGGCAGGCGCTGCAGTGGGCCAGGCCCTGGGCGAGGTAGGCGCCGCGGTTCCAGGCGGCGTCGCGGGCCGGGTCGGGCCGGTAGACGGCCGGGCGGAAGTACAGCGCCCGCCAGGCGGCGATGGCCAGCTGGCTGCCGTACAGGCCGCGCAGCTCGTGCGCGCGGCGCGGCGCGTCCACGGCGGGCCGGGACTGCAGCCAGGCATGCAGCGCGTCGGCGTCCTCGCGGGTGACGAGCGTCGTGTTGGTGACCGGGTGGGCGGGCAGCAGCAGGCGGCCGTCGCGGCCCAGGCCCAGGTGCAGCGCGCGCCAGAAGTCGTCGCGGCTCCAGCCGCCCAGGCCGCTGGCGTGGGGCGTCAGGTTGGACGAGAACGCGGTGCCGAACGGCGTCGGGATGGCCCGCCCGCCGGCCAGCGGCACGCCGCCGCGCGCGGTGTGGCAGCCGGCGCAGTTGCCCACGGCGGCCAGGTAGGCGCCGCGCGCCAGGCTGACCGGCGCGGCGGACGGCGGTGTCGCGTCGCCCAGGCCGCGCTGCCAGGCGAGCAGCCCGAAGGCGGCGGCCGCCAGCAGGCCGGCCAGCAGCGCCAGCGCGGTCAGCGCGCGCTTCATGGCGCGATCCCGCCGCAGCGCACCGGCGCCGGTGCGGCCAGCGCGGCGGCCGGGTGCGGGTCGGCCGGCATGGGCTGGCCGGCGAGGTACTGCGTCATCGCGTTGATCTCGGGCTCGGTCAGCGTCCGGGCGATCTGCGCCATGCAGTCCGGCGCCTGCGCGCGCCGCAGGCCGCTGCGCCAGGCGCCGAGCTGGCCGTTCAGGTAGTCGCGCGACAGGCCCAGCAGCCCGGGCACGCCGGGCTGGGTGCCGGTCAGCCGCTCGCCGTGGCAGGCGGTGCAGGCGGGCAGCCGGCGCGCCGGGTCGCCGTGGCGGATCAACTGCTCGGCGCGGGCCAGCTCGGGCGCGGGCAGCGTGGGCGTCTGCGGCGACGGGTAGGGCAGGTCCAGCGACGCGAAATGGCCGGCCAGCGCCTGCAGGTAGGCGTCGGACAGCGGCGCGAGCAGCTCGTTCATCAGCCCGTAGTCGCGCCGGCCGTCGCGGAAGTTCAGCAGCTGGTTGTACAGGTAGCCGGCGGGCTTGCCGGCCAGCCGCGGGTAGTAGCCGTCCGGCGCGGCGCGGCCCTGCTTGCCATGGCAGCCAGTGCAGGCCAGCGCGCGCTGGGCGAGCGTGTCCGGCACGGGCTGGGGCTGGGCGGCGGCGGGCAGCGCGGCCAGCGGGAGCAGGGGGAGCAGGGGGAGGAGCAGGAGGATCGTGCGCAGCATGGGCGGCATCTTGCCTGCTCGCGGCTCAGCGGCGGCCGAACACGGCGGTGCCCACGCGCACCATGGTCGAGCCGGCGGCGATGGCGTCCTCCAGGTCGGCGCTCATGCCCAGCGAGAGGGTGTCCAGCGCCAGGCCCGCCCCGTTCAGCGCGTCGAACAGCCCGGCCATGGCGCGGTGCTGCGCGAGCGCGCCGGGGCCGGGCTCGGGGATGGCCATCAGGCCGCGCAGGCGCAGCCGGGGCAGGGCGGCCACCTGCCGGGCCAGCGCGGCGACCTCGCCGGGCGGCAGGCCGCTCTTGCTGGGCTCGCCGCTGACGTTGACCTGCAGGCACAGGTTCAGCGGCGGCAGGCCCGGCGGGCGCTGGTCGGACAGGCGCTGCGCGAGCTTCAGGCGGTCCACGCCGTGCACCCAGTCGAAGCGCTCGGCCACGGGCCGGGTCTTGTTGGCCTGCAGCGGCCCGATCAGATGCCATTCGAGCTGGCCGCGCAGGTCGGCCAGTTCGTCGATCTTGGCCAGGCCTTCCTGCACGTAGTTCTCGCCGAAGGCGCGCGCGCCGGCCGCGAAGGCCTCGCGCACGGCGGCGGCGGGGAAGGTCTTGCTGACCACCAGCAGCCGCACCGCGTCGGCCGGCCGGCCGGCCGCGACACATGCCGCAGCGATGCGGTCTTTGACGGATTTCAGGGAGTCTGGGATCGCCATAATGGTCCGAGCACTCCACGGAAGATTCATGGACATCACTCAGCTGCTGGCATTTTCGGTCAAGAACAAGGCGTCGGACCTGCACCTCTCGGCCGGCCTGCCGCCGATGATCCGCGTGCATGGCGACGTGCGCCGCATCAACGTCGAGGCCCTGGACCACCGCGCGGTCCACGACATGGTCTACGACATCATGAACGACTCGCAGCGCAAGGTGTACGAGGAGACGCTGGAGGTCGATTTCTCGTTCGAGATCCAGGGCCTGGCGCGCTTCCGCGTCAACGCCTTCAACCAGAACCGCGGCGCGGGCGCGGTGTTCCGCACCATCCCGAGCAAGATCCTGAGCCTGGAGCAACTCGCCGCGCCCAAGGTCTTCGCCGACCTGGCGCTCAAGCCCCGCGGCATGGTGCTCGTGACCGGCCCGACCGGCTCCGGCAAGAGCACGACGCTGGCGGCCATGATCAACCATCTGAACGAGAACGAGTACGGCCACATCCTGACCATCGAGGACCCGATCGAGTTCGTGCACGAGAGCAAGAAGAGCCTGATCAACCAGCGCGAGGTCGGCCCGCACACGCACTCGTTCAGCAACGCGCTGCGCTCGGCGCTGCGCGAGGACCCGGACTGCGTGCTCGTCGGCGAGATGCGCGACCTGGAGACCATCCGCCTGGCGCTGACCGCCGCCGAGACGGGCCACCTGGTGTTCGGCACGCTGCACACCTCGTCGGCCGCCAAGACGGTGGACCGCATCGTCGACGTGTTCCCGGCGGCCGAGAAGGAGATGGTGCGGGCGATGGTGTCGGAGTCGCTGGTGGCCGTCATCTCGCAGAGCCTGTGCAAGCTCAAGGACGGCAGCGGCCGCGTCGCGGCGCACGAGATCATGCTGGGCACCTCGGCCATCCGCAACCTGATCCGCGAGAACAAGGTCGCGCAGATGTACTCGGCCATCCAGACCGGCAACAGCCAGGGCATGCAGACGCTGGACCAGAACCTGACCGACCTGGTCCGCCGCAACATCATTTCGCCCGCCGAGGCGCGCTCCAAGGCCAAGTTCCCGGAAAACTTCCCCGGCTGATCGCAGCAAGGCTAAGGCGTATGGAAAGAGACCAAGCTTCCAAATTCATCAACGACCTGCTGCGGCTGATGCTGTCGCGCAAGGGCTCCGACCTGTTCCTGACCGCCGAGTTCCCGCCGGCCATCAAGGTGGACGGCAAGCTGACCAAGGTGTCGCCGCAGCCGCTGTCCGGCCAGCACACGCTGCAGCTGGCGCGGGCCATCATGAACGACAAGCAGGCCGCCGAGTTCGAGCGCACCAAGGAGTGCAACTTCGCGATCTCGCCGCACGGCGTCGGCCGCTTCCGCGTGAACGCCTTCATCCAGCAGGGCCAGGTGGGCCTGGTGCTGCGGACGATTCCCGCGACGCTGCCGACCATCCAGTCGCTGGACCTGCCGCCCGTGCTGCGCGAGGTGGTGCAGCACAAGCGCGGGCTGGTGATCGTCGTCGGCGCCACCGGCTCGGGCAAGAGCACCACGCTGGCCGCGATGATCGACGAGCGCAACGAGACGACGCACGGCCACATCGTCACCATCGAGGACCCGATCGAGTTCGTGCATCCGCACAAGAACTGCATCGTCACGCAGCGCGAGCTGGGCATCGACACCGACAGCTGGGAGGCGGCGCTGAAGAACTCGCTGCGCCAGGCGCCCGACGTGATCCTGATGGGCGAGCTGCGCGACCGCGAGACCATGGACCACGCCATCGCCTTCGCCGAGACCGGCCACCTGTGCATGGCCACGCTGCACGCCAACAGCGCCAACCAGGCGCTGGACCGCATCATCAATTTCTTCCCCGAGGACCGCCGCGCGCAGCTGCTGATGGACCTGTCGCTGAACCTGCGCGCCCTCGTCAGCCAGCGCCTGCTGCCGCGCCGCGAGGGCAAGGGCCGCGTGGCCGCCGTCGAGATCCTGCTGAACACGCCGCTGATCTCGGACCTGATCTTCAAGGGCGAGATCAGCGAGATCAAGGAGCTGATGAAGCGCTCGCGCGAGCAGGGCATGCAGACCTTCGATCAGGCGCTGTTCGACCTCTACGAGGCCGGCAAGGTCACCTACGAAGACGCGCTGCGCAACGCCGACTCGGTGAACGACCTGCGCCTGCAGATCAAGCTGAACAGCGAGCGCGCCCGCAGCGGCGACCTGTCCGCCGGCGCCGGCACCGAACACTTGTCGATTCTCTGACCATGAGCAACCGCACTTACGACTCCATTCCCCCCCGCCGCGTCGCCTTCCTGGGCCTGGGCGTCATGGGCCATCCGATGGCCGGCCACCTGGCGCGCGCCGGGCACCGGGTCACCGTCTACAACCGCACGGCGGCCAGGGCCGAGGCCTGGGTCAAGGAGTACGGCGGCACCTGCGCGGCGACGCCGGCCGAGGCGGCGCGGGGCGCCGAGTTCGTGTTCTGCTGCGTCGGCAACGACGACGACCTGCGCGCCGTGGTGCTGGGCGAGGCACTGGACGGCGGCCAGCGGGCCGCCGGCGGCGCCTTCGCCGGCATGGCCGCGGGCGCGGTGTTCGTGGACCACACGACCGCCTCGGCCGAGGTCGCCCGCGAACTGCATGCCGAAGGCGCGCGGCGCGGCATCGCCTTCGTCGACGCGCCGGTGTCCGGCGGCCAGGCCGGCGCCGTGAACGGCGCGCTGACGGTGATGTGCGGCGGCGACGCGGCCGCGTTCGACGCGATGCAGCCCGTCGCGCTGGCCTTCGCCCGGGCCGTGACGCTGCTGGGCGGCCCCGGCTCGGGCCAACTGGCCAAGATGGTCAACCAGATCTGCATCGCCGGCATCGTGCAGGGCCTGTCGGAAGCCGTGCGCTTCGGCCAGAACGCGGGGCTGGACATGGCCCGGGTGCTGGACGTCATCGGCAAGGGCGCCGCGCAGAGCTGGCAGATGGACAACCGCGGCAAGACCATGGTCGAGGGCCGGTTCGACTTCGGCTTCGCGGTGGACTGGATGCGCAAGGACCTCGGCCTGGTGCTCGACGAGGCGCGCCGCAACGGCTCGCGCCTGCCGCTGACGGCGCTGGTGGACCAGTTCTACGCCGACGTGCAGGCCCAGGGCGGCCGCCGCTGGGACACGTCCAGCCTGATCACGCGGCTGTGAGCCTGCGGACTACTGCTGCTTGGGCAGCAACCGGGCCAGCTCGTCTTCCGAGATGATCTCGAACGCGCGCACCACCTTGCGCACGCCGTTCACCTGGCGCGCGATCTCGGTGGCGCGGGCGGCCTCGCGCTCCGTCACGCGGCCCATCAGGTACACCTGGGCGCGCTCCACGACCACGTAGAACGCGTTGCTGTGCAGGTCGCGCGCGTCGATCAGTTGCGCCTTGATCTTGCCCTGGATGAGCACGTCGTTGGAGCGGCTGCTCAGCGAGCTGGCCGCGCCCACGGCGACCTCGTTCATCACCTTCTGCACGTTCTCCACGCCGCCGACGATGCCGTCCAGCGCCGCGCGGGCCTCCTCGGAATTCGCCTCGCCGGTGATCAGGGCCACGCGGTTGTAGCTGTTCACGTTGACGTGGACCTTGTCGCCGAGCTGCTGGCGCACGCGCGCGCCGGCCTTGACCTCGATGGTCTCGTCTTCGATCTGCGTGCCGGAGGTGCGGCGGTCGGTGGCCACGGCCACGCCGCCCACCATCGCGCCGCCGATCAGCAGCGGCGCGCAGCCGGTGGCCAGGGTGGCGGCGGCGAGGGCGGCGGCCAGCGTGAGGGTGAGGGTCTTCATCGGGATCTCCGAAGTCGGGGTTATTCGTCGCTGCCGAGCAGCTGCAGGTCGACGGCGTCGGCCAGCGCATGCAGCAGCACGCGCTGGGCCTCGACGACGCGCGGTTCGCGGCCGTGGCTGACGCGGATCTGGATGTCGGTGTCCTGCAGCACGCCGCGCCATTCGTCGTTGCTGCCGGGCGGCTGGGCGGTCAGCGCGATGATGCTCATCTCCTGCGCATGGGCCACGGCCAGCGCGGGCTGCCAGGCGTCGCGCTGCTCGCGCAGCGGCTCGATCATGACCAGCACGTCGCCCGGGTGGCCGTGGGCCTGCAGCAGCCGGGCCAGGTCCAGCCCGGCGGCGTCGCGCGCCTGCGCGGCCAGGCTCCAGGCGGCCAGCCCGGGGCGCTCCTGCTCGAAGCGGCCGGCCAGCCGGGCGGCGAGGTAGTCGGCGTCCATGCTGGCCAGGCCCTGCGCGGCGCACAGGATGCGGTTGCCGCCGGTGATGGCGTCCACCACCATCTGCGCGGCCATCGCCAGCGGGCGGGCCAACTGCTCGGCGGCCTGGTAGAGCAGGTCGGCGCTTTCGAAGAACTGCTGCTGGATGCGTTGCTCGATCATGGGGGGCGGATCATAGAAGCCCCTCGCCCGGGCTGGCGGCGCTGGACGCGCGCCAGGCTGGCCTGCGGGCCGGCTTGGGGCGGCCCGGCGCTCGGCCCGCAGTGGAAGGCGGGCGCGCTCGAGCCGTTCGGCCCGCAACGGCTCACCCGGCATCGAAAGCCGCCTGCAGCCAGGTCAGCGTGCCGCCGTCGATGGCCACCACGTCGAAGCGGCAGGGTGGCGGGCTGGCGTGGCGCAGCAGGTAGTGCTGCGCGGCGTAGACGAGGCGCTGCCGCTTGCTGGCGGTGACGCTGGCGGCCGCGCCGCCGTGCGAGACGCCGGTCCGCGCGCGCACTTCCACGAACACCAGCGTGCCGTCGCGGTCGCGCATGATCAGGTCCACCTCGCCGGCGTGGCGGCTGGGGCCGGCGGCGACTCGATAATTCCGCTCCAGCAGGCGCAGGCCCGCGCGCTGCAGGTGGTCCAGCGCCGCGTCCTCGCCGGCCGCGCCGCGGGCTGCGGTGCCCGGACCCGATCGAAAGCTCCCGTTGAACATTGACGCTTCCCTGCTCCGACAGGCCGCCCAGGCGGCGGCCGGCGGCCAGCAGTATCCCGCCGCCACGCTGTACCTGGTGGCCACGCCCATCGGCAACCTGGCGGACCTGTCGCTGCGCGCCATCCACGTGCTGGGCCTGGTGGACGCGCTGGCCTGCGAGGACACGCGCCAGGGCGGCGCGCTGCTGCGCCACCTCGGGCTGCACAAGCCGCTGATCGCGCTGCACCAGCACAACGAGCGCGAGGCCAGCGCCGCCGTGCTGGCGCGGCTGGCGGCCGGCGAGCGCGTGGCCTATGCGTCCGACGCCGGCACGCCGGCCATCTCCGACCCCGGCGCGGTGCTGGTCCGCGAGGTGGTGGCGGCCGGCTGCCGCGTGCTGCCGCTGCCCGGCCCGAGCAGCGCGGCGGTGGCGCTCAGCGTGGCCGGCGACACGGCGGCGCAGGGCTTCGCGTTCGCCGGCTTCCTGCCCACCAAGGCGGGCGAGCGCCGCACGGTGCTGCAGGCGCTGCTGGCGGCCGAGCGGCAGAGCCAGGTCGTGTTCGAGGCGCCGCACCGCATCGCCGAGCTGCTCGCGCTGCTGGCCGAACTGGCGCCGGCGCGCCGCGTCACCGTCTGCCGCGAGCTGACCAAGCAGTTCGAGAGCATCCACACCGCCGACGCCGCCGCGCTGCCGGCCTGGCTGGCCGCCGACGCGCAGCGCCAGCGCGGCGAGTTCGTGCTGGTGCTGCACGCCTGCAGCGCGCCGGCCGTGGCCGACGACGCGCTGCCCGCCGAGGCCTTGCGCGTGCTGGCGCTGCTGGCGGCCGAGCTGCCGCTGAAGCAGGCGGTGGCGCTGGCCGCGCAGGTCAGCGGCGCGCCGCGCAACCGGCTCTACGACGCCGCCCTGGCGCTTCGGCGCGGCGACTGAGAGCTTGACAGCCTTTCATCCATGCCCGCCTTGCACGCCAAAACGCCCCCGCTCGTCGTTGCAAATGCTCGCCATGGCCCGAGCTATGGCTGTGCTTTGCGCCTAGATCGGGGGCGTTTTGACGCGCCTTTCGGCCACGGCCGAAAAGCTCTCAAGCTTTGAGTCGCCCCCACGCCGGCCTTTCCAAACCCGGCGCCGAGCTGCTACACTCGCGGGCTTTTCCGTCAAAAGGCTGCGGGAAAGAGCCGAGCCCCAGAGGCTGTGCAACAGACACAGCACCTGGGCCGGTCGCATTTCAGCCCACCTCACCAGAGATCAACTCATGAAGACCTTCAGCGCCAAGCCGGCCGAGGTGACGCACGAGTGGTTTGTGATTGACGCCACCGACAAGGTGCTCGGACGTGTTGCCAGCGAAGTGGCACTCCGTTTGCGCGGCAAGCACAAGGCCATCTACACGCCTCACGTCGATACCGGTGACTTCATCGTCATCGTCAACGCCGACAAGCTCCGCGTCACCGGCAACAAGGCCACCGACAAGGTGTACTACCGCCACAGCGGCTTCCCCGGCGGCATCTACGCCACGAAGTTCAAGGACATGCAAGCCAAGCACCCCGGCCGCGCGCTGGAGAAGGCCGTCAAGGGCATGCTGCCCAAGGGCCCGCTGGGTTACGCCATGGTCAAGAAGCTGAAGGTCTACGCAGGTCCCACGCACCCGCACACCGCCCAGCAGCCCAAGGCTCTCGAGATCTAAGGAACGGCCATGATCGGAAACTGGAATTACGGCACTGGCCGCCGCAAGTCGTCGGTCGCTCGCGTCTTCATCAAGAAGGGCACGGGCCAGATCATCGTCAACGGCAAGCCCATCGAGAGCTATTTCGGCCGCGGCACCTCCATCATGATCGCCAAGCAGCCGCTGCTGCTGACGAACAACGGTGAGGCGTTCGACATCAAGGTCAACGTGCACGGCGGCGGCGAGTCCGGCCAGGCCGGCGCGCTGCGCCTGGGCATCACCCGCGCGCTGATCGACTACGACGCCGCGCTGAAGCCCGAACTGAGCCGCGCCGGCTTCGTCACGCGCGACGCGCGTGAAGTCGAGCGCAAGAAGGTCGGCCTGCACGGCGCCCGCCGCCGCAAGCAGTTCAGCAAGCGCTGATCGACTTGCCACCGGGCCGCGCATCACGCGGCCCGCCCGAAAGAAAGGCCGCACGATGCGGCCTTTTGCTTTTGCGCCGACAATCCCCCCCATTCGTTTTGGACAGACCCCACAGGAGCCCGCCATGAGCGCCGTGCTTGACACCCCCACCGACATCCCCGCGCCCCTGGTCTTCACCGACAGCGCCGCCGACAAGGTGCGCGACCTGGTGGCCGAGGAAGGCAACCCCGAGCTGAAGCTGCGCGTGTTCGTGCAGGGCGGCGGCTGCTCGGGCTTCCAGTACGGCTTCACCTTCGACGAGGCCGTCAACGACGACGACACGCAGATGCAGAAGAACGGCGTGACGCTGCTGATCGACTCGATGAGCCTGCAGTACCTGATGGGCGCCGAGATCGACTACAAGGAAGACCTGCAGGGCGCGCAGTTCGTCATCAAGAACCCGAACGCGACGACCACCTGCGGCTGCGGCTCCAGCTTCTCCGTCTGAGCGCCGCGCGCCCCGCCTGACGAACCGCCCTCGGGCGGTTTTGTTTTTCGGACGATATTCATGAACGCCGACGACCGCCAACTGCGCATCCTGCTGTGGCTGGTGGCCGTCGGCTTCTTCATGCAGACGCTGGACGCGACCATCGTCAACACGGCGCTGCCGGCGATGGCGGCCAGCCTCGGCGAGAGCCCGCTGCGCATGCAGTCCGTCATCGTCGCCTACTCGCTGACGATGGCGATGCTGATCCCGGCCTCGGGCTGGGTGGCCGACCGCTTCGGCACGCGGCGCGTCTACGTCGGCGCGATCCTCACCTTCGTCGCCGGCTCGGTGCTGTGCGCGGCGGCGCACAGCCTGGGCGCGCTGGTGGCGGCGCGCATCGTGCAGGGACTGGGCGGCGCGCTGCTGCTGCCGGTGGGGCGCCTCGCCGTGCTGCGCGGCTGCCCGCGCGAGCGCCTCCTGCCGGCGATGAGCTTCATCGCCATCCCCGGCCTGATCGGCCCGCTGGTCGGCCCGACGCTGGGCGGCTGGCTGGTCGAGATCGCGTCCTGGCACTGGATCTTCCTGATCAACGTGCCGGTGGGCGTGCTCGGCGCGCTGGCCGTGCTGCGCTTCATGCCCGCGCCGGCGCCGGTGCCGCTGCGGCGCTTCGACCTGGCCGGCTACCTGCTGCTGGCCTTCGGCATGGTCGCGCTGTCGCTGGCGCTGGACGGGCTCTCGGGCCTCGGCCTGCGCCAGGCGGCGGTGCTGGTGCTGATGATCTCCGGCCTGGCCAGCCTGGCGGCCTACTGGCTGCACGCGCTGCGCCGGCCGGACCCGCTGTTCCCGCCCGCGCTCTTCCGCATCGGCGCGCTGCGCGTCGGGCTGCTGGGCAACCTGTTCTCGCGGCTGGGCAGCTCCTGCATGCCTTTCCTGGTGCCGCTGCTGCTGCAGGTGGCGATGGGCTACTCGCCCGCGCAGGCCGGCATGATGATGCTGCCGGTCGCCGTCGCCAGCATGTCGATGAAGCGGGCCACCACGCCGCTGATCACCCACTTCGGCTACCGCCGCGTGCTGGTCGCCAACACGGCGCTGGTCGGGCTGGCGATGGCCAGCTTCGCGCTCGCGGCGCCCGGGCAGCCGCTGCTGCTGCGCATCGCGCAGCTGGCGGCCTTCGGCGCCGTCAACTCGCTGCAGTTCACCGCGATGAACACGCTGACGCTGAAGGACCTCGACGAGGACACGGCCAGCAGCGGCAACAGCCTGCTGTCGATGGTGCAGATGCTGGCGATGGGCCTGGGCGTGGCGGCGGCGGGCGCGGTGCTGGCGGCGTTCACGGCCTTCTTCGGCGGCGAGGGCGGCGAGCCGGCGCTGAACGCCTTCCGCGCGACCTTCGGCTGCATGGCCCTCGTCACCCTCGCGTCGGCCGGCATCTTCTGGCAGCTCGCGCCGCAGGACGGCGCGCCGCCGGCCGGGCCGCAGGGGCGGGACGTGGAGGCCTAGCGGCGCGCTGCGCGGCAGGCCAGACCCCGCGCCCGCTCATACGCGGGGGTGCCGGGCCGGCCGTCCGAGAACTTGTTCACGGGCGCAGGGACGAACCGTGAACGGCTTCTGGAAGCGCGGCCGGCGCCGTTCGTGCAGGTGTCACAGAAGCGGCCGGTTGCATGCCTTATTGCGCCCATCGGCGCGCGGCTGCCTCGCCAAAATCGTTCGAGCAGGGCTCACGCCTGCCCGCAACACCCCCACACGCCGAAGAAAGCCCAGCCCATGTTCGACCACGCCAGCTGCAACCGCGCCTATGTCCTCGTCTGGAACGAGGAGCAGCAAACCTGGGTGCCCGCCCCCGAGCGCAGCCGCGCGCGCAGCAAGCGCTCCGGCGGCCGCGCGATCATGGCGATGGTCGGCCTGCTGGCCTCGGCCGCGGCGCATGCGCTCGATCCGGGGGCGCAGCCCACCGGCGGCAACGTGGTCGCCGGCCAGGCCCGGATCACGCAGGCCGGCAACCTCACGACCATCGCCCAGGGCACGGCCCGGGCGATCATCGACTGGCAGAGCTTCGACATCGGCCGCCAGTCCAGCGTCGAGTTCGTCCAGCCCTCGAACAGCGCGGTGGCGCTCAACCGCGTGCTGGGCCAGGACCCGACGCAGATCCTCGGCAGCCTGCGCGCCAATGGCCAGGTCTTCCTCGTCAACCCGAACGGCGTGCTGTTCGGCGCCGGTGCGCAGGTGAGCGCGGCCGGCATCCTCGCGTCCACGCGCGACGTGGCCAACGCCGACTTCATGGCCGGCAAATACAGCTTCGGCGGCACCGGCACCGGCACCGTGGCCAACGCGGGCTCGCTGTCCGCTGCCCAGGGCGGCTATGTCGCGCTGATCGGCGCGCAGGTCGTCAACACCGGCAGCATCACGGCCCCCGGCGGCGACGTCCGCCTGGCCGCCGCCGACCAGGTCACGCTGCGCATCGACGGCGCCGGCATGGCCGCGTTCTCCATCGACCGCGGCACGCTCGACGGCCTGGCCGCCAACGGCGGCACGATCCGGGCCGGCGGCGGCCGCATCTGGCTCACCGCCGAGGCGCTCGACAAGCTGTCGAAGGCCGTGGTCAACAACACCGGCCTCATCGAGGCGCAGACGGTCGGCAACGACCGCGGCACCATCGTGCTGGGTGGCGACATGGAGGTTGGCACCGTGGCCGTGGCCGGCACGCTCGACGCGTCGGCCCCCAACGGCGGCGACGGCGGCTACATCGACACCTCGGCGGCCCACGTCGACCTGCGCGCCGCGCACACCGTCACCACGAAGGCGGCGAACGGCCGGTCGGGCACCTGGCTGATCGACCCGAGCGACTTCACCATCGCCGCCAACGGCGGCGACATGACGGCCGCGCAGCTGGCGTCCAACCTGGCCAACGGCAGCGTCGAGATCGCCACCCAGGCCGTCGGCTCGGGGCAAGGCAACATCTACGTCAACGACGCGGTGTCCTGGAGCGCCAACACGCTGACGCTGACCGCGCACAACGACATCGCGATCAACGCCGACCTGACGGGCAGCGGCAGCGCGGCGCTGTCGCTGAAGGTGGGCCAGGGCGCGGCCGCCGCCGGCAACATCAGCACCTACACGCTCGGCGACGGCGTGAAAGTGTGGCTGCCGGCGGGCCAGAACTTCTCCGTGAAGACCGGCTCGGACGGCGCCACGCAGAACTACACGGTCATCACGCAGCTGGGTGCGGCCGGCAGCACCACCGGCACCGACCTGCAAGGCATCGCCGGCAGCCCGAACGGCCTGTACGTGCTGGGCGACGACATCGACGCCACCAACACCGCCGGCTGGAACTCCGGTGAGGGCTTCGCGCCGATCAGCAATTTCGGCGGCAAGTTCGACGGCCTGGGCCACAAGATCGCCGCACTCAAGATCTCCCGGCCGACCCTCGATGCCGTCGGCCTGTTCGGCACCGTCACGGCCACGGGCTCGGTGGCCAACATCAAGCTCGAGGATGTGGACGCGCAGGGCGCGCAGTCCGTCGGCGGCCTCGCGGGTGAAAACCACGGCAGGATCTTCAACGCCCACGTCATCGAAGACGAACACAGCAAGGCCGAAGGCACGGCCCACGTCGGCCTGCTGGTGGGCAAAAACACCGGCACGATCACGCAGTCGTCGGCCGAAGGCGAGGTGGAGGGCGGCAGCGCCGTCGGCGGCCTGGTCGGCCACACGGCAGGCGCCATCACCGAGTCCAGCGCCTCGGTCACGGTCACCGGCACCGGCGACGACGTCGGCGGCCTCGTCGGCACCGTGCTGGGCACCACCCTCACCAACGTGTCGGCCAGTGGCAACGTGGCTGGCTCCGGCGACAAGAACGTCGGTGGCCTGGTGGGCAATCTCAGCGGCGCCGCCAGCAGCATCACCGGCTCCAGCGCTACCGGCGCGGTCACGGGTGTGATCATCGGCGCCAGCAACATCGAGAACATCGGCGGCCTCGTGGGCCATGCGGAAGGCGCCGTCACCAACTCCAGCGCCTCGGGCGCCGTCACCACGACCGGCGACAACGTCGGTGGCCTCGTGGGTCAGAGCAGCGGCGGCGCGATCAGCGGCAGCCATGCCAGCGGCGCCGTCACCGGCAACACCAACGTCGGCGGCCTCGTGGGTATGACCAATGCGTCGGTTGGCGCGTCATACGCCTCGGGCGCCGTCACCGGCGCCACCGAAACCGGCGCGGCCGGCGGCCTGGTCGGCGCGACCAGCGGCAGCGTCACCGACAGCCACGCCAGCGGCAGCGTCGATGGCGGCGAGGCGGTCGGCGGCCTCGTGGGCCTCATGCTCGGCGGCGCGGCGATCGGCGGCGATTCGTATGCCTCGGGCCACGTCGGCGACACCGATGCCGGCAGCAGCGTTGGCGGCCTGGTCGGCCGCGCCGAGGCGGGCACCACGATCACCAGCACGCACAGCGGCGCCACGGCGGCGGGCAAGGTCACCGGCACGGGCGACGACGTCGGCGGTCTCGTCGGCACCGCGCTGGGCACCGTCATCACCAATGTGTCGGCCAGCGGTAACGTCACCGGCTCCGGCGAGCAGAACGTCGGCGGCCTCGTCGGTAATCTCAGCGGCACCACCAGCAGCGTCGCCGGCTCGAGCGCCACCGGCACGGTCACGGGCACGAGCAACGGTGCCAGCAACATGCAGAACGTCGGCGGCCTCGTGGGCTATGCCGTAGGCAGCATCGCCAACTCGTTCGCCAACGGTGCCGTCACGGGCAGTGGCAGCAACGTCGGTGGCCTGGTGGGTCAGAGCAGCGGCGGCGCGATCAGCGGCAGCCATGCCATCGGCGCCGTCGATGGCGGCAACAACGTTGGCGGCCTCGTCGGCAAGACCAATGCGACGGTGGCGACGTCGTACGCCTCGGGGGCCGTCACCGGCGCCCCCGAAAACACCTCGGCCGGCGGCCTGGTCGGTGTCACCAGCAGCAGCGTCACCGACAGCCACGCCAGCGGCAGCGTCGATGGCGGCAACCTGGTCGGCGGCCTCGTGGGCGCGATGCTCGGCGGCGCGACCATCGGCGGTGATTCGTATGCCTCGGGCCACGTCGGCGACACCGTCGCCGGAGAAAGCGTCGGCGGCCTGGTCGGCCACGCGGCTGCAGGCACCACGATCACCAGCACGCACAGCGGCGCCACGGCGGCGGGCAAGGTCACCGGCACCGGGGACGACGTGGGCGGCCTCGTCGGCACCGCGCTGGGCACCGTCATCACCAATGTGTCGGCCAGCGGTAACGTGGCCGGCTCCGGCGACAAGAACGTCGGTGGCCTGGTGGGCAATCTCGGCGGCACCACCAGCAGCATCACCGGCTCCAGCGCCACCGGCGCGGTCACGGGCGTGATCATCGGCGCCAGCAGCATCGAGAACGTCGGCGGCCTCGTGGGCTATGCCGCAGGCAGCATCGCCAACTCGTTCGCCAGCGGCGTCGTCACGGGCAATGGCAGCAACGTCGGCGGCCTGGTGGGCCAGAGCAGCGGTGGAGCGATCAGCGGCAGCCACGCCATCGGCGCCGTCGATGGCGGCAACAACGTCGGCGGCCTGGTGGGCAAGACCAATGCGGCGGTAGCCACGTCGTACGCCTCGGGCGCCGTCACCGGCGCCCCTGAAAACACCTCGGCCGGCGGCCTGGTCGGTGTCACCAGCAGCAGCGTCACCGACAGCCACGCCAGCGGCAGCGTCGATGGCGGCAACCTGGTCGGCGGCCTCGTGGGCGCGATGCTCGGCGGCGCGACCATCGGCGGTGATTCGTATGCCTCGGGCCACGTCGGCGACACCGTCGCCGGAGAAAGCGTCGGCGGCCTGGTCGGCCACGCGGCTGCAGGCACCACGATCACCAGCACGCACAGCGGCGCCACGGCGGCGGGCAAGGTCACCGGCAGCGGCGATGACGTCGGCGGCCTCGTCGGCACCGCGCTGGGCACCATCATCACCAACGTGTCGGCCAGCGGCAATGTCACCGGCTCCGGCGTGCAGAACGTCGGCGGCCTCGTCGGCAGGCTCGGCGGCACCACCAGCAGCATCGCCGGGTCGAGCGCCATCGGCACCGTGACGGGCGGGGGCCTCGGCATCGTCGGCGCCGGCGCAGACAATGTCGGCGGCCTCGTGGGCTACGCGCAAGGCAGCGTCACGAACTCGTTCGCCACCGGCGCCGTCACCACGTCTGGCAAGAACGTCGGCGGCCTCGTGGGCGAGAGCAGCGGCGGCGTGATCAGCGGCAGCCATGCCAGCGGCATCGTCAACGGCGCCTCCAGCACCGGCGGCCTCGTCGGCGAGACCAACGCGGCGGTGCTCACGTCATACGCCTCGGGCGCCGTCATCGGCAACGGCGAAAGCGCCGCGGTCGGCGGCCTGGTCGGCGCCACCAGCAGCAGCGTCACCGACAGCCACGCCAGCGGCAGCGTCGATGGCGTCGAGGCGGTCGGCGGCCTCGTGGGCCTCATGCTCGGCGGCGCCGCGATCGGCGGCGATTCGTACGCCTCGGGCCATGTCGGCGACACCGCCGCCGAAAAGAGCGTCGGCGGCCTCGTCGGCCGCGCCGACGCGGACACCACGATCACCAGCACGCACAGCGGCGCCACGGCGTCGGGCAAGGTCACCGGCACCGGCGACGACGTTGGCGGTCTCGTCGGCACCGCGCTCGGCACCGCCATCACCAATGTGTCGGCCAGCGGCAACGTCAGCGGCTCGGGCGTGCAGAACGTCGGCGGCCTCCTCGGCAAGCTCAGCGGCGCCACCAGCAGCATCACCGGCTCGAGCGCCACCGGCACCGTCACCGGCGGGAGCGGCGTTGCCGGCAACACGGAGAACGTCGGCGGCCTCGTGGGCTACGCCGAAGCCAGCATCACCAACTCGTCCGCCAGCGGCGCCGTCACTGCGGCCGGCAACAACGCCGGCGGCCTCGTGGGCGTGATGAACGGCAGCCTGAGCAACTCGTCCGCATCGGGCGCGGTCACCAGCACCGGCGACAACGTGGGCGGCCTCGTGGGCGCCCTCGACTGGAACCGAACGATCAGCAACGCCCAGGCCAGCGGCGCGGTCTCGGGCGGCAACGCGGTCGGCGGCCTGGTGGGCGTGTCCAACCCGTACAGCGCGATCACCGGCAGCTCGGCGACCGGCAACGTGCAGGGCGCCGACACCGTCGGCGGCCTGGTGGGCTTCCTGAGCGCGGCCAGCGTGGCGGGCTCCACCGCCTCCGGCACGGTCACCGGTACGGCCGACAACGTCGGCGGCCTCGTGGCGCAGACCAACACGTACTGGGGCACGGCGTCCATCACGGACTCGAGCGCCTCGGGCGCCGTCTCGGGCGGCTTCAACGTCGGCGGCCTGCTGGGCAACGGCCAGCGCTACGGCAGCAACATCACCTTCGTGGCCAACAGCGGCGCCACCGGTGCCGTGAGCGGCGACTACTTCGTCGGCGGCATCTTCGGCGTGCTGTACACCGACGCCCTGGACGGCTTCCACGCCACCGCCGCCGTCACCGGCACCGGCGACTGCGTGGGTGGCATCGCGGGCTTTGTGGAACTGGGCTCATTCACGAACTCCGATTCGACCAGCACCGTCAGCTCGCCCAACGGGACCAACGTCGGCGGCCTCGCCGGCGGCATCGACGGCACCAGCGGCAACGCGCTCGTCTCCAACACCTGGGCCACCGGCACGGTCACGGGCTCGGAGTACGTGGGCGGCCTGGTCGGCAAGGCGGCCATCCAGATCGACGACTCGTGGGCCTCGGGCGCCGTCACCGGCTCGTCGTGGAACGTCGGCGGCCTCGCGGGCGTCGCGAACCACCAGGTCAGCAACTCGCACGCCACCGGCAACGTCGCCAGCACCGGCAGCTGGGTGGGCGGCCTGATCGGCGAAGCCTATGGCGCCATCACGAACTCGTACGCCACCGGCAGCGTGAGCGGCAGGAACTACGTGGGCGGCCTCGCGGGCAGGCAGTACGGCAACACCACCAACTCGCATGCCACCGGCAACGTGGACGGCAGGAGCGACGTGGGCGGCCTGCTTGGGATTAACGACGGCGTCGTCACCGGCTCGTACGCCAGCGGCAACGTGATCGCGACGCGTGACGGTGTCGGCGGCCTCGTGGGCACGAACTTCAGCCACAGCCGCACGTCCGTCATCTCGTCGTCGGCGACCGGCAACGTCGCCGGCCGGGACAAAGTGGGCGGCCTGATCGGCAACTCGCGGTCGGGCGACGACGGCAACCCCGTCGGCATCAACGACACCCATGCCGTGACGGGCTCCAGCTCCAGCGGCACGGTGTCGGGGCGCAACCACGTGGGCGGCCTGTTCGGCGACAACAACGCGACGGTGGACGGCATCGAAGACGCGGTGTCCACCACCAGCACGGTCACCGGCACCGGCGACGGCATCGGCGGCATCGCGGGCCGCAACGATGCCGGCGGCGCGATCGGGTACTTCACCACCACGCTGGCCGTCAACGCCACGGGCGGGGGCACGGGCATCGGCGGTGTGGTCGGCGAAAACCAGGGCGTCGTGGTCTTCGTGCACGCGGCCAACACCGTCAACAGCGACGGCACGTCCGTCGGCGGCGTCGTGGGCCTGAACGTGGCCAACGGCGCGGTCTTGTACAGCTACGCCACCAACACCGTCAACGGCGTGAACTCGGTCGGCGGCCTCGTCGGCACGAACACCGACAGCACGGTTGGCATCTCGTACGCCGCGGGCATCGTCAACGGCACCACCGCAGTGGGCGGCCTGGTGGGCTCGCAGACCGACGCTGGAGGAGGAGGCGGCACCACGGCGTACGCGTACGCCACGGCCACGGTCAACGGCACCGACCAGGTGGGCGGCCTCATCGGCAACGCAGCGGCCGGCGTGATCGCGGAGACTTACGCCTCCGGCGCGGTGAATGGCACCGGAGCGGCAGTGGGCGGCCTCGTGGGCGCCGGCGGCGCGCAGAGCGTGAGCAACTTCTACGACGTGCAGGTCACCGGCCAGGCGCACAGCATCGGCGACCCCAGCAACGGCGAAGTGGCCGCCGGCAAGACCACGGCGCAGATGCGCCAGGCCTCGACGTTCGCGGACTGGACCGGCGTCGACACCGACGGCACCGTCGACCCGGGTGACGCGCTCTGGCGCATCTACGACGGCAGCGCCGCGCCGCTGCTGACGCACTGGCTCACGCCGCTGGCGGTGACGGTCAACTCCGGCACCACCACGCACGTGTACGACGGCACGATCCACGGCAACACGTTCAACAACGTCACCTGGGTCGACACGCTGGCCCCGGGCCACGTGCTGGGCGCGCCGTACTACTACACGGCCCTCAACGTCGGCACGTACACCACGCTGGGCGGCCTGTACTCCGACCAGCACGGCTACAACATGGTCATCACGAACAACGGTTCGCTGACGATCACGCCGGCCCTGCTGAGCGCGATGATCACCGGCGTCAGCAAGACCTACGACGGCTCGACCAGCGCCACGCTCAACGGCGGCAACTATGTGTTGACCGGCTTCGTGCAGGGTGAGGGCGCGGCGGTCACGCAGACCGTGGGCAGCTACAACAGCAAGAACGTGGTCGGCGCGACCTCGGTCACGGCCACGCTGGGTGCGGGCGACTACGCGGCCGACCCGGGCACGCTGCTGAGCAACTACGTTCTGCCGACCAGCGCCACCGGCGCCGCGTCGATCACGGCCAGGACGATCAGCGCCTCGGCCACCGCCAGCGACAAGGCCTACGACGGCAACACCTCGGCCACCGCCAGCGTGAGCCTGTCGGGCGTGCTCGGCGGCGACACCGTGGGCAGCGCCAACAGCGCCGCGTTCGCCGACAAGAACGCCGGCACGGCCAAGCAGGTCCACGTGACGGGCATCGCGCTGACCGGCGACGACGCCAGCAACTACGTGCTGGGCAGCACCAGCACGACGGCCACCGCGACGATCACGCCCAAGGCGATCACGGTGTCGGTGGCGGACGCCGACAAGGTCTACGACGGCTCGGCCGACGTCGCCGCCGCGCTGGCGTCCGCCGGCGTGGTGGCCGGCGACGCGGTGAGCTTCACCGGCAGCGGCAAGTTCGCGGACAAGAACGCCGGCACGGCCAAGGCGGTGTCGGTGACCGGCATCGCCGCCAGCGGCGGCGACGCGGCCAACTACACGCTGGTCAACAGCTCGGCATCGACGACGGCCACGATCGCCCCGCGCACGGTGGTGGTCACGGCCAGCGGCGGCAACAAGGTCTACGACGGCAACACCGCGACCTCGACCACGCTGGCCGGCGCCGGCCTGGTCGATGGCGACGACATCGGCTTCAGCGGCACGGCCTGGTTCGCCGACAAGCACGCGGGCAGCGGCAAGACGGTGACCTCCACCGTCGCCGCCAGCGGCGCCGACGCGGCCAACTACCTGTTCAACACGACGGCCACCAGCCTTGCGACGATCACGCCCCGGACGATCACGCTGACCGCCACCGGCAGCACCAAGGTCTACGACGGCACGACGCTCGGCGCGGTCTCGCTGCAGGCCAGCGGCGTGCTCGACGGCGACACGGCGAGCTTCGCGGGCATCGGCCACTTCGCCGACCGGAACGTGGGCAACGGCAAGGCCGTGTCCGTCACCGGCATCACCGGCTCGGGCGCCGACGCCGGCAACTACACGTATGCGCCGACGCTCGGCACCACCGGCTCGATCACGCCGCGCCAGATCACCGTCTCGCTCACCGGCACGGTGGCCAAGTACTCGGACGACACCACGGACGCGACGCTGAACCCGGACAACTATGCGGTCGGCAACGTGGCGGAGGGCGACGTGCTGCGCGTGACCCAGGCCGTGGGCCAGTACGACAACGCCGGCAGCGGCACGGGCAAGGCCGTGACGGTGAGCCTCACCGACGCGGACTACCTGGCCGGCGGCGACACGCTGCTGTCGAACTACCTGCTCGTCAACGACACGATCACCGGCAATGTGGGCGTGATCATGCCGTCGGTGCAGCTGCTGTCGGCGTTCGTGAGCCTGCCCAACCTGCCCAGCGGCATCGACCTCGGTACGCTGCTGCGCGTCGATCCGATGCAGGGCGGCCGCGGCGGCGACGACCTGGCCTCCGTCCAGGACGCGGCCAAGGCGATCGCGATCGCCAGCGCGAACACCAAGGAAAACCTGTTGAAGCGCCGCGCCTTCAGCATCGGCGACGGCGGCATCCGGCTGCCCGCGGGCGTCGTCGGCTCCGACAAGGACGCCTCGCAGCCCTGACGACCCACCCACATCGCTCGACCACCATGAACCGACTCTCTCGCGCTTCGCGCCACCTGCTCGCCGCCGCCGCCACTGCCGCCCTGGGCGCCGGCGCGGCCTACGCCCAGACCGTTCCGCCCGGGGCCGGCGACACGCTGCGCGACCTGCAGCGCAACATCCCCGCCGTGCCCAAGGGCAGCACCACCGGCCTGCAGGTGCCGGCCGACGCCGATGCCGGCGCCGACCTGGCGCAGCGCTTCCCGGTGAGCGCCGTCGTCATCGAGGGCAACCGCCTGCTCGCCACCGACCAGCTGCAGCCGCTCGTGGACGGGCTGGCCGGCCGCGAGGTCTCGCTGGGCGAGCTGCGCGCCGCGGCGCGCGCCATCACCGCCCTCTACCGCGCCAGCGGCTTCGTCGTCGCGCGCGCCTTCGTGCCGGCGCAGCGCCTCGAAGGCGGCGTCGTCAAGGTCACCGTGCTCGAGGGCAGCCTGAACTCGTCCACCGTGCAGAACCAGTCGCGCGTCGAGCAGCAGGTGCTCGACGACATCGTGGCCGCGCAGCACATGAACGGCAAGGTCATCCGCAACGCCGCGATGGACCGCACGCTGCTGCTGCTGGCCGACCTGCCGGGCGTCGGCCCCGTCAACGGCCTGCTCAAGCCGGGCCAGGCGGTGGGCACCTCGGACCTGCTGATCCCGGTGCAGCCCGGCAAGGACCGCGAAGGCGAGGTGTCGGTGGACAACTACGGCAACCGCTACACCGGGGCCTACCGCGCCAACGGCCGCCTCGACCTGCTGAGCCCGCTGCACATCGGCGACCGCCTGAGCCTGCGCGCCACCGCCACCAGCGAGCGGCTGCTGTATGGCCGCATCGCCTACGACCTGCCGGGCAACGACGACGGCCTGCGCGTGGGCGTGGACGCGTCGTCGTCGCAGTACCACCTGGGCAAGGAGTTCGCCGCGCTCGACGCCGAAGGCCATGCCGACACCGTCGGCGCGACCGCGCTCTACCCGCTCGTGCGCGGCCTCGTCGCCAATGTGTGGGTCAGCGGCGCGGCCGAGCACCGCTGGCTGCGGGACCGCACCGGCGCGACGGACACGACCACGAAGAAGGGCTTGGACGCCGCCACCGTCACGTTGTACGGCGACCTCGCCGACGCGCTGGGCGGCGGCGCCTACAGCACCTGGACGCTGAGCACCGTGCTGGGCCGCCTCGACATCCGCTCCGCCGCGGCCCGCGCCGCCGACCAGGCCGGCCCCCGGGCGCAGGGCGGCTACATGAAGCTGACCGGCGCCGTCACGCGGCTGCAGGCCATCACCGCGACGACCTCGGCCTACCTGGCGCTGTCGGGCCAGGCCGCGAACAAGAACCTGGACTCGTCCGAGAAGTTCGTGATCGGCGGCCTCTACGGCGTGCGCGCCTACCCCCAGGGCGAGGGCGCGGGCGACGATGGCTGGCTGGGCAGCGTCGAGCTGCGTCAGGCGATCGCCGGCGTGGCGCAGGCCAGCGTGTTCTACGACCAGGGCCATGTGCGCTACCAGAACAAGCCCTATGCCACCGGCGTGAGCGGCCAGACGCTCAAGGGCTATGGCGTCGGCCTGGCCGGCCTGTGGCGGGACTTCAACGTGCGCGCCGTCCTGGCCTGGCGCGACGCGGCCAAGTCGCTGACCGCGCCGGACAGGAGCCCGCGGCTGTGGGTGTCGGCGGGCTGGTCGCTGTGACAGCCGGCTAAGCCGGGTAGAGCGCCCCCAGCACCCGGGGGCCGGCCGCGCCGGTGACGGCGGGCAGGTTGCCCGGCCGGCGTTCGACGAAGCACATCGCCAGCCAGGCGAACGCGGCCGCCTCGACCTGGTCGACCGGCAGGCCGTGCGCGGCGCTGGACGAGACCGCGACGCCCGGCAGCAGGTCGGCCAGGCGCTGCATCAGCCGGCCGTTGCGCGCGCCGCCGCCGCAGGCGATCAGCGCGGCCGCGCCGGGCATCTGCGCGCGCAGCGCTTCGGCGGCGCTGCGCGCCGTCAGCTCCAGCAGCGTCGCCTGCACGTCCTGCGGCGCCAGGCCCGGCGTGAGCCGGCTCTGCAGCCAGCCGAGGTGGAACAGGTCGCGCCCGGTGCTCTTGGGTGGCGGCTGCATGAAGAAGGGCTCGGCCAGCAGCGTGGCCAGCAGCGCGGGCGACACGCGGCCGCTGGCCGCCCAGGCGCCGTCGGCGTCGAAGGCCCGGCCCTGGTGGCGGGCGATCCAGCCGTCCATCAGGCAGTTGGCCGGGCCGCAGTCGAAGCCGCCGGTGCGGCCGTCGGCGAACAGCAGGCTCAGGTTGGCGATGCCGCCGAGGTTGAGCGCCGCCACGTCCCGGCCGGCGCTGCCGAACACCGCGCGGTGGAAGGCCGGCACCAGCGGCGCGCCCTGGCCGCCGGCCGCCACGTCGCGGCTGCGCAGGTCGCAGACGACGTCGATGCCCGCCTGCTCGGCCAACAGCGCGCCGTTCAGCAGCTGGACCGTGTAGCCGCTCGGGCCGTCCGGCTGGTGGCGCACGGTCTGGCCGTGGGCGCCGAGCGCGGCCACCTGCTCGCGCCGCGTGCCGGTGGCTTCCAGCAGCTGCGCGACCACGTCGGCGCAGCCGCAGGCCACCGCGTTGGCGGCCAGCGCGGCGCGGTGCAGCTCGTTGTCGCCGGGGCCGTTCAGCGCCAGCAGCTCGTCGCGCAGCGCGGGCGGGAAGGGGTTGTGGACGTGGCCGGTGACGGCCAGCGACGCCGCGTCGAACAGCACGCCGTCGATGCCGTCGAGCGAGGTGCCCGACATCAGCCCGATGTAGAGCCGGGGCTCAGTCGGCTGCGGTGATGCCATCCATGGTCTCCGCGACGGCCAGCTGCGTCTTCGCGCTGGCGACCGTTTGCTGGAACTGCGCCTTGGCGTAGTGCGGCAGCGTGATGGCCTCGGACGCGCGGGCGATCGCGCGCGGGTCCACATGGCGGCCGCCGACGCGGAACTCGAAGTGCAGGTGCGGGCCGGTGGCCCAGCCGGTGGCGCCCACGGCGCCCAGGCGCTGGCCCTGCTCGATGCGCTGGCCCTTCTTCACGTCGATGCGGCTCAGGTGGGCGTAGACGGTGGTGCGGTCGCCGCCGTGGCGGACCTGCACGACGTTGCCGAAGCCGTTCTGCCGGCCGGCCACCTCGACGATACCGTCGCCCACGGAGCGCACGGCGGTGCCGGTGGGCGCGCCGTAGTCGACGCCGTTGTGCTGGCGCCAGGTGTTCAGGATGGGGTGGAAGCGCATCGCGAAGCCGCTGGTGATGCGCGAGAACTCCATCGGGCTGGCCAGGAAGGCGCGGCGCTTGCTCTGGCCGTCGAAGCCGTAGAAGCTGGCCTTGCCGGTGGCGCGGTCCTTGAAGTAGACGGCCGAGTAGGTGCGGCCGTTGCTCGTGAACTCGCCGGCCAGCAGCCGGCCGACGCCGCCGTCCCAGGTGACGGGCTCGCCGTCGGCCGTCAGCGTCTCGTAGACGATGCTGAAGCGGTCGCCCTTGCGGAGTTCGCGGTGGAAGTCGATGTCGCCGGAGAACATGTCGGCCATCTGCGAGGCGATGGCGTCGGGGATGCCGGCGTCGTCGGTGGCGGCGAACAGCGAGGTGCGGACGCTGCCGCTGCCGAGCGCCACCTGGGCCTGCAGCGGCGCGGTCTCGGTGCGGGCGCTGAAGCCGGCGCCGCTGCGCTCGATGGTCAGGCGGGTGAAGTGGCTGCCCTGCTGCTCGACCTGTTCGGCCGGAAAGCGCACGACGATCTTCTGCACCTGGCCCGCGGCGTCGGCCGTGACGTGGACCATGCGGCCGGCGCGGCCCTGCAGCACGCGGCGGCCCAGCGGGTCGCTGCGCAGGAAGGCGGCGGCCGCCGGGTCGAACGCGCCAGCACGCCGCAGCAGGCTGTCGGGCGTGTCGCTGGAGCGGGTGGCCTCGGCGCGGGTCAGGCCGATGGCGTGCGCGGCCAGCTCGTCGAGCTGCTGCCCGATGTCGGGGCCGGGCAGGGCCTGCACCAGCGTGCGGCGCGGCAGCTCGGCGGCGTCCGGCGCCAGCGGCGCGATGCCGAAGGCGGTGACGGCGAAGCAGCTCAGCGCGCCGACGACCGAGGCGGTCAGCGCGCGGGGGTGGCGGGCGGCGAAGTTTTCGGCGCTTTTCAGCGCAGCTCGAAGCTGATCAAGGCGTTTCTGGACGGCGGTCACGCTTGGCATCCCGGTTCTTGCTGGAGCAGTCCCGGCGTTGCCGGCTCCCCGCGAGGGCAGCGCTGGGGCTGCCCTTAAAATCCCTGCCGGTTGTGTTGAAACAACACCCCCGATTCGAAGGGTGAATTTTAACGGCAATGTCTTACTCGACCTGCCGCTTCTCTCCGATAGCTCGACAACTTAACAATTTCGTCCGGTTTGCCGCCGGATGGCGCCGCGCCATGTCCGAAGCCCCTGCTTTCCCCGTCACCGATGCCGTGCTGCAGGCCCTGGCGGTCACCCGCCGCGGCGTGGACGAACTGCTGCCGGAGGCCGAATGGACCCGCAAGCTGGCGCGCTCGGCCGCCACCGGCGTGCCGCTGCGCATCAAGCTGGGCCTGGACCCGACGGCGCCGGACATCCACGTCGGCCACACCGTGGTGCTCAACAAGATGCGCCAGTTGCAGGACCTGGGCCATCAGGTCATCTTCCTGATCGGCGACTTCACGTCGCTGATCGGCGACCCGTCCGGCCGCAACGCCACCCGCCCGCCGCTGACCCGCGAGCAGATCCAGGCCAACGCCGAGACCTACTACGCCCAGGCCAAGCTGGTGCTGGACCCGGCGAAGACGGAGATCCGCTACAACTCCGAGTGGAGCGAGCCGCTGGGCGCGGCCGGCATGATCCAGCTGGCGGCCAAGTACACGGTGGCGCGCATGCTGGAGCGCGACGACTTCACGAAGCGCTTCCACAGCCAGACGCCGATCTCGGTCCACGAGTTCCTGTATCCGCTGATGCAGGGCTACGACTCGGTGGCGCTGAAGAGCGACCTGGAGCTGGGCGGCACCGACCAGAAGTTCAACCTGCTGATGGGCCGCCACCTGCAGCAGGAGTACGGCCAGGAGCCGCAGTGCATCCTGACCATGCCGCTGCTGGAGGGGCTGGACGGCGTCGAGAAGATGTCCAAGTCCAAGAACAACTACATCGGCATCACGGAGGCCCCGAACACCATGTTCGCCAAGATCCTGTCGATCAGCGACGTGCAGATGTGGAAGTGGTACGAGCTGCTGTCGTTCCGGTCGCTGGACGAGATCGCGGCGCTGAAGGCCGAGGTCCGGCAGGGGCGCAACCCCAAGGACGCCAAGGTGGCGCTGGCCAAGGAGATCACCGCGCGCTTCCACAGCGCGGCGGCGGCGGACGCGGCGGAGCAGGACTTCCACAACCGCGCCAAGGGCGGCATCCCGGACGAGATCCCCGAGGTGGCGCTGGCCGGCGCGCCGATGGGGCTGGCCCAGGTGCTGAAGGCGGCCGGCCTGGTGCCCTCCACCAGCGAGGGCCTGCGCATGATCGAGCAGGGCGGCGTGCGCCGCTCGGGCGAGGTGCTGTCGGACAAGGGCCTGAAGCTCGACGCCGGCGAGCACGTGCTGCAGGTGGGCAAGCGCAAGTTCGCGCGTGTCAGGCTGAGCTGACGGCGGCCGCCGCCGGCAGCAGCCGGCCGCGCAGCGCCGCCAGCAGCGTGGCGAGGAACAGGCCCGCCACCAGCACGTTGGCCGCCACGAACAGCGGCGCCGCCAGCGCGGTGAACACCGGGTCGCCGCCGCGCGCGGCCAGGCGCATCGTGGCCGCCGCGAGGGCGGTCGCGCCGAAGCTGAAGGCCCAGTAGCCCGGCGTGAAGGGCTGGCGTATCCACGGCAGCAGCCGCAGCGCGGACAGCGCCTGCACCAGCGCATAGCCCAGCAGGCCGCGCGCGACCAGGTCGGGCGGGCCGGACGTGACGGCCGTGTAGGCCAGCAGCGCCACGGCCGGCGGCGCGGGCTGGATGCCCAGCGTCGGCCGCAGCGGCGGCGGCAGGGGCTCGCCGGTCAGCAGCCGGCCGACGATGACCGACTCCAGCGCCAGCCAGGCCAGCACGCCCGCGCCGAAGAACAGCGGCGCCAGCGCCGGCCAGCCCAGGGCGCCCGCGGCCATCGCCGACACCAGGTTGGCCGCCACCGTGGGCAGGTACAGGGCCGGCGTGGTCGCGTGGGCGCTGCGCCCGCCGCGCCACAGCCCGCCGTGGCGCCAGGCGCCGAAGGCCAGGCCGGCGGCCGAGCCGGCGCAGCACAGCGCCAGCGCCAGCGGCCGCGCATGCGGCAGCGCGGCCAGGCCGACCAGCATCGCGGTGACCGGGACCAGCGCGACGAAGCAGCCCTGGATGGGGTGGGCGGCCTCGGCCCGGGCCTCGGCGCCGTGGCGCCACCACTTCCACGCATACAGCGCCGCCAGCGCCAGCCACACGGCGCCGGCCACGGCCATCACGGCCTCGCCCGGCCAGGCCGGCAGGTCCCACAGCTGCGCGGCGGCGCGCCAGCCCGTGCCCAGGCCCGCCAGGCCCAGCACGATGCTGAAGAAAGATGCCGGGACGATCCCGCGACGTGTGCTCATGCCTCTCCTCCGGACCCGTGGTGCGGCGCGACCCCTGCGCGCGCGGACCGCGCATTCTGGCGAACCGGCGGCGGCCGCCGTGCCGATATCCGGATTCCGGATGAGCCGCGCGCTTTTGCGTCTTTGGGCGATCGGCCGGCCGGCGGCACACTCGCGCCGTCGTCCGCTTCTGCGCGCTCTTGCCCATGACCTTCCATCGCCGCCACGCCCTGCCGTTCTCGCCCCGCCTGCTGGCGCTCGCCGCCGCGGCCGCCGCGCTGCCCGCCGCCGCGCAGCCCCCAGCGGCCGAGCCGGCCACGCTGCAGCAGGTCGTCGTCACCGGCACGCGCCGCGTCGACCGCACGCTGGCCCAGGCCGAATCGCCGGTCGACGTGATCGGCGCCGCCGACCTGCAGCGCACCGGCAGCACCGACCTGGCCGCCGCGCTGGCGCAGCTGCTGCCGGCGCTGAATTTCCCCCGCCCGTCGCTGACCGACGCCTCCGACGCCGTGCGCCCCGCGCAGCTGCGCGGCCTGTCGCCGGACCAGGTGCTGGTGCTCGTCGACGGCAAGCGCCGCCACACCGGCGCGGTCGTCAACATCAACGGCACGCAGGGCCGGGGCTCGGCGCCGGTGGACCTCAATGCGCTGCCGATCTCGGCCATCGACCGCGTCGAGGTGCTGCGCGACGGCGCCGCGGCGCAGTACGGCTCCGACGCGATCGCCGGCGTCGTCAACATCGTGCTGAAGCAGGGCGCGAAGGGCGGCGGCGTCACCGGCGAGATCGGCGGCACCGACCGCGGCGACGGCCAGCGCGGGCAGCTCGGCGTGAGCCTGGGCCTGGCGCTGGGCGATGGCGGCTGGCTGCGGCTGGCGGCCGAGACCGGCCACCAGCAGCGCAGCAACCGCGCCGGCATGGACACGCGCGATGCGGCCAGCGAGCCGCGCCGGGGCCAGGTCAACAACCGCCTGGGCGACCCGGACAGCACCAAGCGCGCCCTGGTGCTCAACGGGCAGGTGGACCTGGCCGACGGCGTGCAGGCCTACGGCCACGCCAGCTTCAACCAGCGCGACACCCTCAGCGCCGCGTTCTGGCGCACGCAGGCCACGGCCGCGGCCAACGGCGTCGCGGCCCTCCACCCCGAGGGCTTCCTGCCGCTGCTGGACAGCCGCACGCGCGACCTCGGCCTGGTGCTGGGCCTGCGCGGCGGCGCAGCCGGCTGGCACTGGGACCTGAGCCTGGACCACGGCGAGAACCGCTTCGCCATCGACGTGTCCAACACGGCGAACTACTCGCTGGGCGCGAGCAGCCCGACGCGCTTCGCCGCCGGCGGCCTGCGCAACCGGCAGACCGTGCTGAACGCGGACGTGTCCCGCGAGCTGGACTGGGGGCTGTTCCGTCCCGTCGCGCTGGCGGCGGGCGCGGAGCTGCGCCAGGAGCGCTACGAGGTCGTCGCGGGCGAGCCCGGTTCCTACAACGGCGGCGGGGCCTCGGGCTTCCCCGGCTTCCGGCCGGGCGACGCGGGCCGCCACGGCCGGCACAACGTCGCCGTCTACGTCAACCTGGAAAGCCAGCTGGCCGACCGCTTCAGCGCCACTGCCGCGCTGCGCGCCGAGCGCTACAGCGACTTCGGCAGCGCGACGGCCGCCAAGCTCTCGGGCCGCTACGCCGCGACGCCGGCCGTGGCGCTGCGCGGCACGCTGTCCACCGGCTTCCGCGCGCCGTCGCTGGCGCAGCAGTACTTCGCCACCACGTCCACCAACCTCGTCGACGGCGCGCTGGTGGAGGCGGGCACCTTCACCGTGCCGTCGGCCGCCGCGCAGGCGCTGGGCGCCACGCCGCTGCGGGCCGAGAAGTCGCGCAGCGCCAGCCTGGGCGTGCAGCTGACGCCCACGCGCGATTGGCAGACGACGCTGGACGCCTACCAGGTCGACATCGACCACCGCATCCTGCTGTCCGGCAACATCACGCTGCCCGCGGCGCTGCGCGCCCAGCTCGCCGCGCAGGGGCTGCGGGTCAGCGCCGGCCGCTATTTCACGAACGCGCTGGACACGCGCACCCGCGGCGTGGACCTCGTCAGCACGCTGCGCCAGGACTGGGGCGCGGCCGGCCGCAGCGACTTCACGCTGGCCTACAGCCACACGCGCCATACCGTGCGCCGCCTGGCCGACAACCCGGCGGTGCTGAGCGCCAACGGGCTGCAGCTCATCGACCGCGTGACGCTGGCCCGCGCCACCGTCAGCGCGCCGGACGACAAGCTGCTGCTGGGCGCCGAGCACCGCTGGGGCCCGTGGAGCCTGCGCGTGGCCGCCACGCGCTACGGCCGCTACGACGTGTTCCAGGCCAGCGCGGCCAACGACCAGCGCTTCCCGCCCGCCTGGCTGGCCGACGTGTCGCTCGGCTGGGGCCAGGGCGCGTGGCGGGTGGACGCCGGCGTGGACAACGTCAACGACCGCTATCCGGACCGGGTCATCCCGGCCAATGCGGTGGGCGGCATCCTGACGTACAGCGCCTTCTCGCCGTTCGGCTTCAACGGCCGGCAGTACTTCGTGAAGGCGGGCTACCGCTGGTGAGCGGGGCGCCGATTCGCGCTAGCGTCGGGGCCCTGCTGCACTGCCTGCACCGCCCGCCATGAACCCCGACGCCCCATCCGCCGCCGTCCTCGCCGTCGCGCCCCTGGGCATGCCCTGGCAGACGCTGGACCCGTTCCTGTTCTGCGTCCACCATGACGACGCCTACCCGCCCGGCAACGGCCGCCACGGGCCGGACCCGGCGCTGCTGGCGGGCCGGCCGCCGGGCCAGGACTTCTCGCGCCGCGACGGCTGGAGCATGTACCACGGCCAGCGGGTGCCCGGCTTCCCGGCACATCCGCACCGCGGCTTCGAGACGCTGACCCTGGTGCGCCGGGGCCGCGTCGACCATGCGGACTCGCTGGGCGCCGGCGCGCGCTTCGGCGGCGGCGACGTGCAGTGGCTGACGGCGGGCCGGGGCATCGTCCACGCGGAGATGTTCCCGCTGCTGCACACCGACCGGCCCAACCCGCTGGAGCTGTTCCAGATTCTGGCTCAACCTGCCGGCCGCCAGCAAATGGGCCGAGCCGCGCTTCACGATGTTCTGGGCGCAGGACATCCCGCGGCAGCGCTTCACCGATGGCGCCGGGCGCGCGACCGAGGTGGTGTGCATCGCGGGCGACCTGCCGCTGCCCGGCGGCGGCCGGCTGCGGCCGCCCGCGCCGCCGCCGGATTCCTGGGCGGCGCGCGCGCAGGCGGACGTGGCCGTGTGGACGCTGCGCCTGGCGCCCGGCGCGCGCTGGGTGCTGCCGGCGGCGGCCGGGGCGGGCACGCGCCGCATGCTGTATTTCTTCGCCGGCACGCGGATCGCCGTGGACGGCCGGGCCGTGCCGGTGCAGTCCGCCATTGAGCTGCGGGCCGGCGCGGCCGTCACGCTGGCCAATGGCGAGGAGGCGGTGGCCGAGCTGCTGATGCTGCAGGGCCGCCCGATCGGCGAGCCGGTGGCGCAGCACGGGCCCTTCGTGATGAACACCGGGCCGGAGCTGCGCCAGGCCTTCGAGGACTACCGGCGCACCGGGTTCGGCGGCTGGCCCTGGGGCGATCCGGCGCCGGTGCACGGCGACGAGGCGGGCCGCTTCGCCCGCCATGCGGACGGGCGCGTGGAGCGCCCCGCGCCAGCGGACGGCGGTTGAACGGCGCGCGCGGCCGCGTTCACGGCCGGACCGGCCGCGGGTAGGGGCCGGGCCGGACCGGCTTCACCGGCTCGGCGGCGATGCGCCGCTGCAGCTCCGCGAGCGCCGCGTCCAGCTGCGCGTCCTGGCCCATCGCCGTGGCGCGGGGCGGGTTGTCCACCTCGATGTCCGGCGCCACGCCCACGCCCTCGATGAGGAAGCGGCCGTCGGCGTCCACCTGGCCGGTCTCGGCGGCGCGCATCATGCCGTTGTCGATGAGGCGGTTCTGGTCGGACAGCCAGACGCCCGCGCCCGAGCTGCGCTTGCCGATGACGGGGCCCAGCTTCAGGCGCTTGAAGCCTTCGGAGAAGGTCTCGCCGTCGCTGTAGGTGTCCTCGTTCATCAGCACCACGGTGTGGCCGCGGTAGACGTTCTGCATGTTGGCGTAGGTGCCGCTGCCGGCCGGCGAGCGCGGCTGCCAGAAGGCCCAGGCGCGGCGCAGCAGCTTCTCGAGGATCCAGCTGTCGATGTTGCCGCCGTTGTTGTAGCGCACGTCGATGATGAGGCCGTCGCGGTCGCTGGCGGCGTAGAACTCGCGCACGAAGTCGGCGATGTCGTTGGGCCCCATCGCGCGCAGGTGGACGTAGCCGATGCGGCCCTGGCCGGCCTGCTCGACGGCGCGGGCGCGGCTGGCGCGCCAGTCGTTGTAGCGCAGCTGCGTCTCGCGCACGAAGCTGACCGGCGTGACGATGCGCTGCACGGCCTTGCCGCCGGCCTGCTGCACGTCGAGCAGCACCTGCCGCCCGGCCTGGCCGCGCAGCAGCTCCAGCAGGTGCGGCGCGTCGGCGGTGGCGCGGCCGTTCACGGCGGTGATGACGTCGCCCACCTTCAGGCCCAGCTGCGGCGCGGCCAGCGGCGAGGCCTCGGACGGCAGCTCGGGGTCGGCGGCGTAGAGCGCGTCGATGCGCCAGCCGGCGGCGGTGCGCGAGAAGCGCCCGCCCAGGCCGGCCAGGCCGGGCTCGTCGGGCGCCGCCCGGGTGTCGCCGGGGGCGATCTGGCTGTGCAGCGCGCCCAGCTCGGACACCGTCTGCGCCATCAGCTCCGCGAGCTCGTGGCGGTCGGTCACGCGCGCCACCAGCGGCTCGTACTTGGCGCGCACGGCCGCCCAGTCCACGCCGTGCATCTGCGCGTCGTAGAAGTGGTCGCGGTGCAGGCGCCAGGCGTCCGCGAACATCTGCCGCCACTCGGCGCGCGGCTGCGTGGCGATCTGCCAGTCGCTCCAACGCACCTGCAGCTTGGCGGTCTCGGCGGGCAGCTTGGGCGCGGCGTCGGCGATCAGGATCTCCGGCGCGCTGCCGGCGCCCGCGTTGCGCACCAGCATCAGCTTCTTGCCGTCGGCGCTCAGCGCGTAGCCGCGCACGTCCTGCGCCAGCGTCTCGGCCGCGCCGCCCTGGTTGTCGAGGGCGACGGACTGGAGCCGGGTCTTGCGCTCCAGGTCCTGGTCCAGGAACCACAGCCGCTTGCCGTCGGTGCTCAGCGCGCGGTAGGCGCCGGCCGCCACGGGCAGCTCGTGGAGGCGCTCGTTCAGGCCCTCGAAGACGATGGCGGGCCTGGGCTTGTTCGCGTCGGACGGCTTGGCGTCCTTGCCCTCCTTGCCCTCCTTGGCGTCGGGCTTGCGCTCGGCGGCCTGGCGGTCCTCGGCGCGCTGCGCGTCGGCCTGTTTCTCGGCGGCGGTCTCCAGCTCGTCGCGGGGCGCGAACGGCGGGCGCAGGCCGGGCTGCAGCGCCACGGCGTAGAGCTTGCTGCGCGTGCCGAAGAAGGGGCCGGTGTTGCGGTCGCCCCAGGGGCCGGTGTTGCCGCTGGCGGCGAAGTGGCGGCTGGAGGCGAAGTACAGCCACCGGCCGTCGGGGCTGAAGGTGGCGGCGTCGCTGTCGTAGCGGTCGCTGGTCAGCGTGTGGGTGCGGCCGTCGGCGACGCGGAACAGCTGCAGCTGGCTGCGGTCGGGGTGGCGCAGCGCGACGGCCCAGGCCAGCACCTGGCCGTCCGGGCTCCAGGCCTGCAGCTGCGGCGGATCGCCGCGCGTGCCGCGGGCGATCTCGCGGGTGGCCCGGGTCTTCAGGTCGGTCAGGTGGACGCGGCCTTCCTTGTCGGTGTGCGCCAGCCAGCGGCCGTCGGGGGAGGGCAACAGGTCGCGGCGCTGCGTCGTCGCGCCGCGCGTGATCTGCTCGGGCTGGCCGGTGCCGTTGGCGGAGAAGCGCCACACCTCGGTCTCGCCGCTGAAGTCGCAGGTGGCGAACACATGCCGGCTGTCGCTGCTGAACTCGCCCTTGCGGCAGCGGCCGTCGGCCGGCTGCGGCAGCTCGGCGCGGCGCAGCTGCTGCACGCCCTGCGTGGCCAGGTGGCCGCGCGCGGCCAGCAGCACGCGCTCGCCGTTGGGCGCGAAGGCGGTGTCGGTCAGGAAGTCCTGCGGCTTCTTGACCCAGCGCTCGCGCAACTGGTCGAAGTCGCCGCCCAGCGCGATGTCGAGCTTGCGCGGCGCGGCGTCCTGGGCGAGGTCGGCCAGGTAGAGGTCGGCGCCCAGCGCGTAGACGACGCGCGTGCCGGCGATGGACGCGTGGCGGATGTCCCAGCCCTTGTGCGCCGTGTGCTGGCGCAGGTCGCCGCCGCGGGCGTCGACCGACCAGAGGTTGACCGTGCCGTCGCGGTCGGACAGGAAGGCGATGCGCTCGCCGCCGGCCGTGCGGTAGGGCAGCGGGCGGCGGTCGTTGTTGCCCTCGGCCACCAGCGGGCGGGCCTCGGCCGTGCCGGCGAGGTCCAGCGCCCACAGCCGGGCGATGGCGCCGCCGCGGTACTGGCGCGCGTTGTCGCTGCGCAGGCCGCCGCGGGTGAAGTACAGCGTCTTGCCGTCGGCGCCGAGCGCGCCGTCGCTGGCCTGGCCGACGGGCAGCTGGCGGCGCTGGCCGGTCCGCGGATCGAGCGCGAACAGCTGGCTGCCGGGGCGGCCGTCCAGCCCGGTGTAGAGGATCTCGCCGGCGGCGCTGAAGCCCCACACGCGCATGCCGCCGTTCTCCCAGGTCAGCCGCCGCGGCGGGCCGCCGGCCGCGGGCATCAGGTAGATCTCGGTGCCGCCGTCGTACTGCGCGGTGAAGGCCAGCCACTGGCCGTCGGGCGACACGGCGGGCTGGCTCTCCAGGCCGGGGTGCGTGGTCAGGCGCTGCGCGTCGCCGCCCTGCGTGCCGACGCGCCAGAGGTCGCCCTCGGCGACGAAATAGACCTGCTCGCCCTGGAGCGCGGGCTGGCGGTAGAAGCCGGTGGCGGCCGCGGCCTGGCCGGCGCCGGCCACGCACAGGGCCGCGGCGAGCGCGGCGAGACGGAAACGGGGCATGGGTTCTCCTGCGATCCACTGCGAAGTGGCGGCATTGTGGTGCCGCCGCGCGCGGCGGCGATTCGTCACGGCGGCGCGGCGCGCGCGCCTACCGGGCGGCGATGCCGGCGGCCACCTGGCCGGCCGGCACGTGCGCGGCGGCGCTTTCGACGTGGCCGGCCTGGTCGTCGAAGAAGAAGTCCGGCTCGAACTCGCGCAGGAAGCCGCCCTTGGCCAGGCCGCCGAGGAACATGGCCTCGTCCACCTCGATGCGCCAGTCCATCAGCGTGCGGATCGCGCGCTCGTGGGCCGGCGCGCTGCGCGCCGTGACCAGCGCGGTGCGCACCTTCATGCCGGCGGCGTGCTGCAGCCGGTGCAGCGCCTGCAGCACCGGCTTGAACGGCCCGGCCGGCAGCGGCTGGCGGGCGCGCTCGCTCTCGTGCTCCTGGAAGGCGGCGAGGCCGTCGCGCTGGTAGACCTGCTCGGCCTCGTCGGAGAACAGCACCGCGTCGCCGTCGAAGGCGATGCGCAGCTCGTCCGGGTGGCCGGCCGAGGCCTGGGCGGCGAAGGGCGCGACGCGCGCCGCGGCGACGCCGGCCGCCAGCGCCTGGCGCACGTCGGCGTCGTTGGCGGACAGGAACAGCTGCGCCGACAGCGGCCGCAGATAGCGCCACGGCGCCGCGCCGCGCGTGAACACGCCGCGCTCGACCGCCAGGCCGTAGTGGGCCGCCGAGCGGAACACGCGCAGGCCCGAGATCGGGTCGTTGCGCGACAGTACGACCACCTCCACCTGCTGGTGCCCGCCCGCATTGAAGGCCAGCAGCTTCTTCACCAGCGAGAAGGCCACGCCGGGCTGGGCCGGCACGTCGAGCAGGCGCTGCTGCAGCGCCATATAGGCCGCGTCGTCGCCGGCCTCGAAGACCTGGTTCTCGGCCTCGAAGTCGAACAGCGCCCGCGAGGAGATGGCGACGACGAGCTGGTCTTTCAGCGTGGCAGGCATGCCCGCATTCTCCCGCCTGAAGCGCACAGCGTGCCTTCCCCAGCGACTCCCGCCGATCCGGCTCCGCCGGTCGGCCGGGAGTGCCCCCTCGAGGGGGCCGCAGCTCCGCTGCGGCAGGGGGTGGTCTATCTGACCCAGGTGTTGAGCTGGATGATCGGCAGCAGCACCGCCAGCACGATCAGCAGCACGATGGCGCCCATCGCGACGATCAGCAGCGGCTCCAGCAGCGTGGCCGCGGCCATCGCGCGGCGCTGCACCTCGACGCCCAGCTGGCGCGCGGCGCGGCCCAGCATCTCGGGCAGCTGGCCGGTCTGCTCGCCCAGCCGCGCGAACATCGCCAGGATGCCGGGGAAGCGTTTCTTGCCCGCCAGCGCCGAGCCCAGCGGCGCGCCCTCGCGCACCTGCACCAGCGCGTCCAGCGCGTCGGCCTGCATCGCGCGGTTGGACAGCGTCTCGGCCGCCGCCTGCAGCGCCTTCAGGATGGGCACGCCCGCGCCGGCCAGCATGGCCAGCGTGCCGGCGAAGCGGGCCGCGTTGTAGCCGCGCGCGAGCCGGCCGAGCAGCGGCAGGTTCAGCAGCGCGGCATCGAAGCGCAGCCGCAGCGCCGGCGCCTTCAGCGCCTGGCGCAGCGCCAGCGCGCCGGCCGCCAGCACGGCCAGCATCGCCCAGCCCCAGGCGCGCACGAAGTCGCTCAGGCCCAGCATGGCCACGGTCAGCAGCGGCAGCGCGCGCTTGGAGCTGGTGAACACGGTGGCGATCTGCGGCACCACGTAGGTGACGAGGAAGATGATGATGAGCACCGAGATGGCCGAGACGATGGCCGGGTAGGCCATGGCGCCGACCAGCTTGGCCTTCAGGTCCTGGCGCTCCTCCAGGTCGTCGGCCAGCTTCTCCAGCACCTGGCCCAGCGCGCCGCTCTGCTCGCCGGCGGCGACGACGCCGCGGTACACCTCGTCGAACTCGCGCGGCGCCGTGGCCAGCGCGCGGGCGAACGCGGCGCCGGCGTTCACCTCGGCCTTGAGCTGGCTGATGAGCTCGCGCTGGCGCGTCTCCTCGCTCTCGTCGGCCAGCGCGGTCAGCGCGCGCTCGATGGGCAGGCCCGAGCCGACCAGGCCGGCGAGCTGGCGCGTCCACACGGCCAGCGCGGTCGGTCCGAACACGCGGCGGGTGAAGCGGCTGCCTTCCTGCGCGCCGTGCTGCTGCACCACCTCGATGGACAGCGGCGTCAGGCCCAGCGCGCGCACGGCGGCGCGCGCGGCGCGCGGGTTGTCGGCCTCGATCAGGCCGCCGCTCTGGCGGCCGGAGCTGGTCAGCGCTTCGTATTTGTACGCGGGCATGTCAGCCCTCGCGGGTTACGCGGAGCACTTCTTCGAGCGACGTGATGCCCGACGCGATCAGCCGCTCGCCGTCCTCGCGCATGGCGCGCAGGCCGTTGGCGACGGCGGCGGCCTGCAGCTGGCTTTCGGGCGCGCGGTTGTGGATGAGGCTGCGCACCGCGTCGTCGGCCACCATCAGCTCGTAGACGCCGGTGCGGCCCTTGTAGCCGGTGTGGCCGCAGGCCTCGCAGCCGACCGGGTGCCAGCGGCGCTGCTCGTCCTGCCGCTTGCAGGCCGGGCACAGCCGCCGCACCAGCCGCTGCGCCAGCACGCCCAGCAGCGACGACGACAGCAGGAAGGGCTCGACGCCCATGTCCGTCAGCCGCGTGACGGCGCTGGGCGCGTCGTTGGTGTGCAGCGTGGCCAGCACCAGGTGGCCGGTCAGCGATGCCTGGATGGCGATCTGCGCGGTCTCGTAGTCGCGGATCTCGCCGATCATGATGACGTCCGGGTCCTGGCGCAGGATGGCGCGCAGCGCCTTCGCGAACGTCAGGTCGATCTTGGCGTTGACCTGGGTCTGGCCGATGCCGGGCAGCTCGTACTCGATCGGGTCTTCCACCGTCAGCACGTTGGTGGTGCTGGTGTCCACGGTCTGCAGCGAGGCGTACAGCGAGGTGGTCTTGCCGGAGCCGGTCGGGCCGGTGACGAGCACGATGCCGTGCGGCTGCTGCACCAGGCGCTTGAAGGCGGCGAGCACCGCGCCGTCCATGCCCAGGCCTTCGAGCGTGAACTTGGACTCGGTCTTGTCGAGCAGCCGCAGCACCGCGCGCTCGCCGTGCGCGCTGGGCAGCGTGGAGACGCGCACGTCGATCGCGCGGCCGCCGATGCGCAGCGAGATGCGGCCGTCCTGCGGCAAACGCTTCTCGGCGATGTCCAGCTCGGCCATGATCTTCAGCCGCGAGATCAGCGCCGCGTGCAGCGCGCGGTTGGGCTGCACCACCTCGCGCAGCGTGCCGTCGACGCGGAAGCGCACCGAGCTGCTGCGCTCGTAGGGCTCGATGTGGATGTCGCTTGCGCCGTCCTTGGCGGCCTGCGTCAGCAGCGCGTTGAGCATGCGGATGATGGGCGCGTCGTTGGCGGCCTCCAGCAGGTCCTCGACCGCCGGCAGGTCCTGCATCATGCGCGACAGGTCCACCGCGCTCTCGACCTCGCCGACGACCACCGCCGCGCTGCTCTCGCTGCCCGCATAGGCCGCGCTGATGCGCTCCATCAGCGACGGCGCGGCCTCGGACTCCAGCCGGTCCACCGCGTACTGCCGCTGCACCTCGGACAGCGTGGACCAGCTCACGTCGGGCGAGGCCCACAGCGTCAGCGCGCTGCCGTCGTCTTCGAGCAGCACGCCCTGCGCCTTGGCGAAGGCGTAGGGCAGGGGATGGCGGAGGGCGGCCATGGCGTCGGCCTACTGCTGCGGCGCGACCTTGCCGGCCGGCGCCTTGGGCTCGGGCAGCACCGGCGCGCCGGTGTCGGGCAGCAGCAGCTTCTGCGCCGGCTGGTTCAGCTCCTGCACGGCGCGGATGCTCTGGTAGCGGTCCAGCGTCAGCTCGTTGCTGCTCTGCGCGCTGCGCATGACGACCGGGCGCAGGAACACCATCAGGTTGGTCTTCACGCGGCGGCGGTTCTCGCTCTTGAACAGATTGCCCAGCAGCGGCAGCTTGGACAGCCCCGGCACGCCGTCGCCGCCGTCGGTGTACTCGTCCTTCAGCAGGCCGCCGAGCACGATCAGGTCGCCGTCCTCGACGACCACGTTGGTCTCGATGGCGCTCTTGTCCAGCGTCGGGCCGTTGGTGCCGGTGCTGCCGGGCACGACCGAGGAGTTCTCCTGGTAGACCACCATGCGCACCGTGCCGCCCTCGCCGATCTGGCTCTTGATCTTCAGCGTCAGGCCCACGTCCTTGCGGTCCACGGTCTGGAAGGGGTTGACGGTGCCGCCGGTGCCCGAGGTGGACGCGTAGGAGCCGGTCACGAAGGGCACGTTCTGGCCGATGACGATGCGCGCCTCCTCGTTGTCCAGCGACACGATGTTGGGCGTGGACAGCACGTTGGCGCCGCTCTGGCTCTCGAAGAAGTTGGCCACCGCGCCCAGCGTGTAGAAGCTGCCGAACTTCTTCAGCACGCCGATGTTCAGGCCCTGCGGCGCCGGCGTGCTGCCCTGCGCGGTGACGACCGCGCTGGTGCCCTGCGCGATCGCGCCGGTGGCGTTGATGATGTTGGCCAGGCCGGAGCCGAAGTTGGTGCCGGCGCCGGTGATGCTGGAGTCGCCCTTGTTGCCGAACAGGTTCTGCCACTGGATGCCGAACTGGGCCGCCTGGCTGTTGTCGATCTTGACGATCAGCGACTCGACGTAGACCTGCGCGCGGCGGCCGTCGAGCTGCTCGATGACGGTGCGCACCTGGCGGTACAGCGGCTCGGGCGCCGTGATGATCAGCGAGTTGGTGGCCGTGTCGGCCTGCACGAAGCCGCCGGTGGACGGGCCGGCGGACGGGTTCAGCGGCGCGGTCGCGGCGGACGTGTTCATGCCGCCGCTGTTGCCCGAGGCGCCGTTCGCGCCGGTCAGCGTCTGGCTGGCGGTGCTGGCCGGCGAGCTGCCGCCCGCGCCCGTCAGCCCGCCGCCGGAGGCGTTGCCGGCGGTGGCCGCGGCCGCCGCGCCGAAGGCCGCGCGCAGCACCGCCGCCAGCTTCACCGCGTCGGCGTTCTTCAGGTAGACGACGCGGATGTTGTTGCCGCTGTCGTTGCCGGGCTGGTCCAGCTTGTCCACCATCGAGCGCACGGCGGCCAGGCGCGCCGGGTTGCTGGCGCGCAGGATCAGGCCGTTGCTGCGCGGGTCCACCAGCACGCTGACGGCGCTGCTGCCCTGGCCCGGCACGGTCGCGCCGGCCGCCTGGCCGCCGCCGTCGGCCAGGCGCTGCACCAGCGGCGCCAGGTCGGCCGCCACCGCGTGCTTCAGCGGCACGATCTCGATGTCGCTGCTGCCCGGCGTGTCCATCGCCGCGATGATCTTGGCGATGCGGTTCAGGTTGTCCGCGTAGTCCGTGATGATCAGGCTGTTGTTGCCCGGGTTGGCGTTGATGGTGTTGTTGGGGCTGATCAGCGGGCGCAGCACGGCCACCAGGTTGTTCGCGTTCTCGTGCTGGACGCGGAAGATCTGCGTCAGGATCTGGTCGCCCCGGGCGTGGCTGGTCTCCACCGCCACCGCGCCGGCCTGCAGCTTGGCGTCGGGCTCGGGCAGCACCTTCAGGAAGCCCGCGGCCTCCACCACCGTGAAGCCCAGGCCGCGCAGCGCGGCCAGGTAGTTGCGGTAGGCCTCGGCCACCGCCACCGGCTGCTCGCTGTAGACGGTGATCGTGCCCTTCACGCGCGGGTCGATGATGATCTGGCGGTTCAGCATCACGCCGATGGCGCGGGTCACGGCCTCGATGTCGGCGTTGACGAAGTTCAGCGTGACCGGCGAGCTCGCCTTCACGGCCGGGCCCGGGCGGGCGCGGCGCACGCCGGCGCCGTCGGCTTGGGCGGACGCGCTGCCGGCGGCCAGCAGCAGCGCGGCGAGGGCGAGGGCGGTGCGGTGGAGATTCATGATCATCCGATCGTCAGGACGGAGCGCGACCCTTGCCGGCGCCCGATGATGTTCAGCAGGTTGTTCAGCGCTTCCTCGCGGCCCGGCGCGGCGCTGGCCTCGCCGGTGAAGCGGCTCTTGCCGCCGGGGTTCAGCGTGCCGGCGCCCGAGAGCTGCAGCGCGCCCTCCAGCGTGCTCAGGCGCAGCGTGCTCAGGCCGGGGCTGGCCGGGTCGGCGGCGACGCTGAAGCGGTAGCTGCCCAGCGGCGCCACGGTGGACACGCGCGACGACAGGTTCAGCAGGTCCAGGTCCAGCGCGCCGGACTGGCGCCAGCGGCCCTGCGCGGACTCCAGCCGCAGCTCGCGCGCCGACAGCCGCAGCGAGCCGCCCAGCTGCAGCGTGTTCCACGGCGTGCCCAGGCCCGACAGCACCCCGGCGGGCAGGCGCACCAGCCAGTCGGTGCGGTTGTCCACCGTGATGGCCAGGCGGCCCAGGCCGGGCTGCAGGCCCAGCAGCAGCTCGCCGTTGGTGCAGCACTCCTGGCGCGCGGCCAGCTGCAGGCCCAGGCCCTTGAGGGCCATGCGCCAGTGCAGACGGCCGGGCAGCGCGGCCGCGTCGCGGCTGCCGGCGCCGCCGGTGAGCACCAGCACGCCGGAGCCGCGCCAGATGCTGCCGCGGGTGTCGACGATCAGCAGGTGCTCGCCGGTGGCCGACGCCAGCGCGCGCGCCAGCCAGCTGGCCGGGGCGAACAGCAGCAGCGCGCCGGCCAGGCCGGCCAGCGCACCGGCGGCGGCCCAGCGCCGCGAGCTGTCCTGGCGCACATTGCGCAGCCCGTTGACGTTGCCGCCGAACACCGAGTCCTGCACGGTCTGCAGCGACACCGGCGGCGGCGCGGGCGGCTTGCGCTTGGGCCAACGCAGCGGGCCCATCAGGCGTCTCCCAGGCTGAGCACGAGGCTGCCGGTGAAGCCCTGCGGGCCGCGCGTCAGCTGCGCCTCGACGGGCCGGGCGCGCGCGGCGGCGCGCACCTCGCCGAGGAAGGCCTGCAGGTCCACCGGCGCGATGCCGTTCAGCGTGACGGTGGCGAGCTCGCCCGCCAGGTTCAGCCGCGCGGCGGCGCCCAGGTGCGCGACCGAGGCCTTCAGCGCCTCCTGCGCCTGGGCCGGCGGCACGGCCGGCGCGGCGCGCAGCGCGCGCGCCTCCTGCGCCTGGGCCTGCATCTGCTGCAGCTGCAGCTCGACCTGTTCGAGCTCGGCCGGCGCCGTGCGCAGCGTGCGCAGCGCCGGGTTGACCAGCAGGCCCCAGGCCAGCAGCAGGCCCAGCAGCGTGCCGGCGCCGCCGACCGCCAGGCGTTCGCGCTCGCCCAGCGCCTGCCACTGCGCGGCGGCACGGCCGCGGGCCTGCGCGAGCTGCACCTTCAGGCCGTTGCCGGCGGGAGGGGTGGGGCGGGCCATCAGCGGGCTCCTCGGGCGCTGGCGCGGCTGACGGTCAGCCGGCCGTCGCCGGCCTCCAGCTGCCAACCGTCGCTTTGCAGCTGGGTGCGGAAATTGTCGACCTGGGCCGGCGCCCAGCCGGGGGCCGACAGCGTGAGCCGGCCGGGCTCGAAGGCCAGCGCCTCGGCGGGCGGGCGGTCCGCCGGCCAGGCGGTGGCGGCGGCGGCCAGCAGCGCCTCCAGGTCCTGCTCGCCGACGCTGCCGGCGCGCGCGCGCAGCAGGTCCAGCTCCTTTTGCATCTGCACCGGCGCATCGAGGATGGCGCGCACCTGCGGGAAGGCGCCGGTCAGCGCCGCGTCGACGGCCGCGCGGCGCGCGTTCAGTTCGCGCTTGTGCTGCCAGGCCCACAGGTTCAGGCCCAGCAGCTGCACCACCAGCAGCCCGGTCAGGCCCCAGCGCACCGGCTGCCAGGACTTGCGCATCAGCGTGCGGCTGAACATGCGCAGCGCGCGGATGCCGCGGGCGCGCGGGGCCAGGTCGAACTGGCGCAGGTCCCAGGCGCCGTCGATGACGGCGAGCGCGCGCTGCGCGGGCGTCTGCACCGCCACGGTGGTGCCCAGCCAGCGCTGCGCGCCGGTGGCGACGCCGGGCGTGGCCGTCCACTGCGCCGCGTGCACCAGGCCGGGCGGGAACAGCTGGCGCGCCAGGCCGCCCTGCAGCGGCAGCGTGGCGACGCCGTCGGCATGGCTCCAGCGCAGCGAGATGCCGTCGCTGCCGATGCCGTGGGACTCGAAGAAGTGCCCGCGCGGCTGCTCGGCCGGCCAGGCCAGCGGCGCGACGCGGTCGACGAACACGTGGGCGGCGTCGAGGTGGGCGAGGTGCTCGGCCAGCCAGGGCCGGGACGTGATGGCCACCCAGGCGGTGTCGCCGCCGGCCGCGTCGGGCTCCAGCGCGAAATGCAGCGCCTCGGGGTCGTCCAGCGCCAGCTCTTCGAGCTTGCCGGCGAGCGCGGCGCGCATCTGCCGGCCGGCGCGCGGCAGCTCCACGCAGCGCCAGCTGACGTCGGACTCGGCGACCACGGCGACCACGCCCTCCGCCGCCGGCAGCGCGGCGGCGGCGCTGCGGCCTTCGCGGACGACCTGGCGGCCGTCGGACGCGGTGAGCGCCCAGTCGTACTTGCGCGCCGCGCCGGCGCGCGCCGGCTCGGCCGCGGCGGGCGTGGCGCGGCCTGCCGCGCACAGGCGGGGCCGGGGGGGCAGGAACAGCAGCAGGGTGCTCATGGGGTCGGGCGGGCGCGGCGCATTCTAGGAGGGGGCTTCTCAGCGCTCGATCAGCTGGTTGATGCGTTCGCGCGCCAGCACGGCCATGGTCATGCCCTGTCGCTCGATCAGCGAGCGCTGCTCCAGCTGCCGCTCGTCCAGGCGCAGCCGGCCGGTGACGATGAAGAACGACGAATCCACCGACGCGCGGCCCGTGCCGAACTCCACCGCGGCGGGCAGCAGCGCCGCGGCCTCCGTGACGGCCTGCAGCGGCCTGGCCTTGCGCGCCTGCACGACGCGCTCGGCCGAGGCCAGGTCCACGCCGTCGAACAGCGCGGCGATGACCTCGCGCGGCGCCGTGTTCAGGTTGACCGGCGTGGGCTTGGGCAGCAGCACGACGTAGGGCGCCAGGCGCTGCAGGGTGTCGGCGTCCAGCCCCAGCCAGCCGAGCTGGTCCAGGCCGGCGGGCTGCAGCGGGCGGTCGGCCCCGTCCGCCGGGCCGCTGGCGCCGCTGGCGGGCGCCGGGAAGGCGGCGCGCAGGCCGTTGATGATGACGGCGGCGCTGCCGGGCGCGGCGTTGGCCTGGTTGCACAGCCGCTCCAGCGTGCGCTGCTCGGCGGGCGGCACCTGCGGGCCGCCGAGCAGCGCGCGCAGGTTGTAGCGGGCCTGGGCGTCCTCGATGCTGCCGGACAGGAAGGCCTCGGGGCCGTCGCCGGCGGCCGCGCTGCGGTCGGCGGCCAGGAAGGTGGACAGCCGCGCCTCGGCCAGCGGCACGGCCCAGGGTTCGCCGAGGTGGTCGACGGGCTTGTTGCGGTTCTGCTTGGCGTCCTCCAGCAGGATCAGGCGGGCCCAGTCCAGCGCGCCCTGCAGGATCCAGGCGCTCTGCGCGCGGGCGCGGTCGGCGGCCTCGATCTGCACGGCGCGGTACTGCTGCCAGACCATGCCGGCGGCGAGGCTGGCGATCAGCGTGACGATGATCATCGCCGTCAGCAGCGCCGCGCCGGACTGGGTGCGCCGGGCGCTCATCGCACCGTCACCTCGAGTTCGCGCGTCAGCGTGCCGGCCAGGCCGCTGCCCTCGGCGAACTGCAGGGCGATGCGCAGGCCCGACGGCACCGCGTTGCCGGGCTTCTGCGGGCCGCCCGGGTCGCCGGTGGACTGGCAGTTGCTCCAGGCATTGCCCCAGAAGCAGTGGAAGTGCCAGGCGGCCACGCCCTGGAAGGCGCGCAGCGCCGGGTTGCGCCGGGTGAGCTGCTGCAGGCCGCGCTGGCGCTCGTCCTCCAGCGCCTGCAGCATGCGCTGCGGCGGGCTCTCCCAGCGCCACAGGCTGCCGTCGCGCAGGCTCCAGACGACGACCTGCATGCCGGCCGGCGCCTGGCGCGTCAGCACCAGGTTGCCGCCGTCGAAGGCCAGCGGCGGCACGCTGCCGCGGCTGTCCTGCAGCGCGCGCAGGTCCACCTCCCACTGCGCCAGCACGGTCTGCAGCCGCGCCGTCTGCGCCAGGCGCTCCTGCGCGATCTCGCGGCTGCGCACCAGCGCGTCGATGCCGCGCCAGGCCATCGCGGCCATGGTCGCCATGACGACCAGCGCGACCAGCACCTCCACCAGCGTGAAGCCGCGGCTGGGGCGGCCGGGCCTCATGACAGCCGGCCCATGATGGTGGACAGGCTCAGCACCGGCTGGCCCTGGTCGTTGGCGATCTCGGCGTCCACGCGGCGGAACAGCGGGTTGGGCGTGGGGCCGACCTTGAGCTTGCCGCGGTAGCTGCGGCCCAGCTGCTCGCAGGCGAAGGGGGTGTCGCCGATGTCGGGGAACTGGCCGGTCAGGCGCAGCTCCGTCAGCTGGTTCTCGGCGCACCACTGCGCGGCGCTGACCTCGGCCAGCCGCTCGGCGTTGCCGGCCAGCGCCCCGGCGGCCTTGATGCCGGCGGCCAGCGCGATGGCGACGATGACCAGCGCGACCAGCACCTCGATCAGCGTGAAGCCGCGCGCCGGCCTCATGGCGTCGCGGCGGCGATGTCGAACGCGGCCAGCCCGTCGGTGGCCAGCACCAGGCGCCGGTCGCCGAGCTGCAGGCGCAGCCGCTGCGCCGGGATCACCGGCTCCGGGCCGAGCTGCACGCCGGGCTGGGCGGCGGTGGCGTTCTCGACCTGGACCGCCACCGGGTCGCCCAGCCAGCGGGTGGGCAGCCGGATGGTGGGCGGCAGGCCGTCGAAGCGGAAGTCCTCGCCGGTCCTGGCGCCCTGCGGCACCCAGCGCACGGCCAGGCCCGAGGCGCGGCTCTCGGCGCGCGCCGTCTCCAGCAGCGCGGCCAGCCGCTGCGCCTCGCGCTCCAGCTGCAGCTCCATCGGGTCGCGCAGCGCCAGCGAGACGGTCGCGCTGGCGATGGCGATCAGCGCCACGACGACCAGCAGCTCGATCAGGGTGAAGCCGTTGCGCCGGCCGGGGCGGCCGCCGGCACCGGCTGCGCGCATGCGGGCGAGGGCCGGCAACTCACTGCCAGGAGCCGATGTCCGCGTCACGGCCCTCGCCGCCGGCGCGGCCGTCGGCGCCAAAGCTGTAGACGTCGACCTCGCCCTTCACGCCCGGATTGGCGTACTGGTAGGGGTGGCCCCAGGGGTCGTTGGGCAGCTTCTCCAGGTAGGCCTTCCAGTTCGGCGGCGGCGTGCCGGCCGTGGGCTTGCGCACCAGCGCGTCCAGGCCCTGCTCGGCGCTGGGGTAGCGCTGGTTGTCGAGCTTGTAGAGCTTGAGCGCCTGCATCAGGTTGTTGACGTCGGTGCGCGCGGCGGTGACGCGGGCGTCCTCGGCGCGGTCCAGCACATTGGGCACGACCAGGGCCGCGAGCACGCCGATGATGACGAGCACGACCAGCAGTTCGATCAGCGTGAAGCCGCGGGCGAGGGAGGAACGGCGCAGGGCAGGCATGGGCGAGGGGCTCGGGCAGGCAGTGAACGGGCCATCATAATGGGCCGATGGCTGCTCGATTGATGGCGTTCCTGGTGTGGCTGCTGCTCGGCGGCTCGGTGGCTTATTGGGGCCTGCAACTGCTGGCGCGGCCGCTGGCGATGCCGGGCTCGGTGCTGCCGGTCGGCGAGACGCGCGCGACGCAGGTGGACCTGGGGCGGCTGCTCGGCACCTCGCTGCCGCAGTCCGCGCCGGCCGCCGAGGCGGTGGCGTCCACGCGGCTGCGGCTGCTGGGCGTGGTGGCGCCGAAGAGCGCGCGGGCCGCGGAGGCCGGCGAGGGCGTCGCGCTGATCGAGGTGGATGGCGTGCCGCGCACCGTGCGCGTCGGCGCCGTGGTGGACGGGGACTTGCGCCTGCTGCGCGTCGGTGCCCGCAGCGCCAGCCTGGGCCTGGCCGGCCAGGCGCCGGTGCAGGTGCTGGAGATCGCGCCGCCGGCGGCGCCGGTCACCGGCTCGCTGCCGCCGGCGCTGCCGTCCCAGGTGGTGCTGGGCGGCAACCCGCCCGACACGGCGCCGCCGCCCGCCGCGGCGCCGGTGCCGCCGGAGGGGGTGGCACCCGCCAACCCGGGGCTGCCGCTGGCCGGCCCGCCGCCGCAGCAGCAGCGGCGCTGACGCGGGCTCAGCCGCCCAGCGTCGGGATGCGGCCGGCCTCGGCCGCGCCCGGGCGCGTGGCCAGGCGGGCCTCGGCCACTTCGTGCAGGTCGGTCAGCAGCGCGGCGGCGGCGCGGATCATGGGCCAGGCCAGCGCGGCGCCGGTGCCGTCGGTGCTGTCCATGCCCAGCTCCAGCAGCGCCGAGGCGCGGAACAGCGCCAGCGCCTCGTCCAGGCCGCGGTGCACATGGCTGCGGCAGAACACCGCGTAGTCGGTGACGGGCGCGCAGATCAGCGACGCGAGCTTGAGCGCCGCGCAGGCGGCGATGCCGTCCACGATGATGAGGCTGCGCTTGCTGGCGGCCACCAGCATCGCGCCCACCATCACCGCGATCTCGTGGCCGCCCAGCGCGGCCAGCACGTCCATCGGCTCCTTGGCGTCGCGGTGGCGGGCCTGCGCGGCGTGCAGCACGTCGAGCAGGTGGGTCAGGGCGTCCTGGCGCATCGCCGGGCCGGAGACGACGAAGTCCCGCACCGGCTGGCCGGACAGGCGCGACAGCACCAGCGCCGCGCACTCGGCCGAGCCCTGGCCCAGCGCCGCGCAGGCCAGCACGTTGCCGGGCAGGTTGTCGGCGATCTCCATGCCCACGCGCACGCCGGCATGGGCGTGCTCCAGGCTCATGGCCGGGGAGGTGCGCGCGTTGCGGGTGCCGTGCGCCACCTTGCGTGCCAGCAGGCGGGCGTGCGGCGGCAGGTTCTCGGCGACGCCGCAGTCCACCACGGTGAGGTGCAGGCCCTGCAGCCGCGCGAAGACGGACACCGGCAGCTGCGCATGCAGCGCCATCTGCACCTGCTCCCGGGTCGGGCGGCCCCAGGGCGCGCCGATGCCGTCGACGACGATGCCGTGGTCCGCCGCGAAGACCGCCAGCACCGGGTCGCGGAAGCGCGGCGTCAGGCTGTTCTGCACCAGGCCCAGCCGCACGGCCAGCGGCTCCAGTTCGCCCAGGCTGCCGGCGATCGCCGACCGGCGGTCGACGCGGTCGCGCAGCGCTTTCTCCAGGTCGGGGTTGGCGGTGGGGGAGATCAGCGACTGTTGGGCGACGGTCATGGCGCGGGCGGGGTCGGGCCCCCGGATTTCAACTCAACCCAGGAACAAGCGGTAGGCCGGGTTGGCGCTTTCGTCCTCGAACGGGTAGTTCAGGCCGGCGAGGAACTCGCGCAGCGCCGCCGCGGCGCCGCGCGGCACCTGGATGCCGACGAGGATGCGGCCGTAGTCCGCGCCCTGGTTGCGGTAGTGGAACAGGCTGATGTTCCAGTCCGGGTGCATGCTGGACAGGAACTTCATCAGCGCGCCCGGCCGCTCGGGGAACACGAAGCGGTACAGCCGCTCGTCCTTCGCCAGCTCGCTGCGGCCGCCCACCATGTGGCGCACATGCTGCTTGGCGAGCTCGTCGTTGGTGAGGTCCAGCGTCTGGAAGCCGGCCTTCGTGAAGGTGCGGGCCAGCCGGGTGGCCTCGCCGGGCTTGGGCGTGGCCACGCCGACGAAGACGTGGGCCACCTGGGCGTCGGCGATGCGGTAGTTGAACTCGGTGATGCTGCGCGGGCCGAGCAGCTCGCAGAAGCGCCGGAAGCTGCCGCGCGCCTCCGGCACGGTCACGGCGAACAGCGCCTCCCGGTGCTCGCCCACCTCGGCCCGCTCGGCGACGAAGCGCAGGCGGTCGAAGTTCATGTTGGCGCCGCAGGTGATGGCGATCAGCGTCTGGCCCTTGGCGCCGGTCCCGGCGACGTACTGCTTGACGGCCGCGACGCTCATCGCGCCCGAGGGTTCCAGGATGGAGCGGGTGTCCTCGAACACGTCCTTGATCGCCGCGCAGACGGCGTCGGTGTCCACGACGATGTAGTCGTCCACCAGCTCGCGGGCGATGCGGAAGGTCTCCTCGCCGACGAGCTTGACGGCCGTGCCGTCGGCGAACAGGCCGACGTCGTTGAGCTGCACGCGCTTGCCGGCCTTGACCGAGCGCAGCATGGCGTCGGAGTCGGTCGTCTGCACGCCGATGATCCTGATCTCCGGCCGCAGCGCCTTCACGTAGGCGGCGATGCCCGAGACCAGCCCGCCGCCGCCGATGGCGACGAAGATCGCGTCGATGGGGCCGGGGTGCTGGCGCAGCAGCTCCATCGCGATGGTGCCCTGGCCGGCGATGACGTCGGGGTCGTCGAAGGGGTGGACGAAGGTCAGGCCCTGCTCGCCCTCCAGCGCCTTCGCGTGGCCGTAGGCGTCGGTGAAGCTCTCGCCGTGCAGCACGACCTCGCCGCCCAGCGCCTTGACGGCGTCCACCTTGACCTGCGGCGTCGTCACCGGCATCACGATGACGGCGCGGCAGCCCAGCTTCTTCGCCGACAGCGCCACGCCCTGCGCATGGTTGCCCGCCGACGCGCAGATGACGCCGGCCGCGCGCTGCGCGGGCGTCAGGTGCGCCATCTTGTTGTAGGCGCCGCGCAGCTTGAAGCTGAACACGTCCTGCTCGTCCTCGCGCTTGAGCCAGACCTTGTTGCCCAGGCGCCGGGACAGCTTGGCCGCATGCGCCAGGTCGGTCTCGCGGGCGACCTCGTAGACCCGGGCGTTCAGGATGCGCTGCAGGTAGCTGCTGCCGGGCGGCAGCATCGCGGGAGCGGCGGATGAGGCTTTGGGCGTCGCCTTGGACGCGGGCGGGCGGCGGCGCGAGGGGGCGCTCATCGGGTCTCCATGCGTTTTTGTTGCAGCGCCGCATGATAAGACCGGCGTCGCGCCGCTCAGCGGCGCGCCAGCGCCGGACCGCTTCGCGCAGCGGAGCGGTTCGCCAACTCCAACTGACAGGCAAAAAAAACCCGAGCTCTTGCAAGCTCGGGTTGAATCCACCATGGAGGCGGTGGAGGAGACAATCGGTGCGAAACGTCTTCGCGTGGGAGCAGTGTAGCGCCGAGTTATGCTGCACCGCAATAAAAATTGTGTGAAGGAATTGGGGTGCGCCCCTAGAGAACATGGAATGCACCGTCAACTGGCTGGGCGCCGAGGGCCCCAGCGGCATGAGCTTCATCGCTGAAACCGGCAGCGGCCATGTGCTGTCCATGGACGGCGCGCCGGACGGCGGCGGCCGCAACCTCGCGCCGCGGCCGATGGAAACCGTGCTGGCCGGCACCGGCGGCTGCACGGCCTACGACGTGGTGCTCATCCTCAAGCGCGGCCGCCACGACGTGCGCGGCTGCAAGGTCACGCTGAAGGCGGAGCGCGCCGGCAGCGACCCCAAGGTCTTCACGGCCATCCATTTCCACTTCGCCGTCAGCGGCCGGGGGCTGAAGGCCGAGGCCGTCGAGCGGGCCATCGCGCTGTCGCACGAGAAATACTGCTCGGCGACCGCCATGCTGGCCAGGACCTCGGCCATCAGCACCTCGTTCGAGGTCGTCGAAGCCTGATCAGACGCGGTGCGCCACGGTCGTCATGACCCGGGCCGCCGCGCGCATCAGCCCGCGCACCGGCGCCGGCAGCGGCAGGGCGCCGGCCGCGAGCGCCGCGTCGGCGTGCTCGGCCTCCTCGCGCTTCATCTGGTCGACGATGGCCCGCGACGCGGCATCGGCGGGAGGCAGCCGGTCCAGGTGCGACGCGAGATGGGCCTCGACCTGCCGCTCCGTCTCGACGACGAAGCCCAGGCTCCAGCGGTCGCCCGCCAGGCCCGCGGCGCTGCCCCAGGCGAAGGCGCCGGCCCACCACAGCGGCGCCAGGCGGCTGGTGTGCGTGCCGAGCTCGGCCACCCGGTCGGCCGTCCAGGCGAGGTGGTCCAGCTCCTCCTGCGCCGCGTGCTCGAACTGGCGGCGCTGCGCGTCGGTGCGGGCGAACAGCGCCTGCGACTGGTACAGCGCCTGCGCGCAGATCTCGCCGACGTGGTTGACCCGCATCAGCGCGCCGGCTTCGCGGGCCTCGCGGGCGCTCAGCGCCGCCTCGGGCAGGCCGGCGGCGGGCGACGGGCGCGCGGCATGCGTGCGCGCGAACACCGTGCGCAGGCCGGCGTCGAGTGCGATGAGGAAGCGGTCGCCCAGGCCCGATGAGCGAGAATGAAGGCTGCTGGCTGGCGATTGCATTCAGTTAGGAAAAGTTGTGATGAAAAAATCGTGACACTTTGATGTGTCGTTGTGGCGCGCCAACGGAAATTGATAATTTCATATCCGTGAATTCCCCAATCGGCGCAGCTGTAGTGCAATACGCCCACTTCCTCACAGGAGGTGAGCCGCAGCGGCCTTCCGGCCGGCGGCTCGGACGAATACCAAGGAGTATCGAATGAAGAAAGCTCTGATTGCCCTGGCCGCCTTCGGTCTGACTGGCGCTGCCGTCGCGCAATCCTCGGTCACCCTGTTCGGCGTCGTCGACGCCAACATGCGCTACACCAAGTCCGGCGACAGCAAGCTCAAGCAGCTCGGCACCGACGGCCTGAACGCCAGCCGCCTGGGCGTGCGTGGCACGGAAGACCTCGGCGGCGGCCTGAAGGCCGGCTTCTGGCTCGAAGCCGCGCTGAACCCGGACACCGGCACGGCCGACTCCAGCCGCTTCTGGGGCCGCCGCGCCAGCGTCAGCCTGATGGGCGACTTCGGTGAAATCCGTCTGGGCCGCGGCAAGACCTCGACCCGCCTGCACATCGACGACTTCGATCCGTACTCGACGACCGGCCTGGGCGATGCGTCCAAGGTCTACTCGACGCTGGGCAGCGGCGCCGACACGCTGAACCGTTCGGACAACCTGGTCCAGTACTTCCTGCCGAGCACGCTGGGCGGCTTCTACGGCTCCGTGGACGTCGCCGCTGGCGAAGGCGCCACCGGCAAGAAGATGATGGGCGGCCGCTTCGGCTACCAGAACGGCCCGCTGAACGTGGCCGTGGCCGCGGAGCAGACGACCGGCGTCGGCGGTGCGAAGTTCAAGCAGGCGTCCATCGGCGGCGCCTACGACTTCGGCGTCATCCGTCCGTCGCTGAACTACAGCGAAAACAAGTTCAACGCCGCCAAGCAGTCGATCTACACCTTCGCGCTGACCGCGCCGGTCGGTTCGCAAGGCCAGATCCTGGCGTCCTACACGGACTCCAAGGCCAACGCCGCCGCCGAAACCATCAGCGGCGTGGGCGATGCCAAGCTGCTGGCCGTGGGCTATGTCCACAACCTGTCCAAGCGCACCGCGCTGTACGGCACGGCCTCGCAGATCAAGAACAACGGCCTGGGCCGCTTCGCCGTCGTCGGTTCGCCGTCCGTGGCCAATGGCGCGAAGTCCAGCGGCGTCGACGTCGGCATCCGCCACAGCTTCTGATCCCGCGCGGCCGCAGCGCCGCAGCGATGTCAGCCAAGCCGCCTCCGGGCGGCTTTTTTCATGGGCGGGACCGCGGTGCAGCGCGGGTCGGGTGTGGGCAATCAGCAACAGCCAGCGCTGGATGGCGAGCCGGTTCGTTGAGAATAGGCCCGGTTCACCTTTCCTAGCAGGAGACAACCTTGATGAAAAAAGCAACCTTGGCCGTTGCCGTTCTGGCCGCCAGCACCTCTGCCGCCTGGGCCCAGTCCAGCGTCACCCTGTACGGCATCGTGGACGCTGCCGTGCGCTACACGTCCAACAACAACGGTTCGCAGAAGCAGCTGATCCCCGGCGGCATGTCGGAAAGCCGCCTGGGCATCAACGTCGTCGAAGACATGGGTGGCGGCGTGAAGGCGCTGGCCAACATGGAACACCGCCTGAATTCGGACAACGGTACCGTGTCCGCCGGCGACTTCTGGCGCCAGGCCTGGGTGGGCCTCGAGTCCAGCGAATTCGGCCAGATCCGCCTGGGTCGCCAGTACAACGTGCTGTTCGACCTCTACACCTCGACCTACGCCTCCTTCCGCTACTCGCCGTACATCGAGGCGTACAAGCCCGAGATCGGCCTGTCGGCGGGCGCCCGCCAGAGCAACATGGTCAAGTACCTGGGCAAGGTGGGCAACGTCTACGGCGAAATCCAGGTGTCGGCCGGTGAAGGCTCGTCGCAGTCTGACAAGACCATCGGCGGCCTGCTGCGCTACAACGACGGCGCCTTCGGCTTCGGCGGCGCCTACCTGCAGGTGGAAGACCTGCAGGGCAAGAAGGTCAAGGCCACCACGGTCGGCGGCTCCTACACGTCCGGCCCGCTGTACGTGAACCTGTCCTGGGGCCAGAACAAGTTCGACCGCGGCAGCGTCCTCGGCCCGGCGTTCACCGGCGCCCTGATCAAGGGCTACAACGGCAACCCGGTGCTGAACGCCATTTCGGGCGACGTGCAGAAGCGCGACATGGTGATGGCCGGCCTGACCTACCAGCTGACGACCCAGCTGAACCTGGGCGCCCAGTACTGGCACGCCACGCAGACGCACTACACGCCGGCCCTGGCCAACACCAAGAGCAAGTCCGACTACTTCGCCGTCGTGGCCGACTACGCGTTCTCGAAGCGCACCGACGCCTACGTCGAAGCGGACATCACCAAGTACAAGGGCGCGGTCGCCTTCGCCAACGGCGCGACCAAGCGCGGCGGTGCGATGGTGGGTGTGCGCCACCGCTTCTGATCCTCGGGGCATCCCCAGGGTACACACGGGCCGCGTCAGCGGCCCTTTTCATTTCAACCGCCCGATCCTGAGCCCTTGATTCCGGCCGCCTGACGTCCACAGCATGCTGGTCTTCGTCCTCCGCCGCCTGGTCCAGGCCGCCGTCGTGATGCTGTCGGTGGCCTTCATCGCCTTCATGCTGTTCCAGTACGTGGGCGACCCGGTCGCGAACCTGCTGGGCCAGGACGCGACCGAGGAGCAGCGCATCGCGCTGCGCAAGGACCTGGGCCTGGACCAGCCTTTTCCGGTGCAGTTCGCGCGCTTCGCGGCCAACGCGGTGCAGGGCGAGTTCGGCATCAGCCTGCGGCAGGGCCGCAAGGTGTCGGCGCTGATCGCCGAGCGCTTCCCGGCGACGCTGGAGCTGGCGCTGGTGGCGGGCCTGATCGCGCTGGGGCTGGGCATCCCGCTGGGCGTCTACGCGGCGCTGCGGCGCGGCAAGGCCGGCGCGCAACTGCTGATGGCGGGCACGCTGTTCGGCGTCAGCCTGCCCAACTTCGTCATCGGCATCGTGCTGATCTGGGTGTTCGCCGTCGAGCTGAAATGGCTGCCCAGCTTCGGCCGCGGCGAGGTCGTCGCGCTCGGCGCCTGGACCTCCGGGCTGCTGACGCGCGACGGCCTGCTGCACCTGGTGCTGCCGGCGGTCACGCTGTCGGCCTTCCAGCTGACGCTGATCATGCGGCTGGTGCGCGCCGAGATGCTGGAGGTGCTGCGCACCGACTACATCCGCTTCGCCCGCGCCCGCGGGCTGACGGACCGCAGCGTCTACTTCGGCCATGCGCTGAAGAACACGCTGGTGCCCGTCATCACGATCACCGGCCTGCAGCTCGGTTCGCTGATCGCGTTCGCCATCATCACCGAGCAGGTGTTCCAGTGGCCGGGCATGGGCCTGCTCTTCATCCAGGCCGTGCAGTTCGCCGACATTCCGGTGATGGCGGCCTACCTGTGCCTGATCTCGCTGATCTTCGTCGTCATCAACCTCGGCGTGGACCTGCTCTACGTCGCTGTCGACCCGCGCCTGCGCGTCGAAGGCAAGCCGCACTGAACCATGAGTCCCGCCCCCGCGTCGGCGCTGCGCCGCTTCTTCGACGGAGACGTCTGGCACTCGTTCCGCTCGTCGCCGGTGGCGGTGGGCGCGGCCGCCGTCACGCTGGCCTGCTTCGTCTGCGCGCTGTTCGCGGAGCTGGTGGCGCCGCACGACCCCTTCGACCTGGCGACGCTGGAGCTGATGGATTCGCTGAAGCCGCCCGCCTGGGTCGAGGGCGGCGAGGCGAAGTATTTGCTGGGCACCGACGGCCAGGGGCGCGACATCCTGTCCGCGCTGATGTACGGCGCCCGCATCTCGTTGCTGGTGGGCTTCGCGTCGGTGCTGCTGTCGCTGCTGATCGGCGTCAGCCTGGGGCTGCTGGCCGGCTTCGTCGGCGGGCGCACGGACGCCTTCATCATGCGCCTGTGCGATGTGATGCTGTCGTTCCCGTCCATCCTCGTGGCGCTGATGATCAGCGGCATCGGCCGCAGCCTGTTTCCCGACGCGCCCGACACGCTGGCCTTCGTCGTGCTCGTGTTGGCGATCGCGCTGACCGGCTGGGTGCAGTACGCGCGCACCGTGCGCGGCTCGACGCTGGTGGAGCGCAACAAGGAGTACGTGCAGGCCGCCCGCGTCATCGGCGTCGGGCCGCTGCGCATCATGCGCCGCCACGTGCTGCCGAACGTGCTGGGGCCGGTGCTGGTGCTGGCGACCATCCAGGTCGCGTCGGCCATCATCACCGAGGCGACGCTGTCCTTCCTCGGCGTCGGCGTGCCGGCCACCAGCCCGTCGCTGGGCACGCTGATCCGCAACGGCAACGACTACCTGTTCTCCGGCGAATGGTGGATCACCGCCTGGCCCAGCCTGACGCTGGTGCTGATCACGCTTAGCGTGAACCTGCTGGGCGACTGGCTGCGCGACGCGCTCAATCCCCGCCTGCGATGAATATGGTCTTCGATCTGACGGCAGCGGGCCGAGCGCCGCCGGCCCGCATCCCCTTGGGGCAGCGGCCGATGTACCCATCGGGCGAGGGGCGCCAATGAACTTGCTCGACGTCAGCCACCTGCGGGTGGAGTTCCCGACCCGGCGCGGCACGCTGCTGGCGCTGGACGACATTTCCTTCTCGATCGCGCCGGGCGAGATCCTGGGCGTGGTCGGCGAGTCCGGCGCCGGCAAGTCGCTGACGGGCGCGGCCATTATCGGCCTGCTGGACCCGCCGGGCCGCATCGCCGCCGGCGAGATCCGCCTCGCGGGCCGGCGCATCGACAACCTGCCGGACGAGCAGATGCGCCGCGTGCGCGGCCGCGAGATCGGCGCCGTGTTCCAGGATCCGCTGACCTCGCTGAACCCGCTCTACACCGTCGGCCGCCAACTGGTCGAGACCATCACGACGCACCTGGACCTGAGCGCCGCCCAGGCCCGCGCCCGCGCCATCGAGCTGCTGGCGGCCACCGGCATCCCCGCGCCCGAGGCCCGCGTGGACCACTTCCCGCACCAGTTCTCCGGCGGCATGCGCCAGCGCGTGGTCATCGCGCTGGCGCTGGCGGCCGAGCCCAAGCTCATCGTCGCCGACGAGCCGACCACGGCGCTGGACGTGTCCATCCAGGCGCAGATCATTGCGCTGCTGAAGCGGGTCTGCCGGGAGCAGGGCGCGGCCGTCATGCTGGTCACGCACGACATGGGCGTCATCGCCGAGACCTGCGACCGCGTGGCCGTCATGTACGCCGGCCGCATCGTCGAGATCGGGCCGGTGGCCGAGGTCATCCACCGGCCCGCGCACCCGTACACGGTGGGCCTGATGGGCGCCATCCCGGCGATGGACGGGGACCGCGAGTGGCTGCTGCAGATCGACGGCGCGATGCCGCGGCTGACGGCCATCCCGCCGGGCTGCGCCTTCAACCCGCGCTGCGGCCGCGCGGTCGACCGCTGCCGCGCCGAGCGGCCGGAGCTGGCCGGCGTGGCCGCCACCCGCGCCGCCTGCTGGCGACCCGTCGCCGGGGAGGCGCCGCGATGAGCCGGCCGCTGGTCGAGGTGAAAGACCTGGCCAAGGTCTTCGACGTGTCGCCGCCCTGGCTGGACCGCGTCATCGCGCGCAAGCCCCGGGCCTTCGTCCATGCGGTGGACGGCGTGTCGTTCGGCATCCAGCGCGGCAGCACGCTGGCGCTGGTGGGCGAGAGCGGCTGCGGCAAGAGCACCGTCGCGCGCCTGCTGGTGGGCCTGTACGGCGCGACGCGCGGCACGGTGCATTTCGACGGCGAGGACCTCTCGCAGACCCTGGCCGGCCCCGGCGCCCCGGCGCTGCGGCGGCGCATGCAGATGATCTTCCAGGATCCCTATGCGTCGCTGAACCCGCGCTGGAAGGTGCTGGACATCGTCGCCGAGCCGCTGCGCGAGCACGGCCTCGTGACGCAGGGGGCGGCGGCGAAGCAGCGGGTCGGCGAGCTGCTCGGCGCCGTGGGCCTGAACCCGGCCGATGCCGGGAAGTTCCCGCACCAGTTCTCCGGCGGCCAGCGCCAGCGCATTTCCATCGCCCGCGCGCTGGCCACGCAGCCCGAGTTCCTCGTCTGCGACGAGCCGACCTCGGCGCTGGACGTGTCCGTGCAGGCGCAGGTGCTGAACATCATGAAGGACCTGCAGCGCCGGCAGCAGCTGACCTATCTGTTCATCTCGCACAACCTGGCCGTGGTGCGCCACGTGGCGGACGACGTGGGCGTCATGTACCTGGGCCGGCTGGTGGAGGTGGCGCCCAAGGCCGAGCTGTTCGCGCGGCCGCGCCACCCGTACACGCGCATGCTGCTGGATGCGATCCCCGACATCCACATGACCGGCCGCGCCCGCACGCCGGTGCAGGGCGAGGTACCCAACCCGCTGAACCCGCCCAGCGGCTGCAGCTTCCACCCGCGCTGCCCGCTGGCCAACGCGCGCTGCCGGGCCGAGCGGCCGGCGCTGCTGGCGGCGGGCGGCGTGCGCGTGGCCTGCCACGCGGTGGCGGAGGGGCGGACCGGCTGATCAGCGCGCCGGGGCGGGCGCGGACGCGGGCACGGAGGCCGCGCCGGCCGGCTTGGGCAGCATCAGCGGCCCCTTCTGCCCGCAACCCGCGAGCGCGGCAAGGGTGATGGACAGGGCGAGGAGTCGCCCGCCTACACTGGCGGCAGTCTTGTTCATGCGCCCAGTTTATGTCCCTGTCCGACGCCGAATACCTCGCCAAGGCCCATGCGCTGCTCGCGCGCATCGAGGCGCAGATCGATGCCTGGCTGGATGACGACGTGGTCGACATCGACAGCCACCGCACCGGTGGGCTGCTGGAGCTGAGCCTGCCGGGGGCCGGCGCGGGCAGCAAGATCGTCATCAACACCCAGCCGCCGCTGCAGGAGATCTGGCTGGCCGCGCGCTCGGGCGGCTACCACTTCAAGTGGGACGGCGCCCGGTGGGTGGACCGCGAGGGCCAGGAGTTCTTCGCGCGGCTGTCGGAGAGCGCCAGCGAGCAGTCCGGCCAGGCGCTGACGTTCAGCGCCTGAGCGCGGTCAGCGCTTGAAGAGGTCCAGGATGGACTTCTTCTCCTCCTCGGTGGCCGCGGGCGGCGTGTCCGGCTCGGCGGCCAGTTCCCGCACGCCGCTGCCCGAGGTGTATTCCTCGTAGAACCACTCGCCGTCGATGTTGACGACGCCCTCGGGCGGCGCCACCTCGTCCACCGGCTTGTTCTTCAGCGAGAAGCCCATGTACTCGATCCACACCGGCAGGCTCAGGCCGCCGCCTGTCTCGCGGTCGCCGAGCTTGCGCGGCTGGTCGTAGCCGATCCAGACGATGGCCACGACGTCCTTCTGGTAGCCGGCGAACCAGGCGTCCATCGAGTCGTTGGTGGTGCCGGTCTTGCCGTAGATGTCGGGCCGCTTCAGCGCCGCCTGCGCGCGCGCGGCGGTGCCGCTGCGCGTGACCTCCTGCAGCAGGCTGCTCATCAGGAAGGCGTTGCGCGCGTCGATGGCGCGCGCCGCCTCGGCCGGCGCGGCGGGCTGGGCCTCGTACAGCAGCCGGCCCTTGTTGTCGGTGATGCGGCTGATCAGCTGCGGGTTGACGCGGTAGCCGCCGTTGGCGAACACCGCATAGCCCTGCGCCATCTGCATGGGCGTGACGGAGCCGGCGCCGAGCGCCATCGTCAGGTAGGCCGGGTGCTTGTCGGCGTCGAAGCCGAAGCGCGTCAGCCAGTCCTGCGCATAGCGCACGCCGATGGCGTGCAGCACGCGGATCGACACCATGTTCTTGGACTTGGCCAGCGCCGTGCGCAGCGGCATCGGGCCCTCGAACCTGCCGTCGTAGTTCTTGGGCTCCCAGGGCTGGCTGCCGGTGGTGCCGGCGTCGAAGAACAGCGGCGCGTCGTTGACGATGGTGGCCGGCGTGAAGCCCTTCTCCAGCGCCGCCGAGTAGATGAAGGGCTTGAAGCTGGAGCCCGGCTGGCGCCAGGCCTGGGTCACGTGGTTGAACTTGTTCTTCGCGTAGTCGAAGCCGCCCACCAGCGCGCGGACCTGGCCGTTGCGCGGGTCCAGCGACACGAAGGCGCCTTCCACCTCGGGCAACTGCGTGATGGTCCACTCGCCGCCGGCCTTCTGCTTCGGGCCCTTGACGACGCGGATCACCGCGCCGCGGCGGATGCGGGTCTTGGGGTTGCCCTTGTCGGACAGCCCGGTGGTCGCGGGCCGCAGGCCGTCGCCGGTGATCGTGACCACGTCGCCGCTCTGCAGCACGGCCGTGACCTGCTTGGGCGAGGCCTCCAGCACGACGGCGGCCAGCAGCTCGTCGTTGGCCGGGTGGTCGGCCAGCGCCTCGGCGACGCGCGTGTCCAACGCCCGCGCGTCGCCCGGCAGGTCGGCGTAGGCCTCGGGGCCGCGGTAGAGCTGGCGCCGCTCGTAGTCGAGGATGCCGCGGCGCAGCGCGCGGTAGGCGGCGTTCTGTTCGGCGCTGTTGAGCGTCAGGTAGACGTTCAGGCCGCGGGAATAGGCCTCGTCGCCGTACTGGCTGTAGATGAGCTGGCGCGCGGCCTCGGCGACGAACTCGGCATGAGAGGCCGCCTCCACGACCGGGCGGATGCGCAGCTTCTCCGCCTTGGCGGCGTCGCGCTGCTCCTCGGTGATGTAGCCCGTCTCGTACATCCGCTCGATGATGTACTGCTGGCGGATGGTCGCGCGGCGCGGGTTGTTGATCGGGTTGTAGGCCGACGGCGCCTTGGGCAGCCCGGCCAGCATGGCCGCCTCGGCGACGCTGATCCCGTCCAGCGGCTTGCCGAAATAGACCTCGCTGGCCGCCGCGAAGCCGTGCGCGCGGTGGCCCAGGAAGATCTGGTTCATGTAGATCTCGAGGATCTTCTCCTTGGGCAGCGCCGCCTCGATCTTCAGCGCCAGCAGGATCTCGTAGATCTTGCGCGTGAAGGTCTTCTCGGTGGACAGGTAGAAGTTGCGCGCCACCTGCATCGTGATCGTCGACGCGCCCTGGCTGCGCGATTCGCCGACGTTGGCCAGCCCGGCGCGGACGATGCCGAGGTAGTCCACGCCGCCGTGCTGGTAGAAGCGCGCGTCCTCGATGGCCAGCACCGCCTCCTGCATCACCTTCGGGATCTTGTCGATCGGCAGGTAGTTGCGCCGCTCCTCGCCGAACTCGCCCAGCAGCACGCCGTCGCCGGACAGCACGCGCATCGGCAGCTTGGGGCGGTAGTCGGTGAGCCCGCCGATGTCCGGCAGGCGCGGGTAGGCCAGCGCCAGGCCCAGGGCCAGCAGCAGCGCCACGGTGGCCACGCCGCCGGCGGCCAGGCCCAGCACCCACAGCGCCACGCGGCCCAGCCGGGCGGGCAGTCGGGAAGCGGCGGAACCGGCGCTGGCTGCGGGAGACGGGCTGGACGCAGCGTTTCGGGACTTGTCGTTCATGGGCCGGCTGGGGCGCGCCTGCGGGCGCGTGGGGACGAGGCGGCGGATTATAGAAAGCGCGCCGGCTGCGCTCGGCCGGGTCTGCGCCGCGCCGAATCCCGTGCAAATGACCGCATCCCGGTGTTTTTTCAGGGGCTTGCGGGTGGGTTGCTTCGTGTATGTTTCGCAACGTGGTGCGGCCGTCTGCCGCCGGATTTTCATTCGGTGTCAAAGGCTTTGCTGCTAGCATTCAAGTAACTTATTAATAGTCCGGCGCGTTGCGCGCGTGCCGGGGACAAAGGGCATGGGAATACTTGACGCACTTTTGGGTCGCAAGCACCCCCCCCTGATTGGCCTGGATATCAGCTCCTCCAGCGTCAAGCTGGTGGAACTCAGCCAGACCAAGAATGGCGAATTCGTCGTGGAGCGATTCGCCAGCGAGCCCTTCGAAAAGGGCTGGATCGCGGACGGCCAGATCGAGAAGTTCGACGAAGTCGCCGACGCGGTGCGCCGCGTCGTCGCGCGCAGCGGCTCGCGCACCCGCGACGCGGCGCTGGCCATGCCGCAGTCGGCCGTCATCACCAAGAAGATCATGCTGCCCGCCGGCCTGCGCGAGGAGGAACTGGAGCTGCAGGTCGAGGCCGAGGCCAACCAGTACATCCCGTTCTCGCTGGACGAGGTGAGCCTGGACTTCTGCATCATCGGCGCCAGCCCCACGTCGGTGGGCGACGTCGAGGTGCTGATCGCCGCGTCGCGCAAGGACCGCGTGCAGGACCGCCAGGGCCTGGCGGAAGCGGCCGGCCTGCGCCCGGTGGTGCTGGACATCGAGTCGCACGCGTCGCGCATGGCGATGGGGCGGCTGATCGCCGCGCTGCCCAACGAGGGCAAGGACGCGCTGGTGGCGCTGTTCGAGATCGGCGCCGACACCACCAGCCTGAAGGTGCTGCGCGACGACGAGCTGCTGTACGACCGCGACCAGTCCTTCGGCGGCTCGCAGCTGACCCAGCTGATCTCGCGCCAGTACGGCTTCTCGTTCGAGGAGGCCGAGCAGAAGAAGCTCGCCAACGAACTGCCCGAGGACTACGAAGCCAGCGTGCTCAACCCCTTCGTCGACAGCCTGTCGCAGGAGATCGGCCGCGCGCTGCAGTACTTCTTCACCAGCACGCCGCACCACAAGGTGCACTACGTGATGCTGGCCGGCGGCACGGCCACGCTGCCGGGCCTGAAGGAGCGGGTGACCGACCTGACCGGCTTCGCCTGCATGGTGGTCAATCCCTTCGAGAACATGGGCCTGGGCTCCGCGGTGCGTGAGTCCCGGCTGCGGCGTGAGGCGCCGTCGTACCTGACCGCCTGCGGTCTGGCGATGCGGAGGTTCTTCCAGTGATCCTGATCAACCTGCTGCCCTACCGCGAGGAGCGCCGCAAGCGCCGCAAGACGGCGTTCTTCGCCGGCATGGGGCTGGCCGCGGTGGCCGGTGCGGGCCTCGTCGTCGCGGCCTACCTGCTGCTGCAGTTCCTGACCGCGGAACAGCAGTCGCGCAACCAGTACATCCAGTCCGAAATCTCCGGGCTGGAGGCGCAGATCAAGGACATCGCCAACCTGAAGTCGGAGATCGAGTCGCTGAAGTCGCGCCAGCGCGCGGTCGAAGACCTGCAGGCCGACCGCAACACGCCGGTACAGCTCCTCAACGACCTGGCGCGCCTGGCGCCCGAGGGCATCTACCTGACGGCGATCCGGCAGGACAACAAGGTCGTCACCGTCAGCGGCATCGCGCAGACCAATGAGCGCGTGTCCGAGTTCCTGCGCAACGTCTCGCGCAGTTCCGAGTGGCTGGAGAAGCCCGACCTCATCGAGGTCAAGCTCGCCAACGTCAGCACGAACACCCGCGAGCAGCGCCGCCTGCTGGACTTCTCCATGAAGGTCTCGATCAAGACACCGCCGCAGGACGCGGCGCCGGGCGCGTCCGCCCCGCTGAAGGGCTGAGCGACATGGCCACCACATCCGCAACAGCGCCCAAGTTCGACCTGAACGCCTGGTTCGCCGAGTTCAGCGCCCAGTTCCAGGGCCTCAACCCCAAGGAGCCCGGCCAGTGGCCGCTCGCGCCCAAGCTGGCCGCGGCGCTGGCGGTCATGGTGGTGACGGTCGTCGTCGGCTACTTCGCGCTGCTCTCCGAGGTGCAGGACGGCCTGGACGCCGAGCGCGCCCGCGAGCCGCAGCTGCGCCAGGACTACACGCAGAAGCTGGCGCAGGCGGTCAACCTGCCCGAGCTGCGGCGGCAGAAGAGCCAGGTCGAGGAGTACGTGACCCAGCTGGAGAAGCAGCTGCCCGGCAAGGCGGAGATCGACTCGCTGCTGTCCGACATCAGCAGCGCCGGGGTCGGCCGCGGCCTGCAGTTCGAGCTGTTCAGGCCGGGCCAGGTGGTCGTCAAGGACTACTACGCCGAGCTGCCGATCGCGCTGAAGGTCTCGGGCCGCTACCACGACATCGGCGCGTTCGCGGCCGACGTGTCCAACCTGTCCCGCATCGTCACGCTGCACAACCTGGTCGTGCAGGCGCCCACCGGCCGGGATGCGGCCAGCGGCGCGCTCAGCATGGAAGCCACCGCGCGCACCTACCGCTACCTGGACGCCGCGGAAGTAGCGGAGCAGAAGAAGGCAGCCACCAAGGCGGGAGGCCGCAAATGAAGCGCTGGCTGATGGCATCCTGCGCGGCGGCCGCCGCCGCGCTGCTGACCGGCTGCGGCGGCGACATGGACGAGCTGCGCCAGTGGATGGAGCAGCAGCGCAAGGAGGTCAAGCCGACCGTGACGCCGCTGCTGCCGCCGAAGAAGTTCCTGCCGCAGCCCTACGAGTCGGGCGCGGGCCAGGACCCGTTCAGCGCACAGAAGCTCAGCGTGGCGATCCGGCAGGAAGCGGCGCAGCCCAATTCGCTGCTGACTGCCGAGATCAACCGGCGCAAGGAACCGCTGGAGGCCTACCCGCTGGACACCATGTCCATGGTCGGCAGCCTGACGCGCGACGGCCGGCGCTATGCGCTGCTGCGCGTGGACAACCTGCTGTACCAGGTCAAGGCCGGGGACTACCTCGGCCACAACTTCGGCCGCATCACCAGGATCAGCGAGACGGAAATCACGTTGCGGGAAGTCGTCCAGGACGCTGCGGGCGAGTGGATTGAACGCACCAGTACCCTCCAGCTACAGGAGCAGGGACGATGAACGAGACATTGCAGGAGCGCAAGCCGATGGGACGAGGCGGGTTGCTGGGAATCGCACTGGCGTGCCTGGCCGCGTCGAGCGCCTGGGCGCAGACGCAGATCCGCGCGATCAACACCAGCCAGCAGGCCGGCGTCGAGGTGGTGCGCGTCGAACTGAGCGAGCCGCTGGCCGCCGTGCCGACCGGCTTCACGGTGCAGACGCCGCCGCGCATCGCCATCGACCTGCCGGGCGTGGTCAACGCCATCGGGCGCAACCAGATCGACATCAACCAGGGCAACCTGCGCTCGGCCGCCGTCGCGCAGTCCGGCGAGCGCTCGCGCCTGGTGCTGAGCCTGCGCCAGGCGTCCAGCTACACCGCGCGGCTGGAAGGCAACGCGCTGGTGCTGGTGCTGGGCGCGTCCGTGCCGGCGGCGCAGCCGGCCGGCGAGCCGGTGCATTTCGCGCAGAGCCTGAACACGGCGCCGCAGCCGCTGCGCGACATCGACTTCCGCCGCGGCACCGACGGCGCCGGCCGCGTCATCGTCAACCTGCCGAGCAACCAGGTCGGCGTGGACATCCAGCAGCAGGGCCAGAACCTGGTCGTCGAGTTCCTGCGCTCCAGCCTGCCCGAGGCGCTGCGCCGCCGCATCGACGTGACCGACTTCGGCACGCCGGTGCAGCGCGTCACCACCACGCAGTCGGGCGACCGGGTGCGCATGGTCGTCGAGCCGCGCGGCAACTGGGAGCACAGCGCCTACCAGAGCGACAACCAGTTCGTGCTGGAGGTGCGGCCGCAGAAGGTGGACCCGAACAAGCTGACGCAGGGCCCGGGCTTCGCGGGCGACAAGCTGTCGCTGAACTTCCAGAACATCGAAGTGCGCGCGCTGCTGCAGGTCATTGCCGACTTCACGAACTTCAACGTCGTCACCAGCGACACCGTGACCGGCAGCGTCACGCTGCGCCTGAAGGACGTGCCCTGGGACCAGGCGCTGGACATCATCATGCAGGCCAAGGGCCTGGGCCTGAAGAAGTCCGGCAACGTGCTGTGGATCGCGCCCAAGGAAGAGCTGGCCACGAAGGAAAAGCTCGACCTGGAGGCCAAGGCCGCGATCGCGCAGCTGGAGCCGCTGCGCGCGCAGTCCTTCCAGCTCAACTACGTGAAGGCTGAGGACATCGCCCGCGGCCTGACCGGCCAGAGCCTGGGCTCCGGGTCCGGCGGCAGCGGCAGCAACAGCGGCTACGGCGGCAACAGCAGCGGCAGCGGCCAGGGCTCGGGCACGCGCATCCTGTCGCCGCGCGGCAGCGTCATCTCGGAGTCGCGCACCAACCAGCTGTTCGTGTCGGACATCCCGAGCAAGCTCGAGGAAATCCAGGCCATGATCGCCAAGATCGACGTGCCGGTGCGCCAGGTGCTCATCGAGGCGCGCATCGTCGAGGCCAGCGACCGCTTCGGCCGCGCGCTGGGCATCAAGCTCGGCGCCAACGACCTGCGCGGCCAGCAGGGCGGCATCCCGGGCTGGAGCGTCGGCGGCGGTAACTACGTGACGCTGGGCGGCAACTACAACGGCGTCGGCTCGCAGACCCTGCAGGGCGCCGCGACGGACTACAACAACACGCAGTTCATCAACCTGCCGGCCAACGTGTCGTCCGACAGCTTCAGCGGCGGCACGGCGGCGCAGATCGCGCTGTCGCTGTTCAGCGCCTCGGCCAACCGCTTCCTGAACCTGGAGCTGTCGGCGCTGGAGTCCGACGGCAAGGGCAAGATCGTCTCCAGCCCTCGCATCATCACGGCCGACCAGGTGAAGGCCATCATCGAGCAGGGCGAGGAACTGCCCTACCAGGTGGCCACCGCCAGCGGCGCCACGTCCATCGCGTTCCGCAAGGCCAACCTCAAGCTGGAGGTCACGCCGCAGATCACGCCCGAAGGCAGCGTCATCCTGAACGTGGACGTCAACAAGGACAGCCGCGGCACGCTGACGCCGCAGGGCTACGCGATCAACACCAAGCACGCCCAGACCCAGGTGCTCGTCGAGAACGGCGGCACGGTCGTCATCGGCGGCATCTTCACGCAGGACGAGGGCGAGACCGTCAACAAGGTGCCGCTGCTCGGCGACGTGCCGGTGCTGGGCAACCTGTTCAAGAACAAGACCCGCACCACCTCCAAGACGGAGCTGCTCATCTTCCTGACGCCCAAGGTCGTCAGCGAGCGGACGTCGGTGCGTTGAGGCCGGACCTGGGCAATGTGCGCGCGGCCACCGGCGGCGCGCGGGAGCAAGCAGAGATGATGAAGTCGATGAATCGCAGGGCCAGCGCCTTGCAGAAATGGGTGGCGGCCTGCCTGGCGGCGGTGCTGGTCGGCTGCGGTGGCGGCGGCGGCAACGCGGGCGCGCCGGTCGTCGGGCCGGGCTCGGGCTCGTCCAGTCCCACGGGCGGCGGCGCGACGGCGACGGCGGCCGACCTGGTGGTCGTGCTGAGCAAGTCCACGCTGGACAACAGCGGCACCGATTCGATCACCGCCACCGTGACTTCCATCGACGCCAACCGCGTGGCGGTCGGCGGCGTGCCGGTCAGCTTCGCGGTGAACGCCAATGCGCTGGTCACGCCGTCCGGCACGGCCACCGCCGCCAGTACCGGCGCGCTGACGGCGACGGTGACGCAGGGCGCCGACACCACGCCGCGGCCGGTGACGCTGACCGTCACGTCCGGCTCGGTCACGCGCGAAGTCACCTTCACCGTCGTGCAGGCCTCGACGACGACCAATCCGCAGGCCAACGACCTGACGCTGACGCTCAGCGCCAGCAGCATCGACAACTCCGGCAGCAAGACCGTCACGGCCACCGCGACGGCCGTCGACGCCTACCGCAATGCGCTGGCCGGCATCCCGGTGCAGCTGTCGGTGACCGACGGCAGCGCATTCATCGCGCCCTCCGGTGGCAACCAGACCAACGCCAGCGGTCAGGTCAGCGGCGTCGTCAGCATCGGCCAGGACCGCCTCGACCGTACGGTGACCGTGGTGGCCACCAGCGGCACGCTGACGCGCACCGCCGCGTTCCAGATCACCGGCACCAAGTTCGCCACGGCCAACCCGGTGCCGGCGGTGCCCGTTGCCGGCTCGCCGGCCAAGGTGGTCTACACGCTGACGGACGTGAACAGCAACCCGCTGGCGGGCGCCGCGATCACGGTGTCCGGCACCGGCGGCATCGCCGGCACGACCGGCACGACCGACCTGAACGGCAGCTACACCTTCGACTACGTGACGCCCAGCGCCCCGGGCACGACGCTGACCATCAGCGCAGCGGCGGGCAAGGCGACCTCGGAGGTGCTCATCGCCATCCCGGGCGGCGGCAGCTCGTCGGTGCCGGTGGCGGCGACGCCGGTGGCGACGACGCTGAACCTGTCCGCCGACGTGGTGGCCGTCAACACCGCCGATACCAGCAACCAGGTCACCGTGAACGCCTTCTTCCGCGACGGCAACAACGCCCCGGTGCCCTACGTCCGGGTGCTGTTCGGCGTCGCCGGCGACAACGGCACCGGCACGCTGGGCGCGGGTGCGCACACCGTGCTGTCCGACGCCTCGGGCAACGCCGCCACCTCGTACCGGCCGGGCGCGGTGAGCAGCCCGACCAACGGCGTGACCCTGCGCGCCTGCTGGAAGACCACGGACTTCGCCGCCGCCGACACCGCCGCCAACTGCGCGGCCGCCGGCGGCACGCTGCTGACCACGACGCTGACCATCGTCTCCAACCCGGTGGCCATCTCGATCGGCACGGACAACACCATCAGCAACGGTCCCTCCGGCCTGACCTACGTCAAGAAGTTCGTGGTGCTGGTGGTGGACTCGGCCGGCAACCCCAAGCCCGACGTGCAGATCACGCCGTCGCTGGACCTCGGCGGCTACGGCAAGGGCGGCTGGGCCTGGAACCCGGCGGCCGAGCGCTGGGAGCGGGCGCCCGACGGCGGCCACGTCTACGGCGCGCTGACGGCCACCTGCGCCAACGAGGACCTGAACCGCAACGGCGTCATCGACGCCGGCGAGGACATCAACGGCAGCAAGCAGCTCGAGCCCCGCAAGTCCGACGTGGCCATCACGCTGGTGGGCGCCACCCGCACCGATGCGAATGGCGTCGCCGTGCTGCAGCTCGAGTACCCGCAGAGCCTGGGCAGCTGGGTGCGCTACAAGATCACCGTCACCGCGGCCGGGGTGCTGAGCCCGCCGGCCTACTACCCCATGGGCCTGCCGGTGGCGCTGCCGTCGCGGTCCGCCGCGGCGCTCGGCTCCGAGGCCGCCGTCCGCAACTACCTCAACAACTACGCCTGGCTGCCGGTTTCCGGCGGCGCGCTGTCGGCGGAGTCGCCGCCGCCGGCCTTCGTCGTGAGCCCCTACGGCACGGCCGGTTCCTGCACGGATGCGCAGTGAGCTGATCGCGCTGGTCGGCATGCCCGGCGGTGGCAAGTCCACCGTCGGGCGCCAGCTGGCACGCCAGATCGGCGTGCCTTTTTTCGATTCGGACCACGAGATCGAGCGGCGCATCGGCGGCAGCATCAAGGCGTTCTTCGAGCAGCACGGCGAGGAGGCCTTCCGCGACCTCGAGACCCAGGTCATCGGCGAGCTGCTCGCCGAGCACCGGACCGGCGTGCTGGCCACCGGCGGCGGCGCCGTGCTGCGCGAGCGCAACCGCGAGCTGCTGCACGGCCGCTCGACGGTGCTGTACCTGCGCTCGACGCCGGAGGACCTGTTCCGCCGGTTGCGCCATGACACCACGCGGCCGCTGCTGCAGGTGCGCGACCCGCTGGCGCGGCTGCGCGAGCTGCACCACCAGCGCGACCCGCTGTACCGGCGCTGCGCGCACTACGTGCTCGAAAGCGCGCGGCCGTCGGTGCATGCGCTGGTCAACATGGCGCTGATGCAGCTGGAGCTGGCCGGCCTGCTGGACCCGAACCGCGTGGCGGCGACGGTGGGCGCGGAGCCGCCGCCGAAGCTGCATTGACGGCACGCGAAGGAGGCGGCTTTTACACTGCGCCGCATGCCCGCCACCGACACCGTCCGCATCCCGCTCCCCGACCACCGCGACTACGAGATCCGCATCGGCGCCGGCCTGCTGGATGAGCCGGGCAGCTGGCAGGGCCTGCCGCGGGCGGGCGCGGCCGTCGTCGTCAGCAACGAGACCGTCGCGCCGCTGTATGCGCAGCGCCTGCGCGAGCGCCTGCTGGCCGCCTACCCGCGGGTGGACCTGGTCGTGCTGCCCGACGGCGAGCGGCACAAGGACTGGGCCAGCCTGAACCGCATCTGCGACCACCTGCTGGCCGAGGCGCTGGACCGCCGGACCGTGCTGTTCGCGCTGGGCGGCGGCGTCATCGGCGACATGACCGGCTTCGCGGCCGCCATCTACATGCGCGGCGTGCCCTTCGTGCAGGTGCCGACGACGCTGCTGGCGCAGGTCGATTCGTCGGTGGGCGGCAAGACGGCCATCAACCACCCGCTGGGCAAGAACATGCTGGGCGCGTTCTACCAGCCGGTGCGCGTCATCGCGGACCTGGACACGCTGGACACGCTGCCGCAGCGCGAGCTGTGCGCGGGGCTGGCCGAGGTCATCAAGTACGGGCCCATCGCCGACGCCGGCTTCCTGGACTGGATCGAGGCCCACCTGGACGCGCTGCTGGCGCGCGACAAGGCGGCGCTGGCGCACGCGGTGCGGCGCAGCTGCGAGATCAAGGCCGCCGTCGTCGGCCAGGACGAGCGCGAGCAGGGCCTGCGCGCGATCCTGAACTTCGGCCACACCATCGGCCACGCCATCGAGGCGGGGCTGGGCTACGGCGAATGGCTGCACGGCGAGGCGGTGGGCTGTGGCATGGTGCTGGCGGCCGACCTGTCGCGGCGCCTGGGCCTGGTGCCTGAGGGCTTCGTCGAGCGGCTGCGGGCGTTGGTCGCCCGCGCCGGCCTGCCGGTGGTGCCGCCCCGGCTGGGCGCCGAGCGCTACCTGCAGCTGATGCGGGTGGACAAGAAGGCGGAGTCGGGCGCGATCCGCTTCGTGCTGATCGAGTCGCCCGGCCGGGCCGGGCTGCACGCGGTGCCCGATGCGCTGATCGCCGAGACGCTGGCCGCGCACGGAGCGGCCTGATGGCGGCCGCGCGACCGGCCTGCGCCGCCGACCCCGCCCGCAGCCGCGGCCGGCGCCTGCCGGAGCCGCCGGCGCCGACGCGCAGCGAGTTCCAGCGCGACCGCGACCGCATCATCCACAGCACCGCCTTCCGCCGGCTGGTCTACAAGACCCAGGTGTTCCTGAACCACGAGGGCGACCTGTTCCGCACGCGGCTGACGCACTCGCTGGAGGTGGCACAGCTCGGCCGCTCGATCGCCCGCAGCCTGGGGCTGGACGAGGACCTGGTGGAAGCCGTCGCGCTGGCGCACGACCTGGGGCACACGCCGTTCGGCCACGCCGGGCAGGACGTGCTGGACGACTGCATGCGCGGCCACGGCGGTTTCGAGCACAACCTGCAGTCGCTGCGCGTGGTGGATCAGCTGGAGCAGCGCTACCCGGCGTTCGACGGGCTGAACCTGTGCTTCGAGACGCGCGAGGGCATCCTCAAGCACTGCTCGCGGCGCAATGCCGAGCTGATCGACGCGGCCGAGCCCGGCGGCATCGCCGCGCGCTTCCTGCGCGGCGGCCAGCCCAGCCTGGAGGCGCAGCTGTGCAACCTCGCCGATGAGGTGGCCTACAACGCGCACGACGTGGACGACGGCGTGCGTTCCGGGCTGATCGAGCTGGAGCAGTTGCTGGAGGTGGACCTGGTGCGCGAGCACTGGCAGGCGGCCCGGGACGAGCACCCCGCGCTGGCCGGCCGCCGGCTGCTGTTCGAGACGATACGGCGCATGCTGTCGGCGCAGGTCTACGACATCATCGACGCCACCCGGGCGGCGCTCGCCGAGGCCGCGCCGGCCGACCCCGACGCGGTGCGCGGCTGCGCGCAGCCGCTGCTGCGCTTCAGCGCCGGCATGCGCGCCAGGAGCACGGCGCTGAAGCGCTTCCTGTTCGCCAACCTCTACCGCCACCCGCAGGTGCAGGCCACGCGGACCCGGGCCGAGGAGGTGCTGCGCGACCTGTTCGCCGCCTACTCGGCGGACGCGGGCCAGATGCCCGCCGACTTCGCCGCCCGCCCGGACCGCGAGCGCGCCTGCGCCGACTACATCGCCGGCATGACCGACCGCTTCGCGCTGCGCGAGCACCAAAGGCTGACCGGCAAGACCTTGTTCTAGCTTCTGAAAATGGGGTCGGAGTCGATTATCCTGGGCGTGCCGCCCCCGGCTTGCTGATCGACAAGGACCCGCCATGGCCCGCCTTCCCCGCCTGATCCTGCCGGACCAGCCGCACCACGTCATCCTGCGCGGCAACAACCGCCAGGCGATCTTCTTCAGCGACCTGGACCGCGAGCACCTGCTGGCCACGCTGGCCGAAGCGGCGGCGCAGTACCGCGTGGCCGTCCACGCCTACGTGCTGATGGACAACCACCTCCACCTGCTGCTGACGCCGCCGACCGCCGACGCGCTCAGCCGCATGATGCAGTCGCTGGGCCGGCGCTATGTCGGCTGGTTCAACGCGCGCCACCAGCGCAGCGGCACGCTCTGGGAAGGGCGCTTCCGCGCCGGGCTGATCGAGGGCGAGCGGCATCTGCTGGCCTGCATGCGCTACATCGAGCTGAACCCGGTGCGCGCCGGCCTGTGCCAGGAAGCGTCGCACTGGCCCTGGTCCAGCGCCGCGCACCACCTGGGCCTGGCCCGGAACCTGCTAATCACCGAGCACGAGATGTACTGGGCGCTCGGCAACACGCCCTTCGAGCGCGAGCATGCCTACCGCGAGCTGATGGCGCAGGGCGTCACCCTCGCCGAGCAGGTGCGGTTCACGGATGCGGTGCTGCGCGGCCGGCCGGTCGGCAGTGAGGGGTTTTTGAAGCCCTTGGCGGTGGCGCACGAGATGGTGGTCGTCCGGCGGCCGCGAGGCCGGCCGCGCAAGGCGGTGGCCGGCGGGGGTGGTGCGTCGACCTGACTATGGCCCCATTTAATTGCAGGCGGTCGTTGATCTGATAGAAAATCGACTCTGACCCCAATTTAATCCGGTTGTGGCATTTGCTGCGCTGCAGTACGCTCGCGCCCTGTCGTTTCCAAGGGGCCAGCCATGAGCCAGCACGCCGCGCAGATCCAGTCCGAAATCCAAGACCTCAGCCAGCATGGGCTGTACCGGCCGGCCAACGAGAAGGACGCCTGCGGCCTGGGCTTCGTCGCCCACATCAAGGGCCAGAAGGCGCACCACATCGTCCAGCAGGGCCTGAAGATCCTCGAGAACCTGGACCACCGCGGCGCGGTCGGCGCGGACAAGCTGATGGGCGACGGCGCCGGCATCCTGATCCAGATCCCCGACGAGTTCTACCGCGCCGAGATGCTCAAGCAGGGCATCGCGCTGCCGCCGCCCGGCGAGTACGGCGTCGGCATGATCTTCCTGCCCAAGGAGCACGCCTCCCGCTTGGCCTGCGAGCAGGAACTGGCCCGCGCGATCAAGGCCGAGGGCCAGGTGCTGCTCGGCTGGCGCGACGTGCCGGTGGACCGCGACATGCCCATGTCGCCCACCGTGCGCGAGAAGGAGCCGGTGATCCGCCAGATCTTCATCGGCCGCGGCCCGGACATCATCGTGCCCGACGCGCTGGAGCGGAAGCTCTACGTCATCCGCAAGACGGCCTCCAGCGCGATCCAGGCGCTGAAGCTCACGCACAGCCGCGAGTACTACGTGCCGTCGATGAGCTGCCGCACCGTCATCTACAAGGGCCTGCTGCTGGCCGACCAGGTCGGCAAGTACTACCAGGACCTGGCCGACCCGCGCGTCGTCTCGGCCATCGCGCTCGTCCACCAGCGCTTCTCGACCAACACCTTCCCCGAGTGGCCGCTGGCCCACCCCTACCGCATGGTCTGCCACAACGGCGAGATCAACACGGTCAAGGGCAACTTCAACTGGATGCGCGCCCGCGAAGGCGTCATGAAGTCGCCCGTGCTGGGCGAAGACCTGAAGAAGCTCTACCCGATCAGCTTCGAGCACCAATCCGACACCGCCACGTTCGACAACGCCATCGAGCTGCTGACGATGGCCGGCTACCCGCTCGCCCACGCCGCGATGATGATGATCCCCGAGGCTTGGGAGCAGCACGAGGGCATGGACGAGCGCCGCCGCGCCTTCTACGAGTACCACGCCGCGATGATGGAGCCCTGGGACGGCCCCGCCGCGATGGCCTTCACCGACGGCCGCCAGGTCTGCGCCGCGCTGGACCGCAACGGCCTGCGCCCCTCGCGCTACTGCATCACCGACGACGACCTGGTCGTCATGGCGTCCGAGTCCGGCGTGCTGCCGATCCCCGAGAGCCGCATCGTCAAGAAGTGGCGGCTGCAGCCCGGCAAGATGTTCCTGATCGACCTGGAGCAGGGCCGCATCGTCGATGACGAGGAGCTGAAGAACCAGTACGCCAACGCGCGCCCCTACCGGCAGTGGATCGAGAACGTCCGCGTCAAGCTGGACGACATCGACGTGCCTGCCGCCGCGCGCCCCGGCTTCGCCACCCCGCTGCTGGACCGCCAGCAGGCCTTCGGCACCACGCAGGAGGACCTCAAGTTCCTGCTCGCGCCGATGGCCGCCAACGGCGAGGAGGGCATCGGCTCGATGGGCAACGACTCGCCGCTGGCCGTGCTGTCGAGCAAGAACAAGCCGCTCTACAACTACTTCAAGCAGCTGTTCGCCCAGGTCACGAACCCGCCGATCGACCCGATCCGCGAGAACATCGTGATGAGCCTGAACAGCTTCATCGGCCCCAAGCCCAACCTGCTGGACATCAACGCGATCAATCCCCCGATGCGGCTGGAAGTCAGCCAGCCCATCCTGGACTTCGACGACATGGCGCGCCTGCGCGGCATCGAGGCGCCGACGAACGGCAAGTTCAAGCCCTGCGAGCTGGACATCACCTACCCGCGCGAGTGGGGCCGCGAGGGCGTCGAGGCGCAGCTGGCCTCGCTGTGCGCGTCGGCCGTCGATGCGATCAAGACCGGCCACAACATCCTCATCATCACGGACCGCCACCTGGGCGCCGCCCGCATCGCCATTCCCGCGCTGCTGGCGCTATCGGCCGTGCACCACCACCTGGTGCGCGAGGGCTTGCGGACCACGGCCGGCCTGGTCGTCGAGACCGGCACCGCGCGCGAGGTGCACCACTTCGCCGTGCTGGCCGGCTATGGCGCCGAGGCCGTCCACCCCTACCTCGCGCTGGAGACGCTGGAGGCCATGCGCGACGAGCTGCCCGCCTCGCTGACGCCCGAGCAGGCCCGCTACCACTACATCAAGGCGGTGGGCAAGGGCCTGTCCAAGATCATGTCCAAGATGGGCATCTCGACCTACATGTCCTACTGCGGCGCGCAGATCTTCGAGGCCATCGGCCTGAAGGCGGACTTCGTCGAGAAGTACTTCCGCGGCACGCCCACGCAGGTCGGCGGCATCGGCGTGTTCGAGGTGGCCGAGGAGGCCATCCGCATGCACGAGAGCGCCTTCGGCGACGACCCGCTGCTGGACGGCATGCTGGAGACCGGCGGCGAGTACGCCTGGCGCAGCCGCGGCGAAGAGCACATGTGGACGCCCGACGCCATCGCCAAGCTGCAGCACAGCGCGCGCTCGGGCAAGTTCGAGACCTACAAGGAATACGCGCAGATCATCAACGACCAGAGCAAGCGCCACATGACGCTGCGCGGCCTGTTCGAGTTCAAGTTCGACCCGGCCAAGGCCGTGCCGCTGGAGGAAGTCGAGCCTGCGGCCGAGATCGTCAAGCGCTTCGCGACCGGCGCGATGTCGCTGGGCTCCATCTCCACGGAAGCGCATGCGACGCTGGCCGTCGCGATGAACCGCATCGGCGGCAAGAGCAACACCGGCGAGGGCGGCGAGGACCCGGCGCGCTACCGCAACGAGCTCAAGGGCATCAAGATCACCGGCGGCAGCAAGGTCGGCGACGTGCTGGGCCACAGGATCATGGAGGCCGACTACGAGCTGCAGGACGGCGACTCGCTGCGCTCCAGGATCAAGCAGGTGGCCTCGGGCCGCTTCGGCGTGACGACCGAATACCTGGTCAGCGCCGACCAGATCCAGATCAAGATGGCCCAGGGCGCCAAGCCCGGCGAGGGCGGCCAGCTGCCGGGCGGCAAGGTGTCCGAGTACATCGGCTTCCTGCGCCACTCGGTGCCCGGCGTCGGCCTGATCAGCCCGCCGCCGCACCACGACATCTACTCCATCGAGGACCTGGCCCAGCTCATCCACGACCTGAAGAACGTCAACCCGCGCGCCGACGTGTCGGTCAAGCTGGTGTCCGAGGTCGGCGTGGGCACCATCGCCACCGGCGTGGCCAAGTGCAAGGCCGACCACCTCGTCATCGCCGGCCACGACGGCGGCACCGGCGCGTCGCCGTGGAGTTCCATCAAGCACTGCGGCACGCCGTGGGAACTGGGCCTGGCCGAGGCGCAGCAGACCCTGGTGCTGAACCGGCTGCGCGGCCGCGTGCGCGTGCAGGCCGACGGCCAGATGAAGACCGGCCGCGACGTCGTCATCGGCGCGTTGCTGGGCGCGGACGAGTTCGGCTTCGCGACCGCGCCGCTGGTGGCCGAGGGCTGCATCATGATGCGCAAGTGCCACCTGAACACCTGCCCGGTAGGCGTGGCCACGCAGGACCCGGTGCTGCGCAAGAAGTTCACCGGCCGGCCCGAGCACGTCGTCAACTACCTCTTCTTCGTCGCCGAGGAGGCGCGGCAGATCATGGCGCAGCTCGGCGTGCGCAAGTTCGACGAACTGATCGGCCGCTCCGATTGGCTGGACACGAAGAAGGCCATCACGCACTGGAAGGCCAAGGGCCTGGACTTCTCGCGCATCTTCCACCGCCCGAACGTGCCCGCCGACGTGGCCCGCCTGCACGACGACGTGCAGGACCACGGCCTGGACCGCGCGCTCGACGTGAAGCTGATCGAGAAGTGCCTGCCCGCCTTCGACAAGGGCGAGAAGGTGCAGTTCATGCAGGAGGTGAGCAATGTGCGCCGCTCGGTCGGCGCGCGCCTCTCGGGCGAGCTGATCCGCCGCCGCCCCGAGGGCCTGCCGGACCACACCATCTTCATCCAGATGGAAGGCACCGGCGGCCAGAGCTTCGGCGCCTTCCTGGCCCAGGGCATCAGCTTCTACCTGATCGGCGACGCCAACGACTACACCGGCAAGGGCCTGTCCGGCGGCCGCATCGTCGTGCGCCCCAGCATTGAGTTCCGCGGCGACGCGACGCAGAACATCATCGTCGGCAACACCGCGCTGTACGGCGCGACGCGCGGCGAGGCCTTCTTCCGCGGCGTGGCCGGCGAGCGCTTCGCGGTGCGGCTGTCCGGCGCCACGGCGGTCGTCGAAGGCACCGGCGACCACGGCTGCGAATACATGACCGGCGGCACCGTCGCCGTGCTCGGCAGGACCGGCCGCAACTTCGCCGCCGGCATGAGCGGCGGCATCGCCTACGTGTTCGACGAGGACGGCCAGTTCGCCAGGCGCTGCAACACCGCGATGGTGTCGCTGGAGAAGCTGCTGCCCGCGCACGAGCAGGAGGCCGGCGTCGACAAGGCCATCTGGCACCGCACCAAGGCCGTGGACGGCATGGACCGCGAGCCGCAGACCGACGAGGCCATCCTGAAGAAGCTGCTGGAGGACCACCACCGCTGGACCGGCAGCCAGCGGGCCCGCGACATCCTGGACCACTGGGCCGAGTCGCGCGCCAAGTTCGTCAAGGTGTTCCCGAACGAGTACCGCCGTGCGCTCGGCGAGATCAACGCCGCCCGGGCAGCCGCACAAACCATCGCCCAGGCCAAGGCGCCTGAAGCCGCGAAAGTCTGAGGAGAGCCACCGTGGGAAAAGTCACCGGCTTCATGGAATACGAGCGCCTGGAAGAGGGCTATGAGCCCGTCGCCGCGCGCGTCAAGAACTACAAAGAGTTCGTCATCGGCCTGAGCGTCGAGCAGGCCAAGGTGCAGGGCGCGCGCTGCATGGACTGCGGCACGCCGTTCTGCAACAACGGCTGCCCGGTCAACAACGTCATCCCGGACTTCAACGACCTGGTCTACAAGGGCCGCACCGAGGACTGGAAGCACGCCATCCACGTGCTGCACAGCACCAACAACTTCCCCGAGTTCACCGGCCGCATCTGCCCCGCGCCCTGCGAGGCGGCCTGCACGCTGAACGTCAACGACGACGCGGTGGGCATCAAGTCCATCGAGCACGCCATCATCGACCGCGCCTGGGCGGAAGGCTGGGTCACGGCCCGGCCGGCCCAGGTCAAGACCGGCAAGACCGTCGCCATCGTCGGCGCCGGCCCGGCCGGCCTGGCGGCGGCGCAGCAACTCGCGCGCGCCGGCCACAGCGTCACCGTGTTCGAGAAGAACGACCGCGTCGGTGGCCTGCTGCGCTACGGCATCCCGGACTTCAAGATGGAGAAGTCCCACATCGACCGCCGCGTCGAGCAGATGAAGGCCGAGGGCGTCGAATTCCGCACCGGCGTGCTGGTCGGCGCGCTGCCCGAGGGCAGCAAGGTCACCAACTGGGCCAAGGAAACGGTCAGTGCCGACGACCTGAAGGCCCGGTTCGACGCGGTGCTGCTGACCGGCGGCGCCGAGCAGTCGCGCGACCTGCCCGTGCCCGGCCGCGACCTGGCCGGCGTCCACTTCGCGATGGAGTTCCTGCCGCAGCAGAACAAGGTCAACGCGGGCGACAAGCTGAAGCAGCAGATCCGCGCGGACGGCAAGCACGTCATCGTCATCGGCGGCGGCGACACCGGCAGCGACTGCGTCGGCACCAGCAACCGCCATGGCGCCAAGAGCGTCACGCAGTTCGAGTTGCTGCCGCAGCCGCCTGAGGTCGAGGACCGGCCGCTGACCTGGCCCTACTGGCCGATCAAGCTGCGCACCTCGTCCAGCCACGAGGAAGGCTGCGAGCGCGAGTTCGCGATCGCCACCAAGGAGTTCATCGGCGAGAAGGGCAAGCTCACCGGCGTCAAGACCGTGCGCCTGCAATGGCAGGGCGGCCGGATGACCGAGGTCGAGGGCAGCGAGCAGGTGCTGAAGGCCGACCTCGCCTTCCTGGCCATGGGCTTCGTGTCGCCGGTGGCGACGGTGCTGGAGGCCTTCGGCGTCGACAAGGACGGGCGCGGCAACGGCAAGGCCGCGACCGACGGCGCCCACGCCTACCGGACCAATGTCGACAAGGTGTTCGCCGCTGGCGACATGCGCCGCGGCCAGAGCCTGGTGGTCTGGGCCATCCGCGAAGGCCGGCAGGCGGCGCGGGCGGTGGACGAATACCTGATGGGCGCGACGACGCTGCCCCGCTGAACCGGCGGCGCCGGATCAGCCCGGCGCCGGCAGCGCCCGCGCGGTGCGCGCCGCGCTGCGCAGGCAGCGCTCGGCCGTCGCGTCGCGCCGCCAGGCCCAGCGGGGCGCGGCGGCGCCGGGTCGGAAGTCGAGCTGCAGGCAGTGCGCGCGCGCCGCCGGCGCGGGCGCGAAGCGGGCCCCGGCCAGCGCGCGCTCGCCCAGGCCCTGGAACGGGCTGGGCGCATCCGCCGGCCGCGTGGCCGTGAGGACCTCGCTCACCTGCCCGTCCGCCGCGACGCGCACATAGGCGCGCAGCTGCACGCCCGCGTCGGGCAGCAGCGCATCGGGAAACCCGACCTCGGGCGACCCGCCCACGAAGTCGGGCCGCGCGAGCTCGCCGACGTCATGGCCCGGGGCCGGCACGCTGGCCGCAGGCGTCGCGGCGGCGGGCGCAGCAGGCTCCGCGTGGGGAGGCGCGGGCCGGAGCAGGCTGAGCCGCAGCGGGCCGGCCGCCGCGCCGACGGCCACCGCGGGCCGGGCCGGGCCGGCGGCGGGCCACAGCAGCGCGGTGTGGCAGGCCAGCGCCAGCAGCGCGCTCAGCAGTACGGCCCTCGGCGGCCTCACTGCTGCAACAGGTCGCGCCACGAGATGCGGCGGGTCGGCTTGGCCTTGGGGTCGTAGGGCGGCACGCCGCCGCAGTCGCTGCCGTCCGAGCAGCGGATGAAGACGTGCAGGTTCTCGTTGGGCAGGGCCACCACTTCCGGGCTGGAGCCCAGCACGCCGCCCAGGGACACGCTCTTGACGGCGCCGGTCCTGTAGTCGAAGTAGTTCAGCCAGCTGCTGCCCACCGGGTTGCAGACGTCGCCCTGCTGGATGACGTTGGACACCACGGTGAGCACGCCCAGCGCCAGCAGCGGGTCGGTGTTGACGCGCTCGCGCTCCAGCGGCAGGTCCACGTACCAGCCGCCCTTCTCGGCCAGGTTGACGCTCTTCTCGACCTGGGTCATGCGCACCGTCGTGCCCGCCTTGCACCAGATCGCGCCGGTGGGGCAGCTGGCCGGTGCCAGCGTCTGCTGGACGAAGTTGCCGCCGGCCCGGACCTCGCCGTGGCCGGTGTCGGTCAGGTCGTCGCGGATGCCGTAGACGCTCTGCACCGTCGCGTCGCTGAGGTCGCTCAGGCCCAGGTAGCGGCCGGTGCCGACGTAGACCATGGGCACCGAGCCCACCTTGCCCAGCTCGGGCCGCGAGGTCACCGGCTGCAGCTTCGGGCTGGCGGCGCCGTTCTTCAGCACGGCGAGCCGGGTGGCCTCGTAGCCGGCGGCGCCGACGGAGTTGTTGACGTCGAAGCGCCAGACGTTGCCCAGCGTGTCGCCGCCGTAGAGGCGCTGGATGGTGTTGTCGGTCTCGGCGTGGTCCAGCCAGGCGCGGATGTGGCCCAGGCCCGACGGGGTCGTCGTGTCGCCGACGCCGGTGCTCACCCCGGCCGGCAGCGCCGTCACGGGCTGGCCGGTGGCCGCGTCCAGCACGAAGATGCGGCCCTTGCCGTCGCCGGGCTTGACGTTGTTGTAGCCGGACGGCAGCACCACCACCCATTGGCCGCTGGCCAGCTTGCCGATCTCGGGCTTGCCGAAGCTGTAGCCCATGTTGCAGCGGGGCGTGGTGCTCGGGCAGTTGGCGTCGGTGTCGCCCACGCCCACGCCGAACTCCCACAGCGCCTTGGGCTCGGCGGGGTTGGTCACGTCCAGCGCGTAGTAGCCGCGCCCGCCGGCGCCCAGGCCGCCGACCAGCAGGGTGCGCCATTCGTCGCCGATCTTCATGTCCTGCACGAAGGGCGAGCCGTCGACGAAGGCCTGGTGCTGCGAGGCGTACTGCTTGTCCGCCAGCCGGTAGAGGTTGGGCAGCACGGCGCTGGGCACATAGGCCCAGGCCTCGGCGCCGGTGCTGGCGTTGAACGCATGCAGCATGCCGTCGTTCGCGCCCACGTAGACCATGCCCTGGCGGCCCTGCGCGTTGAACTCGGCATAGCCCGCGTCGTTGTACTTCACGAGCTGCCGGTTCACGTAGGCCGCCGCGGAGTTGACGATGTCGCCCAGCAGGTGGGTGCGCGCGCGGTAGTACTTGCTGCCGTCCTCCAGCGGGCCTTCGTGGCGGCGGTCGCCGCGCAGGAAGTCGACCAGCGCGGCGCCAGCCGCGAGGTCCTGCGTGGCGGCGTCGAGGCAGTAGGACGGCCCGGTGCAGAACTGGGTCAGCGCGCGGCCGGTGGCGCTCACCCAGGCCTTGCTGAAATAGGCCTGCTCGCCCGCCGTCATCAGCGCGTGGTCGAAGTTCTTCAGCCCGTTGGCGCTGCCGGCGGAGAACATGTAGACCTTGCGGCTGGTGTTGCCCTCCAGCTGGGTGCGGGCCGACCAGTTCACCGTGTCCAGCTCGCCGTTGTCGAGGTTGATGGCCTTGCTCTGCAGGTCGCCGCTCCAGTACGAGGACATGAACATGGAGACGAAGGCGGTGTTGTCGCCCGCCGTGACGTTGGGGTTGCTGACCGTCGCGGCGGCGGCGGCGCCGATCTTGGCGTCGGTCTGGCCCAGCGCGTTCTTCAGCCCCTCGTACAGCGCCGTCGGGTCGCCGGCGCTGAAGTAGGTGCCGCCGCCGTTGACGGCGGCATGCCACAGGTCGTCCACCGCCGTCAGCGTGTTGTTGGCGGGCTCCGGCCAGTTGCAGGTGCCGCCGGCGGTCTGCCAGCTGCAGACGCCCGAGCCGGCGTTCGCCGCGTCGCCGTTGGCGACCGCGTTGAAATCCGCCGAGCCGCCGCTGGCGTAGTTCCTGGCGAACTGCATGTAGCCCGAGACGCCCAGCCCCAGCGTGAAGGTGGTCATGGTCTGCTTCTCGTGCCGGGGGTCGCCGGTGCCGCAGACGTCGGCGTTGCTGCCGCTGCCGCTGGTGCATGAGCCCTGGCCGGTCGAGCCGTCGCGCAGGTCGGTGTTGGCGAAGTAATAGGCCACGTCGGCCAGCGTGTTCTTGTTCTTGAGGCCGTCGAGCTGCGGGCGCGGCACGGCGGCGGCGGAGTCCACGTCGCCGATCTCGGCGCCACCCGGCCGCTTGGGCGTGCCGCTCTCGTTCCAGAAGCCGTCGGTGGACAGGATGGTGATGTTCTTCTGGCAGGCGTACTGCACCGGGTCCTTCACGGTCACGCCGTTGAGCTTCTGGCCGTTGTAGCTGCCGGCGAACAGGCGGCCCGCAGCGGACAGCGCGCCGCGCAGCGGCGTCGAGTTGTTGGGCTTGGCGGCGAACAGCTTGCTGAACCAGGTGCTGCGCTCCGTGTCGGCGAACTCGGCCAGGTTGGCCAGGTCGCTGCCGGTGTTGTTGTTGATGCTCATATAGCCGACGCGGCGGTTGCTGCCCACGTCGCCGAAGGCCAGCGCGGCGGACGACTTCATGGCCTGCATGCGCGTGCGGTAGTAGGCCCACCAGTTGGCGAAGTTGGTCATCTCCTCGTCGTAGCTGCAGCCGGCGGCGGCGCAGTCGCCGCGGGTGGCGGCGCGCGGGTAGGTGGCGCCGGGGACGATGTCCACCCGCTCGAAGCGGCCGGCGTAGCGGCCCGGCGTGGGCGCCGCGTAGGACTGGTAATCGTTGGCGAACGGGCCGGCGTTGGCGGTGGGCGTGAAGCTGCAGTTGGCGCCGGCGGCAATGGACAGCGTGGCGTAGGTGCCGGCGATGTTGCCCTTGTCCACCGGCGCGGTGATGGTGACGTTGGCGGCCGAGGCCACGGCCTTCCAGCCGCCCGTGGTCTTGAACTTGGCGACCAGCTTGGTGGCCAGCACATTGGGGTTGTTGGTGCGGTCGGTGGCGCCGCTGAGCATCTCCACGCCGCCGATCTTCAGCGAGCCGATGGCCGTCGTGCGGTTGCCCGAGCAGCCGCTGACCGCGAGCTTCAGGGTCAGCGACGAGCCGCGCCCGGGCGAGCCGTTGTCGCCGGCGCTGAAGAACTTGGTCGGGTAGCGCGCGTGGCTGAAGTTGTTGTTGCGCGTGGCCTGGCAGGACGCCGCGGCCGGCGTCGTCGCGCGGGCGTTGGCGTCGGAGTTGCACCAGCGCACCGGCGCCGGGATGGTGTAGCCGGCCTGGGCCGACGCGCGGCAGTCGCGCAGGTCGACGCCGGAGCAGTACTCGGCCGAGTGGATGCGGTAGTAGTGCGGGCCGAAGCTGCGCGGCGTGGCGTTGCTGGCGTCGCCCGCGTCGCCCTTGACCGTGGCGGCGTCCGGCGCGCCGCTGGCCACCCAGCCGCTGCCGCGGGCCCGGGTGGCGTTGAAGCGGGTGTAGGCCTTGCCGTTGACGGTGCCGGGCAGCACGTAGTTGTCGTTGCGCAGGCAGTCGGAGAGGCTGCCGTCGTCCACGCACCACTCGGTGTCGGGAAAGTCCTTCAGCAGGTCGATGCTGCCGGTGTTCTGCACGTTGTAGGCGTCGTTCTTCACGGCGGACCAGGCGCTGGTGACGGCGCGGGTCTGGCTGGGCCAGGCCTCGCCGTTGGCGCGCACCGGCGGCTTGTAGGTGACGGCGGGGTCGTAGGCCTGGCCGTTGAAGCCGGCCGCCAGGAAGGGCGGCTGGCCGCGCGCGGTGCCGAACGGCGCGGCGCCCAGCCAGCAGGCGGCGCTGTCGCTGCCGTTGATGCAGCAGCGGTTGCCGAAGTTGCCGCTGTTCTGGGGCGTCGCGCCGGTGCTGCGGCACAGCGCGGTGTTGGTGTGGTCGGGCAGGTAGTCGAAGCCCATCGAGCCCGAGTCGTCGATGATGAACAGCAGATTGGCCTTCACCGAGTCCGGGTTGGCGACGATCAGCGGCTGCTGCGAGATGTCGGTGGTGGCGGCGCCGGCCGGCGGCAGCGCCGCGCCGGCCAGCAGCAGGGCCAGCGCGTGGTGGAGGCGGATCGTCGTCATGGGAACCTCGCGGAGGGGAGGGGGCGCGCGTCGGCCGTCAGATGGCGACGACGGCCTGGATGAAGCTGGTGGCGTTGCGCGGCCCCTGCACCCGCACGGTGATGCGGTAGTACACGGCGCTGGGGGTGTTGAGGCCGATGCTGTTGCTGTTGCTGTTGCCCTCGCCGCCGGTCCGGGCCGGCGAGGCCTCGCACCGGGCGCTGCGGGCCGGGCCGGTGGCGCTGCACAGGCGCTGGATGGCGAACGACACCTGGTTGCCGTTGGCGTCGCGCGGCAGGTCGTTGACGCGGTTGTCCGTCACCAGGCTCTGCCAGTAGCTCTCCCAGGTCTGGCCGAGGCTGAAGTTCGGGTCGCCGCGCGTGGCCATGTAGCGCATGGTGTCCATCGTGTCGCCATCGCGCGGCAGGTGGTTGTCCAGCCGCGTGGACGGCACGGGCGGCGGCGCCGGCTTGCCGGCGGCGATCTCGGCGGCCGCCGAGGGCGCGGGCAGCGTCGCGGCGGACTGCTGCTCCAGCCAGGCCACCGCGCGCTCGATGCCGGCGTCGGCCGCCTGCACGGCGCCCTGCTGGAAGGCCAGGTTGCCGGCGACCCGGTTGCTGGCGACCACGCCGCGCATCAGGCCCACGGCCGCCAGCGACAGCGCGGCCAGCACGACGAGGGCGAGCACCAGCACCAGGCCGCGCTGGCGGGCCTGGCGGGGCGGTGGGCAGGGCGTCACGGGCATGAGGCGAAGGCCGGGTCGAGGGTGTCGGGCGCGTTGCGCAGCGGCACCGTGGTTTCATAGGTGCGGTAGCGGTAGCGCTGCCAGTCGCTGCCGGCGGGGGTCAGGTCGGCCGCGCCGGCCCAGGACGGCGCACTGGCCGGCAGGTCGGCGCGTTCCGGGTAGGGGTTGCGCGCCACCAGCGCCACGCGCACGCCGACCACGCGCGCCACGTCGCAGTCCGTCGCCAGCGTGGCGTTGCCGGCGTAGCCGTCCACCAGGCCGTCGCGCGGCGTGCTGCTGTCGCGGGCGTACTCGGCGCGCAGGCCGACGACGTGGGCCGCCACCTCGGTCCAGTTCGCCTCGGCCAGGCTGGTGCAGCTCTGCGCCATCATGTCGCAGACGGTCAGCCGGCTGTCGCGCACCGCGTAGACCAGGAAGCGCGGCTGGCGGCCGAGGTTGAACAGCACGCCGTTGGCGGCGCCCGCGAGGCCGGTGGCCACGGTGACGTCGGTGGTGGTCGGCGGGGCGTTGACGCGGGTCAGCGTCAGCGCGCAGGTGGTGGCGCGCTGGGCCGGCGTGGCGATGACGCGGTCGCCCGGCTGGTAGGACAGCGAGCCCGGCACCACATAGGTGGCCGGCCCGCGCTGCTGCGCGATCAGCCCGCCCTCGGGCGAGCCCCAGCCGGCGCCGTAGGCGAGCATCAGCACGTCGGTGCCCGCGTCGCCGGCCGGGATGCCGGCGGGGTTGATGGTGACGGGCGCCAGCGCCGCCACGCTGCCGCCGCTGCCGAGGTCGAGCTGGCACAGCAGCAGCCGCGGCGACATCAGCCCCTGCCCGGCCTGGCGCAGCTCGCGCTGCAGCATGCTCAGCGCGATGGCGCCGGTCATCTGCGCCTCGTCGGTGCCGGTGGTGGCGCGCCGCTGGCCCTCGGAGACGCGGAACACCTGCGTGACCACCAGCACCGCAGCCATCGCGACGACGATGCCGACCATCAGCTCCACCAGGCTGAAGCCGCGCTGGCGGCGGTGGCGGCGGGGAACGGGGCAGGGCGTCGCCATCATCGGATCTCGTTGGTGAGCACGATGTTGTGCACCGGCTCGCTGGCGGGCGCGTTCGGCGCCTTCCAGCGGACGGTGATGCTGACCAGCGTGCTGGCGCTCAGGCCCGTGGCCGGGGTGGCCGCGCCGTTGACGATGGCCGGCAGCGGCTGGTTCTGCGTCAGTGTGACGATGGGCGGGTGGCCCGCCGCGCCGGGCAGCTGCGCCGCGACGCGGGCGCGCCAGGTGGTGTAGTCGGCGCCGTCGCGGTCGTCGGGTTCCTCGGTGCCGGCGCCCTGGAAGCGCGCCTGCAGGGTGGCGAAGCTGCGGCTGGCCAGGCGCATCTGGCCGAGCAGCTCGTTGGCCAGCAGCGTGGCGTCGGCGCGGTACTTGGTCTCGCCGGACTGCTTGGCGGCGCTGGCCTGCAGGCCGACCAGCCCGAGCACGCCCAGCGAGAAGATCAGCAGCGCGACGAGCACTTCCAGCAGCAGCACGCCGCGCTGGCCGGGGCGGGCGGGCGTGGTCATGCGCAGGCCTGCGAGTCGCCCTCGGGGGCGCTGGGGTTGCACAGGCGCACCTGCCCGGCCGGCGAGACCAGGATGCGCAGGCAGGTGACCCCGCCGCCGTCGGCCACGCACTGGCGCTCGGCGCCGGCCGGGGCCACGTCGATGGCGACCGCCGCGGGAGCCGCCGCGCCGCCGGTGGGCGCCCGGCGGCCCAGGCCGTTGAAGACGATCTCGCTGGCGCCGGCCGCCACCTGCACCCGGCCGCCCGCCTCGGCCGCCGCGCGCACCTGCAGGATGCTGGGCGCCACGGTGTCGCTGGGCGCCGTGCCGCACTGGCCGGCCACCGAGTCGCCTTCGCCCGCGTCCACCATGTCCACCACCCAGGCCAGGCCGGAGGTGCTGAGGGCGCAGCCGTCGTCCACCGAGGTGGTCAGCTGGAAGCGGACCTGGGTGTTGCGCGTGGTCGCCTCGCTGCGCGCGTACTGCAGGCCGGCCAGCAGGCTCTCGGCCGTCGCGCGCACGCGCGTGCCCGCGATCCAGGTCGAGAAGCTGGGCGCCGCCAGCGCCAGCAGCAGCGCCATGATGACCAGCACCACCAGGCTCTCGACCAGGCCGATGCCGCGCTGGACGGAAGCGGTCAGCACGTGCCGTCCTTCTTCGTCACCCAGCAGCTGCTGGAGCCGGTCCAGCCGGAGCCGGTGGGCACCGTCGTCGCCTTGGCGCCGGACTGGGTGACCGTGTAGGAGAAGCCGCTCATCGCGTCCTTGCCGGTGGCGGTCAGCGTGAACGCGGTGGCGGTGGCGGTGTCGCCGCAGGAGAAGTCGAAGTACTTGCTCGCGCTCTGGTCGCGGGCGCAGGCGGGCGCGCCGGCGTAGGTGCGGTTGTCCTGGAAGAACTGCTCGATCTGCACCTGCCGGGTCGCCAGCTGCGAGGTCGCGTCCGGCACCCGGCTGCGCACCACGTAGTCGCGGTACTGCGGGACGGCGATCGCCGACAGGATGGCGATGATGGCCACGGTGATCATCAGCTCGACCAGCGTGAAGCCCCGGGCGCGGGCGGAGGTGCGGAGGAGGAGGGGCATGGCGGCGTCGGGCGGCGGGGGGGTGAAGGCTATTTTGGTAGCCGGCCCGGCGGCGGGGTGTGCCGCTTGTCGCGGTGCGGCAAACGCTGGTCGCGGCCGGCGCGCGAAGCGTGAACTCGGCCACGGTTCGCGGCCCAGCCGGCGGCGGTGGCGGGCGCGGCGCCGGGCCCGGCCGGGCCGTCTCGGTGTTTCCCCTATCATGGCGCCCTTTCGGCCACCCCTCCCGCCGCCGCCTCCGGCCCGCCTGCGTGACTCCCTTGGCAACCGCTCCCCTGATCGAACTGCGCGACGTCAGCGTCGGCTACGGCGACCGCGTCGTGCTGAGCGGCGTCAACCTGACGCTGCCGCGCGGCCAGGTGCTGGCGCTGGTCGGCACCTCCGGCGGCGGCAAGACCACCGTGCTGCGCCTGCTCGGCCGGCAGCTGCGCCCGCTCTCGGGCCAGGTGCTGTTCGACGGCCAGGACCTGGCGCCGCTGGACCGCGCCGGCCTGTACGCCGTGCGCCGCCGCATGGGCATGCTGTTCCAGTTCGGCGCGCTGTTCACCGACCTCAGCGTGTTCGAGAACGTCGCCTTCCCGCTGCGCGAGCACACCGACCTGCCGGAGTCCATGATCCGCGACCTGGTGCTGATGAAGCTCAACGCCGTCGGCCTGCGCGGCGCGCGCGACCTGCTGCCCAGCGAGATCTCCGGCGGCATGGCGCGCCGCGTGGCGCTGGCCCGCGCGATCGCGCTGGACCCCGACCTGGTGCTGTACGACGAGCCCTTCGCGGGCCTGGACCCGATCTCGCTGGGCGTCGCCGCGCGGCTGATCCGCGACCTGAACGACGCGCTCGGGCTGACCACGGTCGTCGTGTCGCACGACCTGCACGAGACCTTCGGCATCGCCGACCGGGTGGCCATGATCGCCAACGGCCGCGTGGTCGCGCAGGGCACGCCGGACGAGCTGCGCCACAGCGACGACCCGCTGGTGCGCCAGTTCGTCGGCGCCCAGCCGGACGGCCCGGTGCGCTTCCACCAGCCGGCCCGGCCGGTGGCCGAGGACTTCGGGGTGGCGCCATGATGGCCTTCGCCGCCCGCATCGGCGCCGGGGTGCGCCACAGGCTGGCCGACATCGGCGCGTCGGCGCGGCTGTTCTTCAGCCTGCTGGCGCGCTCGCCCCGGGCGCTGACGCGCTTCGTCCTCGTGCGCGAGCAGGTGTTCTACCTGGGCAACCGCTCGCTGTCGATCATCGGCGTGTCCGGCCTGTTCGTCGGCTTCGTGCTGGCGCTGCAGGGCTATTACACGCTGCAGCGCTACGGCTCGTCCGAGGCCGTGGGCCTGCTGGTGGCGCTGAGCCTGGCGCGCGAGCTGGGGCCGGTGGTCACGGCGCTGCTGTTCGCGGGCCGGGCCGGCACCTCGCTGACGGCCGAGATCGGCCTGATGAAGGCCGGCGAGCAGCTGACGGCCATGGAGATGATGGCCGTGGACCCGGTGCAGCGCGTGCTGGCGCCGCGTTTCTGGGGCGGGCTGATCGCCATGCCCCTGCTCGCCGCGGTTTTTTCGGCGGTCGGCATCATCGGCGGCTGGCTGGTGGCGGTGCCGCTGCTGGGCATCGACGCCGGGGCGTTCTGGTCGCAGATGCAGGGCGGCGTGGACGTGTTCGCGGACGTCGGCAACGGCGTCGTCAAGAGCCTGGTGTTCGGCGTCACGGTCACCTTCGTGGCGCTGCTGCAGGGCTATGCCTGCAAGCCCACGCCGGAGGGCGTGTCCGCCGCCACCACGCGCACCGTCGTGCTGTCCTCCCTCGCCGTGCTGGCGCTGGACTTCATGCTGACGGCGATGATGTTTTCGATTTGATGGAGCCCCGGAGTACACATGCAAGCCTCTCGACATGACGCCTGGGTGGGCCTCTTCGTGCTGGTGGGCGGCGCGGCGCTGCTCTTCCTCGCGCTGAAGGCCGGGAACCTGCTCAGCCTCAATTTCGACGCCACCTACCAGGTGACGGCGCGCTTCGACAACATCGGCGGCCTGAAGCCGAGCGCGGCGGTGAAGAGCGCCGGCGTCGTCATCGGCCGGGTGCAGTCGATCAGCTTCGACGACAAGACCTTCCAGGCCAAGGTCGTCATCAACCTGCAGCAGGGCGCGCTGTTCCCCAAGGACAGCTCGGCCAAGATCCTGACCGCGGGCCTGCTGGGCGAGCAGTACATCGGCCTGGAGCCGGGCGCGGACGAGAAGAACCTCGCCGGCGGCGACGTCATCACCCAGACGCAGAGCGCCGTGGTGCTGGAGAACCTGATCGGCCAGTTCATCAACAGCAAGGCGTCCGACATGGGCAGCACCGGGGGCAAGCCTTGAGCCGCGTGCTGCGCGCGCTGGCGCTGCTGGCGCTGGTGGCGGGCCTGGCGGGCTGCCAGACCGTCAAGGGCGTCGGCACGCGCATCGAGCGCGCGGTCGACAAGGTGATGGGCTCCAAGGGCCAGCGGCTGGACCCGTGGGAGAAGTGGAACCGCAAGGTCTTCGCCTTCAACGAGAAGCTCGACGAGAACGTGCTCAAGCCCGTGGCCACCGCCTATTCGGAGCTGGTGCCGTCGCCGGTGCGCACCGGCATCGACAACTTCTTCGGCAACATCGGCGACGCGTGGTCGGCCGCCAACCTGCTGTTGCAGGGCCGCTTCAAGGCCGGCGTCGAGCAGGGCATGCGCTTCGCCGTGAACTCCACGCTGGGCCTGGCTGGCGTGCTGGACATCGCCACCGAGGCCGGGCTGGAGAAGAACAGCCAGGACTTCGGCAAGACGCTGGGCAAGTGGGGCATGGGCACCGGCGCCTATGTCGTCTGGCCGGTGTTCGGCCCGTCGTCGGTGCGCGACTCGCTGGCGCTGCCGGTGGACTGGCAGGCCTCGCCGGCCGTCGTCTTCGACGGCGGTGAGAAGAAGGTCGCCATCACGGCGCTGAACGCCATCAACACGCGCGCCAACTTCCTGCGCGCCGGCGAGATGCTGGAAGGCATCGCGCTGGACAAATACACTTTTTACCGGGACGCCTACCTGCAGCGCCGCGGCAGCTTCGACGATGATGACGACGAGATCGAGGTGCTGGGCCTGGACGGCGGCGGCACGGCCCCGGCCGCCGCGCCGGCCTCTGCCGCTGCCCCCGGCCAAGCCGCCGCCCCCGCGTCCGCCGCCTCGCGGTGAACCAAAACCGGGGCTGGCGCGTTGAGTGCCGGTCCCTGTTCCTCAGAAAGCGACACCATGACCCTGCTGACCTCCCTGCGCCGCCTGCTGGCGGTGACCACCCTCGGCCTGGGCCTCGTACACGGCGCCCAGGCGGCCACGGCCGCCGCCCCGGACCAGCTGATCCGCGAGCTGTCCGTCGAAGTCCTGAACACGGTCAAGTCCGACAAGGACATCCAGGCCGGCAACATCGCCAAGATCATCGCCCTGGTGGATGCCAAGGTGATGCCGCACATCAACTTCCAGCGCATGACGGCGTCCGCCGTCGGCCGCTTCTGGCGCCAGGCCACGCCGGAGCAGCAGCAGAAGCTGCAGGCCGAGTTCAAGACCCTGCTGGTGCGCACCTATGCCGGCGCGCTGACGCAGGTGAAGGACCAGACCATCGGCCTGCGGCCGCTGCGCGCGCAGCCGACCGACACCGAGGTCGTCGTGCGCACCGAGATCCGCGGCAAGGGCGACCCCATCCAGCTCGACTACCGGCTCGAGAAGGCCGGCGAGGCGTGGAAGATCTACGACGTCAACGTGCTCGGCATCTGGCTGGCGGACCAGTACCGCAACAGCTTCGCGCAGGAGATCGGCGCCAACGGCATCGACGGCCTGATCAAGAGCCTGGCCGACAAGAACGCCAAGGCCGGCGCGCCGGCCGCCAAGGGCTGACACCTTGAACAGCGGCCTGAAGCTGCCCGCGCGGCTGCGCCTGGACGGCGCCCGCGCCGCCTGGGCGCAGATGTCGCCCGCGCTGCGCGCCGAGGCCGCGCAGGTGCTGGCCGCGGCCGGCCGCGAGGTGCGGCTGTCGGCCGCCGGGCTGACGGATTTCGACTCGTCGGCGCTGAGCCTGCTGCTGTCCGCGTCGCGGCAGTGCCTGGAGCAGGGTGCCACGCTCAAGCTGCTGGACGCGCCCGAGAAGCTGCGCGAGCTGGCGCGCGTCTACGGCGTCGCGGAACTGCTGTGGCCGCCGCAGCCCGCCGTGGCGGCCTGATCCGCTGATCAGCCGGCGTAGCGCTTGGCGCGCAGGTTCTTCTTGATCTCCTGCAGCGCCGGCCGCAGGTGCGGGCCCAGCTTCAGCGCCACGCCGGTGGTCAGGATGTCCACCGCGATCAGGTGCAGCAGCCGCGACACCATGGGGCTGTAGCGGTCGTAGTCTTCCGGGTGGTCCACCGCCAGCAGGATCTGCGCGGGGCCCAGCGCCAGCTGCGCCAGCGGCGAGGCGCTGGCCGTGATGATGATGATGGTCGCGCCCTTCTTGCGCGCGATCTCGGCGGCGTCCAGCAGGTCGCGGCTGCGGCCGGAGTTGCTGATGATGACGGCGCAGTCGCCCGGCTGCAGCATGGTGGCGCTCATCAGCTGCACATGGCCGTCGCTGGTGGCGACGGTGTTGACGCCCAGGCGGAAGAACTTGTGCTGCGCGTCCTGCGCGACGATGCCGGAGTTGCCGACGCCGTAGAACTCGATGCGCCGGCCGTGGCGGGCCGCGTCGGCCAGCGCGTCGATGGCGCGCTCGAAGGCGTGGCCGGCCGCGTCGTTGCGGTAGTGCAGCAGCGCGGCGACCGCGTTGTCCACGACCTTGACGATGACGTCGGCCGGCTTGTCGTCCTCGTCCACCGCGCGGTGCACGAAGGGCACGCCTTCGTTGACGCTGCCGGCGAGCTTGAGCTTGAAGTCCGCCAGGCCGTCGTAGCCGACGCTGCGGCAGAAGCGCACGACCGTCGGCTTGGACACGTGCGAGCGGTCCGCCAGCTCGCTGACCGGCAGGCTGGCGAAGCTGCGCGCATCGGCCAGCAGCAGCTTGGCGACGCGCTGCTCGGCCGGCGGCAGCGCGGGCAGCGCCGCCTTCACGCGCTCCAGGATGCTCATTGCTCTTCGGCCCAGGAGAAGCCGTCGCGCGCCACCAGCGCGCTCGCAGCCGCCGGGCCCCAGGAGCCGGCGGCATAGGGCCGCGGGCCGGTCGCGTCGGCGCTCCAGGCGTTCAGGATGGGCTCCACCCAGCGCCAGGCCTGCTCCTGCTCGTCGCTGCGCACGAACAGGTTCAGCCGGCCGGCGATCGCGTCCAGCAGCAGCCGCTCGTAGGCGCCGACGCGCTGCGTGGCGAAGGCCTTGTCGAAGTCCAGGTCCAGCGACACCGGCGTCAGCTGCTCGCCCTGGCCGGTGCCCTTCTGCGCCAGCAGCTGCAGCTCCAGGCCGTCCTCGGGCTGCAGCTTGATGACCAGCCGGTTGGGTTGGCCGCCGCCGGGGAAGATCTTGTGCGGCACGGGGCGGAAGTTGACGACGATCTGCGCGTCCCGCTCGGCCAGCCGCTTGCCGGTGCGCAGGTAGAAGGGCACGCCGGCCCAGCGCCAGTTGTTGACCTCGGTGCGCAGCGCGACGAAGGTCTCGCAGCGGCTCTCGGGCGGCACCTTCACCTCGTCCAGGTAGCCCGGCACGGCCGCGCCGTCGATGCTGCCGGCGCGGTACTGGCCGCGCACCACGTCGCGCGCCACGCTCTCGGCCGTGAAGGGCTTCAGCGAGCGCAGCACCTTGAGCTTCTCGTCGCGGATGGCGTCGGCGTCGTTGGCCGGGGGCGGCTCCATCGCGATCATCGTCAGCAGCTGCAGCGCATGGTTCTGGATCATGTCGCGCAGCGCGCCGGTGCCGTCGTAGAAGGCGCCGCGCGTGCCCACGCCCAGGCGCTCGGCCAGCGTGATCTGGATGTTGGCGATGCTCTCGCGCCGCCACAGCGGCTCGAACAGCGCATTGCCGAAGCGCAGCGCCATCAGGTTCTGCACCGAGGGCTTGCCGAGGTAGTGGTCGATGCGGAAGGCCTGGGCCTCGGCGAACACGGCGCGCACCGCGCGGTTGATCTCCTGCGCGCTGGCCAGGTCGTGGCCCAGCGGCTTCTCCAGCACCACGCGCACCTTGTCGTGGTTCAGGCCCACGGCGCCCAGCTGCTGGCAGATGCCGGTGAACAGGTGCGGGCTGGTGGCCAGGTAGAGCACCACGGTGTCGGCGTTGCGCGCGTCCAGCCAGTCCTTCAGGCCCTGGTAGTGATCGGGCTGGGACAGGTCCATGCGCTTGTAGTGCAGCAGCGCCGCGAAGCGCTCGAACTCCTCGTCGCTGGGCCGCTTGGCGCCGTCCACCTCGCGGAAGCGCTCCTTCAGCCACTCGCGGTAGCGCTCGTCGGACTGGTCGTCGCGCGCGACGGCGAGAATGCGGCCGCCCTCGGGCAGCTTGCCGTGCCGGAAGGCCTGGAACAGCGCGGGCATGAGCTTGCGCCACGTCAGGTCGCCGGTGCCGCCAAAGAACACGAGATCGAAGGACATCTGCGGGGTCTCCCAGCCGGCGCTCCCAGCGGAGCGGCAGCCGTTGTGTAACTAAGTTTCGTGAAATACTATGCAGCAGTTTCTTCACCGGGTCAATCCGCCTGGCCCGAACACGGACCGCCCATGAACCAACTCGACCAGCTCAAAGCCGTGACCACCGTGGTGGCCGATACCGGCAACTTCCTGCAGCTCGCGCAGTTCGCGCCGCGCGACGCGACGACCAACCCGTCGCTGATCCTGAAGGCCGTGCAGTCGCCCGACTACGCGCCGCTGCTGAAGGAGACCGTCGCGGCCCACCGCGGCCGGCCGCTGGACGAGATCGTGGACCAGGTGCTGGTGCGTTTCGGCCTGGAGATCCTGAAGGTGGTGCCGGGCCGTGTGTCCACCGAGGTGGATGCGCGCCTGTCCTTCGACAAGCCCGCGTCGCTGGCGCGCGCGCGCCGCCTGATCGCGCTGTACGAGGCCGCCGGCATCCCGCGCGGGCGGGTGCTGATCAAGCTGGCCGCCACCTGGGAAGGCATCCAGGCCGCCGCCGAGCTGGAGCGCGAGGGCATCCACTGCAACCTGACGCTGCTGTTCGCGTTCTGCCAGGCGGTGGCCTGCGGCGCGGCCGGGGTGCGGCTGATCTCGCCCTTCGTCGGCCGCATCTACGACTGGTACAAGAAGGCCGCCGGCCCCGCCTGGGACGAGGCCGCGATGGCCGGCGTGAACGACCCCGGCGTGAAGTCGGTGACGCAGATCTACGGCTACTTCAAGCAGCACGGCATCCCGACCGAGGTGATGGGCGCGAGCTTCCGCAACATCGGCCAGATCCAGGCGCTGGCCGGCTGCGACCTGCTGACCATCAGCCCCGACCTGCTGGCGCAGCTGCAGGCCACCGACGCGGTGCTGGAGCGCGTGCTGGACCCGGCCAAGGCGCCGGCGATGCCGGCCGTGCAGCTGGACGAGGCCGGCTTCCGCTTCGCGCTCAACGAGGACGCGATGGCCACCGAGAAGCTGGCCGAGGGCATCCGGTTGTTCGCCGTCGACGCCGGCAAGCTCGACCGCCTGATCCAGGAGGCCTGAGCATGCGCTGCGACCAGTCTCCCGCCTGGGCCGCGCTGCAGGCGCACTACGCCGCGAGCGGCCGGGGCTTCGACCTCCGCGAGGCCTTCGCGGCCGACGCCGGGCGCTTCGCGGCGCTGTCCTTCGAGGCGCCCGAGGTGTTCGCCGACCTGTCCAAGAACCGCGTCGACGCGGCCACGCTCGCGCTGCTGCTGACGCTGGCGCGCGACTGCGGCCTGGAAGCCCGCCGCGACGCGCTGCTGCGCGGCGACCCGGTCAACACCACCGAGGGCCGCGCGGTACTGCACACCGCGCTGCGGGCGCCGGCCGGCAGCGGCGCGCCGTTCAACGCCGAGGTGCAGGCCGCGCTGGACGCGATGCTGGCCTTCGCCGAGGGCGTGCGCCGGGGCGAGCGCGGCGCGATCACCGACGTGGTCCACATCGGCATCGGCGGCAGCGACCTGGGCCCGGCCATGGTGGTGCAGGCGCTGCAGGCCTTCGGCCGCCGCGACCTGCGGCTGCACTTCGTCTCCAACGTCGATGGCCACGACATCGCGCCGGTGCTGGCGGGCCTGGATGCGGCAAGCACGCTGTTCGTCATCGCCTCCAAGACCTTCACGACGCAGGAGACGCTGGCCAACGCACAGGCCGCCAAGGCCTGGTTCCTGGCCGCGGGCGGCACGGACGTGGCGCGCCACTTCGTCGCCACCAGCAGCAACACGGCGGCGGCCGCGGCCTTCGGCATCGACACCGCGTTCGGCTTCTGGGACTGGGTGGGCGGCCGCTACTCGCTGTGGTCGGTCATCGGCCTGCCGATCGCGATCGCCATCGGCGCCGACCACTTCCGCGCGCTGCTGGCCGGCGCGCATGCGATGGACCGGCACTTCGCGTCCACGCCGCTGGCGCAGAACCTGCCGGTGCTGCTGGGCCTGATCGACGTCTGGTACCGCAACTTCCACGGCTTCACCAGCCGCAGCGTCGCGCCCTACCACCAGGGCCTGCGCCGGCTGCCGGCCTACCTGCAGCAGCTGGAGATGGAGAGCAACGGCAAGGGCGTGGACCTGGACGGCAACCCGCTGCCGTTCGGCACCTCGCCGATCGTCTGGGGCGAGGCCGGCACCAACGGCCAGCACGCCTATTTCCAGATGCTGCACCAGGGCACGGACGTGATCCCGGTCGAGTTCATCGCCGTCAAGCGCCCCCAGCACGGCGCCAGCGGCGAACTGGCCGCGAAGCTGGCCGACCAGCACCGCAAGCTGCTCGCCAACTGCCTGGCGCAGAGCCAGGCGCTGATGCAGGGCAAGACGGCCGCCGAGGCGCTGGCGGAGACGGCGCCCACCGCGTCCGCCACGCTGGACCGCGAGGTGCTGGCCCGGCACCGCAGCTTCCCCGGCAACCGCCCGAGCACGACGCTGCTGCTGGGCGCGCTGACGCCGCGCTCGCTGGGCGCGCTGATCGCGCTGTACGAGCACCGCGTGTTCGTCACCGGCGCGCTGTGGGGCATCAACAGCTTCGACCAGTGGGGCGTCGAGCTGGGCAAGGCGCTGTGCAACCAGCTGCTGCCGCGCCTGGAGCGCGGCGACACGGCCGGGCTGGACGGCTCCACCGCCGGCCTGCTGGCGCGGCTGGCGGCATGAGGGTCGTCTTCGACTTCGGCGGCGTGCTGTTCCGCTGGCACCCGGCCAGCTTCCTCGCGCGCGTCTGGCCGCACCGCGTGCCCGATGCGCAGGCCGGCGAGGCGGTGGCGCGCGAGTTCTTCCAGAACTACGGCGGCGACTGGGGCGCCTTCGACCAGGGGCTGATCGGCATGGCCGAGACGCTGGACCGCATCGCCGCGCGCACCGGCTGGCCGCGCCACGAGGTGCAGCAGGTGGCCGACGCGGTGCCCGGCGAGCTGGCCCTGCGCACCGACACGGTGGCGCTGATCGAGGCGCTGCGCGCCGCCGGGCGCCGGCTGCACTACCTCTCCAACATGCCCGAGCCCTATGCCGACCACCTGGAGCGCAGCTTCCCGCTGCAGCGCTGGTTCGACGGCGGCGTGTTCTCGGGCCGGGTCAAGCAGAGCAAGCCCGGCGCGGCGATCTACGAGCTGGCCGCGCGGCAGTTCGGCGCGCGGCCCGAGGAGCTGCTGTTCCTGGACGACCACCCGGCCAACGTCGAGGCGGCCCGGGCGCTGGGCTGGCAGGCCCTGCTGTTCACCGATGCCGCGGGCGCGCGGCGGGAGCTGGTGGCGCGCGGCTTGCTCAGTGCATGAGCTGACCGGGCTCGGGCTGCTCGTCCGGGTCCTGCGGCGGCGTGGCCGGCACGCGGAAGCTCTCGCTGGCCCAGGCGCCCAGGTCGATCTGCCGGCAGCGCTCGCTGCAGAACGGCCGCCACTGGTTGCGGGGCGCGAACACGCTGTCGCCGCCGCACTGCGGGCAGCGCACCAGGCGCTCGCCCTGCGCATTGGTCTTCATGCCCGCGCTCATGTGCACAGCGTCAGCTCGAAGCTGGCGTCTTCCGGGGCGAGCTTGAGCCGGCCTTCCTCGTCCTGGCGCATCAGGCGGATGGCCACCAGCAGCCGGTGGCCGGAGATCTCCGGGATCAGGCCCAGGCTGGGGTCGATGCGCATGCGCAGCAGCTGGTAGACGCGGCCGGCCGGCAGGCTCTGCTGGAACTGGCCCGCCGTGGCGGCGACCTTGTGCGGGCTACCGGTGTCGCGCAGCAGCCCCAGCAGCACCTGCAGGGCCTCGGCCATGGGCATCAGCGTCTGGGTCCAGCCCATCAGATCCTTGCGGCGGCGCACCGGCAGCAGCTGCTGCCAGTGGTAGTAGGCCGGCAGGTCGAACTCGCAGGTGCCGCCCGGGATGCCGATGCGGCTGCGGATGCTCATCAGCCAGTCGTTGCCGGTCAGCGCCGCGCCGGTCTTGCCGCTGAGCGCGTTGAGCCGCTGGAAGGCGCCGTCGATGCGGGCGATGACCTCGTCCAGCCGGCTCTCGTCCAGGCCCGGGCTGCCGCGGTAGCCGTTGAACTGCGCCTTGTGCTTGTCCAGTTCCTTCAGCAGGTCGCTCTTCAGGTCGGCGCGCGACGCGACGTCGAGGATCTCGAACAGCGTGACCAGCGCGAAATGGTGGTCCAGCGCGGTCTCGCGCGCCATCAGCGCGCCAAGGCGGTCGAACAGGTGTTCGAGGCGCAGCATCGTGCGGATGCTCTCGTTGAACGGGTACTCGTACAGGACCACGGCGCAGGCTTCAGTCAGGGCATGGCCATTGTTTCACAGCCCCAGCGTGCGGCCAGGCTGAGCGCCTCGTTCCTGAGCGCGGCCAGCGGCAGGCCGTCGTTGAAGATGACGGCGTCGGCGGCGGCGCGGCGCGCCTCGCGCGTGGCCTGCGCGGCCAGCACGCCGGCGATGCGCTCGCGCGTCCAGCCCGGGCGGCGCAGCACGCGCTCGACCTGCGTGCCGGCCGCGCAGTCGACCACGAGCACGCGCGCCAGGCGGGCCCGCCAGCGGCCGGACTCGACGAGCAGCGGCACGTCCAGCACCACCAGCGGCGCGCGGGCGGCATCGGCGGCATCCGCCTCGGCCAACGCCTGCGCGGTGATCAGCGGGTGCAGGATGGCTTCGAGCCGCCGCTTGGCGCCGGCGTCCGAGAAGGCGAGGGCGCGCATGCGGTCGCGGTCCAGCGCGCCATCGGGTGTGACGAAATCGGCGCCGAACTGCTCGCGGATGGCCGGCATGGCCGCGCCGCCGGGCAGCGTCAGCGCGCGGGAGATCGCGTCGGTGTCGACGATGGCGGCGCCGGCCTCGCGCAGGAAGCCGGCGACCGTGCTCTTGCCGCTGCCGATGCCGCCGGTCAGGCCGATGCGCATCTCACCAGCCCAGCCAGCCCAGCACGGCCTGCGGGCCGGCGAACAGCGCCACCAGCCCGCCGCCCGCGAGGAAGGGGCCGAAGGGCACGTAGCGGCCCTCGCGCAGGCCGGCGTTCATCTTCATGACGAGGCCGGCGACGGCGCCGATCGCCGACGCGCCGAGCACGATGGGCAGGATCATCTGCCAGCCCAGCCAGGCGCCCAGCGCGGCCAGCAGCTTGAAGTCGCCGTAGCCCATGCCCTCCTTGCCGGTGGCGAGCTTGAAGAGCCAGTAGACCGACCACAGCGACAGGTAGCCCGCCAGCGCGCCGGTGAGCGCCTGGTCGAGCGGGATCGTCCAGCCCAGCAGCGCGGCCAGCAGGCCGGCCCACAGCAGCGGCTGGTTGATGGCGTCGGGCAGCAGCGTGGTGTCCCAGTCGATCAGCGCCAGCGCGATCAGCGCCGCCACGAAGCCGCACCACAGCAGCGTCGCCGGCTGCGCGCCGAAGCGCCAGGACAGCGCCGCGAACGCGAGGCCGGTGGCGAGTTCGACCAGCGGATAGCGCCTGGAGATCGGCGCCTTGCACGCCGCGCACCTGCCGCCCAGGCGCAGCCAGCCGGCGAGCGGCAGGTTCTCGTGCCAGCGCAGCACGTGGCCGCAGTGCGGGCAGCGCGAGCGCGGCGTGGCCAGGCCCAGCGGCGGCAGCGCCTCGATCTTCGTGCCGTAGGCGTCCACGGCCCGGGCCAGCTTGTCGGCCTCGGCGGCCGGCACGCCGGCCACGCGCGCCATCGCGGCGGCGTCGGTCAGCTGCGCGGCGGACTCGTGCAGCCACTGCCGCTCCAGCATCAGCGGTAGGCGGTGGACGACGACGTTCAGGAAGCTGCCGATGCACAGGCCCAGCAGGCCCAGCACCCAGGGAGACAGCCAGAGGGACCAGTCGATGGCGGCGAGGGGCATGGTGGTGGCGGCGGGAAAGCGGCGGCATCCGCCGCGGCTGCGGCGGCGAAAGGGGTCAGACGACGGCGCCCAGCTTGAAGATCGGCAGGTACATCGAGACGACGATGCCGCCGATCAGGCCGCCGAGGATGACGATGATGAAGGGCTCCATCAGCGCGGACAGACCTTTGACGGCCTCGTCCACCTCGTCCTCGTAGAACTCGGCGGCCTTGGCCAGCATGTGGTCCAGCGAGCCGGACTCCTCGCCGATGGACGCCATCTGCAGCACCATGGTCGGGAAGATGTTGGTGACCTGCATGGACGTGGTCAGCGCGGCGCCGGTGGACACGTCGCGCTGGATCTGCTCGGTGGCCTCCTGGAACACCGCGTTGCCCGAGGCGCCGCCGACCGAGTCCAGCGCCTCGACCAGCGGCACGCCGGCCGCGAACATCGTCGACAGCGTGCGCGTCCAGCGCGCGACGGCGGACTTGTACATCAGGTCGCCGAATACCGGGATCTTCAGCAGCAGCCGGTCCATGCGCTTCTGCATCTTCTCCGAGCGCTTCCAGCTCTGGATGAAGAAGTAGGCGCCGCCGCCGACGGCCAGGAAGATCGCCCACCAGTAGCTGACGAAGAACTTGGACATGGCGATGACCATCAGCGTCGGCGCGGGCAGGTCGGCGCCGAAGGACTTGAACACGTCCTCGAACGACGGCACGACGAAGATCATGATCACCGCCACGACGATGAAGGCCACGACCATCACGGCGATCGGGTAGGTCAGCGCCGACTTGATCTTGTTCTTCAGCGCGACCGTCTTTTCCTGGTAGATGGCCAGGCGGTCCAGCAGCGCCTCCAGGATGCCGCCGGCCTCGCCGGCCTCGACGAGGTTGCAGTACAGCGCGTCGAAATACATCGGGTGCTTGCGGAAGGCCGAGGACAGGCTGGTGCCGGTCTCCACGTCCTGGCGGATGTCGGTCAGCAGCCGGGTGAGCCGCGGGTTGCTGGCGCCGCGCGCGACGATGTCGAAGGACTGCAGCAGCGGCACGCCGGCCCGCATCATCGTCGCCAGCTGGCGCGTGAAGACGGCGATGTCCTTCTGCTTGATCGCCGAGCCGCCGCTGACGCGGCGCTTCTTGACCTTGTTGACGAGGATGCCCTGGCGGCGCAGCGTCGCGCTGACCATGGCCTCGCCGCCCGCGCGCAGCTCGCCCTTGACGATCTTGCCGTTGCGGTCCTTGCCCTCCCACTCGAAGACGAAGTCCTTGACGCCCTTTGCTGCTGCGGTGGCAGTGGCCATGCGCTCTCCTCGAGTCAGATCTATTCGTTGGTGGCGGACAGGATTTCTTCCAGCGTCGTCACCCCGGCCCGCACCTTGACCAGGCCGGACTGGCGCAGGTCGCGCACGCCCTCCCTGCGCGCCTGCTCGGCGATGTCCATCGCCGTGCCTTCGGCCAGGATGATGCGCTGGATGTCCTCCGTGATCGGCATGACCTGGTACAGGCCCACGCGGCCGCGGTAGCCGTTGGTGCAGTTGCCGCAGCCGACGGCGCGGTAGGGCTTCCAGCTGCCGTCGAAGTCCTCCTCCGTGAAGCCGGCCTTCAGCAGCGCGTCGTGCGGGTAGTCGGCCGGCTGCTTGCAGTTCTCGCACAGCCGGCGCACCAGGCGCTGCGCGGTGATCAGCAGCACGCTGGAGGCGATGTTGAACGGCGCGACGCCCATGTTCAGCAACCGCGTCAGCGTCTTGGGCGCGTCGTTGGTGTGCAGCGTGGACATGACCATGTGACCGGTCTGCGCGGCCTTGATGGCGATGTCGGCCGTCTCCAGGTCGCGGATTTCGCCGACCATGATGATGTCCGGGTCCTGGCGCAGGAAGGACTTCAGCGCGGCCGAGAAGTTCAGCCCCGCCTTGTCGTTGACGTTGACCTGGTTGATGCCCGGCAGGTTGATTTCGGCCGGATCCTCCACGGTCGAGATGTTGACGCCCGGCTGGTTCAGGATGTTGAGGCAGGTGTAGAGCGACACCGTCTTGCCCGAGCCCGTCGGGCCGGTCACCAGCACCATGCCGTAGGGGCGGTAGATGGCGGCGAGCAGCCGCTCCTTCTCGATCTTCTCGTAGCCCAGCGCGTCGATGCCGAGCTTGGCCGAGGACGAGTCCAGGATGCGGATGACGATCTTCTCGCCGAACAGCGTCGGCAGCGTGCTGACGCGGAAGTCGATGCTCTTGGCGCCGAACTTCAGCTTCATGCGCCCGTCCTGCGGCACGCGGCGCTCGGCGATGTCCAGCCGCGAAATGACCTTGATGCGCGAGGCCAGCTTGTCCTTGATCGCGATCGGCGGCTGCGTGATCTCGCGCAGCTCGCCGTCGACGCGGAAGCGCACGCGGTAGTGGAACTCGTAGGGCTCGAAGTGCAGGTCGGACGCGCGCAGGTTGATCGCGTCCACCAGCATCTTCTGCAGGAAGCGCACGACCGGCGCGTCCTCCACGTCGGCCAGCTCGGCGGCCTCCTGCTGCGGCGTCGCGTCTTCCTCGGCGATGTCGAAATCGAACTCGCCGCCCGAGATGGCCTCCAGCGTCTCGGCCGCGCTGGTGCCGATGCTGCCGAGCAGCTGGGCCAGCTTGTCGTGCTCGACGATGACCCACTCGGGCTGCAGCTGCGTGGCGAACTTGATGCGCTCGATGACCTCCAGGTCCGTCGGGTCAGCGCCGCCGACGAACAGCCGGTTGCCGCGCCGGGACAGCGCCACGACCTGGTACTGCTGGGCCAGTTTCGCGTCGATGATGTCGCGCGGCATGCGCTGCGGGTCCATCGCGGCCAGGTCCAGCAGCGGCAGCGCCAGCGCGCTGGACAGCGTGTGCGCCAGGTCGGACGGCGACACCTGGCCGCCGGCGATCACCGCGTTGACGAAACTGGTCTTCTTCTCGCGCGCCTGCTTGACGAGCTCCTCGGCCGCCTTGCCCTGCAGCTTGCCGGCATGCACGAGCATGCGCGCGACCCCCGACAGGGACGACTGGAGCGGCTCGGCGAGCGGGGTTTCCACGGCGGTTGGTGTCTGCGACGGGCGTGATGAGGTCGCGCGATTGTGCCAGCCGACCAAGGCGCGGGCCGCCCGCGAAGCCGGCAGATTGCCGCGCCGCGGCGTGGCGCATTTCTCGTTCGGGCCCGCCGCCTCGACGCTGCGGGATGTCACGCTCCAGGGTGCGACCCTCGCCGACGGGCAGGCGATGTCACCGGGCCGTCACCGATCAGGCCAACAGCCGGAGAACCATCATGCCGAAGAACGACGCACTGATCGCGCGCCTGCGCAGCCGGCGCAAGGCGGCAACGCGGGAGCGGCCCGCCGGCGTGAAGGACGGCCTCGACCTGCTGATGGCCGCGATGACGGCGTTCACCCGGTTCGCCCTCTTCGTCGGCTTCCTCGCGCTGGCCGCCTACCTCGGCGCGGCGCAGCATGTCGTCACCGGCGTCAATCTGGCCGACGCCTTCCTGCTCGCGGCGCTGGCGCTGGCCCTGGGGTTCCTGGCGCTGCTGATCGTCGTCGCCGGGGCGGTGCTGGTGGGGGCGCAGATGAATTTCCTCGTGGCGAGCGCCGCGGCGGGTGCCACCACGGCGCATCTGACGCGCCGGCAGAAGCTGAGGGTTCCTGCCTTCATGGCCGCCGTCGCCGCCTACACCGTGGGCATGCCTTGGGTGTACCTGCAGGCGCTCTCGGCCCAGGGCTGGCGAGCGGGGGGCCTGCTCGCGCTGAACGGCCTGGCCGCCGGCGCGCTGGCGTGGGGTTGGGATCACATCCAGCAACTCTGCCGGGCGCCTGGCCAGGGGGCGGGCGCGCCGCGAACCACCGCCGACAGGGTGGCCGGAGGCCTCGGCACGGCCTGGATGCTGTGGGCGGCAGCGTTGATGTCGGCGTTGCTCGTGGCCTTCACCAACGCGATGGTCGTCGTCGTGTTCGGGCTGATCGGGAGCTTCTGCGCCGCGGGCTTCCTGGTGGCGGTCGCCCGCGGCGGGCGGGTCACGCCGGGCTGGGCGCGGGCCGGGTGGATGGTCATGGCGGCGGCCCTGGTGGTTTCGGCGCTTGTCGCGCTCTTCCTGCCCGCCTTCAACGGCGACACGGGCGTGGCGAAGGCCTTCCAGATGGTGGCGTTGAACGTTCCCGGCGCCACCATCGACGTGTCGGCCGCGAACCTGCAACGGCTCGAGCGCGCGGCGGCGCAGCAGGGGTTGCCGCTGCAGGCCTGCCGCCATGCGGACGGCAGCGCCACGCTGACCAACGTCCGGGTGCTGTGGCACACGCTGGGCAACACGGGCCTGGTGGAGCTGTGGTCCGAACCGACCGATCCGCGGCACTACTCGGGCTCGCGCCGGCCGCGTTTCCAGACGTCGCCCTACGAGCAGCTCTTTCAGCTGCTCGGCTGGCGCGGCGTGCGCGTTCCGCTCGAGAACGGCGGGCTGGTCGTGACGACCGGGAGCCATCTCCACTGCCTGGAACTGAACGGGTTGCACTTCGACAGCAATTCGGCCTCGCTGGGCCGGGACGCGGCGCAAGACCTGGCGCAGCAACTGGCCGCGCTGAAGGACTCGCTGAGCGACAACAGGGCCCGCGGCGGCCAGCCCGCCGAAACCGCGGTGCGGATGCACATCGTGGGGCACGCCGACCCCCGCAGGCGTCAAAACGGCACGAACGAGGACCTGGCCCGCGAGCGGGCAGAGGCCGTGCGAGACGCGGTGCGGTCGTGGCTCAGCGCGGAGGCGCCGCAGTGGTCGTCGATGCGCCTCACCGTCCACTCGGAAGGGGCTCGCGCGCAGGCCCGGAAATGCGAGGGGCTGGGTCCGGCGGAAAGCGAGGCCTGCCACGCCTTCAACCGCCGCGTCGTCCTGCAGATGACCACGGCGCCCGCTCCCTGAACGAGGCGCCCGCCCACGCCGGCCGACGGTCAGCGATCTGCAGGCAGGGCCGGCCGGAAATACAAAAGCCCCTGCGTCAGGGGCTTCGTACGTTCTTGATACACAAGGAAATCCTGGTCGGGGTGAGAGGATTCGAACCTCCGGCCTCTACGTCCCGAACGTAGCGCTCTACCAGGCTAAGCTACACCCCGATGTCTTCTGCCGAGCGTCACTAGGAGTGGCGCTCAACCGACTGAATTGCGAATTCTAGCAGAGATTCCGTCCACTTGTTGCGAGGCAGCAGCTTGAGGCAGTCGGCGGCGTGCCTTGCCTCGGTGCGCGCCGCCTCGCGCGTCGATTCCAGCGCGCCGGTCGAGCGCACGATGGCGACGATCTCCTGCAGCTTCTCCTGCTCGCCTTCCTCGATGGCGTGGCGCAGCAGCGCGCGCTGTTCGGGCGTGGCGCGCTCCATCGCGATCAGCAGCGGCAGCGTCGTCTTGCCTTCGCGCAGGTCGTCGCCGATGTTCTTGCCGAGCTCGTGGGCGTCGCCCTCGTAGTCGAGCACGTCGTCGATGAGCTGGAAGGCCGTGCCCAGCGCGCGGCCGTAGGCGGCGCAGGCTTCCTCGACCTCGGGCGCCGCCTGGGCCAGCACGGCGCCGAGCCGGGCACTGGCTTCGAAGAGCTTGGCGGTCTTGAAGCGGATCACGCGCAGATAGCTCTCGACGCTGATGTCCGGGTCGTGCATGTTCATCAGCTGCAGGACCTCACCCTCGGCGATGACGTTGGTGGCCTCGGCCAGCACCTCCAGCACGCGCATGCGGTCCACCGACACCATCATCTGGAAGGCGCGCGAGTACAGGAAGTCGCCGACCAGCACGCTGGCGGCGTTGCCGAACAGCGCGTTCGCCGTCGGCTTGCCGCGGCGCAGCGAGGACTCGTCGACGACGTCGTCGTGCAGCAGCGTCGCGGTGTGGATGAACTCGACGACGGCCGCGAGCTCGAAGCGGGCCGCGCTGTCGAAGCCGAGCGCATTCGCGAACAGCAGCACGAGCTTGGGGCGCATGCGCTTGCCGCCGGCATGCACGATGTAGTGGGCGATCTGGTCGATCAGCGCCACTTCCGAGCTCAGGCGCTGGGCGATGACGGCGTCGACCTGGGCCATTTCGGCGGCCAGCAGGGCCAGGGCCTCGGCAACTTGGGGTGGGGGCGAGGCAGTCTCGACGCGCACTCTGGACTCTCAGGCTAGGAATCCGCGGATTATAGAAACGGCATCCGCCGCGCTCCGGCGACACCGGGCGCGGGCCCGCCTCGGGCCGTTCCGCCGGGGCAGGCCGCGCGGTTGCCTTCAGGGAGGATCTGCGGGTATACTCGCGGGCTCTTTGCAATTCGTGCGTTCTGGCGGTGCCGGGGCGGACACGGGTTGTGGAGAGAGCCAAAACTCACAAAAAGGCCCGACGAGGGCGGGTGTGCGGGCCAACTCCTTGAGAGCGCTCCGCCGGCCGCTGGAGCCGGGTGAATGCACCTTTCGGTGCGGAAGGATGAAGATGTACGCAGTCATCAAGACCGGCGGCAAGCAGTACAAGGTTGCTGCCGGCGAAAAGATCAAGGTCGAGTTGCTCGACGCGGAAGTGGGCGCCGAGGTCACGCTGGACCAGGTGCTGGCCGTGGGCAGCGGCGACGGCCTGACGGTCGGCGCTCCGCTGGTCGCTGGCGCCACCGTCAGCGCCAAGGTCGTCAGCCATGGCAAGCACGACAAGGTCCGCATCTTCAAGATGCGCCGTCGCAAGCACTACAAGAAGAGCCAGGGCCACCGCCAGAACTACACCGAGCTGGAAATCAGCGCGGTCAATGGCTGACTCCAGCCGTCTTTCGCTAATTTCTAGGAGCTAACTCATGGCACAGAAAAAAGGCGGCGGTTCCACCCGGAACGGCCGCGACTCCAAGCCCAAGATGCTGGGCGTCAAGGCTTACGGCGGCGAACTGATCTCCGCCGGTTCGATCATCGTGCGCCAGCGCGGCACGCGCTTCCACCCCGGCGTGAACGTCGGCATCGGCAAGGACCACACGCTGTTCGCGCTGGTCGATGGCCATGTCAGCTTCACCACCAAGGGTGCAAGCAACCGCGCGACGGTCGTCGTCACGCCGCTGGCCGCTTGATTGCAGCCGTCCCGGGCGAGCGCATCGCCCGAGCTTTCCAAGCCCCGGTCTCCCGGGGCTTTGTCATTTCTGAAGCCTGGCCCGCCGCACGACGGCATGCCCGGCCCGATTCAAGCATTTGCCAGCCGGTACGATGGCTGCCCCATCATGAAATTCGTTGACGAAGCCACCATCGATGTCGCCGCCGGCAATGGCGGCGCGGGCTGCGCGAGCTTCCGCCGCGAGAAGTTCATTCCGTTCGGCGGGCCGGACGGCGGCGATGGCGGCAAGGGCGGCAGCGTCTGGGCCGAGGCCGACCGCAACCTCAACACGCTGATCGACTACCGCTACGCGCGCCGCCATGAGGCCCGCAACGGCGAGCCGGGCCGCGGCTCGGACTGCTTCGGCGCCGCGGCGGACGACATCGTGCTGCGCATGCCGGTGGGCACCATCATCACGGACCTGGAAACCGAAACCGTCATCGGCGAACTGCTGGAGCCCGGTGAGCGCCTGCTGCTGTGCAAGGGCGGCGACGGCGGTTTCGGCAATCTGCATTTCAAGACCTCGACCAACCGCGCGCCGCGCCAGAAGACGCCGGGCTGGCCGGGCGAGATCAAGAAGGTGCGACTGGAACTGCGCGTGCTGGCCGACGTGGGCCTGCTGGGCCAGCCGAACGCGGGCAAGTCCACGCTGATCACCGCGGTGTCGAACGCCAAGCCGAAGATCGCGGACTACCCGTTCACGACGCTGCACCCCAACCTCGGCGTCGTGCGCGTCGGGCCGGAGAAGAGCTTCGTCGTCGCCGACATCCCCGGCCTGATCGAAGGCGCCGCGGAAGGCGCCGGCCTGGGCCACCAGTTCCTGCGCCACCTGCAGCGCACGCGGCTGCTGCTGCACGTCGTCGACCTGGCGCCGTTCGACCCCGAAGTCGATCCGGTCAAGGAGGCCAAGGCCATCGTCGCCGAGCTGAAGAAGTACGACCCCGAGCTGCACGCCAAGCCGCGCTGGCTGGTGCTGAACAAGCTGGACATGGTCCCCGAGGACGAGCGCGCCGCGCGCGTGAAGGACTTCGTGAAGCGCTACCGCTGGAAGGGCCCGGTGTTCGAGATCTCGGCGCTGACGCGCGAGGGCTGCCAGCCGCTGATCCACGCCATCTACGACCACGTCGCCGCCGAGCAGCGCGTGCTCGAAGAGCGCGACGTGCGGTTCGATGCTCCCAACCCCAGTGAGTCCGTCGCCGAATGAGCCTGCTGTCCGGCGCGCGCCGCATCGTCGTCAAGGTCGGCTCCAGCCTCGTCACGAACGAAGGCCGCGGCGTCGATGCCGAGGCGATCCGCAACTGGAGCCGCCAGCTGGCGGCGCTGGCGGGCGAGGGGCGCGAGCTGGTCATGGTGTCCAGCGGCGCCATCGCCGAAGGCATGAAGCGCCTGGGCTGGGCGGCGCGGCCCAAGGCCCTGCACGAGCTGCAGGCCGCCGCCGCCGTCGGCCAGATGGGCCTGGCGCAGATGTACGAGAGCCAGCTCAGCGCGCACGGCCTGCACAGTGCGCAGGTGCTGCTGACCCACGCCGACCTGGCCGACCGCGAGCGCTACCTGAACGCGCGCTCCACGCTGCTGACGCTGATGGCGCACCGCGTGCTGCCGGTCATCAACGAGAACGACACCGTCGTCAACGACGAGATCAAGTTCGGCGACAACGACACGCTGGGCGCGCTGGTGGCCAACCTCGTCGAGGCCGACGCGCTGGTCATCCTGACGGACCAGCGCGGCCTGTACGCGGCCGACCCGCGCAAGGATCCGGCGGCGCGCTTCATCGACACCGCCCAGGCCGGCGACCCGGAACTGGAGCGCATGGCCGGCGGCGCCGGCTCCAGCATCGGCCGCGGCGGCATGCTGACCAAGATCCTGGCCGCCAAGCGCGCGGCGGGCAGCGGCGCCGGCACCGTCATCGCCTGGGGCCGCGAGCCGGACGTGCTGCTGCGGCTGGCACGCGGCGAGGCCATCGGCACCGCGCTGCACGCGGCCACGCCCAAGCTGGCGGCGCGCAAGCAGTGGATGGTGGACCACCTGCAGATGCGCGGCGCGGTCAAGGTGGATGCCGGCGCCGTCACCAAGCTGCGCGGCGAGGGCAAGAGCCTGCTGCCCATCGGCATCACCGAGGTGCAGGGCGATTTCCACCGCGGCGACGTCATCGCCGTGCTCGGGCCGGACGGCACCGAGCTGGCGCGCGGGCTGGCCAACTATTCGGGCGCCGAGTCGCGGCTGATCGCGCGCCGGCCGTCATCGGAGTTCGAGGCGCTGCTGGGCTACGCCGCCGAGCCCGAGTTGATCCACCGGGACAACCTGGTGCTCCGCTAGGTGCAACCCGGCCTCCCGGCCGGGCCGCCGTCAGGTCTGCTCGCCGTCCGGCGGCACGGCGGCTTCCAGCGGCATCGGGCCGCTGTGCCGCTCGCCGCGGTGCGCCGGGCGCATGCCGGCGCGCAGGTAGCGGTTGTGGTGGTTGATGCGCGGCAGGTAGCGGGCCAGCTCCGTCAGCGCCATCTCGTAGACGCCGCGCTTGAACTCGATGACGGCCTCCAGCGGCACCCAGTACTCGTTCCAGCGCCAGGCGTCGAACTCGGGGTGGTCGGTGGCGCGCAGGTTCATGTCGCAGTCGCGGCCGGTCATCTGCAGCAGGAACCAGATCTGCTTCTGGCCGCGGTAGTGGCCGCGGGCGTCGCGCCGGATGAAGTGCTCGGGCACCTCGTAGCGCAGCCAGTCGCGCGTCCTCGCAAGGATGCGCACATGCTCTGGCGTGAGCCCCACTTCCTCGTGGAGCTCTCGGAACATCGCCTGCTCAGGCGTCTCGCCGTGTTTGATGCCCCCTTGCGGGAACTGCCACGAATGCGTCCGGATGCGTTTGCCCCAGAACACCTCGTTGCGCTGGTTGAGCAGGATGATGCCGACGTTGGGGCGGAAGCCTTCACGGTCGAGCATAATCAACCTCAAATCTCTAGTTGGTTCGATTATTGCATCGGGCCGCGACCGCGGTGGCGCCCTCGCTAACCCGGAGATTCCCCCCTCTGTTTTGTCGTGACTTGGCCGGGTTTTCACCCGGCCTTCGCATGCCGGTCCCGCCCATGAAAGCCTCCCAGTTCTTCGTCTCCACGCTCAAGGAAGCGCCCGCCGACGCCGAGGTCGTCAGCCACAAGCTGATGATGCGCGCCGGCATGATCAAGCGCCTGGGCGCCGGCATCTACAACTACATGCCGATGGGGCTGCGCGTGATCCGCAAGGTCGAGAAGATCATCCGCGAGGAGATGGACGCAGCCGGCGCCGTCGAGTGCCTGATGCCGGTCATCCAGCCCGCCGAGCTGTGGCAGGAGACCGGCCGCTTCGACAAGATGGGCCCCGAACTGCTGCGCGTGAAGGACCGCCATGGCCGCGACTTCATCGTGCAGCCCACCAGCGAGGAAGTCGTCACCGACATCGCCCGCCAGGAGCTGCGGTCCTACCGCCAGTTGCCGAAGAACCTCTATCACATCCAGACCAAGTTCCGCGACGAGCGCCGGCCGCGCTTCGGGCTGATGCGGGGGCGTGAGTTCACGATGAAGGACGCCTACTCCTTCGACCGCGACCCGGCCGCCGCCGGCCGCAGCTACGACAACATGTACCGCGCCTACGGCCGGATCTTCGACCGCTTCGGCCTGCAGTACCGCGCCGTCGCGGCGGACACCGGCGCCATCGGCGGCGACCGCTCGCACGAGTTCCAGGTCATCGCCGAGACCGGCGAGGACGCCATCGTCTACTGCCCCACCAGCGATTACGCGGCCAACATGGAACTGGCCGAGGCCGTGGCGCTGCTGCCCGCCCGCGGCGACGCGCGGCAGCCGCTGGCCAAGACGCCCACGCCGGGCAAGAGCACCTGCGCGGACGTGGCGCAGCTGCTGGACCTGCCGCTGGCGCAGACCGTCAAGTCGCTGGTGCTGGCCACCGATGAACTCGACAAGGACGGCGCCATCGTCGGCACCCAGGTCTGGCTGCTGCTGGTGCGCGGCGACCATGAGCTGAACGAAGTGAAGGCCGGCAAGGTCGAGGGCCTGAAGGGCGGCTTCCGCTTCGCCACCGTGGGTGAGATCGACGCGCACTTCGGCTGCAAGCCCGGCTACCTCGGCCCCATCGGCCTCAAGCGGCCGCTGAAGATCGTGGCCGACCGCACCGTGGCGCGGATGAGCGACTTCGTCTGCGGCGCCAACGAGGCGGACTTCCACTACACCGGCGCCAACTGGGGCCGCGATCTGCCCGAGCCCGACGTGGTGGCCGACATCCGCAACGTCGTCGCGGGCGACCCGTCGCCGGACGGCCGGGGCGTGCTCGCCATCCAGCGCGGCATCGAGGTGGGCCATGTGTTCTACCTCGGCACCAAGTACTCGGCGGCGATGAACGCCACCTTCCTGGACGAGACCGGCAAGCCGGCGCTGCTGGAGATGGGCTGCTACGGCATCGGCGTGACGCGCATCCTGGGCGCCGCCATCGAGCAGGGCCATGACGCGCGCGGCATCATCTGGCCGGACGCGATCGCGCCGTTCACCGTCGTCATCTGCCCCATCGGTGCCGACCGCAGCGCCGATGTGAAGGCGGCTTCCGAGAAGCTCTACGACGAGTTGAAGGCGCTGGGCGTGGACGTGCTGCTGGACGACCGCGGCGAGCGCCCCGGCGCGATGTTCGCGGACTGGGAGCTGATCGGCATCCCGCACCGCGTCGTGCTGGGCGACCGCGGCCTGAAGGATGGCCAGGTCGAGTACCAGGGCCGCCGCGACGAAGCCGCGACCAAGGTCGCCGTCGCCGGCATCGTGGGCCACCTGAAGGGCCTGCTGAAGCTTTGAAGCGCCGCCTTGCGGTACTGGGCCTGCTCGCCGCGCCGCTCGGCGCGCGGGCCGGCGCGCAGGTGGAGGAGCCGCTGGCGGACTCGATCCGCTCGGCGCTGAGCGCCGCCATCGCCCAGGCCGCGCCGCCGCGGCCCCGGTTCGAGCGGGTCGAGGCCCGGATGGCCTACCTGGCCTGGCTGGGCACGATGAGCGAGCGGCTGAAGAGGCGCAAGACCGAGACGCAGATCCGCATCGAGTTCCTGGAGACGGTCTGGTACGAGGCCAAGCGCGCGGGCCTGGAGCCCAGCCTGCTGCTGGGCCTGGTGCAGGTGGAGAGCGGCTTCCGCAAATACGCCATCAGCACGGCCGGCGCGCGTGGCTACATGCAGGTCATGCCGTTCTGGGCCAAGCTGATCGGCGATGGCGACGCGGCGCGGCTGTTCCACATGCAGACCAACCTGCGCTTCGGCTGCGTGATCCTGCGCCACTACCTGGACCGCGAGAAGGGCGACCTCTACCTGGCGCTGGGCCGCTACAACGGCAGCCGCGGCCGGCCGGAGTACCCGAACGCCGTGTTCGCCGCGCGGCGGCAGTGGCTGCTGCCCGGCGAAAAGTGACCCCAGCAGACCCGGCAGATGGGGGTGTCGGGCATGGCTTGTGGCAGCGCGCGGGCCTCGGGGTAGGCTCCGCAGTTTCGTCCCTCCCTGAGATCATCCCCAGCCCGCCATGCCCGCTGCCCATCGCTTCGCGCCCCTGATCCTGTCCGCCCTGCTGGCCGCCGGCCTGGCCGGCGCGCAACCCGCCCCGCCGCCCGCCGCGCAGGCGGCCGCCAACCCGCTGCTCGCCCCCAGCCCGCTGCCGCTGCAGTACCCGCCGTTCGACCGGCTGCGCGACGAGCATTTCGCGCCCGCGCTGGACCGCGGCATGGCCGAGCAGCTGGCCGAGATCCAGGCCATCGCCGACAACCCCGCCGCGCCGACCTTCGACAACACCATCGTCGCCTGGGAGAAGAGCGGCCGGCTGCTGCGCCGCGCCACCACGCTGCTGTTCAGCCTGCTGGGCGCCGACGCCAACCCCGCCCGCCAGCAACTGCAGGCCGACTACGCGCCCCGGCTGGCCGCGCAGCGCGACGCCGTGCTGCTGAACGCCAGGCTGTTCGCCCGCGTGGAGGCGCTGTACGCCGCACGCGACACCGCCGCGCCCGACGCGGCCGCCAGGCGCCTCATCGAGCGCTACCGCAGCGACATGCTGCGCGCCGGGGCCCGCCTGGACGACGCGCAGAAGGCGCGCATGAAGGCGATCAACGCCGAACTGGCCACGCTGGACGCCCGCTTCAACAAGGCGGTGCTGGACGAGGTGAACGACTCGGCCGTCATCGTCGACAGCGCCGAGGAACTCGCCGGCCTGAGCCCGGCGCAGATCGCCGCCGCGGCCGATGCGGCCCGGGCGCGCGGGCGGGACGGCAAGTACGCCATCGCGCTGCTGAACACCACCATCCAGCCCTTCGAGGCCGAGCTGCACGACCGCGCGCTGCGCGAACGCCTGCACCGCGCGTCGGTGGCGCGCGGCGCACGCGGCAACGCGTTCGACACGCGCGCCCTCATCGCCCGCGTGGTGGCGCTGCGCCAGGAGCGCGCCGCGCTGCTGGGCTATGCCTCGCCCGCCGCGTTCGTGCTGGAACAGGAGACGGCCGGCAACACCGACACCGTCAACGCGCTGCTGCGCCGGCTCGCGCCGGCCGCGCTGGCTGCGGCCAGGCAGGAGGCGGCCGAGCTGCAGCAGCTCATCGACGCCGAGCAGGCCGCGCTGGGCCGGCCCAGCTTCGCGCTGCAGGCCTGGGACTGGAGCTACTACGCGGAGAAGCTGCGCGCCGCCAAGTACGGCTATGACGAGAGCCAGCTGCGGCCCTACCTGGAGCTGACCCGCGTGCTGGAGCGCGGCGTGTTCTTCGCGGCGCAGCAGCTCTACGGCATCACCTTCAAGCGCCGCACCGATCTGCCGGTCTACCAGGACGACGTGCGCGTCTACGACGTGTTCGACGCCGACGGCAAGCCGCTGGCCCTCTTCATCGCCGACCTGTACGCCCGCCCCAGCAAGCGCGGCGGCGCGTGGATGAACGCCTACGTCGGCCAGAACCCGCTGGACGGCACCCAGCCCGTGGTGGCCAACCACCTCAACATCCCCAAGCCGCCGGCCGGCGAGCCCACGCTGCTGACCTGGGACGAGGTCAACACGCTGTTCCACGAATTCGGCCATGCGCTGCACGGCATGTTCAACCGGGTGCCGTACCCCAGCCTGTCGCGCGTGCCGCGCGACTTCGTCGAATACCCGTCGCAGGTCAACGAGGTGTGGGCCGACTGGCCGAGCGTGCTGGCGAACTACGCGCAGCACCACCAGACCGGCGCGCCCATGCCGCGCGAGCTGCTGGACAAGGTGTCGCGCGCCAAGCGCTTCAACCAGGGCTATGCGACGCTGTCCTACCTGAGCGCGGCCATCGTCGACCAGCGCCTGCACCAGCTCAAGCCCGGGCAGCCGCTGCCGGCGGCGGACGTGGCCGAGTTCGAGGCGCGCGTGCTGAAGGAGGAGGGCGTCGACTTCGGCCCGGTGCCGCCGCGCTACCGCCTGCCGTACTTCAGCCACATCATGGGTGGCTACGCGGCCGGCTACTACGCCTACCTCTGGAGCGAGGTGCTGGACGCCGACACGGTGGAATGGCTGAAGGCCCACGGCGGCCTGAAGCGCGCCAACGGCGACGCGCTGCGCGCCAAGCTGCTGTCGCGCGGCGGCGCGGAGGACGCGATGGTGCTGTTCCGCCACCTCGTCGGTCACGAGCCGGACCTCCAGCCGCTGCTGGAACGGCGCGGGCTCGTCGTGCAGAAGCCCTGAACTACAGCCCGGACCAGCGCGTCGGCTGGGCCTGCGCGACCCCTGCGAGTTCCAGCACCCGCTCGACCGTCTCGTTGACCATCTCCTCGATGGTCGTCGGGTGGTGATAGAACGCCGGCAGCGGCGGAAAGCAGATGCCGCCCATCTCGGTCACCGCGACCATGTTGCGCAGGTGGGCCAGGTTCAGCGGCGTCTCGCGCACCATCAGGATGAGGCGGCGGCGCTCCTTCAGCGTCACGTCGGCGGCGCGGGTCAGCAGGTTGTCGCCGAGGCCGTGGGCGATCGCGGCCAGCGACTTCATCGAGCAGGGCGCGACGACCATCGCGGCGGTCGCGAAGCTGCCGCTGGCGATGCAGGCGCCGATGTCGCCGGGCGCGTAGGCGCGGTCCGCTTCGGCTTCCAGCGCCGAGCGGTCGAGGCCCAGCTCGTGGTGGGCGTTCAGGATGCCGGCGGGCGTGGCGATCAGGTGCGTTTCGACACCCAGCTCGCGCGCGCGGCGCAGCAGGCGCAGCGCGTAGGCCGCGCCGGTCGCGCCGGTCAGGCCGACGACCAGCCGCTGAGCCATCAAGCGGTAGCCAGTGCCTGCTGCAGCTCGCCCGACTCGTACATCTCCATCATGATGTCCGAGCCGCCGACGAACTCGCCGTCGATGTAGAGCTGCGGGATGGTGGGCCAGTTGGCGTAGTCCTTGATGCCCTGGCGCACTTCCTCGTCTTCCAGCACGTTGAAGGTCTTGATGTCGGTGGCGCCGGCGGCCTTCAGGATCTGGATGGCGCGGCCGGAGAAGCCGCACATCGGGAACTGCGCCGTGCCCTTCATGAAGAGCATGACGCGGTTGGACTTGACCAGGTCGGCTATGCGTTGCTGAACGTCGCTCATGGCTGCTTTCGTCAAAAGGCAAAGCCGCGATTATCCCGGACGGCCCCGGGCCGCCGTCAGCCTAAATCCGGCAGTTGGGCATGCCCGAGGGGCTGGCGAGGCGGGTCGCTGGCAAGGCGCGACGACGCTGCGGGCTCATGCCCGCGAGGAGGGGCAACGCCGCCAGCGGCCCGCAGCGCCAGACCAGCGGGCATGCAGCGGTGGCCACCGGCGTGGTGATCTCCGCATGGGCGACAAGGGGTTGAAACACCAGGACTTTCGATGAATGGCAAGCGGTCAATTGCCGGATTTAGGCTCAGTAGCTGTAGGCCAGGCCCAGCTGCAGCAGGGGCTTGAAGCGCAGGTCGCGCATCGCGTCCTCGAAGCCCTGCGCCGCGCTGCGGCCCAGGCGCAGGCTGCCGTAGGTGCCGGACATCAGGCCCAGGTCGGCGCTGAAGGCCAGGCCGCTGCGCAGCACGCGGCCGGTGTAGCCGATGCCGACGTAGGACAGGCTGGCGCTGGGCTCCAGCGCGTAGGCGTCCATGCGGCCGGCCGCCAGGGCGCGCCGGCCCGCCGCCACCGGGCCGGCGCCCAGCGCCAGGCCGCTGCTGCTCTGCGACAGCGACGGCGCCCCCAGCAGCACGCCGCCGGTGGCGCGCAGGCCGCCGTTGAGGCCCGCGAAGCCGGAGCGGGTGAGGTAGTAGTCGCCCAGCAGGTTGGCGCTCAGCACGCGGGAGCCGCCCAGCAGGGGCAGGGGGTCGGAGGCCGCGCTGGCGCTGCTGAGCTGCAGGCGGGCCTGCCATCGCGGCGCGGCATCGCCGTCGGCGAGCGCCGGCACGGCAAACAGGGCAGAGAGGCTCAGAACTGCGGCGCTCACGAGGCGGGCCATGGTCGTCTCCTGCGCGGTGCGGACGGGGGCACCGGGATTCGATACTACGCCCGCCGCAGCGCACCGGGAACCTGCGGGTGGGCGCAAAACGTCACGCGGATGCGGTGTGTGCGCGGCGGTCAGCCCGGCCAGCGGCCGCCGCTGGCGCGCGCCCGGCCGGCCAGGTCGCGGCGCAGCGCCAGGTCGGCAAAGCCGCGGGCGGCCAGGTGGCGGGCCACCGCGTCGGCCTGGTCCCAGCCATGCTCCAGCAGCAGCCAGCCGCCGGGGGCCAGGTGCCGGGGCGCGGCGTCGATCAGCGCTTCCAGGTCGGCCAGGCCGTCGCCGCCGGGCGTCAGCGCGGTGCGTGGCTCGTGGCGCAGCGCGGGCAGGTGCGGGTCGTCGCCGGCGATGTAGGGCGGGTTGCTGACGACGAGGTCGAAGCGCTGGCCCGCGAGCGGCTCGAACCAGCTGCCCAGCCGCCATTCGGCGGCCAGGCCCAGGCGCTCGCCATTGCCGCGGGCGACTTCCAGCGCGTCGGCGCTGACATCGACGGCCGTGACCCGGGCGCGCGGGCAGCCGGCCTTGACCGCCAGCGCGATCGCGCCGCTGCCGGTGCCGAGGTCGGCGACGCGGGGCTGGCCCGGCAGCGCGGCGAGCAGTTCCAGTGCCCAATCGACCAGCGTCTCGGTGTCCGGCCGCGGGATCAGCGTGGCCGGCGTGACGGCGAGCCGCAGGCCGTGGAAGGGCTGCCAGCCGGTCAGGTGGGCCAGCGGCTCGCCGTCGGCGAGGCGGCGCAGCAGGGCCTCGGCGCCGGGCGCGGGCGCGTCGCCGTGGGTGACGAGCCAGGCGCGGTCCCGTCCGAGCCGGTGCGCCAGCAGCGCCTGCGCGTCGCCGCGCTCGACGCCGAGGTGGCGGGCCAGGGCCAGCGCGTCATCGACGGTCATGCGCGCCCTTCCTCCAGCTGCGCCAGTTGCTCGGCCGCCTGCGCGGCGAGCAGGCCCTGGATCACGTCGGCGAGGTCGCCGTCCATGATCTGGCCGAGCTTGTAGAGCGTCAGGTTGATGCGGTGGTCGGTGAGCCGGCCCTGCGGGAAGTTGTAGGTGCGGATGCGGTCGCTGCGGTCGCCGCTGCCGATCAGGCCCTTGCGCGTGGCGGCCTCCCTGGCGGCGCGCTCGCTGCGCTCCTTCTCCTGGATGCGGGCCTGCAGCACTTGCAGCGCCTTGGCCTTGTTGCTGTGCTGGCTGCGGCCGTCCTGGCATTCGGCGACGATGCCGGTGGGCAGGTGCACCACGCGCACGGCGGAGTCGGTCTTGTTGATGTGCTGGCCGCCGGCGCCGCTGGCGCGGAAGGTGTCGATGCGCAGATCGGCCGGGTTCAGCGTGACGGCCTCGGCTTCGTCGGGCTCGGGCATGACCGCCACGGTGCAGGCGCTGGTGTGGATGCGGCCCTGGGTCTCGGTCGCCGGCACGCGCTGCACGCGGTGGCCGCCGCTTTCGAACTTGAGCCGGCCGTAGACGCCATCGCCCTCGATGCGCACGACCAGCTCCTTGTAGCCGCCAAGGTCGGACGCGTTCTCGCTCATGACCTCGCAGCGCCAGCCCTGGGCCTCGGCGAAGCGCAGGTACATGCGCGCCAGGTCGCCCGCGAACAGCGCGGACTCGTCGCCGCCGGTGCCGGCGCGGATTTCGAGGAAGGCGTTGCGCTCGTCGTCCGGGTCTTTGGGGATCAGCGCGAGTTGCAGTTCCTGGTCGAGCGCGGCGAGCGCGGCCTCGTTGGTGGCGATTTCCTCGCGGGCCATCTCGGCCATTTCGGGGTCGGCGAGCAGCTCGCGCGCGGCGGCGAGGTCGGCCTCGTGCGCCTGGTAGCGGCGGTAGCGCTCGACGAGGCCGGCGACCTCGGACTGCTCGCGGGTCAGCGCGCGGTAGCGCTTCATGTCGGCGGCGAGGCTGCCGTCGGCGAGCAGCGCGTCCAGCTCGGCGAGGCGGAAGGCGAGGCGGTCGAACTGCTGGCGCAGGGAGTCTTTCATGGCGGGCGGGCGGAAGAGGCAGTCAGGGGCGGCGCAGCGTCTGCGCCGGGCGGCGGCTGGCGAGCGCCGCTAGGACTGCCGGCCGCGCAGGAACAGCCGCGAGACGGTCTGCGCCAGGTGCAGGCGCTGCTCGCCGTCGCTGGCGTTCAGCTCCGCCAGCGTGCCGTGCAGCAGCTTGTGCGTGATGCCTTTGGAGAGCGCGTCCAGCACCTCGTCCACGTCGGCGCCCCGGGCCAGCAGCTTGCGGGCGCGGGCGATCTCCAGCGCGCGCCAATCGTCGGCCTGCTGGTGAAGCGCCTGGATCAGCGGCACCGTGTGACGCTGGTCCAGCCAGTGCATGAAGCTCTGCACGCCGGTCTCGACGATGGCCTCGGCCTGCGCGACGGCCGCCTGGCGCTTCTCGCCGGCGGTCTGCACCTGCTGGGCCAGCTCGTCGACGGTGTAGAGGTAGACGTCGTCGAGCTGGGCGACCTCGGGCTCGATGTCGCGCGGTACCGCCAGGTCGACCATGAACATCGGCCGGTGCCGGCGTTTTTTCAGCGCGCGCTCGACGGCGCCCAGGCCGATCAGCGGCAGGCTGGACGCGGTGCAGGAGACGACGATGTCGAACTCGTGCAGGCGCTCGGGCAGGTCGGACAGGCGCATGGCCTCGGCGCCGAAGCGGGTGGCGAGCTTCTCGCCGCGCTCCAGCGTGCGGTTGGCCACGGCCACGTGGCGCGGCGTGCGGGCGGCGAAGTGGGTGGCCGTCAGCTCGATCATCTCGCCCGCGCCGACGAACAGCACGCGCGTGCGCGCCAGGTCCTCGAACAGCTGGCCGGCCAGGCGCACGGCGGCGGCGGCCATGCTGATGGAGTGGGCGCCGATCTCGGTGGAGCTGCGCACCTCCTTGGCGACCGAGAAGCTGCGCTGGAACAGCTGGTGCAGCGTGGTGCCCAGCGCCCCGGCGTTCTCGGCCTCGCGCACGGCCTGCTTCATCTGGCCGAGGATCTGCGGCTCGCCCAGCACCATGGAGTCCAGCCCTGCGGCGACGCGGAAGGCGTGGCGCGCGGCGGCGCTGCCCTGCATCACGTAGGCGTGTTCGCGCAGCTCGCCGGCCTCGACGCCGCCCGCCTGCGCCAGCCAGGCGATGGCCGGCTGCACCTGGGCCTGCGGCGCGGCCACGTAGAGCTCGGTGCGGTTGCAGGTGGACAGGATGGCGGCCTCGGGCGTGCCGGGCAGCTTCTGGCGCAGGCCGGACAGCGACGGCGCCAGCTGCTCCAGCGAGAACGCGAACCGGCCGCGCAGGTCCAGCGGCGCGGTGTGGTGGTTCAGGCCGAGGGCGAAGACGGACATGGGGCGGATTGTAGGATTCGCGGCTTCGGCCCCCCTGACACGGATCAAACCCGCATGAGCCCGCTCGACGCCTTCTGGCATGCCGCCAACCTGTTCGCCCCGGCCTGGGGGCTGGCGGCGCTGTTGGCGGTGGCGGTCAAGGGGCTGTGGCGGCGCGAGGCGAAGCCGCTGCGCTGGCTGCGGTTGTGGGGCTGGGGCAGCGCGGGCGGCAGCCTGGCCGTCGTCGCCGCGCTGGTGCTGCTGGGCCGCGACGGCCGCATGGCGGGCTATGCGCTGCTGGTGCTGGGCGTCGCGCTGCCGCAGTGGTGGCTGCTGGTGCGGCGCTGACGGCGCCGCTGCGTCAGGCGCTGAGCACCGCTTCCGCCGTGACCACCTCGCCGCGCAGTGAGTGCGCGAAGGCGGTGGTGATGCGCACGTCCACCAACTGGTCCATCAGCCGCGGCGAGCCGGGGAAGTTGACGATGCGGTTGCACTCGGTGCGGCCCATCAGCTCGGTGGCGTCCTTGCGGGACGTGCCGGTGACGAGCACCTTCTCGACCCGGCCGACCATGCCCTGCGAAATCGTCAGCGCATGCGCCTCGATGGCGGCCTGCAACTCCTGCAGGCGCTTGACCTTCACCTCGTAGGGCGTCGTGTCCTCCAGCGCCGCGGCCGGCGTGCCGGGACGGGGGCTGAAGATGAAGCTGAAGCTCGCGTCGAAGCCGACGTCGTGCACCAGCTTCATCAGCTTCGCGTGGTCCTCGTCCGTCTCGCCGGGGAAGCCGACGATGAAGTCGCTGGCCAGGCGCAGGTCCGGGCGGATCGCGCGCAGCTTGCGCACGATGCTCTTGAACTCCAGCGCCGTGTAGCCGCGCTTCATCGCCATCAGGATGCGGTCGCTGCCGTGCTGCACGGGCAGGTGCAGGTGGTTGACGAGCTGCGGCACGCGGCCGTAGGCCTCGATCAGGCGCGGGCTGAACTCGTTGGGGTGGCTGGTCGTGAAGCGCAGGCGGCGGATGCCGGGGATCTCGGCCGCGTACTCCAGCAGCAGCGCCAGGTCGGCGTGCTCGCTGGTGTCGCCCATCCGGCCCCGGTAGGCATTGACGTTCTGGCCCAGCAGGTTGATCTCCATGACGCCCTGGTCGGCGAGGCCGGCGATCTCGGTCAGCACGTCGTCGAAGGGCCGCGACACCTCCTCGCCGCGCGTGTAGGGCACGACGCAGTAGGAGCAGTACTTGGAGCAGCCTTCCATGATGGACACGAAGGCCGACGCGCCCTCGACCTTGGCGGGCGGCAGGTGGTCAAACTTCTCGATCTCGGGGAAGGAAATGTCCACCTGCGGGCGGCGCTGCTCGCGGCGGGCCTGCAGCATCGCGGGCAGGCGGTGCAGCGTCTGCGGGCCGAACACCACGTCCACATAGGGCGCGCGCTCGATGATGGCCGCACCTTCCTGCGACGCGACGCAGCCGCCGACGCCGATCATCACGCCCTTGGCCTTCAGGTGCTTCACGCGGCCCAGGTCGCTGAAGACCTTTTCCTGCGCCTTCTCGCGCACCGAGCAGGTGTTGAACAGGATGAGGTCGGCGGCTTCCGGGTCGTCGGTGGGCTCGTAGCCCTGGGCGGCGCCGAGCACGTCGGCCATCTTGTCCGAGTCGTACTCGTTCATCTGGCAGCCGAAGGTCTTGATGTAGACCTTCTTCTGGGGGGCGTCGGTCATGGCTGGGTCCAGGTCTGGTTGCCGGGGTTGAACTGCAGGCGCGCGGCCTCGGCGGGCGTGCGGGGCCAGGTCTTGTTGGCCAGTTCGGCGGCGTTCAGCACCCACACGTCCATGATCAGGCCGCTGCTCTCGACCGTGTAGTGAACGATGAACTTCTGGCCGGCCAGGCCCGCGGGCGGCACCCACAGGTTGGCGTCGTTCTTCACGCGCGCGCCGGGCGCCAGGCGCGCCGGCCGGCCGTTCAGCCGCGCGTCGGGAAACTGCGTGATGACGAGTTCGCCGCGCAGCGCGTTGGCGGGGAAGAAGCGGTGCACCTGCGCGTGGGCGGCCAGGCAACTGGCGGCCAGGGCCAGCGGGAGAACACAGCGGTACATGGCATGTCCAGTGGCTGCGGGAACTGCAAAGACGAACGGCCCGAGCAATGCTCGGGCCGTTCGGGGTGTTGGTGGCGCTTCAGGGATTCGAACCCCGGACCTGCGGATTATGATTCCGTCGCTCTAACCGGCTGAGCTAAAGCGCCTGAGCCGACCATTCTAAGCGAAGTTTTCCGGCGTTGGCAAGTGGGCCGGCAAATCAGTGCGCCGGAGCCTTCAGGAAGGCCTGCAGCGGCTGGCCCGGCAGGCGCTTCAGGCCCTCGACGACCTGGGCCGCGTTGAACGTGGCGCCGGCGTCGTTGGTGTGCGTGCGGGCGTCGGCGAAGAAGCCGTCCACGCGGTCGGCGCCGAGGGCGCGGTAGGCCTCGGCGATGCGCAGCGTCAGGTCGATGAACTGGGCGCCGCTCTCGCGCGCGGCCTGTTCGGCCCAGGCGGCGTGCTGCTCGAAGTCGCGCGGCTGGCCGGGCTGCCAGCGGTCCTTGTGCGGCACGGGCGACAGCACGACGACGCGGGCGCCCCGGGCATGCGCGTCGGCGATGTAGCGCTTCAGGTACCAGCCGTAGCTGTGCACCGTCTCCGGGCTGCCGTCGGGGCGGGTGTCTTGCTGCGTGTCGTCGCCGACGCCGGGCACCGAGCCGCGGTTCTTGCCGGCGGGGTCGCCGATGCGGGCGCCGTCGTTGTGGCCGAACTGGATCAGCAGCGTGTCGCCGGCCTTGAGCTGCGCCAGCACCGCAGCCCAGCGGCCTTCGGTGTAGAAGGTGCGGCTGCTGCGGCCGCCGATCGCGTTGTTGACGACGTTCAGGCGCTGCGTGTCGAAGAACGCGGCGATGCGCTCGCCCCAGCCGTAGGCGCCGTTCTGGCCGCCGCTGCGCACGGTGGAGTCGCCGATCATCACGAGGCTGGGCAGCCCGGGGTCGCGCGGCGCCTCGACCCGGACCTTGCGGGCGTCGGCGACGGGCCGGTCGTCCGAGCCGTCCGGCGCGAAGCGGCGCAGGTAGACGTCGTCGGGCAGCACCTTGTTCTGGATCAGGCCGGCGATGACGAGCTGCGCGTTGACGGCCGCGCCGAGCCAGTTGGTGTGCACGGTCTCCTGCGGCGTGTCGGCGGGGAACAGCGTCTCGACGGTCGCCTTGCCGAGCGCCTCGTAGCGCCGGGCGCCCCATTCGTTGAGGTCGATGAAGGCGACGCTCTCCTGCCTGGCGACCTCGGCGGCCCAGGCCGCGAAGTTGCCGCCGGCGCGCGTGACCCTGACGCCGTCGGCCTCCCAGCGCTTGCGGATCACCGGCGAGCAGATGACCGGCGTGGCGCCGGCCGCGCGGATCTCGGCGACGTAGTCGCGCAGGTAGGCGCCGTAGGTGGAGACGGTCTCGGGCTGGCCGGTCAGCAGGTTGCGGATCTCTTCCTGCTCGGGGCCGGTGCCGCGCAGCACGCCGCGGGCGCGGCTGCTGTCGTTGACCGGGCTGGCGTCGTTGTGGCCGAACTGCATGACGACCCAGTCGCCCTTCCTGATGAAGGGTTGGGTGCGGGCCCAGTGGTCGCTGGTGCGGTAGGTGCGGCTGGACAGGCCGCCGACGGCGCGGTTGACGACGTTGATCTTCGCCGGGTCGAGGTAGGCGGCGATCGGGTTGCCCCAGCCCCACTGGCCTTGGGCGCCCTTGCCCTGGCCGTCGTCGTGGCCGTTGCGCACGGTGGAGTCGCCGATGAGGATCAGCGACGGCAGCGCGGGCCGGGCCGGCTCCGGCAGCCGCACCTGGGCGCGCGCGGGGTCGGTGGCGGCGGTGAACTCCTGGGCGTGGGCGGGCGCCAGCGGCAGGGCGAACAGCAGCGCGGCGGCGGCGCGGCGGGTGGTCTTGGCGATCATGGCGCGCATGCTAGGAGCGGCGCGCGGCGGCCGGCGGCCGCGACGGCGCAAGTTCTTGAGCGATTCGCGGCCGGCAACAGTCCCGGGCGGGCGCGGGCCTAGAGTGCGCCGCACCTCGACCCCGCCCACCCGGCCGCCCCCGCCATGCGCTCCACGCCCTCCCTGCTCATCGCCGCCCTGCTCGGCCTGGCCCTGGCGCCCGCCTGGGCGCAGATCGGCCAGCGCTTCCCGTCCGAGAAGCGCGTCGTCGCCGATCCGGTCACAGGCACGCCGCTGACCTTCCTCACCACGCAGCCGCGCGGCGACGCCAAGATCTACCCCAGCCACCCGCAGTGGACGGCCGACGGCCGGTGGCTGGTGTTCCGCTCCGGCCGCGTGAAGGGCGAGGCCATCGCCGTCAACGAGGCCACGGGCGAACTGGTTCAGGTCACCGAGGGCGGCTATGACGGCATGCTCAACCTGTCGCAGTCGGGCGGCAACAAGCTCTACTTCCTGCGCAAGGCGCCGGGCGGCGCGCCCAAGGTCATGCAGGCCGTGGAGGTGGACCTGGACCGCGTGTTCGCCGACAGCCAGGCCGGCGCGATGAAGCCGGCCGCCGCCTACCAGCGCGTGTTCGCCACGCTGCCCGCCGAACTGGAGGCCGTGGGCGACAACGCGCTGGACGCGGACGGCCAGTGGTTCTACTTCCGCATCCAGGGCAAGGCCTACGCGGGCGCCAGGCTGCCGGCCGGCACCCGGGTCGAGCCGCCCTTCGGCCCGCGCGGCATGGGCGCCGGGCCGCACGCCATCGGCAAGGTGAACGTGCAGACGGGCGAGTTCCGGCATGTCGTGTCCGTGCCCTTCCAGATCGGCCACATCCAGTCCAACCTGTGGATGCCGGGCGAGCTGGTGTTCAGCTGGGAGACCGGCGGCAAGTCGCCGCAGCGGACCTGGACCGTGCGCGGCGACGGCAGCGGCCTGCGGCCGCTCTACCCGGAGGCGCCCTACGAGTGGGTCACGCACGAGGCCATCATCGGCCGGGACGAGGTGGCGCTGGCCATCATGGGCCACCGCGCCATCCCCGGCGTCGCCGACCCCGGCCGCCCGGCGGGCACCGCCGTCGAGGGCGCGAACCCGGGCCAGGACGACGCCTGGGGCAACACCGGCACGCGCGAGAAGCCCACGGGCCTGGCGATCGTCAACCTGCGCACGCGCGAGGTGAACCTCGTCGGCCAGACGCCCTCGGGCAGCGGCCTGTGGCATGTGCACGGCTCGCCGGACGGCCGCTTCGCGGCGGGCGACGACTTCGGCCGCAGCCTCTACCTGATCGACCGCCGGACGCGCGAGATGAAGCTGCTGACCACCGGCCACAAGACGACCGCGCGCGACCACATCCACCCGACCTTCAGCCCGGACGGCCGCCGGATCCAGATCCAGTCCGCCATGCTGGCCGCCGACGGGCGCGAGATGAATATCTGCATCGTGCCGGTGCCGCAGGAGTGGCTGGACAGGAAATAGAAATCGCCGGCGGCCTGGTCGGGGTATTCGTGGTGATTTGAATAAGCACTGCAAGGGTTATTCCGCTGGTTTCGGTGAATATCGGCATGCGGCGCCGCCAGGCCGGCCGCCGCACCTCGCAGGTGCGTGTGGCGTTGGTGTGCGGCCCGATCGCGCCTGGGAACGCGCACGGTCTTGATCGATTCATGCACCAGATCAGGGTTTGTTCGGAGCAAGCAATCAGGGCCGTGAGTCTTTGGCGCGCGCTGCGCACGACGGGAATCCCGGCCCCTAGACTGGCGCAAAGGGGGCAATAAGAGCTGGTATTGATGGCCGGCCTCGACGAGATTCCTGGAGATACACGACATGCTGAAGACAAACTCCAGCCGCGCACGGGTTTTGCGCTGGACCCCGCTGGCACTGGCCATCTCCGCCCTGGCGGCCCAACAGGCCCAGGCCCAGCAGGCGGCGGTACCGGACGCGGCCGCATCGGCCCCCGCCGCCAGGCCGGCCGCCGAGAAGGCCAACCAACTGGAGACGGTGGTCGTCACCGGCATCCGCCGCTCCATCCAGAGCGCCATCGACCGCAAGCGCAACGCATCCACGGTGCAGGACAGCATCGTCGCGGAAGACATCGATCAGTTCCCGGACAAGAACGTCGGCGAGGCGCTGTCGCGCGTCACCGGCGTACAGCTGAGCCGGGAGTTCGGCGAAGGCTCGCAGGTGTCCATCCGCGGCGTCGAGCCCGACCTGAACCGCGTCGAGATCAACGGCATGTCGGTGCTGGGCACCAACGGCGGCGCCGGCCGCGGCGCCGAACTGCGCGAACTGGCCTCCGAGCTGATCGCGTCCAACAACGGCACCAAGGGCAACCCGGTGCTGTCGGCCGACCTGCTGGGCGACTGGCGCGAGGAAGTCGTCTGGCGCAACGACGACAGCAGCGCGCTGCTGGTGTTCTCCACGGCCGTCCCGACCGCGCACCGGCTGGTGACGCTGATGCACGACCCGCAATACCGCGTGCAGGTCGCCGCGCAGAACGCCGGCTACAACCAGCCGCCGCACACCAGCTACCACCTGGGCGCCGCGATGAAGCCGCCGCGCTACCTGCCCGTCAAGGCCGCGCGATGAAGCGGCTCGCTTCGCTGGCCCTGCTGGCGGCGCTGGCCGGCTGCGCCAGCGCGCCCCAGCCCGCGTCCCAACCCGCGCCGCGCCCGCTGTACCGCGACCCCGTGCTGGACGGCGCAGCCGACGTGTCCCTCGTCTTCAACCGTGGCCTGAAGCGCTGGGAGATGTTCTACACCAACCGCCGCGCGACGCTGCGGCTGGACGACCCCCGGGACGTCAGCTGGGTACACGCCACCGCCATCGGCATCGCCACCACGGACGACGGCAACCACTGGCGCGCGGCCGGCGAGGCGGCGTTCCCCGCCGAGTGCACCGGCGCCACGCTGTGGGCGCCCGAGATCCAGGACTTCGACGGCCTCTACCACCTGTGGCTCACCGTCGTGCCCGGCGTGCACGAGCGCTGGACCGGCGAGCGCCGCATCGAGCACCTGACCAGCACCGACCTGCGCCACTGGACCTGCGCCGGCCGCGTGGACCTGGGCTCGCCCCGGGTCATCGACGCGGCCGTCATCCGCGCGCCGCAGGGCGGCTGGCGGATGTGGTTCAAGGACGAGCAGGGCGGCAGCAGGCTCAAGTTCGCCGACAGCCCCGACCTGCGCACCTGGACCGTGCGCGGCCCCGTCAGCGACCTGCCCGGCGAAGGCCCCACGGTGTTCCGGTTCGCCGGCCAATGGTGGCTGGTGGCCGACCTGTGGCAGGGCCTGCTGGTGCTGCGCTCCGACGACGCGCTGCACTGGCAGGCGCAGCCCACGCGGCTGCTGGCTGGCGTGGGCCGGCACCCCACCGACCGCGCCAAGGGCCAGCACCCCGGCGTGACCGTGGTGGACGGCCGCGCCTACCTCTTCTACTTCACGCACCAGGGCGGCGAGCCCGAGGCCAAGACGGACGACCGCTGGCACCAGCGCAGCGTCATCCAGGCGGCGGAGCTGACCGTGCAGGACGGCTGGCTGAGCGTGGACCGCGACGCGCCGCCGCCCGACCTGCGCGCCGCCTTCAAGGCCCGCTGACCGCCATGCGCCCGCGCCTGGCGACCCTGCTGCCACTGCTGGCGTTGGCGCTGGCCGGCGCCGCCCATGCGGGCCTGGCCGTGTCCACCCGCGCCACGCCCGGCAGCCTGCCGCTGGACGGCGCCGTCATCGTCGGCGGCGCGGATGCCGGCCCGCTGGAGGCCTTCGTCGCGCAGGACCTGGCGGGCGACCTCCAGCGCCTGGGCCTGCGCACCCGCAGCCAAGGCCCGGTGCAGGTCTGGGTCGGCACCGTGGGCCGCCACGCGCAGATCGACGCGCAGGCCGGCCGGCTGGGCCTGGCCCAACTCAAGGACTGCTGGGAGTGCTTCCGCATCGCCGTGCTGCGCGACCCCGCGCCCGGCGTGCAGCAGGCGCTGGTCATCGCCGGCGCCGACCGCCGCGGCACGGCCTACGGCGTCTACACGCTGAGCCAGGCGCTGGGCGTGTCGCCCTGGGTCTGGTGGGCCGGCCTGGCGCCGCTCAGGCGCGGCCCGCTGCACGTCAGCGGTTCTCTGCAGGACGGCCCTGCGGTGAAGTACCGCGGCCTGTTCATCAACGACGAGGACTGGGGCCTGCAGCCCTGGGCCGCGCAGACCTTCGAGCCCGAGGCCGGCAACATCGGACCCAAGACCTACGAGCAGGTCTTCCGCCTGCTGCTGCGGCTGAAGGCCAACACGCTGTGGCCGGCCATGCACCAGGTGTCCGGCGCCTTCAACGCCGACCCGCGCAACGCCGAGCTGGCGCAGCGCTACGGCATCGTCATGGGCTCGTCGCACGCCGAGCCACTGCTGCGCAACAACGTGGCCGAGTGGACCGCGCCGCACGCGCACTACAACTACGCGACGCACGCCGAACAGGTGCGCAGTTATTGGGCCGAGCGGCTGAAGGCCAACGGCCGGTTCGACAACCTCTACACGCTGGGCATGCGCGGCATCCACGACAGCGGCATGCAGGGCGGCGGCACCGTGGCCGAGAAGCAGGCGCTGCTGAACCGCCTGCTGGCCGACCAGCGCGAGATGATCCGCCAGCACGTGGGCGACCCGGCGGCCGTGCCGCAGGTCTTCGTGCCCTACAAGGAAGTGCTGCCCCTGCTGCCCGGCCTGGCGCTGCCGGACGACGTGACGCTGGTGTGGCCCGACGACAACTTCGGCTACATCCGCCAGTTGCCCGATGCCGCTCAGGCGAAGCGTTCGGGCGGCTCCGGCATCTACTACCACCTCAGCTACCTGGGCGCGCCGCTGTCCTACCTGTGGCTGGACACCACGCCGCCCGCGCTGGTGGCCGAGGAAATGGGCCGCGCCTTCGAGGCCGGCGCGCGCACGCTGTGGGTGGTCAACGCGGGCGACATCAAGCCGCACGAGGTCAACCTCAGCCACTGGTTCGACCTGGCCTGGCACCCGGCCGCCGTGCGCGCGCAAGGCCAGCCGGCCTGGCTGCGGCAACTGGCGCAGTGGCTGTTCGGCATCGGCGAGATCGGCCTGATCTGGGACGGCCACTACCGCGTCAACTTCGAGCGCCGCCCCGAGCACCTGCAGTTCCACCTGGCCGGGGAGCGCATGAAGCGCAGCGGCTGGCCGGCGGCGGTGGTCGATGCCCGCCTGGGCCGCTTCGCGCAACTGCTGGCCGCGCTGGACGCCGTGCGCCCGCGCGTGGCCGCGGCGCAGCGCGAGGCCTTCTTCCACCTCGTCGAGTACCCGCTGCGCGCGGCGGCGCTGGCCAACGAACGCTTCTTCGCGCTGGAGCGCTACGCCGCCACGCTGGAGCGCGACCCGGCCGGCGCCCGCCAGCTGGCCGCGCGCGCCGTGCGCGCCGACCAGCGCCTGAAAGCCCTGACCTCCCGCTACAACGCCGGCCGCTGGGCCGGCATCCTGGCCGAGGAGCCGGCCGACGGGCTGTGGACCAACTTCCGCCAGCAACGCGCCCTGCTGCCCGCGCCCGGCCTGGGCGGTGTTGCGCCCGACGCGCTGGCCGACCTGGCCCGCGCCACGGCCGACCTGGCGCCGCTGCCGTCGCTGCCCGAACCCGTCGCGCCGCCGCTGCGCGTCACCGCGAACGACGCCTGGCGCCGCGTGCCCGGCCTGGGCCGTGGCGACGGCGTGCTCGCCGCCCGCCAGCCCGGCGCCACGCTGGACATCGCCGCCCCCGGCGCCGCGCAGGGCCCCGGCTGCCTGCGGGTGCATGTGCTGCCCCGCTACACCGCCACGCCCGGCGAGGCCTGGGCCGCCGACCTGCTGGTGGCTGGCCAGGCGCTGCCACTGCGCTGGCCGCGCGGCCCGCAGGACGCCGCCTGGGCCCAGGGCGTGCTGTCCAACCGCCTGACGGCCGCGGCCACGCTGCCCGCCCACCCGGGCGAGCTGACGCTGCAACTGCGCGCACAGCAGCCCGGCCTGATGTTCGACGGCGCCGAGCTGCTGCCCGGCGCCTGCCGCTGAAAGAAAGCCCGGTAGGCTGGCACGCCACCGACCCGACGCAATCACCCCGACGCAATCACCCGCATGAAAACACCGCTCATCGCCATCACCCTCGCCCTGCTGGGCTGTGCCGCGCAGGCCCAGACCGCCTGCGTGGCCGACTTCTCGCCCCTGGGCCAGGGCCGCATGGCCGTCGAGATCCGGCCGGCCGCACAGGAGGGCCGCTTCGACGCCCTCGTCAACGGCCGGCTCGCCAACGCGGGCATGCTGCCCGTCGATGAGGCCATCCGCCCCGGCCTGAACTTCGCGGTTGATGCCTACGGCAGCGAGTTCCAGCAGCTCAACGGCGCCGAACGTTCGCTGGTGCACCTGCACAGGCTGAGCCAGGCCCCGGCCACCCGCGACCTGGTCAAGCTGCCCTTCATGCCCGCCGATGTGCAGCGCCTCAAGACCTTCGACCTCCTCGGCAAGACGGACAAGTTCGGCGGCCAGGTGCTGATGGAAGCCTTCGACGAGCACGGCGCCTCGCTCGGCAAGGTGGTGCGGCGCGCATTCGTGGCGGCCTGCCACTGAGCAAAAGCACACCCATGAAGCTCCTGCCCCTCCTCCCCTTCCTGCTCGCCGCGCTGCTCGCCACGCCGGCCCAGGCCCGGAACCCGCTCAAGCTCGGCGAAGGCCTGCGCACCGCCGACCCCTCCGGCCACGTCTGGAAGGACGGCCGGATGTGGCTCTACACCTCGCACGACGAGGAATGCCAGGCCGACTTCCACATGAAGGACTGGTACGCCTTCTCGTCCACCGACCTCGTGAACTGGACGAACCACGGCGCCGTGCTGTCGGTGAAGGACCTCACCTGGGCCGATGACTACGCCTGGGCGCCCGACGCGGCCTACAAGAACGGCAAGTACTACCTGGTCTTCCCGGCCGGCACCGGCGTCAAGGACCGCCAGAACCCGAAGAACAGCACCAAGTGGATGGGCATCGGCATCGCCGAGAGCGACAACCCCGCCGGCCCCTTCAAGGACGTGATCGGTGCGCCGCTGTGGCGCAAGCCCTATGCGAATGACCCGGTGCTGTTCGTCGATGACGACGGCCGCGCCTACCTCTACAGCCGCACCTCGGGCGTCAACTACCTGGTGGCCGAGATGGCCGACGACATGCGCAGCATCAAGGGCGAGCTGCAGAAGATGGACATGGGCGGCCACGAGCCGCCGATGGAAGGGCCGTGGGTGTTCAAGCGCAAGGGCCTGTACTACTTCACGATGCCGGAGCACAACCGCATCCTGACCTACTACACGGCCACCGCGCCCACCGGCCCGTGGACCTACCGCGGCGTCTTCATGGCGCAGGAGAACAACGCCAACAACCACCACTCCATCGTGGAGTACCAGGGCCAGTGGATCCTGTTCTATCACCGCTGGCTGGACGTGCCCGGCGCCGCCTGCGCCAAGAAGCAGCGGCACGTCGCGGCGGAGTACCTGCACTTCAACGACGACGGCACGATCCGCAAGGTCGAGCGGACGAAAGAAGGCGTCGGGGACTTTCCCAGGCGGGCGGACACGCAGCAGGAGGGCAGGCCATGAAGCGCGGTAGCTTGGGGTGAACGAAGTGAACCCCAACGACTCCCGGAGGCCTGAACGTTGGGGTTCGCAAGCTCACCCCAACCTACCGGGCTGCTTTTGCGGAGAGCCTTTCGACTCGATGCACCGCGCCGGGAATCCGCCCCGGCGGGCGGGTAACTTTTCTCTGTCTTGCCAGAGAAAAGTCACCAAAAGAGAGGCGCCAACCGCACTCCACCGCCCTGACGCAAGGACCGTGCACGAAAGCAATCGCCCGGCAAGCACCCCGAGGCGACCCGCTGCGCTCTCGCCGCTGTCTCTGTGACGAGCCCCACAACGCGGACCTTCACGCCGGTCAACGCCGGCTGCACGCCGGGCTCACCAGGGAAGGCACCAGCGCGGTAGGTTGGGGTGAACGAAGTGAACCCCAACGACTCCCGGGCGGCCTGAACGTTGGGGTTCGCAAGCTCACCCCAACCTACCGACGGCGCGCCAGCAGCGCCACCACCAGGCCCGCCCCGGCAGACAGGAAGCCCGTCCAGACGACGACCCCGACGCTGGCGCCCCATGCCTGGCAGGCGATGGCGAGGGCCGCCGCCAGCTGCGCCAGTGCCGCGAGGCGCAGGGCCGGCCGCAGCAGGCGGTGCCGCCAGGCGGTGGGCGCATGCCGGTCCATGGCCAGCGCCAGGCACAGCATGCCCGCGGTGCACAGCGCCAGCAGCGCCAGGGCCGGGATCATGGGCCCGGCTCCCGCCGCGCCAGCCACCCGGCCAGCGACGCGGCGGCAAGGCCGATGGCCAGCGCCGTCAGCTCCAGCCCCAGCCGCAGGCCGTCGCCGCGCTTGGCATACGACAGCAGGCTCTCGCCGGTGGTCCACGCGTTCAGCGCCGGCAGCAGCAGGCACAGCGCCGCCAGCGCGGCCCATTGCTCCGTCCACGCGCGCCGCGCCGGGCGCAGCGCCGCATGCGCGAAGGCCAGCGCCCAGGCGGCGAAGAAGCCCGCGATCTCCCAGCCCGCGCGCTGCTCCATGCCCGGCGGCAGCAGCCGGTTGGCCCACAGATAGCCCGCGCAGGCGACGGCCAGTCCGGCGATGCTGCCGACGTTCAGCACCTCGATGCCGCGGTACACGGCCGCCGTGCAGGCGCCGAACTCGCCCAGCGCCTTGCAGCGGCGCTTCACGAGGAAGAGGACGGTGCCCGTCGCCATCAACGCCGTGCCCGCCAGGCCGCAGAAGAAGTACAGCCACTTGACGGTGGCGCCGCCGAAGTCGGCGAAGTGCAGCTCGCTCATCGCGTCCAGCGTCAGCAGCGCCGCCCCGCCCACGCGGCTGCGCGGCGGGCGCTCGTCCAGCACTGCGCCGGTGACGCCGTCGAACAGCAGGCGCCCGCCGCTGAGCCACAGCAGCTCGCGGTCCTGGCCGCGGCCTTCGTCGAAGGGCCCGTGCATCCACACCGACGCGCTGCGGTCGCCCGGGTGCTCCACGACGACGAAGCCCACGCGCCGCTGCAGACTGGCCTCGGCCTGGGCCAGCAGCCCGTCCAGCGGCAGCAGCGGCGCGGCCTCGTGCAGCTCGTCGCGGTGCGAGGGCTCCTGCAGCAGCGCCTGGAAGTAGGCGCCGCGGTCGGGGTAGTGCGCGGCGATGCCGGCGGGCAGGTAGGTCGCGTAGAACACGGCCAGGCCGGTGTAGGCGATCATGAACTGGAAGGGCAGCGTCAGCACGCCCACGGCGTTATGCGCGTCCAGCCAGGAGCGCTGGCCCTTGCCCGGCCGGAAGGTGAAGAAGTCCCGGAAGATGCGCCGGTGCACGGCGATGCCCGACACCAGCGCCACCAGCAGCGCCACCGTGCAGAAGCCCACCACCCACAGCCCGGCCCTGCCACCGTGCAGTTGGTAGTGCATGTGCACGAAGTGGTGGCCGCCCTCGGTCTCGCGGACCTGCGCGGCCGGCAGCACGCGGCCGGTGGCGGGGTCCAGCCGCGCGCTGTGCGGCCGGTGCTGCTCGTCGTCCCACGACAGCAGCAGCGCCGGGTCGGCCGCGTCGGGCAGGTCGATGCGCCAGGCGTGCGCCGGCATCGCGACGCGCTGCAGGTGGGCCTGCGCCAGCCGCAGCGCCCGCGCGCCGTCCGGCGCGGCGACCGGTGTCGCAGGTGGCGCGGCGCGCATCCAGCGCGTGATGGCCGCGTCGAACACGCTGAGCGTGCCGGTCAGGAAGATGGCGTACAGCAGCCAGCCCAGCCACAGCCCGCCCCAGGTGTGCAGCCAGGCCATGCGCTGGCGGAAGCCGCCGCTCATGGGCTTCCACCCAGCGCGGCCAGCCCCAGCGCCAGGCCGCCCGCCAGCAGCAGCCCCGCGCCGGCCCGCCGCAGGCTGGGCACGGCGTAGACCCAGACCACGGCCGCCACCAGCAGCGCCAAGCCCGCCAGCGTGGCTGCCAGCACGGCCTCGGCGCGCGGCAGCGGCAGCCACGCGGCCAGCGCGACGACGGCGGCCGACGTGGCCGCATAGCCGCCCGCCGCGGCCAGCAGCAGGCGGGCGAGGTGGCGCACCAAGGCGTTCAGAACCGGGCCTTCAGCGTCACGCTGGCCGAGCGTGGGCTGCCGTATTGCGAGCCCTGGCGGAAGGCGGTCAGGTAGGTCTTGTCGAACAGGTTCAGCAACTGCACGGACAAGTCCAGCCCGCGCCGCAGCTCGTAGCTGGCCGACAGGTCCACCACGCCGTAGGCGCCCTGGCTGAGCCGGTCGTCCGCGGTGCCGGCCACGCGGTCGTTGTCGGGGCCCACCTTGTCCTTGTACGTGCTGCCCTGCCAGCGCCAGCCCGCGCCGAGGGCCAGCCGCTGCCAGTCGCCGCTGAAGCGGTAGCGCGTGTAGAGCTTGGCCGTGCGGCGCGCGCTGGCCGTCAGCACGGGCCGGCCGGCGGCGTCGCGCACGCGGTGCTGGCCCAGGCCGGCGTTGACCTGCCAGCCCGGTGCCAGCTCGCCGCCCAGCTCGGCCTCCACGCCGGTGGCCACGGCGCCGGCCACGCCCACGTAGACCGGGTCGCCATCGACGATCTCGCCGGTCTCCTCGGCGAGGTTGTCCTGCTTGATGCGGAACAGCGCGAAGGACGCGTTCAGCCGGCCGCCGAAGAACTCGGCCTTCAGCCCGGTCTCCCAGGCCCCGCCCTTGACCGGGCCCAGCAGCTCGCGCTGGCGGTCGCGGTGGCTCTGCGGCGTGAAGATGTCGGTGTAGCTGGCGTAGGCGGACCAGGCGGGCCCCAGGTCCAGCACCGCGCCGACGTAGGGGCTGGCGATGCGCTCGTGTTCGTAGCCGCTGGCCTGGGTGCCCACGTCGTCGCGCGTGCTGCGCGCGTTCTTCCAGGTGCTCAGCCGCGAGCCCAGCACCAGCGCCAGCGCGTCGGTGGGCCGCAGGCGCACGGCGCCGTAGGCGGCGGTCTCGGTGATGCGCTCGTGCACGGTGCTGGCCCAGACGCGCTCCTCGCGCGTCAGCGGCGGCAGGCTGGCCGCGTCGGCCGGGAACCGGGCCGGCGCGTAGCCGTCCCAGTCGTAGTAGTTGTCGTCCGCGGCGCGGCTGACGGTGCGGCTCAGGCCCAGCATCAGCTCGTGCCGGCGGCCCAGCCACTCGAAGGGGCCGGACGCGTTGGCCGCCGTGGCGCTGCGCCGGGCCTGGTCGAGGTTCTCGTCCCGCCAGGCCCATGCGCCGCTGCCGTCGGGCTTGGCGAAGCCCTCCCAGACGACGCCCTGCAGCGCGCTGCTGCTGCGCTGGTGGCTGTGCGACAGCCGGGCCGTCCAGCCGTTGGCGAACGCGTGCTCCAGGTCGGCGCCCACCAGCGTGGTGTCGGTGGTCCAGCGCGTCCACGCGGGCACCTGCGAGAAGCTGCGCGGCAGCGCGATGCGGCTGCCGTCGCGGTAGAACATGGGCACGGCGCCGCCGAAGGGCACGCCGTCCACGTCGCTGCTGATGCGGTGCGCGCTGACGGACACGACGGTCCGCGCGCCCAGGTCGGCCTCCACGATGCCGAAGGCCGACGCGTTGCGGCGCGCATAGCGGTCGATGAACGAATGCTTGTGCTCGGCCGCCGCCGCCGCGCGCCCGCGCAGGCCGCGCGTGCCGAACAGCGGGCCGGACACGTCGGCCTCCAGCCGCGCGCGGTCCCACGAGCCCCAGCTGCCCGTCAGCAGCGCCTGCGGCGTGGCGGTGGGCCGTTTGCGCACCAGGTTCACGCCGGCCGACGGCTGGCCCGCGCCGCTCGCCAGGCCGGTGGCGCCCTTGACGACCTCCACGCGGTCGAAGGCCACCATGTCCATCTGGCTCTGGTACAGCAGGCCGTAGGCGCCTGCGGGATAGCTGGAGACGGGCAGGCCATCGACCAGGAAGTTGCCCACCTCGAAGCCGCGCGCAAACATGCCGTAGCGCTCGCTGTCGTGCTGTTCGTAGTTGAGCCCCGGCACCTGCTTGAGCACGTCGGGCAGGCTGGCCAGGCCCTGGTCCTCGATCTGCTGGCGGGTGACGACGCTGACCGTCTGCGGCGTCTGCCGGATGGACAGCGCCAGGCCCGTGGCCGCGCTCATGCGGCCGGTGGTGTAGGAGCCGCTGCCTTCGGTCAGCGCGTCCAGCGCGGTGGCCTGCACGTGCACCACCGGCAGCGCCGGCTCTGCATCGGGTGCGGGTGCGGGTGCGGGGCGCAGCAGGTAGCCGCCGTTGGGCTGGCGCTGCGCCGCCAGCGGCGTGCCGGCCAGCAGCGCGCGCAGCGCCTCGTCCGGCGTGTGCTGGCCGCGCAGGCCGCGGGTCTGCAGGTCGCGCGTCTGCTCGGTCGAGAACGACAGCAGCAGGCCGGCCTCGCGGCCCAGCCGGGTGAGGGCGGGGGCCAGCGGGCCGGCGGGAATGTCGTAGGCCTGGCGGGCCTCGGCGGCCTGCGCTTGGGCGCCTGCGTGAAGTGCCAGCAGCGCCAGTGGTGGCGGGGCGAGGCAGGCCAGCGTGCTGGCGAGCGAGACGAGAGTGCGGCGAATGCGAGGCCGGGGCTGATGACCCATGCTGCGTGTCCTTTGCGGCGGGATGGAAGTTCGGGGTTCACTTCCATTGCCCCGCGAGGCGCGAAAAGGGATCAGCGTGGCTGGAATTTTTTGGCTGTTTGCGCGTTAGACCCCAGCGGTCGGCGCGAGGGCTGGATGGCGCCGGGACGCGGGGGTGGGCAATTGCTCCGTGTCCCCCGGGCCGCTGCGCGGCCCTCCTCCTTTACCTGCGCAATTGCCCACCCCCGCATCCCGGCTTGTCCACCAATCGGTTTTCGCGGCCTACACCGAGCGCAACGAGAAGCAGGAGGACGGGCAGGCCTGATGCGCAGGTCAAGGAGGAGGCCGCGTAGCGGCCCGGGGGACACGAAGCATCAGGCCTGCCCGTTCTCCTGCGCCCAGCCCAACCTCACGAACCAACGCGCAAGCAACCAATTTTTTGCGCTCAGGCGGGCGGGCCCACGCTCACCCAGTAGCGCGTGACGCGCCGCACCGCCACCGGCAGCGCGGCCTGCAGCAGTTCCAGCACCCGGTCGGTGTCGGCCAGCGGGTAGGTGCCGCTGACCTTGAGCCCGGCCACGGCGTCGCTGCAGGACAGCCGGCCCGGGCGGTGGCGCGCGAGTTCGGCGAGGAAGTCGGCCAGCGGCATGTCCTGCGCGACCAGCAGGCCCTGCGTCCAGGCGGTGGCGTCGTCGCTGGCGGCGCCGGTGGCCGCCGCCGCGTCGGCGGCCAGGCGGCCTTGCTGGCCGGCGCGCAAGCGCAGCACGGCGGCGGGCGCGCGGCGCGGGCGCAGTTCCACCGCGCCGTCGAACACGGCCACGCGGCAGGCGCCGTCGGGCTGCAGCGCGGCGTCGCGCACGCTGAACCGCGTGCCCAGCGCGTCGATGCGGCCCTGGCCGGTTTCGACCGCGAAGGGCCGCGCGTCGGCCGCGGTGCGCACGAGGATCTCGCCGCCCAGCAGCTTCAGCAGCCGCTCCGTCGCGGTGAAGGCGAGGCGGATGGCGCTGCCGGCGTTGAGCTGCAGCTGGCTGCCGTCCGGCAGCGCCAAGGCCAGGCGCTCGCCGGTGCCGGTGCGGGCGTCCGCCGTCCAGCGCTGCCAGGGCTCGCCCTGCCACGCCAGTCCGGCCGCGCCGCCGGTGAACAGCAGCAGCGCCAGCGTCTTGGCCGCCTGGCGGCGGCGCGGCGGCGGCGCCAGCGCGGCATGGGCCAGTGCGGAGGGCAGGCTGCCCAGCTTGGCGCCGAAGGCCTCGACGTGCTGCCAGGCGCGTTCGTGGTCGGGGTGGGCGGCGCGCCAGCCCAGCCAGCGCTGGCGTAGCTCGTCGCTGGCGGGCGCGGCCTGCAACTCCAGCAGCCACTCCACGGCCTGCTGGCGCACGACCGGCGCGAGGTCTTGCGGCGAGGCAGCGTTCATTTCAGTTGGCCCTGGTGATATGAGCCACTCGCGTTGGAAGAAACGCGGACTGGCGCCGGGCCGCCCCAAGCCGGCCCGCAGGCGATGTGCGTTCGGCTCAACGCCGAACGCATCGCCGTCCCCTTGGGGGACCGACTGGGCTTGCCGGCGTGCAGCCGGCGCAAGACCGGGCGAGGGGCTTGCTTCATGTCAGGCGAAGCAGCATTGCATCAACGCCCTGGCCACGTAGCGCTTGACGGTGGGCACGGACAGGCCCAGCTGTGCGGCGATCTCGGCCTGCGGGAGCCCGTCCAGTTGCGACAGCAGGAAGGCCTGGCGCACCGGCGTGGGCAGGCCGTCGAGCCGGCGGTCCAGCTCCACCAGCGCCTCGATCAGCAGCGCCCGCTCCTCGGGCGACGGCGCCAGCGGCTCGGGCTGCAGCGCCAGCGCCTCCAGGTAGGCCGCTTCGATGCGCTGGTGGCGGCGCTGGTTGAGCAGCAGACCGTGGGCGATGGTGGTCAGCAGCGCGCGCGGCTCGCGGATGGCGGGCAGGGCCTCCTTGGCCAGCAGGCGCACGAAGGTGTCGTGCGCCAGGTCGGCCGCGCCGAAGGAGTCGCCCAGCCGGCGGCGCAGCCAGCCCTGCAGCCAGCCGTGGTGGTCGGCATACCAGGCATCGACTTGGGCGTGAAGGGCGAACTCGCTGCGGACCACGGGAGCCTTCCTGTGCTCGCGGCCGGCAAGGCAGGGAGCTGGATGAGAATTGTTCTCATTCTACGGAAAGGCTCAGCGCATCAGGTGCGCCACCAGCCCGCTCAGGTAGCGCTCCAGCTGCGTGTAGCCGCTCGCCGGGTCCACCCGGTTCGCGTCGCCGGGGTCGCGCGGGTCCAGGCCGTGGGCGGCCTCCCAGGCGTCCGGCATGCCGTCGCCGTCGCTGTCCAGCGGCGCGGGCGCGCTCTTCAGCGCGGGCCAGCCGCCCACCTCGGCCTGGCTGTCGATGAGCCGGCCGCGGCGCTGGCGCACGTCGGCGACGACGCGCTGGTCCACCGCGTCGCGCACCAGCGACGCGCCGGCGCCGGCCAGCACGCGCGCCAGCGTCTCGCCGGGGGCCTGGACCGTGACCGGCGCGAACGGCAGCGCCGCCGCGAGTTTGTAGCCGGCCGGCAGCCCGCCGGGCAGGTGCTGCGCATGCGCGCGCACCAGCGTCCACGGGTCGGCGGGCACGCGGCCGTCCATGCTGTTGCCGGCGAAGAAGGCGCGCGCGCCGGGGTTGCTTTCCTCGAACGCGAACTGGCCCTTGGAGCTGGGGCCGGTCAGGTAGACGTTGCCGACGAAGTTGTAGCTGGCGCGCTCGCCGTCGCGGTCCAGGTTGTAGCCGGCGCGCCCGGCGCCCCAGTTGTAGAAGACGTTGGCGCGGAGGTCGTAGAAGCCGCCCAGCGGGTCGGCCTCGGGGCGGAGGTAGTTGCCGGGGCGGGGCATGCGGTCCTGGTGGTGCGCCCACAGGTTGTGGTGCATGGACAGCCGTGTGCCGTGCGCGCCGCGCAGCAGGCTGCCGAAGCCGTGGCAGACGCCCTTTTTCGGCCCGTTGCAGTTCAGCGACTCGGCGATCAGGCTCCACTGCACGGTGACGTGCTGGTAGGCCGGGCGGCCCAGGTCGGCGCGGGCCACCGACACCGACAGCGTCTCGTCGGTGGACCAGCTGGCGGACACGTGGTCCAGGATGATGCGCTGCCCGGCGCCGACGCTGATCGCGTCGTCGTCCGCGCCGGCCTCGTCGCCCAGGCGCGAGCGGATGAAGCGCACGACCACGTCGTCCGCGGCGATCACCAGCGGCTGGTCGCGCAGCGTGATGCCGTCGCCCGGCGCGGTCTGGCCGGCGATGGTGATGCGGCCGTGGGTGAGCTTCAGCGGCGTCTTCAGCGCGATGGTGCCGGACACGGCGAACACCACGGTGCGCGGGCCCGCAGCCTCGACGGCGGCACGCAGCGAGCCGGGGCCGGCATCGGCCAGCGTGGTCACGTAGACCGTCCGGCCGCCGCGCCCGCCTTGCGAGATGGCGCCTTCGCCCTCGGCGCCGGGGAAGGCGGGCAGCGTGGCTGGCGCCGACGCCGGGGCCGTGGGCGGCAGGCCCGTGCAGGCGGCGAGCAGCAGGGCGGCGGCGACTGCGGTGGTTTTCAGCATGCTTGACTGACGTTGTAAGAGGCTGCCAGGGTCGTGTTGATGGGGCAGCCCATGCTGATGTCTTGGCGCGTCGCCACTGGCGACGGCCCAGGTGATGGAAGTGGGTTGCAGTATTCCGGCGCGCCCTGGCCTTCCCCAGCGTTGCCACGACCGATGCCGCAGTAGTCGATGCCCAGAGACTTCATCAGCTTTGGGTCGTACAGATTGCGACCATCGAACACGATCGGCTGCTTGAGCGCGCCCTTGATGGCGTCGAAGTCCGGCGTACGGAACTCCTTCCATTCGGTGACGATCAGCAGTGCATCGGCCCCCTTGAGCGCGGCCTCGGCGCGGTCCACCAGCGCCACGTCGTCACGCGGTCCAAGCACTCGCGCCGTCTCGCTCATGGACACCGGATCGTAGGCTGCAACAGTAGCGCCCCGCCTGGCCAGCTCTTCGAGAATGACCAGTGCCGGTGCCTCTCGCATGTCGTCCGTGTTTGGCTTGAAGGCCAGCCCCCAGATCGCGAAACGGCGACCCCCGAGATCTTCGCCGAACCGCCCAACGACCTTGTCCACCAACACTCGCTTCTGGCGCTCGTTGGCCTCTTCCACGGCCGTGAGCACCTTCAACGGGATGCCCGCGTCGGCCGCCGCTCTGACTAGCGCCTTTACGTCCTTCGGAAAGCAGGAGCCACCGTAGCCGGCGCCGGCATACAGGTACTGGTAGCCGATGCGGGGATCGGAGCCGATACCTCGACGCACCAACTCGATGTCGGCCCCCACGCGCTCGGCCAGCAGCGCCAACTCGTTCATGAAGCTGATACGGGTGGCCAGCATTGCGTTGGCGGCGTACTTCGTGAATTCGGCGCTGCGCACGTCCATTACCAGCATGCGGTCTCGCGTGCGGTTGAATGGCGCGTACAGCGCCCGCATCAGCCGCGTGGCCTGCTCGTCGTCGGAGCCGACAATGATGCGGTCCGGCTTCATGAAGTCCTCGACCGCCGTGCCTTCCTTGAGGAACTCGGGGTTGGAAACAACCGCATAGGCCATGTCGGCGAGGCCGCGCTTGACCAGTTCCTCCCTGACCGCCGCACGCACTATGTCGGCTGTGCCCACGGGGACCGTGCTCTTATCGACGATGACCTTGTAGCCCATCATGCGCTGGCCAATGGAGCGGGCGGCGGCCACCACGCACCGCAGGTCGGCGGAGCCATCTTCGTCGGGCGGCGTGCCTACGCCAATGAACAACAGCGTGCCATGGCAGACCGCCATGTCCACGTCGGTCGTGAACTCCAGGCGGCCGGCGACCACGTTCCGCCGCACAACCTCGTCGAGGCCCGGCTCGTGGATGGGGATCGCTCCGTCGCTCAGGATGCGGATCTTCTCGGGATTCGTGTCCAGGCAGACCACATGGTTTCCCATCTCCGCGAGGCAGGCGCCAGCGACCAACCCGACATATCCGGTACCAATGGCGGTGACTCTCATTCGTTGTCCTCGTTCAACAAAGGTGGTTCAGGGGTTTGTTTCGCAAGGGCTTTGTTGCCAAACTGCCTCGCGCCGGCTCAGCGAACCAGCGCTGTGGCTCAAGGTCTTGGCGAGCTTCCTCATGGGGGGCGCTTTGCTCGTTAGTTAGTGACTAGCTCACGCCATGAGCCAGTCGGCCTGCTGACTGGTCGCACGAGCCCCACGTGGAGGTCCGCTGGAACTGGCGATGGACGTGAAGTAATTGCAGCAGTGGCTGAGTTCGGTGTCGCGGCTGACGGCCTGCCAGAAGGCGCAGCTGCTCAAGATATTTAGTGCCGGCAGCACTGGCTCAAGATTCGAAGCAGGGCACGGAAGAGGCGTGTGCGCTGCACTGGAAGATCGAACAGTTTCACCGAGAACTCAAGCAGCTGACGGGCGTTGAGAAATGTCAGTGTCGCAAAGCACGAATGCAGAGAAACCACATCGCCTGCGCGATCTTGGTTTGGCTGTGGCTGCGGGCGGTGGCCAAGGAAAAACTCTCTTCGATGTATCAAATCAAGACCAGCTGGTTGTCCGAGCGGATGCGCCAGGAGTTGCATTTTTCGGCTTTGATGCTTTTTGCGTAATTCCTATAGGTAACGACAAAGATTTTTTATATTTTTTGCGCACAGTGCCGCAAGCTTGTGTTGTGCAAGTTGGTGCCGAGCGCGTTCAAGGGGTGTGAATATTATTGTATTTATAACATCGCGAGACGTTTTTGAGCGATTAAATGGGTGCGTGGAAAATTATCTTTCCTCACAGCCGCAGTGAAAATTTTAGACGTCTTGTGTGTACTCGATGGAAGGTGGTCGAGAGTGGGAGATAAAATAAGGATTATCAAATCTGGTAGGGGTGACGAGATTCAAGATTATTCCGGATTTATGAGCGGCCACCATTAATCTGATTTGATCTCGTACTGAGTGCCTTGAATACTCGGCCCACCAGGCATTATTGAAGGCTTCGACCGCAGGGGTGTGGCGGCGCAGGATCACGCAGGCTTCGGCCAAGCCCTGATCACTCGGGAAATTTTTGGCTTTGTAGGTGGCCACCTGTTCAGCGATGACGCGAGGATCGTCGAGGCCAAGCTCTATGCATTTCTGCGCCTCTTCGTAGATGCAATTGCGAACCCGGTGCTTGAAGATGGCCACGTCATGCTGGCTCAGCCACTCATCGACGAGTCGCTCTGCAGGAACCAGCAACTGCATGTTGGCGTCCATCCACAGCGAGTATTCCGAACTAATATATTGATGAATCAGGATCTTGTGGATTCTAGAGTTCCGGCGACCGGAGAAGAAGAGCTTGCATGCCTCGCGCAATTCCCACGTAATTGAGATCGTTGGCGCATCCACATAAGCAACGAATTCAGCGCTACCACGCTCCTGACTATCTAGTAGACTGTCTCTATTGTTGATGCGTGCAGTCACCACGGAAATCTTGTCGCGCATGATTGTTAATTTGTAATATTGGTAGGTGTGTTGAAGTTTTTTCTGGTCGCTGATGCCAAGGCTACGGCGCAGCTGGCTCGTCAGGCGATCCACCTGAGGCAGATTACTAATCAGATCATCCGATACGAAGAACCTTGGTCTTCTTGAAATTTAACCCCATCTTGCTGAAGCCTTTTCACAAGACGCTTCAAATACACCAGTGGGCCTGTGACACGAATGATGCCATCTCCGGAAACGTAAACTACAATATTATCAAACTTCCAGTGGGGAAGGCCGCTGCGGCGCCCATCTGCATATTCCCCAGGCCTCACTTCAATTAATGGCGAGGAATTGCGAAAAAAGTAATTTATTTTGCCGCACAACTCCGAACTGGCGCCGCTCAATGTCAACTCGACCATTGAGAAGTTTGTCATAAATAGACACGCGGCAGAAATTCCTGAGACAGTGCCAATAATTATCGCCCTTATTTGGTAATTAAAAAAATATGCAACCAGGCCAACTAATGAAAGTACAACCACGAGATCCCGGGCTCGTCGCAACTGCCTAGGTGCTGTCAACCACAGGAGTAAATTTACAGACAATCTTTTGTTGCTCAATGAAATAATGCTCAATTCTCGCTCCGATCCAGTTTAGGACTTACGCAAAACGCATCAAAACCGAAGGACTTCGCAGCTCCTGGCGCATTCGCTCGGACAGCCAGCTGGTCTTGATCTGATACATCGAAGAGAGTTTTTCCTTGGCCACCGCCCGCAGCCGCAGCCAAACCAAGATCGCGCAGGCGATGTGGTTTCTCTGCATTCGCGCCTTGCGGCACTGACACTTCTCAACGCCCGTCAGCTGCTTGAGTTCTCGATGAAACTGCTCGATCTTCCAGCGCAGCGCACACGCCTCTTGCGTGCCCTGCGTCGAATCTTGAGCCAGATCGTTCGTCACGATCCAATCCGTGCGGTGGGAAGACACCGTCACCCGGAAGAGCTTCACCTTGTAGTCCCTGGGGAATCCCTTGATCTTGATCAGCTTGCCGCGCTCAGCCTCTTGTGCCGTCCAGCACAAGCCGCTCACTGCCCGGTACGGCGTTTGGCCGGCGCTGTCATCGACCAGCCGGTTGGCCTTGATCGGGCAGTAAAAGCGTTTGCCCAGGCTGTCCACCAGCAGCATCAGCTCCATCGTGGCGTACCAGGTGTCGAACAGCACCCGGGTGAAGGGCAGCGCTTTGTTGCCCGCAGCGCTGACCAACATGTCGCGCACGTGCTCCAGCTTGGTCTTGCCGTCCTGCTCGGGCGCAAACAATCGATAGTCGATGGGCCAATACTCGCCGGTGTCGGGGTTGACGTAGAGGCAGTTCACCAGGCCGATCCCTTTGATGATGCCGTGGGCATTGCCGCTGTACTGCCGGCGAACCAACTCGATCTGGTGCGAATGGCCCTTGTCGAGGATGGTGTCGTCAAACACGATGCATCCCCGGGGGGATGGAACGATTTCACGCTGCGCATGCTCCCAAACCAAGCTGGCCGACAGCTTGTCGCCTTGCAGGTACCGCTTCACCGCATCGTGGCTGAATCCCTGGCCGTGATCCGCAAAGTTCGTCATGGTGAAATTGGTCTGGCTGGTCAGGATGAACTGGCAGTAGTCGATTCTTTTGATGGACAATTTGCATGCTGAGGTCGATGCGGCAAATTATCCAACAAATACCATGCAGGGTCTATTTATTTAAACGTTTGCGTAAGTCCTACAGTTGTTTAAAAACCTCCATTCGCTGAATGGAGGTGTCAATAAGCCTTACGGCGTCACCGTTCCCATCATGCTTCGCAAATCCTCCTCGCTTTGCTCAGGCGTGCGGGTGTTGGCCAGTTCTTGCGCAAGCCACAATCCCATTGTGGCAGCACCAGCGGCAATGAGGAGCACCGCAATGCCAGGTGAAAGGGCAACGCCTCCCGCACCAACAAGGAATGCGGAGATTACCTCCGTTGTGGTCCATGTGAGTGCGCCAGCAGCAAAACTTCCCACAAACTCGTCTGCTAGGTTTTTTGGCATATCAGCCGCTATGCCTTCTACGACGACTCTATCGCACTCAGCGATGCCATCTTCACCATAAGGGCACGTGTATGATTCGTCGCCTTCGTAGCCTCCAGCCACAAAACAAATTTCTCCTTGGGAAATCAGTCTCATTCTATCCTCCAAAAGAGCTATTGATTGGCTAGCTCGTTGCCATTTCACCCGAATCCATCGGCTATGCGATGGATTCAAGAAAATATATTTTTGCCATGCGCTAGAATGTTGCGTCGGAAATCAAGTCGCTATATCGTTCTGGCACGGTGGCGGCGATTGTATGAAGTAACCTTGATGTCAACGTGTCAGGAAAAGGAGGTCGAGCCGCTCAAAAATTATGCGGAAAATGTCTCACATCAGACAATATTACTTAATTTTTAAGCAGCTTTCGTTCGTGGTTTACCTTCATGCAATTGCCCTGATTCCCGGCCGCTCCCGACCTCGACCCACACTCCGTCAAGCCCCATCCCAGCGTCGTCTACAAGGGGTGACGGGGCTTAAGTTCGGTGGACTGCCGCTAGGGGGAGGGAATTACATGAAAGCCTTTAGCTTGAAGTAGCGCTAAAACACCATTTGGACCATGAAGATGAAGGGCGCCGAACATAACAAATATCGATCCATTATCCAATTTCGAATGGCGCTGTTCCAGTACGGAGACAAAGGCTTCGTTGCGCATATTGAGAAGTCTCAAAAACGCGTTCTTATAGTCCTCGCTGAAGCTGATCAGATCAAGCATGTGCGCGTACCCTTCTTTCGTGTCTCGGCGGCGAATACTCCTGTTCATCAACTCCGTGTGGCGCATAGCCTTCTCATCAGCAACATCGTCAAGTCTATTCTTGGCGGCATCGAGAGCCAGCGCGCGCATTTCACCCGCTAACAACTTTTCGCACGTAGAGCGCATTCCATTCGGCTCGAACTCAAAAATAGCCTGACCGCTAGTCTTCGCCTCCTTCAGAAATTCCTCTTCCCATGAAACTCCCGATTTATGACCTGAGGACAGTACGAGTGAGCCTCCTCCCGTCGGCAATAGAAGCATGCTGAAGCTACATGTATTCAGTTCGCCAAGAGTCCGGGCCGTCATCGATGCCTTACCGTTAAGCTTCTTGGTCCACGCAAGTCGAACGGTTTCCAACTCGCTTTCGCTGAGAAAGTTTTTCATAGCAAGTGACTTGCCTTCTCTTAGAGCGTGTTTACGATCTCATTTCCTCCGACAATTGTTGGGTGAAGAGGAAGCCGTACCCAAGCGACATCAGTCGAGAGAAGTTTGCCGAGATCGAGCCGCTGCTGCGCAGCGTTCGGCGCAGCACCAAGCCGATCAAGGTCGATCTGTACGAGGTGTTCTGCGCAGTGCTGTACCTGCTGCACACGGGTTGCCAATGGCGCTATCTGCCGCCGCAGTTCCCGAAGTGGCCCAGCGTCTATGCGTACTGGCGCAAATGGAGCGAGCCTGACCAGCACGGAGTGAGCGTGCTGGAGCAGGCTTTAAAAAAATCAGGTTGGCGCGGCCCGCGAGAGACAGGGGCGCAACGCCTGCAGCGCGTTCTTGATCGTGGACGCGCAGAGCGTGAAGAACACGGACACGGCGGGGTTCAAGGGCTATGACGCAGGCAAGAAGGTCTCGGGGATCAAGCGCCACATTGCGGTGGACACCCAGGGGCTTCCCCATGCCGTGGCGATCACGACGGCCGAAGTGACGGACCGCAAAGGAGCGCTGGCGGCATTCAAGCGCTGCAAGCCGTCGCTGGGACGGGTGCAAAGCGTGCTGACGGACAGCGGCTACACAGGCCAGCCCTTCGCGCAAGGCGTCAAGGACATCCTGGGTGAGCACGTGACGGTGCAGATCGCCAAGCGAAGCGAGTTGCACACCTTCAAGGTCATGCCCAAGCGCTGGGTTGTCGAGCGCAGCTTTGCCTGGTTGGAGAAAAACCGCAGACTGTGGAAGAACTGCGAGCGTTGGCTCAACACCAGCTTGCAGTTCGTCCATTTGGCGTTTCTGGCTCTGCTACTCAGGAGATCGTCAACACGCTCTTAGATCTCGCACAGTGCGGTTTGCACGGGCAGGATCGGTCATGTCGGCTTCTACGATAACCACCTTGGATTCTGCAAAGTGCTCTCTCGTCTTAGTAGAGGGGGCATCCATGGACGGCCCATGTGAGATGCCATTCAGCAATAATCGGACGCCATTTTTTTCAGCGACATAGCTAACCGCAGATAATTTTTCAGCGCTAGCGTCTGTCACGCGTAGGATTCCTAGCAAAATAATTCCAAAAAACGCACACCTATTTGCAATCATTGCGAAGCTCTCCATGATCTTTAAAACGCCACAGCCCGTCGGTTTTTTCAAAAATGAAATATTCTTTCCATTGATTCTTGCCAAGGAGATCGGCATAAGCAGCTGAAAAAGATAATATATTATTGCCGCAAACTCGCCATTCGCTGATCTTCGAAATTGAGTATCTCTTCTTTTCGTTGCGAAGGGGGGCATGCGAAGCGCACCTCGACCATGCTTCGTCACCAACTCTTCTTCAACTGCTGGTGGCAACGTTGCAAACGTTATGCCGACAAGCAAACGCATGATGGGTGTAATCGCATCCTTGATCACTCGCGCTTCGTGAGGCGTTAAAATTGATGAAGCGTCAATCGCTTGCTTCGACTTTTTGTATGGCTCTTCCTTTATGAATCCAAGGTCTAAAGTTTGAGCCCCCGAAAATTGGTTGACATAAAGAAGATTGATTAGCAAAGCGACTCTTAATGGAAATATCATGACGCACCCAATCCAAGTTTAGAGAGAATGAATCAAAGCGAGGCGGAAGGCCTCGCTCTGCTTTATGCAGTCTTCAGATCAGGGAATTCCATTGGCAGGATCATAAGGGGGATGATTGGGGTTGCCTTCGTAGAATAGCCAACCAAATAGACTAACTCCCATATAGTAGATTTCTGCGAGAGCGTGGCAAACAGCTGAGTCGTTGTAGTTCGCCTCGCAAATAGCATGCAAATCAGCGCGGAACTGGAGATCTGCTTCTTCCCTAGTCATCGTTGTGTCTCGGCTATAATTTTCGTCATGCGCCATGCATGCTGAGGCAAAGTCATAGCCTAGGGGACTGTCTGGCACGCCAGTACAGTAATCCCTGGGTTCTGGTTCTGGTTCGGTGCAAATGGGGTCTCCCTCATTTCCTCCTGCAACAAAGATAGGACTTACGCAAAACGCATCAAAACCGAAGGACTTCGCAGCTCCTGGCGCATCCGCTCGGAAAGCCAACTGGTCTTGATCTGATACATCGAAGAGAGTTTTTCCTTGGCCACCGCCCGCAGCCGCAGCCAAACCAAGATCGCGCAGGCGATGTGGTTTCTCTGCATTCGCGCCTTGCGGCACTGACACTTCTCAACGCCCGTCAGCTGCTTGAGTTCTCGATGAAACTGCTCGATCTTCCAGCGCAGCGCACACGCCTTTTGCGTGCCCTGCGTCGAATCTTGAGCCAGATCGTTCGTCACGACCCAATCCGTGCGGTGGGAAGACACCGTCACCCGGAAGAGCTTCACCTTGTAGTCCCTGGGGAATCCCTTGATCTTGATCAGCTTGCCGCGCTCAGCCTCTTGTGCCGTCCAGCACAAGCCGCTCACTGCCCGGTACGGCGTTTGGCCGGCGCTGTCATCGACCAGCCGGTTGGCCTTGATCGGGCAGTAAAAGCGTCTGCCCAGGCTGTCCACCAGCAGCATCAGCTCCATCGTGGCGTACCAGGTGTCGAACAGCACCCGGGTGAAGGGCAGTGCTTTGTTGCCCGCAGCGCTGACCAACATGTCGCGCACGTGCTCCAGCTTGGTCTTGCCGTCCTGCTCGGGCGCAAACAATCGATAGTCGATGGGCCAATACTCGCCGGTGTCGGGGTTGACGTAGAGGCAGTTCACCAGGCCGATCCCTTTGATGATGCCGTGGGCATTGCCGCTGTACTGCCGGCGAACCAACTCGATCTGGTGCGAATGGCCTTTGTCGAGGATGGTGTCGTCAAACACGATGCATCCCCGGGGGGATGGAACGATGTCACGCTGCGCATGCTCCCAAACCAAGCTGGCCGACAGCTTGTCGCCTTGCAGGTATCGCTTCACCGCATCGTGGCTGAATCCCTGGCCGTGATCCGCAAAGTTCGTCATGGTGAAATTGGTCTGGCTGGTCAGGATGAACTGGCAGTAGTCGATTCTTTTGATGGACAATTTGCATGCTGAGGTCGATGCGGCACATTATCCAACAAATACCCTGCGGGGTCTATTAATTTAAACATTTGCGTAAGTCCTATCTTTGTTGAAGAGCCGGACGGCCTGAATACCCCTAACCGTTTCCAGGAACATGGTTTGTTGCCGCGCATCGGCGACCACCTCACTCTCGGTAGCCGCCATCAAGCTGGCATAGAGAGCTCCGCGCAGAAGCAAATACAGCACCAGGGCGAGCAGGGTAATCCCCGATAGCATCGGGCTGTAAATGAACATCATTACGCCGGTTCCTATCGCCAGCAAACCATCCAGAACGCTGCCGATGAATCCATTGGTCAACGTGGATTGCACCGTGTGGATGGAATTAAACCTCGATACCACGTCTCCCACATGGCGCTTTTCAAAGTAGCTGACGGGCAACTTCAGCAAATGCGAAAAAAGATTGGCCAGCCATTGAACATTCATAGTCGCGCTCATGACCACCAACGCCCAACTTCTGATTAGATCAATGGCTGCCGAAGTCAGTTTGACCAAGCCAAAGCCCACCGCCAGCGTGATGAGCAGGTGGACATCGCTGGTGGTAATGGCCTGGTCAACGATCAACTGATTGAAGAAGGGGCTGATCAGGACGAAGCCTTCCATGACGATGGCCAGCAACAAGATCTGCGCCAGCGAACGCTTCAGGCCGACCACCTTGCCCAGCAATTGACTCAGCCGGATCGTTTGGCGTTCGACCTTCGGCGTGAATGCCGCCATGGGCCGCAATTCGAGGGCGACGCCGGTGAAATATTTGGACACCTCTTCAAAGCGATATGTGCGTTCCCCTCTGGCCCATCCCATTACACACATCTCATAGCGCCATCCGAGCGAAGCGCAAGCCTTGAACGAATACGGTGATGTCGCGCAAGCCCAGCCACAGCGTCTTGGCACCGGGCTGGCCGTCGCCCTTGCGCCCGAGGAAGCCGCCGAGTTGGGCGATCAGGCGCACCACGGTGTTCAGTGGCGGGGCACTCTTGGGTGGCTTCTTCTTGTTCAGCACGAAGGCCGCCTGCCATTCTTCGACCTCGAACAGCAGATCGGCCGGCAGCTCTGGCAAGCTGCGGCCCAGCCGCATCAGCCGGTTGATGCGCCAGGCCACGACCATGTACAACGCCAGCGCCACCTCAATGCGATCGACATGGCTCAACTGCAGCGCCTCCACGCGGCAGCCTTCCTTCAGGATCAGGAAGAACAGCTCGATCTCCCAGCGTGCGCGGTACCAGTCGATCAGTTCGACCGCCTGCTCCAGCGTGTGCGCCGGCCGATTGTCACCGACCGCCGTAATGGAGCCACCGATGTCCGCCGTATTGGAGCCAGCAACAGGTGGGTAAAACGGGGGTCCCGAGGGGTTAGGCCAGGGTGGATTTTGAGGGCTTTTGCGGTGCCGGTTTGGTGGCCGCCGCGATCTGTTTGGGCGCGCGGTACGACTGCCCGTCCAGCACCAGGCAGTAGGCGTTGTGGCGCAGCCGGTCGAGGCTGGCGCTGGCCAGCAGCCGGTTGGCTGGGAAAGCCTGGTCCCACTCGGTGAAGTCCAGGTTGCTGGTCACGATGGTGGCGGCCTGCTCGTAGCGCTCGGCGATCAGGTCGTGCAGGTCCTCATCGGCCGGCGCACGCAGCGGCTTCAGGCCGAAGTCGTCAATGATGAGCAGCGGCACACGGGCCAAGGTCGCCAGCTTGCGTTCATAGCTGCCGGTCGCCCTGGCCGCGTTCAGGCTCTGCGTCAGGCTGGCGCAGGTGGTGAAGACCACGTCCACGCCCTGGCGCACCGCGCAGTGGCCCAGCGCCTGGGCCAGGTGGCTCTTGCCGGTGCCGCAGGGCCCCACGATGAGCACGGGGGCCTTCTCCTGCAGGTAGCGTCCAGTGGCCAGGTCGTGCACGAGCGCGCGGTTGAGCTGCGGCAGCCGCTCGAAGTCGAACTGCTCCAGTGTCTTGGTGGTGCGGAACTGCGCGCGGCGCAGCCGCGTGCTGAACTTCTTCTGCTCGCGCCGCGCGACCTCATCGCTGATGAGCAGGGCCAGGAAGTCGGTGTAGGCCAGCTTGGCCTCGATGGCCTGGCGGTTGCGCGCCTCCAGGGAGTCAAAGATGCCGGACAGGCGCAGCTGCTTCAACTGCGGGGCGAGTTCGGGGGCGGGGTTCATGGGTCTTCTCCTTCGGGGTCAGTGCAGCAGCTCTTGCTGCGGGTGGGCGATGAGGTCGGCGAACAGCTCGGTGGCAGGCCGGGTGAAGCGGGTGCGGCCGTACTGCGCCGGCGTGGCCGCAGGCACGTCGGCGCGCTGGTCGGCGCCGCTCGCCAGGATGGTCTTGACGGTGCGGTAGTGGGGCGAGCCATGCGCCATGGCCCGTGCGCAGGCCGCCTCCAGCCGGGCGGCGCCGTAGGGCTTGAGCAGGGCCAGCACGCCTTGCGCGGCGCGCAGCCGCTCCAGAACGCGGTCGCTGAGCAGGTTCTCGATCAAGGCGGCGCAGGATGCGCCGATGTGCTCGGCCTGGGTGACGCACCACGCCCGGTCGCGACCGAAGAAGGCCTGCGCCTCGGGCGGCAGGTGCCCGCGCACGCTCACGCGCTGGCCGGGCTTGAGTCCTCGCGGATGGGTGGCGACGTGGCGGTAGTCTTCGAACAGCGCGACCGCCGCATCGGTGGCGCGCAGCCACAAGGTCTTGCCCACCAGCGTGAACGGTGCGGAGTACAGCACTCGCTCGAACTGCACATGGCAGTCGCGGTGCACGCTCACGCGGTGCCAGGTGCCCAGGTCGGGCGCAGGGGTGGGCAACGCCTGCAGCAGCGGTGCCTCCAGCGCGAACAAGCTCAGCGGAGTGCGCCGGGTGGTGCCGTGGCAGCGCCTGCCTGCCTCCTCAAGCACCCAGGCACGGGCCTGCGCGTTGAGGTCGGCCAGGTCGCGGAAGGTGCGCAGCGGCAGGAAGTTGCCCTTGAGGTACTTCACGCCGGACTCGACGATGCCCTTCTTCTGCGGATCGTGCGGTGGGCAGGGGTCGATCTTGAAGCCGTAGCCTTCGGCACATTCGGCGTAGGCGCGCTGCACGGTGGGGTCCTGGGCGCAGGCGCGGGTGATGGCGCACTTGGCGTTGTCGATGATGACGCGCTGGGGCACGCCGGCGAACCACTCGAAGGCGCGGCGGTGGCAACCCAGCCAGGTGGCCACGGTCTGGTCCCAGACGAACTCGACGTACTGGTGGCGGCTGCTGGCCAGCGTCATCACGAAGGCCCAGGTGCGCCGGGGCTGGCCGTCGGGGTGGATGAGCGTGGGGCCGGCGCCAAAGTCCACTTGGGCAGCCTCGCCGGGCTCGAAGTCCAGTCGGCAGGTGGTCTCAGGCGGCAACTGGCGGCGAACATCGGCCACCAGGCGGCGCACGGCCGAATAGCTGCCGGTGAAGCCGTGCTGGCGCTTGAGTGCGCCGTGGATGGCGGTGCCCGAGACGCCTTGCTCGAGCCAGGACGCGATGGCGCCGCGATGTGGCTCCAGCGTGGAGATGGTGCTGCTGGCCTTGCGCGGGCAGCCTAATGCCGCGGCGATGGTCTCATCGTCGGGCAGGGGCTGGGCGGTGTCCAGCCAACCGCGCTCGGTGGCCAAGCTGCGCCACTGCGCCGCCTTGGGCCGGCCCATGACGCGGGCCGCAGCGATGTCGCGGTCGGAGTCGCCTTGCCGCATGCGCAGCAGGGCCTGTCGATAGTGATGCATCTCGAATCTCCTGCGCGCCATCCCTGGCCCTCCGGGCAAATGGCCCGAAGGGTAGAGATGGCGTCGCGGTGTTCGAGACACCCGTCAACCCAGTGCCGACTGGCTCCTATATGCCGATCCGGCACTGGCTCCATGACGCCGATCACGCGCTGGCTCCAATATGCCGGTCAGCCGCTGGCTCCTACATGCCGATCACGCACTGGCTCCTATACGGCGGTCGGTGACACCGATTGCTCAGCAGCCGCCAGACCACGGGCTTGACGCCGGCCGGCGGGTCGATCTCCTGCGCCAGCAGGCAGGTCACGTGCAAGGTGCCTACTTTGCCATCGGACAGTTCGACGACCTGCGCCCGCAGGCTCTGCGTGACCGGCCGGGCTACTGTGCCGCGTCCGCCCGGCAACTCGAAGGCCACTTTGCCCAGCACCGGCGCTTGCGCCACTTGCTCCCACAGCTTGCCATCGTTGGGCAGGACCCGGTTGTGCCGGCAGCGAATCAGGTAGTCGGCCGCATGCTGCAGTTCCTGGGCCCGGCGCAGCAGGGCAAGGATGTCGGCCTCCCGGTCGGCCACGTACACCTGGCGCACCTGCGGCAGCGCCAACGCCCGTTCGGCCACGCGTTCGTAGCCTTCGATCCAGCGCGTGCTCTCCACGATCCCGCCACGTTTGCCGTCTTTGCCTTTCGCCTCGCGCGCCCACATCCACGCATCGAGCACGCCCAGCGGCTCGCGCGTCGGGCTCACCGCGTAGGTCGGGTGCAGGTACATCCCGCGCTGCGCTTCATAGCTCAACGGGCCCAGCCCCGCTGTGGCGCGGCCGTTGAAGTCCAGTTCCGTGGTGTCCTGGATGTTCAGCACCACGGGATGCGCGCGCATGCGCTCTTCGCTGCACGTCCAGTGCGGTTTGAGCAGCGCCTGCCAGTCAGTCTTGGCGTTGGACAGAAACCGGTAGGCCCCTTGCGTCTCGGCCCAGCCGCTGCAAGCGTTCGGAATGCTCTCCGTGGGCTTGCCGGCCAGGCGCTCGGCCAGCAGCACAGCTCGTGCGTCCAATCTCCCATCGCCCAGATCCAGCGTCCTGAATTCCTCTGCAGCCCAGCCCACTCGTCTCCCACAATCTCAATCAATTCAATAGGTTGCGGAATCTACTTCAACTTGTGTGTAATGGGATGCCTCTGGCCGGATCATGAACCACGATACCTGATCGGGTGACCTCTCTCAGCACGACGAAATGATCCATCTTCCAGTGCAATATGCATGGCGCCTGGAGATCTTTCAATTCGTTGAGTTCGGCGCGCAGTGGGCGTGGAGCCAACTGCAAGGTGCTGGCAATATGGATGATTTGCTGCAGCGTCGCTCCGTTCTGAGAAATTGGAAATCGCTTGCGCAGGGTCGGGACGTCTGTGCGATGTCCATAGAAGCTGGCGATCATAGACAGGCACGCCAAGCCGCATTCTGCGGATTCGGTTTGCCGCTGCATGGGCAGGCGTCGGCGGAAGCCAAATTGCAGCCTGTCGACGAGGTATTTCATATGATGGCAATCATTCAAAATCTTCCGAAACCAACGAGATCGGATGAATACGGATATACGTTGAATTGATCGAGATTGATGTGGGTCGCAAGGTGCACGTGTGTGCTCCGCGGCTTAATAGTGGCGCGCCGGATATCGTCGCGATTCTTCTCGCGAGGCAAAAATTGTTTAGACCCTTGGCGGATCAGGTGTGAAGTAGTGGCCAGCTGAGTTGCATCTGGAAATGCGCCAAAAAACTGCAATGCGAGGCATGCAGCTTGTGAATATCATTCTTGATTGCCGACTGTTGCTGTGCAAAACCATGTACTTGGTGCGTAACCCTTGAGGCGCGATGCGCTGGGCCGCCAGCAGCAGGTCTTGCTCGCTGACCTCGGCGGTATCGCCCAGGCCCAGCTCATGGCGCAGCGCATGCGGCTCGGCGGCGATGTGGTGAAGCCGGGCAATGACACACAGTGCTTGCAAGGCGTACGGGCCTTGGCTTGGGTCATCCCGACTCTGTTGCGCCTCACCAGGCGCATTGGCGCTCTGGTCGCGGCGTTGGACGCTGCTCTTCACTCGCTGTCTCTCCCTGATGCCGTGCCTGCTGATTCATAGCCAGCGTTTGATCTTGTCTAGGCGAGCGCAATGTATCTGGCGGCCAATTTGGCCGCACTGTCTAGTCGTTAGGGATTTCGAGGGAGGGGATCATTCAATCAAGTTCTTGAGCGATTCGGGGCGTCAAACGCCCAACTTGCTGGTCATCCACCGTGCCGCCAGCCCCGGCCACTGGTCCTGCGTGCCGCCCAGCCCCCTCAGCGCGAAGCCGTGTTCGGCCTGCGGGAACACGTGCGCCTCCACGTCCAGCCGGTGCTGCTGCGCCGCGGCGATCAGGTTCAGCGCATGCTGCACCGGCACGATGGGGTCGTGCAGCGCGTAGGCCAGGAACACCGGGCAGCGGGGCAGGCCGTGCGGCGCGGCGGCGATGCCGATGGGCCAGGCGTCGTAGAAGGCCTGCTTCTCGGGCGGCGGGAAGTCGGGCTTGCCGGCGGGGAACTTGTGGTCGTGGTGGTTGGCGTTCAGCGGCGCGTAGGCGATGACGGCGCCCGCGCTCGCCAGCGCGTGGCGCTGGCAGGCCATCACGCCGGCCAGGTGGCCGCCGGAGGACAGGCCCACGTGCAGCAGCGGCAGCGGCGGCGGCGGCAGCGCGGCGAGGTGGTCCAGCGCGCGCAGGCCGTCCTGCAGTGCGATGTCGAAGGGGTGGCCGTCCTGCCCCGGCAGCCGGTGCAGCAGCACGTAGGCGTCCAGCCCCAGCGTGTTCAGCCAGCGGGCGATCTCGACGCCTTCCTTGTCGTGCATCAGTTGCAGGTAGCCGCCGCCCGCGTAGACGAGGGCGCGGCCCCGCGCGGGCGCCGGCGATGGGTAGGCGTGCAGCTCGGCGCGCGTGGGGCGGTGGCAGATGCGGTCGGGCGCGTCGCCTTCGAAGGCGTTGGGTGCGCCGCCGCTCAGCGCGATGACCTGGCTCATGGCCGCTCCTTCAGCGGCGGCCCGAAGTCCGGCATGCCGTCGGCCGTGAAGCGCAGCGGCTGCACGCGGGTGGCGCGGCCGCTGTCTTTCAGCGGGTCGCCCTTCACGTCGCGGTAGTTGCGCGCGTGGAAGACGTTCAGCACCGTGCCGTCGGGCTCGACGAGGAAGCTGTTGTGGCCGGGGCCGTACTGGCCGTTCTCGTCGCTGCTGGTGAACACCGGGCCGGGCGATTTGCGCCAGTTCTGCGCGTCCAGCAGCTCGGCGTCCGCGTCGGCCCACAGCAGGCCCAGGCAGTATTCGGCGCCGGTGCCGGCGGCCGAGTAGCTCATGAAGACGCGGCCGCCGTGGACGAGCACGGCCGGCGCCTCGTTGACGGCGTGGCGCACCCGCTCCCACGCGTACTCGGGCCGGCTCAGCCGCACCTGCGGGCCTGCCAGTTCGGTGGGGCTCTTCATGCGCGAGAGGTAGATGTCGGTGCTGTGGTTCTTGTTGGCGGGGTCGGTCTGCGCCCAGGCCATGTAGCGCCGGCCGCGGTGCTCGAAGACGGTGGCGTCCAGCGTGAAGCTGTCCCACTGCGTCAGCACCCGGCCGCGCTCGGTCCACTCGCCCTGCATGGGGTCGGCGGACGCGTTCTCCAGCGTCCACAGGCGGATCTTCCACGGCGCCGCGGCCTCGCCCGCGCTGAAGTGGATGTACCAGCGGCCGTCGAGCCAGGCCAGCTCGGGCGCCCAGATGTGGCGGCTCATGGGGCCTTGCCCGTGCTTGCGCCAGATGACTTTCACGTCGGCCGTCGCCAGGCCGGCGATGGACCGGGCGCGGCGCAGCTCCAGCCGGTCGTACTCGGGCACGGTGGCCATCAGGTAGACCCAGCCGCCGTGGCGCAGGATCTGCGGGTCGGCGCGCTGCGCGAGCAGCGGGTTGGGCCAGGGCAGCGGCGCGGGTGCCGGGGCGACTGGCGCCTGGGCGAGGGCGGGCAGGGCCGGGGCCAGCAGGGCGGCGCCGAGCAGGCGGCGGCGGTTCGGCAGCGTGGCGGTCATGGGGTTCCGGGGGCGCAGGGGGGGGGCGCGGCGAACGCCGGCCTACCGGCCTGGCGTCATCTCGTAGTGCTCGGCCAGCACGTCGAAGGCCTGCTTGCGCTGGCCGGTCTCGGAGAGCAGGCCCTTGCGGTTCCAGCCGTTCTGGAAGACGGGGTGCTCGCGGCGCGGCGAGCGGAAGTCCTTCAGCACCCACGGCGACAGGCCGCGCAGGTTCGGGATGCGGCCCAGCATGGCCAGCGTCGCGCGGTAGTAGGCGGCCTGGAACTCTTCGCTCCATTTCTTCGGCTCGGCGCCCGGGTCGTGGTGGCCGGCGAGCGCGTCGGCGCCGAACTCGGAGATGAGCAGCGGCTTGGTCGTCGGCAGCGCCCAGCGGATCCTGGCGAGGTCTTGCAGCGTGTCGTCGCCGTACCAGCCCGCGTAGGTGTTGACGGCCATCACGTCCAGGTGGGGCAGCAACGGGTCGGCGATGCGCAGCGTGTCGCCCTCGCGCTCGACCAGCAGCGCGGCGCTGACGAGGCGGCCGGGGTCCAGCGCGCGCACGGTGGCGGCCAGCGCGGCGTGGAAGCGCGTGCGGTTCTCGGCCACGGGCGTCTCGTTGCCGACGCTCCACAGCGCCAGCGCGGCGCGGTTGCGGTCGCGGTAGATGGTCTCGGCCTGCATGCGGCGGGCCTTCAGCAGCACGGCGGGGTCGTCCCAGGCCACGGTCCAGTAGACGGGGATCTCGCTCCACACCAGCAGGCCCAGCTCGTCGGCGGCGCGCAGCAGGGTCTCGCTGTGCGGGTAGTGGGACAGGCGCACGTAGTTGCCGTGCAGGCCGTGCTTGACCTCGCCCAGCAGCCGGCGCGCGGCGGCGTCGTCGAGGCGGCGGGCCGGGTTGGCGCCGATCTCCTCCTCGTGCAGCGAAACGCCCTTCAGGAACACCGGCTTGCCGTTCAGCAGGATGTCGGCGCCCTTCACGGCCAGCGTGCGGAAGCCGATGCGCTCGCGCACGCGGTCGGTGCCGCTGCCGGCATCGGCCTCGAACGCCACGTCGTACAGCGTCGGCGCCTCGGGTGACCAGCGCTGCAGCGAGTCTGGGGCGGCGATGTCGAAGCGAGCCTGCCCGCTTGCGTCGGTGCGCGCCTGCACGGTGACGCCCAGCGCCGCGATGCGCAGGCGCACCGCTCGGCCCGCCGCCTGCGTGCCGTCGAGCTGCAGGCTGCCCACCAGGCGGCCGGTGTCGGTGAGGCGCAGCGTGGCGTCGTCGATGAAGGTGGCGGGCGTGCGGATCAGCTTCACGGGCCGGGTGATGCCGCCGTACAGGTCCCAGTCGGTGATCTCGCCGGGGATGCTCTGCGCGTCGTGGCGCGAGTCCACGCCGACGACCAGGCGGTTGCCGCTGGCGCGCAGCGCCCCGGTCACCTCCAGCACGAAGGGCGTGAAGCCGCCTTCGTGGCGGCCGACTTCCCGGCCGTTCAGGTAGACGTGGGCGCGGTAGTTCACGCCCTCGAAGCGCAGGAAGCTGCGCTCGCCGGGCCGGGGCGCCGTCACGTCGAAGCGGCGCTGGAACCAGATCAGCCCGTCGTACCAGCGCAGCTCCGGCTCGGCCGCGTTCCATGCGCCGGGGATGGCCATCGCCGGGCCGCGGTCCAGGTCGAACTCGAAGAAGCCGGTGCCGGGTCGGGCCTCCGCGGCGGCGACGTCCACGTCGCGGTGGCGCTGCATGCGGCTCTTGGCGACCCAGCCGTTGATGTCGGTCAGCCCCGTGCGGTAGTAGTCCCGGGAGTAGGTCCAGCGGCCGGACAGGTCCTGCACGTCGGCGCGCTGGCCGGTCAGCAGCAGGGGCGGGCGCAGGTCGCCGGCCAGCGCCGGCAGCGCGACGAAGGCCAGCAGGCACAGCAGGCGGCGCATCACGGCTGCAGCTCCAGCACCAGCACGGACTTGGCCGGCACGGTCAGCGTCAGCAGGCCGTTCTTGGCCTCGGCCTTGAAGGGCCGGGGCTTCACGCGGTCCGGCGCGTCGAAGCGGTTCTCGGCGTCCATCGCCGCGGCGGTCAGCAACTGGCCGGTCACGGTGCGCACGGCCTTGCCGCCCACGGCGATCTGCAGCGGCAGGCCGACCTGGGGGTTCGTGTTGGTCAGGCTCAGGATCAGCTTGCCGCCGGCCGACTTGGCAGCGCTGGCGCTCAGGGCCGGGATGCTGTACCGGCCCAGCGTGTAGTCGGGCACGCCGCTCAGCTGCACGGGCAGCGAGGTGGCGTCCATGAAGGGCAGGTGCATCGCGAACGCGTGGTAGGTCGGCGTCAGCAGCATGCGGGCCTTGTCCGTGACGATCATGGCCTGCAGCACGTTGACCATCTGCGCGATGTTGGCCATCTTCACCCGCTCGGCATGGCGGTGGAACACATGGAAGTGCAGCGCCGCCAGCACCGCGTCGCGCAGCGTGTTGCGCTGGACCAGGAAGCCGGGGTCGGTGCCGGGCTCGGGGTCGTACCAGCTGCCCCATTCGTCGAAGTAGATGGCGACCTTTTTGCCCGGGTCGTTGCGGTCCAGGATCTCGCGGTGCTTTGCGAGGTAGCCGTCGATGGTTTGCGGCACGGCCAGCGTGGCGATCCACTCGGCCTCGGGGAAGCCCACGGCGGCGCCCTTCTTCTGCCAGTCGCGGGTGGGCAGCGAGTACTGGTGGTGGGTGATGGCGGCCATGCGGTCCTTGACCTCGGCGCTGAGCGTCTCGGTCCAGTGCAGCTCCAGTTCCTGGCCGCCGCTGGCGACGAGCTTGGGCCGGTTGCCGCGCGGCGCCTTGGCGAAGCTGGCCCACTGCTTGTAGAGGTCCGCGTAGTAGCCCGGCTTCATGTGGCCGCCGCAGCCCCAGCTCTCGTTGCCGATGCCCCAGTACGGCACCTTCCAGGGCTGGTCGCGGCCGTTGGCACGGCGCTCGCGGGCCAGCGCGGTGTCGCCGTCGGCGGTCAGGTATTCCAGCCACTGGGCCATCTCCTGCACGGTGCCGGAGCCGAGGTTGGCGTTGATGTAGACCTCGGCGCCGAGCTGTTCGGCCAGGTCCATGAACTCGTGCGTGCCGACCGCGTTGGGTTCGATGACGCCGCCCCAGCTGGTGTTCACGCGCGGCGGGCGCTGCGCGCGCGGGCCGATGCCGTCGCGCCAGTGGTACTCGTCGGCGAAGCAGCCGCCGGGCCAGCGCAGCACGGGCACCTTGAGGGCCTTCAGCGCGCCCACCACGTCGCTGCGCCAGCCGCGCACGTTGGGGATTTCGGCGTCCGGCCCCACCCACAGGCCGCCGTAGATGCCGGCGCCCAGGTGCTCGGCGAACTGGCCGTAGACCTGCCGGGCGATCACGGGGCCGGGCCGGTCGGCCCGGATGTCGAGTTGCACCGGCCCGGCCGCCTGCGCGAGCGTGGTGGCGAGGCTGACGGCGAGCAGCAGCGGTTTCATCGGCATTGGAGGATCTGGAAGTCGCGGATCTGCAGCCGGCTGGCCGTGGTGCGCAGCGCGAAGTGGCCGTGCAGCCGGGGTTGGGGGTCGGCGCGGGTGAAGAGCGCATGGCCGTTGGCGAGCCAGCGCAGGTGGACCGGGTCGGCCGCGCTGGGCCGGCGCGAGACGATCTCGATGGCGAGCGGCTGGCCGGCGTGCAGCCGGGTCTGCGGGTTCATCGGCAGCTCGCCGGGCTCGGCGATGGCGCCGTCGGCGAACCCGGCCAGCATCCGGCGCTCGCGGCCGTCGTACAGGCGCAGCCGCGTCGTCGTGTTGGCGTTGGCGCCGAAGCCGGCGTAGTAGGTCGGCAGCGTGTCGTAGCCGGTGAACTTGCCGCTGCGTGGATGGGGGCCGCTGCCGTCGGCCTCCAGCGCATTCCAGAACATGTTGAGGTCCGAGAGGCGGCCGGCGTGTTCACCGGCGCTGGCGGGCGCGGGCAGGGCCACGGCGGTGAAGCGGATCGCGTAGTCGCCGCCCAGCGGCTGGCGCCACCACAGCGACAGGCCGGCGGGCGTGGCGATGTCCAGCACGCCGTCCTTCGCGGTGACGACGGCGCGTTCGTCCTCGGCCTCCAGCCGCCAGCGCGCGAGGCCGGCGCGGAAGTCGTCAGCGGCGACCGTTTCGAGCTGGCGCGGCGGCTCGCACCACGCGAGCGCCGCCAGCGGCGCCGCGAGGATCAGCCCGCAAAGTGGAAGACGGACGGCAGGTCCCATTGGCGCGGCTTGTTGTCGGGTTCCACCTCCATCAGCGGGGCCATGTGGTCCCACCAGCGGCGCATGACGGGCTGCTGCGGCAGCGCGTCGATGGGCATGCCGGGCCGCAGCTTGAGCACCGCGAACAGGCTCAGCGTGTCCTCGTCCAGGAAGATGGAGTAGTCGTGGATGCCGGCGGCGCGCAGCGCGTCGGCCAGCTCGGGCCACAGCGCGTCGTGGCGCTTCTTGTACTCGGCCACGGCGCCGGGCTTGAGCTGCATCTTGAAGGCGCGGATCTCGTCGCTCATTCGTGGGTCTCCTACAGGATGTCTTGTTCGGCCATGGGCCGGCCGGACAGGTCGCGCCGCTGCAGCGCCGCGTCCACCTGCCAATGGGTGGGGGCCAGCCCGTCGAGCCGGCAGCCGTTGCCGGCGCGGATGGGCGTGCCCAGCCGCAGGCGGCAGGCGGCGTCGAAATGCCAGGCCAGCGCGTCCTGCACATGGCCGCCGCTTTGCGCCTCGATGTCCAGCGCGCGGAAGTCGAAGCGGCGCAGCGGCACCTCGGCCGTGGCGTCCACCTCGAAGGCCACTTGAGCCCCGCGTGCGACCAGGCGCTGGATGCGCACGCCTTCGACCCGCGTGCGACCCTGCTCGCGCGAGACGGGCTGAGCCAGCGTCAGCCAGTGCGGCGGGGCGTGCGGCCGTTCGGCCTCGGGGATGGCGGCCTGGCTGTAGGCGGGGTTCCAGTGCATCGTCGCGCGCAGCGCGACCGGCACGTCCAGCAGCTGCAGGTCGCTGACGGACAGGTCCTCGACGACGCCGCCGCGCGTCGGCGCGCTCTTGAACAGCAGGCCCACCGGCACCGGCGCATGCACGGTGATGCGCCGGGCCTCGACGCGGCGGATGCCGCCCGAGGTCTCGCTGCCGAAGGTCAGGCCGGCCGCGCCCTCGCGCACGGTGCAGTCGCTGATCGTGATGTCCTCGCAGGGGCGGGCGACGCGCAGGCCGTCGGCGTCGCGGCCGGCCTTCAGGCACAGCGCGTCGTCGTTGACGGCGATGTCGGCGTGGCGGATGGCGATGCGGCGGCAGGAGTCGATGTCGATGCCGTCCGTGGACGGGCCGCGCCCCTCGTCGTTGTTGCGGATGGTGAGGCCGTCCACGCTCACGTCCTGCGCGTAGCACAGGTGCAGCGTCCAGAAGCCGGAGCGGCGCAGCAGCAGGCCGCCGCCGATCGCCACGCGGGCCGACTCGAACACCTGCACCAGCCGAGGGCGCTGGCAGTCGTAGTCCGCCGCCCAGCGCAGGCCGCGCGGCTCGTAGCCGGCGCGCAGCGCCCAGTAGCGGTCCCAGAACGGCTGGCCGTCGCCGTCGATGCAGCCCTCGCCGGCGAGGCCCACGTCCTGCTCGCCGTAGACGTTGACCAGCGCCGCCGGCCAGCGCATCTCGATGCCGGCGACGCGGGTCGGCAGCAGCGGGTAGTCGGCCAGGTCGCGCGAGCCCAGCAGCGTGGCGCCGCGCGCCAGCCGCAGCGTCATGCCGCTCTTCAGGAACAGCGCGCCGGTCAGGTAGGTGCCGGGGCCCAGCCGCAGTTCCGTGCGCTGCAGCGCGGCCGCGTCGATGGCGGCCTGGAGCGCCCGCGTGTCGAGCGTGATGCCGTCACCGCGGGCGCCGAAGGCCCGGGCGTCCACCTCAGACGATGCCGCTGCCGGATGCGCCGGCCTTCGGCGGGCGCTTGACGGCCACCTGCTGGCGGTAGCCGCTGGCGCGGTAGGCCGCGACCGGGTCGATCGCGCCGCCCGAGCGCAGCCGGGCCATCGCCAGGATGGGGCTCACGTCGGTGCGGAAGGCGCGCTTGAGCGTCTGCGCGGACTGCAGCACGTCGTTGGCCTGCTGGAAGCCGGCCAGCGCGCCGCGGTCCACCAGCGCGGCCTGCACGCAGGCGCGCTGCACCTCGACGGCGCTGCTCATCAGGCTCTCGATGGGGTCGGTGACGTTGTGCGACTGGTCCAGCATGTAGGCGGGGCTGAAGGCCGCGCCGTCGCGGGCCTGCGCATCGGCCAGTTCGTTGAAGACGAGGAAGAGCTGGAAGGGGTCGATGGAGCCGGAGTCCAGGTCGTCGTCGCCGTACTTGCTGTCGTTGAAGTGGAAGCCGCCCAGCTTGCCGAACTGCGCCAGCCGCGCCACGATCATCTCGATGTTGGTGTTGGGCGCGTGGTGGCCCAGGTCCACCAGGCACTTGGCCCGGTCGCCCAGCTGCTGCGCGACGGCGAAGCTGGTGCCCCAGTCGGCGATGACGGTGCAGTAGAACGCCGGCTCGAACAGCTTGTGTTCGATGTACATCAGCCAGTCGTCCGGCAGCGCGGCGTAGATCTGCCGGGCGCTGTCGAGGTAGCGCTCCAGCGCGCCGCGCAGGTTGTGCTGGCCGGGGAAGTTGGCGCCGTCGCCGACCCACACGGTCAGGCCCTTGGAGCCGAGCGCCCGGCCGAGTTCGATGCACTCGACGTTGTGCGCCACGGCCTGCTCGCGGGCGGCCTGGCTCTGCGCGGTCAGGCTGCCGAACTTGTAGCTGTGGGCCTGGCCGGCCTGGTCCTGGAAGGTGTTGGAGTTCACCGCGTCGAAGCCCAGGCCCAGCGCGTCGGCCTGCTGGCGCAGCGCCTGGGGGTCGGCGGGCTTGTCCCACGGGAAGTGCAGCGACACGGTGGGCGTGGCGCGCGTCAGCTGGTGGATGACGGCGCAGTCCTCCAGCTTCTCGGCCACGTCGCGCGGCTCGCCCGGGCCGGGGAAGCGCGCGAAGCGGGTGCCGCCGGTGCCCACGCCCCAGCTGGGCACGGCCACGGCGAAGGCCTGGGCCCGGGCGGTCAGCGCCTCGATGTCCACGCCGCGGCGGGCGAGCATGCCGCCGAGGGCGTCGTAGTCGGCCTGCAGCTCGGCGCGCTGCTGGGCGTTGTGTTGTTCGACCTGGCTGGTGTCAATCATTTGCTTGGTCATGGAAGTCTCCTGAGGCCTCAACGAGTAAACGCTGCGGCATTGCCGGCGTCCACGTTCAGCACGTTGCCCGTGCTCTTGCCGGACTTGTCGCTGGCCAGGAAGTACACCGCCTCGGCGATGTCCTCGGGCAGCACGCTGAGCTTGAGCATGCTGCGCTGGCGGTAGAACTCTTCGATGTCGTCGCTGTCGATCTTGTTGGACGCGGCGCGCTCCTCCTTCCACTTGCCGTCCCAGATGCGCGAGCCGCGGATGACGGCGTCCGGGTTGACGACGTTGACGCGCACGCCCACCGACGCGCCTTCCAGCGCGATGCAGCGGGCCAGGTGGATCTCGGCCGCCTTGGCCGTGCAGTAGGCCGACGCGCCGGCCGACGCGACGAGGCCGTTCTTGCTGGCGACGAACACCATCGCGCCGCCGGTCTTCTGCTGCTTCATCAGCCGGAACGCGCCGCGGCCGACCAGGAAGTAGCCGGTGACGAGGATGTCCTGGTTGCGCTGCCAGATCTCCAGCGTCGTGTCCTCCAGCGGCGCGGCGGAGGCGATGCCGGCGTTGGAGACCAGGATGTCCAGGCCGCCGAAGCGCAGCGCGGTGGCGGACAGCACGGCTTCCACCTCGGCCTCGGACGTGATGTTGCCCTGCACGGTGGCGATGGCGTCCTTGCCGGCCACCTTCAGCAGGCTGGCCTTGGCGTCTTCCAGCGCGGCGGCGTCGATGTCGGTCAGCATCACGCAGGCGCCTTCCTGCAGCAGCTGGCGGGCGACGGCCTGGCCGATGCCGCCGGCGCCGCCGGTGACCAGCGCCACGCGGCCGGCCAGGCTCTTGGGCTTGGGCATGCGCTGCAGCTTGGCCTCTTCGAGCAGCCAGTATTCGATGTCGAAGGCCTCCTGCTCGGGCAGGCCGACGTAGCGGTCCACGCCGTTGGCGCCGCGCATCACGTTGATGGCGTTGATGTAGAACTCGCCGGCGATGCGGGCCGTGGCCTTGTCCTTGGCGAAGGACAGCATGCCGACGCCGGGGATCAGGTAGATCACCGGGTTGGCGTCGCGGATGGCCGGGCTGGTCGGGCGCTTGCAGCGTTCGTAGTAGGCGGTGTAGTCGGCGCGGTAGGCCGCCAGCGCGGCGTCCAGGCCGGCCAGCACGGCGTCCACGTCCGGGTTGGCCGGGTCGAAGTCAAGCACCAGCGGGCGGATCTTGGTGCGCAGGAAGTGGTCGGGGCAGGAGGTGCCCAGCGCGGCCAGCTTGGCCAGGTCGTTGCTGGCGACGAACTCCAGCACCTCGGCGCTGTCGTTGAAGTCGCCCAGCTTGCGCTCCCCGGCGCTGATGCGGCCGCGCAGCGCGGGCATCAGCTTCGCGGCGATCGCGGCGCGCTGCCCGGCGGGCAGCGTCGCGGTCTTCACGCCGCCGAACACCGGCTGCCTGACGTTCTCGCCCAGCCACTGCTCGGCCAGCCGGATCATCTCCAGCGTGATCTCGTAGCAGCCCTTGGCCGTGTCGCCCCAGGTGAACAGGCCGTGGCCTTCCAGGATGATGCCCTGGAGCTGCGGCTGCGCCGTGGCCAGCGCTTCCAGCTTGAGGCCCAGGTCGTAGCCGGGGCGCTGCCAGGGCAGCCAGCCGAGCTGGCCGCCGAAGATCAGCTCGGTCAGGCGGCGGCTGTCGGCGCAGGCGGCGATGGCGATGATCGCGTCCGGGTGCATGTGGTCCACGTGCGCCTTCGGGATGTAGGCGTGCAGCGGGGTGTCGATGCTGGCGGCGCGCGGATTCAGGTTGAAGGTGCAGTGCGGCAGGTAGTCCACCATCTCGTCTTCATGCGCCAGGCCGCGATAACGCTTTTTCAGCGCATTCAGCTTGTCCATGTAGAGCGTGGAGAAACCGTCGAGCTTGATACTGCCCAGGTCGCCGCCGGAACCCTTGACCCACAGCACGTCGACATCCTCGCCGGTCAGGTGGTCGCGCATCCTGACCTTGGCCGAGGTATTGCCGCCGCCGAAATTCGTCACGCGCAAATCGGAGCCCAGCAGATTCGAGCGGTACAGCAGCAGTTCGGGTTCGCTCATCTGGGCCGCGGCGGCGTCGTCCCACAGGGAAACGATGGGGGTTTGCGCGGGGGGTTGGGAATTTGCAGTCATGGGGTGGGTGCAACGGTTCGTCAGGGCGGCCGCGGCATGCGGCCCGGTACCCGCTCGGCACGGGCGATCGGGCCGCAGTGTGGACGCAAACCCGCGCCCCTGCGCGGCGCCGCCCCGCAAAATCAAAAGGATGAGCGAATGCCCGGGCGGGTGCGCGACCGCTCACGAAACGCTCACGGCCCTGCGCGTTTGCTGATTGACCCTGCCGGGAGAGTGGCGTAACCTGCTTTCGGAACCGTGTTTCACCTGCGATCCTGAGCGATCCGGATCGCGCTGCGGCACGGCAAAGCGATGCCCACCCCAAGAGGTCGGGCGACTCCCGAGAGACAACGGTCGCCGCCGGCTGCGGGGCGCCCGAGAGCAAGGTGGCTTCCATGATCAATCACAAGCGTCACAAGCGTCTGCTGAAACTGCTGGACGAGCGCGAGCACGCCAGCGTGCAGCAATTGATGGAATGGCTGTCGGCGTCGGCCGCGACGGTGCGCCGGGATATTTCCTGGCTGGCCGCAAGAAACCAGCTGACGCGCACCCGCGGTGGCGCCCAGCGGCTGGAGCAGAAGAAAAAGTCGTACACGCTGACCAGCGAGACTTTTCAAAACAACGCCCAGCAACATACTGCCGCCAAGCGTGCCATCGCCCGGTATGCGACGTCGATGTGCAACAACGGCGAAACCATCATCATCAATGGCGGCACCACCACGTTCATGATGGCGGAGTTTCTCGTCGAGAAGCAGCTGAAGATTCTCACGAACTCCTTCCTGATGGCCGAGCGCCTGCTCGTCAGCAGCGACAACGAGATCATCCTGCCCGGCGGCAAGGTCTACCGCGAGCAGAACGTCATCCTCAGCCCGTTCGAGAACGACGTGGCCCAGCACCACTACGCGGCCAAGATGTTCATGGGCGTCTACGGCCTGAGCATCCTGGGGCTGATGGAGGCCGACCCGCTGCTGATCCAGGCCGAGAAGCGCCTGATCGGCCAGGCCGAGGAACTGGTGGTGCTGGTGGACAGTTCCAAGTTCCAGCGCAAGGCCGGCCTGGTGCTGTGCGGGCTGAACCGGGTGTCCACCGTGATCACCGACACCGGCGCCTCCGACGGCGCGGTTCAACTGCTGGAGCACTACGGCGTGCGCGTCATCACCGTGGAGCCCGAGGCCGTGGACCCCCGGGTGCTGGCGGCCTCGGCGATGAGCTCGCACGACTACGCGGCCGTGCTCGAGTCCGGCGCCTACGGACGCCACGCGGCGCTGCACTCTTGAGCGGGCCGGCCGACGGCACCGTCGTCCTCGACATCGGCAAGACCAACGCCAAGCTCACGCTGATCGACGCGGTCGGCCAGGCGCTGGCCGAGGTGCGCACGCCCAACACGGTGCGGCGCGACGGCCCCTACCCGCACCACGACACGGAGCGCCTGTGGGCGTGGATGCTGGCGGAACTGTGCGGGCTGGCGGCGCGGGCGCGGGTCCGCGCGATCGTGCCGGTCACGCACGGCGCCACGGCCGCGCTGATCGACGACGCCGGCCTGGTGCTGCCCGTGCCGGACTACGAGCACGAGCCGGGCGACGCCGCCGACGCGGCGCGCTACGCCGCGCTGCGCCCGGCGTTCGCGGACAGCGGCTCGCCGCGGCTGCCGGCCGGCCTCAACCTCGGGCGGCAGCTGCACTGGCTGCAGGCCCGTTTCCCGGCCGAGTTCGCGCGCGCCCGCCACCTGCTGATGTACCCGCAGTACTGGGCCTGGCGCCTGTGCGGCGTGGCGGCCAGCGAGGTCACGTCGCTGGGCTGCCACACCGACCTGTGGCTGCCGCGCGCGGGCGGGTTCTCCCCGCTGGTGGCGGGGCAGGGCTGGCAGCGCCTGTTCCCGCCGCGGCGCGACGCCTGGGCGCGGCTGGGCCGCCTGCGGCCCGGGCTGGCGGCGCAGACCGGGCTGCCGGCGGACTGCGAGATCGTCTGCGGCCTCCACGACAGCAACGCCTCGCTGCTGCGCCACCTGCTGACGCTGCCGCGCCGCGGCCCGTGCACGGTGCTGTCCACCGGCACCTGGGTCATCGCCGCGGCGCTGGGCTCGGCGACCCGGCCGCTGGTGGAGGCGCAGGACATGCTGGCCAACTGCGACGTCTTCGGCCACGCCGTGCCCTGCATGCGCTTCATGGGCGGGCGGGAGTTCGGCGCGCTCGCCGGCACGCCGCCGGCCGCGTTCGGGCGCGACGACGTGGCGCGCCTGATCGCCCGGGGCAGCATGGCCTTGCCCTGCTTCGCCGAGGCGGGCGGCCCGTTCGCCGGCCAGGCCGGCCGCATCGCCGGCCCGCTGGCCGCCAGCGCGGCCGAGCGCGCGGCGCTGGCCACGCTGTACGTGGTGCTGATGACCGACCACTGCCTGGCCGCGCTCGGCGCCGCAGGGCGCGTGGTCGTCGAAGGCGCGTTCACGGCTAACCCCTGCTTCGGGCCGCTGCTGGCGGGCCTGGCGGACGGGCGCGAGGTCACCGTGTCGGACGACAGCAGCGGCACGACCTGCGGCGCCTGGCTGCTGGACGCCTGGGGCCGGGAGGCCGAAGGCGCGACGCCCCCCGTGGCCGCCTGGAACCCGCCGGGATGGCGGGCCTACCGGGACGCGTGGCGGGTGCAGGCGGGTGCCGCCAGCGAGAGCTAGCTACTAATTACGGAGGCTGAGAGGCCGCTGAAGCGCTGGCCGCCGGAGTCATGTTTTCCAGAATTTGCCGGGACTGTGCTTCCATCCGGCCAAGCGCGACGGGATCGTCGGTCGGGCTGATGGCGATCCAGCCTGGGGCCAGTTCCTTGATTGCTGCCGGTTCGCGGGGCGCCGCCAGACTTTCATGCGCACCAGAATCGCCAGCGCCGCCACAACCCGTCAGGGCAAGCAGCGCTGCGGTAGGGAACTGGATCTTCTTGACGTAGGCGTTGATCATTGACGGTCCTGTGGGGAGGGCTCGCACGTTGCATGTCTTTTCGGTGGGGTCAGACGGTCACGTTCTGGCCGGCGCGTTGACGATGCATCCGCAAGTTGATGGGCTGGCGAAGCGCTTCAATGGGTGCATCAGCGGGGGTCAGTAGATGGAGATTCAAGTCAGGCATCGAATTGGAGGCCACGCCTCCTCGTCATCCTTCCGGCGACGCGCTGGCCGTGGTGGAGCGCCAGTCATCGTGGTAAACGGCCGTCAACCCCTTTCAGTTCATCATAAAGATTCCAGTTTTCCCCAGAAAATATTGGATGCCAAATTCTGTTCCGGTATTTGCTTTCCAGCAGATTCAGAAAGTCGTCAAACCCGGTTGCGATCTGAAAGTGAATGAAGTCGTCCGGTCCGAAATTGATGATCTGCCCGGCTGAACCACTGGGTCCGGGCGAAAAGTCTATTGCCAGGTGATTTCCGCTAAAGAACCCCGCAATGGGAAACCATTTCTTGTCGCAGAAAACGTTGGCGACTGAGTTTTCCGGGATTGAGGCGTAGCTGTAGTCATCAACACCCCCTGCCTCCGCAAGCAAGGCGGCGCCACGCCTGAAGCCACGAAGCAGTTCTCTGGAGTGATCCAGACTTAGGAATTCGTACCCAAAGAACAGCCCCAATGTGTCGCTCGATCCATAGCTGAATTCTCCATCATGAATTCTGTAAATTTCCCGCAGTCCGGCAGGTAACTCATGTCCAAAGAAATCCTCTATTTCGCTGATTTTTTTCGTGCTTGCGCCCTCGGGGGGAATGAATTCTGATGAGGCATCTGTCAAAATTTTTAACAGACGATTGAAGGTTGATGCCGCAGAATTCATGATAATCCTCAGCAAAGCTGTCCGGCACTAATGCTGAATCCTTGCGCAACACTCAATTAGGACTTACGCAAACGTTTAAATAAATAGACCCTGCATGGTATTTGTTGGATAATTTGCCGCATCGACCTCAGCATGCAAATTGTCCATCAAAAGAATCGACTACTGCCAGTTCATCCTGACCAGCCAGACCAATTTCACCATGACGAACTTTGCGGATCACGGCCAGGGATTCAGCCACGATGCGGTGAAGCGGTACCTGCAAGGCGACAAGCTGTCGGCCAGCTTGGTTTGGGAGCATGCGCAGCGTGAAATCGTTCCATCCCCCCGGGGATGCATCGTGTTTGACGACACCATCCTCGACAAGGGCCATTCGCACCAGATCGAGTTGGTTCGCCGGCAGTACAGCGGCAATGCCCACGGCATCATCAAAGGGATCGGCCTGGTGAACTGCCTCTACGTCAACCCCGACACCGGCGAGTATTGGCCCATCGACTATCGATTGTTTGCGCCCGAGCAGGACGGCAAGACCAAGCTGGAGCACGTGCGCGACATGTTGGTCAGCGCTGCGGGCAACAAAGCACTGCCCTTCACCCGGGTGCTGTTCGACACCTGGTACGCCACGATGGAGCTGATGCTGCTGGTGGACAGCCTGGGCAGACGCTTTTACTGCCCGATCAAGGCCAACCGGCTGGTCGATGACAGCGCCGGCCAAACGCCGTACCGGGCAGTGAGCGGCTTGTGCTGGACGGCACAAGAGGCTGAGCGCGGCAAGCTGATCAAGATCAAGGGATTCCCCAGGGACTACAAGGTGAAGCTCTTCCGGGTGACGGTGTCTTCCCACCGCACGGATTGGATCGTGACGAACGATCTGGCTCAAGATTCGACGCAGGGCACGCAAGAGGCGTGTGCGCTGCGCTGGAAGATCGAGCAGTTTCATCGAGAACTCAAGCAGCTGACGGGCGTTGAGAAGTGTCAGTGCCGCAAGGCGCGAATGCAGAGAAACCACATCGCCTGCGCGATCTTGGTTTGGCTGCGGCTGCGGGCGGTGGCCAAGGAAAAACTCTCTTCGATGTATCAGATCAAGACCAGTTGGCTGTCCGAACGGATGCGCCAGGAGCTGCGAAGTCCTTCGGTTTTGATGCGTTTTGCGTAAGTCCTATCAATATCTGAGGGGTCGGAGCGATATTTGGCATCCCAACCGCTCCTGCAGTCAAAGGCCATGGTATCCCTGTCAGATGGACGATCAGCTTGACATCAAGGCGTGCTGGTCTGATATCGAGTGGGGTTAGATATTTTGGCGTGACGATATAGGTGGTTTGGCGAGATAGTCTGCATTTGGATGGAACGTTTTCAACAGTGCGCCAGGGGCCGTTGTTCATCTCGCCATTTTGCGGAACCAAATTTGCCCGACCACCCCAGCCGCCCAGTGCTGCAGGGATCAAATGGCCACCAACATCTCCAGCTACTCCCCATTTTCCGACGGTCGTTTGACAGCCAGTCCGAGTGCCCGGTCCCACGGGAATTCCTGGACCTCCTGTCCATGTGGCAACGCCTGGGCGGCCATATGAATCTATATGCACGGTATGGGAGCCAAATGCAAAGGTCTTGTCCCGATCGGCGGGTGGGTAAACCTGTATGCAGTCGGAAACATTCTGCGCACGGACACCAGGCTCAGCCGACATGCGCTGCGCCATGGCGTCCCCGGTCGGCATATCTCTGGTGAAGCCGACCCCGTGCCGGGCCAACAATTCTTTCGCTGCATCCGACGAATCGTCGGCCACAAGCTGAAGAAATGCCTCCATCCCGCCCGCCTCTTTAACCGCCCTGAAGAAACCCGACGAGCCTGGTTCGGCAGCGATCTTCCTGTCAATCACGGCTGCGAAACGCTGGTCCGCTTCCTGCCCGGTCAAAGCATAGACATCCGTCAATTCTTCAGCGGTGTAGGCCGACGCTGAGGATGCCGGGCCTGGTGCGTCATCGCCTCCGCCACCACATGCAACCAAGCCGATTGCCACGGGAAGTGCATGAAATTTCTTGCAGAACAAAATTTTCACGATCACCTCTTCTCTCAGGGAAGAAAGAGCATAGGAGCGTGAAATTTTCCGAACAACGGAAATACACCCCTATGGCTAGGGGCGACGGCATTTCTCTTGCAACAAGGCATTTCACCGGGCTTTGTCGCAATACGCCGGTGCTGCTGGGGCTCGCCCCTCGCCGCCAGCAGGCCGAGGGCTGGAGGCGGGGCATGGCCTTGCCCTCCATCGTGACCGCCCTGGCGTCAGGGCGCGAGGGGGTGAGACCCGCCCCAAGGGGTGTCAGCGCCTGCGGCGGCGCATCGCCATCAGGCCCAGGCCGGCCAGCGAGGCCAGTGCCAGCGAGCCCGGCTCGGGCACCGTGAAGGCGCGCACGCTGTCGATGGCCGGCGCGCTGTAGCCGGCGCGGTCGCTGGCGCTGTCGAAGGCGTAGACGCGCACTTCGTCGAAGCCGGCGGCGTCGCTCAGGCCGAGCACGTCGCCGATGCCGGCCGGGCCCAGCGACACGGCGCCGCTGCCGGTCAGCGCGCCGTCCAGCCAGGTCTGCCACATCAGGTGGATGCTGGCGTAGCCCGAGTCCACCGCGAACTCGATGCCGTGCAGCGTGGCGCCGGGGCTGAAGATGGACAGGTAGGCGTTCATGCCCGCGGTGGCGAAGTAGTTGCCGCTGAAGGCCTGGCTGTAGCGCTCGCCCGCGCCCAGGTCCACGCAGAACTCGCCGGCATAGCCGCAGCCGCCGTTGTCGTCGGCCAGGCCGGTGTGCGTGAACCTGAGGCCGCCCTCGGTCCACGGGCTGGCCAGCGAGGTGTTGGCCTCGAAGTCGGCCGCATGGGCCAGGTGGTTGCCGCCGGGCGTGGCGCTGCCGGCGCCGGTGGTCTGCACGACGCCCGCCAGGGCCGGCGCCGCGAGCAGCGCGGCGGTCAGGGAAAGGAGTTTGGATTTCATGGTGATGGTGTGTGGTGTGGTGTTCTTTTGGCGCTGCGGGCCGAGCGCCGGGCCGCCCCAAGCCGGCCCGCGGGCCTGGCCGAGGGGCCTAGGTTCAATCCGCGTTCACCAGGTCGATGGCGTCGAAGGACAGCGCCGGGCTCAGGAAGCCGGCGCCCGCGGTGCCGCTGACGGTGTTGATGGTCAGCACGTTGGTGCCGACGACCAGCTGCGCGGCCGGGATGTCGAAGCTGTAGGTGCGGTTGAAGCCGCGGTAGGTGCCCACCGTCAGGTTGCGCGACACCTTGGGCGGCGCGGCGGGGATGGCGGAGCTCCAGCTGTTGACCGTGACCTGCGGGCGGGCGCTGTTGAAGTCCGCCGTGATGCCCAGGCGCAGCCGCAGCGGCCGCGCGTTCTGGCCGCGCTTGAGCGTGAAGCGCACCTGCAGGCCGTTGTTCACGGCCTTCCACTGGTAGGCCGGCCAGTGCGTCGCCGCGTTGGACTGGCCGACGATGAACGGCGCCACGGTCCACGGCGCCATGCGCACGTCGCTGGGGTGCATGAAGGTCAGCTTGTCGCCGTTGATGAACTCCTGCGGCGTGCCGTCCCAGCGGCCGATGCGCCAGATCGCCGGCGTGGCCTCGGGGTCGGCCGTGATGGCCACCGGGTTCAGCGCGTAGCTGGCGTTGGCGGTCACCGTCACGGGCAGGGTCTGCACGGCCAGCTCGCCCTTGTAGACCGTCATCGTGTACTGGCCCGGCAGCATGCCGGTGGCGGTGAAGTGGCCGTCCACCGGGTCGGCGTCCGCCCAGTACTGCGCCTGTGCGTTGGCGAAGCCCGCCGTGTAGGGCAGGCCCGCGACGCGGCCGGTCAGGCCGGCCACGCTCACCGCGCCGCGGCCCTGCGGCGGCACGTAGCCCAGCAGGCCCAGCTGGCCGTACCAGCTGGTGTCCGGCCGGGCGGCCGGCGTGCTGCCGTCGTTGAAGATCATCGTGTAGGTGTTCAGCACGTTCAGGCGGAAGGGCTCCGTCTGCGCCTCGCCGTAGTTGACGATGTAGGTCAGCTCGTTGTGGGTGCTGGTGATCTGCTGCAGCAGGCTGCGGTAGAAGGGGCCGCTGGAGCCGCCCTCGTTGTTGTCGCGCCAGAACCAGATGCCCACGCCCGGGCCGGTGCCGCCGACGAATTCCCAGTCCTTCAGCCGCCGGTTGGCGTAGTGCTTGGAGCGGGTCTGGCCGTGGCGGGCGTCGCTGGCGGGGAAGCCGAACACGTCGCTGGCCTCGATGGCGGCGCCGGTGCCGCGCAGGTCCTCGGCCCAGTAGCTCTGGCCGCCGTGGCTGACCAGGCCGCCGGCCGCGTTGGCCGGGCCGCCGTTGGGCAGCTTGGCCACCGGGATGCGGGCGATGAAGCGCACCAGGCCGTGCACGTCCGGCTGCTCGGTGAAGTGCGTGCCCATGTGGATGTTGGACTCGCCCTTGCGCACCAGGTAGTAGTGCGTCAGCACGCCGCCCTTGAGGCTGTTCACGGTCAGCGTCACGCGGATGTAGGCGTCGCCCACCACCACGCCGCCGTTGGCCGCCGCGGCCGGCACCACGCTGCCATTGGCGTTCACCAGCTCGGCCTTCACGGCCACCGCGCCCACGCCCTTGTAGAGCCAGTCGGCGCCCGAGTTCAGCTGCGTGCCGCGCCCCGGGTCGGCGTACTCCACGCCCTTGTAGACGATGCTGGACAGGTCGCCCGCCGAGGTGGTGCTGGCGCCGTTGTCCCAGGCGCGCACCTTGAACACCAGGCCGGCGTCGGTGTCGATGACGTACTGCGGCCGCGCGGCGTTGTTGCCGTCGTGCACGGTGGTGATGCTGAAGGCGGCCATCGCCGGGGCGGCGCTGGCGGCGAGCAGGGCGGCGGCCAGCCGGCGCGCCCAGGGCGGGCGCGAGCTTGTCGTGTGCATGGAGTCTCCTGGTGGGTGTTGTGCGGTCCGTGGCGTTCGCCAGCGACCGGGTGCGGACTCTAGGCAGCCCGCCCCGCCGCAGGCACTCAACCGGCTGAGTGTTTGCGCGCGCCGGCCGGCGCCATCACGAAACCGGCATCGCAGCCGCCGCGATCCGGCATGAACGCTCATGGCTTGGCTCGTCACCCCAGATCCGGCAGTTGGGCGCGCCCGAGGGGCTGGCGAGGCGGCCCGCTGGCAAGGCGCGCCGACGAAGTGGGCTGTTGCCCACGAGGAGAAGCAACGCCGCCAGCGGGCCGAAGCGCCAGACCAGCGGGCGTGCAGCGCTGCCCACCGAAGTGGTGAACGCCGCCCTATCGCCAAGGTCTCGATGTACCGGAACTTCCGATGAGTCGCGAGCGGCCGACTGCCGGGTCTGGGGTCACCCCAGGGTTGAGGATGCGCCCGCGCCGGGAATGCCTATCGTGCGGCGCTCATCCGCTTGATCCAGGAGCCCGTCATGGCCACCCCCCGTTCGACCCCCGCGCGCCGCCCGGCCCCGTCCAAGAATGCCGAGGCGCAGGCGCCGCGCTACGCCTTCCACTACTGCAGCGTCCGCCCCGGGCTGGCGCCGGCCGCCGGGCCGGGCCTGGTCGCCGACCGCGCGCAGGCGATCAACGTCCTGCGCGACAAATGGCTCAACGGCACCGAGCTGACCTACTACTTCTACGACCAGCCGAGCGACGGCCAGACGGTCATGCTGGCCGACGGTTCGAGCCAGTTCGTGCCGTGGAGCGGCCCCGAGTCGCAGCGGCAGGCCGTCCGGAAGGCGTTCAAGGTGTGGGCCGACCTGGGGCTGGGCATCAGCTTCCGCGAGGTCAGCAGCCGCGAGCAGGCCATGGTGCGCATCGGCTTCATGGCGGGCGATGGCAGCTGGTCCTACGTCGGGCGGGTGGTGCGGGACATCGCCGCGGACCAGCGCACGATGAACTTCGGCTGGAACATCGGCAACGACCCGGACACCGCGATCCACGAGATCGGCCATACGCTGGGCTTCGAGCACGAGCACCAGAACCCCTTCTCCGGCATCGTCTGGGACGAGGAGAAGGTCTACGCCTCGCTGGCCGAGCCGCCCAACGGCTGGTCGCGCCAGAAGACGCACTTCAACATCATCCGCAAGCTCGACGAGGCGAGCGTCGAGGGCACGTCCTGGGACCCGGACTCGGTGATGCACTACCCGTTCCCGGCCGGCCTCATCCTGCAGCCCGCCCGCTACAAGACCCAGCCGCTGCAGCCCGCGGGCGGCCTGTCGGCGCGCGACATCGCGCAGGTGAAGAAGATCTACCCGGTCCAGCCGCCGGTGAGCCAGCTGCCCGAGCTGGTGCTGGCCGAGTCCCGGCGCCTGCAGATCGCCGCCGGGCAGCAGATCGACCTGGTGCTCCAGCCCTCGCGCACGCGCAGCTACCAGATGGCCACCTTCGGCGAGGCCGACACGCTGATCGTGCTCTACGAGGACGTCGCGGGCGAGCTCAAGTACCGGGGCGGCGACGACGACAGCGGCGAGGACCGCAACGCCCACCTCAAGCTCAGGATGCAGCGCGGCCGCCGCTATGTGCTGCGCGTGCGCATGTACTACGCGAGCTTCGCGGGCGAGACCGCCGTGATGTGGTGGTGAGCGCGATCCTTACTTGACCAGCGCCTGGTAGGTCAGCGTGCGCACGCGCAGGTGCAGCGTGGAGTTGCCGGCGGGCCGGAGCTGCGTCATGAACAGGATGACCAGCCGCTCCTGCGGGTCCACCGTGTACTGCGGGAAGTAGGCGCTGCCCCAGCCGAAGGCGCCCGGGCTGCCCAGCTCCTTGAAGCCGCCCGGGCGCACGTTGACCCAGAAGCCCAGGCCGAAGCCGTCGGCGTCGCCGCCGGACTTGGCGCCGAGGTGGTCGGCCGTCATCAGCGCCACCGTCTTGGGCGAGAGCAGCCGCTGGCCGTCCAGCTCGCCCCGGTTCAGCAGCATCTGCAGGAAGCGCGCGTAGTCGCCCGCCGTGCTCAGCAGGCCGGCGCCGCCGGAGATCAGCTTGCGCGGGCCGTCGATGAAGTCGCTGCGCGCGGCCGTCTCCATCAGCGTCAGCCGGCCGCCCTCCAGGCCGTAGACGTTGGCCAGCCGGCCGGCCTTCTCGGGCGGCAGGTGGAAGCTGGTGTCCACCATGCGCAGCGGGCCGGTGATGCGCTGCTGGATGAAGCGGTCCAGCGGCTGGCCGGACACCACCTCCACCAGCCGCCCCAGCACGTCCGTCGCATAGCCGTAGGTGAAGCGCTCGCCCGGCTGGCCCTGCAGCGGCAGCGCGGCGAGGCGGTCGGTCCACTGGGCCAGCGTCTCGTCGCGGCCGACCAGGTACCAGTCCGTCATGCCCGCCGCCGCATAGGCCGCCTGCGCCGGGCCGGGGCCGTAGCTGATGCCGGCGGTGTGGGTCAGCAGGTCGTGGATGGTCAGCGGGCGGTGCGGCTTCTCGGTGCCGCCGCCGGGCCGGGCCACCTGCACATTGGCGAAGGCCGGCAGGTAGCGGGCCACCGGGTCCTTCAGCAGGAAGCGCCCCTCCTCGTACAGCATCAGCGCCGCCACGGTCGTCAGCGCCTTGGTCATCGAGGCAATCCGGAAGATCGTGTCCGTGCGCATCGGCCGGGCGTTCTCGATGTCCTGCTGGCCATAGGCCTTGAACACCACGGGCCGGCCGTCGCGCAGCACCACCATCACGCCGCCGGCCAGCTGACGCTGCGCGATCTGCTCGTCGATGGCCGCGTCCAGCCGCTTCAGCCGCTCGGGCGAGAAGCCCTGCGCGTCGATGGCGGCGGCGGCCTGCGGCGGCCGGGCGGCGGCGCCCGGTGCGTGGGCCAGCGCGGCGCCGGCCAGCGCGAGGGCCAGGAGGGTCTTGGTCATGCGGGGTCTCAGTCGCCCAGCGGGCGTTGTTGGGTGAAGCCGGGGCTGGCCGCGACGTGGAACTGCTCGGGCGGCTGCGGCTGGTCCGGCGAGATGGCGCCCAGATCATCGCGCAGCGCGCCGGCCACCGGCACGCGGGCGTCGCGCAGGCCCAGCGCCACCAGGCGGGCCAGCTGCAGCGCGCCGTAGCCGTTGTGGTGCGTGTTGTCCAGCCGGCCGCCGTTCACCGGGTGCGCCTGCTGCGAGCGCTCGGGGCCCAGCGCCGCGTAGAAGCGCAGGCTCATCGCGTGCAGGTCGATGAAGGCCAGCCGCATCTGCTGCGCCACCGCGCGCGCCGCGTCGGCGTACTCGCCGAGGCTGGGCTGCAGCCGGCCCTGCGCGTCGAAGCGGCGGCGCTCCATCGACGACACCACCACCGGCACGCCGCCGCGCGCCAGGATGCGCTCGGCGTGCGTGCGCAGCTCGGCCCGGTAGGTCGCGGCGTCGCCGCTGCCGTCGCGCTGCTGCTTCTGGTCGTTGTGGCCGAACTGCAGCAGCACCGTGTCGCCGGGCCGCAGCGTGGACAGGATCTTGTCGAGCCGCCGCCGGGCCAGCGAGTCGCGCAGGGTCTCGCCCGACTCGGCCTGGTTGGACACGGCCACCGTCGGCTTGAACAGCAGCGGCAGCATCTGGCCCCAGCTCGCATAGGGCTCGCCGGGCTGGTCGGCCACCGTGGAATCGCCCAGCAGGTAGACGGTGGGCAGCGCGACCGGCTCGATCAGCAGATGCGTCAGCGCCGGCCGGCTGCCGTTGATCTCCAGCGTCAGCCGCCGGTCCCAGGCCCAGGCCTCGCTGGCGATCTCGCGCTCCTTCAGCGTCACGCGGCCGGCCGCCACGCCCGGCGCGGCGGCGATGTCGGCCGTGCGCAGGTTGACGATGAAGCTGCGCGTCTCGCTGCGGCCGGCCGGCAGCCGCACGCCGTCCAGCATCAGGCGGCGCAGCTCGGCCTTGAGCGTGGTGTCGCTGGCGTCCCGGTCGCCCAGCGTCGCGGTCACGCGGTAGTTGCCCTCGGGCAGGTCCACCGAGAAGAAGGCGGGCTGACCGGCCGCGTTGCGCGGCGCGCCGGGCTCGAAGCCGTGGCCGCGCTCGCGGCTGTAGGCGGTGTCCGGCTGCACCGCCAGCTCGCCGGCCGCCGGCGGGCCGTCGAAGGCGAAGCGCAGCGCCGGCTGCGCCCAGGCGGGGGCGGCCAGCAGCGCGGCGGCGAGCAGCAGCGGCTTCATCGTCAGCCCTCCAGGTGCTCGCCGACCAGCGCCAGGTTCTGGATCGCGGCCAGGCCCCATTGCGCGGTGTCGTTGGTCGAGATCCAGGGCGCCTCGTCCACCGGGTTCAGCGCCAGCGGGCCGGCGATGCGTGTGGTCCGCAGCGGCTGGGCGGCGCTGCGGTCGGCCAGGAACTCGCGCCAGGCGCGCCGGGCCAGCGCCGGGTCGCGCTTGTACGCGGCCGCGTAGGCGGTCAGCCGCGAGTGGCCCACGCTCAGCACGTTGCCGCCGCCGTGCGGCGCGCCCAGCGCCCGGACCTGCTGCTCCCGGGGCGCGTTGTACAGCTCGCAGTACTGCAGCCACGCGGCCGTGAAGGCGGGCTCGTCGATCAGCGCGACCAGCTCGGCCATCATTTCCACGGCGCCGAAGACGGCGCTCAGGTGGCTGGCGCTGATGCGCTCGCCGCTGACGTTGTGGAAGGCGCCCTCGTTGGGCCCGGTGGGTTCGTAGCCGCCGCTGCCGGTGAAGAAGCCGTGCGGCATCGCCGCGATGCCGCGCATGCCGCGCAGCAGCTTGTCGCGCCAGCGCGGGTCGCCGGTGCGCTCCCACTCGGTCAGCACGTTGGCGACGATGGAGCCCCAGTCGGTGCCGAAGCCGATGCGCGCCGGCCAGGGGCCCTTGTCCACGCGGCCGGCGATCTTGCGCACCGGGTCCACCGCGTCCATCTTGCCGTCGGCGCTGAGCACCTCGCGCATGATGTCGCCGACGCGCTCGTCGGCCGTCAGGTAGTAGTAGAAGCGCCGGTAGGCCGCCGTGGAGATGCGCGCCTGCTTGGCGCTGCAGCCCCAGTGCTGCACGTTGTGCCGCGTGCCCAGGCCCTGGAAGCGGCCGGCGTGGTAGATGTCCACCTCGCTGGTGTGGCGCACCATGGCCTCGGCGAAGCGGAAGATGTCGGCCCGGCCGCTGCGCAGGTAGGCGTACCAGAGCCACAGGTCGGGCGACAGCTCCGAGTTGTCCCAGGCGTAGCCGCCCACGTCGTAGCGCCATTCGTGGCGGTCGGCGTCGTAGGTGTGGCGCAGGTCGCCGTAGTCCCAGAAGCCGTACCAGTGGCGCTGCTCGACCTCGTTTTTGTAGAAATCGAACAGGAAGTCCAGCCGGTCCTCGATCTGGCGGCGGGCGGGCGTGCTGCGGTCGGGCAGGCTCCACAGCCGGCCGAACACGCCGGCCGCGAGGTAGCGCTGCGGATGGGCGGCCAGCTGCGGCGGCGCCTGCACTGCGGCGGCCATCTGCACCAGGCGCTCGCGCGTCGGCGTGGCGGCCAGCGCCCACAGCGTGATCTCGCTGCTGCGCGCGATGCCCATCGGCGTGCCGAAGCCCTGCTCGTAGTCCTCGTAGGTGATCTCCAGGCCTTCGAGCTCCTGCTCGTGGGTCTGCATGCCGAGGCCGTCGTGATAGAAGCGCAGGTCCATGGCCGGCGCGTCGGGGGCGTGCATCCACAGCGTCACCTGGGCGGCGTCGGTGTGGGCGTTGCGGATGTCCAGCTGCGTCGGGTGGCGCTGCCAGAAGTCGCGCAGGCCGAAGGCCACGCCGCCGCTGGCGCCGCCGATATAGCCCGAGCCCGGCGCGCGCCGGCCGAAGGCGGCCGGGATCCAGCCGTGGCCGGGCTTCGTGCGCTTCCTGATCTGGAAGCCGTCGGCGCTGAGCTGGCTGAGCGTGTAGTCGCCCCAGGCCGGGATGCGGTGCTGCAGCTTGCGCACCTGCGCGCCCCACTGCTCCAGCGGCGGCGTCGCGCGGCCGGCGAGCTGGGCCTCGCGCACGGCCGCGCCGGCGTCGCGGCGCAGGCCGGTGAGGTTGCGCACGCCCTCGGCCCACAGGCCGCCCGCTTCGCCGGCGAAGCGGACATGGCGGTCGTAGAGCGCGTCGCGCAGCGGCACATCGAAGCGCAGGCCGATGCCGCGCAGGAAGTCGCGCTGCTCGTCGCCGTCGAACACGAAGCTGTGCATCACGCGCAGCGACTCGGCGCCCGCGTAGCCATAGAAGCGCACCGTGAACGGCAACCACTCGCGGCCGGCGGCGCTGCGGTGAGTGCCGTCCACCTTGACGACGGCGCGCACCGGGCCGGCCTGCTCGACGGTGAGCCGGGTGATGCGGCTCTCGAAGGCCGTCTGCGTGACCGGGCCCTGCAGCGCGTCGGGCCGGTCGTCGGCCTGCGCGACCAGCGTGCAGCCGCCCAGCAGCTCGCGGCCGTCGCGCTCGATGCCGCGGATGAGCTGCGCGCCCTGGCGCGGCAGCCGGACGCGGATGACGCCGGTGTCGATGACGACGGCGTCCGCCAGTTCCTGCACGCTGACCCGGGCGCCGGCCGCCGCCGCGCCCGGGCCGGCGCGCACGGCCGGGGCGGCGCCCAGGTCCGCGCCGGCCGGGAAGGCGTGCGCCGTCCACTTCAGCGAGCCGTCGGGCCAGGTTGCCAGCGGCCAGGTCTGCAGCGGCAGCGGCCGGCCTTGCGTGTCCAGCGCGTGGAAGGCCTGGCCCGGGCGGTGCTGGCCGCGCGGCCAGGGCAGGCCGAGCGTGGCGCCCAGCATCAGCGCCGGGGGCGTGCCGTCCAGCCAGCGCAGCGCCGCCGGGTCGGCGGGCGGCGAGGCCGGTTCGGGCGCGGGCGCGGCGGCGGCGGCGGGGCCGAGGGCGGCGAGGCCGGCCAGGCCGCCGACGGGCAGCGTGGCGGTCTTGAAGAAGCGGCGGCGGCTGAAGTCGGTCATGACGGCGTGCGGGGGGTGGCGGGGGAGGGCGTGTGCAGCGTCGAGTCCGCCGCGTGGCCGCTGCCGCGGCCCCACAGGCGGTCGTAGGGCCAGCCGGTCAGGTCCTCGACGATCCGGCGGTTCTCGGGGGTCTCGGCCTCGGTGGCGCCGTTGCGCAGGCGCTCCACCTCGTGCACCAGCACCGCGTGCGTGCTGGCGTTCAGGCGGAACTTCCACGAGGCCAGCGCGCCCAGCAGCAGCATCAGCAGGGGGCCGCCGACCATCAGCAGCGTGACGGTCTGGATGGCTGCGGGCGTCTGCACGACCACCTCGCCGGGCTGGGTCTTGACGTAGCCGCCCAGGTCGATGATCCAGCCGCTGGCCATGATGGCGGCGCTCTGCGCGAGCTTGCGCACCAGCGTCATCACGCCGGCGAAGATGCCCTCGCGGCGCTGGCCGGTGACGGCCTCGTCGACGTCCGGCAGGTAGTTGTAGACCGACCAGGGCACGAAGTTCAGCGTGCCGCGGCCCAGGCCCGCCAGCACGATGGGCACGAACAGCCAGAACGCCAGGCCCGGGGAGAAGCCGGGGCCGGCCGGGTTCAGCGCGCCGAACAGGTGGGCGCCCAGCGCGGCGAAGCGCTCCGCGAAGCCCTCGGGCCGCGCCAGGTAGAAGGCCAGGTAGAGCAGCAGCGCGGCGCCGAACAGCGCGCCCGCGAGCCGGTAGGCCAGCACCGGGCCGGTGCGGATGACGATCTGGATGGCCACCATCACCGAGACCAGCTGCGCCACGTACATCACCGTCATCAGCTGCGAGATGGCGAGCGTGGCGCCCATCAGCACGGTGGCGACGAAGAACGGGAAGGCGCTGTTGAAGATGTCCTGCGACAGGTAGCCGCCGAGGTAGATGGACAGGTGCTGGCGGAAGGCGCGGATCTTCAGCGTCGAGAACAGGTCGCGGAACATCCTGACCGGGATGAGCAGCGCCGCCCGCAGCCTGAAGCCACCGTAGGTCTGCGACAGCACGGCCTGCTCGCGCGGGCCATAGGGGCGCTCCCAGGTCGTCAGCACGACGATGAGCACGACCAGCGAGAAGATGCCGCCGAAGATCGCGGCCATCCAGAAGAAGGTGTCGGGCGAGTCCTTGCCGCCGAACTGGCTGATCAGCAGCGTGGGCAGGTAGGAGGCCAGGATGGCCGAGCTCTGCGCGACGATCATGCGCGCGCCGGCGAAGCGGGCCTTCTCCTTGTAGTCCTTGGTCATCTCGGCGGCCAGCGTCTCCCAGGGGATGAGAAACATCGTGTACAGCAGCTCGAAGAAGATGAACGCGAGCAGGTAGTAGGTGAAGGTGTGGCCGGTGCGGAAGATCAGCGCGAAGCTGGGCAGCAGCGGGATGGTGATCAGCAGGAAGAGCTTGCGCCGGCCGATCTTGCGGCCCACCCAGGTGTGGCGCAGGTTGTCGGAGACGTAGCCGATCAGCGGGCAGGTGATGGCCTCCAGCAGCCGCGGCAGGCCGAGGATCAGGCCGGCGTCCACGGCGGACAGGCCGCAGAAGGTCGTGAAGAAATAGAACAGCCAGCCGGTGATGACGGCCTGGGCGCCGGCGCCGAGCATGTCGCCCGAGCCCCAGCCCCAGTAATTGATCCAGCTCGGCTGGCGCGCCGCCGGGTGCAGGTTCTGCGGCTGCATGGCGGCCTCAGATGAAGCGGACGAGCAACTCGCCCATCGCCAGCAGCGCCATCGCCTGGCCGAACGGCATCGACGTCAGCGGGATGTCCTTGTACTGCTGCAGCGTGTCGAACACCGGCGTGCCGAAGCTCACCTGCGTCAGCTCGCCCGCGTCGTTGATCTTGCCGCGCACCGCCAGCGCGGCCTTCAGGCCCAGCGCCTCGTAGCGGCGCGGCAGGTAGCCCTTGCGCACGGCCTTCAGGATGCCGTAGGCGAAGCCGGCCGAGGCGGCGGCTTCGTCGTAGGAGCCCGGGTCGTCCAGCAGCGTGGGCCACAGGCCGGATGGCGACTGGCAGGCCGCCAGCGCCTGCACCTGCGCCTCCAGCGTGCCGAGCAGGAACTGGCGGAACGCATCGCCCTCCGGCAGGTCCAGCAGCTCGATGAACTCGGGGATGACGATGGTGACCCAGGAGTTGCCGCGCGCCCACAGCGCGTTGGCGAAGTTGTGCCGGCCCTCGAAAGTCCAGCCGTGGAACCACAGGCCGGTCCGGCGGTCGGCCAGGTATTTGATGTGGACGAGGAACTGGCGCTTGGCCTCCTCGACGTAGTGCGGGCGGCCCAGCAGCAGGCCGAACTTGGCCAGCGGCAGCACCGACATCATCAGCGTGTCGTCCCACAGCTGCTGGTGGTTCACGCTGTTGTAGACGATGTGCTGGAAGCCGCCTTCCTCGGTGCGCGGCAGGTCGCGGTAGACCCATTCGGCCCAGCGGTCGAGGTAGGGCAGGTAGCGGCGCTCGCCGCTGCGCTCGAACAGGCAGGCCAGCGTCAGGAAGGGCGCCACCGTGTTGATGTTGCGGCTGGGCATGCCTTCCTTGAAGCGCGCCTCGAACCAGCTCGTCATGATGTCCCAGGCCGCGGGGTCGCCGGTCAGCTCCCAGACCTTGTAGACGCCGTACAGGCCCACGCCATGCGTCCACTCGAAGCCGTTCCAGCCCTTGGTGTCGAGCACGCGGCCGTCGTCCAGGCGCAGCAGGAACTGGCCGTCGGCGTCCTCGATGTGGACCAGGTTGTCGATGAGCCGGGCGATGGCGCCGCGGATGTCGTCGCGGTCCGCGCCGAGCTGGGCCGTGTGGTGGGCCAGCAGCGGATGGATCTTGGAGGAATCGACGGGCTTGAGGATTTGCTGGGGCATGGGTTTGTCTCCGGGTGCGGCTCAGAGCGCCAGCTCGGCCGGCGCGAGGCCGGCGGCGGTGACGCGCAGGCGCGCGGGTTGATGGGGGTCGGCGCGGCGCAGCACGGCCAGGCCGCGGCCCTCGAAGGCGGCGTGCTCGGCGTCGCGCGGATCGTCCACGTCGGCGAGGTTGCCGTTGCCGATGCCGAGGATTTCCAGGCCGCCCTGCGGCTCGAAGCGCAGCCGGTGCGCGGCGTCCGGCACGCGCCGGCCGGCGGCATCGACGACGAAGAAGGCGATCTGCTCCACGCCGTCGGCGCCGGCAGCGACCCGCTGCAGCTCGATGCGCGCGGCCGCGCCGGCCGTCTCCAGCCGGGACTCGGCGACGGGCCGGCCGTCCCGCAGGCCGACGGCCTTCAGCTCGCCGGCTTCGAAGGGCAGCGTCCAGGTCAGCACGCCCTCGATGGCGTCGGCCGCCTGCTGCGTGCCGACCCGCCGGCCGTTCAGCCACAGCTGCACCTCCGGCGTGTTCGCGTAGGCGGACACCACCATGGGCTCGCCCGCCGGCCAGTTCCAGTGCGCGGCGACCCGGGCGCGTTTTTGCTGGTCCAGCAGCGGCGCGCCCTGGCCGGACTGCGAGGCCACCCGCGTGGCCGAGGCCGTCGCGGCGGCCAGGTGGACGACCGGCTGCTCGCTCCACAGGCTGGCGCGGAAGGCGCCGCGCGGCTTCATGAAGCCGGCCAGGTCGAACAGGCCGAAGTCCGCGCCGCGCTGCGGCCAGGCGGGCGCCTCGCCGAGGTAGTCGAAGCCGGTCCACAGGAACTGGGCCGAGATCCAGGGCGTGTCGCGCACGATGGCCCAGGCGCGGTAGTCGTGGCGGTTCTCGCTGCCGTAGATGACGCGCCTGGGGAACTTCGCGTGGTCGGCCGCGTAGCGCGCTTCCTGGTAGTTGTAGCCGGCCACGTCGAACAGCGCGGCGAAGCCGACCGCGTCGCTCATCTCGACGGAGGCCATCGCCGCGGTGACCGGCCGCGTCGGGTCCAGCCGGCGCACGGCGTCCACCAGCGGCGGGCCCCAGCGCAGCAGGTCGCTGGCCGGCGGCGCGGCGGGGCGGTATTTGGCGCCCAGCACCGGGTGCGAGAAGGGGTCGTTGGGGTAGTCCACCTCGTTGCCCACGCTCCACATGACGATGCTGGGGTGGTTGCGGTCGCGGCGCACCATGGCCTCGACGTCGCGCACGCCCCATTCGGCGAACAGTTCGCCGTAGCCCTGGCGGCCCGGCACGCCGACGTTCCAGCCGGCGATCCATTTGTTCTTGGTCGGCGTGAACTCGTCGAAGGCCTCGGCCTGCACGAGCAGGCCCAGGCGGTCGGCCAGGTCCAGCAGTTCGGGCGCGGGCGGGTTGTGGCTGGTGCGGATGGCGTTGACGCCGATGGCCTTGAGCTGCCGCAGCCGGCGCTCCAGCACCGACGCGGGCACCGCCGCGCCCAGGCTGCCGGCGTCGTGGTGCAGGCACACGCCCTTGAGCTTGAGCGGCCGGCCGTTCAACGAGAAGCCGGTGTCGGGGTCGAAGCGGAAGCTGCGGATGCCGAACGGCGTGTCGGCCTGGTCCACCGGCTTGCCGTCCACCCGCACGGTCTGGCGCAGCGTGTACAGCTGCGGCGTGTCGGGCGACCAGCGCAGCGGCCGGTCCACCGCCAGCCGGTGGGACAGCGTGCGGCGCTCGCCGGCCGCCAGGCGGGCCCGGGCCTCGTGCGCGGCGACGACGCGGCCGTCCGGCGCGACGACTTCGCTGCGCAGCGTGAAGGCGCGGGCCTCGGCCGCCGCGTTGACCAGCTCGGCCTCGGCCTTGACGTCGGCCCGGGCCGCGCTGACGGCGGGCGTGGTCACGTAAGTGCCCCAGGGCGCGATGTGCAGCGCGTCGGTGAAGCTCAGCCGCGCGTCGCGGTAGAGGCCGGAGCCGGTGAAGTAGCGCGAGTCCGCCTCGCGCGAATGGTCCACGCGCACGGCCAGCACGTTGGGGCTGCCGTCCAGCTTCAGGTAGCGCGTCAGGTCGAACTCGAAGCTGCTGTAGCCGTAGGGCCGGCCGCCCAGGTACTGGCCGTTGATCCAGACCTGGGCGTGGTCGTACACGCCATCGAAGCTGATGCGCGCGACCCGGCCCCGCTGCTCGGCACCGGCCGTGAAGCTGCGCCGGTACCAGGCGATGCCGCCGGCCGCGTAGCCGTTGCCGCTGCCGAAGTCGGGGCGGAAGGGCTCGTCCATGCTCCAGTCGTGCGGCACGCGCACGACGCGCCAGCCGCGGTCGTCGAAGGCCGGCTGCATGGCCGCGCCGGGGTCGCCCTTCTGGAAGCGCCAGCCGGCGTCCAGCCGCTGCACCTGGCGCTGCGCGAAGGCCGCGGCGCCGAGCGCCAGCAGCGCGGCGGCGATGGCGGTGCGGTGCCTCGTCTTCATCGCTGCAGGGTGCGCGGTTGCGCCACGGCTTCCAGCGGCACGCCGCCGCGCGCCACGGCCAGCGGCAGCAGCCGCACCGGCTCCAGCGCGTTGGCCGCGTCGCCGTCGGTCGTGACCGCCAGCGCCAGCGTGTTGTCGCCGTTCGGGTTCAGGATGCCCGGCGGCAGCACGAACACGCGCTGCGGGCCGATGTGGGCGATGAACTGGCCCAGGTTCCAGCCGTTGACGAAGATCAGCGCGCGGTTCTCGCGCGCCGAGCGCGGCTTGCTGGTGTCGCCGAAGGCCAGGCCCAGCTGCACGTCGTGGCCTTGCGGCAGATCCAGCTTGAAGCTCGTGCGCAGCCAGTAGGTGCCGGGCGCGGGCGGCGCGGCGCCGGGCTGGGTGGCGGCCCAGCCGTCCTGCGGTTGCGCGGGATCGACCGGCAGGTGCCAGCCCATGCGCTCGCCGTGCAGGCCGCCGTTGTTCAGCGGGCCGCGCACCAGGTCGGCGATGTCCTCGCCGCCCTTGTTGCCCTGGAGCTTCCACGCGATGGGCAGGCCGAAGCGCGGGCCCCCGCGCGGCGTCAGGGACGCCGAGATCAGCCCGCGCGCCTCCTTGTGGACGTCGTCGGCGAACAGGTCCCAGTTGTGCGAGTTGTTGCGCACGACGACGGCGATGACGTGCTCGCCCGGCGGCAGGCCCTTCAGCGTCTGGCGGAAGGTGTCGGTGGTCTCGGGGAAGGGCCGGCCGGTGTCCAGGTCCTGCTGGCCGATGAACCGGCCGTCCACCCAGGCCTGGATCATGCCGGCGCCGCCGCCGCCGAAGAACAGCTCCAGCTGCAGTGGCTGGCTGTCGGTGGTCTTGAAGCGGCCGCGGTACCAGACGTCGCCGTGGTGGAAGCCGTAGTCGCTCATCGCCAGCACCGGCTGGCCCTTGTCGGTCGCGGTGTAGACGTTGGCGGCGGACACCGGCGCGTCGGCCCGGCGCCAGGCGCCATCGTCGAACGCCGGGTCGGCCTCCAGCGAGTCGAAGCGGCGGGTCCAGGCTTGCTGCATCAGGTCGGGCAGCGTGACGGCGTCCGGCCCGGCCAGCGCGGCGCGGGCGGCGAGGCTGAAGTCCTGCGCGCGGCTGGCCACCGGCTGGCCGTTGAAGCTGAGCGCGGCGATGCCCTCCGGCACCCAGGCGCGCAGCGCGCTGGGCGCGGTGGTGTCGCCGGTCAGCGCCAGCGTGCCGCCGTTGATCGCGGCCTGGCGCACCAGCGCCGGGCTGCGCACCAGCGCCGGCTGGTCGCCGGCCTGCAGGCGCCAGAACTCCCAGCCGGTCTTCTCGTCGGCCAGCAGCAGCAACAGCGGCGCGCGGCCGCCGCCGCTGACCAGCACTTCGATCAGGCCGTGGTGCGCGTAGTTCAGCCGCAGGTCGCCGCGCCGGGCGTCCCAGGTCACCTGCGCGTTGCCGCGCAGGAGCTTCACGGTCGGCCGGCTCGCATAGCGCAGCACCGTCTCGCCGTCGTCGCCGTCGCGGCCGTACAGCAGCGCCAGGTCGCGCGCGCCCTGCCGCAGCTGCGCCTGCAGCTCGCTGGTGCTGTAGACCAGGTGCTGGCGCTCCAGCGCATAGCTGGCCAGCAGCAGCTTGGCGTCCTGCCCGGTCAGCGTCAGCCGGCCGGCCTGCGGGATCGCATAGCGGCCGTCGCGGGTCTGCAGCGTGAAGCCGAAGGCGGCCGTGCCGTCCAGGTGGTTGTGCTGGGCCAGCAGCACATGGCTGCCGAGCGCCGGGTTGACGTTGTGATAGAGCCTGACGTTGGCATTGCCGGGGTCGAGCACGTCGCCCTTGTCCATCGCCGCGAGCACCGGCGTGGCGGCCTGCACGAAGCCGCCCATCTGCTTGAGCACCATGGCCTTGTCGCGCATCACGCGCGCCTCGCTGATCGGCGCGCCATAGTCGTAGCTGGTGTAGACCACCGGCCCGCCCAGCCAGCCCCAGCTGGTGCCGCCGAAGGCCATGTAGAGGGAGTGGATGGTCAGCGCGTTGATCAGGCTGCCGCCGTAGAACACGCGCTGGTAGCCCGGGCCCTGCCGCCTGGCGGTGCATTCGTAGCTGCCGTTGCTGCCCCAGTAGTCGAACCAGCCCGCGCCGATCTCGGCGACGAAGCCCGGCGTGTTGGGCGAGGCGAGCGCGCCGACCTTGGGGAAGTTCTTGCCGTACAGGCCCCAGTCCGGCGCGGGCGCGGGCGCGCCGGGGTGGCCGAACACGTCGCAGACGCCGCCGGGGTAGCCGTCGAAGGCGTAGAGGTCGGTCGGGCCGGGGTTGGCGAAGGGCGCGGTGGAGTTCTTCGGCGTCCAGTCCGGCAGGCGCGACGCGGCGTTGTGGAACAGCGGCACGGTGATGCCGTCGGCGCGCGCCTTGTCCGCCAGGTGCTGCATGTGGCGGACGTTCTTCGGGTTCACCGCGAACAGCTCGTTCTCCAGCTGGTAGGCGATGACATTGCCGCCGCCGTCGGTGATCTGGTGGCGCGCGAGGATGGCGTTGATCTGCGTCATCCACTCGTCGGTGGCGGCCTGGTACTCGGCCGCGTCGGTGCGCGCCTCGGCGCGCTGGCGCAGCAGCCAGCCGGGGAAGCCGCCGGCCGTCAGCTCGGCGTTCACGTAGGGGCCCATGCGGGCGATGACGTACAGGCCCTCCTCCTCGGCCATCTCGATGGCGCGCTCGACGTTGCGGATGCCGGTGAAGTCGTAGTGGCCGGGCTTGGCCGAGTGGTAGCCCCAGGCGAAGTAGAAGGCCACCGCGTTCAGGCCCGAGGCCTTCATCTTCTGCAGCACGTCGCGCCACAGGCTGGGCGAGGGCAGGCGGAAGGGGTGGAACTCGCCGCCGAAGATCATCTCGCGCCGGCCGTCGATGATCAGCGAGTGGCGGTCCCAGGCGATGGTCCGGGGCTTGTTCTTCGGCGCGGTCGCGCGCTGCAGCTGCGCGGTGTCCTGCGGGATCACGGTGAAGTGGCGCACCGTGCCGGACACGCCGCCCAGCTCCCGCTTCGGCGTCCAGGTGCCGAAGCCGTCGAAGCTGTCCGAGTACCAGTAGCGCTTCGTCGTGTAGTCGTCGAAGTAGATGCGCCAGCCGGGGCGGCCGTCGCTCGACTTGATGGGCACCAGCGACTGGCCTTCCGTCCAGCCGCCCCAGCCGGCCCAGTCGCCGGTCTTCTGCACGGTCCACGGGCCGTCCAGCGCGGGCGCGGTGGCCAGCTCGATGAACTTGGTCGTCTCGTTCTTCGTGAACGCGGTGTAGCGGCCGCCGTCCCGCACGACGAAGGTGTCGATGGTGTTGTGCTCCAGGCCCCGCATCGGCACCGGGTCGGAGAAGGCCGTGAACCCGGCGTCCAGCACCTTCAGCGTGTAGGCGCCGAACGGGCCCTGCGTGCCGGTGCGGGACAGGCTCACGACCAGCCGCAGGCTGCCGTCGGCGTCGCGGAACCACTCGGGCGCCCAGACGTTGCTGACCCCCGGCAGCCGCACCGGCACGTCGGCCAGGTGCGTCCAGTGCTTCAGGTCGGCGGAGCGGGCGAGGCCGAAGGTCGAGCCGCTCCAGCCCGTCGTGTAGGCGATGTAGTACAGGCCGTCGGCCGCGCGGATGATGGACGGGTCGCGCAGCAGGCCCCGGGGCGGCTGGTAGACCTCCGAGCCCAGCGACGTGAAGCCGATGCCGTCGCTGGAGGTGAACAGGCTGAGCCGGTCCTGCGAGGTGGCCGTGAAGGCCGACATCAGGAAGCTCGTCTCGCCCCGGGGGGGCGGCCGGACCGGCAGCGACGGCGTGCTGACCGCCGTCGGCGGCTGCTGGCCCGGCAGGTCCTGCGCCTGGGGGGCGGTCCACAGCAGCAGCGCGGCGAGCGGGAGGGACCGGAGGGCAGGAAGCAGGGCAGCGTGCATGGCGGACCGGGAGTGCGGGAAGCGCGGGGAAGTGTCACCCCGTTCCCCGGCGCCAAAAAATCAAGCGCATGCGAGAAAGGCCGCGCGGCGGCCCGGCCCGCGTCCCGGCGAAAATGCCGCGCATGTTCAGTTTCTTCAAGAAGTCGGCGCCGGCCCCCGCGCCCGCCGACACCGACGCGCCCACGCTGCTGCCCGAAGGCTGGGCCACCCGGCCGGCCAGCGCGCCGCCTCCGCCCCCGCCGCCCGTGGCCGAGCCGGTGGCCGCACCGCCTCCCGCGCCGGTGCCGCCACCCGCGCCGGTGCCAGCGCCAGCGCCGGTCGCGCTCCCCGCGCCGCCGGCACCCGTCGAACCGCCGCCGCCAGCGCCAGCGCCTGCACCCGCTCCGGTTCCGGCACCGGCACCGGCACCGGCACCCGCCCCGGCACCGCGCCAGAGCTGGATGGAGCGTTTGCGTGCCGGCCTGCGCAAGACCGGCGGCAGCATCGCGGGAGTCTTCAGCGGCACCAAGATCGACGAGCAGCTCTACGAGGAGCTGGAGGAGGCGCTGCTGATGGCCGATGCCGGCGTCAAGGCCACGCAGTTCCTGCTCGACGACCTGAAGCGCCGCGTCAAGGACGCCCGCGCGACCGACCCGCAGGCCGTGCGCGCGCTGCTGATCGACGCGCTGGCCGCGCTGCTGGCACCGCTGGAGAAGGGCCTGGAGGTGGGCCGCTTCACGCCCACGGTGATGATGGTGGTGGGCGTCAATGGCGCCGGCAAGACCACCAGCATCGGCAAGCTGACCCGCCATCTCGCCGAGGCCGACCAGAAGGTGCTGCTGGCCGCGGCCGACACCTTCCGCGCCGCCGCGCGCGAGCAGCTGGGCGTCTGGGCCGACCGCGCCCAGGTCGAGATCGTCAGCCAGGAGGGCGGCGACCCGGCCGCCGTGTCCTTCGACGCGGTGAACGCCGGCCGCGCGCGCGGCGCCGACGTGGTCATCGCCGACACCGCCGGCCGGCTGCCGACGCAGATCCACCTGATGGAGGAGCTGAAGAAGATCAAGCGCGTGATCGCCAAGGCGCAGGCCGATGCGCCGCACGAGGTGCTGCTGGTGGTGGACGGCAACACCGGCCAGAACGCGCTGAACCAGGTGCGGGCCTTCGACGACGCGCTGGGCCTGACCGGCCTCATCGTCACCAAGCTGGACGGCACCGCCAAGGGCGGCGTGCTCGCGGCCATCGCGCGCGAGCGGCCGGTGCCGGTCTACTTCATCGGCGTCGGCGAGAAGCTGGAGGACCTGGAGACCTTCAGCGCCCGCGAGTTCGCCCGGGCGCTGCTGGAGTGAGATGCGAGCCGGCGCGCTGATGCGTCGCGGGCTGCTCGCCGCCGCCGCGCTGGCGGGCGCCTGCAGCGGGCCGATGGCGCTGGCGTCGGCCGCCGCCAGCCAGCCGCCCCTGACCTGGGGCGACCTGGCCTTGATGGGCCTGGGCGCACTCGCCGGGCCGCCGTTCGTGCTGGGCCTGCAGGTCGCGCAGCGCAATTTCAGGACGCTGCGCCTGGGATGGACGCTGGGCCTGTGCGGGGCCGTCTATGCGGTCACGGCCGGGCTGGCGGCGGCGCGGCTCGCAGCGCGCGGGGCGGGCCTCGGCGGCCTCGGGCCGCAGGCCCTGACCTTCCTGGTGCTGGGCGCCGCGATGATGGCCGGCCTGGCCCTGGTGCGCGCCGTCTTCAGGCGCCATTTCGTACCCGGATGAGCTCACATCCCGGGCAGCATGCCCTTCATGCCGCCCAGCTTCTTCATCATCTTCATCAGGCCGCCGCCCTTCATCTTCTTCATCATCTGCTGCATCTGGTCGAACTGGTTCAGCAGGCGGTTGACGTCCTGAATCTGCACGCCGGCGCCGGTGGCGATGCGGCGCTTGCGGCTGGCCTTGGTCTTGCCGTCCATCAGCAGCGCGGGGCGGGCGCGCTCCTTGGCGGTCATCGCGCGCAGGATGCCTTCCATGCGCTTGATGTCGCGCTCGGCGCGGTCCATGTCGGCCTGGCCCGGCTGCTTGTTGCCCATCATCTGCGTCGGTAGCTTGTCCATCAGGCCGCCGAGGCCGCCCATCTTCTTCATCTGCGCGATCTGCTGCAGGAAGTCGTTCAGGTCGAAGCCGCCGGTCTTGAGCTTCTCCGCCATGGCCTGCGCGTCGGCCAGGTCCACGCTCTGCGTGACCTGCTCGACCAGCGCGACGATGTCGCCCATGCCCAGCACGCGGCCGGCGTGGCGCTCGGCGTCGAACACCTCCAGCCCGTCGATCTTCTCGGACACGCCCGCGAACTTGATCGGCGCGCCGGTGATCTGCCGCACCGACAGCGCCGCGCCGCCGCGCGAGTCGCCGTCCAGCTTGGTCAGGATCACGCCGGTCAGCGGCAGTGCCTCCTTGAAGGCCTTGGCGGTGTTGACCGCGTCCTGGCCCTGCATCGCGTCGACGACGAACAGCGTCTCCACCGGGTTCAGCGCCGCGTGCAGTTCCTTGATCTCGGCCATCAGCGCGTCGTCGATGGCCAGGCGGCCGGCGGTGTCGACCAGCAGCACGTCGAAGTAGTGGCGCTTCGCGTGGTCCAGTGCGGCCAGCGCGATGTCGCGCGGCTTCTGGTCGGGCGCGGACGGGAACCACTCGCCGCCGGCCTGCTTCGTCACTGTCTTCAGCTGCTCGATGGCGGCGGGGCGGTAGACGTCGGCCGAGACCGTCAGCACCTTCTTCTTGCGCTTCTCGATCAGGTGCTTGGTGAGCTTGGCGGTGGTCGTCGTCTTGCCGGCGCCCTGCAGGCCGGCCATCAGGATGACGGCGGGCGGCTGCGCGGCGAGGTTGATGTCGGCCACGCCGGCACCCATGGTCGCGGCGAGCTCCTTGTGGACGACGGAGACCAGCACCTGGCCCGGGTTCAGCGAGCCGACCACCTCCTGGCCGAGCGCCTTCTCCTTGACCCGCGCGATGAAGTCGCGCACCACCGGCAGCGCCACGTCGGCCTCCAGCAGCGCCATGCGCACCTCGCGCAGCATGTCCTGCACGTTGCTCTCGGTGATGCGGGCCTGGCCGCGCATCGTCTTGACGAGGCGACTCAGGCGGTCGGTGAGGGTGGATGCCATGGGGATTCGGAAGGGGCCGGGCCGCCGGGACGGCAGCAGGCCAAAAGTACACTGCGGCCCATGAGTTTATCGCCCGCCCCCCTCGGAGACGCCGCTGCCGGCGCCCATGGTGCCGGGCCGGCCGCCGCGCTCGCCGCCGCCAGCGCGCTGGCGCTGCTGGGCTATGTGTGGGTGGGCCTGCGGCCGGCCCGCGCGGCGGCGGGCGAGGCCGCGGCGCACCGCCCGCTGCGCTCGGCGGCGCCGCTGGCGCTGGCCTGGGGCGCGCAGTTCGCCGCGCTGTTCCTGGACATCAGCGGCTACGGCCTGGCCGTGCCGGGCGCGCGCTTCGGCTTCGCGCCGGCGCTGTCCATGACGATCTGGCTGGTGCTGACGGTCTACCTGGTCGAGAGCCGCTTCCTGCCGCTGCAGAGCGTGCGCCGCGCGCTGGCCTGGCTGGCGGCGGCGGCGGTGCTGCTGGCCTGGGCCTTCCCCGGCGAGAGCCGGCCGCTGGCGGCCTCGCCCTGGGCGCCGCTGCACTGGGTGCTGGGGCTGGCGTCCTACGGCCTGTTCGGCGTCGCGGTGCTGCACGCCGCGCTGATGAACCGCGCCGAGAGCCGGCTGCGCCGCAAGCAGGCGGCGTCCGGCGGCCTGCCGCTGCTGCAGCTGGAGCGGCTGACCTTCCAGTTCGTCGCCGCCGGCGTGGGCGTGCTGTCGCTGGCCATCCTGCTGGGCTGGGGGTTCACGCCGCAGTGGAAGTGGGACCACAAGAACCTGCTCGCGGTGCTGGGCTGGCTGGTGCTGACCGGGCTGCTGGTGGGCCGGCGCGTCTACGGCTGGCGCGGGCGGCGCGCCACGCGCTGGCTGTACGCGGGTGCGGCGCTGCTGCTGCTGTCCTATGCCGGCTCGCGCTTCGTGCTCGAGGTCATCCTGCAGCGCGGCGCGACGGGAGGCGTGGCGTGAAGTACCTGCTGCTGCTGGCACTGCTGGCCGGGCTGTTCTTCGTGCTGGGCGCCCGGCGCGGGCGGCCGCGTCCGCCCGAGGCCGACCCGCCCCGGCCGCCCGCGCCGCCGCGGGCCATGCTGCGCTGCGCGGAATGCGGCATGCACCTGCCGGCGGACGAGGCGCTGCCGGGCCAGGGCGGCGTGTTCTGCGGCGCCGCGCATCGCGCCAGCTTCGAGGCGCGGCAGGGCTCCGCTTGAGCGCGGCCACGGCGCCCGCCGCCGCCGGCTGGTTCATCGAGCAGGCGCCGGCCGAGCCCGCCGGGGGCAGCGCGGCGTTCGCCCGGCTGTACCGCGCCTTCGTGTCCGCACGCGCGGCGCTGGGCCTGGCGCTGATCGCCGCGCAGCTCGTCGCCGCGTGGGTGGCGTCGCCGCCGGCCCGCTCCACGCTGGCGCTGAGCGCCTTCTATGCGCTGGCCACCGTCGCGCTGTGGCTGCTGCCGGGGCTGCGCCGCGGCGCGTCGGCGCGCAGCCTGGCGCGCATCAGCAGCGTGCACTGGTGGAGCGCGATCGGGCTGGACCTGGTGCTGTTCGGCACGCTGCAGGCGCTGGACGCCAGCGGCGTCAACTACGGCGCGCTGTTCGTGATGCCGGTGCTGATGGCGGCCGTGCTGTGCCCGCGCCGGCTGGCGCTGGCCACCGCGGCGACGGCCACGCTGGGGCTGCTGGGCTCGTCGCTGTGGCTGCTGATGCTGGGCATGGACGTGAGCCTGAAGACGACCCAGGCCGGCCTGGTGGGCGGCGGCCTGTTCGCCGTCAGTCTGCTGGCCGGCGAGCTGAGCGCGCGCCTGGCGCGCGAGGAGCAGGCCGCGCGCGGCAGCCTGGCGCTGGCGCGGCAGCAGGAGCAGCTGAGCCGGCTGGTCATCGACGAGATGCAGGAGGGCGTGCTGGTGGTGGACCGCCGCGGCCGCGTGCGGGCGATGAACCCGGCGGCGCGCGCGCTGCTGGGCGCGGCCGGCGGCGAGCCGAGCGGGCAGCTGCGCGGCCGCAGCGACTGGCAGCCGCTGGTGCAGGCGCTGGAGCAGGCCTATGGCGGCGGGGCGGCGGCCGGCGAGCTGGACGTGGCGCTGCCGCTGCCGGGCGGCGCGCTGCGCAGCCTGCGGCTGCGGCTGCGCTTCACGCGCCAGCGCGAGGGCAGCGAGGAGCTGTGCGTGCTGTTCGTGGAGGACAACCGCGAGCTGCTGGCCCGCACCCGCCAGGAGAAGCTGGCCGCGATGGGTCGCGTGTCCGCCGGCATCGCGCACGAGATCCGCAACCCGCTGGCGGCCATCGCCCAGGCCAATGCGCTGATCGCCGAGGACGTGGCCGGCCAGCGCGCCGAACCGCTGACGCGCATGGTGGCCGCCAACGTGCAGCGGCTCAAGCGCCTGGTGGACGACGTGACCGAGCTGGCCCCCGGCGTGCAGCCGGCCACCCAGGCGCTGGACGCCAGCGCGCTGGTGCGCGAGGCCTGCGCGGACTGGATGCTGGTGAACGGGCTGGAGCCGGGCGCGGGCAGCCGCTTCCGGCTGCAGGTGGCCGAGCCCGGGCTGGTGGCGCTGTTCGACGCCGAGCACCTGCGCCGCGTGCTCGTCAACCTGCTGGACAACGCGCTGCGCCACGGCGACGGCGGCGCCGACGCGGTGCGCGTGACGCTGGCGCGCGGCGACGGCGGCCCGGGCGCCCCCCCCGGCGGCCCTCCCGGCCGCGAGGCCGCGGGCGCCGCGCTCACGCTGGTGGTGCGCAGCGCCGGCCCGCCGGTGCCGCCGGACGTGGAGCGCCACCTGTTCGAGCCCTTCTTCTCGACGCGCAGCCGGGGCTCGGGCCTGGGCCTCTATATTTGCCGCGAGCTGTGCGAGCGCCATGGCGCCCGCATCGAGTACCGACGCGCCGCCGACGCGGCGTCCAACGAGTTCTGCGTGCATCTGCGCACGCCTGCCGCCCCATGACGACCGCCTCTTCCGCGCCGCGACTGCTGGTCGTCGACGACGAGCCCGACCTGCGCACGCTCTACGAGCTGACGCTGCTGCGCGAGGGCTACGAGATCGACAGCGCCGGCTCGGTGGCCGAGGCGCTGGCGCAGCTGAACGCCCGCCCGTACAGCGCCGTCATCACCGACATGAGGCTGCCCGACGGCTCCGGCCTGGCGCTGCTGCGCTGGCTGGAGCAGGCCGGGCGGCCCGAGAAGGCGGTCGTCATCACCGCCTTCGGCTCGGCCGAGAACGCGGTGGAGGCGCTGAAGGCCGGCGCGTTCGACTACCTGACCAAGCCGGTGGACCTGCGCCAGTTCCGCCTCGTCATCGGCTCGGCGCTGGGCCGCGTGGCCCCGGCGCCGCCCGCCGCCGCGCCGGCCGTGGCGGCGGATGGGCCCACCGCGCCGCGGCTGGTGGGCGAGTCGCCGGCCATCCGCGCGGTGCGCTCGCTGATCGACAAGGTGGGCCGCAGCATGGCGCCGGTGCTGGTGCAGGGCGAGTCCGGCACCGGCAAGGAGCTGGTGGCGCGCGCGATCCACGACCACGGCGCCCGCGCGGGCGAGCGCTTCGTCGCGGTGAACTGCGGCGCCATCCCCGAGAACCTGCTGGAGGCCGAGTTCTTCGGCTACCGCAAGGGCGCCTTCACCGGCGCGAACGAGGACCGTGAGGGCTTCTTCCAGGCGGCCGACGGCGGCACGCTGTTCCTCGACGAGATCGGCGACCTGCCGCTGGCGATGCAGAGCAAGCTGCTGCGCGTGATCCAGGAGCGCTCGGTGCGTCCGGTGGGCGCGACGGCCGAGAGCCCGGTCAATGTGCGCATCCTCAGCGCCACGCACAAGGACCTGTCCGCCGAGGTCGCGGCCGGCCGCTTCCGGCAGGACTTGTTCTACCGCCTCAACGTCATCCAGATCCGCGTGCCGCCGCTGCGCGAGCGGCTGGAGGACCTGGGCCTGATCAGCGCCCGCGTGCTGGCCCGCATCGCGCAGGACGCGGGCGTGTCGCCCACCCCGCGGCTGACGGCCGGCGCGCTGCAGACGCTGTCGCGCTACGCCTTCCCGGGCAATGTGCGCGAGCTGGAGAACCTGCTGCACCGCGCGCTGGCGCTGGCCGGCGGCGAGTGGATCGACGCGGGCGACCTGGGCCTGCCCGACGCGCTGCTGGACGGGGACCGCAGCGAGTCGCAGTTCGCGGCGCTGGACACGCCGGTGGCCGCGGCGCCGGTGGCCGAGGGGCTGTCGCTGCCCGAGCAGCTGCCGGGCGACCTGGCGCAGTACCTCGACGAGGTGGAGCGCGCCATCCTGCTGCGCGCGCTGGAGGCGCACCGCTTCAACCGCACGGCCGCAGCGGCGAGCCTGGGGCTGTCGTTGCGGCAGATCCGCTACCGCATGGCGCGGCTGGCGATCTCGGCCGCTGAAAGTTGACCCCTCGCCCAGCCTCGCCGCGCTGAACGCGGGCGGGTCTGCTCGGTCTTGCAGACCGCGCAGCGGGCCAGCCCGCTGCTCTTCGGCAGGCACAGCGAGCCCACTGGGCTCGCCGTGTCCGGCCTCAGCCCCCGAGGGGATGACGATGCTTGCGGCATTGAGCCGCAAGCACATCGCCCGCCGGGCCGGCTTGGGAGCGGCCCGGCGCTCGGCCCGCGAATTCCGCGCGTCATTGGCCCCTGGGATTTGCCCTGCTTGAATCCTGCGAACCCGGCATTGCGGCGCGCGGCGCGGCTTCGCCACCCCAGCAACGGCGCGGCCTGGCGGCCTGCCTCGGCCCGCCAGGCCAATGCCGGTGCGGGCCGCCGCCTGCGATGCCCGATGCGATCGGCGCATGGCGCCCGACGACGATTTGTCCAGCCCGATCGACGGTCGGGTTTGACGCTAGGGATGTGGCCTACCCAGGGGTCCAGGCACTAGATATAGTGTCCCGTCGTGATATTCTGCGAACCCAGTCGACCCATGGCCCTCTTCCCGGAATCGCTGTGCGCCACGGCCCTGCCGTGGCAGTCGTGCCGCCGGGAGCGCCGCTGCCACAGCGGCCAGGCAACGGACCGGCCGGGCCGAAACACTTCCACCCCAGCAGCGCGCAGCGCGTCGATCCGCCACCGGGTCTGCGCCGCGCATTTGCCCGCCATTTCTTGATGAAGGATTCCCTCATGCTGCATGAAGCCGCCACGGGCCATACCGCCCCTGCCGCACTGAACGCACCGGCCGCGTTTGGATCCGACGCTGCCAGCGCCCCGGCCCTGAACACCTACCAGGCCTACCAGATCATCCGCCGCAACGGCGCGGTGGTGTCGTTCGAGCCCAGCAAGATCGCGGTGGCGCTGATGAAGGCCTTCCTGGCCGTGCACGGCACCAGCGGCGCGGCCTCGGCCAGCGTGCGCGAGACGGTGGAGCAGCTGACCCAGGCCGTCGTGCGCGCGCTGCTGCGCTCGCGTCCGAGCGGCGGCACCTTCCACATCGAGGACGTGCAGGACCAGGTCGAGCTGGGCCTGATGCGCAGCGGCCACCACGAGGTCGCCCGCGCCTACGTGCTCTACCGCGAGCGCCGCGCGCAGGAGCGCGCCGCGCAGGGCGAGGCCGCCCGCGCCGCCGAGCCGCAGCTGATGGTGGTGGACGGCGGCGAGCGCCGCCCGCTGGACCTCGCCGCGCTGAAGTCGCTGATCGCCTCCGCCTGCGAGAACCTGGGCGCCGACGTGAAGCCCGAGCCCGTGCTCGCCGAGACGCAGCGCAACCTGTACGACGGCGTCGCCATCGACGAGGTCTACAAGGCCGCCATCCTGGCCGCGCGCACGCTGATCGAGAAGGACCCCGGCTACAGCCGCGCGACGGCCCGGCTGCTGCTGCACACCATCCGCCGCGAGATCGTCGGCGGCGAGGTCACGCAGGCCGAGATGCAGGCGCGCTACGCCGACTACTTCCCCGGCTACATCAAGAAGGGCATCCAGGCCGAGCTGCTGGACGAGAAGCTGGCGCAGTACGACCTGGCCCGCCTCGGCGCCGCGCTGAAGGCCGAGCGCGACCTGCAGTTCGACTACCTCGGCCTGCAGACGCTGTACGACCGCTACTTCCTGCACATCGAGGACGTGCGCATCGAGATGCCGCAGGCCTTCTTCATGCGCGTGGCCATGGGCCTGGCGCTGAACGAGATCGACCGCGAGGCGCGCGCCATCGAGTTCTACGAGGTGCTGTCCAGCTTCGACTTCATGTCCAGCACGCCGACGCTGTTCAACAGCGGCACGCGCCGCTCGCAGCTGTCGAGCTGCTACCTGACCACCGTCAGCGACGACCTCGACGGCATCTACGAGGCGCTGAAGGAGAACGCGCTGCTGAGCAAGTTCGCCGGCGGCCTGGGCAACGACTGGACCCCGGTGCGCGCCTTGGGCTCGCACATCAAGGGCACCAACGGCAAGAGCCAGGGCGTCGTGCCCTTCCTGAAGGTCGTCAACGACACCGCCGTCGCCGTGAACCAGGGCGGCAAGCGCAAGGGCGCCGTCTGCGCCTACCTGGAGAGCTGGCACCTGGACATCGAGGAGTTCCTCGACCTGCGCAAGAACACCGGCGACGACCGCCGCCGCACGCACGACATGAACACGGCGAACTGGATTCCCGACCTGTTCATGAAGCGCGTCATCGAGGGCGGCGACTGGACGCTGTTCAGCCCCTCCACCTGCCCCGACCTGCACGACAAGTTCGGCAAGGCCTTCGAGGAGGCCTACGTCGGCTACGAGCAGAAGGTGGACCGCGGCGAACTGAAGCTGTTCAAGCGCATGCCGGCCAAGGACCTGTGGCGCAAGATGCTGTCGATGCTGTTCGAGACGGGCCACCCCTGGATCACGTTCAAGGACGCCTGCAACGTCCGCAGCCCGCAGCAGCACGTTGGCGTCGTGCATTCGAGCAACCTCTGCACCGAGATCACGCTGAACACCAACGACAGCGAGATCGCCGTCTGCAACCTCGGCTCCGTCAACCTGGCCCAGCACATCAAGGATGGCGCGATCGACCAGGCCAAGCTGAAGCAGACCGTGCGCACGGCGATGCGCATGCTCGACAACGTCATCGACATCAACTACTACGCCGTCAAGAAGGCGCGCGACTCCAACCTGCGCCACCGCCCGGTGGGCCTGGGCATCATGGGCTTCCAGGACGCGCTCTACCAGCTGCGCACGCCCTACGCCTCGGAGGCCGCCGTCGAGTTCGCCGACCGCTCGATGGAAGCCGTCTGCTACCACGCCTACTGGGCCTCGACCGAGCTGGCCGAGGAGCGCGGCCGCTATTCCTCGTACCGGGGCTCGCTGTGGGACCGCGGCATCCTGCCGATCGACTCGCTGGACCTGCTGGCCGAGGCGCGTGGCGGCTACGTCGACGTGGACCGCTCCGCGACGATGGACTGGGACGCGCTGCGCGCCCGCATCGCCACGCACGGCATGCGCAACAGCAACTGCGTCGCCATCGCGCCGACCGCGACCATCTCCAACATCATCGGCGTCGATGCCTCCATCGAGCCCTGCTTCGGCAACCTGTCGGTCAAGTCCAACCTGTCGGGCGAGTTCACCGTCATCAACGAGTCCCTGGTGCGCGACCTGAAGGCGCTCGGCCTGTGGGACGACGTGATGGTCATGGACCTCAAGCACTTCGACGGCTCGCTGCGCCGCATCGACCGCGTGCCCGAGGACATCAAGGCGCTGTACGCGACCGCCTTCGAGGTCGACACCGCGTGGCTGATCGAAGCCGGCGCGCGCCGCCAGAAGTGGATCGACCAGGCGCAGAGCCTGAACATCTACATGGCCGGCGCGTCGGGCAAGAAGCTCGACGAGACCTACAAGCTCGCCTGGCAGCGTGGCCTGAAGACGACCTACTACCTGCGCACCATCAGCGCGACGCAGGCCGAGAAGAGCACGGTCACGCGCTCGGGCCAGCTCAACGCGGTGTCCGCCGGCGCCGCGCCGGTGATGGCCCAGCCCGCCGCGCCGGTCGCCGCCGTCGAGCCCGAACTGCCGGCGACGGACATGAAGTTCTGCTCGATCGACAACCCCGACTGCGAGGCTTGCCAGTGAATCGGCCGTGGTCCCGGCTTGTATAGACAAGTCGGGGCCGCGGTTTTCGATGCCCTCGCGCAACAAAGGCCGCGCGAATGATGCAAATAGCACTGGCGGGTTCTTGTTGATTCGTACGAGCCCTGCCGATAATTGAACGCGATAGGAAGCACACCATGCTGGATTGGGACGAAGACCTGAAGTCCACTGACACCCACGCCGCGAAGCCGTTCGCGGCCCTGCCTTCGGCGCCGCTGGCGTCGGCCGCCGCCACCGCTTCCTCCCCCGCGCCCCAGTTGTCCGGCGAGTCCACCACCGCGCGCCGCGTGAAGGCCGCCGACAAGCGCATCATCAACGGCCAGACCGACGTCAACCAGCTGGTGCCGTTCAAGTACAAGTGGGCCTGGGAGAAATACCTCGCCACCTGCGCGAACCACTGGATGCCGCAGGAAGTGAACATGAGCCGCGACATCGCGCTCTGGAAGGACCCCAACGGCCTGACCGACGACGAGCGCCGCATCATCAAGCGCAACCTCGGCTTCTTCGTCACCGCCGACTCGTTGGCCGCCAACAACATCGTGCTGGGCACCTACCGCCACATCACGGCGCCCGAGTGCCGCCAGTTCCTGCTGCGCCAGGCCTTCGAGGAAGCGATCCACACGCACGCCTACCAGTACATCGTCGAGAGCCTGGGCCTGGACGAGAGCGAGATCTTCAACGCCTACAACGAAGTCCAGTCCATCCGCGACAAGGACGAGTTCCTGATCCCGTTCATCGACGCGATCATGGACCCGGGCTTCCACACCGGCACGCCGCAGAACGACCAGACGCTGCTGAAGTCGCTGATCGTCTTCGCCTGCCTGATGGAAGGCCTGTTCTTCTACGTCGGCTTCACGCAGATCCTCGCGATGGGCCGGCAGAACAAGATGACCGGCGCGGCCGAGCAGTACCAGTACATCCTGCGCGACGAGTCCATGCACTGCAATTTCGGCATCGACCTGATCAACCAGATCAAGCTCGAGAACCCGCACCTGTGGACGGCCGAGTTCAAGGCCGAGATCAAGGCGCTGTTCCTGAAGGCCGTCGAGCTGGAGTACCGCTACGCCGAGGACACCATGCCGCGCGGCGTGCTGGGCCTCAACGCCTCGATGTTCAAGGGTTATCTGCGCTTCATCGCCAACCGGCGCGCGGTGCAGATCGGCCTGGAGGCGCTGTTCCCGAACGAAGAAAACCCCTTCCCGTGGATGAGCGAGATGATCGACTTGAAGAAGGAACGCAACTTCTTCGAGACCCGCGTCATCGAGTACCAGTCGGGCGGGGCCCTGAGCTGGGACTGACCCCCCAGCCGCAACAAGATCAAGACCTGGCCAATGCAGTCACCGAGCGAAACCCGCACCAGCACCTTCGAGGTGGCGGGGCTGCATGGCGATCCCATTCACCGCACCGAGGCGTTCCTCCTGAGCGACTCTCGGGCGGTGGATAGCCGCATCTGCTCGAACCGGTTCGCGCGGGGCGGTGACTTTTCCACTTGATCAAGGAGAAAACCATGGCAACTGCGAAGAAGGCTCCGGCCAAGAAGGCCGCTGCGCCGGCCAAGAAGGCGGCACCGGCGAAGAAGGCCGCCGCTCCGGCGAAGAAGGCCGCGCCCGCGAAGAAGGCGGCTGCGCCGGCCAAGAAGGCGGCACCGGCGAAGAAGGCCGCTGCACCGGCGAAGAAGGCCGCGCCCGCGAAGAAGGCGGCTGCGCCGGCCAAGAAGGCGGCACCGGCGAAGAAGGCCGCCGCTCCGGCGAAGAAGGCCGCGCCCGCGAAGAAGGCGGCTGCGCCGGCCAAGAAGGCGGCACCGGCGAAGAAGGCCGCTGCACCGGCCAAGAAGGCCGCGCCCGCGAAGAAGGCCGCCGCCCCGGCGAAGAAGGCGGTGCCCGCGAAGAAGGCGGCTGCGCCGGCCAAGAAGGCCGCACCCGCCAAGAAGGCGGCTCCGGCGAAGACGGCGGCCCCCGCCAAGAAGCCCGCCGCCCCGGCGAAGAAGGCGGCGGCGCCCAAGAAGGCCGCCGCGGCCAAGCCCGCTGCTGCGGCCCCCGCCGCCAAGACGGCGCTGAGCCCGCAAGCCGCCTGGCCCTTCCCCACCGGCAACAAGCCCTGAGCGTCTGACGGAACGGGCGGCCTGCCGCCCCGTTCCGCCCGTCGCCGCGAAACCCGGCCCGCGTCTGCGGCGCCGGGTTTTTTTTGTTGGCGTGCATTCCCAGGCCGTCCCGGCGCCACGGCGGGCGCGGCCGGCGGCTCAGGGGTGGAAGATGTTGACGCTGTAGCCGCTGACGCGCTGGCTGCCGGTCGTGAAGTTCAGCGACAGCGCCTGCTCCGAATGGGCGGCCAGCTGCCGCAGCGGCGGGCTCATGGCCTCGGGCGCCAGCACCCGGCGCGCGAGCGGCGTGCCGCCGGCATCGGTGAGGCTCAGCTCCACCCAGGGCATCGCGACGTCCACCGCGGTCTTGTTGCGCAGCACCAGGTTCAGCCGGTAGCTGTTGCCGCTGCCGACCGGGTTCAGCGACGTGGACTCGATGCCGAGCGCATCGATGCGGCGCCACGGCTTCAGCTCGCAGCCGAAGGCGCTGCACAAGCCCTGCAGCGGGCCGCGCAGCGGCGGATGCAGCGCGGCCAGCGCATCGCGGAAGTGCAGCGCGGCCTGCAGCAACAGCAGCACGAACAGCAGCGCCGCCGCTACCGCCAGCGCCAGCCGCACGCCCGGCCGCTGCCAGCGCGCGCTGTGTTCGGCGCGGCGCATGAACTCGGGCACGGCGGCCGACGGCGCTGCCGGGGGCTCGGCCGCCATCGTCGGCGGTTCGGCGGCCACGGCGGCGGGCGCATCCTGCGGGCCGGCGTCGTCGGCCCAGCGCGGCTCGTGGCGGGTCGTGCCGGTCGCCCAGCCGGCGGGCAGCATGTCCACGGGCGGCGCCGCCGGCTCGGGCGGCGGCGTCCACTCGGGCGCTGGCGGCGGTGGCTCGGGTTCGGGCTCCGGCTCGGGTTCCGGCAGGGCCGGCTGCGGTTCCGGCGTCTCGGCCTGCGGCGGCGTGAAGGCGGTCGGCCAGGCCGGCGGCTCCTCGCGTTCGATGTCGAACAGCAGTTCGCGCGCGTCGAAGATCTCGGCGCAGCGGCCGCAGCGCACCCAGCCGTCCGAGACGCGCAGCTGGTCCTCGACGATGCGGAAGACCGTCCCGCAGGCGGTGCAGCGCGTGGCGAGGCTCATGGGCGCGTCCATCGTGCGGCTCCCCGGGGGCGATCCTGCGCGGCGTTCATTGACGCACCCTTCGGCCTGCGGCCTGTCCCGCCAGGCGGGAGCGAGCTTGCTTGGGGGCGGCCCTGCGCGGCGCTCATACCTGCCGCCGCGCGGTCATGAGGATCCAGCCGTCCTCCTCGTCGCCGACGTCGAGGGCGAGCCAGGGCGCGTAGGCCGCCTTCAGCTCGTCGGCCTGGCGGGACAGGATGCCGGCCAGGATCAGGTGCCCGCCGGGCGCGACGTGCCTGCACAGCAGCGGCGCCAGCAGCTTCAGCGGCGTGGCGAGGATGTTGGCGATGACCAGCGGGTACTCGCCCCGGGCCAGCTCGGGCAGGCCGGTGTTCAGCGTGACGCCGTTGGCCGCCGCGTTGTCGCGCGACGAGGTGATGGCGGCCGGGTCGATGTCCACCGCGTCGATGTCCTGCGCGCCGTGCAGCGCCGCGCCGATGGCGAGGATGCCGGAGCCGCAGCCGTAGTCCAGCACCCGGGGCCAGCCGCCGCCGTGCGTGGCGATCCAGCGCAGGCACATGCGCGTCGTCGGGTGCGTGCCGGTGCCGAACGCCAGCCCCGGGTCCAGGCGCATGACGCGCCGGGCCTGGGGCGGCGCCTCGTGCCAGCTCGGCACGATCCAGAACTCGGGCGTGATCTCGACCGGCGCGAACTGGCTCTGCGTCAGCCGCACCCAGTCCTGCTCGGGCACGGCCTGGATGGCCTGCACATGGACGTCGGCCGCCCAGTCCTGGGCCAGCAGCAGCGTCGCGGCCTCGGTGGCCTCGGGTTCGCCGGGGAACAGCGCCTTGACGACGGAGCGCTCCCAGCCGGCCTTGGGGGCCGGCATGCCGGGTTCGCCGAACAGCGCCTGCTCGGCGTCGGTGTCCGCATCGGCGTCCTCGACCGACACGGCCAGCGCGTCGATCTCCATCAGCGCGTCGCTGACGGTCTCGACGTCCGCCTCGCGGCATACCAGCGCCAGCTCGAAAAGGTGGCTCATGTCGCACACTCCCAGGCGGCTGCCGTGGCGCCGGCCCGGGTCATCGCTTGCGGGCGGCCATCCAGCCTTCCAGGTAATGGATGCTGGTGCCGCCTTCGATGAACTTGGCGTCCGCCATCAGCTCGCGGTGCAGCGGGATGTTGGTCTGGATGCCTTCGACGACCGTCTCGCTCAGCGCGATGCGCATGCGCGCCAGCGCCTGCTCGCGGGTGTCGCCGTGGACGATGATCTTGCCGATCATCGAATCGTAGTTGGGCGGCACGAAGTAGTTCGTGTACGCATGCGAGTCCACGCGCACGCCGGGGCCGCCGGGCGCGTGCCACATCGTGATGCGGCCGGGCGAGGGCACGAACTTGACCGGGTCTTCCGCGTTGATGCGGCACTCGATCGCGTGGCCGCGCATCTCGATCTGGCGCTGCGTGAACGGCAGCTTCTCGCCGGCCGCGATCTTGATCTGCTGCTGCACGATGTCGATGCCGGTCACCAGCTCGGTGACCGGGTGCTCCACCTGCACGCGGGTGTTCATCTCGATGAAGTAGAACTCGCCGTTCTCGTACAGGAATTCGAAGGTGCCGGCGCCGCGGTAGCCCATCTTCCTGCAGGCGGCGGCGCAGCGGTCGCCGACCTTCTCGATCGTGCGGCGCGGGATGCCGGGCGCGGGCGCCTCCTCGATGATCTTCTGGTGGCGGCGCTGCATCGAGCAGTCGCGCTCGCCCAGCCAGACGGCGTTCTTGAAGGTGTCGGCCAGCACCTGGATCTCCACGTGGCGCGGGTTCTCCAGGAACTTCTCCATGTAGACCTCGGGGTTGCCGAAGGCCGCCCCCGCCTCGGCGCGCGTCGTCTGCACCGCGTGCACCAGCGCCGCCTCGGTGTGGACGACGCGCATGCCGCGCCCGCCGCCGCCGCCGGCCGCCTTGATGATGACCGGGTAGCCCACCGAGCGGGCGATCTTGATGATCTCCTTCGGGTCGTCGGGCAGCGCACCCTCGGAGCCCGGCACGCAGGGCACGCCCGCGCGGATCATGGCCTGCTTGGCCGACACCTTGTCGCCCATCATCCGGATGGACTCCGGCGTCGGGCCGATGAAGGTGAAGCCGCTGCGCTCGACGCGCTCGGCGAAGTCGGCGTTCTCGCTGAGGAAGCCGTAGCCGGGGTGGATGGCCTCGGCGTCGGTCACCTCGGCCGTGGCGATGATGGCCGGCATGCTGAGGTAGCTCTGCGCGGACGGCGCCGGGCCGATGCAGACCGCCTCGTCGGCCAGGCGCACATACTTGGCGTCGCGGTCGGCCTCGGAGTAGACGACGACCGACTTGATGCCCAGCTCGCGGCAGGCGCGCTGGATGCGCAGAGCGATTTCGCCTCGGTTGGCGATGAGAACTTTTTTAAACATGGTCACTCGGCTCCATCGCCCCTGTTCGCTGCGCGAACCGCGCAATTTGCCGTGCCTGCGGCACGTCCACGCATCGCGTGACCGCCTCGATTGGCGATGAGAACTTTTTTAAACATGGTCACTCGGCTCCATCGCCCTTGTTCGCTGCGCGAACCGCGCAATTTGCCGTGCCTGCGGCACGTCCACGCGTCGCGTGACCGCCTCGGTGGGCGATCAGGACCTTCTTGAACATCAGAAGCCCTTACTCGAGGATGAACAGCGGCTGGCCGAACTCGACGGGCTGGCCGTTCTCGACCAGGATCTTCGTGATCGTGCCGCTCTTGTCGGTCTCGATCTCGTTCATGATCTTCATCGCCTCGATGATGCAGATGGCCTCGCCTTCCTTGACCTGCTGGCCCACGTCGGCGAAGGGCTTGGCGTTCGGGCTGGACGCGCGGTAGAAGGTGCCGACCATCGGCGAGGTGACGACGTGGCCGGTCTCGACGGGGGCCGGCGCGGGCGCGGCGGCCGCCGGGGCGGCGGCGGGCACGGCCGCGGCATGGACGACCGGCGCGGCCGGTGCGGCATAGACCGGCTGCGCGGCCACGGCGGCGGCCGGGTCGGACTTGACGATGCGGACCTTGCCGTCGGCCTCGGTGATTTCCAGTTCGGAGATGTTGGATTCCGAGACCAGGTCGATCAGGGTTTTGAGCTTGCGCAGGTCCATGGAGGGCTCCAGGCGATGTAGTTGTTGTGGGGGAGGGGAGGCGGGCGGTGGGCGCGGCGCCGGGTCAGGCGCCGGCCTCCAGCGATTCGAGCGCGTGGCGCAGGGCCAGGCGGTAGCCGTTGGCACCCAGGCCGCAGATCACGCCCACCGCCAGCTCGCTCAGGTAGCTGTGGTGGCGGAAGGCCTCGCGGCGGTGGATGTTGGACAGGTGGACTTCGATGAAGGGCAGGCCGACGGCCGCCAGCGCGTCGCGGATGGCGACGCTGGTGTGCGTGTAGGCGGCTGGGTTGATCAGGATGAAGCGGGTGCCGTCGCTGCGCGCGGCCTGGATGCGGTCGACCAGCGCGCCCTCGTGGTTGCTCTGGAAGCTGTCCAGCGTGGCGCCGGCATCTGCGGCGATCTCGCGCAGTTCGGCGTCGATCTGGGCCAGGGTCTGCGAGCCGTACACCTCCGGCTCGCGGCTGCCGAGCAGGTTGAGGTTGGGTCCGTGCAGGACGAGAACTTGCATCAAACACGTGGCGGGCGAGGGGCCGGAACGGTCCAGGGCAGCGCCACTAAATTGAGGAAGGGCGAACTTTACGCTTTTTGCCGCCGAATTCCCGCCGGATTGGGGAAATTCTGGGGTGGGCGCCGAGGCCCTCAGGTTCGCGCCAGTTCGCGCAGTTCTTCCAGCCGGCTGACGCCCAGGCGCCGCCAGCGGATCTCGCCGTCGGCGTCGAACGCCAGCGAGAACGGCAGGCCGCCGGCCGGGTTGCCCAGCTCGCGCACCAGCGCCAGCCCCTGCGGCCCGGCGAGCGCGACGGGGAAGTCCAGCGGCGTCTTCTTCAGGAAGGCGCTCACCGGCCCGGCCTGGTCCACCGCCAGGCCCAGCACCTGCCAGCCCCGGCCCTTGGCCTCGTTGTAGAACTGGTTGATCTCCGGCAGCTCCTTCACGCAGGGCGGGCACCAGGTGGCCCAGAAGTTCACCAGCAGCGGCCGGCCGCGCCAGCGGGCGGCGTCCAGCTCGGTGCCGTCCAGGCCGGGGAAGAGGCGCTGCCAGAAGGCCTGGGCGGCGGGGGAGGCCGGGAGGGCCGGCGGGGCCAGGCGCCGCCAGGCGAAGGCGGCGCCCAGCGCGGCGGCGCCGACGCCGGCACCGGCCAGCAGCAGGCGGCGGGGAAGTGGGGGCGTGGCGCTCATGGCTCGGGTTCGTCCAGCAGGCGTTGCAGCGCGGCGAGGTCGCCGCGCTCGGTGCGGCCGCGCGCGTCGGGCTTGAGCGCGCCGCGCAGGTCGTCGAAGTCCAGGATGCTCAGGCACAGCGTGACGCGCTCGCCCAGCGCCGGGCAGGGCGCGTCCAGCAGCAGCATGTCCACCGTGCGGCCGCGCGGGCCGGCCGCCTCGGCCACGTCGAAGTCCACGCCGCGGTCCAGCAGCGCGATCTCGGCGGCCTTGCCGTCGTCGCAGTACAGCTGCAGGTGGATGTTGGACAGCCGGGTGGCCGTGCCGCGCCAGACCGCGCCGGCCAGGTGCGGGCGGAACTCGGCGAGGCGCGCCATCCACAGTGCGGCCAGCTCGCGCAGCGCGCGCAGTTCGGCGGGCTGGGTGTCGGCGTGAAAGAGGGCGATGTGCGCGCGCACGGCGTCCTCCACCTCGTCGTTGCCGGGCAGCGCGGCGCGCGGGGCGCCGAGGTCGCGGGCGGCGCGCTGCTTGGCGGGGCCCCAGTCCATGCCCTCGTCGACGATCAGCCGGGCGGCGGCGGCGGCGATGTCCTCGGCGGCGTTCATGGCAGTTGCGCGCTGGCCATGCGGCCGGCGATCAGGCCGGCCCGGCCCATCACATAGGGCGAGCCCGGCTGGCGCTCGAAGCGCTTGGGCGCGGGCAGCATGACGGCCAGCCGCGCCGCCTCGAAGCTGCCCAGCCGCGCCGCGTCGCGGCCGAAGTAGTGCCGCGCGGCGGCCTGCGCGCCGAACACGCCTTCGCCCCATTCGACGCTGTTCAGGTAGATCTCCAGGATGCGCCGCTTGTCCAGCAGCGCCTCCAGCATCAGCGTCAGCAGCAGCTCCTGGCCCTTGCGCAGCAGCGTGCGCTCGCCGGACAGGAACAGGTTCTTGGCCAGCTGCTGGGTGATGGTGGAGCCGCCGATGACCTTGGCCGGCGCCCGTGCCTTGCGCGCCTCGGCGCGGGCCTGCGCCTTCTCGTTGCGCTTCCAGGCGCCCTGGATGGCGTCCCAGTCCACGCCGCCGTGGCCGGCGAAGCCGTCGTCCTCGCTGGCGATGACGGCGCGCTTGAGCGTGCGGGGCAGCTGCTCGTCGTCCACCCACTGCTGGGCCCAGGCCACCTGGTGCTTTTCCACCAGCAGCCGGGCGATCTCGCTGCGCTGGAAGCTGGTGGACTGCGGTGCGACGGCGCGCATCAGCAGGATGCGGCCGGCGAACCACAGCTGCAGGCACAGCACGGCCAGCAGCAGCACGGCGAGCAGGCGCGCGGCGTGGCGGATCACGGCGCGCCCCTCAGCGCGGCGAGCACCGGCGCGGTGTCCGGCCGCACGCCGCGCCAGAAGAAGAAGGCCTCGGCGGCCTGCTCCACCAGCATGCCCAGGCCGTCGCGCGGCACCGCGCCGTGGGCGGCGGCCCAGTCGAGGAAGCCCTGCGCCTGCGCGCCGTACATCATGTCCAGCGCCAGCGCGCCGGGGGCCAGCACCCGGGCGTCCACCGGCGCGGCGGCGCCGGCCAGGCTGCTGCTGGTGGCGTTGACGACGACCTGCTGCGCGGCCGGCGCGTCGGCCAGCGTGGCGGCGGCCAGCCCGACGCCCAGCGCCTGGCCGAGGCGGGCGTGGGCGGCGACCAGCGCCTGCGCCTTGTCCGGCGTGCGGTTCACGACCGTGATGCACGCCGGCCGGGCCGCGACCAGGCTGCCCAGCACGCCCGCCGCCGCGCCGCCCGCGCCGACCAGCAGCACCTGCAGGCCGGCCAGCGGGCGGCCGGCGTTCTGCTGGATGTCGTTGACGAGGCCGGCGCCGTCGGTGTTGTCGCCGGCCCAGCCGTCCGCGTCGAAGCGCAGCGTGTTGACGGCGCCCGCCAGCCGCGCGCGCTCGCTGGGCCGCGCGGCCAGCGCGAAGGCGTCGAACTTGAAGGGCACGGTGATGTTGCAGCCGCGGGCGCCCGCGGCGGCGAAGGCCGCCAGCGTGGCCGCCAGGCCGTCCAGCGGCGCGAGCAGGCGCTCGTAGGCGAGGTGCTGGCCGGTCTGCGCGGCGAACATCGCATGGATGGCCGGCGAGCGGCTGTGCGCGACCGGGTTGCCGACCACGGCATAGCGGTCGGCGGGCGCGGCGGCGCTGCGGCCGGGGGAGGCGGTCATGGTTGTTGTCCTGTCAAGGTCGTTTCCAGCCCCTCGTCGCGCGTGAAGCGGAAGCGCGACGTGATGACCAGCACCTCGGCGCCGCGCAGCATCTCGCGGCTGAAGTGCCCGAACGGCGAGGCCGCCCGGACGATGGCGATGGCGCGCCTGTCCAGCGTCGGGTTGCCGCTGGAGGCGACGATCTCGGTGTCGATGACGCGGCCCTGGTGGTCGATGTGGAGGTTCATGGTCAGCTCGCCGTACAGCTTCCTGCCGCGCGCCTGCGGGAAGTCGCGCGTGCCGCGCTCCTCGATGCGGCGGCGCAGCGCGTCGTAGTACTGCGCATAGACCACCTCGCGCGTGGCCGGGCTCACATAGCGCTTGCGCGGCCGGGCATTTTCCTCGTTGACGCGCTTCTCGATCTCGGCGAGCAGCTCCACCAGCTGGCGGCGCTTCTCGGCCTGGGCGCGTTCGGCCATGTCGGCCTTCTCGCGCCGCGGGTCGGGCGGCGGCAGCCGCGCCAGCTCGCGGCGCACCTGCGCCAGCAGTTGCTGCTGCTGTTGCTGCAGCTGCGAGATCCGCGCGCTCTGCGCCTCGGCCGCGTCGCCCCGCTCGCTGTGGCGCGCGGGCGGCAGCGGCGACGTGGCGCGGCCGGCGTCCACGTCGCCGCCGCCGGCCAGGCTGGCCTGGGCCAGCGCGGCGGCCTTGGCCGGCGCCTCGTTCGAGCGGGCGTTGACCAGCACCACCTCCAGCGGCGTGTCCTGGAAGATGCGGTTGAACGCTTCGGGCGCGGCGACGCGCAGGCTCAGCAGCACCGCATGCACGCCCAGCGAGAGCGCCAGGGCGGTCTGCAGCGTGCTCGGCCGGCGCATCAGCTTTGCGGGGCGTCGGCGGGCCCGGCCTCGCCGGAGCTGTCGTCCAGGTCGATGGCCAGCGCGATCGGCGCCGCCGCGGCCGCCAGGTCCTCGTCGTCGCCCTCGGGGTCGGCGGCCTCGGCCGCCCCGTCCAGCCGCTCGGCCAGCGTGGCATGCACGTCCAGCGTCATTTCGTCCAGGCCGGTGAGGCGCACCCGCACGTGGCTGCCGCGCGGCAGCGGCTCGCAGCCCAGCGCCTTGAACACCAGCGGCAGCTCGTCGGCGCGCACCAGGCCGTCCTTCATCACGGTGGCGGTCAGCTCGGTCGTGCCGGTCTGCTGCAGCCAGCGCAGCGTCCAGAAGCGCTCGATGCCGTTCTGGAAGCCGTTGTACGCCGCGTAGGCGGCCTCGAAGGCCGAGATGATGGAGAACAGCTGCGCGTCCCGGGGCTTGAACGGCGCGGCCAGCGCGGCGGTGCGGCCATGGCGGGCGCAGGCAATGATCTGCCACTGGTTCACCAGGTCCACGTAGCGGCGCAGCGGCGAGGTGGCCCAGGTGTATTGCGCCACGCCCATGCCCGCGTGCGGCAGCGGCTTGACGCCCATGCGCACCTTGATGCCCGGGGCCAGGCTGGCCTGGCTGCGGTAGATGCCCGGCAGGCCCAGCTCGGCCAGCCAGCCGCCCCAGGCGGCGTTGGCCAGGATCATGGCCTCGGCGACGATCAGGTCCAGCGAGCTGCCGCGCGCGCGCACGCCGATCTCGATGGCCTCGGTGCCGTCGGGCGGCTCGCTGCGGTCCCCGGCCAGCCGGAAGTTGTAGTCCGGCCGGTTGAAGGTCTCGGGCTTGCCGCGCACCAGCTCGCGCTGCGCCTTCAGGTGCTTGGCCAGGCGCCAGGCGAAGGCCAGTTCGGCGGCGAAGGCGTAGTCGGCGGCGGCGGCACCGGACAGCGTGGCGTCGGTGACCACGCCGTCCAGCTTGTCGTGGCGCAGGTTGGCGGCGATGTGTACGCGCTCCAGCCGGGTCTCCCGCGCCCGGACCTCGAACGTGGCCTCGTCCATCGTGAAGTAGATGGACACGGCCGGGCAGTCGCGGCCTTCGATCAGCGTGTAGGCCTGCACCACGTCGTCGGGCAGCATGGTGATCTTCCAGCCCGGCATGTAGACGGTGGACAGCCGCTCGCGGGCCACCTTGTCCACCGCCGAGTCCGGCGTGATCGCCAGCCCCGGCGCGGCGATGTGCACGCCGAAGGTGACGGTGCCCGTGCCCAGGCCCTGCACCGACAGCGCGTCGTCGATCTCGGTCGTCTGCGAGTCGTCGATGGAGAAGGCCCGGGCGGGCGACAGCGGCAGCTCGTCCCGGATCTCCGGCGCGCTCAGCGCCGGGAAGCCGGCGCCCTTGGGGAAGTTCTCGAACAGGAAGCGCTTCCAGTGGAACTGGTAGGCGCTGGTGATCGCGCCGGCCGCCTGCAGCAGCGCCAGCGGCGGCTTGTGCGACTGCCGGCTGGCCTCGACGACGGCCTTGTACTCGGGGCCGTTCTTGTCGGGCTTGAACAGGATCCTGTAGATCTGCTCCTGGATGGGCGCCGGGCAGCTGCCGGCGGCCAGCTCGGCGGCCCAGGCCTCGATCTGCAGCGCCTGCTGGCGCTTGCGCTCGATGCCCAGCAGCGCGGCCTTCACCATCTCCTCGGGCGCTTTCCTGAACTGGCCCTTGCCGGCACGGCGGAAGTAGTGCGGCGCGTCGAACAGGCGCAGCAGCGCGGCCGCCTGCTGCACGGCGCCGGCCGACGCCGAGAAATAGTCCCGCGCCAGGTCGGCGAAGCCGAACTCGCCCTCCGGCGCGAACTCCCAGGCCAGGTCCAGGTCGATCTCGTCGGCCAGCGCGCGCGCCTCGGCCAGCAGCGCGGCGGGCGCGGGCTGCTCGAACTTCAGCAGCACGTTGGCGGCCTTGACCTTGACCCGCTTGCCCGAGTCCAGCTCCACCTGCAGCGAGGCATCGGCCTCGCTCATCACCCGGCCGGCGAGGAATTTGCCGGCGTCATCGAACAGCGCAAACGTCATAGGGGCGGGATTGTCGCCGCACCGAGGTGCCTCAGCAGGCCGGGCAGGTGGGCGTCGAAGTCGGTCAGCCCGTGGTCGCCGCCGTCCAGCAGCTCGCCGTCGCAGGCCGCGTAGCGGGCCAGCATCTCGCGCCAGTCCAGCAGCTCGTCGCCCTTGGCGATCAGCGCGTAGTAGCGCGCCGGGTTGCTCAGCCGCGCGGGCGGCGCGAGCGCGGCGAGTTCGGCGACGTGTTCGGCGGTGAAGCTGAACCGCAGCGCCGGGTCGTGCCAGGCCGCCAGCTCGCCGATGTGGCGGGCGAGGTCGCGCGCCGGATCGACGGCCGGGTTCAGCACGCCGACGCGCCAGCCGCGCTGCGCGGGCCGCTCGGCCAGCGCCGTCGCGTAGAAGCCGCCCAGCGAGCTGCCGACGACGGCCGCGCCCTCGGCCGGCCAGCCGGCGACGAGGGCCTGCGCCAGCGCCATCGCCTCGCGCGGCGACGGCGGCAGCTGCGGGCACGCGAACACGAGGCCGGGCTGCGTCGCGGCCCAGGCGGCCATGCGGCGCGCCTTGGCCGACGCGGGCGAGGAGCGGAAACCATGCAGGTACAGCAGATGCGTGAGTGCCATGACGGAAGTTTTTTCGTGAAGCCGTGCCGGTCCGCGACGGGGCGGCGGCGGGCCGATTGACGCCAGTGTCGCCGCCCGCCACAGTGCCGCCTTTTCGCATTCTCCGGACCCTTCATGACCGCGATGTCCCGCACCGTCCTGGCCTCGGCCGCGCTGCTCGTCCTGGCCGCCGCCGCCGCGGCGCAGACGCCGGCCCCCGCCGCATCGGCCCCCGCTTCCGCCCCCGCCGCCCGCCCGCCGGCCGACCCCGCCGCGCCCAAGCCCTTCGCCGAGGTCATCCGCGGCGCCCGCGAGCAGCCGGGCCTGTTCCCGGTCTGGCGCAAGGACGACAAGGTCTGGATCGAGATCCCCAAGGAGGCCTTCGGCAAGCCCTTCCTGTTCAGCGTCAACGTCGCCAACGCGATCGGCGAGCGCGGCCTGTACGCCAGCCAGATGCTGGGCGACGAGCTGGCCGAGTGGCGCCGCGTCGGCAACCAGGTGCAGCTGATCGCGCTGAACACCAAGTTTCGCGCCGACGACCCCGCCGCCCGGCTGGTGCTGGAGCAGGCCTTCTCGCCCAGCCTGATCGCCGGCGCGCCGGTGGCCAGCGCCGAGCACGTGGACCGCAGGTCCGTGCTGGTGGACGCCGGCGGCCTGCTGCTGGGCGACATCCCCGGCTACTCGACGCGGCTGGAGGCGGCCTTCCGCCTGCCCTACGCGCCCGACCGCGCCAACTCCCACATCCAGGCCAGCCGCGCCGACGCGCAGCTCACCACGCTGACCGCGCGCGTCCACTTCGCCACGCCGCGCATCCCCGCGCCGCCGCTGGTGCCGCCGCCGGTGCCGCTGCCCGCGCCGCCGCAGGCCACGCCGGACCCGCGCTCGATGTTCTTCAGCTTCGTCTACAACTTCCGCGCGCTGCCCGAGGCGCCGGCCGCCGTGCGCCATGCCGACCCGCGCCTGGGCCATTTCACCGAGAGCTACAGCAACCTCGGCGACGACCTCGCGGCCAACCCGCGCGTCCACCTGGTCGCCCGCTGGCGCCTGGAGAAGAAGGACCCGGCCGCGGCGCTGTCCGAGCCCGTGCAGCCCATCGTCTACTGGCTGGACAAGAACATCCCGGCCAAGTACCGCGAGGCCGTCAGGGCCGGCATCCTGGAGTGGAACAAGGCCTTCGAGAAGATCGGCTTCAAGGACGCCGTGCAGGCCCGCCAGCAGCCCGACGACGCCGGCTGGGACAACATGGACGCCGCGCACGCCTCCGTCCGCTGGTTCACCGGCGCCGACGTCGGCTTCGCCATCGGCCCGAGCAGCCGGGACCCGCGCACCGGCGAGATCCTGGACGCCGACATCGGCATGAGCGACGTCTTCGGCCGCAGCTCGCGCCGCCTGGCCGCCGACGACGTGCCGGGCCTGCATGACCACGACCACGACCACGACCACGGCGCCGCGCCGGCCGCCGGCTGGATGGGCGAGCGCAGCCGTGCCGCCATCGAGCAGCGCTGCAGCTACATGGACGACCAGGCCCACGAACTCGGCTTCGCGCTGGACCTGCTGGCCCTGCGCGGCGGCGCCGAGGGACAGGACATGGCCGGCCCCGAGGCCGAGGCGCTGGCGCAGGCCGTCGTCAAGGACGTGGTGATGCACGAGGTGGGCCACACGCTGGGCCTGAAGCACAACTTCCGCGCGTCCACCACCGTCACCCAGGCGCAGCTGCGCGACAAGGCCTGGACCGAGGCGCACGGCATCTCCAGCTCGGTGATGGACTACAACGCCTACAACCTGCCGCTCAGGGGCGAGCCCCGCTCCACGCTGACCAACACCACGCTGGGCGCCTACGACTACTGGGCCATCGAGTACGCCTACAAGCCGCTCCCGGCCGGGCAGGAGGCCGCCGAGCTGGCGAAGATCGCCGCGCGCTCCACCGAGCCGCTGCTCGCCTACGGCGACGACTTCGACCAGGGCGTCGGCGGCAACTACGACGGCTTCGACCCGCGCACCAACCAGCGCGACCTGGGCGACGACCCGCTGGCCTACGCCAGGAAGCGCCTCAAGCTCAGCCAGGAGCTGTGGGAGCGCGTGCAGGCGCGCAGGCCCGAGGTGGGCGACGACCCGCTGCGCGCGCGCCGCTCGGTGTTCGAGTCCTTCCGCCAGCTCGGCCTGACGGCCCACAACGTCAGCAAATACGTCGGCGGCCTGCATGCCGAGCGCGTCGTGCCGGGCGTCACCGCCGGCCCGGCCTTCAAGCCGGTGGACAACGCGCAGCAGCGCGACGCGCTGCGCTTCATCGCCACCGGGCTGCTGTCCAGCGCCTCGTTCAAGTTCAGCCCCGAGTTCCTGGCGCTGCAGACCGTGGACTACAACGAGCGCGACCGCGGCCTGCCGCTGGCCGTGCCGGACTACGTCGCCGCGCTGCAGGGCCGCGTGCTGGACCGCCTGATGTCGCCGCTGACCGCGCGCCGCCTGATCGAGCAGGCCAGCTACCTGCCCGAGGCGCAGCGCAAGGGCGCGGTGACGCTCGGCGAGGTCTACGGCACGCTGCAGGGCGCCATCTTCAGCGAGCTCAGGGCCGGCGGCGAGATCGACCGCATGCGCCGTAGCCTGCAGCGCGAGTACCTGCGCCGCCTGCAGGCGCAGCTGAACCGCTCGGCGGCCGGCGCCACCGTGTACGCCGACGCCTTCTCGATGGCGCGCTGGCATGCCAGCCAGCTGGCCGGCGAGCTGCGTACCGCGGCGGTCCGGCCGGGCCTGTCCGTCGAGACCCGCGCCCACCTGGCCGAGACGCTGGACATGCTCAACGGCATGCTGAAGGCCACGATGACCCGGACCTGACCCCAGCCCGGCGGGGCTCATTACCATGCCGGCTCGCCACCAGGAGCCGCCATGACCGATGCCGTCCCGCCGAACCCCGCCGCCAACCGCGACCTGCCGGGCCATCTCGGCATCGTCCTCCTCCACGTGGGCGGCGCCGAGGTGCGCGCGGAACTGCCGGTGCGGCCCGAGCTGATGGCGCCCAACGGCTTCCTGCACGCCGGCGGCATCGTCACGCTGGCCGACACCTGCGCCGGCCATGGCTGCATGGCCAACCTGCCCGAGGGCGCGCTGGGCTTCACCACCATCGAGCTGAAGTCCAACCACCTCGGCACCGCGCGCGAGGGCACGCTGGCCTGCGTGGCCACCGCCGCCCACCTGGGCCGCACCACGCAGGTGTGGGACGCCGTCGTCACCAGCAAGGACACCGGCAAGACCCTGGCGCTGTTCCGCTGCACGCAGATGCTGCTCTACCGCCGCTGAGCGGCGCGGCCGCGGGCCGCCGCTATGCTGACGGCATGCCCCCGGCCCCACCCTACAAGATCCCCGAATCGGTCCTCGTCGTCATCCACACGCCGGACCTGCAGGTGCTGCTGCTCGAGCGCGCCGATTCGCCCGGCTTCTGGCAGAGCGTCACCGGCTCCAAGGACCGGGCCGACGAGCCGCCGGCCGCCACCGCGCGGCGCGAGGTGCGGGAGGAAACCGGCTTCGACGCCGACGCCCCGGGCGCGCTGCTGAGCGACTGGCGGCTCGCCAACGTCTACGACATCTATCCCCGCTGGCGGCACCGCTACGCGCCGGGCGTCACGCGCAACACCGAGCATGTCTTCGGCCTGCGGCTGCCGGCCGCGCTCGTGCCCACGCTGGCGCCGCGCGAGCACCTGTCGTGGCTCTGGCTGCCCTGGCACGAGGCGGCCGACCGCTGCTTCTCCCCGTCCAACGCCGAAGCGGTGCTGCAGCTGCCGCGCTTCAGTCCCCCGTCCCGATGAGCCCCTTCCGCCCCCCGCCCCACCCGCCCGGCGACGTGCTGCGCGTGGCCACCTACAACATCCACAAGGGCGTGCGCGGCATGGGGCCGGCCCGGCGGCTGGAGATCCACAACCTGCAGATGGGCGTGCAGGCGCTGGACGCCGACCTGGTGTGCCTGCAGGAGGTGCGCCTGTTCCACCACCGCGAGGCGGCCCGCTTCGACCACACCTGGTTCGGCTGGCCCGAGGGCGGGCAGGCCGAGTTCCTCGCGCCCGAGGGCTACGAGGTGGCCTACCGCACCAACGCGACGACCAAGTTCGGCGAGCACGGCAATGCGCTGCTGTCGCGCTGGCCGCTGGGCGACGTCGGCCACCACGACGTGTCCGACCACCGCTTCGAGCAGCGCGGCCTGCTGCACGTGCCGGTGCACTGGCGGGGCACGGCGGTCCACGTCGTCGTCGCGCACTTCGGGCTGATCCATGCCAGCCGGGTGCGTCAGGTCGAGCGGTTGTCGATGTTCGTGCGCGAGCACGTGCCGCCCGGCGCGCCGATGCTGATCGCGGGCGACTTCAACGACTGGGGCGAGCGGCTGGACGCGCTGATGCGCACCCACGGCCTGGGCCGCGCCGCCGCGCCGCAGGGGCGGCCGCGCGCGCCCACCTTCCCGTCGCGCCTGCCGGTGTTCGCGCTCGACCGCGTCTACACGCGCGGCCTGCGCTGCACCGGCGTGCAGGTGCCGCGCGGCCCGCAGTGGGCGCGCATGTCGGACCACCTGCCGCTCCTGGTGGAGCTGGCCCTGGAATGTTGAAGCCCCTCGTCCAAGGCGTACCTTGGCCGGCCTTGCAGGCCGCGCTGCGGCATGTGCCGCAGCCCTTCGGCAGGCACATGCCGTCCACAGGACGCCATGTGTCCAGCCTCAGCCCCCGAGGGGACGGCGATGCTTGCCGGTTCGACCGGCAAGCACATCGCCTGAGCGGGCCGACTTGGGAGCGGCCCGGCGCTCGGCCCGCTTTTTCCGGCGGTGCGCAGCACCATGGCGAGCTGAGATGAGGCAGCTGGGGGCACGCCGGCGCGGCCGGCCGCCGGCCGTGGACGCGGGCTTCAGCGGCGGCAACGAGGTCGAGCTGCTGCGCGGCGGCGATGCGCTGTTCCCGCGCATGCACGAGGCCATCGCGGCGGCGCACCGCGAGGTGTGGCTGGCCACCTACATCTTCCACGACGACGCCACCTCGCTCGCGCTGGCCGACGCGCTGCGCGCCGCCGACCGCCGCGGCGTGCGGGTGCGCGTGGTGGTGGACGGCTTCGGCAGCGGCGCCAGCCTGGCCGCGCTGCGCGAGCGCTTCGCGGACAGCGGCGTGGCGTTCGCGGTGTTCCGGCCCATGGACCGCTGGTGGCGCTGGCTGCAGCCCGGCCAGCTGCGCCGGCTGCACCAGAAGCTGTGCGTCGTGGACGGCGAGATCGCCTTCGTCGGCGGCATCAACGTCATCGACGACCGCAACGACCTGCACCACGGCGCCAGCGAGCTGCCCCGGCTGGACTTCGCCGTCGCGGTGCGCGGCGCCGTGGTGGCGCCGGTGGCGGCCAGCGTGCGCGCCATCTGGTCGCGCGCCTGGCTGGGGCGCGACTTCGACGACGCGCTGCTGGACTACGTGCCGCTGCGCCGCCGCATGAGCCTGTGGCTGGCGCAGCTGTGGCGCGGCCCGCAGCGCCTGCCCGAGCCCGGGCCCAGCCTGGCGCCGGTGATGGCCGCCTTCGTGCTGCGCGACAACCTGCGCCGCCGCCGCACCATCGAGCACGCCTACGCGCACGCCATCCGCAACGCCCAGCAGACGGTGGACCTGATCTGCCCCTACTTCTACCCCGGCCAGCGCATCCGCCATGCGCTGCAGGGCGCGGCGCGGCGCGGCGTGCGCGTGCGGCTGCTGCTGCAGGGCAAGCTGGACTACCGCATCGCCGGCTGGGCCGCCGAGGCGCTGTACGCCGACCTGCTGGGCCACGGCGTGGAGATCTACGAGTACACGCCCGCCTTCCTGCACGCCAAGGTGGCGGTGGTGGACGGCCACTGGGCCACGGTGGGCAGCTCCAACATCGACCCGCTGTCGCTGCTGGTCAACCTGGAGGCCAACGTGGTGGTGTGGGACCGGCCGTTCGCCGCGCGGCTGGCGCAGGAGGTGGAGACGGCGCTGGCCGTGTCGGCCCGCGTCAGCGAGCACGGCGGCCGGGGCCTGCGCGCGCTGCTGCACCGCGCGGTGGTGGCGTGGTTCGCCTACGTGTTCCTGCGCGTGGCGGGGGCGGCCGGGCGTTACTGAGCGGGCGTCATTGAGCGGCCGTTACCGAGGCGGGCCGCGGCGCACCGCCGCGTCGAAGCGCGCCAGCCAGGCGGCCGGCACGCTCAGGCTGCAGGCCAGGTGGCGCGTCGGCGGCGGCGGCATGCCGGGCAGCACCAAGGCCTCGATCTCCGCGGCCTCGGCGCCATCGGTGGCGCGCAGCTCCTGCAGCGCCGACGGCACCGAGATCGTGAAGTCCGCGCGGCCGCGCGCCAGCATCGGCGCCAGCCGCGCCATGCCGGTGCCCACCCACAGCGGCTTGCGCGTGCGCTCGCCGATCCAGCGGTCCAGCGTCGTGCCGTAGGCCACGCCGTCGAAGGCCAGCAGCTCGAAGCGCGGGTCCAGCAGCGCGCTGCGCACGTCCGGCAGCGCGCGCATCTGCGCGGCGACGCGGCGCGCCGCCAGCAGCACCTGGCCCTCGCCGGCCGCCAGCGGCAGCGAGAAGCGCGCATAGCGCCGCCGCTCCGGCAGGTCGAACGCGCCCAGCACGCAGAAGGGCTGCTCGTTGCGGCGCAGCTCCTCGAGGCTGCGCTTGAGCGGCACGTCCACCCAGCGCAGCGCCAGGCCGGCCTGCGCGGCCCAGTAGGCCGTGCGCCGGCTGAGGTCCGCGTCCGGCACGCCGCTGGCCGTCAGCCCGGCCAGCGGGCCGTGGTGGATCACCATCGCGTCGGCCCGCGCGCCCGCGCCGGCCAGGCCGAGCACGGCCAGGGCTGCGATGCGCAGGGGGTGGGGGCGCGGCGGCGGCATGGCGGGCAAGGTGGGAAGGACGTTCAGTTGAGCAGCGCCTCGATGTCGAAGCGGTACTGCTTCAGCCCGGGGTTGAGCGCCTTGCTGTAGGGCCGGAAGTCCAGCTGCGGCATGCCGTGGCCGAAGCGGGCCAGGAAGCGCCGCGCCTCGGGCTTGCCGAACAGCATGAACATGGGCCGGGCCAGCTCCAGCCCCTCGTCGGCGAAGTCGTGGCCATGGGCGTGGTCGTAGACCATCACCAGGCTCCAGGCGCCGGCCAGGAAATGCCCGCCGGCCAGCACGTGGAGCCGGCCGTCGAGCAGCGCCCGCAGCGCCCCGGGCGTCGCGTTGATGGTGGCGATGCGCCAGTCGCGGGCCGGCTGCTGGCGGGAGGCGGCGATGGCGTCCATCGCGCCGAAGGCCATCAGGTCGCTGCCGGCCCACAGCAGGCGTGCCCGCGGGTGGCGGGCCAGCAGGCCGGCCATGGTGTCGCGGCCCAGGTCGCGCTGCCAGTCGGCGAAGGCCTGCTGGACCAGCTCGACCTCGGGCGCCTCGGCCACGGCCCGGCGCATGCCTTCATGGCGCTGGATGGAGGTGGGCGTCGAGCGGTCGCCGCTGATGGCCAGCATCTGCAGCTTGCCGCCGTGCCCCGGCCCGTGCTCGGCCAGCGCCCGCTGGATCAACGCGCGGGCGGTCAGGTAGCCGGCGTCCTCAGCGCGCGGTTCCAGGCTGCCCAGCAGCAGCGGCAGGCCCCTGCGCGGCGCCCAGCGCAGGCGCTCCTGCGGCAGCAGGCCGTTGAAGGCCGCGAAGGTCTTGATGCCGGCCGCGCCCAGCACGCGGGCGTTCCTGACCAGCGTGCCCTTTTCGTTGACCAGGATCACATAGTCCGGGCGCTGGCCGGCCGGGCGGGCGGCGATGTCGCGGGCCAACTGCATCGCCCGGGCCGGGTCGCGCCTGGCGTAGAGGACCTCCAGCTCCATCCCCAGGCTGCGGGCCGCCGCCTGCATCGTCTCGCTGGCGCCGGCCCAGTAGGGCTCGTCCGCGCGGCCGGGGTTGATGAAGCCCACGCGCTGGGCCAGCGCGGGCGCGGCCAGTGCGGCGGCCAGGAGGCAGGACAGCGTGAGGCGGCGGACGAGGGCGGGCATGCGCCCATTGTCCGCCGCCCGGCCGGGGCGCTCAGCCGCCGAAGCGCGGCGCGTGGGGCGGCGTCAGCGCGCCGGCCTGCACCAGCGCGGCGGCGCGCTCGATGTCGGGCGCGAGGTAGTGGTCGGCCGGGCTGCTGGCGCAGTCCGCGCGCAGCCGCGCGTGCAGCGCCTCGACGGCGGCGGAGCTTTGCAGCGGGCGCAGGAAGTCGATGCCCTGCGCGGCGGCCAGCAACTCGATGGCGACGATGTGCGCGGTGTTGTCCAGCATCGCGTGCAGCCGGCGCGCGGCGAAGGTGGCCATGCTGACGTGGTCTTCCTGGTTCGCGCTGGTCGGCAGGCTGTCCACGCTGGCCGGGTGAGCCAGGCTCTTGTTCTCGCTGGCCAGCGCCGCCGCCGTCACGTGGGCGATCATGAAGCCGCTGTGCAGGCCGGCATCGGCGGTCAGGAAGGGCGGCAGGCGCGAGATGCCTGGGTCGATCAGCATCGCGATGCGGCGCTCGGCGATGGCGCCGACCTCGGCGATCACGAGCGCGAGGTTGTCGGCCGCGAAGGCCACCGGTTCGGCGTGGAAGTTGCCGCCTGAAACAATGCCCCCACGCCCCTGCGGGGCTGCCCCCCGAGGGGGCTCGCCGCCTGCTTGGGGCGGCCCGGCGCTGGCGTCGGCCATGCAGTCGTCGAACACCAGCGGGTTGTCCGTCACCGCGTTGGCCTCGCGTACCAGCACCTCGGCCGCGTGCCGCGCCTGGTCCAGGCAGGCGCCCATGACCTGCGGCTGGCAGCGCAGGCAGTAGGGGTCCTGCACGCGCTCGTCGCCGTCGCGGTGGCTGGCGCGGATGGCGCTGCCGGCCAGCAGCTCGCGGTAGACGGCCGCCACCTCGATCTGGCCCGGCTGGCCGCGCACCGCGTGGATGCGGGCGTCGAAGGGGCCGTCGCTGCCGCGCGCGGCGTCCAGCGTCATCGCGCCCGAGGCCAGCGCGGTCGCGAACAGGCCCTCGAAGCGCAGCAGCGCATGCAGCGCCAGCGCCGTGCTGGCCTGCGTGCCGTTGATGAGCGCCAGGCCCTCCTTGGCGGCCAGCGTCAGCGGCGGCAGGTTCAGGCGCGCCAGTTCCTCGCGGGCGGGCACGCGCTGGCCCTTCACCAGCGCTTCACCTTCGCCCATCAACGCCAGCGTCAGGTGGGCCAGCGGCGCGAGGTCGCCGCTCGCGCCGACCGACCCTTGCGCCGGCACATAGGGCACGAAGCCGGCGTTGAACGCGTCCAGCAGCGACCGCACGACGACGCGCCGCACGCCCGAGAAGCCGCGCGCCAGGCTGGCGGCCTTGGTCGCCAGCATCAGCCGCACGACGGCCGGCGACATCGGTGCGCCGACGCCGACCGCATGGCTGCGGATCAGGTTCAGCTGCAACTGGGCGAGCTGGTCCTTGGCGATGCGCGTGCTCGCGAGCTTGCCGAAGCCGGTGTTGACGCCGTAGACCGGCGCGTCGCCCGCCGCCGCTGCGGCGACGAGGGCCGCGCTGGCATCGACGGCGGCCCAGTCGTCCAGTTCCAGCGTCGTGCCGGCGGCGATGGCGGCGAGCTGGGCGAGGGTCAGGTGTCCGGGGATCAATTTCATAGCGAGGGCAGGTTCAGTTCGTTCTTCTTGGCACAGGCGATGGCCGTCTCGTAGCCCGCATCCGCATGGCGCATGACGCCGGTGCCGGGGTCGTTCCACAGCACGCGCCCGATGCGCTGGGCGGCGGCCTCGGTGCCGTCGCAGACGATGACGACGCCGCTGTGCTGCGAATAGCCCATGCCGACGCCGCCGCCGTGGTGCAGGCTGACCCAGGTGGCGCCGCCCGCCGTGTTCAGCAGCGCGTTCAGCAGCGGCCAGTCGGACACGGCGTCCGAGCCGTCCTTCATGCCCTCGGTCTCGCGGTTGGGGCTGGCGACGGAGCCGCTGTCCAGGTGGTCGCGGCCGATGACGATGGGGGCTTTCAGCTCGCCGTTCTTCACCATCTCGTTGAAGGCCAGCCCGGCGACGTGGCGCTCGCCCAGGCCCAGCCAGCAAATGCGCGCCGGCAGGCCCTGGAAGGCGATGCGCTCGGCCGCCATGTCCAGCCAGCGGTGTAGCGCCGCATGCCGTGGGAACAGCTCCTTCAGCTTCGCATCGGTCTTGTGGATGTCCTCGGGGTCGCCCGACAGCGCCACCCAGCGGAACGGGCCCTTGCCCTCGCAGAACAGCGGTCGGACGTAGGCCGGCACGAAGCCGGGGAAGTCGAAGGCGTTTTGCACGCCCTGGTCCTTGGCGACCTGGCGGATGTTGTTGCCGTAGTCCACCGTCGGGATGCCCTGCGCCTTGAAGGCCAGCATCGCCCGCACGTGCACCGCGCAGCCGGCGGCGGCGGCGGCGCGCAGCGAGGCGTGGCGGGCCGGGTCGGCGGCGGCGGCCCTCCACTGCTCGACGCTCCAGCCCGGCGGGCAGTAGCCGTTGATGAGGTCGTGGGCCGAGGTCTGGTCGGTCACGAGGTCGGGCCTGGCGCCGCGCTTGACCAGTTCGGGCAGCACCTCGGCCGCATTGCCCAGCAGCGCGATGGAGCGCGCCTCGCCGGCCGCCGTGTACCTGGCGATGCGGGCCAGCGCGTCGTCGAGGTCGGCGGCCTGTTCGTCCACGTAGCGGGTCTTGAGCCGGAAGTCGATGCGGCTCTGCTGGCACTCGATGTTCAGCGAGCAGAAGCCCGCGAAGGTGGCCGCCAGAGGCTGCGCGCCGCCCATGCCGCCGAGGCCGGCCGTCAGCACCCAGCGCCCGATTCCTGGCGCCCCTTGACTGCCGGGTACGGCAGTCGATCCCCCAAGGGGATCGCCCCCGGCTTGGGACGGCCCGGCGCTCGGGGGCGCGACACCGCCGTAGTGCTGCCGCGCGGCCTCGGCGAAGGTCTCGTAGGTGCCCTGCACGATGCCCTGGCTGCCGATGTAGATCCAGCTGCCGGCCGTCATCTGCCCGTACATCATCAGGCCCTGGCGGTCCAGTTCGTGGAAGTGCTCCCAGGTGGCCCAGGCCGGCACGAGGTTGGAGTTGGCCAGCAGTACCCGCGGCGCGTCGGCGTGCGTGCGGAACACGCCGACCGGCTTGCCGGACTGCACGAGCAGCGTCTCGTCGTCGCCCAGTTCGCGCAAGCTGTTCAGGATCGCGTCGAAGGCCTCCCAGTTGCGCGCCGCCTTGCCGATGCCGCCGTAGACGACCAGCGCATCCGGGTTCTCTGCCACGGCGGGGTCGAGGTTGTTCTGGATCATCCGGTAGGCGGCCTCGGTCAGCCAGCTTTTGCAGTGCAGCTGGGGGCCGGTCGGCGCTTTGACGGGGCGGGGCAGGGCGGTCATGGCTTCTCCTGATGCGTCGGGCGGACTCTAGTTGTCTATACAAGCAAGGTCAACTAGGATCGCCGCCATGGCCAGAACTCCAAGGAACGCCCCGGCAGGCCCCGAGCCGCAATACCTCCGGGTCAAGAACCACCTGCGCGAGGGCATCGCCGGCGGCCACTGGGTGGCCGGCGACCTGCTGCCCAGCGAGGGCGCGCTGGTGGCGCAGTTCGAGGTCAGCCGCATGACGGTGAACCGCGCGCTGCGCGAGCTGGTGCAGGAGGGGCTGATCGAGCGCGTGCAGGGCGTGGGCAGCTTCGTCGCGCAGCTGCACCGCATCTCGTCGACGCTGAACGTGCGCGACGTGCAGGAGGAGATCGCCGAGCGCGGCGGCCGGCACGAGGCGCGCGTGCACGCGCTGCTGCGCGGCAAGGCCACGCCGCAGCAGGCGGCCGAGCTGGGGCTCAAGCGCGGTGCGCCGGTGTTCCTGAGCCTCATCGTGCACCTGGAGAACGGCCAGCCCATCCAGTGCGAGGAGCGCGCCGTCAACCCGGCCTGCGCGCCCGACTACCTGGCGCAGGACTTCACCCGCATCACGCCGACGCATTACCTGCTCGACGTGGCGCCGCTGTCCGAGGCGCGCTACATGATCGAGGCGGCGCTGCCCGGCGAGGTCGAGGCGCGGCTGCTGGGCATCGGCCGGCGCGACCCCTGCCTGGTGGTCAAGCGCATCACCTACAGCCGCGGCGTGGCCGTCACCAGCGTCAAGCTGACCCACCCCGGCGCGCGTTACCAATTGCAAGGGAGCTTCTCGGCATGAGCGGGGCCGGGATCGGCTGCGCAGAATGCGCCATTCCCCGCGTCACCGGGGCAAGGACGGGACCATGAGCTGGAGCAAGGTCAGCGCGGCGGACGTGCAGCCGCAACCCTGGAAGAACGGGGGCGGCACGACGCGCGAGCTGCTCGCCTGGCCGCATGCGCACGACTGGGCGCTGCGCGTCAGCGTCGCGCGCGTCGAACGTGACGGGCCGTTCTCGGCCTTTCCCGGCGTGCACCGCTGGCTGGCCGTCATCGGCGGCGCCGGGCTGAGCCTGTTCGACTGGCCGCAGGGCCGGGGCGACGAGCCGCTGCGCTTCGACGGCGGCCTGGCGCCGCAGGCCACGCTGACCCGCGGCGCCACCGACGTGTTCAACGCGATGGAGCGCCGCGGCAACCTGGAGCTGGCGCCCGCCGGCCAGGTGCTGCTGCCGCGCACGCCCTGGGTGGGGCTGTTCACCGTCGAGGGCGGCCTGCTGGAGCATGGCCACCGGGCGATGCCGCTGGCGCCGCTGACGCTGGCCTGGTGCGAGGCGCCGGCCGCGCAGAGCTGCGTGTTCACGGGGCCGGACGCCGGCGGCGGCCACGCCTGGTGGCTGAGCTGGAGCGACGAATGACGCTGTGGCGGGGCGGCAGGCTGGCCACGCTGGCCGGCGACGGCGGCTGGGGGCTGATCGACGACGGCGCGCTGCTGGTCGAGGGCGGCCGGCTGCGCTGGGTGGGCCCGAGCGCCGACGCGCCGCCGGCCGACGAGGTGGTCGAGCTGCGCGGCGCGCTGGTCACGCCGGGCCTGGTGGACTGCCACACCCACCTCGTCTACGGCGGCAGCCGCGCGGACGAGTTCGAGCAGCGCCTGCACGGCGCGAGCTATGCCGACATCGCCCGGGCCGGCGGCGGCATCAGGTCCACCGTCGCCGCGACGCGCGCCGCCAGCGAGGCGCAGCTGCTGGCCGCCGCCACCAAGCGCGCGCGGGCGCTGATGGCGGAAGGCGTGACGACGCTGGAGGTCAAGTCCGGCTACGGGCTGGACGCCGCCACCGAGGCCCGCATGCTGCGCGTCGCGCGCGGGCTGCAAACGCTGGGCGTGGACGTGTGCACCACCTACCTCGCCGCGCATGCGCTGCCGCCCGAGTTCAACGACGCCGACGCCTATATCGACGCCGTCGCCGCCTGGCTGCCCGGGCTGCACGCGCAAGGCCTGGTGGACGCGGTGGACGCCTTCTGCGAGCACCTCGCCTTCAGCCCCGCGCAGGTGGCGCGCCTGTTCGACGCGGCGCAGCGCCTGGGCCTGCCCGTCAAGCTGCACGCCGAGCAGCTGAGCGACCAGGGCGGCGCCCAGCTCGCGGCCCGCCACCGGGCGCTGAGCTGCGATCACCTCGAATACCTCAGCCCCGCCGGCGTGCAGGCGCTGGCCGCGGCCGGCACCGTGGCCGTGCTGCTGCCCGGCGCCTTCTACGCGCTGCGCGAGACGCGGCTGCCGCCGGTGCAGGCGCTGCGCGAGGCCGGCGTGCCCATCGCGCTGGCCACCGACCACAACCCCGGCAGCTCGCCGACGCTGTCGCCGCTGCTGATGCTCAACATGGCCTGCGTGCTGTTCCGGCTGACGCCGGAGGAGGCGCTGCGCGGCCTGACCGTCAACGGCGCCCGCGCGCTGGGCCGGGCCGACCGCGGCCGGCTGGCGGCCGGCCAGCGGGCCGATTTCTGCGTGTGGGACCTGGCACATCCACGCGAACTGGCGGCGAGCTTCGGGCACAACCCGCTGATCACGCGGGTGTTTCAGGGCAACCCGGGAGGCATATGAACGAGGTCTTTCACCTGCGACAGGGGCGCGTGCCGCTGCTCATCAGCCTGCCGCACGTCGGCACCGAGGTCCCGCCGGCGCTGGCCGCCCGGCTCGTGCCCCGCGCGCTGGCCAGCGAGGACACCGACTGGCACCTGGAGCGGCTGTACGCGCCGCTGGCCGAGCGGCTGGGCGCCAGCCTCATCGTGCCGCGCTACAGCCGCTACGTCATCGACCTGAACCGCCCGCCCGACGACCAGCCGCTCTACCCCGGCGCCCGCGGCGGCACCGGCCTGGTGCCCACGCGCTTCTTCACCGACGAGCCGCTGTACCGCGACGGCGCCGAGCCCGACGCGGCCGACGTCGCCGCGCGCCGCGAGGCCTGCTGGCGGCCCTACCACGACGCGCTGGCCGCCGAGCTGGCCCGCCTGCACGCCGCGCACGGCCGCGCGCTGCTGTTCGACGGCCACAGCATCCGCTCCGAGCTGCCCTGGCTGTTCGACGGCCAGCTGCCGGCGCTCAACCTCGGCACCGCCGACGGCGCCGCCTGCACGCCGGCCCTGGCCGCGCGCCTGGGCGCGGTGCTGGCCGGGCAGCAGCGGTACAGCCAGGTCGTCGACGGCCGCTTCAAGGGCGGCTACATCACCCGCCACTACGGCCGGCCGCAGCAGGGCGTGCAGGCGGTGCAGCTGGAGATGTGCCAGCGCTGCTACATGGACGAGGCCGCCGACCCGCGCCAGGCCTACGACGAGGCCGCGGCCGCCGCGGTGGCGCCGCTGGTCGAGCGGCTGCTGGCGGAGATGCTGGCATGAGGCGGCTGCACGCGCCGCTGGCCTGGGTCGGCGGCCGCTGGCAGCGCGACGTGCTGCTCACCGTCGATGCCACCGGCCACTGGGCCGGGGTCAGCCCCGGCCAGCCCGCGCCGGCCGACGCCGAGGCGCTGGCCGGGCCGGTCCTCCCCGGCCTCGTCGATGCGCACAGCCATGCCTTCCAGCGCGCCTTCGTCGGCCTGGCCGAGACGCGCGCCGCCGGGCAGGACGACTTCTGGAGCTGGCGCGACCGCATGTACGCGCTGGCGCTGCGCATCTCGCCGCAGCAGCTGCGCGCCGTGGCCGGCCAGCTCTACGCCGAGCTGCTGCGCGGCGGCTACACGCAGGTGTGCGAGTTCCACTACCTGCACCACCCGGCGCGGGGCGAGCGCTTCGGCGACGAGCTGGACATGGCCTGGGCGCTCGCCGGGGCCGCCCAGGACGTGGGCCTGGGCCTGACGCTGCTGCCGGTGGTCTACACGCGCAGCGGCTTCGGCGCCGCCGGGCTGCGCCCCGACCAGCACCGCTTCGCGGCGGATGCCGACTGGGCCTGGCGCGCCTGCCAGCGCATCCGCGCCGCCGGCCTGCCGCGCGTGACCGCCGGCGTGGCGCTGCACTCGCTGCGCGGCGCGTCGCCGGACGACATCGCGCGGCTGCACCGCCTCGTGGGCGACACCGACCTGCCCGTCCACATCCATGTGGCCGAGCAGACGGCCGAGGTGGCCGACTGCCTGGCCGCCACCGGCCAGCGGCCGCTGCAGTGGCTGGCCGCGTCCGGCCGGCTGGACCCGCGCTGGCAGCTGGTGCATGCCACGCATGCGCAGCACGACGAGATCGAGGCCGTGGCGCGCAGCGGCGCCGGCCTGGTGCTGTGCCCCGGCACCGAGGCCAACCTGGGCGACGGTCTGGCCGACCTGCCCGGCTGGCTGCGGCACGGCGTGCCGCTGGCCGTGGGCTCCGACAGCCAGGTCACGCGCGGCTGGGTGGAGGAGCTGCGCTGGCTGGAGTACGGCCAGCGGCTGGCGCTGCGGCAGCGCAATGTCGCCGCGGCGCCGGGCGTGCAGCCGTCCAGCGCGGCGCGGCTGTTCGACGCGGCGGTGCGCGGCGGCGCCCGCGCGGCCGGCTTTGCGGCCTGGGGCCTGGTGCCCGGCGCGCGCGCCGACGCGCTGGTGCTCGACCGCCAGGCTGACGGCCTGCGCGGCCTGCCGGACGAGGCGCTGCTGGACGCCGTGGTGTTCGGCAGCCACGGCGCGCCGTGGCAGTCCGTCTGGGTGGCCGGCCGGGCGCTGCCCCGGCGCGCGCCGCAGCGCGTGGGCGAGGCCTTCGAGCAGGCGATGCGCGAGCTCTGGACGCCCGGGCTCAGCCCAGGGTGAACGCCGGGCGCAGCGCGCCCACCTCGGTGCCGCGCCAGTTGCGCAGCACGGCGTGGCTGGCGGCCCGCAGCACCTCGTGCCCGCTGCGCAGCAGCGCCTGTGCCACCGTGGCCATCGCCGCCTCGGCGGCGCGGGCGGCGCCGTCGTCGATCTTCAGCGCCACGCCCAGGCCCAGCTCGGGCAGCGCCGCGCAGTACATGCCTTCCGCGCCGATCTTGCAGAACAGCCGCTCGCCGAAGGCGGTGGCCACGCGGGTGTCGAAGCGGTCGCTGCCGGCCACCATGAACGGCGCGGCGGCCACGGCCCGGCGCAGCCGGCGGGCGGCGCGGGCGTGGGCGTCCGGCAGGCCCTGGCCGGTGCCGGCGCGCGCGAAGGCCAGCGCCAGCGCGCGCAGCGGCAGCGCGAAGGTCGGGATGGAGCAGCCGTCGGTGCCGCGCGGCGCGCGCTCCACGTCCACGCCGGTGGCCAGCGACAGCGCGGCCGACACCTCGCGCATGACCGGGTGCGCCGCCGCCACGTAGCCGCGCGCGAACGCGGCCGGCTCGGCGCCCGCAGCGCGCGCCATCAGGCAGGCCACGCAGACGAAGCCGGCGTGCTTGCCCGAGCAGTTGTTGTGCAGCGGCGTGACGGCCTCGCCGCGCGCGGCCATCGCGCGCAGCACCGGCTCGCGGCCGGGCCACTGGGTGCCGCACTCCAGCGCGTCGGCCGTCAGGCCGAGCCGGGCCAGCAGGCCGGCGGCGGTGGCCACGTGGGCGGGCTCGCCGCTGTGCGACGCGCAGGCCAGCGCCAGCTCGGCGTCGTCCAGGCCGAAGGCGTCGGCCGCGCCGCCGGCCACCAGCGGCAGCGCCTGCAGCAGCTTGACGGCGGAGCGCGGGAACACCGGGCGGTCGATGTCGCCCAGCGCGGTGTGCACGGCGCCGGCCGCATCGACGATGGCCAGCGCCCCGGTGTGGCGCGACTCGACGGTGCCGCCGCGCAGCACCTCCACCAGCACGGGGCTCGTCACCACACCGTCAGCGGGTCCGCCGCCACCATCGCGCTGCCCGGCTTGCAGCTGAAGGCCTGCGCGAAATAGGGCGAGTTGCTCATCGGCGTGAGCACGCGGTAGCGGGCCGGCGAGTGCGAGTCGGTGCGCAGCTGGTTGATGAGGAACTCGGTGCGCACCTTGGTGCGCCAGACCAGGGCGTTGCTGAGGAAGAAGCGCTGCGCCGGGGTGTAGCCGTCCAGCTTCTTGCCGGCGCCGCCGCTGCGCTCGAGCGCCTGCTGCAGGCCTTCGTAGGCGATGGCCAGGCCCGAGACGTCCGAGATGTTCTCGCCCAGCGTCAGGCGGCCGTTGATGGTGTGGCCGGGCAGCGGCGAGATGGCGCCGTAGCGCTCGGCCACCTTGTCGGCGCGCGCCTGGTAGCCGGCGGCGTCGGCGGGCGTCCACCAGTCGGCCAGCGAGCCGCCGGCGTCGAAGTTGCGGCCGCTGTCGTCGAAGTGGTGCGTGATCTCGTGGCCGATGACCATGCCGATGCCGCCGTAGTTGACCGCGTCGTCGGCCCGGGCGTCGAAGAACGGCGGCTGCAGGATGCCGGCGGGGAAGATGATCTGGTTGAGCCCGCCCGCGAACGCGTTGACGATGTGCGGGCTGGTGCGCCAGCGGCCGCGCTCGACGGGCGCGTCCAGGTCGCGGGCCAGCCGGTCGCTGTGCCACAGCGCGGCGCGCAGCCAGTTGCCGGCGTAGTCGGTGGCGCTGATCTGCAGGCCCTCGTACTGCGGCCATTGGTCGGGCGCGCCGATCATGGGCTGCATGCGGGCCAGCTTGTCCAGCGCGCGCGCCTTGGTGGCGGGCGTCATCCAGTCCAGCCGCTCGATGCGCGCCTTCATGGCGCCGCGGATGTCCTCGACGAGCCGCAGCGAGCGCCGCTGCGCCTCCGGCGAGAAGGCGCGGGCGACGAACAGCTCGCCCAGCGCCAGCGCCACCGGCTCGTTGCCGTAGTTGCCGCCGATCTGGCGGATCACCTCCTCGTTGCGCGGCGGCGGCGCCTGCAGGCCGGTCAGGGCCTTGCCGCGGTATTCGAAGGACGCCGTCGAGAACGCCTTGGGCAGGCGCGGCGCGGCGGCGTCGAGCACGCGCAGCGCGAGGTACTGGCGCCAGGTGGGCAGCGGCGCGTCGGCGGCGAGCTGGGCCACGTGCGCGAGGAACTCCGGCTGGCCGGCGATGAGGCGCTGCGGCGCCTTGGCGCCGGCCGTCAGCACGGCGAGGTAGGCGGGCCAGTCCAGCCCCGGCGCGGCGGCGGCCAGCTCGGCCGGGGTCATCGGGTTGTAGTTGGCGTTGGGGTCGCGCAGCTTGGCGCGCGGGCGCGTGGCGCCGGCCAGCCGCGTCTCGAACTGGTGCAGCGCGTCCAGCTCGCCGCCCGTGGCCGGGCGGCCGGCGGCGGCCAGCAGCGCGCCGGCGTAGCGGCGGTAGGCGGCCAGGACGGTGCGGGTGCGCTCGTCGCTGCGGAAGTAGTCGTCCCGGTCCGGCAGGCCCAGGCCCGACTGCGACAGGCCCAGCACGTTGCGTCGCGTGTCCTTGCGGTCCGGCTGCACGGCCCAGCCCAGCGGCGCGGCCACGCCGCTGCGGTTCAGCAGCGCCAGCAGCGCGGGCAGGTCCTCACGGCGCTGCAGCGCGTCGATGCGGTTCAGCAGCGGCGCGATGGCGGTCAGGCCGCGCGCCTCGATGGCGGCCTCGTCCATGCCGCTGGCGTAGTAGGCGGCGATCAGCTTGAGGCCGGGCGTGGTCTGCAGCGCGGGCTGGTCGGCCAGCGCCTTGAGGGCCTGGTTCAGCAGCGCGTCGTTGGCCTGGCGCAGCTGCTCGAAGCTGCCGATGCGCGCGCGGCTGGCGGGCAGCTCGGTGGCGGCTTCCCAGTTGGCGTTGACGAAGGCGTAGAAGTCGTCGCAGGGCGAGACGGTCTTGGACAGGCCGGCGAGGTCCAGCGCCGGGGCGGCGGTGGCCAGGCCGAACAGGGCGGCCGCGGCGGCCAGGCGGTGACGGAGGAGGCGGGGCATGGGTCTGCAGGGCTGAAAAGCCCCGATTAGAGCGCCCGCCGCGCCCGCCGGCCGGAAAGCGGGGCGTGCGGCCCGCCTACACTGGCGCCATGCCCGCCCCGACCGACCTCACCGTCCACCAGCAATCCCGCGTGCTGGAAATCGGCTTCGACGACGGCGCGCGCTTCCGCATCCCGTTCGAGCTGATGCGCGTCTACAGCCCCTCCGCCGAGGTGATGGGCCACGGCCCGGGCCAGGAGGTGCTGCAAACCGGCAAGCGCGACGTGCTGGTCACCGCGCTGGAGCCGGTGGGCCACTACGCGGTGCGCCCCGAGTTCTCCGATGGCCACGCCAGCGGCCTGTTCGCCTGGGACTATCTCTACAAGCTCGGCAGCCAGCAGGACGCGCTCTGGCGCGACTACGAGGCCCGCCTGGCCGCCGCCGGCAAGGGGCGCGACGACCCGATGCCGGTGAAGTCGGGCGGGTCCTGCCATTCGCATTGAGCCATGACCACCATCATTCCAGCCCGCCCGCGGGCCGAGCGCCGGGCCGCCGCCACGCCGGCCGAGGGGCGCCCATGAGTCAAACCCATTTCGGCTTCCAGCAGGTCGACGAACAGGAGAAGGCCGGCAAGGTGCGCGGCGTGTTCGATTCCGTCGCGTCCAAGTACGACTTGATGAACGACCTGATGTCCGCCGGCCTGCACCGGGCCTGGAAGGCCTACACGGTGCAGGTGGCCAACCTGAAGCCGGGCGAGCGCGTGCTGGACATCGCCGGCGGCACCGGCGACCTGGCGCGCGCCTTCGCCCGCAAGGTGGGCGAGACGGGCGTCGTCGTGCACACCGACATCAACGAGGCCATGCTGCGCCAGGGCCGCGACCGGCTGCTGGACGAGGGCCTGATCCTGCCCACCAGCCTGGCCGACGCCGAGAAGCTGCCGTTCCAGAGCGAGCGCTTCGACCTCGTCAGCGTCGCCTTCGGGCTGCGCAACATGACGCACAAGGACCAGGCGCTGGCCGAGATGTGCCGGGTGCTCAAGCCCGGCGGCCGGCTGCTGGTGCTGGAGTTCTCCAAGATCGCCGAGCCGCTGAGAAAGCCCTACGACTGGTACTCCTTCAACATCCTGCCCCGGCTGGGCTCGCTGTTCGCGGGCGACGCCGACAGCTACCGCTACCTCGCCGAGTCCATCCGCATGCACCCGGACCAGGCGACGCTGAAGGCCATGATGAAGGCGGCCGGCTTCGGCCACGTGGACGTGCACAACCTGAGCGCCGGCCTGGTGGCGCTGCACGCCGGCATCAAATGCTGACGCCGTGAGCCGGCCCTGAGCCGCGCGCCGGCCGCACCCCCCAAGAACGCGGGGGTGCGGGAACTTGTCCCTTGAAACGGCTCTAACCGCTGGTCAATCCGACCCCCCGGGAGGGCCGGGCGGCCGCAGATGCGTCATGCCCGGCCGCTACACTCCCGGGTTCCCTGGGCTGGACGCCCTTCTACGCACGACAAGGACCTCGAAAAGATGGCAAAGCGACTGATCAACCCCCGCGCTTCGCTGCTGGCCGCCGTCGCGGCCGCCGCGCTGCTCGCGGCCTGCGGTGGTGACAAGGGCGAGAAGGCTTCCCAGACGGCCGCCAAGGTCAACAAGGAAGAGATCACCGTCCACCAGATCAACTTCGTGCTGCAGCGCCAGCCCGGCCTCAAGCCCGAGCAGGCCGAGGCCGCCGGCCGCCAGGTGCTGGAGCGCCTGATCGACCAGGAACTGGCCGTGCAGAAGGCCGAGGAGCAGAAGCTCGACCGCGACCCGCGCGTGGTGCAGCAGATCGAGGCCGCCAAGCGCGAGATCATCGCCCGGGCCTATGTCGAGCGCGTCGGCGAGAGCGTGGCCAAGCCGAGCAACGAGGAAATCGCCAAGTACTACGCCGACAAGCCGGCACTGTTCAAGGACCGCCGCATCTACAGCCTGCAGGAGCTGCAGATCGAGGCCCGGCCCGAGCAGGCCGGCGCCATCCGCGCCAAGCTCGCCGAGGCCAAGAACCTGGCCGAGTTCGTCGAGTTCCTGAAGGCGGGCGACTACCGCTTCAACGGCAACCAGGCCGTGCGCGCCGCCGAGCAGCTGCCGCTGGCCAACCTGGACGCCATCGCCAAGATGAAGGACGGCGACTCAGTCGTCAGCGCCAGCCCCGCCGGGCTGACCGTGCTCACCCTCGTCGGCTCGCGCAGCCAGCCCGTGGACGAAGCCCGCGCCCGCCCGGCCATCGAGGCCTTCCTGATGAATCAGCGCAAGGCCGAAGTGGTGCAGAAGGACCTGAAGGCGCTGCGCGAAAGCTCCAAGATCGAATACGTCGGCAAGTTCGCCGAGCCGGCCCCGGCCGCCGCCAGCGCGCCGGCCCTGGAGTCGGTGCCTGCCGCCGAACCGGCCGCGCCCGCCGCCCCGGCGGCCAGTGGCCTGGATCCTGCTTCCATCTCCAAGGGCATGGGCCTGAAATGATGAAGATGCGTCTGAATTCCCTCCTCCTCGCCGCCTCGCTGGGCCTGGCTTCCCTCGCCGCCCACGCGCAGGCACCCGCCGCTGCGGCAGCGGCCCCGGCCGTGTCGCCGGAATACCGGCTGGGCGCCGGCGACGTGATTCGCATCGTCGTCTACCAGAACCCCGACCTGACGCTGGAGACCCGCGTCTCCGAGACCGGCGTCATCAGCTTCCCGCTGCTGGGCAACATCCGCATCGGCGGGCTGGGCGTCAGCGCCGCCGAGAAGCTGATCGCCGACGGCCTGAAGAACGGCAACTTCGTGAAGGCGCCGCAGGTCACGCTCGCGCTGCTGCAGGTCAAGGGCAACCAGGCCAGCGTGCTCGGCCAGGTCAACCGCCCGGGGCGCTACCCCATCGAGACCGCGGACATGCGGCTGACCGACCTGCTGGCCTACGCGGGCGGCGTCGCCAGCAGCGGCGGCGACCAGCTGGTGCTGACCGGCATGCGCAACGGCAAGCCGATGCGCATGGAAATCGACCTGCCCAGCGTGTTCGGCCCCAACGGCGACCAGGGCCGCATCAACGACGTGCTGATCCAGAACGGCGACGTGCTGTGGGTGGACCGCGCACCGCTGGTCTACATCTACGGCGAAGTGCAGCGCCCCGGCCCGATGCGGCTGGAGCGCGGCATGACGCTGATGCAGGTGCTGGCGTCCGGCGGCGGCCTGAACCAGCGCGGCACCGAGCGCGGCATCCGGTTGCACCGCAAGGGCGGCGACGGCAAGGTGCAGGTCCTGCAGCCGGCGATGGACGATGGCGTCAAGGATGGCGACGTGGTGTACGTCAAGGAAAGCTTGTTCTGAACGAGCTGCACTTGGCTGCGGCCAATGGAATGAAGGGTTTTTGAATGACTTTTGCACAGTTTTTGTCGATATTGCGTGCGCGAAAGTGGGCCGCGTTGTTCGTGTTTGCTCTCGTGGTGGTGATAACCGTGGTGGTCAGCCTGTTGCTGCCCAAGCAGTACACCGGCGCGTCCAGCGTGGTGGTGGATATCAAGCCCGATCCGGTGTCGGTGACGGCGTTCCAAGGGTTGACCACGCCAGGGTTTATGGCCACTCAGGTCGATATCTTGCAAAGCGAGCGGGTCGCGCTGCGGGTCATTCGTGATTTGAAGCTGACAGAGAGTCCGGGCATCCGTGAGCAATGGCAGGCTGAGACCAATGGCGAAGGCACGTTGGAGCAGTATTTGGTGCAGTTTCTGCAGAGGCAGCTGGATGTGAAGCCGAGCCAGCAGAGCAACGTCATCAACATCGAATACAAGAGCCCGTCTCCGCAGTTTGCTGCTGGCTTGGCGAATGCATTTGCGCAGGCCTATATCTCCACGACGTTGGAGTTGCGTTCCGATCCCGCCAAGCAGTTCAACAGCTTCTTCCAGGCGCAGACCAAAGAGGCTCGTGATGCATTGGAGCAAGCTCAGCAACGCCTGTCTGCCTTTCAGCAGGCCAATGGCATCATTGCTACCGACGAGCGGCTGGACATCGAGAGTGCACGTCTGGCGGAATTGAACAGCCAATTCACCCAGTCGCAGGCGGTTTCTGCCGAAAGCAGCAGCCGGCAAGCCCAGGCGCAAAGCAGTCAGGGTGATCGTTTGCAAGAGGTTCTGAACAATCCGCTGATCAGCGGGTTGAAGGCAGACCTGAGCCGCAATGAGGCGAAGCTTCAGGAGCTTTCTCAACGGCTGGGGGACAAGCATCCCCAGGTGCTTGAAGTTCGTGCGAACAACGCTGAACTGCGCAGCAAGATCGATGCGGAAACTCGTCGCGTCACGAGTGGTGTGACCGTGAGCAACACGATCAACAAGGCGCGTGAGGGCCAGGTGCGTGCAGCGCTGGATGCCCAGCGTGCCAAGGTGCTGCAGATGAAGGCGGTACGTGATGACGGGCTGGTGCTGCAGCGAGATGTCGATAACGCGCAGCGCGTATTTGACAACCTGGTGCTGCGGATGAACCAGTCTGCTCTTGAGGCTCAGAACACCCAGAGCTATGCAAGCGTGCTGACCGTGGCCCAGGCACCGACAAAGCACAGCAGCCCCAAGATTGTTCTGAACACGCTACTCGCCATCTTCCTGGGTGGGTTGCTGGCGGTGGGTGTCGCGCTGTTGATGGAGATGGCGGATCGCCGGGTCCGTGACCCTGAAGATGCGGTTCTTGCACTGGGTCTGCCGGTGCTTGGTTCGTTGCCAGCCCCGAACGCCAAGCGTTTCAACCCAGCGCGGCCCGTTGGGCTGGGCTTTATTCCTCAGCAGCGAGCCGTGAGCCTTCCGGCCCCCGGCGCTCAATCTGGTGGTATCTGACCTGTGTCGTCTGATCACCGAACCCAGCCGTACAGAAAGTCTGCCCTGTGACCGTCGACACTCAAGATTCCAATGTCGCTGACCGCTCGATCGGCAGCATCCTGGCTGATCTGCGCAATTTGTCCGCCGATCAGGTCGAAAGGATCGTGCGCCACCAGCGCGACAAGAGCGTGCGCTTTGGCGAGGCCGCCGTGGCGCTGGGCTTTGCCAGCAACGATGACGTGCTGGTTGCGCTGAGCCAGCAGTTCCATTACCCCTATGCCCCCGAAGAGCGCCGCGAGGCCAGCCCGGAGTTGGTGGCGCTGAACCAACCGTTCGGCGTACAGGCTGAGAGTTTCCGGGCCATCCGCAGTCAGCTCATGATGCGGCTTTTCAACGAGGGCCAGGAGCGTCGCGCCATCGCGGTGGTCAGCCCCGAATCCGGCGATGGCAAGAGCTTTTTCGCCGCGAACCTGGCAGTCGTGCTGGCTCAGCTCGGTGGACGTACCCTTCTGGTGGATGCCGATATGCGCCATCCGCGCCAGCACGACGTGTTCGGTTTGGACAACAAGGCAGGGTTGTCGGGAATCCTGAGCGGCCGGGCCGAGGCCAATGTCATCCAGCAAGTGGCTGGCGTACCCAGCCTGTTCGTATTGCCGGTGGGTATCACGCCCCCAAATCCACTTGAACTCGTAGAGCGACCGGCATTCGGGCTATTGGTCCGCGAGTTGCTCTCCAAGTTCGATCATGTGGTGGTCGATACGCCAGCAGCGTGTTACGGCAGTGACAGTGCGGTCATCGCTGCACGCTGTGGTGCGGCCCTGGTGTTGGCACGCAAAGACCGAGCAAGTGTTGCGACGCTGCAAGATTTGGTAGCCAATCTCGCCGAAACACCTGCAACGCTGGCTGGCGTGGTTTTCAACGAGTTCTGACCTGTACATGGCTGCCACGACAGATCCGCGCGATGTGGCGCCTCCCACGTCGCGCCAGCGCAAACCCCTCCTGCCCGCCGGGACCGATCTGGTGGTTCTGGGCTTGCTGCTGGCCGGTTTTGCCCTGCTCTATGTGCCGTCTTGGGTGGGACTGGCCAGCACCATCTGGGCCACTGACGAACAGGGCCATGGCCCGATCATCCTTGCGGTGAGCGGCTGGTTGCTGTATGTCCGCCGGCATGAATTAGCCGCTTTGCCTGTGCGGCCTATGGGTTGGCTGGGTTGGCCGATCTTGCTGTTCAGTTTGGCGCTATATGTGATTGGGCGCTCCCAGGACATCATCACATTTGCCATCGGCTCACAGATCGGCATGCTGATGTCCTTTTTGCTGATATTCAAGGGACGAGCGGCGCTGCGGTTGCTTTGGTTTCCGCTGTTTTTCATGTTGTTCATGGTGCCACTGCCCGAGGCCTTGGTGGCGGCGGTTACTGCTCCATTGAAGTCGGCCGTGTCAGCAAGTGCCAGCGCGATCCTGTACATCTGTGGCTATCCGGTGGGACGCTCAGGCGTCGTCATGACTGTGGGGCAGTATCAGTTGCTGGTGGCTGATGCCTGTGCCGGCTTGAATAGTATGTTCACGCTGGAAGCCTTGGGCATGTTGTACATGAACCTCATGGCTTACACCAATCCGGTTCGTAATGTTGCGCTGGCCCTTCTTTTGGTGCCTACGGCCTTCTTGGCCAATATCGTGCGCGTGATGATTCTTGTGTTGGTCACCTATTATCTTGGCGATGAAGCGGGGCAGGGATTCGTGCATGGTTTCGCCGGCATGGTGCTCTTCATTGTTGCACTGGGGTTGATGTTGGTGCTGGATAGAATATTGGGCTTGTTTTTGCCGGCGCATCGCAAGGAGCCCAAGGGATGAGCGTCGCTCGATGGAAATCTGTACTGGTGGTGGTGTTGGCGATGTCGGCGGCTCTGTTTGCATACGCCTGGCGTCCGACTCAGCATCTGGCAGACATGCGCCCGAAGTTGGATCTGGCGCAATTGTTTCCGCGTACCTTTGCCGATTGGTCAGAGGACACCAGGGGGCCGGCGCAATTGGTTTCTCCTGACCAGCAGGCGGTGCTGAACAAGATATATAATCAGACCTTGAGCCGGACATACGTGAATTCGAATGGTGATCGCGTGATGTTGTCGGTGGCTTATGGTGGGGACCAGTCGGACGGTACGCGAGCCCATAGGCCGGACGTCTGCTATCCGGCGCAGGGCTTTCAGGTGCACAGTGACCGCCTATCGACGGCTTCTGTAGGTACGCATCAAGTGCGCACCAGGTTGCTGGTGGCCCAACTGGGTAATCGAATCGAGCCCATCACCTATTGGATGGTGGTCGGTGAGCGTGTCGCGCTGAGCGGCACGGAGCAAAAACTGGCGCAGTTGGCGTATAGCACGCGCGGCATCATTCCGGATGGCATGCTGGTGCGGGTTTCGACCATCGATGCAGACGCCGAACATGCCTATGGCGTTCAACGGCAATTCATCGAAGCCCTGGCGACGAACGTTACCGGTGCCAATCGCGCCCGGGCCTTCGGCAATCCTCCGTGAGCCGGTCGATGACGAAGGCTGTGCCCAGCACGACTGCCGTTGCAAAGAAGAGCCTGAGCCATTTCGCGATCGGCAAGGTCTTTTCGGTGCTGATCGGTGTCGCAACACTTTTGCTGCTGGTCCGCTCCCTCAGCCGCGACCACTATGGCGTCTACATCACGCTGTTCGCGGCATTCGAGATCCTGCAACTTGCGGCAAGCCCCGGGGCGTACGCGGTCGCATTCCGGTACCTGCCCGAACTGAGGCCCGCTGGCGGCGGGGTCGGTCTGCGCGCTTTGGTTCACAGGCTTACGGCCTACCGCGTTGCTACCCTGGTGCTATGCGGTGCGGCCATCTTCATTGCCGCCCCGGCGCTGGCCGAGCTTGCAGGTCCCGCCTATACGGCCACGGTCATGCGCCTGTTTGCCTGGCTCTTGTGTTTCGAAGGCATCGCGCGCTTTATCGACGTGGAATTCGAGTCCCTGCTTCAGCAGGGGCGCGCGCAGGTGTCGGCGTTGCTCAGGAACGGCAGCAAGTTGCTCGGCTTGCTGGTGCTTGGCGGTGCAGGCCGCCATGAGGTGCTATTGGAGCTGTGGCTGAGCATCGAAGTGGCTACCTCTGCGCTTGGCGCCGCCGTTTCCAGTGGCTTGTTGCTGCACTATGGTGCAAAGCGGGCGCGTGAGCCTGTGGCCCAGACATTGCATCTGCCGGCCATGGCGCGGCAGTTGAAGTTCTCGATTCCTACCTACTTCTCGCAGGTCATTTACCTCATGACCGGCACGGAGATGATCAAGCTGCTGGTCAGCCGCCTGCTCGGCGCGCAGGCCATCGCCGCTTTCGGCTTCGCTTCGGCGCTGTCGGCCACGGTCCAGAAGTATTTGCCGAGCTACCTGCTCATCGGCTGGGTCCGCCCGCTGTTCATCTCGGCTCGGTCCAATGGCCGCTCCACAGTGGAACTGGTCGAACTGGCGGGCACGGTCATCAAGATCAATGTGCTGATGCTGGCGCCGATCACGGCTGCGCTGCTGGTGGCCGGTGAGCCGCTACTGGCACTGCTGTCGGGCGGGCGCATGACCGACGGCTTAGGCTACCTGTACTTCTTCGTGCTGCTGCTGTTCATCCAGTCGACCCGTGCGGTGATCGCACTGCTGGGTTTTACGATGGAGATCGGCTCCGGCGGGTTGGTAGCGACCTTGGTGTCCGTCGTCGGAATCGGGCTTGGCTTGGCGGGCTATCCGGGCTTCGGCATCTGGGCGCTGTGTGGTGGGTTGGTCGTATCTGAATTGTCCTGGGGGGCCGTGATGATCGGCTACCTGAAGGCCTCGGGGACGACGTTCCGCCTGCCGCTGCTGAGCCTGATGAAGTTTGCTCTTGCAATCGTGCTGACGGCTGCGACTTTTCGCGCCGTGGGGCTCTCAGGCATGGCCGGTGGTGGGGCCGTTGCGCTGTTGGTTGTGCTGATCGCTTCCGGTGCGGCCTGCCTCGCCGTCTGCGCTGTGTTGCGGCCGTTTGCCCGTGACGAGCGTTCGATGATCAACAAACTTCTCCCGTTGAAGGTGTTCGTGTGGTGAGTTCCAGCTATGGGCGCCCAGGGGGCGCAGGCAGGCCTGCTGGCAAGGTCGGGTGGCAAGCATGGCGATGATGAGTGCTGAAGCCACTCACGCAACGTCGGCTCTTGCAACTGACGGTGGCATCGTGCCAGTGATTGACGGCGGCTTCTGTGTCGGCTGTGGTGCTTGCGCCGTGGCGAGCGAAGGGCGCATCCGGTTTGTTGAGGATGAAGCATTTCGGCGCCTGCCCGTGATTGCGCAGGCCGGGACAGACGACCTGCAGCGTGCCGCGCGTGCCTGCCCCTTTTCGCCCACGGCGCTTGACGAGACGGAGATCGCCCGCATCGTGCATGCTGGAGCGCCGCACCAGGCCGATGAGGTCGGGCGCTACCTGAGCCTGGCAGCAGGACAGGTGCGCGATGAGGCGACTGTCATGCGCAGCAGCTCGGGTGGCCTGACGACCTGGGTGTTGACGCGCCTGCTCGAAACAGGTGCCATCGACGGCGTGGTGCATGTCGGCACCGGCGACGGCGCAGAACTCTTCGAGTACGCCGTGTCCCACACGACGGCGGAGTTGCAGGCCAAGCGCAAGTCTCAGTACTACAACTGCGACTTCTCCCAGGTGGTGGCTGGGCTCAAGGGCAACGGCAGGCGCTATGCGTTCGTGGGCGTGCCCTGCTACGTCAAGGCCATGCGTCTGCTGACGTTGGATGACCCGCAGTTGGCTGCGCAGTTCAACTTCTTCGTGGCCCTCGTCTGTGGCCACATGAAGACCAAGGCATTTGCCCAACTGCTGGCCTGGCAATGCGGTATCGCACCCAACGAGCTGGCTCGCGTCGATTTCCGGGTCAAGGAGGGCACATCCCGTTCGGACGACTACCGCTTCGCAGCATGGCGCCACGGCAGCACCGAGCCGGTCATCAGGCGCACGCGGGAGCTGTACGGCCACAATTGGGGCCAGGCGATGTTTCAGCTCCGGGCCTGCGACCATTGCGACGACATTTTCGGCGAGGCCGCAGACATCTGCCTGGGCGATGCTTGGCTGCCGCGCTACTTGGGCGATCCCAAGGGCACCAATGTGCTGGTCAACCGCCATCCCGTGCTGGAGCAGTTGTTGCGACAAGGTGCGGTAGACGGCGCGATCCAACTCGACGATCTGCCGTTAGCCGACATCGTGCGTTCGCAGGAAGGGAACTTCAGGCATCGCCGTGATGGCCTTGCCGTTCGCCAGGCAGACGCCGCCAGGCGGGGGCAGTGGACCCCGCCCAGGCGGGGTTTCGTCAGCCTGGCTCAGGTGTCCTTCTACCGCCGCACGATCGTGCGGCTGAGACGCTGCCTCGGCGAGGCCACCCACGGCGCGTTCGCCGAGGCACGCCGCAGCGCCGATCTGTCGGTCTTCACGGCCAGGACGAGGCGCTACGTCCGTGCCATGGAATGGATCTACAAGCTGCCGCTGCTGGCCCGGCCGCGAGAGCTGGCGCGGCGGGTGGCCAGGAAGCTGAAGCTGGTCTGAATGGCTTGCTCTGCTTCCTGACGTTGCCAGTCAACCTTCAGTCAATTGCTTCTAGGAGTCGATAGTTCATGGTTTTCTATCTCGCCGGTCAAACCAGTTTCGGCAATCGCGGCTGCGAGGCCCTGGTGCGAGGCACCATCGACATCCTGCGCACCACCGAGGGCCCGGACACGCAGTTCCTCGTGCCGTCGGTGGATGCTGCTGCCGACATCGCCCAGTGGCCCGACCATGCGGCCTACGGCGTGCGCTTCGTCACCGCTCCGACAATGCCGTCAAGCCTCAAGTGGTGGTGCTCGTTGATGCAGCGCCTGCCCGGTATGGCCGGCGTGCAGCCACCTGTGCCACGCTACAGCGCCGCCGTCGAGGCCGATCTGGCGAGCGCCGACGCTGTGCTGATGATCGGGGGCGACATCATCTCGCTGGACTACGGCATCCACTCGCTCTACATGTGGTCGCGCTTGATCGACCGTGCCCGTGCGTTGGGCAAGCCCACCTACCTGTGGGCTGCCTCGGTGGGGCCGTTCGAGGCGAACGGCAACGTCGTATCCGCCATGCGCTCGCACCTGCGTGGCTACAAGGGCATCACCGTCCGCGAGACCACATCCGCGGCTTCACTGGCCAAGGACTACGGCCTACCGGTCAAGGTGGTGGGCGATCCGGCTTACCGGCTCGCCTCGGTTCAGCCACGTACCGAACTGGGGGTGGATATGGAGCGCTGCCGCGGTGCCGTCGGCTTCAACGTCAGTCCGCTAATCCGTAAGCTATTTAGCTCCCAGGGCGGCGGCCGTTCGCTCGAAGACACCGTGCTCGACTTCCTGCGCTGGCTCATCGACGACCAGGGTCGCAAGGTCTGCCTGATCTATCACGTCGACCAGGCGGAAATGCCCACCAACAGTGATCTGACCTACCTGCGTCAGTTGGCCGAGCGCCTGAATCGCCCCGACCGCTGTTACGTGCTCCCTCCCGGCCTGAATGCCTGCGAACTCAAGGGCGTGATCGCTGGGCTGGATTCCCTGGTGGCCGCGCGCACTCATGCCACCGTGGCCGCTTTCTCGCAGGCCGTGCCCACGCTGTCCATCGGCTACAGCCGCAAGGCGCGCGGTCTGAACGAAGACTTGTTCGGCTCCATCGACTACCTGGTCGAGACCAAGGATTTGACGCTGGCCAGCATGCAGCAGGCTTTCAGCCGCATCCAGCAGCAGCGTGCCAGCATCAGCGACACGTTGCGAGAAAAGGCACGCGTGCTGCGTGAAGCGGCGCTCGGTTCGTCAGATATGCTGAAAGGCTGACATGGCGGCAATGGGCATGGTGCGCAGGATGTCAACTGGCAATCGGTGGTCGGGTGCAACGGTTGGCATCCTGGCCGTTGCGATCGTATTGGCTGTTGTTGGCGGGCTCGCGGCGGCCCTGGGCGCGATCCTGCCCATCGCCATGCTGTCGGCTCTGCTCATCGGCGTGGCGGTGATTGTCAGCCCCCGCCTGCACATCGTCTTGGCGACTCTCGTCGCGCTTGTCGTCACCGGTGTCCTGGAATTTTTCGCGTCGTTCGGGCAGGCTAACTGGCTCAGTTCCCTCATCGTGGGCAGCATGCTGATCACGGTGGTGGCCCGGATTGCGGGCGGCAGGGCTGCAAATGAACCACTGGGCTCGCTCATGCCGCTGGTGGTGGTGTACCTGCTGACGTTGGGTTTCTCCAGCGTCGTCAACCAAATTTCGTTTGCGCAGGCGATGGTTGGTGTGCGCGGCTATGTGCCTTATATCGGGGTTGCTGCCTTGCTGATCTGGGGAGGGCTGAAGCCTGAAACGGGCCAGTTGCTATTCAAAATACTTGTCGGCATCGCGTTGTTGCAGGTGCCATTTGGCCTCTATCAGTCGCTAGTGGTTGGCCCCTGGAGAGTCGCTCAAGCAGGCGCGATTGGGCGGGCGGATGAAGCGGTTGTGGGAACTTTCGGGGGGAACGTTCTGACAGGTGGATACACCGGTGAGATGGCCTCCTTTCTAGTCATGGTTATGGTGTTTGTTACCGCGTTGCGCCGTGATCGACTGATGAGTACGCCTGTTGTCGTTGGAATTGTTGCCTGCTTGCTGGTCCCCATACTTCTTGCCGAAACAAAAGTAACTTTGGTTCTGATACCGGTATTGTTTGTTGTTGCGTTTTTGACCGATCTCAGGAGGAATCCAAAATTCGCCTTTACCGCTGTGGTGGCGGGAGGAATTGCTTTCTCGGTGATTGCAGTCACTTATTATATAAAGTACTGGGCGAGTGGCGACGCTGGGCATGATTTTGGGTATTCATTCGACCCTAACTTTATGGTGACGCCAGATCATAGGGGGCGCGTTGGAACTATTGTTCATTGGTATCAGATGAACGTGCAGCTCGGTAGCATATTTGGTGCCCTCATTGGACATGGTGTCGGATCTTCAATTGAGGGGAGTTTTACCATTGGGATGGGGTCGGCGGTCCGTCAGTATGGGTTGGGGCTTGATGCTCACGCTATGTCTAGACTGCTCTGGGACGGAGGGATTATTTGCTTTGTGCTGTTCGCGAGCATTGGTGTCCGCACTTTCTGGATAAGCTGGAAGTTGGCGAACGGTGGTCTGGAGCCAGGGCTTGATCGTGCGGCTGCGACATTTTGTGCAGCGGCCTCCTTGTCAATGGTTTTGATGCTCCCCTACCAGATGTCTGTGTTGGGTGGGAGCGCAATGCAGTTTATCTTTTGGTTCACTGTGGGTTATACAGAAATGCTCCGGCGGCGATGCCTAGGAACAGGGACGTTAACGTCGATACGCGGGCGTGCCGGTGCGGCGAGGCGGTGACAGCGCTGGCTGATAATTTGTGTATTGTTATCGGGCCTTTATTGGTTTCATAAAATTTCTCCTGATTTGGCTGTTTTGATGGTTTTTTCTGTTGAACCGAAGAGATATGATGGCTTGGAGGGTTTGCGGGCGCTAATGGCTAGTTGGGTCGTGTTTGGTCATGTTGGAAATTTTCTCGGTTTCCATCTTGGGGTTAACGCGCCTTCTTGGATGAAGTTGGTGTTGCTGACTAGCGTCCCAGTCAATGTTTTTATAACGTTGAGTGGTTTCGTTGTTTTTGAGATGTTGCGTCGGAAACATGTCGGGTATGGTATATATGTCCGATCGCGTGCTGCAAGAATTTTCCCGATTTATTTTTTTGCGCTTGGATTGGCGGTGCTGCTTGGTAGTTTTCGCCATGAAGCATTGATGGATCAACCATGGCGGTCAGCATCCGACTTGGCCGCATTCAGCCAGCGGGCGGAGGCGGTGAATGCTGATTATTGGGCGCACCTGGCGGCACACGTGCCGTTACTTCACGGGTTGGTGCCTGAGAACCTGTTGCCCCACGCATCGCAGGCACTCTTGGCGCCTGCGTGGAGTCTTTCGCTTGAATGGCAGTTCTATTTGGTTGCCCCAGCTATCTATCTTGTGTTGACAAGACGGTGGTGGGGGGCGCTCGCTATCGCCGTAGCCTTTGCGGTGCTTCAGATCGCGGGGGAGGCTTACCTGCCTGGATTGACGAATGCGGCGATTATCAATAGCTGGGGATATTTTTATGCGGGGTGGGCTTGTTCACGCTTGTTGGCGGTTGGTGGTGATGGAAAAGTTGTCCGCAAAAACACGATGCTGATGCTGCTTTCGATACCATTTGTACTTGCTTCTGCTCTTTTTGTTGATCCTGACGTTCGGGCCGCAGGGCTATCATTGTTGATTTGGTTTGCTGCTTTCTTTGGGACTTGCTGGCCCCGCTCGCGGGGGGGGGCTGTTCGCCCTATTCAGGAATTCATCGGCAGAATTCTTTCGATGGGTTGGTTGCGGAAGGTTGGTGAATCTTCTTATTCCCTTTATCTGCTTCATGTCTTCGTGTTGGACATTGTGGGCTGGTTACTCATTCGTCAAGGGTATCTCCGTGGTGGCGATGCTGAAAATTACCTGCTGCTGCTAGGGGCGGTGCTTCCACTTTCTCTCATCGCGGCGATGCTTGGGTATAGGTTCATTGAGCGACCTTTCATGGCGTTGGGGCGCAGTCGTGCACATGAGAAGTTGCATGGGGCCTAATGTGAGAACGATTGCAGTGGCTTGTTTTACTGGTGATTCGGGCCTGACCGATTACAGCCTATCGTTGGCCAGGGAGCTGAACAAGACGATCCCCACGGAGGTCATCACCGGTATTTCCCTGCCGAAAACCTTCGACGCGCTCGGGGTTCCGGTCCGCCGGTTTTTCCGCCGCTCCAGGTGGTATCCGCTGGATGTGTTGCGCTTCTTCGTGGCCATCGTGGCCGGACGGCCGCGGGTGCTGCTGTTCCAGGCTCAGTTGAAAGTGCCGCTGCTCGAAGGTCTGTTGGTCACGCTGTTCCGTTGGCTGGGGATTCGCTGCGTGCTGACGGTGCATGACGTGCTGCCGCACTATCCGCGCGCTTGGAGCGCGACTGAATTCAGTTGGTTCTATCGGCGCTTCGACCGGCTGGTGGTCCACTCGGAGGCGGCGCGCGCGGCGCTGGCGCGCATGGGCGTGCAGCGTCCTATGCTGGTTGTGCCGCACGGCGCGTATGACCTGTTCCGCCTTGCGTCGCCGGACAAGGCGGATGCGCGTCGGCGTATCGGCTGGACCGGAGACGAGTCGGCCTACGTGGTGCTGTTCTTCGGCCATCTGGAACCGCGCAAGGGGCTGGTGGAGTTCCTGCAGGCGGCCGAGCAGATGCAGGACCGCAGCGACGTGGTGTTCGTCGTCGCCGGGCGTTTCGATGCACGCCATCACCCGGCCGAGTTGGCCGCCCTGGTGGAGCGCGCCGGCCGGTTGCCCAACGTGCTTCTGCGCAACGAGCGCATCCCGTTCGAGGAGGTGGAGAACTACTTCTGCGCCTGTGACCTGGTGGCGATGCCTTATCACGAGGGCTCGACCAGCGGGGTGCTGAAGCTGGCCATCGCGTTCGAGAAACCAGTGCTGGCCTCGCGGGTGGGCGATTTTCCCGAGCAGGTGCCTACGGGCGCCGGCGTCTGGGTGGAGCCGGGGCCGCAGATGGCCGAGGGCCTGGCGCGTGCCGTGCTTTCCGCCAAGCAGGATCAAGCTGCGCTGGAGCAGGCCATGCGCGGTGCTGCTGCCGGTTGCGACTGGCGTGACATCGCGGCGAAGTACGCGAGCTTCATGCTGGCACCCGACTGAGGTCACGATGCCCCGACTGCTGAACATCAACACTTACCACTACCGCCGCGGCGGCTCGGATGCCGTGTACCTGGAGCATGCGGCGCTGATGGGTGAACAAGGCTGGGACAACGGCTTCTTCGCGATGCAGCATCCGAAGAACCAGCCCACGCCATGGTCACGCTACTTCATCGACGAACTGGAGTTCGGCAACGCCTACTCGACGCTGGACAAGCTGGTGATGGCATCGAAGGTGATCTACTCCTTTGAGGCGCAGCGCAAACTGCGCGCGTTGCTGCGCGATTTCCCGGCCGACGTGGCGCATCTGCACTGCATCTACCACCACCATTCGCCCGCCATCCTGCCGGTGCTGAAGAATGCGGGCGTGCCCGTGGTGATGACCGCCCACGACCTGAAGGTGGCCTGCCCGGCCTACAAGATGCTCAACCGCGACGGGGTGTGCGAGCGCTGCCGTACGGGTTCGGTGATCAACGTGGTCAAACACCGATGTATCCGCGACTCGCTGGCCGCGAGCGCGATCGTCGCCGCCGAAAGCGGGCTGCACCGGGCGCTGGGCACCTATCAGAAGCACATCGACCGGCTGGTGGTGCCGAGCCGCTTTTTCGGTCAGAAGATCGTCGAATGGGGCTTTCCGGCCGACAAGGTGGTCTACATCCCGAACTATGTCGATGCTTCGACGCAGGTGCCACAGTACGAGCCCGGCGACTATTTCCTGTACTTCGGCCGCCTGGCGCTGGAGAAGGGCGTGGACACGCTGATCCGCGCGGCTGCGGCTGCGGGTGTGATGCTGAAGATCGCCGGCACCGGCCCCGAGGAAGAGGCGCTGCGGGCGCTCGTCGCCCAATTGGGCGATGCCGCCGGGGCGCGCATCGAGTTCCTGGGTTTCCAATCCGGTGCGGCGCTGCATGCGCTGATCCGGCAGGCCCGCGTGGTTGTGCTGCCGTCACAGTGGTACGAGAACGCGCCGATGAGCGTGCTGGAGAGCTTTGGTTTCGGCACGCCGGTGATCGGCGCGGCCATCGGGGGCATCCCGGAACTGGTGCGCGACGGCGTCACGGGCTGGACCTTCGAGCCTGGCGATGCACAGGCGTTGGCTGCTTTGCTGTCGCGCACCGCGCGGATGTCGGTGACGGAGCTTGCCGAGGCGGGCCGTGCAGGCCGCTCCATGGTTGAAACCGAATTCACCAAGGACCGCTACCGGGCGGCCATGCTGGATCTTTACGCCGATCTCGGCGTGCGGAGTTGATGTAGATGACCGAACGCAAGACCTTGCGAATCCTGGGCACCCGTGGTGTGCCGGCTGCCCATGGCGGCTTCGAGACCTTTGCCGAGTACCTGGCGTTGCACCTGGTGCAGCAGGGCTGGCGGGTGGTGGTGTACTGCCAGGTGGATGGCAGCGGGCCGATTTACGAGGATCGCTGGGAGGGCGTGGAGCGCGTGAACATTCCCGTCGCGCTGGACGGCCCCAAGGGCACGATCGCCTTCGACTGGCAGGCCACCCGCCATGCGTCGCGCTTCGGCGACCTGTGCCTGACCCTGGGCTACAACACGGCGGTCTTCTGTGCGCTGTTGCGGTTCAAGGGTGTGCCCAACGTGATCAACATGGACGGCATCGAGTGGGCCCGTGCCAAGTGGGGCAGTGTGGCCAAGACCTGGTTCTGGATGAACGACTGGATGGGCTGCTGGCTTGGCAACCATCTGGTGGCCGACCATCCCGGCATTGCGCGGCACCTGCAGACGCGGGTGAAGGCCGGCAAGATCACGATGATTCCCTACGGCGCGGCCCAGGTGGATGCGGCCCCAGAGGAGCCGGTGCGTGCACTGGGGCTGGAACCGAGGCGTTACCTGACCGTGATCGCGCGTGCCGAGCCGGAGAACTCCATTCTGGAAGTGGTCAGCGGATTCAGTGCCAAGGCCCGCGGTGTGAAGCTCGCTGTGCTGGGCAAGTACGAGGAAAGCCACGCCTATCACCGGGCGGTCAAGGCCGCCGCAGGCACGGAGGTGGTGTTCCTGGGCGCCATTTACGACAAGAGCGTGGTTCAGGCACTGCGCGCGCACAGCCTGGCCTATGTGCATGGGCACCAGGTCGGTGGCACCAATCCATCCCTGGTGGAGGCGCTCGGTGCGGGTAACGCCGTGATCGCGCATGACAACCAGTTCAACCGCTGGGTGGCGGGTGAGGGGGCGGCATTCTTCGGTGATGCGGGGCAATTCGCCGACACGATTACCACGCTGCTCGCGGCGCCCGAGCGCGTCGAGACGATGCGTGCGGCCAGCCGGGTTCAGTTTCAGCAACGGTTCACTTGGCCGCAGGTGCTGAACGAATACCAGGTGATGCTGGAACAGTGGCTGCCGCGGCGCTAAGAGCATGGCATGACACACACAACTGACGCGAAGTCCATGACGCGCTGCAGTTCATGGTGCATATGCCGGCCCGTCTGTGGCTGAGAACGGAGTTTTTCAGGGCGGACTAATTAGTAAACAAATTTTGGCGGTGGCAGTTGCAGTAGTTCTTCGGCCGTCAGGCCGGGCAGGCGCAGCAGTACCGTGGAGTAGTTCCAGTCGGGGCCGGACTGGATGAGTCGGCCCGATCCGGCACCGGGGTTGTACTTGGCCTGCAGGTCGGCCAGGCCGGCCCCAACCCAGGGGTAGTAGTCGGCGCCAGCGATCACGCCCATGCGCGCCATCGAACGGTCGTCGGGAAGCTGTGGATCGATGGCAACGAGCCGGTGTCGGATGGATACCAGCAGTGCAAGCATGTCTGCTCCGTCGGGCGTCCACGGCAATTCGACTTGTTTGGCGCCGCCATGCACCATGGAACCCGCAGTGGGAATGGCGATGAATCCGTCGTCGTCTGCCCGTTTTCGGCCGCCACTTTTGCGTAAAGAATCTACGGCGTTGGGGCGATAGGCGCCCTGCCAGGCGGGGTATCGTTGGGCCCTGAGCGAGCCCCAGCGACGAGTGCTTCTCCGCAGCACCCAGAGCTCCAGGCCGTTGATCTCGACGCCGGTATTGGTCGCCGGGCTGCCGCGTGCGTCGAGGTAGACGGTGAACCAGCCGGCCACGGAGTGCCATTCGTCGAAGCGGGTGCCCTCACGCCACCATTTGGGTAGGGCTCGTCCGTAAGGTTCGGCACCCATGACGACGAAGGGGCCGACATGCCAGCCCCCCTTGGCCTCGATGCCGTGCAACGGAAAATCGTGCGGGTGTTGCATGTCGTCGATGATGCGACGCATGCGAACCTGGGCCTCGGACCTGGCCTGCGTCTGCAAGGTAGTGCCGAGGCCTGCGAGAAACACAATCCCCGAACGAACAAGCCAGGCGCGACGTGATGGGTGAGACAAAAGGGGGGGAGATATCACAAGCAGTACCTTTGATACAAACGCGCGCTCTTTTGGCTCTCGGGCCGCAAGCATTGTGACGTCGGGCACATAATGCGAGTGCTTGCGCCGTCCCGCCCGTCATATCCGCATGAATGCGGGCTGTCCGGAGAAATTCGCCAGAGAGGGCAGCACCTGCATCTGTTCGGAGGTATTTAACCCCATCCATGCAGCCATGCTCCCGGCCATCTGACTCACGGCCATTGTAGGCAGCAGCCTTCCGGAACCGATGTCATGAGAGGTGCCGAGAGTAGTGGTTGGAAACTGTCCGTACATCGCTCCGCCACGAACGGCGCCGCCCGCCACAAAATGATGGCTACCCCAGCCGTGATCGCTGCCATCGCCGTTGCTTAGCAGGGTGCGGCCGAAATCCGAGGCGGTGAATAGCGTCACATTGTTCTGCAGACCCAGGCCGTTCAGCGCCGACATGAAGTAGTTGATCGATTGCGCGACCTGGGCCATTTGGATGGGCTGGTCGCGCATTTGGTTGGCGTGGGTGTCGAAACCACCCATTTGAACCATGAACACTTGGCGTCGCATGCCCAAGGCTTGGTTGGCCGCGATGATCTGCAGCACCATGCGCAACTGGCGAGCCAGGCTGAGCCTGTCCAGCGTGGTATGGGTCGCGTTGATCTGGGCGATGGCGGTGCTGGGAATGGCCGGAACGTTCACCCTGGACAGGGCGGCCTGGAGGGTGGCATTGGCGCTCAGGCCTCGCTGCATCACGCGGGCGTACTCGGCCTGTAGGCGGTCGCTGCCGGTGGCGGCATAGGCTTGTCGCAGGGCCTTGCCTGCGGCGCTTGATCCGAACACGCTGGCGCTGGTCATGCCGTTGGCCGAGACGGGGCCTTCCTGATCCACCTGATACTGGCTGACGCTGCTGCCCGACAGGAACACGGCGTTTCCACTGGCCGATACGGCCGTGAACACGGGTTGGGCGTTGGCCGACATGAGGATGTCACCCATGCGTCCGCCCCAGCCCGAGGGCGCGCCTTCCGGCGCCAGGCTTTGCCATGTGGAGGACTGGTCGTTGTGCGAAAACAGCTTGGCAGGAACGTTGATGCCCGCGCTGTACTCGGCTTTCGTGATCGGCCGGACCAGCGGGCCCACATTGGCCAGGATGGCGACTTGGCCGGCTTCGTACCAACTGCGCAGGGGGGCCAACTCTGCCGGCATGCCGAAGTTGCGGCCGCTGGCTTGTCCTGCGACCGTGATGCCTTGCAGGCGGTCTGCGGCCCATGCCAACTCGCCGCGAGCGCGGGCGTACTCGGCGTAGCCCGAGGCGTCGGTGGGGATGACCCAGTTGTGGCTGTCACTGCCGCCGTTCATGTAGAGGCACACCAACGCTTTGTAGCCGGACGTCGTGGCCGCGTGGCTGCTTTGGCTGGCCAGCGCTGCCATGCCGGCGAGGCTGGTGACCAGAGGCAAGCCATGCTGCGGGATGGCTGTACTGGCCGCCAAGCCACTCACGGCCCGAAGAAAGCTGCGGCGCGAGGCGCCGGTATGGATCGATCGGTTCATCGTTGCACCAGGTATTCGGGTGAGGCCAGCGCCAGGAATACGGCGACGCGAGCACGGTTCATATGGCTGGACGCATCGGCACCGCTCACACTGATCATGGCATCCATCAGATCTTGCTTGAGTGTGCCGCTCATGCGGCCGGCATAAAACAGCAGGTTGAGGCGCTCGACGACGGACGCCAGTTGGCCCGATGCCACCAGATCTGACAGGGGATGCAACTGGGCGACTACATCGCTTTGCGTGCCGACCCAGCCGAGGCCGGTACTGGCCATGCGCTCAGCTTGATTGATCCACTGAGCCGTGGTGGCTTCATTGACGATCTGCATTTCTGGCGCGGCGATGCCGTCTGCTGCAAGCATCGTGTTGGGGGGCACATAGCCCGGGCGGAAGTAGCCGAACACGGAGGAGGCATGCAATGGACGCTGGCCCAGCGCGAGGATGTCGCCGTCGATTGCATATTGGCCGCTCACCGATCTGGCCTGCAAGCTGCGCATCCAGTGCGCCACGCGCAATACGGGCTCGCGCAACTTGCCAACGCTGTTGGAAGGGGGCGTGACGGCCTCGCTGTCCAGCAGGATGGCGCGGGCGACGGCGCCTAGATCCCCCCGCATGCCCTTGCCGTTGTTGTTGAACACGGCGGCCACTCGAGCTACATAGGCGTTGCTGGGGTGGCTGCTCACGAGGTGCTGGATTAGCTGGCGGCTGATGAAGGGGCCGACGTTTGGATGGTTGAACAGGGCATCCAGCGCCAGCTTCAGGCTGGTCTGGGCGCTGCTGCCGGCCGGAATCACGGTCGCGTTCGGTTTGCCGCGGAACAAGCGCTTCTCGCTGGGCGAGTGCTGGTTCGGGTAGGCCTTCATCGGAAGGATGTCAATCCGTTGGTCGCCAGCGACGCTGATGTCGGGGTTGCCAAAGCGGAACACCTGCTCAGTGAGTTGCGCGTCCGGATATGCCCAACTCCAGCCCGTGAACACCTTTGACAGCGCCATCACGTCGTCGTTGGTGTACGTTTCGACGGGTTGGCCGCTGCCATTGAGCTTGAGGCTGCCGTCAATGTTCAGCTCGTACAGGCCGATGGTGAACAGCTGCATCAACTCGCGGGCAAAGTTTTCGTCGGGCATGCGGCCCGATACGGCATGTTCGGGGCGGTTGCGCATGTGCGATAGGTAGATGCCCATCGCTGGACTGAGGGCTACCTGCTCTAGCAGGGTGCGGTAGTTGCCCAGGGCATGGCGATTGAGCGTGTCCATGTATTGGGCGTAGGCCCGGGCATGGCGCTCAAGATTCGAGTCTGCTTGCGAGACCATCAGGATTTGATGCAGGGCGAATCCCATGCGGCGGCGGAGTTGGTCTGGACTGCTGGCCGCAGAGGCCCAGAAACGCTGCCCGACCCAGTTGGACGTGTATGCGCTGCCTCCGGGACGATACGCATCTCCCCGGTCATAGTGAGCCTGAACGGCGGCCACCATGTCCGGCGTGAAGGGCAGGGCCAACTGCTCGTTGATCCAGGCAGACTGGCCAATCTCGGCTACCCGTTCCACGTCTGCAATGGTCGGGCCGAAGCTCGCCTGCTGAAGCAGCCGCGATGCGGCGTTCTGGGCGGCTGTCGATAAGACCGGTTCCGCCGGCACAGTGAAGCGCAGTGCGCCATTGGTGTACATGGCACCGCTGCTGGTGCTGGTGTCCGCCCCATCAAGGGCGGCTTCGTCGCTGCCGGCATCGAACACGACATTGCTGGCAAACGGGACCAGGGTGGCGCCGCTGGTGCGGATGTACTGCACAAACAGGTTGCGGTCCACGCCGTTCACCGTGGCGTCGTTGGTATACAGCAGGTCGATGCGGCTACCTGCCATGAGCCGCGGGACGGAGAAGGTGTAGTTTGTGGGCGTCGTGCTGCGCACCTCTACATTGCCAACGATCACACCGTCGACACGCAACTGCATCATCGCGCCGATCCCTGCAGCCATGGTCGCGGACGCGCGCACCGTTACCGTATCGGTCAGGTTGGCAGTCGGCCAAGTGCCGGACAGGATGCCGGCAGAGTAGCTGGCGCCGGAAGACGAAGGGGTGAGGAAGGTGGAGTCGGCGATCAGGTAGTGCACGTTGAGCTTGCGCTCTGTGCCTTCGATGCTGCCTGGATTCGAGAAGGCGGCGACGACTTTGCTGCCTGGCTTCAGTGCGGTGCTGGGCATGATGAAGTCGGTAGGCGTGGTGCCGGTGACATTGGCTGCGCTGACCGCAACGCCATCGACCCACAGGATCATCAACGCACCGATACCCCCGGCAGGCACGGCGCTGGCGCGCACCCTGACAGTGCTGGTGATGTTGGGCTCGGGCCACGTCGCCCGGAGCGCGCCGTTTGAATACAGCGTGCCGCTCGGGGCGACGACATCGACGCCATCGAATGCGTTGGCGCCGCTGCCACGGTCAAAGCGGTTGCCGGTGGTGGAGGGCGTCCAGACCGTGTTGTTTGTGGTGGCGTAGGCGACATACAGGTTGCGATCAATGCCTTTGATCACAGCGTCGTTGACAAATGCGATGTCGAATTTGCGGCCGCCTCGCATGGCTGGTACGGCAAATCCATAGTCAGCGAATCCAGTCGACTTGACTTCGGTGGCGCCAACCATCACGCCATCGACAAACACTTGCATGATGGGGCCGGTGCCCTCGGCGAGGTCGCCGCGCGCGCGCACGATGAGCGTGTCGGTGAGGTTCGGTTGCGGCCAAGCGGCGCTCAGCGTGTTGTTGGTGGCCAGCAGGACGGTCTTGCCTGACATGGCGTAGGCCAGTTGCAGCTCACGATTCGTGGTGCCGTTGGTGTAGATGACCTCGACTCGCTGATCTGGCTTGATCGGGAGCGTGGGCAAGCTGATGTCCGTCGGAGTGGTGGAGCGCAGTTCCACCGTGCCGATGACCACGTCGTCTACGCGTACTTGAACGATCGGGCCAATGTTGTTCGCCAAGCGGGCGCTGGCGCGCACGGTCAATTTGTCGGTCATGTTGGCTGCTGGCCATCGACCCCGCAGCGCACCGTTGGCGGTGATCAAGTTCTGCGTGGTCTGTTGCATGTTGATGCCGTCGAACGCCGCCAGGCCATTACCGGCGTCGAATGACATGCCACCGGCGCTGGGTTGGAGCACCGTGGTGCCAGACATCAGGTAGTGCAGACGCAGGCCGCGGACCTTGCCGTTCACGCTGCCAGCGTTCTCAAAGGCGATGTCCACCAAAGTGCCGACTGGAATCGGCTTCGTTGCGAACACATAGTCGGTGGGCTCGGCGGACGACACCTCAGCCGTTCCGACCACGATGCCATCCACGCGTGCGGTCATCATGGCGCCTTTGTCTCCGGCGCTGTTGGCACTTGCACGCACGGTCAGCCGGTTCGTGAGGCCGGGCGAGGGCCAGGTCAGGCGTAGCGCGCCGTTGCTGTAGACCTTGGTGGTGCCGGCGACTACGTTCTGACCATCGAATGCAGCGTCGCCGCTGCCCCTGTCGAGGCTGACGATGGAGTCGGTCATCAGCACCGCCGTGTCGGCCGTACTGATCTGTTGGACATAGAGGTTGCGGTCGCCTCCGTTGGCGGTGCCGTCATTGGTGTAGACGATGTCCACCTTGCTGCCGGGCCTGAGTCTGGGCGCGGCCAACCGGTAGTCGGTCGGTTGGGGGGCTCGAACTTCTATGGTGCTTGTGACAACGCCATCGACGCGCAAGGAGATCATGGCCCCTACGTTGGCAGCCAAGTCTGCATGGGCACGCAGAATCAGCACAGTTTCAGAGCCTTCAGGCAACGCTGCTGCGGCTTGAATGACCCGGTGAGGCTCTTCCTCGGGGGCGGGAGCAGCGGGGGCAGTTGGATCGTCCGCAACGGTGCTGCCGACCAGTTCGGAAGCAGGGGCGGTGCCTTGGGCTGCTTCACTCAATGCGGTCGTGGCGTAGGCGTTCGTGCTGGCCGATACCGGCGTGCTGAGCGCCGCTTGAGAGGGGGCGTCAGCCGATCCGCCACCGCAGGCGGTTATGGAAATGGCTGTGACTGCGGCTGTGAGCGCGTTGAGCAGCGGGCGAGTGATGAGGGGAAGAGGAAGCATGGCTGATGGGGCACGGAGAACTGCGATGTGCGCCATTGGGGGCGGCGGCGGCGTTGGGAGCGGAATGCCCTGGACGCCCAATGTAGGCGCTTGTCCCCCCGCAATTGGGGGGTAACAGAATGCTTGCGTGAACGCGATCACAGCCGCTGTTCTGGTTACATCGAGACACGCTCCGTGTCGATTTCTCGATTACTCGCGATGCCCTCAGGCCAGGGGCGCCAACCGTTGAGTCCATCACGTATGTAGGAGAATGCGCGACTCGTTTTGGGGTTGCATAGGGAATTCAGCGTGAAGGTTCTTGTCACCGGCGCCGCCGGCTTTATCGGCATGCATGTCAGCCAGATCCTTCTGGCGCGCGGCGACCAGGTCGTGGGTTTGGACAACCTGAATGACTACTACTCGCCACAGCTCAAGCACGACCGCCTGGCGCGGCTCCAGGGCAAGCCCGGTTTCAGCTTCGTGAAGCTGGACGTGGCCGACCGCGACGGCATGGCCAGGCTGTTCGCCGAGCAGCGCTTCGACCGCGTCGTGCATTTGGCCGCGCAGGCTGGCGTGCGCTACTCCATCGAGAACCCGCACGCCTACATCGACAGCAATGTCGTCGGCTTCACCAACATCCTGGAAGGCTGCCGTCACAACGGCGTGCAGCACCTGGCCTACGCGTCCAGCTCCAGCGTCTATGGCGGCAACACGCAGATGCCGTTCTCGGAGCATCACAGCGTCGACCACCCCATCAGCCTCTACGCGGCCACGAAGAAGGCCAACGAGCTGATGGCCCACACCTACTCGCACCTGTTCGGGCTGGCGACGACGGGCCTGCGCTTCTTCACGGTCTATGGGCCCTGGGGGCGCCCCGACATGGCGCTGTTCCTGTTCACGAAGGCGATCATCGAAGGCCGGCCGATCAACGTGTTCAACCACGGCAAGATGATTCGCGACTTCACCTACGTCGACGACATCGCCGAGGGCGTCGTCCGGGTGCTGGACCGCACCGCGACGCCCGACCCCGCCTACGACCCGGTGCAGGCCGATCCGGCCCGCTCCAGCGCGCCGTACCGCGTCTTCAACATCGGCAACCACGCGCCCATCGAGCTGATGAGCTTCATCGAGGCCATCGAGCAGGCCGTCGGCAAGGAGGCGGTGAAGAACTTCATGCCGCTGCAGGATGGCGACGTGCCGGCCACCCATGCCGACGTGGAGGAGCTTGCCGCGTGGACCGGGTTCCGGCCGGCGATGCCGGTGCCGGAAGGCATTGGGCGCTTCGTGGCCTGGTACCGGGACTATTACAAGGTCTGATCAGGGGCGGGCGCCCGCGATGGCGACGGGCCTGGAGGGCCTCGACCGGCCGAGGCTCCGGCGGTCGCCCGCGCCGGCCGGTGTGATTCTTGCTGGTCGCTAGAGACGACGGATTCCACCAAGGAAGTACGACAGATGGCAAAAGCAATGATCCTGGCGGCGGGCCAGGGAACGCGGGTGCGCCCGCTGACCAAGTTCACGCCCAAGCCCATGGTGCCCATCCTCGGCAAGCCGGTGATGGAGTACCTGGTCGAGCACCTCGCGCTGCACGGCGTGAAGCAGATCATGGTCAACGTGGCCTTCCTGCACTGGAAGATCGAGAACTACTTCGGCAATGGCCAGCGCTGGGGCGTGGAACTGGGCTATTCCTATGAGGGGGTCCGCGAGCAGGGCGAGGTGGTGTGCAAGCCGGTCGGCTCCGCCGGCGGCATGCGCAAGATCCAGGATTTCGGCGGCTTCTTCGACGAGACTTTCCTGGTGCTGTGCGGCGACGCCATCATCGACATGGACATCACCGCGGCGCTCGCGGAGCACAAGGCCAAGGGCGCGATCGCCAGCGTCGTGACGCTGGACGTGCCGCGCGAGGACACGAAGAACTACGGCATCGTCGTGGCCGACGCCGACGGGCGCGTCACGTCCTTCCAGGAAAAGCCCAAGCCGGAGGACGCGCTCAGCACGCTGGCCTCGACCGGCATCTACATCTTCGAGCCGGAGGTGCTGGACCTGATCCCGCCGGGCCGGGAGTTCGACATCGGCAGCCAGCTGTTCCCGCTGCTGGTGGAGAAGGGCCTGCCGTTCTATGCGCAGAACCGCCCGTTCAACTGGATCGACATCGGCCGGCTGACGGACTACTGGGCGGTGACGCAGCGGGTGCTGGCCGGCGAGGTGGCGCAGATGCAGGTGCCCGGGCGCGAGGTGCGGCCGCAGGTCTGGACGGGGCTGAACACCTCGGTGGACTGGGACAAGGTCCACATCGAGGGGCCGGTCTACATCGGCGCCAATGTGCGCATCGAGCCGGGTGTCCGCGTGGTGGGGCCGACGTGGATCGGCCATGGCTCGCACCTGCGCGCCGGGGCGGTGGTGGAGCGCTCGGTGCTCATCGAGCACACGCGCATCGGCGAAGGCATGGCGGTGCGCGAGATGATCATCTCGCCGCAGTACTGCGTGGACCGCAGCGGGCACACCAGCTACGTGGGCGACGAGGTCACGCCGCTGCGCTGGGGCGACGCGCGCGCCTGACGGCGGCTGCCCGGGGCGCGCGCGTCTGCGCCGTCCGCCCGCCTGCCGCTCAGGCGAAGGTCTTGGCGTCCTGCAGCAGCGGCGCCGCCAGGTCCTTGGCCGACAGCTGCGGCGCGAGGCCGTCCAGCGGCCAGGCGATGCCGATGCGGGGGTCGTCCCAGCGCACCGAGCCTTCGCACTCCGGCGCGTAGCGCCCGCTGGTCTTGTACAGGAAGTCGGCCGTCTCGCTGAGCACGACGAAGCCGTGCGCGAAGCCCGGCGGGATCCACAGCTGGCGGTGGTTCCCGGCGCTCAGCTCCACCCCCGCCCATTGGCCGAAGCGGGGGCTGGACGCGCGCATGTCCACCGCCACGTCGAACACCGCGCCGGCGACGCAGCGCACCAGCTTGCCCTGCGGATGCGGGTCGAGCTGGTAGTGCAGGCCGCGCAGCACGCCGCGCGTGGAGCGGGAGTGGTTGTCCTGCACGAAATGGATGTCCTGGCCCAGGGCCTCGTTGAAGCGGGCCTCGTTCCAGCTTTCGGTGAAGAAACCGCGCGCGTCGCCGAAGACCTTGGGTTCGACGATGAGGACTTCCGGCAGCGCGGTGGGCGTCAACTGGAGCAGCATGGGTCAGAACGCCTTCTCGGTCAGCAGCTTCTGCAGGTATTGGCCGTAGCCGTTCTTGGCCAGCGGCCGGGCCAGGGTTTCGAGCTGGGCGGCGTCGATCCAGCCGGCGCGGAACGCGATTTCCTCCGGGCAGGCCACTTTCAGGCCCTGGCGCTTTTCCAGCGTGGCGATGAACTGGCCGGCTTCCATCAGGCTGTCGTGCGTGCCGGTGTCCAGCCAGGCGTAGCCGCGGCCCATGATCTCGACGCTGAGCTGGCCCTGCCGCAGGTATTGCGCGTTGACGTCGGTGATCTCCAGTTCGCCGCGCGCGCTGGGGGCGATGCCGGCGGCGATGTCGCAGACCTGCTCGTCGTAGAAGTACAGGCCGGTGACGGCGTAGTGGCTCTTGGGCGCCCGGGGCTTCTCCTCGATGGACAGCGCGCGCTGGGCGGCGTCGAACTCGACGACGCCGTAGCGCTCGGGGTCTTGGACGTGGTAGGCGAACACGCTGGCGCCGCTGGTGCGCTGCGTGGCGCTGTGCAGCAGGCCGTTGAAGTCGTGGCCGTAGAAGATGTTGTCGCCCAGCACCAGCGCGCTGGGCGCGCCGCCGACGAAGTCGCGGCCGAGGATGAAGGCCTGCGCGAGGCCGTCCGGGCTGGGCTGCACGCAGTAGCCGATGTTCAGGCCCCAGCGCGCGCCGTCGCCCAGCAGCGCCTCGAAGCGCGGCGTGTCCTGCGGGGTGCTGATGATCAGGATGTCGCGGATGCCCGCGAGCATCAGCGTGCTCAGCGGGTAATAGATCATGGGCTTGTCGTAGACCGGCAGCAGCTGTTTGCTGATGGCCAGCGTGGCCGGATGCAGCCGCGTGCCGGAGCCGCCGGCGAGGATGATGCCCTTGCGGTTTTTCGTCATCGAAGTTCCCTCAGTTCAAAGGATCGCGCCGCTCGCCGCCCTGGATGGCGAGCCGAGCGCCGGGCCACTCGCCGGCCGTCCCCCTCGGGGGCCGGGCGAGGGGCTCATAGGATCTCGGCCAGCATGCGCTCCACGCCCTGCTGCCAGTGCGGCAGGCGCAGGCCGAAGCGCTGCTGCAGCTTGGCCGTGGACAGGCGGGAGTTCAGCGGACGCGCGGCGGGCGTCGGGTAGTCGCGGGTCGGGATGGGCAGGATCTGGTCCGGCGCGACCTTGATGGACTGGCCGCGCGCGCGGGCGGTTTCGATGACGAAGCGGGCGTACTCGTGCCAGCTCGTCTCGCCGCCGGCGACGGCGTGGTAGGTGCCGGTCAACGCGGGGTTGGCGCGGGCGGCGCGCAGCATGTGGGGGGTCAGGTCGGCCAGCAGGTCCGCGCCGGTGGGGGCGCCGACCTGGTCGGCGATGACCTTGAGCTGGTCGCGCTCCGCCGCCAGGCGCAGCATGGTCTTGGCGAAGTTGCCGCCGCGGGCCGCGTAGACCCAGCTGGTGCGCAGGATCAGGTGCTGGCAGCCGCTGGCGCGGATCGCGTCCTCGCCCTCGGCCTTGGTGCGGCCGTAGACGCTCAGCGGGGCGATCGGGGCCTCCTCGTCGCGGGGCTGGCCGCCGCTGCCGTCGAAGACGTAGTCGGTCGAGTAGTGGACCAGCAGCGCATTCAGCCGTTTGGCCTCGATGGCCAGCAGCGCCGGGGTGGTGGCGTTGATCTGGCGAGCCAGGTCGGGCTCGCTTTCGGCCTTGTCCACGGCGGTGTGGGCGGCGGCATTGACGATGACCTGGGGTGCCAGCGCCTGCACGCGGGCCAGCAGCCGGTCGGGCTGGGTGAAGTCGCCGCCGTCGTCGAAGTCCAGCGCCACGACCTCGCCGGCCACGGCCAGCGAGCGTTGCAGTTCCCAGCCGACCTGGCCGCCTTTGCCGAGCAGAAGAATTTTCATCGCGGGTTCAGCCGTACTGTTTGGCGACCCAGTCGCGGTAGGCGCCGCTCTGCACGCGGGCGATCCATTCGGGGTGGTCGAGGTACCACTGCACCGTCTTGCGGATGCCGGTCTCGAAGGTCTCGGCGGGCCGCCAGCCGAGTTCGCGCTCGATCTTGCGCGCGTCGATGGCGTAGCGGCGGTCGTGGCCGGGGCGGTCCTTCACGTAGGTGATGAGGCGCTCGTAGGGGCCGTCGGCCGAGGGCTTCAGCTCGTCGAGCAGCGCGCAGACCGTCTTGACGATGTCGATGTTGGCCTTCTCGTTCCAGCCGCCGATGTTGTAGGTCTCGCCCAGCCGGCCGCCGGCCAGCACGGCGCGGATGCCGCTGCAGTGGTCGGTGACGTAGAGCCAGTCGCGGATCTGCTGCCCGTCGCCGTAGACGGGCAGGGGCTTGCCCGCCAGCGCGTTGACGATCATCAGCGGGATCAGCTTCTCGGGGAAGTGATAGGGCCCGTAGTTGTTGGAGCAGTTGGTGGTGACGACCGGCAGGCCGTAGGTGTGGTGCCAGGCGCGCACCAGGTGGTCGCTGGCGGCCTTGCTGGCCGAGTAGGGGCTGTTGGGTTCGTAGGGGTGGGTTTCGGCGAACGGCGGGTCGCCGGGTTGGAGCGAGCCGTACACCTCGTCGGTCGACACATGGTGGAAGCGGAAGCCGGCCTTGGCCTCGCCGTCGAGGGCGCCCCAGTAGGCGCGGGCCGCCTCCAGCAACGTGAAGCTGCCGTCGACGTTGGTCTTCATGAAGGCGCCCGGGCCGTGGATGGAGCGGTCCACGTGGCTCTCGGCCGCGAAATGCACGATGGCGCGCGGCTGGTGCGTGGCCAGCAGCTGGTCGACGAGGGCTCGGTCGCAGATGTCGCCCTTGACGAAGACGTGGCGGGCGTCGCCGTCCAGCGCGGCCAGGTTTTCCGGGTTGCCGGCGTAGGTCAGGGCGTCGAGGTTGACGACGGGTTCGTCGGACTGCCGCAGCCAGTCCAGCACGAAATTGCTGCCGATGAAGCCGGCGCCGCCGGTGACGAGAATGGTCATGATTTCAGGTTCTGCCGTAGGTGTCTTCGAAACGGACGATGTCGTCCTCGCCCAGGTAGGAGCCGGACTGCACCTCGATGATTTCCAGCGGCACCTTGCCCGGGTTGGCCAGGCGGTGGGTCTGGCCCAGCGGGATGTAGGTGCTCTGGTTCTCGGTCAGCAGGATGGTCTTGTCGCCGTTGACGATCTCGGCCGTGCCGCTGACGACGATCCAGTGCTCCGCGCGATGGTGGTGCATCTGCAGGCTCAGGGACGCGCCGGGCTTGACCATGATGCGCTTGACCTGGTGGCGGGGGCCGTTGTCGATGCTGTCGTACCAGCCCCAGGGGCGGTGTACCTTGCGGTGCAGCGCATGCTCGCCGCGCTGTTCGGCGCCCAGGCGGTTGACGATCTGCTTGACCTCCTGGCTGCGGGCTCGGTCGCTCACCAGCACCGCGTCGGCCGTCTCGACCACCACCACGTCCTTCAGCCCGACGACGCCCACCAGCCGGCTGGTGGCATGCACCAGCGTGTTCTGGCTGTCGGCGATCAGCGCGTCGCCGACGGCGGCGTTGCCGGCCTCGTCCTTGTCCGCGACCTGCCACACGGCCTCCCAGGCGCCCAGGTCGTTCCAGCCGGCGTCCAGTGCGACCATGCGTAGCGGCAGCTCGCCGCCGGCGCAGCGCTCCATGACCGCGTAGTCCACGGACTCGCTGGGCACGGCGGCGAACTCGGCCTTGCCCGGCCGCACGAACTGGCCGTCGGCCTTGCGCGCGGCCCAGGCGGCGCGGGTCGCCTCGGCGATGTCGGGGCGGAAGCGCTGCAGCGCATCCATCCAGACGCTGGCGCGCAGCACGAACATGCCGCTGTTCCAGTAGTAGCCGCCCTCGGCCAGGTAGCGCCGGGCGGTGTCCAGGTCCGGCTTCTCGACGAACTGGGCCACCGCCAGGCCGCCGCCGGCCTCGGGCGCGGTGCGGATGTAGCCGTAGCCGGTTTCGGGCCGGTCGGGCGTGATGCCCAGGATGGTGATGGCGCCGCCGGCGGCGATGCGGACGGCCTGCTGCAGCGCCGCCGTGAAGGCGGGGCCGTCGGTGACGGTCTGGTCGGCCGGCGTGACGACCAGCACCGGGTCGCTGCCGCCTTCGAGCGCGGCGAGCGCGGCCAGCGTCAGCGCCGGGGCGGTGTTGCGGCCCAGCGGCTCCAGCAGCACGCTGCTGGGCGCCAGCCCGGTTTCGCGCAACTGGTCGAGGACCAGGAAGCGGTGCTCGTCGTTGCCGACGATGCAGGGGCCGGCGAGGTCGAATTCGGGAGAGGCGAGCGCGGCCAGGCGGCGGGCGGCCAGCTGGAACAGGCTCTCGTTGCCGGACAGCACGAGGAACTGCTTCGGGTAGCCGGCCCGCGACAGCGGCCACAGCCGTGTGCCGGAGCCGCCAGCCATGATGACGGGGAGAACGGGGGGGTGGGTGGAGGTCATGCGGGTCATTGACTGAAACCGTGGGGATTGGCGTGCTGCCAGCGCCAGCTGTCCTCGCACATGCGCGCGAGGTCGAGCCGGGCCTCCCAGCCAAGCAACTCGCGGGCCAGTGCCGGGTCGGCCCAGCAGGCGGCGACGTCGCCCGCACGGCGCGGGACGATCTCGAAGGGCACGCTGCGGCCGCTGGCCGCCTCGTAGGCGCGCACCAGGTCCAGCACGCTGTAGCCGCGGCCGGTGCCGAGGTTGACGGTCAGCGAGCCGGGCTGCTCCAGCAGCCGGCGCAGCGCGGCGACATGGCCTTCGGCCAGGTCGGTGACGTGGATGTAGTCGCGCACGCCGGTGCCGTCCGGCGTGGGGTAGTCGTTGCCGAACACGGACAGCCGGGCGCGCCGGCCCACGGCGACCTGGGCGACGTAGGGCATCAGGTTGTTGGGCGTGCCGCGCGGGTCTTCGCCGATGCGGCCGCTCTCGTGGGCGCCCACCGGGTTGAAGTAGCGCAGGCAGGCGGTCTGCCAGGCCGGGTCGGCCACGCCGACGTCGCGCAGGATCTGCTCGCCCATCAGCTTGGTGGCGCCATAGGGGTTGGTCGCCGAGGTGGGCGCGTCCTCGCGCAGCGGCAGCTGCTCCGGTGCGCCGTAGACCGTCGCGCTGGAGCTGAAGACCATGCGCGAGCAGCCGTGGCGCTGCATGGCCTCGCAGGTGCTGACCAGCCCGCCGAGGTTGTTGCGGTAGTAGGCCAGCGGCTGGCTGACCGATTCGCCTACCGCCTTGTGGGCCGCGAAATGCACGACGGCGGCCGGGCGGTGCTGGCCGAAGACGCGGTCCAGCGCGGCGCCGTCGCAGACGTCCGCGCGTTCGAACTCGATGGGCGCCGTCGCCAGCTCGGCCAGGCGCTCCAGCACCACGGGCGAGCTGTTGGCGAAGTTGTCGAGGCCGACGACCCGGTAGCCGGCCCGTTGCAGGGCCAGCCAGGTGTGCGAGGCGATGTAGCCGGTGGCGCCGGTCAGCAGGATGGTGGGCATCGGATCAGAAGAAGAGGGCCTGGCCGGTGCAGCCGTAGCTGCTGGCGTTGTAGACGTACTGCGGCACGCTGCTGTCGCGGCTGGCGCGGTCGTACTGGCAACCCAGGCTGAAACCGCGCGAGATGGCCCAGCGCACGCCGATGTTGTAGAGCGTCGTGTCGTCCAGCGCGTAGGGGTCGACGATGCCGCTGTCGCGGGTGCGCCGCGCGCGGTTGCTGCTGACCCGGGCGCTGGCGCTGACCTTGCTGGTCAGCGCGTAGCTGGCGCCCAGCTGCCAGCTGGTGTAGACGCGGTTCAGGTCGGCGGTGCGGACCATGGTTTCCTGGCCGGTGTCGCGGGCGTACTGCGCATCGAGCTGCAGCTTGCCCGTGGGCCGCCAGCTCCAGCCGATGGCGCCGGTGGTGCCGCTGAAGTCGCCCAGCTGGGCCAGGCTGTTCTTCGTGCGGCTGCGGCTGATGCGGGTGTTCAGCGTGCTGCTGCCGCCGGTGCTCCAGCGCGTCGTGAAGTCGATGTCGTCGCGCGTGTAGTCGTTCTGCTCGTTGATGAGCACCGGGTACTGCGTGGCGGGGTCGATGATGGGCTGCAGCGTGTTCGGGTCGAATGCGATGCCGACCGGGTAGCGCGGGTTGTTGCCCTTGGTGTGGCGGGCCACCAGGCCCAGCCTGACGTTGCCGGCCGGCGTGGCGTACACGCCCAGCGACGCGGTGTCCTGCCGGTAGGTGAAGCGGTCGTACTGGACGGCCGTGAAGCTGCGCTGGCGGTGCGTCCAGCCGCCTTCCAGCGTGTACCGGGTGGCCACGCCCAGGCGGGCGATGGCCTGGTATTCCTCGACGCTCTCGATGTTCTTCTGCCGGATGGGATCCACGCCGGAGCCGATGTTGAAGTCGGCCAGCGAGCGGTCCGAGCGCGCGCTCAGCACGCCGGACAGGTTGCCGACGGTCTCCCAGTTCAGCGCGCCGCGGATGCTGTGGGAGCGGTTGTTCAGGTCGCTGTTGGTCGCGTAGCGGTTGTCGTGCAGCGAGCCGTCCAGCGTCAGCCGCTGGCGGCCCAGGCGCTTGTCGACGCCGGCCAGCAGGCCGATGCTGGTGACGGTGTCGCTGTTGGTGGCGTCGGCCTGGCGGTAGACGTTGGACACGTGGGAGGCGCCCAGCGACCCGCCCACGTAGAACGGCGACGCATCGTCCGTCTGTCCGTGGGCGGCGGGCGCCAGTGCGGCGCTCGCCGCGAGAACTGCCAGCCGCAGCGGGCTGGAACGCAGAAGGGATTCAGTAGGCATGACGGTCGAACACCACCAGCCGCACGGTGCGCAGGATGATCTGCAGATCGAGGGCGAGTGACCAGTTGCGCAGGTATTCCAGATCGTATTCGACACGGGCCACCATCTTGTCGATGGTGTCCGTCTCGCCCCGCAGGCCGTTCACCTGGGCCCAGCCGGTGATGCCCGGCTTGACCTTGTGGCGCACCATGTAGGCCTTGATGAGCTTGCGGTATTCCTCGTTGTGCGCCACCGCGTGCGGGCGCGGGCCGACGATGCTCATGCGGCCCTGTAGCACGTTGATGAACTGCGGCAGCTCGTCCAGCGAGGTCTTGCGGATGAAGGCGCCGAACGGCGTGATGCGCGGGTCGCCCTTGGTGGCCTGCTTGACCACGGCGCCGTTGTCCTGCGTGCGCATCGAGCGGAACTTGTAGACGATGATCTCCTCGCCGTCCAGGCCGTTGCGGCGCTGCTTGAAGATGACCGGGCCGGGCGAGCTCAGCTTCACGCCGATCGCCAGCGCCAGCAGGATGGGCGAGATCAGCACCAGGATGACGGAGGACATCACGATGTCGCTGACGCGCTTGACCAACTGGTTGGTGCCGGTGAACGGCGTCTCGCAGATGCCGACGACGGGCACGCCGCTGAGGTCCTGGAGCCGGCCCTGGATGATGCTGATGCCGAACACGTCGGGCACGTAGAACAGCGAGGCCGTCGTGCCCTGCACCTGCTCCAGCAGCTCGACGATGCGCGGCTGCGAGCCCAGCGGCAGCGTGATGTAGACCTCCTTGACGCCCTTGTCGCGCACGTAGTCGCTCAGTTGGTGCAGCGTGCCGAGCAGCTCGGTGCCGGCCTCCGGGTGCAGGCGCTCGGGGGTGCGGTCGTCGAAGTAGCCCAGGCAGATCACGCCCTGCGTGTCGCGCAGCGCGCGCGCCACCTTGTAGCCCAGCGGGCCGGCGCCGACGACGACGGCGGCGCGGCGGGCCTCCGGGTTGCGGGCGCGCCAGCGCTGGATGCGCCGCCCGGCCGTGATCGCCACCATCTGGGCGACCGGCGTGATGACCGCCCACCAGATCAGCACCTCGTTCTCGAAGTAGTGCAGGCTGTCGGTCGCGTAGCCGCACAGCAGCAGGATGCCCAGCAGCACCAGCCACGACGACAGCACATCCACCAGCGCGCTGGCCGGATGGTCGCCGAAACGGTTGCGACCCGGGAAGGTCAGCGCGAACACCAGCAGGCACAGCGTCATCGCGGGGCGCAGGGCCGGCTCGCCGAAATGGCCGTTCACGAGCAGGAAGGTCAGCACGATGATGCCCGGCTCCAGGAGGGCGGCGATCAGCGATTCGACCGATTGCGGTGCGCTGTAGAACGTTCTCTTGTAGCTGCGGTCCTCGAACATCGTGTTGGTTGTTGGCGTGGCCCTGGCGGACTCGGGTCTGGGAATAAGGGCGACCCGGGATTGTCCACCAACAATTTTGACAGCCGGCCGAGCGCCGTCCCCTGTTCCTGGTCCCTGCCTACAATCTTGGCCATGCCCGCGCCCTGGCCCCTGCCTTCCCTGTCTCCGCTGCTGATGCCGGCCCTCCAGGACCGCCTCGTGCTGCTGATCAACCATGTCGTGTCCCGGGAGCCCGTCGCCGCGCAGCGGCTGCAGCCGCTGGCCGGCCGCAGCTTGGTCGTGCACCTGGCCGGGTGGCCGGCGCTGCTGCCGGCGGCGCCGGACCTGGTGCTCGGCGTCACGCCGGCCGGCCTGTTCGAGCGCCTGGACGCGGCGCCGGGCGGCGCGGGCGGGCTGCGCATCGAGATCGACGCGGCCAACCCCGCCCGGCTGGCGCTCGGCGCGCTGGGCGGCGGCCTGCCCGCCGTCAGCGTGCAGGGCGACGCCGCCTTCGCCGGCGAGATGCGCTGGCTGCTGGACAACCTGCGCTGGGACATCGAGGACGACCTGGCCGGCGTGGTCGGCCCGCTGGCGGCGCGCCAGCTGGCGCAGTTCGGGCGTGCGCTGCGGCGGACGCTGTCCGGCCTGGCGGCGCGCGTGGCGCCCACCGCCGGCGGCGCGGCATGAGGTTTGTCGCGCGGCTGCTGGTCATCCTCTGGACGGTCTGGCGCTTCGGCCTCGATGACCTGGCGCTGTCGGGGCTGCAGCGCCGGCGCTTCCAGCTGCTGCGCCGCCTGACGCGGCTCGGCCGTCGCTGGCAGGAGCCGCGCGGCGTGCGGCTGCGGCTGGCGCTGGAGCGGCTGGGGCCCATCTTCGTCAAGTTCGGCCAGGTGCTGTCGACGCGGCGCGACCTGCTGCCCGCCGACGTGGCGCAGGAGCTCGCCAGGCTGCAGGACCGCGTGCCGCCGTTCCCGGCGGCGCTGTCGCGGGCGATGGTGGAGCGCGCGTTCGGCCAGCCGCTGGAGGCGCTGTTCGCCAGCTTCGATGCCGAGCCGGTGGCCAGCGCCAGCATCGCGCAGGTGCATTTCGCGGTGCTGAAGGACGGCCGCGAGGTCGCCGTCAAGGTGCTGCGGCCCGGCATGCTGGACGTCATCGACGACGACCTGGCGCTGATGCGCCGCATGGCCGCGTGGGTCGAGCGCTTTTCGGCGGACGGCCGGCGGCTGAAGCCGCGCGAGGTGGTGGCCGAGTTCGACATGTACCTGCACGACGAGCTGGACCTCGTCCGCGAGGCGGCCAACGCCGCGCAGCTGCGCCGCAACATGGACGGCTTGGGCCTGGTCATGGTGCCCGAGATGCACTGGGCGCTGTGCAGCTCCGAGGTCATCGTCATGGAGCGCATGAAGGGCGTGCCGATCTCGCAGCGCACGATGCTGGAACAGGCCGGCGTGGACATCAAGAAGCTGGCGCGCGACGGCGTGACCATCTTCTTCACCCAGGTGTTCCGCGACGGCTTCTTCCACGCCGACATGCACCCCGGCAACATCCAGGTCAGCCTGGAGCCGGCCACCTTCGGCCGCTACGTGGCGCTGGACTTCGGCATCATCGGCACGCTCACCGAGGTGGACAAGGACTACCTCGCGCAGAACTTCATCGCCTTCTTCCAGCGCGACTACAAGCGCGTCGCCGAGCTCCACATCGCCTCCGGCTGGGTGCCGCCCGAGACGCGCGTCGACGTGCTGGAGAGCGCCGTGCGCGCCGTCTGCGAGCCGCATTTCGACCGGCCGCTGAAGGACATCTCGCTCGGCCAGGTGCTGATGCGGCTGTTCCAGACCTCGCGCCGCTTCAACGTCGAGATCCAGCCGCAGCTGGTGCTGCTGCAGAAGACGCTGCTGAACGTCGAGGGCCTGGGCCGCCAGCTCGACCCCGAGCTGGACCTGTGGGCCACGGCCAAGCCCTTCCTGGAGCGCTGGATGCACGAGCAGGTCGGCTGGCCGGCGTTCAACAAGCAGCTGCAGAAGGAGGCGCCGCGCTTCGCCCAGCTGCTCCCCGCGCTGCCGCGCCTGCTGCACGACGCGCTGAAGGCGCAGGCCCGCCGCGGCGGCGACGCCGAGCTGCGCGCGCTGGTGCGCGAGCTGCGCCACACCAACCGGCTGCTGTCGGGGCTGCTGTGGGGCGCCGCGGGCTTCGCGCTGGGCGTCGCGCTGGCCTGGGTGGCCGCACGCTTCCTGGGCGTCGGCCCGTAGCCGGTGCGGGCCGCGCCGCCATAATCCGCGCCACTTTTTTTCCGGCCCCGTCCATGAACACCACGCTGATCGTTTTCGTCGTGCTCTACCTGCTCGGCACGCTGGGCATCGGCGTCTGGGCCGGCACGCGGGTCAAGAACACGTCGGACTTCGCCGTCGCCGGGCGCAGCCTGCCGCTGGTCATGGTCATCACGACGACCTTCGCCACCTGGTTCGGCGCCGAGACGGTGATGGGCATCCCGGCCAAGTTCGTGCAGGGCGGGCTGGGCGCGATCATCGAGGACCCGTTCGGCGCCGGTCTGTGCCTGGTGCTGGTGGGCGCCTTCTTCGCCGCCCGGCTGTACCGCAGGAACCTGCTGACCATCGGCGACTTCTACCGCCAGCGCTTCGGCAAGGGCGTGGAGGTGGTCTGCTCGCTGGCCATCATCCTGAGCTACCTGGGCTGGGTGGCCGCGCAGGTCACCGCGCTGGGCCTGGTGTTCAACATCCTGACGAACGGCGCGATGAGCGCCGAGACGGGCATGGTCGTGGGCCTGCTGGCGGTGCTGGTGTACGTCGTCGTCGGCGGCTTCCTGGCCGTGGCCTGGACGGACTTCATCCAGATGATCGTGCTGGTGCTCGGCCTGTCGGCCATCGCGGTGTTCTCGGCCGACCTGGCCGGCGGCGCGGGCGTGGTGCTGGACCTGGCGCGGCAGAAGGAGCTGGGTCGCTTCCTGCCCGCGCCCACGTTCACCGACATCGCCATGTTCATCGGCGCGGCGCTGACCATGATGCTGGGCTCCATCCCGCAGCAGGACGTGTTCCAGCGCGTCATGTCCGCCAAGGACGCCCGGACCGCGCAGCGCGGCGCGGTGATCGGCGGCTTCGGCTACATCGCCTTCGCCTTCGTGCCGATGTTCATCGTGCTGGCGGCCGTCGTCGTCATGGGCGACCGGGCGCTGGACCTGGCGCAGAACGACTACCAGCGCGTGCTGCCCACTTTCATCATGGGCCACATGCCGCTGCTGATGCAGATCCTGTTCTTCGGCGCGCTGCTGTCGGCCATCAAGAGCACCTCGTCGGCCACGCTGCTGGCGCCGACGACCAGCTTCGTCGAGAACATCCTCAAGCAGCTGCGCCCGGGCATGAGCGACCGCCAGCAGCTCGTGGCGATGCGCGTCACGCTGGTCGTGTTCGCCTTCGCGGTGCTGGCCTACGCGATCGCGCTGCAGGGCACGCCCATCTACGAGCTCGTCAGCGCGGCCTACCAGGTGACGCTGGTGGCCGCCTTCGTGCCGCTGGTGTTCGGCCTGTACTGGGAGCGCGCGACGACGCAGGGCGCCGTGTGCGCGATCGCGGCCGGCGTCGCCGTGTGGGTGCTGTTCTTCCCGCAGGTCACGACCTGGGGCGAGTTCTTCCCCGGCCAGCTCGCCGGCCTGCTCGCGGCGCTCGCCGGCATGCTCGCCGGCTCGCTCGCGCCGCAATGGCTGGCCAACCGCCACGAGCACGTCAGCCACCATCTGCCCAGGCACGGCTGATCGCATAAAATCGCGGGCTTTTCGTCCCCCGAAGACCCGCCATGCCGATCTACGCCTACCGCTGCAGCGCCTGTGGCCACGCCAAGGACGTGCTGCAAAAGCTCTCCGACGCGCCGCTGACCACCTGCCCGGCCTGCGGGGCGGAGCACTTCGCCAAGCAGGTCACCGCCGCCGGCTTCCAGCTCAAGGGCTCGGGCTGGTATGCCACCGACTTCAAGGGCGCCGCCGCACCCGCCGCCGCCGCGGCGGCCCCGGCAGCCGCCGAGGCGCCCAAGGCCGAGGCCAGCGCCGCGCCCGCCGCGTCCTGCGGCGGCTCCTGCGCCTGCCATTGAAGCCGGCCGACGTGGGCGCCTCGCTTCGCCGATACCTGGTCGCCGGCCTGCTGGTCTGGCTGCCGCTGGCCATCACCGTCTGGGTGCTCACGCAGCTGCTGGGCGTCGTCAACGGCGTCTTCGGCTCGCTGCTGACCGCGCTGGCGCTGGTGATGCCCGCCTCGCTGCGCGAGGCCATCCTGGGGCTGCAGCACGTGCCGGGCCTGGGCCTGCTGATCCTGGCCGGCGGCCTGCTGGCCACCGGCATGGCCGTGGCCAACATCTTCGGCCAGTGGCTGCTGACGCAGTGGGACCGGCTGATGTCCAACATCCCCATCGTCAAGAGCATCTACAGCTCGGTCAAGCAGGTGTCGGACACGCTGTTCTCCAGCAGCGGCAACGCCTTCCGCGAGGCCGTGCTGGTGCAGTACCCGCGCGCCGGAGCCTGGACCATCGCCTTCGTCACCGGCACGCCCAGCGGCGAAGTGGCCTGCCAGCTGGACGGCGAGCACACCAGCGTCTACGTGCCCACCACGCCCAACCCCACGTCGGGCTTCTTCCTCATCGTGCCGACGGCCGACCTCAAGCCGCTGCGGATGACGGTGGACGAGGCGCTCAAGTACATCATCTCGATGGGCACGGTGGCGCCGCCGCCCCAGCCCTGCGCGCCGTCGGGCGCCGCCGACGCGCCACGCGATCAGCCGGGCCGAAATTGAACGGGTTGGGCGCCCTGGCAGGCACCCAATCCTGAGGGCCGACGCGCCCGACAGCGCCCCCCAGACATCCCCTGCAAAGAATCCGGAGAACAACCCATGCGTACCTGCTATGCCGGCCAAGTCAGCGAACAGCTGCTGGACCAGACCGTCACCCTGATGGGCTGGGCCCACCGCAGCCGCGACCACGGCGGCGTCATCTTCATCGAACTGCGCGACCGCGAAGGCCTCGTGCAGGTCGTCTGCGACCCCGACCGCCCCGAGATGTTCAAGGTGGCCGAGAGCGTGCGCAGCGAGTACTGCCTGAAGGTCGTCGGCCGGGTGCGCGCCCGCCCGGGCGACAAGCACAACGCCAACGTCGCCAGCGGCAAGGTCGAGGTGCTGTGCCACGAGCTCGAGGTCCTGAACCCGTCGGTGCCCGTGCCGTTCCAGATCGACGAGGACAACCTGTCCGAGACGACCCGCCTCACGCACCGCGTGCTGGACCTGCGCCGCCCCTACATGCAGAACAACCTGATGCTGCGCTACCGCGTCGCGATGGAAGTGCGCAAGTTCCTGGACGAGCACGGCTTCATCGACATCGAGACGCCCATGCTCACCAAGAGCACGCCCGAGGGCGCGCGCGACTACCTCGTGCCCAGCCGCGTGCATGACGGCCATTTCTTCGCGCTGCCGCAGTCGCCGCAGCTGTTCAAGCAGCTGCTGATGGTCGCGGGCTTCGACCGCTACTACCAGATCACCAAGTGCTTCCGCGACGAGGACCTGCGCGCCGACCGCCAGCCCGAGTTCACGCAGATCGACATCGAGACCTCGTTCCTGACGGAAGAGGAAATCCGCTCGATGTTCGAGGGCATGATCCGCCACGTGTTCCGCCGGGCGCTGAACGTCGAGCTGGGCGACTACCCGGTCATGAAATACGCCGAGGCCATGCGCCGCTTCGGCTCCGACAAGCCGGACCTGCGCGTCAAGCTCGAATTCACCGAGCTGACCGACGCGATGACGACGGTGGACTTCAAGGTCTTCAGCGGCCCGGCCACGACGCCGGGCGGCCGCGTCGTCGCGCTGCGCGTGCCGGGCGGCGCGGCGCTGAGCCGCGGCGAGATCGACGCCTACACCGAGTTCGTCAAGATCTACGGCGCCAAGGGCCTGGCCTGGATCAAGGTCAACGAGGTCGCCAAGGGCCCTGATCTCAGGTCTGGCCTGCAGTCCCCCATCGTCAAGAACCTGCACGACGAGGCCGTCGCCGAGATCCTCAAGCGCACCGGCGCGCAGGACGGCGACCTGATCTTCTTCGGCGCCGACAAGGCCAAGGTCGTCAACGACGCCATCGGCGCGCTGCGCCTGAAGATCGGCCACAGCGACTTCGGCAAGGCCAATGGCCTGTTCGAGGACCGCTGGGCGCCGCTGTGGGTCGTGGACTTCCCGATGTTCGAGCACGACGAGGAGAGCGGCCGCTGGGCGGCCGTGCACCACCCCTTCACGGCGCCCAAGGACGGCCACGAGGACCTGATGGCCAGCGACCCCGGCGCCTGCATCGCCAAGGCCTACGACATGGTGCTGAACGGCTGGGAACTGGGCGGCGGCTCGGTGCGCATCCACCGCGCCGACGTGCAGGCCAAGGTCTTCGCGGCGCTGAACATCAGCGAAGAAGACCAGCGCATCAAGTTCGGCTTCCTGCTGGACGCGCTGCAATACGGCGCGCCGCCGCACGGCGGCCTGGCCTTCGGCCTGGACCGCATCGTCACGATGATGACCAAGGCCGAGTCCATCCGCGACGTGATCGCCTTCCCCAAGACCCAGCGCGCCCAGTGCCTGCTGACCGGCGCGCCGTCGCTGGTGGACGAGAAGCAGCTGCGCGAGCTGCACATCCGGCTGCGCAACGCGACGCCGGCGGCCTGACTGTCTCACCGGCAAGAAGGAAGGCCCCGTGGCGCGAGCCGCGGGGCCTTCTGCGTTTCCGGCGGCGTCGCGGCTACCGCAGCGGCCTGCCCGCCAGCAGCCGCGTGACGAACTCCAGCGTGGCCTGGGTCAGGTAGCGGCGGTTGCCGGCCTTGCCGAAGCTGTGGCCCTCGTCCTCGGCGGTCAGGAACCACACCGGCGTGCCCTGTGCGCGCACCGCGCGCACCATGGCCTCGGCCTCGCCGTAGGGCACGCGCGGGTCGTTGCGGCCGTGGACGACGAACAGCGGCTTGCGTACCGCGGCGGCATGCGTCAGCGGCGAGATGCGCTGCAGGAACTCGCGCATCGCCGGGTCGCGCTCGTCGCCGTACTCGGCGCGCCGGTTGTCGCGCCGGTACAGCTCGGTGTGCTCCAGGAAGCTGACGAAGTTGGCGATGCCGACGCGGCAGATGCTGCCCAGGATGCGCGCGGATTCCTGGGTGGCCACCGCCAGCGACATGTAGCCGCCGTAGCTGCCGCCCGCGACGATCACGCGCGAGGCGTCCATGTCGGGCCGGCCGGCCACCAGGTCCAGCAGCGTGCCGATGTCGCGCACCGAGTCCTCGCGCAGGCGGCCGTTGTCCAGCTTCAGGAAGCGTTTGCCGAAGCCGTCCGAGCCGCGCACATTGGGCTCGATGACGTGCAGGCCCAGCTGCTCCACCAGCGCCCGCAGCACGCCGCTGACGTGGCCGGGCCGGGCCTGCGACGCGGGGCCGCCGTGGATGTGGATGTACACCGGCCGCGGCCCGGTGAAGCGCGCGGGCGGCGCCAGGTGCAGGCCGCTCAGCGGCAGGCCGTCGAAGCCGGTCCAGCGCAGCACGCCGGCCTGCAGCGGCGTGCCGGCCTCGGCGGCGCTCCACGGCACGAGCCGTTCGTCCTGCAGCGACCACGCGAACAGCCGGCCCGGGCTGTCGGCGGACACGTGGTCGAAGCCCAGCAGCGGCAGCCGCGGGTGCCAGCGCGGGCGGCTCAGCACGCCGTTCGGCAGCCCGGTGGCGATGCGGCGCGGCGTGGCCGGGCCGTCCGGCGCCAGCAGCGCGAGTTCGGAGATGCCGTCGACGTTGTAGACCAGGGCCAGCGGCCGGCCGTCGCCCGGGGCGGCCAGCGCTTCCAGGTCGGCGCGCTGGTCGGTCAGCAGCGCGGTGCGCCGGCCGGTGGCGGCGTCCACGCGGACGAGGTGGCGGAAGTCGCCCTGCGTGGCCTGGCGGCGCCACAGCAGGTCGGGCCGCGGGGCCGGGGCCGCCGAGGCGGGGGCTGTGGCGGCGGCCGCGGCCTGGGGCGCGGCCTCGTCGTCCGCCTCGCCCGTGCGGCCGGCGCTGCCCAGCGGTACCGGGGCGCTGCCGTCCAGCGCGAAGGCCAGGGCCTGGGTGCGCGCGCCGCGCGTCTGCGTGGCGACGATGCGGCCGCCGGGGCTGACGCGCAGGTCGGTGTAGCGCGCGCCGCTCACCTCGGCGAGCCGGCGGCGCGTGCCGGGCTGCTGCGGGTCCAGCCACCACAGGCTGCTGTGCGAGGCCGCGGCCGCGCCGCCTTCGCGGTTGAGCTGCTCCTGCAGGCAGACCAGTCCGCCGCCGTGCGGCAGGAACTCGAACTCGCTGACGCGCGCGCCGGCCGGCGTCAGCGGCTGCGGCTCGCCGCCGTCCGGCGCGAGCCGGAACAGGCGGAACGCCTCGTCGCCGTCCTGGTCCCGGCTGAAGACGAGGTAGCGCCCGGCCTCGGGCTCCCAGCGGGCGTCGCTGACGGCGTCGCGGCCCCGGGTCAGCGGCTCCGGCGCGGCGCCCGGGGCGGCGACGCGGTGCAGCTGCCGGCTGTCGCCGTGGCGGCGCAGCACCAGCATCTCGGCGCGCAGCGGGTGCCAGTCGAGGAAACGCAGGCCCGCCGGCTCGTCGTCGTCGGCCAGCGCGTGGGGCTCGAAGGGCGGGATGCCGTCGGCCCGGAGCTGCGGGCCGGGCCGCACGGGGTCCGCGGCCGCGGCCTGCCAGGGCAGCAGCGCGGCCAGCGCGCCGCGCAGCAGCAGCGCGCGGCGGTCGGGCCGGGGCTCAGAACTCATAGGAGACGTTGACGGACAGGTAGCGGCCGTAGGCGTTGGCGACGCCGCTGGTGACGCCCACTTCGTCCTCGTTCGGGTCGAACGGCGGGCGCGAGTTGGCGATGTTGCGCAGCGTGGCGCCGATGCGCACGCCCTTGAAGCCCTTGTAGCTGACCGACAGGTCGGCGGTGCGCCAGGGCTTGATGCGGCACAGGTCGCCGAAGCCGGCGTCGGTGAGCGTGTCGTCGCAGCTGCCGCCGGCATCGAAGCTCTGGAAGCCGCTCTGGTGGTTGCCGCTGAGGCGCACGGACCAGGCGTCCAGCGACCAGTCGGCGCTGAGCTGCAGCCGGGTGCGCGGCACCTTGTAGAAGCCCAGCGTCTCGACGACGGGCTGGCCCTGCTCGTACTGCGTCTTGTACGAGAGCGTGCGCGTGCCCTTCAGGCTCAGCTTGAGCCTGCCGTAGGCGGCGAGCTTGAAGCGCTGGCTGAGCTCGTAGTCCAGGCCGCCGGTGCTGGAGCGGGCCAGGTTCAGGTAGGGGCGGCGCACCTGGTAGACCTGGCCCAGCGTCTCGCCGTCGGCCGGCGGCAGCCGCATGACCATGCCGGGGAACTGGTCCTCGCGGTTGAGGATCTCCTGGGCGCTCAGGCGGTCCACCTCGCCGCGGCGCTCGATGTACCAGGCGTCCAGCACCAGGTCCATGCCGCCGCGCGGCGACAGCAGCAGGCCCAGCGTGTAGGAGTCCGACTTCTCGGGCTTCAGCCCGGGGTTGGCCAGCGACACGGTGGACAGGCTCAGCGAGCAGCTGTCGTTGTTGGTGTTGACGACGGGGCACAGCCGCGGGTCGCGGTAGCCGGAGCTGAACGAGAACACCGACGAGCTGCTGATCTGCGACAGCGACGGCGCGCGGAAGCCGTTGGCCCAGGTGCCGCGCACGGCGGCCCAGTCGGACAGCTTGTACTTGGCGCCGAGCTTGGCGGTCAGCGCGTCGCCGAAGTCGGTGTAGTGCTCGGCGCGCAGCGCGGCCTGGGTCTCCAGGCCCTTGACGAAGGGCAGCTGCAGCTCGGCGTAGGCGGCGGCCACGTTGCGCGAGCCGCCGGCCTCGCCGAGGCCGCGGCCGATGATGTCGCCGGCCGCGGTGCGCGGGTCGGCGGCGACCTCGAAGTTCTCGTGCCGCAGCTCGGCGCCCAGGCCCAGCATCGCGGTGCCGCCGCCCAGGGCCCACAGCTCGCGCGAGCCGCGCAGGTCGGCCGAGCTGGTCGTCGCCTTGCCCCAGTCGTTCAGGTCGGGCGACATCCGGGCCAGCACCTCGGGGCTGTTGACGCCGCCGAAGCGGTAGCTGCCGTCGGCCAGCACCTGGTTCAGGCCCGACAGGCTGAGGCGGCCGGTGAGCTGCTTGGTGTTCTTCTGGTAGTGGTGGAGCAGGCCGCCGTCGATGTCCCAGTCGGCCCAGCGGGTGCTGCCGCTGACGACCAGGCGCACGTTGTCGGCCTGGGTGTGGTAGTCGTAGGGCAGGTCGGCGAAGCGGTAGCGCAGGCCCATCACGGTGGGCTTGGTGTAGCGGGTGGTGCTGCCGCTGCTGTTCGGCAGCAGCACCGGGTTGGCGCTGGAGGCCAGGCGGGTCGGGTTGTCCGGGTGGTTGGCCGGCAGCGCCAGGCCCATGAACTGGACGGTGCGGCCCTGCGAGTCGCCCCAGGTGCTCAGCGACTCTGAGCGGCTGGTGGGCGAGTCCTCGTAGTCGTTCTTCACGCGCGAGGCCATCAGCTCGGCGTTCAGCGTCGTGCCGCCGCCCAGGTCCAGGCTGCCGCGCGCGAACACCGAGCCGCGCTTCTGGTCGCCGGTGTACTGCGCATACCGCGACGAGTCCCACAGGCAGCGCGGCGTGGCGACGGTGGACGAGTACGGCCCCTGCGTCGCGCAGCTGGACGACAGCATGCCGCGGAAGCTCCCCGACTTGCCGTTGTTGTAGGTGTACAGGTTGCCCGGGTAGGACGAGGTGGAGCTGGGCACCAGGCGGTCGTACAGCTCGGTCAGCAGCTCGCTGCGCACCAGGTCGGGCGCCTCGGCGATGCCGACGCCGTCGCGGATGAAGAGCTCGGCGCCCAGCATCAGGTTGTAGCCGTTCTGCGCCATGTCGCCGAAGCCCACCATCGCGTTGGCGGTCTGGCTCTTGAACAGGCCGTCGAAGCGCTGCTTGGCGTTCAGCTCGACGAGTGCGCCGCGGTAGTCGTGGCGCAGGATGACGTTGACGACGCCGGCCAGCGCGTCCGAGCCGTACAGCGAGGACGCGCCGGACTTCAGGATCTCCACGCGCTCGATGGCCGACATCGGGATCGCGTTGACGTTGAACACGGTGGACTGGCCGCTGTTCGGGTCCACCACGCCGGCCGGCGCGATGCGGCGGCCGTTGATCAGCACCAGCGTCGCGGCCGAGCCCATGCCGCGCATCGAGATCGAGGCCGTGCCGGCCGCGAAGCCGTTGCCGGTGCCGATGTCGTCCAGCCCGCCCGCGCCGACGGACGGGTCCATGCGCAGCAGTTCGTCCAGCGTGGTGGCGCCGGCCCGCAGGATGTCCTCGCGCTTCAGGATGGTCACGGGCGCGGTGGTCTCGCTGTCCGTGCGCTTGATCATCGAGCCGGTCACTTCGACGCGCTCGAGCCGGGCGCTGGCGTCGGCGGTCTGGGCGTGGGCGGGGGACAGCAGCGCGAGGCTGGCCAGGGCGAGGAGGTGCAGTCGGGGCGTCACTGGGGGTTCCTGGGAGTGGGAGGGGGCGAAAGGGGCGGCGCGGCCAGCAGCGGCGCGAGTTCGGCGCGGGCGCGTTCGACGTCGTGCTGGAACTCGGCCAGGCCGTCCAGCTGCGCGACCACGGCGGTGGCCATCTGGCGGCCGGCCTCGATGTCGGAGGGGAAGTGCATGCCGCAGACCAGCCGGCTGTCGGCGTACCGCGCGGCGCGGGCCAGCAGCGCCGGCGCGTGCTCGGGCGCCACGCGGGCCAGCACCAGCGCCACCGTCCAGCCGTAGGCGGCGTGGCCGGAGGGGTAGGAGGTCCGGCGCGTGCCGTCGGTGTCGGGCTTGCCGCAGACGTGGAGGTCCGCCATGCGCTGGTAGGGGCGGGCGCGCGGGTAGGCGGCCTTGGCCGCGAACGCCGGGCCGCTGACCTGCCGCACCGAGCGGTTCAGCAGCTGCACCAGCGCGGGCAGGCTGTCGCGGCGCAGCGCCTGCAGGCCCAGCACCGGCGCGAAGCGGTCGTACAGCCACTTGGCGTCGGCCGCCGCCTGCTCGCGCCGCTCGGCCGTGGCCTGCTGGCGCGCCTGCAGCGCGGCGAGGTCGTCGCGGTCGGTCGCGGAGTCCGGCGCGGGCGGCGGCGGCAGCACGCGGGCGTAGAGGTCGCGGGCGTTGAAATAGGGCTGCACGTCCTTGTGGCTGACGGGCGGCGATTCCCATTCGGGCGACGCCGCGCGCGCGGCCGCGCCGGCCAGCAGCAGGCAGCCGGCCAGGCAGGCGGCGAAGGCGGCGGGGCGCCGGGCGCCGGGCAAGGCGGACAGCGGCGGTGGCATGAGGCGTGCATCCATGCGATCACGCTAGCCCCGCAGGCCCGGGCTGGCATGAAACCTTCTTTGCTAGAGTTTTCCGATGGTTATGCAGGATTCATCACAGGCGCAAGGCTCGGCACCCAAGCAGGCCGAGGACTTCGTCATGCAGCGCCTGACCCTGCGCCAGCTGCGCGTGTTGCTGGCCCTGGCGAACGAGGGCAGCGTCAGCGCGGCGGCCGAGGCGCTGCATGTGACGCAGCCCGCCGTCAGCAAGGCGCTGAGCGAGCTGGAGAGCGGCCTGGGACAAACCCTGTTCCTGCGCCGCGGGCGTCGCATCCGGGCGACGGCGCTGTGCGAGCGGCTGCTGGTGCTGGCGCGCAAGCTGCAGGCGGACCTGCGCCGCGGCGGCGAGGACGTGGCCTCGCTGGCGCGCGGCGTCAGCGGCGAGCTGCTGATCGGCGCCACCAACGCGGCGCTGGCCGACCTGCTGCCCGATGCGGTGGCGGCGCTGAAGGCCGAGTCGCCCGGCGTGGCCATCAGCGTGCGCACGCATGCGCTGAAGGACATGTTCGACGACCTGCGCCAGGGCCGGCTGGACCTGCTCATCGCGCGCGTGCAGGGGCCCGACGCGCCGGGCGACCTGGAGCGCATGCCGCTGATGCGCCAGCGCGAGCTGCTCGTCATCAGCGGCTGCCACCCGCTGGCGGCCAGCCGCCAGCTGGACTGGGAGCTGCTGGCGCAGCAGTCGTGGATCTGGCCGCTGCCGGGCACGCGCATGCGCGCGCTGCAGGACGCCAAGTTCCGCAGCAAGGACCTGGCGCTGCCGACCAACCTGTTCCAGACCGACGACCTGATGGTGACCATCAGCCTGATGCGGCGCATGCCGCTGGTGGGCTACCTGCCCGGCAGTGTCGCCCGCGTGGCGGCGCGCGAGGGGCATGTGCGCATCCTCGCGCAGGACGACGCCGGCCTGCCGCTGGACGAGATGTGCGCCTGGCACATGCGCGAGCCGCAGAGCGAGCTGGTGGACCGCTTCAAGCAGCTGCTGGCCGCGGCCGCGGCGCGGCTGGAGCGCGAGGCCTGAGGGGCGGTGGTGGCCTTCGGGCCATCAGGCCCGGGCGGCCAAGCCTTGCAACAGCTTGTCGTGGATGCCGCCAAAACCGCCGTTGCTCATGCACAGCAGGTGGTCGCCCGGCCGGGCGGCCTTGACGACGGCGGCCACCAGCTCGTCGACGCCCGCGCCGACCACGGCCTGCGCGCCCATCGGCGCCAGCGCCTCCTTGGCATCCCAGTCCAGCCCCTGCTGGTTGCAGAAGGCCAGGTCCGCCTCCTCCAGCGCCCAGGGCAGCTGCGCCTTCATCGTGCCCAGCTTCATCGTGTTGGAGCGCGGCTCGAAGACCGCCAGGATGCGCTCGGCCGACGCGATGCGGCGGCGCAGGCCGTCGATGGTGGTGCGGATGGCCGTCGGGTGGTGGGCGAAGTCGTCGTAGACCTTGATGCCGCCCACCTCGCCGCGCAGCTCCATGCGCCGCCGCACGTTGCGGAACCCGGCCAGCGCCGCGGCCGCCTGCTCGGGCGGCACGCCGACGTGCTCGGCCGCCGCGATGGCCGCCAGCGCGTTGAGCTGGTTGTGCTCGCCGATCAGGCCCCATTCGACGCGGGCCACCTTCAGGCCGCCGCGCAGCACGTCGAAGGCCTGCGGCTCGCCGCGTGCGCGCAGCATGCCGGCCTCTTCCTTGCGGGCGCCGAAGCGCAGCACCTCGCTCCAGCAGCCGCGCGCGATGACGCGCTGCAGCGCCTCCTCGCGCGCGTTGACGACCAGCCGGCCGCTCGCCGGCACGGTGCGCACGAGGTGGTGGAACTGCGTCTCGATGGCGGCCAGGTCCGGGAAGATGTCGGCGTGGTCGTGTTCGAGGTTGTTCAGGATCGCGGTGCGCGGCCGGTAATGGACGAACTTGCTGCGCTTGTCGAAGAAGGCGGTGTCGTACTCGTCGGCCTCGATGACGAAAGGACTCGAGGCCCCCACGCCCGGCCCTGCGGGCACTGCGCTGCCCCCCGAGGGGGCTCTCGCGCCTTGGGACGGCCCGGCGGCGGCGCCCGGGCCCTCGCCCAGCCGCGCGGAGACGCCGAAGTTCTGCGGCACGCCGCCGACCAGGAAGCCGGGCTTCAGCCCCGCGTGCTCCAGGATCCACGCGAGCATCGAGGTCGTCGTCGTCTTGCCGTGCGTGCCGGCCACGGCCAGCACGTGGCGGCCCTGCAGCACGTGCTCGGCCAGCCATTGCGGGCCGGAGACGTAGGGCAGGCCGGCGTCGAGGATGGCCTCCATCAGCGGGAAGCGCTCGCCGCGGGTGACGATGTTGCCGATGACGAAGACGTCGGGCCGCAGGTCGAGCTGTTCGGCGCCGAAGCCGGCGATCAGCTCGATGCCCAGCGCCTCGAGCTGGGTGCTCATCGGCGGGTAGACGTTGGCGTCGCAGCCGGTCACGCGGTGGCCGGCCTCGCGCGCGAGCGCGGCCAGCCCGCCCATGAAGGTGCCGCAGATGCCGAGGATGTGGATGTGCATGGCGCGGCCTTCAGAGCAGGGCGGCGCGCGCGGCGGCCAGCGTGGCGTCGATGTCGGCGCCGGTGTGCGCCGCCGACACGAAGCCGGCCTCGTACAGCGCCGGCGCGAGGTAGACGCCCGCGTCCAGCATCGCGTGGAAGAAGCGGTTGAAGCGCTCCTTGTCCGTCGTCATGACGGCCGTGTAGTTCTGCGGCAGCTCCGGCAGCAGGAAGAAGCCGAACATGCCGCCCTCGCAGTCGGCGCTGAAGGGCACGCCGTTCTCGGCGGCGACGGCCTTCAGGCCCTCGACGAGCTGGCGCGTCCTGGCCGACAGCGCGTCGAAGAAGCCGGGCTTCTGGATCTCGCGCAGCGTCGCCAGCCCGCAGGCCGTGGCGACCGGGTTGCCGGACAGCGTGCCGGCCTGGTAGACGCCGCCCAGCGGCGCCAGGTGCTGCATGACCGCGCGCTTCGCGCCGAAGGCCGCCAGCGGCATGCCGCCGCCGATGACCTTGCCGAACACCGAGATGTCGGGCGCGAAGCCGGGGATCAGCGCCGCGTAGTGCGCCTGCGCGGAACCGAGGCCGACGCGGAAGCCCGTCATCACCTCGTCCAGCACCAGCAGCGCGCCGTGCTGCGTGCACAGCCGGCGCAGCGCCGCCATGAACGGCACGGACGCGCGCACGAAGTTCATGTTGCCGGCGATGGGCTCGACGATGGCGCAGGCCAGCTCCTGCCCGTGCTGCGCGAACGCGGCCTCGAGCTGCGCGACGTTGTTGTATTCCAGGACCACCGTGTCCGCGGCCGCGCCGGGCGTGACGCCCGCGCTGGTCGGGTGGCCGAAGGTGGCCAGGCCCGAGCCGGCCTTGACCAGCAGCGCGTCCGTGTGGCCGTGGTAGCAGCCCTCGAACTTGATGAACTTGGCCCGGCCGGTGGCGCCGCGCGCCAGGCGGATGGCGCTCATCGTCGCCTCGGTGCCGGAGCTGACCAGGCGTACCTGGTCCATGCTGGGCACGAGCTTCAGGATTTCCTCGGCCAGCTCGATCTCGCGCTCGGTCGGCGCGCCGAACGAGAAGCCCTCGGCGGCGGCCTGCCGCACCGCCTCCAGCACGGCCGGGTGGCCGTGGCCGAGGATCATCGGGCCCCAGGAGCCGATGTAGTCGATGTAGCGCCGGCCCTCGGCGTCGATGATGTGAGCGCCTTCGCCGCGGGCGATGAAGCGCGGCGTGCCGCCGACGGCGCGGAAGGCGCGCACGGGGGAGTTGACGCCGCCGGGGATGACGCGGGCGGCGCGCTCGAAGAGCTCGGTGTTGCTGGCCATGGGATGGGGTCGGGAGGTCAGTGGATGCGCCGCGGGGTCTTGGGCGGCGGCTCGGGCGCGGCGTCCTCGAACGCCGGCTCGCCGCCGTCCTCCTCCTCGTCGGCCGGGGGCAGGGCCCAGAAGAAGCGGTCGGGCACCACGTTGCCCATGCCGGGGCGGAAGCCCGCGTCCAGCGACTGGTCCAGGAAGGACAGCGCCTCGCTGACGGCCGAGTGCAGCTCCGCGCCCACCGACAGCAGCGCGGCCAGCGCGGCGGCCAGCGTGTCGCCCGCGCCGACGAAGGCGGTCTCGAAGCGCTCGAATTTCTCGCCGGTGATCGGGCCCTGCGCGTTGGCCAGCACGTTGTCGACGTATTGGTTGGGCAACTGCATGCCGGTCACCAGCACATGCTGGGCGCCGGCCTGCGCGGCGGCCACGGCCAGCTCGCGGGCGGACGGCGTGCGCTCGCTGTCCCAGTCGGGCAGCAGGAAGTCGGTCAGCGTCTTGTGGTTGCCCACCAGCACGGCGGTCTGCGGCAGCACCAGTTCGCGCAGCGCGTCCAGGTAGCTCTGCTGCTCGTCCTCCTCCAGCCAGGCGACCGAGGGCAGGTAGGTGACCAGCGGCACGTCCGGGTAGTCGCTCAGCACCTCGGCCACGGCGGCCACGGCCTCGGCGTTGCCGAGGAAGCCGACCTTCCAGGCCGTGATGGGCACGTCCTCCAGGATGTGGCGGGCCTGCTCGGCGACGGTGTCGGGGTCCAGGCTCTCGTGCTCGAACACCTCGGCGGTGTCGCGCAGCACCACGGCGGTCACCACCGGCAGGCAGTGCGCGCCCATCGCGGCGATGGTGGCCACGTCGCCGGCCAGGCCGCCGGCGCCGGAGGCGTCGCTGGCGTTGAAGCTCAGCACGCAGGCCGGCGGCGGGCTTTCCTGTTCGTCGTGGGTGGGGTCGACCTCGGGGTCGGTGGAGTGGGGTGTGGGGCTCATGGGGGTCGTGGCGGGCGCGGCCGAAGAGCTGCCGCAAAGCGTGGAGTCTGCCGCTAAAAGCGCGCTTCCGAGGGCCTGCACGGGCGCTTGCCCTCGGCGTGGCGCCGGTGGGCCCTGGCTAGAATGAATCGATTGTAGTGAGCAAACCCTAGAGCATCGTGAGCGAACCCAGTACCTGGATGTGCCTGATCTGCGGATGGATATACGACGAGGAGGCCGGCGATCCCGACCACGGCATCGCGCCCGGCACGAAGTGGGCCGACGTGGACATGAACTGGGTCTGCCCCGACTGCGGCGCCCGCAAGGAAGATTTCGAGATGGTGCGCATCTGACTCGGCTGCGCTGCAGGCCCGGCCCACGCTGACGACGTTCCGAGGAGACGAGGTTTGAACGAGCAAGTTTCCGGCGCGGGTCCGTCCCGCATCCTGGTCATCGACGACAGCAACACCATCCGGCGCAGCGCGGAGATCTTCCTGAAGCAGGGCGGCCACGAGGTGGCGCTCGCCGAGGACGGCTTCGACGCGCTGGCCAAGCTCGGCGACTTCCATCCCGACCTCGTCTTCTGCGACATCCTGATGCCGCGCCTGGACGGCTACCAGACCTGCGCCATCATCAAGCGCAACCCGGAGTTCTCGGGCGTACCGGTGATCATGCTGTCGTCCAAGGACGGCCTGTTCGACAAGGCCCGCGGCCGCATGGTGGGCTCGCAGGACTACCTGACCAAGCCGTTCACCAAGGACCAGTTGCTCCAGGCCGTGCTGCAGCACCGGCCGCGGCCGGTCCTCATCCAGGAGGCAACGCCATGAGCATCCGCAACATCCTGCTGGTCGACGACTCCAAGACCGAGCTGCACGCGCTGTCCGAGATGCTGACCAAGCGCGGCTACAGCGTGCGCACCGCCGAGAACGGCGAGGAGGCGATGAAGCGCCTGGCCGAGGCGCGGCCCGACCTGATCCTGATGGACGTCGTCATGCCCGGGCAGAACGGCTTCCAGCTGACCCGCACGATCACGCGCGACGAGCGCTTCGTCGGCGTGCCGGTCATCATGTGCACCAGCAAGGGCCAGGAGACCGACAAGGTCTGGGGCATGCGCCAGGGGGCGAGCGACTACGTCGTCAAGCCCGTCAAGGCCGACGAGCTGCTGGCCAAGATCCGCGCGCTCAGCCAAGCCCAAGCGTGAGCCGGCCGTGAGCAACAAGGCCGCCCTCCGCGAACTGCAGCAGCGCCTGGCCGAGCGCATGCAGGCCTCGCCCGAGACCACGCTGATCGCCAGCTGGCTGGCCGTCGAATGCGCCGGCGTGGGCCTGCTGTTCTCGCTGAAGCAGGCCAGCGAGATCTTCGCGCCGGTCCCCATCCAGCCCGTGCCCTACGCCAAGCCCTGGCTGGCCGGCGTGGCCAACCTGCGCGGCGGGCTGTTCACGGTGGTGGACCTGGCCGTCTACCTCGGCCTGCGCGAGCCGGCGCCGCAGCGTGCCGTGGCGGCGCAGGCGCGCCTGGTGGCGATGGGCAGCGAGCTGAACCTGAACTGCGCGCTGCTCGTGGACCGGCTGGCCGGCCTGCGCAGCGACGAACAACTGCCGCTGGCGCCCGAGCAGCCCGCCGGCCCGCTGCCGCGCTTCGCCGGGGCGCTGCGGTGCGACGAGGCCGGCCGCCACTGGCAGGAAATCAATCTCGAGGCGCTGACGAGGCAGGAGGATTTCCTGCACATCGTCGCGTAACGCGCACGCAAGCGTCCGCCGGCCCGCGCGGGGCGGGCGCCGCCAACACTGAAGGACGAGGGTGAGATGAGCCTGCTGGACAAGATCAGGGGAAAGTCCGATGCCGACGAGCTGCCGCTGGCGGCCGAGGGCGCGGACACGACCATCGACTCGCGCGCGGGCGGCTTCGACGCGACCCGCGCCGCGGCCCTCACCGGCGCCGGCGAGCTGTCCGCCCCGGCCCCGGCCCCGGCCTCCGCCTTCGGGCATGACGGGTTCGCGCATGCCGAGGAGTCCTCCATCATCTCGGCCGCCGTGCCGACCGAGCCGGGCCCGAGCAGCGAGTTCCCGCCCGGCGATGCCGGCTTCGCGCCGACCACGCAGGCCGCCGACCCGACGCAGCTGCCGCCGCCCGCCGCCACCGGCGCAGGCGGGCTGGCCGGGTTGCTCGGCCGGCATCGCCAGCGCGTGCTGACCGGCCTCGTGGCGCTGGGCCTGCTGGGCACGGCGGTGGCCGTGTTCATGGTGCTGAACAGCTCCAGCCGCAGCGCCGCGCAGGTGCGCGCGACCGGCCAGGCGCTGATGCATTCGCAGCGCATGGCCAAGTCCGTGTCGGCCGCGCTGGTGGGCCAGCCGGCGGCGTTCGCGGAGCTGCGCGAATCGGTCGGCACGCTGGCCGGCGTGGTCCACAGCCTGCGCACTGGCGAGGGCGACCTGGCCATGGCCCCGGCCGCCGTGCAGCCGACGCTGGACGGCCTGATGCCGCTGGTCGAGCGCGCCGGCCGCAACGGCAAGATCGTGCAGTCGCAGGAGAAGATCCTGACGCAGGTGGGCACGGCGCTGCGCGCCATCAACCGCCAGTCCAGCGACCTGCTGGAGAGCGCCGAGGCCGTGTCGTCCCAGGCGCTGCAGACCGGCGCGTCGGCGGGCGAGGTGTCCGCGGTCGGCCAGCTCGTGATGCTGACCCAGCGCATCGGCAAGAGCGCCAACGAGTTCCTGACGCAGGACGGCGTGAGCCCCGAGGCGGTGTTCCTGCTGGGCAAGGACCTGAACTCCTTCAAGCTCATCACCGAGGCCCTGATCCACGGCAGCCCCGAGCTGCGCCTGAACGCCGCCCGCGACCCGCAGCTCAAGGAACGCCTGCAGGCGCTGCTCACGCAGTACGAGCAGACCCGCTCGCAGGCCAAGGCCATCCTGGACAACCTGCAGGGCCTGGTGTCGGCGCGCGAGGCGCAGACGGCGATCCTGAACGACTCCGAACCGCTGCGCAAAGGCCTGGAGCAGACCGCCGCCGAGCTGGAGCGCTCCGGCGGCGCGGGCTGGGGCATCGCGCTGCTGGTGCTGTCGCTGATGGCGCTGGTGGGCGGCGCGGTGGGCTTCCTGCGGCTGTTCGTGGCCGACCAGTCCGAGCGCGCGGCGCTCGCCGAGGCCCAGCGGCGCGAGGCCGAGGCGCAGGAGCAGGAGGCCAAGCGCGTCAACGACGCCAACCAGGCCGCCATCCTGCGGCTGATGAACGAGCTGTCCACCGTCGCCGAGGGCGACCTGACGCAGCAGGCCACGGTGACCGAAGACATCACCGGCGCGATCGCCGACTCGGTGAACTACACGGTCGAGGAGCTGCGCAGCCTGGTCGGCCAGGTGCAGGCCACGGCCGCCCGCGTGACGGACACCACCGGCGCCGTGTACCAGACGTCCACCGACCTGCTGGCCGCGTCCAAGGAGCAGCTGCACGAGATCCGCGCCACCGGCGAGGCCGTGCTGGGCATGGCGGGCCGCATCACCCAGGTGTCCGCGCAGGCGCAGACCACCGCCGAGGTGGCGCGCCAGAGCCGCCAGGCCGCGGAGCAGGGCCTGAACGCGATGCAGAACAACATCGCCGGCATGAACGCGATCCGCGACTCCATCCAGGAGACCTCCAAGCGCATCAAGCGGCTGGGCGAGTCGTCGCAGGAAATCGGCGAGATCACCGAGCTGATCTCGGACATCACGGAGCAGACCAACGTGCTGGCGCTGAACGCGGCCATCCAGGCGGCGTCCGCGGGCGAGGCGGGGCGCGGCTTCTCGGTGGTGGCGGAAGAGGTGCAGCGGCTGGCCGAGCGCTCCGGCGACGCGACGCGCCGCATCGCCGCGCTGGTCAAGACCATCCAGACCGACACCCACGACGCCGTGGCCGCGATGGAGCGCTCGACGCGCGGCGTGGTGGAGGGCACGCAGCTGTCCGACGCGGCCGGCCGCGCGCTGGAGGCCATCGACAGCGTGTCGCGCCAGCTCGACGAGCTCATCGTGCGCATCTCCACGCAGTCCCGGCAGGAGGCCGAGTCCGCCAACGAGGTGGCGTCCAACATCCAGCACATCTTCGCGGTGACCGAGCAGACATCCGAGGGCACGCGCTCCACCGCGCAGATGGTGCATGAGCTGTCCCGATCCGCCGAGGCGCTGCGCACCTCCGTGTCGCGCTTCAAGGTCGCCTGACCCCGGTCCGCACAGAGCAAGAGAGCCACGCATGGACAGCGCCCTGCGAGACACCGACCTCCCGGCCGACCTCAGCCCCCTCGCCTGGGTGCAGGAGGAGTTGCGCCGGTCGCTGGAGTCGGTACACAAGACCCTGCGCCGCCTCGTGCGCGACGGCGCGGACCCCGCCGCCGGCCACCCCGGCGGCGACGTCCAGGCCAGCGCGCCGCTGCTGCAGGCCGCGGCCCAGCTGCACCAGGTCGGCGGCGTGCTGTCGCTGGTCGGGCTGCCGGCCGGCGCCGCGGTGCTGCGCGCCGCCGAGGCGGCCGTGGAGCACCTGGCCCGCCATCCGCAGGCCGTCGAGGCCGCCGCCGTCGACACCATCGAGCGCGCCGACTTCGCGCTGCTCGCCTACATCGCCCGGCTGCTGGCCGGCGGCAAGACCTCGACGCTGGCCCTCTACCCCGGCTACCGCGAGCTGCAGCAGCTCAACGGCGCCGCGCGCATCCACCCGGCCGACCTGTGGCAGCACGACTGGTCCTGGCGCACCGTGCCGCTGGAGCCCGGCGTGCCGGCCCGCCCGCCCGAGTCCGTGCGCGCGCCGTTCGAGGCCGCGCTGCTGCGCCAGATGCGCGAGCCCGGCCCGGCCCACGCGGCCACGCTGTCCGGCCTGTGCGCCAGCCTCGCCGCCGCGTTGCCGGCCGGCCAGGGCCGCACGCTGTGGCAGCTCGCCGCCGCCGTGTTCGAGGGCCAGGCGCTGAAGCTGCTCGGCAGCGACGCCTACACCAAGCGCCTGGGCTCCCGGCTGCTGCACGAGCTGCGCGTGCTGGGCCGGGCCGAGGTGTCCGAGCGCCTCGCGCAGGACCTGCTGTTCTTCTGCGCGCAATGCCGCATCGCCCAGGGCGCCGGCCCGCGCCTGGCGGCGGTGCACGAGGCCTGGCGCCTGACCGAGGACGAGGCCGGCGACTACGAGGACGCCAGCCTGGGCCGCATCGACCCCGCCTGGGTCGCGCAGGCCCGGCGCCGCGTGCTCGCGGCCAAGGAGAGCTGGTCCAGCGCCGCCGAGGGCGACGAGCACCGGCTCGCCGGCCTGGAGGAGCAGTTCGCGGCGCTGGCCGAATCGCTGGCCCGGCTGTTCCCCAGCGGCGAGGTGCTGGGGCAGACGCTGCAGCGCGCCGTCGTCGCCACGCTGCGCTCGCGCGCGGCGCCGCCGCCGGCCCTGGCGATGGAGGTCGCCACCAGCCTGCTGTACGTCGAGGCCGCGCTGGAAGACGCCGCCTTCGACCAGCCCGAGCAGGCCGACCGCGTGCGCCGCCTGGCGGGCCGCGTCGAGGCCGTGGCCCACGGCCAGCCGGCCGAGCCGCTGGAAGGCTGGATGGAGGACCTGTACCGCCGCGTCTCCGACCGCCAGACCCTGGGCAGCGTCGTGCACGAGCTGCGCGCCAGCCTGTCCGAGATCGAGAGGCAGTGCGACGAGTACTTCCGCAGCCCGACGCAGCGCGAGCTGCTGATCCCGGTGCCGGGCCAGCTGCAGGCCATGCGCGGCGTGCTCGGCGTGCTGGGGCTGGACCAGGCCGCCCACGCCACGCTGCGCATGCGCGACGAGGTGGACGGCCTGGCCAGCACCGAGATCGACTTCGAGCGCCCCGGCGCGCGCGACGTCTTCGAGCGCCTGGCCAACAACCTCGGCGCGCTCGGCTTCCTGATCGACATGCTCAGCGTGCAGCCGGCGCTGGCCAAGCGCATGTTCCGCTTCGACGAGGCCAGCGGCCGGCTGGACGCCGTCATGGGCCGCCGCGAAGGCGCCGTCGAGTTGCCCGACTTCGAGGCCAGCGGCTTCCACCTCGACCCGGAACCCGAGGCCGAGCCGCCCCACGACGCCACGCAGCGGCTGCAGCCGCTGCACCTGGACCTCGCGACGCTGGACCTGCCCGACCTCAGCCTGCCCGAGCTCGCCGCGCCCGCCCCGGCGGCGGACGGCGGCCCCAGCGTCGCCGACGACCCGGAGATGCGCGAGATCTTCCTGGACGAGGCCGGCGAGGTCATCGGCAACGCCCGCGCCGCGCTCGACGCGCTGCGCGAGGCCCCGGCCGACCACGGCGAGCTCACCATCGTGCGCCGCGCCTTCCACACCCTCAAGGGCAGCGCCCGCATGGTGGGCCTGAACGACTTCGGCGAAGCCGCCTGGGCCTGCGAGCAGCTCTACAACGCCCGGCTGGCCGAGCCCGGCCCGCAGGCCGACGCCGCGCTGCAGGGCCTCACCGCCGAGGCGCTGGACCACTTCGCCCGCTGGCGCGAGCAGATCGCCGCCGGCGCCCCGGGCGGCTGCACTTCCGCCCCCGTGCGCCAGGCCGCCGACGCGCTGCGCCTGCACGGGCAGTGGCAGCCCGCCGCGCCGGCCGATGCCGACGCGCTGGCGCCGGACGCGCTGGACGGCCTGGAGATGGTCGAGGTCGTCGAAGCCGCCGCGCCGCCGGACGACGCGCTGCCGGACCTGGCCGGCCTGGACGTCGAGCCGCTGCCCGACTTCGCCGACACGGAAGTCCCGCTGGTCCAGCCGGACGCCTTCGCCGCCGCGCCGGAACCCGGCGGGGCGCCCGGCGAGGCGATGCCGCATCACGCCGCGACGGAGCTGATGCCCTACCACGCCGCCACCGAGCTGCTGCCGCTCGCCGAGACGCCGGCCGACTTCCGGCTGGAGCTGGACCTGGCCGACCCGCCGGCATCGCCCGCCGGGCCCGAGCCGGAGCCCGAGCTTGTGTCGGCCGACCCGGACGAAGGCTTCAAGCACATCGGCCCGCTGCGCATCAGCATCGCGCTGTTCAACATCTTCCTGAACGAGGCCGACGAGCTGTCGCGCAAGCTGTCCATCGCGCTGGCCGAATGGGCCGCCGGGCTGGCGGCCCAGCCCGCGGTGCCGCCGTCCTGCGAGGTGCAGGCCCATGCGCTGGCCGGCAACGCCGGCACGGTCGGCTACGACGACCTGGCCGGCCTGGCCCGCGAGCTGGAGCATGCGCTGGGCCGCGCCGCGCGCGCGGTGCGCTTCCAGGAGGCCGATGCCGAGCTGTTCATCCGCGCCGCCGACGACATCCGCCGGCTGCTGCACCAGTTCGCCGCCGGCTTCCTGAAGCCCAACGACCCCGACGTCCTGGCCCGGCTGCACGCCTACCAGCCCGAGGAAGCGCCGATGACGGCCGCCGCCCCGCTGGACGCGTCCGCCGACGAGCCGGCGGACCCCGATCCGGGCCCGCAGGACGCGATCGAGCCCGAGCTCTTCCCGATCTTCGAGGAGGAAGGCCGCGACCTGCTGCAGGACCTGCACGCCGGGCTGCGCGACTGGCTGGCCGAGCCGGCCGACCTCGGCCGCTCCGGCGCCTGCATGCGCGCGCTGCACACCTTCAAGGGCGGCGCCCGCCTGGCCGGCGCGATGCGCCTGGGCGAGCAGGCGCACCGGCTGGAGTCCGCCATCGAGGCGCTGCTGCAGTCCGGCGGCGCCGACGCGGCCCAGGTGCAGGCGCTGCAGCACGACGGCGACGCGCTGGAGCAGGCCTTCGACGCGCTGGGCCGCAGCCTGGCGCCGCCGCCGCCCGTGCCTGCGCCGGTGCTCGCCCCGGCGCCGGCCCCGGAACCGCCGCCGGCCGCCGTGGCCGAGCCGCCGCCGGAGCCGCAGCCCGAGCCGGTACCGGCACCGTCGCCGTCGCCGTCGCCGTCGCCGTCGCTCGACCTGCCCGCGCCGGCCCCGGACGAGGCCGCGGCGCCCGGCGCCGTCCGCGAGATCGACTGGCGCCGCTTCGCCGGGGCCGCCGAGGTGGCCGCCGGCAGCGAGAACCTGGCGCTCGGCCAGGCCCAGGTGCGGGTGCGCGGCAGCCTGCTGGAGCGCATGGCCACGCAGGCCGGCGAGGTCAGCATCCGGCGCGCGCGCATGGAGTCCGAGCTGGCGCAGATGAAGGGCGGCCTGCTGGACTTGGACGACAACCTGGAGCGTTTGCGCACCCAGCTGCGCGAACTGGAGCTGCAGGCCGAGGCGCAGATGCACACCCAGCAGGAGCTGGCGCAGCAGGGCGGCCGCGAGTTCGACCCGCTGGAGTTCGACCGCTACACCCGCTTCCAGGAGCTGACGCGCATGCTGGCCGAGTCGGTCGGCGACGTGGCCACGCTGCAGCGCGCGCTGACGCGCAGCGTGCAGGCCGGCGAGGACGAGCTGGCCGCGCAGTCGCGGCTGACCCGTGAACTGCAGGACGACCTGCTGCGCACCCGGCTGGTGGAGTTCGATTCCATCGGCGAGCGCATGCACCGCGTGGTGCGCCAGGCGGCGCGCGACGCGGGCAAGCAGGTGCGGCTGGAGATCGCCGGCGGCCAGACCGAGCTGGACCGCTCGGTGCTGGAGCGCACCGCAGGCGCCTTCGAGCACCTGCTGCGCAACAGCGTCGCGCATGGCATCGAGGTGCCCGAGGCGCGCGCGGCCGCTGGCAAGGACGCGGTGGGCACGCTGCGCATCGCCGTCAGCCAGCAGGGCAACGAGGTGCTGCTGGACTTCGCCGACGACGGCGCCGGCCTGGACCTGGCCCGCATCCGCGAGCGCGGCCTGCAGTTGGGTCTGATCGCGCCTGACGCCGAGCCCGACGAGGCGCAGCTCAAGCGCCTGGTGTTCGCGCCCGGCTTCTCGACGGCCAGCCGGGTCACCGAGCTCAGCGGCCGCGGCGTGGGCATGGACGTGGTGCGCGCCGAGGTCGGCACGCTGGGCGGCAGCATCGAGATCGCGTCGACGGCCGGGCAGGGCACCAGCTTCCTGCTGCGCCTGCCGCTGACGACGGCGCTGACGCAGATCGTGCTGCTCAAGAGCGGCGAGCAGGTCGTCGCCGTGCCGGCGGCGCTGATGGCCTCGGTGCAGCGCGTGCCGGTGGAGGCGGTCGAGGCGGCCTATGCCAGCGGCCGGCTGCAGCACGGCGGCGCCGAGCTGCCGTTCTACTGGCTGGGCGGCCTGCTCGGCCAGGCCGGGCGCGGCCACGTGAACGGCCGCCATGCGCCGGTCGTGCTGGTGCGCAGCGCCCAGGCGGCGCTGGCGCTGCACGTGGACGAGGTGGTCGGCAACCAGGAAGTGGTCGTCAAGAACCTCGGCGCGCAGCTCAACCGCGTGCCGGGCCTGGCGGGCATCAGCCTGCTGGCCTCGGGCGAGGTGGCGCTGATCTACAACGTCGTCGCGCTGGCCGACTGGTATGGCGCCGACGCCCGGGCCCGCATGGCGGCCGCCCAGGCGCTGGCCGGGGCGCAGGGGCCGGCCGAGGCGGCGCCGGCCGGCGCGGACGCCGCGCAGGCCCCGCTGGTGCTGGTGGTGGACGACTCGCTGACGGTGCGCCGCGTGACCCAGCGGCTGCTGGAGCGCGTGGGCTACCGCGTGGCGCTGGCCAAGGACGGCCTGGACGCGATGGAGCGGCTGACCGGCGACGAGCTGCCGGCGGTGGTGCTGTCCGACATCGAGATGCCGCGCATGGACGGCTTCGACCTGGTGCGCAACATGCGCGCCGACGCGCGGCTGGCGCGGCTGCCGGTCATCATGATCACGTCGCGCATCGCCCAGAAGCACCGCGACTACGCCGCCCGGCTCGGCGTGGACCACTACCTCGGCAAGCCCTACGACGAGGAGCAGGTGCTGGGCCTGGTGCGCCAGTACGCGCAGGCCGCCGCCGGCTGACCCGGCCGGCGGGTCCATGGCTGCGGAATAAAATGCGCCCATGCCCGCCGACCGGATCGTCCTGACCAACCAGTTCCTCATCGCCATGCCGGGCATGGCCGACGAGGCCTTCGCGGGCACGGTCGTGTACCTGTGCGAGCACAACGACAACGGCGCGCTGGGCCTGGTGGTCAACAAGCCCATGTCGCTGACGCTGGGCACGCTGTTCGAGAAGGTGGAGCTGAGCCCGCCGGCCGATGCGCTGGCCGCCTCGCCGGTGTTCTACGGCGGCCCGGTGCAGACCGACCGCGGCTTCGTGCTGCACGAGCCGCTGGACGCCGAGGGCGGCCACTACAACGCCACGCTGGCCGTGCCCGGCGGCCTGGAGATGACCACCAGCCGCGACGTGCTGGAGGCGCTGTCCAACGGCGCCGGCCCGCGCAAGCTGCTGGTCACGCTGGGCTACAGCGGCTGGGCCGCCGGCCAGCTGGAGGAAGAGATCGGCCGCAACGGCTGGCTGACCGTGGACGCGGCGCCCGAGATCATCTTCGACACGCCGGTGGCGCAGCGCTACGAGCGCGCGCTGGGCCTGCTGGGCATCGATCCGCGCATGCTGAGCGCGGACGCCGGCCACGCATGAGGCCGCACGTGGCCGCCGCCGACCCCGCCCGCCTCCAGTCCTTTCTCGCCTTCGACTTCGGCCTGCGCCGCATCGGCGTGGCCAGCGGCACGCGGCTGCTGGGCGCGGCCGAGCCGCGCGGCACGATCCGCGGCGGCGACTTCGACGCCATCGCCGCCCTGATCGACGCCTGGCGGCCCGACGCGCTGGTGATCGGCGTGCCGCGCCACCCCGACGGCGCGCCGCACGAGATGACGGCCCGGGCGCAGGGCTTCGGCCGGCGGCTCTCGGGCCGCTACCACCTGCCGGTCTTCGAGGTGGACGAGCGCTACACCAGCGTGGAGGCCGAGGCCCAGGGCGCCCGCGACGTGGACGCCGCCGCCGCCGCGCTGATCCTTGAACAGTTTTTCCGGGAACATCCATGAGTGACCTGCTGCTCGATGCCGAGGCCCTGTACCTCGAACTGCGACGCGGCGTGCAGCGCCTGCTGACGCCGGACACCGCCCTGGTGGGCATCTGGAGCGGCGGCGCCTGGCTGGCGGAGCGGCTGGCGGCGGACCTCGGCGTCGCGGCCGGCACCATCTCCAGCGCGCTGCACCGCGACGACTTCGGCTCGCGCGGGCTCGCCAAGGCCGACCACACGACGCTGCCCTTCGACGTGGACGGCCGCGACATCGTGCTCGTCGACGACGTGCTCTACACCGGCCGCACGACGCGCGCCGTCCTCAACGAGCTGTTCGACTTCGGCCGCCCGGCGCTCGTGCAGCTGGCCGTGCTGGTGGACCGCGGCGGGCGCCAGCTGCCCATCGAGCCGGCGTTCTCGGCCGCGCGCGTGGCGCTGGACGCCGGCCGCAACCTGTGCCTGGCGCGCGCCGCGGACGGCCGCTTCAGCTTCGAGGTCAAGTGATGGCCGCCACGTCCACTTCGTCCCCGGCCTGTCTTGGCGGCCCGGCGGGAGCCCTGTGATGCTCAGCAAACGCAACCCCCAGCTCAACAAGCACGGCGAGCTCATCCACCTGCTCTCCGTCGAAGGCCTGCCGCGCGCGGTCATCGAGCAGATCCTGGACACGGCCGGCAGCTTTTTGTCGGTCAACGACCGCGACGTGAAGAAGGTGCCGCTGCTGCGCGGCAAGTCGGTGTTCAACCTGTTCTTCGAGAACAGCACGCGCACCCGCACCACCTTCGAGATCGCCGCCAAGCGCCTGTCCGCCGACGTCATCAACCTCGACATCGCGCGCAGCTCCACCGCCAAGGGCGAGACGCTGCTGGACACGGTGGCCAACCTGAGCGCGATGCATGCCGACATGTTCGTCGTGCGCCACAGTGAGAGCGGCGCGCCGCACCTGATCGCGCAGCACTGCGCGCCGCACGTCCACGTGGTGAACGCGGGCGACGGCCGGCACGCCCATCCGACGCAGGGGTTGCTGGACATGTACACGATCCGGCACTTCAAGCAGGACTTCCGCCAGCTGACGGTGGCCATCGTCGGCGACATCGTGCACTCGCGCGTGGCGCGCTCCGACATCCATGCGCTGAACATCCTCGGCGTGCCCGAGATCCGCGCCGTCGGCCCCAAGACCCTGGTGCCCGGCGACCTGCGCGACATGGGCGTGCGCGTCTGCCACGACATGGCCGAGGGCGTGAGGGACGCCGACGTCGTCATCATGCTGCGCCTGCAGAACGAGCGCATGAACGGCGGCATGCTGCCCAGCAGCGGCGAGTTCTTCAAGCACTTCGGCCTGACGCCGGACAAGCTCGCGCTGGCCAAGCCCGACGCCATCGTCATGCACCCCGGCCCCATCAACCGCGGCGTGGAGATCGCGTCCGAGGTGGCGGACGGCGAGCGCAGCGTGATCCTGCCGCAGGTGACGTTCGGCATCGCGGTGCGCATGGCGGTGATGGCCATCCTGGCGGGGAACGAAGCATGAGGATGGCCCACCCCCGCGGCGCTTCGCGCCACCCCCTCAAGGGGGCACTCCCGGCCGACCGGCCAAGCCGGATCGGCGGGAGTCACTCGATGGGTGGCGGCGCTGCGCGCGCCTCGACCGGTTCTGCACGGGAGTGCTGCAAGTGAAAATTCTGATCAAGAACGGCCGCCTCATCGATCCCGCATCGGGCCTGGACCGTGTCGGCGACCTCGCCATCGCCAACGGCCGCATCGTGCATCTGGGCGATGTGGGCGACTTCCACGCCGACCGCATGGTGGACGCCACCGGCCTGGTCGTCGCGCCCGGCCTCGTGGACCTGTGCGCGCGGCTGCGCGAGCCCGGCCACGAGCACGAGGGCCTGCTGGAGAGCGAACTCGCGGCGGCCGCGGCCGGCGGCGTGACCAGCCTGGTCTGCCCGCCCGACACCGACCCGGTGCTCGACGAGCCCGGCCTGGTCGAGATGCTCAAGTTCCGCGCCCGCAAGCTCAGCCGCTGCCGGCTGTTCCCGCTCGGCGCGCTGACGCGCCAGCTGGCCGGCGGCGCGCTGACCGAGATGGCCGAGCTGACCGAGGCCGGCTGCATCGGCTTCTCGCAGGCCGAGGTGCCGGTCAAGGACACGCTGGTGCTCAGCCGCGCGCTGCAGTACGCGGCCACCTACGGCTACACCGTCTGGCTGCGCCCGCAGGACGCCTGGCTCTCCGGCGGCGTGGCCGCCAGCGGCGCGGTGGCGACGCGGCTGGGCCTGTCCGGCGTGCCGGTCAGCGCCGAGACGGTGGCGCTGCACACGTTGTTCGAGCTGGTGCGCGCCACCGGGGCGCGCGTCCACGTCTGCCGCCTCTCCAGCGCGGCCGGGGTGGCGCTGGTGCGCGCCGCCAAGCGCGAGGGCCTGCCCGTCACGGCCGACGTGTCCATCAACTCGCTGCACCTGAGCGACGTGGACATCGGCTACTTCGACCCGGCCATGCGCCTGACGCCGCCGCTGCGCCAGGGCCGCGACCGCGACGCGCTGCGCGCCGCGCTGGCCGACGGCACGCTGGACGCGCTGGTGTCCGACCACATGCCCGTCACGGCCGACGAGAAGAACGTGCCCTTCGCCGAGGCCACGCCCGGCGCGACCGGGCTGGAGCTGCTGCTGAGCCTGGCGCTGCGCTGGGCGCGCGATGCGCAGCTGCCGCTGCCGCGCGCGCTGGCCGCCGTCACCGCCGGGCCGGTGGGCGTGCTGGGCAGCGCGCTGGGCTCGCTCGCGGCCAGCGCGGGCCGGCTGGTGGAGGGCGGCGTGGCGGACGTCTGCGTGTTCGACGCCGACGCGAGCTGGGCCGTCGCGCCCGAGGCGCTGGCCAGCCAGGGCAAGCACACGCCGTTCGAGTTCTCGCGCAGCGGCTTCGAACTGCCCGCCCGCGTGCGCTGCACGCTGGTGGCGGGCCACCTCGCCTACGAGGCATGAGGCGCCTGGTCGCGGCCGCGCGCCTGGCGCGCCTGGCGCCGCATGTGCTGCACGGCCTGTGGATCGTGCGCACGAAGTTCGGGCGCCTGGCGCCGGCGCAGCGGCACGCGCACATCCAGTGGTGGTCGCGCAAGACGCTGCGCATCCTCGGCATCACGCTGACGGCCTCGGGCGGCGCCCCCCGCCCGGCCGGCCAACTGCTGGTGGCCAACCACGTCTCCTGGCTGGACATCGCCGCCGTGCACGCGGTGCTGCCGCAGGCGCGCTTCGTGTCCAAGGCGGACGTGAAGCACTGGCCCGTGGTGGGCGCGCTGGTCAGCGGCGCGGGCACGCTGTTCATCGAGCGCGCCAGCAAGCGCGACGCGCTGCGCGTGGTGCACCAGACGGCCGAGGCGCTGGCGGCCGGCGACTGCGTGGCCGTCTTCCCGGAAGGCACGACCGGCGCCGGCCCCGAGCTGCTGCCCTTCCACGCCAACCTGCTGCAGGCCGCCGTCGCCACCGGCGCGGCGACGCTGCCCGCCGTGCTGCGCTGGCACGAGCCCGGCGCGCGCTTCAGCCCGGCGGCGCGCTTCATCGGCGAGATGACGCTGGCGCAGAGCCTGTGGCGCATCGCGGCGGCGCGCGGCCTGGGCGTGGACGTGCAGCTGCTGCCCGCGCTGCCGGCCGAGGGCCTGGACCGCCGCGCGCTGGGCGAGGCGCTGCGGGCCGAGATCAGCGCGCGGCTCTGAGCCAGCCCAGCCCGGCCGAGGTGTCGCCGCGCGGCCGGTATTCCAGGCCGATGCGGCCGGGCCAGCCGCTGGAGTCGAGCAGCGCGAACTCGGCGCCGAATTCGCCGGCCTCGGGCTCGTGCCGGCCGGCCACGCCGGCCACCTGCACATGGCCGAGCAGGCCGAGGTCGAGCGCGCGCCCGAGGTGGGTCAGCGACTCGCCTTCCTCGATGCGGCAGTGGTAGAGGTCCAGCTGCAACTGCACGCGCGGCGTGCCGAGCTGGGCCAGCAGCGCCAGCGCCTGGGCCTGGTGGTGCAGGAAATAGCCCGGCATGTCGCGCCGGTTGATGGGCTCGACGGTCAGCGTGACCGTGTCGCCGGCCTGCGCGGCGGCCCAGCCGAGGTTGGCGAGCCAGGTGGCGCGCGCGGCGGGGCCGTCGTCGGTGCAGCCGGACAGCAGGTGCAGGCGCGGCGCGCCCAGCCGCGCGGCGAGGTCCAGGCCGCGCAGCGTCGCGTCGCGGAACTCGGCCTCGCGGCCGGGCAGGGCGGCGAAGCCGCGTTCGCCGGCCGCCCAGTCGCCGGCCGGCGCGTTGATGAGCGCGACGTCCAGGCCGGCCAGCCGCACCGCGAGTGCGGCGGTGTCGTGCAGGTGCGGCTGCTGCAGCTCGACGGCCTGGAAGCCGTCGGCGCGCGCCGCGTCGGCGCGGTCGAGGTAGGGCCGCTGCGCGTACAGCCAGTCGAGGTTGGCGGCGAAGCGGCGCGGGATCAAGCCTTGCCTTGGTTGGCGACGGCCGCGGCGGCCCGGGCGGCGGCTTCGGGGTCGCCGAGGTAGTGGCTCTTGATGGGCTTGAGGTCGGCGTCCAGCTCGTAGACCAGCGGGATGCCGTTGGGGATGTTGACGCCGACGATGGCGTCGTCGGCGATGCCGTCCAGGTACTTCACCAGCGCGCGGATGCTGTTGCCGTGCGCGGCGATGACGACGCGCTGGCCGGACCGGATGGCCGGCGCGACGGTGTCGTTCCAGAACGGCAGCACGCGGGCGACGGTGTCCTTCAGGCATTCGGTCAGCGGCACGTCGCCGTCCTTCAGCCCGGCGTAGCGGCGGTCGCCGCGCTCGCTGCGCGGGTCGCCGACTTCCAACGCGGGCGGCGGCGTGTCGTAGCTGCGGCGCCAGATCAGCACCTGCTCGTCGCCGTACTGCTTGGCCATGTCGGCCTTGTTCAGGCCCTGCAGCGCGCCGTAGTGGCGCTCGTTGAGGCGCCAGTCGTGGCGCACCGGCAGCCAGGTGCGGTCCATCTGGTCCAGGCAGTGCCACAGCGTCCAGACGGCGCGCTTGAGCACGGAGGTGTAGGCGAGGTCGAAGTCGTAGCCGGCCTCCTTCAGCAGCCGGCCGGCCTGCTGGGCCTGCGCGACGCCGGTGGGTGTCAGGTCCACGTCGGTCCAGCCGGTGAAGCGGTTTTCCAGGTTCCAGGTCGATTCGCCGTGGCGGATGAGGACGAGCTTGTGCATGGCCAGTGGTGTTGCAAAAACGGTTCGAAATTGTAGGGAGCGCCGCGGGCCCGGCGCGGGAGTCGGGTTCGACCGTGAATGACTGCGCGTTCGCCATTCGGCGAGGTGCGCCGGCGCGGAGGCCGCGCCCTAAGATTTTTTCGTCCGGCTGCGGTGCCCGCGGCCGGCTCGTCGAATCTCTTGCTGGAGCCCCCATGAAACTGTCCCCCCGCCAATGCGCGCTGTCCGCGCTGATGGTCTGCATGTTCGGCGGCAGCGCCCAGGCCGCCGAGGAGCCGGGCATGTTCTCGCTGTCGGGCTTCGCGACGCTGGGCCTGGTCAAGACCGACACGGACGACGCCCAATTCGTCATCACCGGCCAGCGGCGCGGCGCCACGAAGCAGGTCAGCGGCGAGGTGGACAGCAAGCTCGGCGTGCAACTGGGCGCGAAGTTCAGCCCGGTGTTCTCGGCCACCGCGCAGGTGCTGACGCGCCAGACCGGCGACGGCGACTACACGCCCGGCGTGGAGTGGGCCTTCGCCAAGGCGCAGCTGACGCCCGCGCTGTCGCTGCGCCTGGGCCGCATGGGCCTGCCGTTCTTCGCGGTGTCGGACTTCCGCGCGGTCGGCTTCGCCAACACCACGCTGCGCCCGGCGCCCGACGTCTACGGCCAGGTGCCGGTGAGCCATTTCGACGGCGCCGACGCGACCTGGCAGGCCGGCACGGGCCTGGGCACGGTCACCGCCCAGCTGTTCGGCGGGCAGTCCAAGGACACCGTCGGCCGCGTCGAGGTCGAGATGAAGAAGATGGTGGGTTTCAATGCCACGCTGGAGCTGGACAACGGCCTGAGCCTGCGCGTGGGCCATGTGGCGGGCCGGATCACCGTCCATTCCACCCCGCTGAACACGCTGGTGGCGACGCTGCGCGCGACGCCTTTCGCCAGCGTCGGCGACCAGCTCGACGCCAACAGCCGCAAGGCCAGCTTCAGCGGCCTGGGCCTGACCTGGGACGAGGGCGACTGGCTGCTCAACGCCGAGTACACCCAGCGCCGCACCGAGAGCTACATCGCCGACACCGACGGCTGGTACCTGACCGCCGGCCGCCGCTTCGGCACCTGGACGCCGTATGCCACCGTCTCGCAGGTGCGCACCGTGGACAGCAACGTCAACAACACCGTCCAGCCGCTGACGCCCGGCCTGGCCCAGCTCAGGGCGCTGGTGGACGGCGCGCTGGCCGGCCAGCACCTGGGGCAGAAGACCCTGGCCGTCGGCGCCCGCTGGGACTTCTACCGCAACTTCGCGCTCAAGGGCCAGTTCGAGCGCATCCGCCTGAACGGCAACGGCTTCTTCACGCAGGCCAAGCCCGGCTTCGCCAACAGCTCGGTGAACGTGCTGAGCGTGGCCGTCGACACCGTGTTCTGAGCCCAGGAGACCGAACGCCATGAGCAGCATCCGCACCCTCGCCGCCGCCGCGCTCCTGTGCGCCGCCGGCGCCGCGCAGGCCCAGGTGGCCGTCATCGTCAACCCGAAGAACGCGGCCGCCACGCTGACGGCCGACCAGGTCGCCGGCGTCTTCCTGGGCAAGACCCGCACGCTGCCCGGCGGCGGCGCGGCGACGCCGGTGGACCAGGCCGAGTCGGCCGCCATCCGCGAGCAGTTCTACGCCAAGGTCACCGGCAAGCAGTCGGCCCAGGTCAAGGCCGCGTGGTCGCGCCTGGTGTTCTCGGGCAAGGGCACGCCGCCCAAGGAGCTGGCCAGCTCGGCGGAGGTGAAGAAGTTCGTCGCCGCCAATCCCGACGCCATCGGCTATATCGAGAAATCTGCCGTGGATGGCAGCGTCAAGGCGGTGCTGACCGTGGATTGAAAGGCGGCCGGCGGTCCATGATGAAGCGCGCCGCAGCCGCGGCGCGTTTTTGTTGCCCAGGAGACAGCGAATGAATGTGAAGACCCGGATCTGGCTGCTGCCGGCGCTGGCGGCGGCGATCTTTGCCGTCGGCATCGCCGCCGTGCTGTTCTTTTCTTCGCGGACCTCCGACGCGATCCGCGCCGTGGGCCAGGTGGACTACCCCTTCGTGGACACCACCACCCAGTTCTCCACCCAGCTCGAAGCGCTGGGCGCCACGATCCAGAGCGCCGTCGCCGAGGGCGAGTGGAAGCGCCTGGACGAAGCCAACGAGCGCGCGGCCGGCCTGCGCAAGCTCATCGCCGGCATCGAGGCGATCGCCGGCAAGGCCGACACCGGCGCACGGCTGAAGAAGGACTTCGAGACCTACTACGCCGCGTCCGTCGAGACGGCTGAACTCTTCCTGGGCAAGCGGCAGGGCGACCAGGCCGCTGCGGTCACGAAGATGCAGGCCGCGCTGCAGGCGCTGGAGGGCGAACTGAAGGCCGCCCGCGCCGAGGCCGCGCAGGGCTTCGACGCCGGGCTGGAGCGGGCGCAGGCCGGCGTTTCGTCCAGCCTCTGGGCCATCGTCATCAGCGGCGTGGTGGTGGTGCTGTGCCTGGGCGGCGGCTCCTTCCTGATCATCGGCGGCGTGTGGCGCCAGCTCGGCGGCGAGCCCGAGTACGCCCGCGACGTGATGCGCCAGATGGCCGACGGCGACCTGTCTCAGGACATCCGGGTCGCGCCCGGCGCCGAGCAGAGCCTGCTGGCGGCGGTGCGCGACATGTCGCGCGGCCTGTCGGCCATCGTCGCCAACGTGCGCACCGGCACCGACTCCATGACCGTCGCCTCGCGCGAGATCGCCGCCGGCAACCAGGACCTGTCCGAGCGCACCGAGAAGCAGGCCGGCTCGCTGGAGCAGACCGCCGGCAACATGCAGGGGCTGACCGACACCGTGCGCCAGAGCGCCGACGCCGCGGCCCAGGCCAACCAGCTGGCCGGCTCGGCCGCCGCCGTGGCGCGCAAGGGCGGCGAGGTGGTCGGCCAGGTGGTCGCGACGATGGACGAGATCAACGCCAGCTCGCAGAAGATCGCCGACATCATCGGTGTCATCGACGGCATCGCCTTCCAGACCAACATCCTGGCGCTGAACGCCGCCGTCGAGGCGGCACGTGCGGGCGAGCAGGGCCGCGGCTTCGCGGTGGTGGCCGGCGAGGTGCGCTCGCTGGCCGGCCGCAGCGCCGACGCGGCGCGCGAGATCAAGGGCCTGATCGGCGCCAGCGTCGACCGCGTGGCCTCCGGCTCGCGCCTGGTGCAGGACGCCGGCGCCACCATGACCGAGATCGTCGCCAGCGTGCAGCGCGTCTCCGACATCATCAGCGAGATCACCGCCGCGTCGGTCGAGCAGAGCCAGGGCATCGGCCAGGTCAACCAGTCGGTCATGCAGCTGGACCAGATGACCCAGCAGAACGCCGCGCTCGTGGAGCAGGCCGCAGCGGCGGCCAGCAGCCTGGAGCAGCAGGCCGTGAACCTGCAGCAGGCGGTGGCGACGTTCAAGCTCATGTGACGACCCTCGCCGATAATCGCCGGCTTGTCCGCAAGCCTTGACGGTGAACGTTTGAACTTCCTGATCGAAAACTGGTTCCTGGTCGCCGCCGCGCTGCTCTCCGGCGGCATGCTGCTGTGGCCGCTGCTGCAGGCCGGCGGCCGCGGCGCGTCCGTCAGCAGCGCCGAAGCGGTGCAGCTCATCAACCGCGAGAAGGGCGTGCTGATCGACGTCAGCGAGCCCGAGGAATTCGCCAAGGGCCGCCCGGTCGGCGCGCGCAACGTGCCGTTCGGCCAGTTGGAGGGCCACAAGTCCCTGCCCAGCAACAAGGCCCTGCCGCTGGTGGTGGTGTGCCCGACCGGCGCGCGCGCCAGCCGCGCCGCGGGCATGCTGCGCAAGCTGGGCTACGAGAAGGCCCAGGTGCTGGCAGGCGGCCTCAAGGCCTGGCAGGAGGCCAACCTGCCGGTGGAAAAGTCCGCCTGAGGCGGCCGCCCTTCCCGCTGCCAAGGAGAACCGCGATGACCCCCGTGAAGATGTACACCACCCAGGTCTGCCCGTACTGCATCCGCGCCAAGGCGTTGCTGAAGCAGCGCGGCGTGGAGCAGCTGGAGGAGGTCCGCGTGGACCTGAACCCCGCCGAGCGCGACGCGATGGTCCAGAAGACCGGCCGCCGCACGGTGCCGCAGATCTTCATCGGCGACACCCACGTCGGCGGCTGCGACGACCTGATCGCGCTGGACCAGCGCGGCGAATTGCTGCCCCTGCTCCAGGGGGGGTGAGGCCGGGCCTGCGGGCAAGCCCGGCCGGCCGGCCGCGAGGCCTCGCCCATAATCCGCACACCGCCCGCAGCGCCGCCTGCGGGCTTTTGTTTGACGCTCCCCTCGAAAGAAGCCCATGGCCGACGAAATCGAATCCGCTGCCGCCGAAGGCACGCCCGTGTTCCAGATCCAGCGCATGTACCTGAAGGACCTGTCGCTGGAACAGCCCAACGCGCCGCACATCCTGCTGGAGCAGTCGCAGCCGCAGGTCGACATCAACCTGACGCTGTCGGCCGAGGCCGTCACCGACGGCATCTTCGAGGTCTGCGTCACCGCCACGGTCAACACCAAGGTCGGCGACAAGACGCTGTTCCTGGTGGAGGCCAAGCAGGCCGGCATCTTCGAGATCCGCCACGTGCCGCAGGAGCAGCTCGACGGCATCCTGGGCATCGTCTGCCCGCAGATGGTCTACCCCTACCTGCGCGCGATCGTCTCCGACGTCTGCACCCGCGCCGGCTTCCCGCCGGTGCTGCTGACGGAAGTGAACTTCCAGGCCATGTTCGAGGCCCAGCAGGCGCAGCGCGCCGCCCAGGGCGGCCAGTCGCTCAACTGAGGCTGCCCCGCCGCCGCGAAGACGCCCCGCCTGAGCGGGGCGTTTTTCATGGGGGACACTTGCGCGCATGACGACGATGAAGATCAGCGTGCTGGGGGCCGGCGCCTGGGGCACCGCGCTGGCCATCCAGGCCGCCAACGCCGGGCATGAGGTGTGCCTGTGGGCGCGCGACGCCGCCGCCGTCGCGCAGATGCGCGCCAGCCGGCGCAACGCGGCCTACCTGCCCGACAGCCCGCTGCCCGCGCCGCTGGCGCTCACCGCCGACCGGGGCGGCGCCGTCGCCCACGCGGCCGGCGGGCTCACCATCGTCGCCACGCCCATGTCCGGCCTGCGCGAGACGCTGGCGGCACTGCCCGCCACGCAGCGCGTGCTGTGGCTGTGCAAGGGCTTCGAGGCCGGCACCGGGCGGCTGGGCCACGAGATCGCGCGCGAGCTGCAGCCGGCCATGGCGGTGGGCGTGCTGTCCGGCCCGAGCTTCGCGCAGGAGGTGGCCGCCGGCCGCCCGACCGCGCTGGTGGCGGCCAGCGAGGACGCCGCGCTGGCGCGGGACGCGGTGCAGGCCTTCCACGGCGAGCGGCTGCGCGTCTACACCGCCAACGACCCGGTGGGCGTGGAGGTGGGCGGCGCGGTCAAGAACGTGATGGCCATCGCGGTGGGCGTGTGCGACGGCCTCAGCGCGTCCGCGCCCGACGCGCCGGGCCTGAACGCGCGCGCGGCGCTCATCACCCGGGGCCTGGCCGAGATGCTGCGGCTGGGCACGGCGCTGGGCGCGCGGCCGGAGACCTTCATGGGCCTGTCCGGCCTGGGCGACCTGGTGCTGACGGCGACGGGCGACCTGTCGCGCAACCGCCGCGTCGGCCTGATGCTGGCGCAGGGGCTGGCGCTGCCGCAGATCCTCGCCGCGCTGGGCCACGTGGCCGAGGGCGTCTACAGCGCGCCCACCGTGCTGGCGCGCGCGCGCGCGGCGGGCGTGGAGATGCCGATCACCGAGGCCATGGTCGCGCTGCTGGAGGGCCGGCTGCGGGCCGGCGAGGCGGTCGAGCGGCTGATGGCGCGCGACGCCCGGGCCGAGTAGCTCAGCCGCCTTCGGCGTAGCCGTTCTGCCGCCAGGCCTCGAAGACGGCCACGGCCACGCTGTTGCTGAGGTTCAGGCTGCGCTGGCCCGCGCGCATCGGCAGCCGCACGCGTTGCGCGGCCGGGAAGCCCTCGCGCAGCGCGGGCGGCAGGCCGGCGGTCTCGCTGCCGAACACCAGCCAGTCGCCCGGCCGCCAGGCGACGTCGCCGAACGGCCGGCTGCCGCGCGTGGTGAACGCGAACATCCGGGCCGGGTCGGGCGCCTCGGCGGCCAGGAAGTCGGCCCAGCCGGCATGGCGCCGCACGCGGGCGTGCTCGTGGTAGTCCAGCCCGGCGCGCTGCAGCAGCTTGTCCTCCATCGAGAAGCCGAGCGGCTCGATCAGGTGCAGCGCGCATCCGGTGTTGGCGGCGAGCCGGATCACATTGCCCGTGTTGGGTGGGATCTCGGGGTGGACCAGGACGATGTTGAACATGGGGCCGAAGTATCCGCGCGGCGCATCGCGGGCCGGGCGCCGGGCCGCCCCAAGCCGGCCCGCCGGGCGATGTGCGAGCGGGGCAGGCCCCGCGAGCATCGCCGTCCCCTCGGGGGACCGGCCAGGGCCGCCCGCGTCCAGCGGTGCGGGCCTGGCCGAGGGGCTCAGTCAGCCGGCGTCCGCGCAATGACCCAGGCCTGCACGCTCATCACGCCCGCGTCCAGCAGCACCCGCGCCAGCTCGAACAGCGTGGTGCCGCTGGTCATCACGTCGTCCAGCAGCGCGACGCGGGTGCCGCGCAGCTGCGCCGCGCGCAGCGGCTCGACCGCGAACACGCCGCGCACATTGGCCGCGCGGGCGTCCAGCTTGAGCCCGGCCTGCGGGGCGTTGTGGCGCACGCGCAGCAGCAGGCCGGGGTCGCAGCGCAGGCCGCGGCGCCGCGCCAGCGCCCGGGCCAGCTCGTGCGACTGGTTGTAGCCGCGCTCGCGCAGCCGCTCGGCGGACAGCGGCACCGCGAGCAGCCAGTCCGGCTCCGGCGCGCCGGCCGCGTCGAGCGCCGAGGCCAGCCGCTCCAGCAGGCTTTCGCGCAGGTCCAGCGCCTGGCGGTACTTGAACTGCTGCAGCAGGCCGTCCCAGGGGAAGCGGTAGTCCACGGCGGCGACGGCGCGGTCCAGCGGCGGCGGGTCCGCCAGGCAGCGGCCGCACTGCGGGCGGGCGTGGCCGGTCAGGCCGGGCGGCAGCTTCGCGGCGCAGGTCCAGCAGCGCGGCTGCGGGCGGGCGTACAGGTCCAGGCAGCCGGCGCAGACGGTGCGGTCGCTCCAGGCCCGGCAGACCGCGCACTGGCCGGCGCAGCGCATCAGCACCTTGCCGATCAGCGCAGGCCGGGGTGCGGTGGGCGGCTGCCGGGACATGGCCTCAATATACTGACCGGCCCATGAGCGAGCCGGCCCCGCCCCCCACCTCAAACAAGGGGCCGCGGCCCCAGGACCTGGATGCCGCCGCGCTGCGCCACCAGGCGCGCCGCCTGGCCCGCGCCGGGCAGGCGCCCTGGCTGCATGCCGAGGTGGCCCGCCGCATGGCGGCGCGGCTGCCGCTGATCAAGCTGCAGCCGGCCCGCGTGCTGGATGCGTCGCCCGCACTGGGCGCCAGCGCCGAGCTGCTGCGGCTGGCCTACCCGGGCGCGGAGATGCTGTGGCATGAGGCCGACCCGGTGCTGGCCGCCCGCGCGGCCGGCGAGCGGGCGCAGACCTGGTGGCGCCGGCTGCGCGGCGCCGGCGCCGGCCAGCTGCCGGCGCTGCCGGCCCGGCCGGCAGTGGAGCTGCTGTGGTCCAACATGGCGCTGCATGCCAGCGCCGACCTGCCGGGCCTGCTGGCGCAGTGGCAGGCCAGCCTCGCGGTGGGCGGCTTCGTCATGTTCTCGTGCCTGGGGCCGGACAGCTTCGTCGAACTGCGCGCCCTCCACGCCCGCGAGGGCTGGGGGCGGCCGGCGCCGGACTGGTGGGACATGCACGACGTCGGCGACCTGGTGCTGCGCGCCGGCTTCGCCGATCCGGTCATGGACCAGGAGCGCCTGCGGCTGACCTGGGCCAGCCCGGAGAGCCTGCTGGCCGACCTGCGCGCGCTGGGCGGCAACCTGGCGCCCGGCCGCTTCGCCGGCCTGCGCGGGCGCGGCTGGCGGCGGCGGCTGGTGGCGGCGCTGGAGACGCTGCGCGGCGCCGACGGCCGGCTGGCGCTGACGGTGGAGCTCGTCTTCGGCCATGCGTTCAAGGCCGCGCCGCGGCGGGCTGTCGCGCCGGAGACGCATGTGCCGGTGGACGATCTGCGCGCGTCGCTGCGCCAGGGGCGGTCAAGGGGCTGAAACGGCGGGTTTGCTAGGTGATACCCGGGGGCGCCGGGGGCGGCGCCCGGGTGGCGCTGGGCTAAAATCCCCCGCCGCGAAGAGGGTCAAGGGCCAAAACCCCGGCCCATCCACGGCGCAGCTCCGATCCCGGCTATTTCCGGCTGGTCCGGCGGATCGCCAGCCTGCTCCTCCAAGAACCAAGCGACGACAACCATGACGATGATGAACGCACGAGTGCATAGCGCCTCACGCGGACGGGCCCTGCGGGCCGCCGTGGCGGCGACGGCGGCCCTGGCAGCGGGCTCGGCCCTCGCGGTGAACGACCTCAAGGGCGGCCCGGGCGTCAATCAGATCAACCTGCACGAGCCGGTCACGCGCATCGCGGCCGAGCAGATGTGGCTGCACAACTTCATGCTGGTCGTCTGCCTCGTCATCTTCGTGGCGGTGTTCGGGGTGATGTTCTATTCCATCTTCAAGCACCGCAAGTCCAAGGGCGCGGTGTCGGCCAACTTCCACGAGAGCGTGGCCGTGGAGATCGCCTGGACCGTGGTGCCGCTGCTGATCGTCATCGGCATGGCGCTGCCGGCCACCAAGGTCGTCGTGGCGATGAAGGACACCACCAACGCCGACGTGACCATCAAGGCCACCGGCTACCAGTGGAAGTGGGGCTACGACTACCTGAAGGGCGAGGGCGAGGGCATCGGCTTCCTGGCCACGCTGGACGCCGACCAGCGCGCCGCGTCCGACTCCGGCAAGCCCGCGCCGGTCGACAACTACCTGCTGAAGGTGGACAACCCGCTGGTGGTGCCGGTGGACAAGAAGGTCCGCATCATCACGACCGCCAACGACGTCATCCACGCCTGGATGGTGCCGGCCTTCGGCGTCAAGCAGGACGCCATCCCCGGCTTCGTGCGCGACACCTGGTTCAAGGCCGAGAAGATCGGCGACTACTACGGCCAGTGCGCCGAGCTGTGCGGCAAGGAGCACGCCTACATGCCCATCCACGTGAAGGTGGTGTCCGCCGAGGACTACACCAAGTGGGTGGACGGCGAGAAGAAGAAGATGGCCGCCAAGGCCGACGACCCGACCAAGGTCTGGGAGCAGGCGGCGCTGATCGCCCGCGGCGAGAAGGTCTACGCCGCCAACTGCGCGGTCTGCCACAAGCCCGACGGCAGCGGCGCCGGCCCGATCAAGCCGCTGGACCACTCGCCCATCGTGCTGGCCGAGGATCACATGCAGCAGATCGCCATGGTGCTGAACGGCAAGATGGACAAGGGCATGCCGTCTTGGAAGCAGCTCAGCGACACCGAGATCGCGGCCGTCATCACGTACACGAAGAACAGCTGGTCCAACAAGACCGGCCAGACGGTGCAGCCGGCCGAAGTGCTGGCCGCCCGCAAGTAATCCCGAACGCCGATACCGAGGAAATCACATGAGTGCAGTGCTCCCCCCCCACGGCGTTCATGGCGGCCATGACGGTCACCACGCCCACGACGACCACCACGACCACCATGCCCCCGCCGGCTGGCGCCGCTGGGTGTTCGCCACCAACCACAAGGACATCGGCACGCTGTACCTGCTGTTCGCGTTCACGATGCTGATGATCGGCGGCGTGCTGGCGCTGTGCATCCGTGCCGAGCTGTTCCAGCCGGGCCTGCAGTTCTTCAACCCCGAACTGTTCAACCAGTTCACGACCATGCACGGCCTGATCATGGTGTTCGGCGCCATCATGCCGGCCTTCGTGGGCTTCGCGAACTGGATGATCCCGCTGCAGATCGGCGCCAGCGACATGGCCTTCGCGCGGATGAACAACTTCAGCTTCTGGCTGATGATCCCGGCGGCCATCATGCTGGTCGCCTCGTTCTTCATGCCCGGCGGCGCGCCCGCCGCCGGCTGGACGCTGTACGCGCCGCTGACGCTGCAGATGGGCCCGTCGATGGACGCCGGCATCTTCGCGATGCACATCCTGGGCGCCTCGTCCATCATGGGCTCGATCAACATCATCGTCACCATCCTGAACATGCGCGCGCCAGGCATGACGCTGATGAAGATGCCGATGTTCTGCTGGACCTGGCTGATCACCGCCTACCTGCTGATCGCCGTGATGCCGGTGCTGGCCGGCGCGATCACGATGACGCTGACCGACCGCCACTTCGGCACCGCCTTCTTCAACCCCGCGGGCGGCGGCGACCCGGTGATGTACCAGCACATCTTCTGGTTCTTCGGCCACCCCGAGGTCTACATCATGATCCTGCCGGCGTTCGGCATCGTCAGCCAGATCGTGCCGGCCTTCGCCCGCAAGCGCCTGTTCGGCTACGCCTCCATGGTGTACGCGACGGCCTCCATCGCCATCCTGTCCTTCATCGTCTGGGCCCACCACATGTTCGCCACCGGCATGCCGGTGACGGGCCAGCTGTTCTTCATGTACGCGACCATGCTGATCGCCGTGCCCACGGGCGTGAAGATCTTCAACTGGCTGGCGACGATGTGGCGCGGCTCGATGACCTTCGAGGTGCCGATGCTGTGGGCCGTGGGCTTCATCTTCGTGTTCACGATGGGCGGCTTCACCGGCCTGATCTGCGCGATGGCCCCCATCGACATCCAGATCCAGGACACCTACTACGTCGTCGCCCACTTCCACTACGTGCTGGTGGCCGGCTCGCTGTACGCGCTGTTCGCCGGCGTCTACTACTGGGGCCCGAAGTGGACCGGCGTGATGTTCTCGGAGACGCGCGGCAAGATCCACTTCTGGGGCTCGCTGATCACCTTCAACATCACCTTCTTCCCGATGCACTTCCTGGGCCTGGCCGGCATGCCCCGCCGCTACGCCGACTACCCGATGCAGTTCACCGACTTCAACATGATCGCGTCCATCGGCGCGTTCGGCTTCGGGCTGATGCAGGTGTACTTCTTCCTGTTCGTCGTCGTGCCGATGATGCGCGGCAAGGGCGCCAAGGCCCCGCAGAAGCCGTGGGAAGCGGCCGAGGGCCTGGAGTGGGAAGTGCCGTCGCCGGCGCCCTTCCACACCTTCGAGAACCCGCCGAAGCTGGACGCCTCGGCCACCCGCATCGTCGGCTGAGGAGGGCGGGATGACACCGGAACAGCGCAAGAGCAACCGTCGGCTGGGCCTGATCCTGTTCACGGTCGCGCTCGCCTTCGGCGTCGGCTTCATCGCCAAGATGACGCTGTTCGCGCACTGACCCCACCCGCCGCCACCGACGCCGCCCCATGCGCCTGCTCGCCGCGCTGCACCGCGACAACCGCCAGCTCCTCGTGAAGCTGGCGCTCATCGTCGCGCTGATGTTCGGCTTCGGCTATGCGCTGGTGCCGCTGTACAAGGCGATCTGCGAGGCGCTGGGCATCAATGTGCTGTCGCTGTCGGAGCGCCAGGGCATCCTGGCGGACAAGGGCCTGGCCAACGGCAACGGCCAGGTCGACTACAGCCGCGAGATCACGGTGGAGTTCGACACCAACGCGCGCGGCCCGTGGGACTTCAAGCCGGCGGTGCGGCACATGACGGTGCATCCGGGCGAGCTGAGCCAGGTCATGTACGAGTTCCGCAACAAGCAGGACCGCACCATGGCCGCGCAGGCGATCCCGAGCTACGCGCCCATGCAGGCTTCGGCGCATTTCAACAAGCTCGAATGCTTCTGCTTCAACGAGTACACGTTGCAGCCGGGCGAGAGCAAGCAGTGGCCGGTCGTGTTCGTCATCGACCCCAAGCTGCCCCGGGACGTGAAGACCATCACGCTGTCCTACACCTTCTTCGAGGTGGCGGGCAAGGGCGGCGTCAAGGTCGGCGCGGCGCCCCGGAACGCGGGAGCCGCGCTGTGACCGCACCGGGCCAGGACCTGAAGGACGCGGTGCGTCGCAAGGCGTCGCTGGGCCAGACCCTCTCGGCCGTGGCCTGGAGTTTTTTCGGCGTGCGCCGGGGCAAGGACCATGAGAACGACATGGCCCGGCTCAACCCGGTGCACGTGGTGATCGCGGGCCTGCTGGGCGCGGCCCTGTTCGTGTTGGTGCTGGTGCTGGTGGTCCGCTGGGTCATCAGCAGCGGCGTGGCCGCGGCCTGAGGCCCGGCGCAAGAAGTTCAGAACGAGTGAAGAACCAGGAGAACGACATGTCGGCAGCGACGACCCCGGGCCAGGCCCCGTACTACTTCGTGCCCGGGCCGTCCCGGCACCCGGCGATGGCGGCCTTTGGGCTGTTCTTCGTCATCCTGGGCGCGGGCCAGTGGATCAACGGCCACGGCTGGGGCGCCTACTCGCTCGCGTTCGGGCTGCTGTTCTGGGCCTTCGTGCTCAAGCAGTGGTTCGGCGACGCCATCCGCGAGAGCGAGGGCGGGCTATACGGCGAGCGCATCGACGTCTCCTACCGCTGGAGCATGGCCTGGTTCATCTTCTCGGAGGTGATGTTCTTCGCCGCCTTCTTCGGCGCGCTGTACTGGGCCCGCGTGCATTCCGTGCCGGCGCTGGGCAGCCTGGAGAACGCGCTGCTGTGGCCCGACTTCAAGGCCGTCTGGCCCAGTGTCGCGGCCGGCGCCACCGCCTCGCCGGCCGGCACCGTCGAACCCTTCACGACCATCGGTCCCTGGCCGCTGCCCACCATCAACACGGCGCTGCTGCTGACCTCGGGCGTCACGCTGACCATCGCCCACCATGCGCTGATCGCCGGCAAGCGCGGCAAGACCATCGCCTTCATGTGGATGACGGTGCTGCTGGGGGTGGTCTTCCTGTTCGTCCAGGGCTTCGAGTACGCCCACGCCTACAAGGACCTGAACCTCAAGCTCAGCTCCGGCGTGTTCGGCTCCACCTTCTTCATGCTGACCGGCTTCCACGGCTTCCACGTGTTCGTCGGCATGCTGATGCTGCTGTTCATCACGCTGCGGCTGATGAAGGGCCACTTCACGCCCGAGCGCCACTTCGGCTTCGAAGGCGCGGCCTGGTACTGGCACTTCGTCGACGTCGTCTGGCTGGGCCTGTACGTCGTCGTCTACTGGATGTGAGCGGCGCCGTCTGCGCCCGGGAACCAAGCGCCGCGCCAGCGGCGCTTTTTTCATGCGGCGGGGCCGGTCAGCGGCTCATGGGCACGCCGGTCGGCTGGATCCAGCCCATCCACCAGCACAGCAGGATGACGAGGAACAGCGCCACCGACACCGCCACGCGCACCGCCAGCGCGCGCGCCATGTTCGGGCTGCGGCGGCCGTCGCGTGCCCTGTTCCCGGTGCGCAGCATGAAGAAGCCGGCCGCCGCCAGCGCGCCGAGGATGCCGATGAAGGCGATCAGGAACACGAATTTCATGGCGCGGGATTATCCGTCCGGGGCCGGGCCATGCTGAGCCGGCGCGGCTGGCTGGTGCTGCTGGCGGCGCTGCTGGGCGCGGCGCTGACCGCGCGCCTGGGCCTGTGGCAGCTGGACCGCGCGGCGCAGAAGCTCGCCCTGCAGGCCGCCCTCGACGCCGAGACCGCCAGGCCGCCGCTCGGCAACGCCGACGTGCTGGACGCCCGCGGGCTGAACCGCCGCGTCGCGCTGCGCGGCCGCTGGCTGGCTGCGCACACCGTCTGGCTGGACAACCGGCCCATGGACGGCCGCGCCGGCTTCTACGTCGTCACGCCGCTGCAGCTCGGCGGCCGTGGGGACGCCATCCTGGTGCAGCGCGGCTGGGCGCCGCGCGACCCCGTCGACCCGCGGCGCCTGCCGGCGCTGGCCATGCCGTCGGGCGAGGTCGAGGTGCCCGGCCGCCTGGCGGCGGCGCCGTCGCGGCTTTACGAGCTGGGCGCCGGGGCGACCGGGCCGATCCGGCAGAATCTCGACCCAGCGGCCTTCGGCGCCGAAACCGGCCTGGCGCTGCTGCCGCTGACGATCGTGCAGACCGGCGCCGCCGACGACGGCCTGCTGCGCCACTGGCCGGCACCGGACCTCGGCCTCCACAAGCACTACGGCTACGCCTTCCAATGGTTCGCGCTCTGCGCGCTGATCCTGATCCTCTATGTCTGGTTCCAACTCGTCCGCCCGCGACTGCGCCGCCCAGCCCGCGCCTGAGCCGCTGAGCTTCGCCGTCCACAGCCTGCCCGACCCGACGGCCGCCACGCGCCAGCGCGCCGGCCGCTGGAAGATGCTGCTGCTGCTGGCCATCTGCGCCGCGCCGGTGGTCGCGTCCTATTTCACCTTCTACGTGGTCAAGCCCAGGGGCTCGGCCTATGGCGAGCTCATCGTCCCCACCGTCGAGCTGCCGGCCGACCTGCCGCTGACCGACCTGCAGGGCCGCCCGGTCGCGGCGGCGTCGCTGCACGGCCAGTGGCTGCTCGCGCTGGTGCAGCCCGGCGCCTGCGATGCCGCCTGCGAGCGCCGGTTCTACGTGCAGCGCCAGCTGCGCGAGATGCTGGGCAAGGAGCGCGACCGCGTCGACAAGCTCTGGCTGATCCCCGACGACGCGATGCCGCGCCCCGAGCTGCTGGCCGCGCTCGGCCAGAAGGGCGCGGAAGTCACCATCCTGCGCGTGCCGCAGGCGCGCCTGGCCGCCTGGCTGCGGCCCGCCGACGGCAAGCCGCTGGCCGAGCACTTCTACGTCATCGACCCGCTGGGCCGCTGGATGCTGCGCGCGCCGGGCGACCCCGACCCCAAAAAGCTCAAGGGCGACCTGGACAAGCTGCTGAAGGCCAGCGCCGGCTGGGACAACGCGGGCCGGTGATGGAGCAACTGCTGCCCCTCGGCCAGGTCGCCGCGATCGGCGCGGCGGTGGCGCTCGGCCCGCTGCTGTGGTGGCGCCAGCGCTCGCGCGCCGGCACGCCGGCCGGCCGGCTGCGCGCGCTGGCGGTGCTGACGCTGTTCCTCACCTTCGACCTGATCGTCTTCGGCGCCTTCACGCGGCTGACCGACTCCGGTCTGGGCTGCCCCGACTGGCCCGGCTGCTACAGCGCGGCGAGCCCGGTGGGCGCGCGCCACCACATCGAAGCCGCGCAGGCGGCGCTGCCCAGCGGCCCGGTCACGCACGGCAAGGCGTGGATCGAAATGATCCACCGCTACCTCGCCAGCGGCGTGGGCCTGCTCATCCTCGTGATGACGGTGCTGGCCTGGCGGCTCGGGCGCCAGGCGCCGCACGCGGGCGAGGCGGCCCCGTCGCCCTGGCTGGCGACGCTGACCTTCGCCTGGGTCTGCGTGCAGGGCGCGTTCGGCGCGCTGACGGTGACGATGAAGCTCTTCCCCGCCATCGTCACGCTGCACCTGCTGTTCGGCCTGGGGCTGCTGATGCTGCTGGCCTGGCAGGCCGAGGCCTGCCGGCCGCGCGCGCTGGCCGTGCCGCCGGGGCTGCGCCGCGCCGTCGCCGCCGTGCTGCTGCTCACGCTGGTGCAGGTGGCGCTGGGCGGCTGGGTCAGCACCAACTACGCGGTGCTGGCCTGCGACGAGTTCCCCACCTGCCACGGCGGCCAGTGGTGGCCGGCGATGGACTTCGGCCAGGGCTTCCGGCTCTGGCGCGAGCTGGGCCAGCGCGCCGACGGCGGCTGGCTGGGCTTCGAGGCGCTGGCCGCCATCCACATGGCCCACCGCCTCGGCGCGGCCGTCGTCTTCGCGGCGCTGCTGGCGCTGGCCTGGGCGCTGCGCCGCCATGCGCCGCCGTGGTCGCGCGGGCTGCTGGCGGCCGCCGGCTGGCAGCTGGCCTCGGGCCTGTCCAACGTCGTGCTGGACTGGCCGATCGCGGCCGCGCTGGCGCACACGGCCGGCGCCGCCGCGCTGCTGGGCCTGCTCACCACCCTGTTCGCGCGCACGCTGCGCGCCACCCCCTCCTGACCATGGCTTCCACGTCCACCGCCCGTGCCCTCGCGCACAGCCCGCGCTGGCAGCAGTTCTACCAGCTGACCAAGCCGCGCGTCGTCCAACTCATCGTCTTCTGCGCCGCCATCGGCATGGCGCTGGCCGTGCCGGGGCTGCCGACGGCGGCGCAGGCGCTGACCATGCTCGCCGCCGTCGCCGGCATCTGGCTGGTGGCCGGCGCGGCGGCGGCGTTCAACTGCCTGATCGAAGACGGCATCGACGCGCGCATGAAGCGCACCGCCTGGCGCGCCACCGCCAAGGGCGAGCTGAGCCGCCCGCAGACGCTGGCCTTCTCCGCGCTGCTGTGCGCGGCCGGCATGGCGCTGCTGGGCTACGGCGTCAACGTGCTGACCATGTGGCTGACCTTCGCCACCTTCGTCGGCTACGCGGTCGTCTACACCGTCATCCTGAAGCCGATGACGCCGCAGAACATCGTCATCGGCGGCGCGTCCGGCGCGATGCCGCCGGTGCTGGGCTGGGCGGCGCTGCGCGGCGAGCTGGGCCCGGAGCCCTGGCTGCTGTGCCTGATCATCTTCCTGTGGACGCCGCCGCACTTCTGGGCGCTGGCGCTGTACCGCGCCGAGGACTACGCCCGCGCCGGCCTGCCCATGCTGCCCGTCACGCACGGCAACGACTACACGCGGCTGCAGATCCTGCTCTACACCTGGGTGCTGTTCGCGGCCACGCTGCTGCCCTTCCTGACCGGCATGAGCGGCTGGTTCTACCTGGCCGCCGCCGTCGTACTGGGCCTGGGCTTCTGCGGCTATGCCTGGCGGCTGTGGCGGGCCTACTCCGAGCCGCTCGCGCGGCGCACCTTCTGGTTCTCCATCTGGTACCTGTCGCTGCTGTTCGCGGCGCTGTTGATCGACCACTACCTCCCATGAGCACACGCCGTCTCGCCCTCGCCGCGCTGGCCGCGCTGGCCCTCGCCGGCTGCCAGAAGGCCGGCCCCGACCCGCAGGCCTTCCAGGGCGTCGACCTGACCGGCGCGGACTATGCGCGCACGCTGAACCTCACCGACCAGGACGGCCGCGCCCGCTCGCTGGCCGACTTCAAGGGCAAGGTGCTGGTGGTCTTCTTCGGCTACACGCAGTGCCCGGACGTCTGCCCGACGACCATGGCCGAGGTCGCCGAGGTCAAGCGCAGCCTGGGCGCCGACGGCGACAAGGTGCAGGGCCTCTTCGTCACCGTGGACCCGGCGCGCGACACGGCGGAGCTGCTGAAGGCCTACCTCGCCAGCTTCGACCCCAGCTTCGTCGCGCTGCGCGGCAGCGAGGCGCAGACCCAGGCCGCCGCCAAGGAGTTCAAGGTCTTCTTCGCCAAGGTGCCGGGCAAGACGCCCGAGAGCTACACGATGGACCACACGGCCGCCAGCTTCATCTTCGACACCGAGGGCCGCGTGCGCGTCTACGCGCGCTACGGCTCGGGCGCGCAGGCGCTGGCGCACGACATCCGGCTGCTGCTGGCCGGGAAATAGCCCACTCCCTACCGGCTGCGCCGGCCCCCTCAAGGGGGCGCACCCGATGGACCGGCGGAGCCGGCTCCATGGGTGCCGCTGGATGAACAAAGCCCCGGCATGCCGGGGCTTTGTGTTGATGCCGAGCCGATCAGACGGCTTCGGTCAGGGCCTTTTTCATTTTCTTCATCGCCGCGACCTCGATCTGGCGGATGCGCTCGGCCGACACGCCGTACTCGGCGGCCAGTTCGTGCAGCGTCATGCCGCCCGACGCGTCGTCGTTCACCTTCAGCCAGCGCTCCTCGACGATGCGGCGGCTGCGCGGGTCCAGCACGTCCAGCGCGCGGGCGATGCCGTTGCCGGCCAGGTCGTCGCGCGAGCGGGCCTCGATGACGCGCGTGGGCTCCTGGCTGTCGTCGGCCAGGTAGGCGATGGGCGCGAAGGCCTCGCCGTCGTCGTCGGTCTGCGGCTCCAGCGCCACGTCGCCGCCGGACAGGCGCGTCTCCATCTCCAGCACTTCCTCGCGCTTGACGTTCAGCGTGCTGGCCACGTGGGCCACCTCGGCCTCGGTCAGCGAGTTGCGGTGCGTGGCGTCGTCGCCCTGGCCGGCCTTGAGCTGGTGCTTCATCGAGCGCAGGTTGAAGAACAGCTTGCGCTGCGCCTTGGTCGTCGCGACCTTGACCATGCGCCAGTTCTTCAGGATGTACTCGTGGATCTCGGCCTTGATCCAGTGCATCGCGTAGCTCACCAGGCGCACGCCCTGGTCGGGGTCGAAGCGCTTGACGGCCTTCATCAGGCCGACGTTGCCTTCCTGGATCAGGTCGCCCTGCGGCAGGCCGTAGCCCACGTACTGGCGCGAGATGGACACCACCAGGCGCAGGTGCGACAGCACCAGGCGGCCGGCGGCCTCCAGGTCGCCCTTGTCGCGCAGGCTGCGCGCGGCGGAGGATTCCTCCTCGGCCGTCAGCAGCGGCAGGCGGTTGACGGCGGAGATGTAGGCATCCAGATTGCCCAGCGAGGGCACCAGGGCCCAGGGGTCGCGGACGGCAATGGCGGAAGAAGCGGACATCGTCTTGATCCTTGCTGAACCGCCACGAACTGCAGCGGTGGACGGGATATTAGCACTCCACCCCATCGAGTGCTAAGGCGGCCCCGATGCCGGCTGGAATGCAGTATTCCTGCGGCCGGAGCGGTGGGCAGCCGCTGACTTCTTCAATCGACCAGGCCGAAATCGGGGCTTTTGATCATGGCCTCGATGTCCAGCAGGATCAGCATGCGCTCGCCGAGCTTGCCCAGGCCGGTGATGAAGCGGGCGTCCATCGCGGCCGGCACCTCGGGGCGGGGCTTGATCTCGTCGCCGCCCAGCTCCAGCACGTCGGAGACCGAGTCGACGACGATGCCGACCACCCGGCCGGCCACGTTCAGCACGACGACGACCGTGAAGGCGTTGTACTCGCCGGCCTGGCCCAGGCGGATGCGCAGGTCCAGGATGGGCACGATGACGCCGCGCAGGTTCACGACGCCCTTCACGAAGGCGGGGGCGTTGGCCACCCGGGTGGGCGCCTCGTAGGAGCGGATCTCCTGCACGCGCAGGATGTCCAGGCCGTACTCCTCCTCGCCGATGCGGAAGGTCAGGAACTGCTGGCCCTCCGTGCGGGCGGCGGCCTGCACGGCCTGGGCGCCGGGGGCGGGAACGAGGTCGGTGGAGCTCATCGGGGTGGGGTTCCGGGGGGACGGTGGATGGGCCGTCATTCTGCCCGCCGTGCCTCGGCGGGCGCTGCCAACAATTCGTCGATCAGGGCCAGCAGTTCACGCACGTCCAGCGGCTTGGTCAGGTAATGCCGGGCGCCGGCCGCGTGCGCCGCAGCGATCTGCTCGGGCTGGGCGTTGGCGGAGACGACGATGACCGGCGGCAGCCCGCCGTCCGGGCCGCGCAGCTCGGGCAGGCGCTGCAGCAGGTCCAGGCCCAGGCCGTCGGGCAGGTGCCAGTCCAGCAGCAGCAGCGCCGGCAGGCGCCCGGCCAGCGCCCGCAGGCCGTCCGCGACGGTGGGCACCACCTCCAGCGCCAGCCCGGGGCGCTGCGCCAGGATGCCGCGCATGACCTCGGCGTTCAGCGGGTTGTCTTCCACGTACAGCACCTGCCGGTGCGCGGCGGGCCGGGGCAGGACGGGGGCGCCGGACGCCGGGAGGGCGGCCGGCGGCGCGGCGGCGTCCGCCGCCGGCAGGCGCAGCACGAAGCAGGCGCCCGCGTCGGCGGCCTCGGCGCGCAGGCTGCCGCCCATCATCTCGGCCAGGCGGCGGCTGATGACCAGGCCGATGCCGGCGCCCGGCAGCCCGCTGCGCTCGCGGCCCAGCCGGTTGAAGGGCTGGAAGAGGGCGGCGCGCTGCTCGTCGCTCAGGCCCAGGCCGGTGTCGCGCACGGCCACCTCCACCCAGCCGGGCTCGGGGCGGGTGGCCTCGATGGCGATGCTGCCGCCGGCACGGTTGTACTTGACGGCATTGCTGAGCAGGTTGGTGAGGATCTGGGTGACGCGGGTCGCATCGCCCAGCAGTTGCAGCGCGTCCGGGTCCAGCCGCTGCGCCACGGCCAGGCCGCGCTCCGCCGCGCCCTGCTGCACGAGGGCCAGCGCGCGCGCCAGCAGCGGCGGCAGCGCCAGCGCGGCGGGCTCCAGCCGCAGCGAGCCGGACTCGATGCGCGACAGGTCCAGCGTGTCGTTGATCATCTCCAGCAGGTGCCAGCCCGCCTGCGCGATCTGCTCGGCGCGGCCGCGCTGGGCCGGCGCCAGCGGCTCGGCCGCGTCCATCTGCATCAGCTGCGTGAAGCCGAGGATGGCGTTCATCGGCGTGCGCAGCTCGTGGCTCATGCGCGACAGGAACTCGTTCTTGGCCTGGCTGGCGGCCTCGGCGGCCTGGCGGGCGCGGTCCAGCTCCTCGATGCGCAACTGGTCGGTGATGTCCTCGACGACGCCCACCAGCCGGTCGGGCCGGTCGTCGCTGCCGCGCAGCAGGCTGACGAGGGCGCGCGCATGCACGGCGCTGCCGTCGGCGCGCAGGTAGCGGGTGCGGCGCAGCGAGTACGGGATCTCGCCGCGCAGCAGCCGGCGGCCCTGGCGCAGGTCCTCCTGGTGCTCGTCGGGGTGGGTGAGGTCCAGCGTGCGCCGGCCCAGCAGCGCATCGGCGCCACAGCCGACCATCGCGCAGAAGTACGGGTTCACCTCCTGGATGCCGCCATGCACGTCGGTGAAGACGATGCCGATGGGCGCGGTGTCGAAGATGTTGCGGAAGCGCTGCTCGCTCTGGCTCAGCGCCTGCTCGCCGAGCGCGCGGTGGGCGATCTCGCGCTCCAGTGCCGCCGTGCGCTCGCCCACCAGCGCCTCGACGTGCTGGGTGCGGCCCGACAGGAGCAGCAGCAGCGTGCCCACGGTGGCCGTGGTCAGCAGGCCGACCAGCGCGAAGGCCCAGCTGCGCCCGGGCGCGGGCGGCGGGCCGGGCAGGTCGTGGATGCGCACCTCCCACTGCCGGCCGGCGAAGGCCAGCGGCATCTTCACCAGCGGCAGCGCCGCGTCGGCGCCGCGCGTCACCGCCTCGCAGCCGCGCGGGCCGCCCAGGCGCGGGAACGCGGCGCCGGGTTCCAGGTCCACCAGGCAGGCGCCCAGGTGCGCGGGCCAGCCGGCGGCCAGGCGCGACAGCAGCAGGTCCGGCCGCAGCGTGGCGAAGACGACGCCCTCGAGCTGCCGCCCGTCCGGGCCGGCCTGCCGGTACAGCGGCTGGTAGATCACCACGCCCGGCGGGCCGCTGCGGTCCTGCGACAGCGGGAAGCCGGCCGACGCGACCGGCCGGCCCAGCGCGGCGGCCTGCTCCACCGCCGCGCGCGCGCCGGCGATGCTGCGCACATTGGTGCCCAGCGCCCCGGCGTTGCGGGACAGCGGCTCGACCAGCCGGATGGCCAGCAGGTCCTCGTCCGGCGGCACGCCCAGGTCGTCGCTGCGCGTGCGGTCGCGGGCGTGGTAGCCGGCGGGGAAGTCGCCGGCCATCGCCGCGGCGTCGAAGTGCGCCTGCTCGGCGCGCGGCACGCGCAGCGCCAGGCCCAGCGCGATCAGCGGGCTGTCCTCGCCGAGGAAGCCGCTGGTGGCGCGCGCGAACTCCCGGCGCGTCGGCAGCGGCTTGACCTTCACCAGGCCGTGCGCACCCTCCAGCGCCAGCAGCGATTCGCGCAGCCGGCTGCTCAGGTCCTGCGCGGCGGCGGTGGCGTCGCGGGTGAAGTCGGTGCACAGGCGCTGGCGGTCCCACTCCATCGTCGCCGCCACGCCCAGGCCGACCAGCAGCGTCGTCAGCAGCATGGGCAGGCCGACGCTGAAGCGCCGCGTGGCCCAGGCCGCGCGCGGCTGGCCGATCAGTGCCAGCGTGATGGGCGTGGCGATCAGCACGCCCATCAGGTCGCCGGTCCACCAGATCATCCACACGCTGCCCGCCTGCCCGGGCGCGATGGCGCCCGCGCCGTTCAGCAGCAGGGTCGCGCAGCTCGGGCTGACGAAGCCGGCCAGCGCTGAGGCCAGCAGGTAGGCGCCGATCTCGCGCGGCGACGCCAGCAGCGCCGGCCGGCCGCACCAGCGCCGGATCAGCAGCGCGCCGACGGCCGCCTGCGCCGCCGCGCCGGCGCCGATGCCCAGCGTCATCGCCAGCGGGCCGGCGCCCGGATCGGCCGCCGACGTGGCCTGCACGATGCACGCGCCCAGCGCCACCGCCGGCAGGTAGCGCAGGCCCAGCACCAGCAGCACCGCCAGGGCCCAGCCGGCGGCCGGGTAGATCGGCGCGATCTGGTGGGGCGGCAGCGCCATCAGCAGGCTCAGCCTGCCGAGCAGGGCGTACACGGCGGTGATGCCCGCCGACAGCGCCAGGTAGCGCCCGATGCGGAGCATCGCCGCCGCTGGAGTCATCGAGCCCCCCTTCGGCCTGCGGCCTGTCCCCCCGAGGGGGAGCGAGCTTGCTTGGGGCGGCCCGGCGCGGCGCTCATTCAGCCTGCGCTTCCCGCAGCGTCTGCACCACCGGCCGCTGCAGCACGCCGCGCAGGCTCCACCAGCCCGCGCCCCAGGCCAGCAGCGCGCCGCAGGCGGCGCCGGCCAGCGGCACCCAGGGCTTGAGCTGCCAGTCGAACTCGAACACGAAGCGCGCCAGCAGTGCCGCCAGCGCCACCGCCACGGCGCCGGCCAGGAAGCCGGCCAGCGCGCCCACGCCCAGCAGCTCGGCGCGCTGCACCTGCGCCAGCAGCGACGACGGCGCGCCCAGCGCCCGCATCAGCGCGAACTCGCGCGTGCGCGCCTCGCGCGTGCTGCCCACCGCGGCCAGCAGCACGACCAGGCCGGTGGCCAGCGTGAAGCCGAACAGGAACTGCACCGCCTGGATCACCTGGTCCAGCACGCCCTGCACCTGGTTGAGCTGGGCCGACACGTCGATGACCGTCAGGTTGGGGAACTGCCGCGCCAGGTCGCGGTCCAGCCGGGAGCCGGCCGGCATGCGGTAGGCGGCGATCTGCGTGGCCGGCAGCTCGGGCAACTCGGCGGCCTCGAACAGCACGAAGAAGTTCACCCGCATCGACGACCAGTCCACCTTGCGCAGGCTGGTGATGCGGCCCTGCACCGGCTGGCCGGCGATGTCGAAGGCCAGCGTGTCGCCCAGCTTCAGGCCCAGCGTCTGCGCCAGGCCGTCCTCCACGCTCAGGCCCAGCTCGCCGGGCGCGGCCGCGCCCCAGCGGCCGGCGACGAGCTGGTTGTGCGCCGGCAGCTCGGCGGTGTGGCTGAGGTTGAACTCGCGCTCGGCCAGGCGCTGCGCGCGGTCCTCGGCGAAGCGGCGGGCCTGCACCGGCTCGCCGCCGATCGCGGTCAGCCGGCCGCGGATCATCGGGTACCAGTCGTACCGGGCGATGCCGGCGCCCGCCAGCGCCTGGCGGAAGGCCTCGCCCTGGTCGGGCTGGATGTTGATGACGAAGCGGTCCGGCGCCGCGGCCGGCGTGGCGCGGCGCCAGCTGTCGATCAGGTCGGTGCGCAGCAGCACCAGCAGCGCCAGCGCCAGCAGCCCGACGGCCAGCGCCGCCACCTGCATCACCGCGAAGCCCGGCCGCGCCGCCACCTGGCGCGTGGCCAGCAGCAGCCAGCGCGGCACGCCGGCCCCGCCGACGTTGACCGGCACGACGCGGCGCAGCAGCGTCACCGCCCCCCAGGCCAGCCCCGCGAACACCAGCACCGCGGCGGCGAAGCCGCCCGCAGCGATGGCGCCCAGCGTCGCGTCCCCCGCCAGCACGACCAGGATGGCCGCCAGCCCCGCGACGCCCGCGCCCAGCACCAGCAGCGAGCCGGCCTTGGGCGCGCCCAGGTCGCGGCGGATGACGCGCAGCGGCGGCACGGCGGCCAGCTGCAGCACCGGCGGCAGGCCGAAGCCCATCAGCAGCGACAGCCCCAGCCCCAGCCCCAGCAGCGCCGGCCACAGGCCGGGCGCCGGCAGCGCCACCTCGATGAGGCCGGCCAGCAGCGACACGAACACCTGGTGCAGCGCCAGGCCGGCCAGCACGCCGCCCAGGCTCGCGGCCAGCCCGGCGATCAGGAACTCCAGCGCATGCGCCCAGGCGATGCGCCGCTGCGGCTGGCCGAGCACGCGCAGCATCGCGCAGGCGTCCAGGTGCCGCGCCGCGAAGTCGCGCGCGGCCAGCGCCACGGCCACCGCGGCCAGCAGCGCCGACAGCATCGCCACCAGGCGCAGGAAGCGCGCGGCGCGGTCCAGCGTCTGGCGCATCTCCGGGCGGCCGGACTCCAGCGACTCCAGCCGCACGCCGCGCAACTGGCCGTCCTTGACCAGCTGCTCCGCGCGGGCGACGAAGCGGCGCACCGCGTCCGGCGCCGCGCCGGGGCCGGGCACCACGGCCAGGCGGTAGGTGATGCGGCTGGCGGGCTGCACCAGGTGGGTGGCGGCGAGGTCGGCCTCGGCCAGCATCACGCGCGGCGCGAAATTCATGAAGCCGGCACCGCGGTCGGGCTCGGTCCGGATCAGCGCGGCCAGCCGCAGGCGGCTGTCGCCCAGCAGCAGCGCGTCGCCCAGCTTCAGGCCCAGGCCGTCGGCCACGGCCGGGTCAGCCCACACCTCGCCGGGCGCCGGCGCGCCCTGGCGGCCGGGCAGGGCCTCGCGCAGCGCGATGCGCCCGCGCAGCGGATAGCCCGCGCCGACCGCCTTCACGGCCACCAGCCGGCTCTCGCCACCCTGCGCCTCGTCGGCGCGCGCCATGCTCGGGAACGCGGCGCTGCGCACGGTGGTGAGCCGCAGCGCGGCGGCGAGGTCGACGATGGCCTGCGGCGTCGGCTGGTCGCTGGCGACGACGGCGTCGCCGCCCAGCAGCTGCGCGGCGTCCCGGCGCAGGCCCTGGTCCAGCCGGTCCGACAGGAAGGCGACGGCGCACAGCGCCGCCACCGCCAGCGCCACGGCCAGCATCAGCAGCCGCAGCTCGCCGGCCCGCCAGTCCCGCAGCAGCTGCCGCCAGGCGACGGCGAGGAGGGCGGGCGGGCGCGGGGGCGGCGAGGGGGGCGTCATGCGCGCGACTGTAGCGGCGCGCCGGCCCGCCGCCGGGCAAGGCCGGCTACCGCCCGGGGCTGCATGCTGGGCGACCTCAGCCTCGAAGTGGGCGACCGGAGCGCGGCCATGCGTGAGCGGCTCGCGGTGCATTTCCGTGCGTGGAGCGGCCTGTTCGAGGACTGCATCGCGCAGGCGCAGGCCAGCGGGGCCATCCGCAACCGCCTGCCTGCGGCCATGCTCGCGCCGTTCCTGCTGAACAGCTGGGAGGGTGCGCTGCTGCGGATGCGCGTGGAGAAAAGCGACGCCCCGCTGGACGAATTCGTCCAGGTGGTCTTCAGTGCGCTGCTATTGATCCATCGCCCGCTGCCAGTCCGTCTTGCTCGCCTTCACCAGCGCCGCCCAATCGTCGGGTGGGTTGCCCCGGCCGAGCATCTTCTCGAACACCGCATACGGGTCGGACTTGCTGCCTGCCGATCGCAAGGTCTGCTCGTCGTTGACCCAGGCGTACACGATGACCTTCGCTTTCGAGTCGTACCGGAAGAACAGCCGGTATCGCCGTCCGAGCTTGGCCCTGCGCCAGTGGCGATAGGCCGGCCCCAGGGTGTTGCCCTGCCGGTACTCGTCGCGCGCTGGGTCGCCCGGCACCACGTCCAGCATCAACTGCACCAAAGCCCGGAAGAACCTGACGTTGGCGTTGGACGCGAAGCCTTCCGGGTCGTTCTCCTGCGCGCGCAGCACGGCCGCGCGCAGCTTCGTCAACTGCCCGATCAGGTTGTCGTGGAACAGCAGTGCCCAGCCATGCCGCTGCATCAGAGTTCCACGTCCTCATCGAAGTCATCGCCCAGGACGACCTTGTGGCCGGCATGCTCCAGCATCGTGCGAGCCAGTTCCTCGGGCAGCCCGCAGATGTTCCGGCCCGCTTCGATGTCGCGGGCCAGTAGGTCCAGGAACGACGCAATGGCGGGGTCTTCATGCTCGGCATCGGCGCGAGTCACGACCACCTCACCGCCGCGCAGGTCGAACGCCACCTTGCCGCCGGTGTCCACGCCCAGCACTTGCCGGATGGATCTGGGCAGCGTGATCTGGCCCTTGGAGGTCAGCGTCGCGACTTCGTGGATTTCGGGCATGGCGGCATTCCTGGTGGCAATGCCGGCATGGTAAGGAAAATACCTTACCTCATCAACGCGCATGCCGCTTCGGCGGCGGTGGATGACTTGATCCTGGAGCGGGCGAAGGGAGTCGAACCCTCGTCATTGGCTTGGGAAGCCAAGGTAATGGCCGTTATACGACGCCCGCCGGGAAAGCCGGGAGTCTATGCGAAGGCGCGCCTCCTGGACGCGCCCGCTGCGGCCATCACTCCCGCGTGATGCGCCCCGGCGTCGCGCTTTCGACGGCCCGCGGGTTGGCGCGCAGCAGGTCCACCAGCGCGTCGATGTCGGTGCCCAGCACGGCGCGGTCGCGGCCGTGCTTGAAGCCGACCTGCTCGTCGCCGCCTTCCGACAGGAAGTTGTTGACGACCACGCGGTAGTCCTTCGTGCGGTTCAGCGGCTGGCCGCCGACCAGGATCTCGCCCAGCTGCGGCTGGCCATCGGCGCCGGTGCGCCAGTGGTAGCGCAGCGTGGACGAGGGCTGCAGCAGGCGCGGGCTGGCCTTGCCCTTGGGCAGCTGGCGCAGCAGCACGTCGTACAGCTGCTGGCCGGTGAGCGTCAGCGCGACGAGGTCGTTGCCGAAGGGCTGGATGGCGATCAGGTCGCTCATCGTCGTGGGCTTGCCGGGCTCCACGACCAGGTCGGCGCGGATGCCGCCGGGGTTCATGAAGGCCAGGTCCGCCGGCCCCTGCTTGCGGGCGAAGGCGAGCTGGCTGTCGGCGATCAGGTTGCCCAGCGCCGAGTCGCCGTGCGGCTCCCTGGCGCTGCGCAGCGCGCCGTGCGGCAGCGTGGCCACGGGCTTCAGGCGCGCGGCCTCGGTCAGCGCCGCGGCGCGGGCCACCAGGTCGGCCAGCGCCGGGTTGGGCGCATAGGCGGACTGCAGCACCGGGTGGTTGACGGCCTGGGCATCCAGCACCTTGCCGGCGGCATCGAGCGTCAGCCGGCTCTCGGTGATCCAGCCGCCGTAGCTGCCCGCCTGCACGACGAGGCGGCCGTCGATCTTGCAGGTGTAGGCCTGGTGGGTGTGGCCGCCGATGATGATGGCGTAGGCCGGATCCAGCCGCCGGGCGATGTCCAGCACGCGGCCGGTCAGCGTGGGGCAGGCGTAGGTCGGGTCGTTGGCCTGGCCGCCCGGGCCTTGCACGCCGCCTTCGTGCATCACGGCCACGAGCACCTGCGCGCCCTCGGCCTTGAGCTGCGGCACCAGCGCGTTCAGCGTGTCGGCCTCGTCCGCGAAGCGGATGCCCTGGATCGCCCGGGCGACGATGACGGCCGGCGTCTCCCGGGTCGCCACGCCGGCGATCGCCACCTTGAAGCCGGCGGCCTGCCGCATGACGTGGGTGGGCAGCAGCGGCCGGCCCGTGGCCGCGTCCAGCACATTGGCGCCCAGGTAGGGGAAGCCGGCGCCCTTGAAGCCGGGCCAGGCGCAGTCGGTCGGGCCGCAGTCGCCGCGCGCCTTGCGCAGCAGCTCGGGCAGGCCGGCGTCCAGCTCGTGGTTGCCCAGCGCGCTGGACGAGATGCCCAGCGTCGACATCGCGTCCAGCGACGGCTCGTCGCGCAGCAGGCCGGAGATCAGCGGCGACGCGCCGATCAGGTCGCCGCCGGCCACGACCACGGCCTCGGGGTGCTTGGCCTTCAGGGCCGCCATCGCGCTGGCCAGGTAGGCCGCGCCGCCGGCCGGCTGCGGCCTGACGTCGCCGGTGGCGGGGTCGGGCAGGCGCGGCATCAGCGGCGTCGGCCGCGCCGACTGGATGTTGCCGTGGAAGTCGTTGATGGACAGCAGCGTCAGCTCGGTGGTGCGGGGCGGCGGCGTGGCGCAGCCGGCCAGCAGGGCGGCGATGGCGAGGCCGGGCAAACCGAGGCGGAAGGAAGTGGGTAGGGCCATGGCGGGGTCCGCTTGAAGGAAGCGGCGATCTTAAAAGTGGCCGGGCGGTGGGAGGTTGTAGCGGCTGAGCGACAACCCTGCCCCCTGCCGCCAGGTGCCCGCGCCCGCCGGGCCGTGGCCGGATTGGTGCGTCAAACGGCCGGCGAAGGACCGGTTTTCCCCGTGTGGATGCGGCCTGCGGCCGGCCCGGCGGGGTGGCGGGCGGCGCGCCGGAATGCACCGCCATGGTGCGCAAGGCGGGGGCGGGCTGTATGAAACGGGCCACTTCTGACTTACCCGTAAAGTTCTGTCACGGAAAGTCATGACAATTCCGCCCACCGTTGCTGGCACGTGTTTTTCTTGCACCGGCGCCGCAACCGCGAGACGCGCGACATGCCGTTTCTCGTGACGATTTTCGACATCAGCCGCGCGTGACGCCGCGCGCACAACAGGAGTGATTGGGATGAGCAACAGGTTTGGGTCGGGATTCCCGCTATCGGCGCTGTGCGCCGCCGTGGCCATCGTGGCCGCCGCGCCCGTGATGGCGCAGAACACGACGGCGGCCATCGGCGGTCGGGTGGTGGCCGCCGATGGCAAGCCGGTGGCCGGCGCCACGGTGACCATCCTGCACCGCCAGTCCGGTTCGTCCACCACGCAGGTGACGGACGCGGAAGGCCGCTACAACGCGCGCGGCCTGCGCGTGGGCGGCCCGTACACGGTGACCGTGAACAAGGACTCGGACCGCAACGTGCGCGACGACGTCTACCTGCAACTGGCCGAAAGCACCAACGTCGACCTGACGCTGGGCGCCAACCAGCTGTCCGCGGTCGTCGTGCAGGGCACGGCCACGGGGAACAGCAAGTTCAACGACGCGAACATGGGCTCGGGCACGCAACTGGGCCGCCAGGAGCTGGAGTCCTTTGCCTCCATCCAGCGCAGCCTGCAGGACTATGCGCGCCTGGACCCGCGCCTGAGCCAGACCGACAAGGAGCGTGGCGAGATCTCGGCCGCCGGCCAGAACTCGCGCTTCAATTCGATCACCATCGACGGCGTGTCGATCAACGACACCTTCGGCCTGGAGTCCAACAACCTGCCGATGCGCAAGCAGCCGATTTCCATCGACGCGATCGAGGCGGTGCAGATCAACCTGTCCAACTACGACACGACCCAGAAGGGCTACACCGGCGCCAACATCAACGCTATCACCAAGTCCGGCACCAACGAGTTCAAGGGCAGCGTCTACTACGTCTACCGTGACGCCAATATGGCGGGTGACCGGTACAGCCGCAGCACCGGCCTGTACTCGGCGCCGCCGGCTTCCAAGGAAGACACCAAGGGCTTCACCCTGGGTGGTCCCATCATCAAGGACAAGCTTTTCTTCTTCGCCAGCTACGAAGAAATGAAGAGCAGTCTCACCGCGCCCAATTTCGGTCCCATGGGCAGTGCGCAGACCAATGTCGGCATCACGATGGAGCAGATCAACGCAGCCCAGGCTGCGGCGAAGACCTATGGCATCGACATCGGCGGCATCGACGTGCCCTCGAACGTCTTCCTGTCGGCCAAGGACACGCTGCTGAAGCTGGACTGGAACATCAGCGAAGCGCATCGCTTCAACATCCGCTATGCCAAGTCGGAAGAGTCGGAGCCGCAGTTCACGACCTTCAACAACTCGACACTGTCGATGTCTTCGCGTTTCTACAGCCAGAACAAGACCCTGGAGACCGTGGTCGGCCAGCTGTTCTCGGACTGGACCGAGAACTTCAGCACCGAGCTGAAGATCTCGTCACGCGACTACAAGTCGGCTCCGAAGAACAACAGCGACATGCCGCAAGTCAGCCTGGTCTGGACGACGCCCTCGCCGATCGGCAACGCGAGCACCAACCGCACGTTGATCTTCGGCACGGAAGTCAGCCGGCACTTCAACAACCTGGCGACGAAGACGCTGAACGGCTACTTTGCCGGCACCTATTTCCTGGGTGACCACGAAATCAAGTTCGGCCTCGACTACGAGAAGAACGACATCTTCAACGCCTTCGTGCAGAACACCAAGGGCGTCTATGAATACCGGGGTGACGATCCGGTGGCCATGTGGCTGGCCGGCACGCCAACCACCTACACGCTGACGCTGCCGTTGGCCGGAAAAACCCTGGCTGACGGCGCGGCCGACTGGACGCTGAACACGCTGGGCGTCTTCCTGCAGGACACCTGGAAGGTCAACAGCGCGCTGAACCTGACCGGCGGCATCCGCATCGACCGCATCGACACGCCGGACAGCCCGCTCGCCAACCCTGCAGCCAGCAGCGTCTTCGGCGTCAACAACACCAATGTGTTGAAGGGGACCAAGCTGGTGCAGCCGCGCGTCGGCTTCAACTACAAGCTGAACCTGTTCGAGAAGAAGAATTCGCAGCTGCGCGGTGGCGTGGGCCTGTTCCAGGGGGCGGCCATGAACGTCTGGCTGACCAACCCCTTCCAGGGCACCGGCATGGCGCTCGGGAACTTCTCCTGCTCCGGCACCGGCGGTTCGGCTTGCCCGACCTCGCTGAAGTATTCGTCGGATCCGAATGCCCAGCCCAATGTGGCGGGCTCGCCCCCGACGGCGAAGGTCGACTTCATCGACCCCGACGTGAGGCAACCCTCGGTCTGGAAGGCCAACCTGGCCTTTGACACCGAACTGCCCTGGTACGGCCTGACCTTCGGCGTCGACTGGCTGCACACCAAGACCAAGGACGGCATCTACTACAAGTCCCTGAATCTGGGTGCGCCCACCGGCAAGGCGCCGGACGGCCGCGACCTCTTCTGGAACGCCGCCGGCCTGAGCCCGAATTGCTGGATCGCCGGCAGCACGAGCGTGACCTCGGGCTGCGGCTCGCTGGTCCAGGCGAACGCCAACCGGGCCTACGTGACCGAGCCGGTCAGCCACATCACCTCGGTGGCGCGTACCACCAAGGGTTCTGGCAACACCGTGACCTTGTCGCTGTCGCAGCAGTTCTCTCCCGCCCTGGGCTGGAACTTCGCCTATACCCGGACCTCGGCCACGGAAGTCAGTCCGCTGACCTCGTCGACGGCGCATTCGAACTTCCGGGGTCGCGCCATCTACAACCCGAACGAGGACGTGGCGGCTGATTCGGCCTATCTGATCCGTGACCGGGTCAGCGCTGGCGTCAACTTCAGCAAGGCCTTCTTCGGCAAGTACAAGACCACCTTCGGTGCCTTCTACGAGGGCCGCGACGGCAAGCCCTACAGCTGGACCTTCGGCAGCGACTTCAACGGTGACGGCATTGCCGGCAACGACCTGTTGTACGTTCCTAAGGCTCCGGGTTCGGGCGAAGTGCTGTTCCGCATGCAGGGCGCCGCCAACACGGTGGCCAACTCGTCCGCCGATGCGGAGGCGATGTTCTGGAGCATCGTGGACGGTGATCCTGGCCTGAGGAAGTACAAGGGCAGCGTCGTGCCGCGCAACTCCTCGCGCTCGAAGTTCACCAACAGCATCGACCTGCGTCTGAGCCAGGAGGTGCCCGGGTTCTTCGCCGGCAACAAGGGCGTGATCAGCCTGGACATCCTGAACTTCGGCAACCTGGTGAACAGGCGCTGGGGCCGCGTGGATGAAATCACTTTCACGAGCAACGGCGGCAACCGTCGCGCGTTCGTGAACTACGCCGGCACCGACCCGGCGACCGGCAAGCCCATCTACGCCGTCGGCACCCCGTTCGACTTCGTCACCAAGAACAGCAAAGGCGAGTCCGCCTGGGCCATGCAGGTCACGGCACGCTACGAGTTCTGAGTCCAAGCCAAACCGGAGCGGTGCCTGCTGCTCCGCCTGTCGAAGGGGCCTCGAAAGAGGCCCCTTTCACTTGGTCGTGACCCGTCCTGATCTGCGTTGACACATTTGCCTCCAAGAAAGGGGATGTGCGATGGATACAGGGGTCAAGCGAACACAGCGCGACTACACGATGGCTTTTAAGCTGGCGAGGTGATCGGGGAACTGGAGGCGCTCGCTCATTGAGCGAGGCGCCCCAATCGCCGCGATAGAACATGATCCATGCGCTCACCCCGTGGCGCCGGGCGCCGGCTCAGCCCAGGATGCCGCCCAGGCACAGGTACTTCACCTCCACGTAGTCCTCGATGCCCTGGCGGCCGCCTTCGCGGCCCAGGCCGGACTGCTTGACGCCGCCGAACGGCACCTCGGCCGTGGAGATCAGCCCGGTGTTGATGCCCACCATGCCGTACTCCAGCGCCTCGCCGACGCGGAAGATGCGGCCGATGTCGCGGCTGTAGAAGTAGCTGGCCAGGCCGAACTCGGTGGCGTTGGCCAGGCGGATGGCGTCGTCCTCGGTCTGGAACCTGAACACCGGCGCCACCGGGCCGAAGGTTTCCTCGCGCGAGCACAGCATCTGCGGCGTTGCGTCGGCCAGCAGCGTGGGCTCGAAGAAGTGGCCGCCGCCGGCCGCGATGCGCTGGCCGCCGGCCAGCAGCCGGGCGCCGAGCGCGATGGCGTCGGCCACGTGGGTCTCGACCTTCTGCAGCGCGGCGTCGTCGATCAGCGGGCCGACGCTGACGCCGCCCTCGAAGCCGTTGCCCGTCTTCAGCGCGGCGACCTTGGCGGCGAACTTCTCCAGGAAGGCGTCGTACACGCCGGCCTGCACGTAGATGCGGTTGGCGCAGACGCAGGTCTGGCCGGCGTTGCGGTACTTGCTGGCGATGGCGCCGTCCACGGCCGCGTCCAGGTCGGCGTCGTCGAAGACGATGAAGGGCGCGTTGCCGCCCAGCTCCAGGCTGAGCTTCTTGACGGTCGGCGCGCACTGCGCCATCAGGATGCGGCCGACCTCGGTGGAGCCGGTGAAGGACAGGTGCCGCACCACGTCGCTCTCGCACAGCAGCTTGCCGATCTCGACGGACTGCTGCGCGTCGGCCGTCAGCACGTTCAGCACGCCCGCCGGCATGCCGGCGCGCTGGGCCAGCTCGGCCACGGCCAGCGCCGTCAGCGGCGTGGCCTCGGCGGGCTTGATGATGACGGTGCAGCCGGCCGCCAGCGCCGGGGCCACCTTGCGCGTGATCATCGCCAGCGGGAAGTTCCACGGCGTGATCGCCGCGCAGACGCCGATGGCCTGCTTGACGACGAGGTAGCGCTTGCCGGGGTCGGTGGTCGGGATGGTTTCGCCGTAGACGCGCTTGCCTTCCTCGGCGAACCAGTCCAGGAAGCTGGCGCCGTAGACCACCTCGCCGCGCGCCTCGGCCAGCGGCTTGCCCTGCTCGGCCGTCATCAGGCGCGCCAGGTCGTCGGCGTGCTTGACCAGCAGCTGTTGCCAGCGCAGCAGCACGGCGGCGCGCTCCTTGGCGGGCTTGGCGCGCCAGGCGGCGAGCGCGTTCTGCGCGGCGGCGATGGCTTCGCCGGCCTCGGCGCGGCCGAGGTTGGGCACCTGCGCCAGCTCGCGGCCGGTGGCGGGGTCGGTCACCGCGAAGCTGGCCGGGCCGCCGACCCATTCGCCGTTGATCAGCGCCTGGGTGCGCAGCAGGCCGGCGTCGTCCAGCACGGCGAGGGGGGAATTCGCGTCCATCGAGGGGTCTCCAGCAGGGTTGGGGCGCCACTCTACCCGCGGCCCGCAAAGCCCCCTCTCTACAATCGCCCCTCTTTGCCCCTGACCCGTTCGTCAGCCCCTCTCCCAGGAAGCCCCACGGAATGAAAGCCGCCGAGATCCGCCAGACCTTTCTGAAGTTCTTCGAGTCGAAAGGCCACCAGATCGTCGCCTCCAGCCCCGTCGTGCCGGGGGACGATCCGACGCTGCTGTTCACCAACGCGGGCATGAACCAGTTCAAGGATGTGTTCCTGGGCTTCGACAAGCGCCCCTACACGCGCGCGACGACCAGCCAGAAGTGCATCCGCGCCGGCGGCAAGCACAACGACCTGGACAACGTCGGCTACACGGCGCGCCACCACACCTTCTTCGAGATGCTGGGCAACTTCAGCTTCGGCGACTATTTCAAGAAGGACGCGATCTCGTATGCGTGGGAGCTGCTGACCGTCCACTTCAAGCTGCCGGCCGAGAAGCTCTGGGTCACCGTCTACGAAGAGGACGACGAGGCCTACGACATCTGGAACAAGACGGTCGGCGTGCCCGCCGAGCGCATCGTGCGCATCGGCGACAACAAGGGCGCGCGCTACATGTCCGACAACTTCTGGATGATGGGCGACACCGGCCCCTGCGGCCCCTGCACCGAGATCTTCTACGACCACGGCCCCGAGGTCGCCGGCGGCCCGCCGGGGTCGCCCGATGAGGACGGCGACCGCTACATCGAGATCTGGAACAACGTCTTCATGCAGTTCAACCGCACGGAAGACGGCGTGATGCACCCGCTGCCCAAGCCCAGCGTGGACACCGGCATGGGCCTGGAGCGGCTGGCGGCGGTGCTGCAGCACGTGCATTCCAACTACGAGATCGACACCTTCGTGAACCTGCTCGCCGCCGCCAAGTCGGCGGTGGACGCCGCCGGCGGCGGCGACTGCGACCCGGCCAGCCCGAGCCTGAAGGTCATCGCCGACCACATCCGCGCCTGTTCGTTCACGGTGGTCGATGGCGTCATCCCCGGCAACGCCGGCCGCGGCTACGTGCTGCGCCGCATCGCGCGCCGCGCGATCCGCCACGGCTACAAGCTCGGCGCGCGCACGCCCTTCTTCCACAAGCTCGTCGCCGCGCTAGCCGCCGAGATGGGCGACGCCTACCCCGAGCTGCGCCAGTCCGAGAAGCGCGTCACCGAGGTGCTGAAGCAGGAGGAGGAGCGCTTCTTCCAGACCATCGCCACCGGCATGGAGATCCTGGAAGCCGCGCTCGCCAAGGGCGGCGACGTGGACGGCGACACCGCCTTCAAGCTGCACGACACCTACGGCTTCCCGGTGGACCTGACCGCCGACGTCTGCCGAGAGCGCGGCGTCGCGGTGGACGAGGCCCGCTTCCACGCGCTGCTGGACGAGCAGAAGGCCCGCGCCCGCGCGGCCGGCAAGTTCAAGATGGCGCAGGGCCTGGCCTACAGCGGCGTGCCGACGGGCTTCCACGGCTATGAGCACCTCGTCTGCGAGACCAGCCGGGTCACGGCCGTCTACGTCGATGGCGTGCAGGTCGCCGAGGCGCAAGCCGGCGACGACGCCGTGATCGTGCTCGACCACACGCCTTTCTACGCCGAGAGCGGCGGCCAGGCCGGCGATGCCGGCGAGCTGCGCAGCGGCACGACCCGCGTCGCCGTGGACGACACGGTCAAGATCCAGGCCGACGTGTTCGGCCACCACGGCCGCGTGCTGGAAGGCAGCGTCAAGGCCGGCGACGCGTTCACCGCCCGCGTGGACGCCGAGCGCCGCGCCAGGACCGTGCGCAACCACAGCGCCACGCACTTGATGCACAAGGCGCTGCGCGAGGTGCTGGGCGCGCACGTGCAGCAGAAGGGCTCGCTGGTCAACGCCGAGCGCACCCGCTTCGACTTCGCGCACAACGCGCCGATGACGGCCGAGGAAATCCGCGAGGTCGAGGCCCTCGTCAACGCCGAGATCCTGGCCAACGCCGGCGCCAAGGCCGAGGTGATGGCGCTGGACGACGCGCAGAAGTCCGGCGCGATGATGCTGTTCGGCGAGAAGTACGGCGACACGGTGCGGGTGCTGTCCATCGGCTCGTCCAAGGAACTGTGCGGCGGCACGCACGTGAAGGCGACCGGCGACATCGGCCTGTTCAAGATCGTGGCCGAGAGCGGCGTGGCGGCCGGCATCCGCCGCGTCGAGGCCGTCACCGGCGACAACGCGCTGGCCTATCTGCAATCGCTCGAAACGACGGTGCAGGGCGCGGCCCTGACGCTCAAGACCTCGCCGCACGAGCTGGGCGCGCGCCTGCATGCGGTGCTGGACCAGGTGCGTCAGCTGGAGAAGGAGCTGGCCGCCGCGAAGAGCAAGCTCGCCTCCGCCCAGGGCGACGAGCTGCTGGCCCAGGCCGTGGACGTGAAGGGCCTGAAGGTGCTGGCCGCGAAGCTCGAAGGCGCCGACGCCAAGACGCTGCGCGAGACCATGGACAAGCTCAAGGACAAGCTCAAGACGGCCGCCATCGTGCTGGCGGCGGTGGACGGCGACAAGGTGCAGATCGCCGCCGGCGTGACGGCCGACAGCGTGGGCCGCGTCAAGGCCGGCGAGCTGGTCAACTTCGTCGCGCAGCAGGTCGGCGGCAAGGGCGGCGGCAAGCCCGACATGGCGATGGCCGGCGGCACGCAGCCCGCCGGCGTGCCGGCCGCGCTGCAGAGCGTGGCGGGCTGGGTGGCTGAGCGGGCCTGACGGGACGGGCGGGGTTCGTCCGTAGGTGCTCAGCCGGGGATAGGCTGGGCTGGGCGCCGGGACACGGGGGTGGGCAATTGCTCCGTGTCCCCCGGGCCGGCAAGCCGGCCCTCCTCCTTTACCTGCGCAATTGCCCACCCCCGCGTCCCGGCTTCTCCACCGCTGGTTTTTCGCGGCGACCACCGAGCGCAACGCTGAGCAGGAGGGCGGGGAGCCCTGATGCGCAGGTAAAGGAGGAGGCCCGCGCAAGCGGGCCGGGGGACACGGAGCATCAGGGCTCCCCGCCCTCCTGCGCCCCACCCGACGTCACGGCCCGCGAGACGCGCAAAAAAACGGGCGGCCTGTGGGGCCGCCCGTCGTGCTTCAGTGCGCCAAGGTGCTCCCTGGACGGGAGCACCGGGTCAAGCCGCGATGGCGGCGTCCATCAGGCCCATGTCGGCGCTGCTCATCAGGCCCTCGATGTCCATCAAGATCAGCATGCGCTCGCCGACGGCGCCGATGCCGGTGATGAAGCTGGTGTCCACCGACGCGGCGTTCATCTCGGGCGCGGGGCGGATGGCGTCGCGGCTGAGCTCCAGCACGTCGGACACGGAGTCGACGACCGCGCCGACCACGCGGTTCTTCACGTTCAGCACGATGACCACCGTGAAGCCGTTGTACTCGACGCTGGGGCAGCCCAGCTTCAGGCGCAGGTCCACGATCGGGACGATGACGCCGCGCAGGTTCACCACGCCCTTGATGAAGTCCGGCGCGTTGGCGATGCGCGTGGGGGCTTCGTAGGAACGGATCTCCTGCACCTTCAGGATGTCGATGCCGTACTCCTCCGAGCCGAGGCGGAAGGTCAGGTACTCGCCGCTCTTGGGGGCGTGGGCCTTGGCGGTGGTGGTGACGGCGCCTTGCGGGCGCAGGGCGGGGACGTTGCTGGCTTCCATGCGGGGCCTCTCCTTGTGCTGTGTGGGTTAGTGGCGCGAGCGGCGCACGAGGCTGCCGACGTCCAGGATCAGGGCCACGCGGCCGTCGCCCATGATGGTGGCGCCGGACACGTCGTTGACCTTGCGGTAGTTGGCCTCCAGGTTCTTGACGACGACCTGCTGCTGGCCCAGCAACTCGTCCACCAGCAGCGCGACGCGGCCGCCCTCGGCCTCGACGACGACCATGATGGAGCTGACGTGCTCGAAGTCGAAGCGCGGCACGTCGAAGACCTTCTCCAGTTCGATGACGGGCATGTACTCGTCGCGCACCTCGACGACGCGGCCCGAGCCGGCCACGGTCTTGATCGTGTCGGCCTGCACCTGGAAGGACTCGACGACGCTGGACAGCGGCAGGATGTAGCACTCGTCGCCGACGCCGACGCTCATGCCGTCCATGATGGCCAGCGTCAGCGGCAGGCGCACGGACACCTTCATGCCGTAGCCCTCGGCCGAGTCGATCTCGACCGTGCCGCCCAGCGACGTGATGTTCTTCTTCACGACGTCCATGCCGACGCCGCGGCCGGACACGTCCGTCACCTGCTCGGCGGTGGAGAAGCCGGGCGCGAAGATCAGGTTCCAGCACTCGGCGTCGGTCATCGTGTCCGGCGCGTCGATGCCCTTCTCGCGCGCCTTCTTGATGAGCTTGTCGCGGTTCAGGCCGCGGCCGTCGTCGCGCACCTCGATGACGATGCTGCCGCCCTGGTGCGAGGCGACGAGGGTGATCGTGCCCTGCTCGGACTTGCCGCGCGCCAGCCGGTCGGCGGGCATCTCGATGCCGTGGTCGCAGCTGTTGCGCACCAGGTGGGTCAGCGGGTCGGTGATCTTCTCGACCAGGCTCTTGTCCAGCTCGGTCGCCTCGCCCTGCGTGACCAGCTCGACCTTCTTGCCCAGCTTGGCCGCCAGGTCGCGCAGCATGCGCGGGAAGCGGTTGAAGACGGTGGACATCGGGATCATGCGGATCGACATGACCGATTCCTGCAGGTCGCGCGTGTTGCGCTCCAGGTCGGCCAGGCCCGAGGTGAGCTGCTGGTACAGCGCCGGGTCCAGCTCGCGGCTGTTCTGCGCCAGCATGGCCTGCGTGATGACGAGCTCGCCGACGAGGTTGATCAGCTGGTCCACCTTCTCGATGGACACGCGCAGCGTGGTCTGGTCCAGGCCGCCGGCGGCGGGCTTGGCGTCGCTGCGGGCCGGCGTGGCCGGGCGGGCCGCCGGCACGATGGCGGCGGGCGCGGGCGCCGCCGACGGCGCGGCCTCGGCCGCCGTGCCGGCGGGCACGCCGGGCGCGTCGTCGAAGAAGCCGTAGCCCGGGTCGGTGGACGGGGCCTCCGCCGGCGGCGCGCCGGGCGCGCCGTCGTAGAAGCCGAAGCCCGGGCCGAGCGGGATCAGCTTGACCTGCTCGCGCGCGACGTGGAAGGTGAACAGGTCCAGCAGGTCGTTGTCGGTGGAACTGGTCAGCACCTTGAAGCGGCGCATGCCGTCCGAGCTCTGGCCGGCGTCCAGCGGCTCGATGGTGCCGAGGTCGGTGATCTCCTTGAACAGCTCGACGAGGTTGTCGGCCAGGCTCAGGTCGGTCAGCGGGCCCACCTGCAACTCCAGCAGCCGCGCGCCGGGCTTGCCGGCGGCCGCAGGCGCGGCGGCGGGTGCCGGTGCGGGGGCTGCGGCGACCGGGGCGGGCGCGGGCGCCGGGGCCGGGGCCGGGGCCGCCGGGGCGCCGCCGCCTTCCACGAAGCTCTTGATGCTGACCAGCAGGTCGGTCGTGTCGAACGGGTCGGCGCCGGAGCCCTGGTGGCGGCCGAGCTGCGCGCGCAGCGCGTCGCCGGACTGCAGCAGCACGTCCACCATCGCCGCGTTGGGCTGCAGCTCGTGGCGGCGCAGCTTGTCCAGCAGCGTCTCCATCTGGTGGGTCAGCTCGGCCACGTCGCTGAAGCCGAATGTCGCCGCGCCGCCCTTGATCGAGTGGGCGCAGCGGAAGATGGCGTTCAGCTCCTCGTCGTCGGCGGCCTCGACGTTCACGTTCAGCAGCAGCTGCTCCATGTTGTCGAGGTTCTCGCCGGCCTCCTCGAAGAAGACCTGGTAGAACTGGCTGAGGTCGATGCCGGCACTGATGCTGGCGCCTTCGGTGGTCATGTCACCCATCGTCGTTGCTTCCTCTGGGGCGTGCTTCAGCGGATGACCTTGCCGATCACTTCGATCAGCTTGGCCGGGTCGAAAGGCTTGACCAGCCAGCCGGTGGCGCCCGCGGCGCGGCCGGCCTGCTTCATCGCGTCGCTGGACTCGGTGGTCAGGATCAGGATGGGCGTGCCCTTGAACTTGGGGTTCTCGCGCAGCTTCTTGGTCAGGCTGATGCCGTCCATGCGCGGCATGTTCTGGTCGGTCAGCACGAGGTCGAAATCGCGCTGGCCGGACTTCTCCCAGGCGTCCTGCCCGTCCACCGCTTCCACCACGTTGAAGCCGGCGTTCTTGAGCGTGAAGGCCACCATCTGGCGCATCGAGGCGGAGTCGTCGACGGCGAGGATTGAGTGCATTTGTGTTTTCTCCGAGAGAACGTGAGTTGCCTGGGGGCTGTGTGGACCGGGGGGATTCAGAAGAGCTCGATGGAGCCGGCGTCCATCTCGTCCTGCGTGACGGGGTTGGGCCGCAGCGGCGCGATCTCGACGATGGCGGCGCCGTCCTCGTCGTCCGCGCCGAAGGTGTCGCGGGCCAGCTGGTCCGAGCAGTTGCGCAGCCGCTGGCTGGTGTGGGCGATCAGCTGGGTGGCCATGTCCTGGAACTGCAGCGCGGTGATGGCGCCGGCGATGTCTTGCATGATCTGCTGGAGCCCGTCGGCGGCGGGGCCGCCGTCGCTGCCGCGGAGCAGCGCCATCGCGTGGCCGGAGGCGCTGTAGAAATGCGTGGACAGGGCCTCGCCGGCGTCGTCGAGCAGGCGCTGCAGGCGGTCGAGGTCGTGGGTCACCGTCATCAGGTGATCCTGCAGTTCCGCGGCCGCCAGCAGGGGCAGCGCGGCGGCGCTGCCATCGAGGCCGGCGGGGGTGGAGGGGTCTGTCTGCATCGTGGCTCCGCGAGGGGATGCGGCTTCTTGTCCGGGGGCCCGGGACGCCGGGGCCCATCAGTGACGGCATGTTCACCCGATTTCGCCCCGCCGTGGACGACGAGATGTGCGGAGAACGAGCCGTATTACCGCTCTGGCCGGCGTTGCGCGCGGCGCTGTGGCGGGCGGGGATCGCGCGGGCGGCGCGGCATACTGCGCCCCCATGACGATTTCTGGTGTGGAGCCTGCGGCGCGGTGCCTGCGCGTGCTGCATGTCGAGGACTCCGAGCTCGACCACCAGCTCATCCTGGTCCAGCTCGGCCGGGCGGGGCTGCGGGTGCAGGCGCAGCGGCTGGACGCGCTGCCGGCGGTGCTGGCGGCGCTGGACCAGCCGTGGGACGCGATCATCTCCGACTACAACCTGCCCGGCTACTCCGGCCTGCAGGTGCTGGAGGCGCTGCAGGCGCGCCGGTCGCCGACGCCCTTCATCCTCGTCTCGGGCGAGATCGGCGAGGACATGGCCGTGGCCGCGATGCGCAACGGCGCCAGCGACTACCTGCTGAAGAACAACCTCGCGCGCCTGGCGCCGGCGCTGCTGCACGCGGTCGAGGCCGCCGAGACGGATCGCGCGCGCAGGGCGGCGGACCAGGAGCTGGTGCGCTCCAAGCAGCGGCTGCACGACCTGGCCGGCCACCTGCAGACCAGCGTGGAGCTGGAGCGCGCGGCCATCGCCCGCGAGATCCACGACGACGTGGGCGGCTCGCTGACGGCGCTGAAGTTCGACCTCGCCTGGATCGACCGCCACGCGCAGGAGCCCGAGGTGCGCCAGCGCGTGGCCGCGGCGCTGGAGACGGTCAGCTCCGCCATCGAGGCCAGCCAGCGCATCATGCACAACCTGCGCCCGGCCATCCTGGAGCAGGGCCTGGTGGCGGCGTTGCAGTGGATGGCGGCGCGCTTCGAGCGCCGCACCGGCATCGAGGCCGGGCTGCGCGTCGGCGACGAGCGGCTGGCGCTGCCGCCCGGCGTGCCGCTGGTGGCCTACCGCACCGCGCAGGAGGCGCTGACCAACGTGTCCAAGCATGCGCAGGCCACCCGGGTCGGCATCGAGCTGAGCCTGGATTCCGGCGTGCTGACGCTGGAGATCCGCGACAACGGCCGCGGCATCGCGCCGGGCGAGCTGGCCAAGGAGCGCTCGTTCGGCATCCGCGGCCTGCACGAGCGCGCGGCCACCGTGGGCGGCTGGGTGGACCTCTCCAGCGCGCCCGGCCGGGGCACCAGCCTCATCCTGACCGTGCCGCTGGCGGCCGACGCCGCCGGCGCGCTGGACGACGCCGTGGACTTCGGCGACGACGCCGGCACTTCGATCTGGGGCCAAGCATGATCCGGGTGATTCTTTGCGACGACCACGGCCTGATCCGCCGCGGCATCCGCGACACGCTGGCCGACGCCGACGACATCGAGGTCGTCGGCGAGGCGGGCGACTACACCGAGCTGCGCGGCCTGCTCCACCGCCTGGGCCACACGCTGGGCGGGCAGCCGCCTTGCGACGTGCTGGTGCTGGACATCAACATGCCCGGCCGCAGCGGCCTGGACGTGCTGCACGTGCTGAAGGACGAGGGCGCGCCGGTGCGCACGCTGATCGTGTCGATGTACCCGGAGGACCAGTACGCCATCCGCGCGCTGAAGGCCGGCGCCTACGGCTACGTCAACAAGGGCGGCGACCCGGCCACGCTGGTGCAGGCGGTGCGCACGGTGGCCCAGGGCCGCAAGTACGTGACGCCCGAGATCGCGCAGATGCTGGTCGAGAGCCTGACCGCGCCGGTCACCGAGCAGGCGCACCAGAAGCTGTCGGACCGCGAGCTGCAGACGCTGGTGATGATCGCGTCGGGCAAGCGGCTGTCGGACATCGCCGAGGAGCTGATGCTCAGCCCCAAGACCGTCAGCGTCTACCGCGCCCGCGTGCTGGAGAAGCTGGGCCTGGCGAACAACTCCGAGCTGACGGTGTACGCGATCCGCAACGGCCTGGTGGCCAGCTAGCTGAACGCGGCGAGCAGCCGCTCCAGCGCGACGGTGAACGGCGTCTGCATCAGCGGCAGCGTCGCCACCATGCCGATCAGGCCGACGCTGACCGTCAGCGGGAAGCCCACCGAGAACACGCTGATCTGCGGCGCCACGCGCGAGATCACGCCGAGCACGAGGTTGACGAACAGCAGCATCGTCACCAGCGGCAGCGCGATCCACAGGCCGATCTGGAAGATCTCCGCGCCCCACCGCTGCGGCTGCGCCGCGCGCAGGAAGGCGAAGGGCTCGCCGCCGACCGGGAAGGCGTGGAAGCTCTGCACCAGCGCGTTGATGAGCAGCAGGTGGCCGTTGATGGCGATGAAAAGGAAGGCCACCATGCTGCCGAAGAAGCGCGCGCTGGCGGTGCCCTGGGCGCCGGTGCCGGGGTCGAAGAAGCCGGCGAAGTTCAGGCCCATCTGCAGGCCGATGACCTCGCCGGCGAACTCCAGCGCCGCGAACACGATGCGCACCGCGAAGCCCATGGCCAGGCCGATCAGCAGCTGCTGCGCGACCAGCAGCGTCAGCAGCGGCAGCGAGTCCAGCGGCGTGGGCGGGATGTCCGGCAGCGAGGGCTGGGCGGCGACCGCGATGAACAGCGACAGGCCGATGCGCAGCCGCAGCGGCACGTTGCGCTGGCTGAAGGTGGGCATGCCGGCGAACAGCGCCAGCGTGCGGATGAAGGGCCACAGCAGCGGGTTCAGCCAGGCGAGGAGTTGGGCTTCGGTGACGGAGAACATGGGGTGGGGCGGGGGCGTTCGTGTTCGCGTCAGCGTCCGTGGGCGGGTGGCTTGCCGGTGCGTCGGGTCGCGGGCAAGGTGCCGGGAGTCCCGCCCGGCGGCGGGGTAACTTTCTTCTGTCGGCGCCAGAAGAAAGTCACCAAAGAAGAGGCGCTGAACCGCACGCGAGTGGAAGCCCGCCATGAGCCGCCGCGACAACACGCGCTCTGATCCAGGCAAGAAGCGACCCGCTGCGCTCTCGCCGCTGTCCCTGTGATGAGCATCACAGCGCGGACCTTCACGCCGGTCAACGCCGGCTGCACGCCGGGCTCACCAGGGAAGGCGCCAGCCGCGCCGACGCGTCGCCCGAGCGACGCTTGCATGTCGACTCGTGAGTTCGGCGTGCAGCCGGCGTTGGCCGGGCCGATGGTGGCGGGATGGGGTTCGTCACAGGGACAGCGGCGAGAGCGCAGCGGGTCGCCTCGGGGCGCGCGTCGAGCGCTTGTTTTCGCGCACCGGCGCTTGCGCCAAGGTGTTCGTGTGCGGTTGGCGCCTCTCTTTTGGTGACTTTTCTCTGGCGCGACAGAGAAAAGTTGCCCGCCCGCCGGGGCGGATTCCCGGCACGGTGCACCGCGTTGCAAAGGCTCGTCGCAAAAGCAGCACCAGCGCCCGCCATGCCCCCTCACCCCACCATCGACGGAATCGACTGCAGCGTCCGCTGGATGTACTCCACCAGCGTCGTCACCATCCACGGCCCCGCGACCAGCAGCGTCAGCACTGCGGCGATGACCTTGGGCACGAAGGACAGCGTGGCCTCGTTGATCTGCGTGGCCGCCTGGATCACGCTGATGACCACGCCGACCAGCAGCACGACCAGCAGCACCGGCGCGGCCACCAGCATCAGCACGTAGAGGCCCTGCTGGCCGAAGGTGAAGACTTGTTGGGCATCCATGTCGAGGCGGCGGTCAGGTGACGAAAGAGGCGGCCAGCGAGCCGAGCAGCAGGTTCCAGCCGTCCGCCAGCACGAACAGCATCAGCTTGAAGGGCAGGGCCACCAGCACCGGCGACAGCATCATCATGCCCAGGCTCATCAGCACGCTGGCCACGATCATGTCGATCACGAGGAAGGGGATGAAGACGAGAAAGGCGATCTGGAACGCGCTCTTCAGCTCGCTGGTCACGAAGGCCGGCACCAGCACCTTGAAGGGCACGTCCTCGGGCTTGACGCCGGCGTCCAGCCGGGCCAGGCGCGAGAACAGCGCCACGTCGGCCTGGCGCGTCTGCTTGAGCATGAAGCCGCGCATCGGCACCTCGGCGCGCTTGAGGGCCTCGTCGAAGGACAGCGTGCCGGCGTTGTAGGGCTGCCAGGCGTCGGCGTAGACCTTGTCCAGCGTCGGGCTCATGACAAAGAAGGTCAGGAACAGCGACAGGCCGATGATGACTTGGTTGGGCGGCGCGGCCTGCGTGCCCAGCGCCTGGCGCATCAGGCTGAGCACGATGGCGATGCGGGTGAACGCCGTCATCATCAGCAGCACGGCCGGCAGGAAGCCTAGAGCGGTGAAGAACAGCAGCGTCTGGATGGGCACCGAGTAGCTGCCGCCGCCCGCGCCCTGGCCGACCAGCAGCGGCAGCGTGGCCGGCGTCGCCGCCGCCGCGCCCTGCGCCAGCGCGCCGCCGGCCGCGGCCAGCAACCCGAGCGCCAGCACGGTTTTCAGCATGCCCTGCGGGGCGGGGGGCGCCAGCTCAGGCATTGCCGCGCTCCTTGTTGAGCAGCTTCGCAAAGGCGGGCGCCGCGACCGGCTCGGCCTGCGGCGGCATCACGTGCAGCGTCGTGATGCTCTGCGCGGTGGCGCCCAGCACCAGCCAGCGGCGGTCGTCGCCCTGGCCCACCTCGACGACGAGCAGGCGCTGCTGGGTCCCGGTGGGCAGCTGCGCCACCACGCGCAGCACGCCGCTCGCGGCCGCCCCGCCCATCGGCGTGCGCTTGAGCAGCCACAGCGCGACCGGGATCAGCGCGACGATGGCGAGGAACCAGAGGAAGGGGAGCAGGCCGGAAGCATTCATGCGTCGGCATTCTGCAGACGGACCCGGTCCTCCGAACCCCCCAATTGGCGCGGCAATCCGCCCCTTGTCCACCGAACGCCACACCGACCGCCGCCGCCACGGGTGCGGCGCTCTCCTTGGCACGGCGAAGCCGGTAGGGGGGGCGGGGGGTCAGGCCGCCTTGGACAGCCGCCGCATCCGCTCCGACGGCGTGACGATGTCGGTCAGCCGGATGCCGAACTTGTCGTTCACCACCACCACCTCGCCCTGGGCGATCAGGTAGCCGTTGACCAGCACGTCCATGGGCTCGCCGGCCAGCGCGTCCAGCTCCACGACCGAGCCCTGCGCGAGCTGCAGGATGTTCTTGATCGGGATGCGCGTGCGGCCCAGTTCGACGGTCAGCTGGACGGGGATGTCCAGGATCATGTTGATGTCGTTGCCGGGGCCGGCGCCGGGCGTCGGCGTGAAGTTCGCGAAGCTGGGCGTGGACACCTGCTCCGGCTCGGCCAGCACTTCGGTGGCGGCGGCCGGCGCGGGCGCGGCCTCGGCCAGCGCCGCGGCCCATTCGGCCGCCATCGCGTCTTGTTCGTCTTGGCTGGGTGAATCAGGACTCATGTTTGGCTCCCAGCCAGCTCTCTTGAGAGCCGGTCAGCATCTTGTCGATCTTGAGGGCGTACTTGCCGTTGGAGGTGCCGTAGTGGCATTCGAAGACCGGCACGCCGTCCACCTTGGTCTGGATCAGCGGCGCCAGGTCCAGCTCGATGAAGTCGCCCGGCTTGAAGGCCAGCAGCTGCTCCACCGTCGCGGGCGCGGTGCCCAGCTCGGCCACCAGCTCCACCTCGGCGGCCTGGATCTGCGTCTTCATCAGGTTGATCCAGCGGCGGTCGGGCTCGGCGGAGTCGCCGACCGTCGTGGAGTACAGCACGTCGCGGATGGGCTCCAGCGTCGAGTACGGGATGCAGAAGTAGATGGTGCCGCTGGTCTCGCCGATCTCCAGCGTGAACGACGTGGACACGACGATCTCGCTGGGCGTGGCGATGTTGGCGAACTGCGGCTGCATCTCCGAGCGCTGGTATTCCAGCTCCAGCGGGTAGATGCCCTTCCAGGCCTTGGCGTACTCGGTCGTGATGACCTCGACGACGCGCGTGATGACGCGCTGCTCGGTGGGCGAGAAGTCGCGGCCCTCGATGCGGGTGTGGAACTTGCCGATGCCGCCGAACAGCGAGTCGATGACGGCGAACACCAGCGTCGGGTCGCAGACGATCAGCCCGCTGCCGCGCAGCGGCTTGACCGAGACGATGTTGAAGTTGGTCGGGACGACGATCTCGCGCAGGAAGGCGCTGTATTTCTGCACCTTGATGCCGCCGATGGCGACCTCGGGGCTCTTGCGGATGAAGTTGAACAGCCCGACGCGGATGTTGCGCGCGAACCGCTCGTTGATGATCTCCATCGTGGGCATGCGCCCACGGACGATGCGTTCCTGGCTGGCGAGGTTGTACTCGCGGATGCCGCCGACCTGCTCCTCCTCGGCCTCGAGCTTCTGGCTCTCGCCGGTGATGCCCTGCAGCAGCGCATCGACCTCGTCCTGGGAAAGGATCTGCTGGTTCATGGCGGGTCCGCCGTCACTGGACGATGAAGTTGGAGAACAGCACCTGCGTGATCGGGCTCTCGACGGCCGCCCGGCGCTTCTTTTTCTTCTTGCGGGGCGCGGCGTCGTCGGCGGGGAGGTCCTCGTCCTCGTCGTCCAGCTCGATGCCCATGGGTCGCACGGCCTCGCGCATGATGTCGCGCGCCAGCTTCTCCTTGCCCTCGCGGGTCAGCAGCTCGACGGCGGTCTTGTGCGACAGCACCATCAGCACGTTGGAGCGCACCGCCGGCATGTAGGCCTTGAGCTGCTCGGCGAACTGCGGGTCGTCGACCTCCAGCGTGACGCCGACCTGCGCGAAGCGGTCCACGTCCTTGTCGGCCAGGTTGACCGTGAACGGGTCCAGCGGCACGAAGGTGGGCGGCTGGGTGTTCTTGGGCTTGGCCTTGGGCTTGGGCGCGTGGGTCTGGGCGACCTCGCCGTCCTCGTCCTCGTCGGCGGGCTTCTTCAGCAGCATCAAGGCCGCGGCGCCGCCGGCCAGCACCAGCACCAGCACGGCGGCCAGGATGATGATGAGCTTCTTGCCGCCGCCCCCCTTGGGCGCGGCCTGTTCGGCAGCCGGCGCATTGGCCATGGGAACTCCTTGAACGTCACGCCCACGCGGTGGGCACCTGTTGCGCTGGATTATTGGCGTCGGGCTTGCGCGTCAAGCCTCGATTAGGCGCGGCCGGACGGGGCTATTCCCGCTTCCCGCGTCCTGCTTCAGGCGAACGCGTCGAGCAGGCCGACGGCGCGGCGCGGCGGCGCGGCCGGGGCGGTGCCCGCGGTCTCTGCGGGCTCGCCGCCGGTGCCGCCCGCATGCGGGCCGGCGGCCGTGCCTGGCGGGTGGTCCGCGTCGCGCGGCGCCTGCTGGAACACGCCGCCGCCGGACAGCGTCAGGCCCTGGCCCTGCAGCGCGGCGGCGAGGTCGGGCAGGCTCTGCGCCAGCGCCTCGCGGGTCTCGGCCTGCGCGGCATGGAAGGACACCTGCGCCTGCCCGCCGTCGACGACGATCTGCACCGACACCGGCCCCATGTCGGCCGGGTTGAGCTGCAGCTCGGCCTGCTGGACGCCGCCCACCGCCATCAGGCTGACGCGGGCGCCCAGCTCCGGCGCGAAGCCGTTGCCGTGCAGCGGCGCATGCAGCGTGGCCTGGGCCGGCGCGGCGGCGGCGCTGCCCGGGGCCGGGCCGGCGGGCGGCGGCGCCTGGGCCAGCACGGTGGCGAAGTTGGCCGGCGCCGTGGGCGCCGGGGCGGCGGCGGCCGGTTGCGGCTCGGTGGCCTGGGCCCGCTCGGCGGCCGCGTCGGCCAGCGCGTCCTTGGCCTCGGGGCGGGGCAGGGCGGCGCCGGCCTGGGCCCTGGCGGATGCGCCGGGGGTGCCCGTGGCGGCGGTGCCCGGCGCGGCGGCGTCATCGCCGGCCTCGGCGGCGCTGCGGCCGGCGGGCAGGGCGCTGCGGCGCGCGTCGGCCGCGGCGGGGTCGGCCGGGGCCAGGCCGATGAGCTGCGTGAATTCCTTCAGCTCGGGCGTCTCGGCGCGGTCCTCGTCGTCCCCGGTGGTGGTGGCAGTGGCGGTGGTGGCGGCGTCGGCCGTGGCGCCGGCTTCCGGCGCGTCGGCGGCGGGCGCCCTGGCGTCGGACGGGGTGCCGGGCCGGGGATGGGCCTCCGGCGCGCGCTGCGGGGTCGCGGGCCGGGCCTGCTGCGCGTGGCGGCGGGCGAGGCCGGCGGCGCTGTCGGGGGACTGCGCTGCGGGCGCTGCGGGCGTGGCGGCCTGGGGCGCGCGGGGGGGCGCGGGCGGCGCGGCGGGCGGGGTCAGGAACTGGGCGAAGCTGGGGCCGTCGGCGCCGCCGCCGGCCGCGGGCGGCGGCGGCGCGGGGGACGGGACGGGCGGCTTGGGGGCGACGGTCGGGGCGCTGCGGAGCATGGCGGTGGGCGGGGTCAGGCGTGGGCCGTGCGGCGCAGGTGGGCGCGGGCGGCGAACTCGTCGCTGGCGCGCTGCTCGCGGCGCTGGGTGATCTTGTCGGCCTCGGCCTGGCGGCGCTGGATGAGCTGGCGCAGCGCCGTCACGCGCAGCTCGGCCTCGCGCAGCGCGTCGCGGGCGCGCGCCTGGCGCTGGTCGGCGTGGTCGGCCGCGCGGCCCTGGGCGTCGATGGCCTGGTCCAGCCGCTGGCCGAAGCTGCGATAGCAGCCGACGATGTCCATGGTTGCGGTCTGGGTGAAGGTCTGCGTCCAGCGCTGCTGGTAGTCCTGGCGGTAGCCGGTGAGCTGGCCGTGCTGGGTGCGCGCGGCGTCGGCCTGCGCGCGGGCGCCGTGCAGCAGCTGCGCGGCGGCGTCGCGCTCGTCCTCGGCGCGTTGCAGCAGCAGGGTCAGCGTGTCTGGGGCAGATGTAAGCATTCAACAACTCCGGCGGACGGTGGCGGCCAGTGGCCGAGCGTAGTCAGGCGCCCTGGACCACGGCCTGCAGCTGGCTGACGCTGGCGTGAAGAAGTGCCGGGCTGTGCATGTCCTGCTGCAGCAGCCGCGTCATGTCGGCGTGCAGGCGCACGGCCAGGTCCAGCTCGGGGTCGGCGCCCGGGGCGTAGGCGCCGAGCTGGATCAGGTCGCGGGCCTTGTTGTATTTCGCCAGAAGCTGGCGGAAGCGGCGCGCGGAATCGACCTGGTTTTGCGGCGCAACACTGGTCATCACCCGCGAGATGCTGCGCTCGACGTCGATGGCCGGGTAGTGGCCGGACTCGGCCAGTTCGCGCGACAGCACGATGTGCCCGTCCAGGATGCCGCGCGCCGAGTCGGCGATCGGGTCCTGCGGGTCGTCGCCCTCGGTCAGCACGGTGTAGAAGGCGGTGATCGAGCCCTCGCCGGGCAGGCCGTTGCCGCTGCGCTCCACCAGCTGCGGCAGCTTGGCGAAGCAGCTCGGCGGGTAGCCCTTGGTGGCCGGCGGCTCGCCGATGGCCAGCGCGATCTCGCGCTGCGCCATCGCGTAGCGGGTCAGCGAGTCCATCAGCAGCAGCACGTGGCGGCCCTGGTCGCGGAAGTGCTCGGCGATGGCGGTCGCGTAGTGGGCGCCCTGCATGCGCATCAGCGGCGGCGCGTCGGCCGGCGCGGCGACGACGACGCTGCGCTTCAGGCCCGCTTCGCCGAGGATGTCCTCGATGAATTCCTTGACCTCGCGGCCGCGCTCGCCGATCAGGCCGACGACGATGACGTCGGCCTGCGTGTAGCGCGCCATCATGCCCAGCAGCACGGACTTGCCGACGCCGGTGCCGGCGAACAGCCCCAGGCGCTGGCCGCGGCCGACGGTCAGCAGCGCGTTGATCGCGCGCACGCCGGTGTCCAGCGGGGTGCGCACGGGGTCGCGGTCCATCGCGTTGATGGCGCGGCGCACCATGGGCTCGTTGTCCACGGCGCCCAGCGGGCCGCCGCGGTCCAGCGGGTGGCCGTGCGGGTCCACCACGCGGCCCAGCAGCCCGTCGCCCATGGGCAGGTGCAGGCTGCGGTCCTCGTTGCGGCGCCACGGGTGCAACGGCTGGCCCAGCTGCGGCGCGGCCTGCGGCAGCTGGCGCGGCGTGACGGTGGCGCCGCTGGACAGGCCTTGCACCTCGTCGGTGGGCATCAGGTAGGCGCGGTCGCCCGAGAAGCCGACGACCTCGGCGTTCACCGGCGCCATGCCGCGGCGCGGCGCGTGGCCGCTGCTGGGCATCTGGATGCGGCACACCGAGCCCAGCGGCACGCGGATGCCGGTGGCCTCCAGCACCAGGCCGGCCACGCGCACCAGCTTGCCCTGGGACTCCAGCGGCGCGGGCAGCGCGGCCAGGGTCTCCAGGTCGGACAGGTAGCGCCGCCAGCGCTGCTGGCGCTCAGTCACCGCCGCCCTCCGCGCCGCGCCGGTCTTCCCAGATGGCGGCCTGGCCGATGGCGGCGGCGGCCTGCTGCCAGCGCGTGGCGATGCTGGCGTCGACGCTGGCGATGTCGGCCTCCACCTGCACGCCGCCGCGGGCGACCGTGGCGTCGGGCACGAGCTGGGCCTCGCGGGCCTGCAGCTCGCTGCCGGCGCCGGCCAGCACCAGCGGGTGGTCGTCGGGGTGGACGCGCACGCGCACGTGGCGGGCGGAGAGCTGCAGCGCCTCGACGGCGTCGTGCGCCACGCGGGCGACGAGCTCGGGCCGCTGAGCCAGTTCGCTGCGCACCACCTGGCGGGCCAGCTCGACGGCGATGCGCGCGAGGGACGCGGCCATCTCGCCCTCCAGCCCGCGCAGCTCGGCGTCGAAGCCCTGTACCAGCGTGCCGACCTGGGCGCTGATCTGCTGCGCGAAGCTGTGCTTGAAGGCCTCCAGCGCGGCCATGCCGTCGCGGTAGCCGTCCTGGTAGCCGCCCTGGCGCGCGGCGTGCAGCTGCTCGTGCAGGTCGGGTTCGGGCTCGGGCGGGGGCGAAGGTGGCTCCGCCGGCGCGGCCGCGGGCGGCGGCGGCCGGCTGGTGGTGTAGGTGGGCGGCGGCGCGGCGCCGCCGAGGTTGTCCAGGTTCCAGGCGCGGGCGCCCTGCAGCTCCTCGCCGGGGATGAAGCGGGCGTAGTTGCTGCGCCGCTCGCCTTCGCGGCGCTCGGGCGGCGGCACCTGCCGGGGAGGCTGTCGGTTGACCATTTCAATTGCTCCGTGGCGCTTCTCGCTGCGCGGTCCGCAAGACCGGCCAACGTGCCCGCTGGACGAGGGGCCTCATGCCTAGACGAACTGGTCGTCGCCGCCGCCGGCCAGCACGATCTGGCCCTCGTCGACGAGGCGGCGCACGACCTTGAGCATTTCCTTCTGCTCGGCCTCCACCTCCGACACCCGCACCGGGCCGCGGCTTTCCAGGTCCTCGCGCAGCGTCTCGGCGGCGCGGGTGGACATGTTGCGGAACACCTTCTCGCGCAGCTCCGGGCTGGAGCCCTTGAGCGCGACGATGAGGCTCTCGCTCTGCACTTCCTTGAGGATGGCCTGGATGCCCTTGTCGTCGATCTTGTTCACGTCGTCGAAGGTGAACATGTTGTCCATGATGCGCTGTGCGAGGTCGGAGTCGGCCTCGCGGATGTAGTCCAGCGCCGAGGCCTCGACGCTGGAGCCCATCATGTTGATGATCTCGGCCGCCGTCTTGGCGCCGCCGAGGGAGCTCTTCTTCATGCGCTCGCCGCCGGCCAGCAGCTGGCTCATGACCTCGTTGAGGTCCTTCAGCGCCTGCGGCTGGATGCCGTCCAGCGTGGCGATGCGGATCAGCACCTCGTTGCGGCCGCGCTCGCTGAACAGCTTCAGCACCGAGCTGGTCTGGTCGAAGTCCAGGTGCGACAGGATGGCGGCGATGATCTGCGGGTGCTCGTTGCGCAGCAGCTCGGCCACGCTGGAGGGGTCCATCCACTTCAGGCTCTCGATCGAGGACACGTCGCTGCCCTGCAGGATGCGGTCCAGCAGCAGGTTGGCCTTGTCCTCGCCCAGCGCCTTGCGCAGCACGGCGCGCACGTACTCGTCGGTGTCGGTGACCAGCGTGCTCTGCGTGTCGGCCACCGCGTCGAACTTGTCCAGCACCTCCTCGACCTGCGCGCGCTTGATCACCTTGAGCTTGGCGATGGTCTCGCCCAGCGCCTGCACTTCCTTGGGCGCCAGGTGCTTGAAGACCTCGCTGGCCTCTTCCTCGCCCAGCGACATCAGCAGGATGGCGGCGCTCTCGGTGCCCTTGTCGTCCATGTCGGCTCTCGTGTCAGGTGGGCTGGCCCGCCATCCAGTCGCGCACGATGTTGGCGACGGCGACGGGGTTGTCGCGCGCCATCGCGCGGGCCCGGTCCAGCTTGTCGTTGTGCAGCGGCGCTTCCAGCTTGGGCATGCCGTCGGTGGCGGGCAGCAGCTCGGCGTCGTCGACGATCTCGTCCACCGTGTCCGGCTTTTCCTCCGGCTTGGGCGGCGCGGCGGCCTTGATGGCCGGGCGGATCAGGCCGAACACGGCGATCAGCGCGATGGCGACGAAGGCGAACGGCATCGCGGCGGTGCGCAGCAGCTCGCCCAGCCAGGGCTGCTGCCACAGCGGCAGGTCGGCGGGCTCGGACTTGTCCTGCACGAAGGGCGCGCTGACGACCTTGACGGAGTCGCCGCGCTCGGCGCTGAAGCCCATCGCCTCCTTGACCAGCTCGGTCAGGCGCTCCACCTCCTCGGCCGGCACGGGCTGGAGGGCGGTCTTGCCCTTGGCGTCGGTCACCGGGCGGTGGTTGACGACGATGGCGGCGTTCAGCCGCTTGATGCTGCCGACCGCGCCGCGCGTGACGCGCACGGTCTTGTCGACCTCGTAGTTGGTGAACTGCTCGCGGCGGCTGTTGACGCCCGCGGCGCCGCCCTGGGCGGCCTGCAGCGGCGCGCTGGCGCCGTTGATCGGCGCGGTGGCCGGCACGGGCGGCTGGTTGGTGGCCGCGCCCGGCACGCCGGTGGGCAGCGGGTTGCCGGCGGTGCTGGACTCGTTGTTCAGGCTGGAGCGCACCGTGGCCTGCGCGTTCGGGCCCTGGTTGGGGCGGTACTCCTCGGCGGTGGCCTCGGTCTGCGAGAAGTCCACGTCGGCGGTGACGGTGGAGCGCAGGTTGTCGCGGCCGACGACGGGCTCCAGCAGCTCGAAGATGCGCTTGTTCAGGCCGGCCTCGACCTGCTGCTTGTACTGCAGCTGCTGGCCGTCCAGGCCGGTGGCGGCGTCGGCGCCGGTCTGCGAGATCAGCGCGCCGGTCTGGTCCAGCACGCTGACGGCCTTGGGCGCCAGCTCCGGCACGCTGGACGACACCAGGTGCACGATGCCGGCGATCTGCGCGCGGTCCAGCATGCGGCCGCCGCGCAGCGTCAGCATGACGCTGGCGCTGGGCTTCTGCTGCTCGCGGAAGAAGCCGTTCTGCTGCGGGATGGCCAGGTGCACGCGCGCGTCGGCCACGTCGGACATCGCGGTGATGGTGCGCGTCAGCTCGCCCTCCAGCGCGCGCTGGAAGTTCAGCCGCTCGTTGAACTGCGTCTGGCCGATGGAGGACTTGTCCATCAGCTCGAAGCCCACCGCGTTGCCGTTGCCGCCCTTGGGCAGGCCCTGGGCGGCGAGCTTCATGCGCAGCTCGTAGACCTGGCCGGCCGGCACGAGCAGGGTGCCGCCGGCCTCGTGCCTGTAGGGCACCTGCAGGGCCGACAGCTGGGCGATGACGGCGCCGCCGTCCTTGTCCGACAGGCCGGTGAACAGCGGCCGGTAGTCGCCCTGGGCCGACCACAGCGTGACGGCCAGCACCGCGCCGGCCAGCGCCAGCAGGCCGGCGCCCATCGACAGCTTGCTGCGCAGCGGCAGGCCGCCCAGGCGCTGCACGAAGCCGGGTTCGGCGGCGGGCACCGGGGCGACCAGGGCCGGGGCAGCGGCGGCGGGAGCGGTCAGGGCGTTGTCCATGGGAGCGGGCGGAGGCGGGAGGCGGAGGCGCAGCGGGGGCCGGACGTGCGGCGATGGCGCAAATTATTCGTGCCGGCCCCCTCGGGAAAGCGCCGAAGTAGCCGGCCGCGCCCGTGCATCTCCGCGCTTTGCCGGCGCCGCCCGCTGCCACAGTGCGGCCCCATGGACATGAAGCTGCGCCCCTTCGACTTCGCCCAGGCCGCCGCCCGCGCGGGGCTGGCGGTCAACGGCACGCCGCTGGCGGCCAAGCCGGCCGCCGCCGGCGGGGCCAGCTTCGGCGACGCGATGGCGCAGGCGCTCAAGAGCGTCAGCGCCCAGCAGCAGGAGACGGCGCGGCTGCAGCGGGAGCTGCAGCTGGACAACCCGACCGTGAGCCTGGAGGAGACCATGGTCGCCATGCAGAAGTCGCAGATCGGCTTCCAGGCGACGCTGCAGGTGCGCAACCGGCTCGTGTCGGCCTACTCCGAGATCATGAACATGCAGGTCTGAGCCGGTCAGGCAATGCCGGCCTGCTGCAGGACGGGCTGCCAGCGTTGCGCCAGCCGCTTGAAGCCTGCGGGCCGGGGATGCAGCTCATTGGCCCAGTCCGCCGGCTTCAGCGTGCCGCGCAGGTCCACCAGGTGCAGCACGCCGGGAAACCTGGCCCGCAGCGCCAGCAGTTCCTGCCAATAGCCGTCGATGCAGTGGTTGACGACCTCCTGGTGCAGCGCCACCGGTACCCCGCAGAGGTCCATCGGCACTTTCAGCCACTGGCCCAGGCCCAGGAATCCCCGGCCATTGGGATTGGCGTAGTCGTAGCCATGGACGAAGACCGGCGTGCCGGGGATCTTCTGCTGAACCAGGGTGATGACGCGCGCGAGGGCCGTGGTCACCTTGCTGAACAACGCCGCCGGCTCGCCCGGCTGGAAACACTGCCGGGCCTGGGTGGCTGACGAGCAGTCGGGCTGCAGCAGCGGCACGAAGTCGTCCGGTCCGGCGAGGTCGTTGCCGCCGCCGGACAGGAACACGGCCTGGATGGTGTTCCCGTAGCCCCGGGTCCGGTCCAGGTCCCATGCCATCTGCGACCAGATCGGCTCGGTGACGAAGTCGGAGGCTTCGGCGCCGTTGGCGCCGCGCACCAGCATGATGTGCTGGCGCCGCTGGTTCAGGATGGGATGCAGCGTGAGCGGCAGGTTGCCCTTGAGGTACCAGAACCAGGAGTCGCCAATGGCGAGGACGGTGGGAAAGACGTTGTGTCGCGCCAGGTCCTGCTCGTTCCACACGGGGCCTTTGATCATGGTCGTCTCCTCGGGTTGCGGCTGCGGTGCGAGGAATTCTGCAGAGCCGTGCCGCCGGCCGCCTCCCCAAGCCTGGGGTGTTCAGCAGCCGCCGGATTTCCGCGCGTCGCTGCCGCAGATCTGCGGCCGGCCCAACGGGTTCAGGTCCACGTGCAGCTGCTGGTGGCGGGTGTTGGACAGGCCGATGCGCGTCCAGCCCAGGGCGTTGCCCTTGCCGGCTTCGAAGGTGACGCCCTGGCCGGCCTGCAGCAGCAGCTGGGGGTGGTCCTGCGACGACACGCCGCCGAGCTCGCAGCGCGGCTGGCCGGTGGCGCAGTCGCAGGCGGCCTGGCGACTCAGACCCCAGCACCACTGCGGGCCGCTGTGGAAGCTGACGTGCACGTTGCGGCCGTCACCGATGCTCAGCGTGCGGGCGCGGCGCAGGTCCTGCTCCAGCAGCTCGGCCGCGTGGCGCAACTTCTGGCGGGCCAGGTAGTCGCTGTAGTTGGGCACGGCGGCGGCCAGCAGGATGCCGATCACCGCCAGCGTGATGGCGGCCTCCAGCAGCGTGAAGCCGCAGGTGCGGTTCACTGGCGCCCCCTCCGGCCTGCGGCCTGTCCCCCCGAGGGGGCGCGAGCTTGCTTGGGACGGCCCGGCGCGGCGCTCATGTATCGAGCTTCAGCAGCCGGCGGCGCTTCTGCGTCTGGTCCACGTAGATCTGCAGCGCGCGGCTGGCCGCGGCGTCCAGGTCGACGAAGGCGCAGCCCAGTTGCAGCAGGCCGTCGGCGTCGCCCGCGACGGGGCTGGCGTGGTGCGGCAGCAGCGCGATGCCCAGCGAAGTCATGCGGTCCAGCTCCAGCACCAGGCCGGGGGTGGCCTGGCCGATCGGGAGCCGGGCCAGCAGCGGCTCGGCGTCGGGCGGCAGCGCCAGGGCCAGTCCGCCGATGCTGATGTCCAGCACGCGCAGCGCGCGGGCCGGCTGGCCGCCGCTGCCGGGCAGCGCGACGCGCGGGTAGAGGCTGCCGGCCGGCTGCACGCGGAAGGCCTGGCGGCGCTGGAAGCGGTACAGCCGCTGCGGCAGCGGGCTGCGCAGCACGGCGCCCTGTTCGCCGCTGACGAGCACGGCGCCGTCCAGTTCGAACTGCAGCTTGATGGTGCCGAGGTAGGCCACGGCGGTGATCTCGCCGCCGGCCACCAGCGCCTGGCTGACGCCCTCGGGGTCGAGGCCCAGTTCCAGCCCCAGCACGTCGGCCGCGGCGTCCAGCGCGGCGATGCGGCAGGTCAGGCTGTGGCCGGGCGGGCCGTTGAGCAGCACGGTCGCGTTCTCGCGCTGCAGCTGTTGCAGGTAGGCGGCGATTTCGGCGCTGGCGGCGACGCGGAATTCCTCGGGAGCGGCTTCTGGGGCGGTCATGCGGGGATGGTAGCCGCGGGCCGCGGCGGCGCTCAGTGCACGGTGCGGTGCTGGCCGTGGAGCAGGTGGTCCAGGTCTTCCAGCCAGGGCTCGGCGAGGTGGCGGATCTCGGCGTCGTTCAGCAGGATGCGCTGCATGAGGCGCGTCTTCAGCTTGGATTCGCCCGGGGCCAGCGAGCGCTCGTGCGCGGCCGCCTTGAGCTGCGAGATCAGCAGCACGCAGGCGCCTTCGAGCTTGACGACTTCATCCCAGTTGCCGGTGCGGGCGGCCGACAGCATGTCGGCGCTGGCGCGTTCGATGGCTTCGTAGTAGTTGATCAGCTGGGTGTTCATGGCGTGCTCCGGGAGTCAGGCGGCGCGTTGCGCGGCGACGGGGGCGGCGGCCGGGGAGCCGGCGATGCCCTGCCAGGCGTCCTGGATGGGGGCGAGCAGGCGGCGGCATTCCTCGATGGCGGCGGCGTCGCTGCGCAGGTTGGCCTGGGTCAGCCGCGTGCAGATGTAGGCGTAGAGGTCGCGCAGGTCGGCCGCCACCTGGCCGCCGGCGGGGTCCAGCGCGGCGCGCAGGCCCTCGTCGAAGATGCGCACGGCGCGCTGCAGCTGGCGGGTCTTGAGCTCGACGTCGCGGTTGCGGATGGCCTGGATGGCCTGGCCCATCGCGTCGTTGGCGCCGTCGAACAGCAGCGAGACCAGGCGGTGCGGGTTGGCCGCCAGCACGTCGGTCTCCAGGCCGACCTTGGCGTAGAGGTTGGCGCTGCCGCCGCGGGCTGCGAAGGGGGAGGAGGTGGTGCCGTACATGGGGGTGCAGGTGTGGCGTCGTGTTGCCTGTGTTTTCGGCGCCTGCGGCGGGGACTTGAGCGCTTGAAGCGTCGAATTGGCGGGTCGCCACCTGCCGAATTGCCGGCGCCCAATGGAAAACGGCGGCCCCCGGGTCGGGAGCCGCCGCTGGCGGGTGCGTTGGGCGCGCGGGCGTCAGCTGCTCTGGTTGTTCAGCATCGACAGCTGCTGCGTCAGGTAGGTGTTCAGGCCGTTGTACTTGCTCATCGTCAGGTCGAGCGCGGAGTACTGGGCGCGCAGCCGCTTCTCCATGGAGTCGTTGCGGCTGCTCAGCTCGTCGATGCGCTTGGTGTTGCGGTCGATCTGGGTCTGCAGGCCCTTGCTGCGGTTGGAGAGGCTGCCGTCGGTGCCGAGCACGCCGTCCACGAAGCCGCGCAGCTTGGTGGCGAAGCCGCTGTTGGCGCCGCTGGCGCTGTCCACGCCCATGAAGAAGGCCTTGAGCTCGTCCATCTTGCCGTTCAGCGCGTTGTCGAGCTTGGCGCCGGCGGCGCCGAGGTTGCCGTCCTTGCCCGGGTCCAGGCCCAGGTCGGCCAGCCGGTTGAGGCTGCCGCCCAGCGTGGTCGCGCCGCCGACGATGCTGCGCAGCTGCGAGGCCAGCGAGTTGGCGGTGGAGTCGCCCTGCAGCGCGCCGGCCGTCTTGCTGGCGTCGTCGTACTTGGTCTGCGTGCGCACCAGCGTGTTGATGGCGTTGTAGGCGCTCGTGAAGTCGCTGATGGCCTTGCGGATGGCGTCGGTGTCCGACGCGATGCTCAGGCTCACCGGCGGCGTGACCTTGAGCAGCAGGATGTTGAGCCCGTCGATGGTGTTGTTCAGCGCGTTGGTCTCGGAGCTGATGGGCAGGCCGTTGACCATCGCGCGGGCGTTCACCGCGCGCAGCGACAGCGCCATGCCGCTGGGCAGGCTGGCGCTGTCGTAGGCCAGCTGGGCCAGGCCGCCGGTGTCGTTGCCGTCGGGCTGGACCTGGATGCTGAAGCCGTTGCTCTCGCCGGTGCTCTTGGACGTGATGGCCAGGCGCGCGCCGCTGGCGTCCTGGACGATGGAGGCGGTCACGCCGGCGTTGGCGGCATTGAGCTTGTCGCGGATGTCGGTGAGCTTGTCGCTGGCGGCGATGTCGATGCTGACCGCCGCGCTGCCGGCCTTGGCGGAGAAGCCGGTGGGGTTGTTGCCGCTGTCGTAGGCCCAGGTGCCGAGCTGGAGGGTCAGCGTGCCCGAGCCGAGGGTGGCGTTGGCGCTGGCCGCGCTGGTGCCCATGGCGATGGACTGCGCCGAGGCCAGCCGCTCCACCTCGACGCTCAGGCTGCCGGCGGCCGGCGTGCCGGAGGCGGCGACGCTGACGGCCGAGGCGTCGGCCGAGGTGGCCTTCACGCTGTTCCAGGTGGCGGGATTCGTCAGCTTGGCGGCCGCGTCGCGCAGCGTGGACAGCGATCCCTTGAGCTGCCCGTAGACCGACAACTGGGTCTCCAGGCCACTGCTCTTTTTCGAGATGTCCTTGATGGGCTGCTGCTGCAACGACATCAGTTTGCTGATCAGCGAATCGACGTCGATGCCGCTGCCAATGCCGGTTGATGAGATGGTTGCCATGGCGGACGAATGTAAAAAGGCCGGTAGTCCCTCAGGACATCGGCCGGGCGGCGGGGAACTTTAGGCCCCGCGTGTGAAATTTTTGGCGCCGCCGCCGGCAAAAAGCCGGAAGCCGGCTCAACCGCCCCGCAGCAGCGACAGCACCTGCTGCGGCAACTGGTTGGCCTGGGCGACCATCGCGGTGCCGGCCTGCTGCAGGATCTGGGCGCGGCTGAGGGCGGCGGTCTCGGCCGCGAAGTCGGCGTCCATGATGCGGCTGCGCGCGGCGCTCTGGTTCTCGACGGCGACCTGCAGGTTGGAGATCACGGCGTCGAAGCGGTTCTGCGCCGCGCCCAGCACGGCGCGCTGGCCGCTGATGGTGGTGATGGCCGAGTCGATGTTGCCGATCACCAGGTCGATCGCGGTGCCCAGCGCCGCGCTGCCGATGGTGGCGCGGCCCAGGCCGGTGTTGTTGGTGCCGGAGACGACGGTGATCGAGGTCTCCGCCGCCATGTTGGCCGTGCCGATGTCGATGCGATCGTTGGTGGTGGTGTTGGCGCCGACCTGGAAGGTCTGCGTGCCGGCCGCGTCGGCCAGGATGGCCTTGCCGTTGAAGGTGGTGCCCGAGAGCACGCGCTGGATTTCCTTGGCCAGTTCGCCGAATTCCTGGTCCAGGGACTCGCGGTCGGCATCGGTGTTGGTGGCGTTGCGGGCCTGGACGGCCAGCTCACGCATGCGCTGCAGCGAGTCGGTCACCTTGGACAGCGCGCCGTCGGCCACCTGGGCCAGCGAGATGCCGTCGTTGGCGTTGCGGATGGCGACGTTGGAGCCGCGCACCTGGGTGTTCATGCGGTCGGCGATGGCCAGGCCGGCGGCGTCGTCCTTGGCGGAGTTCACGCGCAGGCCGGAGGACAGGCGCTGCATCGCCACGGACAGCGAGGACTGCGAGGCGTTCAGGTTGCGCTGGGCGTTCAGCGACTGAAGATTGGTGTTGATGGTCTGCGGCATCACTCACTCCTAGAGGGCCAGGTCGGCGAGCCGGCGTTGCGGGATGCCAGACTCTGTATGGAGCGAATTCTGCGAGGGGCCTCGGGCGCCTAAAGCCCGATCAAGCGGGGAAACCACGCCCAAACAAAACGCCGCGCCGCGGGCCCGGAAGGGCTGCGGCGCGGCGCGGACGGGGGCGGTGGCGCCGGGATCAGCCGCGCAGCAGCGACAGCACCTGCTGGGGCAGCTGGTTGGCCTGGGCGATCATCGCGGTGCCGGCCTGCTGCAGGATCTGGGCGCGGCTGAGGTTGGCGGTCTCGGAGGCGAAGTCGGCATCGGTGATGCGGCTCTTGGCGGCGCTCTGGTTCTCGACGGCGACCTGCAGGTTGGAGATCACGGCATCGAAGCGGTTCTGCGAGGCGCCGAGCACGGCGCGCTGGTCGTTGACGGTGTTCAGGGCGGCGTCGATGCCGTTGATGACGGCGTCGATGCCGGTGCCGTTGACGGCGCCGCCGATCGAGGAGCTGGCGCCGGTGGTGACGAGCGCGATGGACGAGTCGGTCGACATGTTGGTGGTGGCGATGTCGATGCGGTCGTTGGCGGTGGTGTTGGCGCCGACCTGGAAGGTCTGGGTGCCGGAGTCGCCGGCCAGGATGGCCTTGCCGTTGAAGGTGGTGCCGCCGATGACGCGGTTGATTTCCTTGGCCAGTTCGCCGAACTCCTTGTTCAGCGAGTCCTTGTCGGCATCGGTGTTGGTGGCGTTGCGGGCCTGGACGGCGAGTTCACGCATGCGCTGCAGCGAGTCGGTCACCTTGGACAGCGCGCCGTCGGCGGTCTGGGCCAGCGAGATGCCGTCGTTGGCGTTGCGGATGGCGACGTTGGAGCCGCGCACCTGGGCGTTCATGCGCTCGGCGATGGCCAGGCCGGCGGCGTCGTCCTTGGCGGAGTTCACGCGCAGGCCGGAGGACAGGCGCTGCATCGACACGGACAGCGAGGACTGCGAGGCCGAGGTGTTGCGCTGCGCGTTCAGCGACTGGAGGTTGGTGTTGATGATTTGAGGCATGACGGGTTCCTTTCGTTGACGATCTGCGTCTGGGTCTACGTGGTTCCCGATGGCTTCGCGAACCCGTTGAGAGGCTTATCGTCCCGGCCCGGCCCCGGCTTGAGGGAATTCTTCACGCTCCGCGATGGAAAACGCCCCGCAGGAGGCTGCGGAGCGTTCGGGGCGCTTCAGGGCGCCCCGGTGCGGTTCGGCGCGCGGTGGATCAGCGCAGCAGCGACAGCACCTGCGAAGGCAGCTGGTTGGCCTGGGCGATCATCGCGGTGCCGGCCTGCTGCAGGATCTGGGCGCGGCTGAGGTTGGCGGTCTCGGAGGCGAAGTCGGCATCGGTGATGCGGCTCTTGGCGGCGCTCTGGTTCTCGACGGCGACCTGCAGGTTGGAGATGACGGCGTCGAAGCGGTTCTGCGAGGCGCCGAGCACGGCGCGCTGGTCGTTGACGGTGTTCAGGGCGGCGTCGATGCCGTTGATGACGGCGTCGATGCCGGTGCCGTTGACGGCGCCGCCGATGGAGGAGCTGGCGCCGGTGGTGACGAGGGCGATGGACGAATCGGTCGACATGTTGGTGGTGGCGATGTCGATGCGGTCGTTGGCGGTGGTGTTGGCGCCGACCTGGAAGGTCTGGGTGCCGGAGTCGCCGGCCAGGATGGCCTTGCCGTTGAAGGTGGTGCCGCCGATGACGCGGTTGATTTCCTTGGCCAGTTCGCCGAACTCCTTGTTCAGCGAGTCCTTGTCGGCGTCGGTGTTGGAGGCATTGCGGGCCTGGACGGCGAGCTCACGCATGCGCTGCAGCGAATCGGTCACCTTGGACAGCGCGCCGTCGGCGGTCTGGGCCAGCGAGATGCCGTCGTTGGCGTTGCGGATGGCGACGTTGGAGCCGCGCACCTGGGCGTTCAGCCGCTCGGAGATGGCCAGGCCGGCGGCGTCATCCTTGGCGGAGTTCACGCGCAGGCCGGAGGACAGGCGCTGCATCGACACGGCCAGCGAGGACTGCGAGGTCGAGGCGTTGCGTTGGGCGTTCAGCGACTGGAGATTGGTGTTGATGATCTGGGGCATGGTGCGCCTTCCTTTTCAGACGGTTGGGTGCTGGGGGGTCGATCACGAATCCGTTGCCAGACCCGTTGCTTGTGCTATCGGACGCTGGCCGGCACTTCTTGAGGGCGTTTTGTCAAGAGCGTGATTTATTGAATAAAAGGGCGGGCACCGGCCTGTTCCGGCGATGGGGCGGGCGGCGCGGGAAGTCCCGTGCGGGCGCCGGTCAATTCGGGCGATGGGCCGGGAACGCGCGCCCTACAGTCCGACGCACCGCTGCCGATCGCGCACCCGCGCCCGCCACCGCCATGCCCAGTGCCGACCAGACCGCCCTGAAACTGCTCCAGCGCGCCCGCCCCCTGCTGCTCAAGCAGCAGTGGCACGACGCCATCCCGCCGCTCAAGCAGGTGCTGCGGCTGCGCCCGCGCGACGCCGTGCTGTGGCAGACGCTGGCCCGGGCCTGCCGCGGCGCCGACCGCACGCAGGACTGGCTGCGCGCCGCGGAGCAGGCGTTCACGCATGCCGGCGGCAACGACGGCCTGGCCCAGGAGGCCTGCGAGGACGCCGTCGACGCGGCACTGGCCGCCCACGATCCGGCCCAGGCCGTGGCGCTGGCCGAGCGGCTCGCGCCCGCGCTGCGCGACGCCCGGCCGCGGCTGCTGCGCCTGATGGGCACGGCCCTCAACAAGCTTGGCCGGCCGCAGGAGGCGGTGGCGCCGCTGATGCGGGCCATCGCGCTGCAGCTGGACGACGCCGACGCCCACATGGAGCTGGGCTTCTCGTTCTACGCGCTGAAGATGCATGCGGAAGCGGCCGAGTGCTTCCGTACCGTGTGCATGCTGTACCCGCAGCACGTCGGCGCGCTGGCCTACATGAACGACATGGAGCAGCTGGCCTGCCGCTGGGAGGGTTTCGAGACGCGCAGCCGCGCCTTCTTCGCGGCGCTGGCCGGCGCCAGCCGGCCCAGCTGCTACGTGCCGCCCTTCGCCGCGCTGCTGCTGCCGCACACCTCGGCGCAGCTGCTGGCCGTGTCCCGGTTCGCGTCGCAGAACCTGTGCCGCGGCATCGAGCCGCTGCCGTCCGCCGCGCCGCGGGCCGCGGGCCGGCGCCTGCACGTGGCCTATTTGTCCAACGACTTCCATGGCCACGCCACCGCGTCGCTGATCACCCAGGTGCTCGAAAGCCATGACCGCGGGCGCTTCGAGGTCAGCCTGCTGTCCCACGGTGACGCCGACGGCTCCGAGCTGCGCCAGCGCCTGGTGCGCGCGGGCGAGCGCTTCGAGGAGATGGGCCGGCTGAGCCTGCCCGACATGGCGCGGCGCATCCGGGCGCTGGAGGTGGACATCCTGGTGGACCTGAAGGGCCACACGGCCGGCAGCCGCACGCCGGTGCTGGCCTACCGGCCGGCACCGCTGCAGGTGGCCTGGCTGGGCTTCGCCGGCACCTGCGGCATGGACGAGGCCGACTACGTCATCGGCGACCCCGTCGTCACGCCGCTGGCCGACGCGCCCTGGTACACCGAGAAGATCGCGCAGATGCCGCACAGCTACCAGCCCAACGACGGCCTGCGCAGCCGCGCCGCGCCGCCGCCGCGCCGCGAGCTGGGCCTGCCCGAGGACGCGCTGGTGCTGCTCAGCGCCAACCAGGTCGGCAAGCTCAACCCGGCCGTGTTCGATGCGTGGATGGCGGTCATGCGCCGCGTGCCGCAGGCCGTGCTGTGGCAGCTGACCGGCGGCGACGCCTCCGACGCCGAGCTGCGCCGCGAGATGCAGGCGCGCGACGTGGCGCCGCAGCGGCTGGTCGTGATGCCGCGCGCCGCGCTGCCCGACCACCTGCGCCGCCTCGGCGCGGCCGACCTGGCGCTGGACACCTGGCCCTACAACGGCCACACCACGACCAGCGATGCGCTGTGGTCCGGCGTGCCGGTGGTGGCCGTTCGCGGGCACAGCTTCCCCAGCCGCGTCAGCGAAAGCCTGCTGCGTGCCGCGGGCCTGCCGGAGCTGGTGTGCGACACGGTGCCGGACTTCGTCGAACTGGCCAGCGCGCTGGCCGCCGACCCCGCGCGCCGCGCGTCGCTGCGCGAGCGCGTCCTGCGGGCGCGCGACGAGGCGCCGCTGTTCGACGGCCCGCGCTTCGCGCGCGACCTGGAGGCGCTGTACGAGCGCATGTGGACACGCCACCAGGCCGGGCTGCCGCCCGAGGCGCTTCAGGCGGCGTGAGCCGTGAACCAGCGGTAGGTTTCGCGCAGCCCGTCTTCCAGCGGGATCTGCGCGCGCCAGCCCAGCCCGGCCAGGCGTGACACGTCCAGCAGCTTGCGCGGCGTGCCGTCGGGCCGGCCGGCATCCCAGGCCAGGCGGCCGGCATAGCCGGTGATGCGGGCGATGGACTGGGCCAGTTCGGCGATGCTGCAGTCCTCCCCGGTGCCGACGTTGACGTGGCCGAACTGGGGCTGCATGTGCGCCGCCCAGGCCTCGTGCGGCAACTGCATCACGTGCACGCAGGCGGCGGCCAGGTCGTCCACGTGCAGGAACTCGCGGCGCGGCGTGCCGCTGCCCCAGATGACGACTTCCGGTGCCCTGGCCTGCACGGCCTGGTGGAAGCGCCGCAGCAGCGCCGGGATGACGTGCGAGTTCTCCGGGTGGAAGTTGTCGCCCGGGCCGTACAGGTTGGTGGGCATCAGGCTGCGGTAGTCGCGCCCGTGTTGGCGGTTGTAGCTTTCGCACAGCTTGATGCCGGCGATCTTGGCGATGGCGTAGGGCTCGTTGGTGGCTTCGAGCGGGCTGGTGAGCAGCGCCTCCTCGCGCAGGGGCTGCGGCGCCAGGCGCGGGTAGATGCAGCTGGATCCGAGGAAGAGCAGCCGCTGCACGCCGGCCTGGTGGGCCGCATGCACGAGGTTGCACGTGATCATCAGGTTGTCGTAGATGAAGTCGGCCGGGTAGGTGGCGTTGGCGTGGATGCCGCCGACGCGGGCGGCGGCCAGCACGACGTGGCCGATGCGGTGGCGCGCGAAGAAGGCACGGACGGCGGCCTGGTCGGTCAGATCCAGCTCGGCATGCGTGGCCGTGACGAGCTCGCGGCAGCCCAGCGCCTGCAGCCGGCGCATCACGGCCGACCCCACCATGCCGCGGTGGCCGGCGACGTAGACGGGCGCGTCCAGCAGGTGCAGCGCCATGGTCAGCCGTGGTTCAGTGCGACCGCATGCCCGTGCGCGCGCAGCAGCGCGGTGCGCCGTGCGGCTTCGAGGTCGGTGGCGATCATCTCCGCACACATCTGGCGCACGCCGATCTCGGGCGTCCAGCCCAGTTGCCGGCGGGCCTTGCTGGCGTCGCCGAGCAGGCTGTCCACCTCCGCCGGGCGGAAGTAGCCCGGGTCGACCGCGACCACGCAATCGCCCACCTTCATGCCGGGCGCCTTGTCGCCCGTGACGGCGGCGACGAAGCCGCGTTCGTCCGCCCCGCGGCCCTCGAAGCGCAGCGTCACGCCCAGCTCGGCGGCGCTCCACTGGATGAACTCCCGCACCGAGTGCTGCACGCCGGTGGCGATCACGTAGTCCTGCGGCTGCTGCTGTTGCAGCATCAGCCATTGCATGCGCACGTAGTCGCGGGCGTGGCCCCAGTCGCGCAGGCTGTCGAGGTTGCCCATGTAGAGGCAGCGCTCCAGCCCCTGCGCGATGTTGGCGAGCCCGCGCGTGATCTTGCGCGTGACGAAGGTTTCGCCGCGGCGCGGGCTCTCGTGGTTGAAGAGGATGCCGTTGCAGGCGTACATGCCGTAGGCCTCGCGGTAGTTCACCGTGATCCAGTAGGCGTAGAGCTTGGCCACCGCGTAGGGGCTGCGCGGGTGGAAGGGCGTGGTTTCCGTCTGCGGCGTCTCCCGCACCAGGCCGTACAGCTCGGAGGTGGAGGCCTGGTAGAAGCGGGTCGTCTTCTCCAGCCCCAGGAAGCGGATGGCCTCCAGCAGCCGCAGCGTGCCCAGCGCGTTCACGTCGGCCGTGTACTCGGGCGACTCGAAGCTCACCGCGACGTGGCTCTGTGCGCCGAGGTTGTAGACCTCGTCGGGCTTCACCTGGGCCAGGATGCGCGTCAGGTTGGAGCTGTCGCTCAGGTCGCCGTAGTGCAGCGCGAAACGCTGGTGCTCCACGTGCGGGTCTTCGTAGATGTGGTCCACCCGCTGCGTGTTGAACAGCGATGCGCGACGCTTGATGCCGTGCACCTCGTAGCCCTGTTCGAGCAGGAACTCGGCCAGGTAGCTGCCGTCTTGTCCGGTGATGCCGGTGATCAGGGCGCGTTTCGTCATCGTCGGGGCGGGGTGGTCCGCGTCATGGGGGTGGGCAGATTCTGTCGGTTGCGGCGGCGGGTGGCGTCAATCGCCGGCGATGCCGCAGACGCGCAGGTAGCGGTCCATGGACTTCATCTGCTGCATCAGCGGCGCATGGGCCTGGGCGGTGCGGGCGGCCTGCCGCCACGGTGCGGCCGGCATCTGCAGCGCATCGATGAGGGCCTGCTGCCCGTAGGGGGCCAGCAGGTAGGACGCGGGGGCGTGGTGGTCCAGGAAGTCCTGCAGCGCCATGCAGCCTTCGGACAGCAGCACCGGTTTGCCCAGGCTCAGCGCCTCGGGAATGATGCCGCTCATCTTGGTGCCGTACTCGGCCGGGTCGTAGAAGGCCCAGACCGCGTCGACCTGCGCCATCTGGCGCAGGTAGGTGGCGTTGTCCGTGTCGGCGCTTTCGGCGTGTACCCAGTCGGCGGCGGCGTTGATCCGCGCGCAGTGGTCTTCGCGCCCCGGCGGCAGGTAGATGTGCAGCCGCGTCGCGGGCGTGATGCCGGCCGTGGCCAGCTGCTGGATGGCGTCGAGCATCAGCGCGAAGCCCTTGGTCGTGAAGGGGGAGCCGAAGTAGCCCAGCACCGGCGCTTCGGCGCCCGGCGTGCGCGGCGCCTGCGACAGCTCCCGGATCAGCGCCGCGTTCGTCGCCGCCACGGGCGGCAGCAGCGTGGCGGTGGGCACGAGCTGGTCGCCAAAGCGGTAGCTGCCCGTCTCGGAGTAGGCGAAGAGCTGCCCCGCCGCCGACAGCTGCGCGATGCCGTCGGCCAGCCATCGCGTGAGCGCAGCCTCGGCCCGCGCGTCCTGCGCCCAGAACGAGCAGGGCAGCAGCAGCCCGACCACGACCCGGCAGCCGGGCTTGAGCCGCACGCGCCGGGCCAGCGCGTACAGGTGCAGCGGGTAGGCGGTGGGCATCAGGATGGCGTCCGCCGCCTCGATGCCGGCGCCGGACATGTCGGCGGCCAGCGCGTCGAGCACGGCGTCGAGCCGGGCGGGGTCGTCCGCGAATGCATGGTCGACGCGGCTGTAGCCGTCGACGCGGATCACCGGATGGAGCCGCCCGCGCAGCCGCGGCAGCCGCTGCGGCTGGGCGCCGAGGTGCAGCACGTGGTGCAGCTCCAGCCCCCGCTCCACGGCCAGCGCCTCGTCGAACTCGTGGACCATCGCGTGGTTGTGGCCCTTGCCGCCGCTCAGGCCGGGGTCGAGGTAGAACACCTTCATGCCGGCCGCCTCCCGGCGGCGGCCAGGCTGCGCAGGCTGGCCAGCAGCTGCAGGCCGCCGCCCGCGTGGAGGTGGTCGATGTGGTCGGCTTCGTAGGGCGGGTCCCGCTCCACCGCGGTGAGCGGCAGCGTGGCGAGCAGGGCGGCCAGCGAGCTGGCGCGGTGCCGGTCGAAGAACTGCAGCGCGCCGAAGGTCAGCTCCCGGTTGACCTCGATGTCCGACGACAGCACCGGCACGCCGAGCAGTGCGGCCTCGAGCACGCCGCTGGCGCCCGGCCCGCCCTCGAACAGGCTGGCCTGCACCAGCGCCTGGGCGCCGGCGATCAGCTGCAGCTGATCGTGGCGGTCGATGAGGCCGAGGTCGTGGATGCGGCCGCGCAGCTGGAAGTGGTCGATGAGCCGTTCGATCTGCTGGGCGTAGTCGGCCTTGCGGTAGTCGCCCCGCTCGCCGGTGAACACCAGCCGCAGCGGGCTGGCGGGATGCGCCTGCAGGTGTTCGGCGAAGGCGGTGATGATGAGCTCGTGCTGCTTGTGCAGCCAGCGCTGGCTGCAGCTGATGACGTAGGGCGTGGTGATGCCCAGCCGGTCGCGGGTGGCCTGGCCGTCCTGCCACCCGGCCGCGACGTCGGAAAAGATCTGCGGGAAGCGGTACAGGCGCTGCCGGTTCGCCGCAGCGCCGTAGAAGCGCTGGATGTCGGCCAAGACGGCGCCGGAGTTGACGAACACGCCCCAGCTGTTCTCCACCAGCGCGCGGAACTGCTGGTCGCGGCCGAAGCGCTCGCGCTGCGTGAAGAAGTGCGGCAGGTGCTGGTGCTGGAAGTCCGGGATGTAGGCGGCCCAGGGCAGCGGGAAGTCCGCGCCCAGGTTCTCGCCGGTCGGGCCGATGACGTCGAGGCCCAGCACCTGCGCGGTGGCGGGCAGGTCGCGGTAGAACAGCACGTGCTCGAGCTGCGGCGCGGCGTCGAGCAGACACTTCAGCGGGCCGCCGGCGTTGAGCTGCTCGCGGCGCAGCGGCAGGAAGTCGGTGACGCCGTCCTGCACCGACGTCGGCAGGTTGGTGTGGCGCATCAGCAGGTGGACCGAGGCGTTCTGCGCCGGCGCCGCGCGCAGCAGCGCGTCGAGCACGCTGCCGAGGAGGTTGGCGCCGCCCATCCAGCTGGTGAAGTAGTCGCCCAGCAGGGCCACCGCCATTTTTTTCATGATGTGCCCTCAGGCTTGCAGGGGTTGGACGGCGCCGGCGTGGTAGCCGCGCAGCAGGTCGCAGATCTCCTGCAGCTCCGCGTCGGTGATGGCCGGGTAGCTGGGCAGGTTGAGGCCGCGCCAGGCGATGTCCTCCGCCACCGGGTGCCGCTGGTAGCGCGCGGCATACATCGGCATGGTGTGCACCGGGCTGAAGGCCGGCCGGGTCTCGACGCCGGCCCGCGCCAGGTGGCGGCGCAGCGGATCGCGGTCGGCGGCGTCCTCCACGAGGACGGTCACCATCCAGTGGCTGTTGCCGACGTCCGGCGCATCCTGCTGGAACTGCAGCGGCACGCCCCGCAGCGCCTGGCGGTAGCGCTGCGCGAGTTCGCGCTTGCGGGCGATGAACTGCTCGGCGCGCTCCAGCTGCGCCAGGCCGAGCGCGGCGCACAGGTTGGTCATGCGGTAGTTGAAGCCGACCACGTCATGCCAGTACTCCCGGTGCGCGGCCAGCCCCTGGCCCTTGAAGTGCCGGGCGCGCTCGATGATGGTGCGGTCGTTGGTCACGACCATGCCGCCTTCGCCCGTGGTGATGGTCTTGTTGCCGAAGAAGCTGAAGGTGCTGACGTCGCCGAAGCTGCCGACGTGGCGGCCGTGGTAGGTGGTGCCGAAGGCTTCCGCGCAGTCCTCGATCAGGAAGATGCGGTGCTGGCGGCACAGCGCCTGCAGCGCGTCCATGTCGCAGGGGTGGCCGTACAGGTGGACGGCCATGATGGCCTTGGTGCGCGGCGTGATGCGGCGCGCGACGTCCTGCGGGTCGATCTGCCAGGTGTCCGCCGTCGAATCGGCGAACACCGGCGTGGCGCCGGTGTAGGCCACGGCGTTGGCCGAGGCGACGTAGGTCAGCGTCGGCACGATCACCTCGTCGCCCGGGCCGATGCCGAGCGCGACGAGCGCCAGGTGCAGCGCGACCGTGCCGTTGCAGACCGAGGTGGTGTGCGACACGCCGATGCGCTCGGCGAACCGCGTCTCGAACTCGGGGATGTAGCGGCCCTTGGACGAGATCCAGGAGGACTGCAGGCAGTCCATCACATAGGCCTGCTCGTTGCCGGACAGGTCGGGGCGGTAGACGGGGATGCGGATGCTCATCGCGGGGCACTTCCTGCGGGTCGGGTGGAAGTCGATTCTGTGGGCGCTGCATTGCCCCCGGTCACGCGATCTGCCGCAGGTTTCCCTTGCAACTGCACGGAACGGCTTGAACGGCGGCCCAGGCTTCACAGCCGGCCGGCCGCCGAACAGATGTCATCTGGTGGCAGCCAGGCGCTTGGCAGGAACACCGAAAACGGAAGTTTGGGCGCGGACGTTCGAGATCACGACGGCACCGATGCCGACCGTGGCGCCATGGCCGATGCGCCGGCCGGGATGGATGGAGCTGGCGCACCCTAGCGTCACGTCGCTGCCCACCTCGACGTTGCCGTTCACGTTGTTCGAGCCCAGCAGCGTCGAGTAGCTGCCGACCACGGATTCATGCCCCACCCCCGATCGGCAGTTCAGCGTGGCGAACTCGCCAATGGAGGCGTTCGTGGAGACCGTGCAGAACGGGCAGATCACCGCGCCGCGGCCGATCGACACGTTCAGGCCGATGAGCGCCGAGGGATCGACATAGGTCTCGGCGACCCAGCCGCGTTCCAGCGCCGCCTGGACGAGTTCCCGCTTGACCCGCGGCGAGCCCACCCCAACGATGAATCGAGCCGGGCCCTGCACCGCATCGAGGGTGAGCACGGGCAATCCCAGGCACTCGTCGGTTGCAGGCGGGGCGGTCTGGACCAGCGCGGTCGGCATCGCATGGCCCGGCAGCCGTGCCATCCAGCCCAACAACTCGCGGGCCAGGCCTCCCGCGCCGAGGATGACCAAGGGCAGAGCGGGGTTCGCAGGCATCACAGGCTCCTCTCCATTGCAAGATAGTCGTGCGCAGGCTCGCCCACGACGGCGAATTCATGCCGCTCGTACAGGCGTCGGGCGGCGGGGTTGTCACGCCGGACGTGCAGGGCGATGGCCTTCACCCCCGGGCTCTGCAGCGCCACCGAATGAAGCAGCCGCATCAAGCGGTCGCCGCAACCGCGGCCCCGCGCGTGAGGTGCGACGAACAGTTTGGCCAGGTACAGGCTGTCCGGCGTCCGGATGTCCGCCTTGGACCGCTGCAGGTCGCGCAGGCGCTGCTTGATGGCGGCCCAATCGGCGTCGCAGTACGGCAGCAGCATCTTGAGGGTCGTTGCCTGGCGCGAAAACATTTCTGGAAAGCGGTAGGCGCACAGGAAGCCGGCCAGCTTCGCGTTGTCGAGGACGAGGTGCGGGCCGAAGCAGTCCGACATGGGCTCGGCAAGAAGTGCCGTGGCGACGGGTTGCAGTCGCGCCGCCGTCAGGCCCAGTGCGGCAAAGAAGTTCGGATCGGCCCCGACGCAGCCCTGCGCGAACAGCGCCGGATCGATGGCCTGCGCGCCGTGCCCGTCATCGCGATGCGGCTGCGCCGGCTTCGGCGTCATCGGCACGTCCGGCCGCCGTCGACCACCAGGTCGATGCCCGTGATCCACCGCGCCTTGCCGCTGCTCAGGAAGTCCACGGCATCGGCCACGTCCTGGGCCTGGCCGAGGCCCAGCGGATATTGAGCCGCGATCCGCGCGAACTCTTCGGGCGCCAGGGCGCGCCTGACCTGATCCGCCTTGCGGCCCTCGATCCAGCCGGGCGACACGGTGTTGACCCGGATGCCCTTGCGCGCGAATTCCACCGCCATTGACCGCCCGGCGGCGACCATCGCGGCCTTGGATGCCGCGTAGGCACTGAGCCCGGCTTCACCGAGCCGATGGGCAATGCTGGCGACCAGCGTCACCGACCGCGGCGCTTGCGCATGCGAGTACTTGGCGCTCGAGAAGAACCGGCATGCGTCGAACACGCCCTGGACATTGACGTCCAGATGGCGAGCCAAATGGCCGTCGCTGAGCACTGACAGCGGCGCCACCTGGTGATGGCCGGCCACATAGACGAGGTTGGCCAGGCCAACGGGCCGGCAGGCCTCGAAAAGCGCCTTGACGGATTCCACGTCGGCGACATCGCAATGGACGTCGTAGCGGCCCGTCGACTGCGGCAGCAGACCCCGGCCGAACAGATCCGGATGCCTGCTGGCCGCCACGATGGCGTCGCCCCGCTGCGCCAGGACGGCGCAGATGGCCGCGCCGATTTCGGACGCGGCACCGATGACCAACGTGGCACGCTGCATGGCTCTGCGCTATGCCGACTTCAGCGATCGAATCAGCACCGCCAGGGCGGAGATGCTGGCGGCCGACCGGAGATGCTGGTCCGACAACACGACGCCATATTCGTCCTCGACTGCGGTCATCAACGTCAACGCGGCCAGGGAGTCCCAACGGGGATGGGTGTGGAAATCAAGGTCTGCAGGCAGCTGCGACGCATCGGCTTCCAGCGTCTCTGCCAATATTTCAATCAATTTATCGGTCATTGCTCTATAACTCCCATGGAAATGCAGGGCTTGAGCACAATGTCGGCAGCGCCCCAACTCAAGCCGACACCAAATCCGGACAACAGGCAATGCAAGGAAGAACTCGTGTCGGGCTCGCTGGCGATCAGCATCGGAATGGTGGCCGATGATGAATTGCCGTACCTTCTCACCACCCGGTCCGGCATCGCAGTTTCATTGACGCCGAACTTCTTCCTCAGCCGGTCGATGATGAATGCATTGGCTTGGTGGAAATACAGCCGTTGATAGTCCGAGAAGGTCGTGCCACGGTCCCGGATGAAGGCATCCAGGAACTGTGGCACCACCGTCTGGGTAAACGCGAAAACATCGCGCCCGTTCATCCGCAACTGCTCCTGGCTGCGCCAGTTGCCCTCGCCATCCATTTCCATCTGCGACGTTGCCGCGCAGCTGGGGCGGCGCGCGCCGCCTGCCGGGATGATGAGCTTGTCAAAGCCGGCGCCGTCATGGCGGATCTCGATATTGATCGGTGAAGCCGCCGCGTCCTTTCGCAATACCGTGACGGTGGCCGCATCGCCGATGAGGGGGTAGGAATTCCGGTCGCGGCTGGACACCCGCTGGCTGAGCACGTCCCCTGCGAGGATGACCGCGCAATGGGCATCCGTGGCGCTCAGGAATGCACAGGCTTCAAACAGGCCCTTGATAAAACCGTTGCATCCTTCATTGATGTCGGCGCAATATGCACCGGCTTGCAAGCCGAGCCGGCCATGCAGTGCGGCGCTGGTCGGAGGGATGACGTAGTCAGGCGTCTGCGATACGAAATAGACGGCATCGATTTCATCCGTCTTGAGCGTGCCGCGTTCGATGAGGTGGGAGAATCCGGTCTGTGCGAGATCCGCCGTCGTCACGCCCGCGGGGGCGACGCGATGTTCGCCATAGCCCATCAGTTCCTTGAGCTTGATGCTGCTGGCCTTGTCGTGCGAATAATTCTCGATTTCATCATCGAAGTATGAGATCTGGCGTGGAACCACGCCGATGCAGGCTGCGATGGACACGCCGGTGAAGCTGGCCTTCATGTTCAACCTGCTTTCGACAAGGCGCCAACCAGCGCCGACATCGCGGCGATGGTCGCAAAATTCTCCGGAAGAATCATCTCGCCCGGAATCGTGATGCCGAAGTCGGCTTCCAGGTCTGACGTGAGCATCACGATATCGAATGAATCGAGCAGGCCGTCACCGATGAAATCCATCGACGATTCGTAGTCGTACTCGGGATGTCTGCTCCGCAGCATGGCGAGGAGTTGCGCTTCAGTGGCTGTCATGAGAGTCCCGGAAAATGATCAGTTGAGCGACGCTGCGAGCTTGAGGCGGTCGATCTTTCCGTTCGCACTCAGCGGAAGCTCTTCAACGATGCGGATGATGGTGGGCATCATGTATTTCGGAATGCGTTGGCCCAGTTCGCGGCGCATTTGGACGATGTCCGAGCTGGCGTCGACCTTGAGTACGGCGAACAGCACGATTTGACGAAGGGATGCCGGGTAGAGGATGCATGCCTGGGCCACTTGCGCGAGTTTCAGGGCCGCAGCTTCGATCTCGCCGAGCTCGATGCGGTGGCCATTGTGCTTGATCTGCGAGTCCTTGCGGCCGAGGAAGGTGATGCAGCCGGTTTCATCGCGGCGAACCAGATCGCCGGTGCGATAGATCAGGTCGCGAAATCGCTTCTGCAGCGGGTTTTGCACGAATACGGTGCTGGACCGCTCCGGATCATTCCAATAACCGAGGGCGAGAGAGCTGCCTCGCACGCAGAGTTCGCCTATCTGACCGGCGGCGCAGGCCTGGTCGTGCTCGTCGAGGAGGATGACGTCAGTATTCTTGCAGGCATGCCCGATCGGAAGGATGTCGCCGGCATAGGGTTCGTGGAATGTGAACGCCGTGCAGTCCACCGTGATCTCGGTGGGGCCATAGAGGTTGGAGAACAACGCTCCCGGCAGTGCCTTGACCCAGGCATTGATTTGCGCGACAGGCATTTGCTCGCCGGCGAACAGCACATGCTTGACGGAGGTGGGAGGAAATTTATCCAGGAGGCCTGAATTGGCGACAGCGACCAGCACCGACGGTACCCAGAAGATGGTCGTGATGGCCTTGGCGCTGAGATAGTCGAGGATCAGCTTTGGAAATGCATACAACCCGTCCGGCGGGATGTGCAGCGACGCGCCGGTAGCGAATGACAGATAGAGGTCGAGCGTGGAGTTGTCGAAATAAAAAGGCGCTTGGCTCGCAATTCTGCTCGTGTCGTCCACCGGGTATGATTGGCGCGCCCATTCGATATAGTCGATGACACTCCGGTGTGAAATCGTCACGCCTTTCGGAATGCCGGTCGAGCCAGATGTGAAGATCACATAGCAGGGATCGAGATCGATTCTGTCGGCGAGCCGGTGCCTGGCCGCGGCAATGGCCTGGTCGACGACCTGGATCGTGCAATCCGGTTCGATGTCGGACGCAATGCAAATGACGGATTCTTCGCTGCCGGAAATATCTCGCGCCAATACGTAGGTGGTTTCGGTGCAGATCAGCACGGTATCGCCAATCTGGCCGACAATCGTGCGTAGCCGTTCGGCCGGCGATGCGCCATCCAGCGGGATATAGACGCCGCCGGCAAATACCGACGCCACGATGGCGACGACGGCTTCGGCCGATTTCGGCACCAACACGGCGATGGGATCCCCTGGCGAGACGCCGCGGTCAGCCAGCAGGCGTGCCAAACGGTCCGCAGCCACCACCAGCTGGGCAAAGCTGATGGCGCGGCGCTCGTCTTCCAGCGCGAGCCGGTTCGGCCAGCGCCGGGCCGATTCGAACAGGTACTCGGCGACGTTGATTTGCATGTGGGTTGACGCATGGGGCCGGCGCATGGCCGCGATCTGGCGGTTCGGGCGCTGGTGTACGGTGCTGCGAGCGGCTGTGTTGTCAGGGGGCCTGGGATGGATCCTCGCGGGAGACATGATGGCCAGTCCGGGGCGGCGTGAATCCGCGGATGAGGCGGCGGAAGGTCGCGCTGATCCTGAACTCGGGCGGCAGTGTCGTCCAGGAAATGCGGTAGCCAGCCGAGGGTGTGCAGGCGCTTCCCGGCAAAGCGCCCCGCTCGTGCAGCAAGGCTGTAGGAATTTGCCTGACAAGCCCCGTCGGCAACCCTGACGCTCCGCGCGGAATTGGCCCGATGTTGCGCCCCATCTCGACTCTTCAGAATTCGTTCCACGCTGCACCGACATGCACAGCAAGGAGCCGAACATGAACACCGAGCAAATCCTCACCGAGATCCGCGAAGCCAACCTGTCCTACCTGATGCTGGCGCAGAGCCTGATCCGCGCCGACCGCGAGCAGGCGCTGTACCGGCTGGGCATCAGCGAGGACACGGCCACGCTGATCGGCACGCTGAGCCCGGCGCAGGTCATGAAGATCGCCGCCGGCAACACGCTGCTGTGTGCCTTCCGCATGAGCGACGACCTGGTGTGGGGCCTGCTGACCAACCACAGCAAGCCCGGCACGAACGAGAGCGTGTCCCGCCTGCATGCCTCCATCCTGATGGCCGGCCGCCACGAGCACGCCTAGGGCTGTCGGCCCCCGGCCCGGCGGGTACGCCGGGCCACCCCCCGAGGGGGTGCGGACCGTCGCGGGGCCGACCCCGCTCCGACGTCCGCTGCGGGCCGGCTTGGGAGCGGCCCGGCGCCGTCCCGCAGTCCGACACACCGTCCACCGAGAATCGAGAAAACACCATGCGCGTCAAGAGCATCCTCACCGAAGCCAAGCAGATCGAACGGGCCGTGCAGCTCATCCACCTCGGCGCCCGGCTGCAGGTGCTGGAGTCGGAGACCGATCTGTCCTATGAGCGCCTGCTGCGGCTGTACAAGGAGGTGGCGGGCAAGTCGCCGTCCAAGGGCCAACTGCCGTTCTCGACGGACTGGTTCATGACCTGGCAGCCCAACATCCACGCCAGCCTGTTCCTGAACATCCACGAGTACCTGAACAAGGCCGCCGAGATGGACGAGATCGACACCGTCATCAAGGCCTACCAGCTCTACCAGGAGCAAGCCACCAGCCAGGGCCTGGAGGCGATGCTGTCGGTCACGCGCGCCTGGCGCCTGGTCAAGTTCGTCGACAACGGCATGCTGACGCTGACCAAGTGCTCCAGGTGCAGCGGCCAGTTCGTCACCCACCCGCACGAGATGGCGCGCCACTTCATCTGCGGCCTGTGCAACCCGCCGGCGCGGGCGGGCAAGGGCAGGGCGCAGGGTTCCATCCAGATGCACTGAGCCTGGCGGCCGCCGGGAGCCCGCGTGGGGCTATCCGGTCATGGTTTCCGCGATCAGGATTTCCGCCGGGATGCCCAGGCTGTGGTGCAGTCGGCGGATCATGGGCAGGGTCAGGGGGCGCTTGCGGTTCAGCACTTCGTAGACGCGGTTGCTCTTGCCGATGAGGGGCTCCAGGTCCTTGACGGACAGGCCGCTCTGCTCCATGCGGAACTTGATCGCCTCGACGGGGTCGGGCGGTTCGATGGGCATGTGCCTGGCCTCGTAGGCTTGCACCAGCGTGGCCAGGATGTCCAGCCTGTCCCCCTCCGGCGTGCCGGACTCGGGGTCGTGTTCCGCAGCCATCAGCGCGGAAATTTCCCGCAGCGCGGCCTGGTGGTCTGCGGCGGTATGGATGGGACGGATGTTCATGGGGGCCTCCAAGGGGTTCAGTCCATATCGACGGTGAGCGCATCGACGGCGTCATAGTCCTGGTGCGTGCCGACGAACTTCACGTAGACGATTTGCAGCCGGTAGGCGATGGCCACGATCAGTCGGTAGTCATTGCCCTTGATGTTGAAGACCACGCGGCGGTTCTTCAGCACGCTGGCGCTGCGGTATTGGGCCCTGATGTCGGCAGGCTGTGCCCAGGCGGCATGCGTCGCTTCCTCGTGCCAGGCCTTCAGCGCTTGTTCGGCGTCGGGATGCCGCTCCCAGAATGTGCGCAGCGTGGACACGGCAATCACTCGCATCGTGTCAGTTTAGTCCCAATTTGGGACTGATCGACTGCCCACAATGTCACCCATGAACTCTGGCCCCATCACCCTCGTCACCATCGCCCGCAATGAAGCGCCGCGCATCGCGCGGCTGCTGGACGACACGGGCTGCGAGGCCGAGGCCGCTGCGCCGTGCGCCGCCCACCCCCGCCCGTGCTGAAGCGCCTCGTCACGGCCTGGCCGCTGTCGGCGCTGCTGGTCTGGCTGGCGGCCTGGCTGGGCCATGCGGCGTTGCTGGGCTGGGGGCGGGAGGCGGCCGTCGTCGGCGGCGCGCTGCTGGGCGCCGCGCTGGCGCTGCTGTACCGCGCGCGCTGGCGCCGGCTGATCGCGGCGCTGGGCTTCCCGCTGTCGGCGCTGGCGCTGGGCTGGCAGGGTGGTGCGCCGCCGCCGATGTGGCTGCTGCCGCTGGCGCTGCTGTGGTGGCTCTACCCGCGGCGCAGCTGGAGCGAGGCGCCCGTGTTCCCGACGCCGCGCGGCGCGCTGGCCGGGCTGCCCGGCCAGGCGCCGCTGCCGCCCGGCGCGCGCGTGCTGGACGCCGGCTGCGGCGCGGGCGATGGCCTGCGCGAGCTGCTGCGCGCCTACCCGCAGGCCCGCGTGGAGGGCGTGGAGTGGAGCCGGCCGCTGGCGCTGCTGGCCCGCTGGCGGGGGCGCGGCGCCCTCGTGCGCCGGGGCGACCTGTGGGCCGACGACTGGGCGCCGTTCGCGCTGGTCTACGTGTTCCAGCGGCCCGAATCCATGCCGCGCCTGTGGGCCAAGGCCTGCGCGGAGCTGGCGCCCGGCGCCTGGCTGGCCAGCCTGGATTTCGCCGTGCCCGGCGCGGCGCCGGTGGCGAGCTGGCAACTGCCGAGCGGCCAGTCCGTGTGGCTTTACCGGCCTGGGCGGAAAGCGCCGTCAAAGCCTGCCAATTGAACGCATCCCCGCGGGGCCGGGGCGGCATACTTTCTTCAGCCCTCCCGGCTTCGGGCCGACGGGGCCCGAACACCTCCACCCCTTCAGCGCATGTTCGTCATCATCGGCTGGGCCGTCTCCATGGCCTGTATCTTCGGCGTGTTCATCGCCCACGGCGGGAACATCAGCGTGATCCTGCATGCGCTGCCGTGGGAAATGATCACCATCTTCGGCGCCGCGATCGGCGCCTTCCTGGCCAACAACCAGATGAAGGTGGTCAAGGCCACGGGCCGAGGGCTGGGCCTGTGCTTCAAGGGCAGCAAGTACAGCAAGGCGCGCTACATGGAGCTGCTGGCGCTGATGTACGACATCCTGCAGAAGGCCCGCAAGGAGGGCCTGATGTCGATCGAGAAGGACGTCGAGGACCCGCACAGCAGCCCGCTGTTCCAGAAATACCCGACGGTGGGCAATGACCACCACGTCACCGAATTCATCACCGACTACCTGCGCATGATGGTGTCGGGCAACCTGAACGCGCACGAGATCGAGTCGCTGATGGACAGCGAGATCGAGACCCACCACCAGGAGGAGCACGCCGCCGTCGCCGCGCTGCAGCGCCTGGCCGGCGGCCTGCCGGCATTCGGCATCGTCGCGGCCGTGCTGGGCGTGGTGAACACCATGGGCTCGGTCGGCCAGCCGCCGGCGGTGCTGGGCGGCATGATCGGCTCGGCGCTGGTCGGCACCTTCCTGGGCATCCTGCTGGCCTACGGCTTCGCCGAGCCGCTGGCCGGCCTGCTGGAGCAGAAGGTGGAAGACGCCGGCAAGGAATTCCAGTGCATCAAGACGACGCTGCTGGCCAGCATGCAGGGCTACGCGCCCCAGGTGGCCATCGAGTTCGGCCGCAAGGTCTTGTTCTCCGGCGACCGCCCCAGCTTCAGCGAGCTGGAAGGCCACGTGAAGAAGAAATGATCCGCCTCGCCTTGACCCGCCTGCCAGCGCCGCTGGCGGCGCCCCTCGCGCAGCCGCCGTCGAACTGGCTTGGCCAGGCGACTGGCGGTGCCTCCCTGGGGGGAAGCTGAATGGCGGGAGACGCCAAAAAACTTCAGCCCATCATCATCAAGAAGGTGAAGAAGGGCGGCCACGCGGCGCATGGCGGCGCGTGGAAGATCGCGTATGCGGACTTCGTCACGGCCATGATGGCCTTCTTCCTGCTGATGTGGCTGCTCGGCTCCACGACCGAGGGCGACAAGAAGGGCATCGCCGAGTTCTTCCAGTCGCCGCTGAAGATCGGCATGGCCGGCGGCTCGGGCTCGGGCGATTCGTCCAGCGTCGTGCGCGGCGGCGGCAAGGACCTGACCCGCGAGACCGGCCAGGTCAAGGAAGGCGAGAGCAGCGCCCGCCGCACCCGCTACACGCTGCGCGCGCTGAAGGAAGAGCAGCGCAAGGCGGAGCGCTCGCGGCTGGAGCAGCTCAAGGCCAAGGTCGAGCAGGTGCTGGCCGACAACCCCAAGCTCGCCGCTTTGGGCGGCCAGATCCGCCTGGACATGACCCGCGAGGGCCTGCGCATCCAGATCGTCGACGAGGGCAACCGGCCGATGTTCGACAGCGGCAGCGCCATCGTGAAACCCTATATGCGCGAGCTGCTGCAGGAGCTGGGCAGCGTGCTCACCGAGGTGCCCAACCGCCTGACCGTGGAAGGCCACACCGATGCCCAGCCCTTCTCGGCGGGCGACAAGGGCTACAGCAACTGGGAGCTGTCCGCCGACCGCGCCAATGCCTCGCGGCGCGAGCTGGTGGCCGGCGGCCTGCAGGAGGCCCGCATGCTGCGCGTGCAGGGCCTGGCGGCCAGCAAGCTGCTGGACGCCGCGGACCCCAACGGCGCGCTGAACCGGCGCATCAGCATCATCGTGATGAACCGCGACGCCGAGGACGCGGTGCTGAAGAACCTGCCCGAGGACACCGATCCCGACGCGCCCATCGGCGAGATCGAGTCCACGCAAATGCCGCAGAGCGGAAAAATGCCGCACGCGCCGCTGGCCGTGCCTTCGCCCCGCACCCCTGAACACTAGACTGCGGGCCACCCCCTGAATCCCGCCCCCGAGAGAGAGGATCGCCATGAGCGCTGACATGAAATTCCTGGTCGTTGACGACTTCTCCACCATGCGCCGCATCGTGCGCGGGCTGCTGAAGGAGATCGGCTACAACAACTGCGAAGAGGCCGAGGACGGCGTCGAGGCGCTGAGCATGCTCAAGGGCGCCAAGTTCGATTTCGTCGTCAGCGACATCAACATGCCCAACATGACGGGCTTCGAGCTGCTCAAGGCCATCAAGGAAGACCCCAACCTCAAGCACCTGCCGGTGCTGATGGTCACCGCCGAGGCGCGTAAGGAGGACATCGTGCTGGCCGCCCAGTCCGGCGCGGCGGGCTACATCGTCAAGCCGTTCACGAAGGCGACGCTGGAAGAGAAGGTCCTGAAGATCATGCAGAAACTGGCCGCCGCGGCTTGACGGCCAACAAGGAGGGGACTGTCATGTCGTTGGATCAGTTGGACCAACTGGGCAAGGCGCAAGAGCCGCTGCTCGTCTCACCCGAGGTGTTCCAGCAGCTCGGCACCATCACCCGCACGTTGCACGACACCATGCAGCGCCTGGGCGTCATGCCCAAGCTGCAGGTGGCCACGGACGGCCTGCCCGATGCGCGCAGCCGCCTGAGCTACATCGCCACCAAGACCGCCGCGGCCGCCGAGAAGGTGCTGAACTCGGTGGACCAGGCCAAGGCCGAGCACGCCGGCATCAGCCAGGCCACCCAGGAGCTGGCCGCCGCCATCGTCGCCGACCCGGTGCGCGCCGTCGCCAGCGGCGCGGTGATGAACTTCGTCAAGGACGTCGAGGCCCGCACCGCGAGCATCGACGGCCACCTGACCGACATCATGCTGGCGCAGGACTTCCACGACCTGACCGGCCAGGTGGTCGCCAAGGTCGTCACGCTGGCCAACGACCTGGAGGACAGCCTCGTCAAGCTGCTGGTGCAGGTCGTGCCGCCCGAGCAGCGCGAGAAGGTGGACCCGAACATCCTGCAGGGCCCGGTCGTGAACTCCGAAGGCCGCACCGACGTGGTGACCAACCAGGGCGAGGTGGACGACCTGCTGGCCAGCCTGGGCTTCTGAACGCCCGCCGCCACATGCTCCCGGAAGCCGGCCTCGCGCCGGCTTTCTGCTTTTCCGGCGGCCTGGTTCAGGCCGTGAACAGCACGGTCAGTCCCCCGCTTTTCCCGCTCAAGTCCGGGGCGGCGGCCGCGAACAATCCTGGCCAGCGCTGAAGAACCGCCATGGCCGACCAGGACGCACAGGACCGCAACTTACCCGCCTCGCCCAAGAAGATCGCCAGATCGCGGGCCGAGGGCCAACTGCCGCGCTCGCGGGACCTGCCGCATTTCGCGCTGATGGTGAGCGGCGGCGCGGTGCTGACTGCGGCCGGTCCGCGCATCGTCGAGAAGCTGCGCCAGACGCTGGCCTCGGCGCTGCAGTTCGACGCCAGCCTGCTGGCCCGGCCCGGCTTCATGGGCGAGCGCCTGGCGGACATGACGATCGCCTTCGCGCTGGTGGCCGGCCCCATCGCCGTGCTGCTGATGCTGGTGGGCATCGCCAGCAACCTCGCCAGCGGCGGCTGGAACTGGACGACCAAGCCGCTGCAGCCCAAGTTCACCCACCTGAACCCGCTGCCCGGCCTCAAGCGCCTGTTCTCGGGCCAGGGCCTGGGCGCGGCGCTGAAGGCCGTGCTGCTGGCGCTGGTGCTGGGCGTCGTCGGCGGGCTGGTGCTGAAGGACCGGCTGGCGACCTACGTGGGCATCATGTCCGTGCCGCTGCCGTCCGCGCTGGCCTACGCCGGCCAGCAGCTGATGGGCGGCCTGGCGCTGCTGGCCATCGCGCTGGCGCTGTTCGCCGCTGTCGACGTGCCGCTGCAGCGCCAGCTGTGGCTGCGCCGCATGCGCATGACGCGCGAAGAGGTCAAGCAGGAGCTCAAGGAAGTCGAGGGCAACATGGAGGTCAAGGCCAGGATGCGCGCCAGGATGCGCGAGATGGCCCGGCGCCGCATGCTGGCCGCGGTGCCGCAGGCCGACCTGGTGGTGATGAACCCCACCCACTACGCCGTCGCGCTGAAGTACGACGAGGGCAGGATGGCCGCGCCCAAGGTGGTGGCCAAGGGCGCCGACCTGCTGGCGCTGAGGATCCGCGACCTGGCCAAGGACGCCAAGGTGCCGGTGCTGCAGCAGCCGGTGCTGGCGCGCGCGCTGTACGCGCACGCCGAGCTGGACCGCGAGATCCCCGCCGCGCTGTTCGGCGCCGTCGCCCAGGTGCTGGCCTATGTGTACCAGCTGCGCGCCGCGATGCGGTCGCGCGACGTCGCGCCGCCGGACCTGCCGCACCCGCACGTGCCGCCCGAGCTCGATCCGCACAACCAGCCAGGCTGGGCGCCCGACGAGGACTGAATGAGCCCATCCCCCACCGGCTTCGCCGCACCCAGGTCACGGGCCTCGTCCAGCGGCCGCCACCCGGCCACCCGGAGCCATTGACATGACACCGCTGATCCAGAAACTGCAGAGCCTGCTCGGCCCGCGCGCCGGCGTCATCGGCGCGCTGGGCGCGCCCATCGCGGTGCTGCTGGTGCTGGCGATGATGGTGCTGCCGCTGCCGCCCTTCGCGCTGGACCTGCTGTTCACCTTCAACATCGCGATGGCGGTGATGGTGACCATGGTGGCGGCCAACATGGTCAAGCCGCTGGACTTCGCGGCCTTCCCGACCGTGCTGCTGCTGACCACGCTGATGCGGCTGTCGCTGAACGTCGCGTCCACCCGCGTCGTGCTGCTGGAGGGCCACACCGGCACCGGCGCGGCGGGCAAGGTGATCGAGGCCTTCGGCCACTTCCTGATCGGCGGCAACTTCGCGGTCGGCCTGATCGTGTTCGCCATCCTCGTCGTCATCAACTTCATCGTCGTCACCAAGGGCGCGGAGCGCATCGCCGAGGTCGGCGCGCGCTTCACGCTGGACGCGATGCCCGGCAAGCAGATGGCCGTGGACGCGGACCTGAACGCCGGCCTCATCAACGAGGCCGAGGCCAAGCGCCGCCGCGCCGAGCTGGGCGACGAGGCCGACTTCTTCGGCTCCATGGACGGCGCCAGCAAGTTCGTGCGCGGCGACGCCGTCGCCGGCATGCTGATCCTGGTCATCAACATCGTCGGCGGCTTCGTCATCGGCGTGGCCCAGCACGGCCTGTCCGCCGGCCAGGCGGCCGACAGCTACATCCTGCTGGCCGTCGGCGACGCGCTGGTCGCGCAGATCCCGGCACTGCTGATCTCGGTGGCGGCGGCGATGGTGGTGTCGCGCGTGGGCACCGACAAGGACATCGGCAGCCAGATCGGCCGCCAGGTGTTCGGCTCGGCCAAGAGCCTGGCCATCACGGCCGGCGTCATCGGCGCGCTGGGGCTGATCCCGGGCATGCCGCACGTCGTCTTCCTGCTGATCGCCAGCGGCCTGGGCTACCTGGCCTGGTGGCTGCGCAGCAAGGAGCAGCAGGCCGCGCGGGGCGGCGAGGCCGTCCAGCCCGCCGCGCCGCCCGCCGAAAGCGGCGGCGAGGCGAGCTGGGAGGACCTGGTTCCCGTGGACACGCTGGGCCTGGAGGTGGGCTACCGCCTCATCACGCTGGTGGACAAGGGCAAGGAGGGCGACCTGCTGTCCCGCATCAAGGGCGTGCGGCGCAAGTTCGCGCAGGAGGTCGGCTTCCTGCCGCCGCCGGTGCACATCCGCGACAACCTGGAGCTGCGCCCCAGCCAGTACCGCCTGTCGCTGCGCGGCGCGGTCGTCGGCGAGGCCGAGGCCTTCCCCGGCATGTGGCTGGCCATCAACCCCGGCCACGCGACGCAGAAGCTCATCGGCACCGCGACCACCGACCCCGCCTTCGGCCTGCCGGCCGTGTGGATCGAGGAGCGGCACAAGGAGATGGCCCAAATGAGCGGGTTTACGGTCGTTGATTGCTCGACCGTCGTGGCCACCCACCTCTCACACTTGATGCAAGTCCATGCAGCCCGCCTGCTGGGCCGCATGGAGACCCAGGCGCTGGTGGAACACCTCACCAAGCAGGCCCCCCAACTCATCGAAGACGTGATTCCCAAAATGGTCAGCATCGCCACCCTGCAACGCGTGCTCCAGCTGCTGCTGGAGGAGGGCGTGCACGTGCGCGACATGCGCTCCATCGTCGAGTGCCTGGCCGAGAACGCCGCCACCGTGACCGACCCGCAGGAGCTGGCGCGCCGCATCCGCATGCACATCGCGCCGGCCATCGTGCAGCAGATCTACGGCTCCACGAAGGAGCTGGACGTGATCGCGCTGGAGCCCGAGCTGGAGCGCCTCGTCACCCAGGCCCTGAACTCCCCGCACGGCGCCGCGCTGGACCCCGGCGTGGCCGACACGCTGGCCCGCAGCGCCGCCGACACCGCCCAGAAGCAGGAAGACCGCGGCCTGCCCGCCGCGCTGCTGGTGCCCGACCCGATCCGCGCCCCCATGGCCCGGCTGCTGCGCCGCGCCGCGCCGCGCCTGAAGGTGCTGGGCCACAGCGAGATCCCTGAAACCCACACCATCCGCATCGGCTCCATCATCGGAGGCACAGCATGACGATGAACGTTCGCAAATTCACGGCCCGCACCTCGCGCGAGGCGATGGCCCTCGTCAAGCAGGCCTTCGGGCCCGACGCGGTGGTGCTGTCCAACAGGACGGCGCCGGAAGGCGTCGAGGTGCTGGCCATGGCGCCGGAGGGCATGGGCCAGATCGAGCGCCTGGCCGCCAGCGCGACGGCCGTCGCCGCGCGCCCGGCCGCGCAGCCGCAACCGCAGGCGCGCGCCAGCTTCGCCGAGCGCGCGCAGCGCCAGGAGCCCGGCTTCGGCGCACCCGAGGTGGGTGGCGACGTCGAGCAGCTGGCGATGAGCACGCTGAACTTCCAGGACTACGTGCGCGAGCGCATGCTGCGCCGCCGCCAGGCCGAGCTCGCCGGCCAGCCGGACCCGGCGGTGCCCAGCCTGCCGCTGCGCCCGCCGCCCGCCGCCACGCCGGACCCCGCCCGCGCCCAGCGCGAGCGCCGCGCCGCCGAGGCCATGGCCGCGCTGGCGCCGCGCCGCGCCGCCGCGCCGGCCCCGCCCAGCCGCCGCGCGCCGCCGGTGCTGCGCGACGAGATCCGCATCCCCAGCGCCGCCGACCTCGCCGCGCCCGCGCCGCGCCGCGCCGTGCCGCAGCTGGGCGACATCGCCACCGCCGCCGAGCCGCAGCCGGCGCTGCCGCTGCCCGGCCAGCCCACGCCGGCCCAGCGCAGCCAGATGGACATGGCGGCCGAGCTGCGCCAGATGCGCGGCCTGATCGAGGAGCGCTTCTCGTCGCTGGCCTTCATGGAGAAGCTGCAGCGCCAGCCCGTGCAGGCGCGGCTGACGCAGAAGCTGCTGGAGCTGGGCTTCTCGCCCGCGCTGGTGCGCAAGCTGGCCGAGAGCTGCCCGTCCGACTTCCGCGCCGCCGCCGCCGGCGACCCGGCCGACGAAACCGCCTGGGCCGCGCACGTGCTGTCGCGCAACCTGCAGACCGACGAGGGCGCCCCCGCCCTGGAGGACCGTGGCGGCGTGTTCGCGCTGATCGGCTCCACCGGCGTCGGCAAGACCACCACCACCGCCAAGCTGGCCGCCCACTTCGCCACCAAGTACGGCGCCGGCCAGCTCGGCCTGATCACGCTGGACGCCTACCGCATCGGCGCCCACGAGCAGCTGCGCGCCTACGGCCGCATCCTCGGCGTGCCGGTGCACACCGCGCACGACCGCGCGTCGCTGGACGACCTGCTGGACCTGCTCGCGAACAAGAAGCTCATCCTCATCGACACCGCCGGCATGGCCCAGCGCGACAGCCGCACGCAGGAGCTGCTGGAGATGCTGGCCCACCCGCGCATCCGCAAGCTGCTGGTCGTCAACGCGGCGCAGCAGGGCGAGACCATCGAGGACGTCGTCAACGCCTGGAAAGCCGCGGCCTGCGAGGGCGTGGTGCTCAGCAAGATCGACGAGGCCGTCAAGCTCGCCCCGGCGCTGGACACGCTGATCCGCCACAAGCTCAAGGTGCTGGGCGTGGCCAACGGCCAGCGCGTGCCGGAGGACTGGCACCGCCTGCCCGGCGCCGCGCTGGTGCAGCGCGCGCTGAAGAGCCCCGCCGCCGGCGCCTGGCGCATGGACAGCGCCGACGTCAACCTCATCTTCGCCGGTGCGCCGCTGGCCGACGCCGGGCTGCGGGCCGTCCACTGAGGCGCGGCGCGATGCAAGACCAAGCCCAGGGCCTGCGCCGCCTTTTTTCTGCGTCCAAGACCCGCTTCGTGCCGGTGGTCAGCAACCCGCGCGTGGCCGATGCCGGCGCGCTGCTGGAAGGCCTGTGCGCCGCGTTCAGCGAGCTGGACCTGAAGACCCTGGTGGTGGATGCCGGCGAGCATGCGCCGCCGCCGTCGGAGCTGGCGCGGGTGGACATGGCCGACTGCATCGAGCGCCTGTCGTCCCGGGTGTCCTACCTCGCCGCGCGCGGGCTGGCGCTGCGCCACACCAATGCGCACGGCTCGGCAGCCGCCTTCCTGGACGCCGTGGCCGAGGCCGCGCCCGAGGCCGACGTCATCCTGCTGCACGCGCCCGCGCCCGAGCTGGCCCGCATCGTCGCGCTGCGCGAGGTGCGCCCGCTGCTGCTGGCCGACGCCGACCCGCTGAGCGTGACGGAAGCCTACGCCGGCATGAAATGGCTCACGCAGCGCGCCGGGTTGCTCGTCTACAGTCTGCTGATGGCCTGCCACCCCCAACTGCGCCTGGCCACCCGCATCGCCCAGCAGCTGCACAGCTGCGCCGACGGCTTCCTCGGCGCCGTGCTGCGCGACTGGGCCTGCCTGGACCCGCGCGCCTCCCAGCAAGCGGCGCTCACGCCCGAGCTGCGCCACCTCGCCCGCGAGCTGCTGCTGGCCGCGCCGCCCGGTGCCGCCGTGGGCGCCGCCGGCGGCCATGCGACCCCGCTGCGCCCGGCGCGCGCGCGGCCCTCTCCCTTCGCCGCCGCCCACTGAATCCGATCCCCGCCCGCCGACCATGTACACGCCCAAAGGCCGCCTCGACAACAACACGTTGATCAAGCAGTACAGCCCGCTGGTGCGGCGCCTGGCGCACCAGATGATCGCCAAGCTGCCGGCCAACGTGGAGGTGGACGACCTGATCCAGGTCGGCCTGATCGGCCTGACCGACGCGCTGTCGCGCTTCGACGCCGGGCAGGGCGTGCAGTTCGAGACCTTCGCCACCCAGCGCATCCGCGGCGCGATGCTCGACGAGCTGCGCGGCGGCGACTGGATGAGCCGCGGCACGCGCCGCCAGCAGCGCGAGATCGAGGCGGCGGTCCACAAGGTCGAGCAGCGCCTGGGCCGCGCGCCCAGCGAGGCCGAGATCGCCGCCGAGATGGGCCTGTCGCTGGCCGACTACCAGGACACGCTGTCCAAGGTGCGCGGCACCCAGCTCGTCTACCTGGAGGACATGAGCGGCGACGACGGCGACGCCGACTACCTCGACCGCCACGTCGCCGACGAGGGCGCCAACCCGATGGCGCAGCTGCAGGACCACCGCATGCGCGAGGCGCTGGTGGACGCCATCAAGAACCTGCCCGAGCGCGAACAGTACGTGATGAGCATGTACTACGAGCACGACATGAACCTGAAGGAGATCGCGGCCGTGCTCAAGGTCACGGAGTCGCGCGTGAGCCAGCTGCACAGCCAGTCCATCGCCAGGCTGCGGGTTAAGCTGAGGGAGTGGTGAGAGGCCCCTCGCCCAGGTTTGCCGCGCTGAACGCGGGCAAAGCCTGGTCGATCCCCCGAGGGGATGGCGATGCTCGCGGGGCGTACCCCGCTCGCACATCGCCTGCGGGCCGGCTTGGGAGCGGCCCGGCGCTCGGCCCGCAGCTTCCGCTTCCGGCCCGCGGTATCCACTGAATGTGAGGAAGATCGATGTTCCGATGGCTCACCCCCAGCCGCGCCGCCACGCCCCAGGTCGAGCAGCAGCGTGAAGACAACGCCGCGCTGAACGTCGTCAAGCGCCTCGCGCGCGCCATCTCCACGGTCGGCAAGGACGCCGCCGAGGTGCGCGGCGCGCTCGAGGACACCCAGCGCATCGTGCAGGCGCAGGGCCAGGCCATGCAGGCGCTGGCGCGGCAGCTCGACCAGATCGGCCAGGCCCAGGCGGCCATCGCCGCGGCCACCGCGCAGAGCGCCGCCGCGGTGCAGCGCGCCCGTGGCGCTTTGGGCGGGGTCGGCGGCGAGGTCGGCGGCATGGCGGCCACGCTGGCCCAGGTCAGCGACGCGGCCGCCGAGATCACGCGGATTTCGCTGCAGACCCGGCTCGTCGCCTTCAACGCCGCCGTCGAGGCCAAGCACGCCGGCGAGGCCGGGCGCGGCTTCGCCGTCGTCGCCGAGGCCGTGAAGGCGCTGGCCGGGCAGGTGGAGGCCTCGTCCAAGGCCATCGTCGGCGCCATCGCCAGCCTGCAGCAGCGCATCGACCGCTTCAGCGCCGAGCTGGCCGAGGACGCCGCCCGGCCCAGCCAGATCCACGCCGCCTTCCGCGAGGTGGAGCAGGACGTGCAGCGCATCGCCGCGTCCGCCGCCGAGAGCGGCCAGCAGATGGGCCTGCTCAACGAGCGCGCGCAGGAGCTGGAGCGCGAGGTGTCGCAGGCCTCGCAGGGGCTGAAGGTCGCGTTCGACGGCAGCGACCGCTTCCTGCGCATGGCGGAGGAACTGGTCGAGCAGATCGCCGGGAGCGGCGTGGAGGTCGACGACATGCCCTTCATCCGCGCCGCGCAGCAGGCCGCGGCCGATATCGGCGCGCTGCTGGAGGACGCGCTGCGCGGCGGCCGGATCGGCGAGGCCGACCTGTTCGACGCGCACTACCGGCCCATCGACGGCACCCAGCCGCCGCAGCACACCACGCGTTTCTGCGCGCTCACCGACCAGCTGTTCCCGGCCGTGCAGGAGCAGGTGCTGGGCTTCAGCGACAAGGTGGTGTTCTGCATCGCGGCCGACCGCAACGGCTACATCGCGACGCACAACCGCAAGTACTGCCAGCCGCAGCGCCCGGGCGACCTGGCGTGGAACACCGCCCACAGCCGCTACCGCCGCATCTTCGACGACCGCACCGGCCTGGCCTCGGCGCGCAACGAGCGGCCCTTCCTGCTGCAGACCTACCGGCGCGACATGGGCGGCGGCCGCTTCGTGCTGCTGAAGGAGGCCGCCGCGCCCATCACCGTCAACGGCCGGCACTGGGGCGGGCTGCGGCTGGCGTTCAGTTTCTGAGTTCCCCGGACTGGCGGATTTCCTCGTCCAGCAGCGCCAGCCAGGCCTGCGCCTGCGGGTGCGCCTTGCTGAGCGCCATGAAGGTCGGCTTCACCTCCAGCGGCGGCGCCTGCCAGCGCACCCAGGCGCCGCCCGGCCGCTGGGCCAGCTGGTGCTCGAAGCTCGCCCGCTCCGAGAACACGGCCTCGACGCGGCCGAGCTGCAGCAGCTCCAGGCCGGGCCGGGCGTTGATCAGCGCGTGCAGCCGGTAGCGGCCGCCGGCCATGGCCGGCGGCAGGTAGGAGCCGCGCTGGTAGGCCACGGTTGCACCGTGCGGCAGCGGCGCCTGGCGGTCCGCCCGCACGAACAAGCCCAGCTCCATCTGCGCCACCGGCAGCGAGTACCGGAACTGCGCGTCGCGCTCCTCGTTGCGCCACACCGCCAGCAGCAGGCATTCGCCGCGCCCGGCCATGGCGTAGGCGCGCACCCAGGGCACGTCCAGCTGCCGCACGCCCAGGCCGCCGGCCGCGAAGGCCCGCCGGGCCAGCGCCGTGAGCTGCCCGCCGTCCGGCAGCGCCGGGCTGACGTAAGGCGGGAAGTCGGTCACGCACAGCGGCACCGGCGTCCGCGCGCCGGCGATGCCGGCGGCCAGGGTCAAGGCCAGCGCCGCGCCCCGCTTCATTCGGCGATGCAGGCCCGGTTCTTGCCGGTGTGCTTGGCCTCGTACAGCGCCACGTCGGCGCGGTCCAGCGCGGCTTCCAGCGTCTCGCCGGGGCGGTAGAGCGTGACGCCGGCCGAGAAGGTCACGAACACGTCCTTGCCCTCGTGCTTGAAGAGCGCGGCCGACAGCGCGCGCTGCAGCCGCACCAGCACCGCCTGCGCCTCGTCCAGCGGCGTGTCGGGCAGCATCAGCACGAACTCCTCGCCGCCGTAGCGCGCCACCAGGTCGCCGGGGCGCAGCGAGGCCTGCGCGCGCTCGGCCAGCGACTTCAGCGCGATGTCGCCGGCCTGGTGGCCCAGGCTGTCGTTGAGCTTCTTGAAGTTGTCGATGTCCAGCAGCGCCAGCGCGATGCGCGTGGTGTCGCGCCCGGTGCGCGCCTGCTCGACGCCGAAGGCCTGGATGAGGCCGCGGCGGTTGGCCACCTGCGTGAGCTGGTCGGTGTGGACCTCGTTGGAGAGGCGGCGCAGCTCGCCCTCCAGCTCGTCGACGCGCTGCGTCAGCGCCGTGGCGCGGTCGTGCTCCAGCGTCAGGCGCGCCTGCGTCTGCGTCACCAGGCCCTGCACGCTGCGGCTTTCCTCGACCATCTCGCGCACGGTGCCGGCCAGGGTTTCCAGCGAATCGGCCTGCTCGATGGCGTCGGCGTAGCGGCCGACGTTGTTCTGGAAGCGGTCGGTGTGCTGGCCCAGCTCGCCCAGCTCGGCCAGCATGCGCTGGATCAGGCCCTTCAGCGAGTCGCGCGCGCGGGAGCGTTCGTCGCGCAGCGCGCGCTGGCGCGCGCGGGTGCCGGCCAGCAGCTCGGAGGCGGTGCGCACGCCGCGGCCGGACAGGCCCTGCGCCAGCGTCTGCTGCATCGCCTCGGCCTGGCCGTGCGCCCAGGAGTCGTCCTCGGCCAGGTCCACCAGGCTGCCGCTGAGCTCGCGGCACAGGCCGCCGAGTTCGTCGAACAGGTGGCGGCGGTGGTCCAGCAGGTGGCGGGCGCGCTGGCACAGCGCGGCCATCTGCGTGGCGCGCTGCGGGCTGGCGCCCTGGGCCTGCAGTTCGGCCTGGGCGGCGTCCAGCTCGCGGATCAGCGCGTCGGCCGGCGTGGCCTCGGACTGCGGCGAGCGCAGCGCATGGCGCACGGTGGCGTTGAGTTCGCCGCTGAGCGCGTGCCAGGGCGCGAGGTCGGGCACCAGCTCCGGCACGGGGCCGGGCGCCGGCGCGGCATCGGGCGGCGCGGCGCGGCCCAGGTCGGCGAACTGGCTGCCCTCGCGGAAGCCGGTGTCGGCGAAGGCGCTGTCGGTGAACAGCTGGCTGGGCGTGCCGCCGTCCTCGCCGGTTTCGACCTCGCTGCCTTCGACGTCCTTGTCCCAGCTGGCGATGAGCTGGCCCAGGCGCTTGACCAGCTTGGCGCTGTCGTTGCGGCCGAGTTCGAGCGCGCGCTGGATGCCGTCCTTGCGGCGCGCCAGCGTCCAGTGCCGGCCGCCGCGCTCCAGGCCGCGCACCAGGCGCTCGACGACCTGCGCCAGCGCCTCGGCCTGCGCGCCCGGGCCGGCCGTGTCCAGCAGCCGGTCGGCCTGGCGCAGCAGCTCGTCCCAGCGCTGTTCGCGCAGCGCGGCCTGCAGGTCCTGCCGCGCGGCGCCGGACGGCAGCGCCAGGCTGATCAGGCGCGCCACGACCTGCTGCACCCGCTCCGGCACCGCCGCGCCCGCGGCCGCCGCCGGTTCGCCGCCGGCCTCGATCGCATAGGCGCGCGCGTAGTTCTCGGGCGTGGGCTCCAGGCGGGCCTGCGCCAGGCGCTGCAGCGCGGCCTTGGCCAGCTGGGCGGGCGGGAGCGTCGTGCGCATGGTCAGCCGTTTCCGCAGGCGGCCCGCTCGGCGCCGTCGGCCGGCGTGATCCACGGCGCCTTGCGCGGCAGCACGGTCTGGGCGAGCCAGCACTCCAGCTCGTCGGGCGGCAGCGCCTTGCTGAACAAAAAGCCCTGCATCAGCGAGCAGCCCAGGCGGTGCAGCACCTCCATCTGGCGCAGTGTCTCCACGCCCTCGGCGATGACGCGCAGGCCCAGCGCGCGCGCCAGCGCGATGATGGCGGTGACCACGGCCGAGCTCTGCGGCGTGATGCCCAGGTCGCGCACGAAGGTGCGGTCCACCTTGACCTCGGAGATCGGCAGCGTCGTCAGGTAGGCCAGCGACGAGTAGCCGGTGCCGAAGTCGTCGATGGAGATCTCGACGCCCACCTCGTTGAGCCGGTGCAGCGCCGGGATGACGTTCTGCAGGTCCTTCATCAGGTTGTTCTCGGTGATCTCGAGCTGGATCGAGCGGTGGGGCACGCCGTAGGCGCTGACGCACTGGTGGATGTGCTCGACCAGGTCGGTGCGCTCGAACAGCCGGCTGGGCAGGTTCACCGCGATGGCGTCGGCGAAGCCGAACTGCAGCTGCCACAGCTTGGCCTGGCGGGCCGCCTCCTTCAGCGCCCATTCGGACAGCGGCACGATCAGGCCGGTCTCCTCGGCCAGCGGGATGAAGTCGGCCGGTGGCACCAGCACGTTGCCGCGCTGCCAGCGCATCAGCGCCTCGGCGCCCACCATGCGGGCGGCGCGCACGTCGATCTTGGGCTGGTAGTGCAGCACGATCTCGTTGCGCTCCAGCGCCTTGTGCAGCGCGCTCTCCAGCTCCAGCTTCTGCTTGCCGTGGCCGGCCAGCATCGGCGAGTACACGGCCGAGGCGTTGCGGCCCTGGCTCTTGACGGCGTACATCGCCACGTCGGAATTGCGCAGCAGGTCGGCCATGGTCTGGCCGTCGCGCGGGTACAGCGCGATGCCGACGCTGGCCGTGACGAAGCATTCCTGCCCGCCGACGAAGATGGGATCGCGCAGCGCGTCCAGCACGCGCTGCGCGACGCGCTCGGCGTCGCGCTCGCCGGCCACCTCAGGCAGCAGCGCGACGAACTCGTCGCCGCCCAGCCGCCCCACGGCCTCCAGGCCGCGGTGGCTGCGGCCGCCCAGGCCCTCGAGCACGCCCTCCATCACCTGGTCGGAATGCCGCACGCAGCTGCGCAGGCGCCGGCCGACCTCGATCAGCAGCTCGTCGCCGGCCGCGTGGCCCAGCGTGTCGTTGATGACCTTGAAGCGGTCCAGGTCGATCAGCAGCAGCCCCACCTCGTGGCCGCCGCGGCGCGCGCTCTCGATCGCGCGCTCCACGCGCCAGATCAGCTGGCGGCGGTTCGGCAGGCCGGTCAGCGCGTCGAAATGGGCCAGCTGGCGGATGCGGTCCTCGGCCTGGCGGCGGTCGGTCACGTCCTGCAGGATGCCGGTGTAGCCGCTGGTGCCGCCGTGCTCGTTGAACTCGGGCTCGGCCTCGATGTGGACCACGCGCTGGCGGCCGTCGGGCAGCGTCAGCGGCAGGTCGGTGATGAGGACGGAGGTGTGGGCGACCACGTCGCACAGCAGGCGCAGGAAGGCGTGGCGCTCCTCGCCGGGCACCATGCGCAGCACGCCGAGGAAGTCGAGCCGGTCCTGCGGGCCGCGGCCGAACACGCGCAGGCCCTCGGCGGAGATCGAGAAGCTGCCGGCCACGCCGCGCCGCCACTCGAAGCTGCCCATGCGGGCCAGGTCCTGCGCGCGCGCCAGCTTGGCCTTGCTGCGCTCCAGCTCCAGCCGCGTGCGCGAACTGCGCAGCAGGTAGCGCAGCCGCCCGGCCAGCAGGCTCCATTGCGGCGACTTGACGAAGAAGTCCGTCGCGCCGGCCTGGTAGGCGCGGTTGATGGAGGCCTCGTCGTCCAGCCCGGTGAGCATCAGCACCGGCAGCGACTCGAACCCCGGCGCCGAGCGCAGCAGCGAGCAGGTCTCGAAGCCGTCCAGCTCCGGCATCAGCGCGTCCAGTACCACCACGTCGGGCGCGCGCACCGCGAGCTGGGCCAGCGCGTCGCTGCCGCTCGGGGACTCGGTGACGTCGAAGCCGCGCTCGCGCAGCGCCACCGCGGTCAGCAGCAGGTTGACCTCGTCGTCGTCGACCAGCAGCACGCGCGGGCGCGCGGGCAGGTCGTCCAGGTCGTGGCCGGCGGGCTGCATGGGCGCGGTCACAGCAGCGCGGCCAGCGCCACGCGCACTTGCTCGATGTCCTGGAGCATGGCGTCCAGCTGCGCGTCCAGGCCCTCGGTGCGGCCCTCGCGGGCCATGGTCTCGATGGTGTTGCAGCGCGCCGCCAGCACCGCGCCGCCGACGCTCGCGGACGAGGACTTCAGCGTGTGGCTGACGTGGCGGATGACGGTCAGGTCCGGCGCGCCGGGCTGGCGGGCGCGCGCCAGGTCGGGCAGCAGCCGGTCCAGCGAGTGGGAAAAGGCCGCGACGACGCGCGCCATCAGCTGGTTGCGGCCGTCCGGGTCGAGTTCACGAAGGCGGCGGATCGCCTCGGGATCCAGGTGGGCGGCGGCGGAAGGGGCGGTCATGGTGGCGGGGCGGGGCGTGCTGCCGCAAATGTACCGGCTGGGTCGGAGGGCAAACGCGGAGGAACGCACACATTCCGGCCCCGGTGCCCGATCCACGGGGGGCGCGGCGCCGGCCCGGCCGTGCGGGGGGCGCTGCCTACAATGCCGCGCATGAACAGCCTCAGCGACGACAGCGCGTCCTCGCGCCGCCGCCGGTGGCGGCTGCCGGCGGCGGGCCTGGCCGGCGTGGCGCTGCTGGCGCTGGCGGCCCTCGCGTGGGCCTGGGGCGCCGGGCCGGCGCCCGCGCTGCTGGTGCTGACGGCCTGGCTGACCGCGTTGGCGGTGCTTGCCGCCGCCGCGCTGGGCTGGCAAGCGGGCGTGCGGCTGACCCGCCAGCGCCTGGCCGGGCCGCTGCTCGAGGCCCGCCAGCAGTTGCTGCTGCAGGCGCAGCTGCAGCGCGACTGGCAGTGGGCCACCGATGCGGCGCACCGCGTGGTGCACTGGCAGGCGCCGTCCGGCGCGCCCGCCGCGCCCGCGCCCTGGGAGCGCCTGGACGCCGAGGGCGAACTGGGCCAGCGCCTGGCGGCCCGCCAGCCGTTCGCCGACCTGCCGCTGGCCGTGCCCGGCAGCGACGCGCGCTGGCGGCTGCGCGGCCTGCCCCGGCTGGACGCGCACGGGGACTTCGCCGGCTACCTGGGCACCGCGCACCGCGACGATGGCGCCGCGGCCGCCGGCCCGGCCCCGGCGCCGCCCGACCTGGCCGCTGAGCACGAGTCCTTCAGCTACACCGTGTCGCACGACCTGCGTGCGCCGCTGCGCGTCGTCGAGGGCTTCGCGCGCATCCTGAAGGAAGACTACGGCGCCCGGCTGGACCGGGTCGGCAACGACCACCTGGACCGCGTGATGAGCGCCGCGGCGCGCATGAACAGCATGATCGACGCGCTGCTGTCGCTGAGCCAGCTGTCGACGCGGCCGCTGGCCAGCCAGCCGGTGGACCTGTCGCAGCTGGCCGGCTTCGTGATGGAGGAGCTGCGCCGCGGCGCGCCGCAGCGCGAGCTGGCGCTGCACCTGGAGTCCGGGCTGACGGTGCGCGGCGACCCGACGCTGCTGCGCATGGTGCTGGAGAACCTGCTGGGCAATGCGTGGAAATACAGCGCCAAGGTGGCCCGCGCGGAGATCCGCTTCGGCACCGTCGAGCAGGGCGGGCGCCGGGTGTTCGTCGTGTCGGACAACGGCGCCGGCTTCGACATGCGCTTCGCCGAGCGCCTGTTCGGCGTGTTCCAGCGCCTGCACAGCGCCAGCGACTTCCAGGGCACCGGCGTCGGCCTGGCGCTGGTGCGGCGCATCGTGCGCCGGCACGGCGGCGAGATCTGGGCCGACGCGGCGGTGGGCGAGGGCGCGCGGTTCTACTTCACGCTGGGCTGAACCGCGCGGAATTTTCGGCGGATGGCGGAGTGCAGGTTTGCTTGTGAGTTTTCCTTGGTCATTGCTTTAGGGAATACCCATCCTGGCAAGGTTGCCAGTAGGCAATGGGAAGGGAAGGGCTTCAAATGCAGCCGCTCAGGGAGGACAAAAACCATGCAAACGGTGACGACTGCGTCTGTGCGATGCGGCCTGATGGCCGGTGCAAACCTGAGAACGACGGGTCGAAGGGCGCCAGGCGCTGTCGATGCTGCTGATTGCAATGGGTGCGGAGGGCGTGCAGGGGCAGTCGGCGTTGATGCCCGACCAGGATTGCGCCAAGTTCGTCGAGCGCTCCCGTGCGGTCACGCCGATGACGGAATGCGGCGAGCAGGTGCATCCGCGAGATGGCAGTCTGGTCGTGCGGTACACCGGCATCGAATGCGCTGGCATGGCGGTATCACTGCCGTCGCTTGTCGTTCGGTGATGGCCTCCAGGCAGCCCCGCGTGCCGTAGGTCCCGTCGGCATACATGCCCGCGATGGGTTCAGGCTCTCTACCATGCCCAGGCGCTAGAGGCATCCCATTACACACATCTCATAGCGCCATCCGAGCGAAGCGCAAGCCTTGAACGAATACGGTGATGTCGCGCAAGCCCAGCCACAGCGTCTTGGCACCGGGCTGGCCGTCGCCCTTGCGCCCGAGGAAGCCGCCGAGTTGGGCGATCAGGCGCACCACGGTGTTCAGTGGCGGGGCACTCTTGGGTGGCTTCTTCTTGTTCAGCACGAAGGCCGCCTGCCATTCTTCGACCTCGAACAGCAGATCGGCCGGCAGCTCTGGCAAGCTGCGGCCCAGCCGCATCAGCCGGTTGATGCGCCAGGCCACGACCATGTACAACGCCAGCGCCACCTCAATGCGATCGACATGGCTCAACTGCAGCGCCTCCACGCGGCAGCCTTCCTTCAGGATCAGGAAGAACAGCTCGATCTCCCAGCGTGCGCGGTACCAGTCGATCAGTTCGACCGCCTGCTCCAGCGTGTGCGCCGGCCGATTGCTCAGCAGCCGCCAGACCACGGGCTTGACGCCGGCCGGCGGGTCGATCTCCTGCGCCAGCAGGCAGGTCACGTGCAAGGTGCCTACTTTGCCATCGGACAGTTCGACGACCTGCGCCCGCAGGCTCTGCGTGACCGGCCGGGCTACTGTGCCGCGTCCGCCCGGCAACTCGAAGGCCACTTTGCCCAGCACCGGCGCTTGCGCCACTTGCTCCCACAGCTTGCCATCGTTGGGCAGGACCCGGTTGTGCCGGCAGCGAATCAGGTAGTCGGCCGCATGCTGCAGTTCCTGGGCCCGGCGCAGCAGGGCAAGGATGTCGGCCTCCCGGTCGGCCACGTACACCTGGCGCACCTGCGGCAGCGCCAACGCCCGTTCGGCCACGCGTTCGTAGCCTTCGATCCAGCGCGTGCTCTCCACGATCCCGCCACGTTTGCCGTCTTTGCCTTTCGCCTCGCGCGCCCACATCCACGCATCGAGCACGCCCAGCGGCTCGCGCGTCGGGCTCACCGCGTAGGTCGGGTGCAGGTACATCCCGCGCTGCGCTTCATAGCTCAACGGGCCCAGCCCCGCTGTGGCGCGGCCGTTGAAGTCCAGTTCCGTGGTGTCCTGGATGTTCAGCACCACGGGATGCGCGCGCATGCGCTCTTCGCTGCACGTCCAGTGCGGTTTGAGCAGCGCCTGCCAGTCAGTCTTGGCGTTGGACAGAAACCGGTAGGCCCCTTGCGTCTCGGCCCAGCCGCTGCAAGCGTTCGGAATGCTCTCCGTGGGCTTGCCGGCCAGGCGCTCGGCCAGCAGCACAGCTCGTGCGTCCAATCTCCCATCGCCCAGATCCAGCGTCCTGAATTCCTCTGCAGCCCAGCCCACTCGTCTCCCACAATCTCAATCAATTCAATAGGTTGCGGAATCTACTTCAACTTGTGTGTAATGGGATGCGCTAGAGGCCAGTTCCCGTTTGCAGGAGGCATGATCACGCATCGACAAATACGTGGCGTCACGCCAATAAGCGGGGGGGGGGACCATGATGCATCGCCGGATGTGCCAGATGGGCACGCGCATTGCTGAGCTTGCTGGTTGGGTTGCAGCCGTCGCCGTCCACATGAGCGTTGGGCGAGCCAATGCGCGTTCGAAGCGGGGGGAGGTGAAGCGAGACGACGGACTCGCCGCCCGCCTGCTCGCGGTGGCCTGCATGCTGCTGCCGCTACGGGTGATTGGCGCCATCGACATGCAGTACCTGCAAGGCCAGATGCCCATGGCGCAAAAGGCCATCACGCCCTACGGTGATGACCTGATGGGTGACAAGGTCAATCTCTTCGATGGCTCGCTGTATTTCGAGCAAACCGACTTGGCACTCAAAGGCAACAATGAATTGCCGGTTGCGCTGATCCGGGGCGTGAGCCCTGGCAAGCACACCAGTGCGGGTGGATACAACTACCCGCTTGGGGACTGGACTTGGAAGGTGCCGCGCATTGGCGGCACCTTCGCCAAGGCCCGTGGTTGGCGAGGCGCGGGCAACACGCTGGCGCGTTGCTCGAATTTCTGGATGCCTGAGAACGAGTACCTGGCCGGCCTTGGCGCCAACATCGAGGTTTTTAACTACACCTTCTGGCAAGGCACCCACATCGAAGTCCCTGGCGAGGGCACTCAGGAGGTGTTGCGGAGGGATCCCGCCTACGCCAGCGCGCCGTCCAGCGGCGGACCTTATCCGCTCGTCACCAAAGGCCAGTGGCAGATCGGTTGCCTGAGCACCGTCCAGAACAGCACCGGTGAGGGCTTCTATGCCATCTCTCCTGCCGGGGTTCGTTATGACTTCGACTGGTATGCCGTGCGTGACGCAGACACCATGAAGGCGGGCCGCGCCACCCTCTTGCGGCAAGACGTCTATCTTTATGCCAGCAAGGTCACGGACCGGTTTGGCAACTGGGTCCGGTACACCTATGACCCCAGCGATCCCAAGTTGCTGCGGCGGATCGAATCCAGTGATGGACGGGTCGTCACCGTCACCAATTCCGGCGGCCGCGCCGTGTTGGCAAGCGATGGCACTCGCTCGATCACCTACAGCTACTCCGGCCCCACCCTCACGTCCGTGGGACTGCCCGATGGCAGATCGTGGACGCTGAACATCTCGTCGCTGTATCCGCCCGACATCTCTGTCAGTCGAGAGGTCGACAGCTGTGATGACGGCACCACGCCGCCTCTTGGCCCCCAATCGTTTTCTGGCTCCATCATCCATCCCAGTGGGGCGGTGGGCACGTTCAGTACCAGCTATGTGGCCCTGTTCAAGAATGCCGTCGGCTCGACCTGCCAGATCGTCAGCGGCATCGGACGCTACGACTATCTGCCAGCCTCCGTGAACCTGGCCTTGAGCACCAAGACCATCACGGGCCCCGGGCTTGCAAGCCTGCAGTGGAGCTTCACCTATTCGGACCCGTGGAATGGCGGCACGTGTGGAGGCAAGAGCAGCTATCGCCTGAGCACGGTGACCCACCCCGGCGGCGTCGTGAATCGCAAGTGCTTTGGCAACACTTGGCATGTGGATGAAGGGCTGCTGCTGGAAGAGCAGTTCGGGTGGAATGGCGTGGTACCGTTGAAGCGCGTCACGCGCTCCTACCGCTTGGCACCCGGCCAGGCATTCCCGACGCAATTCGGCATCGGCTTCACGGCCGACCGCGGTGATTGGTTTTCCGCATTGCTGGCGCCGGTGGACAGCGTCACTACCGTCCAGCAAGGCGTTAGCTTCACTTACACCGTCAATCAGTTCGACGCCGCCGCCCGTCCCATCATCGCGACGCGCAGCGGCCCCACTGGCAGCCGCACCGAAGCCACCGATTACCACGACCAGCCGACCCTGTGGGTGCTGGGCCAAGTGCAAAGCGTGAGCGCTGACGGCTGGGTCATGCAATCCAACGGCTTCAACGCCCTGGCCCAGAGGACCAGCCACAGCGAGTTCGGCGTCCTGAAATCCCTGCGCAGCTACCACGCCGACGGCACGGTCGCCAGCGAATCCGACGGCGCCGGGCACACGGTGTATCTGGGCAACTGGATGCGGGGCATCCCGCAGACCGTGAGCTACCCCACCGGCGCATCAGAGAGCGCAGCCGTCAACAACCTGGGCCTCATCACCAGCTTCACCGACGCGGCAGGTTTCACCACCGGCTACGGCTACGACGCCATGGGGCGGCTGGCCAGCATCACGCCGCCGACGGGCTTCACGGGCAGCAGCCTGGTCTTCGAGCCCGTGGGGGCCAGCGAATACGGCCTGCCCGCCGGCCACTGGCGCCAGACCGTCACCCAGGGTGCCGCGAAAACCGTCACCTACTACGACGCCCTGTGGCGCGCGGTGATGACCCGCACCTACGACGCGGGCAACGAAGCCAACACCCGCAAAGTCACCGTCAGGCAATACGACCCCGACGGCCGCCCCACCTTCGTCAGCTACCCCCAGCGCGACATCGCCAGCGTGACCGCGACCTCGCCCGGCACGCGCACGAGCTACGACGCACTGGGCCGGGCCACGCAAGTGCAGGCCGACAGCGAACTGGGCGTGCTGACGACCACGACGAACTACCTGACAGGCTTCCAGACCCAGACCACCAACCCGCGCGGCAAGGTCACCACCCAAGGCTTCTGGGCGCTGGACGATCCGTCCCAGGCCCAGTTGGCCAGCATCGCCGCCCCGGCCGGCGTGGCCGTGGCCATCAGCCGGGACGGCTTCGGCAAGCCCACGGCCATCACGCGCAGCGGCAGCCATGGCGGCTACAGCAGCAGCGTGACGCGGCGCTACGTGTACGACGCGGGCCAGCTGCTGTGCAAGACGATAGAGCCGGAAGTGGGCGCGACGGTGCAGGCCTACGACGCAGCCGGCAACGTGGCCTGGAAGGCCCCCGGGCAGAACCTGCCCGATACGGGCGCCTGCGACGACGCCAGCGTGGCCGAAACGGCCAAGATCAGCTACGGCTACGACCCCCTCAACCGGCTCACCAGCGTGAGCTACGGCGACGCCAGCCCCGGCGTCACGCGCAGCTACACCCCGGACGGACTGCTGGAGAGCGTCGCCAGCGCCGGCAGCGCCTGGAGCTACGGCTACAACGCGCTGCGCAAGCCCGCCACCGAGACGCTGGCCTACGCCGGCCAGAACTACAACATCAGCTGGGGCTACAACGCCGCAGGCCACCTCAGCACGCTGACCTACCCGAACGGCAGCACGGTGAGCTACAGCCCCAACGCGCTCGGCGAAGCGCAAAGCGTGAGCGGATACGCCAGCGCCGTCAGCCACCATCCCAACGGCGCGGTGGCTGGCTACCAACTCGCCAACGGCATCGCGCACAGCCTGACGCAGAACACGCGCGGGCTGCCGCTGGTGAACAAAGACGCAGGCGTCCTCCAGGACCAATACAGCTACGACGCCAACGGCAACGTCACGGGGATCACGGACCAGCAGGAAGGGGTCTTCAGCCGCACGATGGGCTACGACGAACTGGACCGGCTGGCCAGCGCCAACGCGCCCAACGTGTGGGGCAATGCCACCTATGCCTATGACGCCGTGGACAACCTGCGCGCCGCCACGGTCGGGGCACGGGCCAGCAGTTTCAACTTCAACACGAACAACCAGCTCGCCAGCGTCACCACCAACGGCGCGACGGCCAGCTACGGCTACGACGCGCGCGGCAACCTGACGGCCAAGGGCGCCCAGAGCTTTGGCTTCGACATCGGCAACCGCCTGAACTGGAGCAGCCTGGGCGGCAGCTACGCCTACGACGGGCACGGCCGGCGGTTCAAGGTCGCCAGCAGCGACGGCTCCACGCGCGTGCAGGTGTACAGCCAGGCGGGGCAGCTGCTGTGGGCCACCAGCACAGGCGGGCCGCGCCCGAGCAGCACCACGGCCTACATCTACCTGGCGGGCAAGCAGATCGCCGAGGTGAACAGCGCCAGCGGTACGCAGTACGTGCACACGGACGCGCTGGGCAGCCCGGTGGCGCACAGCAACGCATCGGGCACGGTGATCAACCGCAGCCGCTTCGAGCCCTACGGCTATGTGGCCGCCGGGACCAAACCCAGTGCCAACACAAGCGTCATCGGCTTCACCGGCCACGTGCAGGACGCCGAGACGGACCTCGTGTACATGCAGCAGCGGTACTTCGATCCGTTGCCTGGTCGCTTCCTCAGCGTCGATCCGATCGTCACGGATCGGCAGTCGGGCAGCAGCTTCAACCGCTACGTGTACGGGGCGAACAACCCGTACAAGTTCAAAGACCCCGACGGCCGGGCCATCGAAACTGCCTGGGATGTTGCCAGCCTCGCGCTGAGCATTGGGCAGTTCGTCGAAAGCCCCAGCATCGGCAACGCCATCGGTGTGGTCGTGGATGCGGCGGCTGTAGCGATACCCGGTGTTCCTGGTGGCGTCGGGGCTGTCCGGGCAGCCGCATCGACTGCCAACAAGGCTGCCGATGCGGCAAAGGGTTTTGCCTCTGAAGCCAAGCTGCTTGGCCACTTTGAAAAGCATGGGGCCGAGTTTGGAGCCCGTAGTGCAGATGACTACTTGCAAGTAGGTCGAGACATCATGCAGAACGGGACCAAGGTTAACTATCTGTACAAGGGTGAGACGCGAACTGGATACGCTCAGTTCATGGGGAACACGAGCAGAGGTGATGCCAAGTTCGGTTTTGTTGGGACGAATGCTGACGGTGCCATTACAACCATTCATACCCAAAGCGGAAAGAGCTTCTGGAAGATGCTGAATGGTGATCCTTCGATCAGAACCATCACACCTGCACCATGATTTACCAAGCACAAGTTATCAAGCTGAATGACGACATTGAAGAGGAGGTGGCTCTCCAGATCAATGGCGTTAGGCTGAACTGCTTTGCAAGCGTTTGCCCTTATCCCATCGAGGAAGGCAAGAGCTATTCCGTGCAACTGGAGCTGGTCATGCTGGATGACTATGAGGTAATGGAGTCACCTGATGATGCAGCCCCAGCCTTTGTTGAAACAGGAAAGGGCTTTGCCTACCTGGTTCAAGGAAAGCTCAATGGCAGGTATTTTGAGGCAGGCGGCCTGGTCTTTGAAGACGAAGTGCTTCAAACGGAATTTGGGTACCTTGATGGAAAGATGGTCACGGTGAAAGCCGACCGTATAGACGTTGAGTTCTTGCCGCAATAATCTTGCTGCTGAGAAAACAAAGGGCCGCTGAAAGCGGCCCTTTGTTCGTCTGGGGTTTACTCAAGCCTCTGACTTGCGAGCGGCGCTCATGCGCTGCTTGAGCTTCTCGCCCTCGATGAAGGAATCGAGTAGCTGCGTGATCTGACGCTTGGCTTTGGGGCCCAGCTTCTCGATCTCCAGCAGCCGCCGCTCCAGGCGGTTGGTGGCGATCTTCTTGGGCCTGCGCGGTTCAGCCAGCCTGGCCGAAGTGTCACCGACCGCCGTAATGGAGCCACCGATGTCCGCCGTATTGGAGCCAGCAACAGGTGGGTAAAACGGGGGTCCCGAGGGGTTAGGCCAGGGTGGATTTTGAGGGCTTTTGCGGTGCCGGTTTGGTGGCCGCCGCGATCTGTTTGGGCGCGCGGTACGACTGCCCGTCCAGCACCAGGCAGTAGGCGTTGTGGCGCAGCCGGTCGAGGCTGGCGCTGGCCAGCAGCCGGTTGGCTGGGAAAGCCTGGTCCCACTCGGTGAAGTCCAGGTTGCTGGTCACGATGGTGGCGGCCTGCTCGTAGCGCTCGGCGATCAGGTCGTGCAGGTCCTCATCGGCCGGCGCACGCAGCGGCTTCAGGCCGAAGTCGTCAATGATGAGCAGCGGCACACGGGCCAAGGTCGCCAGCTTGCGTTCATAGCTGCCGGTCGCCCTGGCCGCGTTCAGGCTCTGCGTCAGGCTGGCGCAGGTGGTGAAGACCACGTCCACGCCCTGGCGCACCGCGCAGTGGCCCAGCGCCTGGGCCAGGTGGCTCTTGCCGGTGCCGCAGGGCCCCACGATGAGCACGGGGGCCTTCTCCTGCAGGTAGCGTCCAGTGGCCAGGTCGTGCACGAGCGCGCGGTTGAGCTGCGGCAGCCGCTCGAAGTCGAACTGCTCCAGTGTCTTGGTGGTGCGGAACTGCGCGCGGCGCAGCCGCGTGCTGAACTTCTTCTGCTCGCGCCGCGCGACCTCATCGCTGATGAGCAGGGCCAGGAAGTCGGTGTAGGCCAGCTTGGCCTCGATGGCCTGGCGGTTGCGCGCCTCCAGGGAGTCAAAGATGCCGGACAGGCGCAGCTGCTTCAACTGCGGGGCGAGTTCGGGGGCGGGGTTCATGGGTCTTCTCCTTCGGGGTCAGTGCAGCAGCTCTTGCTGCGGGTGGGCGATGAGGTCGGCGAACAGCTCGGTGGCAGGCCGGGTGAAGCGGGTGCGGCCGTACTGCGCCGGCGTGGCCGCAGGCACGTCGGCGCGCTGGTCGGCGCCGCTCGCCAGGATGGTCTTGACGGTGCGGTAGTGGGGCGAGCCATGCGCCATGGCCCGTGCGCAGGCCGCCTCCAGCCGGGCGGCGCCGTAGGGCTTGAGCAGGGCCAGCACGCCTTGCGCGGCGCGCAGCCGCTCCAGAACGCGGTCGCTGAGCAGGTTCTCGATCAAGGCGGCGCAGGATGCGCCGATGTGCTCGGCCTGGGTGACGCACCACGCCCGGTCGCGACCGAAGAAGGCCTGCGCCTCGGGCGGCAGGTGCCCGCGCACGCTCACGCGCTGGCCGGGCTTGAGTCCTCGCGGATGGGTGGCGACGTGGCGGTAGTCTTCGAACAGCGCGACCGCCGCATCGGTGGCGCGCAGCCACAAGGTCTTGCCCACCAGCGTGAACGGTGCGGAGTACAGCACTCGCTCGAACTGCACATGGCAGTCGCGGTGCACGCTCACGCGGTGCCAGGTGCCCAGGTCGGGCGCAGGGGTGGGCAACGCCTGCAGCAGCGGTGCCTCCAGCGCGAACAAGCTCAGCGGAGTGCGCCGGGTGGTGCCGTGGCAGCGCCTGCCTGCCTCCTCAAGCACCCAGGCACGGGCCTGCGCGTTGAGGTCGGCCAGGTCGCGGAAGGTGCGCAGCGGCAGGAAGTTGCCCTTGAGGTACTTCACGCCGGACTCGACGATGCCCTTCTTCTGCGGATCGTGCGGTGGGCAGGGGTCGATCTTGAAGCCGTAGCCTTCGGCACATTCGGCGTAGGCGCGCTGCACGGTGGGGTCCTGGGCGCAGGCGCGGGTGATGGCGCACTTGGCGTTGTCGATGATGACGCGCTGGGGCACGCCGGCGAACCACTCGAAGGCGCGGCGGTGGCAACCCAGCCAGGTGGCCACGGTCTGGTCCCAGACGAACTCGACGTACTGGTGGCGGCTGCTGGCCAGCGTCATCACGAAGGCCCAGGTGCGCCGGGGCTGGCCGTCGGGGTGGATGAGCGTGGGGCCGGCGCCAAAGTCCACTTGGGCAGCCTCGCCGGGCTCGAAGTCCAGTCGGCAGGTGGTCTCAGGCGGCAACTGGCGGCGAACATCGGCCACCAGGCGGCGCACGGCCGAATAGCTGCCGGTGAAGCCGTGCTGGCGCTTGAGTGCGCCGTGGATGGCGGTGCCCGAGACGCCTTGCTCGAGCCAGGACGCGATGGCGCCGCGATGTGGCTCCAGCGTGGAGATGGTGCTGCTGGCCTTGCGCGGGCAGCCTAATGCCGCGGCGATGGTCTCATCGTCGGGCAGGGGCTGGGCGGTGTCCAGCCAACCGCGCTCGGTGGCCAAGCTGCGCCACTGCGCCGCCTTGGGCCGGCCCATGACGCGGGCCGCAGCGATGTCGCGGTCGGAGTCGCCTTGCCGCATGCGCAGCAGGGCCTGTCGATAGTGATGCATCTCGAATCTCCTGCGCGCCATCCCTGGCCCTCCGGGCAAATGGCCCGAAGGGTAGAGATGGCGTCGCGGTGTTCGAGACACCCGTCAACCCAGTGCCGACTGGCTCCTATATGCCGATCCGGCACTGGCTCCATGACGCCGATCACGCGCTGGCTCCAATATGCCGGTCAGCCGCTGGCTCCTACATGCCGATCACGCACTGGCTCCTATACGGCGGTCGGTGACACGAAGATGACGAGCAGGCTTACCAGATGATCCAGGCCAGCGAGCAGGTGCGCCGGGCATTGGCGCAGGCCGGTATCTCGCCGCGTTGATCGCGGCAGGGGCGGCATGGCCGCCCCGTCTCACTTGCCCCACCGAGCGCGTGGCCATCGCCGCATGGTCTGGATGCGGGGCAAGCCGCCAGAGTCGTCATGCCCCGCAACCGACAGCATATGTTGTTGGAGCACGTCAAGGCCAAGCCAGGCCATGGCCTGGTGCGCTGACGCGCAGCCTTGACGCGATCACCGCCCAGGCCTGCCACCATTCTTTAGCGGCTAAAGACAGGAAGAAACAGGGGCGCCGCAGGCGCCCCTGTTCGTGCGCGTATCGGCCAAAACCCGCATCAGGGGGTCTCAGCAATTACACTGGCGGGGATGTCGGGCCTGAGCGGCTGCAAGTCCTTGAATGCACAGGGACTTCACTGCAAAAGTACGACAGGGTGCGGTGGGGTTCTCCGTTGCTGCCAAGGGGGTAGAGAAGACCGCATCAGGCAAGCGGGTTGGCGACTTCACCAAAGGCCAGAAGGCGGCAGCCAAAGCTGAAAATGCTGCCGCCAACGGTGGCCAAATGAAGTGCACCGACTGCGGTAAAGCGGTCGAGAGCATCAAGAGTGAGAAGGGCGTGCCAACGCCCAGCAATCAAGCTCAGGTCCACCACGATCCCGCGATCAAAGACGGAGGCGGGCAGCACAGCACTCCGGTGGTCGTTTGCCCCGACTGCCATAAGGAGAGGCACCTCCATGAATGACGCTGCTTCTGGAACGGTGTCTCTCAAGTTCCGATTGGACGTAGAGGACGACTGGCCGCCCGTGGCGCTGGAGTCCTTGCCCTTCCGCAAGGTGGTGTCTGGCTACGAGACGTTGGCTGCGCCTCTGTTCGTCAAAGACTTGTCGGTAGGCGATGTGATCGAGGCGAAGATCGACGGCAAAAGTGAGGTCGAGTCATGGCGGCATGTCAGTAGGTCGGATCACACGACGGTCTGGCTGCTGAGGTTGAAGCAGCCGAACCAGATTGAAGAGGTGTTGGCCAAGTTGCGCGAGTTGGGCTGCAACTCGGTGGGGCTTGATGCAGCTGGTTGCTACGCGATTGATGTGCCGCCGACAGTTGGCATCGGCGAAGTTGATGCAGTCTTGGCGAGGCTGGATGACGCTGCTGTTGCCACAGCATTCCCTTCGATGCGTCACCCTGAATGAAAGGGCCAGGCTGCCACGCCAACCGACAAGCGTCCCCTCGAACAGGTGTCTCCGCGCCGCGACAACCTGTTCAAGTTGCCAGGTGACGCACTCGTGCAGCGTCGTGTAGGCGCCCTGGTCGTCAACCCTTGGCGCGAGCCCGCGAGGCATTCTTGCTTGCGCTCTTGTCCTCAGGCTCGATGAACCCGATAGACCGCTTGGGCGGATCGGGCGGCGCCATGAGCTGGCGCAGCGCCTCGAAGACCTGCTTGAGTTGCGCGCGGGTGTTGCGGCTGAAGGTATCGTGGTTGATCGCCAGCGCCTCGGTCTTGGCTTCGAGTTCGTCGAGCCGCTTGGCCAGCTCGCCGTGCGAGGTGGCGAGTTCGCGCAGGCGCACGAAGGCGCGCACGACGTAGATCGACACCTCCACCGCGCGCGGGCTGTTGAGGATGGTGGCGGCCATCAGCGCGCCATGCTCGGTGAAAACGCGCGGCGCATAGCGCCGGCCGCCGCGGCCGGGCGAGGTGGGGGCCTGGTCGTTTGAGGTCGCAAATTGCGACCTCAAAGCCCCGAACTCTTCGGCCGTGAGCGTGAACATGAAGTCGGCCGGGAACTTGGCCAGGTTGCGCTTGACGGCCTCGTTGAAGCGCTTGGTCTGCACGCCGTAGAGCGCGGCCAGGTCGGCGTCCACGATGACCCGCTGCCCGCGCACGGTGGCGATGCGCAGCGTGATGGCCTCGGGTGCCAGGGGTTGCAGCGCCGTCACCGCGCGCCCGCCTCGGCCAGCACGGTCTTGATCATGCGGGCGACGATCCCAACGGCGCGGTGGCTGGCTACCAACTCGCCAAAGGCATCGCGCACAGCCTGACGCAGAACACGCGCGGCCTGCCGCTGGTGAACCGGGACGCCGGGGTCATGCAGGACCAATACGGCTACGACGCCAACGGCAACGTCACGGGCATCACGGATCAGCAGGAAGGCCTGGCTAACTTGGGCGAGGCACGGTGCTCGACCCGCAGGCTTTGGCAGGTCAGTTCCGCCCCGGCCGGGCCAGCAGCTCCACCGCGTCGACGATGCGCCGCGCCTGTTCGGGCAGGCCGTGGCCGTCGGCGGCGGCCAGGGCCGACAGCCGCGCCAGCGCCTCGTCGCGCGGCAGCGAGAAGCGGTGCATCAGCACGCCGACGGCCAGCGCGGTCGGGTCCAGCGGGGCGGCGGCCGGGCCGGCCGGCGGCGGCGCGGGCATTGCGGCCGGCGGGGTGGCGCGCGCGAATGCGGCCTCCACGGCTGGCACGATCTGCGAGATGTCCAGCGGCTTGACCAGGTAGGCCACCGCGCCCAGCTCCTTGACCTTGGCGACCGTCGCCTCGTCGGCGAAGGCGGACAGGAACATGAACGGCGTCTGCAGGTATTCGCGCAGGTAGGCGGCGACGTCGAAGCCGGTCAGGCCTTCCATGCGGATGTCCAGCAGCGCCAGCTCGGGCCGGTGCTCGCGGGCGAGCAGGATGGCGTCGTCGCCGTTGTCGGCGTCGATGACCTCGAAGCCGGCCTGCGTCAGCCCGTAGCTCAGCGTCGCCAGCACCAACCGGTCATCGTCGACCACCAGGATCTTGCCCTTGCTCACGTGCCCCTCAGGAACTCGGTTTCGTGGGCGGATTGTGAACCACGCTGGGCGGCAGCAGCTCCAGCCGGCAGACGACGTCGCCGCCCTGCTGCTCCAGGCTGAGGATGGCGCTGCGCCGCGGCAGCAGCGCGCGCACCAGGCCCAGGCCCGACACGCCGCTCTTCACGCTCTGCAGCACGAAGCCGTCCGGCAGCCGGCCGGGGTTGACGATCTCGACGACGACGCCGGCCGCGTCGCAGATGAGCTGGCAGCGCACCTGCGCCTCGTTGGAGTGGCGCAGCGCGTTGCCCAGCAGCTGGTTCAGGCTGAGCGCGATGGGGATGGCCTCGGCCTCGGGCAGGCACCAGTCGTCCATCAGCGCGCCGCCCTCGGCGGCCGTCGTGATGACGCGGCCCTGGGTGCGCTGCACCGCGCCGACGATGGCGTCGAACACGCGCTTGAGCTGCAGCGGCCCGGCGGCGCCGACCTGCAGGCCGTAGACCTGCGCGATGGCCTGCACCTGGCCCACGGCGTCCTTCAGCACCGGCGCCACCTCGGGGCGGCGCGCGGCGATCTGCTGCAGCAGGCCGGCGACGCCCTGCAGGTTGTTCTTGATGCGGTGGTGCACCTCGCGCACCAGCAGCTCGCGCTGCGCGATGGCGGCCTGCAGCCGCGCCTCCTCGGCGGCGCGCTGCTCGGTCACGTCGCTGGCCACCACCAGCACCTGCTCGGGCGTGCCGCCGCCGCCGGCCAGGTGCAGGAAGCGGGCGTCCCAGATGCGGGTGCCGGCGTCCGCGCCGCCCAGGTGGTATTCGCGCTGCACCACGGCCAGCGACTCGCGCGCCTCGCGCATGTCGGCGCGCGCGCGCTCGGCCTGCGCGTCGCCGAACAGCGCGGCCGGGCCGTGGCCCAGCAGCGCCGCCTCGGGGCGGCCGGCCAGCGCGACGGCGGCCTGGTTGAGCCGTTCGATGTTCAGCGTCGCCGCGTCGTGCAGGCTGATCGCCAGCGGCGCGGCCTCGATGATGCGGGCCAGCGAGGCCTGCGCGACGCGGCGTTGCGCCTCGGCCTGGCGGCGGCGGTCGATGTCCAGCAGCGCGTAGGTGAGCTGCCAGCTGGCGGGGCCGGCGCCGTCCTCGCGCGGCGTCTGCACCGCGTTGCCGATGACCCAGAACTCGCGCCCGTCGCGGCCGCGCAGCCGGCACTCGAACACGTCGGCGCCGGGCGCGGCATGGAAGGGGTGGCCGGCGTCGTCCGGCGCCAGCACGCCCATGGGCCGGCCCTGCACGTCGGCCAGCTCGCAGCCGAACATGCGGCGGGCCGAGCGGTTCATCCACTCGATGCCGTGCGGCCCGACGGTGACGATGCCGACCAGCACCGAGTCCAGCACCGTGCGCTCGCTCTCGGCGCGCAGCTGCAGCGCGTTCTCGGCCTGGGCCTGGGCGGTCACGTCCAGCGTGACGACCGAGGTCGAGCGCTGCCCGCCGGCCAGCACGCCCGGCGCCACGCGCGTGAGCAGCCAGCGGCGGCCCAGCTCGGGGTGGCGCACGGCGTAGCGCACCTCGGCGGCGTCGCCGGTCTTGAGCGCGCGCTGCAGGCGCTCGAACTCGGGGACGGAGGCGGGCTCGACGATGTCGCGGTTGATGCCCTGCAGCGAGCCCACGGGCTGCCGGCTGCCGGCCTTGAACGGCGAGCCGCGGCGGTGCGCGGTCTGCCAGCCGGCCTCGGGCTGGAAGGTGGCCAGGCCGATGGCGGCGGTGTCCATCAGCGCGTCGAGCTGCTGGTGGGCGAGGTCGCGCTCGTGCGGCGCGGTCTGGTCGTCGAGCACCGCCAGCAGCCGCGTGCCGCCGGGCTGGCGCCACAGGCGCAGCCGCGCCTGCAGCCAGCGGGGGCGGCCCTGCGGGCCGGCGAACTCGGCCTCGGTGACGAGGGGGGCGTCCTGCGGCTGCTGGGCGGCGAGCGCGGGCAGGGGCGCGCCCTGCTGCCAGCCGAGCAGTGCCTGCAGCCGCTCGGGCAGGTCGGCGAGGCGGCGCGGCGGCGCGGCGCACAGCGCGTCGAACGCGGCGTTGCGGCACAGCAGCGTGCCGTCGGCGGCGTCGGCCAGCAGCGCGGGCAGCGGCGACAGCGCCAGCCATTCGTGCAGCGGCGGTGCGTCGGGCCCGGCCGCGTCGGCCGTCTCGGCGGCCGGGCTCAGGCGCGCGTGCAGCAGCCAGCCCGGGCGTTCGCGCAGCAGGTGCAGCGTGGCGCGCCGGCCGTCGGCGAGCTTCAGCGGCGGCGCGGGCGGCGGCGGGCGGTGGGTGTCGATGGCGTGGCCGGCCTGGCGCAGCCAGGTGTCCAGCCGGCTGCCGGCGGCCTGGCGCAGCAGCCGCCAGCCCTCGGCGGCGTCGGCGCCCAGCCAGTCGCGCGCGGCCGGGTTGGCGCGCAGCGCGGTGAGGTCGGGCCGCAGCGTCAGCACCGGGTCGCCGAGCAGGTCCAGCAGCGCGGCCGGAGAGGCGGTCGAGCCGAACATCAGTTCATTCGAGCTGGGCGGCCTTGTGCAGCGCCCGCAGCACGCAGGCGTTGACCTCGCCGGCACCGAGCAGCAGCGCGTCGGCGCGCTCGCGGTAGTCGAACACGTTGCCGGCCTCGATGGCGCGCACCAGCGCCAGGTAGGGCTGGTAGGGGCCGGCGCCGTCCACCAGCACCTGGCGCACCCGCTCGGGCACGGGGATGCTCTGCAGCAGCCGGTCGAACGGGGCCTTGAGCATGTGGTCCAGCAGCGAGAACAGGCCGCAGATGAACATCTCGTCGCGCAGCTCGCGCTCGCCCATGCCGGCGGCGAGTTCTTCCATCAGCAGGCCGCGGCGCAGCGCGCCGTACATGATGGGGCGCATGCTGTGGTCGCTGCTGGCGGTGGTCAGCAGCAGCGCCAGCCAGCGCTTCAGGCGCCCGTAGCCCAGCAGCATGATGGCGTGGCGGAAGCTGGACACCTCGACCGGCAGGCCGAAGGCGGCGGAGTTCATGTAGCGCAGCAGCTTGAAGGCCAGGCTGGGGTCGCGCTTGAGGGTCTGCTCCAGGCGCTCGACGTCCTCGCCCTCGTCCACGCGGGCCATCAGCTCGACGATGACCTGCAGGTCGGCGGCGATCTCGGCGCGCGCGCCGCCGGGCGCGGGTTCGTAGGGGCCGTCCATGGGCCAGCCGATGACGGCGGTGGCGCCGGCCTGGAAGGCGGCCTCGATGGCGTCAGCGCCGAGCAGCCCGGCGCACACCGGCGCACTGCCGGCCGGCGCGGCCTGGCCGGGCTCCACGATGACCTGGCCGAAGACGGCGGCGACCTCGGCGGGCAGCGGCGCGCCGGGCAGGCCCTTGAGCAGGCCGCGGTGGCCGGCGCCCTGCAGCGCGGCGAGCGCGGCGGCGTGGGCGGGGTCGGCGGCGATGAAGGCGGGCACCTCCAGGGTGGCGGGCTGGGCCGGCGGCTGCGCGAGCACGGCGGCCAGCAGCGCCTCGCCCTGCGGGCTGAGGACGGCGCCGCCGTCGGGGAAGGTGGCGGCCAGCGCGGCGAGCAGCTCGGCGTGGTCGGGCAGGGCGTCGGCGCGCAGCGGCACCAGCGTGAGCCGCGTCGCGGCGACGGCGCGCTGGCGGTCGATGACCGGGGCGTAGCCGAGCGCGACGCCGGGGAGCAGGGCGCGGCCGAGGGCGGCGGGGGTGGGGTCGGACATGGAACGGGGCGGGCGGTGGAGGCGGCAGTCTGCCATGCCCGCCCGGCCGCCCGGGCGTCAAATCGTGACGGCTTCACGCCGGCCCGCGCCGCGTCGCGCCGCCGGCCGCGGATCAGCCGGAGAGGTACTGGAACAGCGACATGCGCTGCACCATCGCGTAGGTCTTCAGCGCGGCGTCGTAGCCGGCCTGCTGGTTGCTGAATTCGGAGATGGCCTGGGTCATGTCCAGGTCGGTGGCGGCGCTCTGCTCCTGCTGGGAGTAGAGCTTGAGGGCGGACATGCGGGTCTCGCTGCCGTCGAGCTGGTTCAGCGCCTCGCCGGCCTGGCTGCGCGCGTTCTTCATCGCGCCCATGACGGCGTCGAGGTCGCGCAGCGCGTCGTTGTTGTCCTGCGTGATCTGGGCGCTGCCGCGGTTGGGCGCGAGCAGGTCGCCGATGGCGCGGTCCAGCACGTCGAAGGTCTTCAGCGAGCGGGTGGACGGGGCGATGGAGAAGTTGTCGCCGTCCGCCGGGGCGCCGGAGATGGTCATGCTCATGCCGTCGAACTGCAGCGCCTTGCCGGGCGTGAAGCTGCCGGTGGCGGGCGAGCCGTCGCTGGGCGGCGGGCTGATGGTGTAGGTCTGCGACGGCGCGCTGCCGCCGATGGCGATGCCGTAGGCCAGGCCGGTGAGCCGGGACGGATCGGTGACGGAGCCGCTGTCGATCCAGCCCTTGGCGGCCTGGCCGGGCACGAGGCTGTTGCCGGCGGCGCCGGTGACGAAGAAGCCGTTGCCGCTGGCCGCGCTTTCCCAGGCGTCGCGGCCGTCCATGGTGAGCGGGAAGTCCTCCAGGTTGCCGCTCTGGAGCTGGCCGGGCACGCCGACGTAGGCGACGCCGGTGCTGCGGTCCAGGAAGGGCGGGTTGGCCGAGCCCTGGCCGCCGAACACGTAGCCGCCCGCGCCGTCGGTGCGGTTGGCGATGGCCAGCAGCTGGCCGCGCAGGCCCTGGAGCTTCTGCGCGAGGGCGGTGCGCTCGGCGTCGGTGTAGCTGGCGTTGCCGGCGGCCACCATGGTCTCGCGGGCCTGCTGCAGCAGCTCGCCGGCATCGCCGAGCGCGGACTCGGCCAGCGCCATGCTGTTGCGGCTGGCCTCCAGCGAGCGCTGGTTGGCGTCGACGCGGCCGATGGTGGCCAGCGCGCGCTCGGCGCGCGCCGCGCCGGTGGGGTCGTCGCTGGCGTTGAGCACGCGCTTGCCCGAGGTGAGCTGCTGCTGGTGGGTCTGCAGCGCGGTCTGGCGGCGCTGCAGGTTGCTGATGGAGGCTTCGTAGAGGTTGGCGGTGGAGACTCTCATGGGGACGTCCTCGGGTCATGGCGCCGGACGCGGGCCGGGCGAGGGGGCTTCATCCGGCCAGGTGCAGCAGCTCGTCGAACAGCGACTGGGCGGTCTGCAGCACGCGGGCGGCGGCCTGGTAGCCCTGCTGGAACTGCATCAGCCGCGCGGCCTCCTCGTCGAGGTTGACGCCAGCGATGCTGGAGCGGGCCTGCTCGGCCTCGTCGGCCACGCCGGCCGAGATGCTGCTGAGGTAGCTGGCGCTCTGGGTGCGCGCGCCGATGTCGCTGAGGTGGGCGGCGTAGGCGTCGGTGACGGTGGCGCCGGGCTTCATCACCGGGTTGCCGGCGCCGTCCACCTTCAGCGAGCCGTCGGTGTTGCGCTGCTGCTGGCGGCCGATGAAGGCACGGGTCTGCAGGTCCAGGAAGGCCTTGGCGTTGCCGTTGTTGGTGTCGGTGTAGGTGGTGGGGTCGAGCGTGACGGTGTCGCCGGGGCGCGGCACGCCGCTGGTGTGGAGCTGGAAGCCGAGGTCGGTGCCCGGCGGCAGGTCGTTGCCGATCGGCTGGCTGGCGCGCCAGACGCCGCTGCCGCCGTTGGACAGGCTGTAGTTGACGCTGCCGTCCGCGTTGGCGGCGCCGAAGGTCAGGGTCAGCGGCAGCTGCGCGGCGGTGCCGGCGGCGAAGTTGCCGTTGACGGCGTAGACGCGCTGCACCTCCAGCGTGCCGGTGTTGGCGACGCCGGTGGTGGCCGTCATCGGCGAGGCGGCGGCGATGCCGTTGGGGGATTCGAGCAGCACCTTCATGCCGTTGGCGGCGGCGCCGACGGGCTCGACGATGAAGCTGTCGCCGTCCTGCGGCGCGGGGCTGCCGGGGAAGCTGATGCGCATGCCGTCCACCACGTCGCCGTCGGCGAAGGGCAGGGGCTGGCCGTCGGGCAGCTGCGTGATCTCGTAGCCGGCGGCGGTGACCTTGAGCAGGTAGCTGCTGGCCTGCAGCTGGCTGGCGTCGGCGATGGCGACCTGCGGCAGCGCGGCGCTGGGGTTGGCGGTGGCCGGCAGCACGCGCGGCTGCGCCACCTTGAAGATGTCGCCGCCCAGGCCTGGCGGGCTGGAGAGGTCCAGCCCGAGCGCGTTCTGCTCGTTGACCAGGGTGCCGATGGCGGCGGCGAGCTGGCCCAGCATGTTGCGCGCGTCCACCAGGTCGCGGTTCTGCACGCCCAGCAGCGCGGCGAGGGTGCCGCCGGTCAGGATGGACTCGTCCATCGGCCGCCGCAGGTCGCCCTCGCGCATGGTCAGCGCGGCGCGCGTGGGGTCGTAGGGGTCGCTGGTGACCTGCAGCGTGGTGGCCGTGTTGCCCAGCACCAGGCGCTGGCCGCCGCCGATGAAGACGCCCAGGCTGCCGTCGTCCGCGGGCACGGTGGTGACGGAGACGAACTCGCTGAGCTGGGAGATGAGCTGGTCGCGCTGGTCGAGCAGGTCGTTGGGCGCGTGGCCGCTGCCGCGGTTGGCGGCCACCTGGTCGTTGATGCCGGCGATCTGCGCGGCCAGGTCGTTGACGCGCTGCACGCCGTTGCGCAGGTCGCCGGTGATGCCGGACTGCATGGCCTCGACCTGGCCGCCGGCGTCGCGGAAGCGCGCGGCGAGGTCGTTGGCGCGGCTGAGCACCACCTGGCGCGCCGACGGGTCGGCGGGGCGGCTGGCCACGTCCTGCATGGCGTTGAGGAACTGGCTGGCGGCGTAGCCCAGGCCCTCGCTGCCCAGCGGCATCACCTTGCCCAGCCGGGTCAGCAGTTCGGCGCGGGTGGCGTCGCCGGCGGCGGTGGACTTGGTGGTGGCGGCCTGGCGGGTGAGGAACTGGTCGTGCGCGCGCTCGACGGTCTGCACGTCCACGCCGCGGCCGAAGAAGCCCGCGCCGGTGTACTGGCCGGGCGACGTGGTGAGCACCACCGCCTGGCGCGAGTAGCCCGGCGTGTTGGCGTTGGCGATGTTGTTGCCGACGGTCTGCAGCGCCGCCTGGTTGGCGAACATCGCGCGGGCGCCGAGGGTGAGCAGGCTGGGCATGGCGCGGCGCTCCTTCAGGCCAGCGTGCGCTGCACGCGCTGGGTGGTGGCGATGACGGCGGCCAGCTTGGTGGCGTAGGCCGGGTCGGTGGCGTAGCCGGCCTGCTGCAGGCCGCGCGCGAAGCCGGCGGCGTTGCCGTCCTGGGCCTGGGCCACGACCTTGGCGTAGCGGGCGTTGCCGCTGATCAGGCGGGCGTAGTCCCGGAAGGCCTCGTCGTAGCTGCCGTAGGCGCGGAACTTGGCCGTCACCTTGACGGCCTGGCCGTTGATGACCTCGGTGGTGCGCACGTCCACGGTTTTGCCCGTCCAGCCCGGCGTGGCCTTGATGCCGAACACGTTGTGGCTCTTGCTGCCGTCGGCGCCGACGATCTCGCGCCGGCCCCAGCCGCTCTCGTGCGCGGCCTGCGCGACCATGAAGCTGGCCGGGATGCCCGACGCCGCCGACGCCGCCTTGGCCGCCGCGTCGTGCTGCTGGATGAAGCCCTGCACGTGGCTCGGGATGCCCTTGGTGGCCAGCGCCGGCAGCGCCTGCGCCAGCGTGGTCTGGCTGGCCTTCCTGACGTTCTCGGGCGTCAGGTCCTGCGCGCCCATCTGGCGCGCCAGCTGCTTCTGGATGGCCTCGGACAGGCCGCCCGGCAGGCCGCTCATCTTGCCGGCGAACTGCGTGTCCAGCATCTCGGTGCCGAGCTGGGTGGCGCTGTTGTCCAGCATGCCGCTGGACAGCGTGGACGCGCGCATGCTCTTCATCACCTCCTGCATGAAGAGCGCCTCGAACTGCCGGGCGGTCTCGCGGATGCTGGCCTTGGGGTCGCGTGCGGCGGCGGCCTTCAGGCCGTTCAGCCCGTCGAGGCCGCTGCTGCCCAGGCCCTGGCCGGCGATCGACTGGAAGCTGGCCATCAGATCACCTCCAGCTCGGCGTTCAGCGCGCCCGCGCTCTTCATCGCCTGCAGGATGGCGAGCAGGTCCTGGGGCGTGGCGCCCAGCGAGTTCAGCGCCTTCACGACGTCCGCCAGCCGCGCGCCCGCGGCCATCTGGATCAGGCTGCCGGGCTCCTGGCGGATGGCGATGTCGGCCTTCTCGGCCACCACGGTCTGGCCGTTGGACAGCGCGTTGGGCTGGCTGATCACCGGTGTGGCGCTGATGGTGACCGACAGGCTGCCGTGCGCCACGGCGCAGGCCGACAGCGTGACCGCCTGGTTCATGACGATGGAGCCGGTGCGCGCGTTGATGACCACGCGCGCGGCCGGCGCGGCCAGGTCCAGCGCCAGGTTCTCGACGTCGGCCAGGAAGGCGACGCGCTCGTCCGGCGTGGCCGGCGCCTTCACGCGCACGACGCGGCCGTCCAGCGCTTGCGCGATGCCGGCGCCCTTGGCCTTGTTGATGGCCTGCGCGACGGCGCGGGCGGTGGCGAAGTCGCTGCTGTTCAGGTCGAACTGGAGGAACTCGCCCGCCGCCAGCGGCGTGGGCACGGCGCGCTCCACCAGGGCCCCGGCGGGGATGCGGCCGGCGCTGAGGTGGTTGATCTGCACCTTGGAGCCGCCGGCCGCCGCGCCCGCGCCGCCCACCACCAGGTTGCCCTGGGCGAGGGCGTAGATCTGCCCGTCGGTGCCGCGCAGCGGCGTGGCGATCAGCGTGCCGCCGCGCAGGCTCTTGGCGTTGCCGATGGAGGAGACATTGATGTCCAGCGGCTGGCCGGGCTGCGCGAACGGCGGCAGCGAGGCCGTCACCATGACGGCGGCGATGTTGCGCGGCTGCATGGTCACGCCCGGGGGCAGGATGACGCCGAACTGCTGCAGCATCGCCGTCAGGCTCTGGCCGGTGAACGGCGCCTGCGTGGTCTGGTCGCCGGTGCCGTCCAGGCCCACGACCAGGCCGTAGCCGGTCAGCGGGTTGGAGCGCACGCCCGCGACGGCGGCGACTTCCTTGATGCGGGCGGCCCGGGCCGGCGCGAGCGGCGCCAGCACGACGGCCAGGCAGAGGAGGAGGGCAGGCAGGGACTTCACTCGACCGATTCTGCGGAGGCTTGAGCCCGCGAAGCCGCCGAAAAGGCGGCGGCCGCGGCCGCTATTCGGGGCAAGGACGGCCGCCCGGCGGAGCGTCGGTGCTTCTGAAAATGGGGTCAGAGTCGATTTATTTAATTGACTCTGACCCCATTTTGAGTTTGAACGGCGCGTGCTCGTTCAGTTCGCTCAGGTAGCTGTCCATCGCCGCGCCCTCGCGGGCCAGGAAGTCGTCGACGGCCGCGGCGAAGGCCGGGTGCGCCAGCCAGTGGCTGGACGCCGTCGGCGTGGGCAGCAGCCCGCGCGCGATCTTGTGCTCGCCCTGCGCGCCGCCCTCGAAACGCTGGTAGCCGTGGGCGATGCACCAGGCCAGCGGCTGGTAGTAGCAGGCATCGAAGTGCAGGCAGGGGATGGGCTCGGCCGCGCCCCAGTAGCGGCCGAAGGCGGCGCGGCGCGCGGGGTCGAGCGCGACCAGCGACGCGGCGACGCGCCGGCCTTCGCGGCGGGCCGTGAACATCAGCCAGTGCCCGGGCATGTCGCCGGCCATGCGGGCGAAGAAATCGCGCGTCAGGTAGGGCCGGCTGTGGTGCTCGCGGTAGGTCTGCTGGTAGCAGCGGTAGAAGAAATCCCAGTCCTCGCCGGTGATGGCCGCGCCCTCGCGGGCCTCGAACGCGACGCCGGCCTCGCGCACGCGGCGCTGCTCCTGCTGGATCTTCTTGCGCTTGTCGCGCTGCAGCCGGGCGAGGAAGGCGGCGAAGTCGGCGTCACCGGCCGCCGTCCAGTGGAACTGCACGCCGTGGCGCGCCATGCAGCCGGCGGCGGCGAGCGCGGCCTGGTCGGCCTCGTCGCCGAACAGCACGTGCAGCGACGACGCGCCGGCGTCCCGCGCCAGCGCAAGCAGCGCCTGCGCGAGCCGCCCGCGCGCCGCGTCGTCCACGGCCAGCAGCCGGCTGCCCGGCACCGGCGTGAAGGGCACGGCGACCAGCAGCTTGGGGTAGTAGGCCAGGCCGTGGCGCTGGTAGGCGTCGGCCCAGGCCCAGTCGAACACGTATTCGCCGTAGCTGTGCGACTTCAGCCAGGCCGGGCAGGCGGCGACCAGCGCATCGCCGCGCCACAGCGACACGAACCGCGGCCGCCAGCCGGTGGCCGCCGTCGCGCTGCCGCTGGCGTGCAGCGCATGCAGATAGGCCCGGCGCATGAAGGGCGTCGGCCGCGCCTGGGCGGCGAGCAGCGCATCCCACGGGCCCTCGGGCAGCGCGTCGGGCGAGTCGTCCACGCGGACGACAATGCCGGTCTCGTTGTCTGAACTGCTGCTACCCATGCCCTCGCCCCTGAAGATCGCCCTGGCCCAGATCAACGTCGTCGTGGGCGACCTGCCGGGCAATGCGGACCGCATCATGGCCCAGGCGCGCGCGGCGCATGCGGCCGGGGTCGATCTGCTCGTCACGCCCGAGCTGGCGCTGTGCGGCTATCCGCCCGAGGACCTGCTGCTGCGCCCGGCCTTCCTCGCCGCCTGCGACGAGCAGCTGCGCCGCATCGCCGCCGAACTCGCCGGGCTGCCGGGCCTGCACGCCGTCGTCGGCCACCCGCTGGCGCGCGAGCAGGGCGCCGTGCGCGAGCGCAGCTGGTCGCTGCCGCCCTGCCTGAACGCGGCCTCGGTGCTGGCGGGCGGGCGGGTGCTGGCCACCTACGCGAAGCGCGAACTGCCGAACTACCAGGTGTTCGACGAGCGGCGCTATTTCGCCCCCGGCGAAGCGGCCGTCGTCGTGGACGTGAAGGGCACGCGCGTCGGCCTGCTGATCTGCGAGGACGCCTGGTTCGACGCGCCGGCCGCCACCGCCCAGGCTGCGGGCGCCGAGCTGCTGTGCGTCCTCAACGCCTCGCCCTTCCACGTCGGCAAGGTCGCGGAGCGCGAGGCGCGCATGGCCGAGCGCGCGCGGGCCGTCGGGCTGCCGCTGGTCTACGCGCACCTGGTGGGCGGGCAGGACGAGATGGTGTTCGACGGCGCCTCCTTCGCCGTGCAGGCCGACGGCGCGCTGGCCGCCCGCGCGGCGATGTTCGAGGAGTCGCAGCTCGTCGTCGCGCTGGACGCGGCCGGCCGGCTGCACGGCGCGGTCGCGCCGGAGCCGGCGATGGAGGCCCAGGTCTGGCAGGCGCTGGTGACCGGCGTGCGCGACTACCTCGGCAAGAACGGCTTCCCCGGCGCCCTCCTGGGCCTGTCGGGCGGCATCGACTCGGCGCTGGTGCTGGCGATCGCGGTGGACGCGCTGGGCGCCGACAAGGTGCGCGCGGTGATGATGCCCTCGCCCTACACGGCCGACATCTCGTGGATTGACGCGCGCGACATGGCCGCCCGCCTCGGCGTGCGCTACGACGAGCACTCCATCGTGCCGATGTTCGACGCCTTCAACGCGACGCTGGCCGAGGAGTTCCGGGGCCTGGCGCCGGACGCGACCGAGGAGAACATCCAGGCGCGCATCCGCGGCACGCTGCTGATGGCGCTGTCCAACAAGTTCGGCAGCATCGTGCTGACGACGGGCAACAAGAGCGAGATGGCGACCGGCTACTGCACGCTCTACGGCGACATGGCCGGCGGCTTCGCCGTCATCAAGGACGTGGCCAAGACGCTGGTCTTCCGCCTCGCGCGCTGGCGCAACGCGCAGGGGCGGGAAATCATCCCCGAGCGCATCATCACCCGCCCGCCCTCGGCCGAGCTGCGCCCCGACCAGAAGGACGAGGACAGCCTGCCGCCCTACGAGGTGCTGGACGCGATCCTGGCGCGCTACATGGAGCAGGACCAGTCCATCGCCGAGATCGTCGCGGCCGGCTTCAAGCCCGAGGACGTGGAGCGCGTGACGCGGCTCATCAAGATCAACGAGTACAAGCGCCGCCAGGCGCCGGTGGGCATCCGCATCACGCACCGCGGCTTCGGGCGCGACTGGCGCTACCCGATCACCTCGAAATTCCGCGCTTAAACTTTTCCCGTCATCAGGAGCCCGCCATGAAGCAGATCACCGCCATCATCAAACCCTTCAAGCTCGACGAGGTGCGCGAGTCGCTGGCCGAGGTGGGCGCGGCCGGCCTGACGGTCACCGAGGTCAAGGGCTTCGGCCGCCAGAAGGGCCACACCGAGCTGTACCGCGGCGCGGAGTACGTGGTGGACTTCCTGCCCAAGGTGAAGGTCGAGGTGGTCGTCAAGGACGAGGACGTGGAGCGCTGCATCGACGCCATCCTGAAGGCCGCCAAGACCGGCAAGATCGGCGACGGCAAGATCTTCGTGACGCCCGTGGAGCAGGTCGTCCGCATCCGTACCGGCGAGACCGACGAGGCGGCGGTCTGAGCTAACTAGCGCAGGTGCTGCCAGGCGGCGGCCGCCCACACGCCGCCGGCCAGCAGCAGCGACAGCAGCACGGCGGCGCTGGCGATGTCCTTGGCGCGCTTGGAGAGCTCGTGCAGCTCGAAGGACACGCGGTCGACGGCCGCCTCGATGGCCGAGTTCAGCAGTTCGACGATCAGCACGATCAGCAGCGAGCCCAGCAGCAGCGCGACCTGCACCCAGTCCCGCCCCAGCCAGCAGGCCAGCGGCACGGCGACCAGCGCCAGCCAGGTCTCCTGCCGGAAGGCGCTCTCGCCGGTGTAGGCGGCCTTGAGCCCGGCCCAGGAGTAGCCGGCGGCGTGCAGGATGCGGTCCAGGCCGGTGCGGCCTTTGTGCGGGTTGCTCATGGGCGGCGGACGGGAAGCTGGGTGACGATGCGCGTGCCGCAGATCAGGTCGTGCAGGAACTGGCGCTGCGGGTGCAGCCGGGCGATCAGCAGGTAGCCGGCGATGCCGGCGACCAGCGCGCCGGCGATGGCGCCGCCGCCGTGCAGGCCCAGCGCCCAGACGCTGAGCAGCGCGGGCAGGAACCACAGCCAGCCGAACAGGTAGCGCAGCAGCGCACGGCCCCGGCCCAGCGGGCGGCCGGCGGCGTCGACGACGCGCAGGTGCCAGGTCTTCATCGCCAGCGTCTGGCCGGAGCGGGTCCAGAAGCCGACGAAGTACAGCCCCAGCACGACGAACAGGAACACGCCCAGCCCGGCGCGGCCCTGCAGCGCGTGCTGCTGGCGGGTCAGCACCGAGTACAGGAAGCCGGCGAAGAAGACGACGCCGAACAGCAGCACGCCTTCGTACAGGAAGGCGGCGAAGCGGCGCGCCAGGCCCGGCGGCACGGCGCCGGTGTCGGGGGCCGGCGCGGTCATCGGTGCGGGGCGGACGCGGGCGGCGTCTGCGTCAGCGGCAGCAGCGTGTGCGGGTCGATCAGCCGGGGATCGGCCACCATCCGGGGCTGGCCGGCCGCCTGGTGGCGGGGCAGGGCGATGTCGCGGGTGATGAGCACCGTGGTGGCGCCGGGCCGGGCCTGCATGAGGCTGCCGGTCACCAGCCTGGGCGCCGCGAGCCGGGCCGGCGCGGGCCGGTGGCTGGACGGGGGCGGAGCGATCAGCGCCCTGGCCGGGCGCGCGGGCGCGGCGGCCTGCGCCCGGCGGCGCGCCAGGGCCTTGTCGGCCAGCGCCCGGCGCTCCTGCTCCGGCAGCGCCTGGTAGGCCTCCCAGCGGGCCTGGCGCTGCTCGGCGGTCAGCTGCCGGGCGACCTGGAAGCCGATGCGGGCGTTCAGGCGGGCGGCCGGGTCGAGCTGGCTCCAGTCGCGCATGCGGTCGTGCACGCGCTTGATTTCCTCGCCCGACATGGTGGCCAGCGTCGGCGTGGCGCTGAGCCATTTGCTGCGCTGTTCGTCGGCGATGCCGGCCCAGTCGCGCTGCAGCGGCGCAAGCAGCGCCTGCTGCTTGGGCGTCAGGCCGTCCCAGGTGGCCGGCGGCACGCTGAGCGCCGCGGGCGCCACCGGCTTGGCCAGCGGCCGGAGCCGGCCGGCGCGCGGCGTCGTCGTTTGGGGGAGGCTGGCGGCGCTGGCGGCAGGCGGCGGCGCGGCCGGGGCGTCGGGGGCCTGCGCCAACGCAGAAAACCCCGCCGCGCCGAGCAGCAGGGCCATCGAAAGGCGGGACAACAGGACGGGCAGCGGCGCCGCTCGGGTCATGCGCATCCGGTCATTCTTCCGCGTCGCGCAGGAATTCCGCGAAGCCCGGATCGGTGAACGCGGCGGGCGGCAGCGCGTCGCTGAGGAGCGCGGTGTCAACCTCGGCGGCGGCGGCGATCTGCTCGTTGGCCTGGCCGCGCTGCACCAGCAGCAGGCCGGCCGCCAGCAGCAACAGCGGCAGCGCGGACACCAGCATGGCCCACAGGCCGCCGCGGCCACCCCGCTTGCCAGGGTCCACCGGGTTGCCGGAGCCGCCGTTCAGCGCCAGCGTCGCGCCGCCGACGTGGGCCGCGGCCGGGCGGGCCGGGCTCGCGGCGCTCGCGCGGGCCTGGGCGGCGCGCGCGAGCGCCTGCTCGCGCGCGAAGCGCAGGCGCTCCGCCACGTCGTGCGGCAGCGCGGCGCCGCGTTCGGTCAGGCCGGCGGCCACGCGCTGGCCGAAGCGGGTTTCCAGCTCGGAGGCAGGGGCGGAAAATTGTGACGATTTCATAACGTGATCCCCTTGGCCTTGAGCGCCTTGGCCAGTGCATGGGTGGCCCGCGAGCAGTGCGTCTTCACGCTGCCTTCGGAGCAGCCCATCACGGAGGCAGTCTCGGCGACATCCAGTTCCTCCCAGTAACGCAGCAGGAAGGCTTCCCGTTGACGGGCCGGTAGCTGCGCCACCTCGGTTTCGATCCGTTGCAGGATTTGCGCCCGGCTGACCTCGTCGGCGGCGCTCAGCGCGCCCAGCGCGCCGTCGCGGGTTTCCAGGATCTCCAGCAGGTCGAAGTCGCCGTCGCCATCGCCGCCGTCGAAGTCGGACAGGTTGGTCATGACCGCGTTGCGGGTCTTCTGGCGACGGAAATGGTCCATCGTCGCGTTGGACAGGATGCGCTGGAACAGCAGCGGCAGCTCCGCGGCGGGGCGGTCGAAGTAGTTCTCGGCCAGCTTGATCATGGCGTCCTGCACGATGTCCAGCGCGGCATCGTCGTCTCGGACCAGGTAGGCCGTGCGCTTGAAGGCGCGGCGGTCCACGGTGCGCAGGAAGTCGTCGAGTTCTTTGTCGGTGGCCAAGGCGGGAAGCGGTCCGGGCGGGCGGCGCGGATTATGGCATTCGTCTCATACGAAGGCTGGCCGGCTTTTGCCCGGCATAATGCGGGTTCGCACAAAGAGTCAATGGTCTCTCCGGTGGCCGCCCGACTGGGGCGCCCACCTGTTGACCGCGCAGGCTCCGAATCCGCCTCATGAGGGCGAGAAGAGGGGCACCAATGGTTTTTCGTCAGAGAAATTCACAGAGGTTCGAAATGGACATGTCTGCCGCGGATATCAAGCGCGCCGCAACGGCGCAGCCGCAAACCCCCCCCTCCGAAACACCGGCGGAGCCCAACGGCTCCGAGATCCTCGTTCGCTGCCTGCAGGCCGAAGGGGTGCGCCACCTCTGGGGCTACCCCGGCGGCGCGGTGCTCTACATCTACGACGCGCTCTACAAGCAGGACAGCATCCAGCATGTGCTGGTGCGCCACGAGCAGGCCGCCGTCCATGCCGCCGACGGCTTCGCCCGCGCGACGGGCGAGGTCGGCGTGGCGCTGGTGACCTCGGGCCCGGGCGTGACGAATGCCATCACCGGCATCGCCACGGCCTACATGGACTCGATCCCGATGGTCATCATCACGGGCCAGGTGCCGACGCCGGCCATCGGGCTGGACGCGTTCCAGGAGTGCGACACGGTGGGCATCACCCGTCCCATCGTCAAGCACAACTTCCTCGTCAAGGACGTGCGCGACCTGGCGGTGACGATCAAGAAGGCCTTCCACATCGCCCGCACCGGCCGGCCCGGCCCGGTGGTGGTGGACATCCCCAAGGACGTGTCGCTGGCCTGCGCGCCGTTCCACTACCCCGAGCGCATCGAGATGCGCTCCTACAACCCGGTCAAGAAGGGCCACAGCGGCCAGATCCGCAAGGCCGTGCAGCTGCTGCTGCAGGCCAAGCGGCCCTACATCTACACGGGCGGCGGCGTCATCCTCGGCGAGGCGACGGCGGAGCTGCGCGAGCTGGTGGACCTGGTCGGCTTCCCGTGCACGAACACGCTGATGGGCCTGGGCGCGATGCCCGGCACCGACCCGCGCTTCCTCGGCATGCTGGGCATGCACGGCACCTACGAGGCCAACATGACGATGCAGCACTGCGACGTGCTGCTGGCCGTGGGCGCGCGTTTCGACGACCGCGTGATCGGCAACCCCAAGCACTTCGGCTCGGTGGAGCGCAAGATCATCCACGTGGACATCGACCCCTCGTCGATCTCCAAGCGGGTGCGGGTGGACATCCCCATCGTCGGCGACGTGAAGGACGTGCTGCAGGAGCTGATCGTGCAGATCCGGGACGCCCAGAACCGCCCCGACGCCGACGCGCTCAACGCCTGGTGGAACCAGATCAAGGACTGGCGCCGCCGCGACTGCCTGGCCTACAAGGCGTCCGACGAGGTCATCAAGCCGCAGATGGTGGTGGACACGCTGTGGAAGCTCACGCGCGACCGCGACACCTACATCACGTCGGACGTGGGCCAGCACCAGATGTGGGCGGCGCAGTACTACCGCTTCGACGAGCCGCGCCGCTGGATCAACTCCGGCGGCCTGGGCACGATGGGCGTGGGCCTGCCGTATGCGATGGGCATCAAGCTCGCGAGGCCCGAGTCGGACGTGTTCTGCATCACCGGCGAGGGCAGCATCCAGATGTGCATCCAGGAGCTGTCCACCTGCTTCCAGTACAAGACCCCGGTCAAGATCGTCTCGCTGAACAACCGCTACCTCGGCATGGTGCGCCAGTGGCAGCAACTCGACTACGAGGGCCGCTACTCGCACAGCTACATGGACGCGCTGCCCAACTTCGTCAAGCTGGCCGAGGCCTACGGCCACGTCGGCCTGCTGGTCGAGAAGCCGGCGGACGTGGAAGGCGCGCTGAAGGAGGCGATGCGCCTGAAGGACCGCACCGTCTTCCTCGACATCCGCACCGATCCGACCGAGAACGTCTGGCCGATGGTCAAGGCGGGCAAGGGCATCTCGGAAATGCTGCTGGGCTCGGAAGACCTGTGAGCGGCTGAAGCCGCGGGCTTCGGGGCGCGTTACCGCGTGCCCCGGGGCCGGCGGCGGATGGCGCGCGCAGCCGACCCCTGGCAACCCCTTCAACGACTCGAACCCGCCGCCAAGGTACCGGGGTTACCGCCCCGGCCACTGAAGAGCGCGAAGGACGATCCCCTCATGAAACACATCATTGCTTTGCTCATCGAGAACGAGCCGGGCGCGCTGTCGCGCGTCGTCGCGCTGTTCTCGGCCCGTGGCTACAACATCGAGAGCCTGACCGTCGCGCCGACCGAGGACGCCTCGCTGTCGCGCATGACCATCGTGACCACCGGGTCCGACGAGGTCATCGAGCAGATCACCAAGCACCTCAACCGCCTGATCGAAGTCGTCAAGGTCGTGGACCTGACCGAGGGCCACTACACCGAGCGCGAACTGATGCTCATCAAGGTGCGCGCCGTCGGCAAGGAGCGCGAGGAGATCAAGCGCACCGCCGACATCTTCCGAGGCCGCGTCATCGACGTGACCGAGAAGACCTACACCATCGAGCTGACCGGCGACGCGGGCAAGCTCGACGCCTTCATCGACGCGATCGACCGCGCGTCCATCCTAGAAACCGTCCGAACCGGCGCCAGCGGCATCGGCCGCGGCGAGCGCATCCTGCGCGTCTAACCCAATACCTGACCGAATCTTTCCCTGGAGCGAACCATGAACGTGTACTACGACAAAGACGCCGACCTCAGCCTCATCAAGGGCAAGAACGTCGCCATCATCGGCTACGGCTCACAAGGCCATGCCCACGCGCAGAACCTGAACGACAGCGGCTGCAAGGTCACCGTCGCGCTGCGCAAGAGCGGCGCGTCCTGGGCCAAGGCCGAGGGCGCGGGCCTGAAGGTCGCCGAGATCGCCGACGCCGTGAAGGCCGCCGACGTGGTGATGATCCTGCTGCCCGACGAGCAGATCGCCGAGGTCTACAAGAACGAAGTCGAGCCCCACATCAAGCAAGGCGCGTCGCTGGCCTTCGCGCACGGCTTCAACGTCCACTACGGCCAGGTGCAGCCGCGCGCGGACCTGGACGTCTGGATGGTCGCCCCCAAGGCCCCCGGCCACACGGTGCGCAACACCTACCGCCAGGGCGGGGGCGTGCCCCACCTGATCGCCGTTTACCAGGACAAGACCGGCAAGGCGCGCGACCTGGCGCTGTCCTACGCCGCGGCCAACGGCGGCGGCAAGGCCGGCATCATCCAGACCAGTTTCCGCGAGGAAACCGAGACCGACCTGTTCGGCGAACAGGCCGTGCTGTGCGGCGGCACCGTCGAACTGATCAAGGCCGGCTTTGAGACGCTGGTGGAAGCCGGCTACGCGCCCGAGATGGCCTACTTCGAGTGCCTGCACGAGCTCAAGCTCATCGTCGACCTGATCTACGAGGGCGGCATCGGCAACATGAACTACTCGATCTCGAACAACGCCGAGTACGGCGAGTACGTGACCGGCCCGCGCGTCGTCACCGAGGACACGAAGAACGCGATGCGCCAGTGCCTGAAGGACATCCAGACCGGCGAGTACGCGAAGAGCTTCATCCTCGAGAACAAGGCCGGCGCGCCGACGCTGATCAGCCGCCGCCGCCTGACCGCCGAGCACCCGATCGAGCAGGTCGGCGAGAAGCTGCGCGAGATGATGCCGTGGATCAAGGCCAACAAGCTGGTGGACAAGGCCAAGAACTGATCCCGCGCGGCAACGCGATGGACGGGGCCGGTGCCGCGAGGCGCCGGCCTTTTTGCTGGCCGGCGCGCACCGCCGCGGCGCGCGCGCCGGCCGGAATGCGTCGGCTATCCTGACGGGCTATGACCCCTGACCCCCTCGACGACGACGAGCCCAGCCTCGCCGTGCGCCCCCGCCGCAAGGGCATCTACGCGCTGCCCAACGCGATCACGCTGTGCGCGCTGTTCAGCGCGTTCTACGCCATCGTCATGGCGATGAACGGCCGCTTCGAGGCCGCCTGCGTGGCCATCTTCGCCGCGGCCATCCTGGACAGCCTGGACGGCCGCGTCGCGCGCATGACCCACACCCAGTCCGCCTTCGGCGAGCAGATGGACAGCCTGTCCGACATGGTGGCCTTCGGCGCCGCGCCGGCGCTGATCGTCTACATGTGGGCGCTCAAGGACATGGGCAAGCCGGGCTGGATCCCGGCCTTCGTCTACATCGCCGGCGCGGCGCTGCGGCTGGCGCGTTTCAACGTCAACATCGGCGTGGTGGACAAGCGCTTCTTCCAGGGCCTGCCCAGCCCGGCCGCCGCGGCGCTGGTCATCGGCCTGATCTGGGCGGTGGTGGACCGCGCCGAGTACACCGGCATCCAACCCGACAGCTGGATCCCCTGGGCGGCCTATGCGCTGACGCTGTTCGCCGGGCTTTCGATGGTGACGAACGCGCCGTTCTACAGCTTCAAAGTCTTCGACCGGCGGCGCTCCGTGCCCTTCATCGTGCTGGTGCTGATCATGCTCGGCATCGGCCTGGCGGCGCTCGACCCGTCGCGCGTGCTCTTCGGCGCCTTCTGCGCCTACGGGCTGTCGGGCTACGTCATCTACGCCTGGCGCAAGGCCAAGGGCCGGCCGGCCAGCGTGATCTCGACGAGCACCGACGAGCCCGACGAGCGCGGCCTGCACCAGTGACCCCCGGCCTTTCGTGCTAGATTCCGCTCCCATGATTCGCGCGACCGGCCTGCTGCTACTAGCCCTAGAGGAACCACGGGTTCGCTAGTCAGCCACGCCTTCGCCCATCTGACCCCAACGGCCCGTATGCAACCGCAGCGGGCCGTTCGTGTTTTCCAAGGCTGCCGGTTGCGCCACCCCACCCCCGGATGGAAACCATGTTGAAGCAACCGCAGCTCAAGTACCGCCCCTTCGCCCCGATCGCATTGCCGGACCGCAGCTGGCCCGACGCCGTGCTGACCCGCGCGCCGATCTGGCTGAGCACCGATCTGCGCGACGGCAACCAGGCGCTGATCGAGCCGATGGACATCGCGCGCAAGCTGCGCATGTTCCAGCAGCTGGTGAAGATCGGCTTCAAGGAGATCGAGGTCGGCTTTCCGTCGGCGTCGCAGACCGAGTTCGACTTCGTGCGCCTGCTGATCGACGGCGGCCACATCCCGGACGACGTGAGCATCCAGGTGCTGACGCAGGCGCGTTCGCACCTGATCGAGCGCACCTTCGAGGCCCTCGACGGCGCCAGGCGCGTCATCGTCCACGTCTACAACGCGGTGGCGCCCATCATGCGCCGCGTCGTGCTGGGGCAGGACGAGGACGGCATCGTCGAGCTGGCCGCGTCGCACGCCCGCCAGATCAAGGAACTGGCCGCCGCGCGGCCCGGCACGGACTGGCGCTTCGAGTACTCGCCCGAGATGTTCTCCGGCACCGAGCTGGCGTTCAGCAAGCGCGTGGTCGATGCGGTGACCGCCGTGTGGGCGCCCACGCCCGAGCGCAAGTGCATCGTCAACCTGCCGTCCACCGTCGAACACAGCACGCCCAACATCTTCGCGGACATGATCGAGTGGATGCACCGCCATCTCGAACGGCGGGACTGCATCGTGCTGTCGGTCCACCCGCACAACGACCGCGGCACCGGCACGGCGGCCGGCGAGCTGGCGCTGATGGCCGGCGCCGACCGCGTGGAGGGCTGCTTGTTTGGCAACGGCGAGCGCACCGGCAACGTGGACCTCGTCAACATCGCGCTCAACCTCTACACCCAGGGCGTGGACCCGCAGCTGGACTTCTCCGACATCGACGAGGTGCGCCGCTGCGTCGAGCATTGCACGCAGATCCCGGTCCACCCGCGCCACCCCTACGTCGGCGACCTGGTCTACACCTCCTTCTCCGGCTCGCACCAGGACGCGATCAAGAAGGCCTTCGCCGCCCGCCAGGACGGTGAGATTTGGGACATGCCCTATCTGCCTATCGATCCCAAGGACCTGGGCCGCAGCTACGACGCCGTGATCCGCGTCAACAGCCAGTCCGGCAAGGGCGGCATCGCCTACCTGCTCGAGACCGAATACGGGCTCGAGCTGCCGCGCCGGCTGCAGATCGAGTTCAGCCAGGTCGTGCAGGCGGTCATGGACGACATGGGCAAGGAGCTGAGCGCGGCCGACCTCTACGCGATCTTCGAGCGCGAGTACGCCATCGGCGACGCCGGCACCTCGGTGCTGCAGCCGCAGATGAGCGAGTCCGGCGGCGCGATGCAGCTGTCGGCCGAGGTGATGCTGAACGGCTGGATGGGCCGCGTGCAGGGCGAGGGCAACGGCCCGATCGACGCCTTCGTCAACGCGCTGGGCGTGCGCGCCGGCACGCCGGTGCGCGTGCTGGACTACCACGAGCACGCCATCGGCAGCGGCGCGGACGCGCGCGCGGTGGCCTATCTGGAGTTGCGCGTCGGCGACGAGACGCGCTACGGCGTCGGCATCGATGGCAGCATCGTGCGTGCGTCCATGCAGGCCATCCTCTCCGGCCTGCGCCGCAGCGCCGCATTCGCGCTGCCCCAACAGCAGGAACAAGCCTCATGAGCGATCAACTCATCATCTTCGACACGACGCTGCGCGACGGCGAGCAGAGCCCCGGCGCGTCCATGACGCGCGAAGAGAAGCTGCGCATCGCCCGCCAGCTGGAGCGCATGCGCGTGGACGTCATCGAGGCCGGCTTCGCGGCGTCCAGCAACGGCGACTTCGAGGCCGTCAAGGCCATCGCGGCGGCGGTCAAGGACAGCGTGGTCTGCTCGCTGGCGCGCGCCAATGACCGCGACATCGCGCGCGCCGCCGAGGCCCTGGCGCCCGCGTCCAGGGCGCGCATCCACACCTTCATCGCCACCAGCGAGCTCCACATGGAGAAGAAGCTGCGCATGAGCCGCGAGCAGGTGCTGGAGCAGGCCCGGCTCGCGGTGCGCTTCGGCCGCAACCTGTGCGGCGACATCGAGTTCTCCGCCGAGGACGGCTACCGCTCCGACATCGACTTCCTCGCCCGCGTCTGCGAGGCCGTCATCCACGAGGGCGCCGGCACCATCAACATCCCCGACACCGTCGGCTACGCCATCCCCGAGCTGTACGGCGACTTCCTGCGCCGCCTGCGCGAGAAGGTGCCCAACTCGGACCAGGCCATCTGGAGCGTCCACTGCCACAACGACCTCGGCATGGCCGTCGCCAACTCGCTGGCCGGCGTCAAGATCGGCGGCGCGCGCCAGATCGAGTGCACGATCAACGGCCTGGGCGAGCGGGCGGGCAACTGTTCGCTCGAAGAGGTCGTCATGGCCGTCAAGACGCGGCGCGACCACTTCGGGCTGCAGGTCGGCATCGACGCCTCGCAGATCGTGCCGGCCTCCAAGCTGGTGTCGCAGACCACCGGCTTCGTCGTGCAGCCGAACAAGGCGGTCGTCGGCGCCAACGCCTTCGCGCATGCCAGCGGCATCCACCAGGACGGCGTGCTGAAGGCGCGCGACACCTACGAGATCATGCGCGCCGAGGACGTGGGCTGGGCCGCCAACAAGATCGTGCTGGGCAAGCTCTCGGGCCGCAACGCCTTCAAGCAGCGGCTGCAGGAGCTGGGCATCGCGCTGGACAGCGAGGCCGAGGTCAACGCGGCCTTCGTGCGCTTCAAGGACCTGGCCGACCGCAAGAACGAGATCTTCGACGAGGACATCATCGCCCTCGTGATGGACGAATCCGTCACCGCCGAACAGGAGCACTACCGGCTGCTGTCGCTGGCGCAGCGCAGCGAGACCGGCGAGCGCCCGCACGCGGCCGTCGTCTTCGCCGTGGGTGCGCAGGAGCACCGCGCCGAGAGCGACGGCAACGGCCCGGTGGACGCGACGCTGCAGGCCATCGAATCCGTCGTGCAGTCCGGCGCGGAAATGCTGCTGTACTCGGTCAACGCGATCACCGGCGGCAGCACCGAGTCGCAGGGCGAGGTGACGGTGCGGCTGCAGCACGCCGGCCGCGTGGTCAACGGCGTCGGCGCCGACCCGGACATCGTGGTGGCGTCCGCGAAGGCCTACCTCGGCGCGCTGAACAAGCTGCAGAGCAAGGCGGAGCGGGTGGCGGCGCAGGGCTAGTCATCCGGCGGCCACCCGGCCCGCCGAGCCCGGCGCCGCCGTGCTGAACGGGCGCCCGGGCGAGAAGTCTGGCGCGGAAAACCCCGTTGTTCCCGCGCCGGGCGGCCGGTGCCGGCGGCACAATCGCAAGCTCTGGCGGCCCGGCCGAACCCAGCAAGAGTTCACTTGAGGACATTCGCTTAAGTTGCTGATCTTGCCGGTGTTTTGGGCGGCCATTACACTGCCGGCCTGTTGTTGGGGACTCCGTTGAAGACTTTTGCCGCCGCCCTGTTGAGCCTGAGCCTGTTGGCCTTCGTGGGAACCGCCCACGCCGCCGCTCCCACCAAATCCAAAGCCAAATCCAGCGCCACCCAGGTCCGCAAGGCCAAGGCCGGCGTCAAGCAGGTGCGCAAGGTCAAGTCCGTCGCGCTGCGCCGGGCGGCCGTCGCGGCCCCGGTGGTCCGGGCCGCGCCGACGTTCGGCCAGGTCGCCGGCCTGCATGCGGTGGAGGATCCGCTGTCGCTGAAGTCCAGCGTCGCCTACGTGCTGGACCAGGACACCCACGAAGTGCTGTTCTCCAAGAACCCGCAGGCCGTGCTGCCCATCGCGTCCATCACCAAGCTGATGACGGCGCTGGTCGTCGTCGAGGCCGGGCTGTCGCTGGACGAGAAGCTGACGGTGACCGAGGAAGACAAGGACACCGAGAAGAACACCGGCTCGCGCCTGGCCATCGGCACCACGCTGACGCGCGGCGAGATGCTGCACCTGGCGCTGATGTCCAGCGAGAACCGCGCCGCCCACGCGCTCGGCCGGCACTACCCGGGCGGCCTGACGGCCTTCGTCGCCGCAATGAACGCCCGCGCCGCCAGCCTGGGCATGACGGACACGCACTACGTCGAGCCCACCGGCCTGTCCAGCCGCAACCAGAGCAGCGCCGCCGACCTGGCCAAGCTCGTCAACGTGACCAGCCAGGTGCCGCTGCTGCGCGACCTGTCCACCTCGCGCGAGGCGCGCGTCGCGCTGGGCAAGCGCCTGGTGCAGTTCCGCTCCACCAACGGCCTGCTCGCCAACCCGCTGTGGGACATCGGCCTGCAGAAGACCGGCTTCATCAACGAGGCCGGCAAGTGCCTGGTCATGCAGGCCAGCATGGCCGGCCGCAAGCTGATCATGGTGTTCCTGGATTCCAGCGGCAAGGCGTCGCGGATCGCCGATGCCGAGCGCATGCGCAAGTGGCTGGCGAGGCAGCCGGGCGACGCGGCCACGGTGTCCACCAAGCTCTGAGCCCGCGCGTCCCGCGCATCAAAGCAGAACGGCGCCATGGCGCCGTTTTTATTTTTGGACTGCGGGCCGGCCTGGGCGAGGCGCCTGCTTCAGCCCCGGTAGCCCAGCGCCGCCGAGATCTGTGCCGCGGTCTCTTTCAGCCGCACGACCCAGCTTTCCTCCAGCCGGTCGGCCGGGGCGGAGATGGACAGGCCGGCCACCAGCTTGGCCTGGTCGTCGTAGATGCCGGCGGCCATGCAGCGCACGCCCAGCTCCAGCTCCTCGTCGTCGCGCGCGATGCCGCGCTGGCGCACCATGGCCAGCTCGCGCTCCAGCGCGGCGACGTCGGTGAGGCTGTTGCGCGTGTGGCCGGACAGGCCGGTGCGCGTCGCGTAGGCGCGCACGCGCGAGCTGTCGTCGCCGGCCAGGAACAGCTTGCCCACCGACGTGAGGTGCAGCGGCGCGCGGCCGCCCACGGCGCGCACGACCTGCATGCCCGAGCGCTCGGAGTAGGTGCGCTCGATGTAGACGATCTCGTCGCCCTGGCGCACCGACAGGTTGACCGGCTGGTGGGTGAACTTGTGCAGGTCGCGCATCGCCGGCAGCGCGGCGTCGCGCACGTCCAGCCGCGCCTTCACGAGGTTGCCCAGCTCCAGCATGCGCATGCCGAGTCGATAACTGCCGGCTTCGGGCCGGTCGACGAAGCGGCCCAGAGTCAGGTCATTGAGAATCCGGTGCGCCGTCGAGGGGTGCAGGCCGGTGGCCTCGGACAGTGCCTTCAGCGACACCGGGTCCTGGTGGCTGGCCAGCACGTCGAGCAGCGCGAACATGCGCTCCAGCACCTGGATCGCCGGGGTTTGCGCCGCTTTGGGTTTCATGGCGCCACATTGTGGGGGAGATTGCCGGTGTTTTGTATGGCGAAAGCAAAGTTCAGCAAGTGGCAAGCAGGCGCGCTGCTGGCGCTGGCCGGGGCCACGTGCGCCTGGGCCTCGGACCCCGTGGACCCGCCGCACTGGAGCCGCATGCCCAGGCTGTACGGCCGCATCACGGCGCAGGAGCTGGGCGTGGTCATCAACACGGCCGACCCGTACTCGGTGGCGGTCGGCGAGTACTACGCGCGGCGGCGCGGCATCCCGGCCGGGCAGGTCGTGCGCGTGCAGCTGCCGCAGAGCGCCAGCCTGTCGCGCGAGGAGTTCCAGGCGCTGGACGAGGCGCTGCGCAGCCAGATGCCGGAGCACGTCAACGGCCTGGCGCTGGCCTGGGTGCAGCCCTATGCGGTGGCCTGCAACTCGCTGACCTCGGCGCTGGCCATCGGGCTGCAGCCCGAGCTCTGCGCGCACAGCTGCGCGGCCACGCGCGCCAGCCCCTACGTGAGCTATTTCGGCGCGCGGCCGTGGGTGGTGCTGGGCCTGCGGCCGGCGATGCAGCTGGCGGCGCGCTCGCTGCCGGCGGCGATGGCCATGATCGAGCGCGGCATCGCGTCCGACCACACGCTGGCCGCCGGCCCCGCCGAGCCGGCCATGGCCTACCTGGCCGCCACGCCGGACACCAGCCGCAATGTGCGCGAGCGGCTGTTCCCGCCGGCCGGCCCGGTGCCGGGCGCGGCGGGCCTGGAGGTGGTGCGCGTGAAGAGCGAGGCGCTGCCGCCGCTGCGCCGCACGCTGGTCTACCAGACCGGCCTGGCGCGCGTGCCGGCGCCGCTGGGCGGCGAGTGGCTGCCGGGCGCGCTGGCCGATCACCTGACCTCGTTCGGCGGCCTGCTGGACAAGCCGGCGGGCGAGGGCCAGATGACCGTCCTGGACTGGATCGAGGCCGGCGCGACGGCCAGCTACGGCACCGTCAGCGAGCCCTGCAACCACCTGCAGAAGTTTCCGCATCCGCAGGCGCTGATCCAGGCCTACGCGCAGGGCGTCAGCGCGCTGGAGGCCTACTGGCACAGCGTCGCGTGGCCGGGTCAGGGCGTGTTCGTCGGCGAGCCGCTGGCGGCGCCCTTCGCCGCCGTGCCCACGCCCTGAGCGGCGGCCAGCCCCGCGCGCACCGCGCCTTCCAGCGTGGCCGGGTAGGGGCCGGCGACGTAGTCGCCCGCGGCCCACAGGCCCGGCGCGATGCAGGCCGGCGGCCGGGCCAGGCCGGGCGTGCAGGCGAAGGTGGCGCGCTTCTCGGTCAGCATGCGCGCCACCACCGGCGGCGTCGCCCAGCGCAGCTCGCGCAGCGCCTGCGCCCGCACCGCCTCGGCGCAGCCGCCGCGGGCCACCCACGGCGCCGCGCCGCTGACGACGAAGGCGAAGCGGCCCGGCGTACCGCCCAACTGGCCGTGGTCGAACACGAACTGCGCCGGCGCGTCCGGCCCGTCGCGCAGCGCCAGCATCGGCGCGGGCAGCGTGCTGCCGGGGCTGTGCAGGTAGACGGTGACGATGGGCTCGAAGCGCAGCGCGGCGGCCGTGGCCGACCAGCCGGGCGCGATCCCGGCCGTCAGCCGCGCGGCCTCGACGCTGGTGCAGGCCAGCACGACGGCGTCGAAGGCCTCGCCATCGACGCGCCAGCCGGGTTCGAGGCGCTGCACGCGCGCGCCCAGCCGCAGCCGCCCGCCCAGCCAGGCCGCGGCCGGCGTGGCGAGCAACTCGGACAGCGGCCGGCGCGGCAGCAGCAGGTCGGCGCTGCCGGCGCCGCTGAACAGGGCGTCGCGCAGCACGCGCAGGAAGACCTGGGCGCTGGCGTCGCGCGCCGGCGTGTTCAGCGCGGCGACGCACAGCGGCTCGACCAGGTCGCGCCTGACGGCCGGCGGCAGCCCGGCGCACAGCGCGGCGACGCTGTGCGCCGCGTCGCAGCGGAAGCCGCGCGCCAGCCAGCCGGCCGCCGCCGCCAGCAGGCCCAGCCGGGCGCCCAGCGGCCAGCCGCGCTGCGCCAGCACGCCGCGCGTGAAGCTCGCCAGCGGCGCGCCGGGCGGCAGCCGCAGCCCCGGCTCGCCGGGGTAGGGCAGGGCCAGCGGCAGGCGCATCAGCGCGGCGTCCGGGTCCACGCCCAGGCGGCGCATCAGCGCCAGGCTGTCGCGGTAGGCGCCGATGAGGATGTGCTGGCCGTTGTCGTAGGGCCGGGTGGCATCCTGGCCGGCGACGCTGCGCGCCCGGCCGCCGAGTTGCGGCGCCATCTCGAAGACGGTGATGTCATGGCCCGCATCGGCCAGCGCGACGGCCGCCGCGATGCCGGCCCAGCCGCCGCCTACGATCGCTGCCTTCAACGTCCGCGCCAGTTGGTTTTCATCGCGATCCAGAGCTTGCGCACCGGCGTCAGTGCGATGCGCTGGTGCAGCACCTGGAAGTCCTCGCGCTCGATCTCGACCAGCAGCGCGCGGTAGATGTTGGCCATCATCAGCCCCGGCTTCTGCGCGGCGCGGTCGGCCGCGGGCAGCAGCGCCAGCGCCTCGTCGTAGAGCCGGTGCGCGCGCTCGGCCTGGAAGCGCATCAGCGCGGTGAAGCGCTCCGAGTAGCCCCAGGGCTTGCTGCGCAGCAGGATCTCGTTGGCCTTGACGCCGAACTGCTGCAGCTCGTTCACCGGCAGGTAGATGCGGCCGCGCCGGGCGTCGTCGCCGACGTCGCGGACGATGTTGGTCAGCTGCATCGCCAGGCCCAGCTTGTGCGCGTAGCCGACGGTCTGCGGCTGCGTGCGGCCGAAGATGCCGCTGGCCACCTCGCCCACCACGCCGGCCACCAGGTGGCAGTAGCGCGCCAGGCCGGGGAAGTCCAGGTAGCGCGTCTGCTGCAGGTCCATCTCGCAGCCCTCGATGACGGCGTTCAGGTGCTCCAGCCGGATGTCGTAGGCGGCGGCGTGCGGCATCAGCGCCTTCATGGCCGGGTGCGTGGGCTGGCCGGCGAAGGCGCTGGCGGCTTCCTTGCGCCACCAGGCGAGCTTGGTGGCGGCGACGCCGGCGTCCTGGGTCTCGTCCACCACGTCGTCCACCTCGCGGCAGAAGGCGTAGAAGGCCGTGATCGCGGCGCGCCGGGGCGGCGGCAGGAACAGGAAGGCGTAGTAGAAGCTGGAGCCGCTCGCGGCGGCCTTCTGCTGGACGTAGTGCTCGGGGCTCATGGTGCGGCCCGCATTGTCAACGCGCGCCACAGCAGGCGGGGGAAGTCCCGCGCGCCCACGGCCGGGCGCCGGCGCAGGCTGTCGTGGCCGCCGGCGGCGATCTTGTCGAGGATGAGCAGGCCGCCCTGCACGACGAAGCGCAGCTCCCAGCCGGCGCGGCCCCGCAGGTGCAGCGCCAGCGGCGCGCCGTCGCGCATCAGCGTGCGGGCCCAGGCGCACAGGTCGGCCACCAGCGCGCGGGCGGCGGGGCCGTCGCGGCAGGCCAGCACGTCCTCGGCGGGCACGCCGTGGCGGTCCAGGTCGGCCTGCGGCACGTAGAGCCGGCCGTTCGGCCCGTCGCGGCTGAAGTCCTGCCAGAAGTTGATGAGCTGCAGCGCGGAGCAGATCGCGTCCGAGCGCCGCAGCGACGCGGCGTCGGCCACGCCGTACAGGCCCAGCAGCAGCCGGCCCACCGGGTTGGCCGAGCGGCGGCAGTAGTCCAGCAACTGGGCGCGGTCGCGGTAGCGCGGCGGGGCCAGGTCCTGCTCGAAGGCGTCGAGCAGGTCGTGCAGCAGCGCCGGCTGCAGGCGGTGCAGCTCGCGCGCCAGCGGCGTGAAGACCCGCGCCCAGCGCGGCGACGGCGCCCGGCCGGCGCTGACGGCGGCCAGGTCGGCGCGGTAGTCGCGCAGCGCCTGCGCGCGTTCGGCGGGCGTGGCGTCGCCCTCGTCGGCGAGGTCGTCCGCCGTGCGGGCGAAGTGGTACAGCGCCACCACCGCCGGCCGCAGCGCCGGTGGGCACAGCCAGGAGGCGACGGGGAAGTTTTCGTAGTGGTCGACGCTCAAGCTGGGGTTCCCGGGGAGCCGGTGTGGGGATGAGGTTTGACAGCAGTCACTGCGGCTGCATACATTATTGACCCGCCGGTCATTAAATATCAGGAGCCGGCCCGTCCACTCCTGCCGAGGTCTGCATGCCCCATCTTCTGCGTCTCGCGCCGCCCCTGCTGCCGGCGGTCCTGCTTTCCGCCCTGCTGTCGGGCTGCGGCAAGCAGGCCGCCGCCCCCGAGCCGGAGCGCGCGGTGCGCACCCAGGTCGTGCGCACCGGCGCCGCGAGCGCGAGCCATGAGTATGCGGCCGAGGTGAAGGCGCGGGTGGAGTCGCGGCTGGCGTTGCGCGTCGGCGGCAAGCTGCAGAGCCGCGCGGTGAACCTGGGCGACACGGTCCGGCGTGGCCAGGTGCTGGCCCGCATCGACGGCCAGGACCTGAAGCTGGCCGAGGCCGCCGCCGCGGCCGGCGTGGCCGCCGCGCGCACCAACCGCGACCAGCTGGGCGCCGACTACAAGCGCTTCGTGGACCTGCAGCGCCAGGGCTTCATCAGCGCGGCCGAGCTGGAGCGCCGCGAGTCGGCCTTCAAGGCCGCGCAGGCGCAGCTGGACCAGGCCAAGGCGCAGGCCGACGCGCAGGGCAACCAGGCCGGCTATGCGCAGCTGGTGGCCGACGGCGCGGGCGTCATCACGGGCGTCCATGCCGAGCCCGGCCAGGTGCTGGCCGCCGGCACGCCGGTGGTGACGCTGGCGCTGGACGGCCCGCGCGACATCGTGTTCTCGGTGCCTGAGGACCAGGCCGCCCGCGTGCGCGCGGCGGCCGGCCGGCCGGGCGCGCTGAAGGTGCGGCTCTGGGGCGGCGACAAGACCTGGCCGCTGACGCTGCGCGAGGTGGCCGCCGCGGCCGACCCGGTCACGCGCACCTTCCTCGTCAAGGCCGACGCCGGCCGGCTGGACGTGGGGCTGGGCCAGTCCGCCACCGTCGTGCTGGACCTGCCGCAGCGGGCCGACGTGATCAAGCTGCCGCTGTCGGCGGTGCTGCAGCAGGGCGGCAAGACCTCGGTGTGGCTGCTGGACGGGGCGTCCATGACCGTCAGGCCGGCCGCCGTGCAGGTGGCGGGTGCGGACGGCAACGAGGTGGTCATCGCCGGCGGGCTGGCGCCGGGCCAGGAGGTGGTCACCGCAGGCGTGCATGTGCTCAACCCCGGGCAGAAGGTGAAGCGCTACGTGCCGCCGCGCACGGCGGCGCCGGCCACCCCCGCGGCGCCCGCCGCTTCTCGCTGAACGGGGGCGCAGCGATGAGCTCCCCGATGCACCCGCAGCCCCCGGTCGGCGGCTTCAACGTCTCGCGCTGGGCGCTGGAGCACCCGGCGCTGACGCGCTACCTGATGGTGGTGCTGATGCTGATGGGCTTCGCCGCCTACTTCCAGCTCGGCCAGGACGAAGACCCGCCGTTCACCTTCCGCGCGATGGTCGTCCAGGCCTTCTGGCCCGGCGCCACGGCGCAGCAGATGGCCGACCAGGTCACCGACAAGATCGAGAAGACGCTGCAGGAGGTGAACCACGCGGACAAGATCCGCTCGTACACCAAGCCGGGCGAGTCGCTGACCATCTTCCAGGTCAAGGACAACACGCCGCCCGGCGAGGTGTCCGACCTCTGGTACCAGACGCGCAAGAAGATCAACGACATGCGCCCCACGCTGCCGCAGGGCGTGCTGGGGCCGGTGTTCAATGACGAGTTCGGCGACGTCTACGGCTCGATCTACGCGCTGTCCGCCGACGGCTTCAGCCGCGAGGAGCTGCGCGAGCACGCCGACCGCGTGCGCCAGGCGCTGCTGCGGGTCAAGGACGTGGCCAAGGTGGAGGTCTTCGGCGTGCAGCCCGAGAAGCTCTACATCGAGATCTCGCAGAAGCGCCTGGCCCAACTGGGCCTGGACTTCACCCAGGTCATCAACCAGATCGGCGCGCAGAACGCCGTCGAGGGCGCCGGCCTGCTGAACGCCGGCAGCGCCAGCTTCCAGGTGCGCGTGCAGGGGCAGTTCACGTCGGCGCAGGCGCTGGCCGAGGTGCCCATCCGCGCGATCAACCCGGCCACGGGGCAGGGCAGCCAGTTCCGCCTGGGCGACATCGCCACGATCACGCGCGGCTATGTCGACCCGCCGGCCACGATGGTGCGCCACCAGGGCAAGGAGGTGCTGGCGCTGGGCGTCTCGATGGCCAAGGGTGGCGACATCATCGCCATGGGCAAGGCGCTGGGCGCGGCGCTGAAGGCCATCGAGCGCGACCTGCCCGCCGGCATCCACCTGGAGCAGGTGCAGGACCAGCCCAGGGCGGTGTCCACGTCGGTCGGCGAGTTCGTCAAGGTGCTGATCGAGGCCGTGGTCATCGTGCTGGCGGTCAGCTTCATCTCGCTGGGCCTGCACACCCGGCCGCTGCGGATCGACGTCTGGCCGGGCCTGGTGGTGGCCATCACCATCCCGCTGGTGCTGGCCATCACCTTCGTGACCATGCTCTATTGGGGCGTGGGCCTGCACAAGATCTCGCTCGGGGCGCTCATCATCGCGCTGGGCCTGCTGGTGGACGACGCGATCATTGCCGTCGAGATGATGGTGCGCAAGCTCGAAGAGGGCTACGACAAGATGCACGCCGCCACCTACGCCTACGACGTGACGGCCATGCCCATGCTGACCGGCACGCTGATCACGGCGGTGGGTTTCCTGCCCATCGGCCTGGCCAAGTCCACCGTGGGCGAGTACACGTTCGCGATCTTCGCCGTCACGGCGGCGTCGCTGGTGATCTCGTGGGGCGTGTCGGTCTACTTCGTGCCCTACCTGGGCGCGCTGCTGCTGAAGGCCCGGCCCACCGAGGGCGAGGTGCACGAGCAGTTCGACACGCCGTTCTACAACCGCTTCCGCGGCGTCGTGCGCTGGTGCGTGGAGAACCGCTGGAAGACCGTCGCCATCACGCTGGCGGTGTTCCTGCTGGGCCTGGCGGGCATGGGCCGCGTGCAGCAGCAGTTCTTCCCCGACTCCAGCCGCCCCGAGGTGCTGGTGGACCTGTGGCTGCCCGAAGGCGCGACCATCCAGGAGACCGAGGCGCTGGCCAGGCGCTTCGAGGCGCGCATGCTCAAGGAGCCCGGCATCGGCACCGTGACGACCTGGATCGGCTCCGGCGTGCCGCGCTTCTACCTGCCACTGGACCAGATCTTCCCGCAGGCCAACGTCACCCAGTCCATCCTGGTGCCCAAGGACCTGGCCGCCCGCGAGGCGTTGCGCACGCGGCTGCCGGCCGTGCTGGCCGAGGAGTTCCCCGAGGCGCGCGGCCGCGTGAAGCTGCTGCCCAACGGCCCGCCGGTGCCCTACCCGGTGCAGTTCCGCGTCGCCGGGCCGGACCCGCAGGTGGTGCGCGACTGGGCCGACAAGGCCAAGGACATCCTGCGCGCCAGCCCCAACATGCGCGGCGTCAACGACAACTGGAACGAGAACGTCAAGACGCTGCGCCTGAAGGTCGACCAGGACAAGGCGCGGGCGCTGGGCGTCTCCAGCCAGAGCCTGGCGCAGGCCGCGCGGACGCTGCTGTCGGGCACCGTCATCGGCCAGTACCGCGAGGCCGACAAGCTCATCGACATCGTGCTGCGCCAGCCGCAGCAGGAGCGCGCCGTCATCACCGACATCGGCAACGCCTACCTGCCCACCAGCACCGGCCGCGCGATCCCGCTGACGCAGATCGCCCAGGTCGAGTTCGGCTGGGAGCCGGGCGTCATGTGGCGCGAGGGGAGGCTGTACGCCGTCACCGTGCAGGGCGACGTGGCCGAGGGCCTGCAGGGCGCCACCGTCACCAAGGAGGTGTGGCCGCGGCTGGACGAGCTGCAGAAGCGCATGCCCACCGGCTACAGCATCGAGATCGCCGGCGCGGTGGAGGAGAGCAACAAGGGCACGGGCTCCATCGGCGCGGGCGTGCCCATCGCGCTGTTCATCATGCTGACGCTGCTGATGCTGCAGCTGCACAGCTTCGTGCGCGCGGCGCTGGCCTTCCTGACCGGCTTCTTCGGCATCGCCGGCGTGGCGTTCGCGCTGCTGGTGCTGGACCGGCCGTTCGGCTTCGTGGCGCTGCTGGGCGTCATCGCGCTGTTCGGCATGATCATCCGTAACTCCGTCATCCTGATCGACCAGATCGAGCAGGACCGCGCGCGCGGCGTGCCGGACTGGTCGGCCGTCGTCGAGTCCGCGGTGCGGCGCTTCCGGCCCATCGTGCTGACGGCCGCGGCCGCCGTGCTGGCCATGATCCCGCTGTCGCGCAGCGTGTTCTGGGGGCCGATGGCCGTGGCCATCATGGGCGGGCTGATCGTCGCCACCGCGCTGACGCTGCTGGCGCTGCCGGCGATGTACTCCATCGTCTTCCGCGTGCAGCGGCCCGAGGCGCCCAGCCGCCTGTCCAGCCGCTTCCGGGACACCGAGGCCGGCGAACCGGCCTGAGCCTGGGCCCGGCCCCCGGCCCCAGGGTTTTGCCGCCCCGCGTCCCGGGGCGGCGGGCCGGGCGCGCGGGGTCGCTACAATCGCCGGTTTGCCGAATCGCCTGAATCGCCTACGGGGCTGCTCCAGCGGCAGCCCAACCCAGAATCGCGCGGGTGGCGAAATTGGTAGACGCACCAGGTTTAGGTCCTGACGCCTTCACGGGCGTGCCGGTTCGAGTCCGGCCCCGCGCACCACCCTGTCCTTCAACTGTTCCCGAGTCCATCATGGCCGTCACCGTCGAAACCCTCGAAAAGCTGGAACGCCGCATCACCCTGCACGTGGCGGCCGCTGACATCAACAGCGAAGTCGAAGCCCGCCTGAAGAAGCTGGCCCGCACCGTCAAGGCCGACGGCTTCCGCCCCGGCAAGGTGCCGATGAACGTCGTCGCGCAGCGCTACGGCTACTCGGTGCAGTACGAGGTCGTCAACGACAAGCTCGGCCAGGCCTTCAACGACGCCGCCAACGAAGCCCAGCTGCGCGTCGCCGGCATGCCCCGCATCGAGCAGAAGAACGAGGCCCCCGAGGGCCAGATGGCCTTCGACGCGACCTTCGAGGTCTACCCCGAGGTCAAGATCGGCGACCTGGCCGCGGCGGAAGTCGAGCGCGTCGCCAGCGACGTGACCGAGGAAGCCATCGACAAGACCGTCGAGATCCTGCGCAAGCAGCGCCGCAGCTTCGCGCAGCGCGCCGCCGCCGACGTGGCCCAGGCCGGTGACCGCGTCACCATCGACTTCGAAGGCAAGATCGACGGCGAGCCCTTCCAGGGCGGCAAGGCCGAGGGCTTCCAGTTCCTGATCGGCGAAGGCCAGATGCTGGAGCAGTTCGACGCTGCCGTGCGCGGCATGAAGGCCGGCGAGAGCAAGACCTTCCCGCTGCAGTTCCCGGAGGACTACCACGGCAAGGACGTGGCCGGCAAGGAGGCCGACTTCCTGGTCACCGTCAAGAAGATCGAGGCCCAGCACCTGCCCGAAGTGAACGAGGCCTTCGCCAAGTCGCTGGGCATCAAGGACGCGACGGTCGAGGCGCTGCGCGCCGACATCAAGAAGAACCTCGAGCGCGAGGTGAAGTTCCGCGTGCTGGCCCGCAACAAGGGCGCCGTGATGGACGCGCTGGTCTCGGTGTCCGAGCTGGACGTGCCCAACGCGCTGGTGCAGGGCGAGGCCGAGCGCATGGTCGCCGCCGCCCGCGAGGACCTGAAGAAGCGCGGCGTCAAGGATGCCGACAAGGCCGAGATCCCCACCGACATCTTCAAGCCCCAGGCCGAGCGCCGCGTGCGCCTGGGCCTGGTCGTCGCCGAGCTGGTGCGCGCCAACAACCTGCAGGCCAAGCCGGCCCAGCTGCAGGCGCACATCGAGGAGCTGTCGCAGAGCTACGAGAAGCCCGCCGAAGTGATGCGCTGGTACCTGAGCGACCGCGAGCGCATGGCCGGGGTGGAGGCCGTCGTCGTCGAGAACAACGTCACGGACTTCGTGCTGGCCACCGCCAAGGTGACCGACAAGGCCCTGCCGTTCGACGAGCTGATGGCCGCCGCCGGCAACTGAGCGCCCTTGGCCTGACGAAGGCGCCGCGCCGCGAGGCCGGCGCTTTTTTACTTGCGTGGCCATAATCCGCCCCCACAACCGGACGTATTGATTTCCAAGGATCTGAATGAGCGCGCTTGAAACCAGCAACCTGGGCATGGTGCCCATGGTCATCGAACAGTCGGGGCGCGGCGAGCGCGCCTACGACATCTACTCGCGCCTGCTGCGCGAGCGCATCATCTTCCTGGTCGGCCCCGTCAACGACGCGGTGGCCAACCTCGTCGTCGCGCAGCTGCTGTTCCTGGAAAGCGAGAACCCCGACAAGGAGATCTCGCTCTACATCAACAGCCCCGGCGGCAGCGTCTCGGCCGGCATGTCCATCTACGACACCATGCAGTTCATCAAGCCCGAGGTCTCGACGCTGTGCATGGGCATGGCGGCCAGCATGGGCGCCTTCCTGCTGGCGGCCGGCGCCAAGGGCAAGCGCTTCTCGCTGCCCAACGCCAAGGTCATGATCCACCAGCCGCTGGGCGGCGCGCAGGGCCAGGCGACGGACATCGAAATCCATGCGCGTGAAATCCTGCGGACGCGCGAGGCCTTGAACCGCATCCTGGCCGAGCGCACCGGCCAGACGCTGGAGAAAATCCAGTCGGACACCGAGCGCGACTACTTCATGTCCGCCGCCGAGGCCCAGGGCTACGGCCTGATCGACCAGGTGCTGGAGCACCGGCCCTGAGCCGGTCGCTGAACTATCATCATCCGAGGCATTCCGCCCCTTCTTCCCGAGCAGTTCCATGGCCGACAAAAAAGGCACCTCCAGCGAAAAAGTTCTGTACTGCTCGTTCTGCGGCAAGAGTCAACACGAGGTCAAGAAGCTGATCGCGGGCCCGTCGGTGTTCATCTGCGACGAGTGCATCGAGCTGTGCAACGACATCGTCCGTGACGAGGTGCCGGCGCCGGCGCCGGCCGCGCGCTCGGCCAAGTCCGACCTGCCCACGCCCAGCGAAATCAAGTCCAGCCTGGACCAGTACGTGATCGGCCAGGACGTCGCCAAGCGCACGCTGTCGGTCGCCGTCTACAACCACTACAAGCGCCTGCGCCACATGGCGGCGACCAAGGACTCGGTCGAGCTGTCCAAGAGCAACATCCTGCTGATCGGCCCGACCGGCTCCGGCAAGACGCTGCTGGCGCAGACGCTGGCGCGGCTGCTGAACGTGCCCTTCGTGATCGCCGACGCGACGACGCTGACCGAGGCCGGCTACGTCGGCGAGGACGTCGAGAACATCATCCAGAAGCTGCTTCAGAACTGCAATTACGACGTCGAGCGGGCGCAGCGCGGCATCGTCTACATCGACGAGATCGACAAGATCAGCCGCAAGGCCGACAACCCGTCCATCACGCGCGACGTGTCCGGCGAAGGCGTGCAGCAGGCGCTGCTGAAGCTCGTCGAAGGCACGATGGCCAGCGTGCCCCCGCAGGGCGGCCGCAAGCACCCGAACCAGGACTTCCTGCAGATCGACACGACCAACATCCTGTTCATCTGCGGCGGCGCCTTCGACGGGCTGGAGAAGGTCATCCAGAACCGCAGCGAGAAGTCCGGCATCGGCTTCGGTGCGACCGTGAAGAGCAAGAGTGAGAAGCGCGTCGGCGAGCTGTTCCGCGAGGTCGAGCCCGAGGACATCATCAAGTTCGGCCTGATCCCCGAGCTGGTGGGCCGCCTGCCGGTCGTTGCCACGCTGGGCGAGCTGACCGAGGACGCGCTGATCCAGATCCTCACCGAACCCAAGAACGCGCTCGTCAAGCAGTACCAGCAGCTGTTCGAGATGGACGGTGTCGAGCTGGAGATCCGCAAGCCGGCGCTCGCGGCCATCGCCCGCAAGGCGCTGGCGCGCAAGACCGGCGCGCGCGGCCTGCGCTCCATCATGGAGCAGTCGCTGATCGACACCATGTTCGACCTGCCCACGCTCGACGGCGTGGAGAAGGTCGTGCTGGACGAGCACAACATCGAGGACGCGTCGGCGCGCCCCTTGCTGGTTTACCGCGAGCAGGCCAAGGCCAGCGCTTGACGGCGTTTCCGGCTCACCTTGCATTCGCACCCTCAGGCCGCACATCGGCCTGAGAAAGAGAGGTCTTCATGTCCGGACATCCCATCCTTCCCGCCGACCCGATCACGCTGCCGCTGCTGCCGCTGCGTGACGTGGTCGTGTTCCCGCACATGGTCATCCCGCTGTTCGTCGGGCGCCCCAAGTCCATCAAGGCGCTGGAAGCCGCGATGGAAGCCGGCCGCCAGATCATGTTGGTCGCGCAGAAGGCCGCCGGCAAGGACGAGCCCAAGGCCGAGGACATGTTCGAGGTCGGCTGCGTCTCCAGCATCCTGCAGATGCTGAAGCTGCCCGACGGCACCGTGAAGGTGCTCGTCGAGGGCCTGCAGCGCGCCACCACGCAGTCCATCACCGAGCCCGGCGAGCACTTCGTCGCCGAAGTCACGCCCATCCCGCCCGAGGCCGAGCATGCGCCCGAGGTCGAGGCGCTGCGCCGCGCGGTGACGCAGCAGTTCGACCAGTACGTCAAGCTCAACAAGAAGATCCCGCCCGAAATCCTGACCTCCATCGGCGGCATCGACGACCCGGGTCGCCTGGGCGACACCATCGCCGCCCACCTGCCGCTCAAGCTCGACGCCAAGCAGGCCGTGCTGGACCTGGCCGACGTCGCCAAGCGCCTGGAGAAGCTGCTCGCCCTGCTGGAGCACGAGGTCGACATCCTGCAGGTGGAAAAGCGCATCCGCGGCCGCGTCAAGCGCCAGATGGAGAAGAGCCAGCGCGAGTACTACCTGAACGAGCAGGTCAAGGCCATCCAGAAGGAACTCGGCGACGGCGAGGACGGCGCCGACATGGAGGAGCTGGAAAAGAAGATCCTCGCCGCCAAGATGCCCAAGGAGGCGCGCAAGAAGGCCGATGCCGAGCTGAAGAAGCTCAAGCTGATGTCGCCGATGTCCGCCGAGGCGACCGTGGTGCGCAACTACATCGACACCCTGGTCAACCTGCCCTGGAGCAAGAAGACCAAGATCAAGCACGACCTGAAGAACGCCGAGGACGTGCTCAACGAAGACCACTACGGCCTGGAGAAGGTCAAGGACCGCATCCTCGAATACCTCGCGGTGCAGCAGCGCGTGGACAAGGTCAAGGCGCCCATCCTGTGCCTGGTCGGCCCGCCGGGCGTCGGCAAGACCTCGCTGGGCCAGAGCGTGGCGCGCGCCACCGGCCGCAAGTTCATCCGCATGGCGCTGGGCGGCGTGCGCGACGAGGCCGAGATCCGTGGCCACCGCCGCACCTACATCGGCTCCATGCCGGGCAAGGTGCTGCAGTCGCTGACCAAGGTCGGCACGCGCAACCCGCTGTTCCTGCTCGACGAGATCGACAAGCTGGGCATGGACTTCCGCGGCGACCCGTCCTCGGCGCTGCTGGAGGTGCTCGACCCCGAGCAGAACCACACTTTCGGTGACCATTACGTCGAGGTCGATTTCGACCTCTCCGACGTGATGTTCGTCGCCACGTCCAACTCGATGAACATCCCGCCGGCGCTGCTGGACCGGATGGAGGTCATCCGCCTGTCGGGCTACACCGAGGACGAGAAGGTCAACATCGCGCAGACCTACCTGCTGCCCAAGCAGCGCAAGAACAACGGCGTGCTGGACGAGGAGCTGGAAGTCACCGAGTCCGCGATCCGCGGCGTGATCCGCTACTACACGCGGGAAGCCGGCGTGCGCTCGCTGGAACGCGAGATGTCCAAGATTTGCCGCAAGGTCGTCAAGGGCATCCAGCTCAAGGCCTATGAGGGCAAGGTCGTCGTCACGGAAGACAACCTCCACGACTTCCTCGGCGTGCGCAAGTACGACTTCGGCCGCGCCGAGAAGAAGAACCAGGTCGGCCAGGTCGTCGGCCTCGCATGGACCGAGGTGGGCGGCGACCTGCTGACCATCGAGGCGACCGCGATGCCGGGCAAGGGCAACATCATCCGCACCGGCTCGCTGGGCGACGTGATGAAGGAGTCCGTCGAGGCCGCGCGCACCGTCGTGCGCTCGCGTGCCCGCCGCCTGGGCATCAAGGACGAGGTGTTCGAGAAGCGCGACGTGCACGTCCACGTGCCCGATGGCGCGACGCCCAAGGACGGCCCCAGCGCCGGCGCGGCGATGACCACGGCCTTCGTGTCCGCGCTGACCGGCATCCCGGTGCGCGCCGACGTGGCGATGACCGGCGAGATCACGCTGCGCGGCGAGGTCACCGCCATCGGCGGCCTGAAGGAGAAGCTGCTCGCGGCCCACCGCGGCGGCATCAAGACCGTGATGATCCCGGAGGAGAACGTCAAGGACCTGCAGGACATCCCCGAGAACGTGAAGAACCAGCTGGAGATCGTGCCGGTGCGCTGGATCGAGCGCGTGCTGGAGGTGGCGCTGGAGGCCGTGCCAACGCCGCTGCCCGACGAGGACGTGGCCGTCGCGCCGGCCAAGCCGGACGAGGGCGCGGCCGCGAGCACGGCCGTGCCGCATTGAGTGCGCGGCCGGCTTGCCAGCCGGCCAAAAGTTGGATTACAATGCCAGCTTCGCTAGACCGGCAACGGGATGGCGAAACAAAGCGGGATTAGCTCAGTTGGTAGAGCGATACCTTGCCAAGGTATAGGTCGAGAGTTCGAGCCTCTTATCCCGCTCCAGATGTTCCAGAAAAGGGAAGCCCCGGCTTCCCTTTTGCATCAAGGCCGCACCAACGGCCTTGATTTGGGTTTACGGCGGCGCGATAGCAAAGCGGTTATGCCCCGGATTGCAAATCCGGTCAGTCCGGTTCGACTCCGGATCGCGCCTCCAAAAACGCATTCATGCGGGTGTAGCTCAGTTGGTAGAGCGCAACCTTGCCAAGGTTGAGGTCACGAGTTCGAGCCTCGTTACCCGCTCCAGAAAATCGGTCGCACCGATGCCCAGCCGCAAGGCGGGGCGAAATGCGCGGGTGTAGCTCAGTTGGTAGAGCGCGACCTTGCCAAGGTCGAGGTCACGAGTTCGAGCCTCGTTACCCGCTCCAGTGATTCGACACGCAGGCCCCGTTCTGGGGCCTGCCGCGCGAGGGAAGCAGCAAGGGGCGGAAGCCCCTTCTCTCGTTCCGGCGCCATTCCCCTTTTGTTCATCATGCGCATCCCGGCGTGGCCGCCGGGATGGCTTCGGCCTGCCTGGCGTGTTCGCGGCCGATGGCCGCCAGCCCGCCCAGCGCGAAGTGGTACAGGTGGTCCACGATGGTCTGCGGAGACATCCGGAAGACTTCCTGCGCGGGGCCGGGGAAGTTGCGCCCGCCGACCATCAGCATCAGGCCGGGGGCGGCCACGCTGAGCAGGCAGCGGGTCAGCGCCGGGTCGTCCTCGGCAATGGCCGTGATCTCGCCCAGCACGCGCTTGGCGATCGCCATCTTCGGCTGCGCCTCGTCTTGGATGAGCGTCTGCAGGTGCGAGGTCGGCGCCAGCACCTCGCGGGCCAGCATGCGCAAATGCCAGGACTGCGGCTCCTGCGTCGCGCGCGCCACCAGCTGCTCGATCAGCAGGCGCAGCTTAGCCGTCGGCGGCAGCCCGCTGTCGGCGACCTGCCGCAGGTCGTCGACGTCCACCAGCCGGCGGTGCGCCTCGGCCAGCACGGCCTGGTACAGGCCGCCGCGGTTGCCGAAGTGGTAGTTGATGGACGCCAGGTCCACCCCGGCCCGGGCGGCGATGGCCTTGTTGGTGGTTTCGGCGTAGCCGGTGCCGGCGAACAGCTCACCCGCGGCTTCCAGGATCCGGGTGCGGGTGGCTTCACCGTCCGCGCGCAGCCCGCGGGGGGACCTGTTCATCGTGTCACTCTCTCCAGGGCAGGTTTCCTGGCTTGCATTCTCTTTGAGGCTAAATTTAAAATCAATTTAGTATTAACGCGTGCCGCAAGCCCGTCCGACGATGAGCCCGAACCCTCCTGCCCCGGCCGTCCCTCCCGCTTCGGCCGTCGACGGGGCCGCCGTGCCGGGCTGGCGCCGCTGGATGGGGAGCCCGTCCGGCCTCGCGGCCGCGACGGCCGGGCATGCCGCCGATGCGTGGCAGCGCGCGTTGCTGCATGCCGACAGCCCTGCCACAGTTGCTCGGGCAGGGGCCCGCGGACGAGCTGCGCGGTGCGCCGCGGGTGATCGCTGCGATGGTCGGCCTCGGCGAGGCGCTGCCGCCCACGGAGGCCGGCCGCCTGGACGAGATGTGGGCCCGCTTCGACGCGGCCGCCGACGATGCCCGGGCCCGCCCCTCCCGCCACCCTCCCTCCGGAACCCCCCATGACGACGACCGACCCTTCCCCGAGCCCCGCGCCGCGCCCGCCGGGCCGCAGCTTCGACGACATCTCGGTGGGCGAGCAGGAGAGCGTCGAGCGCTTGCTGACGCCCGAGAACCTGCAGCTGTTCGCCGCGCTGGCGGGGAGCGGCGCGTCCGTGGACGCCGGCATCGCCGGCCGCGCCTTCGCCGGGGCCGGCGCCTGGGTGGGCGGGCTGGTCGCCGCCGCCATCGGCGACTGCCTGCCCGGCGTCGCGCTGGCCTGCCGTGGCCAGCGCCTGCGCTTTCCGGCGCCGGTCCGCGCCGGGGACCGGCTGCGGGTGACGGTGGCCGTCGCCGAGCGCCGCGCCGCCGAGGGCAGCCTGCTGCTGCGCTGCAGCTGCGTCAACGAGGCGGGCGAGACGGTCATTGACGGCGAGGTCGAGGTGGCGCCCGCCGACGTGCCCGGCGCCGATGCGCTGCCGGAGCCCGGCATCCACATCGGCCCCGACGGCGACCGGCGGCGCCTGATGGCCCGGGCCGGCGCGCTGGCACCCATCCGGGTCGCGGTGGTCCACCCCTGCGACGAGGCCAGCCTGTCGGCCGCGCTGGACGCGCGCCGGGCCGGGCTGATCGAGCCGGTGCTGGTGGCGCCCCGCGCCAAGCTCGACGCGGTGGCCGCGCAATGCGGGCTGGACCTGGCCGGCATCGAGGTCATCGACGCCGCGCACAGCCACGCGGCGGCCGACCGGGCCGTCGCGCTGGCCGGCCAGGGCGAGGTCGAGGCGCTGATGAAGGGCAGCCTGCACACGGACGAGCTGATGTCGGCCGTGCTCGCGCCGGCCAGCCGGCTGCGCACCAAGCGCCGCATCAGCCATTGCTTCGTGCTGCAGGCGCCCGGCTACCCGCGGCCCGTCATCGTCACCGACGCGGCGATCAACCTCGCGCCGGACCTGGCGCAGAAGGCCGACATCGTGCGCAACGCGATCGAGCTGGCCCAGGTCATCGGCGTGCCCGAACCCAAGGTCGCCATCCTGGCGGCGGTGGAGACCGTCAACCCGGCGATGCCCGCGACGCTGGACGCTGCGGCGCTGTGCAAGATGGCCGACCGCGGCCAGATCACCGGCGGCCGGCTGGACGGCCCGCTGGCCTTCGACAACGCGATCTCCCTCGCGGCGGCGCGCACCAAGGGCATCGTCTCGCCCGTCGCCGGGCAGGCCGACATCCTGCTCGTCCCGGACCTGGAGAGCGGCAACATGCTGGCCAAGCAGCTCATCTACCTCGGCCAGGCCGCCAGCGCCGGCATCGTCATGGGCGCGCGGGTGCCGGTGATCCTGACCAGCCGCGCCGACAGCCGGCAGGCGCGCATCGCCTCGTGCGCGCTGGCGCTGCTGCTGGCGCACCACTACCGGCAGGCGGCGCCATGACGCCCGGCCGGCCCGCCGCGCCGCCGCGGCCCCGATCCCCCGTTCCTCCTTCCCGCTGACCGCCATGGCCCTCCCCCTGAAGAACAAGCTGGTTCCCACCCTCGTCGCCGCCGCGCTGGCCGTGGCGGGCGGCCTTGCCTGGCAGCGCTTCCACGCCGACGCGGACGACGGCGCCTTCCTCGCCGGCAACGGCCGCATCGAGGCCACCGAGGTGGATATCGCCACCCGGCTGGCCGGCCGCGTCGGCGAGATCCGGGTCGAGGAGGGCGCCTTCGTCAAGGCCGGGCAGGTGCTGGCCACCATGCAGGTGCAGACGCTGGAGGCGCAGCTCCGCGAGGGCCGGGCGCAGCGCCAGCAGGCGGTCCATGCGGTGGCCACCGCGCAGGCGCAGGTGGCGATGCGCCAGAGCGACAAGGCGGCACTGCTGGCCCAGGTGCGCCGGGCCGAGGCCGAGCTGAACGCGGCGCGGCGCCGGCAGGCGCGCTCCGAGATGCTGGTGAAGGAAGGGGCCACCTCCACGCAGACGCTGGACGACGACCGCGCCCGCACCGAGAGCGCCGAGGCCGCCGTCGCCGCGGCGCAGGCGCAGGCCGCCTCGGCGGACGCCGCCATCGCGGCGGCGCGGGCGCAGGTGGTCAGCGTGCAGTCGCAGGTCGAGGCGGTCGATGCGACGCTGCAGCGTGTCCAGGCCGAGATCGACGACAGCCAGCTCAAGGCGCCGCGCGACGGCCGCGTGCAGTTCCGCGTCGCCCAGCCCGGCGAGGTGCTGGGCGCGGGCGGCCGGGTGATGAATCTGATCGACGTGTCGGACGTCTACATGACCTTCTTCCTGCCCACCGAGGCGGCCGGCCGGCTGGCGCTGGGCTCGGAGGTGCGCATCGTGCTGGACGCCGCGCCGGACTTCGTGATCCCGGCCAGGGTCTCGTTCATCGCCAGCGCCGCGCAGTTCACGCCCAAGACGGTGGAGACCGCCAGCGAGCGCCAGAAGCTGATGTTCCGTGTGCGCGCGCAGATCGACCGCGGGCTGCTGCGCGAGCACCTGCAGTACGTCAAGACCGGCCTGCCGGGCGAGGCCTGGGTGCGGCTGGACCCGGCGCGGCCCTGGCCGGCCCGGCTGGCCTTGAAGGCGCGCCGATGACGGCGCCGGCCGTCGTGCGCCTGGAGCAGGTGCGGCTGCGCTACGGCAAGGTGCAGGCGCTGGCCGGCATCACGCTCGAGATCCCGGCGGGCCGCATGGTCGGCCTGATCGGGCCGGACGGCGTGGGCAAGTCCAGCCTGCTGTCGCTGGTGGCGGGCGCGCGCGCGGTGCAGGAGGGGCGCGTGCAGGTGCTGGGCGGCGACATGGCCGGCCGGCGCCACCGTGACGCGGTCTGCCCGCGCATCGCCTACATGCCGCAGGGCCTGGGCAAGAACCTGTACCCGACGCTGTCCGTCGAGGAGAACCTGCAGTTCTTCGCGCGCCTGTTCGGCCACGACGCGGCCGAGCGGCGGCGCCGCATCGACGAGCTCACCGAGGCCACGGGGCTGCGCGCCTTCCTGGCCCGCCCCGCCGGCAAGCTCTCCGGCGGCATGAAGCAGAAGCTGGGTCTGTGCTGCGCGCTGATCCACGACCCCGACCTGCTGATCCTGGACGAGCCGACGACCGGCGTGGACCCGCTGGCGCGCGCGCAGTTCTGGGACCTGATCGCGCGCATCCGCCAGGGCCGGCCGGGCATGAGCGTGATCGTCGCCACCGCCTACATGGACGAGGCCCAGCGCTTCGACGGGCTGGTCGCCATGGACGACGGCCAGGTGCTCGCCACCGGCACGCCGCAGGAGCTGCTCGCGCGCACCGGCGCCGGCTCGCTGGAGGCGGCCTTCATCGCGCTGCTGCCCGAGGCGAAGAAGCGCGGCCACGCGGCGGTGGCGATCCCGCCGCTGCAGGCGCCGGAGGACGACATCGCCATCGAGGCGCAGGGCCTGACGATGCGCTTCGGCGATTTCGTCGCGGTGGACCAGGTGTCCTTCCGCATCCGGCGCGGCGAGATCTTCGGCTTCCTCGGCTCCAACGGCTGCGGCAAGAGCACGACGATGAAGATGCTCACCGGCCTGCTCGAAGCCAGCGAGGGCCGGGCCTGGCTGTTCGGCCACGAGGTCAATGCCAAGGACATCGCCACGCGCCGCCGCGTCGGCTACATGTCGCAGGCCTTCTCGCTGTACGCCGAGCTGACGGTGCGGCAGAACCTGGTGCTGCACGCGCGCCTGTTCCAGGTGCCCGAAGGCGAGATCCCCGCGCGCGTGGCCGAGATGGTCCAGCGCTTCGGCCTGGCCGAGGTGCAGGACATGCTGCCCGGCCGCATGCCGCTGGGCATGCGCCAGCGCCTGTCGCTGGCCGTGGCGATGGTGCACCGGCCCGAGCTGCTGATCCTGGACGAGCCGACCTCGGGCGTGGACCCGGTCGCCCGCGACGCCTTCTGGCGGCTGCTGGTGGCGCTGTCGCGCCGCGACCGGGTGACCATCTTCATCTCCACCCACTTCATGAACGAGGCCGAGCGCTGCGACCGCATGTCGATGATGCATGCCGGCCGGGTGCTCGACAGCGACACGCCCGCGAAGCTGGTCGACAAGCGCGGCGCGCGGACGCTGGAGGAAGCCTTCATCGGCTACCTGGTGGAGGCCGGCGGCGGCGCGCCGCCGGCCGAGGCGCCGCGCAGCCCCGCGGCGGCCGGGGCCGGGGCCCAGGCCCGCGCCCGGCCCGGCCGCTTCAGCCTGCAGCGCCTGCTCGCCTACCTGTGGCGCGAGGCGCTGGAGCTGCAGCGCGACCCGGTGCGCGCGACGCTGGCGCTGGCCGGCTCGGCGCTGCTGATGTTCGTCATGGGCTTCGGCATCAGCATGGACGTCAACGACCTGCGGTACGCGGTGCTCGACCGCGACCGGTCCACGCTGAGCGAGAGCTACGCGCTGAGCCTGGCCGGCTCGCGCTATTTCGTGGAGCGCCCGCCGATCGCCGACGACGCCGACCTGGACCGGCGCATGACCCGCGGCGAGCTGAACCTGGCGCTGGAGATCCCGCCCGGCTTCGGCCGCGACCTGATGCGCGGCCGCGAAGTGGCCATCGGCGCGTGGATCGACGGCTCGATGCCGCAGCGCGCCGAGACCGTCAAGGGCTATGTGCAGGGCATCCACCAGCACTGGCTGGCCGAGCAGGCCGCCGCGCGCGGCGCCGCGCCGCTGGCCGGGCCGGCCGGCATCGAGACGCGCTTCCGCTACAACCCCGACGTCAAGAGTCTGCCGGCGATGGTGCCCGCCGTCGTGCCCATGCTGCTGCTGATGCTGCCGGCGATGCTGACGGCGCTGGCCGTCGTGCGCGAGAAGGAGACCGGCGCCATCATCAACCTCTACGTCACGCCGGTCACGCGCACCGAGTTCCTGCTCGGCAAGCAACTGCCCTACGTGGCGCTCGCGCTGCTGAACTTCGGGCTGATGACGCTGCTGGCGGTAACCGTCTTCGGCGTGCCGGTCAAGGGCAGCTTCGCGACGCTGGCGCTGGCCGCGCTGGTCTTCAGCTTCTGCGCCACCGGCCTCGGGCTGCTCGCGTCCAGCGTCACCAAGAGCCAGATCGCGGCGATGTTCTTCGCGATGATCGGCACGATGCTGCCGGCCGTGCAGTTCTCCGGGGTGACCGACCCGGTCTCCTCGCTGCAGGGCGGCGCGCGGCTGCTGGGCGAGATCTACCCGGCCACGCACATGATCGACATCAGCCGCGGCGTGTTCAACAAGGCGCTGCGGTTCGGCGACCTGGCGCCGTCGCTGCTGCCCATGCTGGCCGCGGTCCCGCTCATCCTCGGCGCCGCGATCGCGCTGCTGCGCAAACAGGAGCGCTGACCGGTGCGCCGTTTCATCGCCAACACCTGGCGCCTGGGCGTCAAGGAACTCTGGAGCCTGTGGCGCGACCCGATGATGCTGGTGCTGATCGCCTACGTGTTCACGCTGGGCGTGTACACGGCCGCCACGGCCATGCCCGAGACCCTGCACAACGCGCCCATCGCCATCGTCGACGAGGACCGCTCGCCGCTGTCGCAGCGCATCGCCTCGGCGCTGTACCCGCCGCAGTTCAGCGCGCCGCAGCTGATCGACTGGCCGCAGATGGACCCCGGCATGGACGCGGGCCGCTACACCTTCGTCATGGTCATCCCGCGCCACTTCCAGCGCGACGTGCTGGCCGGCCGCGCGCCGCAGATCCAGCTCAACGTGGACGCCACGCGCATGAGCCAGGCCTTCGTCGGCAGCGGCTACCTGCAGCAGATCGTGGCCGGCGAGATCGGCGAGTTCGCGCAGCGCCACCGCGCCAGCGCCGTGCCGCCGGTGGACCTGGCGCTGCGCGCGCGCTTCAACCCGGCGCTGCAGCCGGCCTGGTTCGGCAGCCTGGTGCAAGTCATCAACCACATCACCATGCTGTCCATCATCCTGACCGGCGCCGCGCTGATCCGCGAGCGGGAGCACGGCACCCTCGAGCACCTGCTGGTCATGCCGGTCACGCCGGCGGAGATCATGCTGGCCAAGGTCTGGTCCATGGGCGCCGTGGTGCTGCTGGCGGCCTGGCTGTCGATCACCTTCGTCGTGCAGGGCGCGCTGCGGGTGCCGGTGGCCGGCTCGCTGCCGCTGTTCTTCGCGGGCGCGGCGCTGTGCCTGTTCGCCACCACGTCGATGGGCATCTTCCTGGCGACGCTGGCGCGCAACATGCCGCAGTTCGGCATGCTGATGATGCTGACCATCATGCCGCTGCAGATGCTTTCCGGCGGCAGCACGCCGCGCGAGAGCATGCCCGGGCCGGTGCAGGACCTCATGCTGGCGGCGCCCACCACGCACTTCGTGCAGCTGGGCCAGGCCATCCTGTTCCGCGGCGCCGGGCTGGACGTGGTGTGGCCGCAGTTCGCCGCGCTGGCGCTGATCGGCACCGTGCTGTTCGCGCTGTCGCTGCGGCGCTTCCGCACCGCCATCGGCCGGATGGCCTGAGCGTTTGGAAAGGCCCCATGAACCACACCTCCCACCACCCTGCCGGCGAGTGCCTCGTCCTCGTGCTGAACTGCGGCTCGTCCAGCATCAAGTTCGCGGTGTTCGACGCCGCCGCCGAGCCGCTGCCGCGCACGCCGCTGTGGAACGGCAAGGTCCAGGGCATCGGCGGGCCGGCGCCCGACTTCGGCGAGACCGGCGTGGCGCCGCACGGCATCCCGCTCGACGCCGCCCACCCCTACCGCAGCGCGCTCGCGCAGATCCGGGCGAGCGTGGCCCGGCGCCTGGGCGGGCGGCCGCTGGGCGCCGTCGCGCACCGGGTGGTGCACGGCGGCAGCCAGTACTTCGAGCCGGCGCGCGTCGACGCGCAGGTGCTCGCCGACCTGAAGCGCTACATCCCGCTGGCGCCGCTGCACCAGCCCTTCGCGCTGGAGGCCATGGAGATCCTGCTGGCGGAACACCCGGAGCTGCCGCAGGTCGCCTGCTTCGACACCGGCTTCCACCACACGGCCGATCCGGTCGAGCAACTGCTGCCGCTGCCCTACGACGCCTGGCGGCGCGGCCTGCGGCGCTACGGCTTCCACGGCCTGTCCTACGAGTTCATGGCGACCGCGCTGGCCGAGCGCCACGGCGACGCGGCGCGGGGGCGCACCCTCGTCGCCCACCTGGGCAGCGGCGCCAGCCTGTGCGCGATGCGCGGCCTCGAAAGCGTGGCGACGACGATGGGCTTCTCCGCGCTGGACGGCCTGATGATGGGCACGCGCACCGGCGCGCTCGACCCCGGCGCGCTGCTCTACCTGATGGAGATCGAGAAGCTGTCGCTGGCGGAGGTGGCCGACCTCCTCTACCACCGCTCCGGGCTGCTGGGCGTCTCCGGCCTCTCGTCCGAGCCGCGCGTGATCGTGCGGCACGAGGCCGACGCGGGCGAGGCCGGCGAGCGCGCGCGCCTGGCGCTGGCGCTGTACGTGCGCCGCATCGTGCGCGAGATCGGCGCGCTGGCGGCCGTGCTGGGCGGGCTGGACCTGTTGGTGTTCACCGCCGGCGTCGGCGAGCACAACGCCTTCGTGCGCGAGCGCGTCTGCCGCGACCTGGGCTTCCTGGGCGTGGACCTCGACGCGGACGCCAACGCCGCGGACGCCCCGCTGATCTCCTCGGCGGCCAGCCGCGTGCGGGTGGGCGTCGAGCCCACGAACGAGGAATGGGTGGCGGCTCGGCATGCGCGGCGCCTGCTGCGCCGCGCCGCTGGATAATCCGCCCGCAGCCCGGCATGCCGGGCGCGCCACGCCCGAGTGGTGAAACAGGTAGACACAAGGGACTTGAACAATTTGAGCCTTCGGGGGGAAACGCCCGAAGTGACGCCCGTCAAAGTCGGCGAACGCCCTGGGTGCCCCGGCACCCGAGCCAACGCCGAGCCAAGCCCGAGCGACGGCCCGGGAAGGTGTAGAGAGCAGACGGCGGGCACCTGCCGGCCGCAAGGCCATGGTGAAGGCGTGCTCCAGACCACGAACGCGCGGCGCGGGCCGCAGCGGCGGCGAAAGCCGAAGTGGCAAGAAAATCCCTCGCCGCAAGGCGTGCCGGTTCGATTCCGGCCTCGGGCACCAATCCGCAGCCGCCCCTGTCCACGCAGGGGCGGCTTTTCGTTGGCCGGGCCGCCGCGGCGCTATCGCGCCTGCGTGGCCAGGTGCCGCGCCAGCGCGTCGCGCGCGCGGCCGGCGGCGCCCGCGTCCACCTGGCCGGCCAGCAGGGCCGGGAGCTGGTGCAGCTGGCCGGCCGTCAGGCCCGCGTTCATGCCCATCCTCATGTGCGCCTGCAATTTCGGCTCGGCGCCGGGCAGCGCCGCCAGCATGCCCAGGGTGGCCAGCTCGCGGCTCTGCCAGTCGAGGTTGTCCCGCTCGAAGATGTCGCCGAACAGGTGGGTGCGCAGGTACTCGTTCGCGGCGGGCGCGAAGTCGAACAGCGGCCCCTCGACCGGCCCGCCGGCGAGCCGGGCCTGGTTGGCCGTGCCGGCGGCCAGCAGCGCCTCGCCCTGCGGCGCGGCGCGGCTGGGTTCGCGGCCGGGCGCGTCCTGGAGGCCGCGCTGCCGGCGCGCGGCCGGGCGCGTCCTGGAGGCCGCGCTGCCGGCGCGCGGCCAGCACCTGCATCAGTTCGCCCAGCGCGTTGAGGCTGCGCGGGAAGCCGGCGTAGGCATAGAGCTGCACCAGGACCTCGCGGGCGTCGCTGACGGTCATGCCGGCATCCAGCCCGCGGTCCAGCGCGGCGGGGAGCCTGGCCAGGTCGCCGGCGGCGGCGAGGGCGGCGATGGGCACGAGGGCCTGCTGGCGGGCGGTGAGGGTGTCGGACGCGCGGGGCGCGCTGCTGGGGGCGGGGGGCATCGGCGGGGTCTCCTGGGCGTGGGCGGGCGGGGGCAGCGCGGCGCCCATCCCCAGCGCCAGCGCGAGCGTGGCGGCGCCGAGGGGCTCAACGCGCGTGGTATTGCTCATCGGTGACTTTCTCCAGCCAGTCGACGTTCTTGCCGTCCACCGTGCCGGTCACGGCCAGGTGCGTCATCGCGGTGCCGGGCGCGGCGCCATGCCAGTGCTTGACGCCGGGCGGGCACCAGACCACGTCGCCGGGCCGGAGGACTTGCACCGGCCTGCCCCATTCCTGGGTCAGCCCCACGCCGGCCGTCACCACCAGGCGCTGCCCTGCCGGGTGCGTGTGCCAGGCGGAGCGCGCGCCGGGCTCGAAGGTGACCAGGCCGCCGGAGGCGTTGATGTGGGCGTCGGCGGGCCAGACCGGGTCGATGCGCACGCGGCCGGTGAAGAACCCGGCGGGGCCGGGCGCCGAGGGCTGTTCTCCGGCGCGCGTGATCTGCTGGGCGCCGGCGGCCCCGCCGGCCTGGGGCTCGGCGGCGGGCGCCAGGGTGGCGTTCAGGGCCATCGCGCAGGGGGCGAGTTTGAGGAGGGGGTTCATGGATGTCCTGGGCTGAGTCCGCCCGCGGAGGGCGCCGGGGCACTGTAGGGTGCGCTGCATTGGTGGGGAAGTACACAATATCGGCATACGGTGGTGAAGGATGGTCACCAATGGCGAAAGACAACCTCAACGACCTGCAGGCCTTCGTGGCCGTGGCCCGCGAGCGCAGCTTCACCCGCGCCGCGGCGCAACTGGGGCTGTCGCGCTCGGCGCTGAGCCATGCGATGCTGGCCCTGGAGGCCCGGCTCGGGGTGCGGCTGCTGGCGCGCACCACTCGCAGCGTGTCGACCACGGAGGCCGGGGCCCGGCTGCTGGACGCGGTGGCGCCCCGGCTCGACGAGATCGAGCAGGAACTGGGGTCGCTCAGCGCGCTGCGCGACAAGCCGGCCGGCATGGTGCGCATCACCGCGCACGACCATGCCATCTCCACCGTGCTGTGGCCCCGGCTGCTGCCGCTGCTGGCGGCCTACCCGGACGTCCAGGTCGAGTTCAGCGTGGACTATGCGTTCACCGACATCGCGGCGCACCGCTTCGATGCCGGCGTGCGCCTGGGCGACCGCGTGGACAAGGACATGGTCGCCGTGCGCATCGCGCCCGACCTGCGCATGGCCGTCGCGGCGGCGCCCGGCTACCTGGCGGGCCGGACGCCGCCCCGGACGCCCCACGACCTCACGGCGCACCGGTGCATCAACCTGAGGCTGCCCACGCAGGGCGGCCTGTATGCCTGGGACTTCGAGAAGCAGGGGCAGGCGGTCCATGTGCGCGTCGGCGGCCAGGCGACGTTCAACAACACCTTCCTGATGCTGCAGGCGGCGCTGGACGGCCTGGGCTTCACCTTCGTGCCGCTGGACATCCTGCAGCCGCATCTTGACGCCGGCCGGCTGGTGCCGGTGCTGGACGACTGGTGGCCGACCTTCCCCGGCTATCACCTGTACTACGCGAACCGCAGGCAGATCGCGCCGGCGCTGTCTCTGGTGGTCGAGGCGCTGCGCTGGCGGGCGGCGCGCTGAGCGCCCGGGCGGCCCCGCCTTGCTAGCGGCGCCGGCCCGCCTTGGGGGGTGGGGCGTCGCCGGGCTCCGCCAGCTGCATGCCCGACAGCACGCGCCGGGCGTTGGCGGCGCAGTCCATGTCCTGCGGCCGGGCTTCGATCTGCGCCATCAGCCCGGCCAGTTGGGCCTTGCTCTGCGCGAGCTGCGCCTGCAGCGCCTCGATGTCCCGCACCTTGCGGCGCAGCGTGTCGAGCAGGCTGCCGTGGTCCCACTGGGCGAGGTCGCCGGGCAGCAGCGTGCGCAGTTCGTCCAGGCTGAAGCCGGCGCGCTGGCCGGTCGCGATCAGCTTGAGCGCCAGCACCGCGTCGTCGGGGTAGCTGCGGTAGCCGTTGTCCTGGCGCGCGACCGCCTTGAGCAGGCCGATGCGTTCGTAGAAGCGGATGCGCGACGGTGCCAGGCCGGTGCGTTCCGCGAGTTCGCCGATTTTCATGAGCGAGGGGTTCCGGGTGGGGGGCGGTGGGCTTGACCTTGAAGGTTACTTCAAAGTTAATCTTTCGGGGGTAACTTCACGAAGGCGGACGCAATGCAGACGATCTTGGGAGCCAACGGCCAGATCGCGATGGAACTGGCGCGGGAGCTGCGGCGCAGCTATACGGACGAGGTGCGGCTGGTGAGCCGCAATCCGCGCAAGGTCAATGACACCGACAGCCTGGTGCCTGCCAATCTGCTCGAGGCGGGGCAGACCCTGGAGGCGGTCAAGGGCAGCAGCGTCGTCTATTTCACCGCCGGCCTGCCGCCGGACACGGAACTGTGGGAAGCGCAGTTCCCCACGATGCTGAAAAACGCCCTGGACGCCTGCCGCGCGGCGGGCGCGAGCTTCGCGTATTTCGACAACACCTACATGTATCCGCAGGATGCGCGGCTGCAGACGGAGGAAACGCCCTTCGAGCCGGTCGGCCGCAAGGGCAGGGTGCGCGCGGCCATGGCGTCCATGGTGCTCGAAGAGATGGCGCGCGGGGAGATCCCGGTGCTCGTCGGCCGGGCGCCCGAGTTCTATGGCCCGGGCAAGACGCAGAGCTTCACCAACGCGTTGGTCATCGAGAAACTCCAGGCCAGAGAGAAGCCGCGCGTGCCGGTGCGTGATGACACGCGGCGCACGCTGATCTGGACGCCCGACGCGAGCCGTGCGCTGGCGGCGCTGGGCAATGCGCCCGATGCGTTCGGCCAGACCTGGCATCTGCCGTGCTGCGATGACCGGCTGACGTACAGGGAATTCGTCACGATGGCCAGCGAGGTGTTCGGGCGGGAGCCTTCCTATTCAGTCGTTGGCAAGTGGACGCTGGCTGCTGCCGGGCTTGTCTCGAAGCAGGTGCGCGAGATCAGGGAACTGCTGCCCCGCTACGAGCAGGACAACCTTTTCGATTCCACGAAGTTCAAGCGCCGCTTCCCTAGGTTCGATGTGACCACCTACCGGGAGGGTTTGGAGCTGATCCGGCAGGAGGGCCGGATCAGCGCTTGATTAAAGGCGACGGCGCCCTGGTTTTTCCCAGTGTGAGCGAGACCGCCAGGTCGGCGAGCTTGCCGAAAGGCGCATGCAGCAGGCCGGGCAGGTTCCAGCGCCCCTGCACGAAGACGCCCTTGGCATGGCTCATCGCGCGGAAACCCTCGATACCGTGGTAGGCGCCCATGCCGCTGGGGCCGACGCCGCCAAAGGGCAGGTCGTCCTGCGCCACGTGCATCAGGGTGTTGTTGATGCCCACGTTGCCCGACGTGGTGCGCTCCAGCAGCCGGGCGCAGTCGCTGTCCTCGGCGCCGAAATAGTAGAGCGCGAGCGGGCGGGGCCGCGCGTTCACATAGGCGATGGCCTCGTCGATGGTGCGGTAGGTGCGCACCGGCAGGACGGGGCCGAAGATTTCCTCCTGCATGAGGGGGGCTTCGTCGCCCGCGTTGACGACGAGCGTCGGCACCAGGGTGCGCTCGTGCCCGGCCACGTGGGCGGGCTGTTCTCCCACCTCGATCACGCGGGCGCCGCTGCGGCGCGCGTCATCGACGAGCCCGCGCAGCCGGTCGTAGTGGCGGTCGCTGACGATGGTCGTGTAGTCGCGGCTGGCGGGGCCGTCCGGGTAGAAGCGCCGCACCGTGGCGGTGTACTGGTCGATGAAGGCGTCCAGGTCGTCCTCGTGCACCAGGGCGTAGTCCGGCGCCACGCAGGTCTGGCCAGCGTTGGACAGCTTGCCGTACACCAGGTTCCGCACGGTGCGGTCGTTGACGTGGCCTCGCGCCACGATGGCGGGGCTCTTGCCGCCCAGCTCCAGGGTCACGGGCACCAGGTTGTCGCTGGCGGCCCGCATCACCTTGCGGCCCACCTGCGTGCTGCCCGTGAACAGCAGGTGGTCGAACGGCAGCGCGCTGAACGCGGCGCCCACCTCGGGGCCGCCCAGCACCACGGCCACTTCCTCCTCGGGGAAGGCCTCGGCCAGCATGCGCCGCATCGCCTCGCTGGTGCGCGGGGTCAGCTCCGACGGCTTGAGCATCGCGCGGTTGCCCGCGGCCAGCGCGGTGGCCAGCGGCACCAGCGTGAGGGAGAGGGGATAGTTCCACGGCGACATCACGCCCACGACGCCCAGGGGCTGGTATTCCACGTATGCGCGAGCGGAGCGGTAGATGAAATGCACGTGGCGGCGCTCGCGCTTCATGAAGCGGCGCAAGCGGCTGGAGAGGTAATCGATGGCCTGGATGACACCGGCCAACTCCATGAGATCGGTCTCATGGCGCGAGCGGTTGCCGAAATCGGCGCTGACCGCATCCTTGAGCGCTTCGCGGTGCGCGAGTACGGCGGCACGCAGCCGGGCGAGCCGGGCCTGGCGCAATGGCAGGCCCGGCGGGCCGTCGTGGAGGAATGCGCTGCGCTGCCGGCCCAGCAGGTCGGCCATGGTGCGGGTGCTGTCTTCGTTCATGTGGCTTCTCCCGGTCATTTGGCGACGGCCGGCTGGAGCGGCTTGGGCGCGTACAGCGCCGCCTGGAAGTCGGGCACGTACTCGTACTTGACCATCTTCCCCAACTCCAACGATGCGATGAAGCGCGAGAGGCTGCCGTCCGTCAGCGTCAGCTTCACGGCATCCGCGCTGGACGTGCTGGCATGGCGCAACTGGCGGGCGGTGGTGTAGCCGGTTTGCAGTTGCCCCTGGTGGCCCAGGTTGGTGAAGCTGTTCGTCACCAGGCTTTCCTTGCTGGAGGAGACGTCGAGCTTCTGCGCCTCCATCGTCACGTCCAGCTTCCCGGTGTCGCTGTCGAAGATGTCGACGACGACGTGGTTCCCGTCCTCGCGGTAGCCGATGCGCGTCAGCCACTTGGGCAGGTTGTAGCCGACCACGCCGCGCACCCGCGCCAGTTCGGTATCGACGGGCAGCTTGAGCACATAGCCCCAGAAGTCATCGGAGAGGGATTGGCTGAGCAGAGAGAAAGGCCCCCAGTTCGGCGAACCCGGCTTGCTGGTGACGACGGACAGGCCGATCTCGTTGTAGCTGTCGTTGTCGCAGTAGTGGTAGGAATAGGCGGTCAGGGCCACAACGCCCCTGCCTGGCCACACTTGCAGCGGCTGCACCTGCTCCAGCACCTGGGGCGGCATCAGCTCCCGCAGCCGCGCGAGGTCGGCGGTGAAGACGGCCGTCACCCGGCTGTTCCGGTAATAGAAGTTCGGCGAATGGCTTTCGAAGCCGATATCGACCTTTTCCTTGGCGATCCCCTTGAACCAGCCCAGATCCACGTCCGGCGCCTCGGCGGCGATGGCGGACAGCGGAGGGTTGGAGCGGAAGCGGTCGTACAGGCCGCCTTTCACCACGGGTACGTCGTGGCCGCCGATCTGGATGACGGTGGTTTCGCCCGCCTGCGCGAGCGTGGCCGCGGCCAGCAGGCATGCGCCGAGGACGGGGGCCGGGGAGGTACTTTTCATGCTTTGCCTTGCGGAGGGAGTGACATCGCCGCAAAGCATAAGTTTGAAGTTAACTTCAATGTCAATCGCCCGTGCCGACCGGGCGCGACGGCGCCGCGGCGCCTGCGGGCGAGGCCCGGCGATCGCGGTGGGCGGGAGGGCGGCGGCCGGGTGCCGCCAGGCCGTCGGCCTGCTGCCCTGGGGGCGCCCGCGTCAGGCGAAGGTGTTGACGTTGCGCCCCAGGCTGCCCTCGGCGGCCAGCGCGGGCGGCTGCGGCAGCGCGCCCAGCAGCGCGGCGGCGTTGCTGGCCTGGCCGTCCATGGCCTTTCTGAGCACCATCAGGCTGGCCGCGCCGGCCACGCTGCCGGGCTGGGCTTCGGCGGCGTTGCTGGCGGCGGCGGTGAGGCGGGTGGTGTGTGCGATGTCCATGCCGCCATGATGGGCGTTGCCGGCGCGAAGTGAAGTGCGGAAGTCACGCCGCAGGCCAGCGCCGCAGGTCCAGGTCGCGCCAGCCGAGCACGCGGGCGACCCAGTCGCGCAGCGCGGCCGGGTCGCCGCTGGTCTCGACCGCCAGGCCGGGCGCGTCGGCGCCGGGCGTCCACAGCGCCGCCGCGCGGCGGGCCACGGCGGTTTCGATGCGCAGCAGCCGCACGCCGTCGCCCAGCGCGGCCTGCCACAGCGGCGCGATCAGCGGGTAGTGCGTGCAGCCCAGCAGCGCCGTGTCCACGCCGGCGGCGCGCAGCGGCTCGCAGTGCCGTTCGACCAGGGCGCGCAGCGCGGCGCTGTCCAGGTCGCCGGCCTCGATGTGGTTGACGACGCCGGGGCAGGCCTGCACCAGCACCTCGCGGCCGTCCGCATGGCGCGCGATCAGCGCGCGCAGTCGCTCGCTGGCCGCCGTCGCGCGCGTGGCCAGCAGGCCGATGCGGCCGTTGCGCGTCGCGGCGACCGCCGGCTTGATGCCGGGTTCGGTGCCGACGAAGGGCAGGGCCGGCCAGCGCGCGCGCAGCGCCTCGATGGCGTGCGCCGTGGCCGTGTTGCAGGCGACGACGACCAGCGCCGCGCCGCTGGCCACCAGGTGCTCGGTGATGGCGAAGCAGCGGGCGCGGATCTCGTCGGCGCTGCGCCCGCCGTAGGGTGCGTAGGCCGTGTCGGCGAGGTAGCGCAGCCGTGCGCCGGGCAGCAGCGCGCGCAGTTCGCGCAGCACCGTCAGGCCGCCGACGCCGGAGTCGAAGACGCCGATCTCTCGGCGCGGGAAGGGGGCTGTCTGCATGGCCGCGGGCAGTCTAGCTTCGTGATTCGAGAGGCCTCCCCGGCGCGCGGCCGCTGGACGCGATCCGGCGTCTGGCTAGAATCGAACGATCGTGCTTTTTTGAGCCCGGCCTCGCAGGGGCACCCTTAGAATCCCAATTAACGTTTACGTCAATTCGAACTGGAGCTTTCGATGAAGGTCTTGGTCCCTGTCAAACGCGTCGTCGACTACAACGTGAAGGTGCGCGTCAAGAGCGACGGCACGGGCGTCGACATCGCCAACGTGAAGATGTCGATGAACCCCTTCGACGAGATCGCCGTCGAGGAGGCGGTGCGGCTGAAGGAGAAGGGCGCCGTCACCGAGGTGATCGCGGTGTCCTGCGGCCCCGCGCAATGCCAGGAGACGCTGCGCACGGCCATGGCCATCGGCGCCGACCGCGCCATCCTGGTCGAGACGGACGCCGAGCTGCAGCCGCTGGCCGTCGCCAAGCTGCTGAAGGCGCTGGTCGAGAAGGAGGCGCCGCAGCTGGTCATCCTGGGCAAGCAGGCCATCGACGACGATTGCAACCAGACCGGCCAGATGCTGGCCGCGCTGGCCGGCCTGCCGCAGGGCACTTTCGCCTCCAAGGTGGAAGTGGCGGGCGACAAGGTCAACGTCACCCGCGAAGTGGACGGCGGCCTGGAGACCGTGGCGCTGAGCCTGCCGGCCGTCGTGACGACCGACCTGCGCCTGAACGAGCCGCGCTACGTGACGCTGCCCAACATCATGAAGGCCAAGAAGAAGCCGCTGGACACGGTCAAGCCGGCCGACCTGGGCGTGGACGTGGCGCCGCGCATCAAGACGCTGAAGGTCAGCGAGCCGCCCAAGCGCGGCGCGGGCGTGAAGGTGCCCGACGTGGCCACCCTCGTCGCCAAGCTCAAGACCGAAGCCAAGGTCATCTGATCGTTTTGCCGGAGATATTGAGATGACCGCACTCGTCATTGCCGAACACGACAACGCCGCCCTCAAGGGCGCGACCCTGAACACCGTCACCGCCGCCGCCGCGCTGGGCGGCGACGTGCACGTGCTGGTGGCCGGCCACAACGCCGCGGCCGCCGCCGCCGCCGCCGCGCAGGTCGCCGGCGTCGCCAAGGTGCTGCACGCCGACGCGGCCGCGCTGGCCGACGGCCTGGCCGAGAACGTCGCCGCGCAGGTGCTCGCGCTGGCGCCGGGCTACAGCCACATCCTGTTCCCCGCCACCGCCGCCGGCAAGAACGTCGCGCCGCGCGTCGCCGCGCTGCTGGACGTGGCCCAGATCAGCGACATCACCAAGGTCGTCGGCGCCGACACCTTCGAGCGCCCGATCTACGCCGGCAACGCGATCGCCACCGTGCAGAGCGGCGACGCCACCAAGGTCATCACCGTGCGCACGACCGGCTTCGACCCGGCCGCCGCGACGGGCGGCTCAGCCGCCGTGGAGACCGTGGCCGCTGCCACCGACAGCGGCAGGAGCAGCTTCGTCGGCCGCGAGGTGACCAAGAGCGACCGCCCCGAGCTGACCGCCGCCAAGATCATCGTCTCGGGCGGCCGCGCGCTGGGCTCGAACGAGAAGTTCATGGAAGTGCTGACGCCGCTGGCCGACAAGCTGGGCGCCGCGCTGGGCGCCTCGCGCGCCGCCGTGGACGCGGGCTACGCGCCCAACGACTGGCAGGTCGGCCAGACCGGCAAGATCGTCGCGCCGCAGCTCTACATCGCGGCCGGCATCTCGGGCGCCATCCAGCACCTGGCCGGCATGAAGGACTCCAAGGTCATCGTCGCGATCAACAAGGACCCGGAGGCGCCGATCTTCTCGGTGGCCGACTACGGCCTGGAAGCAGACCTGTTCACGGCCGTGCCGGAACTGGTGAACGCGCTCTGACCCCGCACTGACCCCCGCATCGGGCGCCCGACCGGCATCGTCGCGGCGCCCTTTTTTTGCCCAGGAGACTCGCCATGACTTACCGCGCCCCCGTCAAGGACATGCTGTTCAACCTCCAGCACCTGGCCGGGCTGGACACGCTCGTCCAGCAGATCCCCGCCTTCGAGGACTTCGGCCTGGACACCGCCGCCGCCGTGCTGGAGGAGTGCGCCAAGCTGGCCGGGGACGTCATCGCGCCGCTGAACTTCGAGGGCGACAAGAACCCGTCCTCGTGGCGCGACGGCGTCGTCACGACGACGCCCGGCTTCAAGCAGGCCTTCCGCGCCTATGCCGAGGGCGGCTGGCAGGGCCTCGTCCACCCGGTCGAGTTCGGCGGCCAAGGCGCGCCCAAGGCGATCGCCGCGGCGTGCAACGAGATGCTGCAGGCGGCCAACATGAGCTTCGCGCTGTGCCCGCTGCTGACCGACGGCGCCGTCGAGGCGCTGCTGACGGCCGGCAGCGACGCGCAGAAGGCCGCCTTCATCCCGAAACTGCTGGACGGCTCCTGGACCGGCACGATGAACCTCACCGAGCCCCAGGCCGGCTCCGACCTCGCGCTGGTGCGCACCCGCGCCGAGCCGCAGGGCGACGGTACCTACAAGATCTTTGGCACCAAGATCTTCATCACCTACGGCGAGCACGACATGGCGGAGAACATCGTCCACCTGGTGCTGGCCCGCGTGGCCGGTGCGCCGGAGGGCGTGAAGGGCATCAGCCTGTTCCTGGTGCCCAAGTTCCTGGTCAACGCAGACGGCAGCCTGGGCGCCCGCAACGACGCGCACTGCGTGTCCATCGAGCACAAGATGGGCATCAAGGCCAGCCCGACGGCGGTGCTGCAGTTCGGCGACCACGGCGGCGCCATCGGCACGCTGATCGGCGAGGAGAACCGCGGCCTCGAATACATGTTCATCATGATGAACGCGGCCCGCTACGGCGTCGGCCTGCAGGGCGTCGCCATCGCCGACCGCGCCTACCAGAAGGCCGCCGCCTACGCGAAGGACCGCGTGCAGTCCCGCCCGGTGGATGGCTCGGTGGCCGGCCCCGCGGCCATCATCCACCACCCCGACGTGCGCCGCATGCTGATGACGATGCGCGCGCTGACCGAGGGCTGCCGCGCGATGGCGAGCACCGCGGCGGCGGCGTTCGACGCCGCCCACCACCACCCCGACGCCGACGCGCGCAGGCAGAACCAGGCCTTCTACGACTTCATGGTGCCGCTGGTGAAGGGCTACAGCACCGAGATGAGCCTGGAGGTCACCAGCCTGGGCGTGCAGGTGCATGGCGGCATGGGCTTCATCGAGGAGACCGGCGCGGCGCAGTACTACCGCGACGCGAAGATCCTGACCATCTACGAGGGCACGACCGCCATCCAGGCCAACGACCTCGTGGGCCGCAAGACCGCGCGCGACGGCGGCCAGCTGGCGCGCGGCGTCGCCGGCCAGGTCGAGGCCACCGAGGCCGAGCTGGCGCAGCGCGACGGCGCCGCCGCCCGGGCCATGCGGCAGGCGCTGCGCGCGGCGCGCGAGGACTTCCTGGCCGCGGTGGACTTCATCGCCGCCCAGGGCAAGGCCAACCCGAACGCGGCCTATGCCGGCTCGGTGCCCTACCTGATGCTGGCGGGCAACCTGATGGCCGGCTGGCAACTGGCCCGCGCGCTGATGGCCGCGGAAGACGCCTTGGCGACTGACACCGCCTTCATGGCCGCCAAGATCACCACCGCGCGTTTCTACGCCGAACACATCCTGCCCCGCACCGGCGCGCTGCGCGCCGCCATCGTCGACGGCGCCGACAGCGTGACGGCGCTGCCGCTCGACGCCTTCTGAGGAGATCGACATGTCCCTGCCTCCCGTGTTGAAAAACCTGCCGCTGCCCGTCATCGGCTCGCCGCTGTTCATCATCAGCAACCCCAAGCTCGTCATCGCGCAGTGCAAGGCCGGCATCGTCGGCGCCATGCCGGCGCTCAACGCGCGGCCCGCCGAGCAGCTCGACGAGTGGCTGGCCGAGATCACCGAGACGCTGGCCGCCCATGACCGCGCCCACCCGGACCAGCCGGCCGCGCCGTTCGCCATCAACCAGATCGTGCACAAGAGCAACGAGCGCCTGGAGCACGACATGCAGGTGTGCGCCAAGTACAAGGTGCCCATCGTCATCACCTCGCTGGGCGCGCGCGAGGACGTGAACCAGGCCGTGCACGGCTGGGGCGGCATCGTGCTGCACGACATCATCAACAACAAGTTCGCCCGGAAGGCCATCGAGAAGGGCGCCGACGGCCTGATCGCCGTCGCGGCCGGCGCCGGCGGCCATGCGGGCGTGAAGAGCCCGTTCGCGCTGGTGCAGGAAATCCGCGAGTGGTTCGACGGCCCGCTGGCGCTGTCCGGCGCCATGGCCACGGGCGACGCCATCCTGGCCGCGCAGGCCTGCGGCGCCGACCTGGCCTACATCGGCTCGGCCTTCATCGCCACGGAAGAGGCGCGCGCCAGCGACGCCTACAAGCAGATGATCGTCGCCAGCAGCAGCGACGACATCGTCTACAGCAACCTCTTCACCGGCGTGCATGGCAACTACCTGCGCGGCTCCATCGTCGCCGCCGGCCTGGACCCGGACGCGCTGCCCGAGAGCGACCCGAGCGCGATGAACTTCGGCGGCGGCGCGGCCAAGGCCTGGAAGGACATCTGGGGCAGCGGCCAGGGCATCGGCGCGGTCAAGGCCGTGGTGCCGGCGGCCGAGCTGGTGGCGCGCCTGAAGCGCGAGTACGCCGCGGCGCGCGCGCGGCTCGCGCTGTGAGCTGAGGCCCGGTCCGTCCGGGCCGCCATCCATCAGCTCATGCGCGCGCGCCGCGCAGCAGCCGCAGCCCGTTGGCCACCACCAGCAGGCTGGCGCCCATGTCGGCGAACACGGCCATCCACATCGTCGCGCTGCCGAACACCGCCAGCGCGAAGAACACGGCCTTGATGCTCAGCGCCAGCACGATGTTCTGCCACAGCACGGCATGGGTGCGCTGCGACAGCCGGATCGTCTCCGGCACCTTGCGCAGGTCGTCGTCCATGATGAGCACGTCCGCCGTCTCCTTGGCGGTGTCGGTACCGGCGGCGCCCATCGAGAAGCCCACGGCGGCGGCGGCGAGGCCGGGCGAGTCGTTCACGCCGTCGCCCACCATGCCGACGGCGCCGTGGGCGGCCAGCGCCGCGATGGCCCGCTGCTTGTCCTGCGGCAGCAGGTTGGCCTGCACGTCGGCGATGCCCACCTGGTCGCCGATGGCCCGCGCGGTGGACGGGTTGTCGCCGGTCAGCATCACGGGCCTCACGCCCATCGCCTTCAGCGCGGCCACCGCCTCACGGCTGGTGGCCTTGGTGGTGTCGGCCACGGCGAACAGCGCCAGCACCCGGCTGCCGTCGGCCAGCAGCGACACGGTGCGGCCCTGCGCCTCGTGCTGCTGCATCAGCGCCTCCAGCTCGGGCGAGCACTGGCCGCGCTCATGGATCCAGCGGTGGTTGCCCAGCACCGCGTCCCGCCCGTCGACGCGGCCGTACACGCCGCGGCCCGCTTCGGCGCCGAAGTCGTCCACCGGCAGCGGCGGCTCGCCGTCCAGCCCGGCGGCGACGGCCTGCGAGACCGGGTGGTCGGAGCGCGCCGCCAGGCTGCGCGCGATGCGCAGGACGCCTGCTTCATCGCCGGCCAGCACCTGCCGCGCCACGAGCCGGGGCCGGCCTTCCGTCAGCGTGCCGGTCTTGTCCAGCGCCAGCACCCGCAGCCGGCGTGCGTTCTCCAGGTGCGTGCCGCCCTTGATGAGGATGCCGCGCCGCGCGGCCGCGGCCAGGCCGCTGACGACGGTGACCGGCGTGGAGATCACCAGCGCGCAGGGGCAGGCGATGACCAGCAGCACCAGCGCCTTGTACAGGCCGGTGAGCCACGGCCAGCCCAGCAGCAGCGGCATGCCGACGGCGACGGCCAGCGCCAGCACGAAGACGGCGGGCGTGTAGACGGCCGCGAACCGGTCCACGAAGCGCTGCGTGGGCGCGCGCTGGCCCTGCGCGGCCTCGACGGCGTGGATGATGCCGGCCAGCACCGTGTCGCCCGCCGGCCGGGTGACCTCGAACTCCAGCGCGCCGCCCTGGTTGATGGTGCCGGCAAACACCGGGTCGCCCGGCGCCTTGTCCACCGGCATGCTCTCGCCGGTGACGGGGGACTGGTCCACCGCGCCCCGGCCGGCGGTGACGCTGCCGTCCAGCGCGAACCGTTCGCCCGGCTTCACGCGCACGGTGGCGCCCACGGCGACGGCCTTGGCGGCCATGCGCGCCCAGCCGCCGTCCGGCTGGCGCACCTCCGCCTGCTCGGGCGACAGCGCCAGCAGCCCGGCGATGGCGTGGCGCGCGCGCTCCACGGCGCGGGCCTCGATCAGCTCGGCCAGCGAGTACAGCGCCATCACCATCGCCGCCTCGGGCCACTGGCCGATGGCGAAGGCGCCGGTGACGGCGACCGACATCAGCGCATTGATGTTGAGCTGCCCGCGCGCCAGCGACGACAGCCCCTTGCGGAACACCGCCAGGCCCGACAGCGCGATCGCGGCGGCGGCGAGCGCCATGCCGGCGAGCTGCCAGGCCCCGCCGTCGGGCGCGAAGAAGTGCAGCAGCTCGGCGCCGGCGGCCACCGCCAGCGCGGCCACCAGCCGGGCGAGCTCGGCGCGCCGGGCCCGCGCCGTGTCCGCGGCGGCGGGCGGCGCGGACAGCGTCTCGGTCTGGAAGCCGAGCTGCCGGATGGCGGCCGTCACCGCGTCCCACGAGGCGGGCGGCGCGTCCACCGCCAGCAGGCGGGCGGGCAGGTCGAAGTGCAGGCGGCGCAGGCCGGCGAAGCCTTCCAGCGCGCGGCGGATCTGGCCTTCCTCGACCGGGCAGTCCATCGCCGGGATGCGCAGCAGCAGGCCGCCGGCCGGGGCCGGCGCCGCGGCGGCGGGGGCGCCGGGGCCGCCGTGGCAGCACGCGGGCGCGTGGGCGTGGGCGGGGCCGTGCGCATGGCCATGGGCATGGCCGTGGGAAGCGTCGTGGGCGGGGTCGTGAGGGCTCATGGCGTGATTGGAATCCCTGGAGCCGCTCCAGAGTCAAGTGCCTACACTGCCGGGCAGATTCCCTGCCGCCCGCCATGAAAATCGGAGACCTCGCCGCCGCCTCGGCCACCGCCGTGGACACCATCCGCTACTACGAGCGCGAGGGCCTGCTGCCGGCGCCGGGGCGCACGCAGGGCGGGTTCCGCGTCTACCAGCCGGCGCACCTGGAGCGGCTGCAGTTCATCCGCCACTGCCGGGGCCTGGACATGTCGCTGGACGAGGTGCGCGTGCTGCTGCGCGTGAAGGACGCGCCGGGCGGCGACTGCGGCGACGTGAACGCGCTGCTGGACGCGCACATCGGCCATGTGTCGCGGCGCATCCGCGAGCTGCGCGCGCTGGAGAAGCAGCTCGTGCAACTGCGCCGCCGCTGCGCCGAGGCGCAGAGCGCCGACCGCTGCGGCATCCTCGGCGGGCTGGCCGCCGCGGCGCGGGAAGGCGGGCTGCCGGCGCCGGGTTCCCACCGGCGCTCGGTGCACTATTGAAGCCCCTCGTCCAAGGAGTACCCTGCCATAGCCCGCCATGAAGGCCAAGGCCGTCTCGAAGCAGTCGAGCCGGCCCAGGGCCGGGAACTCATCGAGCATTAGCAGCAGCTTGTGGCGGCGCTCGATGCCGTCGCTAGCTAGCCAAGGGCGGCGGCTGTCCATTGCGTGGCACCCCACACTCCGGCGATCACGATGCCGAATATCACGGCGATCTGACCGAACAGCACGTTCGTCCCTTGCGTGACCTGGCCTCCGATTTCTCCTGCGCTGATTCCTCATGGGGAATGCGCGGCATGGTCAGCACCTTCCCGCCAATGGCGATGAGGGGTCGATGGCGTTGTCGTTTGACATTGATGCCTCCGCTGCGCGAGTCCGATTTCGTCGCTGTTTTCGCTAGTGGTTCTCCCCGATACATGGCAACGCCTGCGGGATTGCCATGCCAAAGCCTGCGCTGGATCGAAAGCTACCAGCGCCTGGCCGAACGTGCAGCGCAGTTGCCCGACACGCGGCTGGTGCAGGTGGGAGACCGCGAGAGCGACATCCTGGCGCTGATGCAGCGCGGGCAGGCCCTGGGCTGGCCGGTCGATGTGCTGGTGCGCTCGCAGCACAACCGGGTGCTGGGCGAGGGCAAGCGGCTGTGGGACGAGGTCCAGGCCGAGGCGCTGCTGGGCGAGATCGAATTCACGCTGGGCGCACGCGACGGCCGCCGGCCGCGCGTGGTGCGCCAGGAACTGCGGGCCAAGCGGCTGCGGCTCGATCCAGGCGACGGCGTGGATGGCGCCATCGAGATGAGCTGCCTCATCGCCAGCGAAATCGACGCGCCTGCGGGCGTCAAGCCGGTGTGCTGGCGGCTGCTGACCAACCGCCAGGCCAGCACCCCGGCCCAGGTGATCGAGCTGATCGACTGGTATCGAGCGCGCTGGGAGATCGAGACGTTTTTCCACGTCTTGAAGAACGGCTGCCGGGTCGAGGCGCTGCAGTTGGCCAGCATGGACAAGATCGAACGCGCACTGGCGCTGTTCATGGTGGTGTCCTGGCGCATCGGGCGGTTGATGCGGCTGGGGCGCACCTGCCCGGACCTGCCGGCCACGCTGGTGTTCGACGCCGACGAGATCCATGCGGCCTACGTGCTGACCAACAAGCCATTGCCGGACAAGCCACCCAGCCTCAACGAGGTGGTGCGCCGCGTGGCCATGCTGGGTGGCTTCCTCGCGCGTAAAGGTGATGGCGAGCCGGGCGTCAAAACCTTGTGGATCGGCCTGCAGCGCGTCATGGACTTCGCCTCAGGCATGCGCCTCGTGCGCCACAACCGCCTCGCTACGAGTTGTGTGTAATGCCATGGCCTTGACGGCCTCGGCGCACTGCTCTTCCGTGCCGAAGCGCTCGATGAACTCCGGCACCGACATGCCGTGCTGAAACTGGATCGTGTTGAAGGCCATGGCCTCGGCCCCCACAGTGGATGGCGCCAAGGCTGCGGCCCAGTTGGCTCGTCAGGCGATCCACCTGAGGAGATGACTAATCATGTCAATCTTTGACATTATTTGATATGCTTTCCAGCTTGAACTTCCTGGAGTCTGGCTATGGGAATGAACGTGAACCTCACGCCGCAGCTTGAAGAGATGGTCCGCGCCAAGGTCACCTCGGGCATGTACACCTCTGCCAGCGAAGTCGTCCGGGAGGCACTTCGCCTCATGGGAGAGCAGGACCGCCTCAAAGAGGCCAAGGTCGAAGAACTCAGGCGGGAGGTCAAGAGGGGACTCGAGAGCGGGCCCAGTGAGCCCTGGGATGTGGCGGCGATAAAGAAGAAGGCCCGCGCCAAGGCCGCCGCGTAGATGGCCCGCGTCACACGACGTCCGCAGGCAGAAGCCGATGTCCTGGAGATTTGGGCCTTCATCGCTGAAGACAGCGTTGCAGAAGCTGATCGTTGGGTGGATCGACTGGATGAAAAGTTGGCGCTGTGGGCCACACAGCCCCTGATGGGCAAAGATCGCAAGGAGCTTTGGCCCGGTATCCACAGCTTCGCTTTCGGCAGGTACGTTGTTTTCTATACGCCGCTGCAAGACGGTATTGATCTTGTCCGCGTCATACACAGCGCAATGGACACCGAGAACCGGTTCGTGTTGTAGCGCCCGCTGAGCTTTGTCGTTGGGCCTCAGGGTGCTCCTTGCTGCCCAGGCATGGCTGTTGCGTGATGGGCCACTCACACGGACACCCAAGGCTGCGTGATCCGACGGCGGAGGCCGTTCCCGCCATCAGCCGTCACCCGCCTGGCGCCTCCAGCCACAGCACCGCAAACCACCGGTTCGGGTCCGTCCAGACCTGGCCGGGCTTGAACCCCGCCCGCGCGGCCAGCGCCTGGAAGCCTGCCACCGTGTACTTGTGCGAGTGCTCCGTGTGCAGCGTCTCGCCCTCGTGGAACGGGTAGACCTCGCCGCCCAGCCGCAGCTCCAGCGGCCGGGTCGCGCGCAGGTGCATCTCGATGCGGCGGTAGGCCGGGTTGTAGAAGGCCAGGTGCGCGAAGCCGCCGGCCGGGAACTCGGCGCCCAGCTCCCTGCGCGCCCGCTCCAGCAGGTTCAGGTTGAAGGCCGCCGTCACGCCGGCCGCGTCGTTGTAGGCGGCGTGCAGCAGGCCGGGGTCCTTCACGAGGTCGATGCCGATCAGCAGGCCGCCGCCGCGCAGTTCGCCGGCCGCCAGGCGCAGGAAGGCGTCGGCCTCGGCGGGCGTGAAGTTGCCGATGCTGGAGCCGGGGAAGAAGCCGACGCGGCGCGCGCCCGGCGCGCAGGGCGGCAGCGTGTGTGGCCGCGTGAAGTCGGCCACCAGCGGCTGCAGGGCCAGGTCCGGGTAGTCGCCGGCCAGCGCGTCGCAGGCGGCCAGCAGGTGCGGGCCGGAGATGTCCACCGGCACGAACTGCACGCCGTCGCATGGCAGCGCGTCCAGCAGCAGGCGCACCTTGCGCAGCGCGCCGGCACCGTACTCCACCAGCTGCACGCGGCCGCCGAACCGGGCCGCCATGCCGGCCGCGTGGGCCCGCAGCAGCGCCAGCTCGGTGCGCGTGGGGTAGTACTCGGGCAGCTCGCAGATGCGCTCGAACAGCCGCGACCCGGCCTCGTCGTAGAAGTACTTGGGCGAGATGGCCTTGGGCGAGCGGCCGAGCGCCGCATGCAGGTCGGCCGCGAACGGGCCCGGGCCGGCGCCGGTGTCGATGTTCATCGCGCGAGCCTCAGGCCGCTGAACTGCCAGCGCGCGGACGGCGGGAAGAAATTGCGGTAGGTCGGCCGCGCATGGCCGGGCGGCGTGGCGAGGCTGCCGCCGCGCAGCACCTGCTGGCCGACCATGAACTTGCCGTTGTATTCGCCGACCGCCCCCGCCGCAGGCCGGAAGCCGGGGTAGGGCGCGTGGCTGGAGCGCGTCCACTGCCAGGCCTGGCCGGTGGCCTGCGCGAAGCCGGGCAGCGCGCTGGCGGCCTCCCACTCGAACTCGGTGGGCAGCCGCGCGCCGGCCCATTCGGCGAAGGCGCAGGCCTCGTAGAAGCTGAGCTGCATGACGGGCGCGCCGGGGTCCGGCGGCTGCGCGCCGTGCAGGCCGAACACGCGGCCGTCCTCCAGCCAGTAGGCCGGCCGCTGCCAGCCCTGCGCCTGCACGGCGGCCCAGCCGTCGGACAGCCACAGCAGCGGCTCGCGGTAGCCGCCGGCGGCGATGAAGTCGGCGTAGTCGCCGCAGGTGACGAGGCGGTTGCCGATCTCGAACGGCGCCAGCAGCACCGGGTGGCGCGGGCCCTCGTTGTCGAACGCGAAGCCATCGCCGCCGTGGCCGATGTCGACGATGCCGCCCGGGTGCTTCAGCCAGGCGGGTTCGGAGGCTTCGGCCGGGGCGGGCGCCGCGCTGTCGTAGGCCGGCAGCAGCGGGTTGCACGAGAAGGCGTGCAGGATGTCGGTGAGCAGCAGCTCCTGGTGCTGCTGCTCGTGGTGGCAGCCCAGCTCGACGAGGGCCAGCGCCTCGGCCGGCGCGTGCGGCGGCAGGCCGGCCAGCGCGGCGTCGACATGCGCGCGGTAGGCCTTGACCTCGTCCAGCGACGGCCGGCTCAGCAGGCCGCGCTGCGGGCGCGCGTGGCGCGGGCCCAGGCTTTCGTAGTAGGAGTTGAAGAGCCGCGGCCAGCGCCCGTCGAACACGCGGTAGCCGCGCAGATGCGGCCGCAGCACCAGCGTCTCGAAGAACCAGGTGGTGTGCGCCAGATGCCATTTCGCGGGGCTGGCGTCGGGCATGGACTGCAGCTGGGCGTCCTCGGCCGACAAGGGCGCCGCCAGGGCCAGCGTGTGGGCGCGGGTGGCGCGGAGCAGGTCGGTCGGCATGGCGGCACCGTGTCTCGGTCGGGTGCCAACGGTATGTCAGCGGGGGTGCGGCCGCTGTAGGACGGTGCCGCCGCCGCGGCGGCGGGCCGTCAGCGCGTCAGCGCCCGCGCGCCGCGAGCGCGGCGACGACCCAGGCGGGCAGCAGGCCGGCGGCGATGCCGGAGGCGTCGGCCAGCAGGTCCAGCATGCTGGCCTCGCGCGGCGGCAGGAAGCCCTGCGCGACCTCGATGCCGGCGCCATAGGCCAGCAGCGCCAGCACCAGCCAGCCCCACTGCCGCGGCCGCGGCCACAGCGCCCGGGCGGCGGTGAAGGCCAGCGCCGCGAAGGCCAGCGTGTGGTTGGCCTTGTCCCAGCCGGTGTCGAGGGTTTTGGGCGGCGCGGGCGACAGGGCCAGCCAGGTGATGGCGATGACGAGCGCGGCGAGCAGCGCTCGCCACAGCGGGCGGTGCCTGGGGGCGGTGAGCAGGTTCAGCAGGGCGGGTGGCATGGCGGGCGGCATTGTGGCCCGCCTTGTCACGGTCGGGACAAAGCCGCGCGCGGGGCGCTGCCTAGAATCGAACGGTCGTTCTATTCTGGGCCGTCCCGCTGGAGACGCGGCAGGCCCATCAACCGAGGTCGTGCCCATGACAGCCCATTACGAAGTTCGCGGCCCCGTTGCCGTGATCACGCTCGACAACCCGCCCGTCAACGGGCTGGGTCTCGCCACCCGCACCGCCTGCGCCGCGGGCGTGGAGCGCGCCGAAGCCGATCCGGCCATCGCGGCCATCGTCATCACCGGCGCCGGCAAGGCGTTTTCCGGCGGTGCGGACATCAAGGAATTCGGCAGCCCGAAGGCGCTGGCCGAGCCCAACCTGCTGAGCCTGATCGGCGTCGTCGAGAACAGCAGCAAGCCCGTCGTCGCGGCGATCCACAGCGTCTGCATGGGCGGCGGCCTGGAGCTGGCGCTGGGCTGCCACTACCGCGTCGCGCAGAGCGGCACCAAGGTCGCGCTGCCCGAGGTGAAGCTGGGCCTGCTGCCCGGCGCCGGCGGCACGCAGCGCCTGCCGCGCGCGCTGGGCGTGGAGCCCGCGCTGAACATGATCGTCAGTGGCGAGCCGGTGGAGGCGCAGATGCTGGCCCTGGTCCCGGGCCAGAAGCTGTTCGACAAGGTCGTCGATGCCGACGTGCTGGACGCGGCGGTCAAGTTCGCTGAAGAGATTTCCGAGAAGCGCCCGCTGCCGAAGGTGCGCGACCTGAAGGCCCGCCACCCGAACGCCGAGGCTTACTTCCAGTTCGCCCGCAACATGGTGGGCGGCATGAGCAAGAACTACCCGGCGCCGCTGCGCTGCCTGGAGGCCGTGGCCGGCGCGGTGAACCTGAAGTTCGACGACGGCATGCGCGCCGAGCGCGAGGGCTTCGCCGCGCTGATGCAGACGCCGGAATCCAAGGCGCTGCGCCACCTGTTCTTCGCCGAGCGCGTGGCCAGCAAGATCGCCGACGTGCCCGAAGGCACGCCGCTGCGCGACATCAAGAAGGTGGGCGTCATCGGCGCCGGCACGATGGGCGGCGGCATCTCGATGAACTTCCTGAACGCGGGCATCCCGGTCACCATCCTGGAGACCAAGCAGGAAGCGCTGGACCGCGGCGTCGCGACGATCAGGAAGAACTACGAGGCTCAGGTCAAGAAGGGAAAGCTCAAGGAAGACAAGTACGCCCAGCGCATGGCGCTGCTGGGCACCACGCTGAGCTATGACGAGCTGAAGGACTGCGACCTCATCATCGAGGCGGTGTTCGAGGAAATCGGCGTCAAGGAATCGGTGTTCAAGCAGCTGGACGCCGTCGCCAAGCCCGGCGCCATCCTGGCCTCCAACACCTCGACGCTGGACGTGGACAAGATCGCCTCGTTCACGAAGCGCCCGCAGGACGTGGTGGGCATGCACTTCTTCAGCCCGGCCAACGTGATGAAGCTGCTGGAAGTGGTGCGCGGCAAGGCCACCGCGAAGGACGTGCTGGCCACCGTGATGGCGCTGGCCAAGAAGATCAAGAAGACGGCGGTGGTGTCCGGCGTCTGCGACGGCTTCATCGGCAACCGCATGATCGAGCAGTACAGCCGCCAGGCCGGCTTCCTGCTCGACGAGGGCTGCTCGCCGCAGCAGGTGGACAGGGCGGTCGAGAAGTTCGGCTTCGCGATGGGCCCGTTCCGCATGGGCGACCTGGCCGGCAACGACATCGGCTGGGCCATCCGCAAGCGCCGCGCCGTCGAGCGCGCCAGCATGAAGTACTCGGCCAGCGCCGACCGCCTGTGCGAGCTGGGCCGCTTTGGCCAGAAGACCGGCGCCGGCTGGTACGACTACCAGCCCGGCAAGCGCGACGCGATCCCGTCGCCGGTCGTCGACGAGCTGCTGAAGAAGCACCGCGAGGCCATCGGCGCGAAGACGCGCGAGATCAGCGACGAGGAGATCGTCCACCGCCTGGTGTTCGCGCTCGTCAACGAGGCCGCGCACCTGCTGGAGGAGGGCATCGCCCAGCGCGCGTCCGACGTGGACATGGTCTACCTGACCGGCTACGGCTTCCCCGTCTTCCGCGGCGGCCCGATGTGCTACGCCGACACCGTGGGCCTCTTCAACGTCGTGCAGGCGATGAAGCGCTTTGCCAAGAACCCGATGGACGACGCGGCGTTCTGGACGCCGGCGCCGCTGCTGGCCCGCCTGGTCGCCGAAGGCAAGTCCTTCACCTGATCGAATCTCAAAACTTTGCGTGCCAGACCGATCGAGCGAAGCGAGCAGCTCTGGCACCAACTGATTAGGACTGAAATGAGCAACGCACTGATCGTCTCCACCGCCCGCACCCCGCTGACCAAGAGCTGGAAGGGCGCGTTCAACATGACCCACGGCGCGACGCTGGGCGGCCATGCCGTCAAGGCCGCCGTCGAGCGCGCCGGCATCGACGCCGGCGCCATCGAGGACGTGCTGATGGGCTGCGCCTTCCCCGAGGGCGCGACCGGCAGCAACATCGCCCGCCAGGTCGCGCTCAAGGCCGGCCTGCCGGTCACGGTGAGCGGCGTCACCATCAACCGCTTCTGCTCCAGCGGCCTGCAGACCATCGCGATGGCCGCGCAGCGCATCATCGCGGGTGAGGGTGACGTGTTCGTGGCCGGCGGCGTCGAGAGCATCTCCTGCGTGCAGCAGGAGATGAACAAGCACATGCTGGCCGACCCCTCGCTGCTCAAGCTCAAGCCCGAGATCTACTGGAGCATGCTGCAGACCGCCGAGAACGTGGCCAAGCGCTACAACATCTCGCGCGAGCGCATGGACCAGTACGGCGCCGCCAGCCAGCAGAAGGCCTGCGCCGCGCAGGCGGCCGGCAAGTTCGCCGACGAGATGGTCTCCGTCACCACCACCATGGGCGTGGCCGACAAGGTCATGGGCCTGATGACCAAGGAAGTGACCGTCAGCGCCGACGAGGGCCTGCGCGAGGGCACGACCTTCGAAGGCATCAAGGACCTGCGCACCGCGCTGCCCGGCGGCGTCGTCAGCGCCGGCAATGCCAGCCAGTTCAGCGACGGCGCCGGCGCCTGCGCGCTGGTCAGCGAGCAGTACGCGAGCACGCACAACCTCAAGCCGATCGGCCGCTTCCTCGGCTTCGCGGTGGCGGGCTGCGAGCCCGACGAGATGGGCATCGGCCCGGTGTTCGCGGTGCCCAAGGTGCTGAAGAAGCTGGGCCTGACGGTGGCCGACATCGACCTGTGGGAGCTCAACGAGGCCTTCGCCGTGCAGGTGCTGTACTGCGCCGACACGCTGGGCATCCCGATGGACCGCCTGAACGTCAACGGCGGCGCGATCGCCGTGGGCCACCCCTACGGCGTGTCGGGCCAGCGGCTGACCGGCCACGCGCTGATCGAGGGCAAGCGCCGCGGCGCCAAGCGCGTCTGCGTGACGATGTGCATCGGCGGCGGCATGGGCGCGGCCGGCATCTTCGAAGTCATCTAGCCCACCCCTACCGGCTTCGCCGGGCCCCTCGAGAGGGGCCGGAGCCGCGCAGCCCGGCAACGCCGGTGCTGCGGGCTCCGCTGGAGGTATCGGCAGGGCGTGGCCCTGCCTCTGTGAAGAGGAGGGCGCATGCGCGAGACCCTGGATTTCCTGCTGTTCGACTGGCTGAAGGCCGGCGAGCTGACCGCGCGCGAGCGCTTCGCCGAGCACTCGGCCGAAACCTTCGCCGCGGTGCTCGACACCTGCGAGCGCATCGCCCGCGACAAGTTCGCGCCGTTCAACCGCCTGGCCGACACGCAGGAGCCGCATTTCGACGGCGAGCGCGTCCATCTGCCGCAGGCCACGCACGACGCGACCCGGGCCTATGCCGAGTCCGGCATGCTGGCTGCCGCGCAGGACTACGAGGTCGGCGGCATGCAACTGCCCTGCGTCATCGAGATGGCCGGCAACGCCTTCTTCAGCAAGGCCAGCGTGGCCATGGGCGGCTACGCGATGCTGACCTCCGGCAACGCCAGCCTGCTGATGGCCCACGGCACGCCGCTGCAGCGCGAGGTGTTCGCCCGCAACGAGTTCGCGGGCCGCTGGTTCGGCACCATGTGCCTGAGCGAGCCGCAGGCGGGCTCGTCGCTGTCCGACGTGGCCACCCGCGCGGAGCTGGAGGACGAGGCCGATCCGCTCGGCCCGCGCTACCGGCTGACGGGCCACAAGATGTGGATCTCCGCCGGCGAGCACGAGATCACCGAGAACATCGTCCACCTGGTGCTGGCCAAGGTGCCGGGGCCGGACGGCAAGCCCATCCCCGGTACCAAGGGCATCTCGCTGTTCATCGTCCCCAAGTGGCTGGTGGACGAACAGGCCGCGCTGACCGGCGAGCGCAACGACGTGTCGCTGGCCGGCCTGAACCACAAGCTGGGCTACCGCGGCACCACCAACTGCCTGCTGAACTTCGGCGAGGGCCGCTTCACGCCGGGAGGCCGCGCCGGTGCCATCGGCTACCTCGTCGGCCGGCCCGGCGACGGCCTGCGCTGCATGTTCCACATGATGAACGAGGCGCGCATCGGCGTCGGCCTGGGCGCGGTGATGCTGGGCTATGCCGGCTACGAGGCGTCGCTGGACTACGCGAAGCAGCGGCCGCAGGGCCGGCCGATGACCCGCGCCGGCAAGGACGCGGCCAGCCCGCAGCGGCCCATCATCGAGCACGCCGACGTGCGCCGCATGCTGCTGGCGCAGAAGAGCTACGTCGAAGGCGGCCTGGCGCTGGCGCTGTACTGCGCCCGGCTGGTCGACGAGCTGCACACCGGCCCTGACGCCGCCGCCGCCGAGGCGCAGGCCGTGCTGGACGTGCTCATCCCGATCGCCAAGAGCTGGCCCAGCGAGTGGTGCCTGGAGGCCAACTCGCTGGCCATCCAGGTGCTGGGCGGCTACGGCTACACGCGCGACTTCCCGGTCGAGCAGTACTGGCGCGACAACCGCCTGAACATGATCCACGAGGGCACGCACGGCATCCAGGCGCTGGACCTGCTGGGCCGCAAGGTGGTGCAGCGCGGCGGCGCCTCGCTGGCCGCGCTGGCGGCGCGCGTGCAGGCCACCCTGGAGCGCGCAATGCAGACCGACTGGGCCCCCGAAGCCAACCGGCTGGCCGCCGCGCTCGCGCAGGTCGGCGGCGCGACGAAGCAGGCCTGGAGCACCGGCCAGCCCGAGGACGCGCTGGCCAACGCCACGCCCTACCTGCAGGCCTTCGGCCACACCGTGCTGGCCTGGCTGTGGCTGGACGTGGCGATGGCGGCGGCCGGCGACGGCGATTTCGCCCAGGGCAAGCGCGCCGCGGCCCGCTATTTCTTCGCCTACGAGCTGCCCAAGGTCGGCGCCTGGCTGGACGTCGTGGCCCGCCGCGAACCGCTGTGCCGCGACCTCAAGGCCGAATATTTCTAAGGAGACCGTGATGAGCACCAAAGTCCAAGACCTCTTCGACCTGACCGGCCAGGTCGCCCTCGTCACCGGCGGCTCGCGCGGCCTGGGCCTGCAGATCGCCGAGGCGCTCGGCGAGGCCGGCGCCAAGATCATGCTGACCTCGCGCAAGGCCGCCGACCTGGAGGAGGCCGCGGCCCACCTGCAGGCGCGCGGCATCGACGCGCGCTGGATCGCGGCCGATGCGTCCCGGGAGGCGGAGGCGCAGCGCGTCGTCGCCGAGACGATGGAGCGCCTGGGCCAGATCGACATCCTCGTCAACAACGCCGGCGCCACCTGGGGCGCACCCGCCGAGGCGCATCCCCTCGACGCCTGGGACAAGGTCATGGACTTGAACATCCGCAGCCTGTTCGTGTTCGCGCAGGCGGTGGCCCAGGCCAGCATGATCCCGCGCAAGTCGGGCCGCATCATCAACGTCGCCTCCATCGCCGGCCTGTCGGGCAACTCGGGCGCGATGAAGACCATCGCCTACAACACCAGCAAGGGCGCCGCCGTGAACTTCACGCGCGCGCTGGCCGGCGAGTGGGGCGCCTACGGCATCACCGTCAACGCGCTGGCGCCGGGCTTCTTCCCGAGCAAGATGACCAAGGGCCTGCTGGCCACGCTGGGCGAGGACAAGATGGCCGCCCACGCGCCGCTGAACCGCCTCGGCGACGACGAGGACCTGAAGGGCGCCGCGCTGCTGTTCGCGTCCCGCGCCGGCAAGCACATCACCGGGCAGATCCTGGCGGTGGACGGCGGCGTCAGCGCCGTCCATTGACCCCCGCGCGCCGCTGCGACCGGAGCCACGGCCTTGATCCCCTTTCCCGTCCACATCCCCTTCGTCGAGCAACTCGGCCTCACGCTGCATGCGGTGGGCGACGGCGAGGCCGAGCTGCGGCTGACCGTCGCCGAGCCGCACCTGAACTCCTGGCGCGTCGCGCATGGCGGCGTCGTGATGACGCTGCTGGACGTGGCCATGGCCCATGCCGCGCGCAGCGTGAACCGCCACCTGCCGGACCTCGGGCCGGGCGTCGTCACCGTCGAGATGAAGACCAGCTTCATGCGCCCCGGCGAGGGCGAACTGCGCGCCGTGGGCCGGCTGCTGCACCGCTCGACGACGCTGGCCTTCTGCGAGGGCTCGGTGTTCGGCGCCGACGACAAGCTCTGCGCCCACGCCACCGGCACCTTCAAATACCTGCGCGCGCTGCCGGCTGGCCGGGCGCTGAAGCCGCTGGGCGGCGAGGGCGATTGAATTAGACTGCACAGAATCCTGTCCACTCCGCAGCCGAGGCCGCCATGGGAATTTCAGTCGCCGACGTGGTGCCCTTCACCCAGGCCCGCGCCAACCTCTCCGAACTGGCCGACCAGGCCAAGGCCGGCGCCGAGAAGATCATCACGAAGAACGGCGAAAGCTATGTCGCGCTGATCGACGCCGACCGGCTGGACTACTACCACCGGCTGGAGCGCGAGCGCATCCATCTGCTGCTGATCGACGACGCCGCGCGCGGCCTGGCCGACATCGCGGCCGGCCGCAGCGTCGAGGCCGACGAGGCCCTGCGGCAGCGCCAGCAGCGCCGCGCGGCCCGTGGCTGAGCCGCCGCGCTACCGGGTCGAGCTGACGGCGAGTTTCCTGGAGCGCCTCGACGCCATCGAGGCCTTCCTGCTGGCCGCCGATGCCGGTTCCGCCTTCGACGACCTGCTGGCCGAACTGCGCGCCGTCGTCATCCCCAATCTGCGGCGCTTTCCGCGCATCGGCCGGCGCTACCTGGCCCGGCCACCCCAGTCCGCCGAGGCGCTGGCGCAGCTGGCCGCGCTGCCGCCCGGCGCGCCGGACGCGCTGCGCGAATACCTCCACGGCGACTACCTGATGCTCTACACGGTGCTCGACGCGTCCGCGCCGGCCGAGCCCACCGTCGACCTGCTGTCCATCCGCCACCACCGCCAGCTGTCCTTCGATTTCGCCCGGCTGTGGCCGGGGTTTTGAAACGACGTTCCGAATCAAAGGCACAATGGTGCCAGCGCCGTGCCCCGGCCACCTCGGGGCGCGCGGTTGGCCAGGCCGGCACGGACCCTGTGGTTCGCCCTCGTTCGGGATGACGCCTGGCGTGACGGCTCGCGGCCGTGGCCCCTCTGGCCCGGCGGCACAGGCCCCTCACCTCCGTCCAGACCCGCCCCGAAAGCCACCCGCCATGAAGATCGCCCTCATCATCGAGAACAGCCAGGCCGCCAAGTCCGAGATCGTCCACAACGCGCTCAAGACCGTCGCCGAGCCGCTGGGCCACAGCGTCCACCACTACGGCATGTACACGCCCGAGGACAAGGCCTCGCTGACCTACGTCATGAACGGCCTGCTCGCCGGCATCCTGCTGAACTCCCGCGCCGCGGACTTCGTCGTCACCGGCTGCGGCACCGGCATGGGCTCCATGCTGGCCTGCAACAGCATGCCCGGTGTGTTCTGCGGCCTCGTCATCGACCCCACCGACGCCTTCCTGTTCGGCCAGATCAACGACGGCAACTGCCTGTCCATGCCCTACGCCAAGGGCTTCGGCTGGGCCGCCGAGCTGAACCTGCAGGACTGCTACCGCAAGCTCTTCGAGCAGGAGCGCGGCGCCGGCTACCCCAAGGAGCGCGCCGCCATCATGGCCAAGAACCGCGGCATCCTGAAGGACCTGAAGGCAGCCTCCTGCAAGGACATGCTGACCGTGCTGAAGACCGTCGACCCCGACCTGCTGAAGGCCGCCGTGTCGGGCGAGAAGTTCCAGGAGCTGTTCTTCACGAACTGCCAGGACGACGCGATCGCCGCCCACATCAAGGCCGTGCTGGCCTGAGACGGCGCGCGGCAGCCTCGCGGGCTGCGAGACTGCCGCGATGTCCGCCACCGACTCCCCCCACCTCAGGCTGCGCACGCTGACGCGCGGCGACGGCCTGCTGGGCCTGCGGCCGCGTGGTGCGCTCGGCCCACGCGGCGAGCAGGTGACCGTGGCGACGCTGGCGCGGCGGGATGCCGATGCCGAGCAGGCGCTGCTCAAGCTGGGCCTCGTGGCCCTCGACCCCGCGCTGCTGCAGTGGCGCGGTGCGCCGCTGGCGCTCGGGGGCGAATCGCTGTGGACGCTGCTCCAGGAGGACTTCTTCGGCGACTTCCACGCCGAGCAGGTGCCGGCGCTGCAGGCCCTGGGCTGGCGGGTCACGACCGAGCCGGGGTTTGCCCACCACAGCCAGGCCGTCAGCGGCTGGCAACTGGGCCTCGCGGAAGACGCCGCTGACGCCGCCGACGCCGCGCCCGGGCCTGGCCGCCGCGTGTCCGGCCTGGGGCTGGAGCGCCGCACGGGCGCCTGGCTGGTCAGCCTGGGCATGGAGGTGGACGGCCGGCAGCTCGACCTCGCGCCGCTGCTCGCCAACCTGCTGCGCCGCGACAAGCGCTGGCTGGACGCGGCGGCCATCGCCGCCATCGAGGACGACGCCATCGTCTCCCTGCGCGCGCCCGGCGGCCGGCGCTACCACGCGCAGGCGGCGCCGCTGAAGGCCATCTTCCTGGCGCTGCTGGACCTGCTGAAGCCCGCGCCGCTGGAAAAGGGCGAGCCGCTGCGGCTGCACGCCTGGGACGCCGACCGGCTGCGCGTCATCGAGGACGAATCGCGCGGCCGCTGGCGGATCCACGGCGACGCCGGGCTGCGCGCGCTGGGCCGGCGTTTGCTGGCGGCCGGCGCGCCGCGGCCGGTGGCGCAGCCGCCCGGCCTGGGCCTCGCGCTGCGGCCCTACCAGCTGCACGGCCTGGCCTGGCTGCAATACCTGCGCGAGCAGGGCCTGGCCGGCATCCTGGCCGACGACATGGGCCTGGGCAAGACGGCGCAGGCGCTGGCCCACATCGAGGCCGAGAAGGCGGCCGGCCGGCTGGACCGCCCGGCGCTGGTCATCGTGCCGACCTCGTTGCTGTTCAACTGGCAGCAGGAGGCCGCGCGCATCGCGCCGGGGCTGCGCGTGCGCACCTGGCATGGCGCCGAGCGCAGCGCGGCGCAGCTCGCCGATGCCGACCTCGTGCTGAGCACCTACAACCTCGTCTGGCGCGACCTGCGCGCGCTGTCGGCCCGGCCCTGGCACCTGCTGATCCTGGACGAAGCGCAGTCGGTCAAGAACGCCCGCGCCCGCGCCGCCCGCGCGCTGCGCCGGCTGGACGCGCGCCACCTGCTGGCGCTGACCGGCACGCCGCTGGAGAACCACCTGGGCGAGCTGTGGTCGCTGTTCGACCTGCTGATGCCGGGCTTCCTCGGCGACGCGCGCAGCTTCGCCAAGCACTGGCGCAAGCCCATCGAGGTCAACCGCGACGGCCCGCGCGCGCGGCTGCTGGCGGCGCGCGTGCGGCCCTTCGTGCTGCGCCGCTTGAAGGCCGAAGTGGCCGCCGAACTGCCGCCGCTGACCGAGCTGGTCACCCGCGTCACGCTGGTCGGCCAGCAGAAGCAGCTCTACGAGAGCGTGCGCGTCGCGGCCGACCACCTGGTGCGGCGCATCCTGCAGCGCGACGGCTTCAGCCCGACCAGCCTGATCAGCGTGCTGGACGCGATGCTCAAGCTGCGCCAGGTCTGCTGCGACCCGCGGCTGCTGAAGGGCGTGGCCGTGGCGCCGCACACCGAGCGCGCCAAGCTCGAATGGCTGCGCGAGCAGCTGCCCGCGCTGGTGGCGCAGGGCCGGCGGCTGCTGGTGTTCTCGCAGTTCACCGGGATGCTGGACCTGATCGCCGACGAACTCGGCGCGCTCGGCCTGCCGCACCTGCGCCTGAGCGGCGCGACGCCGGCCGCGCAGCGCGGCGACGTCGTGCGCCGTTTCCAGGCCGGCGAGGTGCCGCTGCTGCTGGCCAGCCTGAAGGCCGGCGGCGTGGGCCTGAACCTGACGGCGGCCGACACCGTCATCCACGTCGACCCCTGGTGGAACCCCGCCGTGCAGGCCCAGGCCAGCGCGCGGGCGCACCGCATCGGCCAGCGCCAGCCGGTGTTCGTCTACCGGCTGGTCGCGCAGGGCAGCATCGAGGAGCGCATTTTGGAGCTGCAGGCGCGCAAGCAGGCGCTCGCGGACGGCCTGCTCGGGCACGACGACGGCGGCGCGCTGTGCAAGTTCGGCGACGCCGAGCTGCGGCTGCTGCTGGCGCCGCTGGCGGCGGAGCCGGACTGACCGCGCCTACTGGGCCGCGTTGACGATCGCGCTGATGAGGCCGGGGTACACCTGCGCGCCGCTGCTGCGGTCGAACAGGCCCATGCTGTGGTTGGCGGCGGGCGAGCCGGCGTCCCACCAGATGGGCACGGCGCCACGGGTCCAGGCGGCGCGGGCGACGTAGGTCGTCCAGTTCGTGCGGTAGGTGTCCGAGCCCGGGTACTCGGTGCGGCGGATGACGCCGAACTCGCCGAGGATGACCGGGACGCCGGCATCGACGAAGCGGGCCTTCATCTTCTGGAACTGCGCGTCCACGAAGGCCTCGTTGGCCCAGGTCTCGGTGTTCGCGGCGCTGCTCGCCGCGGCACCCCATTGCCAGATCGTGCTGCTTTCGTTGAGCGTGAAGTTGTAGGGGTCGTAGAAGTGGACCTCCATCATCAGCCGCCGGGAGGCCGGGTCGGCGGGGAGGGTGGCGAAGTCCACCGTGTGGTCGATGTTGGTGTTGAAGCCCTGCACGACCAGGTGGCGGGCCAGGTTGCCGCCGCCGGTGGCGCGCACCGCGTTGACGAACTGCTGGTTGAAGCCGTTCTGCACCGTGTGGTACTCGACGGTGGGCACGCCGTAGTCGCCGTCCTTCATGACCTCATTGGTGCCGGCGAACAGCAGCGTGTCGTCGTAGCCCTTGAAGTTGTTGGCGATCTGGGTCCAGAACTTGGTGATGCGGGCATTGGCCAGCGCCTGGTTGGCGTAGGTGGGCTGCATCCAGCCGCCGTCCCAGTGGACGTTGATGATGGTGTAGAGGCCGGCGTTCTTCGCGTAGTTGACGACCTGCGTGACGCGGGCCATCCAGCTCGCGCTGATGTTGTCGTTGGCGTCGGCGTACTGCTTCCACGACACCGGGATGCGCACGGTCTTGAAGCCGGCGGCCCTGACGGCGTTGAACAGCGCCTGCGTGGCCGGCGGGTTGCCCCAGGCGGTTTCGCCGCCGATGGCTTCCAGCGAGTTGCCGAGGTTCCAGCCCGCGCCCATCAGTTTGGACAGCTGCAGGCTGGTCAGGTCCCGCATGCCGGGCACGGTGATCGTGAAGGCCTGGGGGGTCTTGGCGCCGCAGCCGTTGGTGTAGGTGACGGTGGCCGTGCAGCTGGCCTGGGCGGTGAGCTGCTGCTCGCGCGCGCTGCCGCTGCTGCCGCAGCCGCTCCAACTCCAGCTGCCGCCCGAGGTGGGTTGCGGGCCGAAGGTGAAGGCGCTGCCGGCGGCGACGGTGGCCGTGGCGGTGTTCGTCCAGCTGCCGCCGACCTTGATGTAAGGCTTGACGGTGGTGGCCGTGCAGGTCTGCGCGGTGGCTGGCGCGGCGGCCAGCGCGAGGGCCAGCAGGGACGTGGCGGTGCGGAGTGTCGAGGTCATGGCTTGTCTCCATGGGGTGGGAAGGGTGGCGTGGCGCCTCGTGTCGGGCACCTGCGCCGGCGGCTCGGGCGCTGCCGGCGGCAGCACCTCGATGGCGGTGGGCGTGTCAGCGGCGGCGCAGCGCCAGCGCGGCCAGGCCGACGCCGAGCAGCAGCGCGGGCGCCGGCTCGGGGACGGGCGCTGCGGCGGACAGCACCTGCGCCGAGGTCAGCAGCGCGATGCGGGCCACGGCGACGTCGTCGGAGGGGTTGTCCCAGCTCACCGACAGCGTGGCGGGGCCGTCGTAGCGGACCGAAAAGCCGGGCGAGTCGATGGCCTGGGCCTCGGCGTTGGCGAAGCCCGCGCCGCTGCCGTCGTGCCACAGGCCCAGCGTGGCGAGCGCCATGGCGGTGCCGCCGTGGCCTTGCGCGGCCAGGCCGTCCAGCGTCATCGTGACGACCACGCGCGTGCGCCCGCCCACCATGAAGGCGGCGTCCCACAGCCGCGCCGTGGCCGTGGCGACCTCGCCGCCGCTGGCGCTGGCGAAGGACAGGGCGGCGCCGGGGCTGAACAGGTCGCCGCCGGAGAAGCCGACGCGGGCGCTCGCCGATGCGTTGCCGGACGCGACCGCGGCGCTGCGGTCCGTGCCGATCCAGCCGAGGCTGGCGTCGCGCGCGCCGGCATCCAGCAGCTCGGCCGAGACGCCGGTGGACTCGGCCGTGGCCGGCCAGCCCGGGCCGGTGTTCTGCGCCAGCCAGGGCCAGGCGCCGGTGATCCAGGGCTCGGCGTCCAGGGCCACCAGCGTGACGCTGACGTTGGCGACGGATGCCTGCGCGGTGGCGGTGCCGGCCGCGTCGGCGGCGGTGGCCGCGAAGGGTAGGGCCAGGGCGGCCGCGAGGGCGATGAAGGCTGCGGGTCTCATGGGCTGTCGTGGGGTGGGCAAAGGCAAGGCAGGGGCCGCAGGGCCCGCGGGCGCGGGCGGCGCGACGGCGTCATACCGTGCCCCGCTTCGCTTCGAGCTGCCGGCGGATCTCCAGCATGCGCGCCTCGGTCAGCGGGAAGCGCAGGATGGCGGCCAGCGCCAGCAGCAGGCCGACGACCGGGATGCCCGACAGCAGGATGCGGATCCAGAACAGGGCCTCCGGCGTCTGGACCGCCTGCCTGGCGTCGAAGCCGGTGAACTGCAGGATCCAGCCCGACGCGCCCACGCCGAGCGCGATGCCGACCTTGGTGATCCACGACTGGCAGGCCGAGAACGAGCCCTCGCGGCGCTGGCCGGTCTGCAGCTCGTCGTGATCCACCACGTCGCCGATGGTGGCGCCGTACAGCGTCCAGAAGCCCGCGCCGGTGAAGGCGACGAAGCCGCAGGCGAGCAGCTGCAGCCAGGGCCGCGCCGGGTCGTACAGCCACCAGTCGCCGATGAAGGCGCAGATCGCCAGCACCAGCACCGCGGCCAGGCCGGCGGGCTTGCCGCGGCGGCGGGCGATCCACGAGAAGAACGGGATGCCCGCCAGGCCGAAGGCCATGCCGGCCAGGCCCATCGCGGTGTTCCATTTCGCGCCCAGCACCACGTCGCCGTGGCAGACGTAGTAGACGGTCGCGTAGTAGCCCAGCGCGCCCACCATCGCCGTGCCGATGCCGTAGGCCAGCGCCATGCCGAGCAGCTGGCGGAAGGGCCGGCAGCGCAGCGTGCGCCACAGCGTGTCGGCGAACGGGATGTGGCTCTGCGTGCGCGACACCAGCTTCTCGTAGTAGCGCTCGCGCACCAGCAGGAAGATGGCGATGGAGACGGCCACCATGATGGCGCCCAGGATGGCGCTGTAGGCCTGCGCGCCGCGCAGGATGTCGGGCTTGCCGGTGGCCGGGTCGTTGAAGAGGGCCAGCGTCGTGAACTGCGCGGCGAAGAACATCGCCAGCTCGGGCAGCTTCTGGATGGCGTTGCGGATGGCCATCACCGAGGTGCGCTCGTGGTAGTCCGGCGTCATCTCGGCGCCCAGGCTGCTCCAGGGCATGTTGAAGCAGCTCATCACCGGCACGTAGATCAGCATGCTGACTAGCATGAAGGCGAAGTACTGCATGTCGCTCCAGCCCCGGCCGACCGCGAACATCAGCGGCAGGCCGATGCCGGCCAGCACACCGCCGACCAGGATGAACGGGCGGCGGCGCCCGTAGCGCGTGCGCGTGTTGTCCGAGAGCCAGCCGAAGATCGCGTCGCTGGCCGCGTCGATGAAGATCTTGACCATCTGCACCGTCGAGATCAGGCCCGGCGCGACGCCGAGGAAGATGTTGAAGACGTGGAAGGCCAGCGACGGGTAGAGCCAGTGGCCCCACATGTCGGGCAGGGCGCCCAGGCCGAAGCCGATCTTCTGCCGCAGCGGCAGGCGGTCGGCCGCGGGCGGCGCGGCGCGGTCGGGGGGCAGGGGGGTGGCGGTCACAGGATGCGTCTTTCGCGGATCACGTCGGTGTAGTAGCGGGCCGAGAGCTTGGGCGTGCGGACCTGGGTGACGTAGTCGCAGTGGACGATGCCGAAGCGGCGCTGGTAGCCGTCCTCCCACTCGTAGTTGTCGATGAAGCTCCACAGGAAGTAGCCGTGCAGCGGCACGCCGTCGGCGATCGCTCGGTGGGCCTCGCGCAAGTGGCTGCGCAGGAAGTCGCGGCGGTGCAGGTCCGGCACCTCGCCGGCCACGACCGGCTCGTCGTCGTAGCCGCAGCCGTTCTCGGTGATGTAGAGCGAGCGGTGGCCGTAGAGCTCGTGGCAGAAGCGCGTGGCCCAGTAGACGGACTGCGGCGCGATGTGCAGCCAGGGGCTGTCGGCGCGCGGATAGGCGGCGGGCAGCGGCACGGCCTCCCAGGCCGCGCCGTGCCGGCCGGCGCGCACATAGGTGCCGGTGTAGACGTTCAGGCCCAGGTGGTCGGTGGGCAGGCTGATGAGGTCGAAGTCGCCGGGCTGCACCTGCGGCGCGTCGGCGCCCGCGCGGGCCAGGTGGTCTTCGGGATAGCGGCCGGCGTGGATGGCGCCCAGCACGTGGGCGTTTTTCTCCAGGAACCAGGCCTTGGCGGCGGCGATGTCGGCCGGCGTCTCGGTGACCGGGATGCAGACGTCGCAGTTGTCCGTCAGGCCCACGACGGCGCCCGCGCCGCCGAACTCGCGCACCGCGCGCACGCCGTGGCCGTGGGCCAGCAGCGCGTGGTGGAAGGTCTGGTTCACGACGGCCGCGGGCTCCCGGCGGCCGGGCGCCTTGGTGCCGGTGCCGTAGCCCAGCCAGGTGAAGCAGCGGATCTCGTTCATCGTGATCCAGTGCTTCACGTCGCCGGCGAAGGCCTGGACGACGGTGTCGGCATAGCGGGCGAAGGCGTCCACCGTGGCGCGCGAGGTCCAGCCGCCGCGGTCCTCCAGCGCCTGCGGCAGGTCCCAGTGGAACAGCGTGACCCAGGGCGTGATGCCGTGACGCTTCATGCTGGCGAACAGGCGGCGGTAGAAGGCGAGGCCGGCCGGGTTGGGCTCGCCGTCGCCCTGCGGGTAGATGCGCGGCCAGGCGATGGACAGGCGGTAGTGCCGCAGCCCCAGCGAGGCCATCAGCGCGAAGTCCTCGTCGAAGCGGTGGTAGTGGTCGCAGGCCACGTCCGGCGTGTCGCCGTCGTGGACCTTGCCGGGCTGGCGGGCGAAGCGATCCCAGATGGACTCGCCCTTGCCGTCGGCGCAGGCGGCGCCCTCGATCTGCGGGGCGGCGGCGGCGACGCCGAAGACGAAGGCGTCGGGGAAGGGGCTGGCGTAGGTCGTTGCGGTCATGGGTCGGGGAGCTGGCGCCGTCAGGGCGCCATCAGGGAGGTCAAGGTGGCGTCCAGGCTGCGGGCCCAGATGTCGTAGCCCTGCGGGCTGAGGTGCAGGAAGTCGGGCAGGAGGGCCTGGGGCAGCGTGCCGTCCGGGTTCATCAGTTGCGGGCCGATGTCGAGGAAGACGACCTGCCGGCCGTCGGCCAGCGCCGGCAGCAGCGCGTTGATGCGGGCGTTGTGGCGGCGCAGCAGGTCGTCGGGCCGCTCGCCGCGCGGCAGCAGCGCGAGCAGCAGCACCCGGGCCTGCGGCTGGCGCTGCCGGATTTCGTCGAGGTTGCGGCGGATGCCGGCGACGGTCAGCGCCGGGTCTTCGAGGCGGTCGCCGGTGTTGTTGGTGCCGATCAGCAGCACGATGGCCTTCGGCGCCATGCCGTCCAGCTCGCCGTGCTGCAGCCGCCAGAGCAGGTTCTCGGTGCGGTCGCCGCCGAAGCCCAGCGCGACGGCATGGTGCCGGGCGAAGTGTTCCGCCCAGGCGGCCCGGCCTTCGTTCTCCCAGCCCTGCGTGATGGAGTCGCCGAGGAAGACGAGGTCGACGCGCCGGCCGGCGTCGCGGTGGGCGCGGATCTCGGCGAGCTTGGCCGCGTGGCGCGGCAGCCACCAGTCCACCGCCCAGGATTCCTGCAGCGGCTCGGGCGTGACGGACTGGGTGCGGTAGTCGGGGCAGGCGGTGGTGGGCTGGCCCCGCGGGTTGAAGCGCAATCGGCGGATGCGCACCTCGCCGCTGCCGGTGCCCTCGAGCGTGAAGGGGCGCGGCACGGCGGAGAAGTCGTCGCCCTCGCGCCAGAAGCATTTCAGCGCGAAGGACAGCGGCTGCGGGCCCTTGCCGGCCAGCGCACGGCCGGCGAACAGGAAGGGGATCTTGCGCTCGCAGTCGGGGCCGCAGCCGAGCTTGAACTTGAGGCCGCCGTGGGCGAGGTCGATGACGTCGAGGTCGAATTCGACGGTGCCTTCGGGCAGGTGGCTCGTCAGGTCCAGCGGCTTGCCGTCCTGCCAGCGCAGTTGCGCGATCCAGGAATTGCTGAACTGCAGCGTCAGCGCGCCGTCGTCACCGCGGCGGGCGGCGACGCGGCTGTTCGGCACGCGCGGGGCGGCCGGCTTGGGCACGGTGACGCGCTCGCCGGCCAGCAGGGCCTCGCCCTCGAAGTCGGTGACGGCGATGCGCCAGCCCCGGTCCAGGTCCAGCGACTGCGCCGCCAGCGGCAGCGCGAGCAGCAGGGGGAATAGGCGTTTCATCATGGTTCGTTCGTTCGCTCGTGACGTTGGGCGGGGCGCAGGAGGGCGGGGAGCCCTGATGCTCCGTGTCCCCCGGGCCGCTGCGCGGCCCTCCTCCTTTACCTGCGCATCAGGGCTCCCCGCCCTCCTGCTCAGCGTTGCGCTCGGTGGTCGCCGCGCAAAACCAGCGGTGGAAGCGCCGGGATGCGGGGGCGGGCAATTGCGCAGGTAAAGGAGGAGGGCCGGCTTGCCGGCCCGGGGGACACGGAGCAATTGCCCGCCCCCGCGTCCCGGCGCCAACCCGCTCCACGCAGCAGCAAGAAAGCGTCGTCATCATCGGGAGAAGTCCTCCGGAGTCAGCCGGCGCGATCCGCCGGGCTGGAGCTGCAGCGCGACGACGCGCCCGCCGAGGCTGGCGCGTCCGCCGCCCGCGCCGGCCACCGCGCGCACGGTGGCGTGGGTGAGGCGGCCGCGCGACCAGGCCATGTCCACCTCGAAGCCGCCGCGCGCGCGCAGGCCCCGCACCGAGCCCTCGGGCCAGGCGGCGGGCAGCGCGGGCAGCAGGTCGAGGACGCCGTCCTGCGACTGCAGCAGCATCTCGGCGATGGCGGCCGTGGCGCCGAGGTTGCCGTCGATCTGGAAGGGCGGGTGCGTGTCCAGCAGGTTGGGGTGGGTGCCGCCCTGGTGGACCTCGCTGCCCGGCGCGGCGGCGCGCGTGCCGGGCGGGGCCAGCAGGCTGCGCAGCAGGCGGTGGGCCCGCTCGCCGTCGCGCAGCCGCGCCCACCAGGCCATCTTCCAGGCCATGGACCAGCCGGTGCTGACGTCGCCGCGCGCGTCCAGCGTCGTGCGCGCGGCGGCGGCGAGCCCGGGTGTGCGGGCCGGCGAGATCTGGCGGCCGGGGTAGAGCGCGAACAGGTGGGACACGTGGCGGTGCGTGTCGCACGGCGTGTCCAGCACCGGGTCCTGCAGCTCGTCCTGCCATTCGAGCAGCTGGCCCCAGCGGCCGACGCGCGGGCCGGCGAGGCGGTCGCGCAGCGCGGCGGCGCGTTCGCCCGCGTCGCGCTCGCCCAGCACCGCCGCCGCCTGGGCGATGTTGTCGAACAGGTCCCACAGAATCTGCTGGTCGTAGGCCACGCCGTCCTGGATCGGGCCGTGCTCGGGCGACCAGCCGCCAGGCGCGACCAGGCGGCCGTCGGGCAGGGGTCGGAGCCGGTCCTCCCAGAACTCGCCCACCTCCTTCAGCACCGGCCAGGCCTGCTCGCGCAGGAAGGCCCGGTCCTGCGTGAAGGCGTAGTGCTCCCAGAAGTGGCGGGCGTACCAGGCGTTGCCCGTCAGGTTCCACAGGTAGGCCATCGCGCCGAAGGGGTTGGTCTCGGTGCGCAGCGCCCAGCCGCGCACGGGGCGGCCGTCCGCGGTGAGGAAGGTCTCCCGCGGCGGCTGCACCGAGCCGTCCCAGGGCGGGGTCTCGGGCGGCAGCGCCGCCGGGTCGCGCAGCGCCAGCGCGGCGCGGCCGGCCACGGCCTGGCGCCAGGCGGGCAGCAGGCGCTGCACGAAGCGGTGGAAGGGCCGCGCCGTTTCGGCCAGGTTGGCCGGCTCGGCCGGCCAGTAGTTCATCTGCAGGTTGATGTTGGAGTGGTAGTCGCTGTTCCACGGCGGCGTGAGGCTGTCGTTCCACAGGCCCTGCAGGTTGGCGGGCAGCCCGGGTTGTGAACTCTGGCGCGAGCTGCTGGCGAGCAGGTAGCGGCCGAACTGGAAGTACAGCGCCTCCAGCTCGGGGTCGCCGCCGTCGCGCGCGAACGCGGCCAGCCGCGCGTCGGTCGGCAGCGCGCGGCGCGCGGGCGGGCTGGCGCCGAGGTCCAGGCCGACGCGGCCGAGCAGCGCGCCCACGTCGCGCTCGTGCGCGGCGCGCAGCCGCGGCCAGGGCGTGGCGGCGGCGGCGGCCACCTGGGCCTGCACGCGCGGCAGCGGCGGGAGTCCGTCGGCGAAGCTGGTGCCGGCGCCGAGGATCAGCGTCAGCGCGTCGCAGCCCCGGAAGACCAGCGCGCCGGCATCGGCGGCGATGCGGCCGCCCTCGCAGCGCGCGTGCAGCCGGCTGGCGTAGGCCAGGCCGTTGGGCAGCGCGCCGCTGGCGGTCAGCGTCGCGCCGGCCGCGGCCAGCGCCGCGCCGTGGCGGTCGGCCAGCGCGATGCGGCCGCTGTAGCGGCCGGGCCGGTCGGCCGTCAGCCGCCAGGCGATGACCTGGGCCGGGTGGCTGGCGAAGGTCTCGCGCTCGAAGCGCACGCCGCGCTGGCGGTAGCGCAGCAGGTGGCGGGCGAGGCCGATGTCCAGCTCGCGGCGGTAGGCCGACACCGGCGCGTCGGCGCCGTCCAGCGTCAGCAGCAGGTCGCCGAAGGGCTGGTAGGCGCCCATGGCCTGGCCGTCGCCGGTCCACAGCGTGATGTCGTTGAACTGCAGCCGGTCGCGCGCGACCTGGCCGAACAGCATCGCCCCCAGCCGGCCGTTGCCGACCGGCAGGGCCAGTTGCTCCCAGCCCTGGGGGCTGTCGGGCGCGGGCCGGTCGTAGCGCAGCACCAGCTCGCGCGCCTGCACCGGCAGCGCGAGGGCCAGGCACAGCGCCGGCAGCCCTTGCAGCAGGCGGCGGGGCCGGCTCATCGGGGGCGGCCCATCCGGATCTTGAGCATGACCGGCTCGGCCGGCAGGTTCAGGCCCCAGTCCACCTGGTCGCCGTTCCAGACGCGCGCCATGACCCAGCGGCCCTGGGCGTCGAAGCGGCCCTCCTCGGCGCGCAGCATCATGCCTTGCGTGCCCTCGGCCGGCGCCATGCGCACGCGCACGCGGTGGCCGATGAGGAGGAACTCGTCGGGGCCGATCTGCGCCATCGCCGCGCCGCCGCCGGGCTCCTCGGTGCCGGGCGCGGGCTTGGCGAACTCGCCGCCCCAGCCGGGTTCGCCGAAGCGGCCCAGGCGGTAGGCCAGCCTGGCCGTCCAGCCGGGAAAGGCGAGCTGCTGCGGCTGGCGGTCGTCGCCCTCCGCGGCGCCACGGGTGCGGCCCTCGAAGGCCCATTGCGCCCACAGCCGCTGGATCGGCGCGAACATGCGGTAGATGCGCTCGAAGGGCTGGACGATGGTCTTGTCCGTGGCCGCGGCGCCGAGCGGGTGGTTGCTGTAGTCGAAGTAGTCCATGCCGAACGGCGACACGCCGATGGCGCCCCGGCCCAGCATCGCGTACAGGTGGCGGGCGTAGGCCGGCTTGCTGCCGATCTCGGGCACCCACAGCGCGTTGTCGGCGCGCTGGAACAGCCCGAGGTTGGCCTCGACCTGGGCCGACTCCGCGTTGTAGAGGTCCGGCCCGACGATGTCGATCGCCGGTGCGGCGGCCTTGTAGATGCCGATGACGTCGTGCGTGGGGCCGCCGCTGGCGAAGTCCTGCTTCCAGGGCCCGGGCGGCTGCTCCAGCGGGTTGCGCAGCGCGTTGTTGACGAACATCGGCAGGTCGTACACCGCGCGGCCGGCGGCGGCGATCTCGCCGATGTAGCGGGCGATGGCCCAGGCGTGGAAGTACTGGTCGGCGTAGTCGCCGTAGACCGCGCGCCAGGGGCCGGACGCGGCGGCCTTGGGCGGCTGGCGCGCCAGCACGGCGGCGGGCACGGGCTGCTCGAACGCGGCCTGCGCGGCGGGCCCGTGGTCGCGCGCCAGGCCGTAGGTGCCGACCTCGTTCTCCACCTGCACCATCAGCACGGTGCGCTCGCCGGCGTCGATCTTCTTCAGGTGGCCCATCAGCGCGACGAAGGCGCGCTTGTCGGCCTGCAGCGTCTGCTCGCCGAAGGGCGTGAGGCAGTAGCTGGGCTTGCCGTCGGCATCCAGCATGGCCGGGAAGCGCCGGGTGTCGAGCTTGACCCACTCGGGGGCGTACTGCGCGCTGGTGTTCTTCCAGGTGGCGAACCACAGCAGCACCAGGCGCTTGTTCCGCTGGCGCGCCTGCCCGACCAGCGTGTCGACGAAGCTGAAGTCGAACCGGCCCTCCTGCGGCTCGACCTGCTCCCAGGCCACGGGCATCAGCACCGTGTTGGCCTGCAGGTCGTTGGCGGCGGCCCAGACGGCGCCCAGCGCGGCCGGGTAGTTGCTGGAGTTGTGCGCCTGGGCGCCGAGGATCAGGAACGGCCGGCCGTCGACCAGCAGCGCATGGCGGCCGTCCTGGGTGGCCAGGCGGGGCAGTTCCGCAGCAGTGGCGGCGGCGAACAGGCAGGCCAGGGACGCCGCGAGAAGAAGCTTCTTCATCGGGAATTCGGGGTTGCGGCAAAGGCCGGCGGTCGCCACAGGGCAACCGCCGGAGTTGCCGGAGATCAGAAGGAGTAGCTGGCCTGCACCGAGTAGCGGCGGCCGGTGTAGTTGACGGCGCGGGTCATCAGGCCGATGTTCTGTTGCATCAGCTGGCGGGCCAGCGCGTTGTTCAGGTTCTGCGCTTCCACGCTGAGGCTGAACCTGTCGCTGAAGCGATAGCTGACGCCGGTATCGACCTGGCCGTAGCTGTCGCTCCAGGTCGGCAGCGCGTAGGCGACGCCGGTGCCGTCGGCCAGACGGCCGTCGCCGTTGCGGGTGCCGTTGACGTTGACGCCCTGCAGGTACTTGGAACGCCAGCTGTAGGCCACGCGCGCCGAGAACGGACCCCAGTCGTACAGCAGCGCCAGGTTGTAGGCGTTCTTGGACAGGTTGGTCAGCGGCAGGTTGCCGAAGGTGCGACCGTCGGTGTCGCAGCCGTTGATGTTCAGGTTCAGGTTCTCCGGGCCCGTGCTGGTGCCGGCACAGAATGGCGTCGTGACGGGGTCGTAAGGTTTGGTCTTGCTGTCCACGTAGGTGTAGTTGGCCTGCATGCCAAGACCGGACATCCAGCCCGGCAGCATGTCGAAGTAGCGCTGGAAGGCGATTTCGAAGCCGCGTGCATGGCCCTTGGCACCGTTGACCGGCGAGGTCACGGTGAAGTTCACCGGCTGGTTGTCGGCATCGCGCAGCACCACCGAGGCCGACTGCCTGACGATGATGTCCTTCAGCTGCTTGTTGAACAGCGCGAAGGTCAGCGAGCCGTTCTTGGCGAAGTACCACTCGGCCGTCAGGTCCACCTGGGTGGACTTGATGGGCTTGAGCAGGGGGTTGCCGTTGGCCGTGCCGCTCAGGTTGACGGCGTCGATGACGACTTGCTTGCCGACGGTGTGTTGCGTCGTCGTCAGCTCCATCGACGTGTAGGCCTGCATGTCCGAGAAATCGGGGCGGGAGACGCCCATGCCGGCGGCGGCGCGGAACTGCAGCGTGTCGCTGGCCTTGTAGCGCAAGTTCAAGCTGGGCAGCACGTCGGTGTAGGTTTGCCCGGCACTGATCGGGGCGCTGAAGTTCGCAATGTTCGGCACCGCCACGCCGCTCAGCGTCTCGTCGGGGTTCAGCTGCACCGCCCGGTTGTTGAACACGACATAGCCGTTGGCCTTCATGTCGGTGCGCACGGCGCGCACGCCCAGGTTGCCATCCACCGGCGCGCCGGAGTCGGTGAAGTCGAAGCGCAGCTGTGCATAGGCGGCCTGGGACTTCTCGTGCTGCTCGTTGGTGCCCGCCGGGTCGGTGCCGAAGCTGGCCGGATTCCAGGCCATGCCTGCCCAGGATTGCGAGCATTGCCAGGCGCCCGCTCCATTGGCGGCGGCACACAGGGTTTCCGGATAGCCGTGCAGCGTCCGGTAGCTGGCGGGGTAGTCCTGGGCCAGCGACACGTGGGGTACGTAGATGCTCGGGACGGATTGGCCGCCGAAGAAGTTCTTGAACTCATGCAGCACGACGGGCGCGTCGAAACGCGGGTCGTTCAGCCGGGCCAGGTTGCCGCCGTAGAGCCAGCTCGCCCAGCTCTGCGTGATGGGGGACCAGAAGTAGCCGGGAACCGTCGCGGTGGTGGTGGCCTTGCGATCGGTCAGGCGGATGCCGAAGGACAGGTCCTGCAGCACGGCGTGGTCGAAGTTGAACTTGGCATCCGCGCGCCAGGCCTTCTGCTCGGCCTTGCTGCGGTCCAGGTGTTCCATCGTGAACGCCCAGTAGTAGTTGGCCTTGTCATGCAGGGCGGCCAGGTCGCTGGCGTCGAAGACGAGGCGCGGCGTCGAGCCCGTCAGGTCCAGCGTCTCCTTGGGCATCAGCAGGCCGGTGGCGACGGTGGAGTCGAAGGCGCGGGTGTTGGACTTGACCCACTGCAGGTCGGTGCTGAAGGACCAGCGGTCGCTGGCCTTCCAGGCCAGGTTCCAGCCCAGGTCCTGGGTCCTGGAGTTGCGGGTCATGTAGCGCGTGTCGGCACCGAAGTTGACGCCGCCGTCGGCCGGCGAGGTCAGCGTGCCGCCGACGAAGACCTTGTTGTCGTCGTACTTGGTGTCGCTGCCGAGGACCAGGTTCCAGGGGTTGGTCTGCGCGAACAGCGCGTTCTCATCCCACTGCATCTTGTATTTGGACTGGAAGTAGGTCAGCGAGCTGCTGAGGTCGTCCTTCTTCCACTGCAGTGCGCCGTAGAGGCCATTGCGATTGCGTTCGAAGTTGGAGTCGCGCCACTGCGCGCCCTTGGGTGCCCAATGCGTGTTGTCGATCTTGTAGTAGGGCTCGACCTGCCAGAGATCGGTGCGGGTGGTGCTCTTGCTTTGCGCCAGGCTCAGTAGAGCGCCCACCTTGCCGATGTCGGTGTTCCAGCTGTTGGACAGCAGGCCGGAGGCCGAGGGGCTGAACTTGCCCTGCAATTCGTTGTACTTGCCGGCGACCGTGATGTGGCCTTTGAAGCCGGGGTGGTCGAAGGGCATGGCCGTGCGCAGGTTCACCAGGCCGCCGATGGAGCCCTCGATCTGCGACGCCGACGGGTTCTTGTAGACATCCACGGCGGCCAGCAGCTCCGGCGGCACGTCCTCGAAGTTCAGCGCGCGGCCGCCGTTGGCGGAGAAGGTGTCGCGGCCGTTCACCTCGGAGCGCACATAGGACAGGCCGCGGATATTGACGCTGGAGCCTTCCACCGAGTAGTGCTCGGGGTCGTTCTTGGCCATGGTGCGGTCGATGGTGACGCCGACGACGCGCTGCAGCACCTCGGTGACGGACTGGTCCGGCAGTTTGCCGATGTCGTCGGCGACGATGGAGTCGACGATCTCATCCGAGTTCTGCTTGATCTTCTGCGCCGACTCCAGCGCCGCGCGGCGGCCGCTGACGACGATGGTCTCGAGCTGCTGGGGCGGCTGGGCGGGGACGGCGGCCGGGGCCGGCGTGGCCTGGGCGATGGCCAGGCCGCTGCCGAGCAGCGCGGCCTGCGCGGCGGCCAGGGACAGGGCGGTCTTGCGGTGCTTGTTCATGTTTGTCTCCTCTCGTGGCCTCGGTGGGCGGGGATGGTGTGGAACGGGGGCGGCTTCAGCCGGTGAAGCGGTTGACGAGGTTCTCCAGCGCCTCCTGGCGGCCCGACACCGGCGCGGCGTCGGCGTTCCGGGCCAGCACGTCGTCGGCCAGCTCGGCCAGCGTGCGGCGGCCCTGCAGGATGTCCTGGCCGGCCGGGCCGTCCCAGCCGGCGTAGCGGGCATCGACGGCGGCCTTCAGGCGGCCGTCGTCGATCATCTTTTCGGCGGCCAGCAGCGCCTGCGCGCAGACGTCCATGCCGCCGATGTGGCCGAGGAAGAGGTCCTCGGCGTCGATGGACTGGCGACGCACCTTGGCGTCGAAGTTCAGCCCGCCCGAGCCCAGGCCGCCGGCCAGCAGCACGTGGTACAGCGCCAGCGCGGTCTCGGGCACGTTGTTGGGGAACTGGTCGGTGTCCCAGCCGAGCTGCGGGTCGCCGCGGTTCATGTCCAGGCTGCCGAGGATGCCCAAGGCGGCGGCGGTGGCGATCTCGTGCTCGAAGCTGTGGCCGGACAGCGTCGCGTGGTTGGCCTCGATGTTGACCTTGACCTCCTTCTCCAGCCCGTAGCGCACCAGGAAGCCGTAGACGGTGGCGGTGTCGAAGTCGTACTGGTGCTTGGACGGCTCGCGCGGCTTGGGCTCGATCAGGATGGCGCCCCGGAAGCCGATCCGGTGCTTGTGCTCGACCACCATCGTCAGGAAGCGGCCGAGCTGGTCCAGCTCCTGGCCGACGCGCGTGTTCAGCAGCGTCTCGTAGCCCTCGCGGCCGCCCCACAGCACGTAGTTCTCGCCGCCGAGCGCCAGCGTGGCGTCCAGCGCGTCGCGCACCTGCAGCGCGGCGAGCTTGAAGATCTCCGGGTCGGGGTTGCTGGCCGCGCCGGCCATGAAGCGGCGGTGGCTGAACAGGTTGGCCGTGCCCCACAGCAGCCGCAGGCCGGTGGCCTGCTGCTTCTCGGCCAGCACGTCCACCATGCGCAGCAGGTTGTCGTGGCTCTCGCGCGGCGTGGCGCCTTCCGGGGCGACGTCGCGGTCGTGGAAGCAGTAGAAGGGCACGCCGAGCTTGTGGAAGAACTCGAAGGCGGCGTCGGCCTTGGCGCGCGCCAGCTCCATCGGCGTGCCGCCCTGGAACCACGGCCGCTCGAAGGTGGCGGCGCCGAACGGGTCCAGCCCGGTCCAGACGAAGTTGTGCCAGTAGCAGGCGGCGAAGCGCAGGTGGTCTTCCATGCGCCGGCCCAGGACGAGGCGGTCCCGGTCGTAGTGCTTGAAGGCCAGTTCGTTGGCGCTGTCGGCGCCTTCGAAGCGGATGGGCGCGATGTGTCGGAAGTAGCTCATGGTCGGGTGGCAGCGGGGAAGGGGGCTCAGGCGCCGCGCAGGCGGCGGTAGAGGTCGCGGAAGCGCGCCAGGCGCGGGGCCAGGCGGGCGTGGCGTTCGGGGTCGGGCGCGAAGCGCGCGGCGATGTCGGGCCGGGGGCAGGCCTGCGCGACGCTGGCGCCGCAGGCCAGCCAGCCCAGGCGCGCGGCGCCCAGCGCGCCGCCGGCCTCGCCGCCGCCGTGCAGCAGGATCTCCACGTCCAGCGCGTCGGCGATCAGCTGCGCCCAGTACGGGCTGCGCGCGCCGCCGCCGACGAGCGACAGCCGCGCCACCCCGGTGCCGGCGGCGCGCAGCGCGGCCAGGCCGTCGGCCAGGCCGAAGGCCACGCCCTCGAGCACCGCGTAGCAGCAGTCGGCGCGCGTGGTGTGGGCCTGCAGGCCGTGGAACACGCCGGGCGCGAAGGGGTCGTTGTGCGGCGTGCGCTCGCCGGCCAGGTAGGGCAGGAAGAGCGGCGCGCGCGCGTCGGCGGCGTGATCGCCGCGCGCCAGTTCGGCCAGCAGCGCGCCCTCGTCGGCGCCCACCAGCCGGCTGAACCAGCGCAGGCAGGAGGCGGCCGACAGCATCACGCTCATCTGGTGCCAGCGCGCCGGCAGCGCATGGCAGAAGGCGTGGACGGCCGAGGCCGGGTTGGGCGCGAAGCGGTCGGTGACGACGAACAGCACGCCCGAGGTGCCGAGTGAGATGAAGCCGTCGCCCGGCTCGGTGGCGCCGATGCCGAGGGCGCTGGCCGCGTTGTCGCCCGCGCCGCCGGCGACGACGACGTCGGCGCCCAGGCCCCAGGCGGCGGCCAGCTCGGGACGCAGCCGGCCGCCGGGCGCGCCGGATTCGGCCAGGCGCGGCATGTGCGCGCGCGTCAGGCCGGTGGCGGCCAGCAGCTCGTCGGACCAGTCGCGGCGCGCCACGTCCAGCCACAGCGTGCCGGCCGCGTCGGACGGGTCGGACAGCTTCTCGCCGGTCAGCCGCAGGCGCAGCCAGTCCTTGGGCAGCAGCACGGTGCGCACGCGGGCGAACACGCCGGGCTCGTGCTTGCGCAGCCACAGCAGCTTGGGCGCCGTGAAGCCGGGCATCGCCAGGTTGCCGGCGATGGCGTGCAGGCGCGGCGCGGCGGCCTCCAGCTCGGCGCATTCGGCGTGGCTGCGGCCGTCGTTCCACAGGATCGCGGGGCGCAGCACGGCGTCGCCGCCGTCCAGCAGCACGGCGCCGTGCATCTGGCCCGACAGGCCGATGCCGCGCACCGCCGCGAACGCCGCCGGGTGGGCGGCGCGCAGCCGGGCGACGGCGGCCTCGACGGCGGCCCACCAGTCGGCCGGCTGCTGCTCGGCCCACAGCGGCTCGGGCGTGGCCAGCGCCAGCGGGCTGCCGGCGGTGCCGGCGACGCGGCCCGCGCCGTCCAGCAGCAGCAGCTTGACTTCCGAGGTGCCGAGGTCGATGCCGAGGTACATCAGGCGGGTTCCTCCGCGACGGCCGCGCCCGTGTCCGCCAGCGGCAGCGCGGGGCGGGTGAGCCGGTAGCGCGCCAGCGCGGCGGCGCCCACGGCGACGGCGTTGGCGCCGAAGCGCGAGGTGCGCACCGTGGGCGGCGGCAGGCCGGCCGCGGCGGCGTAGTCGTTCAGCGTGGCCAGCGCCGGCTGCAGGAAGGGCAGGCCCAGCTCGACGACGCTGCCGCCCAGCACGATGCAGCCGGGGTCGTAGGCGGTGGCCAGGTTCTGCAGCAGCACGCCCAGGTTGCGGCCGGCGGAGTGGACGGCCTTCAGCGTCTCGGGGTCCTGGTCCACCAGGTGGGCGCGCACCTCGGCCAGCGAGCGCAGCGCGGCCGGGTCGTCGCCGGGGCCCAGCATCGCGCGGGTGGCGATCAGCGCCTCGGCGCAGCCGCGCCGGCCGCAGGAGCAGCGCGGGCCGCCCAGCTGCAGCACCATGTGGCCCACCTCGCCGGCGAAGCCGCGGCTGCCGGTCAGCAGCCGGTCGCCGACGATGACGCCCGCGCCCAGGCCCTGGTTGATCGAGACGTAGAGCAGCGGGTCGGACGCGGGCGTGGGGTTGAACTCCAGCTCGCCCAGCGCCGCCACGTCGGCCTCGTTCTGGATGAACAGCGGCACGCCGTCCAGCGGCGTGTCCAGCAGCTTCTCGCCGAGCAGCGCGCCGACGGGGATGTCGCGCCAGCCCAGGTTGGGGGCGAAGTGCAGCACGCCGCGCGCCTCGTTGACGCCGCCCGGCAGGCCCACGCCGATGCCCAGCACCTGCTGGCTGGCGTCGAGCTGCCGGCGCACCTTGAGCAGCGCCGTCGCCAGGCTGGCGATGCAGGCCCTGGCCGTGCGGCTGGCGCCGTAGCCGGCGGTGTTGCAGGCCTGGATCTCGCCCGTCAACGACGTGGCCACGACGCGCACGGACTCGATGCCCACCTCCGCGCCCAGCAGCAGCAGGCGGTCGGGGTCGATGAACAGCGGCGTCGGGCGGCGGCCGAGGTCGCCGGTGGCGACGACCTCGCGCTCGGCCAGCCAGCCTTCGCTGACCAGCTCGCGCACGAGCAGGCTGACGGTGGATTTGGTCAGGCCGACGGCGAGCGCCAGATCGGCGCGCGACAGCCCCGGGTTGGCACAGAGGTGCCTGACCAGGGCCATGCGGTTGTTGACCTTCAGCAGCTGCTGGCTGCCGGCGGTGGTTTCGGCCTGCAAGTGGGGTCTCCTCGGGAAGGGTGTCCAGGTGATGGGCGGCAATTTAGTTCGGCCATCGAACGAAGTAAATTGGGTGAAAACCCCTGGCGGCGCGCGCGCCGGGGCGTCGAAGATGGCGCCGTGAGCGGGGCCGTGCCTCGGCCGCCGCCACGAGACCGACGAGACCGGCCCGGCGCCGGCGCTTCCGAGACAACCAGGAAACCCGATGAAGTTCACCGACGGACAGTGGCTGCTGCAGCCGGGCGTCGCCGCGCACTACGCGGCCGAGGCCTATGCGGTCGAGGCCCACGAGGACCGCCTCGTCGTGCTCGCCACGACCCGCCCCATCAAGCACCGCGGCGACACGCTGCAGGGCCCGGTGCTGACCGTGACGCTGAGCTCGCCGCTCGAGGGCGTCATCCGTGTCAGCGTCGCGCACTACGCCGCCTCCAGCCCGCCGCGGCTGCGCGTGCCCATGCCGGGCGCGGGCCGGCCGGCGGTGCGGATCACCGAGACCGGCACGCACGCCACGCTGAGTTCCGGCGCGCTGTCGGTGGAGGTCAAGAAGGGCGAGGGCTGGTCGCTCACCTTCCGCGAGGGCGACCGCGTGCTGACCCGCAGCGACTGGCGCAGCCTGGGCTACATCCAGTGGGGCGAGCGGGGCAACCACGTGCATGAGCAGCTGGCGCTGGCCGTCGGCGAGAACGTCTACGGCCTGGGCGAGCGCTTCACGCCCTGGGTCAAGAACGGCCAGGTCGTCGAGAACGCCAACAAGGACGGCGGCACCGCCTGCGAGCAGGCCTACAAGAGCGTGCCCTTCTACCTGAGCAGCCGCGGCTACGGCGTGCTGGTCGATGAGGCCGGCCCGGTGTCCTTCGAGGTCGGCTCGGAGAAGGTCGCGCGCGTGCAGTTCAGCCGCGAGGGCGAGAGCCTGGACTACTGCGTGATCGCCGGCCCCACGCCCAAGGCCGTCGTCGGCCGGCTGACGGCGCTGACCGGCCGCGCGCCGCTGCCGCCGGCCTGGAGCTTCGGCCTGTGGATGACCACCTCGTTCACGACGCCCTACGACGAAGCGACCGCCACGCACTTCATCGACGAGATGGCGCGGCGCGAGCTGCCGCTGTCGGTCTTCCACTTCGACTGCTTCTGGATGCGCGAGTTCCAGTGGTGCGACTTCGCCTGGGACCGCCGCGGCTTCCCCGAGCCCGAGGCGATGCTCGAACGCCTGCACGCCAAGGGGCTGCGGATCAGCCTCTGGATCAACCCCTACGTGGCGCAGAAGTCGCCGCTGTTCGCCGAGGGCGTGGAGAACGGCTACTTCATCAAGCGCAAGGGCGGGCCGCTGGACGGGCTGACCTTCCAGACCGACCAGTGGCAGCCCGGCATGGCCATCGTGGACTTCACGAACCCGGCCGCCAAGGCCTGGTACCAGGGCCATTTGCGCCGCCTGCTGGCCGGCGGCGCGGACTGCTTCAAGACCGACTTCGGCGAGCGCATCCCGAGCGAGGGCGTCGCCTACCACGACGGCTCCGACCCCGTGGAGATGCACAACCTCTACGCGCTGCACTACAACCAGGCCGTGTTCGAGCTGCTGCAGGAGGCGCGGGGCCGGGACGCGGTCGTCTTCGCGCGCGCCACCTACGCCTCGGGCCAGCGCTTCCCGGTGCACTGGGGCGGCGACTGCTGGAGCACTTTCGAGTCCATGGCCGAGAGCCTGCGCGGCGGCCTGTCGCTGACGAGCTGCGGCTTCGCGTTCTGGAGCCACGACATCGGCGGCTTCGAGGGCAGCCCGCCGCCGGCCGTCTACAAGCGCTGGATCCAGTTCGGCCTGCTGTCCTCGCACAGCCGGCTGCACGGCAGCAGCTCGTACCGGGTGCCATGGCTGGTCGACGAGGAGAGCTGCGACGTGCTGCGCGCCTTCACGCGGCTCAAGCACCGGCTCATGCCCTATCTCTACGCCAAGGCCTGGGAGGCGACGCAGACGGGCGTACCGCTGATGCGCGCGATGCTGATGGAGCATCCGCACGACCCCGCCTGCGCGACGCTGGACCGGCAGTACCAGCTCGGCGAGGCGCTGCTGGTCGCGCCCGTCTTCACCGACGGCGGCGAGGTGGACTTCTACCTGCCCGACGGGACCTGGACCCACCTGCTCACCGGCGAGAAGAAGGCCGGCGGCCGCTGGCACCGCGAGACGCACGGCTTCCTGTCGCTGCCGCTGTACGCGGCGCCGGGCAGCGTCATCGCCTGGGGCGCCGAGGACGCGCGGCCCGACTACGACCACGCCCGCGGCACCGTGCTGCGCGTGTTCGAGCTGGCCGACGGCGCGAGCGCGGCCTTCGCGGTCATCGGCGCGGACGGCCGGATCGCCGCGCGCGGCAGCGTCAGCCGCCAGGGCCCGGGCTACACGGCCGAGCTGGCCGAGGGCGCGCTGCGCGACTGGTGCCTGGAGGTCGACGGCCGGCGCAGCCCGGTGCAGGCCGGCGGCGCCACGCTGTGCTGGAGGCCGGCATGAGGCGCCGCGTGCTGCTGAGCCTGGGCCTGGGCCTGGCGCTGGCCGCGGCGGGTGCCGCCGCCGAGCCGGGCATCGCCGTCAACCAGGTCGGCTACCTGCCCGGCGCGGCCAAGGTCGCGGCCGTGCCGGCGGGCGCGGCGCAGGCCTTCAGCGTCGTCGAGGCCGGCAGCGGCCGCACGGTGCTGCGCGGCCGCCTGGGCGCCGCCGCGCGCTGGGCGCCGGCCGGCCAGGACGTGCGCCTGGCCGACTTCTCCGCGCTGCGGGCGCCCGGCCGCTACCGGCTGCGCGTCGCGGGCGTGGCCGATTCGCCGGCCTTCGACGTCGCCGCCGACGCCTACGCCGCCGTCAACGCCGCGGCGCTCAAGGCCTACTACTTCAACCGCGCCAGCACGGCGCTGCCGCCCGAGCACGCCGGCCGCTGGGCGCGGGCGGCGGGGCACGCGGACGAGCGCGTCCTCGTGCATGCCTCCGCCGCCGGCCCGGGTCGCCCGGAGGGCAGCGTCATCGCCGCGCCCAAGGGCTGGTACGACGCGGGCGACTACAACAAATACATCGTCAACTCCGGCATCACCGTCTACACGCTGCTGGCCGCCTACGAGCACTTCCCGGCCTTCTTCCAGGCGCAGCACCTCGACATCCCCGAGAGCGGCAACGCGCTGCCCGACCTGCTCGACGAGGTGCTGTGGAACCTGGAGTGGATGCTGGCCATGCAGGACCCGGCGGACGGCGGCGTCTACCACAAGCTCACCAACAAGGGCTTCGACGGCGCCGTCATGCCGGCCGACGCGACCGGCGAGCGCTACGTGGTGCAGAAGAGCACGGCCGCCGCGCTGGACTTCGCCGCCGTGATGGCGCAGGCCAGCCGCGTGTTCGCCGCGTTCGAGGCGCAGCGCCCGGGGCTGCCGGCCCGCATGCGCGCGGCCGCCGAGCGCGCCTGGGCCTGGGCGCAGGCCCACCCCCAGGCCATCTACCGCCAGCCGCCGGACGTCCACACCGGCGACTACGGCGACGAACGCCTCGACGACGAGTTCGCCTGGGCCGGCGCCGAGCTGTGGGTCAGCACCGGTGACGCGCGCTACCGGCCCGACCTGGCGCGGCTCGCCATCGGCGTGCCGTTCTGGGGCGACGTGAAGGGCCTGGCCTGGATCACGCTGGCGCAGCACCGCGACCGGCTGCCGCCGGCCGACGCCGCGCTCGCCAGCGCGCGGGTGCTGTCGCTGTCGGCCGGGCTGAGCGCCGCGTGGCGGGCCTCGGCCTACCGCGTCGGCATGGGCGCGGCCGACTACGACTGGGGCAGCAGTTCGTCCGTGCTGAACCGCGCGCTGATGCTGGTCCAGGGCCATCGCCTGAAGCCCGACGCCGGCACGCTGGCCGCCGCGCAAGCGCTGTTCGACCATGTGCTGGGCCGCAACCCGCTGGGCCGCTCGCTGGTGACCGGCTTTGGCGAGCGGCCGCCGCTGCACCCGCACCACCGGCCGTCCGAGGCCGACGGCGTCGAGGCGCCGGTGCCCGGCTTCCTCGCCGGCGGCCCCAACCCGGGCCGGCAGGACCAGCAGCACTGCCCGGCCTACGCCTCGGCGCTGCCGGCGCTGGCCTACATCGACCACTTCTGCAGCTATGCCAGCAACGAGGTGGCGATCAACTGGAACGCGCCGCTGGTCTACGTGTCCGCCGCGCTGCAGGTGCTGACCCCTGCGCCTGCGCCCGGACGCCGCTGACCGGGGCCGCGATGACCGCTCCCGCCGCCCGCCACCCGCTGACCTGGGTGCCCTCGCTCTACCTGGCCATGGGCCTGCCCAACGTGATGGTGGGGGTGGTCGCGGCCATCCTCTACAAGAACCTGGGCGTGGCCAACGAGGACATCGCGCTCTACACCTCGCAGCTCTACCTGCCCTGGGTGCTCAAGCCGCTGTGGGCGCCGCTGCTGGAGGCCGGGCGCAGCAAGCGCTTCTGGGTCGTCGGCATGGAGTTCACGATGGCCGCCGCGCTGGCGCTCGTGGCGCTGTGCCTGCCGCTGGAGGGCTTCTTCAGGCTGTCGCTGGCGTTCTTCTGGCTGGTCGGCTTCGCGTCCGCCACGCAGGACACCTGCGCCGACGGCGTGTTCATGACCACCGTGTCGCCGACCGACCAGGCCCGCTACGCCGGCCTGCAGGGCATGTGCTGGAACCTGGGCGCCGTCGTCGCGTCGGGCCTGCTGGTGTCGCTGACCGGCTGGCTGCACGGCCACCTGGCGATGGGCTGGGTGCAGTGCTGGATGGTCGTCGTGCTGCTCGCGGCCGGGGCGATGGCGGCGTCCGGCCTGTGGCATGCGCGCGTGCTGCCGCCGGGCTCGCCGCCCGCGCCGCGAGGGCAGGGCCTGGGCGGCGGCGTCGCCGCGATGCGCGTGGCCTGGGCCAGCTTCTTCCGCAAGCCGCGGATCTGGATGATGCTGGCCGTCGTCTTCTTCTACCGCTTCGGCGAGGGCTTCATCGAGAAGTTCGGCCCGCTGTTCCTGCTGGACGGCGCCGCGGCCGGCGGCCTGGGGCTGGAAAACGCGGCGCTGGGCCACATCAACGGCACGGCGGGCACGCTGAGCTTCATCGCCGGCGCCTTCGCGGGCGGCTTCCTCGTCGCCCGCCACACGCTGCCGCGCAGCTTCTTCCTGCTGGCCCTGGTGCTGAACGTGCCGCACCTGACCTATTTCTACCTGGCCCATGCGCTGCCGGCCGACCCGCTGGCCATCGCCGCCATCGTCGCGCTCGAGAAGTTCGGCTTCGGCATGGGCTCGGTGGGGCAGATGCTCTACATGATGCAGCAGGTCGCGCCGGGCCCGTTCCGGATGGCCCACTACGCGATGGCCACCGGCGTCATGGCGCTCACCAAATGGGCCACCGGCAGCGCCAGCGGCCTGCTGTGGAGCGCCGTGGACCAGCAGTACGCGGGCTTCTTCGGCTGGGTGCTGGTGTTCTCGATCCCGCCGGCGCTGCTGGCCTGGTGGGCGCCCTTTCCACACGGCCGCAACGACTGAACCGCGCTCAGCCGCCCAGCGCGCGCACCAGCATCAGCACGGCGACGCCGCCCGCGACCAGGCCGAAGGCCTGCTGCAGCCGGGCGCCGCCGACGCGCGCGCCGAGCTGCCGGCCGGCCAGCAGCGCGAGCGCCGCGCCGGCCGCGAACGGCGCGGCGAGCGGCCAGGCCATCGTGCCCTGGCTGGCCGCGCCGATGACGCCGCCGGCCGACACCAGCGCGATGACGGCCATCGACGTGGCGACCACGCCGCGCGGCGGCACGTTGCTGATCTCCGACAGCATCGGCACGATGACGAAGCCGCCGCCCACGCCCAGCAGGCCGCTGAGCAGGCCGGAGAGCGCGCCGGTCAGCGCGAGCAGGGCCGTGCACGGCGCCCGCCACGCCAGCCGGCCCGTGGCCGGGTTGATCGCGCAGGCGGGCCGGCGGCCGGGCGCGGCGGCGGCGGCTGCGGGGGCCGCGGCCCGGCGCAGGCTGCGCCAGGCGACCCAGCCCAGCACCGCCGCGAACAGCGCCATCACCGGCCCGTCGGCCACCTGGCGCGACAGCCGCACGCCCAGCGGCGCGACCGCCATGCCCGCCAGGCCGATCACCAGCGCCGCGCGGTAGCGCACGATGCCCTCGCGCAGCCCCAGCAGCGCGCCGAGCGCGGCGGCCGCGCCGACGGCGAGCAGGCCGATCGGCGCCGCCTGCGCCATCGGCAGGCGCAGGCCGAAGACCAGCAGCGGCACCGCGAGGATGCCGCCGCCCGCGCCGGTCAGCGCCAGCACGAGGCCGACGGCGGCGCCCAGCAGCAGGCTCAGGCCGGCGGCGTCCCAGGCCACCGGGTCAGCCCCGCATCTCGGGTTCCGCCAGCCATTCGCGGCCCTTGAGCATGCCGTCCCAGTACAGCGGCGGCAGGATGCGCTCCTTCAGGTACCAGGCCAGCCGCGAGGGCCGCGTGCCGTCGATCAGCCAGCGCGGGAAGCTGGGCGCGAGCTTGCCGCCGTAGCCGAACTCGGCCAGCACGATGCGGCCGCGCGCCACGGTCAGCGGGCAGGAGCCGTAGCCGTCGTAGCGCGCCTCGCCCCGGGCCGCGCCGCGCGCGGCGAGCAGGTTGTGCGCGACGACGGGCGCCTGCTTGCGCGCCGCGGCGGCCGTCTTGGCGTTCGGGGTGTTGGCCGCGTCACCGAGCGCGAACACATTGGCCCAGGTCTTGTGGCGCAGCGTGGCGGGGTCCACGTCCACCCAGCCGGCGGCGTCGGCCAGTGGGCTGACGCGGACGAAGTCCGGCGCGGCCTGCGGCGGCACGACGTGGATCATGTCGAACTCGCGCACCCGCTGCGTCTTGCCGCCGTCGGCGTTGGTCTGCGTGAACAGCGCCTTGCGGGCCGGCCCGTCGATGGCGGTCAGCGTCTGGCCGAAGTTCAGGTGGATGCCGTAGGCCTGCACGAAGTCCATCAGCGCGGGCACGTAGTCCGGCACGCCGAAGAGCACGGCGCCGGCGCTGCAGAACTGGATGTCCACGTCGCGCAGCACGCCGCTGCGGCGCCAGTGGTCGGCCGAGAGGTACATGGCCTTCTGCGGCGCCCCGGCGCACTTGATCGGCATGGGCGGCTGCGTGAACACCGCGCGGCCGCCGCGCAGGCCCTGCACCAACTGCCAGGTGTAGGGCGCCAGGTCGTAGCGGTAGTTGGAGGTGACGCCGTGGCGGCCCAGCGTGTCCACCAGGCCCTCGATGCCGTGCCAGTCCAGCTTCAGGCCGGGGCAGACGACGAGCTGGCGGTACTTGACGACGCGGCAGCCGTCGAGGATGACGGCGTCCCGCGCCGGCTCGAATGCGGCCACCGCGGCCTTCAGCCAGTGGACGCCGCGGGGCAGCACGGAGGCCAGCGTGCGGGCGGTGGCCGCAGCGTCGAAGACGCCGCCGCCCACCAGCGTCCAGCCGGGCTGGTAGTAGTGGATGTCTGCGGGGTCGATGACGGCGATGTCCAGCCCGGGCTGGCGCGCGAGCAGGCTGGACGCGACGGCGATGCCGGCCGCGCCGCCGCCGACGATGACCACCTCGTGGGTCGCGTCGGCCAGCTCCACCGGCGTCCTGCCGCCGTTGGCGAGCCGGCGCACCAGGCCCTGGAGGTCGTAGCCCGCGCGGGCGGCGCGCTCGATGATCTCGGGCAGCGGGCGCTGGCCGGACTGCGACAGCGCCCACATCGTCGTCGAGCGGGTGCCGGTGCGGCAGAAGGCCAGCACCGGCTTGGGGCTGGCCGCCATCAGCGCGGCGAACTCGCGACCCTGCTCGTCGCTGACCTTGCCCGGCTCGGCCGGCAGGTGGTGCATCGCCAGCCCCAGGCCGTGCGCGGCGGCCTGCAGCTCGGCGAAGGCCGGCTGGTCGTTGCCTTCGCCGTCGGGGCGGTTGCAGATCACGGTGCGGAAGCCGGCGTCCGCGATCTGCCGCAGGTCGGCCGCGTGGAGCTGGGCGGCGACGGCCAGCTCCGGCGTCAGGGTCTTGAATTCCATGCGGGTCTCCGGGGCCGGGGCTCAGAGCGCGTTCAGCGGGATCTTCAGGTAGCGCACGCCGTTGTCCTCGGCGGGCGGCAGCTCGCCGGCGCGCATGTTCACCTGCACGGACGGCAGGATCAGCGTCGGCATGCCCAGCGTCGCGTCGCGCGCGGTGCGCATGGCCACGAAGGCGTCCTCGCTGATGCCGTCGCGCACGTGGATGTTGTGCGCGCGCTCCTCGGCCACGGTGCTGACGAACTGCAGTTCGCGCCCGCCGGGCTGGTAGTCGTGGCACATGTACAGGCGGGTCTGCGGCGGCAGGCTCAGCACGGTGTTGATCGAGCGGTACAGGGTGCGGGCGTCGCCGCCGGGGAAGTCGCAGCGGGCAGTGCCGTAGTCGGGCATGAACAGGGTGTCGCCGACGAAGGCGGCGATCTCGCCGGCCGGCCCGCCGTCGCCGGCGCCGGCGGTGACCACGTAGGTCATGCAGGCCGGCGTGTGGCCGGGCGTGTGCAGCGCGCGGGCCTGCAGGCCGCCGATGGCGAAGGCCTCGCCGTCCTGGAAGAGGTGGTCGAACTGGCGGCCGTCGCGGGCGAAGTCGGGGCCGGCGTTGAACAGCGTGCCGAACACCTGCTGCACCGCCGTGATGTGGCCGCCGATGCCCAGCCGGCCGCCCAGCGTCCGGCGCAGGTAGGGGGCGGCGGACAGGTGGTCGGCGTGGACGTGGGTCTCCAGGATCCACTGCACCTGCGCGCCCAGCTCGCGCACGCGGGCGACGAGCCGGTCGGCGCTGGCCGTGGCGGTGCGGCCGGACTTGGGTTCGTAGTCCAGCACGCTGTCCACCAGCGCGCACTGCATCGTCGCGCGGTCCAGCACGAGGTAGCTGACGGTCCAGGTCGCCGCGTCGAAGAAGCCTTCGACCTGCATCCGGGATGGATGGTCCATGGCGGGGTCTCCCGGTGGCGGCGGCTCAGCGCCGGCAGGTGTTGATGCCCAGCAGCGTGTACAGCGGGCAGAAGCCCGCCGCGCCGGTGGCCAGCGGCACCACGCCCAGCCAGCCCCAGGCGCCCACGGTGCTGGTGGCCGCGAGGGCGATCAGCGCCAGGCCGGCGATCACGCGCAGGCTGCGGTCCAGGGTTCCTTCGTTCGCTTTCATGGGGGTCTCCTCGTCGTGGGTGTCGTCCTGCCCGCCGCTGCGGTGGCAGCGCCGGGCGCCTTGCAAACCCGATAATTCAAGACCCGTGCCAGGCGCCGCCCGCCCGGCTTGCTTGCGTGGCAAGTCGTTGAATGGACGTGGGAATATCGAGAATTCCCAGGCCGGAAGCGGTGTCCGGGCGCCCGCGGTGCCGCGGCTCCTGCTGCCAATGGCAGCGAATCTGGCAGCGCCATGGCGGCGCGATGGCAGCCATCGCGCACAATCCGCCGCACCATGCCCCCGACCTTTCCTCACGCCGCGCCCGAGCCGCAGGCCGCGCCGATCCAGGCGCTGGTGTCCTACCTGGAGCACGAGGCCCAGCCCATGATCGTGCTGGACCCGGACTACAACATCCTGGCCGCCAACACCGCCTACCAGCGCCAGTTCGGCGCGGCGGACCGGCCCTACCTGGGCCACAAGTGCTACCGCGTGTCGCACCACTACGACGTGCCGTGCGACCAGGCCGGCGAGCACTGCCCGATGAAGCGCGCGTTCGAGCTCCGGGGCCCCGACCGGGTGCTGCACATCCACCACACGCCGCGCGGGCCGGAGCACGTGGACGTGGAGCTGCGCCCCATCCTCGACGCGGGCCGCCAGGTCGTGGCCTACGTGGAGCGGCTGACGACGGTGAAGCACGCCTCGGCCCGGGCCCGCCAGGCCGGGCTGGTCGGGCGCTCGCCGGCCTTCAACACGGCGCTGGAGAGCGTGCAGCGCGTCGCCCGCTCGCGGCTGCCGGTGCTGCTGCTGGGCGAGTCCGGCACCGGCAAGGAGCTGTTCGCCCGCGCCGTCCACGAGGCCAGCGACCGCGATGGCCAGCCCTTCGTCGTCGTCGACTGCTCCGGCCTGCCCGAGAACCTGTTCGAGAGCGAGCTGTTCGGCCACGAGAAGGGCGCCTTCACCGGCGCGCTGCACCGCAAGCCCGGCCTGGTGGAGACGGCGGCCGGCGGCACGCTCTTCCTCGACGAGATCGGCGACGTGCCGCTGGGCATGCAGGTCAAGCTGCTGCGGCTGATCGAGTCCGGCACCTTCCGCCGCGTCGGCGCCACCGAGACGCTGCAGGCCGATTTCCGCCTCGTCGCGGCGACGCACAAGCCGCTGCGGCAGATGGTGGCGCAGGGCCTGTTCCGCCAGGACCTCTACTACCGGATCGCCGCCTTCCCGATCCTGCTGCCGCCGCTGCGGGAGCGGGCGGGCGACATCCCGCTGCTGGCCGACTCCTTCCTGCAGCAGGGCGCCCGGGCCGCGCCGCGCCTGGTGATCCAGCCGGCCGCGATGGCGCGCCTGCAGGCCCACGACTGGCCCGGCAACATCCGCGAGCTGCGCAATGTGCTGGAGCGCGCCCGGCTGTTCGCCGACGACGGCATCGTCCGGCCCGAGCACCTGCCCGAATGGCTGACCGCGCCCGCCGGCCCGCTGCCGGCCGGGCCGGCCCGCCGCGGCGAGCCCGGCGACGGCGAGATCCGCCGCCTGCTGGCCGAGGGCCGGCTCAGCCGCCGCGAGATGGCGGCGCGGCTGGGCCTGAGCGAGCGCACCTTCTACCGGCGTCTGAAGGCGCTCGGCGCACCCGGCGAGGGATGAACGCGGCGGCGCGCACCGCCATGGGGTGTTGCGCGCGGCCTGGCCGCCCGCCTCTGGTGCGTCCCGGCGCGGCGGCCGGGCATGCCGCTAAGCTCCGGGCGGCCGAATGCGGCGCCGCCCGGCCCCACTGGTGCCACATGGCGCATGAATTGCTAGTGCCCGCCCATCCCCATCCGACCCAGGAGCCCGCCTTGAGCCCGACCACACGCCTGCTTTGCACCGCCCTGGCCACGCTGGCCGCCAGCACCGGCCAGGCCGCCGACTGGAGCGACACCTCGATCGGCTACCGCTACGGCACGAAGTTCGCCGAGCCCTTCGGCGCGAACGACATCAAGAAGAGCATCGTCAACCTCAACCACGCCAGCGGCTACGCCTACGGCAGCAACTTCTTCAACGCCGACGTGCTGCTGTCCGACAGGCGCGACCCGTCCAGCCCCGGCGCGGACAGCGGCGCGAGCGAGGTCTACCTCGTCTACCGCCACACGCTGGACATCGGCAAGGTCAGCGGCAGCAAGATCGAGTTCGGCCCGGTGCGCGGCCTGGGGCTGACGGCCGGCTTCGACGCCAACGTCAAGGTCGATGCCGGCTACAACTCGCGCAAGCGCATGCTGGTGCTGGGCCCGACGCTGATGCTGGACGTGCCCGGCTTCCTCAACATCAGCCTGCTGCTGCTGAAGGAGAGCAACGCGCCCTACAGCAAGTTCACCGGCACCGCGACGCCGCGCTACGACTACAAGACCCACGCGATGCTGGCGGCGGCCTGGAGCATTCCGCTGGGCAAGCTGCCCTTGGCCTTCGAAGGTTTCGCCAATTACATTGCGAGCAAGGGCACGGACGAGTTCGGCGGCGCGACGGCGCCGGAATTCAACTTCGACGGGCAGGTCATGTACGACGCAGGCGCCGCCGCTGGCGCGCCGGGGAAGTTCAAGGTGGGCATCGAGTACCAGTACTGGCGCAACAAGTTCGGCAACCCCTACCGGGGCGCGGCCGGCCGCGGCGCGTTCGCGAAGACGCCGATGATCCGCGCCGAGTACCACTTCTGAACGCGCCCGCCCGGCATGCACCGTCTAGAGCTCATCGGCATCAGCAAGCAGTACCCCGGCGTCAAGGCCAATGACGGCATCCACCTGAAGGTGGCGCCGGGCCAGATCCACGCCATCCTCGGCGAGAACGGCGCCGGCAAGTCGACGTTGATGAAGATCATCTACGGCGCGGTGCGGCCGGACGCCGGGCAGATCGCGTGGAACGGCCGCGAGGTCGACGTGGCCAGCCCGGCGCAGGCGCGGGCGCTCGGCATCAGCATGGTCTACCAGCACTTCTCGCTGTTCGACACGCTGACCGCCGCCGAGAACATCTGGCTGGGGCTGGACAAGGCGCAGTCGCTGGCCGACGTGGCCGCGCAGACGCGCGCCGTGTCCGCCGCCTACGGGCTGCACGTGGACCCGGCGCGGCCGGTGCACACGCTCAGCGTCGGCGAGCGGCAGCGCGTCGAGATCGTCCGCGCGCTGCTGACCCGGCCGCAGCTGCTGATCCTCGACGAGCCCACGTCGGTGCTGACGCCGCAGGCCGTCGAGAGCCTGTTCGTGACGCTGCGCCAGCTCAGCGCCGAGGGCTGCGCGATCCTCTACATCAGCCACAAGCTGCACGAGATCCGCTCGCTGTGCCACCACTGCACGGTGCTGCGCGGCGGCCGCGTCGTCGGCGAGGTGGACCCGCAGCAGGCGTCCAACGCCAGCCTGTCGCGGCTGATGATCGGCGCCGATGCGCCGGTGCTGGCCGCGCGCGAGGGCCGGCCCGTGGACCGGCAGCGGCCGGTGCTGCGCGTCGCCGGGCTGGACCTGGCGCAGCAGGACCCGTTCGGCGTCGCGCTGAAGGGCGTCGCGCTGGACGTCTGCGCCGGCGAGATCGTCGGCGTGGCCGGCGTGTCGGGCAACGGCCAGCAGGAGCTGCTCGCGGCGCTGTCGGGCGAGGACCCGCGCGCGGCGGCCGGCAGCATCCGGCTGTTCGGCGAGGACATCGCCCGCGCGTCGCCGGGCAGGCGCCGCGCGGCGGGCCTGCATTTCGTGCCCGAGGAGCGGCTGGGCCGCGGCGCGGTGCCGACGCTGTCGCTGGCGATGAACACGCTGCTGACGCGCACCGGGCCCGTCGGCGCCGGCGGCTGGCTGCGCGTCGGCGAGGCGCGCCGCCTGGCGGCCGCGCTGATCGACCGCTTCCGCGTCAAGGCGCCGGGGCCGGACGCGCCGGCCCGCACGCTGTCGGGGGGCAATCTGCAGAAGTTCATCGTCGGCCGCGAGATCGACGCCGGGCCCCGGCTGCTGATCGTCGCGCAGCCGACCTGGGGCGTGGACGTGGGGGCCGCCGCGCAGATCCGCGGCGAGCTGCTGCGGCTGCGCAACCAGGGCTGCGCGCTGCTGGTGTTCAGCGAGGAGCTGGACGAGCTGTTCGAGCTGTGCGACCGGCTGCTGGTCATCGCCGACGGCCGGCTGTCGCCGTCGCTGCCCACGCCCGAGGCCACGCGCGAGCAGATCGGCGAATGGATGTCCGGGCTCTGGCCCGCGAGCACGGAGGCCGTCGATGTTCAGGCTTGAGCCGCGCGCGCAGACCTCGCTGGCGCTGGCCGTCGCCGCGCCGCTGCTGGCGCTGGCCATCACGGTGCTGATCGGCATGCTGCTGTTCACCGCGCTCGGCAAGGACCCGGTGCAGGCGCTGCGGCTGTTCTTCGTCGAGCCGCTGAAGAACGGCCGGGCGCTGTCGGAGCTGAGCATCAAGGCCGTGCCGCTGGCGCTGATCGCGCTGGGCCTGGCGGTGTGCTTTCGCGCCAACATCTGGAACATCGGCGCCGAGGGGCAGTTCGTGCTCGGTGCGCTCGGTGCTGGCTGGGTGGCGATGCAGGCGGGGCCTGGCAGCTCGGCCTGGTTCGTCGTGCCGGTGCTGCTGGGCGGCATCGTCGGCGGCATGCTGTGGGCGGGCCTCGTCGCGCTGCTGCGCGACCGCTGCAACACCAACGAGATCCTCGTCAGCCTGATGCTGGTCTACGTGGCCGGGCTGCTGCTGAACTACCTGGTCTACGGGCCGTGGAAAGACCCGGACGGCTACAACTTCCCGCAGACCGTGCTGTTCGCCGCGGCGACGCGGCTGCCGCGGCTGGTGGGCGGGCTGCGGATGAATGCCGGCGTCGTCATCGCGCTGCTGGCGGTGGCGGCGTTCGCGGTGTTCCAGTTCCGCACCTACCGCGGCTATGCGCTGACGGTGGGCGGCATCGCGCCGGCGGCGGCGCGCTACGCCGGGTTCTCGTCGCGCAGCGCGCTGTGGACGGCGCTGCTGCTGTCCGGCGGCATGGCGGGGCTGGCTGGCGCGCTGGAGGTGGCCGGGCCGCTGGGCCAGCTGACGCCCTATGTGCCGGTGGGCTACGGCTTCGCGGCCATCATCGTGGCCTTCGTCGGCCGGCTGCATCCGGTGGGCATCGTGTTCTCGGCCGTGCTGATGAGCATGTTCTACATCGGCGGCGAGCTGGCGCAGAGCCGCATGGGCCTGCCCAAGGCGCTGACCAGCGTGTTCCAGGGCCTGCTGCTGTTCACGCTGCTGGCCTGCGACCACGGGCTGCAGTACCGCATGCGCTGGGCCGCAGGTCGGAAGGGGCCGCCATGACCGAGATCGCGCTGCTGTTCGCGGCCACGCTGAGCGCCGGCACCGTGCTGGCGATCGCCGGGCTGGGTCTGCTGATCAACGAGCGTGCCGGCATCGTCAACCTCGGCGCCGAGGGGCTGATGCTGGTGGCGGCCATCGCCGGCTTCGCGGCGGGCGTGCACACCGGCTCCGACGTGCTGGGCTTCATCGCCGGCATGGCCGCGGGCGCGCTGTTGTCGCTCTTCTTCGGGCTGCTGGTGATCTGGCTCAACACCAACCAGTACGCCACCGGTCTGGCGCTCTCGCTGTTCGGTGCCGGCTTCTCGGCCTTCGTCGGCACCGGCTACACGCAGCAGCGCCTGCCGGAGCGCACGCAGTGGGCCGTGCCGGGCCTGGCGGATCTGCCGGGCATCGGCAAGGCGCTGTTCACGCAGCACCCGGTCGTCTACCTGGCGATCGCGCTGGCCGTGGCGCTGCATGTCTTCCTGTACCGCAGCCGCGCCGGGCTGGTGCTGCGCGCGGTGGGCGAGTCGCCGGAGTCCGCCCACGCGCTGGGCTATCCGGTGCGCCGCATCCGGCTCGCCGCGGTCTGCGCGGGCGGGGCGCTGTGCGGGCTGGCGGGTGCCTACCTGTCCCTCATCTACACGCCGCTGTGGGTGGAGGGCATGGTGGCCGGCAAGGGCTGGATCGCACTGGCGCTGACCACCTTCGCCACCTGGCGGCCAGCCCGCGTGCTGCTGGGCGCCTACCTGTTCGGTGGTGTCACGATGCTGCAGTTCCACCTGCAGAGCGAGGGCATCGACATCCCGACGCAGTGGCTCAGCATGCTGCCCTACCTCGCCACCATCGCCGTGCTGGTGCTGATCTCGCGCAACCCGGCGTGGATCAAGGCCAACATGCCCGCGTCGCTCGGCAAGCCGTTCAAGCCCGGCCACTGAACCCACCCCCACCGCCCACCCTCCCAGGAGAAACGCATGACATCCCTCGCCACCCGCCGGACCTTCGCGCTCGCCGCGCTGGCCGCCGCCGCCGCGCTCGCCGCCTGCTCGAAGCAGGAGGAGGCCCCGGCCGCCGCGCCGGCCGCGCCCGAGGCCGCCGCGAAGCCCGAGCCGCTGAAGATCGCCTTCGCCTACGTCGGCCCGGTGGGGGACGGCGGCTGGACCTTCGCCCACGACAACGCCCGCAAGGCGCTGGAGCAGGAGTTCGGCGACAAGATCGCCACCACCTTCGTCGAGAAGGTGCCCGAGGCGGCCGACGCCGAGCGCGTCTTCAACGACCTCGTCGGCCAGGGCAACAAGCTGATCTTCGGCACCACCTTCGGCTACATGGAACCCATGCTCAAGGTCGCGGCCGAGCACAAGGACGTGAAGTTCGAGCATGCCACCGGCTACAAGACCGCCGAGAACCTGCGCACCTACGACAGCCGCACCTACGAGGGCGCCTACCTCGCCGGCGTCATCGCGGGCGCGATGACCAAGACCAACACCGTCGGCGTGGTCGGCTCCGTCCCCATCCCCGAGGTCATCCGCAACATCAACAGCTTCACGCTGGGCGCGCAGAGCGTGAACCCCAAGATCAAGACCAAGGTGGTCTGGGTCAACGAGTGGTTCGACCCGCCGAAGGAAACCGAGGCCGCGGTCGCGCTGATCAACGGCGGCGCCGACGTGCTGATGCAGAACACCGACTCGGCCGCCGTGCTGAAGACCGCCGAGGAAAAGGGCAAGCGCGCCTTCGGCTGGGACTCCGACATGCGGGCCTACGGCCCCAAGGCCCACCTCGGCTCGGCCGTCATCAACTGGGCGCCGTACTACATCCAGTCCACGCGCGACGCGCTGGACGGCAAGTGGGCCACCGGCAAGGCCTGGTGGGGCGTCAAGGAAGGCGCGATCGACCTCGTCGGCATCGCCGACGACGTGCCGGCCGACGTCAAGGCCAAGGTCGATGCGGCCAAGGCCGGCCTCAAGGACGGCAGCTTCTCGATCTGGAAGGGCCCCATCGCCGACAACACCGGCAAGGAAGTGCTGGCCAAGGACACCGTCGCCGACGACGCCTTCCTCGGCGGCATCAAGTTCTTCGTCAAGGGCGTCGAGGGCAAGGTTCCGGGGGTGCAGTAAGCACCGGCGTGCAGGAGGTGGGGCGCATGGCTGCCGACATCGACTTCGACCGCATCCCGCGCTCCGCCGTTCCCGGCCTGCTGGCCCGCGCGCCCAAGGCCGAACTGCACATGCACATCGAGGGCTCGCTGGAGCCCGAGCTGATCTTCGCGCTGGCCGCGCGCAACGGCGTGGCGCTGCGCCACGCCAGCATCGACGCGCTGCGCGCGGCCTACGCCTTCACCGACCTGCAGAGCTTCCTGGACATCTACTACGCCGGGGCCAGCGTGCTGCTGCACGAGCAGGACTTCTACGACCTGGCCTGGGCCTACTTCGAGAAGGCGGCCGCGGACAACATCGTCCACGCCGAACTGTTCTTCGACCCGCAGACGCACACGGCGCGCGGCGTGCCCATCGGCGCCGTCATCGAAGGGCTGTCGCGCGCCTGCGCCGATGCGCGCGCCCGGCTGGGCGTCAGCGCGGCGCTGATCCTGTGCTTCCTGCGCCACCTCAGCGAGGAGGATGCCCTCGCCACCTTGGCGCAGGCGCTGCCCTACCGCGGGCACTTCATCGGCGTGGGGCTGGACAGCGCCGAGCGCGGCCACCCGCCGGGCAAGTTCCAGCGCGTGTTCGCCCGCTGCGCCGCGTTGGGCCTGCGCCGGGTGGCGCATGCCGGCGAGGAGGGGCCGCCCGCCTACATCGAAGAGGCGCTGGACCTGCTGGGCGTGGCGCGCATCGACCACGGCGTGCGCGCCGTCGAGAGCCCGGCGCTGATGGCGCGCCTGGCGCGCGAGCGTGTGCCGCTGACGGTGTGCCCGCTGTCCAACGTGAAGCTCCGCGTCGTGCCCGACCTGGCGGCGCACCCGCTGCCGCAGATGCTCGCGGCGGGACTGGCGGTGACCGTCAATTCCGATGACCCGGCCTACTTCGGCGGCTACCTGAACCAGAACCTGCTGGCGCTCTTCGACGCCCAGCCCCGATGGGGCGCGCGCGAGGCCTATCGGCTGGCGCGCAACAGCCTGGAGGCCAGCTTCGCACCGCCGCCGGCCCAGGCCGCATGGATCGCGGCGCTGGACGCCGAGTTCCGGCAGGCGGCGCTTTGGAGCGGCGGGCGCCCATAGCCGTTGGGGTTCGCCGGCCCACCCCAGCCTGCCGGGCTGCGGCGTTGCGACGGTGAAGGCATGGGTGACGAGGCCGCTGAAGCAGGCGCCGGGGCAGATCAATTCAGCGCTGGCAGGCACAAGGACGCTGTCCTGCGTCTGCCTGGTCTGCGGCCCGCCGACGTTGTCGCGTCATGCCATGGTGGTCAGCCGGGCGGATCAGCAACTGCCCCAATGCCAGCTTGATGATGGCCGACGCTTGGGCGGCGTTCTGCGGGTCGATGCCCATTCGCTCGCGCAGGCTGGCGTTGGTCATGCGTTGACCACTGACGTACTTGTTGACCACTGACGTACTTGAGCGCCGCATGCTGGTAACAGGCGCGCACGCGCTCCTGCGGCGTCATCTCGGCGAACCTGCGCGGTGCATACAGCACGGCCCGCACCGCCTCCCCCTCCACCACCCGGAAGTCCGGGGGCGGCAACTGGTGCAGTTCCACCGTCACCAGCACCTTGTCGACCCCCGTGCCCCGCGTCATGAAAGTGGGCATTGATCCAGCCATTGGCGCGGACTGAAGATGCGCTGCGGCCAGTCCTTAGAGGCCAGCAGGCGGGCATCGCCGGTGACCAGCGCCAGGTCGTCGCGAACCGCCAGCAGCCCCCACAAATGCTGATCGCCGGGGTCGGGCGACGGGGGGGCGGTCGTGGCGGTCAGCACGATGGCGTGCAAGGCCAGGTCGGTCAGCACGGTTTCCACCTCTTCGGCGGACAAGCCGTGCAGCTCGCGCAGCTTGGGGCGGCACAACACGTCGCGGTATTCGGCCAGCAACTCGCCCGACACCACATAGGCGAACCGCGCCGCCAGCATGCCGTCAAGGATTTGCGCCGTCGGCGCTTGTGCATCGGCCGTCAGCAGGCCGGCCACGAGCACATTCGTGTCGATGATGACCGGCGCGGTCATCGGCGCTGTTGTCGGGTTTCCTGCAGGGCCAGTTGCATGGCGTCGGCTTCGCCCAGTTTGCTGTGCTGGCGCGCACGCTGCACCAGGCTCCGCGCTTCTTCACGGGTCTTGATGCCGTAGAACTCCAGGCTTTCGTCGATCAGTTGCCCGATCGACTTGCCGCGCCGGGCCGAAGCCTCTTTCAGCGCGAGATAGCGCGATTCGCTCAAGGTGATGGTCAGGCGGCTCATGGCGGCGAGTTCGTGATTTGGTGTTTTTGCACCGTAGCACAGCGGCGACTTGTTCGGGCGCCCATTCCTCGGCCGCCCTCATCGCGGCGATGTCGGCTGCCCCAGCAGCCGCAACACCTCCCGCACCGCCTGCGCGCGGTCCTGCGGGCTGGAGAGCATCTTCTCGACGCGCAGCTTCTCGTTGCCGACGAGCTTGATGTTGCGGTTCTTCTGCACCAGTTCGATGACGCGCATCGGGTCGATGGGCGGGTTGGGGCGGAAGCCGATGTTGATGACGGCCGGCGACGCATCGACCTTGATGACGCCGTAGGGCCGGGCGAGCACGCGCAGCCGGTGCAGGTCGAACAGCGTCTGGCCCTGCGTGGGCAGCTTGCCGAAGCGGTCGGTGATCTCCTCCAGCATCGCGTCGATGGCTTCAGGCTTCTCGGCCGTGGCCAGGCGCTTGTACAGGCTCAGCCGCACCTGCACGTCGCCGCAGTAGGCGTCGGGCAGCAGCGCGGGCGCGTGCAGGTTGATCTCGGTGTTCGTCGAGAACGCGCCGGTGGGCGACAGCAGGTCGGGCTCGCGGCCGCTCTTCAGCGCGCGCACGGCCTCGGCCAGCATGTCGTTGTAGAGCTGGAAGCCGACCTCCATCATGTTGCCGCTCTGGTTGTCGCCCAGCACCTCGCCCGCGCCGCGGATCTCCAGGTCGTGCATTGCGAGGTAGAAGCCCGAGCCCAGTTCCTCCATCGCCTGGATGGCGTCCAGCCGCTGCGTGGCCTGCTTGGTCAGGCCCTGCAGGTCCGGCACCATCAGGTAGGCATAGGCCTGGTGGTGGCTGCGGCCGACGCGGCCTCTGAGTTGATGCAACTGCGCGAGGCCGAATTTGTCGGCGCGGCTGATGACGATGGTGTTGGCGCTGGGCACGTCGATGCCGGTCTCGATGATGGTGGAGCACAGCAGCAGGTTGTGCTTGCCCTGCACGAACTCGCGCATCACGCGCTCCAGTTCGCGCTCGGGCATCTGGCCGTGCGCGACGACGATGCGCGCCTCCGGCAGCAGTTCTTCGAGCTTCTGGCGCCGGTTCTCGATGGTCTCGACCTCGTTGTGCAGGAAGTAGACCTGCCCGCCGCGCTTCAGTTCGCGCAGCACGGCCTCGCGGATGGTGCCGCTGCTCTCGGCGCGCACGAAGGTCTTGATCGCCAGCCGCCGCTGCGGCGCGGTGGCGATGACGCTCAGGTCGCGCAGCCCCTCCAGCGCCATGCCGAGGGTTCTGGGAATCGGCGTGGCGGTCAGCGTCAGCACGTCCACCTCGGCGCGCAGTGCCTTCATCGCCTCCTTGTGACGCACGCCGAAGCGGTGTTCCTCGTCGATGACGAGCAGGCCCAGGCGCTTGAACTTCACGTCGGCGGACAGCAGCTTGTGCGTGCCGACGACGATGTCGATGCTGCCGTCGGCGATGCCTTCCATCGCCGCCTTGATCTCCTTGGCCGAGCGGAAGCGGCTCATCTCCGCGACCTTGACGGGCCAGGCGCCGAAGCGGTCGGCGATGTTCTGGTAGTGCTGCTCGGCCAGCAGCGTGGTCGGCGCGAGGATGGCCACCTGCCGGCCGCCCATCACCGCGACGAAGGCCGCGCGCAGCGCCACCTCGGTCTTGCCGAAGCCCACGTCGCCGCAGACGAGGCGGTCCATCGGCTTGGGCGAGATCATGTCCTGGATGACGGCGTGGATCGCGGCGCGCTGGTCCGGCGTCTCCTCGAAGCCGAAACTCGCGGCGAAGGCTTCGTAGTCGTGCGGCGAGTAGCGGAAGGCGTGGCCCTCGCGCGCGGCGCGGCGGGCGTAGAGGTTGAGCAGTTCGGCCGCCGTGTCGCGCACCTGCTCGGCGGCCTTGCGCTTGGCCTTCTCCCACTGGCCGGAGCCGAGCCGGTGCAGCGGCGCCTCTTCCGGCGACACGCCGGTGTAGCGGCCGATCAGATGCAGTTGCGCGACCGGCACGTAGAGCGTCGCCTTGTCGGCGTATTCCAGGTGCAGGAATTCGCTCTTCTCCCCGTCGCCGAGGTCGATGTTGACGAGGCCCTGGTAGCGCCCGATGCCGTGGTTGATGTGCACGACCGGGTCGCCCACCTTCAGTTCGGACAGGTCCTTGATCAGCGCGTTGACGTCGCTGGCCTGCTCCTGCTTGCGGCGGCGGCGCGTGGTGGGCGTCGTCGCGAACAGCTCCGTCTCGGTGATGAGCTGGACGGGCCACTCGGCATCGTTCCAGAAGAAGCCCTGGGCCAGCGGTGCGGCGGTGATGGCGTACTTCTCGTCGCTGGCCCAGAACTCGGCGAGGCCGGACACCGACGGCGGGTCGATCTTGTGGTCGCGCAGCTGCTCCAGCAGGCTCTCGCGCCGGCCCTCGCTCTCGGCCAGCAGCAGCACCCGGTGCGGCGTGGCGCGGAGGTGCGCTTCCAGGCGGGCCAGCGGCTCCTGCGCGCCGCGCTCGACGCTGACGTCGGGCAGCGGCCGCGCGAAGTCCACCGGCTCCGCGCCGCGCACCGACAGCACCGCGTGCGGCCTGGCCAGGCCGAAGAACTCCTCGGCCGTCAGGAAGATGTCCTGCGGCGGCAGCAGCGGCCGCTCGGGGTCGTGCTGCAGGAAGCGGTGGCGCTCCCGGGTGTCGGTCCAGAAGCGCTGGATGGCCTCGTCCACCTCGCCGTGCAGCGCCAGGCCGGCCTCGGCGCCCAGGTAGTCGAACACGCTGGCCGTCTGCTCGAAAAAGATGGGCAGGTAGTACTCGATGCCGCCGCTGGCCAGCCCCTCGCCGATGTCGCGGTACAGGCGCGCCTTGGTCGGGTCGCCGTCCATCTTCTCGCGCCAGCGGTTGCGGAAGGCCTTGCGCGCCGCCTCGTCCATCGGGAACTCGCGGCCCGGCAGCAGCCGCACCTCGGGCACCGGGTAGAGGCTGCGCTGGCTGTCGGGGTCGAAGACGCGGATGGAGTCCACCTCGTCGCCGAACAGGTCCACGCGGTAGGGCACGCTGGACCCCATCGGGAACAGGTCGATCAGCCCGCCGCGCACCGCGTACTCGCCCGGCTGCACGACCTGGCTGACGTTGGTGTAGCCGGCCAGCGTCAACTGACTGCGCAGCGAGGCCTCGTCGAGGCGCTGCTTCTGCCTGAAGTTGAAGGTGGTGCCGGCCAGGAAGCTCGGCGGCGCCAGCCGCGCGAGCGCCGTGCTCGCCGGCATCAGCACCACGTCGATGCGGCCCTGTGAGCCCCCAGGCTGCGGCGTTGCCGCAGCCGCCCCCCCGAGGGGGCGCGCCTCGTCTTGGGGCGGCCCGGCGACTCGGCGGGTCTTCTGCGACTGCAGCAACTCCCACAGCGTCGCCAGCCGCTCCGAGATCAGGTCCTGGTGCGGGCTGAAGCTGTCGTAGGGCAGGGTCTCCCAGTCGGGGAAGACGGCGACCTTCAGCGCCGGCGCGAAGAAGGCCAGCTCGTCCTCCAGCCGCTGCGTGTCGCCCGGCTCGGCGGTGAACACGGCGGCCAGCCGGCCGGCGCTGCGCTGCTGCTGCACGAAGCGTGCGAGCAGCAGCGCGTCGGCGGAGCCCAGCGGGCGGGGATGGGTGAATTTCTTGCCCGGCTGGATCACCGGCAGCGAGGGGAGCGGCATGCGGACCTACAAACGACGACAGCCCCGGACGCGGGGCTGGGCGGGATTTTATGGACAGCATGCCCTTCGGCAGCGGGCGGGCGGCTCGCCTAGCATCCCGGCCTTCACACCGGAGATCCCATGCGCCGCCGCCACGCCCTGAGCCTGCTCGCTTCCTCACTGGCCCTGCCGCTGGCCGCGCCGGCCGCCTCCGACGAAAGCCGGCGCTTCCACCAGTGGCTGGACGCGCAATGGGAGCAGACCCTGAAGCGCCAGCCGCTGCTCGCCACCTCGCTGGGCGATCCGCGCTACAACGGCCTGCTCGTCGACACCACCACCGCCGCCTACCGCGCCGACGCGCTGCGCGACCTGCACCGGCAACTGCTGGTGCTGGCCGGCTTCCGCAAGGCGCAGCTCGACCCGCGGGACCGCATCTCCCACGCGATCCTCGAACGCGACCTGGAGCAGCGCCTGGCCGGCGCGCGCTTCCCCGACTGGATGCAGCCGCTGAGCCAGCTCGACGGCCTGCCGGCGATGCTCGCGCAGATGGGCTCGGGCCAGTCCATCCAGCCCTTCCGCACGACGCGGGACTACGACGACTGGCTGCAGCGCCTGGCGCGGGCCGTGCCGATGTTCGACGGCACGATCGCCAACATGCGCGCGGGCCTGAAGGCCGGCGTGACCCAGCCGCGCGCCGTCATGGAGAAGGTGCTGGCCCAGCTGCAGGCGCTGGCCGTCGGCGAGCCCGAGCAGAGCCTGTTCTGGGGCCCCGTCAAGGACTTCCCCGACGCCGTGCCCGCCGCCGAGCGCGAGCGCCTCACGGCCGCGATGCGTGCGCTGCTGGCCACGCAGGTGCTGCCCGCCTACGCGCGCCTGCTCGCCTTCGTGCGCGACGAGTACCTGCCACGGGCGCGCACCAGCACGGCCTGGTCCGCGCTGCCCGACGGCAAGGCCTGGTACGCCTACCGCGTGCGCCAGGCCACCACGCTGGCGCTGACGCCCGACGAGATCCACGCCATCGGCCTGCAGGAGGTGGCGCGCATCCTCGGCGAGATGGACCGCGTGCGCCGGCAGGTGGGCTTTGCCGGCGACCTGAAGGCCTTCTTCAGGCACCTGCAGGACGACCCGCAGTTCTACTTCACCCGGCCCGAGGACCTGCTCGCCGGCTACCGCGCGCTGCAGCAGAAGATCAACGGCCTGACGCCGAAGCTTTTCGACATCGCCCCCAAGGCCGACTACGAGGTCCGCGAGGTCGAGGCCTTCCGCGCCGAGAGCGCGGCCGGCGCCTCCTACCAGGAGCCCTCGGCCGACGGCTCGCGGCCCGGCGTGTTCTACGTCAACACCTTCAACCTGAAGGCCCAGCCCCGCTTCGGCATGGAGACGCTGTCGCTGCACGAGGCCTCGCCCGGCCACCATTTCCAGATCAGCATCGCGCAGGAGGACACGACCCTGCCGGCCTTCCGCCGCTTCGGCGTCAACTACTCCGCCTACGTGGAAGGCTGGGCGCTGTACGCCGAGAGCCTGGGCCAGGAGCTGGGCCTGTTCACCGACCCCTACCAGTGGTACGGCCGGCTGTCCGACGAGCAGCTGCGCGCGATGCGGCTGGTGGTGGACACCGGCCTGCACGCCAAGGGCTGGACGCGCGAGCAGGCCATCCGCTACATGCTCGACAACTCCTCGATGGCCGAGAGCGACGTGGTCTCCGAGGTGGAGCGCTACATCGCCTGGCCGGGCCAGGCGCTGGGCTACAAGATCGGCCAGCTGGAGATCAGCCGGCTTCGCGCCGAGGCCACGGCGGCGCTCGGCGCGAAGTTCGACGTCAAGGGCTTCCACCGCGTCGTGCTGACCGCAGGCCAGGTGCCGCTGCCGGTGCTGCGCGAGCTGGTCATGGACTGGGTGAAGGCCTCGCGCTGACGCGGCCGGCGGGCATCGCGGCTCAGTCCCTGCCGCCGTCCAGCAGCGCGTCGCGCAGCGGGCGGTCGGCCGGCGCGTCGCCGAACCAGATGCGCAGCACCAGCGTGAAGAACTCGTCGTCGCCCACCGGCTCGCCCTGCGGCTGGCCCTGGATGTAGAACTGCGTGCCCTTGCCGGGGATGAAGTCCATCGCGAAGCTGTCGCCGGCCACCAGCTTGGGCTTGCCGGAGAAGATCTCGATCAGGCGGGTCGTCGCCAGCGTGTGGCGGGTCATCTGCGCGCTGGGCGTGTTGTCGCCCATGCCGCGCAGGAACAGGCGCCCCAGGTCCGTGCCGGCCAGTTCGCGCAGCGCGACGAACTGCAGCCGCTTGGGGCCGGGCAGCGCCAGCAGCTCGGCCGGCGTGGCGGCGCGCCGCGGGGTGTAGAGCGCCATGTCGTAGGCCTTGAACACCAGGCGCACCCGCGTGCCCTTGCCGTTGAGCTGCAGCGTGCTGCCGTCCAGCTGGGCCGTGGGGGCGAATTTGTTCACCGTCGGCGCGGCGCCGGCCTGCAGGCTGGCGGCCGTCGCGGCGATCAGGGCGGCCGCGCGCAGGCGCGAGGGCAGGGTCTGAAGCGGGGTCATGTCTCCTCCGGATGGGTGCTCGCGGCGCTGCGCATTCTGCGGGCGTTGCCGCGCCGGCGGGCGCGCCGTCAGGCGTGAATCTTCACCACCCGCGCCGGCCGGCCGACGGCTTCGCGGGCGCGCAACTGGCCGCAGCCGCCGTCCACGTCCTGGCCGGCGGAGTCGCGCAGCTTGGTCAGCACGCCGCGCGCCGACAGCTCGGCGGCGATGGCGCGGGCGCGCTCCCAGCCGGGGCGCCGGAACGGCAGGCCGGGCGCCGTGTTGAACGGGATCATGTTCAGCAGCCCGTAGCGGCCTTTCAGCAGGCGCACGATGCCGTCCAGCTCGTCCGCGCCGTCGTTGACGCCGTCCAGCAGCGTCCACTGGTACTGCACCGGATAGCCGCTGGCGCGGGCGTAGGCGTCGGCGGCCGCCACCAGCGCCTCGGGCGCCAGCCGCGGCGCGCGCGGCAGCAGCGCGGCGCGCTTGGCGGCGTCGCTGGTGTGCAGCGACAGCGCCAGCGCCGGCTTCACCTCGGCCGCGTGCAGCGCCGCGAACGCGCGCTCGTCGCCCACCGTGGAGAACACCAGCTGCTTGTGCGCGAAGCCGCCCTCGCGGCCCAGCAGCGCGATCGCGTCCAGCACGCTGGCGAGGTTGTGCGCGGGCTCGCCCATGCCCATGAACACCACCTTGCGCAGCCGCGGCTGCTTCTGCCGCGCGACGACCACCTGGGCCACGATCTCCGCGCTGCCCACCTGGCGGATCAGGCCCTCGGTGCCGGTCATGCAGAACCGGCAGCCCACCGCGCAGCCCACCTGGCTGGACACGCACACGCCCTCGCGCGGCAGCAGCACCGTCTCCACGGTCTGGCCGTCGGCCAGGCCCAGCAGCAGCCGGGCGGACTGGTCGTCCGCGCCCGGGTGCTCGCTGCGCAGCCGCACCAGGCCGTGCAGCTCGGCGAGCAGGCCCGGCAGCGCGTCCAGCACCGGCTTCGGCAGCCAGCCGGACAGCGCGGGCCGGCCGGCGTCCAGCGGCAGGCCGCGCACCCAGTGGCGCAGCACGCGGGATTCGTGGGCGGGCTTGGCGCCCAGCGCGCGCAGGCGCTGGCGGAGGTCGGCGATCAGCATGGCGGCGCGATTGTCCGCGCAGCCGCGCAGGCGACACCGCGCTTCCGGGGCGGCGCACTATGCTGGCCCGCACGACCACCCAGGAGACGCCATGGCCCGACCCGCCACCACCAGCCCCGAGGAGTGGGCCGTCCGCTGCGACCTCGCGGCGCTGTACCGCCTTACCGCGCTGTACGGCTGGGACGACCTCATCTTCACCCACATCTCCGCCCGCGTGCCCGGGCCGGCGCACCACTTCCTGATCAACCCCTACGGGATGATGTTCGAGGAGATCACGGCCAGTAGCCTCGTCAAGGTGGACGCGGCGGGCGAGAAGGTCGAGCCCAGCGACTACGACATCAACCCCGCCGGCTTCACGATCCACAGTGCCGTCCACGCCGCGCGCGACGACGCCCGCTTCGTCATGCACCTGCACACGGTGGCCGGCGTGGCGGTCAGCGCGCAGCAGGGCGGCCTGCTGCCGCTGTCGCAGCACAGCCTGTTCCCGCTGGCCTCGCTGAGCTACCACGACTACGAAGGCGTGGCGCTGAACCCCGACGAGAAGGTGAGGCTGGTCGCCGACCTCGGCGCCACCTCGCTGATGATCCTGCGCAGCCATGGCCTGCTGACACTGGGCCACAGCGCGGCGGACACCTTCCTGAAGATGTTCATGCTGCAGCGCGCCTGCGAGATCCAGCTCGCCGCGCAGGCCGGCGGCGGCGCGCTGATCCAGATCCCCGCGCCCATCCTGGCCGGCATCCGCGCGCAGAGCGACCGGGTCATGCGCGGCAGCGGCGCCGAGCTGGCCTGGCCCGGCCTGCTGCGCCGCCTGGCGCGCCAGAACCCCGGGCACGACGACTGAGCCTGCGCCGACGGCTGACGGCGCCGCGGCATCGGGAACAATGCCGCCATGATTCTTCGCGAGCGCCCCCGGGGCTGGCAGCTTTTCTTCGTGCTGCGCGGCTCCATCCTGACGCGCATCCGTGGCGTGCTGCTGGTCAACGTGCTGCTGGCCGTGGTCGTCACGGCCGCCCACCAGGCCCTGGCCAGCCACCACGCGGTGCTGGTGTCGACCATCCCCTTCACGCTGATGGGGCTGCCGCTGGCCATCTTCCTGGGCTTCCGCAACAGCGCCTGCTACGACCGCTTCTGGGAGGCGCGCAAGCTCTGGGGCGAACTGCTGCTGCGCTCGCGCAACCTGGCCCGCCAGGCGCTGCACCTCATCGACCTGCCGGCCCCGCCGCCCGGCCCGCGCGACCTGGCCGACGTGCGCGTGCGACTGGTGCTGCGCACGCTGGCCTTCTGCGTGACGCTCAAGCACCTGCTGCGCGACCGGCCCGCCGACGACACCGGCCTGGACGGCCTGCTGCAGCGGGACGAGCGCCTGGCGCTGGCCGGCGCGGCCAACCGGCCCGCCACGCTGATGATGAACATGGGCGCCGACCTGGCGCGCTGCCGCCGCGACGGCAGCCTCGACAGCCTGCGTGCGCTGCAGATCGACGACACCCTGTCCGCGCTGACCGCGGCGGCGGCCGGCTGCGAGCGCATCAGGAACACGCCGCTGCCCTTTTCCTACGCGCTGCTGCTGCACCGCACCGCCTACCTCTACTGCTTCCTGCTGCCTTTCGGGCTGGTCGACTCCATCGGCCTGATGACGCCGCTGGTCGTCGCCATCGTGGCCTATACCTTCTTCGGCCTGGACGCGCTGGGCGACGAGATCGAGGAGCCCTTCGGCCTGCTGGCCAACGACCTGCCGCTGGACGCGATCTGCCGCGGCATCGAGATCGACCTGCGCCAGGCGCTGGGCGATGCCGACACGCCACCGGCGCTAAAGCCGGTGGACTACCTGCTGCTCTGAGGTCGCCGTGACGTCACTTCCACCGCGCCCACCGCGCTGCTACGCCCTCGTCCCCGCCGCCGGCATCGGCGAGCGCGCCGGGGCCGGCGGCCCCAAGCAATACGTCGAGATCGCCGGCCGGCCGATGCTGGCGCACACGCTGGCCGCGCTGGCCGCCGTGCCGCGCATCGTGCAGACGCTGGTGGTGCTGTCGCCGGCCGACGACCGCTTCGAGGCCGCGCTGCCCGGCCACGCGGGCTGGGTGGCCCGCGTCGGCGGCGCCAGCCGCGCCGAGAGCGTGTTGGGCGGCCTGGCCGAACTGCGTCGGCGCGGCGTGGCGGACGGCGACTGGGTGCTGGTGCACGACGCGGCGCGCTGCCTGCTGCGCCCGGCCTGGGTGGACGCGCTCATCGACGCCTGCCTCGGCGACGCGGTGGGCGGCCTGCTGGCCCAGCCCATCGCCGACACGCTGAAGGCCGGCGATGCCGGCGGCCGCGTCGCCGCCACCGTGGACCGCCGCGGCAAATGGGCCGCGCAGACGCCGCAGATGTTCCGCCTCGGCCTGGTGGAGCGCGCGCTGGCGGCGATGGGCGCGGCCGCCACCGACGAGGCCAGCGCCGTCGAGGCGCTGGGCCTGGCGCCGCAGCTGGTGCGCGCGTCCATGGCCAACTTCAAGGTGACCTGGCCGGAGGACTTCGAGCTGGCCGGCCGCTGGCTTCACCAGGTGGGGCCGAGCAGCAGGTAGGCGGCCGACTCGCCGCCGCGCGTCGATCCCACGGCCAGGTAGAACGGCCCGAAGCGGGTGTCCACGCTGAGGAAGCCGCTGGCCGCCTGCTGCCAGCCGCTGCGCGGCAGGTTGCGCAGGCTCAGGCCGGCGCCGTCGCCCACCGCGCCGGTCTCCAGCGAGAAGCCCACGCGCACCGCGCCGCCCAGGCCGCGCGGCATCTCGCCGATGCGCCGCGCCATCACGACGCGGGCCAGCGCCATGTTCTCGCCCAGCAGCGCGCCGTCCGGCGTGCCCGACAGCCGCAGGTAGCCGCCCAGCGAGCGCGCCATGCCGCGCTCGGCGTGCGCCAGCTCGCCGTACAGCTGGCCCGCCCATTCGCCCAGGCGGAACGCCGCGAGGCCGATCAGCGACACGTTGACGACATGCTCCTCGCCGCGCGGCTGCAGCCATTCGATGCGCGCGGTCGTCCACTGCCCGCGGCTCGGGAAGGCGAGCGAGTCCAGCGTGTCGGTGTGGAACTCGACGTACTGCTGGCCGTAGGACTGCGAGCGCCGCGCGCCGTCCGGCACCACGGGCAGCACCACCTCGTTGCTGGCGCGCAGCCGGCCCAGGCCGACGCGCAGGTCGCCGAGGCCGGCGACGCGGCGGCCCAGCTCCAGCTGCGCGCTCGTCAGGCTGCTGGACAGGCGCAGCGCGCGCTGGCCCTGGTAGAACACGTCGTTGCTGCCGGCCTCGTAGCCCGCCTTGGCGGCGGCGAACCAGCGCGAGCCCGGGCCCAGCGGCTGGTAGAACTCGGTGTTCAGGCCGCGCGTGGAGCCGATGCGCGCCACCGTGCGCAGCTCCGCGCCCCAGCGGTTCATCCAGTTGGCCACGTGCATGGCCACCAGCGAGTAGCTGCTGGCGTCGGCGAAGTTGCTGTACAGCTCCAGCCCGAGGCGCAGGCGGCTGGCGGCCCAGTCGGCCTCGGTGAGCTTGAGCTCGACGTGGCGGCGGCCGTCGCGGTCGGCGATGGCCATCTCGATGCGGTCGAAGTCGCCGGTGCCGTCGAGCTGCTCGACGGCGCGGTTCAGCTCGGCGCTGGCCACCGGCGCGCCGGGCAGCAGCGCCAGCTCGGCGCCGAGCGCGTCGGCGCTCAGGCGCTGCGTGCCGGTGATGCGCAGCTCGCCCAGCGGCAGCGCCGGCAGCGCCTCGTCGGGCGGCGCCAGGCGCTGGCGCTGCAGCGCCGCCTGCGCGCCGGGCGCGGCCAGCGCGGCCAGCCGCGCGCCGGCCGCCAGCGCGGCGCGGCGGCCCGTGGCGATGGCGTCGCCGGCCTGCGCGAAATCCATGAAGCCCATGCTGCCGAGGTCGGGGTCGATGACGATGTCCTGCGACCGCAGCTCGGCCAGCGAGCGCTGCACGTTCTGCTCGGTCAGGATCTGCAGCATCTGATTGGCCACCGCCACGGCGCTGGTGATCTCGCGGTCTTCCAGCAGCGGCGTGCCGACGTTGACGGCGATGACGACCTCCGCCCCGAGCTGGCGCGCCAGGTCGATGGGCAGGTTGCGCACCAGGCCGCCGTCCACCAGCGGCCGGCCGCCGACGCGCAGCGGCGCGAACACGCCGGGCACGGCCATCGAGGCGCGCAGCGCCAGGAACAGCGGCGTGTCCGCCTGGTCCAGCATCGCGCCGGAGAGCAGGTCGGTGGCGACGGCGCGGAACGGGATGGGCAGCCTGCGCAGCGGCGCCTCGGCGCGGGTGGCGGGCAGCAGGGCCGACAGCGTCGCCTCCAGCCGGCCGTTGGCCGCGGCGCCGCTGGGCAGCATGGCGCCGCGCTCCAGGTTGAAGCCGAACTCGATGCGCGAGGGCAGGCGCTCGTCGTCCTCGCGGCGGCGGATGGAGAGGCGGTCGCGGTCGGGTCGGTCGGTCAGGATGGCGTCCCAGTCCAGCGATTTCGCCAGCGTCTCCAGCTCGTCCACGCTGCGGCCGGCCGCGTAGGCGCCGCCGACCACGGCGCCCATGCTGGTGCCGACGATCAGGTCCACCGGTACCTGCATCTCCTCCAGCACGCGCAGCACGCCGATGTGGGCCAGGCCGCGGGCGCCGCCGCCGGACAGCACCAGGCCGATCCTGGGGCGGGGCGGCTCGGCCGCCAGGGCGGCGCCGGTGGCGAGGCCGATCAGGGCGAGGAGCAGCAGGCGTTTCATGACGGGGCGCACCATAGCAGCGTCCGCGAGAATCGCGGCCATGAACCTGCCACCCCTGCTGCCACCGCTGCGCGTCGGCGAGGGCTGGGACACCCACCAGCTCGTCACCGGCCGCCCGCTGATCCTCGGCGGCGTCGCCATCCCCCACACGCACGGGCTGCTCGGCCACTCCGACGCCGACGCATTGGCCCACGCCATCACCGACGCGCTGCTGGGTGCCGCGGCGCTGGGCGACATCGGCGGGCTGTTCCCCGACACCGCCGCCGAGTTCAAGGACGCCGACTCGATGCTGCTGCTCGCCGAGGCCTGCCGGCGCGTGCGCGCGGCGGGCTGGCAACTGGTGAACGTGGACGCCACCATCGTCGCCCAGGCGCCCAAGATGGCGCCGCACATCCCGGCCATGCGCGCCCGGCTGGCCGCCGCGCTGGGCGTGGAGGCGGCGCGCGTCAACGTGAAGGCCAAGACCGCCGAGAAGATGGGCCCGGTGGGCGAGGGCCGCGCGATCGAGGCGCGCGCGGTGTGCCTGCTGGCCGCAGTCTGAGAGCTTGAGCGCTGAGTCAGGCCGCCTGCAGGCGCAGCACGGTCAGCAGGCCGCCGCCTTCGGCGTTGCCGATGGTCAGCCGGCCGCCCAGGCGCTGCACCGATTTGTCGACGATGGCCAGGCCCAGGCCGGCGCCGCTGGCGGCGGTGCGGGCGGCGTCGCCGCGGTAGAAGGGCGTCGTCAGCCGCGCGAGGCGGTCGGGCGGCACGCCGGGGCCGTGGTCGCGCACGCGCAGCTCCACCCAGGCGCCGTGGCGCGCGGCGCCCACCTCGACGCGCGCCGGCTCGCCGTCCGCATGGCCGTAGCGGCGCGCGTTCTCGAACAGGTTCAGCAGCACGCGGCCCAGCTCGGTGTCGTCCGCCAGCACCTTCAGCGCCGGGTTGACGTGGACGTGGATGCGGATCTGCTCGGGGTCGCGGAAGCCCTGGGCCTCGCGCTCGACGATCTCGGCCAGCCGCGCCGGCTGCAGCCGCGTCTCGTTGGGGCGCGCGTAGTCCATGAACTTGTTGATGATGGCGTCGAGCTGGTCGATGTCCTGCGCCATGAAGTGCCGGGCCTGCTCGTCGTCCACGCTCATCTCGGTCTCCAGCCGCAGGCGCGCCAGCGGCGTGCGCAGGTCGTGCGAGATGCCGGCCAGCATGACGGCGCGGTCCTCCTCCAGCTTGGCCAGTTCGCGGGCCATGCGGTTGAAGCCCATGTTGACCTCGCGGATCTCGCTGGTCATCGTGGTCTCGTCCAGCCGCGAGTCGTACTCGCCGTCGCGGATGCGGCCGGCGGCGTCGGCCAGCTCGCGCAGCGGCTGGTTGATGAGCCGGGCGATCAGCGCCGAGCCCACCGCGGTGGCCAGCAGCGCGATCAGCACCCACCACCAGTTGGTGGCCAGCGAGAGGGTCACCGGCGTGGCGCTGGTGCGCAGCCAGAAGGCGTCCTCGCCGACGCTGTAGCGCACCCACAGGCCGGCGGTGCCGTTGACGCTGCGCGCGACGACGGTGTCCGGCCCCAGCGCGCGGCGCAGCTCGGCGGCGAGCTGCTTGGAGAAGGGGCTGGTGTCATAGGGCAGCCAGCGGTCGCGGGTCTCGGCCACGCGCACCTGCACCGTGTCGCCGCGCGCCAGCGAGCTGATGACGGCCACGCGGTTGATCGGGTCGGTGTGCTCCAGCGCGACGCGGCTGAGCTTGACCAGGCCGGCCAGCTGCTCGGCCGACTCCAGCGCGCGCGGCTCGGCCTCCAGCGCCTTGAAGGTCTGCTGCCAGGCCAGCACCGCGCCGAACAGCAGCAGCGCCAGCCAGGCGAAGGTACGCCAGAAGAGGTTCAGCGCGAGGTGGGGGCGGGCCATCGGTCAGGCGTGCGGTGTCGGGCCGGGGCGCCGGGCCTGCCCGCGTGCGGCGGGGCGCGGCCGGGCGGGGGGCTCAGGCGTTCTCATCGGGCACGAACACATAGCCCACGCCCCAGACGGTCTGGATGTAGCGCGGCTGGGCCGGGTCGGCCTCCAGCATCTTGCGCAGGCGAGAGATCTGCACGTCCAGGCTGCGGTCGAAGGGCTCGAACTCGCGGCCGCGCGCGAGCTGGGCCAGCTTGTCGCGCGACAGCGGCTGGCGCGGGTGGCGCACCAGCGTCTTCAGCATCGAGAACTCGCCGGTGGTCAGCGGCAGCTGCTCGCCGTTCTTGGTCAGGCGGCGCAGCGCGAGGTCGAACTCGAAGGGGCCGAAGCTCACCGTCATCGGCTCCTTGCTCGGCGCGCCCGGGGCTTCCAGCGGCGGGCGGCGGCGCAGCACCGCGTTGATGCGCGCCAGCAGCTCGCGCGGGTTGAAGGGCTTGGCCAGGTAGTCGTCCGCGCCCACCTCCAGGCCGACGATGCGGTCCACGTCCTCGACCTTGGCGGTCAGCATGATGATGGGCGTGGCGTCGTTGGCGGCGCGCAGGCGGCGGCAGATGGTCAGGCCGTCCTCGCCGGGCAGCATCAGGTCGAGCACGATCAGGTCCACCGTCTCGCGGGTGAGCTGCTTGTTCAGCGCGCGGCTGTCCTCGGCGAGCAGCACGTCGAAGCCCTCCTGCGTCAGGTAGCGGCGCAGCAGGTCGCGGATGCGGGCGTCGTCGTCGACGACGAGGATGCGGTTCTGGCGCGGTGTCGCGGTGGTGTTCATCGCCGGTCCTGAATTTGTAACAGCGGCATTGTGTGCAGGTTTGAAATGCCGCCCTGTAGGACGGCAGGCCAAGCTGGCCCGCGGGCGCCCGCAAGCGCAGGGGCGGGCGCTATGCTGCCGGTTCTGTTGAGAAAGGAGTCCCCATGCGCACTGCTGTTGCCCTGTCCACCGCCGCTCTGCTGGGTTCCGGCGCCGCCCTGGCCGCCGACGTGCCGCGCGAGCGGCTGAGCCTGTCCGCCAGCGCCAGCGCCGACGTCACGCGCGACGTGCTCGGCGTGGCCTTTTCCACCACCCGCGAGGGCAATGACGCCGCCGGCGTGCAGGCCGCGCTGAAGCAGGCGCTGGACGCGGCGCTGACCGAGGCGCGCAAGGTGGCCAAGCCGGGCCAGGTGAACGTGCAGACGGGCAGCTTCTCGCTGTACCCGCGCCACGATCCCAAGAGCGGCAAGCTCAACGGCTGGCAGGGCAGCGCGGAGCTGCTGGTGGAGGGGCGCGACACGGCGGCCATCGCCCAGCTCACCGGCCGCATCACCTCGCTGAGCATTGCGCGCGTGGGCTACAGCCTGTCGCGCGAAGCGCGCGAGCAGGCCGAGGCCGACATCACCGCGCAGGCCATCGCCCGCTACCGTGCCAAGGCCACCGAGTACGCCAAGCTGTTCGGCTACGGCAGCTATGTGCTGGGCGAGGTCAGCATCGCCAGCGACGAGGCGATGCCGGTGCCCATGATGGTCAAGGCCATGCGCATGAGCGCGATGGCGGACGAGGCGGCGCTGCCGACCGAGGCCGGCAAGGCCACCGTGACCGTGAACGTCAGCGGCAGCGTGCAGCTGGCGCGCGAGGCCGTGCAGCGCTGACGCGCGGCCGCCCAGCCGCGCGGCGGTCTGGCCCAGCCTTGGAGCTGGGTTTTTTTTCGCCCGCTCGGCGCCGGTAAGATCACGCCCGTCCAACCGCCGCAAGGCGGGTGGGCATCCGCTAGGGGTGTTGGCCGCAAGGCCGACTGAGACAGTCCCTTTGAACCTGATTGAGGTAATCCTCGCGCAGGGAAGCAGCCGAACCGCGGCCCCACTCCTGTCCCGTCTCCCGGGGGCCTGGCGTCTTCAGTGTTTGCCGACCTGCCATCGCTTTGCACTTCGATGGCACGACCTTCTCTTTCCGTTCTCGGCGCCGCCTCGGCGCTTTTCGTGGCCGGCGTCGCCGCCGCCCAGACCCTGCCCCAGGTCAGCGTGACCGGCAAGGCCAGCGAGGCCGCGCCCGGCCTGGCCGGCTTCGCCGACCCGCCCGCCCGGCTGCCGATGCAGGCCGTGAGCCTGTCGGCCGAGCGCCTGGCCGACCTGGGCATCGACAGGCTCTCGGGCCTCACCAAGCTCGACGCCTCCGTCTCCGACGCCTACAACGCCATCGGCTACTGGTCGCAGCTGAAGGTGCGCGGCTTCAACCTCGACAACCGCTTCAACCTGCGCCGCGACGGCCTGCCCATCAGCGGCGAGACGGCGCTGAGCCTGGCCAACAAGGCGTCCGTGGAGGTGCTGAAGGGCAGCTCCGGCATGCAGGCCGGCACCAGCGCGCCGGCCGGCCTGGTCAACCTGGTCGTGAAGCGGCCGCTGGCCGACGACGCGACGACGCTGACGCTGGGCACCGCCCAGGGCGGCACCGTGGACGCCAGCCTCGACCACTCGCAACGCTTCGGCGCCGGCCGCGAGTTCGGCCTGCGCGTGAACCTGGCCGCGGCGCACCTGGACCCGCCGCTGCGCGACACCCGGGGCAAGGCCCACACCGCCGCGCTGGCCGCCGACTGGCGCCTGGGCGCCGACACGCTGCTGGAGGCCGAGGTGGAATTCAACCGCCAGCGCCAGCCCAGCCAGGACGGCTTCAGCCTGCTGGGCAACCAGCTGCCCGACGCGCGCCGCATCGACCCGAAGCTCAACCTCAACAGCCAGCCCTGGACGCTGCCCGTCGTCTTCGACAACACGCATGCCTCGCTGCGCGTGCAGCACAAGCTCGCGGACGGGTGGCGCGCCCAGGCCGCCCTCGGTATCCAGCGCCTGCGCACCGACGACCGCAACGCCTTCGGTTTTGGCTGCAGCGCCGAGGACGACTACACCCGCTACTGCGCCGACGGCAGCTTCGACCTCTACGACTTCCGCAGCGAGAACGAGCACCGCGACACCACGTCGCTCGACGTCTCCGCCAGCGGCCCGGTGCAGTTCGCCGGCCTGCGCCACGACCTGACCGTGGGCGGCCTGGCCAGCCGGTTCAAGAGCCGCTTCCAGCGCCAGGCCTACAACTACGCCGGCATCGGCCACATCGACGGCAGCGCCGTCACGCCGCCCGCGCCGGAGCTGACCGACGAGAACACCAACCGCGACGAGCGCAGCCAGGAGCTCTACCTGCGCGACCGCGTGGCGCTGACGGCCGACACCAGCGCCTGGCTGGGCCTGCGCACCACGCGGCTGCACCGCGAGAGCGTGCGCACGGACGGCTCGCGCGCGACCGACTACCCGCAGACCGTCACCACGCCCTGGCTGGCCCTCAGCCACGCCATCGCCAGCGACTGGCTGGTCTACGCGAGCTGGGGGCAGGGCGTCGAGAGCGAAGTCGCGCCCAACCGGCCGCGCTACGCCAACGCCGGCCAGGCCCTGCCCGCGCTGAAGAGCCGCCAGACCGAGATCGGCCTGAAGACCGGCACCCAGCGCGTCGAAGGCGCGCTGACCGTGTTCGACATCCGCCGCCCGCTGTGGCGCGACATCGGCGATTGCGACGCCGACCTGAGCTGCGAACGCCGCGCCGACGGCCGCGCCCGCCACCGCGGCATCGAGGCCAGCGCGGACCTGAAATGGCGCGGCGGCGGCCTCTTCGCCAGCGCCACGCGCCTGCGCGCCCGCCGCGAAGGCAGCGCCGACGCCCAGCTCAACGGCCTGGTGCCGCCCAACGTGCCGCAGACCACCCTCAAGGCCCAGCTGCGCCAGGACCTGCTGCCCGGCCTGCAGGGGCAGCTCGGCCTGCAGCACGAAGGCCGCCGCTTCGCCACGCCCGACAACGCCATCCCGGTGCCCGCCTGGACGGTGGCCGACGCCGGCCTGCGCTACACCCAGGGCGTGGGCGGCCAGACCTGGATCTGGCGCGCCGCCATCGACAACCTGGCCAACCGCCGCGCCTGGCGCGAATCGCCCTGGCAGTTCGAGCACAGCTACCTCTATCCGCTCGCGCCGAGAACTTTCCGCGCCAGCCTGGAGGTCCGACTCTGACGCGGACGGAAAAACTGCTATAGTCGCGGGCTCTGTTCCTCGATAGCTCAGTCGGTAGAGCGCCGGACTGTTAATCCGTAGGTCCCTGGTTCGAGCCCAGGTCGGGGAGCCAACAGAACATTGCCAAGAACAGCCCGCCGCAACCGCACGGCGGGCACCGATACCGATCAATTCCTCGATAGCTCAGTCGGTAGAGCGCCGGACTGTTAATCCGTAGGTCCCTGGTTCGAGCCCAGGTCGGGGAGCCACATCAAAGCCTCATTCGCGCAAGCGGGTGGGGCTTTTTCTTTGTCGCCCAGGAGTGCTGCCATGTCCACCTTGCCCGCCTGTCCCCAGTGCCAGTCCGCCTACACCTACGAGGACGGCCCCCAACTGATCTGCCCCGAGTGCGGCCATGAATGGTCGGCCCAGGGGCCGGAGTCCGCCGCGGCCGAGGAGGCGCGCGTGATCCGTGACGCGGTGGGCAACGTGCTGCAGGACGGCGACACGGTCACCGTCGTCAAGGACCTCAAGGTCAAGGGCTCGTCGCTGGTCGTCAAGGTCGGCACCAAGGTCAAGAACATCCGCCTGGCCGAGGGCGACCATGACATCGACTGCAAGATCGACGGCATCGGCGCGATGGGGCTGAAGTCGGAGTTCGTGAAGAAGGCCTGACCGCCGCAGCCCGGGAGGGGCTTACCGGGATGCCCGCGGGCGGCTGCGGCTCACAGCCGGGCCATGGCCCCGGCACGCCATGACGCTGTGCCAGCGCAGGCTTGTTTCGCGCTGTCTCACGCGCGATCGCCGAAAAAACTAAAGGGTTAGCGTTTCCGCTAACCCTTTGTTTTTCCTACCGAATTTGGTAGGCGCGATTGGATTCGAACCAACGACCCCCACCATGTCAAGGTGGTGCTCTAACCAACTGAGCTACGCGCCTGGAGAGCTGCGCACTATAGCATGTTTTTTCGCGCTCACTTGCGACGTGCGGAGCGCACGCCGGAAATCGCGCAGAGATCGCGCAGCACCTTCCCCAGCCGGGACGCATCGGCCAGCTCCAGCGTGAAGCTCATCCAGGCCGTGTCGCCGCCGCCCGTGCGCGGTTTGGCCGCGCCGGGCCTGAGCGACTGGGTGTTCACCGCGACGACGTTCATCTTCTCCTTGGCGAACACTTCGAGCACGTCGCGCAGCAGGCCCTGGCGGTCGCCGGCCTCGACGAGCACGTCCACCGGGTAGACCGGGGCGGCCTTGCCCGGCCCGGCCGCCGCGTCGCCGCCGCCCCAGGCGACGGCGATGACGCGCTCCGGCGAGCGGCGCGTCATCTCCGCGAGGTTGCTGCAGTCGGCGCGGTGGATGGCCACGCCGCGGCCGCGCGTGACGAAGCCGCGGATGGCGTCCGGCGGCGCGGGCCGGCAGCAGCGCGACAGCGTGGTCATCAGCGAGTCGATGCCCACCACCAGCACGCCGCCGCGGCCGCCGGCGCCGCTGGCCGCGCTGCGCGTGTGCTTCTGCGCCAGCAGCGCGTCCTCGTCGGCGGCCGGCTCGGGCGGGCGCAGCAGCAGCTCGATGTTGCGCAGCGAGTACTCGTCCTTGCCAACCACCTCGAACAGCGCGTCCGCGCCCTTGAAGCCCAGCCGCGCGGCCAGCTCGTCGAGCTTGAGCGCCGTCCGGCCCTCGCGCTGCAGCAGCTTCTCGACCAGTTCCCGCCCGCGGGCGATGGTCTGCGCCTGCTGCAGCGCGTTGAACCAGGCGCGCACCTTGGCGCGCGAGCGCTGGCTCTGCAGGTAGCCGAGTTCGGGGTTGAGCCAGTCCAGCGACGGGCCGCCTTCCTTCGCGGCGGTGATCTCCACGGTCTGCCCGCTCAGCAGCTTCGTGTTCAGCGGCAGCATCTGGCCGTCGATGCGCGCGCCGCGGCAGCGGTGGCCGAGGTCGGTGTGCACCGCGTAGGCGAAGTCCACCGGCGTCGCGCCGGCCGCCAGCTCGACGATGGTGGCCTGCGGCGTGAAGACGTAGATGCGGTCGTCGAAGGCCGGGCCGCCGCCGCCGGCCTGCGCGTCCTGCACCGTGTCGCGCTCCCAGGCCAGCAGTTGGTTCAGCACGGCCTTGCGGGCGCGCGCGACCCGCTCCTCGAACTCCCCGGCCGCGCTGACGCCGGCATAGCCGCGCGCGCCGGCCTCCTTGTAGGCCCAGTGGGCGGCGACGCCGTGCTCGGCGTGGTCGTGCATCTCGCGCGTGCGGATCTGCACTTCCATGGCCCGGCCGTCCGGCCCCGCCACGACGGTGTGCAGCGACTGGTAGCCGTTGGGCTTGGGGCGGGCGATGTAGTCGTCGAACTCGCCGTGCACCGGCGTGTACAGCTCGTGCAGCCGGGCCAGCGCGGCGTAGCAGTCGGCCACGCTGCCGACGATGACGCGCAGCGCGCGCAGGTCGAACACGCGGTCCAGCGACAGGCCCTTGCCCTGCATCTTCTTGTGGATGCTGTAGAGGTGCTTGGGCCGGCCCTGCACTTCGGCGGCCAGGCCCTGCGCGCGCAGGTCGGCCTGCAGCGCGGCGCGCACGGCCTCCACGCGCTGCTCGCGCTCGACGCGGGTCTCGTCCAGCGCCCGGGCCAGCGCCTTGTACGTCTCGGGCTCGCGGAAGCGGAAGGCCAGGTCCTCCAGCTCCCACTTCACCTGCCAGATGCCCAGCCGGTTGGCCAGCGGCGCGAACACGGCCTGCGACTCGGCCGCCAGCTCGGGCGGGCAGGGCCGCTTGCTGGCGGCGTACCAGCGCAGCGTCTGCAGCCGCGACGCCAGGCGCAGCAGCACCACGCGCAGGTCGCGCGAGAAGGCCAGCAGCATCTTGCGCACGCGCTCGGTCTGCTCGGCCTGCTGGTCGCGCTTGCGGCCGTCCGGCGCCGCGGCGCCGCGTGCGGCGCGCTGCAGCTGCACGAGCCGACGGGTGTGCGTGACGAGGCTGGCGTAGCTGTCGCCGAAGGCCTTGGCCACCACCTCCTCCGGCCGGGTCAGGAAATCGCCCGCGTAGACGAGGTAGGCCGCCGCCTGCAGCTCCTGCGCGGCGCCGACGCCGTGCAGGATGGCGGCCACGCCGTCGGCGTGCGCCAGCGCGTTCTCGCCGGTGGTCAGCGCCTGGCCGGCCAGCAGCGGCTCGGCGAAGGCGCGCGCGCGGACGACCTCGGCCTGCGACTGCGATGGCGCCGCCCCCTCGTCCAGCAGCGCGACGATGGGCGCGGTAGCCGCGCCCTCGGGCATGGAGCCGGTCTTCATGGGGTCAGGAAGTCCCTCACGGCGGCGATCTGTTCCTTGTGGACCAGCGTGGGCGCATGGCCCACACCGGCGAATTCGACGAGGCGTGCGCGCGGGCCGCGCTGCGTCATCGCCTGCGCGGTTGCAGCGCTCAGCAGGTCGGACTCGGCGCCGCGCAGCAGCAGCGTGGGGCAGCGCAGCCCGTCGTAGGCGGCCCACAGCGCGGCCTCGCCCGCGGCGGCCAGCTCGGGCGTGACGGCCGCGAAGGGCAGGGCGATGGCCGGGTCGTAGCGCAGCCGCCATTCGCTGCCGTGCTCGCCGCGCGCCTCGGCGAACAGCGGCGCCGACAGCGACTGCCACTCGGCCTCGGTGTGCGGCCCGAAGCCCTCCGAGATGCTGCGCAGGTAGGCCGCGCCCTCGTCCAGCGACGCGAAGCGCGGCGCCTTGCCGACGTAGGCGCCGATGCGCTGCAGCGCCGCGTACTCGATGGCCGGGCCGACGTCGTTCAGCACCAGCCGGCGGACCGGGCCGGGCGCCCCGTCCGGCCCGCTCAGCGACGCCAGGCCGAGACCGATCAGGCCGCCCATGGACGTGCCCACCCAGTCCACCTGCGCCACGTCCAGCCGCGCCAGCAGCGTGACCATGTCGGCCACGTAGGCCGGCACCTGGTAGCCGGCGGGCTGGCGCAGCCAGTCGGAGCGGCCGCGGCCCGCCACGTCGGGGCAGATGACGCGGTAGCGGTGCTGCATCGCGCGGGCCAGCGCGTCGAAGTCGCGCCCCTGGCGGGTCAGGCCGTGCACGCACAGCAGCACGGGCGCGTCGGTGCCGGGGCCCGGCCACTCCCAGTAGGCCATGCGGTGCAGGCCGGCGGCGTCCAGGCAGGTGACGAAATTCAAGCGCGGTTCGGTCATGATGGCGTCCTTCTGAAATTCATCGTAGCAACAGCAAGGACTCCTCCATGTTGAAAGGCAAAACCGCCCTCGTCACCGGCTCCACCAGCGGCATCGGCCTGGGCGTCGCGCTGGCGCTGGCGCGCCAGGGCGCGAACATCATCCTGAACGGCTTCGGCGACGCCGAAGGCCCCCAGGCGGCCGTGGCCGCGCTGGGCGTGAAGGTGGGCTACCACGGCGCCGACATGAGCCAGGCCGGCGAGATCGCCGCGCTGGTGGCCTATGCGGACGCGGCGTTCGGCGGCATCGACGTGCTCGTCAACAACGCCGGCATCCAGCACGTCGCGCCGGTGCAGGCCTTCCCGGCCGAGAAGTGGGACGCGATCATCGCCATCAACCTCTCGTCCGCCTTCCACACCACGCGGCTGGCGCTGCCCGGCATGCTCGCCCGGGGCTGGGGCCGCATCATCAACATCGCCTCGGCGCACGGCCTGGTCGCGTCGGCGCAGAAGTCGGCCTACGTCGCGGCCAAGCACGGGCTGGTGGGCTTCACGAAGAGCGTCGCGCTGGAGACGGCCACCTCGCCCGTCACCGTTAACGCGATCTGCCCGGGCTGGGTGCTGACGCCGCTGGTGCAGAAGCAGGTGGACGCGCTGGCCGCGCGCGAGGGCGTGGACGACGCCGAGGCCAGGCGCCGCCTGCTGGCCGAGAAGCAGCCGTCGCTGCAGTTCACGACGCCGGAGGAGCTGGGCGCGCTGGCGGTGTTCCTGTGCTCGGAGGCCGCGCAGAACGTGCGCGGCCAGGCCTGGGCGGTGGACGGCGGCTGGACGGCGCAGTGACGCGCATGGCCTCGGTGCCCTGGCGCGACGAAACGGAATGAACGGGATGACGATGAACTTGCATGGATGGATGCCGGCCCGCCTGGGCGCGGCCTTGCTGGCGCTGGCGTTGGTGCAGGGCGCGGCCGCGCAGCCCGCGGCGGTGGCGAAGAAGCCGCGCGCCGAGCCCGCTGCGGTGGTGGCGCTGCCCGAGCGGGTGCGGGCGCTGGGCGGTATCGAGGAGTACCGCCTGGCCAACGGCCTGCAGCTGCTGCTGCTGCCGGACGCGACGCAGACCACCACCACGGTCAACATCACCTACCGCGTCGGCAGCCGCCACGAGGCGCCGGGCGAGTACGGCATGGCCCATTTGCTGGAGCACCTGCTGTTCAAGGGCACGGCGCGGCACACCGACATCCCCGGCGCGATGGCGCAGCGCGGCGTGCGCTTCAACGGCACGACGACGGTGGACCGCACCAACTACTTCGCGTCCTTCAACGCCAACGCCGACACGCTGGCCTTCCTGATCGACCTGGAGGCCGACCGCATGGCCAACAGCCGGGTCGCCAAGGCGGACCTGGACACCGAGATGACGGTGGTGCGCAACGAGTTCGAGCGCGGCGAGAACCAGCCGTTCGCGGTGCTGGCCCAGCGCGTCAGCGCGGCGGCGTTCGCCTGGCACCCCTACGGCCACGCGACCATCGGCCCGAAGAGCGACATCGAGAACGTGCCGATCGAGCGGCTGCAGGCCTTCTACCGCCGCCACTACCGGCCGGACAACGCGACGCTGCTGATCGCCGGCAGCTTCGACAAGCCGGCCACGCTGGCGCTGATCGCCCGGCACTTCGGCGCCGTGGCCCGGCCGGCCGAACCCATCCCGCAGCCCTACACGGTGGAGCCCGCGCAGGACGGCGAGCGCACGGTGGTCGTGCGCCGCGTGGGCGGCCAGCCCCTGCTGCTGGCCAGCTACCACGTGCCGGCCATCACCCACCCCGACACGCCGGCCATCCTGGTCTACGGCCTGCTGATGAGCCTGCAGCCCAGCGGCCAGCTCTACAAGCAGCTGGTCGAAACCAAGCTCGCGGTGGCGGCCGGCATCTCGGGGTTGGGCGGCGTCGATCCCGGCACGACCAGCGCCTTCGCGGCGCTGCCGCCCGGCGCCGACGTGGCCCAGGCCGAGGCGCTGCTGCTGGACCTGGCCGAGGGCCGCGCGGCGCCGTCCTTCGACGAGAGCGAGCTGGCGCGGGTGCGCGAGCTCGCCGTCAACAGCTACCGCCAGCAGATGAAGAACCCCGAGGCGCTGATCCAGCAGATCTCCGGCCTCATCGCCGCGGGCGACTGGCGGCTGCTGTTCCAGCTGATGGAGGACATCCCCAAGGTCACGCTGGCCGACGTGGCGCGCGTGCGCGCCGCCTACTTCAAGCCGGCCAACCGTACGCTGGGGCGCTACCTGCCGGCCGGCAGCGTCGAGCGCGTGGAGATCCCGGCCGCGCCGCCGCTGGACCAGCGCCTGGCCGGGCTCAAGGGCCCGCCCCAGGTGGAGGAGGGCGAGCAGCTCGACCCGGTGCCGGCAGTGCTGGAGTCGCGCATGGTGCGCACCACGCTGCCCAGCGGCATCGCGCTGCACACGCTGCGCAAGCAGACCCGCGGCAACACCGTGGTGCTGCAGATGCAGCTGCGCTGGGGCGAGCGCGACGCGACCTTCGCGCGCCGCGGCACCGACCTGGTCGGCCAGCTGCTGGACGAGGGCAGCGCCGGCTACAGCCGCCAGCAGCTGCAGGACGTGCTCATCAAGCTGCGCGCCGGCTTCAGCGTCGCCAGCCGGGACCAGGGCGCCACCGTCTTCGTCAGCGCCGAGCGCGACACGTTGCTGCCCGCGCTGCGCGTGGTGGCCGACGCGCTGCGCCGCCCGGCCCTGCCGCAGGCGGCGTTCGACCGCCAGGTCAAGGCGGCCCTGGCCGCCCTCGAGGCTTCGCGCCAGGAGCCGGGCGTGCTGCGCCAGGAGGCCACGCGCGCCCACTACAACCGGGCCCGCGGCGTGAGCCTTGGCCACCCGGACTACGTGATGGGCGTGGACGAGCGCATCGCCAGCCTGAAGGCGACGACGCTGGACGACGTGCAGCGCTTCCACGCCGACTACTGGAGCGCCAACGAGGCCCAGGTCAGCGTCGTCGGCGCGCTGCCGCCGGGCCTGGACGCCGAGCTCGACCGGCTCTTCGGCGACTGGAAGAAGCCCGCCGCGCCGCGGTTCGTGCGCCACCTGCCCCGGCACGTGGCGATCCCGCCGGCGCGCTTCGACGCGATCGCGCGCGACAAGGCCAACGCCATCGTGCGGCTGCACCAGGCGCTGCCGCTGAACAGCGAGGACGCGGACTACCCCGCGCTGGAGCTGGCCGTGCACATCTTCGGCGGCGGCGGGCTGGAGAGCCGGCTGGCCGAGCGCGTGCGGCAGAAGGAGGGCCTCACCTACGGCATCGGCGCCTCGCTGAGCGCCGGCTTCTGGGGCGACGCCGGCAGCTTCGCGATCCAGGCCAGCTATGCGCCGGACCGGCGCGAGCGCGTCATCGCGGTGATCCAGGAGGAGATCGCGCGCATGGGCCGCGACGGCGTGACGGCGGCCGAGCTGGCGCGCGCGAAGCAGGACATCCTCGAAGGCCGCCGGCAGGCCCGGGCCGACCCCGCCGCGCTGGCCGGCGGCCTGGCCAGCCTGGCCGAACGCGGCCAGACCTGGGCCGCCGCCCAGGCCCGCGACGACGCGCTGGCCGCCGTCACCGCCGCGCAGGCTCTGGCCGCCTGGCGCAGGCACATCCGTGCCGAGGGCTTCATCATCTCGACGGCGGGGGACTTCAAGACTCCGTAGAGTCGGCATCCCGATGCCGAGGAGACCGCGATGAAGATCGATCCCTACCTGTTCTTTGACGGCCGCTGCGAGGAGGCCATCGAGTTCTACAAGCGGGCGCTGGGCGCCCGGGTGGAATTCATGATGCGCAACTCCGAGAGCCCGGAGCCGCTGCCCGAGGGCAGGCTGCCGCCGGGTTCGGAGCACAAGATCATGCATGCCTCGCTGCACATCGGCGGCGCGCTGGTCATGATGTCCGACGGCATGTGCAGCGGCGAGGGCGGCTTCCGGGGCTTCTCGCTGTCGCTGGACTGCGCCGACGCCGACACCGCCCGCGAGGCCTTCGCCGCGCTGGCCGACGGCGGCCGCGTGGCCACGCCGCTGGGCCGGACCTTCTGGGCGCCGCTGTTCGGCATGGTCACCGACCGCTTCGGCGTGAACTGGATGGTGAGCGTGTCGGACGACGCGAAGTGATGGCGGCCGCCGCCGCGCTGCCCCCGCACCTGCGGGCCGACTGCTCGGCCTGCGCGGCGCTGTGCTGCGTGATCCCGCCGTTCGACGCCTGCCAGGGCTTCGGCTTCGACAAGCCGGCCGAGACGCCCTGCCGCCACCTCGGCGCCGACCACCGCTGCGGCATCCACCGCGAGCTGGCCGCGCGGGGCTTCGAGGGCTGCGCGGCCTTCGACTGCCTGGGCGCCGGCCAGCGGCTGACGGCCCAGGCTGCCGAGCGCTTCGGCAACGCCGACTGGCGCGGGCGGCCCGAGGTGGCGCGCTGGCTGTTCGCCGCCTACCCGCGGGTGCGCCAGGCCCAGGAATGGCTGGCGCGCCTGCACCTGGCCGCGGCCGTGACCGGCCGGCCCGCGCTGCGGGCGCTGGCCGGCGAACTGGCGGCCGAGGCCCCGCGCTGGCCGGACTGGAGCGCGGCCGAGCGGGCCGGCTGGCAGGGCCGCGTGCAGGCGGCGCTGGCGCCGCTGGCACAAAATCCGGCCTCGACTTCCAGGAACTGATGCGATGTATGGATTGATGGGCAGTCTGAAGGCTGCCGGAGGCCGCTGCGCCGAACCGAGACGCCTGCTGCCGGCCGTCAAGGCCTTGCTCGCGCAGGCCATGCCGCTGACCGCGGCCTTCGGTGAGCGCCGCGAGACCCGACCCGTGGGCGGCCATGCTCTCTGATTTCGTCGAGCCCAAGTGGCAGCGGCCGCGCGGCGTGCGCCCCGTGCATGTGGTGGCCGTGCTGTGCGCGCTGGCGGCGGCCGGGAGCGTGCTGGGCCTGTTCAACGAGTTCGGCGTCCTGCCCACCGACACCCGCGGGGAGCGGCAACTGGTGGCGACCGTGGACCTGCGCCTGGGCACGCCCGCGCTGGCCGCCGAGCGGGGCGCGGCCCAGGCGCGGTTCGACGTGGCGGCCGGCGAACTGAAGCTGCAGACCGTGGGCCCCAAGCCGTCCCGGGCCGAGAAGGCGCGGGCCGAGCGCATGACGCAGCGCTACGGCGTCGCGTGGGTCCGGCGGAGCGAGGAGGTCACGCCGCTGGCGTCGGCCTATGCGGAGGCCTACAACCGCGTGATGCATGCCGAGATCGAGCGCCGCCATGGCAAGGCGGTGGCGGACGGGCTGCTGGGCTTCGAGGCGGCGGCCCGGCCGCACGGCGGCGGCGCCGCGGCCGCTGGGGGTCAGGCCATGCCCTGATGGCGCAGCAGCGCGTCGATCTTCGGCTCGCGGCCGCGGAAGGCCTTGAAGTTGTCGATCGCGTCGCGCGCGCCGCCCTGCTCCAGCACCTCGTGCAGGAAGCGCCGGCCCGTGGCGGCGTTGAACACGCCTTCCTCCTCGAAGGCGCTCCAGGCGTCGGCGCTCAGCAGCTCGGCCCACTTGTAGCTGTAGTAGCCGGCCGCATAGCCGCCCGCGAAGATGTGCGAGAAGCTGTGCTGGAAGCGGTTGAACGCGGGCGGGATCAGCACGGCGACCTCGGCGCGCACGGCGTCCAGCAACTGCTGCACGTCGGCCTCGGCGCCCGGCTCGCCGTGCAGCCGCATGTCGAACAGCGCGAATTCGATCTGGCGCAGCGTCTGCAGCCCGCTCTGGAAGTTCTTGGCCGCCGTCATCTTGTCGAACAACGCGCGCGGCAGCGGCGCGCCGGTGTCGACGTGGCCGCTCAGCTGCTGCAGCACCTCCCACTCCCAGCAGAAGTTCTCCATGAACTGGCTGGGCAGCTCGACCGCGTCCCACTCGACGCCGGAGATGCCGGACACGCCCAGGTCGTCCACCTGCGTCAGCATGTGGTGCAGGCCGTGGCCGAACTCGTGGAAGAGCGTGATGACGTCGTCGTGCGTCAGCAGCGCCGGCTTGTCGCCCACCGGGCTGGCGAAGTTGCACACCAGTTGCGCGACCGGCAGTTGCTGCTCGCCCGAGGGCTTGAGCCAGCGGCTGCGCACGTCGTCCATCCAGGCGCCGGGGCGCTTGCCGGGGCGGGCGTAGAGGTCGAGGTAGAAGCTGGCGATGGGCCGGCCGCTGCGGCGCAGCTCGTAGAACTTGACGCTGTCGTTCCACACCGAGGCGGCGGCCTCGGCGACCTGCACGTCGAACAGCCGCTCGATGATGCCGAACAGCCCGGCGACGACCTTGGGCGCGGTGAAGTACTGCTTGACCTCCTGGTCGCTGAAGGCGTAGCGGGCTTCCTTGAGCTTTTCGCTCCAGTACGACACGTCCCAGCTTTCCAGCGGCTGGCCCGCCGCGAACTCGCGCAGCTCGGCCAGGTCCCTCTCGGCGAAGGGCCGCGCGCGCTGGGCGAGGTTGCGCAGGAAGGCGGCCACCTCGGCCGGCGACGAGGCCATCTTGGGCGCCAGCGACACCTCGGCGAAGCTGGCATAGCCGAGCAGCCGCGCCTCCTCCTGCCGCAGCGCAACGATCTCGCGCATCGCGGCGGTGTTGTCCCACTCGGGCCTGCTTCCCGATGCCATGACGTCGCTGGCGCGGGTCACGTAGGCGCGGTAGAGCTTTTCGCGCAGGTCGCGGTTCTCGGCGTACTGCATGACGGGCAGGTAGACCGGGAAATGCAGCGTCAGCTTGTGGCCGCCGTCGTCGAGCCGGGTCGCGTCGAGCACGTCCTGCGGCACGCCGGCCAGCTCGTCAGCGGTGGCGACGTGGCTCCAGCCGTCCGTCGCGTCGAGCACGTGCTCGCTGAACTGCTGCTGCAGCTCGGCGCTGCGCTCCTGGATCGCGGCGTAGCGCTCGCGCGCCTCGCCCTGCAGCTCGGCGCCGGACAGCACGAAGTCGCGGATCGCATGCTTCAGCAGCTGCCGGCGCGGCGCGCTCAAGGCCGCGCCCTGCGCCGCCATGACGGCCTTGTATTTGGCGAACAGCGCCTCGTTCGCGCCCATCGCGGTGCTGAACTCGGTGACGGCCGGCAGCATCGCGTTGTAGGCCTCGCGCAGTGCGGGCGTGTCGGCCACGGCGTTCAGGTGGCCGACGGCGCCCCAGGCCGCGCCCAGGCGCTCGGTGGCGGTGTCGAGCAGGCGCGACAGCGTGTCGTAGTCGGCCGGCGTCTCGGGCTTGACGGCCTCGTCGAGCGCGGCCTGCGCGGCGGCCAGCAGCTCGGTGATGGCGGGCTGCACGTGTTCCGGGCAGATGGCCGCGAAGTCGGGCAGGGCGGCGGTGGAGAGCAGGGGGTTGGTCATGGGGCGGGTATTCAGAGTCCGAAGCTCAATGGGCGCTCGTGTTTCAGCGCCAGCAGGAAGACGCGATTTTCGTCGTGTGCGTAGAGCAGCACATGGGGCTTGAGGACGAGTTCGCGCAGCTCGGGCAGGCCCAGCGCCGCGGCCTGCGCCCGCGCGCGTTCGGCCAGCGCGCGGCCCTGGGCGGACTGGGCTTGCAGAAAGCGCGCCGGGCGCCCCGCGGCCGGGTTCCAGCGCAGCAGTTCGCGGGCCTCGCGCAGTTGCGCGAGCAGCCGGGCGTGGCGCGCCTCGGCGCTGGCGCGCAGGTCGCGGGCGAAGGACTGCGCTGCCTGCAGGCGGGCGTTGGCCGGCAGCGGCATCGGCGGTCAGCCCAGCGCGGCGTCGAGCGCGGCCTCGTCCAGCACGCGGCCGGCCGCGATGTCGGCCAGCCCTTCCAGCGCCGCCTGGCCGAGGAGGAGGTGGCCGTGCTCGGCTTCGAGCGCGTGGTAGTAGTCCAGCTTGCGGGCATCGACCAGGGCCACGTAGCTGCTGCCGTTCTTGGTCAGCAGCTTTTCATGGCCGCCGGTGACCACGTCCTCGGCCAGTTCGGTCAACCGGGCTCGGGCATCGCTGATGGGTACGACGTCACTGCTGCGCAAACCCATGACAACTCCTGTTAATGAATTTGTTGCGGGATCGTGCAACGCCTGGCAGGGTCGAGTCAAGCCCGTTCGGCGGACTCCAGCGTGTTGACCAGCAGCATCGCAATCGTCATCGGCCCGACACCGCCCGGCACCGGCGTGATCCAGCCGGCGACGTCCTTGACGCCGTCGAAGTCCACGTCGCCGCACAGTTTGCCGGCGTCGTCGCGGTTCATGCCCACGTCGATGACGACCGCGCCGGGCTTGACCATGTCGGCCGTCAGCACCTTGCGCTTGCCCACGGCGGCGACGATCACGTCGGCCTGGCGGGTCATGGCACCCAGGTCGGCCGTGCCGCTGTGGCAGACGGTGACGGTGGCGTTCGCGGCCAGCAGCATCATCGCCATCGGCTTGCCGACGATGTTGCTGCGGCCGATCACGACGGCGTGCTTGCCGCGCAAATCCTTCATGCCGATGCTCTCCAGCATCTTCATGCAGCCATAGGGCGTGCAGGCCTTGAAGCCCGGCTCGCCGACCATCAGCGCGCCGGCCGACGCGACGTGGAAGCCGTCCACGTCCTTGGCCGGCGAGATGGCCTCGATGACCTGGTAGTCGTCGATGTGCGGCGGCAGCGGCAGCTGCACCAGGATGCCGTGGATGCTCGGGTCGGCGTTCAGCGCCGCGACGCGGGCGAGCAGGTCGGCCTCGGTCATGCTCGCGTCGTACTTCTCCAGCACCGAGTGGATGCCGGCTTCCTCGCAGGCCTTGACCTTGTTGCGCACATAGACCTGGCTGGCCGGGTTGTCGCCCACCAGCACGACGGCGAGGCCGGGCCGGCGGCCCTGCGCGGTCAGCGCGGCGGCGCGCCGGGCCACTTCGGCGCGGGTGGCTTTGGACAGCGCGAGGCCGTCGATCAGTTGGGCGGTCATGGGGAACTCCTGAATGCAAAGAGGCCGCATGCAGCGGCCTCCGTGAGCTTGTGGGGTGGGTCAGGCCTTCGCCGTGGCACCGAGGGCGATCTTCAGCAGGTCGGCCACCGTGTTGGCGTTGAGCTTTTCCATGATGTTGGCGCGGTGCGCCTCGACGGTCTTGATGCTGATGCCGAGGTCGTCGGCGATCTGCTTGTTCAGCCGGCCGGCGACGATGCGCTCCAGCACCTGGGCCTCGCGCGTCGTCAGCCGGGCCAGCAGCGCGTCGCGGCTGGCGGCCTCCTGGTGGCTGGAGAAGGCGTCGCGGGCCTGGTCGAGCATGCGCTCAACGAGGGCCAGCAGTTCCTCTTCCTTGAAGGGCTTCTCGATGAAGTCCATCGCGCCCTTCTTCATCGTCTGCACGGCCATCGGCACGTCACCGTGGCCGGTGATGAAGACGATGGGCAGCGGGCTCTTGCGCTCGATCAGGCGGTCCTGCAGCTCCAGGCCGGTCATGCCGTCCATGCGGATGTCGGCGATCAGGCAGGCCACCTCGCGCGGGTCGTAGCGGGACAGGAAGGATTCGGCGGAGTCGAAGCACTTGACCCGGTAGTCCTTGCCTTCGAGCAGCCATTGCAGGGAGTCGCGGACCGCTTCGTCGTCGTCGACAACGTAGACGTTGCCCTTCTTCGGGATCAGGCTCATGGTGTGGTGGATTCGGTTCTCTGCGCGCTGCCGGCAGCGTCGGCACGCAGGTGTTCTGAGGTCATCGTGACCGGGATCGTGAAGGCGAAACGGCAGCCGACGACAAGCGGGCCATTGTAGAGGTTCTCCGCTTTTATCCGGCCCTGGTGGGACTCGACGATGGAGCGGCACAGCCCCAGGCCGATGCCCAGGCCGTCGGCCTTGGTCGAGAAGAAGGCCTCGTACATCCGGGCCAGCACCTCGTCGGGCAGGCCGGGGCCCATGTCGGTCACCGAGAACTCGATCTGCCCGCCCAGCTCGGCGCTGTGCTTGGGCACGACGCGCAGCTCGATGTGGCGGCGCGAGGTGGGCAGCGAGGCGTTGTCGATGGCCTCGGCGGCGTTTTTCAGCAGGTTCATCAGCACCTGTTCGATGAGGATGGGGTCCACCATCAGCTGCGGCAGCCGCTGCGCGACGTAGGTGTGGATGGCGACGTTGCGGCGGCGAAGCTCGATGCCGGCCAGCTCCACCGCGTCCTCGACGATGTCGGCCGCGTGCGCGGGCTGGCGCTGCGGCTCGCTGCGTTTCACGAAGGCGCGGATGCGGTGGATGATCTGCCCGGCCCGCTCGGCCTGCTTGGCCGTCTTGACCAGCGCGGCCATCAGCGCGTCCTTGTCGATGCTGTCGGCGCGCACGCGGCTGACCATGCCGTTGCAGTAGTTGGTGATGGCGGTCAGCGGCTGGTTCAGCTCGTGGGCGACGCTGGAGGCCATCTCGCCCATGGTCATCAGCCGGCTGGTGACCTGCGCCTTCTCGGCCTGCAGCGCGGCCTGCGCCTCGGCGTGGCGGCGCATCGTGATGTCGGTGGCGATCAGCATCTGCGCCAGGCGCCCGTCGGTCCACTGCAGGTAGCGGGCGCGCACGTCGAACCACATGGCCAGCGACTCGACGTAGACCTCGCGCGGGTCGGAGCCCATGTCGGTCAGCGCCTCGGCGGGCAGGCCGGAGTAGTCGTCCACCTCGTCGGCGCCGTCGTCCAGCGCGCCGCGGCGGCTGGTGGTGCCGGTCAGCTGGCCGCCGGCCAGTAGCGCATGGCCGGCGGGGTCGGCGCCGAACCACAGCCGGTAGCTGCGGTTGGCGAACAGCAGCTCCGGCGGGTTCACGGACAGCACGGACACGGCCGCGTCCAGCCCCTCCAGCACGGTGGTGAAGCGCTCGTGCGAGGCGCTGAGCTGGTCGCGCACGCGCTTGGCCTCGGTGATGTTGGTCATCGAGGTCATCCAGCCGGTCTGCTTGCCCTTGGTGTCCACCAGCGGCGAGACGTAGACGCGGGCGTCGAACAGGCTGCCGTCCTTGCGCTGGATCTTCACCTCCACGCCGCCGGACGGGCTTTTGCCCTGCAGTTCCTGCTGCAGCGCGCGCGCGTTGTCCTCGGGGCGGTCGTTGGGCCAGAAGGGGTAGGGCGGCGTGCGGCCGACCAGGTCGTTCTCGGTGAAGCCCGTCATCGCGCAGAAGGCCGGATTCACGTAGGTGATGCGCTTGTCCAGGTCCATCGCCCGCATGCCGGTCAGCATGGAGTTCTCCATCGCGCGGCGGAAATTGGTCTCCAGCGTCAGCGCGTTCTGGATCTGCGTGCGCCGGCGCATGTGGCGCCAGCTGCCCAGCAGCATCCACACCGTCAGGCCGGCCAGCGCCAGCACCAGCCAGAACAGCGCATTGCCGATCAGGCCGATCGAGGTGCGCCAGCCCTGGCCGCGCAGCACCAGGCCGTTGAGCGCGGGGGCGAGCGGCACGTCGTGCACCAGGGCCGCGCGGCGCTGCACCTGGCCGGGCATGGGCGTGACGGTGCTGGCGACGACCTCGTCGCGCGGCGCGTCCAGCACCGCGATGCTGTGGCGCGTGGCCACCTCGCTGGGCACGTAGTAGCGCAGCAGCGCCTCGACGGTGTATTCGGCGATCAGCACGCCGGCGAAGCCGCCGCGGTCGATCAGCGGGATGTGCAGCTGGAAGACGGTGATGCCGTCGGCGTCGGTGAACGGCGGCGAGTAGACCGGCTGGCGGCGTTCCCTGGCGGCCTCGAAGGCGATGGCCGCCGCGTTGGACTGGTTGGGCAGCGGCAGCGACGGGTCGCTGCCGTCGGCCAGCATCGGCCCGTCGTCGCGGAAACCGGCCGCGCCCACGCTGCTGCGGCGCTCGCGGCGCGCGCTGAGCCAGGCCACGTGCGTCAGCTCCGGCCGCTCGCGGGCAAAGGCCTGGGCCTGGGCGGCGAACTCGTGCGCGTCGATCTGCCGCGTGACGACCTCGCGCGCGATGCGCACCAGCTGCTCCTGGTTCTCGATCAGGCGCAGGCGGATCTGCTGCTGCGCGATCTCGGTGTCGCGCTTGACCGATTCGGTCTCCCGCTCGATTTCCTCGTTGCGCAAGTACCAGAACGCGGAAATGATCGCCGCCAGGAACAGCAGCACCGAGATCAGCGGCCCCAGCGTGGCCAGGCGGTCCTGGCGCGACGGCGACTGCCGGAACCACCAGGAAGCGATCAGCCGGCGCAGCGGCGCCAGCAGGCGCTGGCGGCGGCTGCTGGCCGGGGAGGCGGGGGCGTCGATGGGCATGGCGCGAAATTATCCGGGGTGGCATTCATGGCTTGTAATTTCATATTAAGAAATCGTTTCGCACCATTTGGGAATTGCTGGGGCTTGTGAGACACTGCGCCCGCTCGCGGGCCCGGGGCCCGCGTCTTGCACCCGTCAGCACCCCCAACCCCGCCCGGTAGAGGCGGATTGAACAGGAGACCGGCCATGTCCGCCCAGCCGCAAGAGTTCCCCGGCGCCGCCGCGAACGACAACGATCCGCAGGAGACCCGCGAGTGGCTGGACGCCCTCTCGGCCGTCATCGACCGCGAGGGCGCCGAGCGCGCGCACTTCCTGATCGAGGAACTGCTCGAGCACGCGCGCCAGCACAGCATCGACCTGCCGTTCTCGGCGACCACGGGCTACGTCAACACCATCGAGCCCGAGGCCGAGGCGCGCTGCCCCGGCAACATCCAGATCGAGAAGCGCCTGCGCGCCTACATGCGCTGGAACGCGATGGCCATGGTGGTGCGCGCGAACCGGCTGAACCCGGCGGACGGCGGCGACCTGGGCGGCCACATCGGCTCGTTCGCGTCGCTGGCGTCGATGCTGGGCGCCGGCTTCAACCACTTCTGGCACGCCGAGAGCGAGGGCCACGGCGGCGACTGCCTCTACATCCAGGGCCACAGCGCGCCCGGCGTCTACGCGCGCGCCTTCCTGGAGGGCCGGCTCAGCGAGGCGCAGCTCGACAGCTTCCGCCAGGAGGTGGACGGCCATGGCCTGTCCAGCTACCCGCACCCGAAGCTGATGCCCGATTTCTGGCAGTTCCCGACCGTCAGCATGGGCCTGGGCCCGCTGATGGCGATCTACCAGGCGCGCTTCCTGAAATACCTGCACGCGCGCGGCATCGCCAACACCGAGAACCGCAAGGTCTGGGCCTTCATGGGCGACGGCGAGATGGACGAGCCGGAAAGCCTGGGCGCCATCGGCCTGGCCGCGCGCGAGGGGCTGGACAACCTCGTCTTCGTCGTCAACTGCAACCTGCAGCGCCTGGACGGCCCGGTGCGCGGCAACGGCAAGATCATCCAGGAACTGGAAGGCGAGTTCCGCGGCAGCGGCTGGAACGTCATCAAGCTGATCTGGGGCAAGGGCTGGGACGAACTGCTGGCGCGCGACAAGAGCGGCAAGCTCAAGCAGCTGATGATGGAGACGCTGGACGGCGACTACCAGGCCATGAAGGCCAATGACGGCGCCTACGTCCGCCAGCACTTCTTCGGCAAATACCCCGAGACGGCCAAGCTGGTCGCCCACATGAGCGACGATGAGGTCTTCGAGCTGCGCCGCGGCGGCCACGAGCCCGAGAAGGTCTACGCCGCCTTCCACGCCGCGCACCACAACACGACGGGCCAGCCCACCGTGCTGCTGGTCAAGACCGTCAAGGGCTACGGCATGGGCAAGGCCGGCGAGGGCAAGAACACCGTCCACCAGACCAAGAAGCTCACCGACGACGACATCCGCTACATCCGCGACCGCTTCAACATCCCGGTGCCGGACAGCGAGCTGGCCAAGATCCCCTACTACAAGCCGGCCGAGGACACGCCGGAGATGCGCTACCTGCACGAGCGGCGCCAGGCGCTGGGCGGCTACCTGCCGCACCGGCGCGCCAAGGCCGACGAGCAGTTCAAGGCGCCCGAGTTGGCCACCTTCCAGGCCGTGCTCGACCCGACTGCCGAGGGCCGCGAGATCAGCACGACCCAGGCCTACGTCCGCTTCCTGACCCAGTTGCTGCGCGACAAGGAGCTCGGCCCGCGCGTCGTGCCCATCCTCGTGGACGAGGCGCGCACCTTCGGCATGGAAGGCCTGTTCCGCCAGATCGGCATCTACAACCCCAAGGGCCAGCTCTACACCCCGGTCGACAAGGACCAGGTGATGTACTACCGCGAGGACAAGGCCGGCCAGATCCTGCAGGAAGGCATCAACGAGGCCGGCGGCATGGCGAGCTGGGTCGCCGCCGCGACGAGCTATTCGACGAACAACCGCATCATGGTGCCGTTCTACGTTTACTACTCGATGTTCGGCTTCCAGCGCATCGGCGACCTGGCCTGGGCGGCCGGCGACATGCAGGCGCGCGGCTTCCTGCTCGGCGGCACCTCGGGCCGCACGACGCTGAACGGCGAGGGCCTGCAGCACGAGGACGGCCACAGCCACATCCTCGCCGGCACCATCCCCAACTGCGTCAGCTACGACCCGACCTTCGCGCACGAGGTCGCCGTCATCATGCAGCGCGGCCTCAAGCGCATGGTGGAGGACCAGGAGAACGTCTTCTACTACATCACGCTGCTGAACGAGAACTACCCGATGCCCGGCCTGAAGCCCGGCACCGAGGAGCAGATCCTCAAGGGCATGTATCTGCTGGAAGAGGCCGACGCGGGCAAGGCCGCCAGCGTCAACCTGCTGGGCTCGGGCACCATCCTGCGCGAGAGCCAGGCCGCCAAGGTCCTGCTGGAGCAGGACTGGGGCGTGGGCGCCAACGTCTGGAGCTGCCCGAGCTTCAACGAGCTGGCCCGCGACGGCCAGAACGCCGAACGCTGGAACCTGCTGCACCCGACCGAGCTGGCCTGCGTGCCCTTCGTCACGCAGCAGCTCGGCCGCACCCAGGGCCCGGTCATCGCGTCCACCGACTACATGAAGAACTACGCGGAGCAGATCCGCGCCTTCATCCCCAAGGGCCGCTCGTACAAGGTGCTGGGCACCGACGGCTTCGGCCGCAGCGACTTCCGCGCCAAGCTGCGCGAGCACTTCGAGGTCAACCGCCACTACATCGTCGTCGCCGCGCTGAAGGCGCTGGCCGACGACGGCGCGATCCCCGCCACCCGGGTGGCCGAGGCGATTGCGAAGTACGGCATCAACGCCGACAAGATCAACCCGTTGTATGCGTGACCACCCCGGGGTGCACCCGAGGGCCTGGCAAAGCCAGTTCCACGGGTGCTGCTCGGGAAGGCACTGCATCTGCAAATGAATGGAGACATGGGTCATGGCATTGGTTGAAGTCAAGGTTCCCGACATCGGCGATTTCGACGAGGTCGGCGTCATCGAGGTGCTGGTCAAGGTGGGCGACGCGGTCAAGGTGGAGCAGAGCCTGATCACGGTCGAGAGCGACAAGGCGTCGATGGAGATCCCGTCGTCGCAGGCCGGCGTCGTCAAGGAACTCCGGGTCGCCGTGGGCGACAAGGTCAAGCAAGGCAGCGTCGTCGTGGTCGTCGAGGCCGAAGGCGCCGCGGTGGCTGCACCGTCGCCGGCCGCTGCCGCGCCGGCACCCGCACCGGCAACGGCGGCCGAGCCCGCCGCGGCGCCGGCCCCCGCTGCGGTGGGCGATTCGGTCACCATCGACGTGCCGGACATCGGCGACTTCGACGAGGTCGCCGTCATCGAGCTGCTGGTCAAGGTGGGCGACACGGTCAAGGTCGAGCAGAGCCTGATCACCGTCGAGAGCGACAAGGCGTCGATGGAGATCCCGTCGTCCACGGCCGGCGTCGTCGAGGAACTGCTGGTCAAGATCGGCGACAAGGTCAGCAAGGGCACGCCGCTGGCGCGCGTGAAGGCTGCCGGCGGCGCCGCGCCCGCACCGGCGCCCGCTGCCGCGCCGGCCCCGGCCGCTGCCGCGCCTGCCGCCGCTCCGGCGCCGGCCGCGGCCGCGCCTGCCGCGGCACTGCCGGCGCACCAGCCCGCCGCGCCCACGGGCGCGCTGCCGCACGCCTCGCCCAGCATCCGCAAGCTCGCGCGCGAGCTGGGCGTGCCGCTGGCCGAGGTCAAGGGCACGGGCGCCAAGGGCCGCATCACCGAGGCCGACGTGCAGGGCTTCGTCAAGGCCGTCATGAGCGGCGCGGTGCAGACCGCCGCGCAGAAGGCCGCCGCGCCCGCGGGCGCGGCCACGGGCGGCGGCGCGGGCCTGAACCTGCTGGCCTGGCCCAAGGTCGATTTCGAGAAGTTCGGTCCCGTCGAGCGCAAGGAGCTGTCCCGCATCAAGAAGATCTCGGGCGCCAACCTGCACCGCAACTGGGTCGTCATCCCGCACGTCACCAACCACGACGACGCCGACATCACCGAGCTGGAAGCCTTCCGCGTCCAGCTGAACAAGGAGAACGAGAAGAGCGGCGTCAAGGTCACGATGCTCGCCTTCATGATCAAGGCGGCCGTCGCGGCGCTGAAGAAATTCCCCGAGTTCAACAGCTCGCTCGATGGCGACACGCTGGTGCTGAAGAACTACTTCCACATCGGCTTCGCGGCCGACACGCCCAACGGCCTGGTCGTGCCCGTCATCCGGGACGCCGACAAGAAGGGCATCCTGCAGATCAGCCAGGAGATGTCCGAGCTGGCCAAGAAGGCGCGCGACGGCAAACTCGGGCCTGCCGACATGACCGGCGGCTGCTTCTCGATCAGCAGCCTGGGCGGCATCGGCGGCACCTACTTCACGCCCATCATCAACGCGCCGGAAGTGGCCATCATGGGCGTCTGCAAGAGCTTCATGAAGCCGGCCTGGGACGGCCAGGCCTTCGTGCCGCGCCTGACCCTGCCGCTGTCGCTGTCGTGGGACCACCGCGTCATCGACGGCGCGGCGGCCGCGCGCTTCAACGTCTACTTCGCCAGCCTGCTCGCCGACTTCCGTCGGATCGCGCTGTAAGGAGCTGAACTCATGGCACTCATTGAAGTTCAAGTTCCCGACATCGGCGACTTCGACGAAGTCGGCGTCATCGAGGTGCTGGTCAAGGCCGGCGACACCGTGAAGGTCGAGCAGAGCCTCATCACCGTCGAGAGCGACAAGGCGTCGATGGAAATCCCGTCGTCGGCGGCCGGCGTCGTCAAGGAGCTGAAGGTCAAGCTCGGCGACAAGGTCGGCAAGGGCTCGGTCATCCTGGCGCTGGAAAGCAGCGCCGCCGCACCGGCCCCTGCGCCGGCGCCTGCTGCGCCAGCGCCCGCCCCGGCCGCCGCCGCGCCGGCCCCAGCCCCTGCCGCCGCCACCTACGCGGGCAGCGCCGACCAGGCCTTCGACCTGGTCGTCCTCGGCGGCGGCCCCGGCGGCTACTCGGCCGCCTTCCGCGCGGCCGACCTGGGCCTGAAGGTCGCCCTCGTCGAGCGCTACGCGACGCTGGGCGGCGTCTGCCTGAACGTGGGCTGCATCCCGTCCAAGGCGCTGCTGCACGTCGCAGCCGTCATGGACGAGGTGGCCCACATGGCCGACCTCGGCGTGGCCTACGACGCGCCGGCCGTCGACATCGACAAACTGCGCGCCCACAAGAACAAGGTCACCGGCAAACTGACCGGCGGCCTCGCGGCGATGGCCAAGATGCGCAAGGTCACCGTGCTGCGCGGCTACGGCTCGCTGCTGGACGCGCAGCATCTGAAGGTCGAAGCCACCGAAGGCGCGGGCCAGCAGAAGACCGGCGCGGCGCAGACCGTCGCCTTCAAGCGCCTGATCATCGCGGCCGGCTCGCAGGCCGTGCGCCTGCCCTTCCTGCCGGACGACCCGCGCATCGTCGATTCCACCGGCGCGCTGGAGATGGGCACCCGGCCGCAGAAGATGCTGATCGTCGGCGGCGGCATCATCGGCCTGGAGATGGGCACCGTGTATTCGACGCTGGGCGCGCGCCTGGACGTGGTGGAAATGCTGCCCACGCTGATGACCGGCGCCGACCGCGACCTCGTCAAGGTCTGGCAGAAGTTCAACCAGCACCGCTTCGACAACGTCATGTTGAACACGAAGACGGTGGCCGCCGAGGCCCGGCCGGACGGCATCTACGTCACCTTCGAAGGCGAGGGCGCGCCGAAAGAGCCGCAACGCTACGACCTCGTGCTGCAGGCCGTGGGCCGCACGCCCAACGGCAAGAAGATCGCCGCCGAGAACGCGGGCGTGACGGTGAGCGAGCGCGGCTTCATCCCGGTGGACGTGCAGATGCGCACCAACGTGCCGAACATCTTCGCGATCGGCGACGTCGTCGGCCAGCCGATGCTGGCGCACAAGGCGGTGCACGAGGCGCACGTCGCGGCCGAGGTCTGCGCGGGCGAGCTGCTCGGCGACGACAAGCTCAGGAAGAGCCAGTTCGACGCCCGCGTGATCCCGAGCGTGGCCTACACCGACCCCGAGGTCGCCTGGGTCGGCATGACCGAGGACGAGGCCAAGGCCAAGGGCGTGAAGATCACCAAGGGCCTGTTTCCGTGGACCGCCTCGGGCCGCGCGATCGCCAACGGCCGCGACGAGGGCTTCACGAAGCTGATCTTCGACGAGGAGAGCCACCGCATCATCGGCGGCGGCATCGTCGGCACCCATGCCGGCGACATGATCGGCGAGATTGCGCTGGCCATCGAGATGGGCGCGGACGCGGTGGACATCGGCAAGACCATCCACCCGCACCCGACGCTGGGCGAGAGCCTGGGCATGGCGGCGGAGGTGGCCCACGGCTCCTGCACCGACGTGCCGCCCGCGCGCAGGAAGTAAGCCGTCCGCCGCCAGGCGGTGGCGGGAAGGGCCCGGGCCGGTAGCGGTTCGGGCTTTTTGCCGTCAGGGCTTGGCGACAATGCCGCCATGACCTTCTTCTACTGGCTGATGGCCGTCGTGATGGCCGCCACGCTGCTGCCCTCGGCGCTGTACCTGGGGCTCTACGTCTTCACCGGCGAGGACGTGGCGCTGGACCGGGCGCGCAAGTTCTGGACTTTCCTGCGCGTGTTCACGCTGGCGAGCTTCAACGTGATGCTGTGGGGCCATGTGCTGGTCGGCGCCTGGCAACTGATGCATTGAGAACTCAGAACCGGGACACCGCCATGCGCGGGCAGTCCGCGGTGCCGAAGCGGTCCACCGGGATGCGGAAGCGCTCGCCCTCGCGCAGCTGCCGCCAGCGCGCGGGCTCGACGCGGCACACCCAGGCGTGGTCCTGGCGGTCGCGCAGCTCGATCTCGTAATAGGCCTCGCGCCGGCCCAGCCGCTCGCTGCCGGGCTGCCCGGGCGGGGCCACGCGCAGCGGCGGGCGTGGCCATTCGGGGCGGTCGCCGGGGCCGCCCTCGGTCTTGGCGATCCACTGGCGCCGCCAGGCCAGCGCCGTGTAGTGGCAGCGCTCGCCGAGCCCGGCGCGCCGGCCGCTCGGGTCGGCGGCCAGGCGGCGGGTGACGTCGGCCGCGCCCTCGGGCAGCTCGTCGCACCAGTCGGAGCCGGTCTCCGCGCGCAGCCGCTCGACGGTGATCTCCAGGCGCCAGTTGCGCCGCGTCAGCTCCACCGCCACGCCCTGCGGGCCGAGCTTCCACCAGCCCAGCGTGGCCAGCGTCGCCAGCACCAGGGCGGCCAGCACGAGGACGCGCAGGCGCGGCATCTCAGCCTAAATCCGGCAGTTGGGCATGCCCGAGGGGCTGGCGAGGCGGGCCGCTGGCAAGGCGCGAAGACGCTGCGGGCTCATGCCCGCGAGGAGGAGCAACGCCGCCAGCGACCCGAAGCGCCAGACCAGCGGGCATGCAGCGGTGCTCGCCGACGTGGTGGTCTCCGCATGGGCGATGGGGTGTTGAAACATCATGGCTTTCGATGAATGGCAAGCGGTCAACTGCCGGATTTAGGCTGAGCCAGCGTCGAACTGCGCGACCACGGCCTCCTCCCAGTGCGACAGCTCGTCCCAGCCGATCTGCAGCCAGTCCATCGCGGCCGGGTGGTGGCCGGCCCAGTCGGCGTCCTCCGGCAGGCCCTCGTGGCGGCGCATCAGGTACTCGGCGATCAGGCCGGCGGCGACCAGCGTGTGGATCTCGGGCTCGATGTCGCCATGGCCCAGCGCCGCGAAGTCGTGGTGCAGGCGGATGGCGGTCGTCAGCGGCGCCGGCAGGTTCCACACCCGCACGACCAGCGCGCCGACGACCGCGTGGTCGGTGCGGTGGTTGGCGTTCTCGGTGGCGATGTAGGGGCGGTCGATGCGCGCGGCGGCCTCCACCATGGTGCCGGCGTAGCCGCGCACGCTCTGCAGCAGCACCGGCATGCCCACGTGCAGGAACAGCCCGAAGCCGTGCGCCAGGTCGGGCGACAGCCCCGGCAGCTCGCGCGCGAGCGTGGCCATCGCGATGGCGCGCTTGGTGCTGCGCTGCCAGAAGCGCGCCAGCTGCGGTGCGTTCACCGGGATGGCGTGCTGCGCGAGGAAGCCGGTCATCACCGCCACGCTCTCGCGCAGGCCGATGCGGTTCATCGCCTGGCCCACGGTGGTGCAGGGCAGGCCCACGGGCTTGAACAGCGGGCCGTTGGCGATGCGCAGCAGCGTGGCGGCCATGGCCACGTCGCTGGCGGCGATGCGGGCGACGAGGTCCAGGTCCGGCTCGGGCGCGGCCAGCGCCTGCTGCAGCTGCGCCAGCAGCTCGGGGCAGGGCGGGATGCGGATGTGCTGCAGGGGGCCGCGGCGGCGCGACTGGTCCAGGTCATCGCGGATCTGCTGTGCGCGGGAGGCCGTGGCGTGGGAAGGTGCCGGGATGTGCATCTGAAAAATCTTAGGCGCCGCAGCGGCGCGATCCGGCGGGCTACAGTGAATCGAAACGCCGCCGCCCGTCAATCTTGCCGACTTCGCCGTCCCGTCTCGCCCTCGCGCCCCGCCTGCGCCGCTGGGGGATCCGGGCGTGGCTGGCCGGCCAGTTGCTGGCCGCCGCCGCCTACGACGCCGGCCGCGTGATGGAGGCCGCCGCGCTGCGCGGCCCGCGCCTGGCCGAGCAGGCGCAGGCGCTGCTGCTGCTGATCGAGCGCAGCGGCGCGCACGACGAGGCGCAGCGGCTGCAGGAGGTCAACGACTTCTTCAACCAGCGCCTGGCCTTCCGCGAGGACGCCGCCACCTGGGGCGTGCCCGACTACTGGGCCACGCCGCTGGAGGCGCTGGAGCGGCGCGCCGGCGACTGCGAGGACTACGCGATCGCCAAATACTTCAGCCTGGCCGCCAGCGGCCTGCCCGCAGCCAAGCTGCGCATGGTGTACGTGCGGGCGCGGCAGCAGGGGCAGTCGCTGGCGCACATGGTGCTGGCCTACTATGCCCAGCCGGGCGCCGAGCCGCTGATCCTGGACAACCTGCGGCCCGAGGTGCTGCCGGCGTCGCAGCGGCCCGACCTGACGCCGGTGTTCAGCTTCAACACCGAGGGGCTGTGGCAGGGCACGGGGCAGGTGACGCAGGGCGACCCGCTGGCGCGGCTGTCGCTGTGGCGGGAACTGGTGGCCCGGGTGCGGGCGGAGGGATTTCTGGAATGAGGGACACGACATGTCGTTGATGCGGCAGATCGCCTGGCTGGTGCTCGGGGTGGTGCTGGCGGCGCTGGTGGGGGCGGTGGGGCTGTCCACGCTGTCCGCGCGGCAGCTGATGCAGACGCAGCTGGGGCTGAAGAACGCGGACAACGCGCAGGCGCTGGCGCTGGCGCTGTCGCAGCAGCAGGGGGACGCCGAGCTGATCAAGCTGCTGGTGTCCGCGCAGTTCGACACCGGTGCCTACGAGTTCGTGCGCTGGCGCTCGCCCACCGGCGCGCTGCTGTTCGAGCGCAGCGAGGCGCGCCGGCCCGGCCACGCGCCGGCCTGGTTCCGCAGCCTGGTGCCCATCGAGGCGGCGCCCGGCGCGGCGCAGGTGTCCAGCGGCTGGAACGCGATCGGCACCGTGGAGCTGCAGAGCCAGTCCGGCTATGCGCACGACGCGCTGTGGCTGGCCTCGCGCCGGCTGCTGGCCTGGCTGCTGGTCGTGGCCATCGCGGCGGCGATCGCGGCCTGGGCCGGGCTGCGCCGCATCCGCCGGCCGCTGGACGCCGCCGTGGCGCAGGCCGAGGGCGTGCTGGCCGGCCGCTACGGCCAGGTCGGCGAGCCGCGCGTGCCGGAGCTGCAGCGCCTCACGCGCGCGATGAACGCCATGGTGCAGCGCGTGCGCGAGCTGTTCGAGGCGCAGGCCGGCCAGCTGCTGGTGCTGCGCGAGCAGGTCCACCACGACGCGCTGACCGGCGCGTCCACGCGCCAGCATTTCCTGGCCGAGCTGGAGGCCGCGCTGCAGCGCGAGGACGGCCCGGCCGTCGCCGGCCTGGTGCTGGTGCGGCTGCGCGACCTGCCCGGGCTCAATGCGCGCCTGGGCCGCGCCGCAGTCGACGACGTGCTGGTGACGGTGGCGAACGCGCTGCAGGCCTATCCGGCCTCGGTGCCCGGCTGCCGCGTCGGCCGGCTCAACGGTGGCGACTTCGCGCTGTGGCTGCCCGCCGAGGGCGTGGCCGCCGAGACGGCCCATGCGCTGGCCGACGCGCTGCGCGCCAGCCTGCCGGCCTTCGGCGCCGGCGTGCAGGTGGCGCTGGGCGCCGTCGAGCTGCCGCGCGAGCGGCCCGGCAGCGTCTGGCTGGGCGAGGCCGACGCCGCGCTGGCCCGCGCCGAGCACCTGGGCCATGCGCGCGGCGGCTTCGCCGTCGAGATCGTGGCCGACCCCGGCCTCGGCCGCGAGCAGGGCGAGGGCCTCTGGCGCACGCAGCTGCGCGACGCCGTCGCGCACCGCCGCGGGCGGCTGGCCGAGTACCCGGTGCGCGACCGCAGCGGCCGCGTGCTGCACCTGGAATGCCCGCTGCGGCTGCAGCTCGAAGGCGACGATGTCGTGCCGGCGGCGCACTGGCTGCCGCTGGCCGCGCGCTCGCGGCTGACCGCGCAGGCGGACCTGCTCGCCGTCGGCCTGGCGCTGGACGCCATCGCGGCGGACGGCGTGGCGCGCTGCATCAACGTCGCGCCCGCGTCGCTGGCGGACGGCGGCTTCCTGCCGGCGCTGCGCGACCTGCTGGCCCAGCACCCGCCGCAGGCCGCGCGCCTGCTGCTGCTGGACCTGGCCGAGGCCGCGGCCACCGAGCACTTCGAGCCGCTGCTGGAGCTGGGCCGCCAGCTGCGCCCGCTGGGCGTGCGGCTGGGACTGGAGCATGCCGGCGCCGGGCTGGCGCAGGTGGAGCGGCTCTACCAGGCGGGGCTGGACTACGTGAAGCTCGACGCCTCGGTGCTGCTGGGCGTGGCCGGCGAGGCCGGACGCGCCGCCTTCGTGCGCGGCATGGTCATCATGCTGCGCAGCCTGGCGCTCAAGGTCTACGGCGAAGGCGTCGTCGACGAGATGGACGCGCAGGCGCTGTGGGACTGCGAGCTGGACGGCCTGACCGGCCCCTGGGTCACTGCCACGACCACCGCGCAATAGAGGCCGGGCCCGCGGGCCGAGTGCCGGGCTGCTCCCCAGCCGGCCCGTGGGCGATGTGCGAGCGGGGCAGACCCCGCGAGCATCGCCGTCCCCTCGGGGGCTGAGCCCGGACACAGCGCGCCCGGTGGGCGCGGTGTGCGTGGCGAAGGGCTGCGGCACTGCCGCAGCGCGGCCTGCAAGGCCGACCAGTGTCGCCCTCGCCAGGCGAGGGGTGCTCTCACTTCGCGCACGGGCCGAGCGCCGGGCCGTCCCAAGCCGGCCCGTGGGCGATGTGCGAGCGGGGCACGCCCCGCGAGCATCGCCGTCCCCTCGGGGGACCGACCAGGCTTGCCGGCGTCCAGCCGGCGCAAGCCTGGGCGAGGGGCTACAGCTTCATCTCCCAGCGCAACTGCCACTGCGTATAGCTGGGCCCGCCGCTGCGGCTGGTGACGATCTGCGTGTCCGTCGTGCTGATGCTGCCGGTGTAGTAGTCCAGCGGCGTCAGGTTGCTGGCCGACAGCCGCAGCGACTGCTCCGGCGTGATGTTCCACATCGCGAACGCGTCGGTCACCAGCTTGCGGTTGCTGGTCACCTCGGTCAGCAGGGTCTGCTGGATGGTGGACGAGGGCGTCCAGTTCAGCGACGCGCCCAGCGACACCGGCAGCGCGCGCAGCCGGTAGTCGAAGCCCAGGTTGGCCGTCGCCTTGGGCTGGCCCTCGATGCGGTTGTTCGGCCCCGGCAGGCCGTCCACCTTGGACGTGAAGAAGCTGAGGTTGCTGCGCACGTTGATGGGCAGCGCGCCGTCGAAGTACTCGTCCAGCCGGAACTTGGCCTCCAGCTCCAGGCCCAGCGTGCTGGCCTTGCCGAGGTTGCGCGGCCGCGCGACCCAGCGCGGCGTGGCGCTCCAGGACACGTCCTCCAGCGCGATCACGTTGCGCATCACGTCGGTGATGTGGCGCGCGAAGAAGTTGGCGCCCAGCATGCCGCCCTTGCTCAGGTATTTCTCGTAGCCGATCTCGACGCCGGTGGCCAGCTCGGGCTTCAGGTCCGGGTTGCCGGCGCGGTCGGGCGAGGTGATGTCGTGCGGCAGGTTGCTGTTGATGCTGGGCCGCGCGATCAGGTCGTTGAGCTGCGGGCTGCGGTAGCTGCGCGTCAGGCTCATGCGGATGGCTTCGCGGCCGCCCGGGTCCAGCTTGTAGCGCGCATGCGCCAGCGGCGTGAGCACGCTGGAGGTGTTGCTGACCGCGTAGCGGGCCGCGCTGCTCTCGGTCTTGATGCCTTCCCAGCGCAGGCCGGCGTAGAACTCCCACTGCTTGCCGACGCTCCACTCGTCCTGCGCATAGGCGGCCAGCCGGGTGGTGGCGGCATCCATGTCGTCGCCGAAGTCGCCCAGGCCTTGCTGCGGGCTGCCGTCGACCAGCGTGGTGCGGCTGGCGTGGCGGGTGCTGCCTTCGCCCTCGACGCCGAACACCAGGCTGTGCTCGTTCTCCAGGCTGCGCGAGTACTTGCCCACCAGGTTCCAGTTGCGGTCGCGGCTGGTGGTGCTGTCCTGCTGCAGCCGCGTCGGCGCGCCCTGCAGGGTCTCCTGGCGCGTGCTCTGGCCCTCGCCGCTGGCGCCGCCCACGCCGCCGCGCAGGTCGACGCGGGTGTCGGCGTCGGGACGCAGCTGCCACTGCGCGTTCAGCCGCGCCATCGTGAAGCGGTTCTCGCCGTCGGTCACCGCGCGGTCGAAGTCGCCCGGCAGCGGCGTGGCCGGCGCGGGCGTGGTGGTGCGCGTGATGTCGGAGTGGCTCTCCGAACGGTTCGAGACGATGAAGGGCTGGATGGTCAGGCTGTCCTGCCCGCCCAGCTTGAACTGCACGCGGCCGTTCAGGTTCAGGCCCTGGCGGGTGTCCTCGTTGCGCCCGCGCGTGACCTGCAGCGACTCGGCGCCGGTGGCCAGGTCGTGGCGCAGCGTGTCGTTGATGACGTCGTCGCCGCGCTCGCCGCGCATCGCGTTGACGCTCAGGGTGTAGGTGTGGCCGTCGCCGAAGCCGTCGTTGCGGGTCCAGCTGATGTTGGGGCTGGTCTTGCCGTGCTCGACGCCGACCCCGGCGCGGAACTCGTTGAGGCGCTTCTTCATCGGCTCGCGCAGCACCACGTTGATGGTGCCGGCGATCGCGCGCGCGCCGTACTCGGCCGTCGGCGCGCGCAGCACCTCGATGCGCTCGACCTGCTCGGGCGGCAGCTGGTCCAGCGAGAAGCCGGGCGGCATGCGCTCGCCGTCCACCAGGATCTGCGTGAAGCCGCCGCCCATGCCGCGCATGCGCACGTCGCCGCCGCGCCCCGGGCGGCCGCCGGTGGTCACGCCCGGCAGGCGCTTGAGCACCTCGCCGACGGTGGAGTCGCCGAAGCGCTCGATCTCGTCGCGCGTGATGACGATCTTGCTGGCGGTGGAGGCCTTGCGGATGGACTCGTCGCTGGCCGCGCCGCTGACCTCCACGCGCTGCAACTGCTCGCTGGGCTGGGGCTCGGGCGCGGCCGGGCGCGTCGCCGGGCGCAGCGGCGCCGAGGCGGCGGCAGCGGGCGGGGTGGGCTGGGCCTGGACTTGGGCCTGGGCGGCGACGGGCAGGCCGCCGCAGGCCAGCAGGGCGGCGGCGGCGGTGAGGCGGAGGGACGGGCGGGGGGAACGAAGCATGGCGCCAGCTTCGCAGGCGGGCGCTGCCGGCTTGTGGCGCCTTGGTTAACGCCAGGTTTCTCCGCGCCGCTGGACTAGACTGCCGGCCCCGAAGGCCTGCCGTACATCGCGCTCCCCATGACCGTCCTCTCCGAAGCCCAGATCCACCCCCTGCTGCAAGCCGTGCCGGACCCCGGCAGCGGCCGCACGCTGGGCGAAGCGCGGGCGATCAAGTCGGTCGCGGTGGCGGGGGCGGACGTGGCCGTCGAGATCGAGCTGGGCTACCCCGCGGCCAGCCAGCATGCGGCGCTGCGCGCCGCGCTCATCGCGGCGGCCCGGCAGCTGCCGGGCGTGGGCAACGTCAGCGTTTCCATCGCCACCCGGGTGGCGGCGCACGCGGTGCAGCGCGGCGTGCAGCTGCTGCCGGGCGTGAAGAACATCATCGCCGTCGCGTCCGGCAAGGGTGGCGTGGGCAAGAGCACCACGGCCGCCAACCTGGCGCTGGCGCTGCAGGCCGAGGGCGCGCGCGTGGGTGTGCTGGACGCCGACGTCTACGGCCCCAGCCAGCCGCTGATGCTGGGCGCCAGCGGCCGCCCCGAGACGCTGGACGGCCAGACCATGGAGCCGCACGTCGCGCACGGCCTGCAGGTCAACTCCATCGGCTTCCTGGTCGACGACGACCAGGCCATGATCTGGCGCGGCCCCATGGCCACGCAGGCGCTGGAGCAGCTGCTGCGCCAGACGCGCTGGCAGGATTCTGGACTACCTCGTCGTGGACATGCCGCCCGGCACCGGCGACATCCAGCTGACGCTGTCGCAGCGCGTGCCCGTGACCGGCGCCGTGATCGTCACGACGCCACAGGACATCGCGCTGATCGACGCGAAGAAGGGCCTGAAGATGTTCGAGAAGGTGGGCGTGCCCATTCTCGGCATCGTCGAGAACATGGCCGTCCACATCTGCACGAACTGCGGCCACGCGGAGCACATCTTCGGCGCCGAGGGCGGCCGCCGGATGGCCGAGCAGTACGGCACCGAGCTGCTGGGCTCGCTGCCGCTGGCCATGGGCATCCGTGCCCAGGCGGACTCGGGCACGCCCACCGTCGCCGCCGAGCCCGGGGGCGAGGTGGCCGCGCTCTACAAGGCGCTGGCGCGCCGGGTGGCGGCCAAGATCGCGGCGCAGGGCAAGGACTACTCGGCCAAGTTCCCGACGATCACGATTTCGAAGCAGAGCTGAGCGGGCGCGCGGCGGGCGCCGTGCTCAGTACCCCAGCAGGAAGGGGTTGAAGCCGGCGCGCCGGAACGGCGTGTCGCGCATCAGCAGGTCCAGCCCCAGGCTGCCGACGTCGTCGGCGACCGGCTCCAGGCTGGCGTTGCGCACCTGGTAGAGCGTCTTCAGCCAGCTGCCGCATGCCCGGCAGGTCTCGGCCTTGACGGTGGCGTCCTCGGTGCCGGCGGAGCGGTAGGAGATGCCGCTCGTGGCGCCGCAGCACAGGCATTTGATGCGCACCTCGTTCCACTGCGTGGCGCAGCCGGCGCAGCAGGCGTAGCGCACGTTGTCGATGTCGCGCAGGCCGATGACGGAGGACGACACCGGCCGGCCGCCGCAGGCCGGGCAGGTGCCGGTGGCCACCGGCTGCAGCCGCCCGGCCGGCAGCGCGGCGGCCAGCCGGCCCAGGTGCAGCTGCACGGCCAGCGCGACGAACAGGTGGGTGGCGACGCCGTCCGCGGGAACCTGGTCGGCCAGCACCTCGGCCAGCATGCCGCGCTGCATCGGCGGCTCGGCGCCGCGCACCGCGTCCAGCGCCTGGCGGGCGGACTCGGGCATGTCCAGCGCGCGGGCCTGCTCGCACACCGCGTGCAGCGTGGCCAGCAGCTGCGCATCGTCGACCAGCGCGCCGCGGTCGATGGGCGGCAGCCCGGCGGCCAGCGCTTCGTCGAGCCGCCGGGCCGTCACGGGCGCGGGCGCCGGCAACTGCCCGGCCAGCGTGGCCTGCAGCGTGCAGAGGTCGGCGAGGAAGTGCAGGTAGGGCGCCAGCTCGCTGCTCTGCGCCAGGAAGCGCAGCCGCGCCGCGCGCGTGGCGAACAGCGGCTGCGGCGCGTGCTGCAGCACGAACGGCGTCTCCGGCACGCCGCCGGCGAGGAAGGAGGGATCGGGCTGCATCAGTCGGGCTTGCCGGCGCGCGGCGCGGGCCGCTGCGCGAGTTCGCGCAGCCATTTGCGGTGGTGGCGGAAGGCCCAGCCGCCGGTGACGGTGCCGCGCGTCATCGCGCGCAGCGTGCCGCGCGTCCAGATCGCCGCGTAGACGTGCAGCAGCAGGATGAAGAAGCAGCCCAGCGCCGACAGCGCATGCAGCACCACCGCCACGCGCCGCACCGGGATGGGCACGAGGAAGGGGAAGAACTCCTCCCAGATCATGACGCCGGTGACGATCAGCACGACGATCAGCGCGGCCATGCCCCAGAACACCAGCTTCTGGCCGGCGTTGTACTTGCCGAGCTCGGGCAGGTTTTCCTCGCGGCCGTGCAGCACGTCGCCGATCTGGCGGCTCCACTGCGCGTCCTCGCGGCGCGGCAGGTTGAGGTGCCACATCTGCAGGAACAGGCCGAGGAAGCTGAAGAACAGCACGACGCCGATCCACGGGTGGATCCAGCGCGTGGCCTGGCCGCCGCCGAACAGCTGCGTCAGCCCGAACAGCGCGGGGTGGAAGAAGGCCGCGCCGCTGAGCAGCAGCAGGACCATGCAGGCCGCGGTGACCCAGTGGTTGAGCCGCGTCAGGCCCCGGTAGCGGACGACGACGACGGGCCGGCGGCTGGCCAGCTCGTCGCCGGCCGCGGCGTAGACGCGCGGCGCGGCGGTGCCGGGTTTGTCGAGGGCTGCCATGTCAGGCCTCCTTTCCGGTGGACGTGGGGGCCGTCGGGTCCACGCCGGCGGCGTCCACCAGCGCCTGCGCCTCTTCCTCCTCGTGCTCGGTCACCGCGTTCGGCTTGGCGAAGATGCCGTGCAGCACCGCGCCGACGGTGGCCAGGCCTGCGGCGACCAGGCCCAGCTTCTTGGCCGAACCCTTCCACAGCCCCACCGTGGGCGAGATGCGCGGGTCGTCGGGCAGGCCGGCGTACAGCGAGGGCTTGTCGCGGTGGTGCAGCACGTACATCACGTGCGTGCCGCCCACGCCCTGCGGGTCGTACAGGCCGGCGTTCTCGTAGCCGCGCTCCTTGAGGTCTTCCACGCGCTCGGCGGCCAGCGCCTTCATGTCGTCCTTGGTGCCGAAGGTGATGCACTGCGTCGGGCAGGCCTTGGCGCAGGCCGGGCCCTGGCCCACGGCGACGCGGTCGGAGCACAGCGTGCACTTCTTGGAGACGTTGGCCGTCTTGTGGATGCGCGGCACGTTGAAGGGGCAGCCCTTCACGCAGTAGCCGCAGCCGATGCAGTTGTCGGAGATGAAGTCGACGATGCCGTTGGAGTACTGCACGATGGCGCCGGGCGCCGGGCAGGCCTTCAGGCAGCCGGGGTCCTCGCAATGCATGCAGCCGTCCTTGCGGATCAGCCACTCGAACTCGCCGGTGCCGGGGTTCTCGTACTCGGTGAACCGCATCAGCGTGAACATGTCCGGCGTCAGGTCGTGCGGGTTCTCGTAGACGCCGACGTTCTCCTCCATCGCCGGGTGGGTGTCGTTCCACTCGATGCAGGCCGACTGGCAGGCCTTGCAGCCGATGCACTTGGACACGTCGATCAGCTTGGCCACCTTGGTGAGCTGGCGGGCCGGCGCGGGCACGTGCTCGGTGGCCGAGACCTTCACGACGTCCGAGGGCAGCAGGTTGGACGCCAGCGGCTGCACCGGCGGGTTGGCGGCCGCGGTGCGCGGCTGGGATGCCTGTGGGAGCGTGCTCATGTCGTCAGCTTCCGGATGTCGTCGGCGGAGGCCGGCTCGATGTTGACGAGGAAGGCCTTGGATTCGGGCGTGTCGATGTTGGCCTCACCGGCGAACACGGTCAGGCTGTTCGGGCCGAAGCCCTTGCGCGCCGCGCCGACGAAGCCCCAGTGGATGGGCATGCCCACCACGTGGACCTCGCGGCCGTCGCACATCAGCGGGCGGATGCGCTTGGTGACGACCGCCTTGGCCCAGACCTCGCCGCGCTTGTTCCAGACCCGCACGCGGCTGCCCTTCTCGATGCCGCGCAGCCGGGCCAGTTCCTCGCTGATCTCGACGAAGAAGTCCGGCTGCAGCACCGCGTTGACCTTGTTGTGCTTGGTCCAGGTGTGGAAGTGCTCGGTGAGCCGGTAGGAGGTGCCGACGAACGGGAACTCGTCGCGGCTGCCGAGCTGCGCCAGGTCCTTGGGGAAGATGCGGCCCGCCGGGTTGCCGCGGATCTTCTTGTTGAACGGGTTGTCGACCGGGCTCTCCCAGGGCTCCATGTGGATGGGGAAGGGGCCGTCGCGCAGCAGCTTGCGCACGAACAGCCGCGCCGTGCCCTCCTGGGTCATGATGAAGGGCATGACCACCTCGGGCTTGGACGTGGGCGCGAAGTCCGGCACGTCGAAGCCCTCCCAGCGCTCGGCCTCGGCGTTCCACTCCAGCAGCTTGCGCTTGGGGTCCCAGGGCTTGCCCTGCAGGTCGGCGCTGGCGCGGTTGTAGAGGATGCGCCGGTTGGCCGGCCAGGCCCAGGACCAGTTCAGGTAGGTGCCGATGCCGCCTTTGTCGTGGTTGTCGCGGCGGGCCATCATGTTGCCCTTCTCGGTCCAGGAGCCGGCGTAGATCCAGCAGCCCGACATCGTCGAGCCGTCGGCGCGCAGCTCCGCGAAGCCCGCCACCTGCTCGCCCGCGTTGCGGATGACCTTGCCCGGCTCCTTGGGGTCGTACACGTCCTGCAGCGCGCGGCCGTTCATCTCGCGCGCCAGCTCGGCGGGCTCGGGCTCCCCGGGCTTGTGGTAGTCCCAGCTCAGGTTCAGGATGGGCTCGGGGCAGACGCCGCCTTCCTTGCGGTACAGCTCGCGCACCCGCAGGAAGATCTGCGCCATGATCCAGGTGTCGTGCCTGGCCTGGCCCGGCGGCGTGGCGCCCGTCCAGTGCCACTGCAGCCAGCGGCCGGAGTTGACCGTCGCGCCCTCGTCCTCGGCGAAGCAGGTGGACGGCAGCTCCAGCACCTCGGTCGGGATCTCGGCCGGGTTCACGTCGTTGTAGACGCCGTGGTTCTGCCAGAACCCGGCGGTCTCGGTCTGCAGCGGGTCGATGGACACCAGCAGCTTGAGCCTGGACAGCGCGCGCGTCAGCTTGGCCCGGTTCGGGAACGACATCAGCGGGTTGAAGCCCTGGCAGAAGTACAGGTTGACCTTGCCGTCCTCCATCATCGTCATGGTGCGCAGGATGTCGTAGTACGGCACGTCCAGCTTGGGCAGCCACTGGTAGCCGAAGTCGTTCTCGCGCGTGGCGGCGTCGCCCCACATCGACTTCAGGAAGCTGACGAAGAACTTGTCGGTGTTCTGCCAGTAGCTGGTCTGGCCGGGGAACATCGGCAGGTTGGCCTTGGTGGACAGGTAGCCCGCCAGGTCGGCCTCGCTCTCCTTGGGCAGCCCCATGTAGCCCGGCGCCATGTGCGACAGCAGGCCGATGTCGGTCAGGCCCTGGATGTTGGCGTGGCCGCGCAGCGCGTTCACGCCGCCGCCCGGCAGGCCGATGTTGCCCAGGATCAGCTGCAGCATCGCCATGCCGCGGATGTTCTGCGCGCCCTTGGAGTGCTGCGTCCAGCCCAGCGCGTAGCAGGAGGTCATCACCTTGTCGGTGGCCGCCGTCGCGCCGATCATGTCGCAGATCTTCAGGAACCGGTCCTTGGGCGTGCCGCAGATGTTCTCGACGAACTCCGGCGTGTACACCTCCACGTGCCGGCGCAGCAGCTGCCAGATGCAGCGCGGATGTTCCAGCGTCGGGTCGGTCAGCGGCTGGCCCTTGTCGTCGAACTGGTATTCCCACTCGGTCTGGTCGTAGCCGCGCTTGGCCTCGTCATAGCCGGTGAACAGCCCGTCCTGCCAGCCGAAGCCGTCGCGCACCAGGTAGCTCGCGTTGGTGTAGTGCTTCAGGTACTCCCACTGCACCATGCCGCGGGCCATGCAGTGCCGGATCACCCCCATCAGGAAGGCGATGTCCGAGCCCGGCCGGATCGGCGCGTAGACGTCCGCCACCGCCGCCGTGCGGTTGAAGCGCGGGTCCACGACGATGAGCTTGGCCTTGTTGCGGTGCTTGGCCTCGGTCACCCACTTGAATCCGCAGGGGTGGGCCTCGGCGGCATTGCCGCCCATGACGATGACGAGATCCGCGTTCTTGATGTCGGTCCAGGCGTTGGTCATTGCACCGCGGCCGAATGTCGGAGCCAGACTGGCTACCGTGGGGCCGTGTCAGACGCGTGCCTGGTTGTCGAACGGGAGGACGCCGAGGGAGCGGACCGTCTTGTAGGTGAGCCAGCCGGTCTCGTTGGTGCCGCCCGAGGCGGCCAGGAAGCCCATCGAGGTCCAGCGGTTCACGGTGGTGCCGGCGGCGTTCTTCTCGATGAAGTTGGCGTCCCGGTCGTCCTTGATGTGGCGCGCGATCTTGTCGAGCGCGAACTCCCAGCTGACCTCCTGCCACTGGTCCGCGCCCGGCGCCCGGTAGCGCGGCACGGTGGTGCGGGTGTCGGACTTGACGAAGTCCTTCAGCGCCGCGCCCTTGGGGCACAGCGTGCCCTTGTTGGTCGGGTGGTCGGCGTCGCCCTCGATGTGGATCAGCTCCGCCTTCTCGCCCGCGTAGTAGTCGCCCTTGGAGTACATGATGACGCCGCAGGCCACCGAGCAGTAGGTGCAGATGTTGCGGGTCTCGGTGGTCGTGGCGAGCTTGAACTGGCGCACGTGGGCGGCGACCGCGGCCTCGGCGACGCCGAAGCCGAGCGCGCCCAGCGAGGTCGCCGCGGCGCCCGCGCCCGCGACCTTCAGGAAGCCGCGCCGCGACAGCGGTGGGTTGATGGGGATGTGTTGCATGGCTGCTCAGGGTGCCGGGCGGGGCGGGGAGGCCGGCCGCGACCGGCAGGGTTCCGGTAACCCCGGACTCTACCCCGAGGCACCGGGCCGGCGGCGTACCATCGCGCCCCCTTCAGCCCGTCCCGCGGACCCGACACCGATGACAGCGCCCGACGACTCCGTAGCCCACGGCGCCACGGCCCGGCCCCAAGACCTGCCGGCGCTCGACAAGCTGCTGCGCGACTGTGCGCCGCTGGTCGCCGAGCACGGCCACACGCTGGTGGCCCGCGAGGCGCGCGCGCTGCTGGACGCGCTGCGCCCGCGCGCGGTGGCCGGCGCGCTGCCGCGCCGCGAGGTCGCCGCGCTGCCGCAGGCGCTCGCCGCGCGGGTGGCGGCCCGGCTGCGCCCGGGCATGCGCGCGGTGCTCAACCTCACCGGCACCGTCATCCACACCAACCTCGGCCGCTCGCTGCTGGCCGACGCCGCGCTGCAGCAGGTGCTGGCGCTGATGGGCGAGCCCAACAACCTGGAGTTCGACCTCGGCACCGGCCAGCGCGGCGACCGCGACGACCTGATCGAGGGCCTGCTGTGCGAGCTGACCGGCGCCGAGGCCGCCACGGTCGTCAACAACAACGCGGCGGCCGTGCTGCTGGGCATCGCCGCGCTGGCGGGCGGCCGCGAGGCCATCGTCTCGCGCGGCGAGCTGGTCGAGATCGGCGGCGCCTTCCGCATGCCCGACGTGATGGCCGCGGCCGGCGCCACGCTGGTGGAGGTGGGCACCACCAACCGCACCCACCCGCGCGACTACGAGCAGGCGCTGACGCCGCGCACCGGCCTGATCGTCAAGGTCCACACCAGCAACTACCAGGTGCAGGGCTTCACTGCGGCGGTGGACGAGGCCACGCTCGCGCCCATCGCCGCCCGGGCCGGCGTGCCGCTGATGACCGACCTGGGCAGCGGCGCGCTGGTGGACCTGTCGGCCTGGGGCCTGCCGCCCGAGCCGCTGCCGCAGGCCATGCTCGCGGCCGGCTGCGACGTGGTGACCTTCAGCGGCGACAAGCTGCTGGGCGGCCCGCAGGCCGGCCTGATCGTCGGCAGCCGCGCGGCCGTGGGCCGCATCCGCAAGTTCCCGATGAAGCGGGCGCTGCGGCTGTCCAAGCTGCCGTTCGCGGCGCTGGAGGCCACGCTGCGGCTGTACCTGCGGCCCGAGCGGCTGGCGCGGGACCTGCCCACGCTGCGGCTGCTGACCCGCCCGCAGGCGCAGCTCGCCGCGCTCGCGCAAAGCCTGCTGGCCGGCGTGGCGGCGGCGGTCGCGCCGCGCTTCAGCGTCGAGGCCGTCGCGCTGCAGAGCCAGATCGGCTCGGGCTCGCTGCCGGTCGAGCGGCTGCCGTCCGCCGGCCTGGCGCTGGCCGCCGTGGACGGCCGCGGCCGCACGCTGGAGGCGCTGGCCGACGCGCTGCGCGCGCTGCCGCGGCCGGTCATCGGCCGCCGCCACGAGAACCGGCTGCTGCTGGACCTGCGCTGCCTGGAAGACCCCGCGCTGCTGACCGCGCAGCTCGACGCGCTGCGGGAGGCGCTGGCGTGATCGTCGGCACCGCCGGCCACATCGACCACGGCAAGACCACGCTGGTGCGCGCGCTCACCGGCGTGGACACCGACCGGCTGCCGGAGGAGAAGGCGCGCGGCATCAGCATCGAGCTGGGCTATGCCTACCTGGACCTGCCTTCGCTGGACGAGCGACCCGGCGCCCGGCCGCCCGAAGGCGGGGCGCTGCCCCCGCGGGGGGCGGACGGTATGGCCGCCGGGGGCACCGATCGAATCGGCTTCATCGACGTGCCCGGCCACGAGAAGCTGGTCCACACCATGCTGGCCGGCGCCAGCGGCATCGACTTCGCGCTGCTGCTCGTCGCCGCCGACGACGGCGTGATGCCGCAGACGCGCGAGCACCTGGCCGTGCTGAGCCTGCTCGGGCTGACGCGCGGCGCCGTCGCCATCACCAAGGCCGACCGCGCGGCGCCCGGCCGCATCGCCGCGCTCGGCGACGAGATCCGCGCGCTGCTCGCGGGCACCGGGCTGGACGCGGCGCCCATCCTCGCGGTGTCGGCGCCGTCGGGGCAGGGCGTCGATGCGCTGCGCGAGCTGCTGTTCGACGCCGCCCGGCGGCTGCCGCCGCGCCCGGCGCGGGGCCTCGCCCCCCGGCTCGCCGTGGACCGCGCCTTCACGCTCGACGGCGTCGGCACCGTGGTCACCGGCACGCTGCACGCCGGCGAGGTGGCGGTGGGCGACGAGCTGCTGCTCGACGGCCGCCGCGTCCGCGTGCGCAGCCTGCATGCGCAGAACCGCGAGGCCGACCGCGCCCATGCGGGCCAGCGCTGCGCCGTCGCGCTGGCCGGGGTGGCCAAGGACCAGGCCCCGCGCGGCGCCTGGCTCACCGCCCCGCACGCCGCGCTGCGCACCGACCGCTTCGACGCGCGCCTCCTGCTCTGGCCCGGCGAGGCCAGGCCGCTGCGCTCCGGCACCCGCGTGCACCTGCACCTGGGGGCACAGGCCACCACCGCCAGCGTCGCGGTGCTGGACGGCGAGCAGATCGACCCCGGCGCCAGCGGCCGCGTGCAGCTGGTGTGCCACGCGCCGGTGGGCGCCTGGCGCGGCGACCGGCTGGTGCTGCGCGATGCCGGCGCCACGCGCACGCTGGCCGGCGGCGTGGTGCTGGACCCGTTCGCGCCCGCGCGCTACCGCCGCACGTCCGAACGCCTGGCCGAACTGGCCGCCTGCGAGCTGCCCGACGCCGCGCAGCGGCGCGAGCGGCTGCTGGCGCTGTCGGCGCAGGGGCTGGACCTCGCCCGCTTCGCGCAGGCGGAGGGCCTGGCCGAGCCGCTGCAGGGCTGGGCGCTGGGCGACGACGCCGCCGCCGCGCTGGCCGCCCGGCTGCTGGCCGCGCTGGCCGGCTTCCACGCCCGGCTGCCGGACGAGCTCGGCCCCGACGCCGCGCGCCTGCGCCGGCTGGCGGCACCGCGCATGGCCGAGGCGCCGTGGCGCCAGCTGCTGGAGCGGCTGCGTGCGCAGGGCCGCATCGCGGTGCACGGCGCCTTCGTGTACCTGCCCGAGCATGGCGTGCAGCTGTCGGCGGCCGAGCAGCGCATCGCCTTGCAGGTGGCGCCGCGCCTGGCTGCGGCCGGCGCCGAGGGCGCATGGGCGCGCGACCTGGCCCGCGACTGCGCCGAGCCCGAGCCGCTGATGCGGGCGACGCTGGCGCGGCTGGCGCGGCAGGGCGAGCTGCACCAGGTGGTGAAAGACCTTTACTGCGACACTGCGACCATGGCGGGCCTCGCGGCCACGGTGCGCCGGCTGGCGGGGGCGCAAGGCAGCGTCACGGCCGCGGCGTTCCGCGACGCGACCGGCCTGGGCCGCAAGCGCGCCATCCAGCACCTGGAGCACTTCGACCGCGTCGGCCTGCTGCGCCGCGTCGGCGACGAGCACCGGCTGCGGGCCGACAGCGCGCTGTTTTCGGACGCTGCGGATTGACCATGGAAAGAGAACGGCACCGGTGTGCCGGCCGGGCTTCAAACCCGGTGGGTGGCGCCACGCGCCGCCGGGTGGGTTCGACTCCCACCTCTTTCCGCCATGACGGCGCGAGGGATTCATGATTTCCACACCGGGCCTGGACGCGCTGCTGGGCCGCCATTCGGTCGGCCCCAAGCACCTGGTGGAACCCGGCCCCAGCGACGCGCAGCTGGCGGTGATGGTGCGCGCCGCGCTGCGCGCGCCCGACCACGCCGAATTGGTGCCCTACCGATTCAAGCTGGTGCGCGGCGCCGCCAAACAGGGCATGGCGGCGCTGTTCGCCGACGCGGCCCGCGCGGCCGGCAAGGGCGAGGAGGGCGCCGCGCTGGACGCCGAGCGCGCGCTGCGGCCGCCGGTGAGCGTCGCCGTCGTTGCCCGCATCGACCCGGACCATCCGCAGGTGCCCGTGCCCGAGCAATGGGCGGCCGTGGGCGGGGCGGTCAGCAACTTCCTGACGGCCGCGCACCTGCTGGGCTTCGGCGGCAAGATGCTCAGCGGCGCCAAGGCGCGCGACCCGGCCATCGCGGCCGCCTTCTGCGCGCCCGGCGAGACGCTGCTGGGCTGGATCGCGCTGGGCACGCCGGCCCGGCGGGCGCCTTCCGGGGCCTCCCGCAAGCCCGATCCGGCCGCCGTGCTGCAGGACTGGCACCCGCCTTGCAAGTGAGCCGGCAGCTATGGAACTCACCCCGCGCGAAAAAGACAAGCTGCTGCTGTTCACCGCGGCGCTGCTGGCCGAGCGCCGCAAGGCCCGCGGCCTGCGGCTGAACTACCCCGAGGCCGTGGCGCTGATCAGCGCCGCCATCCTCGAAGGCGCGCGCGACGGCAGGAGCGTGGCCGAGCTGATGAGCGACGGCCGCACCGTGCTGACCCGTGCCGACGTGATGGACGGCATCGCCGAGATGATCCCGGAGATCCAGGTCGAGGCCACCTTCCCGGACGGCACCAAGCTCGTGACCGTCCACCAACCGATCCCTTGAGAACAGGCGCCGCCCCTGCGATGAAGAAAACACTCCCCCTGCTGCTGGCGCTGCCGGCCGCGCCGGCCCTGGCCCACACCGGCGGGCACAGCCACCTCGGCGGCTTCGTGGACGGCGTGCTGCACCCGCTGACCGGGCCGGACCACCTCGCCGCGATGCTGGCCGTGGGCCTCTGGAGCGCGATGGCGCTGCGGCATCCGCTGCGCGCGCCGCTCGCGTTCGCCGCGTCGCTGCTGGCCGGCGCGCTGCTGGCCATGGCCACCGGCTGGCAGATGCCGGCGATGGAGGCCGCCATCACCGTGTCGCTGGCCGTGCTGGGCCTGCTGGTGGCGCTGCGGCTGGCGATGCCGCCGGCCGCGGGCGCGGCCACGGCCGCCGTGCTGGCCTTCAGCCATGGCGCGGCGCACGGGCTGGAGCTGCACGGCGCCGCCGCGCTGGCCGGCATGGTGCTCGGCACCGCCGCGCTGCACGGCGCGGGGCTGGCCCTGGGCTGGCGGCTGCGCAACGCGCCCGTGCTGGCGCGCGCGCTGCTGGGCGCCAGCGTCGCGGCGCTGGCCGTGGCGCGCCTGGGCGGAGCGGCCTGATGGTTCCCGGCGAGCTGATCACCGCCGACGGCGAGCACGAACTCAACCCCGGCCGCCGCAGGCTGACGCTCCAGGTCGCCAACGCGGGCGAGCGCCCCATCCAGGTCGGCTCGCACTACCACTTCGCCGAGACCAACGCCGCGCTCGCCTTCGACCGCGAGGCCGCGCGCGGCATGCGGCTGAACATCTGCAGCGGCACGGCGGTGCGCTTCGAGCCCGGGCAGACGCGCACCGTCGAACTGGTCGAACTGGCCGGCGACCGCGCCGTCTGGGGCTTCCGCGGCCTCGTGCAGGGCAACTTATGACAAACCCCGCGCGCACTGCGTTCGCTGCCCCGCCGGGGGGCGCCCGCCGCCTTCGGGCGGCCGTGCGGAGGTTCAAATGAAGATCAGCCGCCGCGCCTACGCCGAGATGCTCGGCCCCACCGTCGGCGACCGGCTGCGCCTGGCCGACACCGCCCTGGTCATCGAGATCGAGCAGGACCTGACGCTGCGCGCGGGCGGCTACGGCGAGGAGGTCAAGTTCGGCGGCGGCAAGACCGTGCGCGACGGCATGGGCCAGTCGCAGCGCCCGAACGGGCCCGGCGCGGGCGACGCCGTGGACACCGTCATCACCAACGCCGTCATCCTCGACCACTGGGGCATCGTCAAGGCCGACATTGGCTTGCGCGGCTGCCGCATCGCGGCGATCGGCAAGGCCGGCAACCCCGACGTGCAGCCCGGCGTGGACATCGTCATCGGCCCCGGCACCGAGGTCATCGCGGGCGAGGGCTTCATCGTCACGCCCGGCGCGATCGACACCCACATCCACTTCATCTGCCCGCAGCAGATCGAGGAGGCGCTGATGAGCGGGGTGACGACGATGATCGGCGGCGGTACCGGCCCGGCCACCGGCACGCTGGCCACCACCTGCACGCCCGGGCCCCGGCACATCGCCACCATGCTGAAGGCGGCCGAGGCCTTCCCGATGAACCTGGGCTTCATGGGCAAGGGCAACGCCAGCCGGCCCGAGGGCCTGATGCAGCAGGTCGAGGCCGGCGCCATCGGCCTGAAGCTGCACGAGGACTGGGGCACGACGCCGGCCGCCATCGACAACTGCCTGAACGTGGCCGAGGCGACCGACGTGCAGGTCGCCATCCACACCGACACGCTGAACGAGAGCGGCTTCGTCGAGGACACCATCGCCGCCTTCAAGGGCCGCACCATCCACAGCTTCCACACCGAGGGCGCCGGCGGCGGCCATGCGCCGGACATCATGCGGGTGGTGGGCGAGGCCAACGTGCTGCCCAGCTCCACCAACCCGACGCGGCCGTTCACCGTCAACACGCTGGACGAGCACCTCGACATGCTGATGGTCTGCCACCACCTGGACGCCGGCATCGCCGAGGACCTGGCCTTCGCCGAGAGCCGCATCCGCCGCGAGACCATCGCCGCCGAGGACGTGCTGCACGACCTGGGCGCGATCAGCATGTTCTCGTCCGACTCGCAGGCCATGGGCCGCGTCGGCGAGGTGTCCCTGCGCTGCTGGCAGACCGCGCACAAGATGAAGCTGCAGCGCGGATCGCTGCCGGGCGACGGCGCCGGCAACGACAACGCGCGCGTGAAGCGCTACCTCGCCAAGCTCGCCATCAACCCCGCGCTGGCGCACGGCATAGGCCACGAGGTGGGCAGCATCGAAGTGGGCAAATGGGCCGACCTGGTGCTGTGGAAGCCCGCCTTCTTCGGCGTGAAGCCGTCGCTGATCCTGAAGGGCGGCTTCATCGCCGCCGCCGCGATGGGCGACGCGAACGCCTCCATCCCGACGCCGCAGCCGGTGCACTACCGGCCGATGTTCGGCGCCTTCGGCGGCGCGCTGGCGCAGGGCTCGCTGACCTTCGTCAGCCAGGCCGGGCAGGGAGCGGCCGAGCGGCTGGGCCTGGCCAAAACACTGGTGCCGGTGAAGGGCTGCCGCACGGTCGGCAAGGCCGACATGGTGCTCAACAACTACCTGCCGACGATGGAGATCGACGCGCAGACCTACGAGGTGCGGGCCGACGGGCTGCTGCTGACCTGCGAGCCGGCGCAGGAGTTGCCGATGGCGCAGCGGTATTTCCTGTTCTGAATGCTGGCGGTTCGGGTCGGGTGGCGCTGACGTGGGGCGTAAAGTCCAGCCATGTTCAGCATGCGAGCCATGAAGACCATCTACTACGACGAGGACGACACCCTGGTCATTCGTCTGTCCGACAAACCCATCGTCCGCGAGGTCTCACAGGATTGGCACACGCACGTCAGCTATGCCGCGGATGGCAGCGTGGTCGAGACGGTCATCCTGGAGGCTGCGCGGATCGGTGCCTGGCCGTTGCAGATCGAACATCGGGCGGTGGCTTGAGTGCCGATATCAAGGGCCGTAGGGTGGGTTTCGCTGCGCTGACCCCACCCTGCCGATCTGAGATTTGTTGGCGCCGGGACTTGGCGTAAAGATGATCGAGAGAGGCGGCGATGCCAAAAATTGAAAAGCCGGAAGACGCGCCCCTTGCATTTCAAGCGGCCTGGAACGCGCATGACATGGAAGCGTTCGGCGGCCTGTTTGATGCGGACGCGACGTTCGTGAACCGCTTCGGCCACTATGTCCGGGGCGTCGATGAGATCGTGGCGCTTCACGCCCCCCTGCATGAAACCCTCTACAGCGACTCCGCGCTCAGCAATGAGCTGATCAGCGCCGTCGATATTTCCGACCAGGCCGCAGTGGTCCACTTCTGGAGCCGGTTGTCGGCGGGTGCCGCGCATCCGGCCGGGCCGCATCAGGTCGATACGCTGATTCTTGCGGTTGTTGTGAAACAGGGGCGTGGTTGGCGCATTCGGGCGCTTGAGAACGTCACCCTGACGAACCCGAGAACCGGCGAGCCGGTATTGCGCGATCGCTAGCGAATCTAGTAGCGCGCCCCAACGGCGCTTTCCCCATGCATCCCCAAAAAGTCGCCAGAGCACGGATTCGCCGGTTCACCGACCTGCCCAACATCGGCCCCGCCGCCGCGCGGGACCTGGTGCTGCTGGGCTTCGAGCATCCGGGCCAGTTGCAGGGCTGTGACCCGCTGGCCCTCTACAAGGAGCTCTGCCGCAGAACGGGCGCCGCGCAGGATCCCTGCGTGTTGGACGTGTTCATGTCCGTCGTGGACTTCCTGGACGGCAACCCGGCCCGGCCGTGGTGGCACTACACGGCGCTGAGAAAGCAGCGGTACGGCGCGCTGCTGCGTTCCACCCCGGCCTGACCTGGCCGGCGCTCAGCGCGCCGCGATCATCCTCAGGCCCAGGCCGATGAAGACCGTGCCCGCCAGCCGGTCCAGCCACAGCCCGGCGCGCGGCCGGCGGTTCAGCCAGGCGCCGACGCTGCCCGAGAACCAGCCCAGCAGGCCGAACAGCAGCGCCGCCTGCGCGGTGAACAGCAGGCCCAGCAGCCCCAGCTGCCACGCCACCGGCCCCTGCGGCGCGACGACGAACTGCGGCAGGAAGGACAGGAAGAACAGCACCACCTTGGGGTTGATCGCGTTGGCGACCAGGCCCTTGGCGAACAGCCGGCGCAGCGGCGCCTCGGCCATCGCGCCGCCGTCCACGCGCACGGCGCCGGCATGCCGCCAGGCCTGCACGCCCATCCACAGCAGGTAGGCGCCGCCGGCCGCCTTCAGCGCCGCGAAGGCCAGGGGCGAGGCCGCCAGCAGCGCGCTGACGCCCAGCACGGCGAGCAGCGTGTGGCTCAGGCAGCCCAGCGCGCAGCCCAGGCCGAAGGCCATGCCGGCGCGCCGGCCGCGCGACATGCCCATGCCCAGCACCATCAGGTTGTCCGGCCCCGGCGTGGCGGTCAGCATCACGGCGGCGGCGAGGAAGGCGAGCGCCTGGGCGGCGGTCAGCATGCTCAGTCGCGGAAGTCCGGCGCCGCGCCCTTGCCGGCGCGCATCGCCAGCGCGAGGTCTTCGCTCATCAGCATCGCGGCGTTCCAGGTGGCGACGTGGTTGAGCCCGTCGGCCACCGAGTGGTCGCGCGCGTAGTTCAGCATCTCCTTGGTGCCGCGGATGGACAGCGGCGACTTCGCGGCGATCGCCGCGGCCAGCTCGCGCACGCCGGCCTGCAGCGCCTCGCGGCTGTCGAACACGCGGTTCACCAGGCCGATCTCGCGCGCCTCGGCGGCATCGACGCGCCGGCCCGTGTAGGCCAGCTCGCGCACCAGGCCCTGCGAGCCGACGAGCTTGGGCAGGCGCTGCAGCGTGCCCACGTCGGCCACCATGCCGATGTCGATCTCCTTGATCGAGAAATAGGCGTCGGCGCTGCAGTAGCGCATGTCGGCGCAGCTGACCAGGTCGATGCCGCCGCCCACGCAGGCGCCGTGGATGGCCGCGAGCACCGGCTTGCGGCAGCGCTCCAGGCTGGTCAGCGTGTCCTGCATGTCGAGGATGACGCGGCGCAGCGCCTCGCGGGTGCGGCCGCCGCAGGGGTCCTGGAGCTGCGGCGCCAGGCCCGCCATCATGGCCAGGTCGATGCCGGCGGTGAAGTGCCGGCCTTCGCCCTCCAGCACCGCGACGCGGGCCTCGGGCTGGGCGTCGATCCAGTCGAACGCGCGGCGGATGTCCTGCCACATCGCCGCGTCCATCGCGTTGGCCTTGTCGGGGCGGTTCAGGCGCACGGTGGCGACGCGGGCCTGGACGGAGAGGGTCAGGGTGTCGAGTCGGGGCGGGGTCATGGGGCGATGGAGGGAATGTCAGGCGATGGGCTCGGTCTGTTGCCGCAGCCAGTCTGCCAGCTCGGCTTCGCTGACCTGGCTGGCGGCGACGCCCAGCATGGTGATGACGCAATCCGCATCGGACGCCAGCAGCTCCAGGCCATTCAGCCACAGGAACAGCTCCATGGCGACGTAGGCGGTGCGCTTGTTGCCGTCGATGAACGGGTGGTTCTTCGCCAGGCCGACGGCATAGGCGGCGGCCAGCTCGAACACGTCGGGCTGCCCGTAGGCCACCAGGTTCCGCGGCCGGTTGACGGCGGACTCGAACAGCCCCTCGTCCCGCACGCCCGGTGCGCCGCCGTGCTCGGCCAGCTGCTCGTGGTGGATGGCGCGCAGCACGTCCGCATCCAGCCAGCGCCAGGCGCGCGCGGTCATTTGGCGAGCTCCCGCAGCACGGCCCGCCGCTTCTTCATGATGCTGCGCGCGGCATCCATCTGCTGCTCGAACTCCGGGCTGTACGGCGAGATGAGCACGCCGTTGACGGCGTCCGACAGGTAGAGCACGTCGCCCTTCTCCACCTTCAGGCGCGCCAACACGTCCTTGGGCAGGATCACGCCCAGCGAGTTGCCGATCTGGGTCACCTTGAGTGCGCTCATGGCGGTTCCTCCGAGTTATAACTTGTGTAATACTAACGGCGCTTACTGCACTCTGCAACCGCCATGATCCACGCCACCAAACGCATTGCCGGCGGCGCCGGCCTCGCCCCCGTGCTCGTCAAGCGCGCGCCCGCGCTGGAGCTCGACTGGGACACCCGCAGCAAGAGCCGCTTTGCCGCCACCGACTCCAGCGGCCGCGAGATCGGCGTCGTGCTGCCGCGCGGCACCACGCTGCGCGGCGGCGACGTGCTGGTGGCCGACGACGGCTCCCTGCTGCGCGTCGTCGCCGCCGCCCAGCCGGTGCTGCAGGTGCGCCACTGCGCCGAGCACGGCAGCCCGTTCGACCTGCTGCGCGCCGCCTACCACCTCGGCAACCGCCACGTGCCGCTGGAGCTGCAGCCCGCGCTGCTGCAGTTCGAGCCCGACCCGGTGCTGGCCGACATGCTGCGCCGCCAGCACCTCATCGTCACCGAGGCGCGGGCCGCGTTCGAGCCCGAGGGCGGCGCCTACGGCGACGGGGCCGGCCACGGCGCGCATGACCACAGCCACGACCACGCCCACGCCCACGGCCACGGCGACCCCGCGCCCGCGCGCAAGCCGCTGGCCATCCCCGTCAAGGCGCATGACGCCGGCCCGGCCGGCCATGTGCACGGCCCCGGCTGCGGCCACGGCCACGGCCACGCGCATGACCACGGGCACTGACGCCGCGCTGCTGCACCTGCTGTGGCTGGCCTCCCCGGCGCTGCCGGTGGGCGGGTTCAGCTACTCCGAGGGGCTGGAGGCCGCCGTCGATGCCGGCCTCGTGCATGACGAGGCCAGCGCGCGCGGCTGGCTGCTGAACCAGCTCGAACTCGTGCAGGCCCGCGCCGAGCTGCCGATGGCCGCGGCGGCGCATGCGGCCGCGCGGGCGCTGGACGGCGAGCGCCTGGCCGCCCTCAACGCCTGGACGCTGCAGACCCGCGAAACCAGCGAGAGCCTGCAGCAGGCCCGGCAGATGGGCCGCAGCCTGCTCGCCTGGATGGCGGGCCTGATGCCCGACGCGCCCGTGCTGCCGCTGCTGCAGCGCCTCCAGCCCGCGCCGGCCTGGCCGGTGGCGATGGGCGCGGCCGCCGCGGCGCGCGGCGCGGCGCCGGAGCCCGCGCTGCAGGCCATCGCCTTCGGCTGGGCCGAGAACCTGGTGCAGGCCGCGGTGCGCTGCGTGCCGCTGGGCCAGACGGCCGGCCAGCGCCTGCTGGCATGCCTCGTGCAAGCCATCCCGCCAGCCGTCGCGGCCGCGCTGGCCGCACCCGAGCCGCTGGCCTTCGCGCCGCTGCTCGGCATCCACGGCGCCCGCCACGAAACCCAATATTCCAGACTGTTCCGTTCATGACCGCCGCACCGCTGCACGCCATCCCCCACCGCACCAAGAAGCTGCCGCCGCTGCGCGTCGGCGTCGGCGGCCCCGTGGGCTCGGGCAAGACCACCCTCGTCGAAATGCTGTGCAAGGCCATGCGCGAGCGCTGGGACCTGGTCGTCGTCACCAACGACATCTACACCAAGGAAGACCAGCGCCTGCTGACCGTGGCCGGCGCGCTCGAGCCCGAGCGCATCATGGGCGTGGAAACCGGCGGCTGCCCGCACACCGCGATCCGCGAGGACTGCTCCATCAACCTCGAAGCCGTGGACCGCATGCTGGAGCGCTTCCCGGACGCCGACATCGTCTTCGTCGAGAGCGGCGGCGACAACCTCGCCGCCACCTTCAGCCCCGAGCTGAGCGACCTGACGATCTACGTCATCGACGTCGCCGCCGGCGAGAAGATCCCGCGCAAGGGCGGCCCCGGCATCACCAAGAGCGACCTGTTCGTCATCAACAAGACCGACCTCGCCCCCCACGTCGGCGCCGACCTGGCCGTGATGCGCGCCGACACCGCCCGCATGCGGCCCGCCAAGCCCTGGGTCATGACCAACCTCAAGACCCGCGAGGGCCTGGCCGAGGTGGTGGACTTCATCGAGAAGAAGGGCCTGCTCGTTGGCTGACCCGGTCCGCTGGCCCGCGCGGCTGGCGCTGGCCGCCGTGCGCGACGGCGGCGCCACCCGCGTCCACGCGCGGCACGACGGCCCGCTGCGCCTGCTCAAGACGCTCTACCCCGAGGGCGACTCGGTGGCCCATGCCGTGCTGGTCCACCCGCCCGGCGGCCTCGTCGGCGGCGACCGGCTGGACATCGACATCGACGTCCAGCCCGGCGCCCACCTGCTCGTCACCACGCCCGCCGCCACGCGCTTCTACCGCGCCAGCGCGGGCGAGGCCGCCCAGGTGGTGCAGGCCCGGGCGGGCGAGGGCGCGCGGCTGGAATGGCTGCCGCAGGAAACCCTGGCCTACCCGGCCTGCCTCGGCCGCAACGAAGTCCGGCTCCAGCTCGCGCCCGGCGCCAGCCTGTTCGCGGCCGAAGTGCTGGGCCTGGGCCTGCCGGCCGCCGGCCGGCCCTTCGACGCCGGCCGGCTGCTGCAGCACCTGGAGATCGAGGGCCAGTGGCTGGACCGCGGCTGGCTGGACGCCGCCGACGCGGCGCTGCTGGACGGCCCCTGCGGCCTCGCCGGCCACCGCGTGCTGGGCACGCTGGCCTATGCGCAGACCACCGCGCTGGCCGACGCCGAAACCCTGCTGGCCGACGGCCGCGAGCTGCTGGCCGGCCAGCCGCTGGCCGGCGCCACCCACCTGGCCGGCCCGCACGGCGCGCTGCTGCTGGCGCGCGTGGTGGGCGACGAGGTCGAGGCGGTCGCGCTGGCGCTGCGGCGGGTCAGGGCGCTGTGGCGCGCGCGGCTCTGGGGCCTGGCCGGCGCCGACCCGCGCATCTGGGCCACCTGAGGCTCAGCCTCAACCCGGCAGTTGGGCATGCCCGAGGGGCTGGCGAGGCGGGCCGCTGGCAAGGCGCGACGACGCTGCGGGCTCATGCCCGCGAGGAGGAGCAACGCCGCCAGCGGCCCGCAGCGCCAGACCAGCGGGCGTGCAGCGTTGCTCACCGAAGTGGTGAATCCCGCATTGGCGGCAAGGTGTTGAAACACCAGGACTTCCGATGAATGGCAAGCGGTCAACTGCCGGATTTAGGCTCAGTAGTCCTCGTCGCCCGGGATCTGGCGGCGCAGCTTGACCTTGGTGTCCGCGTTCTTGCGCATCTTGATGTTGATCATCTCCACGCCCAGCGAGAACGCCATCGCGAAGTAGATATAGCCCTTGGGCACGTGGTTGCCGAAGCCCTCGGCCACCAGCACCACGCCCACCACCACCAGGAAGCTCAGCGCCAGCATCTTGATGGTCGGGTGGTGCGACACGAAGCGGCCGATCGGCCCGGCGAACAGCATCATCAGCCCGACCGAGGCCACCACCGCGGCGATCATGATGCGCACGTCGCTCACCATGCCCACGGCCGTGATGATCGAGTCCAGCGAGAACACCAGGTCGATCAGCATGATCTGCACGATGGCGGCGCCGAACGCGGCCTTGGCCGCCTGGCTGCCGCTCATCGCCTCGGCCTCGTCCTCGCCCTCCAGCGAGCCGTGGATCTCGACCGTGCTCTTCCAGATCAGGAACAGCCCGCCGCCGAGCAGGATCAGGTCGCGCCCCGAGAAGCCGAAGCCGAACACGTGGAACAGCGGCTCCGTCATGCCGACGATCCAGGCCAGCGTCAGCAGCAGCCCGATGCGCATGAACATCGCCATGAACAGCCCCAGCCGCCGCGCCGTCTCCTGCTGCGCCTTGGGCAGCTTGTCCACCAGGATGCTGATGAAGATGATGTTGTCGATGCCCAGCACCAGCTCCAGCGCCGTCAGCGTGGCGAGGGCGATCCAGGTCTGCGGGTCGGACAGCAGTTCGAGCATGGCGGCGTTCCGTGATGGGGGCGCGGATTGTCGCCAGCGCCTCCCGCGCCTGTCGATACCCGCCGCCTGAGCGACGCTTCGGTTTTTCGGGGGGCGTCCAGCGGGCCGGCGCCGGGCCCGGCGCCGTTGGCCGCAAAATCCGGGCCGCTGACGCCAGCCCGCCCCTGCCCCATGCCCACCCCGCGCGATTCGGAACCCCTGCTCTTCGGTGACCACAGCGCCACGCTGCACACCGCCGCGCAGCCCTTCTCCGACCTGATCGCGCGCACCTTCCCCGGGCTCACCGCCTACGAGACGCTGGCGGACGACAGCGGCTTCCGCAGCAAGAGCGCCTCGGTCGCGCTCCCGGGCCTCGGGCTGGTGGCCAGCGCCATCTCGCCGACCCTGGTGGAACTCAGCGACACCCGCGAGTCCACCCTGCTGATCCCGCTGCACGGCCGGGCCCGCGTGCGGGTGGACGGCGGCCGGCCGCTGGCCTGGGGCGCCGGCTGCGGCAGCCTCTACCTGCCGGCGCACTGCGGCAGCACGCGCGGCTGGGGCGGCGAGCGCCAGCTGCTGATGCTGCAACTCGACCTGGCCCTGCTGGAAGACGCCGCGCGCGCCATGCGCGGCCTGCCGCCCGGCCACCCGGTGGACCTGGGGCTCGGCACCCCTCGCGTCATGCCCCCGCAGGTCCACGGCACGCCCGTGGGAACCGTCGCCCGGCACCTGGGCGGCCTGGTCGATGCCTACGGCTGCGACCCCGCGGCGCTCCACCAGCTCGGGCTGCAGGACTTCCTCTACCGCCAGCTGGTGCTGCTGTTCCGGCCCGACTGGTTCACCGCGCCGCTGGGCGACGCACCCCGGCCGGACGCCGGACTGCCGTCGCCCGCCCTCGGGCGCCGCGCCATCGACCACGTCTGCGACAGGCTGCAAAGCGACCTCTCGCGGCGCGCCACGCTGACGCAGATGGCCCAGTGGAGCGGCCTGTCCACCCGCGGGCTGCAATACGCCTTCCAGAGCCGCTACGGCATGAGCCCGTCCGACTGGCTGACCGAACAGCGCCTGCTCCGCGCCCGCGAACGGCTGCAGCGCGGCGACTTCCCGAGCATCGCGGCGCTGTCGCTGGAATGCGGCTTCGCCACGCCCAGCCGCTTCTCGGCCGCCTACAAGCGGCGCTTCGGCGAACTGCCCAGCCTGACGCCCAGCCTGGTGTCCAGGGACTGTTAACTCCTCACGCATTCCCGGCCTTTCGGCGCGGGAGCAGGGGTGGACTGCGCAATCCGTATAGAGGTTTGCGCGATCCGCGTATACGGATCTGAGCGTTTTCCGAATACTGGCTGCACCTGTTTTTCACATGCGCGCGCCACCGCCCAGGTGGGGGTGGCGCCGCGTGGCTCCTCACCGTCTTGCAGCCCGTATGAACCACATCTATCGCAAAGTCTGGAACCGGCGCCTGGGCGCCTTCGTCGCCGTCGCGGAGACCGCGCGCAGCTGCGGCAAGGCGGCCGGTGCGGCCGGCCTGGTCGCCGCCGCGAGCGCGGCCTTCGCGGCCGGCCCGGGCACGTTGCCCACCGGCGGGCAGGTCACCGCCGGCAGTGCGGCCATCGCCCAGCAGGGCAGCGCGATGACGGTCACCCAGGGCAGCCAGCGCGCGGCCATCAACTGGCAGAACTTCTCGATCGGCAAGGACGCCAGCGTCACTTTCCAGCAGCCCAATGCGCAGGCCGTGGTGCTGAACCGCGTCACCGGCGCTGACACCTCCGTCATCGACGGCGCGCTGAAGGCCAACGGCCAGGTCTTCGTGCTCAACCCCAACGGCGTGCTGTTCGGCAAGGGCGCGCGCGTGGACACGGCCGGCCTCGTGGCCTCCACGCGCGACCTGAGCGATGCGGACTTCATGGCCGGCAAGGCCAGCTTCAGCGGCAGCGGCGCCGGTAGCGTCGTCAACGAAGGCACGCTCAACGCAGCCGACGGCGGCTACGTGGCGCTGATCGGCCAGCAGGTGCGCAACGACGGCGTGATCTCGGCCAAGCTGGGCCACGTCGCGCTGGCCGCGGGCAACCAGGTCACGCTCAACTTCAACGGCAGCTCGCTGGTCGGCGTGACCCTGGAGCAGGGCGCGCTGGACAGCCTGGTGGCCAACGGCGGCGCCATCCTGGCCGATGGCGGCCAGGTGCTGCTGACGGCCAAGGCAGCCGAAGGGCTGCTGGACGGCATGGTCAACCACAGCGGCGAGATCCGCGCGCGCAGCATCGCCGAGCACGAGGGAAAAATCGTGCTGCTGGGCGACATGGAGCGCGGCACCACCACGGTCAGCGGCACGCTGGACGCCGGCGCACCGGACGGCGCGAGTAGTGTGAATGGCGGCTTCATCGAGACCAGCGCCGCCAAGGTGAAGGTCGCCGACAGCGCGCACATCACCACGGCCGCGCCGCAGGGCAAGACTGGCACCTGGCTGATCGACCCGCAGGACTACACCATCGCCAGCGGCGGCGACATCAGCGGCGCCACCCTGTCGGCGCAGCTGAACAACAACCATGTCGGGATCCTGAGCATCAACGGCGGCACCAGCGGCAACGGCGACATCTTCGTCAACGACGCGGTGAACTGGTCGGCCAACACGACGCTGTCGCTGGTGGCCGATCGCAACATCTACATCAACAAGCCCATCACCGCCACGGGCGCCAGCGGCAAGCTGGCCCTGGAGTACGGGCAGGCGGCGAACGACGGCGTGGTCGGCGGGCAGGCCTCGGACTACTACGTGTGGGCGCCGATCTCGCTGCAGGCCGGGCAGAACTTTTCCACGATGGCGGGCGGGCTCGGCAGCACCAACACCTACACCGTGGTGACCAGCCTGGGCGCGCTGGGCAACACCTCGACCGCCGACCTGATCGGCGCGTTGAACACCAGCACCGTGACCGCGTACCTGGCGCTGGGGGCGGACATGGATGCCAACAGCATCAGCTTCACGAACTCCGTGGCGGGCAGCAACACGCCCACGGTGTTCACGGGGCTGGGGCACACGATCAGCAACATCGACATCGCGGGCGCCTCGACCGCGAAAGCCGCCTTCTTTGGCGGAACGCGAGGCAACCTGACGGTGCGCGACCTGCGTCTGGAGAATGTGAACGTCCATGGCAGTAGCGCGAATGCTGCATCCGCCCTGGTTGCGGCTGCGACGAGTCCAGTGTGGATTTCAGGGGTTTCCGTCTCCAATCTGAGCGTCTCGGGCGCTGAATACTCCGGTGGATTGGTCGGTAACTTGGACGCCTATGCCGCTGCCCGCATCGTGCGAAGCACTGTCCAGGGTACGGTGTCCGCAAGCGAAGTGGCAGGCGGCTTGGTCGGCTACAACACGGGCGATACGGGCACAGGCGGGCAGGCGGGTGTGCATGTGGCCGACTCTTATGCGCGTGTCGACGTGACAACGCCGGGCGGCAATAGCAAACCCGGTGGCGGATTGGTTGGCCGTGCGCGTGCCATAACCATCATCGAGCGCAGCTACCACGTGGGCAGTGTGCCGACGGGCTCGGGAGCTTTTGTCGGCGGTACCGAGAAAGACCCTGGTACGACTGTCACCGTCTCCGTCACCAACAGCTTCTGGGACAACTCGGTCACCGGCGCGGCCACTGTGGCGGTGGGCAGCAACGTTGGCGTATCAGTGCCGCGCACGATCACCAACAGCAGCGGGCTCTCCAACGCCCAGATGACGGACAAGGCCACGTTCACCGCTGCGAACTGGGACTTCGGCCCCACCGGCCCCTGGCTGCACAAGAGCACGCTCAATGACGGCTACCCGGTACACAAGGCGGGTTGGACGCCCACCACCACAGCACTCACCCTGACCCTGCCCGGCGCACTGGGCATGACCTACGGCGACACGGTGCTGCCCTCACTGTCGGGCCTGAGCCTCACCGGCTGCACGGGCTGCCTGTCGGTCAACTGGGGCACCGCAATCTCCTCCACCACCAACGCCGGCAGCTACGCCTACGCCAGCACGCCCAACATCTTCTCGCTGACCTGGGCCACCGGCTTCAACTCGGCCGACTACGACGTGACCCTGCCCACCGGCGCGTTCACCGTCGATCCCCGCGCCCTGACACTGGCCGTCAACAACGGCGCCACCCGCGTCTACGACGGCAGCAACGTGGCCGCGGCCAGCCTGTTCAACCTCGCCGGCACCGTCAACGGCGACAGCGTGAGCCTTGGCGGCCTGGCCACGCTGGATTCCATCCACGCCGGCACGCGCTCGGTCAACAACATCGGCGGCCTGACGCTCTCCAGCAGCAACTACACGCTGGGCAGCAGCCTGCCCTCCGGCACGGTCGAGGTCAGCAAGGCCGCGGTCACGGCCGCCCTGAGCGTGGCCACACGCGCCTACGACGGCACCACCGGCGCCACCGTCACCGCCACCGCCACCGGCGGCGCCGTAGTCGACACGCTCAGCTTCACCGGCGTCACCGGCGTGCTCGACAGCCCCGACGCGGGCAGCCGCAGCGCCAGCGTGGACGTGGCGGGCCTGGCCGTCACCGGCTCGGGCCTGCCCAGCGACTACGACTTCACGCCCCTCACCGGCCAGGCCGTGGCCGCCACCGTCACGCCCAAGGCCCTGACGATCACCGGCGCCACGGTCGGCGCCAAGGTCTACGACGGCACCACCGCCGGCAGCGCCACCGGCGGCACGCTCAGCGGCCTGGTGGGCAGCGAGACCCTGGTCTTCACCCCCACCGTCACCTTCACCTCCGCCAACGCCGGCGCCACCGCGCAGGTGGGTGCCACGCTGGCCGACGGCACGAACGGCGGCAAGGCCGGCAACTACAGCGTCACGCTCGCCGCCGACGGCACCGCCATCACCCCGCGCGTGGTGCAGGCCGGCAAGACCTACGACGGCACCAGCGCCTTCGCGGGCACCGACCTGGTGGTGCAGAACCTGGTGGCCGGCGACACCGTCACCGCCACCGGCAGCGGCACCCTCTCCGGCGCCGGCGTGGGCACGCAGACCCTGGCCTCGGCCGGCACGCTGGCCCTGAGCAACGGCAACTACACCCTCAACGGATCGAGCTACCTGGTGCTGCCCCGCCCGGTGGCCCTCACCACGGTGGCCGGCGCCAGCAAGGCCTACGACGCCACCACCGACGCCGGCCACGCGCTGCTGAAGATCACCAACATCGTCGGCAGCGAGAGCGTGGCCCTGTCGGGCACCGGCACCCTGGCCGCCGCCGGCGTGGGCAGCCAGGCGCTCGTCGGCGTCACCGGCCTGACGCTCACCGGCGCACATGCCGGCAACTACACGCTGGTCGGCAGCACCCCCAGCGGCAGCGTCACCATCACCGCCCGCCCGGTCAGCGTGGCCGTCGCGGCTGGCGCCAGCCGGGCCTACGACGGCAGCACCGACGCCGCCGGCACGCTGCTGCAGCTCGGCAACCTCATCGGCAGCGACAGCGTGAACCTGTCCGGCAACGCCACGCTGGCCGGCGCCAACGTCGGCACCCAGGCCATCACCGGCCTCACCGGCCTGACGCTGGCGGGCACCGACGCGGGCAACTACACGCTGGTCGGCGCCACGCCCAGCGGCAACGTGACCATCACCGCACGCCCGGTCGCCATCGCCAACGTCGCGGGCGCCAGCCGGGTCTACGACGCCACCACCGATGCCGGCAGCACGCTGCTGCAGATCACCAACATCGTCGGCAATGACAGCGTGAGCCTGTCCGGCAATGCCAGCCTGGCCGGCGCCAACATCGGCACGCAGGCCCTCACCGGCCTCACCGGCCTGACGCTCACCGGCGCGGCTGCCGGCAACTACACGCTGGTCGGCAGCACGCCGACGGGCAACGTGACCATCACCGCGCGGCCGGTCGGCATCGCCAGCATCGCGGGTGCCAGCAAGGTCTACGACGGCAGCACCGACGCCGGCAATGCGCTGCTGCAACTCGGCAACCTCATCGGCAGCGACAGCGTGGGCCTGTCCGGCAGCGCCGTGCTGGCCGGCGCCAACGTGGGCACCCAGGCCATTGCGGGCCTCACGGGCCTCACGCTCACCGGCGTGGACGCCGGCAACTACACGCTGGTCGGCACGACGCCCACGGGCACCGTGACGATCACCGCGCGGCCGGTCAGCATCGCCAGCGTCGCGGGCGCCAGCCGGGTCTACGACGCCACCACCGACGCCGGCAGCACCTTGCTGCAGATCACCAACATCGTCAGCGGCGACAACCTGGCCCTGGCCGGCAACGCCAGCCTGGCCGGCGCCAATGCCGGCGTGCAGGCGCTGGCCGGCGTGTCGGGCCTGGCGCTCACCGGCACGGCTGCCGGCAACTACACGCTGACGGGCAGCACGCCCACCGGCAACGTCACCATCACCGCCCGCCCCGTCACCGTCAGCGCCATCGCCGGCGCCAGCCGGGCCTACGACGGCACGGCCGTGGCCGGGCTGGACCTGCTGCAACTCAGTGGCGTGCTGCCCGGCGAGCAGGCCAGCCTCACCGGCAGCGCCGCGCTGGCCGGCAAGGGCGTGGGCACGCAGGCGCTGTCCGCCGGCACGCTGGGCCTGAGCAACGCCAACTACGCGCTGGCCGGCTCGCCCACCGGCAGCGTGCTCATCACCCCGCGCGTGCTGCAGCTGAGCTTCACCGTCGCCGACAAGGTGTTCGACGGCACGCTGGCCGCCAGCGTGCAGGCCACGGACGACCGCATCGCCGGCGACCAGCTGGCCCTCGACTACAGCGCCGCCTTCGCCGACACGGTGGCCGGCAGCGGCAAGCCCGTGGCCCTCACCGGCCTGGCCCTCGGCGGTGCCGACGCCGGCAACTACCAGCTGGCCGGCGGCGCCGGCCAGGGCCTCACCGGCAACCTGCTGCACCGCCCGCTCACCTACACCCTGGCCAGCGCCGAGCCGGGCAAGCTCTACACGGCCAACGGCTCCGACCTGGTCACCCCCGCGCAGCTCGACCAGCTGGTGCTGCAGAGCTGGGCCAACACGGTGGCCGGCACCGAGCCCGGCGCGCTGGCCTACACGATCTGGAAGGACGGCCAGCAGGTGGACGCCATCCGCAACGCCGGGGTCTACGAGATCCGCGCGCAGTTCGCCGCGCAGGACGCGCACTACGCCATCGCCGACAGCGGCAACACGGTGCTGCAGATCACGGTGCAGGACAACGCCGTCAAGGCCGTGGTGGCGCAGGCCGTGCGCACCCTGCCGGCCGTGCCCGCGCTGACCGAAGCCGCCTTGCCCGGCGACGCCACCGGCCCGGTGGCGGGCCTGGCGCCCAACGTCGTGGCGATGCCGCAGGCCCTGGCCGGCGCCTTCGAGCAAGGCGCGGCGCTCGCGCTGGTGTCCGCGCCGCGCGGCGGCGAGGCCAGCACCGGCGTCACGCTGACCCAGGCCCGCGCGATGCTCAAGCCCGGCGCGGGGGCCGCCACCGGCACCCCGCCCGACGTGCGCGTGCCGCTCAGCCGCAACTCGCTGGCCGAGATCGTCAACGGCGGCGTGCGCCTGCCCACCGGCGTGGACCAGCTGCTGTTCGTCGTCCAGGCCGAGGAGTGACGCCTTGACCGCCCGCTCTCCCATCACCCCCATGCCCCCGATGTCCATGACGACCCGCTCCGCCCCCCGCGCCCGCACCTTCGAGCCCCGCCTTCTCACGCTGTCGGCGCTGTCGGCCGCGCTCGCGCTGGCCGCCTTCGCCGCGCAGGCGCAGACGGCCCCGCCCGGCATCGGCGACGCGCTGCGCCAGCTGCCCGCGCCCGCCCCGCGCCCCGACACCGCGCCGCCGCTGCCCACGCTCGGCAACCTCCCGCCCGCACCCCCGATGCAGGCCCTGCCCGGCGGCGGCCCGCGCGTGCAGGTGGCGCGCTTCGAGATCGCCGGCAACCGCGAGATCGACACCGCCACGCTGCAGGCCCAGCTGCAGGGCGAGGCCGGCAAGGCCTACACCCTGGCCGAGCTCGAAGCCCTGGCCGCCCGCCTCACCCGCTACTACCGCGGGCGCGGCTACTTCGTCGCGCGCGTCTACGTGCCCGCCCAGGAGCCCGCCCAGGAAGCCGGCGGCGGCGTGCTCACGCTGCGCGTGCTCGAGGGCAACTACGGCCGCTTCGTGCTCGACAACCGCTCGCGCGTCAACGACGCGGTCGTGCAAGGCCTGCTGGACGACGTCAAGCGCTACGACATCGTCTCGCTCGACACCCTGGAGCGCGCGATGCTGATCATCAACGACACGCCCGGCGTGCAGGTCGTGCGCGCCGACGTGATGCCCGGCGCCCGCGTGGGCACCAGCGACTTCGCGGTCGGCACCCAGGCCACGCCCGCGGCCAACGGCTACCTGCTGGCCGACAACCACGGCTCGCGCTACACCGGCAAGGCGCGCCTCTCCGGCGCCGTGGACTGGAACTCCCCCACCGGGCGCGGCGACCGGCTCTCCGCCAGCGGCCTGCTCACCGAACACGCCGGCCTGGCCAACGGGCGCCTGGCCTACGCCGCGCTGCTGAGCACCCGCGGCACCCGTGCCGAAGCCGCGCTCTCGCGCACCCGCTACGAACTCGGCGACCGCTACGCCGCGCTGGACGCCACCGGCACCGCCGACGCGCTCGAACTCAACCTCACCACGCCGCTCAAGCGCACCCGGGCCACCAGCATCGAAGCCGGCCTCGCGCTGGCCGCGCGGCAGCTGCGCGACGAGGTGCGCAGCGCCGGCCTCGTCACGCCCAAGCGCTCGCACGGCGTCACCGCCTCGGTGAGCCTGCGCCACATCCACGCGCTGCTGGCCGGCCACGACGGCCAGACCACGGCCAGCGCGGCGCTGAGCTACGGGCGGCTCGCTTTCCGCGACGCCACGGCCCGGGCGCTGGACGCGGCGGGCGACCGCACCGAGGGCGACTACGGCAAGCTCGAACTCCGGCTGGCGCATGCCGTGCAACTGCCGCAGGGCGTCACGGCGCAGGCCAGCGCGCGGGCGCAGATCACGCTGAGCGGGCGCAACCTCGACGGCAGCGAACGCATGGGCGTGGCCGGCAGCGGCGGCGTGCTGGCCTACCCCATCGGCGAGCTCAGCGGCGACCACGCGGTGCTGCTGCACGCAGAGCTGAACAAGGCGCTGGGCGGCACGGAGAACAGCCGGCTGCGCTGGACGGCGGGGGTCTTCACCGACCACGGCCGGGCGCGCGCGGCCCACCCCGCCGGGCCTTCCGGCCAGCCGCGCACGCTGGCCGACGTGGGCGCCTCGCTGAGCCTGGCGAGCGCCGGCGGCGGCATGGCCAAGCTGCAGCTCGCCCGCCGCACCGCCGGCGGCGAGCCGATGAGCGAGCGCGCCGGGCGCACGCGGGTGCTGGTGCAGGGGGGGTGGGTGTTCTAGCGCCTTTCATCCCGGCGTGCCTTTCGGGCACGGCCGAAAGACTCTCAAGCGTTGACCGGTCAGGACAGGCCGAGGGCCTGCAGCAGCTCGCGCGGCGTGTAGGTGCGGCGGCGTTTCGCCTGGGCCTCGACGAGCGCCTGCATGCGCGCGTTCAGCGGCGCTGTGCGGTGCAGGTTCCCGGCCAGGCGCACCACCTCGCCGCACAGCACGTCGATCTCGGTCCTGCGGCCTTGGGCCAGGTCGTCCGCCATGCTGGAGCGGGCCTGGGCGTCGATGCGCAGCATGCGCGCGGCGGCCAGGCGGAAGATGGGCGTGGGCAGGCGCAGCAGCATCAGCAGGCGGCGCGGCGGCAGCGGCGAGAGCTGCGCGACGGGGCGCTGCACGGCGTCCAGCAGGTCCAGCGCTTCTTCCTGCAGCGCGGCCAGCACACGCCGATAGCCGCGCTGCAGCAACTGGTCGCGCAGCGGCCGGCCGGAGAGGGCGTTGACGGGGTTGTTCAGGTTCAGCAGCAGCTTGCCCCATTGCACGGGGGCAAGGTCGGCGTGCAGCGTCAGCGCCATGCCGGCGCGGGCCAGTGCGGTCTGCCAGGCGGCCAGGGCGGCGTCTGCCGCGTCGCCTTCGACGGCCAGTGAGCCCGTGGTGCCGCGGTGGTAGTGGCCGGGGGCCAGCTCGGCGATGTTGAAGGGCACCATGCCGGCATGCCAGTGCAGCCGCGGCGCGAGGGCTCGGGCCGCCGGCGTGTTGGCGATGCCGTTCTGCAGGCTGACGACGTCCGTGCCTTCGGGCATCGTCAACGCCAGTGCCGTGGCGGCCTCGGCGGTGGCGCCGGATTTCACGCACAGCAGCACGAGGTCGGGCCTGAGGCCGGCGGGAATGTCTTCGTGCAGCCGCAGCTGCGGCGGCGGGATGTGGCGGTCGAGGCCGTCAAGGTCGGTCAGCCGCAGGCCGTGTCTGCGCAGGTGGGCCAGTACGCGCGGCCGGCCCACGAAATGCACCGGCACGCCGGCCAGCTGCGTCAGCCCGCCGATGAAGCAGCCGACCGAGCCGGCCCCCATGACGAGGATGCCGCTCATCGCCGCCACGGCGCCTGTGCTGGCGGTGTGTGTGCAGGGCGGGCGAGGGGCCTCACGGATGCGCCAGGTCGCGCAGGTGGGTCGGGCCGACGCGGCGCTCGATCTCGGCCAGCAGGCCGCGCGCCCAGCCCAGCATGAACATCGCCTCGCCGACGACGAACATCGGGCCGACGAGCAGGCCCACGAGGTCGTCCACGAAGGCGGGCTTGCGGCCTTCGTAGTAGTGGCCGACGAACTGGAACACCCAGCCGGCGGCGAAGCTGCCCACGCCGATGGCCAGCCAGCCCGCCGTGCCGCCCTGCGCGGCGGCGATGGCCAGCGCGGTCAGCACGCCGTTGGCGGCGGCGGTGGCCGCGCCGAGCGCGAGGTGGCCGCGCGTCAGGTACCACAGCGAGCTCAGCGCCCACACGGCGACGGCGGCGTTCGTCGGCGTGTCGCCCACGGTGAAGCCGATGCGCGCGAGCAGCACGCTGATGGCGAACACGATGAGCGGGATGCCGACGAAGTGGGTGGCGATGTTGCGGCGGTCGCGGTGGTAGGCGGCGTACTGCGCCATCAGGTCGAGGGCGGGGCGGAACAGGCTGGCCATGCGGGAGGCTCCTGGCGGAGAGATGGGCAATGCTAGTCGAGGTCCGCCAGGTGGTTGAAGTTGGCGAAGGCGGCCTCGTCGTCGAAGCGGGCGACGCCGTGCGGCTGCGCCAGCATCCAGCGCAGCACGGCCCGGCCGCCGCCGGCCAGGTAGCGGGCCAGCGGCTCGCGCAGCCCGGCGTGCAGCAGCGCGTGCGTGGGGTGTTCGCGCCCGGCCCGCGCGAAGGCCAGGCCGCCGGGCGGCGCGGCGGCGCGCAGCCGTTCGGCCAGGTCCGCCGGCAGGTGCGGGCCGTCGCAGGGCGCGGTCAGCAGCCAGGCGCCGGCCGGCAGCGCGGCGAGCCCGGCCAGCATGCCGGCCAGCGGCCCGGCGAATTCGAGGCCGGGCGGGTCGCGCAGCACGCGGCAGCCCAGCGCCGCATAGGCCGTGAGGTTGCGGTTGGCGCTGATCCACACGGCGCCGGCCTGCGGCGCGAGCCGGTCGATGACGTGGGCGGCCAGCGGCCGGCCGGCCAGCGGCTGCAGGCCCTTGTCCACGCCGCCCATGCGGCTGCCGCGGCCGCCGGCCAGCACGAGGGCGTGGAGCTCAGCCACCGATGTAGTGCATCTCGACGCGGGGCTCGGCCGCCAGCGCGGCCGGCTGCTGGCCGCGCAGCTGCGAGTAGCGGTCGGCCCGGCCGGCCCAGACGCCGGCGATGGCGCGGGCCAGCGTGGCGTCGTCCGCCGGCCGGGGGCCGCGCAGCAGCGCGCGCAGGTCGTGCCCGCGCGTGGCGAACAGGCAGGTGTACAGCCGCCCCTCGGTGGACAGCCGCGCGCGGTTGCAGCCGCCGCAGAAGGCCTGCGTGACGGACGAGATGAAGCCGACCTCGCCGCCGCCGTCCGCATAGGCCCAGCGCTCGGCCGTCTCGCCCGGCGCGCCGGGGCCCAGCGGCCGCAGCGGGAAGGCGGCGTCGATGCGGCGCCGCACCTCGCGGCTGGGCAGCACCTGGTCCATGCGCCAGCCGTTGGTGGCGCCGACGTCCATGTATTCGATGAAGCGCAGCACCACGCCGCTGTGCCGGAAGTGCCGGGCCATGGCCAGGATCTGGCCGTCGTTGACGCCGCGCTGCACCACCATGTTGACCTTGACCGGCCCCAGCCCCGCGGCCTGCGCGGCGCGGATGCCGGCGAGCACGTCGGCGACCGGGAAGCCGACGTCGTTCATGCGCTGGAAGACGGCGTCGTCCAGCCCGTCCAGGCTGACCGTCAGCCGCTTCAGGCCGGCGGCGCGCAGCGGGGCGGCCTGCTTGACGAGGGTGGAGCCGTTGGTGGTCAGCGTCAGGTCCAGCTCGCGGCCGTCGGGCGTGCGCAGCGCGGCGAGCTGGGCGACCAGCGACGCCAGCCCGCGGCGCAGCGTGGGCTCGCCGCCGGTGATGCGCAGCTTCTCGACGCCCAGGCCGACGAACACCCGCGCCAGCCGCGCCGATTCCTCGAAGCTGAGCAGCTCGGCGTGGGGCAGGAAGCGGTGGTGCTTGTCGAACACCTGCTTGGGCATGCAGTAGCCGCAGCGGAAGTTGCAGCGGTCGGTCACCGAGAGGCGCAGGTCGCGCAGCGGCCGGCCGAGCGCGTCGGCCAGCGGCAGCCCGCGCGGCGCGGCGCCGTCCGGCGCGGCGGGGCGCGGCGGGCGGGCGTCGAGCAGCGGGAACACGGGGCCGGGCATGGGGGCGATTGTGTCAGCCGGCGCCGGCGCGGCCGGCCGGGCTCCTGGGACTTTCCCGCAGGCCTCTTGATCCCCGCCGGGCGGGCTTTTACGATTAACCGACCGGTCGGTAGAGGAATTGAATGTCCGAGCAAGTGATCCAGATCGAGCAGCACGGCGGCGTGCGCCTGCTGCGGCTGAACCGCCCGGAGGCGCTGAACGCCTTCACGACGGGCATGCTGGGCCAGCTGCGCCAGGCGCTGGACGCCGCGGCGGACGACGCCGGCACGCGCTGCGTGCTGCTGACCGGCGCGGGCCGTGCCTTCAGCGCCGGGCAGGACCTGGCCGACCCGCAGGTGGCGCCCAGCCGCGACCCGGCCGCGGCGCCCAAGGACATCGGCCTGATGCTGGAGCACCACTACATCCCGCTGGCGCTGCGGCTGCGCAGCATGCCGGTGCCGGTGGTGGCGGCGGTCAACGGCGTGGCGGCCGGCGCGGGCGCCAGCCTGGCGCTGGGCTGCGACCTGGTGCTGGCCGGCGAGAGCGCCAGCTTCATCCAGGCGTTCTCGAAGATCGGCCTGATCCCGGATTGCGGCGGCACCTGGCTGCTGCCGCGCCTCGTCGGCCGCGCCAAGGCGCTGGAGATGGCGCTGCTGGGCGAGAAGCTGAAGGCCGCGGACGCCGCGGCGCTGGGCCTGATCAGCCGCGTGCTGCCCGACGCCGAGCTGGCCGACGCGGCGCTGGCCGTCGCCCGCAAGCTGGCCGGCATGCCGACGCGCGCGCTGGCCGAGACGCGCCGCGCGATGGACGAGGCGCTGCGGCTGGACTTCGACGCCGCGCTGCGGCGCGAGGCCGTGCTGCAGAGCCAGCTCGGCTTTTCCCATGATTACCTGGAGGGCACCGCCGCCTTCCTGGACAAGCGCCCCCCCGAATTCAAGGACCGCTGATGGACGCCCAAGCCGTTGCCGAGAAGGTCCGCGACGTGATGTTCGCGGACGACGCCGCCAGCCGGATGCTGGGCCTGCAGGTCGTGGACGTGGCGCCGGGCCGCGCGGTCGTGACCATGACCGTGCGGGCCGACATGCTGAACGGCTTCGCCATCTGCCACGGCGGGCTGATCGCCACGCTGGCGGACTCGGCCTTCGCCTTCGCCTGCAATGCGCGCAACGCGCTGACGGTGGCGTCGGGCTTCGGCATCGACATCCTGAAGAGCGCCAGGCTGGGCGACCTGCTGACCGCCACCGCCGAGGAAACCTCGCTGGCCGGCCGCACGGGGCTGTACGACATTGCGGTGCGCAACCAGCATGGCGAACTGATCGCCGTGTTCCGCGGCCGCTCCTACCGCCTCGGTGAACGAAAGGTGTTCGAAGCATGACCGTCAAATCCCCCCGCCCCGGCGACCTCGAGGCCATCGAGACCGCCAGCCGCGACGAGCTGCAGGCGCTGCAGCTGGAGCGCCTGCGCTGGAGCCTGCAGCACGCCTACGACCATGTGCCGCACTACAAGATCAGGTTCGACGAAAAGGGCGTGCACCCGTCGGACCTGAGGACGCTGGCCGACCTGGCCCGCTTCCCGTTCACGACCAAGCACGACCTGCGCGCGAACTACCCCTTCGGCATGTTCGCGCTGCCGCGCGAGAAGCTGGCGCGCATCCATGCGTCGTCCGGCACCACGGGCAAGCCCACGGTCGTCGGCTACACGCTGAAGGACATCGACAACTGGGCCAACCTGGTGGCGCGCTCGATCCGCGCCGCCGGTGGCCGCGCGGGCGACCTGGTGCACATCGCCTACGGCTACGGCCTGTTCACCGGCGGCCTGGGCGCGCACTACGGCGCCGAGCGCCTGGGCTGCACCGTGATCCCGATGAGCGGTGGTCAGACCGAGAAGCAGGTGCAGCTGATCACCGACTTCAAGCCCGACATCATCATGGTGACGCCCAGCTACATGCAGGTGCTGGTGGAGGAGTTCGCGCGCCAGGGGCTGGATGCGCGGGCCTCGTCGCTGAAGGTGGGCATCTTCGGCGCCGAGCCCTGGACCGAGGCGATGCGCCGCGACATCGAGGCCAGTGCCGGCATCGACGCGGTGGACATCTACGGCCTGTCCGAGGTGATGGGGCCGGGCGTGGCCAGCGAGTGCGTCGAGAGCAAGGACGGCCCGGTGATCTGGGAGGACCACTTCTACCCCGAGATCATCGACCCCGACACCGGCGAGGTGCTGCCGGACGGCAGCGAGGGCGAGCTGGTGTTCACGTCGCTGACCAAGGAGGCGATGCCCGTCATCCGCTACCGCACGCGCGACCTGACGCGGCTGTTGCCGCCGACGTCGCGCAGCATGCGCCGCATCGGCAAGATCGTCGGCCGCAGCGACGACATGCTGATCATCCGCGGCGTCAACCTGTTCCCCACGCAGGTGGAGGAGCTGGTGCTGCAGGAGCGCGGCCTGGGCGGGCAGTACCAGCTGGTGGTCAGCCGCGACGGGCCGCTGGACGAGCTGCTGATCCGCTGCGAGCTGGCGGCCGGCGCGGTCGACGACGGCATCGCCCGGCGGCTGGCCGAGCGCATCAAGAACCTGATCGGCGTGACGGCCACCATCAGCGTCGAGCCGAACAACGCCATCGAGCGCACGCTGGTCGGCAAGGCCCGCCGCGTGGTCGACCAGCGCAGGAAATGAGGCCACCCCCTGCGCGCTTCGCGCGCCCCCTTCGAGGGGGCGCCACCAGCAGCCCGGCCAAGCCGGTTCTGCGGTGGCCACTCGATCAACGCATTTAGGAGCCTGCATATGTATACGCAAGCCATGGACTTGATGGCCCGCGAGGCCAAGCCCAAGGTCGTCAAGAGCGCCGAGGAACTGCAGCGCGAGGAGGCCTTCGAGGCCCGCATCGACGCGGGCGACTTCATCGAGGCCAAGGACTGGATGCCGGAGCACTACCGCAAGACGCTGGTGCGCCAGATCAGCCAGCACGCGCACAGCGAGATCGTCGGCATGCTGCCCGAGGGCAACTGGATCACGCGCGCGCCGACGCTCAAGCGCAAGGCCATCCTGCTCGCCAAGGTGCAGGACGAGGGCGGCCACGGCCTCTACCTCTACGCCGCCGCCGAGACGCTGGGCACCAGCCGCGACGAGATGACGGCGGCGCTGCTGTCCGGCAAGGCCAAGTACAGCTCCATCTTCAACTACCCGACGCTGACCTGGGCCGACATCGGCGTGATCGGCTGGCTGGTGGACGGCGCGGCCATCATGAACCAGGTGCCGCTGTGCCGCTGCTCCTACGCGCCCTATGCGCGGGCGATGATCCGCGTCTGCCGCGAGGAGAGCTTCCACCAGCGCCAGGGCTACGAGAGCCTGCTGACGATGATGCAGAAGGGCACCGAGCAGCAGAAGGCCATGGTGCAGGACGCCGTGAACCGCTGGTGGTGGCCGTCGCTGATGATGTTCGGCCCCGCCGACAAGGACTCGCCGAACTCCGAGCAGAGCATCCGCTGGGGCATCAAGCGCGTGACCAACGACCAGCTGCGCCAGAAGTTCGTCGACGCGACCATCCCGCAGGCCGAGATCCTCGGCGTCACTGTGCCCGACCCGGACCTGAAGTGGAACGCCGAACGCGAGAGCTACGACTTCGGTGCGATCGACTGGAGCGAGTTCTGGCGCGTCGTCGGCGGCGAAGGCCCCTGCAACCGCGAGCGCCTCGCCGCCCGCAACAAGGCCTGGGACGAGGGCGCCTGGGTGCGCGACGCGGCGCTGGCGCATGCGCGCAAGCAAGCAATGAAAGTGGAGGCTGCCTGATGAGCAACACGCAAAACGAATGGCCGCTGTGGGAAGTGTTCGTCCGCAGCAAGGCGGGCCTGGACCACAAGCACTGCGGCAGCCTGCACGCGGCCGATGCGGCGCTGGCCATCCAGATGGCGCGCGACGTCTACACGCGCCGCCAGGAGGGCAGCAGCATCTGGGTCGTGCGCTCCGAGCAGATCGTCGCCAGCGACCCGGCCGAGAAGGGCAGCCTGTTCGAGCCGGCCGACGACAAGGTCTACCGCCATCCCACCTTCTACGAGCTGCCCGAGCAGCTCAACCACATGTGATGGACGCGACCACCACCTACGTCCTGCGCCTCGCGGACACCTGCCTCATCCACAGCCAGCGCCTGTCCGAATGGTGCGGCCACGCGCCGGTGCTGGAGGAAGACCTGGCCCTGTCCAACATCGCGCTCGACCTGCTCGGCCAGGCCCGCGCGCTGCTGACGCACGCCGGCCGGCTCGAAGGCGCGGGCCGCGACGAGGACCGGCTCGCCTTCCTGCGCGAGGAGCGCGACTACCGCAACGTCGTGCTGGCCGAGCTGCCCAACGCGGTGGCCAGCCCCAGCGACGGCAGCGGCGGACGCGACTTCGCGCTGACGACGCTGCGCAACGCCGCGCTGGCGATCTGGCTGGAACTGCTCTACGACCGGCTGCAGGCCAGCGCCGACGCCGAACTCGCCGCGATCGCCGCCAAGTCGCTGAAGGAAGTGCGCTACCACCGCCAGCACAGCAGTGACTGGGTCGTGCGCCTGGGCGACGGCACCGACGACTCCCGGGCCCGCATGCAGGCCGCGCTGGCCGTGCTGTGGCCCTACTTCGGCGAGCTGTTCGCGGCCGAGGGCGTGGACGGCGTCGGTCCGGCCTGGCGCGAGCTGGAGCCCGAATGGCGGGCCCGCTGGGCCACGCTGATGCAGGAGGCCACGCTCGCTCTGCCGCAGGACAGCGCGATGCAGCCGCGCGGCATCGACGGCGTCCACAGCGAGCACATGGGCCACCTGCTGGCGACGATGCAGTACCTGCAGCGCGCCTACCCCGGAGGCGTGTGGTGAGCCTGGACGCCGCCCGCGCGAAGCTCGCCGCCGTGCCCGACCCCGAGATCCCGGCGGTGACGCTGGTGGACCTCGGCATCGTGCGCGACCTGCGCGAGACGGATGCGGGCCTGGAGGTCGTGCTGACGCCGACCTACAGCGGCTGTCCGGCCACCGAGCTGATCGCCGACGACGTGCGCGCCGCGCTGGCCGAGTTCGGCGACGTGACCGTCACGCTGCAGCGCGCGCCGGCCTGGAGTACCGACTGGATCAGCGCCGAAGGCCGCGACAAGCTGCAGCGCTACGGCATCGTGCCGCCGCAGTGCGGGGGCGAGCAGGCGATCCGCGTCGTGCCGCGGCTGCGCTGCCCGCGCTGCGACAGCGGCAGCACGGAACAACTCTCCCGCTTCGGCTCCACCGCGTGCAAATCGACGTGGCGCTGCATCGAGTGCGGCGAGCCCTTCGAATACTTCAAGCCGATCTAGAACATGAAGCCCCCACGTTCACTTCGTTCACTGCCCCCCGAAGGGGCGTCAACGCCCTTCGGGCGGCCGGGCGGTCGTTGAGATGGCCCTCCACTTCCACCCCCTGCGCGTCACATCCGTCGAGCGCGACACCGACGACGCGATGGTCGTCGGCTTCGAGGCGCCGCCCGAAGGCTTCGGCTTCGAGCCCGGCCAGTACCTGACGCTGCGCGCCAGCGTCGGCGGCCAGGAGCTGCGGCGCAGCTACTCGATCTGCTCCGACCGCCGGCTGCGGGTCGGCATCCGCCGCGTCGAGGGCGGCGCGTTCTCGACCTGGGTGCACGAGCAGCTGAAGCCGGGCGACGTCATCGAGTCCTACCCGCCGCAGGGCCGTTTCGTGCTGCCCGCCGCCACGGGCCGGGGCCGCCACGTGCTCTGCATCGCCGGCGGCTCGGGCATCACGCCCATCCTGGCGATCCTGACCGCGCTGCTGGAGCGCGAGCCCGGCGCGCGCGCGACGCTGATCTACGCCAACCGCCGCACCGCCTCGACGATGTTCAAGGAGGAGCTGGAGGACCTGAAGAACCGCTTCATGACGCGGCTGTCGCTGCACCTCGTGTTCAGCCGCGAGGCGGTGGACGCGCCGCTCTACGCCGGCCGGCTGGACGCCGGCAAGCTGAGCGCCTTCCTCGCCGGCCCGGTGCCGGCCGCGAGCGTCGATGCGGTCTTCGTCTGCGGCCCCTTCGAGATGAACGACCAGGCCGAGGCCGCGCTGCGCGGCGCCGGTGTCCCGGCCGAGCGCATCCACGTCGAGCGCTTCGGCACGCCGGAGATGCAGGCCGGCAAGCCGGCGCCGCACGAGGTCAAGCCCGGCGACGCGCCCGAGGCGCGCGTGACGGTGATCCGCGACGGCCTGTCGCGCGAGATCGAGTTCCATGCCGGCGACCCCAGCCTGCTCGACGCCGCCGCGCGCGAGGGCCTGGACGTGCCCTTCTCGTGCAAGAGCGGCGTCTGCTCCACCTGCCGCTGCAAGCTCGTCGAGGGCGAGGTGCGCATGGACAAGAACTTCGCGCTCGACAAGGACGAGGTCGCGGCCGGCTTCATCCTGAGCTGCCAGGCGCATCCGCTGACGGAGCGGGTGGTGATTTCCTTCGACGAGCGCTGATGGCCAGAAAGCGAGCCCCCGGCTTCGAGGCCCAGCGCGAGGACATCCTCGCCGCCGCCGCGCGGCTGTTCGCGGACCAGGGCTTCAGCGCCACGTCGATGAACCAGGTCGCCGAGGCCTGCGGCGTCGCCAAGCCGACGCTCTACCACTACTTCCAGGACAAGCAGGCGCTGCTCGCGCAGATCTGCGACGAGCACGTGCATGCGCTGCTGGCGCTGGTCGAGGAGGTCCACGCAGAGCGGCTGGCCCCGGAGGCGCAGCTGCGCGCGCTGATCGAGCGCTTCACGCGCGCCTATGCCGACGCGCAGGCCGAGCACCGGGTGCTGACCAGCGAGGTCAAGTTCCTGGACGCCGAGTTGCGCGGGCGGCTGCTGGACGTGGAGCGCCGCGTGGTGGCCGAGTTCGCCGGCGTGCTGTGCCGGCTGCGGCCCGAGCTGCGCGACGCCAATCTGCACAAGCCGCTGACCATGCTGCTCTTTGGCATGATCAACTGGACCTTCACATGGCTGCGTCCCGACGGCGACCTGTCGCACGAGGCGATCGCGGCCCTGGTCGGCGACTTGTTCTTCGGCGGACTCGGCGCGGTACAAGCGCGCCAGCCCGCACTCATGCAATGACAACCCACCCCTGAGGAGACCTGGATGAAACTGTTCAAGCAACTGAGCGTCGCGCTCGCCGCCTCGATGGCGCTGGCCGCGCAGGCCGACATCAACGTCGGCGTCACGCTCTCGGCCACCGGCCCGGCCGCCTCGCTGGGCATCCCCGAGAAGAACACCATCGGGCTGATGCCCAAGACCATCGCCGGTCAGAAGGTCAACTACATCGTGCTGGACGACGCCACCGACACGACCATGGCCGTGGCCAACACGCGCAAGTTCATCACCGAGAACAAGGTGGACGTCGTCATCGGCTCCACCGTCACGCCCAACTCGCTGGCGATGATCGACGCGGTGTCCGAGTCCGGCACGCCGATGATCTCCATGGCCGCCTCGGCCCGCATCGTCGAGCCCGTCGACGCAAAGAAGAAGTGGGTGTTCAAGACGCCGCAGAACGACATCATGATGACGCTGGCCATCATGACCCACATGGCCGACAGCGGCGTGAAGACGGTGGGCTTCATCGGCTTCGCCGACGCCTACGGCGAGGGCTGGTGGAGCGAGTTCAGCAAGATCGCCGCGACCAAGAAGCTCAACGTCGTCGCCAGCGAGCGCTACAACCGCACCGACACCTCCGTCACCGGCCAGGTGCTCAAGCTGGTCGCCGCCCGGCCCGACGCGATCCTGATCGCCGGCGCGGGCACGCCCGCCGCGCTGCCGCAGAAGGCGCTGAAGGAGCGCGGCTACGCCGGCAAGATCTACCAGACCCACGGCGTGGCCAACAACGACTTCCTGCGCGTGGGCGGCAAGGACGTGGAGGGCACGCTGCTGCCGTCCGGCCCGGTGCTGGTGGCCTCGCAGCTGCCGGCCGACCACCCGGTGCGCAAGAGCGCGCTGGACTACATCACCAAGTACGAGGCGGCGTATGGCAAGGGCAGCGTGTCCACCTTCGGCGGCCATGCCTGGGATGCCGGCCTGCTGCTGGCGGCCGCCGCGCCCGAGGCGCTGAAGAAGGCGCAGCCGGGCACGCCGGCCTTCCGCGCCGCGCTGCGCGACGCGCTGGAGAACGTGAAGAACGTGGCCGGCGCGCACGGCGTGTTCAACATGTCGCCGCAGGACCACCTGGGCCTGGACCAGCGCGCCCGCGTGATGGTGACCATCGACAAGGGCGCCTGGAAGCTCATCAAGTAGCCCACCCCCGACGTGCTCCGCGCGCCCCCGCCAAGGGGGCGCTCCCGTGGCCCGGCAGTGCCGGCGCCACGGCCGGCGCTTCGCGCCGCCCTGAGGAAATTGAGATGTCTGTCCCCACGCTTCAGAGTTACATCGCCGGCCGCTGGGTCGGCGCCCGGGCCGCCAAGCCGCTGGCCAGCGCGATCAACGGCCGCGTCGTCGCGCACACGCACGAGGAATCGCTCGATTTCGCCGAGGCCATGGCCTACGCGCGCGGCACGGCGCTGCCCGGCCTGCTGCGCAGCCACTTCCAGGACCGCGCCCGCGTGTTGAAGGCGCTGGCCGCCTACCTGATGGAGCGCAAGGAGCAGCTCTACGCGATCAGCGCCCACACCGGCGCGACGCGGGCGGACTCGTGGATCGACATCGAGGGCGGCATCGGCACGCTGTTCGCCTATGCCTCCATCGGCGGCAAGGACCTGCCCAGCAGCAATGTGCTGCACGAAGGCCCGGCCATGCGGCTGGGCGCCGACAACCACTTCGTCGGCAGCCACGTGCTCGTGCCCAAGCGCGGCGTGGCGCTGCACATCAACGCGTTCAACTTCCCGATGTGGGGCATGCTGGAGAAATTCGCGCCGAGCTTCCTGGCCGGCATGCCCTGCCTGGTCAAGCCGGCGACGGCGACCAGCTACGTCGCCGAGGCCTGCGTGCGGCTGATCGTCGAGTCGGGCCTGGTGCCGGCCGGCGCGCTGCAGCTCATCGTCGGCGGCACGGGCGATCTGTTCGAGCGGCTGGACGAGGCCGACGTGGTGACCTTCACCGGCAGCGCCGACACCGCGCTGCAACTGCGCGCCCACCCGAACCTGCTGAAGAAGAGCATCCCCTTCAACGCCGAGGCCGACAGCCTGAACTGCGCCATCCTGGCGCCCGACGTGACGCCGGACGACCCGGAGTTCGAGCTCTTCATCAAGGAGGTGGCGCGCGAGATGACGGCCAAGGCCGGCCAGAAATGCACGGCCATCCGCCGCACGCTGGTGCCGGCCCCGCTGGTCGATGCGGTCGCCACGGCGCTGAAGGCGCGGCTGGCCAAGACCGTCGTCGGCGACCCCGCCATCGAGGGCGTGCGCATGGGCGCGCTGGCCAGCAAGGCCCAGCAGGCCGACGTGGCCGAGCGCGTCGCGCAGTTGGCCAAGCACTGCGAGTTGCTGCTGTCGGCGAGCGACGGCTTCGCGCCCAAGGGCGAGGGCGTCGGCGACGGCGCCTTCTTCGCGCCGACGCTGCTGCTCGCGCGCGACGCGGCCAGCAGCGACGCCCACCACGTCGAAGCCTTCGGTCCGGTGACGACGCTGCTGCCCTACGGCGATTTCGACGAGGCGCTGCACCTGGCGACGCTCGGCCGCGGCAGCCTGGTCGGCACCATCTGCACCAAGACGCCGGCGCTGGCCGCGCAGGCCGTGCCGACCTTCGCCGCCTGGCACGGCCGCATGCTGGTGCTGGACCGCGAGGCCGCGCTGGAGAGCACCGGCCACGGCTCGCCGCTGCCCAAGCTCAAGCACGGCGGCCCCGGCCGCGCGGGCGGCGGCGAGGAACTGGGCGGCCTGCGCGCCGTCAAGCACTACCTGCAGCGCTGCGCGGTGCAGGGCTCGCCGACGATGATTTCGGCCGTCACCGGCGAATACCAGCGCGGCGGCGCGGTCACCGAGAGCGAGGTCCACCCCTTCCGCCGCTACTTCGAGGACGTGGAGGTCGGCATGAGCCTGCTGACCCACCGCCGCACCGTCGGCGAGGCCGACATCGTCGCCTTCGGCGGCCTGTCGGGCGACTACTTCTACATGCACTTCGACGACGTGGCGGCCAAGGCCTCGCCCTTCGGCCAGCGCATCGCGCACGGCTATTTCGTGCTGTCGGCGGCGGCGGGGCTGTTCGTCAGCCCGGCGCCGGGGCCGGTGCTGGCCAACTACGGGCTGGAGAACCTGCGATTCGTGACGCCGGTGGCCCTCGGCGACACCATCCAGGCGCGGCTGACCGCCAAGCGCAAGATCGACCGCCCGCCGCGCGACGACCAACCCGCGCAAGGCGTCATCGGCTGGGACGTGGCCGTGACCAACCAGCGCGGCGAGCTGTGCGCGAGCTACGAGATCCTGACGCTGGTGGCCAAGCGGATTGCGGGTTGACGAGGTGGAGCCGGCGGATGGAGCCCGGGGCTGGCGCCCCGCCCGGCGGCGTCAGCGTGTGGCCGGCGCCTCGGCCGCCGCGCTCAGGTCGGCGCGGCGCGCGCCGGTGAAGCGCTTGGACCAGTAGGCATCGCGCATGTCCTCCACGCGCACGGCGCTGCCGGTGCGCGGGGCGTGGATGAACTTGCCCTCGCCGACGTAGATGCCCACGTGGCTGAAGGTGCGCTTCATCGTGTTGAAGAACACCAGGTCGCCCGGCTTCAGCTCGTCCTTGCGGATGGAGGTCAGGCTGTTGTCGCGGGCCTGCTCGTCGGCGCGGCGCGGCAGCACCAGGCCCACGCTGAGCTCGAAGATGTGGCGCGTGAAGCCGCTGCAGTCGAAGCCGCTTTCCACCGAGTTGCCGCCCAGCTTGTAGCGCACGCCGAGGAAGTTCATCGCCGACAGCACGAGGTCCGACGCGGTGTCGCGCACGCTGGCCAGCAGGCGCGACGAGCGGCCCGGCTCGGCGATGTTCAGCAGCCCGCGCTCGCTGAGGAAGCGGCTCACCGCATCGCCGGGCGCCGGCGCGGCGGCCTGCGCCGGCTGCGTGGCGGCGGCCTGCTGCTGCTGGTGCAGGCTCTGGCCGTAGGCGCCCATCATCGTGCCCGGCGGCGGCGCGAGCGTCGCGGCCTGGGCCACGCCCTGCGCCTGAGCGGCCGCGCAGCCGGCGGCCAGCAGGGCGGCGGCGGCAAGGCGATTCAGCAGGGCAACGGGAAGCAGGGACATCAGGACGGGACGGGAACCAGGGGCGGGCCGCGGAGCGGCTGCGGTAGCGGAAGAGGGCGGCGGCGCGCAGGGTAGGGAGGTACTCCACCAGCGTCAACCGCACAAGCTGTCTAGCGCGCGATTTTCAGGGCAAACCCCGACTTGAGGGGGTGGCTCACGGTGGAAACCCTGAATTTTGTCACGATTTGACGAAGGTCAGACTGTCGTCAGTCGCTGCGGCCCACACTCGCCGCCATGACGCAGACCGCCTACGCCGATTTCCACCGCCGCTCGCTGGACGACCGTGACGCCTTCTGGGCCGAGCAGGCCCGGCGCATCGTCTGGCAGACCCCGCCGCAGCAGATCTGCGACACCAGCCGCCCGCCGTTCGCGCGCTGGTTCGTCGGCGGCACCACCAACCTGTGCCACAACGCGGTGGACCGCCACGCGGCCGAGCGGCCCGGCGACCGGGCGCTGGTCTGGGTGTCCAGCGAGGTGGGCCGCGAGGTGGTGTACAGCTTCGCCGAACTGCAGGCGGAGGTGGAAGCCTTCGCCGCGATGCTGCTCGCGCAGGGCGTGGGCCGGGGCGACTGCGTGCTGATCTACATGCCCATGATCCCCGAGGCCGCCTTTGCGATGCTGGCCTGCGCGCGCATCGGCGCCATCCACTCGGTGGTGTTCGGCGGCTTCGCGTCGGCCAGCCTGGCCAGCCGCATCGACGACGCCCGCCCCAAGCTCGTCGTCAGCGCCGACGCCGGCAGCCGCGCCGGCAAGGCGCTGCCGTACAAGCCGCTGCTGGACGAGGCCATCGCGCTGTCCAGCCACAAGCCCGGCGCCGTGCTGATGGTGGATCGCGGCCTGGTGCCGTTCGAGCGCGTGGCCGGGCGCGACCTGGACCACGCCGAGCTGCGCGCCCGCCACTGGGGCCAGCGCGTGCCCTGCGAGTGGCTGGAGTCCAACACGCCGAGCTACACGCTCTACACCAGCGGCACCACCGGCCGGCCCAAGGGCGTGCAGCGCGACGTGGGCGGCTACGCGGTGGCGCTGGCCACCAGCATGGACTGGATCTTCGGCGGCAAGCCGGGCGAGACCTTCTTCTCCACCAGCGACATCGGTTGGGTGGTGGGCCACAGCTACATCATCTACGGCCCGCTGCTGCACGGCATGGCGACGCTGATGTACGAGGGCACGCCGGTGCAGCCCGACGCGGCCGTCTGGTGGCGCCTGGTGGAGAAATACCAGGTGACGGTGATGTTCAGCGCCCCCACGGCGGTGCGCGTGCTGAAGAAGCACGACGCGGCGCTGCTGAAGCGGCACGACCTGTCCAGCCTGCGCGCGCTGTTCCTGGCCGGCGAGCCGCTGGACGAGCCGACGGGGCGCTGGATCGCCGAGGGCCTGGGCGTGCCCATCATCGACAACTACTGGCAGACCGAGACCGGCTGGCCGCTGCTGACGGTGGCGCACCACATCCCCGGCGTGCAGGCCGTGCCGACGCGCTTCGGCTCGCCCGGCGTGCCCATGTACGGCTATGACGTGAAGCTGGTGGACGAGCACACCGGCGCGGTGCGCGACGGCGCGGACCAGAAGGGCGTGCTCGTCATCGAGTACCCGCTGCCGCCGGGCACGCTGCAGACGGTGTGGCACGACGACGCGCGTTTCCTCAACACCTACTGGGGCAGCGTGCCGGACCGGCTGGTCTACTCCACCTTCGACTGGGCGCTGCGCGACGCCGACGGCTACACCTTCATCCTCGGCCGCGCCGACGACGTCATCAACGTCGCCGGCCACCGCCTGGGCACGCGCGAGATCGAGGAGTGCATCTCGGGCCACGCGGGCGTGGCGGAGGTGGCCGTGGTCGGCGTGGCGGACTCGCTCAAGGGCCAGGTGGCGCTGGCCTTCGCGGTGTTGCGCGACCCGGCGCAGGCCTCGCCGGCGCTGGAGGCCGAGGTCATGAAGCATGTCGACACGCAACTGGGCGCCGTGGCCCGGCCGGCGCGCGTGCATTTCGTGACGGTGCTGCCCAAGACCCGCTCCGGCAAGCTGCTGCGCCGCGCGCTGCAGGCCGTCGCCGAGGGCCGCGATCCGGGCGACCTGACGACCCTGGACGACCCGGGCGCGCTGGCCCAGGTGAAAACCCTGCTGCAGAAATAAGCGCCGGCCCGCCAGCCGGGCGCGGCCCGGCCGGGAGAATCGCGCCCTTGCCTGAAGGAGACGCGATGAGACCCGCCCCGACGACCCCGCTGGCGGCCCTGGCCGCGCTGGCCCTGGCCGCGCTGGCGCCGATGGCCGCCGCCCAGCCCCGGCTGCCCGGCCCCAATTTCCCGACCTTCGCCACCGCCGCCGACGTCAAGGCCGGCTGCGACGCCGGCCTGAAGGGCGCCAGGCAGCGCGTGGCCGCGCTGGAGCGGCGCCGCGTGGACGCCGGCTGGCTGGCCGCCTACGACGACCTGACGGTCTATCTCGAAGACCACCAGTACCCCACCGACTTCGCGCTCAACGTCCATCCCGACAAGGCCGTCCGCGACGCGGCCCAGGCCTGCTCGCTGCGCTGGGCCGACTTCGGCTCCAGCCTGGGCCAGAACGAGAAGCTCTACCGCGTGCTGCGCAAGGCGCCCCAGGCCGACGCGGTCGATGCCGAGTTCGTGCGGCTGGCCTCGGCGCAGTTCGAGGACGGCGGCGTGGCGCTGCCGGCGCCGCGGCGCGCCCGCGCCAAGCGGATCCTGGACGAGCTGATCGAGCTGGACCAGCAGTTCAACAAGAACATCCGCGACGCCGGCACCCGCGTGGCCTTCACCGAGGACGAGCTCCGGGGCGTGCCGCCCGGCGTCTGGGGGAAGGCGCCGCGCGATGCCCAGGGCCGTGTCGTGCTGGGCGTGGACTACCCCAGCTTCGTGCCCGTGATGCGCGGCGCGGAGAGCGGCGCGGCGCGGCAGCGCATGTGGCTGGCCAAGACCAACGAGGGCGGCCCGCCCAACCTGGACCTGCTGGCCCGCATCGTCACGCTGCGCGGCGAATACGCCCGGCTGTTCGGCTTCGACAACTTCGTGGACTTCAACCTGCGCCGCCGCATGGCCCGGGACGGCGCGACCGCGATGCGCTTCCTGGACACGGTGGCCGGCGTCGTCGACGCGCGTGAGCAGCGCGAGCTGGAGGAACTGCGCGCCGACAAGGCCAGGCACCTGGGCACGCCGCCCGCGCAGACCCGGGTGGAGCGCTGGGACGCCCCGTTCTACGGCGAGCGCGTGAAGCGCGAGAAGTTCAGCGTCGACCAGAACGCCTTCCGCCCCTACTTCCCGCCGCAGGCCAGCCTGGCGTTCGCCATGCGCATCATCGAGCGGCTGATGGGCGTGAAGTACGAGCGCGTCGACAACCGGCTCTGGCACGAGGAGGTGCAGACCTACGTCGTCAGCGACGCCGCCACCGGCCGGCCCCTCGCGCAGATGTACGTGGACCTGTACCCGCGCGAGGGCAAGTACAACCATGCGGCCGTGTGGCCGCTGCGCGGCAGCGCGACGCGCATCGGCCGCACGCCCGCGGCGGCGCTGGTCGTCAACTTCGACCGCGACGGCCTGACGCTGGACGAGGTGGAGACGCTGCTGCACGAGCTGGGCCACGCGGTCCACGTGAACCTGTCCAGCACGCGCTACGCGGCCGCGGCCGGCACGGCGGTGATGCACGACTTCGTCGAGGCGCCGTCGCAGATGCTGGAGGACTGGGTCTACGACAAGCGCGTGCTGAAGCTGATGCAGGAGGTGTGCCCCGCCTGCAAGCCGGTGCCCGACGCGATGGTGGACCAGGCGCTGGCCGCCAGGCACCACGGCAAGGGCGGCCACTTCGGCCGCCAGCACCTGTACGCCAGCTATGACCTGGCGCTGCACCGCCAGGCCCGCCCCGAGCCGCTGCCGCTGTGGGCGCGCATGGAAGGCGCGACGCCGCTGGGCCATGTGCCGGGCACGATGTTCCCGGCCGGCTTCGCGCACATCGCCGGCGGCTACGGCGCCGGCTACTACGGCTACCTGTGGAGCCTGGTGGTGGCGATGGACCTGCGCACCGCGTTCGCGGCCGACAAGCTGGACGGCGACGCGGGCCGGCGCTACCGCGACCGGGTGCTGGGCCAGGGCGCGCAGAAGCCGGCGCCGGAACTGGTCAGGGACTTCCTGGGCCGCGAGAGCAATGCGCAGGCCTTCTTCGAGGACCTGAAGCAGTAGCGGGGATCAGGCGCAGCCGCCCGGGCCGCCGCAGGCATGGGCGGCCGCTTCGGCGGCGGGCGCCGCGCGGCATGCGCCCGTGGCCGGGTCGAAGCCGCGCTGCGCCATCGTGAAGACGAGCGCCGCGTCCATCATCTCGGCGTGCGCCGGGAACCACGCGGCCAGTTCGCCGCGCAGGATGGACAGCGGCTCGCGGTCGCCCAGCTCGGTCGCATAGCGCAGCGCCTCGCGCATCACGTTCAGCACCATCGCATGCTGGCTGGCGTGGCAGTTCTGCGGCTCGAAGCCGCAGCGCGCCATCCAGTCCTCCTCCATCGCGAAGTGGTCCTCGGTGTGGGCCAGCAGCGCCCGGAAGGCGGGCAGGGCGTCGGCGCCGGCGTCCAGCGCGGCGCCGAAGGCGTTCAGCAGGTCGACGAACTCGTGGTGCGTGGCGTCCAGCGTGGGCTGGTTCAGCGTCAGGGCGTCGGTCCAGGCGAGCGTGGGGGCGGTCATGGCGTGGATGCTAGGCGGGCGGTGGCGTGGCGGCGTTGACGGGGCTCAAGGGCGCCGCATCACGCCAGCCGCGCGCGGTGGCGGGCCACCTGCGCGCGCACCTGGGCCGGCGCGGTGCCGCCCAGCACGTTGCGCGCGTTCAGCGAGCCTTCCAGCGACAGCACGTCGAACACGTCGGCCTCGATGCGCGCGTCGAAGGCTCGCAACTCGCCCAGCGACAGCGCCACCAGGTCCACCCCCTGGCGGCTGGCCGACTTCACCGCATGCGCCACCACCTCGTGCGCGTCGCGGAAGGGCAGGCCCTTCTTGACGAGGTAGTCGGCCAGGTCGGTCGCCGTCGCGTGGCCGCGCAGCGCGGCGGCGCGCATCGCGTCGGGCCTGACGCTCAGGCCGGCCAGCATGTCGGCAAAGATGCGCAGCGTGTCCTTCAAGGTGTCCACGGTGTCGAACAGCGGCTCCTTGTCCTCCTGGTTGTCCTTGTTGTAGGCCAGCGGCTGGCCCTTCATCAGCGTGACGAGGCCGACGAGGTGGCCGACGACGCGGCCCGTCTTGCCGCGTGCGAGTTCGGGCACGTCCGGGTTCTTCTTCTGCGGCATGATCGACGAGCCGGTGCAGAAGGCGTCCGGCAGCGCGATGAAGCCGAAGTTCTGGCTCATCCACAGGATCAGCTCCTCGGACAGCCGCGACACGTGCAGCATCACCAGCGACGCGGCGGCCGAGAACTCGATCGCGAAGTCGCGGTCGCTGACCGCGTCCAGGCTGTTCTGGCACACGCAGGCCGCGCCGTCCGCGTCCACCATGCCCAGCGTGCGGGCCACGCGCTCGCGGTCCAGCGGGTAGCTGGTGCCGGCCAGCGCGGCGGCGCCCAGCGGCAGGCGGTTGACGCGGCGGCGCACGTCGGCCATGCGCTCGGCGTCGCGCGCGAACATCTCCACATAGGCCAGCAGGTGGTGGCCGAAGCTGACCGGCTGCGCCACCTGCAGGTGGGTGAAGCCGGGCAGGATCACGTCGGCGTGCGTGCCGGCCTGCTCGACCAGCACCCGCTGCAGCGCGGTGAGCAGGCCGGCGATCTCGTCGATCTCGCCGCGCAGCCACAGCCGCACGTCGGTGGCGACCTGGTCGTTGCGGCTGCGGCCGGTGTGCAGCCGCTTGCCGGCCAGGCCGACGCGCTCGGTCAGCCGGGCCTCGATGTTCAGGTGCACGTCCTCCAGGTCCAGCTTCCACTCGAACTGGCCGGCCTCGATCTCGGCGGCGATCTCGTGCAGGCCACGCTGGATGGCGGCGTGGTCCCCGGCGCTCAGGATCCCCTGCGCGGCCAGCATCTCCGCATGCGCCAGGCTGCCCGCGATGTCGGCGCGCCAGAGGCGCTGGTCGAAGCCGACGCTGGCCGTGTAGCGCTTCACCAGGTCGCTCATCGGCTCGGAAAACAGCGCGGACCAGGCTTGGGATTTGTTGGCGAGTTGGTTGTCTGACATGGGAGGCGTGAGGGGGCTGGCGCGCACAATGCGCTGCAGCGCGGGATTATCGAACGCCCCGGATCGCCCCGCTTCTCAAGCCACGCACATGCTCTTCTCCAAGCGCCGCGCGCCGGGCCCGGCCCCGCTGCTGGACCCGACCCGCGCCTTCGACGTCTGCCACGTCGGCCTGGTGCTGCGCGCCGTGCTGGGCGTGCAGCTGCTGCTGGCGCTGGGCGCGGCCCTGGTCGCGCGCGACGCCGGCCAGTGGCTCACGCTGATGGCCAACGGCACCGTGGTGACCATGTTCGCGGTGCTGTCGTGGCTGCTGGCCGTCTGCTCGGGCAAGCGGCTGTGGCCGCGCCTGCCGGAGCCGGCGCAGTGGCTGGCGCTGATGGCGCTGGGCGCGGCGGGCGCGCTGATGGGCTTCGCGCTGCTGAACGCCACCGCCGAGGAGCCGGCCGGCCCGTGGCGCTTCGCCAGCGTCGCCGCCGCCGGGGCCAGCGGCGCGGCCGGGCTGCTGGCCTGGCTCAGGCTGCGCGAGCACACCCGGCGCCCGGCCGATGCGCTGGCGCAGCTGGTGGAGCTGCAGTCGCGCATCCGCCCGCACTTCCTGTTCAACACGCTGAACAGCGCCATCGCGCTGGTGCAGGTGGACCCGGCGCGCGCCGAGGGCGTGCTGGAGGACCTGGCCGAGCTGTTCCGCGTCGCGCTGGCCGATTCCAGCGCCTCCGTGCCGCTGTCCGACGAGGTGGAGCTGGCGCGCCGCTACCTCGCCATCGAGCAGATCCGCTTCGGCGAGCGGCTGCGCGTGGCCTGGCGCCTGGACCCCGCCGCGGGCGCCGCCCGCGTGCCGCCGCTGCTGCTGCAGCCGCTGGTCGAGAACGCCGTGCGCCACGGCGTGGAGCCCAACGACGACGGCGGCGAGCTGGAGGTCACGACGCTGCGGCGCGGCGCCGAGGTCGAGATCCGCATCGCCAACAGCGTCGGCGCGCCGGCCCGCGTCGCCGGCCACGGCCTGGCGCTGCGCAACGTGCGCCAGCGGCTGAAGCTCATGCACGACGTGGCCGCGCATTTCGAGGTCGAGGCCGGCGAGCACCGCTTCGTCTTGCGTATCCTGCTGCCGTCATGAACCCGCTGAGCCTGTTCATCGTCGACGACGAACCCCTGGCCCGCCTGCGCCTGCGTGGGCTGGTGGAGGCCATCCCGGAGCCGCGCTGCGCGGTCGTGGCCGAGGCCGCCACGGCCGCGCAGGCCGACGCCTGGCTGCGCGAGCAGGGCTGCGACGTCGTGCTGCTGGACGTGCAGATGCCCGGGGCCGACGGCCTGCAGTTCGCCGACGGCCTGGCCCGCCGCCCGCCCGGCGCGCCGGCGCCGCTGGTCATCTTCGTCACCGCCCATGCGATGCATGCGCTGCGCGCCTTCGAGCTGGACGCGCTGGACTACCTCACCAAGCCCGTGCGCCGCGAGCGCCTGCAGGCCGCGCTGGCGCGCGCCGCGCAGCGCCTGGCGGAGCGGGCGGCGGCGCAGTCCGCGCCGCCCGCCGAGGCGCCCGCGGCCGCCGGGCCGGCCGACTTCATCACGTTGACCGACCGCGGCCGCCTGCTGCGCGTGCCCGTCGGCGAGGTGCTGTACTTCAAGGCCGAGCTGAAGTACCTGACGCTGCGCACCGCCAGCGAGACGCATGTGATGGACGGCGCGCTGTCCGACCTGGAGCAGCGCCTGGGCGAGCGCTTCCTGCGCGTGCACCGCAACGCGCTGGTGGCCCGCTGGGCGGTGCGCGAGCTGGAGCGGCATGCGCCCACCCACTTCGGCGAGCTGGACGACGGCGCCGCCGAGCCCGCCGACAGCTGGGCCGTGCGCATCGTCCACGTGGACGAATGGCTGGCCGTGTCGCGCCGCCAGGTGGCGGCGGTGCGGGAGGCGCTGGCGGGGCAGGGCCTGCCGGCTGCGGCGCGATGACGACGCGATGACGGTGCGCAAGAGGCGGTGGCTCGTCGCCGGTGCGTTGCTGCTGGCCATGCTGGCGGGATGGCTGGCGTGGCGCCCGGTGGCGGCGCCGGCGGGCGTGCCGGCGGCGCCGCCGGCCGCCCGGCCCGCCTCGCCGCAGAGTGTGCTTGCCAGCCCGGAGGCCGCCGCGCGCGGCGCGTCGTTCGCCGGGCCGGCGATGCCGCAGGCGTCGGCGTCGCTGCCGGCCGATGGCCGGGTGGAGGTTTGCGGCGTGGGGCGCGTGGATGCGGCGCAGTTCCGTGCCGGCGGCGCGACGCCTCCGGCCTGGGCGCAGGCGATGCAGGCGCGGATCGACCAGGACCGCGCCCGCGTGCTGCAGCGGCTGGAGGCCGGTCCCTTGGTGCATCGGGTGGCTGCCGCGCTGCTGAGGCGGGACACCCAGGCCGCCGCGCTGCTGGCGGCACCGTCGGGCGACGTGGCGGCCTACCGCCTCGCGCTGCGCGCCTGCCGATGGGACGCCAACATGCGCCGGACCGCCGCGCTCGGCCACGGGCTGAAGGACGAACCGCCGGACAGCCCGCTGTACGTCTCGCCCGTGGCGCCCAGCGCCTGTGCGTCGCTGAACGTGGACCGGCTGGAGGCGCTGGACCCGGGCGACGCCTGGCCCTGGCTGCTGCGGCTGGAGGACGGCGCCGACCGGCGCGACGAGGCCGGCATGGCGCAGGCCCTGTATCAGCTGAGCCAGCGCAAGCGCCTGGCCGATGCGCGCCGGGGGCTGGGCGCGGCGGTGCAGGAGGTCATCGGCGACGCTCCCGGGCCGGGCGATGTCTTCGTGCTGCTGGAGGCCAACGGCCATGACGCCTCGCTGGCGGCGGTGTCCGGCCTGCTGGCCATCTCCCGGCCCTGCCACGCGAAGGCCCTGCGGGATGCGAACCGCCACCAGCTGTGCGGGCAGCTGGCACGGGCGCTGCCCGCGATGGTCAGCACGGTGTCGGATGGCGCCATGCTGCATGCGCTGGAATCACGGCTGGGCTGGCCGCCCAGCGCCAAGGCGGTGTCGCCGCAGGAGCAGCGGGCCGCCTTCAGCCTGGCGCTGGAGGATCTGGCGCGCATCGAGACCGACATGAGCTGCGCCGGCCTCGCCGCCTACGGCCGGGGCCAGGCGGCCAGGAGCCGGCAGGGCGAACTGGCCTGGCTGCGCGAACGCCAGGGTGGGGCGCACGCCCCGCGCCCGGCCGCGTCGCGTTGAGCGGGGCGGCTCAGCCCGTGTTGCGCAGCCCCGCCGCGATGCCGTTGATCGACAGGTGGATGCCGCGCTGCACGCGCTCCATCGCCGGGTCGTCGGCGGCGGTGCGGCGGTAGCGGCGCATCAGCTCGATCTGCAGGTGGTTCAGCGGGTCGATGTAGGGGAAGCGGTGCTCGATGGAGCGCGCCAGCGACGGGTTGGCGGCCAGCCGCTTGTCGTCGCCGGTGATGAGCGCCAGCGCCGCCTGCGTGCGCTCGAACTCGGCGCGGATGGCCGAAAAGATGCGCTTGCCGAGCTTCTTGTCCTCGACCAGCTCGACGTAGCGCTCGGCCAGCGCCAGGTCGGCCTTGGCCAGCACCATGTCGAGGTTGGACAGCAGCGCGCGGAAGAACGGCCAGCCCTTGAGCATGCGCTTGAGCAGCGCCAGGTTCTTGGCCCGCTGCGCCGGCTCGTCGCCGAGGAAGGCCTCGACGCCGGAGCCGAAGCCGCACCAGCCCGGCAGCGCCACGCGCGCCTGGCCCCAGGAGAAGCCCCAGGGGATGGCGCGCAGGTCCTCGATGGCGCGCGTGGCCTTGCGCGACGCGGGGCGCGAGCCGATGTTGAGCTCGGCGATCTCGCGGATGGGCGTGCTGGCGAAGAAGTAGTCGGCGAAGCCGGGGGTGCCGTAGACCAGGCCGCGGTAGGCGGCGAAGCTGGCGTCCGACAGCGCCTGCGCGGCCTGCAGGAAGCTCTTGGGCGCGCTCTGCGTCGGGTGCAGCAGCGTGGCCTCCAGCGTGGCGGCGACCAGCGTCTCCAGGTTGCGCCGGCCGATCTCCGGGTGCGCGTACTTGGAGGCGATGACCTCGCCCTGCTCGGTCAGGCGGATCTGGCCGTTCACCGTGCCCGGCGGCTGCGCCAGGATGGCCTGGTAGCTCGGGCCGCCGCCGCGGCCCACGGTGCCGCCGCGGCCGTGGAACAGGCGCAGTGTCAGCGGCCCCTGCTGGCGCAGCTCGTCGAACAGCTCGACCAGCGCGATCTCGGCGCGGTACAGCTCCCAGGACGACGTGAACATGCCGCCGTCCTTGTTGCTGTCGGAGTAGCCTAGCATGATGTCCTGCTCGCCCACGCCGCCGGGGCTGCTGCGGTCCACCAGGCCGCGCACGCCGGGCAGCGCGTAGAACTCGCGCATGATGGCCGGCGCGATGCGCAGGTCGCCGATGGTCTCGAACAGCGGCACGATGATGAGGTCGCTGACGGCCTGCTCGGCCAGCAGCCCGCGCAGCAGGCCGGTCTCCTTCAGCAGCAGCGCCACTTCCAGCAGGTCGCTGACGGACTCGGTGTGCGAAATGATGTAGTGCCGCAGCGCCTCGCGTCCGAAGCGGGCCAGCGCCTCGCGCGCGGCCTCGAAGGTGGCCAGCTCGCCCAGCGTCTTCTCGCTGTACGCGGCGCCGATGACGCGCAGTGGCCGGGCGTCGTTCAGCAGCCGCAGCAGCAGCGCGCGCTTGGCCGCCTCGTCCAGCGCGGCGTAGTCGGGCTCGATGCGGGCGGCGGCCAGCAGCTCGGCCAGCGCCAGCTCGTGCTGGTCGCTGCTCTGGCGCAGGTCCAGCGTGGCGAGGTGGAAGCCGAACACCTGCACCGCGCGGATCAGCGGCGCCAGGCGCGGCGCGATCAGCGCCTCGGCGTGGTGCTGCTTCAGCGATGCCTCGATGACGCGCAGGTCCGCCAGCAGCTCGGCGGGCGCGAGGTAGGGGTGCTGCGGCGCCACCGCGTGGCGCAGCGCCTCGGTGCCGGTCAGCGCGTGCAGCGTGGCGGCCAGGCGGGCGTACATGCCGGTCAGCGCGCGGCGGTAGGGCTCGTCCAGCCGGTGCGCGTTCTGGTCGGGGCTGCGCTCGGCCAGCGCCTGCATGTCGGGCGACACGCCGGTCAGCCGCAGCGAGATGGACAGCTCCGCGCCCAGCTCGTGCAGCTCGGTCAGGTAGTGGCGCAGCGCCACCTCGGCCTGGCGCTTCATCGCCTGGTGCAGCGTGGCGGCGCCGACGTTGGGGTTGCCGTCGCGGTCGCCGCCGATCCAGTGGCCCATGCGCAGGAAGCTGGGCAGCACCTCGCCGGGCAGGTGCTCCTCCAGCTCGGCGTAGAGCCGCGGGATCTGGCGCAGGAAGGTGGACGGGTAGTAGGACAGCGCGTTCTCGATCTCGTCGGCCACCGTCAGCTTGGAGTAGCGCAGCATGCGCGTCTGCCACAGCTGGGTGATGCGCGCGCGCAGCAGCGCCTCGGTGTCGCGCAGCTCGCGCTCGCTTCCGGCCTGGCGGGCGCGGTCGCGCGCCTCCAGCAGGCCGGCGACGGCGCGCTCGGCGTCCAGGATGCTCTTGCGCTGCACCTCGGTCGGGTGGGCCGTCAGCACCGGCGAGATGAAGCCGCGCCGTAGCACCGCGGCGATCTCGTTGGGGCGCACGCCGGCCTGGTGCAGGTGCTCCAGGCAGTAGGCCAGCGAGCCGGGCTGCAGGCTGCCGGCGCGCTCGTGGACCTCGCGGCGGCGCACGTGGTGGCGGTCCTCGGCGATGTTGGCCAGGTGCGAGAAGTAGCTGAACGCGCGGATCACGCTGACCGCCTGCTCGCCGGACAGGCCCTTGAGCAGCTTGTCGAAGCGCTTGCCCGCCTCCTTGTCGTGCTTGTGGCGATAGGCCACCGCGAGCTGGCGGATGCGCTCGACCAGCTCGTAGGCCTCGCGGCCCTCCTGCTCGCGGATGACGTCGCCGAGGATGCGGCCGAGCAGCCGGATGTCGGCCACCAGCGGTTCGTTCTTGTCGGCATCGGCGCGGGCGGGAGCGGCTCGTGGAGGCATGGCGGTCGTCCGGAGGTGGAAATTGCTGCAGGATAGGTAACGAAGTTACCGAAAACTGACTCTAGCAGTTTCTCCCGCGGCGCGGACCCCGTGGCGGCCCGGTGTCGCGGCCCGCGGTTTCGGCCGCGGCGAAGCGCCGGTTGCGGAAGTACGGCGCGGGCCGGCCTCGATAATCACCGCCCTATGACCGTCCCCACCCCCATCACCATCGCCACGCGCGAGAGCCGCCTGGCGCTGTGGCAGGCCGAGCATGTGCAGGCCCGCCTGGCCGGCGAACTGGGCCTGCCCGCCGTGCTGCTGGGCATGACCACCCGGGGCGACCAGATCCTCGACCGCGCGCTGTCCAAGATCGGCGGCAAGGGCCTGTTCGTGAAGGAGCTGGAGGCCGCGCTGGCCGACGGCCGCGCGCAGCTCGCCGTGCATTCGCTGAAGGACGTGCCCATGGAGCTGCCCGAGGGCTTCGCGCTGGCCGCCGTGCTGGAGCGCGAGGATCCGCGCGACGCCTTCGTCGCCAACGACTACGCCTCGCTGGCCGAGCTGCCCGAGGGCGCGGTGGTCGGCAGCTCCAGCCTGCGCCGCGTCACGCAGCTGCTGCAGCTGCGTCCGGACCTGCGCGTGCAGCCGCTGCGCGGCAACCTCGACACTCGCTTGCGCAAGCTCGACGAGGGCGGCTACCACGCCATCGTGCTGGCGGCGGCCGGCCTCAAGCGCCTGGGCCTGGCCCACCGGATGCGCGCGCTGTTCGAGACCGGCCAGATGCTGCCGTGCGCCGGGCAGGGCGCGCTGGGCCTCGAGATCCGCGCCGGCGACGCGGCGCTGGCCGCCGCGCTGGCGCCGCTCGCGCACGCGCCGACGCGGCTGGCCTGCGAGGCCGAGCGCGCCGTCTCCCGCGCGCTGGGCGGCAGCTGCAGCGTGCCGCTGGCCGCGCATGCGCGCTGGCAGGGCGCCACGCTGTGCCTGGACGCCGCGCTGGGCCATGCCGAGCGGCATGCCGTGCCGCTGCTGCGTGCCAGCGTGGCCGGCGACGTGGCCGACGTGGCCGCCGCGCGCGCGCTGGGCAACCAGGCCGCCGCGCGGCTGCGCGACCTGGGCGCCGCCGCCTACCTGCCCGGATGACGCTGCCCACGCTGCTCGTCACCCGCCCGCGCGCGCAGTGCGCGGACTGGCTGGCGCGGCTGGCGGCACTGGGCGTGCCGGCCGCGGCGCTGCCGCTGATCGAGATCCTGCCGGCCCGCGACGCCGCGCCCGTGCGCGCCGCCTGGGCCGGGCTTGCGGCGGCGGAGCTGGCGGTGTTCGTCAGCCCGAACGCCGTCGCGCAGTTCTTCGCCCACGCGCCGGCCGGCGCCGCCTGGCCGGCGCGCACGCTGGCCGCCTGCGTCGGCCCCGGCAGCGCCCAGGCCCTGGCCGCGCATGGCGTGCCGCCGGCGCAGATCGTCCAGCCCGCGGCCGACGCGGCCGGCCTGGACTCCGAACACCTCTGGGAACGGCTCGCGCCCCGCCGCGCCTGGCGCGGTGCCCGCGTGCTGCTGCTGCGCGGCGACGGCGGCCGCGAGTGGCTGGCCGAGCGGCTGGCCGAGGCCGGCGCGCAGGTGAGCGCCGTGGCCGTCTACCACCGCGCCGGGCCGCGCCTGGGCGCCGCCGAACAGGCGCTGCTGGCCGGCGCGCTGGCGCATCCGGCCCGCGTGGCCTGGCTGTTCAGCAGCGCGGAGGCGGTGGGCCACCTCCGCGAGCCGCTGGCGGGCCGGCCACCGGCCGGCCAGCGCGCCATCGCCACGCACCCCCGCATCGCCGACGCGGCCCGTGCCGCCGGCTTCGCGCCTGTGGTTTTGGCGCGACCGGACCCGCAGGCCGTGGCCGGGGCGCTGAAAGCCCTTCTGACAGAATCGCCCGCACTGTGAGTGAGCCGACTTCCCCCGTCCCGCTGCCGCCGCCCCCGGCGGCCGAGCCCGTCGCCCCGCCGCCGCCGGCCGCCGCCGCGCTGCCGCCGTGGCTGTCCTGGATGCCCTGGTTGCTGGCCCTGCTGGGCGCCGGGGTGCTGCTGTGCGTGGTGCTGGTCTGGCAGAGCCTGGCGCGCCAGCAGTCGCTGGAGCAGGAGCTGGTGCGCCGCCAGGAGGCCAGCCAGGCCCAGGCCACCGAGGCGCGGCTGGCGGCCAAGCAGTCGTCGGAGCTGGTGCGCGACACGGCCGCCAAGGTCTCGCTGCTGGACGCGCGGCTGGCCGAGGTGGCGCTGCAGCGCGGCCAGCTGGAGGAGCTGATTCAGTCCATGTCCCGCTCGCGCGACGAGAACGTCGTCGGCGACATCGAGGCCGCCATCCGCGTGGCCCTGCAGCAGACGCAGATCACCGGCAGCGCCGAGCCGCTGGTCGCCACGCTGAGGCAGGCCGACGAGCGGCTGCTGCGCTACAAGCAGCCGCGCCTGGAGGGCGTGCGCCGCGCCGTCGCGCGCGACCTGGACCGCGTCAAGGCCGTCGCGGTGGTCGACGTCGCCACGCTGACCATCAAGCTCGACGACGTCGTCCGCATGGCCGACGAGCTGCCGCTGACGTCCGGCGGCGACCCGGCCCACCGCGTCCACGACGACCGCCCTGGCGACGCCGCGGCCCGCGAGCGCGAACGCGCGCTGCGCCTGCAGCGCGAGCAGGCGGCTGCGGCCGCCGACGGCAAGCTGGCGCTGTGGTGGTGGCAGGCGCGCGAGCAGCTCGCCAGCTGGACCGGCATCGTCTGGGGCGAGGCCCGCACGCTGCTGCGCGTGACCCGCATCGAGCGCCCGGAGGCCGCGCTGATGTCGCCCGACCAGAGCTTCTTCCTGCGCGAGAACCTCAAGCTGCGCCTGCTCAACGCCCGCCTGGCGCTGCTGAGCCGGCAGTTCGACACGGCGCAGTCCGACCTGCGCGACAGCCAGGACATGCTGAACCGCTATTTCGACACCCGCTCGCGCAAGGTGGCCGGCGTGGTCGAACTGCTGCGCCAGGTCGCCGGCCAGGCCCGCCAGGTCAGCGTGCCGCGCCCCGACGACACGCTGGCCGCGCTGACCGCCGCCGCGGCCGGCCGCTGAGGGGAGGCCGATCTTGCGCCTCGTCATCTGGCTGGTCCTGCTCTTCGCCGCGGCGGTCGTCGCGGCGCTCACGCTCGGGTCCAACGACGGCCTCGCCAGCTTCTACTGGAGCGGCTGGCGCGTGGACATCTCGCTCAACCTGTTCCTGCTGCTGCTGGTGGCGGGCTGCTTCGCGCTCGTCACCGCCATCCAGGCCGTCGAGGCACTGACCACGCTGCCCAGGCGCGCCCGCGAATGGCGCCTGGCCCAGCGCGAACGCAGCGCCCAGCTCGCGCTGCGCGAGGCGCTGGTCGAACTCTTCGGCGCCCGCTACAGCCGCGCGCAGAAGGCGGCGCAGAAGGCGCTCAGCATCCAGTCCGCCACGCCCGAGCTGGCGGCCGACCCCGCCTTCATGGCGCTGGCCCACCTGCTGGCCGCCGAAAGCGCCCACCGCCTGCAGGACCGCCGCCACCGCGACGACCAGCTGGCCCGCGCGCTGGACCCGGCCCAGCGTGCCGGCGGCGCCCGCGCGCAGGAAGACGGCGCCCGGCTGCTCGCCGCGCAATGGGCGCTGGACGACCGCGACGCTCCGCGCGCGCTGGCCGTGCTGGGCGAACTGGCCCCCGGCGTCGCCCGCCGCACGCAGGCCCTGCGGCTGCGCCTGCAGGCCTCGCGGCTGGCGCGGCAGCCGCTGGACGCGCTGCGCACCGCGCGCCTGCTCGCCAAGCACCAGGCCTTCTCGAAGGTTGCCGCGCAAGGCCTGCTGCGCTCGCTGGCGTTCGAGGCGCTGGACGGCGCCCGCGACGTCGACCAGCTGCGCACCGTCTGGCAGCAGCTGGACCCGGCCGACCGCCGCGACCCGCTGGTGGCCGCGCGCGCCGCGCACTGCGCCGGCCAGCTCGGCGCTCCCGACGACGGCCGCGGCTGGCTGCGCCCCTTCTTCGACGACGGCGCGGCGCTGCAGCCCGACGACCGCGCCGCGCTGGCGAACGCGCTCGTGCCCGTGCTGGCCGGCTGCGGCCCCGACTGGCTGCAGCGCCTGGAAGCCGCGCAGCAGCGCTTCCCGCGCGAACGCGCGCTCGCCTACGCGCTGGGCCATGCGCTGGCCGAGCGCCAGCTGTGGGGCAAGGCGCGGCTGATGCTCGAAGCCGTCGCCGACGACACGACCATGCCCGGCGCCGCACGCCGCCGCAGCTGGCTGGCGCTGGCGGCCCTGGCGGAGCAGGAGGGCGACGACGCCCGCCGTGCCCGCTGCTTCGAATCGGCCGCGCGCGTGCCCTGAGGGGCGCTCCGGGGCGGCAGGGCGGCCGTCCGCCGGCCTCCTCCCGGAGATTTCCGGAGATTTCTCAAAAAAATCGCCGAAGTCTTGCCGGGTACGGAAAAATCTGGCTATACTGTGAGGCTTCAGCGGCTGTAGCTCAGTTGGATAGAGTACTTGGCTACGAACCAAGGGGTCGTGGGTTCGAATCCTGCCAGCCGCGCCAGAAAAACAAGAAATGGATCAACGGGTTAGCCGCGAAAGCAGCTAGCCCGTTTTTTCTTGCCTGCGGGCGGCGTTGCCGCCGCTGGTTGCCGTTCGCGGGGGACGGAAGACGCACCGGCCGAGAGGGCAACCCTCACCGTTCGCAGCTGAACAGCGCGCTGCCCTGCGGCGGCAGGTCGATGCGGATCCGGGCTGCGCCGGTTGGCGGTGGCGGCACGTCGCCGCCCGCCGACTGCCAGCGGCAGGCCTGCCAGGCCGGCGGGAGCCTGAGGGACAGGTGGCGACGGCGGTCGGCGTCGTCGCGCAGCCCTTCTTCCAGGTTGCCGGCCAGCAGCCGCACGCCGCCGTCATGCCGGGTCCATGCCGCGACGGTGCCGGACTGCGCCACGTCGACCTCCGCTGCGCCGAAGGCCCCGGCCTTGGCGAGCTGGCCGTTGAGCGTGGCCGCGGCCACCGCGTAAGGGGTCGGATCGCCGTTGAGCAGGTCCTTCAGCGGCCGGTACCAGTAGTCGAAGAAGGGCACCGGGTCCCACAGCGCGAGGTTGCGCCTGCCGGCCTGGTCGAGCACCAGGCCGGCCGTTTCGCCGAAGCCGTAGACCACGGTGGCGTCGGGGGCCTTCAGGTGCGTGGCCGGCGGCGGTGCGTCGAAGGCTCCGGCATGGGCGAGATGGGCCGGCCAGGCGGCGCCGGGCGTCGCGCGCAGCATGCGGTCCTGTACCCGGGGCCGATGGGGCGTGCTCGACACGCCCAGCAGGCCGGACAGGGCCGGATGGGTGCCGGCCGCGACGGCGCCGAAGAAGGCCAGGGCCTGCCCCTGCCCGGCCAGCCGTTCGATGTCGGCCAGCTGGCCGGGCGGCAGGCCCGTGGTGGCGCCGAACACGAACAGGTCCGACCGCACCTGGGGCAGCCATTCGGCGCGCGTCGCGGACAGCAGCGGCAGCGGCCATTTGATGAGGGTGCCGAGCTGCTCGTCGAGCCGGTCGCGGGGGTCGAAGCCGGGGCCGATGCGGGCCAACTGCGCGGCCATGGCGTCGCGCGAGTAGACCAGCGTCGGCCCGGCGATGTCCGCCGTCTGCGCGGCGTCGGCGGCGGCCGCGTCCAGCTCGCCGCCGAGGAAGGCCACGTCCCGCTCGTCCAGCAGCGCTTCGCCGTGGTGGCCCCAGGAGATGTAGGCCCCGGCCGGCATGCGCAGGCCCCGGGGCGTCTTGACGCCGGCATGCGAATAGGCCCAGATGGCCCAGCGCAGCCGGGCCGGCGCGGTGTGGATGGTGTCCCAGCTCTCCCAGGCGTCGAAGGTCTCGATCAGCGGGTAGTGCCGCACCGGCGTGTCGGCCAGCACGGCGGCGTGCATCAGCAGCGTGGCGAGCTGGTAGGTCCAGCCCAGCAGCGGTGCGTTCCAGAAGGTCTGCTCGCGCACGCCGACCTCGCCCCAGGCGCCCGCCCAGGTCTGGTCCACGAAGATGTCGAGGTGGCCTTCGCGGGCGATGCGTTCGAGGTCGATGCCGTTGGCGCGCCAGTCGGCCGTGGCCGTCGCGGCGGTCGAGTACATCATGGTCAGCGTGTGCGGCGCGGCCTGCTTGACGCCGCGCAGCAGCGCGGCGAGCCCGGCGGTGTTGCGCTCGGCGGTGGCGGCATCGGGCAGGTAGGCGCCCCAGGGTCCGTAGCGGGTGTAGGCGCGCGGGAAGCTGAAGGAGTCCCGCAGCATCAGGCCGTCCAGCCCGCAGGCGCGGGCGACCGCGCCCCACTGGGCCGCGAACAGCGCGTGGACCGGCAGGCCTTCCGGGATGCCCTGCGGCAGCCCGCCCAGCGGCCGGGGGTCGGCGCGCAGCGCATTGGACGGGTCGAAGTGGCTGCTGGAGCCCAGCGCGCCCGGGGCCGTCTCGCCCCAGCGGGTGAAGGCCTCGGGGTGGCGCCGGACGAAGGGGATGGGCTCGCCATAGGCGTTGTCCGATCCGACCACGAAGGTGGCCACCTTGAAGTCGGCGATGCCTGCGCGGCGCGCGCGCTCCCGCATCGCGTCGCCGAGGCGGCGCAGGTCGCGGTAGGTCCAGCGGCCGTAGGCCACGGCGTGCGCGGCAGGCGGCGCGCCGCGGAAGCGCTCGCGCCAGGCGCGCTGGCGCTGCGCGGTGTCGCCGTCGAGCTGGCCGCGCAGCGAGTGGCCGATCTCCTGGCCGTGGGTGCCGGGCAGCGCGATCTGCTGCGCCGGGTCGCCGCCGTAGGAGAGGATGAAGTCCGCCGTCAGGCCGACGCTGAGCACGATGCCCCGGTGGCCCGAGACGCCCCGGTACAGCGGCGCGTAGCGGGCCCAGAAGCGGTCCGCGCTGGCCTGGACGTCGGCCGGGTCGAACCAGTAGAGGTCCATCTCCAGCCAGCGGTCCGTCTGCACCGGGGCAAGGGCCTGTGCCGCGGTGCCGGCACCAAGGCCGAGGCCAAGGGTGAGGGCGACGATGATCCGGCGCCAGGCCGCCGCCAGCGCACGCATGCTCAGCCCGCCGCGCGCAGCACCGCCAGGCGCCGCGCGATTTCCGCCTTCAGCCAGATGGCGTCGTGGCCCGGGACGACCAGTTGGAATCCCTGGGCCTGCATGGCGCGCGCCATCTCGGCGCTGCCGCACCAGATGCCGGCCACCTTGCCGGCGGCCGCGCAGGCCTGCTGGATGCGGCGGATGGCCGTCGCCAGCACCGGGTGCTCGTGGCTTGCGCCGGGGCCCAGGCCGAGGGCGATGCCCAGGTCGCTCGGGCCGATGAACAGGCCGTCGATCTGCGGCACGGCGGCGATCGCGTCCACCGCGTCCAGGCCAGCCTGGGTCTCGATCATCGCCAGCGCCAGGATGGCGGCGTTGGCCTGCTGCGGGTAGTCGGCGCCGCCCACCAGCAGGCCGCGCGCCGGGCCGAAGGAGCGGTCGCCCGCCGCGCCGTCCAGCGGGTAGCGGCAGGCGCGGCCGAAGGCCAGGGCTTCGGCCGCCGTGTTGACCAGCGGGCAGATCACGCCCCAGGCGCCGGCATCCAGCGCCCGGTTGATCTCGGCCAGGTTGTTCTGGCTGACGCGCACCAGCGGCACGGCGGGCGTGTGCGAGAGCGCCTGCAGCATGGCCAGCATCTGCGCGTGGCCGGCCATGCCGTGCTGGCAGTCGATCACCACGGCGTCGAAGCCGCTGCAGCCCGCCAGTTCCGCGGCGTAGGCGGAGTCCAGGCTGATCCAGCCGGCCACGGCGGTCCGTCCGGCGCGAAAGATGTCCAGCAGTCGATGGCTTGTCATCGGGCGTCCTCGTCGAGGGTGTGGAGGAAGCGGCGCAGGTGCTGCGCCGCCAGGTCCGGCTGCTGCATCGGGAACAGGTGCCCGGCGCCGGCCAGCGTGTGGTGCTCGGCCCGGCCGGGCGGCTCCACCAGGCGGGTGATCTCGTTGCCGTGCAGCGGCGGGCACAGCGCGTCGCGCTCGCCGCTGAGCACCAGCACGGGGCAGCGCAGCGGCCGCCGCGGCGCCAGCAGCCCGGTGCGCGCGCGGGCGTAGCCGAGCTGCCGCTCGAAGCGCTCCAGGCCGATGGCCTCGGCCTGCGCGGCCAGCGATGCGGTGATGGCGTCGTCGGCGCCGGCCTTCAGCCCGTAGGCCGGCGCGAGGTCGTCGCACACCAGCGCGGTCAGCCCGTCGAGCTGGGCCGTCGCCCATTGCGCGACCCGGCGGTCCTCGCGGGTGTCGCGGCCGGCGCGCGCGTTGCTGCCCAGCAGCACCAGGCCCGCGACCCGGTCCGGGTGGCGCTTGGCGAGGTGCAGCGCGACGATGCCGCCCAGCGAGTGCCCCAGCCACACGGCCGGCGCCGGGGCATGCGCGGCGAGGCGGTCCACCTCGTCTTCGAGGCTGGCGCAGTCGCCTAGCAGCAGGGTGGTCGCGGCCAGGCCGTCGAGCATCGCGGCCAGGCTGCGGCCGTCGAGCAGCGTGCCGGGCAGCGCGAACAGCGGCGCCGCGCTCACAGCGTCATCGCCGGGGGCAGCAGGCTCTTGCGCGCCAGCCGGCCTCCGGCGTCCAGGGTCAGGTCGGCCTGCTCGGCGGCGGCCTGCACGCCGGCGTCGAAGTGCGGCGTCTTGCGGCCATCGCCGTTGATGACGAGCAGCGCATGGGCGTCCTGCGTGCCGGTGTTGACGAACTGGCGCCAGCAGCCGGCCGGCATCGACAGCGTGTCCCACGGGCCGAGGTCGGCGCGCAGCGCGTCGGCGCCGCGGTTGAACGCCACCGACAGCGGGCCGTCCGCGTGCACCAGCACGGCGGCCTCGTCGAGCCGCAGCGGCGCGCTGCACTGGCCCGCAGGCACCTTGATCCACTCGACCGAGAAGCCCTGCGGTTCGCCGACGGCGGGGCGGTGCTCGCGGTGCTGGCTGATGCCCCAGCCGATCAGCGGCGCGACCTGCCAGCCGTGGCCGGCGATCGCGGTGTCCAGCGTCGCGGGCCGGAAGTCGCGCTGCGCGGGCCGCACGCAGCGCTGCAGCAGTTCCTCGGCCGTCCAGCGGCGCAGCGCGGCCACCTCGTCGGCCGGCATCAGCGGCAGCAGGCGGGCCTCGTCGGGCGGCGCGGCGCCGGCGGGCACGTCGATGAGCTGGTTGTCGCGGCCCAGGTAGAGGCCGGTGCTGCGCGCGCGGCGCAGCACGTCGGGGCTCCAGATGATGCCGCCGGTGTCGTCGCCGCCCAGCACCGTCATCAGGAAGCCGTGGCGGCTGCCGCAGTTGGAGAAGCCGCGGAACATCCAGGTCGGCATGCAGATGACGTCGCCCTCCTCGAGCACCGCCTCGCCCTCGTCGCCATCGGCGCCCCAGCGCAGCTTGAAGCGGCCCTCGCAGGCGATGAACACCTCCGCCGTGAAGTGCAGGTGCAGGCTGTTGGTGATGCCCGGGGCCATGCCCGCCGCGCCGATGTTGAAGCCGTGGGCCTCGCGCAGGTTGACGACCTGGCTGGGGTTCTGCGTCACGCCCGGGCCGACGATGGAATAGTTCTCCTTGGGCGTGCTGCCCGGCAGGCGCACGTCGACGAAGGCCTCGTCGCAGGAGACGTACTGGGCGCGCCGGATGTGGCGGCGGGCGAGTTCGGTGGCGGTCAGCATCATGGATACGGCTTGGGTTGAGGCCGGGAAGGCCGGAGCGGTCAGGAAGGGGGCAGCCTGGCGGACGTGCGCAGCACCAGGCGCGTGGGCACCACGACGTGGTCGCGCGTGACGGCGTCGTCGTCCAGCTGTTGCAGCAGCATGCGCACCGTTGCCTCGATCATGGGCGCGGCGCTTTGCTCGATGGTGGTCAGGCTGTAGGCGCCCCAGGCGGCCTGGGGCACGTTGTCGAAGCCGACCACCGAGACGTCCTGCGGCACGCGCAGCCCCAGCGCGCGCAGCGTGTCGATCGCCGCGAAGGCCATGTGGTCGCTGGCCACGAAGAGCGCGTCGGGTCGGTCGGCGCCGGCGGCCGGGCCGCCGAAGAGTTCCCGCGTGGCCTGTGCCGCGCGGTCGAATTCATAGTGGCCCACCGCCCGGGCCGCCACGCGCAGCCCGCGCTCGGCCAGGCCGGCGCGCAGGCCGGCCTCGCGGTCCTGGTTGGTGGACGAGTCCTCGGCGCCGGCCAGGTAGGCGATGCGCTGGTGGCCGCCGTCGGCCAGGAAATGCGCCACCGCCCGCCCGCCGCCGAAGTTGTCGGAGCTGACGGTGCTGATGCTGCCCTTGCTGCTGGCGCGGTTGAACATCACCACCGGGATGCGCGCGTCCGCCATCTGCTGCGCCAGGCCCGAGGACAGGTTGGTCGAGGCCATCACGATGCCGTCGACCTGGTAGCGCATCAGCTCCAGCAGCAGCTCGTCGGCGTCCTCGGTCTCGGTGATGAAGAGCAGGACGTGGTAGCCGTCCTTCTGCAGGCGCTGCGACAGCGTCTCGATGACGATGGGGTAGAACTGGTTCTGCAGGTTGGACAGCACCACGGCGATCATGCGGCTGCGCCGGGTGCTCAGCGTGCTGGCGATGGCGTTGGGCCGGTAGCCCAGCTTGCGCGCGGCCTCCAGCACGCGGGCGCGGGTCTGCGGCGCCACGCTGGCGCCGGGCGTGAAGGTGCGGCTGACGGCGGACTGCGACACCTCGGCGAGGCGCGCGACGTCGTTGGAAGTTACGTTGTGTTTGCTCACGGGAGGCGCCGGGCGGCGGGGTGGTCGGGGGGCGCTCATCATGAGGCCGTCCAGCCGCCGTCCACCATCAGGGCCGAGCCGGTGACCAGCGCGGCGGCGTCGCTGGCCAGGAACAGCACCGCGCCCATCACGTCCTCCACCCGGCCCACGCGCCCCAGCGGGATCTTGCCCAGCACCTGCTCGCGGAAGGCGGGCGTGGCCAGCCAGTCGCGGGTCAGCGGCGTCTCGATGAAGGTGGGGCAGACGGTGTTGACGCGCACGCCGTGCGGGCCGAGCTCCAGCGCCAGCGCCTTGCTCATGCCCTCCAGCGCGTGCTTGGTCATGCAGTAGATGCTGCGGCTGGCCGCGCCGACGTGGCCCATCTGCGAGGACATCTGCACGATGCTGCCCGGCAGGCCGGCCTGCTTGAGCCCGGCGGCCACGGCGCGGGCTACGAAGAACGCCGCCTTGGTGTTCAGCGCCAGCAGCAGGTCGACGTCGGCCTCGGTGACGTCCTCGAACGGCTTGGGGCGGTTGGTGCCGGCGTTGTTGACCAGCACCTGGAACGGCCCGTGCAGCGCGACGGCCCGGGCCACGGCGTCGGCGTCGGTCACGTCCAGCACCAGCGCATGGGCGCGGTCGCCGCGCTCGCGCAGCGCCTGCGCGGCGGCCTCCACCTCGTCGGCGCTGCGGGCGGCCAGCCACACCTCGGCACCGGCCTCCGCCAGCGCCGCCGCGCAGGCCAGGCCCAGGCCGCGGCCCGCGCCGGTGACGAGCGCGCGCCGGCCGTCCAGGCGCAGGCTGGGGGTGCGGGGCAGGGTCATGGCCGGGCTCCTGCTCAGTCCTGGGCCGCGACCGGCTCGTACCAGGCCAGGTCGGGCCGCTTGCCGTAGCGGCGCACGCGCAGGTTGGCCTGCTCGCCGTGGCCGGCGAAGTTCTCCATGTGGCACAGCCGCGAGCACACGGCGCCGATGGCGGCGCTCGCCTCGTCGGTCAGCACGCGCTGGTAGGTGCAGGTCTTGATGAACTTGCCCACCCACAGGCCGCCGGTGTAGCGGGCGTTCTTGTTGGTCGGCAGCGTGTGGTTGGTGCCGATGCACTTGTCGCCGAAGCTGACGTTGGTGCGCGGGCCGAGGAAGAGCGCGCCGTAGTTGGTCATGCGCTGCAGGAACCAGTCGGGGTCGCGGGTGAGCACCTGCACATGCTCGCTGGCGAGCTCGTCGGCCTGGGCCAGCATCTCCTCCTGGGTGTCGCAGACGATGACCTCGCCATGCGCCTCCCAGGCCTGGCGCGCGATGCCGGCGGTGGGCAGCCTGAGCAGCTGGCGCTCGACCTCCCGCATCGTGTCGCGCGCCAGCTGCTCGCTGGTGGTCAGCAGCACGGCGGGCGAGGTGGGGCCGTGCTCGGCCTGGCCCAGCAGGTCGACGGCGCACATCTCGCCGTCCACGCTGTCGTCGGCGATCAGCAGCGTCTCGGTCGGGCCGGCGAACAGGTCGATGCCGACGCGGCCGTACAGCTGCCGCTTGGCCTCGGCGACGAACATGTTGCCGGGGCCGACGATCATGTCCACCGCCTTCACGCTCTGCGTGCCCAGGGCCATCGCGGCCACGGCCTGCACGCCGCCCAGCACGAGGATCTGGTCGGCGCCGGCGAAGTGCATGGCCGCGACGATGGCCGGGTGCGGCGCGCCCTGGTAGGGCGGCGCGGTGGCGACGACGCGCGGCACGCCGGCCACCTTGGCCGTCAGCACGCTCATGTGCGCGGAGGCGATCAGCGGGTATTTGCCGCCCGGCACGTAGCAGCCCACCGCGTTGACGGGGATGTGCTTGTGGCCCAGCACGACGCCGGGCAGGGTCTCGACCTCGACGTCCTTCATCGAGTCGCGCTGCACCTGGGCGAAGCGGCGCACCTGCGCCTGGGCGAAGCGGATGTCCTCCAGCTCGCGCGGGCTGAGCTGCCTGACGGCGGCCTCGATGGCGGCCTGGGACAGCGTGAAGTCGGCCGGATCCCACTGGTCGAACTGCTGGGAGTAGCGGCGCACGGCGGCGTCGCCCTGGGCCTGGACATCCTTGAGGATGCCTTCGACGGTGTTGCGGACCTTGGCGTCGGCCTCGGCCAGGGCGGCGGCGCTGGCGCCGCGCTTCAGATGGCGGATCATGGGGTGCTCCTGGGGAAAACGGGGGAGGGCCGGACCGCGGCGGGTCGGCGGGGCGTGCGGGCGGTGCGGCGGAGGGTCATCCGGGCCACCGCTTCAGGCTGGGGTCGGCGATGTAGCGGAGGTCGTCGAGGACGTCCAGGCCGGCCTGATGGAGGATGTGCAGCAGGTCCATCATGACCCAGTTGTCGATGATCTTGCCGTCGCGGTCGGTGCGGTACCAGTCGGCCACGCGCATCTCGACGCGCTTGCCGGACGGCGCCAGGCCCAGCCACTGCCCGCCCAGGTGGGTGCCGTACAGCGAGGGCCAGCCGGCGGTGACGGCGAAGTGGCCGTCGCCCAGCCGGATGTAGTGGCCGTGCGCGTCCTCGGGGCCGGCGTGGTCGCGCACGATGCCTTCCCGGTCCGGGAAGGCCTGGATGAACAGCGCGCCGTGGTAGTCCAGGAAGCCGCGCTGCCCGCGGCTGCTGCCGATGCCGGCGGGGCCGTACCACATCATGTGCTTGTGCCAGTGCGGGCTGTGCTTGCTGCGCGTGGCGCCGAGGTCCTTCAGCTCGTCGCCCTTGGCCAGGCCGAGCTGCATCTCGCGGACGTGCTGCAGCGTCGTCGCGCCGAGTTCGAGGTCGATGCCTTCGGCCGTCGCGCCGCTGTCGCAGGGCGGGAAGGCCCAGGCCTCGGCCGAGCCGGGCATGCGGCGGAAGGGGTAGTAGCCGGCCTGGCGCATCAGGTCGGGGATGTCGAGCAGCACGTGGACCTTGGCGATGCGGCCCTCGCGGAACACCACGTTGAGGCCCAGCCGCAGCGAGCACAGGCCGTGCGTGGGCGGGATGCCCAGCCAGGGCCGGGCCAGGTTGCCCATCAGCACGCCCCAGGTGCTGACGCACTCGCGGCCCTCGTACTCGCCGGCCAGCATGAAGGCCATGCGGGCCTCCCAGTCGGGGAAGGCCTCGCGCAGCGGCGCCCAGAACGCGGCGCCGGCCGCCTCGATGCCGTGCAGCTCGTTGAAGGGGTGGAAGATGCGCCAGACGGCGTCGGGGTGGCAGAACGCCGCCAGGGTCTGGTCGATCGCCGTGCCGTCGGATTCGGACAGGCGGTACAGCAGCTCGGTCAGGCGGCGCTTGTTGTCGAGGTGGGGGCTCATGGGGGTCAGGGGGCGGAAGGGTTGGGGGTGGGCTGGGTGCCGGGGCCGGCCTGGCGCTTGCGGGCGTCGATGGCCGCGCGGGTGGCGTCGTGCGTGGAGCGGGTGACGTTGAGCATCCCGTAGAAGACGCAGGCCACCAGCCCCGGGATCACGGAGAGCACATAGGCGCCGGCCAGGCCCGTCAACACCGCCTCGGGCACCTGCCCGGGCGTGGCCTTGGCCGGGAAGGCCACCAGCGCCAGCACCCAGCCGGCCAGCGCGGTGCCGAGCGCCTGGTCGACGCGGGCGAAGAAGGTGCGCGTGGCGTACAGCGCGCCCTCCTGGCGCAGGCCGTACTTCAGCTCGTTCTCGTCGGCGATGTCGGCCAGCGCGGAGTAGATGGTCGTCGTCATGATGCTGTAGGGCGCGTGCTGCAGCAGCGAGAAGGCGATCAGGATGGCCAGCAGCCCGGGCGTCTGCGCCGACAGCAGGCCGAAGTAGCCCAGCGCCAGCGGCAGCGCCGGGCCGATGCAGTAGACGAGCAGCGCGGCCATGCCGGTCCAGCGCTTCTCGAAGCGCTGGTGCAGCCGCGTGACGACGCAGGAGCCGAACAGGTAGCCGCACAGGCTGCCGATCGAGAAGAACGCCAGCTCGTCGTTGCGCAGCTGCCAGAAGTAGGTGCTGGTGTAGATCCACAGCCCGCCGCGGACGCCGGTCATCAGCGACAGGAAGAAAAAGCCCACCAGCAGCACCAGGTAGTTGCGGTTGCGCAGCACGCGGCCGATGTCGCGCATCCATTCGCCGGCGCTGAAGCCGGGCGTGCCGACCGCCGGCTGCACCAGGTGGGGAATGCGTTTGCGCGTGACGGCGCTGGAGATGAACAGGCAGGCGCCGACGATGGCGGCGATGGCCACCGAGAACAGCGGCCAGCGCGCGGGGTCCAGCGCGCCGTTGGGGAAGGCCTCGGTCGCGCGGAAGAACACCAGGAAGCACAGCTGCCAGCCGACCGTGTCGCCCACCCACAGGAAGAAGGTGTTGACGCTCATGATGCTGGAGCGCTCCAGGTAGTCCTCCGACATCTCGCCGCCCAGCGCCAGGTGCGGCGTGTGGAAGACGGTCATGGCCTGCAGCAGCAGCACGTTCAGCACCGCCAGCCAGACCAGCTGGCCGGTCGCGCCCAGCCCGGCCGGCGGGTTGAACAGGCCCCAGAACAGCAGGGCCGCCGGCAGGATGGACGCGAACATGAACGGGTGGCGCCGCCCCCAGCGCGAGCGCGTGCGGTCCGACCAGGAGCCGATCAGCGGGTCGAACACCGCGTTGGCCGCCAGCCCGAGGGCCAGCGCGATGCCGATGGCGGCCGGGTCCAGCCCGCGCACCTGGTTGTAGAACAGCATCAGGAAGGCGCTGGTCGTCGTGATGACGATGGCTTCGGCCGAGCTGCCGAGGCCGAACGCCCACTTCATGCGCCAGCTCACCGGGGGGCGTGCGGGGGAGGAGGTCATCGCGCCGCGTCGTCAGGGCCTCGGGGCGCCGGGCTCAGAAGCGGAAGCCGGCGTTGATGCCGTAGGTCCGCGGCGGCGCGTAGTTCACCAGCAGCGCGCGGTGGTTGGTGTAGGAGGCGCGCGTGATGATGGCCTTGTCCTCCACGTTGTTGACGTAGAGCTGCACGTGGAAGTCGCGGTCCGCGCTGCGGTAGGTCAGGCGCAGGTCGGTCTTGGTGTAGGACGGGTTGTTGCCGTAGTCCGGCGTCAGGTCGGTCAGGATGTAGCCGGAGTTGTAGTAGGCCTGCACCTCGGGCGTCAGCGTGCCGGCGTTGCCCAGCGGGATGTCGTAGGACAGACCGACCTGGAAGGTCTGCTTGGGCGAGAAGGCCTTCTTCGACGTGTACTTCGTGCCATCGCGGCCGGTGCCGGCGATCACGTAGCGGTACTGCGGCACGCCGCCGGTGACCACGGGCGCGCCGCTCGCGTCCACCACCGGGACGAAGCGGTTCGCGTCGGTGCGCGAGTTCGGGAAGGGCGTGCCCTGCACCGTGTTGGCCTCGCCGCTCGCGGCGTCGCAGCTCGGCGTGATGCCGCAGAAGCTGGCCGCGCCGCCGAAGTTGAAGGTGTTGACGGCGTAGTCGATCTGCTTGGCGTTCAGCCAGTTGTAGGCCAGCGTGGCGCGCAGGTTGCGGGTGGGCCGCAGCACGGCCTCCAGGTCCAGGCCGTAGGCGCGGTCCTTGCCGATGTTCTGCACCAGCGCGATGACGCTGGTCAGCGGCGAGTTGGGGTTGGGGATGGAGGTCTGCGCGTGCAGGTCGCGGTAGTCGTTGACGAAGGCCGCGGCGTTCAGCGTCAGCATCCGGTCGAAGAAGCTGTTCTTCGACCCGACCTCGAAGGCCTTGACCTTCTCCGGTGCGAACGGCAGCAGCGTGGGCACGCCGTTGATGCTCACCGGCCCGGTGTTGAAGCCGCCCGCGTGGACGCCGGTGGAATAGCTGGCGTAGACCATCTGGTCGGCGTTGAGCTTGTAGTCCGCCGCCAGCCGGTAGGTGTCGTAGCTGTAGGCGTTGTTGGCGCAGATGAAGTTGTAGGCCTGGCTCACCGCGGTGGCCGACGCGGACACGGACGCCGCGTTCGCCGCCACGTAGCTGCCGCAGCGGTAGTCCACCGGGTCGTCCATGCTGTGCGCGAAGTAGGCGCCGGGGCCGGTGGCGGCGGTGTTGAAGCGCGTGGCCAGCACGGTCTTCTCGTCGCGGGTGTGGCGCAGTCCGGCCGTCAGCGTCAGCTTGTCGAACAGCGTGTACGAGAGCTGGCCGTAGGCCGCCAGCGAGCGGGTCTTCTGCTGCTGGGCGCCGAAGCTGTCGTAGGCGGCCCGCTGGTCGAAGCCGGTGCCCGAGGCCGCATAGGTGAAGCCGAAGGGGTAGTACTGCTGGCCGGCCGGCGCGGTCGCGGTGACGTAGCCGCGGTTGACGTTGGTGACGCCGCGGTCGCGGGCCGTGTCGTTGAAGTAGTAGCCGCCGACGATCCACTGCAGCGGGCTCTTCTCGTCGTTGGACAGCAGCTGGAATTCCTGCGTGAAGGTCCGCGTGGCGGTCTGCGCGTAGGAGTAGTTCAGCAGCACGGGCGTCAGGCTGCCGCCGGTGCGGACGATGTCGAAGTCGGTGTAGCTGCTGATCGAGCGCAGCCGCACCGGCCCGACGTCGTAGTTGACGGTGGCGCCGTACTGCTGCTGCCGGCCCTTGCGGAAGACCTCGCCCGCGTAGTCCACCGTGTAGGGGTCGGCCAGCGTCGGGATGCCGATGTCGGCGCCGGCCACGTCGGCGATGCCGTCGCGGTAGCGGGTGTCGATGGGCATGCCCACGCCGGTCCAGCTGTTGCCGTTGAAGCCGTTGGGCAGTTCGTAGGTGGCGCCGCCGTGGGTCAGCGATTCGCCGGGCTTGCGGATCAGGCCGGGGTCCACCAGCGTGCCGAGGATCTTGTAGCCGAAGCCGCCCAGGCCCTCGCCGCCGAGGTCCAGGTAGGAGCCGCGCAGCAGCACCTCCAGCTCGGGGCGGGCTGCGGGCGCGATGCGCAGCGTGGCGCGGACGAACTTCTGCGACTCGCCACCCAGGTCGTTGCCGGTGCCGATGTTCTTCACGTAGCCGCTGGCGTCTTCCGCCAGGCCGGCGAAGCGCACCGCCACGCCCTCGGAGATCGGCACGTTGACATGGCCCTCGGCGCGCTTGCGGCCGAAGTTGCCGAAGCCGAGGTCCAGGCCGCCCTCGAAGTGGTCCGTGGGCTCGGCGGAGTGGAAGACGATGTTGCCGCCGAAACTGTTGCGGCCGTAGAGCGTGCCCTGCGGGCCCTTCTGCACCTCGACCCGCGCCAGGTCGACGATGGGCGGCACCTGGCTGGTGCGCGACTGGTAGATGTCGTCGACGTAGATGCCGAAGCGCGGGTCGCCGTTGGCCGCGACGTTCTCGGTGTAGGTGCCGCGCATGGCCGGGCGCAGGTCGGAGCCGGAGCGGCCCATGCGCAGCCCGGGGATGAGCTGCTCCAGCCGGTCGGCGCTGGTCACGTTGGCGTTCTTGATCTGGGCGCCGGAGAGCGCCGAGATCGACAGCGGCACCGCCTGCAGCGGCTCGGCGCGGCGCTGCGCCGTGACGACGATGCGCTCCAGGCTGGCGGGCTCGTCGGGCGCCGCCCGCGGCGCGCTGGCGGCCGCTTGCGGAGGGGCCACGGTCTGCGCCGCCAGCGGCAGCGCGAAGCTGGTCGAGACCAGGGCGGCCAGGGTGGTCAGATGCAGGGGCGGCTGGCGTCGGATGTGGGTCGGCATGGCTTGCTCTCTTCGAGGGCTGGCGGTGGAAGACGCGTGGGCGTCAGAACAGGACCGGCGCTGGCGCGGGCCAGGGCTCGGACACGGCGAGTCGGCGGTGGAGCAGGGCGCCGTCGGCGCCGATGCGGCCCGCCGCCACGGCCCAGCGGCGGTGGGCCAGGCGCGGCACGCCGGGGGCCAGCACGCGCAGCGTGTACAGCGCCGCGAAGGCGTCGCCGCTGCCGAAGGCGCGCACGACGACCGCGCGGCTACTGCTGGCCGCCGCCGGCTCGCCCACGGCCAGCAGCGCGGCGGGCGCGCCGGCCAGCACCTGGGGCCAGGCCGAGGCGTCCAGGCCGGGGTGGTCCTGCGGGTCGCCGGTGCAGGCGCTGCGGTCCTGGCTCAGGAAGTCGTCGCTGGCCACCGGCACGGCCGGCTCGGCCACGGCGTCGGCGGCCACCGGGCCGGCCACCCACAGGCGGGCGAGCACGCCGTCCGCCACGTCGGCGAACACGCCGATGGCGCGCCCGTCCGGCCCCGCGTCCAGCACCATCAGCGCGCCGGGCGCGGCCAGCACATGGGGCGTGGCCGACAGCGCCAGCGGATGGCGGGCGAACAGGTCCAGCGCATCGGTGCGGCCGAAGGTCTCGTGGCCCCAGGCCTGCACGGTCAGCGTGTTCGCCAGCGGTGCCGCAGCGCCGGGCAGGCCGCGCAGCAGCGCGCCCAGTTCGGCCAGCAGCCGCGGCGTGGTGTCGGTGGTGTTCATGTCGGTTCTCCCGGGGCGACGGCGCCCAGGCCGCCCAGCACCTGGCGCAGCACGGCCAGTTCGTCGAAAACGGTCTGGTCGCGCACGATGCGGCCATCGCGCAGCACGTAGTGGCTGCTGCCGGCGACCAGGATCTCGCGCCCGCTGGCCGCGCCCCAGCCGCCCTGGCTGGCGTGCACGCCGCAGCCGGCCCAGCGCAGCGCGACGGCCACTTCGCCGTTGGGCAGCGGCCGCGCGGCCCAGTGCTCGACGTTGAAGTGGAAGTCGTGCAGCTGGGCGCGCAGCTGCACCAGGCAGCCGATCAGGTAGCCGCGCCCCCAGCCCCGGCGGCCGGTCGGCCAGCACACCTCGACGCTGGGCGAGACGGCCGCGGCGGCGGCCTCGCCGTACAGGTCGTCGACCCAGGCCGCGCGCAGCATGCGCATCGGCCCTTCGGCCGGGTGCCCGGCCTCGGGCCAGGCCTGCCGGGCCGCGCGCACCCGGTCCATCCATTGCCGGCGCCAGGCGTGGCGCTGCGGATCACCGGCCTGGTCGGCCTCGGCCTGGGCCAGCGCCACGGCATGCGGCGAATGCCCCATCTGCAGCGCCGCGCGGGCGTTGTCGCGGAACAGCCATTCCTCGACGATCAGGTTCTCCCGCACCAGGCAGTCGGCCACGGTCGTGGCCATCTGCGCCGCGCCGCTGGCGGCGCCGTACAGCGCGTCGCTGCCTTCCAGCGTCGAGCGGCTGGTGATGCGGTGCGACGAATAGAACAGCGCCGGGGCGTCTTCGCTCCAGATCACGTCCTCGGCGATCACCTGGCGGTCGGCGTAGGCCGCCAGCGCGCCCAGCGTGCCCTGCACGACGGATTCGCGGCCGCGGCTGGGGCCGGCCAGCGTGTGCATGACCACGTCGTCCGCGTAGTGGGTGCGGCACAGGCCGATGTCCTTCTGCTCCCAGATGCGGTGGGTGCAGCGGACGATGTAGTCGACGAAGTCGGCGTACACGTCCTCGAAGCCGGCCAGCGGCTGCTGGCGCGGGCGAGGCGCCAGCAGGTCGCCGATGGTGCGGCCGGCGGGCGAGCGCACCTGGGGGTGCTGGTTCCAGGGGGCGGATGTCATGGGCGTGCTCATGCGCGGTAGATGCCGGCGAGGGCACCGATTTCGTCGAAAACCATCCAGTGCTCGACCACCTGGGCGCCGGCCAGGCGCAGGTGGCTCATGCCGTTCAGCAGCACCGGCTTGTGGGCGGGGCAGTCGCCGAACAGCGCGCCGGGCTGGCTGCTGCCTTCCAGGCGCCAGCGCACGGCGACGATGACGCCGTCGGTCTCTTCCGACCAGCTCACCTTGTCGACCTGCATCAGCGCGTCGGGCATGGCGCCGAGCACCAGCAGCATCAGCGCCTGCTGGTTGCGCAGGCCCTCGGCGACGCGGCCGCCGCCCGCGTGGCAGACGGAGTCGGTGCTGAAGTAGTGGCCCAGGCGGTCGAGGCGGCGCTGGTTCCAGAGCTGGTCGAACATCACGCGCACCCAGCTCTCCACGCCGTCGTCGCCGGCCTGCAGCGCGGGCCGCGGCGCCTGCCCGAGCAGCGCGGTGGGGCTGGAATGCACGCGCTGGGCGCCGGGTTGGGCGTCGGCGATGCGGCGGGCCACGACGTGCGGGTCCAGGCCCAGCTGCCGGACGGCGGCGCCGTTGTCGCGCACCAGCCATTCGGTGTGGACGAAGTTGCCGCGCGTCACGCAGTCCGCGACGAAGTGAACGCCGATGCGCCGGCCGGTGGCCGGCCCCCAGTTCGACGCGCCCAGGTTGGTGGAGCGGCTGTAGCCCAGGTGGGAGGTGTAGAAGCCCTGCGCGTCGTCGCCGTCCCAGGCCACGTTCAGGTGGTGCAGCTCGCCGTCCGGAAAGCCGTTCAGCGTCGCCACCGTCGAGGCCACCACCTCCTGCACCGAGCGCACCACGCCGTAGGGCGAGTAGATCGTGCAGGCGTGGTCGTAGGTCTCGTAGATGCGGCCCACGGCGCGGTCGACCCAGATCTCCTCGGTGATGCGGACGATGAAGTCGACGATGTCGGCATAGCCCTCGTCGAAGCCCGCCATCTCCTGCAGCCGCGCCGGCTTGGGGGCCCGCAGGGCCAGCGGGTCGACCTGGCGGATGCGGGTGACGGCCGGGCGGGGCGGCAGCCTGAACGGCAGGCCCGCGTGATTCGCGTTCGGTTTGATCTGCGTCATGAAGCCACGATACAAGCGGTGTTGCATGCGTATGCATAGTGGAATCCCTGAGTGGAACGCAAATGGCTTTCGGGCTTGTATTGCCGAAGCAATCGCTGTTACAGCCTGGTTCGGCGCACCTGCAAGGTGCCTCTCATCTATCTTGTTGCAATCGTATGCAATGCGGACGGAGGCGGCGGGTATCGCGGCGTTCGCGCCCCGGCTTGACGGGCATCAAGTCCCCGCGCCGCGCCGCTCCGCAAAATACCTGCATCAGAAATGCAGGTTAAGGAGCTGCCCATGGCATGGCCCGTCCCTTCCAGGAAACGCCCGGGGCCGGCGCGCGCGAGGCGGGCATGAGGCTCACCGCGTTCACCGACTACAGCCTGCGCGTGCTGATCTTCCTGGCCGCCGAGCCGGACCGGCGGGCGACGGTGGGCGAGATCGGCGCGGCCTTCGGCGTGAAGCTCAACCACCTGGCCAAGGTCGTGCATCACCTCGGCCGCTGCGGCTGGGTGGCGACGGCGCGCGGCAAGGGCGGCGGCCTGACGCTGGCGCGGCCGGCGGCGCAGATCCGCATCGGCGACGTCGTGCGCGACACCGAGGGGCAGGCGCTGCCGGCCGAGTGCTTCGCGGCCGAGGGCGGCCAGTGCGCCCTCGACGGGCACTGCCGGCTCCAGGGCGTGCTGGCGGAGGCCGTGGCGGCCTTCCAGGCGGTGCTGGACGGCTACACGCTGGCCGACATCACCACGCGCCGGCAGGTGCTGGCCCGCGTGCTGCGGCTGCCCGCGGAGGCCGGGGGATGACGGCGGCCATGCCCTATCCCTACGACGGGCCGGAGGCGCTGCGCGGCCCGGTGCTGGCGGCGCTGCGGCGCGTGGTCGACCCGGAGGTGGCGCTGTCCATCGTCGACATCGGCCTGGTCTACGGCGTGTCGGTGGCGCAGGACCGCGTGCGGGTGCGGATGACGATGACCTCGGCCGCCTGTCCGGTGGCCGACCTGGTCGCCGCCGACGTGCAGGCGGAACTGGCGCCGGTGCTGCCGGCCGGCATGGGCGTGGACGTCGAGCTGGTGTGGGAGCCGGCCTGGACGGCCGAGCGCATGAGCGACACGGCCCGGGCCTTCATGGGATGGTGAGCCGGATGCCGCGCGCCCGCTCCATCCTGGTCCGGTTCGTCCTCGCACCGGCCGTGCTGGCGGCGCTGGCGGCGGGCATCGCCGGCGGCCTGCTGCGCGCGGGCGTGGCGCTGCCGGCGGGCGGCGCCTGGCTGGGGGCCGCGGTGTCCGCGCATGCCTTCCTGGTGATCTGCGCGTTCATGGGCACGGTCATCGGCGCCGAGCGGGCCGTGGCGGTGAAGCGCTGGCCGGCCTGGCTGCCGCCGCTGGCGTCCGGTGCCGCCGGCCTCGTGCTGCTCGCGGGCCGGCCGGCCGGGGCGGCCTGGCTGGCGGTGGGCGCGTCGCTGGGCTTCGTCGGCGTGAACCTCGTCGTGCTCGGGCGGCAGGCGGCGCTGCACACCGCGCTGCTGCTCGCGGCGGCGCTGGCCTGGGCGGCGGGCTGCCTGCTGCATGCGCTGGCCGTGCTGCCGGGGGCGGTGGTGCCGCTGTGGTTCTGCTTCCTGACGCTCACCATCGCGGCGGAGCGGCTGGAGATGACCCGGCTGATGCGCCGCCGCCAGGCCGCCGCGCCGGCGCTGGCCGGCATCCTCGCGGCGATGGTGCTGGGGGCGGCGCTGTCCGGCGTGCAGGGCGGGTTGGGCGGCCTGCTCTACGGGCTGTCGCTGGCGGCGCTGGCCGCCTGGCTGCTGGCCTTCGACATCGCGCGCCGCACGCTGCGCGCGCAGGGCCTGAGCCGCTACATGGCCGTGTGCCTGCTGCTGGGCTATGCGTGGCTGTTCGCCGCCGGCCTGGCCTGGGGTGGCGCGGCGCTGGGCCTGCCGCTGCGGGACGCGGCGCTGCATGCGCTGGCGCTCGGCTTCGTGTTCAGCATGATGCTGGGCCACGCGCCGGTGATCCTGCCGGCCGTGGCGCGCGTGAAGCTGCGCTTCGGCCGCGCGTTCTACCTGCCGCTGGCGCTGCTGCAGGCCTCGCTGGCGCTGCGGCTGCTGGGCGGCGGCGTCGATGCCCGGCTGCTGGCCGCCGGTGCGCTGGGCAACGCGGCGGCCATCGCGGCCTTCGCGCTGACCGTGGCCGGCGCCGCGCTGGCCTGGCGCTTCGGGCGCGCCGCGCCCCGTCCTGCCCCTGCGGAGAACGACACATGACTTCCCCCCTGCTGAACATCGGCGAGCCGCCCCGGCCCGCCCCCGGCGGCTTCGCGCTGTTCGCGCTCGGCTTCCGGCCGTTCTACCTGCTGGCCAGCGTCTTCGCGGCGCTGTCCGTGCCGCTGTGGGCGCTGCAGTTCTCCGGGCTGCTGGGCCATGCCTACCTGGCCGGCGCGATCTGGCATGCGCACGAGATGCTGTTCGGCTTCACGCTGGCGGTGATCGTCGGCTTCCTGTTCACGGCGGGCCGCAACTGGACCGGCCTGCCCACGCCCACCGGCTGGCCGCTGGCCGCGCTGGCCGGCCTGTGGCTGGCCGCGCGGGTACTGGTGCTGACGCCGCATGCGGTGGCGGCGGCGGTGGCGAACGTCGCCTTCCCGCTGGCCGCCGCGCTGGGCCTGGCCGTGCCGTTCCTGCGGGCGAAGAACCGCCGCAACTACTTCTTCATCGCGCTGCTGGTGGCGTTCGCGGCGGCCGCGGGCTGGGTGCATCTGGCGCAGCTGGGCGTGCTGGCGGCGCCGGGCTGGCCGGGCGTGCAGCTGGCGCTGGACGCGGTGCTGTTCATCCTGGCCGTGATGGGCGGGCGCGTCATCCCGATGTTCACGAACAACGGCCTGCCCGGCGCGGGCGCCGCGCGCCATCCGCAGGTCGAGCGGGCGGCGCTCGGCGGCGTGCTGGCGCTGGCGGCCTGCGACCTGCTCGGGCTGCGCGGCGGGCCGGCGATGGCCGTCGCGCTCGCGGCCTGCGTGGCCCATGCCTGGCGCTGGCTGCTGTGGCGGCCGTGGAAGAGCCTGCCGGTGCCGCTGCTGTGGGTGCTTCACCTGGCCTACCTGTGGGTGCCGGTGCACCTGCTGCTGCGCGGGCTGGCCGAGCGGGGCTGGGTGATGCCGTCGCTGGCCACGCATGCGCTGACCGTCGGCGCCGTCGGCGGGCTGGTGATCGGCATGATGACCCGCACGGCCCGGGGCCACACCGGGCGGCCGCTGAAGGCGGACGGCTTCGAGGTCGCCTGCTACGGGCTGGTCGCGCTGGCGGCGCTGGTGCGCGTGGTGCTGCCGCTGCCGTGGCCGGGGCTGTTCGTCCCCGCCACCGTGGTGTCCAGCCTGCTGTGGTCGGCGGGCTTCGGGCTCTATGCTGTGCGCTACTGGCCGGTGCTGTCGCGGCCGCGCATCGACGGCCGCCCGGGCTGAATAATGGCGCGATGAGCAAGGCCTTCACCAAGGAATCCGACGGCGCCGACGATGACGACGGCGACGGCCCGGCGCTGCCCGCGCTGCCGGCCGGCACGCGCAACTACATGACGCCGGCCGGCCATGCGCGGCTGCGCGCGGAGTTCATGCAGCTCATCGACGTGGAGCGGCCGCGGATGGTCGAGACCGTGTCGTGGGCGGCCAAGAACGGCGACCGCTCGGAGAACGGCGACTACCTCTACGGCAAGAAGCGGCTGCGCGAGATCGACCGCCGGCTGCGCTTCCTGACCAAGCGGCTGGACATCGCCGAGGTGGTGGACCCGAGCGTGCACCACGGGGCCGAGCAGGTCTTCTTCGGCGCGACGGTGACCTACGCGAACGCCCGGGGCGAGGAGCGGACGATCACCATCAAGGGCATCGACGAGGCGGACAGCCTGGCCGGCGAGGTGAGCTGGGTCTCGCCCATCGCCCGCACGCTGCTGAGGGCGCGCGTGGGGGACGAGCTGCAGCTGGTCACGCCGGTGGGCGTGGAGCGCATCGAGGTCGTCGAGGTCAGCTACCCGGCGCCGCCGGCTTGACGGGCGGGTGGAGCAGGGCGTCCGCACGGGCGCGCTGTTCGGGGCTGAGCCGGGCGGCGATCGCGGGCAGCGCCGCGGCCGCCTGCGGATGGCCCAGCGCCTGGCCGAGGCGGCACCAGGCGTAGGCCGCCGCCAGGTCGGTGTCGCCGCCTTCGCCCTTGGCCAGCATGACGGCCAGGTTGAACATCGCCTCCGGCTGGCGCCGCCCGGCGGCGGCCTGGAACAGCCGGCGCGCGGTGGCCAGGTCCTGCGGCACGCCCTCGCCGCGGTAGAAAAAGGTCGCCAGCGCGTTCTGCGCGTCGGCATGCCCCTGGACCGCCGCCGCCTTGTAGAGCACCACGGCGCGCTCGGGCGCGGGGGCGGGCAGGCCCTCGCCCAGGTCCAGCATGCGGGCGGCGGCGTAGGTGGCGTCCAGGTGGCCGGTCCGGGCGGCGGCGCCGTAGTAGGCGCCGGCGCGCTGCAGGTCCAGCGCGATGCCCTCGGGCTGCCGGGGCATCTGGTGGTGGTAGAGCCGGCCCAGCAGGTAGAGCGCGTTGGCGTCGCCCGCCTCGCCGGCGGCCTGCAGGTAGGCCAGCGCGCGGCGGGCGTCGGGCGGCGCGCCGAGGCCGCTGAGGTGGGCCTGGCCCAGCAGCGTGCCGGCGGGCACGAAGCCGTAGTCCAGCGCCCGGATCGACCACGCACGGGCCGCGGCCGGGTCGCGCCGGGTGCCCAGGCCGGCCAGGTGGATGCGCGCCAGCAGCAGCGCGGCCTCGACGCGGGCGTTGACGCGGCCGGGCTGCTGCGGGTCGAAGCGCAGCCGGTCGGCGACCGGGTCGTAGCGCGCGTCCACGACCTCGCGCAGCCACGCGATGGCCCGGGGCGTGCTGGCCGGCGTGCCCAGGCCCAGCAGGTGCAGGCGGCCCAGCATCAGCGCGGCTTCCTCGTCGCCGAGCTTGTCCCAGCCCTGCTCGAACCTGGCGCGGGCCGTGTCGAAGTCGCCGGCCTCGTAGGCCTTGAAGGCCTGCTGCAGCGATCTGTCCTTGCGCGCGATCCAGTGGCGGCCGGCGGCGAAGCGGCGGTCGCCGGCCGCGCAGCCGGCCGCGGGCGGCATGGGCTCGGGGCCCTGGGCGTCCAGGCGCTCGATGCCGCTGCCGACCGCGGCCGTCTTCGCATCGCCGTCGGGGCCGAGGTCGCTGAAGCGCTCGGCCTCGTGGGACGGGCTGTCCAGCAGGCCGAAGTCGCGCAGATAGGCCAGCGTGGCCTCGTCGTCGGCGGCCGAGTGGCCGCGCATGAAGGCGCAGGACGAGGCGTCCCGGCGCGACAGCAGCCGGCTCCTGGCGGCGGTGACGAGGGATGGGTCCGCGCCGTCGCTGCGCCGGCCGGTGACCTGGACCGCGCCCAGCGTCCGGGCCGGGCCGGCCTCGGCGCTGGCGGCGTGGGCCGCCAGCGCCAGCATCAGCATCGGCGGCAGGCCGGCCCGCGCCGGCCGGCGCCTCGGCGGGCTGGGGCGGGCGGTGCCGGCCATGGGCGCCTGGCCTCCCGGCTCAGCGCGGGCTGCGCAGCGTGAAGCCCACCATGTAGCGGCGGCCGTTGTAGTTGTCGCCGTAGATGTTGGGAATGCCGTCCGCGTAGTCCTGGTAGCCGCCGGTGCTGCTCATGGTGCGCTCGCCGGTCAGGTTGCGCACGTCGGCGAAGATTTCCAGGCCGTTCTTGAAGCGGTAGGAGACCTTGGCGTCGACGAAGGCCGTGCGGTTGCTGAAGATGGGCGCGCCCGGGTTGTACGGCAGGCGCCAGTTGGGCACGCCGAAGCCGGGGTAGTTGTTCACCCCCAGGCCGCTGGTGCCGAGCACGGGCGAGAAGCCGGTGTAGCGCTGCGCCACCACCTGCGCGGCGATGCGGGCCTGGAAGGCGCCGTCGTCATACCACAGCGAGGCGTTGTACGAGTACTTGGGCTCGCCCTGCACCGGCAGCACGTCGCCGCTGATCAGGTCCAGCGTGGGCAGCGTCTGGGTGGACTTGGCCTTGGTGAAGTTGGCGTCGAAGCCGGTGTAGCGCAGGAAGGACGGCAGGAAGGTGAAGGCCGACTTCATGCCGAACTCGAAGCCCCGGCGCGTGGACGCGGGCTGGTTCTCCCAGCGGTTGAAGCTGAACTCCACGTCGGACAGCGGCTGGCCGGTGGCCGGGTCGATGGCGTCGCTGCCCGCGAACACCTTGGAGTTCGGGTGGTTCACGCTCAGCGTGGGCGCGCCGATCAGGCCGCGCTGGCGGTAGTAGGCCAGCGAGAACATCGTGTCGCGGTTGGGGAACCACTCCAGCGACAGGTTGTGGTTGACGTTGGTCTGCGGCTTGAGCGCGGGGTTGCCGAAGGTGCCCGAGCAGCCCTGGTCGCTGGGATCGTCCGGGTCGTTGGCGGGGTCTTCCTCGATGATCTGGCTGACCGTGCAGGTGCCCGCGGGCAGCAGCTTGGACACGCCCGGCCGCGCGACCGTCTTGCCCACCGAGTAGCGCAGCACCAGCTTGTCCGGCACGGGCCACAGCGCCAGGTTCAGCGAGGGCAGCACGTCGGTGTTGCTGTCCTGGATGGAGGTGTTCTGGGTCAGCGTGCTCATCACGAAGCCGGCCGGGTTGGTCGGGTCGTCGTTGTCGAAGCTGCCGGTCTTGCGGATGGAGCGGAAGGTCATCGAGCCGGTGCCCGCCACGTCGGTCTTGACGACGCGCACGCCGACGTTGCCGCTCAGCTCGATGCCGAAGGGCAGGGCGCGGCCGGTGAAGGGCAGGCGGTCGATGTCGAAGTCCGTCATCAGGTAGGCGGCCTGCGACTTCTCGCTGAAGCGCGAGACCGGCATGTCGTAGACCTGGCCGTCGCTGGCCGTGCAGCTGCGGAAGCAGTCCAGCCGCACCGGCACGCCGGCCAGCGCGAACAGCTTGTCGATGTCGATCTGGTGCCAGCCGTTCAGCAGCGAGGCCGGGCGGTCCTTGGCGCCGGCGTAGAACTGGCCGGCCGGCGGCAGCGTGAGGGTCTGGCGCACCAGCTCCTCGTACTGGGCGCGCGTCAGCGTCGTGGTGCCGGCGACGACGCCGCCGATGCCGCTGTTGCGCTGGTTGTTGGGCACGTAGCCGTTCTGCGCACAGGGCTGGCCGCCCGCGGCCAGCGAGCCGGGCGTGTTCTCGCAGCCGATGACGTTCCAGCGCGTGTTCACCTGCGGCATGTAGACGCCGGGCACGAAACCGGCCTGGCCGTAGGTGCCGATGGGCTCCTTGAGGGTGCCGCCGGCGCCGGTGTAGAAGTCGCCGCCGGTGCTGCGGTAGTTCAGGCCGCCCTTCAGCGCGGTCAGGAAGGGCAGCTTGTCGACGAGGTTGTAGGCCAGGTCCAGCTTGCCGGTCTTCTCGGTGTTCTCCGAGTCGAAGGAGCGGATCACCTGCAGCAGCGTGTTGTTGGTGTACTGCGCGCGCTGCGCGGCCGTGTAGGCCGGCACCTCGACCGGGTTGACGGCCGAGGGCGCGAAGCGGGCGGACTGGACCGCCGGGTTCAGCGTCGCGTAGGCCGGGTAGTTGAGCTGGTCGTTCTGGCTGCCGTCGGGCAGGTTGAACGCCCAGAAGCCGTTGGGCTGGATGGCGAAGTTGCCGACGCCGTAGTTGTAGCCGAACGAAGCCCGGCGGTCGTAGCGCTGCGCGCTGGACTTGCCGGAGCCGCCCATGAACTGCGCCTTCAGCCGGCCGTCGATGTACTCGCCGCCGAGGACCAGGGTCTTGGAGTCGGTGTCGATGGTGCTGAAGATGGTGTCGGTGGTGTAGAAGCCGTTGTTGGTCGAGTAGCTCGTCAGGTGGTGGTTGGCGTCCACCGTGTAGCCGGGCAGCACATTGGTGGTGGTGCCCTGCACCAGCGGCGCGTTCGCGGCCCGCCAGGAATAGCTGCCGGGCAGCAGCGACGCGACGGCGGACTGCGCCGGGTTCAGCGTGCGCGTCTTGGCGGCGACGTCGTCGACAAAGCTGCCGGCCGGGTTCACCAGCACCGCGCTGCCGACGCCGAGGAAGCCCACCGTGTCGTCCACGTGGCGCCTGGCCAGGCTGTACTTGCCGTAGACGGTCAGCTTGTCGCTGACCTTGAAGTCCAGCCGGATGTCGCCGCCCTTGCGCTCGTCGTCCTGCTTGCGCAGGTTGTAGCGGAAGCCCGCGCTGTGCGACGGCGCATAGTCGTTCCACTGGTTCAGGCAGGTCAGCTGCTCGTTCTGGCGCTGCGTGTAGGCGGCGGTGCGGGCGGTGCTGCCGTTGATGGCGGCGGTCTGGTCGCCGGTCAGGTCGGGGAAGGCGATGAAGCAGTCGTTCTTGGTCTGGGCGGCGGCCGACTTGGTCAGCAGATCCCTCGGCGTGGCGGCGTTGAAAAAGCCGCCGCCCGTCAGCGGCGAGGCCAGCAGCGGCTTGTCGATCGTGTCGCCCCACAGCGTGGCCGGGTTGTGGGTGAAGGTCTTCTCGGGCGAGTTGTCGAAGTCCGCCTGGCGCACCAGGCCCTGCACGTTGGAGCCGCCGCCCTGCGAGATGGAGTGCATCTCGTTCTGGTAGCGCGAGTAGTTCAGGTTGGCGATGACGCCCAGGCGCTTGTCCAGGAACTTGTCGGCCAGCACCGCGTTGTAGTTGGGCGTGGTCTTCTTGTTCAGCGAGCTTTGCGTGGCGGCGGCGCGCAGCGAGTAGTAGGGCTTGTCGAAGTCCAGGCCGGTGCGGGTCTGGATGATGATGCCGCCGCCCAGCGAGCCTTCCGTCATCGCCGCGGTCGAGCCCTTGACCACGTCCACGCTCTTGATCAGGTCGGACGACAGCTCGCGGAACTCGGTGCCGCGGCCGTCGCCGCCTTCCGCGCCCCGGCCCAGCAGGTTGGTGCCGGCGCCGGAGCTGACGCCCATGCCGTCCAGCTCCACGCGGGTCAGCTCCGCGCCGTTGCCGCGCACGGACACGCTCACGCCCTCGCCGTAGTCGCCCCGGTCCAGCGCCACGCCGGCGATGCGCGAGATGGCCTCGCCGATGTTGCGGTCGGGGAAGGCGCCCACGTCCTCGGCGACGATGGAGTCCTGCGCGGTGGCCGCATGCTTCTTGCGGTTGATCGCGGACTGCTGCGACTGCCGCGTGCCGACGACCAGCACGGTCTCCAGTTCGTTGACCGGCGCCTTGGCCTGGGCCGCCGGGGCCGCTGCGGCGGGCTTGCCGGCTGCGGGCGCCGACGCGGCGGCGCCCGGCGCGGCCGCGGCTTGCGCCTGCTGGGCTTGGGCGGCCTCGTGCGCGAGGAGGGCCAGGGCGAGGGCGGCGGCGGCGCCGATGTGGTCACGCCGCAGCGCGGGTTTGCTGGAAGGGGTCACGAGAGGTCTCCGCGAGCCGGCCCGCTGGGGCGGCCATCGTTGTTGTGGAAAGGGCGAAGCCCTGACCGCAGCCCGTCCTGCGGCAGGCAGGGGGCTCGCTGGTGCGGCGGAGAGCGCGTCAGGTCACTCCGTCGCGGGCGCTGGAGCGGACCTTACGCAGGCGGTGAAAACGCGAGAAATTCGTTTTGAGCGTTTTGCTATCTGCAAACGCGATACCGGGGCCGGAAACACTGGTTAACCCGCAGCCACGAACGGAAACACTCAAGCCCGTGATTGGCTTGGCGGGCAGGCGGCGGCGCTCAGGCCTTGTTGCGCCAGACGCGCTGGACCGCCGGGGCGCGGCGCAGCACGCGCAGCACGTCCGCCAGGTGCTGGCGGTCGCGCACGGCGATCAGCAGGCTCATCTCCGCCGTCTCGCGCAGCGCCGCCTCGTCGCCCATGGCGATGTGGGTGATGTCGGCCTCGGCCTGCGCCACCGCCTGCGCCACCTGCGCCAGCACGCCCTTGCCGTTGGCGAGCAGCAGCGTGATGCCGGCCTCGAAGCTGCGCGTCAGCTCGTCGGCCCATTCGACCTGGATCCAGTGCTCGCTGTCGCGCTGGAACAGCCGCCGGCCGACCTGGCAGTCGCAGGTGTGCACGACCAGGCCCTCGCCGCGCCCCAGGTAGCCGCGCACCTCGTCGCCCGGGATGGGCCGGCAGCAGCCGGCCAGCTGCACCGAGGCGCCCTCGCTGCCGTCGATGGTGACGCTGCCGCGGTCCACCGGCGTGGCCGTGAAGCGGCCCAGCGTCAGCGCCAGCGCGTCGGGCTTCTGGCCCTGCTCGGCCATCAGCCGCGCGAGCTTCTTGGCGATGATGGCGGCGATCTTGCGGCCGGCGCCGATGTCCACGAGCAGCTGGTCCGCGCCCGCGCTGCCGGCCCAGGTGGCCAGCTCCTGCCAGATCAGCGCGGCGGGGCCGTCGTCGTCCTCCAGGCTGGGCAGGCCCAGGCCCTCCAGGCGCATGGCCTGGGCCAGCATCTTCTCGCCCAGCTCGTGCGATTCCTCCTGCTCCAGGTCGCGCAGGTAGTGGCGGATCTTGGAGCGCGCCCGGCCGGTGCGCACGAAGGCCAGCCACGCCGGGTTGGGGCTGGCGCCGGGGGCGGTGACGATCTCGACGATGTCGCCGCTCTTGAGCTCCGCGCGCAGCGGCACGGCCTCGCCGTTGACCTGCGCGGCCACGCAGTGGTCGCCGACGTCGGAGTGGATGGCGTAGGCGAAGTCCACCGGCGTCGCGCCCTTGGGCAGCGCCATGATCTTGGACTTGGGCGTGAAGACGTAGATGGAGTCCGGGAACAGGTCGATCTTGACGTGCTCCAGGAACTCGTTGGCGTCGCGCGTCTCGTCCTGGATGTCAATCAGGCTCTGCAGCCAGCGCGCATTGGCCTGCTGCGCCACCAGCGCCGAGGCCTGCTTGCTGCGGCTCTTGTAGATCCAGTGCGCGGCCACGCCCTGCTCGGCGATCTGGTGCATGCCCTCGGTGCGCACCTGGCACTCCAGCGGCGTGCCCAGCGGCCCCATCAGCGTGGTGTGCAGCGACTGGTAGCCGTTGTCCTTGGGGTTGGCGATGTAGTCCTTGAAGCGGCCGGCCTGCGGCTTGTAGAGCTGGTGCAGCACGCCCAGCGCCGTGTAGCACTGCAGCGGCGCCTCGGTGAGGATGCGGAAGCCGAAGATGTCGCTGACCTGGGCGAAGCTCATCAGCCCCTTCTCGCGCATCTTCTTGTAGATGGAGTGCACGGTCTTCTCGCGCCCCTGCACCTGCACGCGCAGGCCGGCCTTGGCGAACGCCGCGCGGATCTCGCCCTCGATGCGCGACACCAGGTCGCGCCGGTTGCCGCGCGCCTTGGCCACCGCCTTGGACAGCGCCGCGTGGCGCCAGGGGTGGAAGTACTGGAAGGACAGGTCCTGCAGTTCGCGGAAGGTCTGGTTCAGGCCCAGCCGGTGCGCGATCGGGGCGTAGATGTCGAAGGTCTCGCGGGCGATGCGGCGCGCCTTGTGCGGCGCCATCGCGCCCATGGTGCGCATGTTGTGCAGCCGGTCGGCGAGCTTGATCAGGATGACGCGCAGGTCGCGCGCCATCGCCAGCAGCATCTTGCGGAAGGACTCGGCCTGCGACTCCTCCTTCGTGGAGAACTGCAGCTTGTCCAGCTTGGTCAGGCCGTCCACCAGGTCGGCGGTGGTGGCGTCGAACTTCTCGATCAGCTCGGCCTTGGAGATGCCGCAGTCCTCCACCACGTCGTGCATCAGCGCGGCCATCAGCGCCTGGGCGTCCAGCCGCCACTCGGCGCAGATGCCGGCCACGGCGATGGGGTGGGTGATGTAGGGCTCGCCGGTGGCGCGCTTCTGGCCCAGGTGGGCCTCGTCGGCGAAGCGGTAGGCGTCGCGCACCCGCTTGATCTCGGCCTTGCTGAGGTAGCCCAGCTTCGGGGCCAGCGCGTCGAACGAGGCTGCCTCGGCCGGCGTGGGGGGGCTGGGCTGGCGCAGGCCAGGCAGCGTGAACCAGGCGGTGAGGGAGCGTTGGACCATAGGGGCCCGAATTTATCCGAAGGTGTGGGGCCCCCCGTCCAAGGCGTACCTTGGCCGGCCCCCCGAGGGGGCGGCGATGCTCGCGGGGGCTGCCCCGCTCGCACATCGCCTGCGGGCCGGCTTGGGGCGGCCCGGCGCTCGGCCCGCGAAGCCCAAATGCACACGGGCGCCCGAAGGCGCCCGTGTACGGGTCGGGGCAGGGCGGTGTTTAGACCGGCACCTTGCGCAGCATCTCCACGCCGACCTCGCCGGCGGCGATCTCGCGCAGCGCGGTCACGCCGGGCTTGTTCTTGCTTTCGATCTTGGCGCTGTGGCCCTGGCTCAGCATGCGGGCGCGGTAGGTGGCGGCCAGCACCAGCTGGAAGCGGTTGGGGATCTTGGTCAGGCAGTCTTCGACGGTGATGCGGGCCATGGTGTTCCTAGAGGATGTCGGGGCGATCAGGGCAGATCGAGCGCCTGGAAGACCGCCGAGCGGTTGCGGCGCTGAGCCGCGTATTTTAGCCGCTGCGCGTGGACGATGGCTTTCAGGTCGAAGACGGCCGTGTCGAACACCGCGTTGACGACGACGAAATCGAACTTCGACGCCTGAGCCACCTCGACGCGCGCGGCCGCCATGCGCCGGGCGATGACCTCGGGCTCGGTGTCGCCGCGGCGGTTCAGGCGCAGGCGCAGCTCGTCCCAGCTGGGCGGCAGGATGAAGATCAGCACCGCGTGCGCGAACAGCTGCTTGATCTGCAGCGCGCCCTGGTAGTCGATCTCCAGCACCACGTCCTCGCCGCCGCGCAGCCGGCTCTCGATGCCGGCGCGCGAGGTGCCGTACAGGTTGCCGTGCACCTCGGCCCACTCGAAGAATTCGCCGCGGCCGGCCATCGTGCGGAACTCCTCCGCGGCGACGAACCAGTACTCGCGGCCATGCTGCTCCTGCCCGCGCGGCGCGCGCGAGGTGTGCGAGACGGACACGGCGAGCCGGGCGTCCAGCTCCAGCAGCGCCTTCACGAGGCTGGATTTGCCCGTGCCGCTCGGCGCGGCCACGACGAAGAGATTGCCCGGATAGTCCATGGGCGGCCATTGTCGCAGGCAGGCCCGCCGACAATGCCGGCCCCGCCACGCCCGGCCCTGCCGCCGCCTATCCATGCTGCCCCTGCTGCCCGACACCCTGCGCCTGCACGTCCTGCCGGCCACCTTCGCGCGCGGCCAGGCCCTGCACCACGGCGGGCGGGTGCTGTCGCCGGGCATGGAGCCGCTGGGCCCGGGCCGCTGGCACCTGCACGGCGAGGTGCAGGGCGGTGCGCCCCGGCCCTACGAGACCAGCGCCGTCGTCCAGGTCACGGACGACGGCCAGGTGCGTACCTTCGAGGGCGACTGCAGCTGCCCGGTGGGCGTGGACTGCAAGCATGCGGTGGCGCTGACGCTCAGCCTCGGCCGGCCGGCCGCGATCTCCGCCGTGCCGATGTCCACGCAGGCCCAGGCGCAGGTGATGGCCCAGGCGCTGGCGCTGGCCTTGACCCGGCCCCAGGCCGATGCGCCCGTCCGGGAGGCCACGCAGGCCCGCGTCCACGCGAACGGCCTGGCGCGCTGGCTGGAGCGTTTCGCCGATGCCCCCAGGCCGCGCGACCCGTTCGGCGACCAGCCCGTCTACCTGCTGCGCGACGCGCCCGCCGGGCGCGGCGAGCCGCCGCAGCTCGCGCTGGGCTGGGCCTGGGCGCGCCCGCTCAAGCGCGGCGGCTGGTCCCGGCCCCGGTCGCCGGGCTATGACGGCGAATACCGCCTCAGCGTCGGCGACGACCGCGAATGCGTGCGGCTGATCCGGGTGCTGGCCGAGGGGCACTACGGCCAGTCCTCGCACAGCGGCATGCTGCGCGGCCCGGCCGGCGTGCTGGCCTTGCAGCTCTGTGCCGGCACCGGCCGGCTGTTCCTCGCCGACGCGAGCGGCGCGATCGCCAGCGCCCCGCTGCGCTGGGGCGCCGCGCGCGGCCTGGACTGGCTGTGGCGCGAGGCCGATGCCGCCGCTTCGGCCGGCGGGCCGCTGTGGCAGCTCCGGCCCGTGCTGGCCAACGGGGCGTCGGGCGCGCGCGCCTACGCCGGGCCGCCCGCGCTCTACCTGGACCCGGCCGCCGGCGAATGCGGCCCGCTGCAGGCGCCGGGCCTGGACGACGGCCGGCTGGCGCTGCTGCTGGCGGCGCCGCCGATGCCGGCCGCCGCGTTCGCGGACCCCGCGTCGCCGCTGCTCGAGCGGCTGGCCGGCCTGCCGCTGCCGCCCACCGTCGAGCCGCCGCAGCCGTGGCCCGAGGCGCCGCCCGTCGCCCGGCTGCAACTGGCGCTGCGGCCCCCGGCGCGCCGCCATGACGACGGCCTGCTCGACGCCCGGCTGTTGTTCGACTACGCCGGGCTGCGCGGCGCCTGGCCGCAGCGCGAGCGCCGCCACCTGGTGCGGCACGGCGGCCGCCGCGTGCTGCTGACGCGCGACCTGGCCGCCGAGGACGCCGCGCGCGACCGGCTGGCCGCGCTGGGCCTGGCGCCGGACGCGGCGCAGGGCTGGCGCGCCGGCACCGCCGCCTGGCTGGACTGGGCCGCGGCGGACTGGCAGCCGCTGCGCCAGGCCGGGTTCGAGATCGACGCCGCCGACGAGCTGGCGGACCTGGTGCGGACCGCCGGGCCGGTGGCGGTCGCCGTCGCGGCGGCGGGCGAGGGCGGCGCCGACGGGGAGGGCGAGGGCGAGGGCACGGTGTCGCCCTGGTTCGACCTGTCGCTGGGCCTGGAGATCGACGGCGTGCGCCACAACGTGCTGCCCTGGCTGCCCGGCCTGCTCGCGCAGCTGCAGACCGGCCCGGACGGCACGGCGCAACTGCCCGACTGGCTGTGGCGCGAGCAGCCCGACGGCCGCTGGCTGCGCCTGCCCGCCGCGCCGCTGCGGCCCTGGCTGCAGGCGCTGCTGGAGCTGGTGGGTGACCGCGAGCTGGACGCCGACGCGCTGCGCCTGTCGCGCGTGGAGGCGCTGCGGCTGGGGGCCTCGCTGGGCGAGGGCGCCCAGTGGGCCGGCGGCGCGCGGCTGCGCGAGCTGCTGGGCCGGCTCGTCGACGGCCGGTTGCCCGAGGTGGCGCCGCCGGCCGGTCTCGGGGCCGAGCTGCGCCCCTACCAGCGCCGCGGGCTGGACTGGCTGCAGTTCCTGCGCGCGCAGGGCCTGGGCGGCGTGCTGGCCGACGACATGGGCCTGGGCAAGACGCTGCAGACCCTGGCCCACCTGCTGTGCGAGCAGCAGGCCGGGCGGCTGGACGCGCCCTGCCTGGTGGTCGCGCCCGTCAGCCTGCTGGGCAACTGGCGGCGCGAGGCCGCCCGCTTCACGCCGCAGCTGCGCACCCGCGTCTGGCACGGCGCGGCCCGCCACGACGGCGGCTTCGCCGACGGCTGCGACCTGCTGATCGCCCCCTACTCGCTGCTGCAGCGCGACCGCCAGCGCTGGCTGGCGCAGCGCTGGCACGTGGTGGTGCTGGACGAGGCCCAGCACGTGAAGAACGCCAGCACGCAGGCGGCGCAGGTGGTCGCGGCGCTGGACGCGCGCCAGCGCATCGCGCTGTCCGGCACGCCGGTGGAGAACCACCTGGGCGAGCTGTGGAGCCTGTTCCATTTCCTGATGCCGGGCTTCCTGGGCAGCCAGGCGCGCTTCAAGACGCTGTTCCGCACGCCGATCGAGAAGCAGGGCCAGGCCGAGCCGCTGGCGCGCCTGCGCCGCCGCGTGACCCCGTTCATGCTGCGCCGGACCAAGGACGCCGTGGCCGCCGAGCTGCCGCCGCGCAGCGAAAGCCTGCTACCGGTGACGCTGGAGGGCGCGCAGGCCGACCTGTACGAGACCATCCGCCTGGCCACCGAGAAGGCCGTGCGCGACGCGCTGGCCGAGCGCGGCCTGGCGCGCTCGCAGATCCAGGTGCTGGACGCGCTGCTGAAGCTGCGCCAGGTCTGCTGCGACCCGCGCCTGGTCAAGGGCCTGCCGGCCGCAGCCGCAGTGCGCGGCTCGGCCAAGCTGGGGCTGCTGATGGAACTGCTGCCGCCGCTGCTGGCCGAGGGGCGGCGGGTGCTGCTGTTCTCGCAGTTCACCAGCATGTTGACGCTGATCGAGGCCGAGCTGCAGGCCGCCGGCCTGGCCTGGACCAAGCTGACCGGCCAGACCCGGCACCGCGAGGCGGCGATCGAGCAGTTCACGGGCGGCGCGGTGCCGCTGTTCCTGATCAGCCTGAAGGCCGGCGGCACCGGGCTGAACCTGCCGCAGGCCGACACGGTCATCCACTACGACCCCTGGTGGAACCCGGCCGTCGAGGAGCAGGCCACGGCGCGCGCCCACCGCATCGGCCAGACGCGGCGCGTGATGGTCTACAAGCTGGTGGCCGAGGGCACCATCGAGGAGCGCATGCAGGCGCTGCAGGCCCGCAAGGCGGCGCTGGCGCAGGGCCTGCTGCACGGCGCGGCGGCGCGCGGGCAGCCGCTGTTCACCGAGGACGACGTGGCCGAGCTGCTGCGGCCGCTGGGCGGATGAGGCGCCGTGCGCGGATTCATGCGCATCCAGTATGCGCATGTGGCACCCGCCGGCTGCTATATTGGCGCGGCCGCCATCCCCGCCCGATGGGCTGAAACCAGGACCGAACCGCCATGCCCGCCGCCCTTGCCCGCCCGATGGATGCGCCCGCCCCGCGCGCCGGCCGCAGCGCGGCGGCGCAGCGCCGATCGACCAACCTGACGCTGGCGGCCGGCCTGGTGGCGGAGGCGCAAAGCCTGGGCGTCAACCTGTCCCAGGCCGCCGAGATGGGCATTGCCGCGGCGGTGAGCCGGCGCAGGCAGGAGGCCTGGCTCGCCGAGAACCGCGACGCGCTCGACGGCTCGAACGCCTACGTCGAAGCGCACGGCCTGCCGCTGGCCCGCCACCGGAACTTCTGAACGTGGCCCGGTTCCACGTCTACCGGAACCGGGACGGCGAGGGCTGTTTGCTCGATGTCCAGGCGGACCTGCTGGCGCACCTGAACACCCGCGTCGTCGTGCCGCTGCTGCCGACGGGCCGGTTCAAGCCGGCGCGCCAGCTCAACCCCGTGTTCATGATCGACGGCGAACCTCACGCCATGGCCACGCAGTTCATGGCGGCCGTTCCGCTGGCCGCCCTGGGCGCGGAGGTGGCCCGCCTGGCGGCCGAGGAGCGCACGGTCGTCGCGGCGCTGGACTGCTTGTTCAGCGGCGTTTGAGCGCTGCCCAGGCGGGGCGCGACGGCGCCTGCATCTGCGGCATACAGCGGGCCGCGGAGCCCGGGCGGTCCAGGACGGGACCGGTCCGTCCCCTGCATCGCCAGTGATCCAAACAAGTACCGGAAATCGGACTTGTTCCAGGCCTTTGGGCGCGGAAGCTCTTCTATCGTCAGCAGGTCTTTCGAGGTGGACACGATCCCGTCGAAACGGGCGCATGGGGCGCGGTGAGCCAGCAGGGAACCGCCGGGCTCCGGCGCTGGCCCGGCGGGCCGGCCCGTGGGCCGTCAAGGTGTGCGGCCGACCGGAGGGCGGGGCGCATTTCACTGTTTCAGAGCGTTGGGGGGAGTGTCTTGCACCAATCGGATGACCAGGCGGGGCGCCTGCAGGCCCCACGTGGGTGGGGTGGCTGCCGCCTTGCCGTCCGGCTGTCCGGACTGTTGGCCGCCCTGGTGCTGGCCGCGCCCGCCGCGCAGGCCGGCATCGGCCTGACCAACCTGGTCTACCCGGCCGACATCGGCGTCAACCAGGTGGTGGATGTCGATGTGCCCTGGGCGTTCGTGGACAACGGCCAGACGGACACCTTCACCGTGCAGATTCCCGCCGCGCTGGAAGTGCAGGCCGCGACCCTGCCCAGCGGCTGCACGCTCGGCGGCGGCGTGTTGACGTGCGCGGTGGTCGTGCCGCCCGCCAATGGCACGCTCCGCTTCCAGCTCAAGGGCCTGAGCACGGCGTCCTTCAACATCGTCAGCCAGGGCACGGGCAACGCCAATCCGATCATGCAGTCCGGCAATGTGCGCAATGCCGGCAACCTGCAGGTGAACAAGGAAAAGTTCTCCCCGGCGGGTGACCCGCTCGCCGGCGAGGCCCTCGTTTTCCGCCTCTACCCCAAGGTCGATCCGGGCGGCATGAACGTGCCCGCCGGCGGCACCGTCACCGTCACCGATGAGCTGCCGGCCGGCTTCACGCTGACCGAGAACCCCAGCGGCACCAATGCCAGCTGCAGCGCCGCCGCCAACGCCAATGCCTCGCGCGTGGTGAGCTGTATCTACACCAACATCACCGCCGCGACCCTCAATACCCGCTTCATCACGGTGCAGGGGACGGCGTCCGCCGCCGGCACCCTCGTCAACAAGGCCCGGATCGAGGCCAGCGGGGCCTACATCGACCTGAACCTGTCCGACAACAGCGACGAGGTGACGGTGACGGTGCTGCCGGGCAGCGACCTGCAGGCCTGGGGGAGCTTCCCGAGCATCCCCGTGGCCGGCAACAGCACCCAGACGCTGCAGATCCAGGCCCGCAACGGCGGGCCCTTGGCCGTGCCGGCGGGCGGGTCGATCGAGACCGTCATTCCGGCGGACATGGCCGTGGGCAGCCTGCCTGCCGGTTGCACCTCGTCCGTGGTCAGCGGCATCTCCTTCGCGCAGCCCGCGTCGATGGCCGGGCCGTACAGCGGCACGCGGGTCAGCTGCCCGGCGGGGGCCATGGGGCTGCCGGGGCCGGGCAATCCCAACCACGGCACGCTGCACGCGATTTCCTTGACCCTGCCCAACCTCAACCGAACGGGGCATTTCCCCGTCCGCGTGGTCGGTCCGGGCGGTCACAACGAGTCCAATCCGTCCAACGACGCCGTGCCGGTGAGTTACGAGCTCAAGGAGTCGGCGGCGGATCTTCAGCTGAGCAAGACCGTCGTGGAAGCCTCGCCCTGGGTGGCCGGGCAGAACATCACCACGAGGATCGATATCGCCAACTACGGCCCCGAGGACGCCACCTGGGGGCCGGGCAACGAACTGGTGGTGGTGGACTGGATCGACCCGCGCGCCATTGCCGACGGTGCCGGCGCGCCGGGGCTCGGGCAGCCGGTCGTGCTGTCCGGCAACGGCTGGACGTGCAGCGCGACGCACGGGCAGACCCCGCCCGCCGGTGTGGCGGCCCAGCTGACCAGCCGGATCCTCTGCGAGAACGACGGCTCGACCGCCGGCGGCAGTGGCCGCGCCCAGTGGGGCAATTCGATGGCCTTCCACGCCTCCGGCGGCACCTGGCGCAGGCTCGAATTCCGGACCACCGTGGCTGGCGACGACGCCATTGGCAACGACCCCGTCACGCTGACCAACTACGCCTGCACCGGCAGCACCGCGCTGAACATGCTCGGCCGCACCGATGCGCAGGGGCCGCGGCCCAAGGATCCGACACCGGGGCCGGGCGATCCGAACGAATACCGCGACTGCGTCTCGGTTTCCGGCACCGGCGTGGTCGGGGGCCAGGCGCTGGTGCGCGTGCAGAAGCAGGCCTCCACCGATGGCGGCGCCAGCTGGCATACCGCGGGCGACCGGCCGGTGCTGGCTGGCGACCAGGAGGAAATCAAGTGGCGGGTGCTCATCTCCACGCCGTCCAACGCGCAGAACGGCGCCCAGCAGGTCATTCCTTCGCTGGTGCTGAGCGAGCGCTTCCTCGGCATGATCCGCTACTCCGGCTGGGGCACTCCGCCCAATCCCAATCCCGGTGGCGCGGCCTATTACCTCACCCCGCTCATCGCCTACGCATGGGAGGGGTTGGGCAGCGCGACCTTGTCCGGTGGCGGCGGGTATTGCAACCCGGCCGGCGGCACGTTCGTTGGAACGAACGGCACCAACGGCGCAAACACCGCCAATGGCAACGCGAGTTTTGGCGACGTTGCCAAGGAATGCACCCTCAGCAACCTGCCGCCCAATGCGACCGTGGCGGTGACCTTCACGCTCAGGCGCCCGTTCGCCATCGCCAATGGCGAAGACGTCACCATCCCCAACACCGCCTCGATCAATTCGACCGAAGCCAAGCTGGGCAACTGGACCGGCACCGGCAAGGAGGTGGTGCCGGGCAATGCGCCGTTCTCTGCCCAGGCGGGCGTGGTGGTCAAGCCGCGCGTCAACGTCGCGCTCACCAAGACGGTGGAAACCGCGCGGATGCCGGCCGGGGGCAGCAGCGGCAACCCGGTGGCCTCGCTCAACGAGATCGTCACCTACACGCTGACCGCGACCAACCAGGGCCCCAACCCCATCGTTGCCGGCAAGCTGACCCTCACCGACCAGATCAACACCGGCGCGGCCAGCCTGCCCGGCAATGCCTCGTTCGAGATCCTCGGCGTCGAGGGCGGGGGCAATATGAATTGCTCGGCCAGCAACCTGGCCAGCGGCGCCATCTCCTGCACCAACAGCGCGCAGCTTGCCATCGGTGTGCATCTGACCGGCACGAACAAGGCCGTGGTGACGATTCGCGCCCGGGTGAAGAAGCCCGATGCCGGCGTGGCCATTCCGCCCAGCCTGAACGACATGCTCTACACCAACGTGACCAACACGGCCACGGCCACGGTGGGCGGCGGCCTGTGCGAGTGGCGCGCGAAGGAGCACAACGGCTATTGGGCCGTCAACACCGGCCCCGGTGGCCCGGTCTCCAGCAGCTGCGGCGACAGCGTTGCCCTGGCCGACAACACCGCCAGCGCCAAGCTGGACGTCACCCGCCCGGCGTTCGACCTGTTCCAGGGCAAGACCCAGGTGTACCCGGCCGGCAAGAGCAACTTCTCGGCCGGCGACGACCTGCGCTACCGCTTCACCATCCGCAATGCCGGCCCGTCGCGCGCCGAGGTCATCACGATGACCGACATCCTGACCGTGCCCGCGGGCTTCACCCTGGCGCTCAACGGCGTGGCGCAGAACATCAACGGCGTGCCGGCCGCCACCGGCTACACCCTGGCCAGCAAGGTGCCGGCCTGCACCCAGGCGCAGCCCAGCGCCAACGTGGTGTGCACCTTCGACCAGCTCGAAGCCAAGCAGGAGCTGAACTTCGAGCTGGCCCTCACCCCCGGCGGTGAAAGCGCCTACACGGTGGAGTTCAGCAACGCCGTTCACGTCTGCGCCGACGAAACCGAAAGCTATGAAGTCAACGGTCGCTGCAGCAGCGACCCGGCGCTGGCCAAGGACAACATCGCCTCGGTGGCCGACTTCCTGTTCCCGCGCACCGACCTCGAAGTGGTGAGCAAGACGGCGGACGCGAACGGGCCGGTCGACATCGGCCAGACCCTGCCGTACCGGATCGTGTTGCGCAACAACGGCGCCTCGGTGACCCACTGGATGCGGGTGGTCGATGCCCTGCCTGCCGGTTTCGAGTGGGTGAGCACCCCCGTGCCGAGCGTGGGCGAGGCCAGTGGCGGGGCCACGCTGAGCGCGGCAGGCGGCAAGCTGGCCGTGGCGGGCAGCTTGCCGACGCCGGACGCGGACAACGTCTGCTACGTCTCCAACGGCGTGACCAGCGTCGTCAACATGAGTCAGCGCCAGGAGATCACCTGCCACGTGGACGGCTACTTTCCGGTGGGCGGCCAGTACACCCTGGTCCTGCACGCCCGGCCCAGGTCGGGCGTGTTCACCGGCCCGTACCTGACCGCCATCGACAACCGGGCCAGCGTGGAGCCGGGGCGAGGCACTTCGAACGTGGAGCGCGCCCCGGACGGCCAATCCGGCAACAACGGCAAGGATGGCCCGGTGCAGGTGCGCAACGCCACCGTGGGCGGCCGCGTGTTCCTGGACGTCAACAACAACGGCGATGCGGATGCCGGCGATACCGGGATCGGCAGCGTCACCCTGCGCGTCACGGGCACTGATGCCTACGGCAGCCCGGTGGACATGAGCACCACCAGCGGCACAAACGGCGACTACCAGTTCAGCCATCTGCCGCCGTCCGACGCGGCCGGCTACACCATCACCCAGGACCAGGCCACGGTACTGCCTGCCAGCCTGAACAACGGCCTGCCGCAGCCGAACACCCCGCGCGCCCACCGCAACGGCAGCAGCGCGGGCGTGGCCCCGGCCGCGGGCGGCTACACGGCGAGGAACACCGCGACCACCAGCGTCATCGGCGGCATCGTGGTGAGCCGCGATGGCAGCGGGGTCCAGTTCGATTTCCCTGAACTGAACCTGCTGAGCCTGTCCGGCTACGTGTTTGCCGACATCATCGACAACGACGTTTACGTTGCAGGCAGCGGCGACGCCCCCATTGCCGGCGCCACGGTGGAATTGCTAGAGCTTCAGGGCGGCAACTATGTGCAGGTGGCCACCACCCTGACCGATGGCGAGGGCTTCTACGAATTCAGCGCGCTGCCCACCGGCCGGACCTTTGCCGTGCGCCAGCCGCTGCCCGGGGGCCATGTCAACAAGCCCGGCGCGAGCCGGCCGGGCACCGTGGGCGGCAGCCACTGCAGCGCCTGCACGGTGGGTGCCGGCACGGCGGGCGACGCGGCCACCACCGACCGCATCGGCAACATCGTGCTGACCGGCAACGGCCGCCAGTTCAATTTCGGCGAGGCGGCCTTGAACGGCAGCATCGGCGGCAGGGTGTGGCTGGATCTGGACAACGACGGTGTCGTCGATGCCGGTGAAACCGGCCTGTCCGGCGTGGCTATCCATCTCACCGGCACCGACACCGACGGCAACGCGATCAGCCGGGACACCAGCACCGACACCGACGGCAACTACGGTTTCAGCAACCTGCCGCCGGGCACCTACACCGTGACCGAGCCGGATCAGCCGGCCAACACCTTGAACGGCCAGACCGTGCCAGGCCAGGTCGTCGGGGGCACCGCCTCCGGCACGGCGACGGGTGCGGGCACCGTGCCTTCGGCCATCGGCGGCATCGCGCTGGGCAGCGGCCGGCATGCGGTGCAGAACAACTTCGCCGAGCTGCCGCCGGGGAGCATCGCCGGGCGTGTCTACCAAGACAGCGACGACGACGGCACCGTGGACAGTGGCGAGGCCGGCATCGCCAACGTCGTGATCGAGCTGACCGGCACCGACGACCTCGCCCAGCCGGTGAGCCTGAGCACGACCACCGGGGCCGACGGCCGCTACCGCTTCGACGGCCTGCGCCCGGGCAGCTACACGGTGACCGAGCCGAACCAGCCGCCGCAGACGGACAACGGCATCACCACGCCGGGCCGCATCGGCGGCACCCTGGTGGGCACGGCCACGGGAACGGCCACCACGCCCTCGGCCATCGGCGGCATCGTGCTGCCGGTGGGCGCCGAGTCGGTCGACAACGACTTCGGTGAGATGCCGGTCGGCGGCTCCCTGTCCGGCCGCGTCTGGCTGGACCGGGACGACAGCGGCCTCGCCGATGCGGGCGAGACCGGCATTGCCGGCGTGCAGCTCACCCTGACCCGCACCAGCGGCCCGGGTTTCCCGCCGGTCACGGTGACCACCGATGCCGACGGCAACTACGGCTTCAACGGCCTGCCGCCGGGCACCTACACCGTGACCGAGCCGAACCAGCCGCCGGCCACCTTCAACGGCCACACCGTCGCCGGCAGCCTGGGCGGCACGGCCACGGGCAAGGGCACGGTGCCGTCGGCCATCGCAGGCGTCGTGCTGGGCGCGAACCAGCATTCGACCGGCAACGGCTTCGGCGAAATCCCGATGGACAGCAGCGCCATCTCCGGCCGCGTCTGGCTGGACCTGGACAACGACGGCGTGATCGACGCCGGAGAGGCCGGCCTGGCCGGCGTGACCGTGCGCCTGACCGGCACGGACATCCTCAACAACCCGGTCCTGCTGGAGGTGCCGACCGATGCGCAGGGCGCGTATGCGTTCACCGGCCTGGTGCCGGGCAGCTATGCGCTGACCGAGCCGCTGCAGCCGCCGCACACCCTCGATGGCCGGACCGTGGCGGGCAGCATCGGCGGCGCGGCGATGGGGGCCGGATCGCCGGTGGGCAGCCTGCCCTCGGCCATCACCCAGATCGTGCTGAGCCACCTCCAGCACGCCGTCGGCAACAACTTCGGCGAGCTCCCGCCGGGCGGGATCTCCGGCCGGGTCTACAAGGACGCCAACGACGACGGCGTGGCCGATGGCGGCGAGGGTGGCATCGCCAACGTCGTGATCGAACTGACCGGCACCGACGACCTCGGCCAGCCGGTGAGCCTCAGCGTCACCAGCGGTGCCGACGGCCACTACGGCTTCAGCGGCCTGCGCCCGGGCCACTACACGGTGACCGAGCCGAACCAGCCGCCGGCCACCTTGAACGGCCACACCACCGCCGGCAGCCTGGGCGGCACGGCCACGGGCAAAGGCACGGTGCCGTCGGCCATCGCGGGCATCGTGCTGGGTGCGAACCAGCATTCGACGGGCAACAGCTTCGGCGAAATTCCGATGAACAGCAGCGCCATCTCCGGCCGCGTCTGGCTGGACCTGGACAACGACGGCGTGATCGACGCGGAGGAGGCCGGCCTGGCCGGCGTGACCGTGCAGCTGACCGGCACGGACATCCTCAACAACCCCGTCTCGCTGGAGGTGCAGACCGACGCGCAGGGCGCGTATGCGTTCACCGGGCTGCTGCCGGGCCGCTATGCGGTGACCGAGCCGCTGCAGCCGCCGCGCACCCTCGATGGCCGGACCGTGGCGGGCAGCATCGGCGGCGCGGCGATGGGCACCGGATCGCCGGCGGGCAGCCTGCCCTCGGCCGTCACCGCCGTCGTGCTGAGCCACGACCAGCACGCCATCGGCAACAACTTCGGCGAGCTCCCGCCGGGTGGGATCTCCGGCCGGGTCTACAACGACGCCAACGACAACGGCGTGGCCGACGGCGGCGAGGGCGGCATCGCCAATGTCGTGGTCGAACTGACCGGCACCGACGACCTCGGCCGGCCGGTGAGCCTGAGCACGGCCACCGGCGCCGATGGCCGCTACCGCTTCGAGGGCCTGCGCCCGGGCCGCTACACCGTGACCGAGCCGGCGCAGCCGCCGGAGACGCTCAACGGCATCACCACGCCGGGCACCGTCGATGGCGTTGCGGTTGGCGTGGCGACGGACAAGGCCACCTCGCCATCCGCGATCAGCCAGATCGAGCTGCCGCCGGGCGGCCTGTCGATCGACAACGACTTCGGCGAAGCCGGCGACTCGCCGGACCTGCGGGTCGGCATCTCTTCCGGCACGGCCAGGTTCACCGTCAACAACCTGGCCACCTACGTGATTCGCGTGCGCAATGGCGGCCATCAGCCGACCCGCGGCGAATACCTGGTGCAGGACCGCCTGCCGGCCGGCCTGACGCTGGCGGCGGTCCCGGCCGGCCCGCACTGGGCCTGCACAGGCGAGGCGGGCGATACCCGTTTCGAGTGCCGCAGCGCGCAGGTCATCGATGCCGGCGCGACCTCGGCCTCGGACATCACCGTGATGGTGAACGTCTCGGCGGCCGCGGCGGAGGCCGGCACCGTGAACGACGCGGCGCTGGTCGAGGGCGGCGGCGAGAGCCCGTTCCGCCGCCCGACGGGGCAGGAGCGCGCCGCGTTCGAGGGCCGCGTGGAGGACCTGCCGGTGTGCGACGCCGCCATCCTCCACAACGCCTGCCGCGTGCCCAACGAGGTGCAGCTGTCGGCGTCGGTCGGCGGCACCGTGTGGTTCGACCGGGGCGGCGAGAACGCCCGGCTGGACGGCGGCGACGAGCGCCTGCAGCGCTGGAGCGTCGAACTGGTGGACCCGCAGACCCGGGCCGTGGTCCGGAGCACCGCCACCGGGGCCGACGGCAGCTACCGCTTTGCCGACGTGGTGCCGGGCGTGCCGTGGCGCCTGCAGTTCCGCGACCCGGGTTCGGGCGTGTTGTGGGGGTCGCCGGTGAACAGCGAAACCGCCAGCGGCACCGGCGTGCCCTGCGATACGGACGCGGCCATCGCCAACGGCGGCACCAGCGCCTGTCGCGTCAGCGAGAACGGCGTCGTCCAGCTCCAGGTGGTGCTCAAGCCGGGTGGGCATCTGCCGCAGCAGAGCCTGCCGGTCGATCCGTCGGGCGTGGTCTACGACGCCAGCACCCGCGACCCGGTGCCGGGCGCCATCGTGACCCTGGAGCCGGTGGGCGCGTGCCAGGGCTATGACCCACTGAAGGCGGTGATCAATGCCGGTGCCGGCGGCTATGCCGTCCGCGGCACGGCGATCTCGATGACGACCGGCAGCGATGGCTACTACCAGTTCCTGTTCGGTCCGGGCGCGCCGGCGCGCTGCGAGTTCCGCCTGACGGTGACGCCGCCGGCCGGCCACGTATTCGTGTCGCGGGTGATCCCGCCGCAGGGCGACTCGCTGTCCCCGACGGGCCCGATGGGCAGCAACCACCTGGTGCAGCCGCAGCCCGATGCACCGACCGGACCGGTGGGCACGGCCACGCAGTACTGGCTGACGCTGTTCTCCGGCTCGGGATCGGTGGGCATCATCCACAACCACATCCCGCTGGATGCGTCGGTGGCGCCGGGCCTCGTCATCACCAAGACCGGCGACCGCCGGATCGCGGAGATCGGCGACACCGTGCAGTACACGATCACGGTGCGCCACACCGCCGGCAGCCCGCTGCGGACGGTCGATCTCGTCGACACCCTGCCGCGCGGCTTCACCTACATCGAAGGCAGCGCGCGCTCCGGCGGCGCGGCGCTGGCCGAGCCCCGGGGCCGCCCGGGCCCGCGGCTGGGCTTCGACCTGGGGCCGCTGGGCACGGGCCAGCAGATCGTGCTGACCTACCGCGTTCGCGTGGGGGTCGGGGCGCAGCAGGGGGACGGCGTCAACCGTGCCCAGGCACACGGCTGCTCCATGGCTGGCGGCTGTGTCGATCCGGCCGGCCTGACGCCGTTGCCGGGCTCGGTGGCTTCCAACCGCGCCGAGTACCGCGTGCGCGTGACGGGCGGCGTGTTCACCGAGGAAGCCTGCGTGCTGGGCAAGGTGTTCGTGGACTGCAACCTCAACCACGTGCAGGACGAGGAAGAACTGGGCATCCCTGGCGTGCGCCTGTATTTCTCCAACGGCAGCTGGGTGGTCTCCGATTCGGAGGGCAAGTACAGCTACTGCGGCCTGACGCCGCAGAGCCACACGCTGAAGGTGGATGGCTCCACGCTGCCGAAGGGTTCGCGCATGACCACCAGCAGCAACCGCAACCTGGGCGATGCCGACAGCCTGTTCCTGGATCTCAAGAACGGCGAACTGCATCGTGCCGACTTCGTCGAGGGCAGTTGCTCCAATCCGGTAATGGAGCAGGTCAAGGCCCGCCGTACCCAAGGCGAGGTGCGTGCGCCGGAGAGCGAGGCCAGGCGGCCGCAACTGCGTTTCGAAAGCAAGCCGCTCCGCGCGCCGCAGCAGGCCACGGACTCGGCCAGCCAGAGACCGATCGTGGCGCCAAGGCCCAGACAGCCAGAAACCGCCGCTTCGCAGGAGGTGCAGCCATGAGCCGCCGCACCTGCCTGCGCCCGGCCCCGCGCTGGAGCCTGTTGGCCTGTGCCCTGGCGGCGACGCTGCCGGTCATGGCCCAGAGCGTCGACACCCGCACCCGTTTCACCTCGGTGCTGGGCGATGCCGACACCCTGTATCCGCGTTCGCTGGCCGGTACCGGCGCTGCTGCGCAAGTGCTTGCGGCCCGTTCCGGGCAGGCCGATGACAGCGCCAACGGCGCCGTCGACCATGTCCGCGTGGAGGTGGACCGCGACGGCGTGCCGGCCGACGGCCAGACCCCGGTACACGTGCGTGTGCAATTGCTTGGCGTGGACGGCAAGCCGCTGGCTGGCAAGGCTTACCTCACCGTCGAGCACAGCGGAGGCCGCATCCGCCTGTCAGGCGCGCCCACCGATGAGTTCGGACCGGGCGCGGCCGATGCCGACAAGGTGATGCCGGGCATCCAGGTGGCGGTGGAAAACGGCGTGGCCGAGTTCGACCTGCTGGCGCCGCACGAACCGCAGGACGTGCGACTGCGCGTGACGGCTGGCGGCCAGACGGCCGAGGGCGTGGTCGGCTTCCTGCCGGAAATGCGGGAGATGCTGGCCACCGGGCTGATCGAGGGCATCGTCAACTTCCGCCGCAGCGGCAATGCCAAGCTGATCTCCCCGGTCGATCACCACGACGCTTTCGACCGCGACATCCGCCGATGGGAAAAGCAGTTCAACAACGGCAAAGCCAATGCCGCCGCGCGCACCGCGTTCTTCGTCAAGGGCCAGATCAAGGGCGAATACCTGCTGACCGCCGCCTATGACTCCGACAAGGAGGTGCGCGGACGGCTGCTGCGCGACATCCGCCCGGAAGAGTTCTACCCGGTGTATGGCGACTCGTCGCTGCGCGGCTTCGATGCGCGTTCGGCTGAGCGGCTGTACGTGCGCATCGACAAGCAGCGCAGCTACCTGTTGTACGGTGACTTCCAGACGGGCGACGGCCTGGCCACGGCCACCGGCTCCGGCGGCAGCGGCCCGATCCCGCAACGCGCCCTGAGCGCCTACAACCGCACGGCCACCGGCCTGGGCTGGCACTTCGAGAGCGAGCGGGTGCGCGCCAACGTGTTCGCCATCAGGGATTCGCTGCGGCAGATCATCGAGGAGTTCCGCAGCCAGGGCAGCGGCCCATATGCGCTGCGCAACAACGCGGTGCTGGAGGGCAGCGAGCGGGTGGAAGTGATCGTGCGAGACCGCAACCAGCCCAGCCGCATCGTCTCGGTGCGGCCGCTGGCGCGGTTGGTGGACTACAGCTTCGAGCCGTTCTCCGGCCGCATTTTGCTGAACCAGTTCATGCCGTCCTTCGACAGCGACTTGAACCCGGTATCGCTGCGCATCACCTATGAACTGGACCAGCAGGGCGAGAAATTCTGGGTGCTCGGCGCCGATGGCCAGTTCAAGCTGACCGACAAGCTGGAGGTGGGCGCGTCGGTGGTGGAGGACCGCAACCCGTTCGCGGAATTCAAGATGGCCAGCGTCAATACCGGCTATCGCTTCGGCCCTCGCACCGCGCTGGTCGCCGAGTTCGCCCGCACCCGCAGCGAGGTCAACACCAACTCGCTCAACCAGGTCGGCTCGCAGGGTTTGCGGAACATGGCGGGCGAAGTGGAAGGCGATGCATGGCGCGTCGAATTCGCCCATGACGGCGACAAGTTCGACGCGCGCCTGTTCGCGGCCCGCACGGATCCGGAGTTCAACAATCCGGCTTCGCCGCTTGATGGCGGCCGTGGCGAATACAGCGCCCGCGCGAGCTATGCGGTCAACCCGCGGCTGGAGCTGTACGCCGAGGGCTTGCGCAGCGAAGACCGCAACCCCGATGGAGGCCGGCGCGATGCCGGCAGTGCTGGCGTGCGCGTGGGCGCCACCGAGCGGCTGACCCTGGACTTCGGCCTGCGCAGCATCCGCGAAACCGTCGGCGTGACCTCGCCGTGGGCTATGGGATCTCCGTTCGGGCAACTGGGCGGCCTGACCGGCGGCTTCGCCACCGGTATGGGGGGCGGTGCGCTGGGCTACGGGCAGCAGGCGCTGGATCCGGCCACGGGCCTGATGGTCATCAACGGCTCGGCTTCGGACAGCGTCATCACCAGCGACCTGCCGGCAGGGACCAGGTTGGCGTCGGACAGCGCCCGCATCGGCCTTGGCTACCGCTTCAGCGACCGATTCAGTGGGGGCGCAGAGTACGAGCAGAGTATTGGCGGCGAGGCGCGTCACCGCGTCGCGGCCGGCGTCGACTACCAGGTGTTCGAGCGCAGCCGCCTGTACGGCCGCTACGAGAAGCAGACCGGCCTGACCAGCGCGTATGGCATCACGACCACCGACCGCGAGGCCGATGCGCTGGTGTTCGGCGTGGACAGCAGCTACGTCCGCGACACCCAGGTGTTCAGCGAATACCGGCTGCGCGACGCCATCAGCGGCCGCGACGTGCAGGCCGCTTCGGGCATCCGCAACAACTGGGACATTCGTGAGGGCGTGCGCCTGAGCAGCTCGGCGGAGCGGGTCAACGTGATGGCTGGCAACACCGGCGACAGCATCGGCTTGGCGCTGGCGCTGGACTACAGCGTCAATCCGCTGTGGCGTGGGGCGGCGCGGGTGGAGCACCGCATCTCCGAGGATGTGCCGCGCACCGAGGCCAGCGAGGCGTTCGACACCACGCTGCTGCAGTTCATGGTGGCACGCAAGCTCGACCGCGACTGGACCCTGCTGGGCCGGAACTACCTGCTGGCGACTGACTACAAGGCGCGCGGCGACGTCCTGCAGAACCGCTTTCAGCTGGGCCTGGCCTACCGCGACACCGACCGCAACCAGGTCAACGCGCTGATGCGCTACGAGTACAAGCTCGAACGCGACGAAAGCGGCCTGACCCTGTTGAACGGCCAGGTGGTCAACGGCAGCAGCCAGGACGTACGCACCCGCGCCCACATCGTCTCCACCCATGCCGACTGGCATCCGTCGCGGCCGTGGTGGCTGACCGGGAGCATTGCCGTCAAGTGGCAGCGTGACCAGTTCGCCCATGGCGACGGCAGCCGCGTCAACAGCGGCTTCCGAGCGATGCTGCTTTCCGGCCGCATCGTCTACGACGTCAGCGAGCAGTGGGACGTCGGCGTGCTGGGTTCCGCTTTCCGGGGCCAGTCCGGCGCCAACCAGTACGCCTACGGTGTGGAACTGGGCCGCCTGCTGCGGCAGAACCTGTGGCTGTCCGCCGGCTACAACTGGAGCGGCTTCAGCGGTGACCGCGACCTCGACGGCTACGAGTACACCCAGCAGGGCTTCTTCCTGCGCCTGCGCTTCAAGTTCGACGAAAACCTTTTCCGCCGGGACCCGGTGCGCGATCGCCACCAGGCTGGCTGAGGACGACCCCATGCATCTACGGACAACGCGTTCCAACCTGACCCATACGCTGCTGGCGGCTGCCGCTCTGGTGGTCATGACCGGCACCGCCGCAGCCCAGCAGACCCGGCTGGTGCCGCAGGAGCAGCGCATCACCGACGAGGCGATCCATGCCGACCTGCAGGGTTATGAAGCCATGCAAGGCCGGATCAAGGCGCTGAACGGCGCCGGCCGGCCGGTGCGTGACTACCCCCTGTCCAAGGCGCAGTGCTGGCTGGACGTGTCCTTCCACGAATACACCCGCAACGACCGCAGTGCCTTCCCGCAGGAGGCCCTGACCGAGTCGGAAAAGCTGATCGTTGGCATGGAGAGCGGCGTCTCGCCGCTTCCCACCGACACGGCCCTGGTCAATCAAGCCAAGTACCTGCGTGCCGATCTGTGGCAGCGACTGAAGGCGATCCATGGGACTGCGGGCTTCGCCTGTGCCGCGCAGAAGGTGGCCTGCGGCGAGGTCGAACTGGTACACGCCGGCAACGAGTTCAACCAGCAGCAGTGGCGGCATTCCAGGCCGTATATCGAGATCGCGGAGGATCTCGTCAACGATGCCGAGGCGCTGGCGCGCCAGTGCCATGGAGCTACGGCCACGCCTGCGGCACCGGCCGCGCCGGCCGGTCCGGCCACGCCTGTGGTGGTAGCCGCGCCGGCCGGGCCCCTGATTGCCAATGTGCTGTTCGAGTTCGACCGTGACCAGTACGGTGACATCCGGTCTTACTCGCTGCAAAGCGTGAACCGTGCGCTGGCGGCCATCGAGGCCGAGAACCTGAGCCTGGCCGGCGTGGCACTCGTGGGCCATGCCGACCGTCTCCAGGGCCGCAGCCCCGACCACAACCAGCGCCTGTCGCAGCGCCGGGCGCAGACCGTGCGCGACCTGCTGGTCAGCCGTGGCATCGACCCGGACAAGATCCGCTACGAGTACCGTGGTGACACGCAGCAGGTGCAGCAGTGCGACGATGTCAAGCCGCGTGCGGCGTTGCTGGAATGCCTGCTGCCGAACCGCCGTGTCGAAGTGCGGTTCGAGCTGGGACGCTAGCCACGACGGCCAGCCCGCGGCCGCTCACTCGATGTTCTGCACCTGCTCCCGCATCTGCTCGATCGCGACCTTCATCTCGACCGAGACGTTCGTCAGCTCCAGCGCGGCGGACTTGGAGCCCAGCGTGTTGGCCTCGCGGTGCAGTTCCTGGATCAGGAAGTCCAGCCGCTTGCCCAACTCGCCGCCCCTCTTCAGCAGGCGGGTCAGCTCGTCCAGGTGGGCGCGCAGCCGGGCGAGCTCCTCGGCCACGTCGATGCGGATGGCGAAGGCCGCCGCCTCGTTCAGCGCCCGTTCCTGCAGGGCTTCCGGCGGGACGCTGGACTGGGCGCCCGTGGCGGCCAGCGCCTCCTGCCAGCGCTCCAGGAAGCGCTGCTGCTGGCGCGCGACCACGGCGGGCAGCAGCGGCTCGGCCTCGTCGGCCAGTTCGCGCAGGCGCTGGATGCGCTCCATCAGGATGGCGACCAGCTTCTCGCCCTCGCGCTCGCGGGACTCGGCGAGGCCGGCGACGCAGGCCCGCGCGGCGTCGAGCGTGGCCGCATCCAGCGGCATCGCCGCGCCGCCGCCGCTCTTGCACCAGTTCAGCGCCTCGTGGACCGACAGCGGCGCGGCCTGCGGCAGCCAGGCGCGCACCTTGGCCTCCAGGTTGGCCAGGCGGTTGAGCTGCTCGGGCTGGGGCTGCGGCCAGCCGCCGTCGGCCTCGCGCTGGGTGTTGATGCGCAGCTCGATCTTGCCGCGCTTGAAGCGCGCCGCCACCAGCTCGCGCAGCTGTGGCTCCAGCCCGCGCAGCTCTTCCGGCATGCGCAGGGACAGGTCCAGGAAGCGGCCGTTGACCGAGCGCAGCTCGACGCTGACCGCCGCCTGCGTGGCGGTGTTGCCGTCTTCGGCTTTAGGGGGCTGCGCCGTGGAATTGGCGTACCCGGTCATGCTGTAGACTGGCATTTCGCATCTCGCAATACAGACAAAACGCGATTATGTCCAAGCCGAAGCCGGCGCCGTTGCCCGCAGGCACGGTGGTTGGGGGCTACCAGATCATCAAGCGGCTGGCGTCAGGCGGTTTCGGGGTGGTGTACCTGGCCGAAGACCCCGACCATCATCTGGTGGCGCTGAAGGAATACCTGCCCTCGTCACTGGCCGAACGCTCGCCGGGCGAGCTCACGCCGCGCGTCAAGCCCGAGAAGCAGCCGCTGTACCGCCTGGGCCTGAAGAGCTTCTTCGAGGAAGGTCGCTCGCTGGCGCAGATCTCGCACCCCAGCGTCGTGTCGGTGCTGAACTTCCTGCGCGAGAACGAGACCGTCTACATGGTCATGAACTACCTGCAGGGCGACACCCTGCAGGACTTCATCGTCACCGCGCGCGACATGAAGCGCGACAAGGTGTTCCGCGAGTCCACCATCCGCAGCCTGTTCGACGAGATCCTGCGCGGCCTGCGCATCGTCCACCAGCACAAGATGCTGCACCTGGACATCAAGCCGGCCAACATCTTCATCACCAACGACAACAAGGCGGTGCTGCTGGACTTCGGCGCCGCGCGCGAGGTGCTGAGCAAGGAGGGCAACTTCATCCGCCCGATGTACACACCGGGCTTCGCCGCGCCGGAGATGTACCGCCGCGACGGCTCGCTGGGCCCGTGGACCGACATCTACGCCATCGGTGCCTGCATCTACGCCTGCATGCAGGGCTACCCGCCCAACGACGCGCCGCAGCGGCTGGAGAAGGACCGGCTCGGCCTGAGCCTGTCGCGCCTGCGCAATGTCTATTCCGACAACCTCATCGAGGTGACCGAGTGGTGCATGTCGCTGGACCCGCTGTCGCGCCCGCAGAGCGTGTTCGCGCTGCAGAAGGAACTGGCCCGCGAGACGGAGCGGCGCTACACCAAGCTGTCCTTCAGCGAGCGCCTGAAGCTGCAGCTGGAGAACCTGAAGTCCGGGGCGAAGGCATGAGCGCCGCGCCGGGCCGCCCGAAGCAAGCCCGCGCCGGCTTGGCGAAGAACGCCTCCGTGAGCGCCCTCGTGGGAGCCCCGGCTTGAGGTTCAACGTCTTCCAGGTCAGCCGCCGTGGCGGCCGCGAGACCAATGAGGACCGCATGGGCTACTGCTTCACGCAGGAGGCCGGGCTGTTCGCGCTGGCCGACGGCATGGGCGGCCACCCCGAGGGCGAGGTCGCCGCGCAGATCGCGCTGCAGACGCTGGCCGCGCTGTTCCAGCAGGACGCCCGCCCGGTGCTGGACGACCCGCAGCGCTTCCTGCAGGACGCCATCGTCATCGCCCACGAGCAGCTGCTGCGCTATGCCGAGGGCCGGGGCCTGTCCGACACGCCGCGCACGACGGTGGTCGCCTGCATCCTGCAGGGCAACCAGGCCTGGTGGGCGCACTGCGGCGACTCGCGCCTGTACCTGGTGCGCGCGGCGCGGCTGATCGCCCGCACGCGCGACCATTCCTATTCCGAGCTGCACGAAGCCCTGGGCCGCGTCGGCCGGGGCATCGAGCCGTTCAACCGCAACGTGCTGTTCACCTGCCTGGGCAGCCCGGGCAAGCCCATGGTGGACTGCCAGGGGCCGATGGTCATGGAGCCGGGCGACCGCTTCCTGCTGTGCTCGGACGGCCTGTGGGGCAATGTCGAGGACCACGAGATCGTCCAGCAGCTGGCCGACCAGGGCGTCTCCGACGCCGCGCCCGACCTCGTCGAGCAGGCCCTGCGCCGCGGCGGCGAGCGCTGCGACAACGTCACCGTGCTGGCCATCGAGTGGGAAGGCGAGGACGAGCCCGGCGGCGACACGACGCAGAGCCTGGGCCACTCCGGCTTCGCCTCCACCATCCAGGGCGCGCTGGACGCCGACCTCGTGGCCGCCATGGACGACGAGGAGATCGAGCGTTCGGTGCGCGAGATCAACGAAGTCATCCGCCAGTCCGGCCGCGGCCAGAACCGCCGCTAACCCTTTCTTTTCCATCATGACCCACAGCTTCACGCGCGGCGCCGGCCGCGCCGCCCACCAATTGCGCCCGGTGCGCATCACCCGCGGGTTCACCGTGCATGCCGAGGGCTCGGTGCTCATCGAGTTCGGCGGCACGCGCGTGCTGTGCACCGCCTCCGTCGAGGAGCGCGTGCCGTCGCACAAGCGCGGCTCCGGCGAGGGCTGGGTGACGGCCGAATACGGCATGCTGCCGCGCGCCACCCACACCCGCGGCGACCGCGAGGCGGCCAAGGGCAAGCAGAGCGGCCGCACGCAGGAGATCCAGCGCCTGATCGGCCGCTCGCTGCGCGCGGTGTTCGACCTCGCGGCCCTGGGCGAGCGCACGATCACGCTGGACTGCGACGTGCTGCAGGCCGACGGCGGCACGCGCACGGCGGCCATCACCGGCGCCTTCGTCGCCGCGCAGGATGCGGTCAACCGGCTGCTGGCCGACGGCAGGCTCGCCCGCTCGCCCATCAAGGAGGCCGTGGCCGCGATCTCGGTCGGCCTCGTCGACGGCACGCCGTTGCTGGACCTGGAGTACGTCGAGGACGTGGCCTGCGACACCGACATGAACGTCGTCATGACGGCGTCCGGCGGCTTCGTCGAGCTGCAGGGCACGGCCGAGGGCGTGGTGTTCACGCGTGCCGAGATGAACGCGCTGCTGGACCTGGCCGAGCGGGGCATCGGCGAGTTGCTGGCCGCGCAGCAGGCGGCGCTGCAGGCCGTGGCGAAGGCCTGACGGGCATGAAGCTGGTCCTCGCCTCCAACAACGCCAAGAAGCTCGCCGAGCTGCAGGCACTGTTCGCGCCGCTCGGCATCGAGCTGGTCCACCAGGGCAGCCTTGGCATCCCGGAGGCCGAGGAGCCGTTCGACACCTTCGTCGAGAACGCGCTCGCCAAGGCCCGGCATGCGGCCCGGCTGAGCGGCCTGCCGGCGCTGGCGGACGACTCGGGCCTCAGCGTCGACGCGCTGGGCGGCGCGCCCGGCGTGCGCTCGGCGCGCTACGCGCTGGACGCCGGCGGCGAGAAGAGCGACGCCGCCAACAACGCCCGGCTGCTGCGCGAGATGGCCGGCGTCGGCGACCGCCGCGCGCGCTTCGTCTGCGCGCTGGTGGCCGTGCGCAGCGGCGACGACCCGGAGCCGCTGATCGCCATGGGCCGCTGGATGGGCGAGATCCTGGCCGCGGCGAGCGGCGCGGGCGGCTTCGGCTACGACCCGCTGATGCACATCCCCGCGCTCGGCGGCTCCGTGGCCAGCCTGTCGGCCGGGGACAAGAACCGCCACAGCCACCGCGCGCTGGCCGCGGCGCAGCTCATCGCGCAGTTCCGCGAGGCCTGGCGGCTTGGCTGAGCTGGCCCACCTGATGCGCCCGGGCACGCTGCAGCTGCCCGCGCTGCCGCCGCTGTCGCTGTACGTGCACCTGCCCTGGTGCCTGCGCAAATGCCCGTACTGCGACTTCAACTCGCACGAGATGAAGTCGGGCCTGTCGCCGGACACGGCCGCCGCCTACCTCGCCGCGCTGCGCGCCGACCTGGAGGCCGCGCTGCCGCTGGTCTGGGGGCGGCCGGTGGTCAGCGTCTTCATCGGCGGCGGCACGCCCAGCCTGTTCGATCCGGAACGGATCGCCGAGCTGATCAGCGACATCCGCGCCCGCCTGCCGCTGGAGCCGGGCTGCGAGATCACGCTGGAGGCCAACCCCGGCACCTTCGAGCGCGAGCGCTTCCGGGGCTTCCGCGCGGCCGGCGTCACGCGGCTGTCGGTCGGCGTGCAGAGCTTCGACGATGCGCAGCTGCGGCGGCTCGGCCGCGTCCACAGCGCCGCCCAGGCGCGCGAGGCGCTGGCCGAGGCGGCCGCCGCGTTCGAGACGTGGAACCTCGACCTGATGTACGCGCTGCCCGGCCAGACGCTGGACGACCTGGCCCGCGAGCTGGACACGGCGCTGGCCTTCGCGCCGCCGCACCTGTCCATCTACCACCTGACCATCGAGCCCAACACGGTGTTCGCCAACCGCACGCCGGCCGGCCTGCCCGACGCCGACCTCGCCAGCGACATGCTCGACCTCATCACCGCCCGGACCGCCGCCGCGGGCCTGGCGCGCTACGAGGTGTCGGCCTATGCGCGCGACGGCCACCGCTGCGTCCACAACACCAACTACTGGCAGTTCGGCGACTACCTCGGCATCGGCGCCGGCGCGCATGGCAAGCTGAGCTTCCCGCACCGCGTGCTGCGCCAGGTGCGCTGGCGCGAGCCGGCGGCCTACATGGCGCAGGCGAACAAGGTCAGCAACGAGCACGAGGTGGCGCGCCGGGACCTGCCGTTCGAGTTCATGCTGAACGCGCTGCGGCTGAAGGAGGGCGTGGCGCTGGCGCAGTTCCTGGAGCGCACCGGGCTGCCGCCGTCCAGCATCGCGGCCGGGCTGGCGGCGGCGCGCGGGCGCGGGCTGCTGGAGGCCGACCCCGCGCGCATCCAGCCTACCGCGCGCGGCTTCGACTTCCTCAGCGACCTGCAGCAGCTCTTCCTGTAGCGCGCGTCAGATGCGGTTCAGCGACAGGCCCGACGTCGCGCGCAGCCGCTCCAGCACCTTGGCGGCGATCTGGTTCAGCGGCAGCACCTCGTCGGCCGCGCCGGCCGCGATGGCCTCGCGCGGCATGCCGAAGACGACGCAGCTCGCCTCGTCCTGGCAGTAGTTGTAGGCGCCGGCGTCCTTCATGACCTTCATGGCCCGGGCGCCGTCCGCGCCCATGCCGGTCAGCATGATGCCGATCGCGTTCGGGCCGACCACCTTGGCCGCCGACAGGAACAGCGCCTCCACCGAGGGCTTGTGGCGGTTGATCGGCTCGCCGTCCTGCACGCGGGCGACGTAGTTGGCGCCGCTGCGTTCCACGGTCAGGTGCAGGCCGCCGGGCGCGATGTAGCCGTGGCCGGGCAGGATGCGCTCGCCGTCCTGCGCCTCCTTGACGCGGATCTTGCACAGCCCGTCCAGCCGCGCCGCGTAGCTCTTCGTGAAGCCGGGCGGCATGTGCTGGGTGATGACGACGGCCGGGCTGTCGGCCGGCAGGTTGACGAGCACGTCCTTGGTCGCCTCGGTGCCGCCGGTGGACGCGCCGATGAAGATGAGCTTCTCGGTGGACGCCTTGCCGAGGCTGGCCATGGTCACGGGCCGCGCGGGCGGCGGCGCGGCCGCGCCGGGCGGCGGCGCCACGTGGCGGCGGATGTGCGCCTTGGCGGCGATGCGGATCTTGTCGGTGATGTCCTGCGCCAGCAGCCGGATGCCGTCGGCCACGCCGATCTTGGGCTTGGCGACGAAGTCCACCGCGCCCAGCTCCAGCGCCTTCAGCGTCACGTCCGCGCCGCGCTCGGTCAGCGTGGACACCATCACCACCGGCATCGGCCGCAGCCGCATCAGGCGCGACAGGAAGTCCAGCCCGTCCATGCGCGGCATCTCCACGTCCAGCGTGATGACGTCGGGGTTGAGGTTGCGGATCATCTCGCGCGCCAGCAGCGGGTCGGCGGCCGCGCCGATGCAGGCCATGTCGGGCTGGCGGTTGATGATCTCGGTGAGGATGGAGCGCACCAGCGCCGAATCGTCGACCACGACAACCTTGGTCTTGGCCATGGGGGAATCTCTCCTACTAGAACAGGTCGATGGAGCCGCCGCCGCTGGCGACCGGCTGCACCTTCTGGATCGCGGCGCGGTCCTGCTGGACCAGCGCGTCGGTGTTCGTCGGCGCCAGGCGCTTGACCATGGCCTTGCCGCTGGCCGGCAGGAAGCACACCTTGCGCGGGTACACGTCCATCACGTCCTTGGAGACGATGGGGATGCGCTCGAGCTTCAGGAAGTCGATGACGAAATTGGTGTTGCGCTCGCCGACGTTCAGCGAGTTCATGCCCGAGATGACGGCGCCGCCGCCGAAGATCTTGGCCTCCATGCGCGCCTTGCTGGCGCCGCGCTTCATCATCTCGTTGATCAGCAGCTCCATCGCATAGGTGCCGTAGCGGCCCGAGTCGCCGTTGCCCTCGGGCAGCATGAAGTGGTTCATGCCGCCGATCCGGGCCACGCGGTCCCACAGGCAGGCGGCGATGCACGAACCCAGCGTGGTCATGACCAGCAGGTCCTCGGTGTCGACGAAGTACTCGCCGGGCAGGATCTTGACGGCCGCGTTCTTGAAGTGGGCGTCGTAGAAGAAGAACGACGCCTCGCCCGGCTTGCGCGGCAGCGCCTTGAGCTGGCTGACGCGGGCCTGCGCGGCGGGGTTGCCGAGCAGCGGTGCGGAAGTGGGAGCCGTACTCATGGATCAGACCCGTTCGTAGATGGTTTTGCCACGCAGCTTGAACAGGTCCCGCGACTCGGTGAAGTTCTCGGAGTGGCCCACGAACAGCAGCCCGCCCGGGCGCATCACGCGGTGGATGCGCTCCAGCACCTTGCGCTGCGTGGGCGCGTCGAAATAAATCATCACGTTGCGGCAGAACACCATGTGGAAGGGGTCGCCCAGCGCCCACTGCGTGTCCATCAGGTTCAGCGGGCGGAACTCCACCCAGCGCTGCAACTCGGGCTTGACGCGCATCTTGCCGGCGTTGGCGCCGGTGCCGCGCATGAAGAAGTTCTTCAGCCGGGCCGCGTCCAGCCCGCGCGAGTCGGCGTTGTAGACGCCGCGCCGCGCGGTGGCCAGCACATTGGTGTCGATGTCGCTGGCCACCAGCTGCACCGCCGCGCCGCTGCCCAGCGCCTCGCTGCAGGTCATCAGGATGGAATAGGGCTCCTCGCCGGTGGACGCCGCGCAGCACCAGATGCGCACCGGCTTGCCGGCGAAGGGCTTGAGGTCGTCCTTCAGCGCGTGGAAGTGGTGCTCCTCGCGGAAGAACGAGGTCAGGTTGGTCGTCAGGCAGTTGACGAACTCCTGCCACTCGGCCGCGCCCGACGGGCCGCTGGAGGCCTCCAGCCACTGCAGATAGCTGCCGAAGCTCTTGTGGCCGGTGTCGCGCAGGCGGCGCGACAGCCGGCTGTAGACCATCGCATGCTTGCCGTCGTGCAGGCTGATGCCGGCGTGCCGGTAGATCAGCTCGCGCACGCGGTCGAAGTCGGCCTTGCTGAAGCTGAACTCGTGGTCGGGTGCGTCATTGCCGTGGGCGGGACCGGGTGCGGGCATGTGTCGTGGCGGGGTTTTCGGGGCTGCTCGCAGCCTGGGGCGTCGGCGCGACGATTCTGCACCGCAGGCCCGCCCGCGCGGCCCGCGCCGGGCCCGGACGGCGCAAACAGGCCGGAGGAACGTGCCTGTTTCACGACCTGGCGCCGGCGGGCCCGCTGCTAGACTGCCCCGCAGCCCGTCCCCACCCGCCCGCCTTCCCGCCCGATCCCTTGGAACACCGCCTGCCCGCTCCGCCGCTGATCGACGCCCGGGCGCTCGACCTGGACCAGGCCCTGCAGCTGCTGCAGCAGGCCGGGGCCGCGCTGCCCGACGGCGAGCCGCGGAGCCAGGCGTGGCTGCAGGCGCTGCTGGACGCGCTGTGCGACCTCTCCAGCAAGGACGCGCTGACCGGCCTCGTGAACCGCCGCAGCTTCGAGATGGCGCTGGCCCGCGAGGTGGACCGCGTCGCCCGCTCCGGCGAGGCCGCGCTGCTGCTGATGCTGGACATCGACCACTTCAAGGCCATCAACGACACCCACGGCCACGGCGCCGGCGACGAGGTCATCCGCGCGGTGGCCACGGCCGTGGCCCAGACCGTGCGGCCCATGGACCTGGTGGCCCGCGTGGGCGGCGAGGAGTTCGCCATCATCCTGCCCAACTGCGCCACGCACGTGGGGCTGGCGGTGGCCGAGCGCGTGCGCGAGCGGGTGTCGCAGCTGGGCATCCCGGTCGGCAGCGGCCAGGTGCTCCAGGTCACCATCAGCCTCGGCGGCGCGTTCGCGCCGCAGTGGGTGCGCTCGTCGCCGCTGCTGTGGACCGAGCGGGCCGACCGCCAGCTCTACCGCGCCAAGGCCGAAGGCCGCAACCGCGCCTGCCTCGAACCCCAGGTCGACTCCCTCGTCAGCGCCGAAGAAAAGGGCATGTTGTTCGCCCCGCTGAACCCCGACACGCAACAGGACCTGCCATGAGACCCGCAAGGCCGCCCGCAGGGGCTCGCACCGCAGTGCGAAGCACGAAGGCTTTCCGATGAGCACGACCCCCGATCCCGCGGCCCCCCGCCCGCCGCGCGCAGGCGCCCGCACGCTCGCCATCACCAGCGGCAAGGGCGGCGTGGGCAAGACCTTCGTCACCGCCAACCTCGCCGCCGCGCTGGCCGCGCAGGGCCAGAAGGTGCTGGTGCTGGACGCCGACCTGGGCCTGGCCAACCTCGACGTGGTGCTGAACCTGCACCCCAAGCTGACGCTGCACGACGTCTTCACCGGCGCCGCGACGCTGGAGCAGGCCATCCTGCCCGCGCCGGGCGGCTTCTCGGTGCTGCTGGCCGGCTCGGGCATGGTGGAGTATTCGCGGCTCACGCCCGAGGTGCGCGACAAGCTGCTGGACATCATCGACCGCGTGAAGCCCCGCTTCGACTGGGTGCTGCTCGATACCGGTGCCGGCATCTCCGACGTCGTGCTGTACGCCGTCTCGCTGGCCGCCGACGTGCTGGTCGTCGCCACGCCGGAGCCCACGTCGCTGACCGACGCCTACGCCACCATCAAGGTGCTGGCCACGCAGCAGGAGCGCCGCCACGTGGGCCTGCTGGTCAACCAGGCCAACCGCGTCGGCGAGGGCCGGCTGATCTGCGGGCAACTGCAGCAGGTGCTGCAGCGCTTCGTCGGTGCGGTGCCGGGGCAGGGCTTCAAGCTCGAGCTGCTGGGCGAGGTGCGGGCCGACACGGCCGTCCGCCAGGCCGTGCTCAAGCGCCAGCTGATGCTGGAGCACTACCCGGGCTGCGACGCGGCCCAGGCCATCCGGGCGCTGGCCGCCAAGCTCCTTGGCTGAATGCTCCATGCCCTGCACCGCCGACGGCCCGGCGCCGTGACGGCCGCGGGGTAAGAAAGGCGAGACACCCGCATGTCTTCGGAACAGCACCCCGCGACGGCGTTTGAGTGGCTCGGCGGCGAGGCGCGCGTGCGCGAGCTGGTCGACCGCTTCTACGACCTGATGGACCTGGAGCCGGCCTACGCCGCGCTGCGCGCCACGCATGGCGACAGCCTGGACGACGCGCGCGACAAGCTGTTCTGGTTTCTGTGCGGCTGGCTGGGCGGGCCGGACCACTACGTCAGCCGCTTCGGCCACCCGCGGCTGCGGGCGCGGCACCTGCCGTTCCGCATCGGCGTGCAGGAGAGCCGGGAATGGGTGGCCTGCATGGCGCAGGCCCTGCGGGAGTGCGGCGTGGACCCGGCGCTGCGCGCGCGGCTGGAGGAGTCGTTCGCCGGCACGGCAGCGTGGATGGTCAACCAGCAGCCGCCGGTGCGCAAGCTGACCTGATCCGTTCCCGTTCCGTCAGCCCGGCCCCGGGCCTGGTTCGCTGCCAAGCAGCACCATCAGCGCGCCGGCCCCGCCGTCGCTGGCGCGCGCCTGCACGAAGGCCAGCACCTCGTGCTTCTGCACCAGCCAGCGGCGCACGCGGGCCTTGAGCACCGGCTCGCGGCCCGGCGAGCCGTGGCCCTTGCCGTGGATGACGCGCACGCAGCGCAGGCCGCGCCGGGCGCTGTCGTGGATGAAGCGGCCCAGCGCCTCGCGCGCGGCGTCGCGGCGCAGGCCGTGCAGGTCCAGCTGCGCCTGCAGCGCCCAGTGGCCGCGGCGCAGCTTGCGCACCACCGCGACGGCGATGCCCTCGCGGCGGTAGGAGAGCGTCTCGTCGGTTTCCAGCAGGCTGTCGACGTCGATCTCGTCGGACAGCGCCTGCAGCAGCACCGCGCGCTCGTCGGCCTCGCGCTGGCGCGGCTCGGGTGCGGGCTGCGCGCGCATGGGGACGGCGCGGCCGGTACTGCGCAGCGGCGTGACGGGGCCGACGCTCAGTTCGAACACGCGGCGCTCCTGCTCCGCCAGCCGCAGCGCCGCGGCCCGCCGCTCGCGCTCCGCCTCGGCCGCCCGCCGCGCGGCGGCCAGCTCGCGGGCCAGCGGCTGCAGGTCCGCCAGGCTGCGCACGGCCTGGGTCACCCTAAATCCGGCAGTTGACCGCTTGCCATTCATCGAAAGCCCGGATGTTTCAACACCTTGTCGCCCATGCGGAGATCAGCACTTCGGTGGGCACCGCTGCATGCCCGCTGGTCTGGCGCTGCGGGCCGCTGGCGGCGTTGCTTCTCCTCGCGGGCATGAGCCCGCAGCGTCGTCGCGCCTTGCCATCGACCCGCCTCGCCAGCCCCTCGGGCATGCCCAACTGCCGGATTCAGGGTCACAGCAGCCCCCGCTCGGCGAACGACACCACCTCGCCAGCGCCAACGACGAAGTGGTCCAGCACGCGCACCTCCACCAGCGCCAGCGCCTGCACGAGCTGCCGGGTCAGCAGCTGGTCGGCGGGCGAGGGCTCGGCATCGCCGCTGGGGTGGTTGTGCGCCAGGATGGCCGCCGCGGCGCCCAGCGCGAGCGCGCGCTTGACGACCTCGCGCGGATGCACGGTCGTGGCGGTGAGCGAGCCGGTGAACAGCGTCTCCAGCGCGATGAGCCGCAGCTGCGCGTCCAGGAACAGCACCGCGAACACCTCGTGCCCCAGGCCGCCCAGGTGCAGCCGCAGGTAGGTCTTCACGGTGTCGCCGCTGTGCAGCGCCGGCTTCTCGGCCAGCTGTTGGTTCAGCGAGCGCCGGGCGATCTCCAGCACGGCGGCGATCTCCGCGCGCTTGGCCGGCCCCAGGCCCTTGACCCGGCCCAGGTCCTGCACGCTGGCCGCCAGCAGCCCGGCCCAGCCGCCGAAGCGGTCCAGCAGGCTCTGCGCCAGCTGCAGCACCGGCATGCCCTGCAGGCCGGTGCGCAGCAGCAGGGCCAGCAGCTCGGCGTCCGCCAGCGCCTGCGGGCCGCGGGCGAGCAGCTTCTCGCGCGGCCGGGCGTCCGGGGGCAGGTGGGTCAGCGGCATAAAATCGGTAGTCTAGCCAAGCGCTCCCCGACCCCTCTCGAATGAATCCCATCCAGGCCGGCTCCTTCCTCACGCTGCACTACCGGCTCTCGGGCCCGGACGGCGCCGACATCGTCAACACCTTCGGCGCCTTGCCGGCGACGCTGTCGCTGGGCGCCGGCCAGCTGTCGCCGGCCCTCGAAGCCCGCCTGATCGGCCTGCCGGAAGGCGCGCACGAGCGCTTCGAGCTGCCCGCGGGCGAGGCCTTCGGCGAGCGCAACCCCGAGCTGCTGCAGCGCGTGAAGCTGTCGCTGCTGCGCACGCTGGGCGACCCGGACGAGAGCTACGCGGTCGGCGACGTGGTGCAGTTCCCCGGCCCGGACGGGCAGGGCGGCTACGCCGGCATCGTGCGCGAGCTGGGCGGCGACGCGCTGCTGTTCGACTTCAACCACCCGCTGGCCGGCCAGCCGGTCAGCTTCGAAGTGCAAGTGATCGGGGTGCTGTAATGAACGCCGCCGTGCATCCCAACGAAGTGATCCTGGCCGAGCCGCGCGGCTTCTGCGCCGGCGTGGACCGCGCCATCGAGATCGTCGAGCGGGCGCTGGTCAAGTTCGGCGCGCCCATCTACGTGCGCCACGAGATCGTCCACAACACCTACGTCGTCAGCGACCTGCGGTCGCGTGGCGCGATCTTCATCGAGGACCTGGCCGAGGTGCCGGCCGGCGCCACGCTGGTGTTCAGCGCCCATGGCGTCAGCCAGGAGGTGCGCCGCGAGGCCGCCGCGCGCGGCTTCAACGTGTTCGATGCGACCTGCCCGCTGGTCACCAAGGTCCACGTGGAAGTGGCCAAGCTGCACCGCGAGGGCTATGAGTTCATCATGATCGGCCACAAGGGCCACCCCGAGGTCGAGGGCACGATGGGCCAGCTGTCGGACGGCATCTTCCTGGTGGAAGAGGTGGCGGACGTGGCCCGCGTCCGGGTCCGCGACCCGGCCCGGCTCGCCGTCGTCACGCAGACCACGCTGAGCGTGGACGACGCCGCCGAGATCCTGGCCGAGGTCAAGCGCGTGTTCCCGCAGGTGCGCGAGCCCAAGAAGCAGGACATCTGCTACGCCACGCAGAACCGCCAGGACGCGGTCAAGGTGCTGGCGCCGCAGGTGGACGTGGTCATCGTCGTCGGCAGCCCCACCAGCTCCAACAGCAACCGCCTGCGCGAGCTGGCCGAGCGGCTGGGCACGCCGGGCTACATGGTCGATGCCGCGCAGGACCTGAAGCCCGAGTGGCTGGCGGGCCGCCCGCGCGTGGGCCTGACGGCCGGCGCCTCGGCGCCCGACGTGCTGGTGCAGGCCGTCATCGACCGCCTGCGCGAATTCGGCGCGACAACCGTGCGCAGCCTGCCCGGCGTCGAGGAGCATGTGCGCTTCCCGCTGCCGCTGGGGCTGGGCGACAAGTCCATGGCCGAGGTGACGCGCTCACCATCCTGACGCCGGTGCCTGCAGCTTCCGGCGGCGCTGATCTGGGCGCCGCTTTCGCCTCCGAATCCTGAAAGACCCCCATGCTCGACATCACCCAACTGCGCAAGGACCTCGACGCCGTCATCGAGCGCCTGAACGCGCGCAAGACCCCGCAGCCCTACCTCGACGTGGCGCGCTTCAAGTCGCTGGAGGCCGAGCGCAAGACCGTGCAGACCCGCACCGAGGAACTGCAGGCCCGCCGCAACGCGCTGTCCAAGCAGATCGGCATGGCCAAGGGCAAGGGCGAAGACGCCGCCGCGCTGATGGCCGAGGTGGGCGGCATCGCCGACGGGCTGGCGGCCGGCGCCGCCCGGCTGGACGCCATCCAGGCCGAGCTGAACGAGATGCTGATGGGCGTGCCCAACCTGCCCGACGCCAGCGTGCCGGCCGGCGCGGACGAGACCGGCAACGTCGAGCTGCGCCGCTGGGGCAGCCCGCGCCGCTTCGACTTCGAGGTCAAGGACCACGTCGACCTCGGCGCCCCGCTGGGCCTGGACTTCGAGACCGGCGCCCGGCTGTCGGGCTCGCGCTTCGCGTTCCTGAAAGGCCCGGCCGCCCGGCTGCACCGCGCGCTCGCGCAGTTCATGCTCGACGTGCAGACCACCGAGCACGGCTACACCGAGTGCTACACGCCCTACATCGTCAACCGCGAGGTCCTGGAGGGCACCGGCCAACTGCCCAAGTTCAAGGAAGACATGTTCTGGGTGCTGCGCGGCGGCGACGGCGAGCAGGTCGAGCAGTACCTGATCTCGACTTCGGAGATCTCGCTGACCAACACCGTGCGCGAGAGCGTGCTGAAGGCCGAGGACCTGCCCGTCAAGCTGACGGCCCACAGCCCCTGCTTCCGCTCCGAGGCCGGCTCGGCCGGCCGCGACACGCGCGGCCTGATCCGCCAGCATCAGTTCGACAAGGTCGAGATGGTGCGCATCGAGCAGCCCGAGCACAGCATGGCCGCGCTGGAGGAGATGACCGGCCACGCCGAGGCCGTGCTGCAGAAGCTCGGCCTGCCGTACCGCACCATGCTGCTGTGCGCCGGCGACATGGGCTTCGGCGCCACCAAGACCTACGACCTCGAGGTGTGGCTGCCGGCGCAGAACACCTACCGCGAGATCAGCTCCTGCTCCAACATGGGCGCCTTCCAGGCCCGCCGCATGCAGGCGCGCTTCAAGAACGCGCAGGGCAAGAACGAGCTGGTGCACACGCTCAACGGCTCCGGCCTGGCCGTGGGCCGCACGCTGGTGGCGGTGCTGGAGAACTACCAGCAGGCCGATGGCGCCATCGAGGTGCCGCAGGCGCTGCGCCCCTACCTGGGCGGCATCGACGTGCTGCGCGGCTGAGCCTAAGAGCGTGTTGACGATCTCCTGAGTAGCAGAGCCAGAAACGCCAAATGGACGAACTGCAAGCTGGTGTTGAGCCAACGCTCGCAGTTCTTCCACAGTCTGCGGTTTTTCTCCAACCAGGCAAAGCTGCGCTCGACAACCCAGCGCTTGGGCATGACCTTGAAGGTGTGCAACTCGCTTCGCTTGGCGATCTGCACCGTCACGTGCTCACCCAGGATGTCCTTGACGCCTTGCGCGAAGGGCTGGCCTGTGTAGCCGCTGTCCGTCAGCACGCTTTGCACCCGTCCCAGCGACGGCTTGCAGCGCTTGAATGCCGCCAGCGCTCCTTTGCGGTCCGTCACTTCGGCCGTCGTGATCGCCACGGCATGGGGAAGCCCCTGGGTGTCCACCGCAATGTGGCGCTTGATCCCCGAGACCTTCTTGCCTGCGTCATAGCCCTTGAACCCCGCCGTGTCCGTGTTCTTCACGCTCTGCGCGTCCACGATCAAGAACGCGCTGCAGGCGTTGCGCCCCTGTCTCTCGCGGGCCGCGCCAACCTGATTTTTTTAAAGCCTGCTCCAGCACGCTCACTCCGTGCTGGTCAGGCTCGCTCCATTTGCGCCAGTACGCATAGACGCTGGGCCACTTCGGGAACTGCGGCGGCAGATAGCGCCATTGGCAACCCGTGTGCAGCAGGTACAGCACTGCGCAGAACACCTCGTACAGATCGACCTTGATCGGCTTGGTGCTGCGCCGAACGCTGCGCAGCAGCGGCTCGATCTCGGCAAACTTCTCTCGACTGATGTCGCTTGGGTACGGCTTCCTCTTCACCCAACAATTGTCGGAGGAAATGAGATCGTAAACACGCTCTAAGAGCGGCTAACAAAACTGAATCAATGCTCGCACGCAGATGACGCTGCACGCCAGGGATAGCAAGGCCACATGGGTATGAACGCTTCGCTCGAAACGCACGCGCAGCTTGCCGAAGGCGGCCAGCCAAGCATGCGTGCGTTCGACGACCCAGCGATGGCACCCGAGTCGGTCGTTGCGCTCGATACCCCTGCGGGCGATCCGATCCTGGATGCCTCGGCGCTTGAGGTGCTCCCGACAGCGTGCAAAGTCGTAGCCCTTGTCCGCGTGCAGCTTGTCGGGCCAGCGGCGCGGCTTTCCACGCTTTCCTCGCACATCGGGCAAGGCATCGATCAACTGCTCGAAGACCACCGAGTCGTGGCGGTTGGCTCCGGTCACGCAGAACATCAGCGGGATGCCCTGGCGGTCCGTGATGATGTGACGTTTGCTGCCGAGTTTTCCTCTGTCCGTGGGGTTGGGGCCAGTGTGCGAGCCCCCCGGGGGCTGGGCACGCTGGCCCCGTCCAGGCTGGCTCGGCTGAAGTCCAGCCGCCCGGCGCTACGCAGTTCGGCCAACAACAGCATATGCAATTGGTGCCACACACCGGCATCCTGCCATTGGCGCAGTCGCCGCCAGCAGGTCATGCCACTGCCGAAGCCCAGTTCCTGGGGCAACTCTTCCCAGGGGATGCCGGTGCGCAGCACGAACAGGATGCCGTTCAGAGCCATCTCGTCGCTCACCCGTGGACGACCGCCCTTGACCGAGGGCACGAATACCGGCAGCAGTGGCTCAATCTTCTTGAACAGCGCCGCGCTGATTTCCTTGTTCTTGGTTCGACCCATGTACCGTCAAACGCACTTCAACCGCCTGACGATGACAGGGTTGTGTTAGCCGCTCTAAATCCGGCAGTTGACCGCTTGCCATTCATCGAAAGCGCTGATGTTTCAACACCTTGTCGCCCATGCGGAGGCCACCACGTCGGTGAGCAGCGCTGCATGCCCGCTGGTCTGGCGCTGCGAGCCGCTGGCGGCGTTGCTTCTCCTCGTGGGCATCAGCCCACTTCGTCGGCGCGCCTTGCCAGCGACCCGCCTCGCCAGCCCCTCGGGCATGCCCAACTGCCGTATTTAGGCTGAGCCGGACTGGGCGCTCGAAAAGCTGGCTATAATGGCCGGCTTCACTCGCACTGAATCCAGGAGAGGTGGCAGAGTGGTCGAATGTACCTGACTCGAAATCAGGCGTGCGGTATCCCCGCACCGAGGGTTCGAATCCCTCCCTCTCCGCCAACACGACGCCCCGGCTTTGCCCCGGGGCGTTTTCATTTCCGCGCCGTGCAGCGCTTGGTTGCCGTTCAGGCGTAGCGCGTCGCGCGCGCCTCGCGCACGAAGGCCCACAGCTGCAGGCCCAGCCGCTCGGCCGTCTGGATGGCCAGGCTGCTGGGCGCGGACACGCAGGCCAGCAGGCCGATGCCGGCCATCGCGGCCTTGTGCACCAGCTCGTGGCTGGCGCGGCTGGACATGGCGACGAAGCCGGGCTCCTCGCCCGCATGCGGCGCCGCCGCAGCGGCGCGGGCGCCGATGAGCTTGTCCAGCGCGTTGTGCCGGCCCACGTCCTCGCGGGCCAGGCGCAGCGTGCCGTCCGGCGCGCACCAGGCGGCCGCGTGCAGGCCGCCGCAGCGTGCGTTCAGCACCTGGGCGCGGGGCAGGGCGGCCATGGCCCGCGCGAGTGCGCCGGGCGCCAGCTCGGGCGGCTGCACGGCCGGCGGCTGCAGCGATGCGAAGTCGGCCAGGCTCTCCAGCCCGCACAGGCCGCAGCCGGTGCGGCCGGCGAGCTGGCGGCGGCGCAGCTTCAGGCCTTGTTCGCGCGCGGCCGTCACCCGCAGCGCCAGCTCGATGCCTTCGGTGCGTTCGGTGAGCTCGACGTCCAGCAGTTCGCCGCGGTGGCGGATCCAGCCCTCGGCGAGCGCGAAGCCCAGCGCGAAGTCCTCCAGGTCCGCCGGCGTGGCCAGCATGACGGCCTGCGACACGCCGTTGACGGTCAGCGCCACCGGCACTTCGACGGCCACTTCTTCGTCGGCCGGGGCGCCGGGCGGGCGGAACTTGAGCAGGGCGCTGGCATGCATGGGGGCCGATGATAGAGAGGCGCTGCCGGCCATCCGCGCGGCCTGTCGTGCGGCCGCGCGATGGCGGGCATGAAAAAGCCAGCGGGCCCGGGACGCGCGCTGGCTGCTGGGGCGGCGGGGCCTACATGCCCGCGTAGTTCGGCCCGCCGCCGCCTTCGGGCGTGACCCAGACGATGTTCTGCGTCGGGTCCTTGATGTCGCAGGTCTTGCAGTGCACGCAGTTCTGCGCGTTGATCTGCAGGCGCTCGCCGCTGCCGCCTTCGTTGGGCACGAATTCGTAGACGCCGGCCGGGCAGTAGCGGCTCTCGGGGCCGGCGTAGGTGGCGAGATTGACCTGCACCGGCACCGCCGCGTCCTTCAGCGTCAGGTGGGCGGGCTGGTTCTCTTCGTGGTTGGTGTTGGAGATGAACACCGACGACAGGCGGTCGAAGGTCAGCTTGCCGTCCGGCTTGGGGTAGGCGATGGGCTGGCACTCGGCGGCCGGGCGCAGCGCGGTGTTGTCGGCCTTGTGGTTGTGCAGCGTCCACGGCGGGCTGGCGATGCCCAGCTTGGGCAGCAGCCACTGCTCGATGCCGGTCATCAGCTGGCCGGTGGTCTTGCCCTTCTTGAACCAGAGCTTGAAGTTGCGCGTCTGCTGCAGTTCCTCGTTCAGCCAGCTCTGCGCGAAGGCGGCGGGGTAGGCGGCCAGTTCGTCCTGCGCGCGGCCGGCCTCCAGTGCCGGGGCCAGCGCCTCGGCGGCCAGCATGCCGCTCTTGATGGCCGCGTGGCTGCCCTTGATGCGCGCGGCGTTCAGGTAGCCGGCGTCGCAGCCCACCAGGCAGCCGCCGGGGAACACGGTCTTGGGCAGGGCCTGCGGCGTGCCGTTGTTGATCGCGCGGGCGCCGTAGCCGATGCGCTTGCCGCCCTCGATGTGGGCGCGGATGGCGGGGTGGGCCTTCCAGCGCTGCATCTCCTCGAAGGGGCTGAGGTAGGGGTTGTCGTAGTCCAGGCCGATGACGAAGCCCAGCGTGACCTTGTTGTCCGCCAGGTGGTACAGGAAGCCGCCGCCGAAGGTGTCGCCCTGCATCGGCCAGCCGGCGGTGTGCACGACCCTGCCGGGCTGGGCCTTGTCGGCGGGGACTTCCCACAGCTCCTTGATGCCGATGGCGAAGGTCTGCGTGTCCTTGCCTTCGGTCAGCTTGTACTTGGCGAGCAGCTGCTTGCCCAGGTGGCCGCGCGCGCCTTCGGCGAACACGGTGTACTTGCCCAGCAGCTCCATGCCGAGCTGGAAGTGGTCGGTGGGCTCGCCGTCCTTGCCCAGGCCCATGTTGCCGGTGGCCACGCCCCTTACGGCGCCTTGATGGGGGCCCTGTTCCTCGTAGAGCACCTCGGCCGCGGCGAAGCCCGGGAAGATCTCGATGCCCAGCGCCTCGGCCTGCTGGGCCATCCACTTGACGACGTCCGACAGGCTGATCACGTAGCAGCCGTGGTTGTGGAAGTTGCGCGGCACGAGGAAGTCGGGCGTGCGGCTGCTGCCGGTCTCGCTGAGGAAGAGCACGTCGTCGCCGGTCACGGCCTGGTGCAGCGGGGCGCCCCGCTCCTGCCAGTCCGGGAAGAGCTCGGCGAGGGCGCGCGGGTCCATCACGGCGCCGGACAGGATGTGCGCGCCGGGCTCCGAGCCTTTTTCCAGCACGACGATGTTGGCGTCGGGCTTGAGCTGCTTCAGCCGGATGGCCGTGGCCAGGCCGGCCGGGCCGCCGCCGACCACGACCACGTCGTATTCCATGGACTCGCGGGGGCCGAACTGGGCCAGGATCTCTTCGGGCGTCATGAGGTCTCCGTCAGCTTTGAATTGCGCGCGATTCTAGAGAGGTTGCGCCAAAAAACGAACGACCGTGCTTTTTTAGTGCGCACTGCCTACGCCGGTAGGATGGCCGCAACCCATTCACAAGGCAGTCTCATGAGTTACTCCATCAACCTGGAGGGCCGCGTGGCCCTGGTCACCGGCGCTTCCAGCGGGCTGGGCGCGCAGTTCGCGCGCACGCTCAGCGCGGCGGGCGCCTGCGTCGTGCTGGCGGGCCGGCGCGTCGAGCGGCTGAAGGACCTGCGCGCCGAGATCGAGGGCGGCGGCGGCGACGCCCACGTCGTGTCGCTGGACGTGACCGACGTGGCCAGCATCAAGGCCGCGGTGGCGCACGCCGAGACCGAGGTCGGCACGCTGGACATCCTGATCAACAACTCCGGCGTCAGCACCACGCAGCGCCTCACCGACGTCACGGAGAACGACTACGACTACGTGATGGACACCAACACGCGCGGCGCCTTCTTCGTCGCGCAGGAGGTGGGCAAGCGCATGCTGGCCCGCGCGCGCGGCGCGGCGCCGGGGGCCTTCGTCGGCGGGCGCATCGTCAACGTCGCGTCGATGGCGGGCCTGCGCGTGCTGGGCCAGATCGGCGTCTACGCGATGAGCAAGGCCGCCGTCATCCACATGACCCGCGCGATGGCGCTGGAGTGGGGCAAGTACGGCATCAACGTCAACGCGATCTGCCCCGGCTACATCGACACCGAGATCAACCACCACCACTGGGGCACCGAGCAGGGCAGGAAGCTCGTCGAGCTGCTGCCGCGCAAGCGCGTCGGCCAGCCGCGGGACCTGGACACCGCGCTGCTGATGCTCTGCGCCAACGAGAGCCACTTCATCAACGGCGCGGTGATCCAGGCCGACGACGGGTTCGGCGTCTGATGGGCCGCCGCGACCTGACCCCGCTGGAGGCCCGCGTGCTGGCCGTCCTCGTCGAGAAGGAGTCCACCGTGCCGGACAGCTACCCGCTGTCCGCCAACGCGCTGACCGCCGGCTGCAACCAGAAGACGGCGCGCGACCCGGTGATGGACGTGGCTGAGGCCGAGGTGCTGGCCACGGTGGAGGAGCTGAAGGCGCTGCACCTCGTCAACACGGTCAGCGGCAGCCGCGTCGTGCGCTACGAGCACAACTTCGCGCGGGCGCTGGGCGTGCCCGGCGCGGCGGTGGCGCTGCTGGCGCAGCTGATGCTGCGCGGCCCGCAGACGGCGGCCGAGCTGCGCCAGAACACCGAGCGGCTGCACCGCTTCGCGGACGTGTCGTCGGTGGAGGGCTTCCTGGAGGAACTGGCCGGCCGGGAGCCGCCGTTCGCCGTCCGGCTGCCGAAGGCGCCCGGCGCGCGCGAGGCCCGCTGGGCGCACCTGCTGTGCGGGCCGGCCGCGTCGTTCGACCAGGCGGTGGCCGCCGCGGCGCCGCGCGACGAGGACGTGGCCCTGCTGCGCGCCGAGGTCGCCGCGCTGCGGCAACTGGTCAACCGCATCGCGGCGGAACTCGGCATCGAGCCCTGAACTCGACAAGGCCGCCGCGCCGGGTCTATTTGTGTCCTGACCCACCCCGTCCAGCAAAAAAAACCATGAGATACCTCGTCCCCGCCGTCAAGAAGCTCACCCATGAATACCGCATCCAGCTGCGCTGGGGCGACATGGACGCGATGGGCCACATCAACAACACGCTGTACTTCCGCTACCTGGAGATGGCGCGCATCGACTGGCTGACCCGCATCGGCGCGCCGCCCAACCCGGGCGGCCAGGGGCCGGTCATCGTCAACGCGTTCTGCAACTTCTACCGGCAGCTGAAGGCGCCGGGCGAGGTGCTGGCCCGGCACTACGTCAGCGACCCCGGCCGCACCGCCTTCGAGACCTGGATCACGCTGGAGCGCGTGGACGAGCCGGGCCTCATCTACGCCGAGGGCGGCGCGACGACGCTGTGGTTCGACGCCCGCACCGACAAGGCCATCGCCCTGCCGGACTGGGTGCGCGAGATCGTCCGTCCTGAAGGGGCGCCGGAGGGCGCGGCCCGATAGTGCCCTCCGTGAGCGGAGGAATGGCATGGCCCTCAGGACGCGACGTGCTCCTGGAGCGCCTCTTGAGCCAGGGTGTTGATGCTCTTGCCCTGGGCCTGCGCCTCGATGGCCAGCCGTTCGTGCAGCTCGGGCGAGATGCGCAGATTGAACCTGCCGGAAAAGTGGCGTCGCGGTTCGAGCCCCTTTTCCTTGCACACCTCCAGAAAGACACCGAGTGATTTCCTGAACTCGGCCCGCAGCTCCTTCGGGTTCTTGCCGTAAAAGTCGGCGCCGCCGTTCAGGCCGAGAATTTCACCCCGAAAGAGATCCAGCTCTTCGTCGTATTCGATCTTCGCGTGGTAGCCGTCCACCGTCATGACGTTCATGGTTCCACTCCGTGCTGCTCCAACCACTTGCGGACGCTTGCGACGGCACCCTTGTCCGTGTCTGGAGAAGGGTGAGGTCGATGGAACACGCGCACCTCTTCGAACAGAACGACGGCAACGCGGCTGCCTTCCCGCTCACTCACCTCGGCACCCAGCTCCACGAACAAGGACTCGATGTCGCGCCACGGGACGTTTCCACTCACCGGGCGCGCAAAGATCAGCTCAAGCGTGCGCTGATGCTTCCGCTTCATGCCGGCATGGTACCAAGATCAGGTACTTGACCAGCGCGGAACACCGCACCCTCACCTGAACGTGTAGCGGGCGCTGACGTAGCCGTAGCGGCCGCGCGGGTCGGTGTAGCTCGGGTCGTAGCCGACCAGGAAGAAGTAGACCTGCTGCGAATACGGCGGCGCCTTGTCGAACAGGTTCTGCACGCCGGCGCGGAAGGTGAGCGATTTCGTCGCTTCCCAGGCGGCGGACAGGTTCCACAGCGAGTAGGCGGCGACCTTGCGGTCGTCCTTGCCGATGATGTGCTGGTCGGTGTAGCCCGACAGGTAGCTGTTGGACACCATGGCCGAGAACGGGCCTTGCGCCCAGTCCAGGCTCAGCGTGTGCCGCCAGCGCTGCACGGCGCCGTCGTTCACGAAGCGGCCCAGGTTGCTGACGAAGGGGTCGCCGTCGCCGGTCTGCTGCTTGGATTTCAGCGTCAGCGTGCCGTTCAGGTGCAGGCTGAATTCGCCGACGCCGGTCTTCAGGCCGGTCAGCGCCAGGCCCAGGTCCAGGCCGGAGATCTTCTGCTTGCCGCGGTTCTCCTTGATCAGGTCGATGCCGCAGATCTCGTAGTCGTCGGGGTCGTAATAGTCGGCGCAGTCGGCCGGCAGGCTCTGGTCCCAGTAGCGATGCACCAGCGAACCGTATTTGTTGAGGTCGTTCAGGATCACGTCCACGCCCAGCGTGCTGATCAGGTTGCTTTTCTCGATGTTCCAGTAGTCGAGGTTGATGCTGACGCCGCGGCGGGGCTCGAACACCGCGCCGGCCGAGAACTGCCGCGACTTCTCCGGCTTCAGCCTGGCGTTGCTGTAGTTGTAGGTGCCCCAGCCTTCCGAGCAGTCGGTGGCGGTGTTGTCGGGGTCGGCGTCCAGGCAGACCGGGTCCACGACGACGGCCGCGTTGCCCAGCGTCAGCGGCCGGTACAGGTCGGACATGCTCGGCGCGCGGAAGCCCTTGCCCAGCGACGCGCGCAGCAGCAGCTCAGGCGTGGGCACGTACCGCAGGCCGACCTTGGGGCTGAGCGCGCCGCCGCTGACCTGGTAGTGCTCGTAGCGCATCGCCGCCTGCACCTCCAACTGCTTGGTGACGGGGGCGCTGATCTCGCCGAACACCGCGCTGACCTTGCGCGAGTTGCCGAAGTCGGAGTCCGGGCCCTGGGAGCTTTCGCCCATGATGTTGTCCTGCTTGAGCGCGTCGGACTGGTGGTAGCGCTGCTTCTCGCGGCGCAATTCGCCGCCCAGCGCCAGCGCCAGGTCGCCACCGGCCAGGGGCATCAGGCCCTTGGACATGCGGAAGTCCAGGCTGTCCATCGTGCCGATGGCGCGGCGCACCTCGCCGCGGATCTGCGCCTGCTCGTACAGCGCCAGGCCGGCGGCATCGGACGGGCCGAAGGGGTTGAGCGTGCCGGCGGTGAAGCCGTCCAGCACCATCTGCTCGTTCAGGTAGCCCTGCGAATCGCGGTCCGACACCTTGCTGGTGCTGTGGTTGTAGGCCCATTCATAGTCCCAGCCGTCCAGCGTGCCGTTGGTGCCGATGACGAAGCGGTTGCCCGTGGACACCAGCTCGCTGGTGCGCAGGCCGGCTTCGACGAGACGGGTGCGCACCGTGATGATGCGTTCCTCGTCGTCCGCGTCCAGCGCGTTCAACGCGCTGTTGCGCAGCGCGGCCACCTGGGACACGTCCAGGTCCACGTCGGTGCGGTTGGGCGTGCCGGAGTAGAAGGTGCGGGCACGGGCCAGCGACGCCTCGGCAAACAGCTGGTGGCCGCCGCCCAGATCCACGACGCCGCGCGTGAACAGGCTGCTCTTGCGCGACTTGGGGTAGAGCTCGATGTCGCGCATGAAATCGAAGGTGCAGCCGTCCGTGCCGCCGATGCCGTCGGGCAGGTACAGGCTGCCGTTCGCCGGGGCGCAGCCGGTGGCTGCCGCGGGGTTGACGTTGCGGGAGTCGATGACCGTCTTGCCATTGGCCGAGAAACCTTCGGCGATCAGCGTGTCGCGCTGGGAGCTCGACAGGCGCATGTTGCCGGGGAAGCCGTAGCTGGACAGCTGGTCCGGCAGGTTGCCGGGGATGTCCAGTTCCTTGATGAACTTGCGCTGGCTGGCATTGAGGTTGCCGGTTCGCTGCAGGTCCAGCACCGCCATCACGTTGAAGCCGTCGCGGCCATAGTCGCCGAAGCCGCCGGCCAGCGTCGCCGAGCGCTTGGCTGCGCCGCCCTCGCGGGTGTTGCCGGCCAGCACGCTGAGGTCGATGCCGCGGAAATCCTTGCGGGTGATGAAGTTGATCACGCCGCCGATCGCGTCCGAGCCGTACAGCGACGACGCGCCGTCCAGCAGGATTTCGACGCGCTGGATCGCCGCGGCGGGGATGCTGTTCAGGTCCACGCCGGCGCCGTCGCCCGGCGACGCGAAGTTGGCCATGCGGCGGCCGTTCAGCAGCACCAGCGTGGACGACACGCCCAGGCCACGCAGGTTGGCCGCGTTGAAGCCCATCTGGTCGCGGAAGCCGCCGGTGCCGATGCTGCCGCCGTCCGTCAGGTTGTTGGCGCTGGCGCTGAGGCGGGCGATCAGCTCGGCGGCGGTCGTCACGCCGGCCTTGTCGATGTCGTTGCGCGTGATGACCTGCACCGGCAGCGCGGTCTCGCCCTCGATGCGCTTGATGGCCGAGCCGGTGATCTCCACCCGTTCGAGCTGGGACTGGGTTTGCGCCTGCGCGCCCGGCGCCAGCAGGGCGAGGGCGGCGGCAGCGGCGGTGGCGAGGCGGGAGTGGCGGGGAATGCGCATGGTGGGCCTTCTGAAGTTGGCGTGAGTCTAGGCATGCCCGCGCCGGCCGCCGCCGCTCGCGGGTGGGACCGTCTCGCGCACGCCACGCCGCAGCGGCGAAGCCAGCCTCCGCGCTCTGTCATCATGCGCGGTCTGATTCCAAGGAGGGACGTGGGTATGAGGGCATGGATCTGGGCCGGCGCGGCCGCGCTGGCGATGGCCGTGGGCGTGCAGGCGGCGCCGCCGGCGGCCAAGCAGCAACCGCATCCGCAGCCGCGCGCCGCCGCGGCAGCGGTGCCGACTCCGGCGCCGGCCGTGGCGCCCGCCCCGGCCCGGCCGGCGGCCGGCGACGGCGCGCTGATCCCCGAGCCCGATCCCGCGATCCGCGGCTACGCCATCCCCATCGGCGGCGCGCTGAAGGCGGACAACGAGGAAGTCTGGCAGCGCATCGTGCAGCTGGCCGGTGGCAAGGGGGCGCGCTTCGTCGTCTTCGGCACCGCCAGCGAGGACCCGGAAGCCAGCGCCAAGCAGGTGGTGGACCTGCTGCAGCGCCGCGGCGCGGTGGCCGAGGCGCTGCCGGTGGCGCCCAAGTTCCTGTGGGTGGACCTGAACAAGGTGGTGCGCGACCCGGCGCTGATCGCCAAGGTCAAGGCCGCCCGGGGCATCTTCTTCACCGGCGGCACGCAGGAGCGCATCGTCGACGTGCTGCAGCCCGGCGGCCAGAGCACGCCGATGCTGGAGGCGATCTGGGACGTCTACCGCAAGGGCGGCGTCGTCGCGGGCACCTCGGCCGGCGCGGCCATCATGAGCACCATCATGTTCCGCGACGCGCCCAGCATCATCAACATCCTCAAGGGCCGCTTCGCCGACGGCAAGCAGGTGGACCGCGGCCTGGGCTTCGTCGGCCCGCACCTGTTCGTGGACCAGCATTTCCTCAAGCGCGGGCGCTTCGGCCGCATGGTGCCGCTGATGATGGCCAAGGGCTACAAGCTAGGCCTGGGCGTGGACGAGAACACGGCCGCGATCATCCGCGGCGACGAGATCGAGGTCATCGGCGACCGCGGCTGCCTGGTGGTGGACCTGACCGAGGCCCACAGCGACGAGGCGCTGGGCGCGTTCAACGTGCAGGGCGCCCGCATCTCCTACCTGGAGCACGGCGACCGCTACCACATGCGCGCGCGCGCCACCACGCCGTCCGCGCCCAAGCTGCGCGGCGAGCTGCACGACGCCGAGTCGCCCAACTTCCGCGCCTACTACACCGAGGACGTGTTCAACCTCGACATGCTGGGCGATTCCGCCGTCTCCAACGCGATGACGCGGCTGATCGACAGCTACCGGCGCGAGATCAAGGGCCTGGCCTTCGACGCGCTGCCGCGCCCGGGCGATCCGCTGGCGGACCAGGGCTTCCTGTTCCGCATCTACAAGGGTCCGGACTCGCTGGGCTGGAGTACCGAGGAGTTCGGCGGCGAGCAGTTCACCGTCGCCAACCTCTACCTGGACATCAGCCCGGTGCGCCTGCCGATGCCGCTGTACGGCAGCTGGGCCGGCACGGCGCCCCGGCCGGCGGCGCCCGCGTCCTCGGCCCCGACTCCTGCCGCCGCCGCTCCGGCCCCGTCGGGGTCGTGAGCGGCACCGTCATCGCCATCGGCGGCGCGCTGAAGGCCGACAGCGCCGCCAGCGATGCCGTCTGGCGGCGCCTGGTCGATGCGGCCGGCGGCCCCGGCGCGGCGGTGGCCGTGTTCGCCACTGCGGCGGCCGAGCCCGAGCGCAGCGCCGCGCAGGCCGGGCAGGCGCTGCAGCGCTGCGGCGCCCGCGCCGAGCTCATTCCCGTGGCGCCGCACCTGCGCGGCGTGGACCTGCAGGCCGCGCTGCACGACCCGGCGCTGATCGCCCGCGTGGCGGCCAGCCGGGCCGTGTTCTTCTGCGGCGGCGCGCAGGAGCTGATCGTCGACACGCTGCAGCCCGGCGGCCGGCCCACGGCGATGCTGGAGGCCATCCGCGGCGTGTTCGCGGCCGGCGGCGTGGTGGCCGGCACCAGCGCCGGTGCGGCGGTGCTGAGCCGGCTGATGTTCCGCGACGCGATGGACAGCCTGGCGGTGCTCAAGGGCCGCTGGCGTGCCGGGCGGGAGTACGACCACGGCCTGGGTTTCGTCGACCCGGACCTGCTGATCGACCAGCACTTCCTCAAGCGCGGCCGCATCGCCCGCATGCTGCCGGCGCTGCAGGCGCTGGGCCTGCGCCGCGGCCTGGGCGTGGACGAGAACGCCGCCGTCGTCTTCCGCGGCCCGCAGCTGGAGGTCATGGGCGGCAGCGGCGCGCTGCTGGTGGACCTGAGCGGCGCCAGCAGCGACCCCGCGCTGCCGGCCTTCAACCTGCGTGGCGCGCGGTTGTCCCACCTCGGGCCGGGCGACCGCCACGACCTCGCCAGCGGCCTGACCACGCCCGCCGGCCACAAGCTGCAGTCGCCCTGCATCGACCCGGCCGCGCCCGGCTTCCAGCCCGGCCTGCCGCAGGAGCGCTACTTCCTCGACATGCTCGCCGAGCAGGCGCTGCCGGCCGCGCTGGCCCAGCTGCTGGACGGCCCCGCGCCGCTGGTGCGCGGGCTGGCCTGCCGGGTCGATCCGAGGCCGGGCGACCCGGCGCCGGACCTCGGCTTCGAGTTCCGGCTGCGCCGCGGCCCCGGCCTGGTCGGCTGGTGCAGCGGCGAGGCCTACACCGTGCTCGGCGCGCTGCTGGACGTGGTGCCGGTGCGCCTGGCCCGGCCGCTGTTCACGCCGCTGTGAACCCCGTGCCTGGGCCGGCCACAATCGCGGCCATGAACGACATCGACACCCGATCCGAAGGCTTCCAGCGCGTCAGCGCCGCGCTCGCGGCCCTGGCCCACCCGCACCCCCCGCAGTGGCTGGCGGTGTCCGCCCGCACGGCGCAGGAGGCGGCGGATGCGCTCGGCGTCACGCTGGGGCAGATCGCCAAGTCCGTCGTCTTCCGCCGCAAGGCCGACGACACGGCCGTGCTCGTCATCACCTCGGGCGACAAGCGCGTGGACGAGAGCAAGCTCAAGTCCCTCACCGGCGCGCTGGGCCGGGCCGACGCCGATTTCGTCAAGGCCCGCACCGGCTTCTCCATCGGCGGCGTGTCGCCCGCGGGCTTCGCGCCGGCCGATGGCGGCGCGCCGCCGCAGCTCTTCATCGACCGCGAGCTGTTCCGCTTCGACGTGATCTGGGCCGCCGCCGGCCACCCCCACGGCGTGTTCCGGCTGAGCCCGGACGAGCTGGCGCGGCTGACCGGCGCGCCGGTCATCGACGTGGTGCAGGCGTGACGCCAGCGGTCGCGTCCCCCTGCACCCGGGTCTGCCGGATGGACGCGGCCAGCGGCTGGTGCCGCGGCTGCGCGCGTGGCCTGGACGAGATCGCCGGCTGGGGCGGCGCGCCCGAGGCCCGGCAGCGCCAGATCCTGGCCCAGCTGCCCGGGCGCCGCGCCGAGCTGCGCCGCCGCGGCCTGTGGCTGGCGCCCGTGCCGCCGGGCGGGGAGGCGCGCGCGTGAAGTACCTGAGCTTCTACTTCGACCCGCGCTGCCCGGACGCCGCGCAGGCCTTCGACGCGCTGCCCGAGGCGCTGGCGGGGCACAGCGTGGAGGTGGTCTACCGGCCCGTCCCGGCCGCCGCGCAGGCGCCGCAGGACGAGGCGCTGCTGCACCTGGCCTGGGCCTGCGCGGCGCCGGCCGGGCAGCCGGGCGACACGCCGGGCCGCTGGGTCGTCGAGCAGCTGCTGCACCACGTCCGTCAGCACGGCGGCGCGGCGCGCCTGGAAGACCTGGCCGAGCTGGCCCGGCGCCTGGCGCCGCCGCAGGACCCGGCCGGCGAGGCCGTGAAGCAGCGCCTGCGCCGCGAGGCCGCGGCCGCGCGGGCGCTGGGCGTGTCCGGCGAGTTGCCGGTGGTGGCGCTGGACGGCCGGCTTTTCCCCTCTCGGGATTTACCCGTGAGCGGCATGGGTTCCCGCATTGAGAAAAGCTGACCGCGGGTTCCTGCGGGGTTTGTCAGCCCCGGTTCAGACTCGCGTCAGAACACGGTCAGAGGGCCTCGCAATAGTCACGCCGCAAGGATCGCCCCGCCGTGGGGAGGTCCGACAACAGACGGAGACTATTCATGGCAACTGCAGCAGGTTCCGCCGCGGCGCCGATGACCGCCGAGGAGAAGAAGGTCATCTTCGCCTCCTCGCTGGGCACGGTGTTCGAGTGGTACGACTTCTATCTCTACGGTTCGCTGGCGGCCATCATCGCCAAGCAGTTCTTCGCGGGGCTTGATCCGCAGGCCGCGTTCATCGCGTCGCTGCTGGCGTTCGCCGCGGGCTTCATCGTGCGGCCCTTCGGCGCGCTGGTGTTCGGCCGCCTGGGCGACATGATCGGGCGCAAGTACACCTTCCTGGTCACCATCCTCATCATGGGCCTGTCGACGTTCATCGTCGGCGTGCTGCCCGGCTACGCCACCATCGGCGCGGCGGCCCCGGTCATCCTGATCGGCCTGCGCCTGCTGCAGGGCCTGGCGCTCGGCGGCGAGTACGGCGGCGCGGCCACCTACGTGGCCGAGCACGCGCCGCACGGCAAGCGCGGCGCCTACACGTCGTGGATCCAGACGACCGCGACGCTGGGCCTGTTCCTGTCGCTGATGGTCATCCTGGGCACCCGCACCGTGCTGGGCGAGAAGGACTTCGGCGAATGGGGCTGGCGCGTGCCCTTCATCGTCTCCATCCTGCTGCTGGGCATCTCGGTGTGGATCCGGCTGTCGATGAACGAGTCGCCGGCCTTCCAGAAGATGAAGGCCGAGGGCAAGACCTCCAAGGCGCCGCTGTCCGAGTCCTTCGGCCAGTGGAAGAACCTGAAGATCGTGCTGCTGGCGCTGTTCGGCCTGGTCGCCGGCCAGGGCGTGGTCTGGTACACGGGCCAGTTCTACGCGCTGTTCTTCCTGACCTCGGTGCTGAAGGTCGATGCCGCGAGCGCCAACATCTGGATCGCGATCGCGCTGCTGCTGGGCACGCCGTTCTTCGTCGTGTTCGGCACGCTGTCCGACAAGATCGGCCGCAAGCCCATCATCATGGCCGGCCTGGTGCTGGCGGCGGTGACCTACTTCCCGCTGTTCAAGGCGCTGACCGCCGCGGCGAACCCCGCGCTGGCCCATGCGCAGCAGGCCTCCAAGGTCACGCTGACCACCGCGACGGCCTCCTGCTCCTTCCAGGGTAGCCCGACGGCGCGCGAGGTGGACTTCACCAGCGCCTGCGACATCGCCAAGCGCGCGCTGGCCCTGTCGTCCGCCAGCTCCGAGACGGTGGAAGCCGCGCCCGGCGCGCCGACCGTCGTGCGCGTCGGCGAGAAGGAACTCGTCGTCCCGGCCGCCACCAAGCTGACCGAGCACAAGTTCGACGAAGCCAGCACCAAGGCCATCGCCGCCTTCAAGAAGGACCTGGCGGACGCGATGAACGCCGCCGGCTACCCCGCCAAGGCGGACCTGAGCCAGGCCAATGTGCCGCTGGTCGTCGGCATCCTGTTCATCCTGGTGCTGTACGTGACCATGGTCTACGGCCCGATCGCGGCGATGCTGGTGGAGATGTTCCCGACCCGCATCCGCTACACCTCGATGAGCCTGCCGTACCACATCGGCAACGGCTGGTTCGGTGGCCTGCTGCCCTCCATCACGTTCGCGATGGTGGCCCAGAACGGCAACATCTATCACGGCCTGTGGTACCCCATCGTCATCGCGGTGGTCACCTTCGTGATCGGCGTGCTGTTCGTGCGCGAGACCAAGGACGTGGACATCTACGCGAAGGACTGATGCCCCTCGCCCAGCGCCCGGCCCGGACCTGCTGGATACCGGGCCGGGCCTGAATCCCGAACAGAAGCCGGCGCGAGCCGGCTTTTTGCATGGGCGCGCGACTTCAGTTGAGCGTCAGCCTGGCTGCCCAGAATGCGCCCATCCCCAATACCTCCCGAGGAGACCCGAGCATGTGGAAGTTGATCGTTGGCTTCATCGCCTTTGCCGCGCTGGCGCTGTTCATCCTGACCAAGAGCGGGGGCGACATCGACCTCAGCGGCGAGAAGCACGACGTGACCGGCGGCCATGAGCCGGCGGCGGCCTCGGCGCCGGCCGCCCTCGAGGCACCCTCCGCACCGGCCGCCGACGCCGCCTCCGAGCCCGCGTCCGCCGCGTCCGCTCAGTGAGGGTCGGCTGAGGCCTCGCCGCCGGCGCGCTGCGGCGCGACCAGCGGCAGGCGCATCAGCATCTCGGTGCCCTGGCCGGGCGCCGAGCGCACCTCGATCTGCCCGCCCAGCACGTTCGTGACGATGCTGTGCACGATGTGCATGCCCAGGCCCGAGCCGCCGGTGCCGAGCTTGGTGGTGAAGAAGGGATCGAAGATGCGGCGGCGCACCGGCTCGTCCATGCCGCGCCCGTCGTCGCTGACGCTGAGTTCCGCCTCGGCGTCGTTCAGCCGCCCGCAATGCACCGTCACGCGGCCCTGCGCCAGGCCCTCGAAGCCGTGCAGCAGCGCGTTCATCAGCAGGTTGGTCAGCACCTGGCCCAGCGCGCCGGGGTAGCTGTTCATCAGCAGCCCGCGGCACAGCCGGGTCTCGATGACGAAGGGCGTGTGCTTGAAGCTGGGCTCCACCATCACCAGCACGTCCTCCACCACCTTGCCGAGGTCGAACTCGCGCCGCAGGTCGGCGGTCTGGTCGATGGCCACCTGCTTGAAGTCGCGCACCAGGTCGGCGGCCTTCTGCACGTTGCGCTGCAGGATGTCCTGGCCGCGCCGCGTGTCGCGCGCCAGCTCCTCCAGCGTGCTGCGGCGCAACTGCACGGTGCCGGCGAGCATGGCCTCCAGCTGCTTGTAGCGGTCGTCCAGCGCCGACACCACCGTCAGCGCATTGCCCAGCGGCGTGTTCAGCTCGTGCGCGACGCCGGCCACCAGCCGGCCCAGCGACGCCAGCTTCTCGCTCTCCACCAGCTCGTGCTGCGCCTTGCGCAGCGTCTGCAGCGCCTCGGACAGCTCGGTGTTGCTGGCCGTCAGCTGCGCGGTGCGCTGCGCGACCGTCTCCTCCAGGTTCACGTTGTGCTGGCGCAGCGCCTCGAAGGCCGACAGCAGCGCCTGGCGCATGCGCTCCATCGCGCTGCCGACGCGGGTGATCTCGTCCGCGCCGCCGATCCGCAGCGGCTGCTGCAGCCGGCCGGCGGCGAGCGCCTCGGCGGCGCGGGTCAGCTCGGTCATCGGGCGCAGCACGAAGCGCTGCAGCACCCACAGCATCAGCGCCAGCGACAGCGCCAGCGTCAGCCCGCTGCGCCACACGGCGCGCCACATCTCGGCCTGCTTGGCCTGCAGCAGCGGCGCGGCGCTCATGCTGACCGTCAGCTTGGCGATCTCGCGGCCGTCGCGCTGGATGGGGCGGGTCTGGCTGAGCGTCAGCGCGGCCTCGCCGGCCTCCTGCGGCCGCTGCAGTGCCAGGAACGGCGCCGAGGCCGCCGGCTCCGCCACCTTGACGGCGACGAAGCGCGGGTCGCCCATCTGCGCCTTCACCATGGGCTCGGCCAGGTCGGGGGACACCTGCCACACCGGCTCGGCCAGCGACAACGACATGATCTCGCTGGTGCGCTCGAGGTCGCGCCGCAGGTCTTCCATCGCCGTCTCGCGGGTCTTCTGGCCGTCGTACAGCAGCACCGCGGTGGTGGGCAGCAGCAGGCCCAGCAGCAGCGCCAGCACCACGGCGACCCGCAGCGAATTGCGTTGCCAGCCGGGCGGCCGGGGGGGCGGTGGGGGCAGGGCGGCGGCGGGCGGCGGGGCGGGGCTGTCCGGCATGGGCGGGCGGTCGAAGGCGCGCCAGTGTAGGGCTGCGGCATGCGGCCGGACGGCGCATCCGGCGCCGTCCGGCTCCGGGTTTTTCCCGGGCCGGCGCGCTTCGGCGGCGCGGGGGTGCGCCCCCACAATCCGCCGCCACGCGGCGCCCGGGTGGCGCCTGGACAACCGAGACGAGGACATGACTTCAGTGAAGCGTTGGCTGGGCCTGGCGGTGTGGTGGGTGGCCTGCATGGGCATGGAGGGCGCGGCGGCGCAGGGCGCGCTGCGCATCGGCATGGTGGCCGGGTTCACGGGCCCGGAGGCCGTCCCGGTGCAGGAAAGCGCGGACGGCGCGCGCCTGTACTTCGATGCGGTGAACGCGCAGGGCGGCATCCGCGGCCAGCGCATCGAGCTGCTGACCCAGGACGACCGCCACGACCCCGCCGCCGCGGCCGCCCAGGCCCGCTCGCTGGCCAGCCAGGGCGTGCTGGCGCTGATGCTCAGCCGCGGCACCGGCCCCACCGAGGCCCTGCTGCCCGTGCTGAAGGCGCAGCGCCTGCCGCTGCTGGCGCCGGCCACGGGCGCCGTCGGCCTGCGCGAGCCGGTGCAGCCCTATGTGTTCCACCTGCGCGCCAGCTACCCGCAGGAGGCCGAGCGCGCGGTCCGGCACCTGGCCGGCATCGGCGTGAAGCGCATCACCATCGTGCAGGTCAACGACGCCTTCGGCAACGACGCCGGCAAGGGCGCCATCCGGGGGCTGGACGCGGTCAGGCTGCGCGCGCTGTCGCACCTGCGCTTCGACGGCCGCAGGCCCGACCTCGCGCCGACCATGCACGCCATCGCCCGGGCCGGCATCGAGGCCGTCGTGCTGATCGGCCCCGGCGCCGCGGTCGTCGAGGGCGTCAATGCGCTGCGCGCGGCCGGCTCGACGGCGCACGTGGCCACGCTGTCCAACAACGCCACCGGCGAGTTCGTCAAACGCCTGGGCGCGAACGCGCGCGGCGTCATCGTCACGCAGCTCTTCCCCTACGAGCGCTCCACGGCCCACCCGCTGGTGCGCGAGGCGCTGGGCCTGGCCCGGGCGGCGGGCCGCGGCGAGCTGACGCCCGCGCAGCTGGAGGGCTTCGCCGCCGCCAAGCTGGTGGTGGAGGCGCTGCGCCGCGCCGGCAAGGACCTCACGCGCGACGGCGTGCTCAAGGCGCTCGAAGGCCCGCGCATCGACCTGGGCGGCCTGCAACTGCGCTACGGCGACAAAGACCATGGCGGCCTCTCGTTCACCGACGTGTCCATCATTGGGCCCGACGGCAAATTCTGGCGATGATGTGGCCGGCGGCGCCGGCCGCCGCCGAGGCAGGAGGTGAGCCATGGATCTCGGGTTGAAAGGCCGCTGGGCGCTGGTCTGCGCGGCCAGCAAGGGGCTGGGGCGCGGCTGCGCCGAGGCGCTGGCGGGCGAGGGCGCCCATGTCGTCATCACCGCGCGCGGCGTGGCGGACCTGCTCGCCACCGCCGAAGCGCTGCGCGCGCGCCACCCGGGCGTGGAGGTGCGCAGCGTCGTGGGCGACATCGGCACGCCGCTGGGCCGCGCGGCCGCGCTGGCGGCCTGCCCGCAGGTGGACATCCTCGTCAACAACGCCGGCGGCCCGCCGCCCGGCGACTTCCGCGACTGGGACCGCGACGCCTGGCTCGCCGCGCTGGACGCCAACATGCTGGCGCCCATCGAGCTGATGCGCGCCACGGTGGACGGCATGGCCGCGCGCGGCTTCGGCCGCGTCGTCAACATCACCTCCGGCGCCGTGAAGTCGCCCATCGCCGTGCTGGGCCTGTCCAACGGCGCGCGCTCGGGGCTGACCGGCTTCGTCGCCGGCCTGGCGCGCCAGCCGCGGCTGGCCGCGGCGAACGTGACGATCAACAACCTGCTGCCCGGCGCGTTCGACACGGACCGGCTGCACAAGACCTTCGCCGCCAGCGCGGCCGCCGCCGGCGCCAGCGTGGCCGACGTGGCCGCCGCGCGCCGCGCCGCCATCCCGGCGCAGCGCTTCGGCAGCGCGGCCGAGTTCGGCGCGATCTGCGCGATGCTGTGCAGCGCGCAGGCCGGCTACCTGACCGGGCAGAACATCCTGCTGGACGGCGGCAGCTACCCGGGGACGTTCTGATGGCCACGCCCAGGCGCCTCGCCGCCAGCCGCGCGGACGCGGCGCGCGCGCTGGGCTTCGCGCACGCGCAGGAGCGCTTCTTCCAGATGGACCTGATGCGCCGCAACGCGGCCGGCGGGCCGCTGCCCTTCCTCCCCGGCGAGACCCGCCACCGACTGGTGCTGAAACCATGACGACTTCCTCCCCCCGCATCGCGCTGGTCACCGGTGCCGGCTCCGGCATCGGCCGCGCCGTGGCCCGCGCGCTGGCGCAGGACGGCTGGACGCTCGCGCTGCTGGGCCGCCGCACGGCGCCGCTGCGCGAGACCCTGCCCGACGCGCTGCACCTGGGCGCCGACGTGGCCGACGCCGCCCAGGTGGACGCCGCCTTCGCCGCGCTGCGCGCGCGCTTCGGCCGGCTGGACCTGCTGTTCAACAACGCCGGCATCGGCGCGCCGGCCCTGCCCATCGACGCACTGGACGTGGCGCAGTGGCGTGCCGTGGTGGACACCAACCTGACCGGCAGTTTCCTGTGCGCCCGCGCCGCCTTCGCGCTGATGAAGGCGCAGGCGCCGCGCGGCGGCCGCATCATCAACAACGGCTCCATCGCGGCGCACGCGCCGCGGCCGAACTCGGCGCCGTACACGGCCACCAAGCACGCGATCACGGGCCTGACCAAGTCGCTGAGCCTGGACGGCCGCGCCTTCGACATCGCGGCCGGCCAGATCGACATCGGCAATGCCGCGACCGAGATGGCCGCGCCGATGCAGCGCGGCATCGCCCAGGCCAACGGCCAGATCGCCGTCGAGCCGACGATGGACGTCGCGGACGTGGCCCGCGCGGTGGTCTACATGGCCTCGCTGCCGCTGTCGGCCAATGTGCAGACGATGACGGTGATGGCGCGGGACATGCCGTTCGTCGGGCGGGGGTGAGCCCGAAGGCTGTGCGCCATATACTCCCGCGCTATACGCAAGGAGGCACCCATGGCCATCAGCTCCGTCTTCATCAACAACCGCACCCAGGCCGTCCGGCTGCCGGTGGAGTTGCGCCTGCCCGAGGACGTGCGCAAGGTCGATGTGCGGGCGCGGGGCAGCGAGCGCATCATCGCGCCCGTCGGCCAGAGCTGGGACAGCTTCTTCCTGGGCGGCCCCCCGGTGAGCGACGACTTCCTGCCCGAGCGCGCCGCGCAGCCGCTCACGGAGCGGGAGCCGCTGTGACATGCTGCGCTATCTGCTCGACACCAACATCGTCATCTACGTGCTGAAGCGGCGCCCCGTCGAAATGCTGCACCTCTTCAACCAGAACGCCAGCCGCATGGCGATTTCCGCGATCACGCTGGCGGAGCTGGTCCACGGCGCGGAGAAGAGCAGCCAGGTCAGCGACAACCTGCTGGCGATCGAAGATTTCTGCAGCCGCCTGCAAGTGCTGCCCTACGGCCCCAAGGCCGCCCAGCACTACGGCGCGATCCGCGCCGTGCTGGAGAAGGCGGGCCAGCCCATCGGCGTCAACGATCTGCACATCGCCGCCCACGCCCGCAGCGAGGGACTGACCGTGGTCACCAACGATGTCGGCGAGTTCGCGTGGGTGCCGGCCTTGCAGGTCGAGAACTGGGTGGGCGGCTGACCATGGCGCTGCTTCGCCTCCTGCTTCGCGTCGTGATCCTGCTGGCCGGCGCCGCCATCGGCCTGGCCCTGTTCCTGTTCGCCGTCATCGCTTTCGTCGGCCTGCTGCTCTATGGCCTGGTCACGGGCCGCAAGCCCGCCGTGCAGTTCCGCATGAACCGCAATCCCTGGGCGCCGCGGCGCCCGCCGGCGGACGAGACCGGCGAGGTGGTGGACATCGAGGTGCGCGAGGTGCCGGACGCGCCGCCGCTGCCGCTGCCGCACTCCGGGCCGGACGCGCCGCGCTGACCGGCCGTGCCGAGGCGCCGAAGCGCGCCTCACCAGGCCTTGCGCTGCAGCTCTTCGAGGATCTCGCCGTAGATGCGGTAGCGGCTGGCGCTGATGCGTCCGGCCTGCACGGCGGCCTGCACGCCGCAGCCGGGCTCGTGGATGTGGGTGCAGTTGTGGAAGCGGCAGTCGGCGTGCTCGCGCAGGTCGGGCATGTAGCGCCACAGTTCGGCGGCGTCGATCTGGCGCAGGCCGAATTCCTGGAAGCCGGGCGAGTCGATCAGCGCCGTCTCGCGCGTGGCGTCGGTCCAGTACCACTGCGTCGTCGTCGTCGTGTGGCGGCCGGAGTTCAGCGCCTGCGAGATCTCGCCGACCTGGGCCTGCGCGTCGTCCACCAGCAGGTTGATCAGCGTGCTCTTGCCGGTGCCGCTGGGGCCGAGCACGAAGCTGCGCCGGTCTTGCAGCCAGGGCGTGAGCGTGGCGCGCGAGCCGTCGCGGTCGGCCTTCAGCGCGACCTCGAACATCCGCAGGCCCATCGCGCGATAGGGCGCGAGCCGCTCGCGCGCGGCGTCGGCGCCGGGCAGGTCGATCTTGTTCAGCGCGATGGCGGCGGAGATGCCGGCGGACTCGGCGGCAATGAGCGCGCGGGCGAGCTGGCTCTCGCTGAACACGGGTTCGACGGCGACGAGGATGAGCAGCTGGTCCAGGTTCGCGGCGAAGCTCTTGGTCTTCCACTCGTCCTGGCGGAACAGCAGGTTGCGGCGCGGCTCCACGGCCTCGATGACGCCCTCGTCGCGGCTGGCCTCGGCGAAGCGCACCTGGTCGCCGACCACCGCGTCGCTCTTCTTGCCGCGCGGGTGGCAGACGAGGCGGTGGCCGTCGGCGTCCTCGACGATGTAGTGGCGGCCGTGGCCGCGCACCACCAGCCCCAGGTCGAGCGCGCTGAACTTGCTCAAGCGGCGGCTTCCGGCAGCGCGCTCACCTGCGCCGCGCAGATCGCGTCGTTCAGCGTCAGGCCGCCGCGCGCGTGCGTCGAGAAGCTGACGGTGCAGGCGTCATACCCGACGAGCATTTCGGGGTGGTGGTCCTGCGCATGCGCGATCTCGGCGACCGCATCGACGAAGGCCATGGTCTGGTAGAAGTTCTGGAAGCCGAAGCGGCGGCCGATGACCCGGTTCCCGGCGTCGGGCAGCCAGCCGGGCAGGGCGGCCAGCACGCGGGCGCGGGTGTCGGCGTCCAGCAGCGGCGCCTTGGGGTCGCATTGGGCGAGCAGGAGGTTCATGAGGCGAGCGCCGCGAGCCGTTCGGCCGCGGGCGGGTGCGAGTAGTAGAAGCGGGCGTAGACGGGGTCGGGCGTCAGCGTGCCGGCATTGTCCTCGTGCAGCTTGAGCAGCGCGGACGACAGGTCGGCCCCGCTGGCCTGCGCGCGGGCGTAGGCATCGGCCTGGAACTCGTCGCGGCGCGAGAAGTGGCTGGCCAGCGGCGTCACGAAGAAGCCGAACACCGGGCCCGCAAGCATGAACAGCAGCAGCGCCAGCGCGTCGTTGGGCGCGCCCAGCGAGGGCTGCACGCCCAGGCCCAGGTAGAACGCCGGCTGCCGGGCCAGCCAGCCCAGCAGCGCGAAGCCGGCCAGGCTGAGCGCGAACATCAGCACGACGCGCTTGGCGATGTGCCGGTGCTTGAAGTGGCCCAGCTCGTGCGCCAGCACGGCCTCCAGCTCGCCGCCGTCGAGCTTGGCCAGCAGCGTGTCGAAGACCACCACGCGCTTGGCCGGGCCGAAGCCGCTGAAATAGGCGTTGCCATGCGCCGAGCGCCGGCTGCCGTCCATCACGAACAGCCCCTTGGCCGCGAAGCCGCAGCGCGCCATCAGCCGCTCCACGCGCGCCTTGAGCGCCGCGTCGGCCAGCGGCTCGAAGGTGTTGAACAGCGGCGCGATGACGGTGGGGTACAGCACCATCACCAGCAGCTGGAAGCCCGCCCACGCGCCCCAGGCCCACAGCCACCAGCGCGGGCCGGCGGCGCCCATCAGCCACAGGATGAGCGCGACGATGGGCAGCCCCAGCACCACGCCCACCAGCAGGCCCTTGAGCGCGTCGGCCGCGTAGAGCCTGGGCGTCGTGCGGTTGAAGCCGAACGCCTGCTCGATGCGGAAGGTGGCCCACAGCTGCCACGGCAGCTCCAGCAGCGCGCCGATCAGCACGAACGCCGCCACCAGGCCGAGCTGGTAGCCCATGGCCTGCCAGCCCGGGCCTAAGCCCAGCAGCGCCTGGCTCGCGTCCAGCACCCAGGCGTTCAGCGCGCCGAGGCCGCCCAGCAGCGTCCAGCCCAGCAGCACCGCCGCGTCGAAGGCCATCGCCAGCAGGCCGAAGCGGCCACGGGCGACGGTGTAGTCGGCCGCCTTCTGGTGCGCGGACAGCGGCACGCGGCCGGCGAACGCCAGCGGCACCCGGCCGCGGTGCGCGGCGACGTGGCGGATCTGGCGCGATGACAGCCAGAACCTGAGCAGCAGGGAGGCCGCGAGCGCCAGGGCGAACGCGAGGGATGGCAGCAGCGGGGACATGGCCGCGAAGTTTAGGCTGCGACAATTTGCGCACTCCCCCGCCGATTGCCGACAAGAAAGCGCGCCATGCCCGACACCCTCGCCCCCAGCGACGACAACCTGATCTGGATCGACCTCGAAATGACCGGGCTGTACCCCGACACCGACCGCATCATCGAGATCGCCGTCGTCGTCACCGACGCCCACCTGGAGCGGCGCGTGGAAGGCCCGGTCTTCGCCGTCCACCAGAGCGACGCCACGCTGGACGCGATGGACGCCTGGAACAAGGGCACCCACGGCAGGAGCGGCCTCATCGACCGCGTCAAGGCCTCCACCATCCGCGAGGCCGATGCCGCCGCGCAGACCCTCGACTTCCTGAAAGCCTACGTGCCCAAGGGCAAGAGCCCGATGTGCGGCAACAGCATCTGCCAGGACCGCCGCTTCCTGGCCAACTACATGCCGGAGCTGGAGCGCTTCTTCCACTACCGCAACCTCGACGTGTCCACGCTGAAGGAACTGGCCAAGCGCTGGAAGCCGGCGGCGCTGGAGGGCTTCAAGAAGGCCCAGGCCCACACCGCGCTGGCCGACATCCACGAGTCCATCGACGAGCTGGCGCACTACCGCGCGACCCTGCTGGCGCTCTGATGGCGCCGCAGGCCGGCCGCCTCCACGCCGCGTTCGACTTTCCCCGCCATCCGCTGGCGCGCGAGGACGGCGAGCGGCTGCGCGGCTGCTGGACGGCGCCGCCGGCCCGCTGGCTGCGGGCGATGCGGCGGGCCGAGGTGCGCGGCGTCATCGCCGACGCCGAGGCCGCCGCGCGCGCCGGCGCCTGGGTGCTGGGCGGCCTGCGCTACGAGGCCGCCGCCGCGTTCGACGCCGTGCTGGCCACCCGGGAGGCGGACGCGCCGCTGGCCGAATTCGCCGTCTACGACACGGCGCCCGGCCCCTGGCCGGAGGCGCCGCCGGCATTCACCGGCCCGCTGGGCTGGCGGGACGACGGGCCCGACGCGACCGCCGCCATCGAGCGCATCCGCGACTGCATACGGGCCGGCGATTGCTACCAGGTCAACCTGACGACGCGGCTGCGCGCGCAGGCCGGTGCGCTCGACCCCGAACGGCTCTTCCTCGCGCTGCACGCCAGCCAGCCGGGCGGCTTCAGCCTGTTCCTGCGCGAGGCGGGCGCGGCCAGCGTGTCGCCCGAACTCTTCTTCGACTGGCGCCCCGTGCCGGGCGCCGTCCAGGCCCCCAACTGGCTGCTGGCCGCCCAGCCGATGAAGGGCACGGCCCCGCGCGGCCGCGACCGCGTCGACGACGAGGCCGCGCAGCAGCACCTGCGCAGCAGCGAGAAGGAGCGCGCCGAGAACCTGATGATCGTGGACCTGCTGCGCAACGACCTCAGCCGCGTCGCGCAGCTGGGCACGGTGCGCGTGCCGCGCCTGTTCGAGCTGCATGCGCTGCCGACCGTCTGGCAGATGACCTCCACCGTCACCGCCGTCAGCCGCGCCGGGCTGACGCTGGCGGACGCCTTCGCGGCGCTCTTCCCCTGCGGCTCCGTGACCGGCGCGCCCAAGGTGCGCGCGATGCAGATCATCCGCGACCTGGAGCCCGCGCCGCGCGGCTGGTACTGCGGCGCGCTGGGGCTGATCCAGCCGGGCGGCGTGGCGACCTTCAACGTGCCGATCCGCACCGTCGAGTTCAATGGCGATCAGCTGAACTGCGGCATCGGCAGCGCCATCATGCTGGACAGCGAGCCCGCCGCCGAGATCGCCGAATGGCGCGCGAAATCGCGCTTCCTGGCCCGTGCCGAAGCGCCCGTCGAGGCGCTGGAGACGCTGCGGCTGCAGGACGGCGTGGCCCTGCGCGGCGACGCGCACCTGGCCCGCATGCAGCGCACCGCGCGCCACTTCGGGCTGCGCTTTTCGCCGGCGGAGGCGCGGGCGTATCTGCAGGCCGTCGCGGCCGCCCAGCCGGAAGCAAGCTGGCGATTGCGCCTGACCTGCGACGCCGAAGGCCGCCTCGCGCACACGCTGGCCGCCTTCACCCCGACGCCCGGGCCGGTGGCGCTCGCGCTGGCCGACCGCCCGATCGCCACGCGCGGCCCCGGCGCGGAGTTCCTCGCCCACAAGACGACGCGCCGCGAAGCCTATGCCGGCTTCAGCAAACCGGCCGGCGCCTTCGACCTCATCCTCTGGAACGAGGCCGGCGAACTGACCGAATGCAGCTTCGGCAACCTCGCGCTGCGGCTGGATGGTGAGTGGCTGACCCCGCCGCTGTCCGCCGGCCTGCTGCCCGGCGTGCTGCGCGCCGAGTTGCTGGCGCAGGGCCGCCTGCGCGAGGCGCGGCTGACGCGCGACGACCTCGCGCGGGCCGAGGGGCTGGCCTTCTTCAACAGCCTGCGCGGCTGGCTGCCGGCTTTACGGTGCTGAAGAGAGCTTGCGATCCTGCGGATCGCCAGGTGCGTCGGGCACCTGCTCCAGCGCAGCCAGGAAGGCCGCGCGGCGGCCGCGTGCGGCGCGCTGCTCCAGGTATTGCTCGGTGGCGAGCGCAGAGAGCTTTTCGGCCAGGGCCGTGCTGATGAGCTGGTTGACCGAAATGCCTTCCGCGGCGGCAAATGCCTTGGCGTTCTTGTGCAGGGACTCGGGCAGGCGGATGCTCAGGGCGCTCATGGGGTTTCTCCTTGCAAGGCGGCCAGAAACTGTTGCGGAGTGACGATGTCGATGCCGAACGGGGTGGCGGCCGCGAAGTCGCGCACGTTCCAGGTCACGATGCTGTTGCATTGCCCATTCACGGCGGCTTCCAGCACCATGTCGTCCTTGGCGTCCGGCAGCTGCGGGCGCCAGAGGAAATGCACGGTCTGCCGCACGGCAACGGCGCATAGATAGTCCAGCAGGTCGTGCACCGCCTGTGGCGGGACGGGCACGAGGCCGGGCCTCAGCAGGACGGCCTCGTACTCCATGACCAAGGGTACGGAGACGACGGGCTGGAACTGCCCGAGCCCCAGGCGGGACAGCAGGTCAAACGACCAGCCGATGCGCGAGCGCAGCGCCGCCACCAGCACATTGGTGTCGATGACGATGCGAGGTGAGACTGGCATGGTATCGCCGATGATACCTTGTGGATCGAGTTGTTTCGCCGACCATTCTGGATGGACGGCATGGAGTTGCTGCGGCAGCAGGGGCTTCCGGGGCGGAAAAGGCGCAGGCCTAGCAAAAACCCTGATCCCCTGCTATACTCGCCGCTTCGCCTGGGCCAGCCCCGGGTGTTCCACGTCTCCTCTGACCTCGTTCGATCATTCGAATCGGACTCCGAACACGGATCGGTCGGCGGCGATGAAGCCGTCGCTTTGACTGACTGTTCCCCCGCGCCGCACCCGGGCTGACGTATTTGCCCGAGCCGCACGACGCGAGCTGATCTCTCTCCCAGCGACTTTTGATGATTCCGAAGAGCCTGACGCTCCTCGGCGCTGCGCCTTTGCCTTGGCGCGGCGTGACTGTGAACGAAAGAACGAACGATGAGTTTCGAGACCCTGGGCCTGAGCCCCGCCGTGCTGCAAGCCGTCAAGGACGCCGGCTACGAGAACGCCACCGACGTGCAGGCGCAAGCCATCCCCGCCGCCATCGCCAACAAGGACCTGATGGTCTCGTCGCGCACCGGCTCGGGCAAGACGGCCGCCTTCATCCTGCCGGCGCTGGAGAAGATCCTCGCCGCGCGCGGCGACAACACCAAGCGCCGTGAGAAGGGCGTCATCTACGGCCCGCGCGTGCTGGTGCTGGCGCCGACCCGCGAGCTGGCGATGCAGGTCAGCAAGGCCGCGCAGACCTATGGCCGCCACATCCCCGGCCTGAAGGTCGCCACCGTGCTGGGCGGCATGCCCTATCCGCTGCAGATCCGCCAGCTCACCGGCCCGCTGGACATCCTGATCGCCACCCCCGGCCGCCTGCTGGACCACCTGGCCAGCGGCAAGTGCGTGCTGAGCAACGTCGAGATGCTGGTGCTGGACGAGGCCGACCGCATGCTGGACATGGGCTTCATCGACGACATCAACGTCGTCACCAGCCACACGCCGGACACCCGCCAGACGGTGATGTTCAGCGCCACCTTCGCCGGCCACGTCGGCCGTCTCGCGCAGCAGCTGCTGAAGGAGCCGCAGCGCATCGAGGTCGCCACGCACACCGACACGCACGAGAACATCACCCAGCGCCTGCACTGGGCCGACAACCCGCACCACAAGGACCAGCTGCTGGAAGCCATCCTGGCCGCGCCGGAGCTGGAGCAGGCCGTCGTCTTCACCAGCACGCAGCGCGACGCCGACTGGCTGGCCGACCGCTTGGCCGAGATCGGCCACGCCTGCGCCCCGCTGCACGGCGCGATGCCGCAAGGCAAGCGCAACCGCGTGCTGATGGGCCTGCGCCGTGGCGACCTGCGCGTGCTGGTGGCCACCGACGTCGCCGCGCGCGGCATCGACGTGCCGACCATCAGCCACGTCATCAACTACGGCCTGCCGATGAAGGCCGAGGACTACGTCCACCGCATCGGCCGCACCGGCCGCGCCGGCCGCACCGGCCTGGCCATCACGCTGGGCCTGCGTGACGACGTGGGCATGATCCGCCGCATCCAGCAGTTCACGACGCAGACCATCCCCGTGCAGCAGATCGCCGGCCTGGAGCCCAAGACGCAGGAGCCGCGCATCTTCCCGCCGCGCCCGGCTGGCCAGGGCTTCGAGCGGGGCGGCGACCGCTTCGGCGGCCGCCCGGGCTTCGGCAACAAGAGCTTCCGCCGCGACGACGGCGGCCGCCCGCACCATGGTGGCGGCAAGCCCTTCGGCCACGGTGGCGATCGCGGCTTCGCGCCGCGTGGCGACCACCGGGGCTTCCACGGCCGTGACGACCGCGGCTTCGCGCCGCGCGGTGGCGACGACCGCGGCTTTGCCCCGCGTGAAGACCGTGGCTTCGCCCCGCGTGGCGAAGGCCAGGGCTTCCAGCCGCGTGGCGACAACCGCGGCTTCCAGCCGCGTGAGGACCGTGGTTTCCCGCCGCGCGGCGACCGTCCGTTCCACGGTGATGGCAAGCCGGCATTCGGCGGCAAGCCCAGCTTCGGCGGCGAGCGTCCGTCGTTCGGCGGCGACCGCCGCGGCCCGGGCGGCCCGCGCAAGGGTGGCTTCGGCCGCTGACCCGCGGCAGGCGCCGGGCGTGGAGCTCCACGCCATGGCGCCGGCCGACCTGGACGCCGTGCTGGCGCTGCAGCGGCGCTGCTATGGCGCGGCCTTGCTGGAGCGCCGCGAGGCCTTCGCGGCCAAGCTGGCCGCCACGCAAGGCCAGGATTGCTGCTGGATGGCGCGCCGGCCTGGCGCCCAGGGCGGCGAGCCGCTGGCCTACGCCGTCAGCCTGCCGGCCTGCGAGGCCACGCTGCCGGCGCTGGACGCGCCGCACTGCGAGCGTCCGGCCGCGCCGACGCTGCTCTACCTGCACGACCTGGCCGTCGCGCCCGAGGCGCGCTCGCTCGGGCTGGCCGCGCGGCTGCTCGACACCCTGGCCGCGCGCGCCCGCGCGTTCGGCCTGCGCCGCCTGGGCCTGGTGGCGGTGCAGGGCTCGCTGCGCTACTGGCAGCGCCACGGCTTTGCCGAGCCGGCCGTGCTGGCGCCGGTGCTGGCCGCCAAGCTGGCCAGCTTCGGGCCCGAGGCGCGCTTCCTGGCGCGCGGCGGATGACGCCGATGCCGGCCGGCACGCTGACCCAGTGGGACGACGCCCGGGGCTACGGCTTCATCACGCCCGACGGCGGCGGCGCCAAGGTGTTCGTGCACGCGAAGGCGTTCGGCCCGCGGCCGCACCGGCCCTTCGTGGGCGAGCGGCTCAGCTACCGCGAAGGCCGGGACGCGCAGGGCAAGCGGCGCGCGCAGGACGTGCGCGGCCTGGCGCCCCGCGCGGCGCCGCGTGCGCCCGCCCGGCGCGATGGCGGCCGCGTGCTGCTGCTGGTCCCGGCCTTCGCCGGCCTGGTGCTCGCTGTCCACCTGGCCTGGGGCGTGCCGAACTGGCTCTGGGGCCTGTACTCGGCGATGAGCCTGGCCACCTTCATCACCTACGCGCTGGACAAGCGCGCCGCCATGCGCGGCGACTGGCGCGTGCCCGAGAACACGCTGCACGCGCTGTCGCTGGCCTGCGGCTGGCCGGGGGCGCTGCTGGCGCAGCAGACGCTGCGGCACAAGAGCGCGAAGGCGCCGTTCCGGCGCGTCTACTGGGCGATGGTGCTGCTCAATGTCGCGGCGTTCGCCGCGGTCTTCACGCCGCTGCTGAAAAGCTGAACTCGCCCAGTCCCTCGAAGGCCAGCCTGCCCCGCACCGGGCCGGCCCAGGCATGCAGGCCGCCCCAGGCGCCCGCCGTCACGACGGTGCCGGGCGGCACGGTGGCACCGTTGCGCGTCGCGTGCTGGAACCACGCGGGCAGCACGCCCGCCGGGTCGGCCAGCGAATGCCCGCCGCGGCGCACGATGTCCGGCTGGCCGGGCAGCGCCAGCCGCCATGCGACGTTCGCCCAGTCCAGCGCGCGGTAGGGCTGCCATTCGCCCAGCAGCAGGCCCGCGTTGCTCTGGAAGTCGGCCATGCGCAGCAGCGCCGGGGCCTCCATGCCCTCGGCCCAGCGCGACGCCACCAGCTCGACGGCGATGCACATCGCCTCGGGCGAGCCGTCGGCGCCGACGCGCAGCGCCACCTCGGCTTCGAGGCCCAGCAGCGGGCCTGCCGTCACCGGGCTCACCGGCGAGTGGCTGAACGGCCCCTGCGGTCCCGCGCCGCCGGACTTCCAGCGCGCCCGCGGCCAGCCCAGCGCGCGGGCCACGCCGTCCTGCACGGCATAGGCGTCGGCCTCGCTGCGCACGGCGTGCGCCCAGTCGGCGGCGTTCAGGCGGCTGCCGTCGCGGTGGCAGGCGGCGAGGGCTTGGATCAGTGCTTCGGTCATGAGCGTGAGCGTTGCTGCGGGGCGGTGGCGGGAGGCCGGACCTTAAGATGAAAAACCTGTCGGACGCTGGGTCCGGCAGCGCATTTTTCCGGGAACGGCATGGCACTGAAGTTGGGCTTGGTGGGGATCGGCAAGATCGCCCGTGATCAACACATTCCGGCGATCGCGGCCGACCCGCGCTTCGAGCTGGCGGCCACCGCCAGCCGCAACGCCGGCGTGGACGGCGTGGCCGGCTTCAAGACGGTCGAGGCCATGCTGGCCGAAGTGCCGGAGCTGGACGCCGTCTCCATCTGCACGCCGCCGCAGGCGCATTTCGACGCCGCCCTCGCCGCGCTGCGCGCCGGCAAGCACGTGATGCTGGAGAAGCCGCCCGCGGCCACCACGCGCCAGATCGCGCTGCTGCAGGCCGAGGCCGCCCGCCACGGCCGCACGCTGTTCCAGACCTGGCATTCCCGCTTCGCCGCCGGCGTGGACGCGGCGCGCGACTGGCTGCGCGGCCGCACGCTGACCGGCGGCCGCATCACATGGAAGGAAGACGTGCACCACTGGCACCCGGGCCAGCAATGGATCTTCGACGCCGGCGGCCTGGGCGTGTTCGACCCCGGCATCAACGCGCTGTCGGTGCTGACCGAGGTGCTGGCCGAGGAGGTGGTCGTCAACCAGGCCGTGCTCGAGTTCCCCGAGAACCAGCAGGCGCCCATCGCCGCGCAGCTGGACCTGCGCACCGAGTCCGGCGTGCCGGTGGCGACCGTGTTCGACTTCCGCCAGAAAGGCGAGCAGACCTGGGACATCGAGCTGGTCGCCACGGACGGCCGGCTGCGGCTGTCGCAGGGCGGCGGCGCGCTGGAGATCGACGGCCGGCCGGTGGCCGCCGATGCCGCGCTGGCCGGCGAGTACCCGCGGCTGTATGCGCGCTTCGCCGAGCTGTGCGCGGCCGGGCGCTCGGAGGTGGACTGGCGGCCGTTCCAGCTGGTGGCGGATGCCTTCCTGATCGGCGAGCGCCGCACGGTGGCCGCGCATCAGGTGTGAGCGCCGCGGCGTTCAGCCGAACCTGAAGCTGGACGCCGTCACGCCGCCGAAGAAGCCGGTCTCGTGGTAGATGCAGGTGGCCGCGTCGCCCTCGGCGGCGCCGGCCGCCACCATCAGCGGCAGCAGGTGCTCCTCGCGCGGGTGGGCCAGCCGCGCGGCGGGCGCGCGGGCCCAGGCCTGCAGGCGCCCGGCGCGGCCCTCGGGCGCGGGCAGGGCGGTTTGCAGCCAGGCGTCGAACTGTGCCGAGGGCTCGCGGCCGGCCGGCCCGTACAGCCGCAGGTTGTGGAAGCTGAAGCCGCTGCCGAGGATGAGCACGCCGTCGTCGCGCAGCGGCGCCAGCGCGCGGCCCAGCGCCAGGTGCTCGGCCGGGTCCAGGCCCTGCCTCAGCGACAGCTGCACGACCGGCATGTCCGCCTGCGGATGCATCGGCACCAGCGTGCAGAAGGCGCCGTGGTCCAGGCCGCGCCCGGCATCGCGCGCGACGGGCAGGCCGGCGGCCGCGACCCGCGCGGCGACGCGCTCGGCCAGCGCCGGGTCGCCGGGGGCGGGGTAGCGCAGCGCGTAGGTGTGCGGCGGGAAGCCGCCGTAGTCGTACAGCAGGCCGGGCGCGGGCGAGGTGCTCACCGTGAAGGCGGCCTCCTCCCAGTGGGCCGACACCATCAGGATGGCCCGCGGCTGCTCCGGCAGCGTGGCCGGCAGCGCCTGCAGCGCGGCCTCCAGCCGCGCGTGGGCACGGCGGTAGTCGCCGTCCATGAAGGGCCAGGGGCCGCCGCCGTGGGACAGGAAGAAAGTGGGCTGTTTCATCAGGCCGCCAGCCTAGGCCCGGTCCGTGCGGCCGGCGTTCGGCGCAGCCGCCGGCAGCGCTCAAAGCGACTGAACTGATAATCCGCGCCCCATGTCCGACCCCCGCTCCACGCCCGCCCCCGACGAGCCGCGCTCCGCCGACGAGTTCTTCCGCGACGCCGCCGCGCCGGTGGACTCGCTGCTGTGGTGGCAGCTGGAGCGCCACGAGGCGCTGCTGGCCGCGCAGCGGGCGCTGTTCGGCGGCGAGGCGGCCTGGGTGCGGCTGCGGGTGTGGGTGTTCCTGGAGCTGATGGCGCTGCCGGCCGCGCGGCTGGCGCGCGACGCGCTGAACCGCCACTTCCACCACGTGCGCGAGGACGCGCTGGAGACCGTGCTCAAGCGCCTGCGCGACGCCGGCCTGCTGCACTGGGACGCCTCCACGCAGACCTATGCGATCACGCCGCTGGCGCAGTCGGTGGTGGCCATGCTGCAGCCGCTGACGGCCGATGCCGCCGACGCCGACGACGACCTCGCCGCGTTGCTGGCCGGCGTGGCCGGCGCCCACCAGCTGGGCCTGCTGGAGCCGCAGCGGCTGGGCATGCTGCAGGCGCAGCTGGCGCGGCTGCGCGAGGAATTCGCCGACGCGATGGCCAGCGGCAGCGAGTTCGAGCTGCGCCGCGCCAACGCCCGCTTCGAGCGCGCGATGACGCTGGTGGACCGCGCCAGCGACGCGGTCAAGGCCATCATCGAGCAGGCCCAGGCCAGCGGCCACGCGCGGCTGGAGCGGCTGGCGCGCGACCTCGCCAGCGCGCAGGCCGGCCTGCTCGTGATGGCCAGCCAGTTCAACCGCGCGCTGCAGCAGGCCGACCGCCAGCGCGTCACGCTGGGCTCCACCGGCGTCACCACCACCGACCTGCGCCAGTGGCTGCAGCGCCAGGCCGGCGCCGGGCAGCTCGCCGCGCTGCTGGGCGACGCGCTCGGGGCCGGCGTGCAGCCGGTGTTCGTCGCGGCGCAGGAGCTGGTGGACGGCGCCGAGGCCGAGTTCGAGCGCGACCGGCCCCGGCCCGCCGACGCGGCCGGCCTGCCCACGGCCCAGGCCGCGCCGGACGGCCGCCTCGAAGTGCTGAGCCTGCCGCCCGAGCTGGGCGCGCTGCAGGCGCTGCTGGACGGCTGGACGGCCGAGGGCCGCGCCGCCCAACCCGTGGCGCCCGCCGTGCTGGGCGGCAGCTATGCCAGCGCGGCCTACCGCGCCCAGTTGCTGCCGCTGCTCGGCGACCCGCAGGCCCGCCACCTGAAGGGCGCCACCGGCGACATGGCCCGCCAGCCCTGGCGCGTGCGCTGGCACGCCGAGCAGGGCGCCATCGACGACGCGTTCGTGGCCTGGATGAGCCGCGGCGACCTCCTGAGCGAATCCGAACCGACATGAACGCACTCGACGACGCCGCCAGCCTGGCGGCCCAACTGCTGGCGCGCCGCTGGCTCCCGCGCAGCCACCCGCTGGTCAAGCGCGCGCTGATCGACGCCGACCTCTGGGCCGCCGTCACCGCGCGGCTGGCCGGCGTGGGCTGCCGGCTGGTGGACAACGTCTACGCCGAGCACGTCGGCGTGGCGCTGCTGCGGCCGGCCGAGGGCGCCGTGTTCGGCGAGACCGGCCTGGCCGCCAACAACAACCTGGAGCTGCCGCGCGACGGCGTGTCGCTGCTGGTCGTGCTGTGGAGCCTGATCGTGCTGCCCAAGCGCCAGCGCCAGCTCAACCGCGCCGACGCGGCCGGTGAGCAGCAGGGCGAGATGTTCGCGGCCGACAAGCCGCTGCCCGCCGCCGCCAGCGTGGCGCCGACGCTGAGCTACCGCAGCCTGCTGGCCGACTTCGGCGACCAGCTCGGCAAGAAGGTGCGGCTGGACGGCAACCTCAAGCTGCTGGAGCGCCACGGCTTCATCACGCGCCGCGGCGAGGACATCGCCGAAGGCCCGTTGCTGGACCTGCTGCTGGACTACGACCAGCTCGCCCCGCGCATCCTCGACGGCGCGCTGGCCGACGTGCTGGCCCGCGCCACCGACGCCGCGGCCGCGCCCGCGCTGGCCGAGATCCAGGCCGCCCGCCAGGACCCCGAAGACACACCGAGCGACGACTGATGTTCCACCTGCAAACCCTGGAACTGCTGCACTGGGACTACTGCCAGCGCGTCACGCTGCCGCTGGACGGCAACATCATCACCATCGCCGGCCCCAACGGCTCGGGCAAGACCACGCTGCTGGACGCGCTGCGCACGCTGCTGGGCCTGGAGTGCTCGGGCGGCCGCACCTTCCGCACCTACGCCCGCCACGCCAACGCCGAGACCGCCTGGCTGCGCGCGCTGGTGGACAACCGCCCGCGCGGCCGGCAGAACAGCAGCCGGCCGTTCGCGTCGTCGCTGCTGTATGCGGACCAGGTGACGCTGGCCTGCCGCATCGAGCGCCAGGGCGGCGACTGGGTCCGGCGCTACCTGATCGTCGAGGGCGCCGTCGAGATCGAGCAGCTCGCCGAGAAGGGCGAGCGCGAGTGGCTGGGCGTCGAGGCCTGGCGCAAGCGGCTGGAGGCGGCCGGCCTGACGCGCGCCATCGGCCGCGTGCTGGCGCTGGAGCAGGGCCAGACCGACCGGCTCTGCGAGCTCAGCCCCAAGGAGCTGCTGCGCCTGGTGTTCGAGGTGTTCGGCGACCAGGAGGTGCTGGACCGCTACGAGCAGGCGCGCGGCCACCAGCAGCAGCTCGCCCGCGAGGTGCAGGCGGCCGAGGGCGAGCTGGCGCGCGCGCAGGCGCAGCTGGCCGAGCTGGCCCACCGCGTCACCAGCTACCGGCAGTGGCAGCTCAAGATCGCCGAGCGCGAGCGCCTGGCGACCGAGGTGCTGCCCGTCATGCAGTGGAGCGAGGCGCGCGAGCGGCTGGCGCGCGACGGCCGCGACCTGCACCGCGCGCGGCTGTTCGCGGCGGAGGACGGCCGCCGGCTGTCCGCCAAGCGCGCGACGCTGCACGAGCTGTTCGCCGAGCACGAGGCCACGCAGGCGCGGCTGGCAGCGCTGGACGAGGAGCGCCGCCAGGCCCGCGCCGCGTTCGACACCGCCCGCGAGGCCGAGAAGCCGGTCGAGCAGACCGTTCGGCGCGAGGACGAGCTGAAGGCGCTGGCCGACGTGGAGGCGGACGCCGCCGCGCTGGCCGCGCGCACGCAGGCGCTGGCCGCCGACCGGGACCGGCTGCGCGGCGACTACACGCGCGCCGACGACAAGCTGCGCCATGTGCAGGGCCTGCTCCACGAGCTGAAGGACAAGCGCCTGCCGCCGCCGCCGCCCGAGGTCGGCCCGATGCGCCGCGCGCTGGACGAGGCCGGCATCGCCCACCACGTCGTCGCCGACAGCATCGACATCGCCGACGAGCGCTGGCGCGCCGCCGCCGAGGGCGTGCTGCGCGGCTCGCGCTGGGTCGTCGTGCTGAAGCAGCGCGGCGACGAGGGGCGCGCCTTCGGCATCGCCGAGCGGCTGAAGTACCGGCACTACGTGGTGTCCGACGCCGCGCCGGTGCCGCCGGCCCGGGCCGGCTCGCTGCTGGCCGCGCTGCAGGTCGGCGCGCCGCTGCCGACCTGGCTCATCCGCCAGCTCGACGGCATCCGCTGCGTGGCCAGCACGGCCGAGGGTGCGAGCGTGGGTGGCGAATGGATCACGCCCGAGGCCTACTACCGCGACGGCCGCGGCGGCCGCAGCGTCTTCGTGCCGCCGTCCGACCACCAGTTCGGCGCCAACGCCGTGGCCGCGCGCCGCGCCTCGCTGGAGGCCGAGCTGGCGCGGCTGGACGGCGAGCTGACCCGCGTGGCCAAGGCGCAGGGCGAGGTCGAGCGCCAGCTCAAGGACGCGCAGCGCGCCGCGCAGGGCCACAAGGCCGCCGTCGAGCTGGGCGAGCGGGCCGGCGAGTTCGCCGAGGCGCGCGCGCGGCTGCCGGCGCTGAAGCAGGCCCGCGCCGAGGCGTCCACGCGCATGCAGGCGCTGGAGGCCGAGCACGACCGGCTCGTCAAGGCCTCGGCCCGCAGCGAGGACGGCTACCACCGCGCCCAGCAGGAGCTGGCCGACGGCGAGGCCCGCCAGGCCCAGGCCGCGCGCGAGCACGGCCAGCGCCGCACCGCGCTGGCGCAGGCCGCCCGCGAGTCCCGCGCGGCGCGCGGCGGCTTCCCGCCGCGCTGGGTCGCGCCCGCCGCGCTGGCCGCGCTGCGCGACGAGTTCGAGAACGCCCGCCAGGCCGAGATCCGCTCGCACCACGTCGAGCAGGAGCTGGCCAGCGGCGTGTGGGAGACCGACGCCACCGTCGTCGACCGCCACACCCGCATGGAGATGCAGGTGCGCGAACAGGACGCTCAGCTCGGCGACCGCCGCGCCAGCAACGCGCTGGCCGCCACCGCCGCCAGCAACGCCCGCGAGCGCTACATCGACGTGCTGCGCGCCACCGTGCGCCGCTACAAGAAGAACGTGGCCGAACTGGGCGAGCTGGCCGGCGTCGTCGCCGAGGCGCAGCTGCCGCACCTGGACAACGACGACACCGTGCTCGCCCAGGCCGGCCTGCACGTCAGGTTCAACTTCGACGGCAAGGGCGAGGTCGGCCTGAACGACGGCGAGGCCTCGGGCGGCCAGCAGGTGCTCAAGAGCCTGATCCTGCTCGTCGGGCTGATGAAGGACGACGAGACGCCGGGCGGCTTCGTCTTCATCGACGAGCCGTTCGCGCACCTGGACGTGCGCAACATCCAGCTCGTCGGCCACTTCCTGCGCAGCACGCGCGCGCAATACCTGCTGACGACGCCGATCACGCACAACGTCGAGGTGTTCGAGCCCAGCGAGATCACGCTGGTGACCAGCAAGAAGCCGCGCGGCGAACGCTGGGCGCCGCCGATCGCGGTGCTGGCGAGGCGGCCTGAGGTCAGTGAGTACGCTTGAACTGAGCGCCAGCCGCACGCGCCGGCAACGGGCCGCGGCGCGGCCGCAGTGGCCGGCCGGGCTGCCGGCGCTGGACGTGGACGAGCGCGGGCTGCTGGCCGACTGGCTGCGCGGCAGCGCGGCGTCGCGCCGGTGGCAGGCGCTGCTGGAGGCGGCCGGCCCGGCCCGCATCGAGCTGGCGGACCGGCTGGCCGAGCGGGCGCTGGCGGCCGGCCTGTGCACGGTGGACGAGCGCTTCGCGCACGGCCGCTGGCAGCGCACGGCCGTGCAGTGGGTGGCGCTGGAGGCGCTGCAGGCCGCGCTGGGCCTGCCCACGCGCAGCCAGCGCGAGGCCCGCCGCGAGGCGCTGGCCGCGCGGCTGGCGGCGCTGATGGACGACGCGCTCGTCGGCGAGGCGGCGCAGGCGCTGGCCGAGTCGCGCATGGCGGCCGGGCCGGCCGAGGCGCGCGCCGCGCTGCTGGAGGCCCTGCGCGGCTGGGTGGCCGGCGGCGAGCAGGGCCTGCGCCGCGACTTCGCGCTGCGCCTGGGCCACACCAAGGCCGTCACCGACGGCGAGTGGCAGTGGCTGGCGCGCCACTTCGACCTGCCGGCGCTGGGCATCGACGCCTTTGCGCCGACGCTGACGCTGGCCGGCGACCTGAGCCTGCACTGGGCCGGCGGCCGGCGGCTGGACCTCGGCGTGGCGGCCTTCCACACGCTGCCGGCCGACGCGCTGGCGGGCGTGCAGGCCGCGGCGCCGCCCGGCCGCTGGTGGCTGATCGAGAACCGCGCCAGCTTCGAGAAGCAGGCCGCGCGGCGCGCGCCGGGCGATGCGCTGGTGTGGATCGCCGGCCGGCCGACGCGCGCCTGGGCGCAGGCGATGGCGCGGCTGCTGGCCCTGGCGCCCGCGCCGGCCGCCGTCAGCGCTGACGCCGACCCGGCCGGCATCGAGATCGCGCTGGCCGCCGCCCGGCCCTGGGTGGACGCCGGCCTGGCCTGGGAGGCCGTGGCGATGGAGCCCGCGCGGCTGGCCCGGGCCGGCCTGCCGCCGCTGGGCCGCTACGACCGCGCGCTGCTGGCGCGGCTGTCGGCCCGCGAGCTGCCGCCCGCGCTGGCGGCGCTGCGCGAGGCCCTGACCGAACGCGGCGTGAAGGCCGAACAGGAGGGCTGGCTGTGACCGCCGACGACTGGGACCGCCCCGACCCCTTCACGCTGGCGCTGGCGCCGCAGCCGGGCGACATCGACGGCCTGGGCCACACCAACAACGCCGTCTACGTGCAGTGGTGCGAACGCGCCGGCTGGGCGCACTCCGAGGCGCTGGGCCTGGGCCTCGCGGACTACCGGCGGCTGGACCGCGCGATGGCCATCCGCGAGGGGCATTACGACTATCTGCTGCCCTCGTTCGAGGGCGAGGCGCTGCTGCTGGGCACCTGGCTGACGCAGTGCGACGGCAAGCTGACGATGGAGCGCCGCTTCCAGCTGCGCCGCGCGAGCGACGGCGCCACGCTGCTGCGCGGGCGCTGGGCGCTGGTCTGCATCGAGATCGGCAGCGGCAGGCCGCGGCGCATGCCGGCGGAGTTCCTGGCCGTGTACGGGGCGGCCGTCGCCGGGTGATATACGGTTCATATACGAATCGTATATAGTGCCGGCATGGGAATCGTCAAAATCTCCGACCCGCTGCACGAGAGCCTGCGCCTTGCCAGCCAGGCGCTGTCGCGCTCCATCAACGCCCAGGCCGAGCACTGGATGCGCATCGGCATGCTGGCCGAGCTGCACCCGCAGCTCAGCCACAGCGAGATCTGCCAGCTGCTGATCCGCGCCGAGCAGGAAGGCGGGCTGGACCTGGCCCGCGTGGCCGGCTGGGCCCGGCCGGCGCCGGCCAAGGGGGCGCGCTCATGAAAAGCCTGAAGCTGCGCACGCCCGCCGAGGTCGCCAAGGCCCGCGAGGCCGGGCACCTGATCGCCGAGGTGCTGGCCATGCTCAAGCCCCACGTCGTGCCCGGCGTGACGACCGGCGAGCTGGACGACCTCTGCCACGACTACATCGTCAACACGCTGAAGTGCATCCCGTCCAACGTCGGCTACCACGGCTACCCGAAGACGGCCTGCATCTCGCCCAACCACGTCGTCTGCCACGGCATCCCGAGCCGGGACAAGCGGCTCAAGAAGGGCGACATCGTCAACGTGGACGTGACGCTGACCAAGGACGGCTGGTTCGGCGACAGCAGCCGCATGTTCTTCGTCGGCGAGGCCAATGTGCTGGCGCGGCGGCTGGTCATGACGACCTACGAGGCGCTGCGCGCGGGCATCCGCCAGGTGCGGCCGGGCGCGACGCTGGGCGACGTGGGCCACGCGATCCAGAAGGTCGCGCACGCGGCCGGCTTCAGCGTCGTGCGCGAGTACGGCGGCCATGGCATCGGCGACGTCTACCACGACGAGCCGCACGTCAACCACTTCGGCCGCCCCGGCGAGGGTCTGCGCCTGCAGGAGGGCATGATCTTCACGATCGAGCCCATGCTCAACGCGGGCGCCGCCGCCATCCGCGAGCTGAGCGACGGCTGGACGGTGGTGACCAAGGACCACTCGCTGTCGGCGCAATGGGAGCACATGGTGGCCGTGACCCGGGACGGCTTCGAGGTCCTGACGCCGTGGCCGGATGGGGTGGGGGAGTATCCGGCGATTGATTGAGGCGGCCGGGTGGCGGCGGCGCTCGACGCCCCGGCCATCGAGCCCCGGGGCAGCCCCCGCGCCGCCCCGGCGCCTCACACCGCCAGCAGTTCGACCTCGAACAGCAGCGTCGCATTCGGCGGGATCACGCCGCCGGCGCCGTATTCGCCGTAGGCCAGTTCGGGCGGCAGCACCAGCATGCGCGTGCCGCCGACCTTCATGCCCTGCACGCCTTCGTCCCAGCCCTGGATGACTTCGCCGCCGCCCAGCTGGAACTGGAAGGGCTGGCCGCGGTCCTTGCTGGAGTCGAACTTCTTGCCGCGCAGGCCGTCCTTGTAGAGCCAGCCGGTGTAGTGCACCGACACGCGCCGGCCCGCCTCGGCGGTGGCGCCGTCGCCCAGCGCGCGGTCCTCGAACTGCAGGCCGCTGGCGGCCGCCTGCAGGTTCAGCGCCACGGGCTCGGGGCCGCCGGCCAGGCCGAGCAGCTCGACCTCGAAGCACAGCGTCGCGTTCGGCGGGATCACGCCGCCCGCGCCGCGCGCGCCGTAGCCCAGGCCGGCCGGGATGATCAGCGTGCGCCGGCCGCCGGTCTTCATGCCCTGCACGCCTTCGTCCCAGCCGCGGATGACCATGCCGGCGCCCAGCTCGAACTCGAACGGGTCGCCCCGGTCCTTGCTGGAATCGAACTTGGCCGCCTTCCGGCCATCGACCCAGAGCCAGCCGGTGTAGTGGACGGTGACGTCCTGGCCGGCCTGGGCCTGCGGGCCGTCGCCGACGACGGTGTCTTCGTACTGCAGGCCGGTGGGCGTGGTGTTCATGGGGACAGTCCTTCCGTGGGAAAACGCCGGATTGTCGCCGCCCGGTGCGGCCAGCGTGCCGCGGCCTCGGCCAGCAGGCGGCCGACGGGGCCGCGGCCGTCCAGCGCCAGGCCCAGGTGCCCGGCGGCTTCCGACAGCCGCGCGGCCGGGTCGCCCAGGTCCAGCGCCGCCGCGCCGTTCTGCTTGGACAGCTTGTGCCCGTCCGCCGCCAGCACCAGCGGCGTGTGCAGGTAGCGCGGCGTGGGCAGGCCCAGGCGCCGCTGCAGCGCGATCTGGCGCGGCGTGTTGTCGGCCAGGTCTTCGCCGCGCACGACGTCGGTGATGCCTTGCGCGGCGTCGTCCACGACGACCGCGAGCTGGTAGGCCCACAGGCCGTCGGCGCGCTTCAGCACGAAGTCGCCGACCTCCGCGGCCAGGTCCTGCGACTGCGCGCCCAGGCGGCGGTCCCGCCAGTCGACGCGGGCGCCGTCTTCCCCGTCGGCATCGACGCGGAAGCGCCATGCGCGCACCGGGCGGCCGCGCGTGCCGTGGCGGCAGGTGCCGGGGTAGACCAGCTCGCCGTGCTTCGCGCGCGGGCCGGCGAGGCGGGCCTGGGCGGCGGCGATCTCGGCGCGGGTGCAGGCGCAGCCGTAGGCGTGGCCGGCGGCGGCCAGGCGGTCCAGCGCGGCCTGGTACCGCTCGCCGCGGCGGGACTGCCGCACCGGCGGCTCGTCGGCGTGCAGCCCCAGCGCCGCGAGCTGGCCGAGGATGAGCTCGTCCATGCCCGGCGGGCAGCGCGGGCCGTCCACGTCCTCGAGGCGCACCAGCCAGCGGCCGCCGTGGGCGCGCGCATCCAGCCAACCGGCCAGCGCGGCCACCAGCGAGCCGGCGTGCAGCGGGCCGGTGGGCGACGGGGCGAAGCGGCCGCAGTAGGGCGTCACAGCAGCAGGCCCTCGTGCTGCGCCAGCAGCGCGGCGCGCGTCGTCTCGCTGCGCAGCCGCGCCAGCCACCAGGCCAGCGCCTTGCCGGGGGCGGCGCCGGTGTCGCGCCAGGCGTAGTGGATGGCGGCGTCGCGCAGGCCTTCGTAGGTGGACTTGCGCACCAGCCGGCCGGCCTCGGCGTGCCGGCGCACCATGGGCGCGGGTACGGAGCCGCAGCCCAGGCCGCGCAGCAGGCCCTCGACCTTGGCGGCCAGCGACGGCAGCGTCAGCACGTCCTGCCCGGGCAGCACGCCGATGGTGACGGGCTGCAGCTGGCGGGCGCTGTCGGCCACGGTGATGACGCGGTGCTCGGCGATCTGCGCAGCGGTCAGCGGCTCGGGCGCGCCGGCCAGCGGGTGGTGCGGCGCGACGCAGAAGGCGAACTCCAGCGCCCCCAGCGGCTCGCTCTGGATGGCGGCGTTGGGCGTGCGCGGCGGCATGCCGATGGCGATGTCGGCCTGGCCGCTGAGCAGCGCCTCCCAGGTGCCGGACAGCACCTCCACGCGCAGCTTCAGCCGCGTGGGCGGCGGGCCGCCGCCGTCCAGGCGCTGGGCGTAGAAGGCTTCCATCAGGTCGAACAGCGCGCGGCGGGCGAGCGCGTCGTCCACCGCGATCGTCAGCTCGCTCTCCCAGCCGGTGGCGATGCGGCGCACCCGGTTGGCCACGGCGTCCAGCTCCTGCAGCAGGCGCCGGCCCTCGGTGAGCAGCTCCTGCCCGGCGCGGGTCAGCACGGCCTGGCGGGAGCTGCGGTCGAACAGCAGCACGTCCAGCGCGTCTTCCAGCTGGCGCACGGCATAGGTCAGCGCCGACGGCACGCGCCCCATCTCGCGGGCGGCGGCGGCGAAGCTGCCGGTGCGGGCGATGGTGTCCATCATGGACAGCGCCTCGGGCGTGAGGGCGCGGCGTTTGTCGGCGTTGTGCGGCATCCGTTCAGTCTATTTGAATGGTGTCCCCCGGCGCGGCTGGGCGATGGCGGCGGGCGCGCTGCCTACAGTGGCGCCATCGCATCGAGCCCGGAGCCCGCCATGCTGGAGCTGATCAAGTCCTGCGACCGCGGCCATGCCGACCACGGCTGGCTGGAGTCCTTCCACAGCTTTTCCTTCGCCGACTACCACGACCCCGCCCGCATGGGCTTCGGCGCGCTGCGCGTCATCAACGAAGACCGCATCGCCCCGGGCACCGGCTTCGGCATGCACGGCCACCGCGACATGGAGATCATCAGCTACGTGCTCTCCGGCGAGCTGGCGCACAAGGACAGCCTGGGCAACGGCGAGCGCGGCGGCGCGAGCGCGGGCGTGATCCGCCCCGGCGACGTGCAGCGCATGAGCGCCGGCACCGGCGTGATGCACAGCGAGTTCAACCATGCGCGCGACCAGGCCACGCACTTCCTGCAGATCTGGATACAGCCCGACCGCCGCGGCCTCCCGCCCAGCTACGAGCAGCGGCATTTCGACGCCGCCTCCAAGCGCGGCCGGCTGTGCCTGGTGGCGGCCCGCGACGGCGCGGACGGCGCCGTCGCCCTGCACGCCGACGCCCGGCTCTACGCCGGCCTGTTCGACGGCGCCGAGCGCGCCGAGCTGGACCTGGCGGGCGGGCGCATCGCCTACGTCCACCTGGTGCGCGGCGTGCTGACCGTCAACGGCCAGGCGCTGTCGGCGGGCGACGCGCTGCAGATCCGCCAGACCCCGCGCCTCGCGCTGGCCGCAGGCCAGGACGCCGAGGTGCTCGTGTTCGACCTCGCGGCCTGAGCGCCGCTCCACCTTCCCCCACAGGAGTTTTCCCATGAGCAAGATCGTCGTCCTCTACCACTCCGGCTACGGCCACACCCGCAAGATCGCCGAGGCCGTCGCCGGCGCGGCCGGCGCGCAGCTGATCGCCATCGACGCCGAGGGCAACCTCGGCGAGGCCGACTGGGCCGCGCTGGCCGCGGCGGACGGCATCATCTTCGGCACGCCGACCTACATGGGCGGCCCGAGCTGGCAGTTCAAGAAGTTCGCCGACGCCAGCAGCAAGCCCTGGTACGCGCAGCTGTGGAAGGACAAGATCGCCGCCGGCTTCACCAACTCGGCCACGCTGAACGGCGACAAGGCCGGCACCCTGAGCTACCTGCACGCGCTGAGCCAGCAGCACGGCATGGTCTGGGTGGGCATCGGCCTGAAGGCGCCCAACCACAAGGCCGCCACGCGCGACGACATCAACAACCTCGGCGGCTACGCCGGCCTGATCACGCAGACCCCCAGCGACGCCTCCGCCGAGGAGATGGTGCCGGGCGACATCGCCACGGCCAAGGTCTTCGGCGAGCGCGTGAAGGCGGCCGTGGACCGCTGGGTCAAGGGCGGGGCCTAAACCAGCCCCAGGTCGCGCGGGCGGGCGCCGGGGAACACGGCGGCCAGCTGCGCGTCGCCCAGGCCGTACAGGCGCTGGAACAGGCCGCCGAGCAGCGCGCGGTACTCGTTGAGCACCGGATAGTCGCGGCCCTGGTGCAGCGTGGCGGCGGCCACCGCCACCTGCTCGCCGGCCACGCGGGCGCCGCGCAGGCCGCCGCCCAGCACCCAGTAGACGCTGCCGTGGCCATGGTCGGTGCCGCGGCTGCCGTTCTCGCGGAAGGTGCGGCCGAATTCGCTGAGCACCACCACCACGGTGTCCCGCCAGCGCGGCCCCATCTCGTCGGCGAACAGCGCCAGGCCCCGGCCCAGCTCGCCCAGCCGGTTGGCGAGCGGGCCGGTCGCGCCGCCCTGGGCCGCGTGCGTGTCCCAGCCGCCCACGTCGATGAAGCCCAGCGCCACGTGCTCGCGCATCAGCCGCGCGACGCGCCAGGCCTCCAGCGCGAAGCCCCGGGCCGGGATCGCGCCGCGGCTGGCGGCTTCCATCTCGCCGGCCCCGGCCAGCGTGCGGCTCACCTCGTCGCGCACCGCGAAGCCGCCGCCGACCGCGCCGGCCAGCCGGCTACCGGCGTACATGCCGGCGATGGCCCGCGCCTGCGCGGCGTCGAGCGCGCCGCGGCCCAGCTCGCGCAGCGCCTGGTTGGCCACCGGCTCGCCGCCGCGCAGGATCAGTGGCAGCTGGTCCGTGAAAGCCATGGCCTGCGGGCCGGCGCCCAGCACGCCGGCCAGGCGGTTCAGGAAGCCGCTGCGGAAGTCGCGGCCGCCTGGGCGGCCTGGGGCGGGGTCGTCCGGCTGGCCGCGTTCGATGCGGTCCTGGGTCTCGAAGTGGCTGCGCGAGAGGTCGTGGGTGCCGGCGAAGGGCACGAACGCGGCCTGGCCCTGCTGCCACAGCGGGTGCAGGCTGTCGGCCAGCGCGGGCGCCAGGCCCCAGTCGCCGTCCAGCGGCAGCGTGGCGTCGCGGGCGATGGCGATGCTGGGGCGGGCCTCGTCGTAGAACGGCGACGCGACGGGCACCAGCAGGCTGGCCGCGTCGTAGGCGCCGCGCAGGAACACGACGAGCAGGCGCGGCGTGCCGGGCGCGGCGGCCCACAGCCGTGTGCCGGGCAGCGTGGCGGCCAGGCCCAGTTGGAGCAGGTGGCGGCGTTGCATGGCGGTCAGCGGTGCATGAACTCGGGCGAGGCGAGCAGCAGGGTGTTCCAGGCCTGCGGCGAGGCGGCGCCGGCCAGCGCCGCGCGCGTGGCGGGCGCCAGGCGCGGCGCGATGGCGTCGCGGTACAGCGGCGTGTCCAGCTGCGGCACGGCCGGGCGGCGCTGGCCCGGGGCCCGGCGCAGCGCCGGCATGCCGCTGCCGATGGCCTGCGCGACCTCGAAGCGCGTGGCCATCTGCCCGGGCCCGGCCCAGGCGCCCTCGTCCAGCGGGTAGCCGTCGGGCGTCGCGCGGTCGTGGGGCGCCTGGCCGAGCCGGTTCAGCCAGCCGAGCAGCGGCGCGGTGTCGAGCGCCGCGCGGTCGGCATGGGCCAGCCGCACGGCGGAGACGACGTAGTGCACCGGGTCCTTGAACTTGCGGCCCAACGAGGCCTCGAACTCGGGCGAGGCGACCAGGGTGCGCAGCACCTCGGCGATGCGGCCGTCGCTGCGCCGCCAGCGCTCGGCCATCCGCGCGACCAGCGCGGGCGGCGGCTCGTCGGCGACGAAGTAGCGGGCCAGCTTGGCGCACAGGTGGCGCGCGGTGGCGGGATGGCGGGCCAGCAGGTCGAGCACGTGGTCGATCTCGGCCAGGCCGTCGCCGCGGATGGGCTGGCCCAGCAGCGTCTTGGCGCCGAAGTCGTGCCGCGCGGGGTTGAACTCCGCCAGCCCGTCGCGCCAGTACCGGGCCTGCTGCGCGGGGCGCAGCCGGGGCGGGCCGTCCGCCAGGCGCAGGCCCAGGCCGGTGAGCACCCGGGCCAGCGCCTGCACGTCGCGCTGGCCGTAGCCTCCGTCCACGCCCAGCGTGTGCAGCTCCAGCAGCTCGCGGGCGTGGTTCTCGTTGAGGCGGCGGGCGGCGTTGCGCTCGTTGTCCAGGTAGCGCAGCAGGGCCGGGTGGCGGACCGCGTAGCCCAGCAGGTCGCGGAAGCGCCCGAGCGCGCGCTCGCGCAGGCCCTGCTCGTAGTCGCCCACCATCGCGCGCAGGTCGCCTTTGGCCTGGGCCACGTTGAAGTGGTTGAACCAGAACCAGGTCAGCTGCTCGCGCAGCTGCTGCGGCGAGTCCAGCGCGTGCAGCAGCGTGCGCGCCGAGGCCCCGCGGGCCAGCCGGGCCAGCGCCTGCTGGTAAGCCCGGCGCGCGGCGGCGCGGGCGTCGCCGTCGGCGAGGGCATCGGCCGCCTGGCGCTGCGCCGCCAGCTGCTGCACCAGCGGCAGCAGCGGTGGCAGCGGCGGGAGGGCCGGCGGCCGGGCGGCGGGGCCGTCGTCGAGCTGCGCGTCCAGCCAGGCGGCGCGGCCCTGGCGGCGCAGCTGCGCGAGGTCGGCGCCGGTGGCGCCCCAGGTGAGGCGGTCCAGCCAGAGCGCGTCGCGGGCCGTTTGGGCGGTCGTTTGGGCGGCCGGTTGCGTGGCCGGATCAGCGGCCGGCGCGGTGGCGCAGCCGGCGAGGACGGCAGCGAGGACGGCAGCGAGCGCGAGGGTTCTCATGGCGGGCGCCATGATGGGCCCGCGCTGCGCCCGCTGTCGAGGCGGGCAACAAGACTTCACATCCGGTGACGGGCGGCTCGCAGCCCTCGCGGCCCGCCGGCGGGCCTCACTTCAGGTAGATCTTGTCGAACACGCCGCCGTCGTCGAAGTGCGTCTTCTGCACCTTGCGCCAGTCGCCGAACAGCTCGTCGAGGGTGAACAGCTTGACCGGCGCGAAGGTCTTCGCGTATTTGGCCGCGACCTTGGCATCGCGGGGCCGGTAGTAGTTCTGCGCCGCCAGCTCCTGGCCTTCGGGGCCGTACAGGTACTCCAGGTAGGACTGGGCCTGCTTGCGGGTGCCGCGCTTGTCGACGACCTTGTCCACGACGGCCACGGGCGGCTCGGCCAGGATGGACAGGCTGGGCGTGACGATCTCGAACTTCTCCGGGCCCAGTTCCCTGACGGCCAGGAAGGCTTCGTTCTCCCAGGCGATCAGCACGTCGCCGATGCCGCGCTCGACGAAGGTGGTCGTCGCGCCGCGGGCGCCGGAGTCCAGCACCTTGACGTTGGCGAAGAGCTTTTTGACGAAGTCCTGCGCCGTGGCCGGCGTGCCGCCGTTCTTCAGGTGGTAGCCCCAGGCGGCCAGGTAGTTCCAGCGCGCGCCGCCGCTGGTCTTGGGGTTGGGCGTGATGACGCCGACGCCGGGCCTGACCAGGTCCGGCCAGTCCTTGATGCCCTTGGGGTTGCCCTTGCGCACCAGGAACACGATGGTGGACGTGTAGGGTGACGCGTTCTGCGGCAGGCGCTTCTGCCAGTCCAGCGGCAGCAGCTTGTGGTCGGCGATGGCGTCGATGTCGTAGGCCAGCGCCAGCGTCACCACGTCGGCCTCCAGGCCGTCGATCACGGAGCGTGCCTGCTTGCCCGAGCCGCCGTGCGAGGCCTTGATGGTGAGGGTCTCGCCGGTCCTGGCCTTCCAGTGGGCGGCGAAGGCCTTGTTGAAGTCCTGGTACAGCTCGCGCGTGGGGTCGTAGGAGACGTTCAGCAGCGAGGCCTGCGCGTGGGCGCCGGTGGCGGTGAAGGTGGCGAAGGCCGTGAAGGCGAGGGCGGTGAGGGTGCGGCGCATGGTCGTCGTGGTCGGGGACAGGGCAGGGTGAGGGAGGCGGGTCAGGCGGCTTCGGCCCAGGTCGGCGCGGGCTCGTGGCGGGCGGCGTCCACCACGTCGCGGCGCAGCGGCGACGCGAAGGTCTGGATGAAGGCGTACACGTAGTCGCGCAGGTAGGCGCTGCGGCGCACGGCCAGGCGGGTCATGTTGTCTTCGAACAGGTGGCGGGCGTCGAGGGCGCGCAGGTGGCGGTCGCGCTCCTCGTCGAAGGCGATGGCCGCGACGATGCCCACGCCCAGGCCCAGCTCCACGTAGGTCTTGATGACGTCGGCGTCCATCGCGCTGAGCACGATGTGCGGCGCGAGCCGCGCGGCGGCGAAGGCCGCGTCGATGTGCGAGCGGCCGGTGTAGCCGGGCTCGTAGGTGACGATGGGGTGCTGCGCCAGCCGCTCCAGCGTCAGCGGGCCGTCCAGCAGCGGGTGGCCGGGCGGCACGATGACCGCATGCGTCCAGCGGTAGCAGGGCAGGGCCACCAGCTCGGGGTACTGCGCCAGCGCCTCGGTGGCGATGCCCACGTCGGCCTCGCCGTCCAGCAGCAGCCGCGCGATCTGCTGCGGCGAGCCCTGCTGCAGGTGCAGGCTCACGTCGGGGTGGTGGGCGCGGAAGTCGCGCACGGCCGGCGGCAGCGCGTAGCGCGCCTGGCTGTGCGTGGCGGCGATGCGCAGCCGGCCGCTGCCGGCCTGGGCGAAGTCGTCGGCCGCGCGCCGCAGGTTCTCGGCCTCCTGCAGCAGCCGCTCGATGACGGGCAGCACCTGCTCGCCCGGCTCGGTCAGCCCGGTCAGGCGCTTGCCCACGCGCACGAACAGTTCGATGCCCAGTTCCTCCTCCAGCTCGCGGATCTGGCGGCTGACGCCCGGCTGCGAGGTGTGCAGCGCCTGCGCCACCTCGGTCAGGTTGAAGCCGCGGCGCTGGGCTTCGCGGACGGAGCGGAGTTGCTGGAAGTTCATGCGGCGGGATTCTTGCGACGCAGGGTGCGGCTTGTCGTCGAAGGAATGGCGATATGCATATGCGCTTCCTGATCGGCTCAGATCGTGCAGGCCCAGGCGCTGAATGCCGCCGCGCGCGGCCGGTGCTCGGCGGCGGCGCGGGCGCGGGCGGCCTCGACCCAGCTCCTGGCCGCCGGCAGCGGGCCGAAACCGGCCTCGGCGTTGATGTGGCCGGCGTTGCCGAGGTTGCTGTAGCTGGCGCCCCAGCGGTGCGCCCAGCGGGCGGCGCTGGCGGCGCTCATCCACGGGTCGGTGCTGCTGGCGATGAGGCGCGCGCGGCGCGGCAGGCGGTGCTGGGGCAGGGCGTGCGCGAGGCCGAACTTGTCGGGCTCGGCCGGCGCGACCAGCAGCGCCTCGCGGATCGGCGAGCCGGGCTGGTCGGCCAGGTGGCGGGCCAGCGCCAGGCAGCCGAAGCTGTGCGCGACGGCCAGCCATTCGCCGTCGCCCGCGACCTCCAGCGTGCGCGTGATGCGCTCGGCCCAGCGCTCCAGCTCGGGGCGGCTCGGGTCGCGCTGCGTGACGCGGCGGGCGTCGCGGTACTGGCCCTGCAGCCAGGTCTGCCAGTGCGCCGGGCCGCTGTCGTGCAGGCCCGGGATGATGAGGATGCGGGGCGGGCGGCGGCCCGCGGCGGCGGCCTCGGCGGATGCGGCGGTGCTCATGGGCGCTCCTGTGTCGGGAAGGCCCAGTCTGCGCGGCGCGGCCGCGCCGGGGAACGAAGGAATCCGCAGCAGCGCATGCCCGCGCCGCATATCCGGGGCCGCGCCGCCGCTGCGGCTCGCGGGCCGGGGGCGTCAGCCCAGCGTGCCCAGCACGGCGATCTCGCGCTGCTCCGGCACTTCGTTGTAGGACAGCACGGCCAGCCCCGGCGCGAACAGGCGTGCGTAGCGGGCCAGCAGCGGGCGGATCTGCGGCATCACCAGCAGCACCGGCGCGGCGCCCTGGGCCTTGAGCTGGTCGCGCGCGCCGGGCATGTGCAGCTGCAGCTGGGCCAGCAGCTGCGGGTCCACCGGGTAGCTGTCCAGCGGCACCTTGGCGTTGCCCTGGCGGGCCTGGTTCAGCGCGGCCAGCAGCAGGTTCTCCAGCTCGCCGCCGAGGTTGAAGACGCGCAGCGTGCCGGTGGGGCCGCCGAGCTGGCCCACCAGCTGGCGGCGCAGCGTGCAGCGCAGCTCGGCGGCCAGCAGGATGGGGTCCTTGGTGGTCTCGGCGTGCTCGACCAGCGTGCTGGCGATGGGCACGATGTCCTTGATGGACACGCCCTCGGCCAGCAGCAGGCGCAGCACCTTCAGCAGCTGGGCGTGGCTGTAGGCCTTGTCCAGCGCCGCGGCCAGCTTGGGCGCCTGCGCGGCCAGGCGCTCCTGCAGCGCGGTGATGTCGTCGAAGCGCAGCAGCTCGGGCAGCTGCTCGCGCACGACCTTGGCGAGGTGGGTGGCGATGGTGCTGGCCGCGTCCACGACCTGGTAGCCCAGGCCCAGCGCATGGGCCTTGTGCTGGGGCTCGATCCAGGTGACCGGCAGGCCGTAGGCGGGGTCGGTGCCGGGGATGCCGTCCAGCTCGCCGTAGACCTGCGGCGACGCGATGGCCATCAGCCGGTCGGCCTGCACCTCGGCCTGGGCCAGCACCTGGCCGTCCAGCAGCAGCGCGTACTGGCCGGGCCGCAGCGTCAGGTCGTCGCGCACCTGGATGGGCGGCAGCAGCAGACCCATGCTCTCGCTCAGGGACTGGCGCATGCCGCGCACGCGCTGCTGCAGCGGCGCGCCCTGCTCGGGCGCGATCAGGCCCACCAGCTTGTAGCCCAGCGCCACGGCCAGCGGCTCGACGGCGGGCAGCGCGCGCCAGTCCAGCTCGGGCGGCTGGCCGGTCAGCAGCGCGGCCTCGACGGGCGCCGCCGGCTTGACCTCCTGCGCCGTGCGCTGCGCCATGCGCCAGCCGGCATAGGCGAGCACCGCCGCGAAGCCCAGGAAGGGCAGGGTGGGCATGCCGGGGATCAGCGCCAGCGTCGTCATCACGCCGGCGGCGCTGTAGAGCACCTGCGGCGAGGCCAGCAGCTGCTGGCCGATCTGCGCCTCGAAGGCGCCGTCGGCGTCGCCCGAGTCGCTGACGCGGGTGACGATGATGGCCGCCGCGGCCGACAGCAGCAGCGCCGGGATCTGCGCGACCAGGCCGTCGCCGATGGTCAGCAGCGCGTAGGTGCGGAAGGCCTCGCCAAGGCTGAGGTCGTGCATCAGCGCGCCGATGGCGACGCCGCCGATCATGTTGATCAGCAGGATCAGGATGGACGCGATCGCGTCGCCGCGCACGAACTTGCTGGCGCCGTCCATCGCGCCGTAGAAGTCGGCCTCGGCGCCCACGTCCTTGCGGCGCTGCTGGGCCTTTTCCTGGTTGATGAGGCCGGCGTTCAGGTCGGCGTCGATGGCCATCTGCTTGCCGGGCAGCGCGTCCAGCGTGAAGCGGGCCGAGACCTCGGAGATGCGCTCAGCGCCCTTGGTGACGACGATGAAGTTCACCACCATCAGGATCACGAACACCACCAGGCCGACGACGAAGTTGCCGCCGATGACGACGTTGCCGAAGCTCTCGATGACCTGGCCGGCCGCGTGCGTGCCCTCGTGGCCGTGCAGCAGCACGACGCGCGTGGACGCCACGTTCAGCGACAGCCGCAGCAGCGTGGTGGCCAGGATGATGCTCGGGAACACCGAGAAGTCCAGCGGCCGCTTGCTGTTCACGCTGACGAGGATGACCACCAGCGCCAGCACGATGTTGAAGGTGAACAGCGCGTCCAGCAGCACCGGCGGCAGCGGCAGGATGACCATGCCGAGGATGGCCAGCAGGAACAGCGGCGCGGCGACGCGGTAGCGGCCCAGCTGGGCCTGGAGTCGGCTGAGGAAGTTCATGGGGTCTGCGGGTCCGAGAGCTGCGGGGGCACCGGCAAGTCGGTGGGCGGGCGCGGGGCGCTGCGGCGCTTGCCGGCCTGGAAGGCCTTGAGCTGCATCACGTAGCTCAGCACCTGGGCCACCGCCTGGTACAGCGAGGCCGGGATCTGCTGCTGCACCTGGGCGCTGTTGTAGAGGGCGCGCGCCAGCGGCGGCAGCGTCAGCGTCTGCACGCCGTGCTGGCGGGCCAGGTCGCGGATGTAGAAGGCCATCTCGTCCACGCCCTTGGCGACCACGAAGGGCGCCTCGGCGCGCTGCTCGTCATAGCGCAGCGCCACCGCGTAGTGCTCGGGGTTGACGATGACGACGTCGGCCTGCGGCACGGTCTTGCGCACGGCGCGCTGCGCGAGCGCGCGCTGCAGCTGGCGGACGCGCTGGCGCACCTCGGGCCGGCCCTCCTGCTGCTTGTGCTCCTCCTTGACCTCCTGCTTGCTCATGCGCTGGCCGCGCATGAAGAAGAAGTGCTGCAGCGGCGCGTCGACCAGCGCGAACAGCAGCAGCACGGCGGCCAGCGTCAGCAGCGCGTCCAGCATCAGGCCCGCGCCCTGGAGCAGGGCCTGGTCCAGGCTCAGGCCCTGCAGCGCCAGGTAGGCGGGCGCGAGGCTGCGGCTCATGTGCACCAGCAGCGCCAGCAGGCAGGCCACCTTGCCGATGGAGATGGCCAGCTCGCTGTAGTGCTTGGCACTGACCAGCCGCCCCAGGTTGGACAGCGGCGACAGCCGGGAGAAGTCCGGCAGCCAGCGCGAGGTGCTGAACACCAGACCGCCCGGCACGACGGACGCCAGCAGCGCGGCGGCCGGCAGCACCAGCAGCGGCAGGCACATCTTGGCCAGCAGGGCCATCACGTGGAAGAAGCTGGCCGACCAGACGTTGTCCTGCGCGCCGTCGGCCTCCAGCAGCGCGAAGCCGAGCGCGAACAGCTGGCGGAAGTCGTCCAGGTACAGCGGCATCAGCAGCGTGACCAGCTTGAAGCCCAGCAGCACGCCGACCGCCATGGACAGGTCGCGCGAGCGCGGCACCTGCCCCTTCTCGCGCGCCTTGCGCAGCTTCTGGTCCGACGGCTTCTCGGTCTTGTCGCCGCTGCTGGCGTTGTCAGACATGGCCGGCTCCGCCGCGCAGGCCCTGGCCCAGCAGGTCCAGCACGCGCTCGGTCAGGCGCAGGTAGTGGCCCGGCACGAAGCTGAGCATCTGCGACAGCATGAACAGGCCGAACAGCGTCACCACCGCGAAGCCCAGCGAGAACAGGTTGAGCGTCGGCGCGACGCGGTTCAGCAGCCCCAGGCCCATCTGCACGACGAAGGTGGACAGCACCACCGGCAGCGCCAGCAGCAGCGCGGCCGAGAACATCCATGCCACGTTGTAGGCGACGGTCTCCAGCGAGATGGACAGCAGGCCCGAGCCCACCGGCCAGGCCTTGAAGCTCTGGCCCAGCACGCCCAGCAGCAGCAGGTGGCCGTCGACGCTGAAGAACACCAGCATGCACAGCACGCTGAGCAGCGCCGAGACCACGTCCGACGAGCTGCCGTTGAGCGGGTCGTTCATGACGGCCATCGCCAGGCCCAGCTGCGACGACAGCAGATAGCCCAGCACCGTGATCGCCGCCATCGCCAGGTGGAAGGCCAGCCCCAGCACGAAGCCCAGCACCGCCTGCTCGGCGGCCACGGCCACGCCCCGCAGCGACCAGGGGTCGATGCCGGCGACGGCGGTGCTCTGCGACACCGGCAGCAGCACGACGGCCAGCACCAGCGACAGCAGCACCCGCACGCTGACCGGCACCAGCGCCTCGCCGATCATCGGCGCGGCGCTGAACATCGCCATCGCGCGGCAGAACGGCCACCACAGCCCGGCCAGCAGCGTGAGCAACTGCGGGAAGAGCAGCTCCATCAGCCCACCAGCGAGGCGGCGCGCTCGAAGATCGAGACGCAGAAGTCCATCAGGTAGCCGACGATCCAGCGCCCGGCGAGCGTCACCGCCAGCAGCGTCACCAGCAGCTTGGGCAGGAAGGACAGTGTCTGCTCGTTGATCTGCGTGGCCGCCTGGAACAGGCTCACCAGCAGCCCCACCAGCAGCCCCGGCAGCACCAGCACCAGCGCCAGCAGCATGACGAGGTGGACGGCCTCGCCCAGCAGGTCGACGGCGATTTCCGGGGTCATGGATGGCCTGCCGCGTTGGTGTCCGGGTCTTGCGGGCCGAGCGCCGGGCCGCCCCAAGCCGGCCCGCGCTGGCGATGTGCTTGCGGCTCGATGCCGCAAGCATCGCCGTCCCCTCGGGGGCTGAGGCCGGACACAGCGAGCCCAGTGGGCTCGCCGTGCCTGCCGAAGGGCAGCGGGCTGGCCCGCTGCGCGGTCTGCAAGACCGACCAGGCTCGCCCGCGTTCAGCGTGGCGAGATCGGGCGAGGGGCGGCCACATTCAGCTCACCACCCTCACGCTGGACACCAGCGTGTTGACCGTCAACGTCCAGCCGTCCACCAGCACGAACAGCAGCAGCTTCAGCGGCAGCGAGATCACCAGCGGGCTGAGCATCATCATGCCCATGGCCATCAGCACCGAGGCGACGACCAGGTCGATGACCAGGAAAGGGATGAACAGCATGCAGCCGATCTGGAACGCCGTCTTCAGCTCCGACAGCACGAAGGCCGACAGCTTGACCGGGAAGCTGTGCGGCGCGGGCTCGGCGGCGCCGTCCTCGCCGGCCAGCTTGGCCACCTGGGCCAGCGCGGTCTTGCTGGTCTGCGCGAGCATGAAGCGCGACAGCGGCGCCTCGGCGACCTGCAGCGCCTGCGTCAGCGTGATCTTGTCGGCGTCATAGGGCACGAAGGCCTGCTCCCAGATCTGCGTGCCGATGGGCCGCATGACGAGCAGGGTCAGGATCAGCGCGACGCCGGTGATGAGGCGGTTGGGCAGGCCCTGCTGCAGGCCCAGCGCCTGGCGCAGCAGCGCCAGCACGATGACGAAGCGGGTGAAGCTGGTCATCATCAGCACCAGCGAGGGCAGCAGCCCCAGCAGGGTCATGATGATCAGGACCTGCGTCTTCACCGTGAACTCGCCGGCCGCGCCGCCGGCCTGGACGCCGGCGATCTTCAGCGTCTGCGCCAGCGCCGGGTGGTGCAGCAGCGTCAGGCCCAGCCCCAGGCCCGCCGCGCCCAGCGCGCGCAGCGGCCTCACCGGCGCCCCCCGGGCGCGGCGCGCCGTCCCGCCGGGCGGGTGCTCATGACTGCAGCGAGTCCAGGTCCAGCCCGTCGATCTCGACGATCTTCAGGCCGTAGTTCTCGCCGCTGACGACCACCTCGGCGCGGCCGATGGCGGTGCCGTTGACCTTGATGGTCAGCGGCTCGCCGGCCAGGCTGTCCAGCTCCACGACGCTGTCGGCCTGCAGGTGGGCCAGGTCGTACAGCGACAGCTTGGCCTCGCCCACCTCCAGCGTCAGCGTGACCGGGATCTTGCGCATCAGCTTGGGCAGGTCGCGTGCCGGCGCCGCCGGCACGGCCGGCTGGGCCGCGCCGGGCAGCGCCAGGTCCTGTTCGGGGAATTCATCCAGCAGCGCCTCGATGGCCTGGTTGTCGTTCATGTTCATCGGGGGGCTCATGTCAGTCGGTGTCCGCGAAGGAGGTCAGGCACAGCTTGCCCTGGTGCTCGGCCACCGAGGCGGTGAACAGGCAGGAGCCGTCGACCAGCACCTGCGTGGCCTTGGGGTTCAGCCGCACGGGCACGAGGTCGCCGGGCCGCAGGTCCAGCAGCTCGCCCAGCGACAGGGTCTGCTGCAGCAGCCGGGCCTGCAGCTTCACGTCCAGCCGGCGCGCCAGCGCCTGCGGCGGCGGCGTGCGGGCGCGCGGCGCGCGCGGCGGCTGGCCGTCGGCCAGGCGGTGGAGCAGCCGGTCCATGCAGGCGCCGTCCAGGCCGATGAGGACGGTGCTGGACAAGTTCTGCCCGGGCTCGAGGATGGTGGCCCGCACGATCCAGCCACCGGGCGTCAGGCCCGAGTGCGGGCTGTGCTGCAGCGCGAGGTCCTCGGCGGGCAGGCCCAGGGCCTGCTGCACGCAGCCCAGCAGCTGGCGGCACAGCAGCGCCTGCAGGCGCGCCTCGGTGGCGGTCTGCTGGGCGTTCTCGGTCTCGGCCGGCGTGGCGCCGTAGCGGTGCGCCATCAGGCTCAGCACCAGGCTGCGCTCCAGCAGGCAGGCCAGGTGGCCGGCCGCGGCGCTGCCGACCAGCCAGCGCCCGGCGTCGCCCTGGCCCGGGGCGAGCGCCACCTCGCCGACCTGGTAGTGGGCGCGGTAGCGGCGGTTGTGCTGGCGCAGCAGCTCGCCCAGCGCCTCGCTCAGCTGCCCGGTGAACTGCGGCAGCAGGTGCACCGGCCGGCCCAGCGTGCGCGGGTCCAGGACGGTGGGGGTGGGGGTGCTCATGGGCGGTGCGGGATGAATATCGGGGTGCGGCGGCCGGCGCATTATGGCGGCGGCCTGCTGGGGGGTATTTCCGGGTGGGTGGATTCTGGCGAAATTTCGATGGGCCGGCAAAGGGTGGCGGCGTCCGGCGGGAAATTGCTTGCGGCTGCGGCGAGAAAAAAGTCACGCGGCGCGGCCCGGCGCCGATTTAAGCCGGCGTCGCCGGCGGTCGCCTTCGTCTTTGGAGCGGCGTGCGGCCCGGGGCCGGCGCCCGCTCGTGCGGGGAAGACGCCGGCCGCCGAGGCGCGGCGGGGCTCATGCTGCGCGTGCACAAAATCACGGCGGCCGCGGCGCCGTGCGCCGCGGCCCGGCCCGGGCTGGCTACAGTCCATCGCATCAGGGCACACCCGAACGAGAGTCGGGGTCGCAAAGCTTCCGGTCCACCATGCGCGGCGCAGGCCGTGCATCACGATAGCGGGGTTGCCAGGCCTGAGTCCGCCGCGCCGCCCCGGTGCCGCGCTCCTGCCTGCCGGGTCGCTTGCCGCGGCCTGTCGTGACCCGCTGGCACTCGCCGGGTTCGCCGCCGACCCACCCGTTGGAGATTGCGACCATGCGCGAGCCGAACCGCTTCCCGTCCTTGCCCCGCCGGCCGCGCCGCGCCGGTTCTCCCGGCCTTTTCCGGTCCTTTTCCGCGGCTTGCCCGGCCGCTGCCCCGGGTAGCATGGATTCGTCATATTGGCCTGAATAGTATTCAGGCCGTGAATCGGGTGACGCGTCCTGGGGATGCCGGATGCGGCCCGGCCAAGGTTTCCGCCGGCATCGAATAAGAACCGCGGCGGGTCGATATTGAATAAGTCGGTAAATATGCCCCGAAGTGGGGCAGGGGATGGTTTTGCCCGGCGCAGGGCCAGCCTTTTGACGAGAAGGAATGAAAATGGCCGTCAATGACGCCTCCATGGCGCCGTCGCTGAGCTCGGGGCTGCTGGCCGACCTGGCCCGCCTGGAGCAGGATGCGCAGCGCCTGGTCGCCGCCGCCGCGCCCGGCGCCGCTGCCGCGCCTGCGGGCGGCTTTGCCGACAGCCTGGTGCAGGCGCTGCGCGGCGTCGACGGGCAGGACCAGGACGCGGCCCAGCGCATGACGGCGGTCGAGACCGGCGAGAGCGACGACCTCGTCGGCGCCATGCTCGCCAGCCAGCAGGCAAGCCTGTCCTTCTCGATGCTCATGCAGGTGCGCAACAAGGTGGTCGGCGCGGTGGACGAGCTGATCAAGCTGCCGCTCTGAGGCCCGCATGATGAAAGCCCTGAGCGCCCGCCTCGGCCCGGCCTGGAGCCGCCTGCCGTCCCTGCAGGCCCTGCCGGGCGGGCTGCTGCGCGGCCTGCTGCCCGTCGTCGGGCTGGCGCTGGCCGGCACCGCGCTGGCGCTGATGCTGATGTGGCGCGACCAGGCCGGCTACAAGCCGGTGTTCGGCCAGCGCGAGCGCATCGCCACGGCCGAGATGATGGCGGTGCTGGACGCCGAGCGCATCGGCTACCGGCTGCACCCCGAGACCGGCCAGGTGCTGGTGCCCGAGTCGCAGCTCGGCCGGGTGCGCATGCTGCTGGCGGCCAAGGGCGTCGTCGCCAAGCTGCCGGCCGGCCTGGAGCTGATGGACAGGAACGACCCGCTGGGCGTCAGCCAGTTCGTGCAGGACGTGCGCTTCCGCCGCGGCCTGGAGGGCGAGCTGGCGCAGAGCATGATGAGCCTGGACGCGGTGGAGTCGGCGCGCGTGCACCTGTCCATCGCCAAGTCCTCGTCCTTCGTGCTGTCGGACGGCCAGAAGAGCTCCGCCTCCATCGTGCTGACGCTCAAGCCCGGCCGCACGCTGGGCAACGAGCAGATCGCCGCGGCCATCAACCTGGTGGCCGGCAGCGTCGCCAGCCTGGAGCCGGCGCGCGTCAGCCTGGTGGACCAGGCCGGCAACCTGCTGTCCTCGCGCGTGGACCTCAGCGAGGGCTTCGAGGGCAGCCAGGTCACCGATGCCGCCCGGCATTACCAGGACGAGGCGCGCCGCAACGCGCGCGACCTGCTCGCCCCGGTGCTGGGCGAGGACAACTACCGCGTCTCCGTGACCGCCGAGGTCGACAACGACCGCGTGCAGGAGACGCGCGAGCAGTACGGCGACGCGCCGCGCCTGACCAACGAGGCCATGCGCGAGGAGCAGGACCGCGGCCAGCTGGCGCTGGGCATCCCCGGCTCGCTGTCCAACCGCCCGGTCAACGCGCCCAACCCGGCCGCGTCGGCGGCCGGCGCCAACGGCACGCAGGCGCGCAAGAACGCCGCGACCCGCCAGTACGCCTACGACCGCAGCATCACCCAGGTGAAGAAGAGCCGCGGCCGGCTGGTGCGGCTGTCGGTGGCCGTGGTGCTGAACAACGCGGTCGCGCCCGGCGGCGCCAAGGCCTGGACGCCGGAGGAGATCGCCAAGGTCCAGACGCTGCTGGGCAACGGCCTGGGCATCAACGCCGAGCGCGGCGACAAGCTGGCCGTCTCGACGCTGAACTTCCCCGCGCCGGCGCCCGCCGCCCCCTGGTACCAGCAGCGCGACACGCTGGTCGACATCGGCGGCTGGGTGGGCTGGGCGCTGGCGGCGGTGCTGGGCTACCTGCTGCTCGCCCGACCGCTGCTGCGCCTGGGCCAGCAGGCGCTGGCGCCGCGCCGTGCGGCGCCGGAGTCCGCCGAGCCGGCGGCGCTGGCCGCGGGCGCGCAGGCCGCCGCGCTGCCGTCGCCGGCCGCCAGCGGCGCCGCCGACCGGCCGATGCCCGTGGTGCCGCTGCTGGAGGACTACGAACTGCCGCCCCCCGGCTCGCCGGTGGATGTGATGGTGGACCACCTGAAGGTGCTCGCCTCCAAGGAGCCGGAGCGCGTCGCCGAGGTGGTCAAGCAATGGGTGCAGAAGAAAAATGCCTGAGGCCACCGACCTGATCCCCGCCACCACCGCGGCCGGCCTGACGCCGGTGGAGCGCGCCGCCATCGTGCTGCTGAGCATGGGCGAGGAGCCCGCCGCGGCGGTGCTGCGCTGCCTGTCGCGCGAGGAGCTGCTGGACGTGACCCAGGTGATGTCGCGCATGAGCGGCATCAAGGTCGACTGGGTCAAGACCGCGCTGCAGGGCTTCTTCGACGACTACCGCGAGCAGAGCGGCGTGCACGGCGCGTCGCGCAGCTACCTGAAGCGCTCGCTGGACATGGCGCTGGGCGGCGACATCGCCAACAGCGTGCTCAACAGCATCTACGGCGACGCGATCCGCCCCAAGATGCAGCGCCTGCAATGGGCCTCGCCGAAGTGGCTGGCCGACCACATCGCCGACGAGCATGTGCGCATGCAGGCGGTGTTCCTGGCCTTCCTGCCGCCCACGCTGGCCAGCGACGTGCTGGCCGCGCTGCCGGACGCCGGCCGCGACCAGGTGCTGCTGAACGTGGCCCGGCTGTCCGAGGTGGACGCCGAGCTGCTGGCCGAGCTGGAGCAGCTGGTGGAGCGCTGCCTGGTGGGCCTGGGCCACCAGGGCGCCAACGTCGAGGGCGTGCGCCAGGTCGCCGAGATCCTGAACCGGCTGCCGGACCAGCGCCAGCAGATGGTGGAGCTGCTGCGCGCGCAGGACCCCGACGTGGTCAGCGAGATCGAGGTCAGCATGTACGACTTCTTCATCCTGTCGCGCCAGACCGAGGCGGTGCTGACCCGCATCATCGAGGAGGTGCCCATCGAGCTGTGGGCCGTGGCGCTGAAGGGCGCCGAGCCGGCGGTGCGCACGGCCATCCTGGCCGCGATGCCGCGCCGCCAGGCGCAGAGCTTCGAGGACCTGATCCGCCGCGGCGGCCCGATCCCGCTGTCGCGCGCCGAGCAGTCGCGCAACGAGGTCATGACGCTGGTCAAGGGCCTGGTGGATGCCGGTGAGATCCAGGTGCAGCTGTTTGCCGAGGCGACCGTCGAGTGAAACCCGTACTTCGCCCCCACCGCTTTCCGCCGCTGGCCCAGCTCAGCGCCGCGCGCGAGCTGGCCGGCAGCTCGCCGGCGCAGTTGCAGCAGGTGCTGGCCCAGGGCTTCCAGGAAGGCCTGGCCAAGGGCTACGAGGAAGGCCACGCCAGCGGCCTGGCCGCCGGCCGCGAAGCTGCCCAGGCCGTCGGCCGGGAGGAGGGCCGCGAGCAGGGCCGGCGCGAGGCGCAGGAGCGCTTCGCCGCGCTGTCGGGCCCGGTGGACGCGCTGCTGGCCGAGCTGCGCCAGCTGCAGGCCGACTACCAGTCGGCGCTGCGCAAGGAGGTGGTGGACCTGGTCGAGAAGGTCGCGCGCCAGGTCATCCGCGCCGAGCTGACGCTGCAGCCCACGCAGCTGCTGGCGCTGGTGGACGAGACGCTGGCCAGCATGCCGGTGCGCCGCGAGGGCGTGGAGGTGTTCCTGAACCCCGAGGACCTGCGCCGGCTGCAGGACCTGGCGCCCGAGCGTGCCGCGGCCTGGACGCTGCGCGCCGACGCCAAGCTCGAAAGCGGCGAATGCCGGCTGCTGGCCGGCGGCCACGAGGCCGACGCCGGCTGCGGCCAGCGGCTGGCGGCCTGCATGGACCAGGTCAAGGCGCAGTTGCTGGACGTGGCGGCGGAGGAGGCCTCGTGATCGCCGCCGCGCTGCGCCGGGTCGAGCTGGGCGAGGTGCCGGTGGCCACGCCCACGGGCCGGCTGGTGGGCGCCTCCGGGCTGCTGCTGGAGAGCGTCGGCTGCGCGCTGCGCACCGGCCAGCGCTGCATGATCGAGGGCGCGGGCGGCGAGTGGATCGCGGCGCAGGTGGTGGGCTTCCGCGAGGAGGTGTCCTACCTGATGCCGTTCAAGAAGCCCGAGGGCCTGTCCACCGGCGCGCGCGTGCTGCCGGCGCCGGAGCTGCGCACGCCGATGATCGGCCCGGCCTGGCTGGGCCGCATCGTCAACGGCCTGGGCGAGCCCATCGACGGCCTGGGCCGGCTGACCGGCGAGCACCCGCTGCCCAGCCGCCCGCCCAAGGTCAACCCGCTGAAGAAGACGCCGGTGCACGAGCCGCTGGACGTCGGCGTGCGCGCCATCAACGGCCTGCTGACGCTGGGCCGCGGCCAGCGCGTCGGCCTGATGGCCGGCTCCGGCGTGGGCAAGAGCGTGCTGCTGGGCCTGATCACGCGCCAGACCGTCGCCGACGTGGTGGTCGTGGGCCTGATCGGCGAGCGCGGCCGCGAGGTGCGCGAGTTCATCGACCTCAGCCTCGGCGAGGCCGGCCTGGCGCGTGCCGTCGTCGTCGTCGCGCCGGCCGACGAGTCGCCGCTGATGCGCATGCGCGCCACCGAGCTGTGCCACACCATCGCCGCGCACTACCGCGACACCGGCGCCCACGTGCTGCTGCTGGTGGACTCGCTGACCCGCTACGCGATGGCCAAGCGCGAGGTGGCGCTGGCGCTGGGCGAGCCGCCGGCCACGCGCGGCTACCCGCCGTCGGTGTTCTCGGTGCTGCCCGAGCTGGTCGAGAGCGCCGGCAACGGCGAGCACCCGCAGGGCAGCATGAGCGCCATCTACACCGTGCTGGCCGAGGGCGACGACCAGCAGGACCCGGTGGTGGACACCGCGCGCGCCATCCTGGACGGCCACATCGTGCTGTCCCGCGCGCTGGCCGAGCGCGGCCACTACCCCGCCATCGACGTGGCCCAGTCCATCAGCCGCTGCATGGCGCTGGTGGCGGCCAAGGCGCACCAGCAGGCCGCGCGCGAGCTGAAGGCGCTGGCCGCCAAGTACGAGCAGGTGCGCGAACTGATGCCGCTGGGCGCCTACGTGCCCGGCGCCGACCCCCAGACCGACCGCGCCGTGCGGCTCTTCCCCCAGATCGAGGCCTTCCTGCACCAGGGCGTCAACGAGCCGGCGCGGCTGGACGAGACCCTGCAGCGCCTCGCGGAGATCGTGCAATGAAGCAACTGCAACTGAACCTGCGCCGCATCGTCGACCTGCGCGGCCGCGAGCTGGAACGCCACCAGGCCGAGCTGGCCGCCAAGGAGCGGCTGCGCGCGCGCAGCGCCGCCGCCGTGCAGCGGCTGGAGACGCTGAACGCGCAGCTGGGCCCGACCGGCGCGTTCTCGCCCAGCCTGGCCGTCAACGGCGGCGACTACAAGGAGTCCGTCATGCAGTGGGCCGACCGGCAGCGCGAGAACCTCGCCGCCCACGAGGCCGACGTGGCCGCCCAGCGCCAGGCCGTGCTGGCCGTGGCGCGCAAGCAGGAGGCCGTCGGCCAGCTGCTGGAGCGCGTGGGCAGCCGCCTGCGCGCCGAGGACGAGCGGCGCCAGCAGAAGGGCCAGGACGAGCTGGCCGGCCAGGTCTGGCAGCGGAGCCGGGCATGAGGGGGTTTTTTAAGTTGTCGGCCGCGCGCGTCGTCTTGTCCGAGGGTAGTCCCATCACCTCTCCGAGGAGCCGCCGATGACCACCACGAGCTATGACCCGACGACCACGGCCACTTCGCTGGCCAAGGCCTACACCGCGGCCGCGCAGTCGCTGATCGATTCGCAGAAGACCGCCGCGACCACCTCGTCCGGCGCGCTGGGCAAGCTGCAGAGCGCGCTGTCGAGCTTCCAGACCGCGCTGGGCTCGCTCAGCAGCGTCTCCAGCGCCGGCAGCCTGCTGAAGATGAGCGCGACCGCGTCCGACCCCGCCGTCGCCAGCGCCACCGCGGGCGGCAAGGCCGCGCCGGGCAGCTACTCGCTGTTCGTCGAGCAGCTGGCCAGCCACCAGCAGATCGCCTTCCAGGACCTGCCGGCCACCGCGGCCAACGCCGCCGGCAAGATCCAGCTGTCGCTGGGCAACGGCGACAGCTTCGAGGTCGACCTCGCGGTGGCCGACATGGACGGCAACGGCACGCTGTCCTATGCCGAGATCGCCCGCGCGGTGAACGGCGCCAGCGGCAACCAGGGCAAGGTCACCGCGATGGTCAGCACCGTCAACGGCCAGTCCAGCCTGGTGTTCAGCGCCGGCACCGGCGGCAGCGACGGCGAGATGACCGTCAGCGCCGACGGCAACGTCGATGCGGCGCTGGCCGCCGTGCTGAACGGCCCGCCCCGGGAGCTGGTGGCCGCGCGCAACGCCGTCGTCTGGCTGGGTGCCCAGGGCAGCGGCCTGAAGATCGAGCAGAACAGCAACACCGTCACCGCCATCGACGGCGTGACGCTGACGCTGAAGGCCGCCCAGGCCGCCGGCAGCGCGCCGATGACGCTGGCCGTGGCCCAGGACACCAGCGCCACCCAGGGCAACATCACCGGCTTCGTGAACGCGTACAACACGCTGCGCAGCACGCTGGACGGCCTGCTCAAGAGCGGCGGCGCGGACGGCGCGGCTGGCCCGCTGGCCAGCGACTCCAGCCTGAAGTCGCTGCGCGACCGCCTCGCCGGCCTGCTGCGCCAGGACGTCGGCGGCACGAACCTGCGCGACCTGGGCTTCTCGCTGGACCGCGCCGGCAAGCTCAGCCTGGACGGCGACAAGCTGTCCCGGGCGCTGGCGACGACGCCCGACGTGCTGGACGGCTTCCTCGGCAAGGCCACGCTGACCACCCGCAGCGGCCTGCTCGGCAGCCTCGCCACCGCCACCGAGCAGTGGACCAGCAGCACCGGCGGCCTGCTGCAGAAGCGCCAGGACGCGATCGCCGCCCAGCAGCGCACGCTGACCGCGCGCCAGACCCGGCTCGACGCCCGCTTCGACCAGATGTACGAGCGCTACCTGAAGCAGTTCTCCGCCCTGCAGGCCATGCAGGAGCAGATGTCCAAGACCTCGGGGCTGTTGGACAGCCTCTTCTCCACCCAGTAGCCCATGATCCACGACGCCTACCAAAGCTACCAGTCCGTCAACCTGAAGGCGCAGACCGCGCAGGCCTCGCCGGTGCAGCTCGTGCTGGTGCTGATGGACGGCCTGCTCGACGAGCTGGCGCGCGCGCGCGGCCACATCGAGGCGCGCCGCTTCGAGCTCAAGGCGGCCAGCCTGGAGAAGTGCGTCGGCATCATCAACGGCCTGTCCAGCGCGCTGGACATGGACGCGGGCGGCGAGGTCGTCCACAACCTCGCCCGCCTCTACGACTACTGCGCCGAGCGGCTGTACCGGGCCGGCGTGGCGCTGGACGTGGCCATCGTCGACGAGGTCAGCCGGCTGCTGGGCCAGATCCGCGACGGCTGGCAGGGCGTGCAGGCCCGCCATGGATAAGGCCATGCAGCTGCAGCGCCTGGCCCAGGCCCTGGGCGACGCCGGCCGCCGCCGCGACTGGCGCGCGCTGCAGCGCCTGGACCTCGAACTGGGCGCCGCGCTGCGCGGCTGGACGCCGGCCGGCGAGCCGGAGCGCCAGGCGCTGCAGGCGCTGGGCGAGGCCCATGCCGAGGCCCGCCGGTGCTGCCGCGACGAGATGCAGTCGCTCGAAGAGACCCTGAGCCAGATGCGCGAGGGCCGCGAGCGCTGGCGCGCCTATGCCGCCCACGGCGGCCAGCAGTTGGAGGACCAGCCATGAACACCGCAGCCCTGCTGCCCCCGCCCGCCGCGGCCCGCCCGCAGCGCGGCGCCCTGGCCGGCGCCATCGCCGACGCCCCGGCCGCGCTGCCGCTGGAAGCGGGCTTCGCCGACGCACTGGTCGCCAGCCTGGACGGCGCCGCCGAGCTGGCGGCCCCGCCGCTGCCGCAGGCCCAGCCGGACGGGCTGCCGGCCGGCGCCCCGGACGAAGCGCCGCACGCCGAGGCGGCGCAGGACGAGCCGCAGGCGCTGGACCCGCAGTCCGCCTTCGCGCTGGCGGCGCTGGGCCTGCTGGCCGGGCCCGCCGCCCCCGTGGTGCCGGTGCTGCCGGCGGCCCCGGCCGCGCCGCTGGCGACCCCCGCCGCGGCGGGCGATGCCGAATCAGCGGCCGCCGACGCGGCGCTGCCGGTCGCGTCCGCGCTGGCCGCGCTGGCCGCGCTACCGGCCGCCGCGCCCCGGCCGGCGCCGGCATCGCCGGCCTTGCCACCGGCCGGGCTGGATGAGCCGGCGCGGGGCGCCGCGGCCCAGGCCGACGCGGCCCCGGTCACCGTGGCCGGGCCCGTCCTCGCCGCCGCGCCGCCGGCCCCGGCCGCCGCAGCGGCGCTGCCGCTGCCCGCCATCGCGCTGAAGGGCGAGGCCCCGCAATGGCAGCAGCCGCTGCTGCAGGCGCTGGGCGACCGGCTGCAGCTGCAGATCGCCGCGCGCAGCGACCAGGCCGTCATCCGTCTGGAGCCGCCGATGCTGGGCCGGGTGGAGATCGCCATCTCCCAGCAGGCCGGCGAGCTGCAGGTGCGCATCGCGGCCAGCCACGACGAGGTGGTGCGGCAGATCCAGCAGGTCAGCGAGCCGCTGCGCCAGAGCCTGGTGCAGCGCCACACGGGCGAGGTCAGCGTGCAGGTGCTGGCCCAGGCCGCGCCCGGCCGCGAGACGGAGGCCCGCGGCGGCGCCCAGCAGCAGGCCGCGCGCGACGGCCAGCAGCAGGCGCGCCAGGAACAACAGCAGCAGCGCCGCCCGGGCCGCGGCCTGGACGGCGGCGACGCGGCCGGCTTCGCGGCCGACCTCGCGGCCGCCTGACGCCAAGGGAAGACCATGAAACAGAAATTCAAGCTGATCGCCGTCGTCGCGCTGGTGGGCCTGCTGGCCGCCGGGGCTGCGGGCGGCGCCGTCTGGTGGGTGCTGGGCGCCCGCGCGCCGCATGGCGGCAAGGCCGAGGCCGCCGCGGCCGAGGAGCCCAAGCCCGCGCCGGACTACAAATACGTCACGCTGGAGAAGGTGCTGGTGATGGTGCGCGGCGGCGAGGGCGACAACACGCCGCACTACATGGCGCTGGACATCGTGTTCAAGGCGCTGCCCGACCAGGAGAAGCGCACCAAGGAGCACCTGCCGCTGCTGCGCACGGTGGCGGTGGGCGCCTTGTCGGCCTACACGCTGGAGGCCGCCCGCGAGATGACGGTGCCGCAGTTCGGCGAGGCGCTGAACAAGGCCTACCGCGACAGCTACGCGGCCGAGCGGCGCGACGCACCGTTCGCCGAGGCGCTGATCGGCAAGCTCATCATCGAGTGACGGCCCCACCCATGCACGTCGCCGCCGCCTACGCCGAGTACGCCCAGCCCGGCGCCAGCCTGCTGGGGCCGGACTTCGAGCGCACGCAGCTGCGCCAGTACGCGCCGCTGGTCAAGCGCATCGTGCGCCAGCTCGGCGCGCAGGCCAGCGCGGTGATGGACCGCGAGGACATGGAGCAGGTCGGCCTGATGGGGCTGCTGGAGGCGCTGCGCCGCTACGGCCAGCCGGACGAGGCCTTCGGCGCCTTCGCCGCGCTGCGCGTGCGCGGCGCCATCCTCGACGAGCTGCGCCGCCAGGACTGGCGGCCGCGCTCGGTGCGCCAGGAAAGCCACAAGCTGCGCGACGCGCTGCGCGCGCTGACCCGCAAGCTCGGCCGCGAGCCCGGCGAGGCCGAGATCCTGAGCCACCTGAAGATCACGCCGCAGGCCTACCAGGCCTTCCAGCAGGACGAGGTGGCCGAGGAGCTGGCCAGCTTCGACGAGATGGTGGCCGAGCTGAGCAACCTGCCCAGCGACACGCGCACGCCCGAGGCGCAGCTGATGGTGACGCGCTCGCTGGCGCAGGCGCTGCAGTGCCTGGACGCGCGCGAGCAGAAGGTCATCCAGCTCTATTACGAATTCGACGCCAGCCTGAAGGAGATCGCCGCGGTGCTCGATCTCACCGAGGCGCGCGTCTCCCAGATCAACAAGGCCGCGCTCGGGAAGATGAAAGCCTTCCTGCAGCAGGCCTGAAGCCGAGGACGCCCCCCACCATGCAACCCCTCATCGCCATCCTCATCGTCATCGGCTGCGTCTTCGGCGGCTTCGTGATCCACGGCGGCAACATCGCGGTGATCTGGCAGCCCATCGAGCTGCTGATCATCCTGGGCGCGGGCCTGGGCGCCATCCTGCTGGCCAACCCCAAGCACGTGCTGTCGGAGATGCTGCTGCAGCTGCGCAAGGTGGTCGCGCGCCGCAAGGCCGGCGAGGAGTTCCAGCGCCAGCTGCTGTTGCTGATGTACGAGCTGCTGCAGACGGCGGCCGGCGGCCTGAAGGCGCTGGACGCGCACGTCGAGGCGCCGCAGGAGAGCGCGCTGTTCAAGCGCTACCCGCTGGTGCTGGAGGAGCCCAAGCTGCTGCACTTCATCGTCGACAACTTCCGCCTGATGGCGATGGGCAAGATCAACGCCCACGAGCTGGAGGGCGTGCTGGAGCAGGAGCTGGAGGCCATCCACGAGGAGCTGAGCCAGCCGGCGCGCTCGCTGGGCAAGGTCGCCGAGGCCATGCCCGGCTTCGGCATCCTGGCGGCGGTGCTGGGCATCGTCACGGCGATGACCTCGGTGGCCGACGGCGCCGGCACCGGCGAGATCGCGATGATGGTGGCCGCGGCCATGGTCGGCACCTTCATCGGCATCCTGTTCTGCTACGGCCTGTTCGACCCGCTGGCCAGCATGATGAAGCAGGTGGTCCACGAGGAGATGGCGGCGATGGAGTCCGTCAAGGTGGTGCTGGTCACGCACGTGGCCGGCAAGCCGCCGCTGCTGGCCATCGACGCCGGCCGCCGCCTGGTGCAGCTCAACATCAAGCCCAGCTTCGCGCGGCTGGAGGGCTGGATCAACAAGCTGGGCGAGCCGGGCGGCGAGGACGGCGAGGCGCCGCGCCGCCGCTCGACCGACCGCATGGAGGGAGAGCGCAGTGCAGCCTAACGGCAAGCCCGGCCACGCGGGCGAGCAGCACCCCACCGTCGTCAAGCGCGTCTCGCGCAAGGGGCACGACGAAGCGCACGGCGGCGCCTGGAAGGTCGCCTTCGCCGACTTCTGCCTGGCGCTGCTGTGCCTGTTCCTGGTGATGTGGCTGCTGGCCTCGCGCGAGTCCGACCGCATGCAGGTGCTGATCAAGAGCGCCGGCGCCAACATGCTGGACGACGGCAACGGCATCAACAACACGCAGGGCACGGGCTCGCGCGGCAGCCTGATCGAGCGCCACCCGGTGCCGGCCTACGGCGAGACGCCCGCGCGCGGCCGGTCGAACGACGGCCAGGAGGGCGCCGACGGCCGCACCACCTACGAGCGCCCGGCCGACCTGGCGGCGCTGGCGCGCGCCATCGAGCGCCTCAGCGCCGACGAGGGCCTGAGCGGCAACCTGCGCATGGCGATCACGCCGCAGGGCCTGCGCGTGATGCTGCACGACACCGAGTCCAGCGGCATGTTCGAGCGCGGCAGCGCCGCGCCGTCGCCGCACTTCAAGGCCCTGCTGCAGAAGCTCGGGCCGGTGTTCGCGCAGATGCGCAACCAGCTGCTGATCGTCGGCCACACCGACGCCTCGCAGTATGTGGACCGCGGCCCGGCGGCCTTCTCCAACTGGGCGCTGTCCACGCACCGCGCGATGTCGGCCCGGCTACACCTGCTGGAGGGCGGCATGCCCGAGCGCAGCGTCATGCAGGTCAGCGGCATGGCCGACAGCGTGCCGCTGGACGCGCAGGACCGCTTCGCGGCGACCAACCGCCGCATCGAGCTGATGATCCTGACCCCCGGCCAGACCCGGCTGCTGGCGCAGATCTACGGCGCGCCGCCGCAGAGCGTGCCGCTGTCGCAGGGGGGCGACGGCCTGTCGGCGCTGAGCGCCGAGTCCGCCGACGCCGCGCGCGAGCTGCGCCGGGCGCTGCCCGGCGAGAAGGAGTGAGCGGCCATGCGAACCAAGTCGAGAGGTGACCGAATGAAGATCGTCCCGAACAGCGGCCATGCCGTGGACAAGCCCGCCGCCGGCGGCGAGCAGCCGGCCGTCGCCAAGGCCGGCGGCGCCGCCGCCGCGGTGCTGGGCACGGCGAACGCCGAGCTCGAGTCGCGCGTGCTGGGCCCGGCCCGCGAGGCGCTGGCCGTGCTGCCCGAGATCGACCAGGCCAAGGTCGACGCGCTGCGCGAGGCGCTGGCGCGCGGCGAGATCGGCTTCGACGCCGAGCGCCTGGCCCGGCTGATCCAGCGCTTCCACGGGGCCGGCCAGTGACGGGTCGCCGTACCGAGGCGCTGGCGGCGCTGCTGCGCGGGCTGCAGGCCGACCGCTCGGCCTACGCCCGGCTGCGCGAGCTGCTGGAGGCCCAGTTCCAGGCCGCGCTGCGCCACCAGGCGGAGCCGCTGCGGCGGCTCGCCGACGAGATCGTCGCGCTGGTGGACGAACTGGACGCCCACACCCGCCGCCGCGGCCTGCTGCTGCGCCAGCTGCTGGGGCCGCAGGGCGAGCCCGGCATCGGCCGCTTGCTGCAGCGCCTGCCGGCGCCGGTGGAGCAGCCGCTGGCCGGCCTGTGGGCGGCGCTGGAGGCGCAGGTGCGCGACTGCAAGGCGCTGAACCAGCGCAACTGCCAGCTCATCACCGACCAGCAGGCGCTGATGCGCCGGGTGATGGGCGTCGAGGAGGGGCTCTATGCTGAATCCTGAGTTCCGCATCGGCGCCGCGGGCGGCTTCGCGGCGCTGCCGGACGCGCCGCGCGCGAACGGTGCGGGAGGCGCGGGCGGCAGCTTCGGCGCGCTCTACCGCGAGCTGAACGCCGAGGTCAGCCGCTTCATCGCGCAGGGCGACGACGCGGGCGGCGGGCTCAGCCCCGAGGCGCAGGTGCACCGGCTGCAGGCCGGCGCCGTGGATGCACCGTCCGCCGAGCAGCAGGCCTGGCTGGCGCGGATCGCGCCGCTGGCCGAGGAGGCCGGCCGCGCGCTGGGCGTGGCGCCCGAGGTGCTGTCCGCGCACGCGGCGCTGGAGTCCGGCTGGGGCCAGCGGCCCATCCGCACCGAGGCCGGCGCCGACAGCCACAACCTGTTCGGGCTGAAGGCCACGGCGGCCTGGCGCGGCGACGTCGCCGAGGTGCAGACCACCGAATACGAGGACGGCGTGGCCCAGCCTCGCCGCGCCGGCTTCCGCAGCTATGCCGACGCCGGCAGCGCCTTCCGCGACTTCGCGCAGCTGATCGGCGGCAGCCCGCGCTACCAGGGCGCGCTGGGCACCGGCGGCGACGCGCTGGCCTATGGCCGCGCGCTGCAGCAGGGCGGCTACGCCACCGACCCGGCCTATGCCGACAAGCTGGCCCGCGTGGCGGCGCAGATCGCCAAGGGGAAGCGCTGATGTCAGCGCAGGGGCTCCACCAGGCCGGCGTCCAGCACGCGCGCGCTGATGACCCGGCCGCTGGCGCTGTTGCGCACGCGGATGACCGCGTCGCGCGCGCCGGCGTCCAGCGCCTCGCCGGCGCCCTGCACCTCGATGCCCTCGCTGTGCGCGACGATGCGCACCCGCTCGCCGCGGCGCACCAGCTGGGCCGGCGCGAGCTGGCGCTTCTGCAGCAGCTGGCCCGGCCGAAGGCTGCTGCGCGGGGCCTGGCCCAGCGCGTCCTCCAGCCGGCCCAGCGCGTCGCTGGCCTGGCCGATGTCGCGGCGCTGCAGCTCGACATCGTCCTCCGCCAGCGGCCGGCCGGCGGCGACCGGCTGGCGGGCCACCAGCACCTCGGCGCTGAGGCTGGCGCGCAGCACGAAGCTCTGCGCCGGCACGGCCGGGCTGGCCGGGCAGCGCGCCGCCAGCCGCAGCCGCGACAGGCTGCGCGCGTCCTGCAGCGTGACCTCCCAGCCGCCGGCGCAGGCCGGCGCGGGCCGGGCGGCCAGCGGCGCGAACTGCAGCTCGGGCGCCACCCAGCCCTCGCGGTCGGCCAGTTCCAGCACGGCGCGGCGGGCCGCGTCCTGCACCTGGGCCTCCAGGCTGGCGGCCAGCGCCGGCAGCGGCAGGGCCAGCACGGCCCACAACAGATTTCTCGGAGAGCGAAGCATGAGCATTGATTTCAGCAAGGCCATGGGCCTGCACGCCGACGCGCTGCGCCTGCGTGCCGAGCGCACCAAGGTGCTGGCCTCGAACATCGCGAACGAAAACACGCCCGGCTACCAGGCGCGTGATGTGGATTTTGCCGCGACCTTGCGCCAGCTCGGCGACGGCGAAGACGGTTTGCTGGCCGACACTGACGCGGGCGAGCTGCAGTACCGCGTGCCCTTCCATGCGGCCCAGGACGGCAACACCGTCGAACTGGGCGTGGAGCAGGCCGCGTTCGCGCAGAACGCGCAGGACTTCGGCGCCAGCCTGACCTTTCTGAACATGAAGCTCAGGGGCCTGGCCAAGGCCATCAACGGGCAGTAAGGAGTAGCGGCATGTCCTTCAAGCAGATCAGCCAGATCGCCGGCTCGGCCATGGCGGCCCAGACGACGCGGCTCAACACCATCGCCAGCAACCTGGCGAACGCGCAGTCCGCCGCCGGCAGCGAGGACGGCGCCTACCGCGCGAAGAAGCCGGTGTTCGCGGCGCTGCCGATCGGCGGCGAGGCGGGCGGGCAGCTCGCCGGCAGCCGCGTGCAGGTGCTGGACGTGGTGGAGAGCGACGAGCCGCTGCGCCGCGTCTACGAGCCCGAGAACCCGCTGGCCAACGAGCGCGGCGAGGTCTTCTATCCGAACGTCAACCCGGTCGCCGAAATGACCGACATGCTGTCCGCGTCGCGCGCCTTCGAGACCAACGTCGAGGTGCTGGGGCGGATCAAGTCCATGCAGCAGTCGCTGCTGCGCCTCGGGGAGTCCTGAACATGAGCACCGTCGATGCCACCCAGGCCGGCGCCGCCGCCGGCACGGCCGCCAACGGCTCCGCCGTGGCCGCCAACGGCGCGGCACAGATCTCGCAGCTGTTCACGACGCTGCTGGTCGCGCAGATCCAGTACCAGGACCCGCTGGAGCCCACCGACGCCAGCCAGTTCGTCAACCAGCTGTCGCAGCTCAGCCAGGTCGAGTCGCTGCAGGCGCTGGCCACGCAGACGGCCTACAACAACAGCATCCTGTCCAGCCTGCAGATGCTGAGCCTGGGCAGCCAGGTCGGCAGCACGGTGCATGTCAGCGCCGGCCAACTGGCGCTGGACGGCAGCCCCGTCGAGCTGGCCTTCACGCTGGACGGCGCCGCCGCGCCGGCCACGCTGCTGCTGACCGACGCCGCCGGCCGCAAGCGCGAGGTCGATCTCGGCGACCTGGCCCGGGGCAGCCACGGCTACACGCTGGACCCGCAGGCGCTGGGCCTGGCCACGGGCAGCTACACGGTCGCGGTGCTGAACGAGGCCGGCCAGGGCGTCACGCCGGAAGCCGTCGGCCGCATCAGCGGCGTGCGCCTGGCCAGCGACGGCAGCGCGATGGTGCAGCTCGGCGGCCTGGGCGAATTCAGCTCGCGCCTCATCACCCAGTTCAAGGGCCTGGCCGCCGGCGCGGCCGGGGCCCACTAACCCCATTCCCCAAAGCGACAAGGATCCCACCATGAGTTTTGAAATCGCACGCTCGGGCATCGCCGCGGTCAACGGTTCGCTGGAGACCATCAGCCACAACATCGCCAACACCGGCACCTACGGCTACAAGAGCAGCCGCGCGAACTTCTCGGCCATGTACGCCGGCACGCAGGCCAACGGCGCCGAGGTGTCGTCGGTGACGCAGAACATCGGCAAGGCCGGCGGCGCGCTGAACACCGGCGGCAGCATGGACGCGATGATCCAGGGCAGCGGCTTCTTCGCCGTGCGCGACGGCATGGGCGAGACGGTGTTCACCCGCGTCGGCCTGTTCAACGTCGACAAGGACGGCTACGTCATCGACACGCTGGGCCGCAAGCTGCAGGGCAACAACGCGGTGCTGGACGCCAACGGCCAGCCGGTGGCCGGCGCCGGCCTGGGCGCCTTCGGCGACCTGCGCGTCGGCAGCACCCAGGTGGGCGCCGCGGCGAGCGACAAGCTCAACCTGAACGGCAACCTGTCGGCCGACTGGAGCGTGCCCGCCACCACGCCCTTCGACATGACGGACGCGACCACCTACAACAGCTCGGTCACCTCGGTCGTCTACGACTCGCAGGGCGCCAAGCACGCGCTGACGCAGTACTTCGTGAAGACGGGCAGCAACCAGGCCGAGGTCTACTACAGCTTCGACGGCAGCACCCCGGCCGCGGCGGCCAACGCCACGCTGAGCTTCGGCACCGACGGCACGCTGGCCGGCGCATCGACGGCGACCTTCACCGCCTCGCCGGCCGGCGTCGACCCGATCAACCTGACCATCGACTACAAGGGCACGACGCAGTACGCCAGCGACACGACGACGCTGACCAACGCCGCCAACGGCAACGCCGCCGGCACGCTGACCGGCACCAGCCTGGCGGACGACGGTAGCGTCATCGCCACCTACAGCAACGGCAAGCAGCAGAGGCTGGGCACCGTCGCGCTGGCCAACTTCGCCAACCCGTTCGCGCTGCAGGCCGTCAGCGACACCAGCTGGAAGGCCACGCCGGACAGCGGCACGGCGCTGTACTCGCAGCCCGGCACGTCGATGACGGGCTCGCTGGCGGTCGGCTCGGTGGAGCAGTCCAACGTCGACATCACCAGCCAACTGGTGGACCTGATGTCCGCCCAGCGCAACTACCAGGCCAACACCAAGGTCATCTCCACCGAGAGCCAGGTGATGCAGGCGCTGATGCAAGCCATCTGAGGCGACCGAGCCTAAATCCGGCAGTTGACCGCTTGCCATTCGTCGAAAGCCATGATGTTTCAACACCTTGTCGCCCATGCGGGGATCACCACGTCGGTGAGCACCGCTGCATGCCCGCTGGACTGGCGCTGCGAGCCGCTGGCGGCGTTGCTTCTCCTCGTGGGCATCAGCCCACTTCGTCGGCGCGCCTTGCCAGCGGCCCGCCTCGCCAGCCCCTCGGGCATGCCCAACTGCCGGATTTAGGCTGAGCCATGGACGCCCTGATCTACACCGCGATGAGCGGCGCCGAGCGGGTGCTGCGCGCCCAGCAGGTGCACGCCAACAACCTGGCCAACGCCGACACGACGGGCTTCCGCGCCAACCTGGAGCTGTCCAGCGCGCACCAGGTCGAGGGCGCCGGCTATGCCGCGCGCCACCTCAACGAGCTGGCCAGCGACGCCGTCAGCGCCCGCGAGGGCGGCCAGCGTGAGACCGGCCGCGAGCTGGACATCGCCATCCAGGGCCCCGGCCTGTTCGCCGTGCAGACCGAGCAGGGCGGCGCCACTGGCGAGGCCTACACGCGCGCCGGCGGCTTCACGCTGGATGCTGACGGCCGGCTGCTGCTGGGCCGCCGCCCGGTGCTGGGCGAGGGCGGCCCGATCACGCTGCCGCAATACAGCAAGCTGGAGGTCAGCGCCGACGGCGTGATCTCGGTGCGCACCGCCGACTCGGCGGAGTTGCAGGCGGTGGACCGGCTCAAGCTGGTCAGCCCCGAGTTCAGCAGGCTGCGCAAGGACGAGCAGGGCCTGCTGGTGGCCCGCGACGGCGCGCCGCTGGACGCCGATGAGGGCGTGCGCGTGGCCAACGGGCGGCTGGAGGGCAGCAATGTGTCCGCCGTCGAGGAAATGGTCACGACCATGAGCCTGTCGCGCGACTTCGAAATCCAGATGCGCTTGTTCAAATCCGCGGACGGCATGGCCGAAGCGGGCAACCGTCTCATCCGCGAATAAATCCCAGCCAGGAGAAAACCATGAACCCCGCCATGTGGATCAGCAAGACCGGCGTGCAGGCGCAGGACGCCAAGCTGCAGGCCGTCGCCAACAACCTCGCCAACGTCAACACCGTCGGCTTCAAGCGCGACCGCGTGATGTTCGAGGACCTGTTCTACCAAGTGGAGCGCCAGCCCGGCGCGCAGGGCGACGACGGCAACGCCGCGCCGGCCGGCGTGCAGCTGGGCAACGGCACGCGGCTGGCGGGCACGCAGAAGGTGTTCACCAACGGCAGCCTGCAGACCACCGGCCAGAGCCTGGACGTGGCCATCGTCGGCCAGGGCTTCCTGCAGGTGGCCGGCCCGAACGGCCGCGCCGCCTACACGCGCGCCGGCCAGCTGCAGGTCAACACCAACGGCCAGCTGACCAACGCGCAGGGCCTGGTGCTGCAGCCCGAGATCAGCGTGCCGGCCAACGCGACGGGGCTGACCATTGGCGAGAACGGCCTGGTCACCGCCACCGTGGCCGGCGCCGCGACGCCCACCGAGCTGGGCCAGCTGCGCCTGACCAACTTCATCAACCCCACCGGCCTGCTGGCGCTGGGCGACAACCTCTACCAGGAGACCAGCGCCAGCGGTGCGCCCACCGAGGGCGTGCCTGGCGCGGACGGCCTGGGCAAGCTCAAGCAGGGCGCGCTGGAGGGCTCGAACGTGCAGGTGGTGGAAGAGATGGTGGACATGATCGCCGCGCAGCGCACCTACGAGATGAACACCAAGGTGCTGTCCGCGGCCGACAACATGCTGCAGACGCTGGCGCAGGCTGCACGCTGAGATGACTGCCCCTCGCCCCGTCTTGCGCCGGCTGGACGCCGGCAAGCCCGGCCGGTCCCCCGAGGGGACGGCGATGCTCGCGGCGTCGAGCCGCGAGTACATCGCCAGCGCGGGCCGGCTTGGGAGCAACCCGGCGCTCGGCCCGAAGTCGAAATACGCCAGCCTTGCGCTGGTCGGGCTGCTGACCGGCTGCGCCGCCTTCGTGCCCCCGCCGCTGCCCGCCGCCGAGCCGCAGGCACTGCCGCCGGTCACGCCCGCGGCGGCGCCGGTGCGTGCGCGGGCCGGTGGCGTGTTCGTCGCCGAGCGCGCGACGCCGCTGACCTCGGACACGCGCGCCTTCCGCCCCGGCGACGTGCTGACCGTCGTGCTGCAGGAAACCACCCAGGCCAGCAAGAAGGCCGACACGACGCTGGGCAAGCAGAGCAGCGCCGAGTTCGCGATGGGCATCCGCCAGATCGGCAGCAGCGGCAACATCGGCAGCGGCCGCGACTTCAGCGGCCGCGCCACCAGCAGCCAGCAGAACACGCTCAGCGGCGCGATCACGGTGGTCGTCGGCGAGGTGCTGCCCAACGGGCTGCTGAAGGTGCAGGGCGAGAAAAGCCTTTACCTGAACCAGGGCGAGGAGCTGATCCGCCTGGGCGGCTATGTGCGCGCGGCCGACGTGGACAGCGACAACCGCGTCTCCTCGCAGCGCATCGCCAACGCCCGCATCGCCTACGCCGGCCAGGGCGACATGGCGAACGCGAACACCCCCGGCTGGCTGACGCGCTGGTTCGTCAACCCGCTGATGCCCTTCTGAGGCCCGGACCCATGAAGCAACTCTTCGCCTCGGCCGCCGCCGCGCTGCTGCTCCTGCTGCTGGCCCCGGCCGCCCACGCCGCGCAGGCGCTGGGCCAGCTGGTGCACGTCGAGGGCATGCGCGAGAACCAGCTGCTGGGCTACGGCCTGGTCGTGGGCCTGAACGGCAGCGGCGACAGCACCCAGGTCAAGTTCGCCGGCCAGTCGGTCAACAACCTGCTGAAGCAGTTCGGCATCAAGCAGCCGCCGGGCGTGGACCCCAAATCCAAGAACGTCGCCACCGTGATGGTCAGCGCCAGCTTCCCGAGCGGCTACCGGCGCGGCCAGACCATCGACGTGACGGTCTCGTCGCTGGGCGACGCCAAGAGCCTGCGCGGCGGCGTGCTGCTGCTGACGCAGCTGCAGGCGGCCGACGGCGAGGTCTATGCGCTGGCCCAGGGCAACGTGGTGGTCGGCGGGCTGTCGGCGCAGGGGCAGAGCGGCTCCAGCGTCACCGTCAACACGCCCACCACGGGCCGCATCCCCAATGGCGCCAGCATCGAGCGCGAGATCGGCAACGACCTGGCCAGCGCCCCCGGCGTGACGCTGAGCCTGAAGCGCCCCAGCTTCGAGACGGCCACCCGCATCGTGCAGGCCGTCAACCAGCGCTTCGGCGCCGGCGTCGCCAGCACGCGCGACGCCACCAGCGTCGAGGTGCAGGCGCCCGAGGAGCCCACGCAGCGCGTGGCCTTCATCGCCCAGCTGCAGGGACTGGGCATCGAGGCCGGCGCCGGCCTGCCCAAGGTGGTGTTCAACTCGCGCACCGGCACGGTGGTCATCGCCGAGGGCGTGCGCGTGCGCCCGGCCGCCGTCTCGCACGGCGCGCTGAAGGTGGTCATCAGCGAGCGCCCCCAGGTCAGCCAGCCCGCGCCCTTCGGCCGGGGCCAGACGCAGGTGGTGCCGCAGTCGCAGGTGGCGGTGGACCAGGGCAGCGGCCGCATGCTGCGCTGGCCGGCCGGCGCCAGCCTGCAGGCCATCGTCGACACCATCAACAGCATCGGCGCCAACCCCGACGACATCATGGCCATCCTGCAGGCGCTGGACCAGGCCGGCGCGATCGACGGCGAACTGCAGGTCATCTAGCGATGAAGCTCGACAACGCCCTCCAGTCCCAGCCCCCGGCCGCCGACGCCGACGCCCGGCTGCACCAGCGCGCCACCGACGCGGCCGTCAAGTTCGAGGCCCAGTTCATCAAGCAGATGCTGGGCCAGATGCGCGCCGCCACGCGCGAGCTGGCCGACGACGACAGCCCGCTGAAGAAGAAGGCCGACGAGCCGTTGAACGACCTGGCCGACGGCCTGGTCGCCGACGCGCTGGCGGGCCAGCGCGCCTTCGGCATCGCCGACCTGCTGCTCAGGCAGCTGCTGCCGGCGCCGGATTTAAGCGCCGGCCCCGGCGCGTCGCCTTCTTCCCAGACCTGAGGCCCAGACCCGAGGCAGCCGCCCATGAGCATGATCCACAACGCCCTGTCGGGCGCCATCGCGGCGCAGACGGTGCTCAACACCACCAGCCAGAACCTCGCCAACGCGGCCACGCCGGGCTACACCCGCCAGGGCGTGCTGCTGAGTTCGCGCCAGGCGCTGGCCGGCGGCCTGATGGCGGCCGGCAACGGCGTGCAGGTGTCGTCGCTGGTCCGCTTCGCCGACGGCTACAAGTCGCAGCAGATGTGGAAGGCGGCCTCCGAGCTGGGCCGCTACGACGCCGGCCAGCCCTACCTGGACCAGCTCGAATCGGTGATGTCGGACGACACCTCCAACATCAACAACGCGCTGGATGGTTTCTTCGCGTCGCTCAACGCCGCCAGCGTGCAGCCCGACTCGGCCTCGCTGCGCTCCCAGGTGCTGACCGCGGCGGACACGCTGGCCAAGCGCATCGCCGGCCAGCGGCAGCTGTTCACGACGCAGCTCAACGCGCTGGGCGACCAGCGCGGCGCGGCGGTCAGCCAGATCAACGGCTACACGGCCGACGTCGCGCTGCTGAACCGCCAGATCGCCGCGGCCCAGGCCGGCGGCCTGAACACCTCGGGCCTGCTGGACGCGCGCGACCAGCGCATCGACGCGCTGGCCGCGCTGGCCGGCGTGCAGGTGGTGGCGCAGGCGGACGGCACGGTCAACGTGTCGCTGAACAACGGCCAGCCGCTGGTGGTGGGCGACGACGCGGCGGTGCTGAGCCAGAACGGCGGCGCGCTGGAGCTGCGCTTCGCCAACACCACCTTCGGCGTGGCCAGCCAGGGCCTGGGCGGCCAGCTGGGCGGCGTCATCGACTACGAGTTGCAGGTGCTCAAGCCGATGCAGCAGACGGTCACGGAGCTGGCCGCGGGCATCGCGCAGAAGTTCAACGGCCAGCTGGCGCTGGCCGGCGGGCCGGCGCTGTTCACGCCGGACGGGCTGGGGGTCACCGGCATCACCGCCGCCCAGCTCGCGTTCGCGGGGCCGGGCGAGGGCGTCGGCGGCGGCGCCAACCTGACCGCGCTGATCAAGCTGAAAGACAGCAGCCTCGCCGTCACCCAGTTCGGCGGCACCGGCACCGTGCTGGGCGACATCTACACCCAGCTCGTCGGCACGCTGGGCGTGCGCAGCCAGCAGAACCAGGCGGCCCAGACCACCGCGCAGACCGTGCGCGACCAGTCGCAGGCCACCTGGGCGGCCACCAGCGGCGTCAACACCGACGAGGAGGCCATCAACCTGATGCAGTACCAGCAGATGTACCAGGCCAACATGAAAGTCATCGCCGCCGCCGGCAAGCTGTTCGACAGCACGCTCGCCGCGTTCTGACCGGAGCTCCCCATGCGCATCGCCACCGCCCAGTACAGCCAGACCATGAACACCGCCTTGCAGACGGCCAACGCCGGCCTGACCAAGGTGATGAGCCAGATGTCCTCCGGCAGCCGTGTGCTCAAGCCCTCGGACGACACCATCGCCACCGTGCGGCTGGCGCGCCTGTCGCGCGAGGAGGCGGCGCTGGGCCAGTACCGCAACAACATCGCGGCGCTGACGACGCGGCTGCAGAACAACGAGACCACGCTGGCCAGCATGCAGGACGACCTGATGATGGTGCGCGACCTGATGGTCTGGGCGGCCAACGGCTCGTCCACGCCCGAGGACGTGAAGGCCATGGCGACCTCGCTGGAGTCGCTGCGCGACAGCCTGTTCTACAGCGCCAACACGCGCAACGCCGAGGGCCAGTACATGTTCTCGGGCACGGCGTCCGACGTGCCGACGCTGACGCTGTCGGCCGGCGTCTACGGCTTCGGCGCCGGGGTCGACAACGCGACCCAGCAGGTCGCCGTCGGCGACGGCGTGACCCTGCCCGCGAACGTCGCGCTGAGCGACTACGACGTGGCCGGCTTCCTGAACGGCCTGCAGGCCGCGATCACGGCCTTCGGCAGCGGCAGCTACACCAGCGCCACGGCGCGCAGCCAGATCGACGCCGCGGATGGGCTGCTGGGCTTCCTCAGTGGCCAGATCGCCCAGCAGGGCGGCCGCCAGAACGTCATCAACACGCTGGACGACAACCATGCCGCGGTCAGCCTGGCCAACCAGGACGCGACGCTGGCGCTGGGCAAGGTGGACTACGCCGAGGCGGCGATCCGGCTGAACAGCTATGAGCTGGCCGTGCAGGCGACGCAGAAGGCCTATGCCCGCGTCAGCAACCTGAGCCTGTTCGACGTGCTCTGAGCCCAAATCCGGCAGTTGACCGCTTGCCATTCATCGAAAGCGCTGATGTTTCAACACCTTGTCGCCGATGCGGAGATCAGCACTTCGGTGGGTAGCGCTGCACGCCCGCTGGTCTGGCGCTGCGGGCATGCCCAACCGCCGGATTTAGGCTGATGCCCGCGCTGCCGGCCCTGCCTGCCCTCCAGAACCCGCCGACCCGCACCGCCGGCCGCACCGCCACCGCCGCGGCGGGCGGGGCGCTGGCGCCCGCCGCCCCGGCGCCGCTGGCGTCCGCGCCGGGCGTGCCGGCTGCGGCCCGGCCGCTGCGGCCGATGGCGGCCGGGCAGGCCGCGCGCGAGCCGGGTGCGCAGCAGCGCGTCGGCGCGCTGCAGCAGGGCCTGGCCTATGCGCAGCAGCTGGATGCCGCGCTGCAGCAGCTCAAGAGCGGCCTGAGCCTGACGCTGGCGCGCCAGCTGCCCGCCTCCGCGCTGGACCTGCAGGCCCGCGTGGACGGCGTCGCCCGCCTCTGGCAGGCCCGCGAGGCCGAGGCCGGGGGCCGGATCGACGCCCGCCTGCAGGCCGTGCCCGAGAGCCGCGAGCCGCAGCGCGAGTTCAGCCTGCGCGGGCTGGACGGCAACAGCCTGGCCGCCGCCGGCGCCGAGACCCTGCGCCTGACCCTGCCCGGCCAGGGCCGTGCGCTCAGCATCCATCTCGACGGCCGGGGCCGCGACAGCCATTTGCGTGCCGTCGCCCAGGGCCTGGCCGGCCTGGGCGTGCAGACCCGCGCGCAGGCCGACGGCGGCGTGCTGCTCGCGGTGTCCGAGAGCCGCTGGCCGATGCTGCGCGACGGCCTGCAGCTGCGCGGCGACGGCCGCCGCTTCCCCAGCGGCCAGCCGGTGCGCGCGATGCTGGACGCCAGGCCCGACGCCCTCCAGCCCGCCCGCTGGCAGGTGGACGACGCCGAGGCCCAGCGCACCAGCCTGGCCGGCGTGGTGCAGGCCCAGCAGCAGCTGGGCCTGGCGCGCCAGGCCCTGGGCCAGCGGCTGGAGGCCGCGGCCGCCGCGGCGCCCGCGCCCGATGCGGCCGAGGCCGCCAGCGCCGCCCGCCTGGCCGCCCACTTCGCCGAGGCGGGGCAGGGCGCGCCGCTGGACTACGAACAGCTGTCGGCCCTGCTGCCGGCGGTGTCCGGCGTGCACCGCGCGCGCGTGGACCAGCTGCTGGCGCCCGGCGCGGCCTGAGCGCGGGCGCCGCGCCGCGCGCGCCGTTTCCGATACCGCCTTCTGCCCTGCGAGCCGCCGCACGCCGGCTGTCCGCTCCACGAACCTTCGCCGCAGAAGCCTCTCCCTGGAAGCCGGCTCGCCCATCGCGGCGGTGGCCGTTGCGGGGGCATCTGCCCGGGGATCGGCCCGGCGCCGTGATGGAGTGCACGCGGGGCGCGGCGAATGCAGCGAAAGTGGATTTGCCGGCGCGGCGCGCTTAAGTCCGGTGCCGGGGCGGCCGCCCTGTGCTGTTGAGGGCAGGAAAGCTCGCCCCGCCAAGCAGATCAACCCACCCTATTGGAGCCTCCCATGCTGAGCCTGAACACCAACGCATCGGCCCTGTCGACCCAAGCCTCGCTGAGCCGCACCCAGTCGGCCCTGTCCACCTCGATGTCCCGCCTGGGCACGGGCTTCCGCGTCAACTCCGCGATGGACGACGCCGCCGGCCTGCAGATCGCCACCCGCCTGAAGGCCCAGACCAGCGGCATGGCCGTGGCGATGAAGAACACGCAGAACGGCATCTCGATGATGCAGACGGCCGAAGGCGCGCTGGACGAGGTCTCCAACATCCTGACGCGCATGAAGGACCTGGCGACCGAGGCCTACACGGTCTCCACCACCACCGCCGACAAGACCGCCATGCAGTCCGAATACGACGCGCTGGGCAAGGAACTGGCCAACATCGTCAAGAACACCGCGTTCGGCGGCACCAAGCTGCTCAGCGACGGCACCGGCGTCACCGGCGCCGGCGGCCTGCTGTCCACGGCCGGCGGCGTCACCTTCCAGATCGGTGCCACCTCGGGCGAGACGATGACGGTGGACCTGGCCACGAACCTGACGTCCCTGGCCACCGCGCTGAGCACCGCGGCGCACACCTACGCCACGCCGGGCACGGCGGGCACGGAGATGAGCGCGACGGACAACACGATGCTGACGACGCTGGCCGGCGCGCTCGACAAGGTCGGTGCGCTGCGCGCCGACCTGGGCGCCGCGTCCAACCGCCTGGACCACGTCTTCAACAACCTGCAGAACATGAGCACCACCGCCAAGGCCGCCACCGGCCGCATCATGGACGTGGACTACGCGACCGAGACGTCCAACATGACGACCAAGCAGATGCTGATGCAGGCCAGCACTTCGATGCTGAAGCAGGCCAACAGCATGTCCGGCATGGTCATGTCGCTGCTGCAATGAGGCCGGGGCCCGGCATGACGGGCCGGCAAGCGTGAAAAACCGGGCCGAGGCCCGGTTTTCCTTTTGGACCGCCGCGCGGCTTTGCGGGGATAGTGGCGGCCGATGGGCTGCCGCTGCCGGCAGGCCGCTTTTTCTTGTCAGGATGCCCGTATGAATGTTGTCGCACCCCGGCCCGGCGCGGCCCGCCAGAGCCCGAAGGCCCGGCAGGCCGGCGAGGCCGGCCGCAAGGCGATGGCGGCGCGCCAGTGGGAGCGCGCGGCCGCGCTGTTCGAGTCCGCGGCCCGGCTCGCGCCCGCTGCGCCCGAGCCCTGGCTGAACCTGGTGGAGCTGGGGCTGACCATGGGCGACGCGGCGCGTGCCGAGCGGGCGGCGCGGCGGCTGCTGGCGCTCGTGCCCCACCACGCCCAGGCGCAGCAGCTGCTGCTGCAATGCCTGGAGCTGCAGGCCGACTGGGCCGGGCTGGCGACCGCCTGCGAGCAGCTGCCGGCGCCGCTGCGGCGCGACCCGCAGGCGCTGGAGAAGCAGGCGCTGGCGCTGTTCCGCGCGCACCGGCCCCGGGACGCGGTGCAGGTCTGCATCGACGCGCTGCAGCTCGACCCCAAGCGGGCCGCGACGCACTACCTGCTCGGCCTGGCGCTGAAGCGGCTGGACATGGACGCGCAGTCCGCGATCAGCTTCGAGACGGCCAGCCTGCTCGCCGCCGACGGCACGCAGGAGTGCGGCGTGCTGGCGCAGAGCCTGCTGGTCCACCAGTTGGGGCGGCTGGCGCGCTGGGAGGACCTGGCGAAGCAGGCGCCGCGCCTGCTGGAGCGGCTGGCGCGCGCGGACGAGGGCGTGCCGCCGTTCGTGCTGCTGGCGCTGCCGAGCAGCCGCGCGCAGCAGCTGCAGGCCGGCCGCCTGGAGACGCAGCGCCTGGTGCGGGGGCTGCGGCCGCTGCCGCCGGTCACGGCCGCCGGCACGCGCAAGCCCCGGCTGCGCCTGGGCCTGCTGTCGTCGGACTTCTTCCGGCACGCGACCGTGACCCTGCTGGTGGAGCTCGTCGAGCTGCTGGACCGCGGGCGCTTCGAGGTCGTCCTCTACTGCCACAGCCCGGCCGACGGCTCGCCCCAGCAGCAGCGCATCCGCGCCGCGGCCGACCAGTTCCGCGACGTCAACAACGTCAGCGACGCCGAGGTCGCGCGCCTGATGCGCGCGGACGGCATCGACATCGCCATCGACCTCAAGGGCCACACCGAGAACGGCCGGATGCAGCTGCTGAGCCAGCGGCCGGCGCCGGTGCAGGTGGGCTTCCTCGGCTACCCCGGCACCAGCGGCGCCGACTTCCTGGACTACCTCATCGGCGACCCGGTGGTGACGCCGCTGACGCACCAGGACGGCTACGCCGAGCGCATCGCGCAGATGCCGCACAGCTACCAGCCCAACGACCGCCAGCGCGCGCCGCTGCCGCCGGTGGACCGCGCCGCGCTGGGCCTGCCCGCGGGCGTGCCGGTGCTGTGCTGCTTCAACCAGGCCTACAAGATCACGGCAGACATGGCCGGGCTGTGGGCGCAGATCCTGCACGGCAGCCCGCAGGCCGTGCTGTGGCTGCTGAACTGGAACGAGGGCGCGAGCAAGGCGCTCGTGGCCGAGCTGGGCCGGCGCGGCGTGGCGGCCGAGCGCCTGTTCTTCTCGCCACGGGTCGCCGAGGACCTGAACGTCGCGCGGCTGCAGGCCGCCGACCTGTTCCTGGACACCTGGCCCTGCAACGCGCACACCACGGCCAGCGACGCGCTGTGGGCCGGCGTGCCGGTGCTGACCGTGCCCGGCGAGACCTTCGCGTCGCGCGTGGCGGCCAGCCTGGTCCAGGCCTGCGAGCTGCCCGGCTTCGTCTGCGCCGATGCGCAGGCCTATGTGCAGCGGGCCATCGCGCTGACGCAGGGCGACCTGGCCGAGCTGCGCGCCGCCCAGGCCGGGCTGCGCGAGCGGCGCCGCGAGCTGCCGCTGTTCGACGCGCCGCGCTATGCGCGCGACTTCGCGGCGCTGCTGGAGCGCATGTGGGTGCGCGCCGAGGCGGGGCTGCCGCCCGAGCCGCTGCCGGCTGCCACCGAACGCCCGCCGGCCGCTGCGGCACCGGCGCCAGGCCCCGCACCGGCCGACGCCGACGGCCTGGCGCAGCGCGTGGCCGTGCTGGAGGCGGCCAACGGCCGGCTGCAGGCGGCCCTCGACACGCTGCAGGACCAGGTCGCGCAGCGCTGCCGCGAGCAGGACGCCCGGATCGAGGCCCTGCAGGCCCGGCTGGACCAGGAGCGCAGCCGCCGCGACCTCGCCGACATCCTGGGCTCCGGCCAGAAGCTGCACATCGGGCGCTGACGGCCCGCCCGCGTCCGCCGGGGCGCGGGGTTAAGTTCCCCGCGCGGCGGTCGCCTTGTTCCTGGGCCAGCCCGCCTGCCCATGAACGCCCCCATCCCCGCCCCCGTTTCGGCGCTCAGGCCGCTGCGCCCCGTCGAGGCCTGGCCGCGCCAGGCGGGTGGGCGGGAGGCGCAGGTCGGCGAGCTGCTGCGCCTGCGCGTCGCGCAGGCGGCCGACGGCGGCCTGCTGGGCGACGCCGAGGACGGCCTGCAGCTGGGCCTGCCCGCCGGCCTGGCCCGGCCGGGCGACACGCTGCTGCTGCGCGTGCTGTCCCGCGAGCCGCGGCTGGCGCTGCAGCTGCTGCAGCGCGAGGCGGCGGCCGCTGCCCTGCCAGACGAGACGCCGGGCGACGAATGGGGCTGGCGCGCGCTGCGGCCGGACCAGGGCCGGCTGCAGCGCTGGCACCTGGACCAGGACGCGCGGCTGCCCGTGCAGGGGGCCGAACAGGGCGCCGAACAAGTGGCAGAACAGATGGCCGTGCAGTGGCGCGCCCGGATGCTGGCCGAGCAGCTGCGCGCGCCGGCCGGCCCGGCCGCGCCCCCGCCCGGCCCGGACGCCGCGTTGGCGGCCCAGGCCGCGCCGGTGCAGCTGGCGGGCTGGCTGGGCCAGATGCTGTGGCTGCGGCTGCTGGGCCCGCTGGGCGGCTTCTGGCCGGCCGCCGCCGGCGCCGATGAGGCGGGCCGGCAGGATGGCGGCCGGGGCGGGGGGGCGCCGGCGGGGGCCGGCCTGCCGGACGGCGGCGTCTGCCTGGGCCTGAACCTGGCCACGCCGCAGGGCTGGGTGCTGGTGCTGCTGCAGTGGCGCCACGGCCTGCTGCTGCATTGCTGCGCGGAGCGCGCCGAGGCCTTGCCCTGGCTGCGCACGCGGCTGCCGGCCATCGCCCGGGCGCTGGCCGCCGTGCCGCTGCGCCTGCGCCATTGCAGCCTGGGCCTGCGTCCGCCGCCGCTGCCGGACGCCGCCCCCGCACAGCGCGCCCAGGGCCTGGCCGCGGCGGCCAGCCAGCCGCTGTTCCGCGCCGCCGCGGAGATCGCCCGCGTGCTGCAGCAGGACCAGGCGTTGCGGTGAAGCGCCGGCCGGCCAGCGTCCGCGCGGCGCCCCGGGGGCGGGCATGGCCCGGCCTGCTACGCCCCGGATGGCCTGCGACCGCGGGCGGCGATGTTGAGGAGGGCGGCCGCGACGATGATGCCGACCCCCGTCAGCTGCGCGAGCGAAACCGTTTCTCCCAGCGCAAGCCACGCGAGAAGCAGCGAGAACACGACGGTCAGGTACTGGAGGGACGCGGCGACGATCGGGTCGCCGGAGCCAAACGCCTTCGACACGCCAAACTGCCCCAGCGCCCCCAGGACCCCGGCCATCACGAGCAGCAGGCCGCCCTGGACGTCATGGCCGATGTGGAGCCGGGCCAGCGAGGTCAGCGGGAATGACAGGACGGCCGCGATGGCCGAGAAATAGAACACCATCTGCCATTCGTTCTGCGCGGCGCGCTTCAGCACGCGGACGTCCTTGAATGCAAGCGCCGCCATCGCCGAAGCGCACACGCCCGACGCGACGGGGATGACATCGCCGGGTTGCAGGCGGCCGCTGAAGGGGTTCAAAAGAACAATGACGCCCAGCAAGCCGAGCAGGAGGTATCCGAGCTCCCGCGTCGATGGCTTGCTGCCGGAGCCGTCGCCGAGGTAGAGGATGAGCCCGAGGAAAAGTGGCGACAGGTAGTTCAGCGTCACGGAGACGCCCATCGGCAAGACCCCCAGCGTGTAGTACCAGGTCGCCATGGACACCAGCCCGAAGGCGCTGCGCCGGGCATGGAGGCCGAAAACAGGCGTCCGCAGCGGGAAGCGGAGGACTGGCCGGAGCAGCAGCACGAAGCAGGCGGACGACGCCGACCTGATGAACAGGATGTCGGGAACCGAGAACTGTTTTGCTTCCAGCTTGATGATGAATGCCATCACCGTCAGGGCGATTGCATGAACGCAGTCCCCGACATGCTGGTATAGGTTCTCCCGACAAAGACAACGCCATTGCGACGTGAGAAGAGCAGAGCAAGCCGAAGCCAATGAACCCACGCGACCGAAGCCCCCACTGATGCAGGCCTTCGAAGCCCTGGAAGACCCACGCCGCAGGGCGAGTTGCGCCTATCCGCTGGACGAATTGCTGCTGACGGCACTGTGTGCGGTGACCAGCGGCGCGGACGACTGGGTCGCCGATGGGGCGGAGCCGCATCGCTCCATGACGGCGGTTGGCGCCAAGCTGTTCGTGGTCGACTAGATGCCCGCGCCGGCCTCGAACAGGCTCAGGCGGCTGGCGCTGAGCTTCACGCGCTGGCCGCCCTGCAGGCGCAGCGCCTCGGCCTGCTCGCGGGTCAGCTCGGCTTCGAGCGGCTGGCCGCCTGGGCCGATCAGCTCGACGCGGGCGCTGGCGCCGAAGGCCAGCACGCGCTCCACGGTCGCGGCCAGGCCGGGCGCCGATTCGTCGGTGGCGATCTGCAGCTCGTGCGGGCGGGCGTAGGCCTGCACCTCGCCGTCGCCGTGCGCGCCGCGGTGCGGCAGCTGGTGCTCGCCGATGTGCAGCACGCCGCCGCGCGCCTGGCCCACGAAGTGGTTGACCGCGCCGAGGAAGCCGTACACGAAGGGCGTGGCCGGGCGCTCGTAGACCTCCTGCGGCGTGCCCACCTGTTCCACGCGGCCGTGGTCCATCAGCACGATGCGGTCGGCCACCTCCAGCGCCTCGTCCTGGTCGTGGGTGACGAAGATGCTGGTGATGTGCAGCTCGTCGTGCAGCCGGCGCAGCCAGCGGCGCAGCTCCTTGCGCACCTTGGCGTCGAGCGCGCCGAAGGGCTCGTCCAGCAGCAGCACGCGCGGCTCGACGGCGAGCGCCCGCGCGAGCGCGATGCGCTGGCGCTGGCCGCCGGAGAGCTGGGGCGGGAAGCGGTCGCCCAGCCAGTCCAGCTGCACGAGCTTGAGCAGTTCGGTGACGCGCTTCCTGATCTCGGCCTCGGGCAGCCGCTGCCGGCGCGGCTTCACGCGCAGGCCGAAGGCGACGTTGTCGAACACCGTCATGTGGCGGAACAGCGCGTAGTGCTGGAACACGAAGCCGACCTGGCGCTCGCGCACATGGGTGTCGGAGGCGTCCTGGCCGTCCAGCAGCACGCGGCCGGCGTCGGCCTGCTCCAGCCCCGCGATGATGCGCAGCAGCGTGGTCTTGCCGCAGCCCGAGGGGCCGAGCAGCGCGACGAGCTCGCCGCGCGGGAAGTCCAGCGACACGTCGCCCAGCGCCGTGAAACCGCCGAAGCGCTTGTGGATGTTTTGGACCTGGATTCCCATCACGCTTCCTTCGACGCGGCCGTGGCGCGCCATTCGACGAATTGCTTGATCACCAGCGTCACCAGCGCGAGCAGCGCCAGCAGCGAGGCCACGGCGAAGGCGGCGGCGAACTGGTATTCGTTGTAGAGGATCTCGACGTGCAGCGGCAGCGTGTTCGTCTGGCCGCGGATGTGGCCGGACACGACCGACACCGCGCCGAACTCGCCCATGGCCCGCGCGTTGCACAGGATGACGCCGTACAGCAGCCCCCACTTGATGTTGGGCAGCGTGACGCGGCGGAAGGTCTGCCAGCCGCTGGCGCCCAGCACCGTGGCGGCCTCCTCCTCGTCCCTGCCCTGGGCCTGCATCAGCGGGATCAGCTCGCGGGCGATGAACGGGAAGGTCACGAACACGGTGGCCAGCACGATGCCCGGCACGGCGAAGACGATCTTGAGGTCGTGCGCCTGCAGCCACGGCCCCAGCCAGCCCTGCGCGCCGAACAGCAGCACGTACATCAGGCCGGCGACGACCGGCGACACCGAGAAGGGCAGGTCGATGAAGGTGATCAGCAGCTGCTTGCCGCGGAACTCGTGCTTGGCGATCAGCCAGGCGGCGCTGACGCCGAACACCAGGTTGAACGGCACCGCGACGGCCGCGGCCAGCAGCGTGAGCCGGATGGCGGACAGCGTGTCGGCGTCGGCCAGCGCCGAGAAGTACGCGTCCCAGCCCTTGCGCAGCGCCTCGGTGAACACGGCCACCAGCGGCAGCAGCAGGAAGACGGCGAAGAAGCCCAGGCCCAGCGCCAGCAGCAGCCAGCGCACCGGCCGCGACTCGCGCGTGGCGGGGTTGGCCTGGTAGTCCGGGCGGGTGCGGGAGACGGACAGCGCGGTGCTCATCGCGCCCCCCGCTTCGACGCCCAGGCCTGCAGGCCGTTGATGACGAGCAGCAGCACGAAGCTGACCACCAGCATGACCACCGCGATGGCCGTGGCGCCCACGTAGTCGTACTGCTCCAGCTTGGAGATGATCATCAGCGGCGTGATCTCGCTGACCATCGGGATGTTGCCGGCGATGAAGATCACCGAGCCGTACTCGCCCACCGCGCGCGCGAAGGCCAGCGCGAAGCCGGTGAGCAGCGCCGGCAGCAGCGTCGGCAGCACGACGAAGCGGAACGTCGTCCAGCGCTGCGCGCCCAGCGACGCGGCGGCCTCCTCCAGCTCCGTCTCCATGTCCTCCAGCACCGGCTGCACCGTGCGGACGATGAAGGGCAGGCCGATGAAGATCAGCGCCAGCAGGATGCCCAGCGGCGTGAAGGCGATCTTGAGGCCCTCCTCGCCGAACAGCGGCGCCAGCGGCCCGCCGGCCGCGAACAGCGCGCCGACCCAGCCGTTGGGCGCGTACAGCGCGGTCAGCGCGATGCCGGCCACGGCGGTGGGCAGCGCGAAGGGCAGGTCGATCAGCGCGTCCACCAGCTTGCGGCCGGGGAACTCGTAGCGTACCAGGCACCAGGCCAGGATCAGGCCGAACACCAGGTTGATGCCGGCGGCCAGCAGCGCCGCGCCGAAGCTCAGCCGGTACGACGCGACGACGCGCGGCGACGTGGCCGCGGCCCAGAACGCGTCCCAGCCGTGGCCGGCGGACTTGATGAACACGGCCGCCAGCGGGATCAGCACCAGCAGCGACAGGTAGAACAGCGTGAAGCCCAGCGTCGGCGCGAAGCCGGGCAGCACACGCCGTCGCCCCAGCGAGAACGAAGCCATAGGAATGAGAGGTAGGTCCTGCATTTCAGGCCGGGCCGCGCTGGCAGGCATCGCCGTGCCCTCGAATTGGCGGCGGCCAGGCCCGGTCCGCGTTCAGCGCGGCGGCCCGGGTGTGTGTGGAGGCGGGGCGGCGCTCAGCGCTTGATCCCGGCCATGATCTGGTCGAAGGTGCCGCCGTCCGCGAAGTGCGTCTTGCTGACCTTGGCCCAGCCGCCCAGCGTCTGCTCGACCGTGAACAGCTTGATGTTGGCGAAGCGCTGCGCGTGCTTCTTGAAGACGGCCGGGTCGCGCGGGCGGAAGTTGTTCCTGGCGATGATGTCCTGCGCCTCCGGGCTCCAGTGGAAGTCCAGGTAGGCCTTGGCCAGCGCGGCCGTGCCCTTCTTGGCGGCCACCTTGTCGACCAGCGCCACCGGCGCCTCCGTCTCGATCGAGATGCTGGGGTTGACCTGCTCGAACTTGCCCTTGCCGAACTCGTTCTCGATCAGCTCCACCTCGGCCTCGAAGGTGACCAGCACGTCGCCGATGCCGCGCTGCGTGAAGGTGGTCGTCGCGCCGCGGCCGCCGCCGTCCAGCACCGGCACGTTGCTCAGGATCTTGGTGGCCAGCTCGCGCGCCTGCGCCTCGGAGCCGCCGTTGGCCAGCACGCTGCCCCAGATGGCGAGGTAGCTGTAGCGGCCGTTGCCGGTCACCTTGGGGTTGGGGATGATGACCTTGACGCCCGGGCGGGCCAGGTCGGCCCAGTCCTTGATGCCCTTGGGGTTGCCCTTGTGGACCAGGAAGGTCATCGTCGACGAATAGGGCGCCGCGTTGTTGGGGAAGCGGCTGCGCCAGTCGGCCGGCGTCAGGCCGCTGCTGGCGAGCTGGTCCACGTCGGTGGCCTGGTTCATCGTCACGACATCGCCCTCCAGGCCGCCGATCACGGCGCCGATCTGCTTGCTGGAGCCGCCGTGGCTCTGGTTCACCGTGACGGCCTGGCCCTTGGCCTTCTGCGCGGCGACGAAGGCCGGGTTGATCTGCTTGTACAGCTCGCGGGCCACGTCGTAGGAGACGTTCAGCAGCACCGGGTCGGCGGCGAAGGCGGGCAGGGCGCCGGAGGCGGCGAACAGCGCCAGGGTGGCGCGGCGGGTGAGCTTGGCAATGGACATGTCGGCAGGCCGTCGATGGAGCGAAGCCGCGAGGGTGCCCGAAGTCGCTTATTCGGGGAACGACAGTTTGCTTATTTCCTTATGCGCCATCCGCCCGATCGCGGCCACGGCGGCGCCAGGGTACATTGCCGGCCGCATGCCACAGGGCGCCGCCGCGCGCCGCGGGACCCACCATGAGCCAGCCCCAAGACATTTCCGCCCAGTTCACCGCCGCCCGCGCCGCCGGCCGCGCGCTGTCCGCCTACCCCGGCCTGCCGCCGGCCACGCTGGCCGAGGCCTATGCCGTGCAGGCGGCCGCCATCGCCCGCTGGCCCGACGCCGTGGCCGGCTGGAAGGTCGCGCGCGTCAACCCGGCGTTCGCCGCCCAGTTCCCTGAAGAGCGCCTCATCGGCCCGGCGTTCGCGGCCAACATCCACCGCCCGGCTGCCGGCGACGCGGCGGCCTGCCCGGTGTTCGAGGGCGGCTTCGCGGCCGTCGAGGCGGAGATCGTCATCGTCGTCGCGGCCGACGCGCCGGCCGGCAAGTGCGACTGGGCCGCGGACACCGCCGCCGCACTCGTGGCCGCGATGCACATCGGCGTGGAAGTGGCCAGCAGCCCGCTGGCGACGCTGAACGACCTCGGCCCCGGCGCCGTCATCTCGGACTTCGGCAACAACTGGGGCGTCGTCGTCGGCCCCGAGATCGCGGACTGGCGCGAGCGCGAGAGCATCGCCGCCGAGACCTTCATCGACGGCCAGTCGGCCGGCACCGGCCGGGTCGCCCTCCTGCCCGGGCCGCTGGGTGCGCTGGCCTTCACGCTGAACAAGCGCGCGCAGCAGGGCGCGCCGCTGCGGGCCGGCGACGTCATCTCGACCGGCATGATCACCGGCGTGCACGACGTGCGCATCGGCCAGCAGTCGCGCCACGTGTTCGAGGGCGTCGGCGAGCTGCGGGTGCGGGTCACCCGCGCCGCGGCCCGCCCCGGCAACTAGACCAGGCCCTGCTTGCTCGCCAGCACCGCCGCCTCCGCGCGGCTGCTGACGTTGAGCTTCTTGTAGATGCTCTTGATGTGGTCGTTGACGGTGAACCACTTGATGCCCATCAGGTTCGCGATCTCCTTGATCGTGAAGCCCTTGCTCAGGTAGGTCAGCACCTCGTTCTCGCGCGGCGTCAGGCGCTCCCACTCGGGCGGCGGGTCCAGCGCCACGCTGCGGCTGTTGCCGAACGGCGCGTGCGACGACGACAGCGAGCCGAAGCCGGAGGTCAGCGGCATGGTGCCGCTGTCGCCCGACGAGGGGCGGAAGTGCGACAGCAGCCGGCGCGCGATGGCCGGCGACAGCGGCGGCTGGCCGCGCACGATGCGCTGCAACTCCTCCACCAGCACCTCGAAGCGGTCCTCCTTCAGCAGGTAGCCGTCGGCGCCGCACTGCAGCGCGGGGAAGAGGTGGTCGTCGTCGGAGTACAGCGTCGTGACGATCTTGATCGCCGTCGAGCCGGCCTGCTCGGTCAGGAACTCCATGCCGTTGCCGTCGGGCAGCTCCAGGTCGACGAGGATGAGCTTGAAGCCGCCGTCCCCGGCCTTGCCGACCTGCCGGCGCGCGCTCTCCAGGTCGCCGGCCTCGGTGATCTCCATCACATCGCTGAAGCTCTCGCGCACCACCCGGCACAGGAAGCTGCGGGCGACGGGGTTGTCTTCGATGATGAGGACTTTGACGGTCATGGCGGAGCGGGCGCAGCGGCTGTCGGTTCGACCGGCGAATGTAGCGCAGCCACCTTGTCGGGCGCTGTCGCAGGGGGCAGGGCCTGGGGTTTCAGGCTTCCGGATTGGCGAGGACCAGCTTGCCGACGACCTCCCGCGCCGCCATGCGCGCGAAGGCCGCGGGCAGCTGCTCCATGGGCAGCACGCGGTCCAGCACCGGCTTGAGGCGGCCGGCGGCATACCAGCCGGCCAGCTCGGCCATCATCCGCGCGTTGCGGCCCGGCTCGCGCTTGGCGAACTCGCCCCAGAACACGCCCACCAGCGACGCGCCCTTGAGCAGCGCCAGGTTCAGCGGCAGCGCCGGGATGGCGCCCTGCGCGAAGCCGATGACCAGGTAGCGGCCGCGCCAGGCGATGGAGCGGAAGGCGGCCTCGGCCAGGTCGCCGCCGACAGGGTCGTAGACCACGTCGGGCCCCTTGCCGCCGGTCAGCGCCTTCAGCTCGTCGCGCAGGTTCTGCGTGGCGTAGTTGATCGCCGCGTCGGCGCCCAGCGCCTTGCAGGCCTCGCACTTGGCGTCGCTGCCGGCGGCGGCGATCACGCGCGCGCCCGCCGCCTTGGCGATCTGGATGGCCGCCGTGCCGACGCCGCCGGCCGCGCCGAGCACCAGCACCGTCTCGCCGGCCTGCAGCGCGCCGCGGTCCATCAGGCCGTGGTGGCTGGTGGCATAGGTGCAGATGAAGGCGGCGGCGTCCTCGAAGCTGAAGCCGTCCGGCAGCGGCATGGCCAGCGCGGCCGGGATGCAGACCTCGGTGGCGAAGCCGCCCAGCCCGCCGAACGCGGCGACGCGCTGGCCCACGGCAAAGCCCGCCACGCCTTCGCCCACCTCGGTGACGACGCCCGAGAACTCCGTGCCCGGCACGAAGGGCAGCGGCGGCTTCATCTGGTACTTGTTCTGCACGATGAGCAGGTCGGGGAAGTTCAGGCTCGCGGCACGGATGGCCACGCGGATCTGGCCGGCGGCCAGCGCCGGCGCCGGCACCTCGCGCCACTGCAGCGCGTCCACGCCCACCGGGTTCTCGCAGACCCATGCCTTCATCGTCGTCTCCTGGGGAAAATATGAAGCGCCGATGATAGAAATCGGGCGGCCGGCACCCGGTCCCGCAGGTGACGCGCTCCCTACAATCGCGCGCCATGCGAATCCTGATTTCCAACGACGACGGCTACCTCGCGCCGGGCCTCGCGGCCCTCGTGAAAGCCTGTGAAGGCCTGGGCGAGATCGACGTCATCGCCCCCGAGCAGAACGCCAGCGGCACCTCCAACTCGCTGACGCTGGGCCGGCCGCTGAACGTCTACCGGGCCGCCAACGGCTTCCGCTACGTCAACGGCACGCCGTCCGACGGCGTCCACCTGGCGCTGACCGGGCTGCTGGGCTACCGGCCGGACCTGGTCGTCTCCGGCATCAACAACGGCGCCAACATGGGCGACGACACGCTGTACTCCGGCACCGTCGCCGCCGCCACCGAGGGCTACCTGTTCGGCATCCCGTCGATCGCGTTCTCGCAGGTCGAGAAGGGCTGGGGCGAGCTGGACGCCGCCGCCCGCGTCGCGCGCAGCCTCATCGAGCAGGTCATCGCCGGCGGGCTGGGGCAGGGCTTCCTGCTGAACGTCAACATCCCCAACCGGCCCGACGCCGACGCGCTGCCGCGCCGCATCACGCGGCTGGGCCGGCGGCACGCCAGCGAAGGCATCATCGAGCAGCTCAACCCGCGCGGCGAGACCATCTACTGGATCGGCCCGGCCGGCGACGCCCGCGAGGCCGGCGAGGGCACCGACTTCCACGCCACCGCCAACGGCCAGGTGTCCATCACGCCGCTGCAGGTGGACCTGACCGAGCATGCGTCGCTCGGCGCCTGGGCGCAGCGCCTCGGGCTCTGACGTGACCGCGCCCAAGCGCTTCCCCGCCACGCTCAAGCCCGCCGCGGCCGCCGTGCAGCGCGAGGTGCTGATGCCGCAGCGCCACCTGCACCAGGCCACGCGCGACGCCGCGCGGCTCGCCCGCCCCAGCGGCACCGGGCTGGACGGCGGCGCGGTGCGCGAGCGCATGGTGGCGAGGCTGCGCGCCGAGGGGCGCTTCGACGAGCGCGTGCTGGCCGCGATGGCCGCCGTGCCGCGCCACGAATTCGTCGATACCGCGCTGGCCGCGCAGGCCTACGAAGACACGGCCCTGCCCATCGGCCACGGCCAGACCATCTCCAAGCCCTCGGTCGTCGCCCACATGCTCGGGCTGCTGTTCGCCGGCCACGGCGCGCGGCAGCGCGGCTCGCTGGGCCGGGTGCTGGAGATCGGCACCGGCTGTGGCTACCAGGCCGCCGTCATCGCGCTGCTGGCGCGCCAGCTGACCACCATCGAACGCCTGCAGGGCCTGCACGACAAGGCGCGGCAGAACCTGCAGCGCGTGGCCCTGCCCCGCTCGCAGCCGGCGCCGCGGCTCATCTGGGGCGACGGCCACGCCGGCCACGCGGCCAGCGGCCCGTTCGACAGCATCATCGCCGCGGCCGGCGGCGAGGACCTCCCGCCGGCCTGGGCGGCGCAGCTGGCCCCAGGCGGCCGGCTCGTGGCGCCCATGGCCGCCGCCGGCCGCGGCCAGGTGCTGGTCGTGCTGGACCACGTCGTCGAAGGCGGCGCCAGCCGCTGGGTGCGCAGCGAGCACGAGGCGGTGCTGTTCGTCCCCCTAAAATCCGGCGTCGTCTGAGACCGCTGGCGCGCCGCGCCACGCCATCCGGGCGGCCCTCCCACGTGCACCAGCCCCACGATGCCTTCACGCCTGCGCCACCTTTCCGTCCTCCTCGCCGCCCCGCTGCTGCTCAGCGCCTGCGGCACGTCGCTGAACCGGGCCCCGGTCGAGGACCGCAACCCGCAGCCCAGGGCCGCCGCGCCCGCGGCGTCCGCCGCCGAGGCGCACGAGGTCAAGCCGCCGCCCGGCGCCGAGAACGCCGGCAAGCCCGGCTACTACACGGTCAAGCTGGGCGACGCGCTGATCCGCATCGCGCTGGACAACGGCCAGAGCTGGCGCGACGTCGCCCGGTGGAACGGCCTGGAGAACCCCAACCGCATCGAGGTGGGCCAGGTGCTGCGCGTGGTGCCGCCGGGCGTGGACGCCAGCGCCGCGACGGCGCGGCCCATCGCCAGCGCCGGCAAGGTCGAGTCGCGGCCGCTGGACGCGAAGCCGCCGGTGGCCTCGGCCAGCGCGGCGCCCGCGCCGGCAAAGGAGCCGACCAAGGAGCCGGCGAAAGAGCCGGCGAAGGAAGCCGCCGCCGCGTCGGACGATGACGCGCCGGCCTGGGCCTGGCCGGTGTCGCAGCCCGTCAGCGCCGGTTTCGACGAGCAGCGCAACAAGGGGCTGGACTTCGCCGGCAAGGCGGGCGACCCGGTCTTCGCGGTCGCCGACGGCCGCGTCGTCTACGCCGGCTCGGGCTTGCGCGGCTACGGCAACCTGGTCATCATCAAGCACAACAACACCTACCTCACGGCCTACGCCCACAACCGGGCGATGCTGGTCGAGCAGGATCAAGCCGTGCGCAAGGGCCAGAGGATTGCCGAGATGGGTTCCACCGAGAGCGACTCCGTGAAGCTGCACTTCGAGGTGCGCAAGCTCGGCAAGCCCGTCGATCCGGCCAAGCTGCTGCCGCCGCGCTGACGCCCGAGCCGCACGGACGACACCCCGGGCCAGCGACCACGCCATGAAACGCGCTGCGCCCCTCCCGAACGGCCATGACGGCCACGACAGCCCTGGCGGCGCCGCCGCAGGCGAGCCGGGCGGGGTGCCGCCGGCGCTGAACGGCGGGCCGCCGGCGGGCGGCGACGAGCGTGCGCTGCTGCGCCAGGCGGGCGGCGAGGTCGAGTCCGGCAATGCGCTGCAGGCCTATCTGCGCGACATCCGCCGCACGCCGCTGCTGACGCCGCAGCAGGAGTTCGACACGGCGCAGGCCGCGCGCGCGGGCGACTTCGAGGCCCGCCAGGCCATGATCGAGCACAACCTGCGGCTGGTCGTCAGCATCGCCAAGAACTACCTGGGCCGCGGCCTGCCGATGAGCGACCTCATCGAGGAGGGCAACCTCGGCCTGATGCATGCGATCGGCAAGTTCGAGCCGGAGCGGGGCTTCCGCTTCTCGACCTATGCGAGCTGGTGGATCCGCCAGAGCATCGAGCGCGCGCTGATGCAGCAGGCGCGCCTGGTGCGGCTGCCGGTGCACATCGTGCGCGAGTTGAACCAGGTGCTGAAGGCCCGCCGCGCACTGGAGGCGCTGCAGAGCGCGCAGGGTGCGGAGGGCCGCGTGCGCGCCGAGGACGTGGCCCAGGCCCTGGGCCGGCCGGTGGACGAGGTGGCCCAGTTGCTGGCCCATGCCGAACTGCCCAGCTCGCTGGATTCGCCGGTCGAGCGCCATGGCGAGGGCGGCGAGTCCATGCTGGACCTCGTGGCCGACGAGCAGGCCATCGACCCGATGGGGCTGCGCCTGTCGCACGAGGTCGAGGCGCTGCTGCGCCACGGCCTGGCCAGCCTGAACGAGCGCGAGCGCGAGGTGCTGTCGGGCCGCTACGGGCTCGCCGACCGCGAGCCGGAGACGCTGGACGTGCTGGCCATCCGCCTGAAGCTCACGCGCGAGCGCATCCGCCAGATCCAGATCGAGGCGCTGGCCAAGCTCAAGCGCAACATGATGCGGCATGGCGTGGACCGGGACTCGATCTTCTAGGCCTGCCGGGATAATCCCGGCCCTATGACTCAGACAACGGATTGGCTCAAGGTCGAGAGCCTCGAGCTTGAAGCGCAGGGCGTGGCGCACAACGCCGAGGGCAAGGTGGTGTTCATCGACGGCGCGCTGCCGGGCGAGATCGTGAAGGCGCAGATCGCGCGCCGCAAGAACAACTGGGAGCAGGGCCAGCTCGCCGAGATCCGCAAGGAGAGCCCGCTGCGCGTGACGCCCGGCTGCCCGCATTTCGGCCTGCATGCCGGCGCCTGCGGCGGCTGCAAGATGCAGCACCTGCACGCGGGCGCGCAGGTGGCGGTGAAGCAGCGCGTCGTCGAGGACCAGCTCTGGCACCTGGGCAAGGTCAGGCCCGAGACGCTGCTGCGGCCGATCGAAGGGCCGGCCTGGGGCTACCGCTACCGCGCGCGCTTCTCGGTGCGCTATGTGGCGAAGAAGGGCGTGGTGCTGATCGGCTTCCACGAGCGCAAGAGCCGCTACGTGGCCGACATGCAGGTCTGCAAGGTCGTGCCCCGGGCGGTCAGCGACCTGCTGATGCCGCTGCGCGCGTTGATCGCCGCGATGGCCGAGCGCGACCGCCTGCCGCAGATCGAGCTGGCGATGGGCGACGAGGTCATCGCGCTGGTGCTGCGCCACCTGAACCCGCTGCCGGCGGGCGACCTCGCGCTGCTGCGCGAGTTCGCCGCACGGCATGGCGTGCAGTGGTGGCTGCAGCCCAAGGGGCCGGACACGGTGGCGCTGCTGGACGAGGGCGGTCCGCAGCTGGCCTATGCGCTGCCGGAGTTCGGCATCCGGATGCCGTTCAAGCCCACCGATTTCACGCAGGTCAACCCGCACATCAACGCGACGCTGGTGGGCCGCGCGCTGCGGCTGCTGGCCGTGGCGCCCGGGGACCGCGTGATCGACTGGTTCTGCGGACTGGGCAACTTCACGCTGCCGCTGGCCACGCAGGCGCGCGAGGTGCTTGGCATCGAGGGCAGCGAGGCGCTGGTGCAGCGCTCGCGCGAGAACGCGGCCGCCAACGGGCTGGCGCACAAGACGAGTTTCGTCGCGCGCAACCTGTTCGAGATGACGCCCGCGCTGTTGGCCCAGGACGGCACGGCCGACCGCTGGCTGATCGACCCGCCGCGCGAGGGCGCCTTTGCGCTGGCCAAGGCCGTGGCCGACATCGCGCAGGACCCGTCGCTGGCGCCCGGCTGGGTGGCGCCGAAGCGCATCGTCTACGTCAGCTGCAACCCCGCGACGCTGGCGCGCGACGCCGGCCTGCTGGTCAACGTGGCCGGCTACCGCTGCACGGCGGCCAGCGCGGTGAACATGTTCCCGCACACCGCGCACGTCGAAAGCATCGCCGTCTTCGACCGCTGAAAAAGAAAAGGAGCCGCGTCAGCAGGCTCCTCATCCAGCGGCACTGGCGGAACCGGCTCTGCCGGGCCGCTCAGTGCGCCCCCTCGAGGGGGCGGCGCGTCAGCGCCTTCGGGGGTGGGTTATCTACTCCCGGTCGCCGCCGAAGATGCCCAGCAGGCTGAGCAGGCTCTGGAACACGTTGTAGATGTCCAGGTAGATGGCCATCGTCGCGCTGATGTAGTTGGTCTCGCCGCCGTCGATGACGCGCTTGATGTCGTACAGCATGAAGGCCGAGAACACGGCCAGCACCAGCACCAGGATCGTCAGCATCAGCGCCGACGACTGCAGGAAGATGTTGGCGATGCCGGCCACCATCAGGATGACGGCGCCCACCAGCAGGAACTTGCCCATGGCGGACAGGTCGCGCTTGATGACCGTGGCCAGGCTGGCCATCGTGAAGAAGATCGCCGCGGTGCCGCCGAAGGCCGTCATGACCAGCGAGGTGCCGTTCCTGAAGCCCAGCACGTGGCCCACCAGGCGCGACAGCATCAGGCCCATGAAGAACGTGAAGCCCAGCAGCACGGCCACGCCGGCGGCGCTGTTCTTGGTCTTCTCGACGGCGAACATCAGCCCGAACGCGCCGATGAAGAAGACGAGCGTGCTCATGCCCGGGCTCATCGTGGCGAACAGGCCGGTGGCGACGCCGACCCAGGCGCCCAGCACCGTGGGAACCAGGGACAGCGCCAGCAGCCAGTAGGTGTTGCGCAGCACGCGCTGGCGGTCGGTGGCCAGGCCGCCGGGGGCGTAGCCGTATTGCGTTTGCAAGGTGTCGTTCATGACGATCCTCCGAAAGACGAATGGAAACGTGCCGATTTTAGTTGCGGCAACAGCCGGCTACATTGAGGCTTTTATCGGGAAAACAAGGCCATGAAGCAGCAAGTCCAGCTCGAACTCGAAGACGTGAAACGCATCGCCGCGGCCGCCGAGGCGCACGCCCGCGCCCAGGGCTGGGCGGTCAGCGTCGCCATCGTCGACGCGGGAGGCCACCTGCTGTGGCTGCAGCGCCTGGACGGCGCCGCGCCCATCTCCGCGCAGATCGCGCCGGCCAAGGCGCAGACGGCCGCGCTGGGCCGCCGCGAGTCCAAGGTCTACGAGGACATGGTCAACCAGGGCCGGACCTCCTTCCTCAGCGCGCCGGGCCTGCAGGGGCTGCTGGAGGGCGGCCTGCCCATCCTGGTGGACGGGCAGTGCGTGGGCGCGGTGGGCGTCAGCGGCGTGCGCTCCTTCGAGGATGCGGAGATCGCCCGCGCCGGCATCGCGGCGCTTTGAGGCGGCCCGGGCCGGTTACGAAGCCTCGGTACTAACCCGTGTCGGCTATACTCGATGGGTTTACCTGAACCCACCTGCTGCCCGGCGAAAACCTCCTTGGTTTCTTCAAGCTGACCCGTCTTCGGCCGGGTTGATGCCGGGCACGCGCCCCACTTGCGGAGACTCTTTGTGCTGGCTGACCTGCTCCATCCCCCTCAAGCAATCCTGGCGCTGGCGGATGGGACGGTGTTCCGGGGCCAGTCCATCGGCGCGACGGGCCAGACCGTCGGCGAGGTGGTGTTCAACACCTCACTGACCGGCTACCAGGAAATCCTGACCGACCCCAGCTACTGCCGGCAGATCGTCACGCTGACCTATCCGCACGTCGGCAGCTACGGCATCAGCGAGGAAGACGTCGAGGCGGGCCGGGTGTTCGCCGCCGGCTTGGTCATCAAGGACCTGCCGCTGCGCGCGTCCAACTTCCGCGCCGGCAGGACGCTGGACGCCTACCTGCGTGAGCAGGGCGCGGTGGCGATTGCCGGCCTGGACACGCGCCGCCTGACGCGCGTGCTGCGCACCCGGGGCGCGCAGAACGGCTGCATCCTGGCGCTGCCGGCCGGCGAGGCCCTCACCCAGGCGCACCTCGACGCGGCCGTCGCCGCCGCGCAGGCCGCGCCGTCGATGGCCGGCCTGGACCTGGCCCGGGTCGTCAGCCGCCGCGAGCGCGAGGTCTGGACGCAGACCGAATGGCAGCTCGGCAGCGGCTACGGCACGCAGGCCAGCCCGAAGTTCCACGTCGTCGCCTACGACTTCGGCGTCAAGCACAACATCCTGCGCATGCTGTCCTCCAGGGGCTGCAAGGTCACCATCGTGCCGGCGCAGACGCCGGCCAGCGCGGTGTTCGACCTGGAGCCGGACGGCGTCTTCCTGTCCAACGGCCCCGGCGACCCGGAGCCCTGCGACTACGCGATCGCGGCCACCGCGCAGCTGATCGAGTCCGGCATCCCGGTCTTCGGCATCTGCCTGGGCCACCAGATCCTGGCGCTGGCCTCGGGCGCCAAGACCTTCAAGATGAAGTTCGGCCACCACGGCGCCAACCACCCGGTGAAGGACCTGGACAGCGGCCGCGTCGGCATCACCAGCCAGAACCACGGCTTCGCGGTCGATGCCGACACGCTGCCGGCCCATCTGCGCGCCACCCACGTCAGCCTGTTCGACGGCACGCTGCAGGGCATCGCCCGCACCGACAAGCCGGCCTTCAGCTTCCAGGGCCACCCGGAAGCCAGCCCCGGCCCGCACGACATCGCCTACCTGTTCGACCGTTTCATCGGGATGATGGCCAAGGCCTGAGGACCGCGCGATGTTCGGCATCACCGACCTCGGCACCTACCTCGCGGCAGCGATCTTCATCATCCTGCTGCCGGGGCCCAACTCGCTGTACGTGCTGTCTGTCGCGGCCCAGCGCGGCGTGCGCGCCGGCTACACGGCCGCCTGCGGCGTGTTCGTCGGCGACACGGTGTTGATGACGGCCGCGGCCGCTGGTGGTGCCTCGCTGCTGATGGCCAGCCCGCAGGTCTTCTTCGTCGTGAAGATGGTGGGTGCGGCCTACCTCGGCTGGATCGGCATCCAGCTGCTGCGCGGCGGCGTGAAGAGCTGGCGCGGCGGGACCTTGGCAGCGGGGCAGGCCGAGGCGCCGCGCGCCGTCGATGCCCGCCAGCCCTTCCGCAAGGCGCTGGTCGTCAGCCTGCTGAACCCCAAGGCCATCGCCTTCCTGCTGTCCTTCTTCATCCAGTTCGTCGATCCGGCCTACCCGCACCCGGCGCTGACCTTCCTGATCCTGGGTTCCATCATCCAGGTGCTCAGCTTTCTCTACCTCTCGACGCTGATCTTCGCCGGCGCCCGCCTCGCGGCGGCCTTCCGCGCGCGGCGCCGGCTCTCCGGTGCCGCCAATGCCGGCGTCGGCGCACTTTTCGTGGGGTTCGGGGCCAAGCTGGCCACGGCCACGCTCTAAGCAGACTCGCAAGCCATGCCAAAACGTACAGACCTCAAGAGCATCCTCATCATCGGCGCCGGCCCGATCATCATCGGCCAGGCCTGCGAGTTCGACTACTCCGGCGCCCAGGCCTGCAAGGCGCTGCGCGAGGAGGGCTACAAGGTCATCCTGGTCAACAGCAACCCGGCGACCATCATGACGGACCCGGACACGGCGGACGTCACCTACATCGAGCCCATCACCTGGCAGGTGGTCGAGAAGATCATCGCCAAGGAGCGGCCCGACGCGGTGCTGCCGACCATGGGCGGCCAGACCGCGCTGAACTGCGCGCTCGACCTGCACAAGCATGGCGTGCTGGCCAAGTACGGCGTCGAGATGATCGGCGCCAACGAGACGGCCATCGAGAAGGCCGAGGACCGGCTGAAGTTCAAGGACGCGATGACCAAGATCGGCCTGGACTCGGCCAAGTCCGGCATCGCGCACACGCTGGAAGAGGCCTGGGCCGTGCAGAAGCGCATCCACGCCGAGATCGGCGGCAGCGGCTTCCCGATGGTCATCCGTCCCAGCTTCACGCTGGGCGGCACCGGCGGCGGCATCGCCTACAACCCGGAAGAGTTCGAGACCATCTGCAAGCGCGGCCTGGACCTGTCGCCGACCAACGAGCTGCTGATCGAAGAGAGCCTGATCGGCTGGAAGGAGTACGAGATGGAGGTCGTCCGTGACAAGGCGGACAACTGCATCATCGTCTGCTCCATCGAGAACCTCGACCCGATGGGCATCCACACCGGCGACTCCATCACCGTGGCGCCGTCGCAGACGCTGTCGGACAAGGAATACCAGCTGCTGCGCAATGCGTCGCTCGCCGTGCTGCGCGAGATCGGCGTGGACACCGGCGGCTCCAACGTGCAGTTCTCGATCAACCCGAAGGACGGCCGCATGGTCGTCATCGAGATGAACCCGCGCGTGTCGCGTTCGTCTGCTTTGGCGTCCAAGGCCACCGGCTTCCCGATCGCCAAGGTCGCGGCCAAGCTGGCCGTCGGCTACACGCTGGACGAGCTGAAGAACGACATCACCGGTGGCGCGACGCCGGCCTCGTTCGAGCCCAGCATCGACTACGTCGTCACCAAGATCCCGCGCTTCGCGTTCGAGAAGTTCCCGATGGCCGACTCGCGGCTGACGACGCAGATGAAGTCCGTCGGTGAGGTGATGGCGATGGGCCGCACCTTCCAGGAGAGCTTCCAGAAGGCGCTGCGCGGCCTGGAGACCGGCATCGACGGCCTGACCGAGCGCTCCACCGACCGCGAAGAGATCGTGCAGGAGATCGGCGAGGCCGGCCCCGAGCGCATCCTGTTCCTGGCCGACGCCTTCCGCATCGGCATGACGCTGGACGAAATCTTCGAGGAGACCGCGGTGGACCCGTGGTTCCTCGCGCAGATCGAGCAGCTGGTGCAGATCGAGGCGGACCTGAAGGGCCGCGCGATCGAATCCATCACCGAGGCCGAGCTGCGCCTGCTGAAGACCAAGGGTTTCTCGGACAAGCGCCTGGCCACGCTGCTGGGCACGAACCAGCACGCCGTGCGCGAACGCCGCCATGCGCTGAACGTGCGCCCGGTCTACAAGCGCGTGGACACCTGCGCGGCCGAGTTCGCCACGCAGACGGCCTATATGTATTCGACCTACGAAGGCGAGGGCGCCGAGTGCGAGGCGCAGCCGACGGACAGGAAGAAGATCATGGTGCTCGGCGGCGGTCCGAACCGCATCGGCCAGGGCATCGAGTTCGACTACTGCTGCGTGCATGCCGCGCTCGCGATGCGCGAGGACGGCTACGAGACGCTGATGGTCAACTGCAACCCCGAGACCGTCTCGACCGACTACGACACGTCCGACCGCCTGTACTTCGAGCCCGTCACGCTGGAAGACGTGCTGGAGATCGTCGACAAGGAGAAGCCGGCCGGCGTCATCGTGCAGTACGGCGGCCAGACGCCGCTGAAGCTCGCGCTGGACCTGGAGCGCGCCGGCGTGCCCATCATCGGCACGACGCCCGACAGCATCGACATCGCCGAGGACCGCGAGCGCTTCCAGAAGCTGCTGCACGAACTGGGCCTGAAGCAGCCGCCGAACCGCACGGCGCGCACCGAGGAGCAGGCCGTCATGCTGGCCAACGAGATCGGCTACCCGCTGGTCGTGCGCCCCAGCTACGTGCTGGGCGGCCGCGCGATGGAGATCGTGCATGGCGACAAGGACCTGGAGCGCTATATGCGCGAGGCCGTGCGCGTGTCCGAGAAGTCGCCGGTGCTGCTGGACCACTTCCTGCAGGACGCCGTCGAGGTGGACGTGGACTGCATCAGCGACGGCGCCGACGTGATGATCGGCGGCATCATGGAGCACGTCGAGGCGGCCGGCATCCACAGCGGCGACTCGGCCTGCTCGCTGCCGCCCTACACGCTGGCCGCCGACGTGCAGGACGAACTGCGCCGCCAGACCGCCGCGATGGCCCGGGCGCTGAAGGTCGTCGGCCTGATGAACGTGCAGTTCGCGATCCAGGGCGACGTGGTGCAGGGCCTCGCCGCCTGCACGATCTACGTGCTGGAAGTGAACCCGCGCGCCTCGCGCACCGTGCCCTATGTCAGCAAGGCCACCGGCCAGCAGCTCGCCAAGATCGCCGCGCGCTGCATGGCCGGCGTCAGGCTCAAGGACCAGAAGGACCGCAACGGCAGGCCCCCGCGCGAGGTCGTGCCGCCGTACTACAGCGTCAAGGAAGCCGTCTTCCCGTTCAACAAGTTCCCCGGCGTGGATCCCATCCTCAGCCCCGAGATGCGTTCGACCGGCGAGGTGATGGGCGCGGCCCGCAGCTTCGGCGAGGCGATGCTGAAGAGCCAGATCGGCGCCGGCTCGCGCCTGCCGCGCCAGGGCCAGGTGCTGCTCACCGTGAAGAACGGCGACAAGGCCCGCGCGGTCGCCATCGCGCGCGACTTGCACGCGCTGGGCTTCGGCATCGTCGCCACCAAGGGCACGGCCGCCGCCATCGCGGACGCGGGCGTGCCGGTCAAGCTCATCAACAAGGTCAAGGACGGCCGGCCGCACATCGTCGATGCGCTCAAGGGCGGCGACATCCAGCTCGTCTTCACGACGGTGGACGAGACCCGCACCGCGATCGCCGACAGCCGCTACATCCGCCAAGCCGCGCTCGCCAACCGCGTCACCTACTACACGACGATGGCCGGCTGCGAAGCCGCCGTGGAAGGCATGAAGCACCAGGACGGCCTGCTCGTGCAGTCGCTGCAGGAGTTGCACGCCGAGCTGGTGTGACGGTCCGCCCCGGCCCCGTCGGGCAACGCCGGGGCCTTCAGGGTTTGTGCGGGCGGCCCGTGGCCGTTGGCAGCATCGGGCTGGCTTAAAATCCGGCCTCCATTGATTCCGCCGCCGCCGTCCAGGAGCGCCTGGGCCGCAGCGGCGGAACTCTTTTTGTCCATCGAGTTTTGACATGACGACCATCCCCCTGACCACGCGCGGCGCCGAGAAGCTGAAGGAAGAGCTGCACCGCCTGAAGACCGTGGAGCGCCATGCGGTGATCCAGGCCATCGCCGAGGCGCGCGCGCAGGGCGACCTGAGCGAGAACGCCGAGTACGAGGCCGCCAAGGACAAGCAGGGCTTCATCGAGGGCCGCATCCTGGAGATCGAAGGCAAGCTGGCCGCCGCGCAGGTCATCGACCCCGCCGCGCTCGATGCCGGCGGCCGCGTGGTGTTCGGCGCCACGGTGGACCTGGAGGACGAGGACAGCGGCAACGCCGTGACCTACCAGATCACCGGCGACGACGAGGCCGACATCAAGCTGGGCCGCATCTCGATCAGCTCGCCCATCGCGCGCGCGCTGATCGGCAAGGAAGCCGGCGACACCGCCGAGGTGCAGGCGCCGGGCGGCGTGCGCCGCTACGAGATCATCGCTGTCCGCTACGAGTGATGGTCGCGCGGCTGCAGGCCCTGCTGGCCGCCCTGTGGGGCGGCTTTTTGCTGTGCATCGCGTCCGTCGCCACGCCCAGCGCGTTCGCCGTGCTGGAGCGGGCGCAGGCCGGCGCCTACGTGGCGCGGGTGTTCGCCGTCGAGGCGCAGGCCAGCCTGGCGGTGGCCCTGGTGCTGATGCTGCTCGAGCGCCGCCTCGCGCGCGAGGCGCTGGCGGCGGGCGTGGCGCGCCCGGTGTTCTCGGCCAGGCTGCTGCTGCCGGCCGTGGCGCTGTTCTGCACCGTGGCCGGCTACTACGGCCTGCAGCCGCTGATGGCCCAGGCCCGGGCCGGCGTGGGCGTCGCGTCCTTCGCGGCGCTGCACGGCGTGTCGCTGGCCTTCTTCGGCGTCAAGGGCCTGGCGGTGCTGGCCCTGGCCTGGCTCAGTCTGAAGCGGACTTCTTGACGCTGGTCATGCGGCGCTTCTTGGCCCGCTTGACCTCGCCGCCCTGGGTCACGCGCTCGTTGCCCATGACCTTGACCTTGTTCACCTGCGGGCGGCCGTTGCCGCTCTTGGAGAACTTGACGATCTTGACCACGCGCGGGCCGGGCATCGCGCCGTCGCGCTCGGCCCGGGCCTTCTCGGCGACGGGGCGCCACAGCACCAGCAGCTTGCCGATGTGCTGGATGGGCGCGGCGTTCAGCTCGTCGCACAGCTGCGCGAGCATGGCCTCGCGGGCGGCGCGGTCGTCGCCGAGCACGCGCACCTTGATGAGGCCGTGCGAGGCCAGCGCCGCGTCGGTTTCCTTGACGACGGCGGGCGTCAGGCCCTCGCCGCCGATCATCACGACCGGGTCGAGATGATGGGCATCGGCGCGCTTGTCCTTGCGCTGGGCGGGGGTCAGGTTGATTTGAGGCATCTGCCTATTATCGTTACCCGATGAAAACTCAAACGAAAAGCAAGAAGCTCAACAAGGCGTGGCTGAACAACCATGTGTCGGACCCCTATGTGCAGCAGGCGCAGAAGGACGGCTACCGCTCCCGCGCGGCCTACAAGCTCAAGGAGATCGACGAGGAGCTGAAGCTGATCCGCCCGGGCCAGGTCGTGGTCGACCTGGGCGCCACGCCGGGCGCCTGGAGCCAGTACCTGCGCCGCAGGTTCGCGCCCAAGGAGGCGGGGCAGGGCGGGGCGGCCGTGGGCCAGCTCAACGGCACGATCATCGCGCTGGACCTGCTGGACTTCGAGCCCATCGAGGGCGTGCATTTCATCCAGGGCGATTTCCAGGACGACGCGGTGCTGGCCGAGCTGGACGCGGCGCTGGCCGGGCGGCCGGTGGACGTGGTGGTGTCGGACATGGCGCCCAACCTGTCGGGCATCGCCGTGACGGACGCCGCCCGCATCGTCAACCTGATCGAGCTGGCCGTGGACTTCGCCGGCAGCCACCTCAAGCCCGAGGGCGCGCTGGTGGCCAAGGTCTTCCACGGCAGCGGCTACGACCAGCTCGTCGCGCTGTTCCGCGCGCATTTCAAGGCCGTCAAGGTGGTCAAGCCCAAGGCCTCGCGGGAGCGGTCTTCCGAGACCTTCCTGGTCGGTATCGGTTTGAAACCTCGCTGATGCCGGGGGCCATCCCCTTGCGTCACCTAAAATCGCCCCCACTGTCCTGAAACCCGCGCTGGGCCATTCAGGGCCAAGGAGTCGCAGTGAACAATCAATGGTTTTCGAAGTTCGCCGTCTGGATCGTGATCGCCCTGGTGCTGTTCACGGTCGTCAAGCAGTTCGGCGGCGCCACGGCACCCGGCAAGCAGGTGACCTATTCCGAGTTCCTGGACCTGGTCCAGTCGCACCGGATCAAGTCCGCCACGCTGCCTGACGGTTTCGCCGGCGACGTGGTCGCCGAGGACACCGACGGCAACAAGCTGCGCACGCTGACGACCGCCAAGGACCAGGGCCTCGTGGGCGACCTGATCAAGAGCGGCGTCAAGTTCGACGTCAAGCCGCGCGAGGAGCAGAGCTTCCTGATCAGCATGCTGATGAACTGGGCGCCCATGCTGCTGCTGATCGGCGTCTGGGTCTATTTCATGCGCCAGATGCAGGGTGGCGGCAAGGGCGGGGCGTTCAGCTTCGGCAAGTCCAAGGCCCGCATGCTGGACGAGAACAACAACACCATCACCTTCGCCGACGTGGCCGGCTGCGACGAGGCCAAGGAGGAGGTGAAGGAGCTCGTGGACTTCCTGAAGGATCCGCAGAAGTTCCAGAAGCTCGGCGGCCGCATCCCGCGCGGCGTGCTGATGGTCGGCCCCCCGGGCACCGGCAAGACGCTGCTGGCCAAGTCCATCGCCGGCGAGGCCAAGGTGCCGTTCTTCACGATCTCGGGCTCCGACTTCGTCGAGATGTTCGTCGGCGTCGGCGCGGCGCGCGTGCGCGACATGTTCGAGCAGGCCAAGAAGAGCGCGCCCTGCATCATCTTCATCGACGAGATCGACGCCGTCGGCCGCCACCGCGGCGCGGGCCTGGGCGGCGGCAACGACGAGCGCGAGCAGACGCTGAACCAGATGCTGGTCGAGATGGACGGCTTCGACACCAACCTCGGCGTCATCGTCATCGCGGCCACCAACCGCCCGGACATCCTCGACCCCGCGCTGCTGCGCCCCGGCCGCTTCGACCGCCAGGTCTACGTGACGCTGCCGGACATCCGCGGCCGCGAGCAGATCCTGAACGTCCACATGCGCAAGGTGCCGATCGGCCAGGACGTCAACGCCTCCATCCTCGCGCGCGGCACGCCCGGCATGAGCGGCGCCGACCTGGCCAACCTCGTCAACGAGGCCGCGCTGTTCGCAGCCCGCCGCGGCGGCCGCCTCGTGGAGATGATCGACTTCGAGCGCGCCAAGGACAAGCTCTACATGGGCCCCGAGCGCAAGAGCATGGTGATGACCGAGGACGAGAAGCGCGCCACGGCCTACCACGAGTCCGGCCACGCCATCGTCGCCGAGGTGCTGGAGGGCACCGACCCGGTCCACAAGGTCACCATCATGCCGCGTGGCCGCGCGCTGGGCGTGACCTGGCAGCTCCCCGAGCGCGACCAGTACAGCAAGTACTACAAGCAGATGCTCAACGAGATCAGCATCCTGTTCGGCGGCCGCATCGCCGAGGACCTGTTCGTGAAGGACATCTCCACCGGCGCCTCCAACGACTACGAGCGTGCCACCCGCATCGCGCGTGACATGGTCACCCGCTACGGCATGAGCGAGCTGCTCGGCCCGATGGTCTATGCCGAGAACGAGGGCGAGGTCTTCCTCGGCCGCAGCATGACCAAGACGGCCAACATCAGCGAGAGCACGCAGCAGAAGGTCGATTCCGAGATGCGCCGCATCCTGGACGAGCAGTACGCCGTCGCGCAGAAGATCCTGGAGGACAACCGCGACAAGGTCGAGGCGATGACCGAGGCGCTGATGAAGTGGGAAACCATCGACCGCGACCAGGTGCTGGACATCATGGCCGGCCGCCCGCCGCGCGCGCCCGACGACAAGCCGACGACGCCCAGCGGCCCCGCCGGCGGCACGCCCCCGGTCAGCACCGACGGCGCCCCCGCCGCGGCCTGAGCGCTCACTTGAAACCGACGGGCCCGCGAGGGCCCGTTTTCCATTCCGAAAGACCATGCACTGGCAGACCCGCCGCTTCCTGCTGGACCTGAGCCGGCCGCGCGTGATGGGCATCGTCAACGTGACGCCCGACTCCTTCTCCGACGGCGGCCGACACGACGACGCGCGCGCCGCCATCGCGCACTGCGAGCGCCTGGTGGCCGAGGGGGCGGACATCCTGGACATCGGCGGTGAGTCCACCCGCCCCGGCTCGCCGCGCGTGGACGCCGACAGCGAATGGGCGCGCATCGCCGACGTGCTGGCGGCCGCGGTGACGCTGGGCGTGCCGGTCTCGGTCGACACCTACAAGCCGGACGTCATGCGCCGCGCGCTGGACGCGGGCGCCGACATCATCAACGACGTGCAGGCGCTGCAGCTGCCGGGCGCGCTGGCGGCGGTGGCCGGCCGCGGCGCCGGCGTGTGCCTGATGCACATGCGTGGCGACCCGGCGTCGATGATGGAGCTGGCGGTGTATGGCGACGTGGTCGCCGAGGTCGGCCGCTTCCTGGCGCAGCGCGCGCAGGCGGCGATGGCCTCGGGCATCCCGGCCGGCTGCATCGCGCTGGACCCCGGCTACGGCTTCGCCAAGACCGCCGCGCACAACCTGCAGCTGCTGGCCGGCCAGCGGCGCCTGGCCGCCCTGGGCCACCCGCTGCTGGCGGGCTGGTCGCGCAAGCGCACGCTGGGCGAGCTCACGGGCCGCGCCGTCCACGAGCGCCTGCCGGCCAGCCTGGCCGCGGCGCTGCGCGCCGTCAGCGCGGGCGCCCACGTCGTGCGCGTGCACGATGTCGCGGCGACGGTGGACGCGCTCAAGGTCTGGACCGCCGTCGACGCGGCGAAAATCGACTTCTCTGAAACAAAGGAACCTGCTCCATGAGCCGCAAGTATTTCGGCACCGACGGCATCCGTGGCACGGTCGGCCAGTCGCCCATCACGCCCGACTTCATGCTGCGCCTGGGCCATGCGGTGGGCCGCGTGCTGCGCCAGTCCGCCCAGCGCCCCACCGTGCTGATCGGCAAGGACACGCGCATCTCCGGCTACATGATCGAGTCCGCGCTGGAAGCCGGCTTCGCGTCGGCCGGCGTCAACGTGCTGCTGACCGGCCCGCTGCCCACGCCCGGCGTGGCCTACCTGACCCGCGCGCTGCGGCTGGACCTGGGCGTCGTCATCAGCGCCTCGCACAACCCCTTCGAGGACAACGGCATCAAGTTCTTCTCGGCCAAGGGCGAGAAGCTGCCGGACGCCTGGGAGCTGGCCGTCGAGGCCGCGCTGGACGAACCGCCGCAGTGGGTGGACTCCGCCAGCCTGGGCCGCGCCCGGCGGCTGGAGGACGCACGCGGCCGCTACATCGAGTTCTGCAAGAACAGCTTCGGCTCCGACCTGACGCTCAAGGGCCTGAAGATCGTCGTCGACGCGGCGCACGGCGCGGCCTACCACGTCGCGCCGGACGTGTTCCACGAGCTGGGCGCCGAGGTCGTCGCCATCGGCTGCAAGCCGGACGGCTTCAACATCAATGCCGGCGTCGGCGCCACCGCGCCGGCCGCGCTGGTCGAGGCGGTCAAGGCCCACGGCGCGGACTACGGCGTGGCGCTGGACGGCGACGCCGACCGGCTGCAGCTGGTGGACGCCGCCGGCCGGCTCTACAACGGCGACGAGCTGCTCTACGTGATGGTGGCCGACCGCCTGGGCCAGGGCCAGCGCGTGCCCGGCGCCGTCGGCACGCTGATGACCAACATGGCCGTCGAGCTGGCGCTGCGCGCGCGCGACGTGGAGTTCGTGCGCGCCAAGGTCGGCGACCGCTACGTGCTGGAGGAACTCGCCGCGCGCGGCTGGCAGCTGGGCGGCGAAGGCTCGGGCCATCTGCTGGCGCTGGACAAGCACACGACGGGCGACGGCATCGTCAGCGCGCTGCTGGTGCTGCAGTCCGTCTGCCGCAGCGGCCTGGGCCTGGCCCAGCAACTGCAGGGCGTGGACCTGTTCCCGCAGACGCTCCTGAACGTGCGCCTGGCCGCCGGCCAGGACTGGCGGAGCAGCCCCCGCCTGGCCGACGAACAGGCCGCCGTGGTGGCCGAGCTGGGCGACCGGGGCCGCGTGCTGATCCGCGCATCCGGCACCGAGCCGCTGCTGCGCGTGATGGTGGAGGCGTCCGACGCTGGCGTGGCGCAGCGCTGCGCGCAACGCCTGGTGGACGCCATCGCGGCCTGAGGCGAGGCCCTTCTCGTCCGGGCTTGTGCTGGCTGAACGCCGGCAAGCCCGGCTGGCCCGTCTTCGGAGCGCGGCCTGCTTTCGTTGGTCCGGGGCGATCGCCCGGTCAGCCGCCGTGTTCCGCGATCAGGCTGGCGATGCGCTCCTCGGTCAGCCGCATCGGCAGAGACTGCGGCGACAGCAGCGCGACGACGGCATGCTGGTCACGCGAGGTGTCGCGCGGCACGGGCTTGGCGCGCGGCTCGCGGGCGGCGTCGGTCAGCGCGAGCACGCGCGGGTGGTTGGCCTTGTCGCCGTTGCGCACCACCAGCGCCAGCTCGCCCGAGGCCAGCCGCACCAGGCTGCCCGGCGGGAACAGGCCGAAGACCTTGATGAGCGCCGCCGCCAGCGGGTTGGCAGCGGCCAGCAGGTGCAGCTCGCGCCCGGCCTGCTGGGCCGACATCGCGGGCCGGTTGGCCCGCGCGCTGAGCCGGGCGGTGTAGACGTCGGCAAAGCGCAGCAGGCTGGCCAGCTCGCTGACCTCGCGGGTGCCCGCGGGGTAGCCGGAGCCGTCGGGCTGCTCGTGGTGGCGGGCCACGGCTTCCAGCCAGGCGATGTCGGCCACGCCAGCCCGCTCCAGCTGTTCGGCGCTGCGCGTCGGGTGGTGGTGGATGGCCTCGCGCTGCAGCGTGGTCAGCGGCGAGACCTGGCTGGCCAGGCGGGCCTGCAGGTCGATGATGGACAGGTTCATCGTCAGCGCGGCCTGGAAGGCGCGGCGCTGTTCCTCGGCCGACCAGCCGAGGTAGCGCGCCGCCGCCTGGCAGGCCGTGGCGGCGTGGATGGCGTGGTCGGTGCCGTAGTGGCCGTCGGTCTGCGGCTGGCGCACGACCTGGGCCAGCGCGATGGCCGGCGCCTGGTGGATGAGGGCGAGCAGCTGGTCGGTGGCGCCGTCCACGGCCGCGACCAGCAGGCTGGGGTCGGCCTGCAGCACTTGCCGCAGCTCGCCGCCGCAGCGGGACCAGGCCTGCGGCAACCGGTCCGCGCGCAGGGCCGGTGCCGCCCGCCGCTGCGGCTGCACGATGCCGGCGACCTCGTCGATCTCGACCAGCGCGCCGCGCCGGAACAGCTCGTCGAGCTGCTGGTTGTCGTGGATGACCTGCCCGCGCGCCAGCAGCAGTTGGTGCTGGTCGTCGCGGACGCTGAAGCGCAAGGGCTCGCCAAGGGCGATGTGGGCTTGCACGGATTGGAGGGAGCACAGGCGCATTGACCAGGGAGCGTAGCCGAACTTCGGGGCCGGACCGCCTTCCTACAATCCATTCATGTCCGATGTGAATCCCGCGCACAACGATCCGGCCGCCGGCCCGCCCGCTTTCGTCCACCTGCGCATGCACACCGAGTTCTCGGTGGTCGACGGCACGCTGCGCACCGATGACGCCGCCGCCGCCGCGGCCGCCGACGGGCAGGTGGCCGCCGCCATCACCGACCTGGCGAACCTGTTCGGCGGCATCAAGTTCTATGCCGCCGCGCGCAAGAAGGGCGTGCAGCCCATCCTGGGCGCCGACTGCTGGCTGGAGAGCGATGCCGCCGACAAGCCGCCCACCCGGCTGCTGCTGCTGGCGCAGAACCGGCAGGGCTATCTGAACCTCAGCGAGCTGCTGTCGCGCGCCTGGATCACCAATGTGCAGCGCAACCAGGCCTGCCTGAAGTGGGCGTGGTTCGCGGAGCTGGGCGAGGGGCTGATCTGCCTGTCCGGCGCGCAGCACGGCGCCGTGGGCATGGCGCTGCTGCAGGGCGACACCGCCCGGGCCCGCGAGGCCGCGCTGCGCGGCGCCGAGGCCTTCCCGGGCCGCTTCTACATCGAGCTGCAGCGCGCCGGCCTGCCCGGCCAGGAGGCGCTGGTGCAGGCCAGCGTGCCGCTGGCGGCCGAGCTGGGCCTGCCGGTGGTGGCCACGCACCCGATCCAGTTCCTCACCGAGGACGACTTCGAGGCGCACGAGGCGCGCGTCTGCGTGGCCGAGGGCGAGACGCTGGCCAATCCCAAGCGCATCAAGCGCTTCCTGCCCAGCCAGCACTTCAAGACCCAGGCGCAGATGCGCCAGCTGTTCAAGGACATCCCGAGCGCCGTCCAGAACACCGTCGAGATCGCGCGCCGCTGTTCGCTGACGCTGGTGCTGGGCAAGCCGCAGCTGCCGGACTTCCCGACGCCGCGGCTCGCGGACGGCACGCCGATGCCGATGGACCAGTACTTCCGCGAGCTGAGCCACGACGGCCTGAAGGCCCGGCTGCTGCACCTCTTCCCGGACGAGGCGCAGCGCGAGAAGGAGCGGCCGCGCTACGTCGAGCGCCTGGAGTTCGAGCTGGACACCATCATCAAGATGGGCTTCCCGGGCTATTTCCTGATCGTGTCGGACTTCATCCGCTGGGCCAAGGAGAACGGCTGCCCGGTGGGCCCGGGCCGGGGCTCGGGCGCGGGCTCGCTGGTCGCCTACGCGCTGTTGATCACGGACCTGGACCCGCTGCGCTACAACCTGCTGTTCGAGCGCTTCCTGAACCCGGAGCGGGTGTCGATGCCCGACTTCGACATCGACTTCTGCCAGGGCAACCGCGACCGCGTCATCGACTACGTGAAGGACAAGTACGGCCGCGCGGCGGTCAGCCAGATCGCCACCTTCGGCACCATGGCCGCCAAGGGCGCGCTGCGCGACATCGGCCGCGTGCTGGGCATGGGCTTCGGCCACGTGGACTCGATCGCCAAGCTGGTGCCGGCTCCGCCGGGCAAGACGGTGACGCTGGCCCGGCTGCCGCCCGGCTTCGACCCCGACAAGGCCAAGCTGGTCTACGCCCGCCACGAGTCGCCCGAGATCGAGGAGCGCGAGAAGGCCGACGAGGAGGTGGCCGGCCTGCTGGAGATGGCCGCGCGCGTCGAGGGCACGGTGCGCTCCATCGGCATGCACGCGGGCGGCGTGCTGATCGCGCCGGGCAAGATCACCGACTTCTGCCCGCAGTACCAGCAGCCCGGCTCCACCAGCGCGGTCAGCCAGTTCGACAAGGACGACGTGGAGGCCATCGGCCTCGTCAAGTTCGACTTCCTGGGCCTGGCGACGCTGACCATCCTGGAGCTGGCCAAGGACTTCATCGTCGCCCGGCACAAGGACCGTGCCGGCTTCGACTGGGCCGCCGTGGCGCTGGACGACCGCAAGACCTTCGAGCTGTTCGGCAAGGGCCTGTCGGAGAGCGTGTTCCAGTTCGAATCGCCCGGCATGCAGCGCCTGCTGAAGGACGCCAAGCCCTCGCGCTTCGAGGACCTGATCGCGCTGGTGTCGCTGTACCGGCCCGGGCCGATGGACCTGATCCCGTCCTTCGTCGCGCGCAAGCACGGCAAGGAGACCATCGAGTACCCGCACCCGCTGCTGGGTCAGGTGCTGGAGGAGACCTACGGCGTCTTCGTCTACCAGGAGCAGGTGATGCAGGCGGCCCAGGTGCTGGGCGGCTACAGCCTCGGCGGCGCCGACATGCTGCGCCGCGCGATGGGCAAGAAGAAGGCCGAGGAAATGGCCATGCACCGCGAGATCTTCCGCAAGGGGGCCGCGGAGAAGGGCATAGCCCAGCAGAAGGCCGACGAGGTCTTCGACCTGATGGAGAAGTTCGCGGGCTACGGCTTCAACAAGTCGCACGCCGCCGCTTATGCGCTGCTGAGCTACCACACGGCCTGGCTGAAGACGCACTACACGGCCGAGTTCTACGCGGCGAACATGACCATCGAGATGGACGACACCGACAAGCTCAAGGTGTTGTTGAACGACGCCAAGCTGTTCGGCATCGACTTCCAGCCGCCCTGCGTGAACAAGGGCGTCTACCGCTTCGAGCCGCTGTCCGACCGGCGGGTCAACTATGGCCTGGGCGCGATCAAGGGCACGGGGCGCGGCGCCATCGAGGCCATCCTCGCGGCGCGCGAGGCCGGCGGGCCCTTCCTGAGCTTCTACGACTTCTGCCTGCGCGTGGACCGCAAGGCCGTCAACAAGCGCGTCGTCGAGGCGCTGGTCAAGGCCGGGGCCTTCGACAGCATCAACCCCGAGCGCAGCAAGCTGCTCGCCAGCGTCGCGCGCGGCTACACGCATGCCGAGACGACCGAGGCCAACGCGGACCAGGGCGGGCTGTTCGACTTCGGCGACTCCCATGCCTCGTCTACCGCCGAGCCCGATCTCGTCGAGATGCCGCCCTGGAGCATCAAGGAGCGGCTGTCGCTGGAGAAGACGGCGATCGGCTTCTACCTGTCCGGCCACCTGTTCGACCAGAGCGGCGCCGAGGTGCGCCGCATCGTCCGCCGCCAGATCGCCGACCTGCAGGACAGCCGCGAGCCGGTGCTGGTGGCCGGCATCGTCAGCGGGCTGCGCGTCATCAACGGCCAGCGCGGCCGCGTGGCGCTGTTCAAGCTGGATGACAAGAGCGACGCCATCGAGGCCGTCGCCAACGAGGAGCTGCTGAACGCGAACAAGGAGCTGCTGGCCGAGGACGAGCTCGTCATCGCCCAGGGCAAGGTGCAGAACGACCGCTTCTCCGGCGGCCTGCGCATGAACGTGCAGGCGGTGTGGAGCCTGGCCGCCGCGCGGGCGCGCTTCGGGCGGCACCTGCTGCTGGGCGACGCCGGGGCCGCCGGCCTGCTGCACGAGCTGGTGCTGCGCTTCCCGCCGCGCGACGTCGAGACGGAGGAGGGCGGCACCCGCCGCCTGGGCCTGCCGGTGCGCGTGGCCGTGCAGGCGCCGCCCGAAGGCGGCGCGGCCGGCGCGCGCTGGCTGGTGGAGCTGGGCGAGGCCAGCCGCTTCTGGCCCGCCGACGAGGCGCTTGCCAAATTGGGCACGGCCGCCGAGGTGATCTACGAGGCCGGATGAGCGCCCGCATCGGCGATGATTTCGCCGATGCTGCAAGCCGTGCCCAAGCCCCCCGGTGGGGTGCCGTGCCCGCCGCCGGTCACGGGCCTGATCCTGACCGGCGGCGGCGCGCGCGCGGCCTACCAGGTGGGCGTGCTGGCCGCCATCGCGCAGCTGCGCCGCGACGCCGGCGCCACGCAGGCCGCGCCCTTCCCGGTCATCTGCGGCACCTCGGCCGGCGCCATCAACGCGGCCACGCTGGCCTGCCACGCCGACGACTTCGACGGCGCCGTGGACGGCCTGCTGCACCTGTGGCAGGGCCTGCACGTCGAGACCATCTACCGCGCCGACGCCTTCGAGGCCGTGAAGAGCGGCGCGCGCTGGCTCTCCGTGCTCAGCCTGGGCTGGGCGCTGGCGCGCTGGACGCGCAGCCGCCCGCACAGCCTGCTCGACAACACGCCGCTGCGGACGCTGCTGACGCGCCACCTGGACATGGGCCGCGTGGAGGCCATGCTGGGCGGCGGCCACCTGCGCGCGCTGGCGCTGAGCGGCTCCAGCTACACCTCGGGCCAGCACGTCACCTTCTTCCAGACCCACCAGCACGTCGAGCCCTGGCTGCGCGAACAGCGCCTGGCCGTGCAGGCCCGGCTGGGCCTGGGGCATTTGATGGCGTCGTCGGCCATCCCCTTCATCTTCCCGGCCGAGCGGCTGGACCTGGAAGGCGCGCCGGAATGGTTCGGCGACGGCTCCATGCGCCAGAGCGCGCCCATCTCGCCGGCCATCCACCTGGGCGCCGAGCGCGTGCTCGTCATCGGCGCCGGGCGCATGAAGGAGCCCGAGGGCCGGCGCACCGGCGGCGCCGAGAACCACCCGAGCCTGGCGCAGGTCGCCGGCCATGCGCTGTCCAACATCTTCCTGGACGCGCTGGCCGTGGACGTGGAGCGGCTGCACCGCATCAACCGCACGCTGGCGCTGCTGCCGCGCGAGGCGCGCGCGGCGACCTCGCTGCGGCCGGTCGAACTGCTCGTCATCGCGCCCAGCCGCCGCCTGGACGACCTGGCCGGCGAACACCAGGCCAGCCTGCCCAACGCCGTGCGCGCGATGCTGCGCGCCTTCGGCGTCAGCGGCCAGGGCCAGAGCACCAGCGGCTCGGCGTTGGTCAGCTACCTGCTGTTCGAGCCCAGCTTCATCGGCGAGCTGATCCACCTCGGCATGAGCGACACGCTGGCCCGGCGGACCGAGGTGCAGCGCTTCTTCGGCTGGCCGGCCTGCGCGCCGCCGGTGGACCCGGCGTCGCTGCGCCGGCCGCGGTCAGCGGGGTTCGCGGCCGGGGGCTGAGATCAGGGCGGCGGGGCCGACGCGCTTTCTGCAGGCGCGGCGTCCGCGCCGAACGGCTGCCCGGCCACCCGCAGCCCGGCCGCCGACAACTTTCTCGCGGTGGCGGCCTTGATGCCGGGCACCCGTTTCATCAGGTCGGCCCAGTCCGCGAACGGCCGCGCATCCAGCAGCCGCTGCGCCAGCGCCGGGCCGACGCCGGGCAGGGATTCGAGCCGTGCGCGGCTGGCGGTGTTGGCGTCCACGTCCACGTCCGCGGCCTGCGCGAAGGCGGGCGCCGCCGCCCACAGCAGCAGCGCGCGGCGCCTCATGGCTGGCCCGCCTGCGCGCGCACCATGGCCGCGTAGGCGCCGTCGCGGGCGATCAGCTCGGCGTGCGTGCCCGTCTCCACCAGCCGGCCGGCGCCCAGCACGTGGATGGCGTCGGCGTCGCGGATGGTGGACAGCCGGTGGGCGATCACGATCAGCGTCTTGCGCCCCGACCACGCCGCCAGCGCCTGCTGCACGGCGCGCTCGCTCTCGGTGTCCAGCGCCGAGGTGGCCTCGTCGAAGATCCAGACCGGCGCGTCCTTGTACAGCGCCCGCGCGATGGCCAGGCGCTGGCGCTGGCCGCCGGAGAGCTTGCTGCCGTTGGCGCCGACGAAGCTGTCCACGCCCTCGGGCAGCGTCTGCACGAAGTCCCACAGGTGGGCGGCGCGCAGCGCGGCCTCGAGCCGCGCGTCATTACGGGTTTGTGCGTAGGCGACGTTGTTGGCGATGGAGTCGTCGAACAGCACGATGTCCTGCGACACGACGGCGAACTGCCGGCGCAGGCTCAGGCGCGTCAGCGTCTCGATGTCCTGGCCGTCCAGCAGCACGCGGCCCGCGTCCGGCCGGCCGAAGCCCAGCAGCAGGTGGACGATGGAACTCTTGCCGGCGCCGGATGCGCCCACCAGCGCCGTCGTCTTGCCGGCGGCGAAGTGCAGGTCCAGCCCGTCCAGCGCCGGCTGGGCGGCGCCGGGGTAGGTCAGGCGCACGCCTTCCATGGTGATGTCACCCTGCGCGGGCTGCGTGAGTTCGCGGGTGCCGGCGTCCGCCTCCTTGGGCGCATCCATCAGCTCGAAGCAGCCCTTGGCGATGACGCCCGCACGCGTCAGCGGCGCGGCGAGGTCGGACAGGTGGCGCATGCGCGAGGTCAGCAGCAGCAGCGCGGCGACGAACTCGGCGAAGGCCTGCACGCCGGTGCCGTCGGCCCGCGCCTGCCACAGCGCCACGCAGATGATGAAGGACAGGCCCACGCTGGCCACCAGTTGCGACATCGGCTGCGCCAGCGCGGCGGCGGTGGCCGTCTTCAGGTTGTTGCGGCGCACCTCGTGCGCCACGGCCGCGAAGCGCTCGCGCTCGTGCGCGCCGGCGCCGAACTGCCGCACCACCCGCCAGGCGCGCGCCAGGTCGTCCACCTTGTTGACGAGCAGCAGCTGCGAGTCGTAGGAGCGCGTGGCCATCAGCCGCATGCGCTGGTTGACCTTCTTCATGACGACGGCCATCAGCGGCGTGACGACCAGGCTGAGCAGCGTCAGCTGCCAGTTCAGGTAGAAGAGATAGCCCAGCATGGCCAGCGCCGGCAGGCCGTCGCGCAGCACGCTCACGCCCACGTCGCCGGTGAGCTGCAGGATCTGCTGCGGATCGTTGACGATCTTGCTGACCGCCGTGCCCGGCTGCATGCGCGTGTAGACCTGGGCGTCCAGCCGCAGCAGCGCGTTGACCAGCGCGGCGCGGAAGTCCATCACGCTGCGCGTGAACGTCCAGTGGAAGAGGTATTGGCCCGCAAAGCCGAACAGGCCCCGCACCAGGTACAGGCCGATCAGCACGGCCGGCACCATCCACAGCGGGAAGGCGTCCTGCGCGAAGCCCTCGCCGAAGGCATAGCCGATCAGCTTGGGGATCATCGGCTCGGTGCAAGCGGCGCCGACGTAGGCCAGCACGGTCAGCACGGCGCCCCAGCGGTGCGGATAGACGAATTCGCCCAGGCGGCGGGCGACGGAGGCGGGGGCGTCGGAAGGCATGGGGCGCGATTGTCGTCGGTGTCCGGCCGCCACCTTTGCGACGCTTCCTATACTGCCGCGCCATGAATTCGCCAGTGCCTCGGGTCGCCGTGCCGGGCAGCAGCGGCCGGCGCCGCGTGCTGCATTTCGTCACCGGTGGTTTTTCCGGCGCCACGCAGGTGGCCGTGGATTTGTGCCGCGCTTCGATGCGCGGTGGCGCCATCGATCCCGTCCTGGTATTGCGGCGCAAGCGCCATACCGACCTGCAGCGCGTGCAGGCCTTGCGCGACGAGGGGCTGGATGTGCGCCTGGTGCCCGGGTGGGCCCATCTGGCGACGATCTGGGCCTTGCTGCGGCTGTGCCGGCGGCTGGCGCCGGACGTGCTGGTGGCGCACGGCTTTCCCGAGCACCTGTTGGGCCGTTGGGCCGGCCTGTGGGCGGGCGTGTCGGCGCTGGTGCAGGTGGAGCACAACTCGCGCGAGCGCTATACGCCGTGGCGGCTGTGGCAGGCGCGCCGATTGGCCGCCCACACCGCCCGGCTGGTGGGGGTCTCGGAGGGCGTGCGCCAGCGGCTGCTGGCGCTGGGCATGCCGGCGGCGTCGACATTGGCGATTCCGAACGGCATCGAGTTGGCGCGCTTCGCGGCTGCGGCGGCGCAGCCGTTCGAGGCGCGCGAACCGGGCGTGATCATGTCGGCTCGTTTTGCGCGCCAGAAGGACCAGCCGACGCTGATCCGCGCCATGGCGCTGCTGCGCGACCGGGGTCTCACGCCACCGCTGTATCTGGCCGGTAGCGGTGCGCCCGGCTGGCTGCGGCGCAGCGAGGCGCTGGTGCGCGAACTCGGCCTGACGAACGTGCAGTTCCTGGGCCATGTGCGTGACCTGCCCGAGCGGCTGATGGCCGCACGGATCTTCGTGCTGTCCACGCATTGGGAGGGCATGCCGCTGGCCCTGGTCGAAGGCATGGCTGCCGGCTGCGCTTGCGTGACCACGGCCGTGCCCGGCACGCAAGGGCTGCTCGATGGCGGCTGCGGTGTGGTCGTGCCCGAGGGTGATGCGGCCGCGATGGCCGATGCCCTCGAGCGCCTGCTGCGCGAACCGGCTCATGCCGCGGCCCTCGGCCGCGCGGCGCGCGAACGCGCCGTGGCCGAGTTCGGCGTCCAGCACATGACGGCGCGCTACGACGCCTTGCTGCTGTCACTCTGAGCGCACGCGTCGATCAGGTTGCGCGCTCCAGCCAGTGCCGGATCGGGCGTCCGAGGCCGGCGAGCATGCGCTGCCCGAAGCTGCGGACATGCCTTTGCTCGAAGGTGCGCCGCCACCAGGCCGAGTCCTTCAGATCCGGAGCGAGGCGGCGCACCAGCGCCATGCACTGCTCGCGCAGCTGGGCCTTTTCCTCGTCGCCGGTCAGGCCGTTGCGATAGCGCCGGCCCGCGCCCGTGGAGATCGGGCGCATATGGCTGGCCACGACGCCGTTGACCAGCGCCACGTGGTCCATGCCCGTGAGCTTCTGCACGGTGGTCATCGCGTACTTGTCGATGCCGTAGGACGAGATCCTGCCTTCGTAGAGTTCACGCCCGGCCATGAACAGCGGCGTGCGGTAGAAGGGCATCATGACCTCGACCCAGTCGACCGGCAGCAGCAGGCGATCACCCTGGCGCAGCGTCCATCGATGGCCCCAATGGCAATCGTGCGCGAGGACGGGCGCGAAGCTGTCCAGGGCGGCGACGCGGGCCACGTGCAGCAGCCGGTTGATGTCGCTGATGGACAGCAGGATGTCGTCGTCGATCAGTGCGACGTATTCGGGCCAGACCTCCAGCGCCTCCAGATGGGCCGCCATGATCTGATAGATGTCGCCCTTGCATTCCGTCTTGTGGGCCATGACGCTGCAATCCACGCCGGCCACTTGCAGCCGCTCGTCCTGGCAGCGCCCCGTGTAGTCGAAGACCAGGAAACGAAACTGTGGCGTGGTGTCGAGGTGGACCATCCGCAGCGGCAGGTCGTCGCCGTCCCAGGAGACGAGAACCAGCGGGAGGTCGGTGCAGGGGCGGGAATCGGTCGGTAGGGCGGGCATGTGGGGTGATGATAATTACCGCATGAGTGAGCAGATCCTTCACGTTCCCGGCAGTGACTGGCAGTCTGCGCCCCCGGATGCACCGTCGCTGATTGCGGCCCTCGAAGCGGGCAAGGTGCTGTATTTCCACCAGCTGCCCTTCGCGGTGACGCCGCAGGAGCGCGACCGCCTGTTCACGCCCGAGATCCGCGATCCCAAGTCGCGCAACATCAGCTTCAACGCCCAAGGACGCCTGGCGGGTGCCGTCGGCGATGCGGGCACGCTGGCCTTGCTGGCCGGCATGCTCGGGCGTTTCCGCGAGCAGGCGCTGCAGCTGGTCCACGGCCTGCTGCCACGCTACGTGCCTGCGCTGCGCGTGGCGCCGACGAGCTTTCGCCCCGGCCAGGTCGAGTCGCGCGTACAGAGCTGGCGTGCGGATGACCGCCGGCTGCATGTCGATGCCTTTCCCTCGCGGCCCAACTATGGCGAGCGCATCCTGCGCGTGTTTGCCAACGTGAACCCGGATGGCCAGCCGCGGGTGTGGCGCGTCGGCGAGTCCTTCGAGGCCATCGCCGAGCGCTTCGTGCCGCGGGCCAAGCCCTATTCGGCCTGGCAGGCCAAGGCCTTGCAGTGGCTGCATGTGACGAAGTCCTTTCGCAGCGAGTACGACCACCTGATGCTCCAGCTGCACGACGGCATGAAGCGCGACCTGGACTATCAGCGTGACTGCCCCCAGGTGACCATGCCGTTCGCTGCGGGCTCCGTCTGGGTGTGCTTCTCCGATCAGACGGCGCATGCGGTGATGGCAGGGCAGTACATGATGGAGCAGACGCTGCACCTGCCGGCGGACAAGCAGTACGACCCGGCGGCCAGCCCACTCGGGATTCTTCAGCGGGTCACCGGGAGGGCCCTGGTCTGACCGCTCCCCGTTGAGGGGGGGCGGTTCGCAGCCGGGCGGGCCGGGCGCGCCGGGCGCGCAGTGGGGCCGTGAGAGGCTGAATACCGGGTTCAGCGCCCAGCCGCATGTCGCCCAACTCGGCGCCGGCCTGCGGCTCACTCTTTCCAGTGCTCGGCGATCCACGGCGCGGGGCGGGCGTGGCGCCAGTTGCCCTGCGAGCGGCCGACCAGCGCGTCCGGCGGGTTCATCACGCCGTGGAAGACCAGCACGCGCGCGCCTTGCGGGATGAAGGGGTCGCGCCAGAAGCTGGTCGGCCAGACCGGCAGGCAGTGGTATTTGTAGCTCGCGCACCAGTCGCGCGGCCAGTAGCCGAGCTTGCCCTGGTCGGCGAGGAAGTGGCTGAGGTATTCCTGCTCGTTGCGGTATTTGGCACGTACCTCGTCCTGGTGGGCGACGAAGTGGGCCAGCACGTCGGCATGCGCGCCGATGCGGAAGCGGTAGACCGAGGAGTTGCCGGTCACGCGCCAGGGCCGCTTCCAGTCCTTGATGATGAGGAAGTCGCCGGGCAGCTCGAAGAAGGGCGTCATGTCGCCGACGATGACCACGTCCAGGTCCAGGAACAGCGCCGTGCCTTGCAGGCCGAACAGGTCGGCCTGGTAGGTGCCGAGCTTCTTCCAGCCGCCGTCGCGCTTGCCCTGGGCGGCGTGCGTCTCGGGCAGCGGCAGGCATTCGACCTCGGGGCGGATGCCGGCCCTGTCGTCGGTGAAGCAGACGAAGCGGAACGGGCCGAGCAGGTGGCGCGCCGTCATGCCGTAGAGGCGGTTGACGTATTCGGGGCCGTACTTGCTGCCCCATTTCATGCAGATGACGAAGCGGTCGTCGGTGGCTGTCATCAGGCGAGTTCCTCGATGGGGTGCGGCGGGTAGCTGTCCCAGTTCAGGCAACCCGGGCATTGCCAGAAATAGTGGGCGGCCTCGAAGCCGCAGGCGGCGCAGCGGTAGCGCTGCAGCGGCCGGGCGGCCTTGTCCAGCGCCTGGATCATCGGCGCGGCCTCGTCGGCGGGCAGGGCCGGGGCGTTGAGCTTGAGCAGTTCGGCGGCGGCCGACAGCGTGGGCTGTTCACGCAAGTGGGCGGCCAGGCGCTCGCGATGTGCGCAGGCGTCGGGGCCGGGCTGCAGCGCCGAGAGCGCGCGCAGCAGCGCCATGCTGGGCGCGCGCTGGTACTGCTCGGCCAGCAGCGCGACGGCGCGCTCCGGCTGGCCGAGGGCCTGGGCGGCGGCGGCGCAGTCGGCGGCGACGAGGTTGAAGGCCGGCGGGTTCGCGGCCAGCAGCTGGGTGAACGCGGCCAGCGCGCCGTCCGGCAGGCCGGCCTTCAGCAGCAACTGGCCCTGCAGCACGTAGGCACGCGCGGCTTCTGGCGCGCGGCGCTGGGCCTGGCCGAGCAGCGCCTGCGCGAGGTCGGCATGGCCTTGCGATTGCGCGACGAGCGCCTGCTCGCACAGGTAGTGCGCGATGCGGCCGGAGAAGGAGCCGGTGCCGGCCGCCTCCAGCTCGGCGGCGACCTCGGCGGCCTTGGACCAGTCGCGCGAGCGCTCGTACAGCGACAGCAGCGCCAGGCGCGCCTCACGCTCGAAGGCGGTGCCGCGCAGCGCGGCGTAGGCGGCCTCGGCGCGGTCGAACAGGCCGGCCTTGAAGAAGTCCTGCGCCAGCTCGTGCTGGGCGCGTTCGCGGTCGGCGCGGGGCAGGTCGCCGCGGCGCAGCAGGTGCTCGTGCACGCGCACCGCGCGCTCGGTCTCGCCGCGGCGGCGGAACAGGCTGCCGAGCGCGAAGTGCAGCTCGGAGGTGTCGGGGTCGTTCTGGACGGCCTCGATGAAGGCGTCGATGGCCTTGTCCTGCTGTTCGTTCAGCAGCAGGTTCAGGCCTTTGAAGTAGGCCTTGGGCGATTCACGCTGCTCCAGCTTCCATTGCCGCGAATCGAGTTTGGACGCCAGCCAGCCGAGCACGAAGACGACGGGCAGGACGAACAGCAGCCAGCGCGGGTCAAACTCCATCTTGGTGGGCGGCGTAGGGCGTGGCGGGGGCGTCGGGCGCCGGTGCGCCGGGCAGGGGCTCGATGCGTTGCGCGGCGCGGCGGTGGCGCCACCAGGCCGGCACCATGGCGAGCACGCCGAACGCGGCGCCGAGGCCGAAGGCCAGCAGCACGACGATGACCAGCGGCGCATGCCATTCGTGGCCGAAGAACCAGCGCACGACGGCCTCGTGGCTGTTGTTCAGCGCGAACGCGAACAGCGTGAAGAAGAGTAGGGCCCGCAGGAGCCAGACAAGGGTGCGCATGGCCCGGGATTTTGCGTCACTCGGTGACGGGAAGGTTCTCGTCCACGGCTTCGCGCAGCGCCTTGCCGGGCTTGAAGTGGGGGGCGAGCTTCTCGGGGATCATGACCCGCTCGCCGCTGCGCGGGTTGCGGCCCACGCGGGGCGGGCGGCGGCTGATCGAGAAGCTGCCGAAGCCCCGGATCTCGATGCGGTGGCCGCGCGCGAGCGCGTCGCTCATCGCGTCGAGGATGGTCTTGACCGCGAACTCGGTGTCGCGCTGGGTCAGTTGGCCAAAGCGTTCGGCGAGCACGGCGACGAGGTCGGAGCGGGTCATGGCGGAGCTTTGCGGGAGTCGAAATTGAAACAGGCCCGCTGGCGGGGCCGGCGAGCCTGTCTTGGAGCATACCCGGCCCCGGCGAGGCGCCGGAGCCGGGCGGGGCAGCCAGATCAGTTGTTCTGGTTGTCCAGCTTGGCGCGCAGCAGGGCGCCCAGGCTGGTCGTGCCGGCGTTCTCACGCTCGTTCGACTGGCTGATGCGCTGCATGGCTTCCTGCTGGTCGGCGTTGTCCTTGGCCTTGATCGACAGCTGGATGTTGCGGGTCTTGCGGTCGATGTTGACGATGACGGCGGTGACTTCGTCGCCTTCCTTCAGCACGTTGCGGGCGTCTTCCACGCGGTCGCGGGAGATTTCCGAAGCGCGCAGATAGGCCATCACGCCTTCGGCCAGCTCGACTTCAGCGCCGCGCGGGTCGACGGTCTTGACCTTGCCGGTCACCGAGGCGCCGCGGTCGTTGATGGTCGTGTAGGCGGTGAAGGGGTCGCTGTCCAGCTGCTTGATGCCCAGCGAGATGCGCTCGCGCTCGACGTCCACGGCCAGTACGACGGCTTCGACTTCCTGGCCCTTCTTGAAGTTGCGCACGGCGGTTTCGCCGGACTCGTCCCAGGACAGGTCGGACAGGTGCACCAGGCCGTCGATGCCTTGCGCCAGGCCCACGAACACGCCGAAGTCGGTGATGCTCTTGACGGGGCCCTTGACCTTGTCGCCGCGCTTGACGTTCTCGGCGAACTCTTCCCACGGGTTGGCCTTGCACTGCTTCATGCCCAGGCTGATGCGGCGCTTGTCCTCGTCGATCTCCAGGACCATGACTTCGACCTCGTCGCCCAGCGAGACCAGCTTGCTGGGGGCGATGTTCTTGTTGGTCCAGTCCATTTCGGAGACGTGCACCAGGCCCTCGATGCCCGGCTCGATCTCGACGAACGCGCCGTAGTCGGCGATGTTCGTGACCTTGCCGAACAGGCGGGTGCCGGTCGGGTAGCGGCGGGCCACGCCGAACCACGGGTCGTCGCCCAGCTGCTTGATGCCCAGCGAGACGCGGTTCTTCTCGGCATCGAACTTCAGGACCTTGGCGGTCAGTTCCTGGCCGACCTGAACGACTTCGCTCGGGTGGCGGACACGGCGCCAGGCCATGTCGGTGATGTGCAGCAGGCCGTCGATGCCGCCCAGGTCCACGAACGCACCGTATTCGGTGATGTTCTTGACCACGCCGTTGACGATGGCGCCTTCGGACAGCGTTTCCAGCAGCTTGGCGCGCTCTTCACCCATGGAGGCCTCGACGACGGCGCGGCGCGACAACACGACGTTGTTGCGCTTGCGGTCGAGCTTGATGACCTTGAATTCCATGGTCTTGCCCTCGAACGGGCTCATGTCCTTCACCGGGCGGGTGTCCAGCAGCGAGCCGGGCAGGAAGGCGCGGATGCCGTTGACGAGGACGGTCAGGCCGCCCTTGACCTTGCCGGAGACGGTGCCGGTCACGAAGTCGCCGGACTCCAGCGCGGTTTCCAGGCTCAGCCACGAGGCCAGGCGCTTGGCCTTGTCGCGCGACAGGATGGTGTCGCCGTAGCCGTTCTCGATGGCGTCGATGGCGACGGAGACGAAGTCGCCGACCTGGACTTCCAGTTCGCCCTGGTCGTTCTTGAACTCGTCGATGGGCACATAGGCCTCGGACTTCAGGCCGGCGTTGACGACGACGAAGTTGTGCTCGACGCGAACGACCTCGGCCGAGATCACTTCGCCGGCGCGCATGTCGGAGCGCTGCAGCGACTCCTCGAACATCGCGGCAAAGGATTCCATGCCGGAGGATTGGGCGGTTTGGGTTTGGGACATGTTGGTTGGATCCTGATGCGCCGGCTTGGGCCGGCGCGGCGGTGCAGGCGGGCCTGCGGGTTAGGTTGTTGACATCGCCGGCCTCAGTGAGCTGACGCTCGGAGGGAAGGCCGGCGGGCCAGGGCTTCTCAGGCCGGGGCCGCGCTGAAGGGACTCAGAACGGCCGGCGCCGCTGCCACCAATCCAGCACCCGGGTCACCGATTCCTCGATGCCCAGCGCCGAGTTGTCCAGCAGCTGCGCGTCCTGCGCGGGGGCCAGCGGCGAGGCCGAGCGGTTCTTGTCCCGTTCGTCCCGCGCCTCCAGAATCTTCGCGCAAGCCCTCGATATTAGCCGAAATCCCTTTGGAAATCAATTGCTTATACCGCCGCTCGGCACGCGTCGCGGCGCTCGCGGTCAGGAAGACCTTGAGGGCGGCGTCCGGGAAGATGGCCGTGCCCATGTCGCGGCCGTCGGCGACCAGGCCGGGCAGGCGGCGGAAGTCGAGCTGCAACTGGTGCAGCGCCGTGCGCACCTCGGGGTGGGCCGCGACCTGCGAGGCCAGCAGGCCGGTGGCCTCGGCGCGCAGCCGGGCGCTGACGTCCTCGTCGCCGAGCAAGACCAGGCCGCCGCGGAAGGCGAGCCGCAGCGTCGGTACGAGCGCGGCGACGGCGGGGCCGTCGTCCAGGTCCAGCCCGGCGCGGCGCGCGGCCAGGCCGGTCACGCGGTAGAGCGCGCCGGAGTCCAGCACGCCGAAGCCCAGCGCCTTGGCCACCTCGTCGGCCAGCGTGCCCTTGCCGGACGCGGAGGGGCCGTCGATGGTGATGACGGGGATCTCCTCGCGTCGCGCGGCGACGACGCCGAACAGCGTCTCGAAATAGTCCGGGAAGGTCTTGGCGACGCAGTGCGGCTCCAGGATGCGCACCGGCACGGCGCCGTTGAGGGCGGCCAGCGAGAAGCACATCGCGACCCGGTGGTCGTCGTAGGTGTGGATGGCCGCCGCTTGCCAGTCGTGCAGCGGTACGACGCGGATCCAGTCCGGGCCTTCGTCCACCGTCGCGCCGAGCTTGCGCAGCTCGGTCGCCATCGCGGCGATGCGGTCGGTCTCCTTGACGCGCCAGCTGGCGATGTTGGTCAGCATGGTCGGTGCGTCGGCGTACAGCGCCATCACGGCCAGCGTCATCGCGGCGTCGGGGATGTGGTTGCAGTCCAGCGTCAGGCCCTTGAGCGGCCAGGCGCCGCGGCGCACTTCCAGCCAGTTCGGGCCGGCCTGCACCGCGGCGCCCATCGCGGCGGCGGCCTCGATGAAGCGCACGTCGCCCTGCAGCGACTCGCGGCCGACGCCCTCGATGCGGATCGGCGCGTCCGTTGCCGCGATCGCGCCCAGCGCGACGAAATAGGACGCCGACGACGCGTCGCCCTCGACGAACACCGCGCCCGGCGACACGTAGCGGCTGCCGGCCGGGATGACGAAGGCTTGCCAGCCCTCGCGCCGTACCTGGATGCCGAAGCGCGCCAGCAGCGCCAGCGTGATTTCGATGTAGGGCTTGGAGATCAGCTCGCCGATGACTTCGATGCGCACATCTTGCGTGGCCACCAGCGGCAGCGCCAGCAGCAGCGCGGTCAGGAACTGGCTGGATACGTCGCCGCGCACGCGCACCGGCGCGTCCAGCGCGAGCGCGGACGGGCCGCGCAGCCGCAGCGGCGGGTAGCCGGAGGTGCCGAGGTCGTCGATGGCGCAGCCCAGGGCGCGCAGCGCGTCCACCAGGTCGCCGATCGGCCGCTCGTGCATGCGCGCCACGCCCGAGACCTCGAAGCTGCCGCCCTGCGTCGCGGCCAGCAGCGCGAGCGCGGCGGTCAGCGGGCGCATCGCGGTGCCGGCGTTGCCGAGGAAGAGCCGGGCCTGCTTCGCGTGCAACTGGCCGCCGAGGCCGACGATGCTGACCGTGTCGCCGTCCTGCACGACGCCGCAGCCCAGCGTGCGCAGCGCGTCCAGCATGACGGCGGTGTCGTCCGACGCGAGCAGATCGCGCACGATGGTGCGGCCTTCGCTCAACGCCGCCAGCAGCAGCACGCGGTTGGAAATGCTCTTGGAGCCGGGCAGGCGCACGGTGCCTGCGGCGCCGCGCAGCGGCGGCAGGTCGAGGAAGGGGATCTTGAACATCACTTGGCCGCCGGGCGGCCGGGCGGGGCTGCGGGGGAGGGGAGGGTCCAGGCCGCGCGGCCTTCGGCGATGGGGCGCAGCGCCGCTTCCAGCGCCGCGGCGTCGCCGGCCTCGATCAGCGCTTCGAGCCCGTCCAGCATGGCGCGGAAGCGCTGCGACTGGGCCAGCACCTCGTGCTTGTTGGCCAGCAGGATGTCGCGCCAGACGGCGGGCTCGCCGGCGGCGATGCGGGTGAAGTCGCGGAAGCCCGGGCCGGCCAGGCTCAGGTAGTCGCGCGCGGCGGGCTGCTCGGCGATGGCCTGGAAATAGGCGAAGGCCAGCAGGTGCGGCAAATGGCTGACGGCGGCGAAGGCGGCATCGTGGTTGTGCGGCCGCATCTTCAGCACCGTGGCGCCCAGCGCCGACCAGACATCGGTGGCGCGCTGCACCAGCTGCGGGTTGGTGAAGGGCTGCGGCGTCAGGATGACCTGGCGGCCCTCGTACAGCGTCGCCTCGGCGTGCTGCACGCCGCCCGACTCCTTGCCGGCGATCGGGTGGCAGGGCACGAAGCTGGCGGCCCGCTCGCCCAGAGCGCGGCGCGCGGCCTCGATGACGTCGCACTTGGTGGAGCCCACGTCCATGAACAGCACGCCGGGGTTCACCAGGTGGCGGATGGCCTTCAGCGTGCTTTCGGTGGCGGACACCGGCACGGCGATCAGCACGATGTCGGACCCGGCCACGGCCAGCAGCGCCGATCCGGCGGCCACGTCGATGACGCCCAGCTTCTTGGCCTGCTTGGTGGTGGAGGGCGACTTGCTGTAGCCCACGACGCGCTTGACCAGGCCGGCCTTCTTCATCGCCAGCGCGAAGCTGCCGCCCATCAGGCCGCATCCGATCACGCCGAGCTGCTGGAACATCGCCGGGCCCCGCTCAGTTCTTCACCGGGTAGGCGCCCAGCATCTTGAAGAAGGCGCAGGAGGCGCGCAGTTCCTCCAGCGCCGCGGCGACGTTGGCCTGGCTGGGGTGGCCGTCGAGGTCGATGTAGAAGTAGTACTCCCACTGGCCGGTGCGCGCCGGGCGGGATTCGAGCCGGGTCATCGACACGCCGTGTTTCTTCAGCGGCATCAGCAGGTCGTGCATCGCGCCCGGCTTGTTGGGCACGGAGACGACGAGGCTGGTGCAGTCGCGCCCGGTGGCGGGCGGCGTGGCCATGGTCTGCGGCAGGCAGATGACGGCGAAGCGGGTGCGGTTGTAGGCCTCGTCCTGGACCGCGTGCGCGACGATGTGCAGGCCGAACAGCGCCGACGCGCGCTCGCTGCCCAGCGCCGCCCAGGCCGGGTTGGTGGCGGCCAGCCGCGCGCCCTCGGCATTGCTGGAGACAGCGCGGCGCTCGACGTCCGGCAAGTGCTTGTTCAGCCAGTTCTGGCACTGCGCCAGCGCCTGCGGATGCGCGAGCACCGCCTCCACGCCGTGCATGGACGGCTCCTTGCGCATCAGGTTGTGCCGGATCAGCAGCGACACCTCGCCGACGACGTGGCAGGGCGTGTGCAGGAACAGGTCCAGCGAGCGCGTGACGACGCCCTCGGTCATGTTCTCGACGCCGACGACGCCGAACTGCGCGCTGCCGCTGGCGGTGGCGTGGAAGACCTCGTCGAAGCTGGCGCAGTAGGTCATGTCGGCCGCGCCGCCGAAGTATTCGATCGCGGCCTGCTCGCAGAAGGTGCCGACCGGGCCGAGCACGGCGACGCGCTGCGGCGACTCCAGCGCCAGGCAGGCGGACATGATCTCGCGCCAGATGGCGGCCACGTGCTCCGCCTTCAGCGGGCCGGGGTTGGCATCGCGGATCTTGGCGATGACCTGCGCGACGCGGTCGGGCCGGAAGAAGGGCGTGCCCTCGGCGCGCTTGATCTCGCCGACCTGCTCGGCGATGCGGGCGCGCTGGTTCAGCAGCGCCAGCAGCTGCTTGTCCAGGCCGTCGATCTGGTCGCGCAGCGCCAGCAGCGCCTGGGAGGCAACGGGTTCAACCATGGCGGGCCTCGAAATCCTGCAGGAACGACACCAGTGCCTGCACGCCTTCCAGCGGCATGGCGTTGTAGAGGGAGGCGCGCATGCCGCCGACCGACTTGTGGCCCTTGAGCTGCAGCAGGCCGTGCGCCCGGGCCTCGGCGAGGAAGCGCTCGTTCAGCGTCTCGTCCTTCAGGAAGAAGGGCACGTTCATGCGCGAGCGGCAGGCGGCGGGAACGCGGTTCTCGTAGAAGCCGGAGCCGTCCAGCGCCGCGTAGAGCAGGGCGGCCTTGTCGATGTTGCGCCGCTCGATGGCCGCGAGGCCGCGCTGGCCGGCGTACTCGAAGCCCTGCACCCACTGGAACACCAGGCCGGCGACGTAGATCGCGAAGGTCGGCGGCGTGTTGTACATGGACTGCGCGGCGGCCACCGTCGCGTAGTTGAAGGCCGAGGGGCAGATGTCCAGCGCATGGCCCAGCAGCTCGTCGCGCACGAACACCAGCGTCAGCCCAGCCGGGCCGATGTTCTTCTGCGCGCCGCCGAAGGCCAGGCCGACGCGGCGCCAGTCGATGGGGCGGGACAGCAGGTGCGACGAGCAGTCGATGACCAGCGGCACGCCGTGCGTCAGCTGCGGCAGCTCGTGGAACTCGATGCCGTCGATGGTCTCGTTGCTGCAGACGTGGACGTAGGCGGCATCGTCGCGCAGCCGCCATTGCCCGACCGGGACGAAGCCCTCGGCCGCGACCTGCACATCGGCATAGCGGCGCGCCTCGGCGGCGCTCTTGCGCGACCAGGCGCCGGTGACGGCCACGTCCACCTTGCCGCCGCGGCCGAGGTTCAGCGGCACGATGGCGTTCTCGCCCAGGCCGCCGCCCTGCATGAACAGGATGCGGAACTCGGCCGGCACGGCCAGCAGCTCGCGCAGGTCGGACTCGGCGCGCTCGATGATGGCGCCGAACTCCTTGCCCCGGTGGCTCATCTCCATGACGCTCATGCCGCTGCCGCCCCAGTCCAGCATCTCGGCGGCCACCTGGCGCAGCACGGGCTCGGGCAGCGTCGCCGGGCCGGCGGAGAAATTGAACGGGCGGCGGGATGAGGTCATCGGGATCGAGGGGAGGCTACTTCTTCGGCGTGGACGTCGCCGGCTTGGGCGCGGCGGCGGGCTGCTGGCCGAGCTGCTTGGCCATGCTGGCCTGCAGGGCCTTGAAGCGGCCCTCCAGCGTCGGGCCGGCCTCGGTCATCACCTTCTGCGCGACCGCCTTCTGCAGCTCGACGCTGGCCATGCCGTACTTCTGGCTGACCGGGGATTCTGCCCACGCCAGGATCTGCTTCAGTTCGTCCTCGTTGAAGCGTTCATCCAGCAGCGCCGAAGCCGTCGTCGGCACGGCCTTGGAAATCTTGCCTTTCAGGTAGGGCAGGTTCTCGTCGAGGAACTTCTTCAGCTCGGCGTCCAGCGCCTTGGCCGTGGCCTCGCGCTTGTCGGCGGGCAGTTGCTGCAGCGCGTTACGGCCCACCTGCGTGAGCTGGGCCAGCGGCCCCTGCATGATGTTGGCGGCCAGGCCTTCGGTCATGCCCTGCTGCTGCAGCGCGACGATCTTGTCGATCACCGCCTTCTTGGCCGGCGAGGGTTGCGCCAGGGCGGTGCCGGCCGCCAGGGCCAGTGCGAGGGCCAGGCCCAGTTTGCGAGAGGTCATGTCAGTCCTTGGGTGCTTCAGGGGTGTCGCCGGTCGCGTCGGGGTCGGCGCCGGCATCGGATTCATTGGCGTCGTTCTCGACGATGCGTTGCAGGCCCGACAGCTTGGCGCCGTCGTCCAGCGCGATCAGCGTGACGCCCTGCGTCGCGCGGCCCAGCTCGCGGATCTCGGCGACGCGGGTGCGCACCAGCACGCCCTTGTCGGTGATCAGCATGATCTCGTCCTCCGGGCGCACCAGCGTCGCGGCGACGACGCGGCCGTTGCGCTCGCTCTGCTGTATGGCGATCATGCCCTTGGTGCCGCGGCCGTGGCGGGTGTACTCGACGATGCTGGTGCGCTTGCCGTAGCCGTTCTCGGTGGCGGTCAGCACGCTCTGGGTTTCGTCCTCGGCCACCAGCATCGCGATCAGGCGCTGGTCGGGCTCCAGCATCATGCCGCGCACGCCGCGCGCCTGCCGGCCCATCGGGCGCACGTCGTCCTCGTCGAAGCGCACGGCCTTGCCGCCGTCGCTGAACAGCATCACGTCGTGGCGGCCGTCGGTCAGCGCGGCGCCGATCAGGTGGTCGCCCTCGTCCAGGTCCACGGCGATGATGCCGGCCTTGCGCGGATTGCTGAAGTCCTTCAGCGAGGTCTTCTTGACCGTGCCCATGGCCGTGGCCATGAAGATGAAATGGTCCTCGGGGAAGACGCGGAACTCGCCGGTCAGCGCCAGCACGACGGTGATCTTCTCGCCGGCCTGCAGCGGGAACATGTTGACGATGGGCTTGCCGCGCGAATTGCGCGAGCCCTGCGGCACTTCCCACACCTTGAGCCAGTACACCCGGCCGCGGTCGCTGAAGCACAGCAGCCAGTCGTGCGTGTTGGCGATGAAGAGCTGGTCGATCCAGTCGTCGTCCTTGGTCGCCGTGGCCTGCTTGCCGCGGCCGCCGCGGCGCTGCGCGCGGTACTCGCTGAGCGCCTGGCTCTTGATGTAGCCGGTGTGCGAGAGCGTGACGACCATGTCGGTCGGCGTGATCAGGTCTTCGGTGCCCAGCTCCTGCGCGTTGTGCTCGATGACGCTGCGGCGTGCGCCGACCTTGGTCTGGCCGAACTCGGCCTTCAGCTGCGCCAGCTCGTCGCCGATGATGGTCGTCACGCGGGCCGGCGTGGCCAGGATGTCCAGCAGGTCGGCGATCTGCGCCATCACGTCCTTGTACTCGCCGACGATCTTGTCCTGCTCCAGGCCGGTCAGACGCTGCAGGCGCATCTGCAGGATCTCGCCGGCCTGCGTCTCGGACAGGCGGTACAGCCCGTCCGGCTGCATGCCGAACTCGGCCTCCAGGCCCTCGGGGCGGTAGGACTGGCCGCCGCCTTCGGTGCGCGACAGCATCTCGCGCACCAGCGACGAATCCCAGCCCTTGGCCATCAGCGCGGCCTTGGCGACCGGCGGCGTCGGCGAGGTCTTGATGGTCTCGATGAACTCGTCGATGTTGGCCAGCGCGACGGCCAGGCCCTCCAGCACATGGCCGCGCTCGCGCGCCTTGCGCAGTTCGAAGATCGTGCGGCGGGTCACCACCTCGCGGCGGTGCTCCAGGAACACGATGACCATGTCGCGCAGGTTGCACAGCTTGGGCTGGCCGTCGACGAGCGCGACCATGTTCATGCCGAAGGTGTCCTGCAGCTGGGTCTGCTTGTACAGGTTGTTCAGCACCACCTCGGGCACTTCGCCGCGCTTGAGCTCGATGACGACGCGCATGCCGGACTTGTCCGACTCGTCCTGCAGGTGGCTGATGCCCTCGATCTTCTTCTCGTGGACCAGCTCGGCGATGCGCTCCAGCAGCGTCTTCTTGTTGACCTGGTAGGGGAGCTGGTCAACGATGATCGCCTGGCGCGCGCCGCGGTCGATGTCCTCGAAGTGCACCTTGGCGCGCATCACCACGCGGCCGCGGCCGGTCCGGTAGCCGTCACGCACGCCCGACAGGCCGTAGATGATGCCGGCGGTCGGGAAGTCCGGCGCCGGGATGATCTCCATCAGCTCGTCCACCGTGCATTCGGGCTTGCGCAGCGCGAACAGGCAGGCGTCCACCACCTCGTTCAGGTTGTGCGGCGGGATGTTGGTGGCCATGCCGACCGCGATGCCCGCCGAGCCGTTGACCAGCAGCTGCGGCAGCCGCGTCGGCAAAACCAGCGGCTCCTTTTCGCTGCCGTCGTAATTCGGCCCGAAATCGACGGTTTCCTTGTCGATATCGGCCAGCATTTCGTGGGCGATCTTGTCCAGCCGGATTTCGGTGTACCGCATCGCCGCGGCGTTGTCGCCGTCCACCGAGCCGAAATTGCCCTGGCCGTCCACCAGCATGTGGCGCAGCGAGAAATCCTGCGCCATGCGCACGATGGTGTCGTACACCGCGGTATCGCCGTGCGGGTGGTATTTACCGATGACGTCGCCGACGATGCGGGCGGACTTCTTGTACGGCCGGTTCCAGTCGTTGTTCAGCTCGTGCATCGCGTACAACACGCGACGATGCACCGGCTTGAGGCCGTCCCGGGCGTCGGGCAGCGCGCGTCCGACGATCACGCTCATTGCGTAGTCGAGGTAGGAGCGGCGCATCTCCTCCTCGAGGCTGATCGGGAGGGTTTCCTTGGCGAACTGGGTCATGCGGGGGCGGGCTCGATCACGCGCGCGCTACACGGGCGCACAGTGCTCATGGTGTAGGTAAAAGGCGCGGATTCTATGCGGTGCGCCCATGTAGCAGCAGCGCAACATCGTCAAGGTGCCCACAGGCGGAGACCGCCACAATGCGCCCGTCTCGGTGCCCGCATGGCACAATCGTCGAGTCCCTAGGAGAAACCCTAAAGTCTTTCCTGAGGTTTTGAAGGTTCGAGTACAGACTCTCGCAGGGCAACTGCGGCATTCCTTGAGAGGAGAATCATGAAGAAACTGAATCGCGTGGCGTCGCTGTTTGCGGTGGCTGCGGTCGCCACTGCGGCAGCGTCGGGCGCGTCGGCGCAGACCATCGACAACTGGCGTGCAACCGACGGCACCGTCTGGAAGAACGGCACCAACGAATACTGCTGGCGCGACAACTTCTGGACGCCGGCCACGGCGGCCAAGGGCTGCGACGGCGAAATCAAGCCGGCCCCGAAGGTCGAGGCACCGGCTCCGGTCGCTCCGCCGCCGCCCCCGCCGCCGGCTCCCCCGAAGCCGGTGCCCCCGCCGCCCGCTCCGGTCAGCGAGAAGGTCACGTTCGCCGCTGACGCCTTCTTCGACTTCGACAAGTCGACGCTGAAGCCCGAAGCCAAGGCCAAGCTGGACGACCTGGTCAGCAAGACCAACGGCATCAACCTGGAAGTCATCATCGCCGTCGGCCACACCGACTCGGTGGGCAGCGATGCTTACAACCAGAAGCTGTCGATCCGCCGCTCGGAAGCCGTCAAGGCCTACCTGGTGAGCAAGGGTGTCGAGCCGAACCGCGTCTACACCGAAGGCAAGGGCGAGAAGCAGCCCGTGGCCGACAACAAGACCGCCGAAGGCCGCGCGAAGAACCGTCGCACGGAAATCGAAGTCGTCGGTACGCGCACCAAGTAAGCTCACGCGCCTCCGGGCGCTTGACGCCAAAGCCCCGCACGGCCTCGCCGTCCGGGGCTTTTTCCTTTTCCAGCATCTGTCATGACGATCAACGCCGATCCGCAGGAACTCGCCAAGTTTGGCGAACTGGCCCACCGCTGGTGGGACCCCGAGAGCGACTTCAAGCCGCTGCACCAGATCAACCCGCTGCGGCTGGGCTGGATCCAGCAGCTCTGCCCGCTGGCCGGCAAGCGCGTGGTGGACGTGGGCTGCGGTGGCGGCATCCTGAGCGACGCCATGGCCCGGGCCGGCGCGCAGGTGCTGGGCATCGACCTGTCCGTCAAGCCGCTGCGCGTGGCCGAACTGCATGCGATGGAGGCCGGCACCCAGGGCGTCGAGTACCGTGAGGTCGCCGTGGAGGCGCTGGCCGCCGAGCAGCCGGCCGGCTTCGACGCGGTGACCTGCATGGAAATGCTGGAGCACGTGCCCGATCCCGCCTCCGTGGTGCGCGCCTGCGCCGCGTTGGTGAAGCCGGGCGGCTGGGTGTTCCTGTCGACGCTGAACCGCAACGCCAAGTCCTTCCTGCTGGCCATCGTCGGTGCCGAGCATGTGCTGAAGATGCTGCCCAAGGGCACGCACGAGTACGCGCGTTTCCTGCGGCCGTCCGAACTGGCCGGTTTTTGCCGCGATGCCGGGCTGAACGTGCAGGCCAGCCGCGGCCTGACCTACAACCCGCTGACGCAGCGCTACAGCCTCGGCCACGACACGGACGTCAACTACCTGCTGGCCTGCCGGCGTCCGCTGTGAGGCCGTCTTGAGCGCCCCGGCACCGCCCTGGTCGCACCTGCGGGCCGTGCTGTTCGACCTGGACGGCACGCTGATCGACAGCGCGCAAGACCTGGGTCGCGCCGCGAACGCGATGCGCGTGGCGCGCGGCCTGGCGCCCTTGCCGATGGCGCGCTACCGGCCCCATGGCGGCTCCGGTGCGCGGGGCATGCTGGCGCAGGCCTTCGCCACCGCGCCCGGGCGACCGGACTACGACGCGCTCAAGCAGGAATTCCTGGACCGCTACGAGGGGCTGATGTACGACAACACGCGGGCGTTTGCCGGCATCGAGGCGGAACTGGCCGGGCTGGCGGCGGCCGGCCTGGCCTGGGGCATCGTCACGAACAAGGCCGAGCGCTTCGCGCTGCCGCTGGTCGCCGCGCTGCGGCTGGGCGCGGCGACGGTGGTCTGCGGCGACACGACGGCGTGCGCCAAGCCGCATCCCGCGCCGCTGCGGGAGGCCGCGCGCCGGCTGGGCGTGGCGCCGCGGGCCTGCCTGTACGTGGGTGACGACGAGCGCGACGTGATCGCCGGCCGCGCGGCCGGCATGGCCACGGCGGTGGCGGCCTGGGGCTACCTGGGCGCGGAGGCCGACATCGGCCGCTGGAACGCCGACGCGCAACTGCGTGCGCCCGGTTCGCTCTTGAAGCTGCTCGGTCTGGCCTAAAATAGGCGCTTCTGGGGCCGACCTGGTTTCGACGTGGGTGCGGATCCGGAGTAGGGCATGTCGAGCACCAGTCCGCTCGTAAAACCACTGGAAACAAAGTAACTGCAAACGACTCTACGTTCGCACTCGCCGCTTAATTGCGGTTGAGCTTCTCAACGGCAGGCCGATGGGCCGGGCCGAGTTCCGCAAGGGGCGAGGCTGAGAAGTCATTCACATCGGCTGGCGTCGTACCGGGTCACTCGGTGCGGCGCGAGATCAAGTGACTGGCGGGAAAGCTAGCGTGCCACTGCGCGAGTTGACCGTGAGATTCAAATCAGCCGGCTAAACATGTAGATCTGCCCGGTGATGGCTTGCGGACGGGGGTTCAATTCCCCCCGGCTCCACCACATCAGAGTTCAGCAAGGTGCGCTGAAGTCCAAAGGCCTAAGTCAATCAACGACTTAGGCCTTTTTCTTTGTCCGCTGAGGTGCAGGAACTTCCGCCAACATCCGGCCCACCTTGCAGTAACTTCCGCAGTAACTCCAAAATTGCAGCAACTCGACCCAGAAAGTTACTGCATGGCCCGCCACCTGATCCCCTCGGACACGGCAATCCGCTCCATCAAGCCGGGCGACCCGCGCAAGCGACTGAGCGACGGCGCGGGCCTCTACCTGTTGCTGTTCGTCAAAGGCGGCTCGCATGGTTGGCGCCTCGACTTCAGTATCGACGGCCGGCGTAAGACGATCAGCCTGGGCACCTACCCGGATACCGGCCTCGCAATGGCCCGCAAGAAGGCCGGCGAGGCCCGCGCGCTGGTCGCGGCGGGGGCAGACCCCAGCACTGCCCGGAAGGCCGACAAGGCCGCAGCCACGGTCGTGCGAGAGCGCGCACGATTGGAAGCGGCAGGGGAACCGCTGCCGGGCACCTTCCAGGCGGTGGCCCTCGAATGGCTGTCCACGGTGCACGCCGTGAAGGTCAGCCAGGGGCACCACGACCGCACGCGCATCCGCCTGGAACAGGACGCCTTCCCCTGGATCGGCCGCCGCCCGCTGGCCGATATCGACGCTCCCGAACTGCTTGCCGTCCTGCGCCGGGTGGAAGGGCGGGGCGCCATCGAAACCGCGCACCGCCTGAAGGACGCCTGCGGCCAGGTCTTCCGCTACGGCGTCGCTACCGGGGCCTGTGCCCGCAACCCGGCTGCCGACCTGCGCGACGCCCTGCGCCCGGTGCAGACCCGCCACCATGCGGCGCTGACCGACCCGGCCGCCGTGGGCCAGCTCATGCGCGCGGCCGTGGACTACGCCGGCCAGCCCGTCACCCGCCTGGCCCTGCTGCTGTCGCCGCTGCTGTTGCTGCGCCCGGGTGAGCTGCGGCACATGCAATGGGCCTGGATCGACCTGGAAGCGGGGACGCTCACCGTACCGGGCGAGGTGATGAAGCGCACCAAGGCCGACAAGGCGGACGGCCCGCCGCATCTGGTGCCGCTGGCTCGCCAGGCCGTGGCCCTGCTGACCGAGTTGCAGACGCTCACGGGCGCGGGGCGCTACGTCTTCCCGGCCCTCACGTCGGGCGAGCGCTGCATGAGCGAGAACACGGTCCGCAGCGCGCTGCGCCGCCTGGGCTACGGGAACGACGAGATGACGGCGCACGGCTTCCGGGCGATGGCCCGCACCATGCTGGCTGAGCGCCTGGACGTGCCGGCCGAAGTGGTGGAAGCCCAGCTCGCCCATGCCGTGCCGGATGCCCTGGGGCGGGCCTACAACCGCACCCAATACGTGGAACAGCGCGTGCAGATGATGCAGGCATGGGCGGACTACCTGGACCGCCTGCGGCAGGGCGCCGACGTGGTGCCGCTGCCCAGCCGGGCCGCCTGACGGCCGGGCCAGCACCGCAACACCTCACGGGGGCCGCAAGGCCCCTTTTTGCTGCGCGCGCGGCGGGGCGCGGGCCGGGATTCCCTTCGCGCCGGGTAGGCGGCATGGGCTGTTCCAGGATGAATTTGAAGTGTTCATCAGCTCTTCCCGCCGGGCTGGGCGGAAAAAAATGACGTGGACACGGGGGCGAGGCCGGTTCGTCTGAGGGGGAATCGGCCGGGAACCCGCATGGATACTGGGTTTCAGGCCGATGGGCGGGCCTGGGCGGGAGGTGGTAACAGGGGCGTGGACAAGGACGAAATAGCGGGAACGGACACGGGTACGAGGAAACGTTAGGTAGAAGCTATGAATTCACTTCCTTCCTCTTCCTTCCTGTATCCATCGACACCAGAACAGGCCGCCAGCTCGCCGGTCGCCCTGGCCCGGTGGCCCGGCCCGCCCCGGGCCGGTGGGCGTCGGGGCGCTGCCGCACCGCGATGAAAGTCATAGGTTCTCCCGGGAGGGGGGCCCCGTGCGGGTAGTTCGGGCCTCGGGCATTCCGCGCCTGTAGGCATGCGGAGTTACTTAACTGCCAGGCGGTTCACCCCTGTTCACCCCGGTTCATCCAGGCCCGCCGGCCGGCTCGCGGCAGGGGTTCAGGGATGTTGAATGGCACTGCGGGCGCGGCCGCGCCTTGCCCTGGTGCTGGACGGCAGCGGGCGTGGGCGGAAACTGGCGGCGAAAAGGGTTCCCCGGCGTGCCGCCCAGCGCGGGCGATGGCTGAAGGCATGCGGCCGTGGCGGACAATGGCGGGGCTACGCCGGCTGCTGGTTGATCCCCAGCGGCATGCCAGTGCCCCCCGCTGGCGGCGTGGCACCTTGTCTGGTGCTGGGGGGCGTGGGGGATCGGATGGCAGGTGGTTCAAAGGCTGCTGGTGAGCGGTCGCGGCACTTCATGGCGCCGGCGACGCCGGATGCTCGCGGCCGGGAGGCCGTGTCGCTGGCGGATGCGGTGTGCCGGGTCGCTGACGCGGCCCAGTGGCCGCATGTCAATGCGTGCAGCCATCTGGCTGAGCTGGTGGCCGCTGGTCGCCTGACCGTCGTCGCTCTTGAGTCCGGCGCGCGGGCTGCCCAGGGCGAGGATTACGTCTGGCGTGAGGCCGTCGAAGCGCAAGAGGCCGTCCGTGTTGACCCGTTCCGCTTCGATTGCCGGGATATTCCTGGGAAGCCGGTCCCCATGGACAGGCCTGCCGTTGCTGCGAAGCCCGCCATCGTGGGACGGCTGGGCGTTGTTGAGATGCTGAAGCAGATGGGCGCGAAAGATTTGGGCACGGCTGTTGCGCGGGATGGCCTGATGAGCCCGGCGCACCGCATGGGCTTGCTGCTTGATGAGGTGGAGGCAGTGGTGCCAGATCAGGGCGACGTCGCGACGTCGCCTGTTGTCCAGGCCCCCGGTGCAGCCAATGCGCCTGATGCAGTTCGCTGCAAGGTGGAGGTGGGGAAGCCAGTGCCTGGCTTGCCCAGCGATGCCGATCTGGAGATGGAACTGCGCGACGAGAGGCGCAAGCAGAAGAAGGGCGCCACCCTGAGGCTTGCCGAGAAGTACGGGTGCAGCGTGGACACCATTCAGCGGCACGTGAAGAAGGCGGCCAGTGCCCGGAAGGTCGCTTCTTGGCTGGGCGCAAAGGCGGCTTGAGGGCGCGTCGGCTCGCCGCCGCACGGTAGCGCCGCACGAAGGCCGTGCGGCAGTTTCTGGAGTTCGCAGGCGGCCGACAAGACGGAAACGGGCTTCGACGACGTGCGGCGGTTTTGCTGCCGCACGGGCCTGCTAGGCCCAATGGGAACCGTCAACAACGACGGAGAACCCCCGTGCAACTCGTCTCTGAAACCCGCCCGCAGGTCAGGCGCGACCGCCTGCTGAGACTGCCCGACGTGGAGGCCGCAACTGGCCTCCGTAAGTCAACTATCTATCTGCTTATCAAGCGCGGCGAGTTCCCGCGTTGTGTGCAGGTCACTCCCCGCTGCGTGGCCTGGCCCGAGTCGGCCGTGCTGCAGTGGGTGCAAGACCGCATTGCCCAGGCTGAAGGGGTTGCCCAGGCCCGCACTGCCCAGGCCAGCGGGGTGCAGCAATGAATGCCGGGGCCACCCCCGTGGCATGGGCTCTGCGCGAGTCGGATGCGGCGTGGCAGCGCTACCTCGATGCCGGTGTTTCGACCTGCGACGCGCTTGACCAGCTATACGGCTTCGCCCAGGCCCTGCCGGGCGGCGAGGCGGCCGCGTTTCGCGCCGCGCTCGAAGCGCTCGAAGAGCTGCGGGCCGCAGAAGGTGAGCATGCGCAGCGCGCGGTCCAGGCCCTGCACGGCGTGCTGTGCGAGCGCCGGGCCGAAAGCGCCGACCCGCGCACCTTCAAGGCCGTGGCGCCCGGATCGGAGTGGCTCAAGGTTGCCGCCCGGCTGGCCGCCCGCGACGGCCACGCCATGCGCCTGCCTGGTGGCCTGAAGCTGGCGCCGGCCGCCTTCGATGGCGTGCGGCTGCGGGCGCAGGTGCTGGCGACCCCGCATGGCGACGTGCTGCGCCTCACCCTGGAGGCGAGTGCCCGGCTTGTCGTGCAGAGCCTGCCCGGCCGCTTCGCCGAAGTGGACGCGGCCGCCTTCCCGAGTCGCCGCGCCGCCGGCCTTGCGCCTTCTCCAGGCCCATCCGGGCCCGCTCCCTGACGCCACCCCTGCAACACCACCGCCCCACGGCCCCCGCATGCCCATGCCTGCCTTTGCCTTGCCCCAGCCCGCGCCCGTACACTGCGCGCAGGTGCTTCAAAACACCTTGAGTTCAGCGGCCAGCCGCCCCGACAGCGCGGCTTTGTCACGTCCCGACTTCACGGTTAGGGGCGGGATGGGCCCATTCGTAAGGACGGCCGCACGACTGAACTCGTGTTTTGAACATCCCGCCCACCCTCATGCGCTTCAAAACGCCTGGGGGTGGTTCTCAGTCGCTCGTTTAGGAGCCTGTGACCATGACCGCAACGCAAGCCGGCCGCAACGCCGCACCCGCCCCCGTGCAGACACCTGCACGCCCCGCGCCGAACACGAAGAACACGAGTTCCGCGCCCCCTCACTACCTGAAGCGCGTGGCGCGCTTCATCGTGCTGCGCGCCGCCGTGCGCGGCCGGCTGGGCTGGCCCGCCGCGCTGGCGCTGCTGGCACGCCTGGAGGCGCAGCCATGAGCGCCGCCCGCCCGCTGAGCGTGCCCGCGCGGGTGCGCAGAATCCCCCACGTCGCCGACCTGGCGGTGCTGCCCCAGAACCTGCGGCTGCACCCCAGGGCGCATGCCGAGCCCGTCCCGCAACGCGGGGGCGCGGGCCGCAACCCTGCTGCCGTGGCGGCCCTCTGGGAGACCAGGCGCGCGCGGGCGGCGCGGGTCGCCGAGCGGCGCGCCTTGGAGGCCGCGCTGGAGCAGGATCAATCGGCGCTGGTTGATCAGGAATGGGCGCTGGCCGAGCTGGAGCGGGTCGGCGAGGTGCTGCGCCATCGCATCGAGTTGACCGCGCAGCGGCTGGCCTGCCTGGACGCTGGCGGCGAAGAAGGGGGTGCCCCATGAGCGCCGCACCGATGCCCCTGGCCGCCGTCAGCCCCGCCGTCCGCCCCGTCATCCGGCCCTTCACCTGGCTGACCGAGGCGCAGCAGCAGGCGCCGCATGCCTGCCATCTGGCGCTGATTGCCGATGCCCGCGACGTGGCGGCCGGCGCCGCCGCCATCGCCGCGCTGCTGGAACAGGATTGGCTCGACCGTGATTGCGACGACGAGGCCGGCAACCCGGTGCCGCCGCTGATGGCGGACGACATGCGCGGCGGCCTGCAGCGCCTGGCCGTGGTGTGCCTGCAGCACCTGGCCGACCGGCTGGCCGATGCCCTGGGCGGCGCCGATGTGGGCGAGCCCATGCCGGCCTGCCCGACTGCCCCCGTGGGCCTGGATGAGCTGATCCCCGCCGCCCCCTGCGCCGGCATGATGCTGACCACCGAAGAGGCGGCCGGCCTGGCCGAACTGCGCCAGAAGCTGCAAGCCGCTGGAGGTGCAGCATGAGCCGCGCCCGCAAACCCGACCCGCGTACGCTGTATGACGCCACGCCGCTGGCCTGCATGAGCGATGCCGAACTGGCGGCGTTTCACGCCGAGACCGGCATGCATCGCGCCGACGATGCGGGCGACCTGGCCGCACGCTGCGCCGAGTCGGCATTCTTCGTGCGCCGCGACGTGTCGCTGCTGGATGCGCTGTGTACGCTGGAACAACGCCTGCGCCAGCTCGATGCGCTGCTGCGCCTGATGGCAGTGGCCTCCGGCACCGCTGCCGACAGCCAGGAAGCGGCCGCCGCCTGCGGTGTGCTGTGCGCCGAGGCGTTGGGCTTGCAGGGGCTCGCCCTGCGCGCCGTGAGCGTCGCCGTGGACGCTGGCGCGCCTTGCCCCGGGGGCGACTGATGCCACGCGGCCCCCAGCACCACAAGGCGCCGCGCGTCATCACGCCCGCGCTGATCCGGGATGCCCTGGCCTGCATCCCGCCCGACCTCGACCGCGAAACCTGGGTGCGCCTGGGCATGGCGGTCAAGGCCGAGCTGGGGGCTGAGGGCTTCGACCTGTGGGACGCCTGGAGCCAGCAGGCCCAGGGCTACAGCGCCACCGACGCCCGCGACACCTGGCGCAGCATCAAGGCCGGCGGCCGGGTGACGGTGGGAACGCTGTTCGGCATTGCGAAGGACCACGGCTTCCGCTTCCCCGACGACGCGGCCGAAGGCATGACGCCCGAGGCGCTGGCCGAACAGGAACGCCAGCACGCCGAGCGGGCTGCCAAGCGTGAGGCGGCCCAGGCCGCTGAAGCCGAGCAGTACCGCCGCCGCGCCGAGAAGGCCGCGCGCGATGCGGCCGAGCTGTGGGCCGATGCGGCCGACAGCGGCGTTAGCCCCTACCTGGCCCGCAAGGGCGTCCAGGCCCACGGCGTGCGCATCCTGAAGGACGGCACGCTGCTGGTGCCGCTGCGGGACGAGGCCGGCGAGCTGCACAACCTCCAGCGCATCGCGCCGCAGCCGCCCACCGACGAAGAGGCGGCGCGCGGCCTGACGGAAAAGCGCTTCCTGTCCGGCGGCCGCAAGCGCGGGCTGTTCCACGTCGTCGGCCAGGTGCTGGATGCCGCTGCGGCCGATTCGCCGCTGGCGCCCTTGCGCGCGCATGCCGACCTGGTGCTGATCGCCGAGGGCTACGCCACGGGCGCCACGCTGCATGAGGCCAGCGGCCGGCCCTGCATCGTCGGCTTCGATGCCGGCAACCTGGCCGCCGTGGCCGAGGTGCTGCCGGCGCGCTTCCCTGGCGCCCGCTTCCTGCTGTGCGCCGACGACGACACGGCCACCGAGGCCCGCAGCGGCAAGAACCCCGGCCGCGACGGCGCCGACAAGGCCGCCCGCAAGCTGCGCGCGCTGGGCTGCGCGGCGGCGGTGCTGCTGCCTCGGTGGCCCGCCGAACGGCCCGAGGGCGCCAGCGACTTCAACGACCTGGCCGCCGCTGCCGGCCTGGCCGAAGTGACGCGCCAGCTCGCCGCCGCGGCCGATGCGCCCACGCTGGACGACGTGCGCCGGCCGCGCCGGCCCCGGCAGGCCGCGCAAACGGCCGCAGGTGGCCCGAACGGGGGCGCGGATGGGTCAGGGCGGCCCGGCGACGATGCGAACGCGCCTGCGCCCGCTGACGATGCCGGCGCCGATGCCGGCGCCGTGCAGGCGCCCGCACCGGGCCCGGGCGGCCGCGACCCCTTCATGCTCGATGAGCGCGGCGTGTGGTTCATCGCCCGCGACAGCAACGGCGACGACCGCCCGCCCGTGTGGGTGTGCGCGCCGCTGCACGTCACGGCCCGCACGCGCGACGATGCGGCCAACGGCTGGGGCTACCTGCTGGAGTTCAGCGACCCGGACGGCAACCCGAAGACCTGGGCCATGCCCGTCGCGCTGTTGAGCGGCGAGGGCGCCGAGTGGGCCGCGCGCCTGGCGGACATGGGCCTGGAGATTGCCCACGGCCCGGCCTCGCGCAACCGCGTGGGCCAGTACATCAAGACCCGCCACCCGGCCGAGCGCGCCACCTGCACCGACCGCGTGGGCTGGCATGGCGGCGCCTACGTGCTGCCCAGCCGCTGCATCGGCGAGGCCGAGGGCCGGCGCTACGTGTTCCAGTCTGAGGCGGGCATGGACGACACCTTCCGCCAGCGCGGCGAGCTGGCCGACTGGCAGGCCAGCGTCGCGGCGCCGTGCGCGGGCAACAGCCGCTTCGTGTTCGCCGTGAGCTGCGCCTTTGCCGGGGCGCTGCTGCTGCCGGCGGGCGTGGAGAGCGGGGGCTTTCACTTCCGCAGCGGTTCCAGCCAGGGCAAGACCTCGGCGCTGCGCATCGCGGCCAGCGTGTGGGGCCGGCCCGACTACGTGAAGCGCTGGCGCACCACGGACAACGCGCTGGAGGCCACGGCCGTGCAGCACAGCGACGGCCTGCTGATCCTCGACGAGATTGCCCAGCTCGATGCAGCGAAGGCCGGCGAGTGCGCCTACATGCTGGCGAACGAACAGGAAAAGGGCCGCAACACGCGCGGCGGCCTGAACCGCAAGCAACGCACCTGGCGGCTGCTGTTCCTGTCGTCGGGGGAGGTGAGCCTGTCGGCGCACATGGCCGAGGCCGGCAAGCGCGTGATGGCCGGGCAGGAGGTGCGCATGGTGGACATCCCGCTGGACGCCGGCCAGGGCATGGGCGGCGTGGAAGCGCTGCACGGCCACGCCACGCCCGGCGCGCTGGTGGAGGCCATCACCGGCGCGGCGGCGCGCTGCTATGGCGTGGCTGGCCGGGCCTGGCTGGAATGGGCCTGCGCGCATCAAGCCGAGTTGTCGGGCCGCCTGGCGGCGATGCTGGCCGAAGGGCTGGAGCGGCTGATGCCGCACGGCTGCGGCGAGCAGGTGCGCCGCGTGGCCCGGCGCTTTGCGCTGGTGGCCGCTGCGGGCGAGCTGGCCGGCGCGGCGGGCATCACCGGCTGGCCGGCGGGCGCGGCGGCCGAGGCGGCGGGGCGGTGCTTCGATGACTGGCTGGCCGCGCGCGGGCATGCCGGCAATGGCGAGGATGCGGCCGCGCTGGCGCAGGTGCAGGCGGTGCTTGAGAAGAACGGCGATGCGCTGTTCACCCCGCTGCACCGCACCCATGACGACCACCGGCCGAACACGGCCCTGCGCATGGGCTTCAAGCGGCGGGTGGACGAGGACGGCAACCCCGTGAAGTTCGACGAAGCCAGCCGCTACGCCGATGACCGCGCGCCGCTGGACCAGTCGGACAAGTTCAGGTCCGAAACCGAATACCTGGTGCTGCCCGAGGCGTGGAAGAACGAAGTCTGCAAGGGCCGCGACCCTCGCGCCGTGGCCGAGATGCTGAAGGCGCGCGGCCTGCTGGTGCATGAGAAGGGCCGGCTGACCCGCACGCACCGCCTGCCGGGCATCGGCCCGGCAAAGGTCTATCACATCAAGGCGGCGATCTTCATGGCGGAGCCGTGAGGCCCGTTCAAGCGGCGGCGTGTAGCTCCATGTCGATATGCACCGTCTCAAACGGGCACAGCAGGCCGGCTTCGTCGCGTTCCAGCAGGCCCAGCTCTGCCAGTGCCTGCGCATCCTCATGGACGCGCTTCACGTCCCGGCCCACGCGCTGCGCCAGCTCCCGCACCGTCATCGCGCCCTGGCCCTGCATGGCCCGCACGATGGCCCAGCGCCGTTCCGTGAGCTGGCCGAAGAAGGCGGCCGGCGTCTCGAAGTTCAACACCTCGCCGGCATAGCTGGCCGATGCTGCCTGCTTGCCGGCCTGGCGCAGGGCGGCGCGCCAGTCGCTGTTCAGGGTGATGGTGAGGGTTCGCTGCATCATGGGCCTTTCCGGGCCGCGTCCACGGCCGCAATGAAGTCTTCCACCAATTGCTCCACCGTGCTGAACGTGTAGGGCAGCTCCTTGTCGCCGGCATGACGGTGATCGCCCTTGCCACGCTCGTTGTCGAAGCCGATGACCCGCACGCCGTTCAGAGCGTAGGCGGCGCGGTACTTGAACCCGTGGGTGGTCGGCGGCACGGGTTCCGGCACGCGCCAGACCACAAGCTCCAACACGCCACCCTCTGGCGTCACGTCCCGGAAGCGGGTGATGAGCTGGGCTTTCATGTTGGCGAGTATGCCAACGCGCAAAGGTGTTGGCAATCATGACAACAAAGATACAAACCTTACAGCGGCGGCATTTCGGCGTCATGTGCAAAAGCCGATGAAAGCGGCGCGGCACAGCCTGAGATTGTCACTATGCGAAAAATGACGCGAAATCGGCCTGTTTCTGCCGGTTTGTCCCCGCCTGTTTTTAGGCGGGGACAGAAAGCGGGGACAACAATCCCTATGAAAATCAACAGCTTGCATCGTTTGTCCCCGTGTCCCCGCTGTCCACGCTTGTTTTGCAGCGGATGGGAAATGGTTTGGGCCGCGAAGTGTGCAACGCTGTAAGGATTGAGGGTCAAAAAGTTACATTTTGGCCGATACGGGTTGCGGGCGGGCGCGGGCTGGTTGACGGAGTCGAGAGGCCGTGCAGGCGGTGCCGAGTTGCCCGGAAAGTTGCACGGCGCGATGCGCCGGCAACGGGGGCCAGGGTCGCAATCCTGGTGACTGCGGAGCTTGCCGGCTGGCGCCCCGGAACCGGGGTAGCGGCGCGGTTGTGCAGTAACTTTTACAGTAACCGCTTGTGGTTTCAGCGTCTTAACCCAATAGACATGCGGGTTTGCGGCGAGTGTTCAAGTGACCCCGGCACAAAAGCCCGATCCGTCAAGGATCGGGCTTTTTCATGCCGGCGTCGGTGCCGCCGGTCCGATCAGTTGAACCCCTGGCCTCGGATCAGGCCGACGGCCAGGCCTTCGATGCTGAAGTGCTCGTCTTCCTGGACGACGATGGGCTCGAAGTCGGGGTTCTCGGGCAGCAGCCGGATGCCCTGGGCGCTGCGCTGGAAGCGCTTGACGGTGACGTCCTCGCCGACCCGGGCGACGACGATCTGGCCGTTGCGCGCCTCCTTGGCGGACTGCACGGCGAGCAGGTCGCCGTCGAGGATGCCGATGTCCTTCATGCTCATGCCCTTGACCTTGAGCAGGTAGTCGGGCTTTCTGGCGAACAGGCCGGGTTCCACGGTGTAGGTCTGCTCCACGTGCTCCTGCGCGAGGATGGGGGCGCCGGCGGCGACGCGGCCGATCAGCGGCAGCGTCAGCTGTGCCAGTTGGGGCAGGGGCAGCGTGAACTGGCGGGCGCGGTTGACGGCGCTGAGCGCGTCGGACTTCAGCCGGATGCCGCGGGATGTGCCGCCCACCAGTTCCAGCATGCCCTTGCGGGCCAGCGCCTGCAGGTGTTCCTCGGCGGCGTTGGCGGACTTGAAGCCGAGTTCGGCGGCGATCTCGGCGCGCGTGGGCGGGGCGCCGGTGCTCTCGATCGCGTGGCGGACGAGATCGAAAATCTGCTGCTGGCGGGCGGTAAGCTTGGGTCGATCTTGCACAGGCGGCCTTTGACAACGAGGTGGCTGGTGATTCATCCAGTGCCTGTATTTTCATCCAGGAATCAACGAAATTGCAAACCCCGGCGGATCTGATCGTCATCCTGGGCACGGGCGGCACGATTGCCGGCACGGCCCCGACCGCCAGCGATGGCGTGGGCTATGCGGCGGCGCAATTGCGCGTGGAGGACCTGCTGGCCGCCGTGCCGGCGTTGGCCGGGCGCCGGCTGGAGGCGCAGCAGGTGGCCCAGCTGGACAGCAAGGACATGGACTTTGCGACCTGGCAGCGGCTGGCCGGCGCGGTGCAGGCGCAGCTGGCCCGGCCGGAGGTGGGCGGCGTGGTCATCACGCACGGCACGGACACGCTGGAGGAAACGGCCTATTTCCTGCACCGCGTGCTGGCGCCGGCCAAGCCGGTGGTGCTGACCGCGGCGATGCGGCCGGCCACGGCGCTGGCGCCGGACGGGCCGCAGAACCTGTTCGACGCCGTGCAGCTGGCCGGCACGCCGGGCGCGCGGGGCGTGCTGGTGGCTCTGGCGGGCCGGGTGCATGACGCGGTGCAGGTGCGCAAGGCGCACAGCTACCGCGTCGATGCGTTCGAGTCGGCGGACGGCGCGCTGGTGGCGCGCGTGGAGGAGGGCGCGGTGCGGCGGCTCGGCGCCTGGCCGGACGGCGAGGCGCTGGGGCTGGCGCGCATCGCCCGGGCGGCGGCGGCGTGGCCGCGCGTCGAGATCGTGCTGAACCACGCGGGCGCGGACGGCCGCGTCGTGCGGGCGCTGGTGGCCGCGGGCGTGGACGGCATCGTCGCGGCCGGCACCGGCAATGGCACGCTGAGCCAGGCGCTGGAGGGCGCGCTGCGCGAGGCGCAGGCGGCCGGCGTGCGGGTGCTGCGCAGCACCCGCTGCGATGCCGGGCCGGTCATCCCGCTGCCCGGGCAGCTCCCCGCCGCAGGGGCCTTGAGCGCGGTGAAGGCGCGGGTGGCGCTGATCCTGGCGCTGCTCGCCGAAGCCTAGCGTCGGCGCTCAGCCCATGGGGCCGCGCCGCTCCCAGGCGCTGCTGCGCCAGCGCAGCGCCATGTAGGCGGCCTTCAGCGACTCTTCGATGATGAAGGCCCACCACAGCCCCGGCACGCCCAGGCCCAGCGTCCGAGAGAACAAATAGGCCAGCGGCAGCGCCACGGCCCAGGTCACCAGCTGGCTGGCCAGCACCGGCGCGTTGACGTCGCCGGCCGCCTTCAGCGAGTTGAACAGCACCGTGTTCAGCGCGCCGATGGGGGCGAGCAGCAGGGTCAGCAGCAGCAGTTGGCGGGCGGTGGCGTGGATCTCCGCCTTGGGCGTCAGCAGGCCGATCAGCGGCCCGGCCGCGAGCCAGAGCAGCAGGGCCACCGCGAAGCTCAGCGCCATCGCGATGGCGGCGGATCGCCAGGCCCGCCGCCGCGCCGCCTGCGGGTCGCCGGCGCCGAGGCGCCAGCCCACCATGACCTCGTTGCCCTGGCTGATGGTCAGCGTCAGCAGCGACAGGAAGGCCGTCAGCGTCAGCGTGTACGAGCGGCTGAGCACCGCGCCGACGCCCAGCACGGTGATGAAGCTGACGATGGCCAGCTGGTAGAAGCCGTAGGCCATGTTGTCCAGCACGCTGGGGCCGGACAGCGCGGTCAGCTGCCGCACCCGCGCCAGCCAGGCGCCGCGGTCCAGCCCGCTGCGCCAGGCCAGGCGCAGCCGGCGCGCCAGCACCCACAGCAGCAGCGCCACGCCGACGCCGCGCACGATCAGCGTGGCCAGCGCCGAGCCGTAGACGCCCAGCGACGGGATCGGCCCGAGGCCGTGCATCAGCGAGAACTCCAGGAACACGTAGAGCAGGTTGGCCAGCACGCCCAGCAGCAGGATGACCTTGACATGGCCAAAGGCGCGCAGCACGCCCACCGCGGCGGTCAGCATGCCGTTGAACACCATGGCGATGGCGATGACGCGGATGTAGAGCGTGGCATCGCCGACGATCTGCGGCGGCGTGCCGATCAGCGGCAGCACGCGGTGGCCGGCGGCCAGCAGGCCCAGCGCCAGCAGCACGCTGAGCAGAGAGTTGGCGACGATGGCCACCTGGGCGGTCTGGCGCGCCTGCGCCTCGTCGCCGGCGCCCAGCCGGCGCGCGACGACGATGACGCCGCCCACCGCGAGCAGGCCCGACAGGTCGTAGACGATGCCCAGCACCTGGTTGGCCACGCTGATGGCGGCGGCCGCGTCGTCGGAGTAGCTGCTGATGATGAACTGGTCGATCAGCGCCACGCCGAGTGCCAGGAAGCCGTTCAGGAACAGCGGCAGGCACAGCTGCAGCAGCGTCTTGCCGGTGGTGGGCGGGGTGGGAGCGGTGGCGTTGGCGGTCATGGGGCGGGTCGTGGGGTCAGTCGCCGGAGAGCGAGTACTGCAGGGTCAGGCTGCGTTCCATCCGCCGCAGCCGCTGCTGCGCGGCCGCGGCGTCGGCGGCGCGGCCGCTGGCCACCAGCCACTGCGCCAGCCAGGCCTGCACGTCGGCGCCCATCCGGGCGTGGCCGATCAGCACCGCGTGGCCCTGCGCGTCGGCGTGCGCCGTCCAGCGCGCCTGCTCGGCGGCCAGCACCTGCTGCACGCGGGCGCGGGCATGCAGGAACACATTGGGCGGCAGCGCGGCCGGCGGCGGGCCGGCGTCGGCGCGCGACAGCGCCAGGTCCAGCCGGCAGGCCGGGTGCGCGGCGGCGAAGTCCAGCAGGCGCTGCACGAAGGGCTGGCCGGCCGCCAGCTCGCGCAGGCCCACCACCAGCCACAGCGGCCGGGGCGGCGCGCGGCCCAGCTCGTGCAGCGGGCCGGCGGCGGCGATGCCGGTGGCCACGACCAGCAGCGGCGCGCTACCGCCGGCCGCCAGGTGCAGCGGGAAGGCCAGCGGCCAGCCGCGCACCGCGTCGATGCCGGGGCGCAGCCGGGCCAGGTGGCCGCTGCAGCGGCCGGTGCCGCCGGCCACGTCGCTGACGATGATCTCCACGACCTCGCCCTGCGGCGTCGCGGCCAGCCCGCTGATCGAGTAGGAGCGCGGCTGCGGCCGCGGCAGCGCGGCCAGCCAGGCCTGCGGCATCTGTGATGCCGGCGGCGGGGCGGCGCCGCGGAAGTCCAGGTGCTCGCGCAGCACGTCGGCCAGCCGGCCCTGCACCGGCGGCGCCGGCAGGAAGGCCGAGCCGCCGCCCGGCAGCCGCACCGGCGCGTCGGCCGGCCAGCCGGTGCGCGCCAGCAGGGCCTGCACGTCGGCGTCGCCGTTGTGCCACTGCAGCAGCAGCACGTCGCCCGGCCGGTGGCGCAGGCCGGGCGGGGCCTGCAGGCGGTAGGCGCGGGCCTGCGGCGTCATCTGCCGCACGTCCAGCAGCCGCCAGGCGATGCCGGCGGGCCAGGCCCGCCGGGCCTGCAGGAAGTCCAGCCGGTAGCCGTGCAGCAGCCGCGCGTAGGCGTCGCGCGTGAGGCGGCGGCGCGCCCGCAGCAGCAGCGGCAGCGCCTGGCGCGCCAGCGGCGCCAGCGCGCGCGCGAGCGGGCCGTGGAGGCGGGGGGAGGTCACGGCGGCCGGGTCAGTACGAGGTGCTCAGCGTGACGCCGACGCGGCGCGGGTCGCCGACGTAGTAGCCCTGGCGCACGTCGCGGCCGCTGAGGTATTGCTTGTCGAACAGGTTGTCCACCCAGGCGACGACGGACAGCCATTCGGCCTCGTAGCCGGCGCGCAGCGCGCTGACGGCGCGGCCGGGCACGCGCTTGGCGGGGTCGTTGAAGATGTCGCCGCTGGCGTAGGCGCGGCCGCGCGCGGCGAGGTCGGCGGACAGGAACCAGCCGGTGCCGAAGCGGGCCGTGGCCCACAGGCCGCCGGACAGGCGCGGCGACTCGGGGAAGCCCTTGCCGCTGAAGTCCTGGTCGGTCCGCGTGATGCGGCCCTGGTCGAACTTGCCGTGCGTCAGGCCCAGCGACGCGCCGACGTCCACGCGCCGCCACGGCCGCCAGCTGACGGACAGCTCGCCGCCGTCGACGTGCGAGCGGCCGACGTTCTCGGTGTAGAACACGCCGGCCGAGCCGACGGAGACGGTGAGCTGCTGGTCGCGCCAGTCGTAGTGGAAGAGGTTGGCGCTGAGCTGCATGCGGCCGTCCAGCAGCCGGCTGCGCCAGGCCAGCTCGAAGGCGCCGAGGTGCTCGGGCTTGACGTCGTGGTCCAGCTCGCGGAAGCCGGCGCGGTAGCCGGTGGACCAGGTGGCGCCCAGCGTCTGGCCGGGCGCGAACTCGCGCGCCAGCGCGAGCTTGGGCAGGAAGGCGTGGGAGCGGAAGTCGCTGCGCGAGAGTTCGCCCACCGGCTTGCCGTACAGCACGTCATTGCGCGAGACGGACTCGGTGCGGTCGGTGTCGGCGCGGGCGCCGGCGGTGAGCTGCCAGCCGGGCAGGAAGGTCCAGGTGGCCTCGCCGAACAGCGCGACGTTGAGGCTGCGGCTGTGGCTGGCGATCTGCTGGTAGGCCGGGCCGCCGATGGCGACGAGCGAGTCGCGCTGGTTGCGGAAGCGGCCGATGAACAGGCCCGCCACGCCGGTGAGCCGGGCGCCCGGGGCGGCGTGCTGCAGGCGGAATTCCTGCGTCAGGTCGGCGTCCGCGCGCGCCTCGTCGCGGCGGTAGGGCAGGGTGGCGACGGTGCCGCCGCCGTGGATGCGGGCGTCGGTGGTGACGTAGGCGGTGGTGCTGGCCAGCGTGACGCCGGGGGCCAGCGACTGGCTGAGGTCCAGCACGTGGTTGCGCACGCGGTTGCGCCGGCCCTCGTAGGGGCCCTGGCCGCAGTAGAGGCGGTCCTCGATGCGCAGCCCGCTGGGGCAGCTGTCGCTGGGCACGGCGGGCAGCAGCGTGATGGCGGTGACGGACGGGTCGTCCAGCGTGTCGGAGACGGTCAGCTTGGCCTCGAAGCCGCCCAGCGCCCGGGGCCGCCAGCGCAGCTTGAAGCGGTTGTTGCGGTAGGTGTCGTCGTCCAGGGATTCGTCGCCCGGCGCGGTGTAGCGGATGCCCTTGTTGCCGCGCGCCTGCTCGGTGGCGAAGCGGAAGGCCCAGTCGCTGCCGATCGGGCCGGACAGCAGCAGCGCCGGCGCCACCAGGCCGGCCTCGCCGACGTTGAGCCGCGCGGCGGCCTGCCAGTGGTCGCTGGGATCGTGGGTCTTGATGGTCAGCGCGCCGGCCAGCGCGTTGCGGCCCTGCAGCGTGGACTGCGGGCCGCGGGCCACCTCGATCTGCTCGACGTCCCAGGTGCCGCGCTGGCCGCGGCGCAGGCCTTCGAAGGACTGCGCCGCGCCGTCGATGACCAGCGTGGTCAGCGGCCGCACGTTGCCGCCGGGCTCGCCCAGGCCCTCGGAGTTGATGCCGCGGATGGCGATGCCATTGTTGCCGTTGTTGGACGGCGCGACGTAGACGTTGCCCTGCAGCTTCAGCGCGTCGCGCAGGTCGCGCAGGTTCAGCTCCTCGGCCTGGCGGCCGGTGATGACGCCGGTGCTGGTGAGCGTGTCCTCGCTGCTGCGGCGCACCTTCTGGCCGGTGATGATGACCGGCTCCAGCCGGGTCACGGCCTCGGGGGCCTGCAGCTGCGCGGTCTGGGCCAGGCAGGCCGCGGCGGCCAGCGGGCCGGCGGCGAGCGCCAGCGCGGGCCGCAGGCGGCGGGATGCGGTGCGTCGGACGAGGGGGTTCATGGCAGTTTGACGGTGCCGCTGAAGTCCCAGCCGGCGGCGGGCGTGCCGATGGCGCCGCCCAGGCCGGCCCGCAGCGTGAAGCGGCCGTCGCTGGTGATGACGAAGGTGCCGGGGAAGTTCAGCGGGCCGAACGGCGTGTCGGCCCAGCCGAAGGCGATGCTGGCGTTCAGCACGATCGCGGTGACGGCGCCGTTGGTCAGCGTGACCGCGCCCGAGACCGCCGTGACGGTGGTGGTGTAGGGCATGTTCAGCACGCTGGCGTTCTCGGCCACGTAGGGCGCGAGGTTCATGGCCAGCGCGGTGATCGGGGCGTTGAAGGTGCCGCTGCCGGTGTAGCCGTCGAGGTTGTAGGTGAGGCTGCCGACGTTGCCCCAGTCGCCTTCCTGCGGGAACACGTCCTGGCCGCTGCCGATGACGGTGGAGGCGGGCAGCGCGCTGATCAGGAAGAAGCCGTCCATCACCTGGCTGCCGTTCCACGGCCGGCCGATTTCGGCGAAGGCGTCGGAGAAGTACTCGTACCAGCGGCCGGTGGGGTCCGCGTTCAGGCCCAGCCGGACGGTGCGCGGGCCCTGCGGCGGCGCGGTGCAGCTGGCCGAGCTGGCGACGCCCCAGCTGCCGTTGCTGCACGGGAAGCTGGCGCTGCCCAGCGTCGGCAGCGTCGTGTCGCTGGCGGTGGCGCTGCGGCCGGAGGGCGTCGCGGCGACGGCGGCGCTGCAGGCCTGGCCGCCGGCGGTCCAGTTCAGCGTCTGCGCCGGGCAGGTGGCCGGCACCGTGCAGCTGGCGTGGCTGGGGCCGCTCCAGCTGCCGTTGCTGCAGCTGTAGCTGGCGCTGCCGAGGGTGTCGCCCAGGCCGTCGGTGACGGTGGCGGTGGCCCCCGCGGCACCGACGGGCAGTTCGGCGTCGCAGCGGTTGCCGCCGACGCGCCAGCTGGCCGGCTGCGCCGGGCAGGACACGGCGCGGGTCGTGCAGGCGGCGGCGACCGGCGCGCTCCACTGGCCGTTGCTGCAGCTGAAGGTGGCGCGGCCGGTGCTGGGCTCGCTGAGGTCTTCCAGCGTCTGCGTGCCGCCGGACGGGCTCTCGGCCAGCACCGCCTCGCAGGCATGGCCGTCGACGTTCCAGTGGGCCGGGCCTGCCGCGCAGGGCGAGGGCGGCGGGTCGCAGCTGGCCGCCGTGGGCGCGCTCCAGCGGCCGTTGCCGCAGCTGAAGGTGGCGCGGCCGGTCTCGGGCGCCATGCCGTCGTCCAGCGTCAGGCTCTGGCCGGACGCGGTGGCCGGCGCGGCGGCGCTGCAGACATGCTCGCCGCGCGCCCACGGCAGCTCGGCGGCGGCGCAGGGGCGTTCGGTGACCAGGGGCGGCCAGGGCGCGTGCGACGCGGTGCCGGCGGTCAGTTCGGCGGGCGTGGCGTCGGCGGCGGCCAGCTGGGCGGCGAGCTGGTCCATCAGCCGGTCGTTGGCGTCGCCGATGGCGAAGCCGCCGCTGAGCGGGTCCGCGCCGGGCGCGGCCAGGCCGATGGCGGCGAACTGGGTGCGCAGGTAGTCGCTGGCCGCGGCCAGCGCGGCCGGCGCGACGGCCGTGGTGCCGCCGCTGCTGCCGAACTGCGCGAACACCTGCGACGGCGCGCGGCCCAGCGCATGGGCGAGCACCAGCTCGGTCAGCTGGGTCGCATGGGCGGTGCCGGCCACGGCGGCGTAGCCGTGCAGGGACTGCGTGTTGGCCGGCGCCTCCGCGGCGCGGCCCACCCGGCCGCCGCTGACGGCGACCATGCAGGGCGCCTGGGCGCCCTGCAGCAGCACGCGGTAGCTGCCGTCGCTGCCGGTGGGCTCGCCGCTGAGCGCGGCGCCGCCCGCGCAGCGCACCTGCACCTGGCCGCCGACGATGGGCTGGCCGACGGCGGCGATGCCGTTCAGGTTCAACGCCTCGGTGCTGCTGCTGCCGCTGCCGCCGCCGCAGGCCGTGAGCAGCCAGGCGGTGGCCAGCGCGGCCAGCGGGCGCATCGCGCGCGTCAGGCGCGTCGGACGCCGGGGGCGGGGGCTCGTCATCTCTTGTCGTCTCCGGCGGCGGGGCGGCCAGGCGGGTGCAGCATGAAGGCCGCCGGACCCTGGTGGGGCCGGCGGCCTCGTTCGTTCAACGGGGTGCCGTCGCACGGGGCCGGAGCCCCGTGGCGCGGGCGATCAGGCCTGGCGGCGGCGCGTGCGGCGCGCGGCGGTGCCGACCAGCGCGAGGCCGGCGGCCAGCAGCGCGTAAGTGCTCGGCTCCGGCACGGGCGACACGGCGCCGATGCTGCCTTCGCGGTTCATCACGAACTGCGTGTTGCTCAGCGTGCCCAGCGGCGAGCCGACGGTCTTCTTCTGGTTGATGTCGAAGGCGTAGTGGTCGCCGCTGATGGACAGCGTGCCGGTGTACTGCGCGCGGGCGCCGTTCAGCGTGAAGGTGGGCGACTCCGTGAAGTAGAAGCCCAGGCTGCCCAGCTGCACGCTGACCGCGACCGAGGCGTCCAGGTCGATGGAGCTCAGCTGGCCGTTCACGAAGGTCAGGCCCTTGCCGGTCAGGTTGGAGACTTCCATCGTGTAGGCGAACGCGAAGTCGCCGATGCCCGTCCCGGTGTTGTAGCCCGAGGTGTAGGGCGAGAAGCCGGTGGCGTTGAGCTTGATGGACAGCGCGCCGGCGCCGATGGTCTCGGTGCCCACGCCGGTCAGCGATGCGGCGTCGTAGCTGATGGCGCCGGCCGAGAAGCTGGAGAAGTTGTCGGCCGTGATGTCCTTGCCGGACACGGTGCTGGACGTGATCACCGAGTAGTCGGAGCCGGCGGACAGCGGCGACGCGGCGATGCTGCGCAGCAGGCCGGTGGACGCGTCCAGGTAGTAGGGGAAGTTCCAGCTTTCCGCGTAGTCGACACGGTCGGCCGTGGCGCTCTTGACGTTGGCCAGGGCCGCGTAGCCGGTGCCGACGCCGGCCAGGTCGATGGAGGCCGTGGCGGCCTGGGCGGCGAAGCCGGCGAGCAGCGCGGCCGCGGCCAGCGTGGATTTGAGGGTGAAGTTCATGGAGTCTCCGTGTCGTCAGACGTTCAGGCGTGGCGGCGGCGGCGGGCCAGCGCGCCGACGGCGGCCAGGCCGGCGGCCATCAGGGCGTAGGTGGCCGGTTCCGGCACCGGGGCGGCCAGGTTCTGGACCGAGCCGGTGACGTCCCAGCGGTAGCGGAATTCGCCGAAGGGCAGCATGTTGCTGTCGTCCACGTCCAGCGCGAACTGGCTGCCGTTGATCGTGAAGCTGCCGGTGTAGGGGGCCGCCCCGAACATCGTGTCGAAGGTGAAGGTGACGTTGGAGTTCAGCGTGATGCCGCTGACCTGGCCGCCGACCAGGCTGACCGAGCCGCTGACGTTGGCGACCGAGGTGCTGTAGCCGACGTTGGCCACCGAGTCGTCGTCGGCGATGAACTTCGAGAAGCCGCCCGCGTTGAAGCTCAGGCCGGTGATGGCGCCGGTGGCGTCGTCGTAGCTCAGCGTGGCGAGGTCGGCGAAGTTGTTCGCGTGGGGGAACACGACGGCGCCGGTGCCGACGGGTGCGCCGGTGCTGATCAGGTAGAAGCCGTCCGGCGAGAAGCCGGTGGCCGGGTTGGCGCCGGGATGCTGGGAGCCGAGCTCGGCGTAGGCGTCCGAGAAGTACTCGTACCAGCGGCTGCCGTCGGCGGCGTTCAGCGACAGGTTGAAGCTGCCGGCCTGGGCCGAGGCCATGGCGAGGGAACTGGCGGCGAAGGCCAGCACGGACAAGGTGCGCATAGGTGCTCCTGGTGAATGAATCGGTCCCCGAAATGGGGCGAATCCACCTGGCTGGCGCGCGCGCACTGGCTACCGTGGTTTACAAATGAGAATCATACGCATTTTCATGTGACGAATTACCGCAGGCGCGGCGCCGCTCCACCCCCGGAACGGGGGGCGAGCGGCGTGCTGCTGCCGGGTGGTGCGTGCGCACCGTGTCGGGGCGTTCGGGGCCGGGCTCAGTCGAACACCGGCGATTCCACGCCCAGCACCTGGTGCAGCTTGGGGCTGGTGGTCGTGTACTGCAGGTGGATGCGCCTGTCCGGGAACACATAGGGCGCGGCGCCGAAGGCCGCGAGCGCGGCCTCGTGGAAGCCGCTCAGGATGAGCTTCTTCTTGCCCGGGTAGGTGTTCACGTCGCCCACGGCGAAGATGCCGGGCACGCTGGTCTCGAACTTCTCGGTGTCGACGACGACCTGCTTGCGCTCCAGCGCCAGGCCCCAGTCGGCGATCGGGCCGAGCTTGGGGCTGAGGCCGAAGAAGGCCAGCACCTGGTCGCAGGGCACGATGCGGGTGATGCCGTCGTTGCCGGTGATCTTGAGGCCGGTCAGCCGGCCGTCGCGCTCGTCCAGGCCGGTGGCCTGGCCGATGATGAGCTGCATCTGCTGCGCGTCGCACAGCTCGCGCAGCTTCGCCACCTGAGCGGGCGCGGCGCGGAACTCGTCGCGGCGGTGCACCAGGATGACGCTTTCGGCCTTGTGCGGGTTGCCGTCCGGGTGGCCGGCGCAGAAGTTCAGCGCCCAGTCCAGCGCCGAGTCGCCGCCGCCGATGATGAGCAACTGCTGGCCGGCGAAGTCGGCCGGCGCCTTCACGCGGTAGTGGATCTGCGTGCCTTCATAGGCGGCGACGCCCTCGACCTTCAGCGTGCGCGGCTGGAAGCTGCCGACGCCGCCGGCGATGAACACCGTCCGCGCCAGGAAGCGCGTGCCCTTGCTGGTCTCGACGTCGAAGCGCCCGTCGTCCCGCTTGCGCACCCCGGTGACCTCCTGGCCCAGGTGGAAGGTCGCGCCGAAGGGCGCGATCTGCTTGAGCAGGTTGTCGGTCAGCTCCTGGCCGGTGCACATGGGCACGGCCGGGATGTCGTAGATGGGCTTGTCGGGGTAGAGCTCGACGCACTGGCCGCCGGGGGCGGGCAGGCTGTCGATGACGTGGGCCTTGATCTCCAGCAGGCCCAGTTCGAAGATCTGGAACAGGCCCACCGGGCCGGCGCCGACGATGACGGCGTCGGTCTCTATCGTGTCGGGCTGGGGGGCGGGGGCGGGGGCGGCCGGCATGGAGCGCGCGCGGTCAGCGGATCAGCTCGGGCAGCTTGCCGGTCCGGTCCTTCCACTCGTCGGCGTCGGGCAGGGCGGGCTTGCGCTTGGTGATGCTCGGCCACTGCTTGGCCAGGTCGGCGTTGATCTGGACCATGTGCATCTGGTCGCCGGGCACGTCCTCCTCCGGCAGGATGGCGTTGGCCGGGCACTCGGGGATGCAGACGGCGCAGTCGATGCACTCGTCCGGATCGATCGCCAGGAAGTTCGGCCCTTCGCGGAAGCAGTCGACCGGGCAGACGTCGACGCAGTCGGTGTATTTGCAGCGGATGCAGGCTTCGGTGACGACGTGGGTCATGGGCGGCTCGGGGTAAGGGGGGCCTGCGAGGGGTCAGGCGAAACAGCGATTTTAGGGGGCGGCACGGGTTTGCCCTGAGCGGGCAGCGCGGCGGCGCCCGCGCCGACGGTGACGACCGTCGGGCGGCCGCGGTGCAGCAGCGCGGCGGCGGCGAGGCCGGCCACGCGGTGCTCGCTGACCAGCGCGTCGGCGCAGCCGGCGCGGGAGACGACCAGCGCCGGCGCGTCCGCCGCCCAGCCGGCGGCCAGCAGTTGCCGGCCCAGCGCCGCGAGCTGGCGGCCGGCCATGTAGAAGACCTCGGTGTCGGCGGAGCGCGCGGCGCGCAGTTCGCCGGCCTCGGTCATGGCGGTGGTCAGGCTGACGCTGCGGCCGCGGCCGCGCCGGGTGAGCGGGCGCCGGGCCTGCGCGGCGGCGGCCAGCGCAGCGGTGACGCCGGGAACGACTTCGCAGGCGATGCCGGCGGCGGCCAGCGCCGCCAGCTCTTCCTCCAGGCGGCCGAAGATGCTGGCGTCGCCGCCCTTGAGCCGCACGACGACGGCGTGCTCCCGCGCGGCCTTGACCAGCAGCGCGTTGATCTCGGTCTGCTTGGCGGAATGCTCGAAGCCGCGCTTGCCGACGGCGATCCAGCGCGCCTGCGGCGCCAGCTCGCGCAGCGCCGGGTCGGCCAGCGCGTCGGCCAGCACGACGTCGGCCCGGGCCAGCGCCCGCGCGCCGCGCAGCGTGATCAGGTCGGCCGCGCCGGGGCCGGCGCTGACGAAGACCACGCAGCCGGCCGGCTGCGTGTCCCGATCGCCGCAGCCGGCCGGCCGCGCGCCCGGACCCTTGCTGCCGGTCATCACCAGGCCTCTTCCGCCGGCGCGGCGGCCGGCAGGTCCACCAGCAGCGCGCCGCTGGTGCGGTGGCTGGCGGGGTCGACGACGATCAGCGCGCCGCCGACGCGGTTGTCCGCGAAGGGCTCGACCGGCAGCTCGTGCTGCACCTCCATCTGCACGCGGCCGATGGCGTTGACGGGCAGCTCGTGCGCGTCCTGCGGCTGCAGGGTGTTGATGTCCAGCACCGAGTCGATGGTCGAGATGCGCGCCTGCACCCAGCGGTTGCCGTGGCGCACCCAGTACTTGCGGCCGGGCTTGGCGGCTTCGGTGTCCAGCCAGGCGAGTGTGGCGGGGAAGGTCTTGGCCGGCGCGGCCGAGCCGGGCGTGACGATCCAGTCGCCGCGGCTCACGTCCAGCTGGCGGTCCAGCACCAGGCCGGCCGAGTCGCCGGCCGCGGCGCTGGGCACGGTCTCGCCGGCCAGGCGCACCTCGGCGATCACCGCCGTCTGCTTCGACGGCAGCACCTCGATGGTGTCGCCCGCCTTCACGGCGCCGTGGGCGATGCGGCCCCACAGCACGCGCGGCTGGTGGCCGGTGCCTTCGGACTGGTGTGCGTTCTTCTGCACGTACTGCACCGGCAGGGAGAGCGGCGCGTCGCTGCGCTCGGCAACCGTCGGCAGCCGCTCCAGCACCTGCAGCAGGCTCTCGCCGCTCCACCACGGCGCGTCCAGCGGCTGGGTGACGTTGTCGCCGCGCAGCGCGCTGACCGGCACCGTGGCGGCCACGTTCAGGCCGGCGGCGGCGGCGAACTTGTCCAGCGCGGCCCGGACCTTGGCGAAGCCCGCGCCCGGGTCGGCCAGCGCGTCGATCTTGTTGACGGCGAACACCAGGCTGGGCACGCGCAGCAGCTGCGCCAGCAGCGAGTGGCGGCGGGTCTGCGGCAGCAGCGTGACCTCGTCCTGCGCCAGGTCCAGCTTGGTGATGTCCACCAGCACGACGGCGGCGTCAGAGCCGGCGGCGGCCGTCACCATGTTGCGCGTGTACTGCTCGTGGCCGGGGGCGTCCGCGATGATGAACTTGCGCGTCTTGGTGGCGAAGTAGCGGTAGGCCACGTCGATGGTGATGCCCTGCTCGCGCTCGGCCTCCAGGCCGTCGGTCAGCAGGCTCAGGTCGATGGGCCGGCCGGCGGCGCGGCGCTCCAGCGTGTCGAGCTGGTCGGCGAGGATGGCCTGGCCGTCGAACAGCAGGCGGCCGATCAGCGTGGACTTGCCGTCGTCCACGGACCCGGCGGTCAGGAATCTCAGGGCTTTCATCAGAAGTAGCCTTCCTTCTTGCGTTTTTCCATCGAGGCTTCCGACGTGCGGTCGTCCATGCGCGTGGCACCGCGCTCGCTGACCGTCACGGTCAGCGTCTCGGCCACCACCTCGCTCGCATTCGCGGCGGGGCTCTCGACCGGGCAGGTGCAGGTCATGTCGCCGACGGTGCGGAAGCGCACGGTGGCGGTCTCCACCGTCTCGCCGGCCTCGGGCGGCGTCACCTCGGTCAGCGGCACCAGCAGGCCCTTGCGGCGGATCACCTGGCGCTGGTGCGCGTAGTACATCGGCGGCAGCGGGATGTTCTCGCGGGCGATGTAGAGCCAGACGTCCAGCTCGGTCCAGTTGCTGATCGGGAAGCAGCGGAAATGCTCGCCCGGGCGGATGCGGGTATTGAACAGCGTCCACAGCTCGGGACGCTGCTCCTTGGGCTGCCATTGGCCGAAGCTGTCGCGGTGGCTGAAGATGCGCTCCTTGGCGCGCGCCTTCTCCTCGTCGCGGCGGGCGCCGCCGATCAGGCAGTCGAACTTGTGCTCCTCGATGGTCTCCAGCAGCGTCACGGTCTGATGGCCGTTGCGGCTTTCCAGCGGGTGGGCCAGGCGGATCGTGCCCTTGGCCATCGAGTCCTCGAGGTGGCCGACGACGAGGCGCTCGCCCATCTCGGCGACCCGCTGGTCACGGAACTCGATGACCTCGGGGAAGTTGTGGCCGGTGTCGATGTGGACGAGCGGGAAGGGCAGCGCGCCGGAATAGCCGCTGGCGTGCGCGGCGTTCTTCATCTTGAAGGCCTTCTCGGCCAGGCGCAGCACGACGCAGCTGTCCTTGCCGCCGGAGAACAGCAGCGCGGGGCGCTCGAAGCTGGCGGCCACCTCGCGCAGGATGAAGATGGCCTCTTCCTCCAGCGCGTCCAGGTGCGCGTGGTCGACGTCGGCGACGAGTTGTTCGGGTTTCACAGCAGCATTCATGATTTCGCGTGCAGGCCGCACTCTTTGGAACTGTCTTCCCACCACCAGCGGCCGGCGCGGAAGTCCTCGCCCACGGCGATCGCGCGCGTGCAGGGCGCGCAGCCGATGGACGGCATGAACTGGTCATGCAGCGGGTTGTACGGAACGGCGTATTGCTCGACGTAGGCCCAGACCTCGGCCCAGCGCCAGTCGGCGATGGGGCTGATCTTGCGGCGGCCATTGCCGTCGTCCTCATCGAAGGCCACGTCGCCGCGCGCGCCCGATTGCTCGCGGCGCAGGCCGGTGATCCAGGCCGAACGGCCCTTCAGCATGCGGGAGAGCGGCTCCATCTTGCGCACGCCGCAGCAGGCCTTGCGCAGCTCGATGCTCTTGTACATCGCGTCCTCGCCCTCGCGGGCGACGAACTCGACGACGGCCTCGGCGACCGGCTTGAACACCTCCACGTCGAAGCCGTAGCGGTCCTTGATCTGCGGCAGCAGCGCCAGCGTCTCGGCGTGCAGGCGGCCGGTGTCCAGCGTGGCGATGTGCACGGGCAGGCCGGTGCGGGAGATCAGGTCGGTGACGACCATGTCCTCCACGCCCAGGCTGCTGCTCTGCACCAGGCCGTCGCCGTGCTCGATGCTGGCGTCGCGCAGGCGCTGCAGCGCGGCCTCGACCTTGGCGTCCAGCGCGGGCGTCCAGCGCGCGTAGAGGGCGATGGCGTTGCCGGCCGCAGGCGCGGCGGCCCAGGGCAGGCTGCTGGCCCCGCTCACGCCGCGCTCCTGCGCAGGAACCACGGCCGCGTCTCGGCCACGTCGCCCTGGTAGAAGCCCACTGGCGCGAACAGGTCCAGCGCCTTCTGCGCCGCGGCCTGGGACTGGTCGCCGCGCAGCACCACCTCGTCGAAGCCGGTGCGGGCCAGCAGCTGCATCATGTCCACCAGCACCTCGCCGCGCGCGCGCAGGGCGCCCTTGAACTGGTGGCGCACGCGCAGCAGCCGGGCCTGGCTGTAGGCGCGGCCGTCGGTCCACTTCGGGAAGTCCAGCACCACCAGCGCGATGCGGTGCAGGTCGGGCACCAGCTCCTTCACGTCGGCGTCGTTCGGGAACTCGATGGCGACCGGCAGGTCCGCCGGCCAGTGGCCCTTGACGGCGTGCCACTGCTCCAGCGTCAGCAGCCGGTGGGGGGCCGGGTCGGGGTCGGGCTTGGGGCCGTCCTCGCCGATGGCGTGCTTCCAGGGGCAGGTGTTGGGGTGGATGAACTTCATGGTCAGGCCTTCGCGGTGGACACGCGCACGGCGTTCGCCGCGGTCTTGAACGGGTCCAGGCCCAGGCGCCGGACCGTGTCGATGAAATGCTCGCCCGACCAGCGCTCGCGCTTGAAGGTCTCGATGACGGCGTCCACGGCGTCGGCGATCTCGTCGGCCGCGAAGCTCGGGCCGATGACCTTGCCGGCCACGGTGGCGCCCGAGAGCGTCGAGCCGTCGCTGCCGCCCAGCGTCAGCTGGTACCACTCGGCGCCGTCCTTGTCCACGCCCAGCACGCCGATGTGGCCGCTGTGGTGGTGGCCGCAGGAGTTGATGCAGCCGCTGATGTGCAGGTCGATCTCGCCGAGGTCCTCCAGCTCGTCGATGTCCTGGTAGCGCTCGGCGATCTCGGCGGCCAGCGGCAGCGAGCGGGCGTTGGCCAGCGCGCAGAAGTCGCCGCCGGGGCAGGCGATCTGGTCGGTCAGCAGACCGGCGTTGGGCGTGGCGAAGCCGGCGGCGCGCGCGGCCTGGAACAGCTCGGCCAGCTCGGCCTCGCGCACCCAGGGCAGCACCAGGTTCTGGCGGTGGCTCACGCGCAGCTCGCCGTGGCTGAAGCGGTCGGCCAACGCGGCGGCGGTGTCCATCACGTCGGCCGACGCGTCGCCCGGGGCGATGCCCACGCGCTTCAGGCTGAGCGTGACGGCGCGGTAGCCGCTCAGGCGGTGGCCGTGGACGTTGCGCGCCAGCCAGCGCGCGAAGGCCGGGTCGCTGGCGTCCGGCGGCGCGGCCGGCTCGGCACGCACGCCCGCCGGGGCCACGAAGCAGGCGGCCACGCGGTCCAGCTCGGCCTGCGGGATGAGCTGCTCGTGGCCGGCCGGGTCGTCGGCCAGGATGCGGGCGAACTCCTCGTTGACCGCGTCGATGAACTTCCGGCCCTCGGCCTTCACGAGGATCTTGATGCGGGCCTTGTAGAGGTTGTCGCGCCGGCCGGCGAGGTTGTAGATGCGCACGATGGCCTCGATGTAGACCAGGATCTGCTGCCAGGGCACGAAGGCGCCGATCTCCACGCCCGGGATGGGCGTGCGGCCCATGCCGCCGCCGACGAAGACCTGGAAGCCGACCTCGCCGGCCGCGTTCTTCTTCAGCTGCAGGCCGATGTCGTGCCAGCCGATGGCCGCGCGGTCCTCGGCGGCGCCGCTGATGGCGATCTTGAACTTGCGCGGCAGGTGGGCGAACTCGGGGTGCAGCGTGCTCCACTGGCGCATGATTTCCGCGTAGGGGCGCGGGTCCACCAGCTCGTCGGGCGCGATGCCGGCGAAGGCGTCGCTGGTGATGTTGCGGATGCAGTTGCCGCTGGTCTGGATGCCGTGCATGTCCACGTCGGCCAGCAGGTCCATCACGTCGGCGCTCTTCACGAGCGGGATCCAGTTGTATTGCAGGTTCTGGCGCGTCGTGAAGTGGCCGTAGCCGCCCTGGCCCTGGAAGGGGCCGTCGGCCACCACGTCGTACTCGCGGGCGATGCGCGCGAGCTGGCGCAGCTGGCGCGACGACAGCGCGCCATACGGCACGGCCACGCGCAGCATGGGCGCATGGCGCTGGATGTACCAGCCGTTCTGCAGCCGCAGCGCGCGGAACTCGTCGTCGCCCAGCGTGCCGGCGAGGTTGCGTTCCAGCTGGTCGCGGAACTGGGCCGCGCGCTGGCGGACGAAACGGCGGTCGAAGTCGGTGTATTGGTACATGGTCAGTGAATCACTTTCCAGCCGGCCACCAGCAGCGAGGCGCACAGCAGGCTGCGCACCACGCCGTCCGGCAGGCGGCGGGTCAACTGGGCGCCCAGCCAGATGCCGGGCAGGGAGCCGATCAGCAGGGACAGGAGCAGCGCCCAGTCCACGTTGCCCAGGCTGGCGTGGCCGATGCCGGCCACCAGCGTCAGCGGCACGGCATGGGCGATGTCGGTGCCGACGATGTCGCGCGCCTTCAGGCGCGGGTAAATCAGCAGGATCAGCGTCGCGCCGATCGCGCCGGCGCCGATGGACGACAGCGACACCAGCACGCCGAGCACGGCGCCGCTGGCAACGGTCAGCGCGGGCTTGGCGTGCTCGGGGATCCAGCGCTCCAGCCGCAGCCCCAGCGCCTGCCAGCTCCGCTTGAACGCGACGACCACCGCCGTCAGCAGCAGCGCGATGCCCAGCGAGAAGGTCAGCGCGGCCGCCCAGCCCTGGGTGACGCCGCTGAGGTGCATCAGCGCGACGGTGGCCAGCGACGCCGGCACCGAGCCCGCCAGCAGGCGGCGCACGATGGGCCAGTTCACGTGGCCGTGGCGGGCGTGGGCGACGGAGCCGCTCATCTTGGTCAGCGCGGCGAACCAGAGGTCCGTGCCGATGGCCACGGCCGGGTTCAGCTTGAAGACGGTCAGCAGCAGCGGCGTCATCAGCGAGCCGCCGCCCACGCCGGTGATGCCGACGATCAGGCCGACCCCCCACCCGCTCGCAATCGCCACCCCGTCCAGCACCCGGCCTCCTCCGCTCCGTTGGGGCGACCCCTGCCACCCGAGGGCGCGACTCTAGGCAATGTTGCGCCGCAGCAGAACTACAGATTTCTTGGGGCCATATGCCCAGGCTGAATAAGCAACGTTGGTTTTCGGGGGCTGGCGCTGGACCGGGTCGCTGCTGGTGGTGAGGCGCGGCGCGTCAATCCGCGCCCGCCAGCCGCCGCAGTGCCGCGACCTGTTCCGCGATGCGCGTCGGCACGGGCTCGGTGCCGTCCAGCATCGCGCGGACCAGGGCCGCGTTCTCGGCCGGCGCGCATTGCGGCGGCAGCGGCCAGTCCAGGTCGGTGCTGTCGGCCGGGTGCAGCGGCGTGGCCGCGCCGTCGGCGAAGCCGATCAGGTGCGCCTTGCGGCGCAGGTGCGCATAGGCCTCGCCCTCGCTGGCACGCATCAGCAGCGCGCGGCCGCCGTGCGCGGTCAGCGCGGGCAGGACGGTGGCCATGCTGGCCAGGTATTCCGGGTGCGTCACGGCGACGACGCGCACGCCGCGCCCGGGCGGGAAGGGGTCGAGCAGCTTGGCCAGGCTGTGCGCGCTGTTGCGCAGCCCGAGGCGCGGGCGCAGCGCCATCAGCGCGTCCAGGCCCGGGTTGAGCCGGTGCAGCGGCAGCACGGCCAGGCGCTCGTCGCGCAGCCGCCGCTCGGCCTCGCCCAGCGTCGGGCTGGCGGGCAGGCCGAGCGCGTCCAGCAGCGCGAAGGGGCTGACGCGGCTGTCGAAGTCGTGCCGGCCGAAGACGAGCACCGGCACGCCCTCGCGCGCCAGCAGCCGGGCGACCAGCGGCATCAGGTTGGCCTGCTTGCGCGCGCCGTTGAAGCTGGGCAGCAGCACGGTGCGCGGGCCGTCCGGCGCCCGCAGGCCGGCGGTGCGCGCCTGCATCGCGGCCAGGAAGCCGGCCACCTCGCCGGGGCTCTCGCCCTTCACGCGCAGCGCGATCAGCAGCGCGCCCAGTTCGAGGTCGGGCACGGCGCCGTCCAGCATCGCGCCGAACAGCGTTTGTGCCTGGGCCGGCGTCAGGTCGCGTGCGCCACGGGCGCCTCGGCCCAGTTCCTTGATCAGCGGGGCGTAGTCCATGCCCGGCATTGTCCGGCGCGGGCGGTGCGGGTCAGGCGGCCTGGCGCTGGCGGTCGAGCTGCAGTTCGCCGAACAGGTTCTTGGGGTCGGCCATGCGCGGGACCAGGTCCAGCGGCGCGCCCAGGCCCAGCTGGCGGCCCAGGTCGTGCAGCAGACGCAGCGCGGAGAAGTCCTCCAGCGCGAAGCCCACCGAGTCGAACACCGTGACCTGCGCCGCCGACTCGCGGCCCGGGGCCTGGCCGGCCAGCACGCGCCAGAACTCGGTGACGGGGAAGTCCGCCGGCATCTGCTGCAGGTCGCCCTCGATGCGCGACTGCGGCTCGTACTCGACGACCACGCGCGCCATCGCCAGCACGCCGGGGTGCAGCTCGGTCTTGCCCGGGCAGTCGCCGCCGACGCCGTTGATGTGCTGGCCGGGCTCGATCATGCCGGGCGTCAGGATGGTGGCGTTGGTCTTGTCGGCGGTGACGGTGGTGACGATGTCGGCGCCGCGCACGGCCTCGGCCGTGGAGGCGCACACGGTCAATGCCAGGCCCGGCGTGCCGGCGAGGTGGCGCACCAGCCGGGCGGTCGCGGCCGGGTCGATGTCGAACAGGCGCAGTTCGCGGATGCCCAGCAGGTGGTGGAAGGCCAGCGCCTGGAACTCGCTCTGCGCGCCGTTGCCGATCAGCGCCATCACGCGGCTGTCGGGCCGGGCCAGGCGCCGGGCCACCATCACCGACGTGGCGGCGGTGCGCATCGCGGTGGTCAGCGTCAGCTCGGACAGCAGGACCGGCACGCCGGTGGCCACGTCGGCGAGCACGCCGAAGGCCATCACCGTGGGCAGGCCGTGGCGGAAGTTGCCGGGGTGCCCGTTGACGTATTTGAAGCTGTAGTGCGCGGCATCGGCGATGGGCATCAGCTCGATGACGCCCGTGGGCGAATGCGCCGCCACGCGCGCCGTCTTGTCGAACGCGGCCCAGCGCCGGTAGTCCTCCTCCAGGTAGCCGACGAGGCGGCGCAGCAGATCGGGCAGGCCGACGCGCTGCACGAGGTGGGCGATGTCGCGGGGGGTGAGCAAGGTCGTCATGGGATCTCTCCGGCAGGTGTTGGCCCGGATTCTTCCGACGCGCGCCGCCAGGCAGAAGCGCAAATCCTGATCAGTAATGCGATGTGATTTGGCAAAATGGCAGCGAAAAATGACGATCTGATCAAGATGGATGCCCTGGACCAGCAACTGCTCGCGCTGCTGCGCGCCGATGCCCGCGCCAGCGTCGCCACGCTGGCGGCCAAGCTCAAGGTGTCGCGCGGCACCGTCACCAACCGCATCGCCCGGCTGGAGGACGGCGGCGTCATCACCGGCTACACGGTGCGGCTGCGGCCGGACTCGGTGCCCGACCAGATCACCGCCTGGATGAGCATCACCGTGGAGGGCAACCGCACCCGCGAGGTGGTGGCCAGGCTGCTGGGCGAGCCCGGCGTCGCGAGCCTGTTCGACACCAACGGCCGCTGGGACCTGCTGGCCGAGATCCGCAGCGCCAGCCTGCAGGAGCTGGCCGACGTGTTGGAGCGGGTGCGGCTCATCAAGGGCATCGCCGGCACCGAGACCTCCATCCACCTGCAGAGCTACAAGCTCGGTTGACGCGCCGCCAACACGGTGCGGCAGCGCGGCTCGGTTATCGTGCGCGCGCTTTCCCGTCCGCCTGGCCCATGAAACCTGCTGCCCTCCGCCGTGCATCGCTCGCGGCCCTGTTCGTCCTGCTGGCCGGCTGCGCCACGCTGCGGACGTCGCCGCCCGTCGAGCCGCCGCCGGCCGCGAAGCCCGCGCCCAAGCCGCCGCGCATCGGCCTGGCGCTCGGCGGCGGCGCGGCGCGCGGCTTCTCGCACATCGGCGTCATCCAGGTGCTGGAGGAAAACGGCATCCACGTCGACCTCGTGGCCGGCACCTCGGCCGGCAGCCTGGTGGCGGCGCTGTACGCGTCGGGCAAGGGCGGCCGCGAGCTGCAGGCGCTGGCCGAGGGCATGGACGAGGGCGCCATCACCGACTGGTCGTTCCCGCTGCGCGGCCTGATCCGCGGCGAGGCGCTGGCGCGCTTCATCCGCGACAAGACCGGCGGCCGCGGCATCGAGCAGATGGCGCTGCCGCTGGGCATCGTCGCCACCGACCTGTCCGACGGCTCGCCCATCCTGTTCCGCAGCGGCGACACCGGCACCGCCGTGCGCGCGTCCAGCGCCGTGCCCGCGGTGTTCCAGCCGGTGCGCATCGGCCAGCGCGAGTACGTGGACGGCGGCCTGGTCTCGCCGGTGCCGGTGCGCTTCGCGCGCGAGATGGGCGCGCAGTTCGTCATCGCGGTGGACATCACCTCGCCGCCGGGCAAGGAGCCGCCCGGCGACGCCTTCCGCATGCTGCTGCAGACCTTCGCCATCATGGGCCGCAGCATCAACGGCTTCGAGCTGCGCGATGCGGACCTCGTGATCCGCCCGCGGCTGGACGGCGTGGGCAGCGCCGACTTCACCGCCCGCCGCCGTGCCGTGCAGGCCGGCCGCGATGCCGCGCTGGCCGCGCTGCCGCTGCTGCGCCAGCGCCTCGAAGCCCGGGCGCGCTGACCCGGCGCTGACGCCGGGCCCCGCCCCGCGCGGGCCGCGCCGAGGGCGCGCATTAGTACCGCTTTGCCTGCCTGGTGCGCCCGCCGCGCCCCGGGGCTTGCCACGTGTCAGGGTTTCTTCGGGTTACCTCCCCACAATGGTGCGGCCTCCCTGGAGCCGCGACGGCTCCCGTGCCTTGTTACGCGCGCTCCGCGCGCCTGCCCATTGCTCATCCCATGACCTTTCTGTCCCGGCTCAGGCTGCTCCACAAATTCATCATCCTCGCGTGCATCGGCCTGCTGATGAGCGCGCTGCCCACCTTCATGTACATGCGCAGCGCGCTGCACGACATCGACGCCGCCCGCCAGGAAGCGCGCGGCGCGCGGCCGCTGTTGGCGCTGAACCAGGCCGTGCAGTGGCTGCAGGTGCACCGCGGCCTGTCCGCCGGCATGCTGGGCGGCGACGAGAGCCTGGCCGCGCGCCGCCCCGCCGCGCGCGACGCGGCGGTCCGGGCGATGGACGTCGTGGACGCGCGCTTCACCGAGGCCGGCGTGCCCGCCGCGCAGGCTTCGGCCTGGGCCGAGGTGCGCCAGGCCTGGCGGCAGCTCGAGCCCGCCGTCGCCCAGCGCGAGCTGCAGCCGGCGCAGAGCACGGCCCGGCACACGGCGCTGATCGCCGCCGTGATGCGCATCGAGGACGACCTGCTGCACGGCTACGGCCTGGCGCTGGACGCCAACCCCGACACCTATGCGCTGATCCAGGCCGCGCTGGTCCAGGCGCCCATGCTCGGCGAGAAGCTGGGCGTGCTGCGCGCGCAGGGCACCGGCTTCCTCGGGCGCGGCGAGCTGCCGGCGCAGGCCAAGGGCGGGCTGGTGGCGCTGCGCCAGCGCGTGGACGAACTGGAGGGCGAGGTCTTCCGCAGCTTCGCCCGCGCCACCGAGGGCAACCCGGTCTTCCGCAGCGGGCTGGCGGCTCCCATCCGCAACGCCCACGAGCAGATCGCCGGCGCGCTGCGGCTGGCCGACGAAGCCCTCATCGACGCCGCCGCGCTGAGCCATCCGGCGCCGGCCTATTTCGACACCTTCACGCGCGCCATCGAGGCGCTGTATGCCGTCGACACCCAGGCGCTGGAGCGGCTGGACGTCACGCTGCAGCAGCGCATCGCCGGCCTGCGCAACGCGCTGATCGTCCAGGCCGCCGTGCTGGCGCTGACGCTGCTGCTGGCCGGCGTGCTGATGGCGGTGTTCGTGCGCTCCATCACGCGGCCGCTGGGCCAGGCCGTGGCGCTGGCCGGCGCGGTGGCGCAGGGCGACCTCTCCGGCCCCGCGATCCCGCACGGCAGCGACGAGGCCGGCCGGCTCATCGAGGCGCTGCTGCACATGCGTGCCCGGCTCACGCAAGTGGTGGCGCAGGTGCGCAGCGGCGCCGAGGGCGTGGCCACGGCCAGCACGCAGATCGCGCAGGGCAACCTCGACCTCTCCGCGCGCACCGAGAGCCAGGCCAGTGCGCTGGAGGAAACCGCCGCGTCGATGGAGCAGATGACCGCCACCGTGCGCCAGAATGCCGACAGCGCCGCCCAGGCCAGCCAGCTCGCCGCCAACGCCAGCGAGGTCGCCGCGCAGGGCGGCGAGGTGGTGGCCCAGGTGGTGCAGACCATGCACGGCATCCACGCCTCGTCCGGCAAGATCGCCGACATCATCGGCGTCATCGACGGCATCGCCTTCCAGACCAACATCCTGGCGCTGAATGCGGCCGTCGAGGCGGCGCGTGCGGGCGAGCAGGGCCGGGGCTTCGCGGTCGTGGCCGGCGAGGTGCGCAGCCTGGCGCAGCGCAGCGCCGAGGCGGCGCGCGAGATCAAGGCGCTGATCTCCGCGAGCGTGGACAGCGTGCAGCAGGGCAATGCGCTGGTCGAGCGCGCCGGCGCGACCATGCAGGACGTGGTGGCCGCCGTGCGCCGCGTGACCGACATCATGGGCGAGATCAGCGCCGCCAGCCGCGAGCAGTCCCAGGGCGTGGCCCAGGTCGGCGAGGCCGTCACGCAGATGGACCAGGCGACGCAGCAGAACGCCGCGCTGGTGGAGGAAATGGCCGCCGCCGCGAGCAGCCTGCGCGGCCAGGCGCAGGAGCTGGTGCAGGGCGTGGCGGTGTTCCGGCTCGCCGCTTGACGCGGCGCGTCAGCGCTTCAGCCAGGCCAGCAGGGCCGCGATCACCTCGGCCTTCTCGGGCTCGTTGAAGATCTCGTGCGCGCAGCCGGGCCAGGGCCGGGCGCTGACGACGCCGGCCGGCGCGGCGGCCGCGAAGGCCTCGCTGCCGCGCGGCGCGACGCAGCGGTCGGCGCCGGCCCACATCAGCAGCGTGGGCACGGTCCAGCGCGGCGCGTCGGCGATCGCGCGGGCGCCGGCCGCCAGGATGAAGCGGGTCAGCCGCGCGGTGATGCGGTCATGCACCCGCGGGTCCGCCACATAGGCCGCGACGACGGCCGGGTCGCGGCTGATCCAGCCGGGCTTCAGGCCGTTGCCGACCGACAGCCCGGGCGCCAGCGCGCCGGCCACGGCCAGCAGCAGCCGCTGCGCGCCGCTCAGGCCGGCGTCCAGCGCCGGCGAGCTGAGCACCAGGCCGTCCACCGGCCGGTGCCAGGCCGCGGGCCGGGCGGACAGGCCCTCGGCGACGAAGCGCGCCGCCACCGCACCGCCCAGGCTGTGCCCCAGCAGCACGAAGCGATGGCCGGGCCGGCGCACGGTGTCGATGGCGCGGGCCGTGTCACGCAGCAGCGCCTCGGGATCGGGGATGTCGCCGCGCCGGCCCGGGCTCTGGCCGTGGCCGCGGTGGTCCCAGCCGTACACGTCCCAGCCGGCGGCGGCCAGCGCGGCGGCCAGTTGGGCATGACGGTCGATGTGCTCGCCCAGCCCGTGGACGATCAGCAACTGGCCGCGCGCTGCGGCCGTGGCGGGCCAGTGGCGGGCGTGCAGGCTCAGGCCGTCGTCGGTGGTGATGTTCATCGGCGGGTCGCGCGGGGCAGGGCTGTCGGGCCGCCAGTGTGCATGAGCGCCGGCGCCAAAGAAAAAACCCGCCGGACCTTGCCGTCCGGCGGGTTCTGTGCGGGCTGTGGGCCGGGGCGGCGCATGCCGCCGGGCGTCACTTCAGCTTGATTTCCTTGTACAGGACGTGCTTGCGCGCCTTGGGGTCGAACTTCATGAATTCGAGCTTTTCGGGCGTGGTCTTCTTGTTCTTGTTCGTCGTGTAGAAGTGGCCGGTGCCCGCAGTGGACTCCAGCTTGATCTTTTCGCGGCCGCCTTTGGATGCCATGGTCGTGTTCCTTCAGTGGGTCAGTGGACGGCGCGCTTTACAGCTCGCCCTTGGCACGCAGGTCGGCGACGACCTGGTCGATGCCGACCTTGTCGATCAAACGCAGGGCGGCGTTGCTGATGCGCAGGCGCACCCAGCGGTTTTCCGATTCCACGAAGAAACGGCGGTATTGCAGGTTCGGCAGGAACCGGCGCTTGGTTTTGTTGTTGGCGTGGGACACATTGTTCCCGACCATGGGCTTCTTGCCCGTGACTTGACAGACGCGTGCCATGACGCTTCTCCACTCTGACGTTTGACCAGTTGCCCCGCGAGCCGCGTGGGCAACCCTTTGACCGCATATGCCTGCTAAACCCGGCTGTCCTGAAGCAAGCTCCAGGAAGCCCGGCGCGATCCATCCGGCAGGCAAGCCCGCGAGTATAGCGGGAAAACCTGGAAACCGTTCAGCCCTGCTGCTGTTCGAGATAGCGCTGCGCGTCCAGCGCGGCCATGCAGCCGGTGCCGGCGCTGGTGATGGCCTGGCGGTAGACGTGGTCCTGCACGTCGCCGGCCGCGAAGACGCCGGGCACGCTGGTCATCGTCGCGAAGCCGTTCAGGCCGCTGCGGGTGACGATGTAGCCGTCCTTCATCTCCAACTGGCCCTTGAAGATGTCGGTGTTGGGCTGGTGGCCGATGGCGATGAAGCAGCCGTGCACCGGGATCTCGGCCTTGCTGCCATCCTGCACGTTGACGGTGCGCACGCCGGTCACGCCGGAGTCGTCGCCCAGCACCTCGTCGAGCTGCTGGAACAGGTGCAGCTTCATCTTGCCGGCGGCCACCTTCTCCATCAGCTTGTCCACCAGGATGGGCTCGGCGCGGAACTTGTCGCGGCGGTGGATCAGGTGGACCGTGCTGGCGATGTTGGACAGGTAGAGCGCCTCCTCGACGGCCGTGTTGCCGCCGCCGACGACGCAGACCTCCTGGTCGCGGTAGAAGAAGCCGTCGCAGGTCGCGCAGCCGCTGACGCCGCGGCCCATGAAGGCCTGCTCGGAGTCCAGCCCCAGGTACTTGGCCGACGCGCCGGTGGCGATGATGAGGGCGTCGCAGGTGTAGCTGGCGCTGTCGCCGGTCAGCGTGAACGGGCGCTTGGAGAAATCGACGCTGTTGATGTGGTCGAACACGATCTGCGTCTGGAAGCGCTCGGCATGCTGCTGGAAGCGCTGCATCAGCTCCGGGCCCTGCACGCCCATCACGTCGGCGGGCCAGTTGTCCACCTCGGTCGTGGTCATGAGCTGGCCGCCCTGGGCCATGCCGGTGAGCAGCGTGGGCTTCAAGTTCGCGCGCGCGGCGTAGATGGCGGCGGTGTAGCCGGCCGGGCCCGAGCCGAGGATGAGCAGGCCGTGGTGTTGGGTGTTCGTGGTCATGGCGGGGCAGGTGAGGGTGGCGGGGCGGTTTCGCAAGGCAGGCCCCAAGGGCGCATTTGGGGGGCAAACCCCGGCCTTACCCGGAAGCGGCGAAGCGTGCCGCGTGTGCACAATGCACGCCATTTTAGGCAGGCGCATTCTTGCGGCCGGCCTGGGCCACGAACCTGGAGAGTGCATATGGCGATGATTTCCAACCTGGACCTGATCCGCCGGGTCCCGCTGTTTTCGATGCTGACCACCGACCAGGCCCAGTCCATCGCCGACAGCGTCGTCAAGCGCCGCTTCAAGCGCGGCGAGCTGATCGTCGAGCAGGGCACCAAGTCCAATGCGCTGTTCATCCTGCTGAACGGCCGCGCCCGGGTGCTGACGGCCGACCACCGCGGCCGCGAGGTCATCCTGGCGGTGCTGCAGTCGGGCGACTACGTCGGCGAGATGAGCCTGATCGACAACGAGCCGCATTCGGCCACCGTGCGCGCCGAGGTGCAGACCGACATGCTGGTGCTCGGCCGGCTGGAGTTCGCGCGCTGCCTGCCGGAGGGCAGCAGCCTGGCCTACGGCATCCTGCGCGGCCTGGTCGCGCGGCTGCGCAACGCGGACCGGCAGATCGAGTCGCTGGCGCTGCTGGACGTCTACGGCCGCGTCGCGCGCACGCTGCTGGACATGGCCGAGGACGAGAAGGGCATCAAGATCATCCGCGGCAAGGTGTCGCGCCAGGACATGGCCAAGGTCGTCGGCGCGTCGCGCGAGATGGTCAGCCGGGTCATGAAGGACCTGGAGGAGCGCGGCGTCATCGAAACGCTTGAGAACGGTTCGGTGGTCATCAAGGAACGGCTGACCCACGACTGAACGGCACAATGCGGGGATGAGTTTTCCCCTTGGTTCCCTGCTGGGCGGCGCGGACGGATCCGGCCCCGCCAGCGAACCCGCCGCTCCCGCCGCCGCGGCCAAACCCACCCCCCGCCGCCAGGCGCCCCGGCGCGAGCCCGAGCCGCCGTCGGCGGCCTCGCGGCTGCTGCGCACGCCGCTGTGGCTGGCGCTGACGGCGCTGGTGCTCGCGCTGGTCGTGCTGGCGATGGCCACGCATGACCTGCGCGACGCCGCCTTCAGCACCAGCGGCCAGCACGAGCTCGTCGGCAACCGCGTCGGCAACCTGGGCGCCTGGGTGTCGGACGGGCTGCTGTTCCTGTTCGGCTTCTCGGCCTGGTGGCTGCCGCTGCTGGCGCTGCGTGCCTGGCTGCGCGGGCTGGCCGGCCTGCTGCGCCACGACGCGGCGGCCCCGCCGCGCTGGAGCCGGCGCCTGCGCTGGGCGGCCGGCGTGCTGCTGCTGGTCGGCGCGAGCTGCGCGCTGGAATGGAGCCGCCTGTACGCGGTGGAGCCGCGCCTGCCCGGCCATGCCGGCGGCCTGCTGGGCTACACGCTGGGGCCGCTGGGCATGAAGGGCCTGGGCTTCGCGGGCTCCGGCGTCGTCTGGATCGTGCTGCTGCTGACCGGCATGGCCTGGGCGTTCCGCTTCTCGTGGGGCCAGGTGGCGGAGTCCCTGGGCGAGCGCATCGAGCAGCTGCGCGAGCAGCGCCTCGAGAAGCGCGAGATGCGCGCCGACCAGAAGGCCGGCGAGCAGGCGGTGAAGGAGCGCGAGCAGGAGGTCGAGGTCGAGCGCCAGATCGAGCGCCAGGTGGAGGCCGAGCATGCGCCGCTGGTCATCGAGGCGCCGGTGGTCGAGGTGCCGCAGTCCACGCGCGTGGCCAAGGAGCGCCAGCAGACGCTGTTCGCCGACGTGGGCGATGGCGGCAAGCTGCCGCAGGTGGACCTGTTGGACGCCGCGCCGGGCCGCCAGGAGACGGTGACGCCCGAGTCGCTGGAGATGACCAGCCGGCTGATCGAGAAGAAGCTGCGCGACTTCGGCGTCGAGGTGCATGTGGTGGCGGCGCAGCCGGGCCCGGTGATCACGCGCTACGAGATCGAGCCGGCCACCGGCGTGAAGGGCTCGCAGGTGGTCAACCTGGCCAAGGACCTGGCGCGCTCGCTGAGCCTGACCTCGATCCGCGTCGTCGAGACCATCCCGGGCAAGAACTACATGGCGCTGGAGCTGCCCAATGCGCGGCGCCAGACCATCCGGCTGTCCGAGATCCTCGGCTCCCAGGTCTATGCGGACGCGCCGTCGCAGCTGACCATGGGCCTGGGCAAGGACATCATCGGCCTGCCGGTGGTGGCCGACCTGGCCAAGATGCCGCACTGCCTGGTGGCCGGCACGACCGGCTCGGGCAAGTCGGTGGGCATCAACGCGATGATCCTCAGCCTGCTCTACAAGGCCGAGGCGCGCGACGTGCGGCTGATCCTGATCGACCCCAAGATGCTGGAGATGAGCGTCTACGAGGGCATCCCGCACCTGCTGGCGCCGGTCGTCACCGACATGAAGCAGGCCGGCAACGCGCTGAACTGGTGCGTCGGCGAGATGGAGCGGCGCTACAAGCTGATGTCCAAGCTCGGCGTGCGCAACCTGGCCGGCTACAACAAGAAGATCGACGAGGCCCGCGCGGCCGGCCAGAGCATCCCCAACCCGTTCGCGCTGAACAACGACGAGCCCGAGCCGCTGGAGCGCCTGCCCTTCATCGTCGTCGTCATCGACGAGCTGGCCGACCTGATGATGGTGGTCGGCAAGAAGATCGAGGAACTGATCGCCCGCCTGGCGCAGAAGGCGCGCGCAGCCGGCATCCACCTGATCCTGGCGACGCAGCGGCCCTCGGTGGACGTCATCACCGGCCTCATCAAGGCCAACATCCCGACCCGGCTGTCCTTCCAGGTCAGCTCCAAGATCGACAGCCGCACCATCCTCGACCAGATGGGCGCCGAGGCGCTGCTCGGCATGGGCGACATGCTCTACATGCCCTCCGGCACCGGCCTGCCCATCCGCGTGCATGGCGCCTTCGTCAGCGACGACGAGGTGCACCGCGTCGTCGAGTACATCAAGTCGCAGGGCGAGCCGAACTACATCGAAGGCATCCTCGAAGGCGGCGTGCTCGACGAGATGGGCGGCGAGGCGCCCGCGCCGGGCGAGGCCAGCGGCGAGCAGGATCCCATGTACGACCAGGCCGTCGCCATCGTGCTGCAGCACCGCAAGGCGTCCATCTCGCTGGTGCAGCGCCATCTGCGCATCGGCTACAACCGCGCCGCGCGGCTGCTGGAGCAGATGGAGAAATCGGGCCTGGTGGGCGCGCTGGCGTCCAACGGCAGCCGTGAACTGATCGTGCCGAAGAGAGACGAATGAAACGCATCCTCGCCCCCCTGATCCTGCTGCTGGCCGGCGCCGCCCAGGCCGACGCCGTCGACGCGCTGCGCCGCTTCGCCAGCGACGTGAAGAGCGGCACCGCGAGCTTCACGCAGACCGTCACCTCGCCCGACGGCAAACGCAAGAAGGTCTCCAGCGGCAGCTTCGAGTTCCAGCGGCCCAACCGCTTCCGCTTCGTCTACGCCAAGCCCTTCGAGCAGGTCATCGTCGCCGACGGCAGCAAGGTCTGGATCTACGACGCCGACCTGAACCAGGCCAGCTCCCGCAAGCTGGCCGACGCGCTGGGCGCCACGCCCGCGGCGCTGCTGGCCGGCACCGACCTGGAGCGCGACTTCACGCTGAAGGCCGCGGCCGGGGAAGGCGGGCTGGACTGGGTGCAGGCGCTGCCCAGGCAGGCGGAGTCGTCCATCCAGTCGCTGAAGCTCGGCTTCAAGGGCCTGGAGCTGGCGGCCATGGAGATCGTCGACGGCTTCGGCCAGCGCTCGCGGCTGGACTTCAGCGCCGTGCGGGCCAATGTGCCGGTCGCCGCCGAGCGCTTCCAGTTCAGGCTGCCGGCGGGCGCCGACCTGATCGAGCAGTGAGCGGCTCGCTGTTCGACGACGAGCCCGGCCCGCCGGCCGCGCCGCTGGCCGGCGCCCCGCTGGCCGAGCGCCTGCGGCCGCGCACGCTCGACGAGGTCATCGGCCAGCGCCACCTGCTCGGCCCCGGCATGCCGTTGCACGTCGCCTTCGACGCCGGCCGGCTGCACAGCATGATCCTGTGGGGGCCGCCTGGCGTCGGCAAGACGACGCTGGCGCGGCTGATGGCCGGCGCCTTCGACGCGCAGTTCATCGCCATCTCGGCGGTGCTGGGCGGCGTCAAGGACATCCGCGAGGCCGTCGAGCGCGCCCAGGTCGCCGCGGCGCAGGGCCGGCGTACGGTGGTGTTCGTGGACGAGGTCCACCGCTTCAACAAGTCGCAGCAGGACGCCTTCCTGCCCCATGTCGAATCCGGCCTGTTCACCTTCATCGGCGCGACGACCGAGAACCCCAGCTTCGAGGTCAACTCCGCGCTGCTGTCGCGCGCGACGGTGCAGGTGCTCAAGAGCCTGGACGCCGCCGAGCTGGGCCAGCTGACGGCGCGCGCCGCCGCCGAGCTGGGCGTGGCGCCGCCCACGCCCGAGGCCGCGCAGCGGCTGATCGGCTATGCCGACGGCGACGCGCGCCGGCTGCTGAACGCGCTGGACACCGCCGCCGCGCTGGCGCAGGGTGCGCCCATCGACGAGGCGCTGCTGGAGCGCGCGCTGGGCGAGCAGCTGCGCCGCTACGACAAGGGCGGCGACCAGTTCTACGACGTCATCTCCGCGCTGCACAAATCCGTGCGCGGCAGCAGCCCGGATGGTGCGCTGTACTGGTTCGCGCGCATGCTGGACGGCGGCGTGGACGCGCGCTACATCGCCCGCCGGCTGATCCGCATGGCCAGCGAGGACATCGGCCTGGCCGACCCGCGCGCGCTGCGCCTGACGCTGGACGCCGCCGAGGCCTACGAGCGCCTGGGCTCGCCCGAGGGCGAACTGGCGCTGGCGCAGGCGGTCGTCTATCTCGCCGTCGCGCCCAAGTCCAACGCGGTCTACAAGGCCTTCGCCGAAGCCCGGGCCTTCGTCAAGCAGGACCAGAGCCGGCCGGTGCCCGTCCACCTGCGCAACGCGCCCACGCGGCTCATGAAGGAGCTGGGCCACGGCCGCGCCTACCGCTACGCGCACGACGAGCCGGGCGCCTACGCGGCCGGCGAGCAGTACCTGCCGGACGGGCTGGAGGGTCAGCGCTGGTACGCGCCGGTGCCGCGCGGCCTGGAGACGCGCATCGCCGACAAGCTGGCCGAGCTGCGCCGGCTGGACGACGAAGCGGCCGCCGGCGGCTAGCGCGGCGCGTCCTGGCTGCCACGAAGACCCTCGGTGAATACCCTCAAAACGCCCCGATTGGCATGAGGTTTGCGGTTTCTCCGCCGTCGCCTGGCGCATGCTGCGCCCCACGAAAATTTCTGGAGCCCTCATGGAGACTCTGATCCAACAAATCATCAACGGCCTGGTGCTGGGGAGCATGTACGCCCTGGTCGCGCTGGGCTACACGATGGTCTACGGCATCATCAACCTCATCAACTTCGCGCACGGCGAGGTGCTGATGGTCGGCGCCATGGTCAGCTGGACCGTGGTCACGCTGCTGGCCGACAGCGGCCTGCCCGGCTGGCTGCTGATGCTGATCGGCCTGGTCTGCGCGGTGGTCGTCTGCGCGGTGCTGAACTTCGCGGTCGAGAAGATCGCCTACCGGCCGCTGCGCAACGCGCCGCGGCTGGCGCCGCTGATCACCGCGATGGGCATGTCGCTGCTGCTGCAGGTGCTGGCGATGATCATCTGGAAGCCCAACCCCAAGCCCTTCCCGCTGCTGCTGCCCACCGATCCCTTCGACCTGGGCGGCCCGGTCATCACCGTCACGCAGTGCCTGATCCTCGGCCTGACGGTGTGCATCCTGGCCGCGCTGATGTACCTGGTGAACTTCACCAAGCTGGGCCGGGCGATGCGCGCCACCGCCGAGAACCCGCGCGTGGCCGGCCTGATGGGCGTGAAGCCCGACTTCATCATCTCCACCACCTTCGTCATCGGCGCCGCGCTGGCCGCCGTGGCCGGCCTGATGTGGGCGGCCAACTACGGCACCGTGCAGCACACCATGGGCTTCATGCCGGGCCTGAAGGCCTTCACGGCGGCGGTGCTGGGCGGCATCGGCAACCTGGCGGGCGCCGTCGTCGGCGGCGTGCTGCTGGGGCTGATCGAGGCGATCGGCGCCGGCTACCTCGGCGAGCTGACCGGCGGCGTGCTGGGCAGCCACTACGCGGACATCTTCGCCTTCGTCGCGCTGATCCTGGTGCTGACGCTGCGCCCCTCGGGCCTGCTGGGCGAGCGCGTCGCGGACCGGGCGTGAGGAGAGAGACACCATGCAAGCCAAGAAACTCATCACCTTCCTGATCGCGGCGCTGGGCCTGCTGGTCGTGCCGCTGTTCGCGCAGCAGTTCGGCAACGGCCCGGTGCGCATCATCGACCTGGCGCTGCTGTACGTGCTGCTGGCGCTGGGGCTGAACATCGTCGTCGGCTACGCCGGCCTGCTGGACCTGGGCTACGTGGCCTTCTACGCGGTCGGCGCCTACCTGTTCGCGCTGATGGCCAGCCCGCACCTGTCGGAGAACTTCGAGTCCTTCCAGGCCGCGTTCCCGAACGGGCTGCACTCGCCGCTGTGGATCGTCATCCCGCTGGCCGCGGGCGTCGCGGCGCTGTTCGGCGTGCTGCTGGGCGCGCCGACGCTGAAGCTGCGCGGCGACTACCTGGCCATCGTCACGCTGGGCTTCGGCGAGATCATCCGCGTGTTCCTGAACAACCTGGAGTACCCGCTCAACATCACCAACGGCCCGCGCGGCATCGGCCAGATCGACTCGTTCCGCTTCTTCGGCATCGACCTGGGCAAGTCGCTGCAGATCGGCGAGTACACGCTGCCCTCGGTGACGCTGTACTACTACCTGTTCCTGGCGCTGGTGGTGCTGAGCGTCGTGATCTGCTACCGGCTGGAGCGCTCGCGCATCGGCCGCGCCTGGATGGCCATCCGCGAGGACGAGGTGGCCGCCAAGGCCATGGGCATCAACACCCGCAACCTCAAGCTGCTGGCCTTCGGCATGGGCGCCACCTTCGGCGGCGTGGCGGGCTCGATGTTCGCCAGCTTCCAGGGCTTCGTGTCGCCGGAGTCGTTCAGCCTGCAGGAGTCCATCCTGATCGTCGCGATGGTCGTGCTGGGCGGCATCGGCCACATCCCGGGCGTCATCCTCGGCGCGCTGCTGCTGGCGGCGCTGCCCGAGGTGCTGCGCTACGTGGCCGGCGACGTGCAGAGCCTGACCGACGGCCGCATCGACGCGGCCATCCTGCGCCAGCTGCTGGTGGCGCTGGCGATGATCGTCATCATGCTGATCCGCCCGCGCGGCCTGTGGCCGGCGCCGGAGCACGGCAAATCCGCGCCCGCCGCGAAGTGAGGGGAGGCACGACAAGCATGAGCACCCAAGACAACATCGTCCTCAACGTCAGCGGCGCGTCCAAGCGCTTCGGCGGCGTGCAGGCCCTGTCCGACGTCGGCATCCAGATCCGGCGCGGCCAGGTCTACGGCCTGATCGGCCCCAACGGCGCCGGCAAGACCACCTTCTTCAACGTCATCACCGGCCTGTACGTGCCCGACGGCGGCAGCTTCTCGCTCGGCGGCACGCCCTACACGCCGCAGGCCGTGCACCAGGTCGCCAAGGCCGGCATCGCGCGCACCTTCCAGAACATCCGGCTGTTCGCCGACATGACGGCGCTGGAGAACGTCATGGTGGGCCGGCACGTCCGCACCAAGTCGGGCCTGCTCGGCGCGGTGTTGCGCACGCCGGGCTTCAAGGCCGAGGAGGCCGCGATCAAGGCGCGCGCGCAGGAGCTGCTGGACTACGTCGGCATCGGCAAGTACGCCGAGTACAAGGCCCGCACGCTGAGCTACGGCGACCAGCGCCGCCTGGAGATCGCCCGCGCGCTGGCCACCGACCCGCAGCTGATCGCGCTGGACGAGCCCGCCGCCGGCATGAACGCGACCGAGAAGGTCGTGCTGCGCGAGCTGATCGACCGCATCCGCAACGACGGCCGCACCATCCTGCTGATCGAGCACGACGTGAAGCTGGTCATGGGCCTGTGCGACCGCGTCACGGTGCTGGACTACGGCAAGCAGATCGCCGAAGGCACGCCCGCCGAGGTGCAGCGCAACGAGAAGGTGATCGAGGCCTATCTCGGCGCCGGGCACAAAACACATTGAGCACGCACATGGCAGACGCAAAACAAACCCTGCTCAAGGTCGGCGGCCTGAAGGTGGCCTACGGCGGCATCCAGGCCGTCAAGGGCGTGGACTTCGAGGTGCGCGAGGGCGAACTGGTGTCGCTGATCGGCGCCAACGGCGCGGGCAAGACGACCACGCTGAAGGCCGTCACCGGCCTGCAGCCCATCGCCGACGGCGACGTGACCTATCTGGGCGACTCCATCAAGGGCAAGGGCGCGTGGGACCTGGCCAAGAAGGGCCTGGTCATGGTGCCGGAAGGCCGCGGCACGTTCACCCGCATGACCATCACCGAGAACCTGCTGATGGGCGCCTACAACCGCGACGATGGCGAGATCGACGCCGACATCGACAAGGTCTTCGCGCTGTTCCCGCGCCTGAAGGAGCGCGCCAAGCAACTGGCCGGCACCATGTCCGGCGGCGAGCAGCAGATGCTGGCCATGGGCCGCGCGCTGATGGCCCGTCCCAAGCTGCTGCTGCTGGACGAGCCGTCCATGGGCCTGTCGCCCATCATGGTGGACAAGATCTTCGAGGTCGTGAACGACATCCACCAGCAGGGCGTGACCATCCTGCTCGTCGAGCAGAACGCCAGCCGCGCGCTGCAACTGGCCAACCGCGGCTATGTGATGGAGTCCGGCGAGGTGACGATGAGCGGCCAGGGCCAGGCGCTGCTCGACGACCCCAAGGTGCGCGCCGCCTACCTCGGCGAATAGCCACCGCCCGGGCGAGGGCGGCGGCTTGAAGGACGAACGCCTGGCAGCCCTGCCAGGCGCTTCTCCGGGGCCGCTCAGGCCGGTTTGACCAGCTTGCTGCGCGCCCAGTCGTCGGCGACGCGGGCCGGCGTCGAGTCGGCCGCGCGCACGCGCTGCAGCAGCTCCTCCACGCGCTCGGCGATGCGGCTGACCTCGGCCATCACGGCCGCCTCCTCGCCTTCGCCGCGGTACTCGCGGGCGACGCTGATGATGCCGCCGGCGTTCACCAGGTAGTCCGGCAGGTAGCAGATGCCGCGGCGCTGCAGCGCGTCGCCGTCGGCCGGCGTCGCGAGCTGGTTGTTGGCGGCGCCGGCGACCAGCCGGGCGCGGATCGCCGGCACGGTCTTTTCGTTGATCGACGCGCCCAGCGCGCAGGGCGCCAGCACGTCGACGTCGGCGGCCAGAATCTCGGCGACAGGGGCCGGCGTGGCGCCGAACTGCTCGACGGCGCGCGCGACCTTGCCGGCATCCACGTCCGCGACGACGAGCTTCGCGCCGGCCTCGTGCAGGAAGCCGGCCAGGTGCCAGCCCACCGCGCCCAGGCCCTGCAGCGCGACGCGCACGCCGTCGAGCGACGCGCGGCCCAGCACCTGGCGCACGCCGGCCTGGATGGCGACGAACACGCCCCACGCCGTCTTGGGGCTGGGATCGCCGCCGAACGCGCCGTCGCGCGGGATGCCGCTGACGTAGCGCGTGTGCGCCTGCAGGCCGCGCATGTCGGCGGTGCTGGTGCCCACGTCCTCGGCGGTGATGTAGGCGCCCTGCAGCGACTGCACGGCGCGGCCGAAGGCGGCGAACAGGGCGGGGCGGTCGAAGTCGCCGGCCGGCTTCAGGATCACGGCCTTGCCGCCGCCGAAGGGCAGGTCGGCCAGCGCGTTCTTCAGGCTCATGCCTTGCGACAGGCGCAGCGCGTCGTGCAGCGCGTCGGCTTCGGTGTCGTAGTGCCACAGCCGGCAGCCGCCGAACGCGGGGCCGCGCGCGGTGCTGTGGACGGCGAGGATGGCCTTCAGGCCGGTGGCCGGGTCGGTGGCGAGCAGCACGCGCTCGTGGGCGGCTTGCCCGGGCAGGCCGAAGAGAGGGAAGGGGGTCATGATGTTCAGCGCTCGTGGCGCGGTGGATGAAGAAACGGCCGCGCTTGTGGCGCGGCCGTCCGGCAGTTTATCGAGGCCGAGGCCGGCGTCGGCCGGCCCGGGCTCAAGGCCCCTGGAAGCCGCCGCTGCGCAGCGTGATGACCAGGGTGTCGCGCCAGCCGCGCTCGCCCGCGGCCAGCGGCTGGATGGGCGTGGTCTCGTGGATCACGCGCGCGTCGTCCAGCAGCAGCGTGGTCCAGGGCTGGGTCATCGTGAAGCGCTGGCCGGCCGGGCCGTCGGCCTGGAACACGCGCGACTCGCCGCCCTTGACGCCGTGCCGGCCGACCAGCAGCACCGCCACCAGGTCCACGCCGTCGCGGTGCGCGCCCTCGGGCGTGGGCCGGCCGATGCCGTCGCTGGTGTCGATGCGGAAGGGGTGGGCCTCGATGAACCAGGGTTGCTCGCCGCGCAGCGCGGACGCCACGCGGGCCAGCCCCAGCAGCAGCGCCTGCCAGGCCGGCGACTCGCTCATGGCCGGCGCCAGCGGCACGAACCAGCGCTGGATGCCGCCGTGCAGCGCGTTGTAGTCCAGCGGCTGCCAGTGCGCGCGGTGGGCGCTGAGGGTCAGCACGCCGCCGTCCGCGACGAAGCAGCCGTGGCGGCGGAAGCGGTAGCGGCCGCCGTCGCGCAGGTAGCCGTCGGGCGGCAGCTCGTCCCAGCAGGGTCGGAGCGCGTCCAGCGCCGCGGCGGACACGCCCAGCGCCGCGAGCTCACCCGGCGCCAGCACGGCCTCGCCATCGCGCCTCAGCGCGCCGACGAGGTCGGCGGGATCGGTCCACGGCGGTTCGAACATCTCAGTGCTTGTCGGCTTCGGAGGTGAAGGCGTCGGCGTAGAACTCGTCGGCCGGCAGGCCGCACTGCGCGACGAAGTCCTTCTGCGCCGAGTCCACCATGACGGGCGCGCCGCAGGCGTAGACCTGGTGGCCGGCCAGGTCGGGCAGGTCGGCCATCACGGCGCGGTGGACGAAGCCGGTGCGGCCCGTCCAGCCCGCGTCCGGCTCGGACAGCACGGGCACGTAGCGCAGCGTCGGCCAGTCGGCGGCCACCTGCGCGGCCCAGCCGTCCAGGTACAGGTCGGCCTGCTTGCGTGCGCCCCAGTACAGCACCATGGGCCGCGTCGAGCCGATGTGTCGCGCGCGCTCGATGATGGCCTTGATCGGCGCGAAGCCGGTGCCGCTGGCCAGCAGCACGATGGGCTTGTCGCTGTCCTCGCGCAGGAAGAAGCTGCCGAAGGGCCCCTCCATGCGCAGGATGTCCTTCTCCTTCAGCGCGCCGAACACGTGGTCGGTGAACTTGCCGCCGGGCATGTGGCGGATGTGCAGCTCGATCTGGCCGGGCAGCGCGTGCGGCGCGTTGGCCATGGAGTAGCTGCGCCGCGCGCCGTCGCGCAGGATGAACTCCACGTACTGGCCGGCGCGGAACTGGAAGTTCTGGTTGGCGGCCAGCTGCATCGTCAGCACCGCCACGTCGGCGGCGGGCCTCAGGATGGCGCTGACCCGCGTGGGCAGCTTCAGCACCGGGAACTCGCCCGCGCCGGGCACCGTGCGGGCCTCGACGACGCAGTCCGTCTGCGGCCGCGCGCAACAGGTCAGCACGAAGCCGGCGGCCTCTTCGTCCGGCGTCAGCGCCTTGGCCTGGTGGTTGCCGTGCACGACGGCGCCCTCCAGCAGCCGGCTCTTGCAGGAGCCGCAGGCGCCGTCCTTGCAGCCGTAGGGCAGGCCCACGCCGTTGCGGATGGCGGCGGCGAGCAGGGTGTCGTCGCCCTCGGCGGTGTAGACGCGGCCGGCGGGCTGGATGGTGATCTGATGGGGCATGGGGGCTTCAAAAAGCAAGCGGCCCCGCAGCGCATCCCGGGGCCGTAGACTGCCCGCCATTTTGCCCGACCCCCGAATGTCCTCCCCCCGACTCCTGATCATCGGCTGCGGCGACGTGGGCCTGCGCGTGCTGAAGCTGCTGGCCGGGCGTTGGCGGGTGTTCGCGCTGAGCTCCAGCCCCGGTCGCCATGCGGCGCTGCGCGCGGCCGGCGCCGTGCCGCTGGCCGGCAACCTCGACGAGCCGGCGACGCTGGCGCGGCTGGCCGGGCTGGCGGACTTCGTGCTGCACCTGGCGCCGCCCGCGCGCGACGGCGACGCGGACGCGCGCACGCGGCGGCTGCTGGCCGCGCTGGCGCGCAAGCCGCCGGCGGCGCTGGTGTACGCGAGCACCACCGGCGTCTACGGCGACTGCCGGGGCGCGTGGATCGACGAGACCCGCGCGCCGGACCCGGCGACGGACCGCGCGCGCCGCCGCGTGGACGCCGAGGCGCGGCTGCGCGCCTTCGGCCGCCGCCACGGCACGCGCGTGAGCCTGCTGCGCATCCCCGGCATCTACGCGCGCGACCGTGACGGCGGCCACCCGCGCGAGCGGCTGGCGCGCGGCACGCCGGTGCTGCGGCGCGAGGACGACGTGTTCACCAACCACATCCACGCCGACGACCTGGCCCGCGCCTGCCTGCTGGCGCTGCTGCGCGGGCGGCCGCAGCGCGCCGTCAACGTCTGCGACGACAGCCAGCTGCGGATGGGGGACTACTGCGACCTCGCGGCCGACCTGGCCGGGCTGCCCCGGCCCGAGCGCATCCCGCGCGAGGAGGCCGAGGCGCGGCTGGGCGCGCTGGCGCTGAGCTTCTGGCGCGAATCGCGCCGGATCGGCAACGCGCGCATGAAGCGCGAGCTGCGCCTGGTGCTGCGCTACCCGACGCCGCGCGACGGGCTGTAGGGCTTTGCGGGCGCGCCGTTCAGCGGCGCCGCGACGCGCGCCAGTGGCGGATCAGCAGCCACGCGCCCAGCATGCCGCCCAGGTGGGCGAAGTGCGCCACGCCGCTGTTGCCGTTGAACCCGAGCAGCAGCTCCAGCCCGCCGTAGATGGCGACGAAGTACTTGGCCTTCATCGGGATGGGCGGGATCAGCGGCACGATGATGCGGTTCGGGAACAGCATGCCGAAGGACAGCAGCAGGCCGAAGATCGCGCCCGAGGCGCCCACCGTCGGCGACTGCGCGCCGATGACGAAGGTGAAGACCAGTTGCACGACGGCCGCGGCCAGCGTGCTGGCGACGAGGATCTGCGTGTAGCGCCTCGGGCCCCAGACGCGCTCCAGCTCGCCGCCGAACATCCACAGGCCCAGCATGTTGAACAGCAGGTGCGTGAAGCTGCCATGCAGGAAGGCGTAGCTCACCACCTGCCACGGCAGGAAGGCGCCGGAGGTCAGCGGCCAGAGCTCGAACCAGAATGCCAGGCCCGGCAGCAGCTCGAACAGGCAGAAGGCGCCGACGCATGCCAGCAGGAAGGCTTTGGTAACCGGAGGCAGAGGGGGCATGGGGCTGCGGCGGTGCGCCCCTCACGGAGCGCTTGCACCGGAGAAGCCGGTGCTTACATTTTGAGTATGCCAGCGCTTGCGGGCCCGGCCGTTTGCTGGCGGTAGCGCAGTGCCTCCACCACCAGCGAGAAGGCCGGCGACGGCTGTCGCCGGCTCGGGTAGTAGAGCGAGTAGCCGGCAAACGGGGCGCACCAGTCCTCCATCACGCGGACCAGCCGCCCCTCGTCGAGGTGCGGGGCGAACTCCTCCTCCGGCAGCCAGGCGATGCCCAGGCCCGCCAGCGCCGCGTCCACGATGTTGGGCGAGGTGTTGAAGACCAGTTGCCCCGCCACGCGCACGTTGACCTGCCGGCCCCGCCGCTGGAAGTCCCACACGTACAGGCCGCCGCCGGACTGCATGCGCATGTTGATGCAGTTGTGCGCCATCAGGTCCTGGGGCTGCTTCGGCCGGGGGCGTGTGGCGAAGTAGTCGGGCGAGGCCGCGACCGCCATGCGCAGCGGCGGGCCGATGGGCACGGCGACCATGTCCTTGTCGATGGTGTCGCCCAGCCGCACGCCCGCGTCGAAGCGGTCGGCCACGATGTCGCGGAAGCCGTAGTTCACGTCGAACTCCACGTGGATGTCGGCGTACTCCCGCAGCAGCGGCGCCAGCCTGGGCAGCAGCGTCGTGCGCAGCACGTGATCGCCGCAGGTGATGCGCACCGTGCCGGCCGGCTTGTCGCGCAGTTCGGTCAGGCCGTCCAGCTCGGCGTCGATCTCGTCGAAGCGGTGGCCGATGGCCTGCAGCAGCCGCTCGCCCGCCGCCGTGCAGGAGACGCTGCGCGTCGTGCGCGTGAGCAGCCGGATCTGCAACCGCGCCTCCAGCCCGCGGATGGCCTGGCTGAGTGCCGGCTGCGTGACGCCCAGCAACGCCGCCGCGCGCGTGAAGCTGCCCTCCCGCGCCACGGTGACGAAGTACAGCAGGTCGTTGAGATTGCGCCGGGCCATGGCGCGAGTCTCCCACCGCGATTGATCAGCAGAACTTATAGGGCTGGTAAGAACCGATCAGCTAGTCAATGGTGCCCACCGCCGTCAGCATGCCGGGCATGACGAAACCTGCCCATCAAGACGGCGCCGATCCCGGCCGCCGCAGCCTGCTGAGAACCGCCTGCACCGGCCTGGCCGCGCTGGGGACCGCCACCGCAAGCCCGGCGGCCGCGCCGCCGCCGGCGGCATCCGGCGGCCCGTGGGACAAGACCTTCCCCCGGAGCGCCGAGGTCGACCACCGGAAGATCGGTTTCCGGAACCGCTACGGCATCACGCTGGCAGCGGACCTGTACCAGCCCAAGCATGCCGCCGGCCGGCTTGCGGCGATCGCCGTCGGCGGCCCGTTCGGCGCCGTGAAGGAGCAGGCGTCGGGGCTGTATGCGCAGACGCTGGCGGCGCGCGGCTTCGTCACGCTGGCCTTCGACGCCTCCTACACCGGCGAGAGCGGCGGCGAGCCGCGCCACGTCGCCTCGCCGGACATCAACATCGAGGACTTCAGCGCCGCGGTCGATGCCCTGGGCCTGCAGCCCCGCGTGGACCGCGGGCGCATCGGCATCCTCGGCCTGTGCGGCTGGGGCGGCATGGCGCTGGCCGCCGCGGCGGTGGACCCGCGCATCCGGGCCGTCGCCGCCAGCACCATGTACGACATGACGCGCGTCATGTCCAAGGGCTACGACGACAGCGTGACACCACAGCAGCGCGCGCAGGCGCTGGCGCAGCTCGGCCAGCAGCGCTGGAAGGATGCGGAAAGCGGCGCCCCGGCTTACCAGCCGCCCTACAACGACTTGAAGGGGGGCGAGGCGCAGTTCCTGGTCGACTACCACGACTACTACCGCACGCCGCGCGGCCATCACCCGCGCGCGGTCAACTCCGGCAATGCCTGGACGGTGACCACCCCGCTGGCGTTCATGAATCTGCCGCTGCTGGCCCGCATCCAGGAGATCGCGCCGCGGCCCGTCCTCTTCGTCCATGGCGAGAAGGCGCATTCGCGCTACTTCAGCGAAACCGCCTATGCGGCGGCGGCAGCGCCCAAGGAGCTGCTGATCGTGCCGGATGCCAGCCACGTCGACCTGTACGACCGGCTGGACAAGATTCCGTTCGACAGGCTGGCGGCGTTCTTCGGCGAGCACCTGGCTTGAGCGGCCGCCCCGTGACCGCCGCGCCGCCGCGCGCCTGCTGGAGCGGCGTCCTGGCGATGACGCTGTGCGTATTCACGCTGATCGCCTCCGAGTTCCTGCCGGTCAGCCTGCTGACGCCCATGGCGGGCGACCTCCGGGTCAGCGAAGGCCTGGCCGGCCAAGGCATCGCCCTCTCCGGCGCCCTCGCGGTGCTGGCCAGCCTGTCGATGCCGGCGCTGGCCGGTGGCATGAGCCGCAAGACGCTGCTGCTGGCGCTGACCGCGTTGATGGGCGTGTCCGGCGCCGTCATTGCGCTGGCGCCGAACTATCCCGTCTACATGGCCGGCCGCGCGCTCATCGGCGTGGTCATCGGTGGCTTCTGGTCGCTGTCGGCCGCGGTGGCGATCCGGCTGGTGCCCGCCAGCGCGGTGCCCAAGGCCCTGGCGGTCTTCAATGCCGGCAATGCGCTGGCCACCGTCGTCGCGGCCCCGCTGGGTGCCTGGCTCGGCGCCGCCATCGGCTGGCGCGGGGCGTTCTGGTGCCTGGTGCCGGCCGCGCTGCTCACGTTCGCCTGGCAGTGGGTCAGCCTGCCGGCCATGGCGGCCGATGAGCGGGCCCCCGGCCGGGGCGTCGGCCAGGTGTTCAGCCCGCTGGGGCGCCCCGCCATCGCGCTGGGCATGGCCGGCTGCGGCCTGTTCTTCATGGGCCAGTTCGCGCTGTTCACCTATGTGCGCCCCTTCCTCGAAACGGTCACGCGCGTCGATGTGCCCACGCTGTCGCTGATGCTGCTCGCCACCGGTGCCGCGGGCGTCATCGGCACCGCGCTCATCGGCTCGGTGCTCCGGCGCAGCCTGTACGGCACGCTCGTGGCGATCCCGATGCTGATGGCCGCCGCCGCGCTGGCCTTGATCCCGGCGGGCGCCTGGGTCGCGCCCGTCGCGGCGCTGCTGGCGCTGTGGGGCCTGCTGGGCACGGCGGCGCCGGTGGGCTGGTGGAACTGGGTGGCCCGGGCGATGCCCGGGAACGCCGAGGCCGGCGGGGGGCTGATGGTGGCGGTCATCCAGCTGTCGATCGCGCTGGGCTCCACCGTGGGCGGCCTGCTGTTCGACGCCGGTGGCCCCCGGTCGGCCTTTGCCGCCAGCGCGGCGCTGCTGCTGCTCGCTGCGCTGCTGACGGCCATGGCGGCTCGCTCGGCGGCGGCCGGCAGGTGAGTGCCGGTCAGTGGCGGGCAAGGAAAAGCCCTGCGCACCGATGGATTCACAGGGCTGGCTGCCCGCGTCGCTTGTTTCCTCGTGGTGCCCGGGGCCGGACTCGAACCGGCACACCTTGCGGCGGGGGATTTTGAGTCCCCTGCGTCTACCGATTTCGCCACCCGGGCCCGTCGGAAACAGTGCCTCGCCGATCGGGCGAGGGGGCGGATTATGCACGCCCGCGCTGCGACAATCGCCGCCATGAGCTATCCGACCCTCGAAGACGTCATCGGCGCCACGCCCCTGGTGCGGCTGCAGCGGCTGCCCGGCGCCGAGGCGCGCGGCAACGTGATCCTGGCCAAGCTGGAGGGCAACAACCCGGCCGGCTCCGTGAAGGACCGGCCCGCCATCGGCATGATCCGGCGCGCCGAGGAGCGCGGCGAGATCAGGCCGGGCGACACGCTGATCGAGGCCACGTCGGGCAACACCGGCATCGCGCTGGCGATGGCCGCGGCCATCCGCGGCTACCGCATGGTGCTGATCATGCCGGAGGACCTGTCCATCGAGCGCGCGCAGACGATGAAGGCCTTCGGCGCCGAGCTGATCCTGACCCCGCGCACCGGCGGCATGGAGTACGCCCGCGACCTGGCCGAGCAGATGGCCCGCGAAGGCAAGGGCCGCGTGCTGGACCAGTTCGCCAACGCCGACAACCCGCGCGCGCATTACGAGACCACCGGCCCCGAGCTGTGGCGGGACACGGGCGGGCGGATCACGCATTTCGTCAGCGCGATGGGCACGACCGGCACCATCACCGGCGTGTCGCGCTTCCTGAAGGAGCAGAACCCGGCCGTGCGCATCGTCGGCGCGCAGCCGGCGGAAGGCTCGCGCATCCCTGGCATCCGCAAATGGCCCGAGGCCTACCTGCCCGCGATCTACGACCCCGCGGGCGTGGACGAACTGGTGCTGGTCAGCCAGGACGACGCGGAGGACATGGCGCGCCGGCTGGCGCGCGAGGAAGGCCTGTTCGCCGGCATTTCGGCGGCCGGCGCCTGCTGGGTGGCGCTGCAGATCGCGCGCAGCGTCGAGAACGCCACCATCGCCTTCATCGCCTGCGACCGCGGCGACCGCTACCTGTCCACCGGCGTGTTCCCGGCGTGAAAGCGCCCACCTACTGCCCCGACTGCGCGACGCCGCTGGGCTGGATCACGCAGGCCGAGGACGGCGGCGACAAGACGCGGCTGCGCTGCCCCGCCTGCGGCTTCACGCACTGGAACAACCCGACCCCGGTGCTGGCCGCCGTCATCGAGTGCACGGACCGCGACGGCCGGGTGCTGCTGGCCCGCAACGCCGCCTGGCCGGGGCGCTTCTTCGGCCTGATCACCGGCTTCCTGGAGGCCGGGGAGACGCCGGAGGACGGCATCCGCCGCGAGATCGGCGAGGAGACCTCGCTGCAGGTCGACGCGCTGGCGCTGCTGGGCGTGTGGGACTTCCAGCGCATGAACCAGCTCATCGTGGCCTACCACGCGCAGGCGCGCGGCGAGATCCGGCTGTCGCCCGAGCTGGCCGAGTACAAGCTGATCGCGCCCCGGGACCTGCGCTGCTGGCCCCAGGGCACGGGCCAGGCGCTGGCGGCCTGGCTGCGGTCGCGCGGCATCACGCCGCAGTGGCTGGCGCCACAGGGAGAATGACGCGATGGACGTGCAACGCGAGATCGACACCCGGGGCCTGAACTGCCCGCTGCCCATCCTGAAGGCGAAGAAGGCGCTGGCCGAGATGCTCAGCGGCGAGTTGCTGCGCGTCGTGGCGACCGACCCGGGCTCGATGCGCGACTTCCAGGCCTTCGCGCGCCAGACCGGCAACGAGCTGGTGGCGCAGGACTCGTCCGGCGGCGAGTTCGTGCACGTGCTGCGCAGGCGATAGCTCCCTGCCGGCTCCGCCGGCCCCCTCAAGGGGGCGCTCGCTGGCGGCCCGGCCAAGCCGGTTCACCAGCCGGCAACGAGCGATTACAGCGCCAGGCCCTGCAGGAATTCCTTGAAGCCCGGGCCGAGCTGCGGGTGGGTCAGCGCCAGCTCGACGTTGGCCTGCAGGAAGCCTTCCTTGCTGCCACAGTCGTAGCGCTTGCCGTCGTAGCGGTAGGCGAACACCTTCTCGCGGCGCAGCAGGCCGGCGATGCCGTCGGTGAGCTGGATCTCGCCGCCCACGCCGCGCGGCTGGCTGGCGATCTCGTGGAACACGCCGGGCGTCAGGATGTAGCGGCCCGCGACGCCCAGGCGCGACGGCGCGCTCTCCGGCGCCGGCTTCTCGACGATGCGGTTCACGTCCACCAGGTTGTCGTTGACCTGCGTGCCGGCGACGATGCCGTAGCGGCGCGTGTGCTCGGCCGGCACCTCCTGCACCGCGAGGATCGAGGCGCGCCAGTCGGCGAACTGCTCCACCATCTGCCTGAGCACGCCGCGGCCCGGCGCGGGGCCGACCATCAGGTCGTCGGCCAGCAGCACGGCGAAGGGGTCGTTGCCCACCAGGCGCTGCGCGCACAGCACCGCGTGGCCCAGGCCCAGCGCCTGCGCCTGGCGCACGTAGATGCACTCCATGTCGTCGGGCTTCACGGAGCGCACGACGTCCAGCAGCTCCTGCTTGCCGGCGTTCTCCAGCGCGACCTCGAGCTCGAAGGTCATGTCGAAATGGTCCTCGATGGGGCGCTTGTGGCGGCCGGTCACGAAGATCATTTCGCGCACGCCGGCCTCGTAGGCCTCCTCGACGGCGTACTGGATCAGCGGCTTGTCGACGACCGGCAGCATCTCCTTGGGCTGGGCCTTGGTGGCCGGCAGGAAACGGGTGCCGAGGCCGGCGACCGGGAAGATGGCTTTGGTGATCGGCGATGTGGACGAGGAGGCCATGGTGGTGAACGGGGGGTGGGGGGCGCGTGGATTCTGTCACGCGGGTGTGACGGCTCCTGCAGGACGCCGGGGTCGTGCAGGGACGGCCGGGCGCCGGCCCGGGCGCGCGGGTCGGGGCGGCGGCCGGCCGGGCCGGCGGCGGTTACGGGGCCGGCAGCCGCGCCAGCTGCTCGCGCAGGCGGGCCACGGTTTCCTTGAAGCCGGCGACGCGGCCGCGCTCCTGCTCGACGACGGCGGCCGGCGCGCGGGCGACGAAGCTCTCGTTGCCGAGCTTGGCCTCGGCCTTGGCGATCTCGCCGTCCAGCCGCGCGATTTCCTTGGACAGCCGCGCGCGTTCGGCGGCCACGTCGATCTCGACCTTCAGCGCCAGCTTGGCCGCGCCGTGCACGAGCACCGGCGCGTTGGCGCTCTGGCGCGCGAACTCGGCCTCGTCGGCGATCAGCTCGACGGCGCTCAGCTTGGCCAGCACCTTCAGCACGGCGGCGGCCTCGCCGAGGAAGGACAGGTCGCCGCCCACCAGCAGCGGCACGCGCTCGGCGGGGCTCAGCGCCATCTCGCTGCGCAGGCTGCGCGTCGTGCCGACGACGTCCTTCAGTTGCGCCACCCAGGCGTCGGCCGCCGCGTCGATGCGCTCGGGCTGGGCCACGGGGTAGGGCGCCTGGCCGATGAAGCTGCTCGCCTTGCGGCCGGCGATGGGCGCGACGGCCTGCCACAGCTCCTCGGTGATGAAGGGCGCGATCGGGTGCAGCAGGCGCAGCGTCGTCTCCAGCACGCGGATCAGCGTGCGGCGCGTGGCGCGCTGCCGGGCCTCGTCGCCGGCGTCCTTGGCGGCCTGGATTTGCACCTTGGCGATCTCCAGGTACCAGTCGCAGTACTCGTCCCAGACGAAGCTGTAGAGGGCGTTGGCGACGTTGTCGAGCCGGTATTCGGCGAAGCCCTGGGCGACGGCGGCCTCGACGCGCTGCAGCTCGCTGACGATCCAGCGGTCGGCGGGGCTGAACTCGTTGTAGCCGGGCGGGCAGTGGCCGTCCGCGTGCGCGAGGCCGCAGTCCTGGCCCTCGCAGTTCATCAGCACGAAGCGCGTCGCGTTCCAGAGCTTGTTGCAGAAGTTGCGGTAGCCCTCGCAGCGCTTGGTGTCGAAGTTGATGTTGCGGCCCAGGCTCGCGTAGGACGCCATCGTGAAGCGCAGCGCGTCCACGCCGTAGGCCGGCATGCCCTCTGGGAATTCCTTCTTCACGCGGGCGGCGACCTTGGGCGCCGTCTCGGGCTTGCGCAGGCCGGTGGTGCTTTTCTTCGTCAGCGTCTCCAGGTCGCAGCCCTGGATCAGGTCCACCGGGTCGAGCACATTGCCTTCGCTCTTGCTCATCTTCTGGCCCTGCGAGTCGCGCACGAGGCCGTGGATGTAGACGTCCTTGAACGGCACCTGGCCGGTGAAGTGGGTCGTCATCATGATCATCCGGGCGACCCAGAAGAAGATGATGTCGTAGCCCGTCACGAGCACGGAGGAGGGCAGGAACAACGCCTGCTCCGGCGTCTGCTCGGGCCAGCCCAGCGTCGAGAACGGCACCAGCGCGGAGGAGTACCAGGTGTCCAGCACGTCCGGGTCGCGCGCCAGCTCGCCCAGGTAGCCGGCGGCCTTGGCCTTGGCCCGCGCCTCGTCCTCGCTGCGCGCGACGAACAGCTCGCCGCCCGTGCCGTACCAGGCCGGGATCTGGTGGCCCCACCAGAGCTGGCGCGAGATGCACCAGTCCTGCAGGTTGTTCATCCAGTGGTTGTAGGTGTTGACCCACTGCTCGGGGTGGAACTTCACGGCGCCGGTCTCGACGGCGGCGATGGCCTTGTCGGCGATGCTCTGGCCGTCGCTGCCGGGCTGGGTGACGGCGACGAACCACTGGTCGGTCAGCATCGGCTCGATGACCTGGCCGGTGCGCTCGCAGCGCGGCACCTGCAGCTTGTGCTTCTTGACCTCGACGAGCAGGCCCAGCGCCTCCAGGTCGGCGACGATGCGCTTGCGCGCGACGAAGCGGTCCAGCCCGCGGTAGGTCGCCGGCGCGTTGTCGTTGACCTTGGCCTGCAGGTCCAGCACCGAGATCATCGGCAGCCCGTGGCGCTGGCCGACGGCGTAGTCGTTCACGTCGTGCGCCGGCGTGACCTTGACGACGCCGGTGCCGAACTCGCGGTCCACGTAGTCGTCGGCGATGACCGGGATCTCGCGGTCGGTCAGCGGCAGCTTGACGAACTTGCCGACCAGCGCCGCGTAGCGCTCGTCCTCGGGGTGGACCATGACGGCCACGTCGCCCAGCATGGTCTCGGGGCGCGTCGTGGCCACCACCACCGAGCCCGAGCCGTCCGCCAGCGGATAGCGGATGTGCCACAGCGAGCCGTCCTCCTCCTCGGACGACACCTCCAGGTCGGACACGGCGGACTGCAGCACCGGGTCCCAGCTCACGAGGCGCTTGCCGCGGTAGATCAGGCCCTGGTCGTACAGCCGCACGAAGGTCTCGACGACGACCTTGGAGAGCTTGTCGTCCATCGTGAAGTATTCGTGGCCCCAGCTCACCGAGTCGCCCAGCCGGCGCATCTGCTGCGTGATGGTGTTGCCGCTCTCCTGCTTCCAGTCCCAGACGCGGGCGACGAAGTTCTTGCGGCCGAGGTCGTGGCGGCTCTGGCCCGCGCCCTGCAGCTGGCGCTCGACGACGATCTGCGTCGCGATGCCGGCGTGGTCGGTGCCCGGCACCCACAGCGTGTTGAAGCCGCGCATGCGGTGGTAGCGCGTCAGCGAGTCCATCACCGTCTGGTTGAAGGCGTGGCCCATGTGCAGCGTGCCGGTCACGTTGGGCGGCGGCAGCTGGATGCTGAAGGACGGCTTGGCCGCGTCCAGCGTCGGCTCGTACAGGCCGCTGGCCTCCCAGGCGGGTGCCCAGTGGGCTTCCAGGGCGGCGGGTTCGAAGGACTTGGCAAGTTCGGTCATCGCGGCGTCGCCCGCTGTGGATCCGGGCGAAAAGAAGTGGGCTTTTCGGGGCGCGCGATTGTAGGGGCCGCACTGCGCGGCCCCGGGGCGCTCAGCGCGTCGGCAGCTTCAGCTGCAGCGGGCTGCCCGAGCCGAAATCCAGCGCCATGTCGAAGCGCTCGCCGGCGCGCACCGGCGGGCCGTAGAGGCTGTCCTGGGTGTCGAAGACCAGCACCAGGCGGTGGCCGGCCGGCACGTCGTAGCCGGTGGCGACCATGTCGAAGCCGAAGTCCTGCGACTGGCCCGGCGTCGCCGCATGCACGGCGCGGGCGCCGTGCGTGATCAGCGTGCCGAAGCCGGCGACGTCGACGTCATAGAGATAGGCCACCAGCATGCCGCGCTGCTGCGACGGCACGGCGCTCAGCCGCAGCGCGGGCGCGCCGCGCAGCTTCAGTGCCTGGCGCAGCAGCGGGCCTTCGTAGCGGATGCCGAAGGCCGGCAGCACCGTGGCCATCTGGTTGACGACCGGCAGGCCGACGCTCTCGGCCAGCGGCGACAGCACCGGGATGGGGCCCGTGGTGGCCGAGGTGTCCAGCGCGTTGCCGATGCTGTCGCGGCCGCTGGTGCTGCGCTGGCCGGCCTGCAGCTGGCCGGCGACGCCGCGCCAGCACAGGCAGGACAGGTCCCAGCGCCGCGCGCCGCGCGGGGTGATCTGGTAGTCCAGGCTACGCAGCTCGGGCGCGGGCCAGGTCGACAGCGTCTCGCGGTAGGCCTGGAACTTGGGCTGCAGCGAGACCTGGGGTTCGTTCTCGATGCCGTTGGCCTGGCCCTTGAGCCAGCGGTCGAACCAGCGGTGGGCCTGGTCCCAGATCGCGTTGTCGACGTCGAGCAGCGCGCCGGGGAGCTCGGCCGAGGCGTGGATGCCGGGCTGCAGCATCAGCTTCTTGGGGACGGTGAGCTGGCCGAACAGCGCCAGCGAGGAGTTGGGCGAGAACATGTCGTCCTGCCAGTTCTTGCCGATGAAGACCGGCGCGCCGCGCTGGTTGATGGCGGCGACGGCGCTGGCCGGCGAACGCTGCCAGCCCCAGGCGGCGATCTCGGCGATCTTGGCGGCCGGCGTGTCCGGGTTCTGGATGGCGGCGTTGTACTCGGCCACGATCGGGTCGAGCCGGCCCGTCAGCTGGCCGGAGAGCTGCAGGATGTTCATCCAGGTCGGGTTGGGCACCTGGTTGCCGTACATCTGGTCGAGCAGCGTCGCCCAGCCCGACAGCGCCACTGCGGTCCGCAGCCGCGGCTCGCGGCCCAGCGCCAGCAGGGACAGGCCGGCGCCATAGGAAATGCCGGCGGCGCCGACGCGGGCGGGGTCGGCCGGCGTCTGGGCCAGGGTCCAGTCCAGCACGCCGCTGACGTCGGCCAGGTCGCCCGGGCCGGCCACGCCGATGCTGCCCTCGGAGTCCCAGAAGCCGCGCGTCGTGTAGGCCACGGCGATGTAGCCGTCGCGGGCCAGGCGCTGCTGCTGGCCCAGGTACTCGAAAAAGTCGGCGGACGCCCAGCTGGTGATGAAGATCACCGCCGGGTAGCGCGCCGTGCCCGCGCCGCTGCTGGCGCCGGCCGGCAGGAAGACGTTGGCCGCCAGCCGCACGCCGTCCGGGCGCGTGACCTTCAGGCTCTTGAGGAAGCAGGTGCCGTCCCGGGGCGAGACCACGCCGGGCATGGCCAGCGGCGTGGTGTAGGCGAGGGCTTCCAGCGGCGTCGCGGCGCGGCAGCTCAGTGGCGCGGCGGTTTGGGCAGCCCGGGCAGCCTGGGCGCCGAAAAGGCCCAGCGCGCCGGCGGTCAAGGCCAGGCCCAGGGTGGCGCGGCGGCGCCAGCCCTTGATCGAAACAGTCATGGATGTCTCCATCGGGGTTGATGTGGAGACGGTCGGCATCCCCGATAAAAGCACGACCGTTCGTTTTATTTTTCGCAAACGCGGGCAGCCGCCGCCTGGGGAAATCCCGCCCGCCACGCTTGACGTTGCGGCGGCGAAACGATCGCCGCGGCTTGGGGAGCCGTGATCCGGCCGGGCTGTGCTATCCGCGGCCCAGGCGGGGACGAGGCATGGGGAAGGGGGCCGCCGCCCGCCTTCCCTGGGGGCGGTCACATGAACAGGTGCTCGCCCGCGTTCTCGCCGCCGAGGATCACGTAGTTGACCTTCTTCAGGTCCGCCAGCTGCGTGCCGCCGGCATAGGAGATCGAGCTTTGCAGGTCTTCCTGCATCTCGCGCAGCGTGTCCGCCAGCCGGCCCTTGACGGGCTCCAGGATGCGCTTTCCCTCGACGTGGCGGTACTCGCCCTTGTTGAAGTCCGAGGCCGAGCCGTAGTACTCCTTGTAGCGCCGGCCGTCGACCTCGACCGTCTGGCCGGGCGACTCCTCGTGGCCGGCGAACAGCGAGCCGATCATCACCATGCTGGCGCCGAAGCGCATGCTCTTGGCGATGTCGCCGTGGTGGCGGATGCCGCCGTCCGCGACGATGGGCTTGGTCGCCACGCGGGCGCACCACTTCAGCGCCGAGAGCTGCCAGCCGCCGGTGCCGAAGCCGGTCTTCAGCCGCGTGATGCAGACCTTGCCGGGCCCGACGCCGACCTTGGTCGCGTCCGCGCCCCAGTTCTCCAGGTCGATGACGGCCTCGGGCGTGCCCACGTTGCCGGCGATGACGAAGGCCGCGGGCAGCCGCTGCTTGATGTGGCCGATCATGCGCTGCACGCTCTCGGCGTGGCCGTGGGCGATGTCGATGGTCAGGTAGTCGGCCCCCAGTCCCTCGGCGGCGAGCCGGTCCACCAGCTCATGGTCGGCCGGCTTCACGCCCACGCTCAGCGACACGATCAGGCCCTTGTCGCGCATGGCGCGGGCGTAGGCCAGGCTGTCCAGATCGAAGCGGTGCATCACGTAGAAATAGCCCTCGCGGGCCAGCATCTCGGTGATGCGCTCGTCCACCACGGTCTTCATGTTGGCCGGCACCACCGGCAGCTTGAAGCGGTGCGGGCCGAACTGCACGGAGGTGTCGCAGTCGGAGCGGCTGTCCACGCGGCACTTGCGCGGCAGCAGCAGGATGTTGTCGTAGTCGAAGATTTCCATGTCGGCGGTGCCCGGCCCGCCCGACACCGCGGGCGCGAGGGCTTCCTTTCAAGATCGCAAGACGGCGCGCGTTGATGCAGTGCGCGGCCTGGGCTGCGAGCGCTTGACCTGGTGTTCCGGCCACAAAAAACCGGACACCAAAATTTGGGCCCGGTGCCCGATTCTACGCAAGCCCGCGCGCCGACCCGGCCGATAAGATGGCCGCCCCTCATCAGGCGCAGCACCCCATGCAAGCATCCCTTCCGGCCGTGGTCATCAGCGGCACCGGCCTGTACCGCCCGCCGCACGTCATCACGAACGCGGAGCTGGTGGACGCCTTCAACGCCTACGCGGACCGCCAGAACACGCTGCACGCCGACGCCATCGCCCGCGGCGAGCGCCAGCCGCTGACGCACTCCAGCGTCGAGTTCATCGAGAAGGCCTCGGGCATCCGGCAGCGCTACGTGATCGAGAAGGACGGCGTGCTCGACCCGGCGCGCATGTACCCGCGCTTCACGCCGCGCGGCGACGGCGAGCTGTCGCTGATGGCCGAGATCGCCGCCGATGCGGCCCGGCAGGCGCTCGACGCCGCCGGCCGCAGCGGCGCGGACGTGGATGCGGTGCTGTGCGCCAGCGCCAACATGCAGCGCGCCTACCCGGCGATGGCCATCGAGATCCAGCAGGCGCTGGGCGCGGGCGGCTACGGCTTCGACATGAACGTGGCCTGCTCCTCGGCCACCTTCGCGCTGGAGCAGGCGTTCAACGCGGTGCGCTCGGGCGCGAGCCGCTGCGTGCTGGTCGTCAACCCCGAGATCACGTCGGCCCACCTGGAATGGCGCGACCGCGACTGCCATTTCATCTTCGGCGACGTCTGCACGGCCTTGCTCGTCGAGCGCGCCGACACGGCCGTGGGCGCCGACCAGTGGGAAATCCTCGGTACCCGGCTCGCCACGCAGTTCAGCAACAACATCCGCAACAACTTCGGCTTCATGAACCGCGCCGAGGACCGCGACCCCGGCGACCGCGACCTGACCTTCTATCAAGAGGGCCGCAAGGTCTTCAAGGAAGTGGTGCCGATGGCCGCCGCCCACATCGAGGCCCACCTCGGCCAGCTCGGCCTGCAGCCCGCGCAGATGCGCCGCTACTGGCTGCACCAGGCCAACCAGGGCATGAACCAACTGGTCATTAAGAAGCTGATCGGCGGCGAGGCCGGCAGCGAGGTCGCGCCGCTGATCCTGGACGAGTACGCCAACACCGCGTCGGCCGGCTCCGTCATCGCCTTCCACCACCACCGCGCCGACCTGCAGGCCGGCGACACGGGCGTGATCTGCTCCTTCGGCGCCGGCTACTCCATCGGCAGCGTCGTGGTGAAGAAGCGCTAGAAACGCAGCGAGAGCCCCAGCGTCCACGCCCAGTCGGGGGTGTCGCGGTTCAGGCCGCGGAATACGGCGGTGTCGATCTGCGCATCGTCCGTCAGCGGCCAGGCCAGCCCGGCGCCGGCCGTGACGACGTGGCCGCCATCGCGCCGCGACGCGAGCTGCTGGCCGGCGAGTTCGGCAAAGCCGCGCAGGCGCTCGCCGAGCGGGAGGCCGAGGCTGGCCGACAGCACGCCGGCCGTGTAGCGCCGGCCGTCGTCGTTGCGGTCGGTGACGACGCCGGCCATCGTGCCCAGCGAATAGCCGGCCGGCAGCTCCCACTGCGCCAGCAGGCTCAGCGCCGGCCGCAGGCCCCGGCCCTTGAAGGGGCCGCTGCCCGAGGGCGTCTGCACCGTGGCGATCCATCCCAGGCTGGGCCGGCCCTCGCCGCCGCCCTGCATGCGCCACTTGGCGCCGAGCGACAGGTCGGCGCGGCCGCTGCCGTCGGGGTGGCGCTGGCGCAGCGCGCCCTCGCTCTCCAGCCGCAGTTCCAGGTCGTGCCCCAGGCCCAGGCGCAGCAGCGTCGGCGTCGAGCGCAGCCGCGTCGCCTGCCCGTCCGCCCGGTTGCGCTGCCAGGCGCCGCTGGTCTCGATCTGGAAGCGGCCAGCGGCCATCACGTCGGGGCCGTTCGTGAAGTCGGGGCGGTCGGGCGAGATCGCGTCGTCGGCCTGGGCGGCCATGCAGGCCAGGAGCAGCAGCAGCGCGGGTTTCATGCGGGCCACTCTAGCCGCTGCGCTATCGTGCGCCCCATGTCCTCCCTTTCATTTTTCTGGCACGACTATGAAACCTTCGGCCGCGTGCCCCGGCGCGACCGCCCGGCCCAGTTCGCCGGCCTGCGCACCGACGCCGAGCTGAACGAGGTCGGCGAGCCGCTGATGCTCTATTGCCAGCCCGCGCCCGACTACCTGCCCGACCCCGAATCCTGCCTGCTGACCGGCATCCTGCCGCAGCACTGCCAGCAGCGCGGCGTGCCCGAGCATGAGTTCGCCGCCGCCATCGAGGCGGTGCTGGCGCTGCCGGGCACCGTCGGCGTCGGCTACAACAGCATCCGCTTCGACGACGAGGTGACGCGCCACCTGTTCTGGCGCAACCTCATCGACCCCTATGGCCGCGAGTGGCAGAACGGCTGCGGCCGCTGGGACCTGCTCGACGTCGTGCGCTGCGCCTACGCGCTGCGGCCGGACGGGCTGGCATGGCCGACGCACGAGGACGGCCGCCCCAGCTTCAAGCTCGAACACCTGACCGCCGCCAACGGCCTCGCGCACGAGGCCGCGCACGACGCGCTGTCCGACGTGCGCGCGACGGTCGCGCTCGCGCGCAAGCTGCGCCAGGCCCAGCCCAAGCTGTGGGAGTTCTGCCTGAAGCTGCGCGGCAAGCAGGCGGTGTGGGACGAGATCGGCATCGGCAAGCCGTTCCTGCACGTCTCCGGCATGTACGGGCCCGAGCGCGGCTGCATCGCGCTGGTCTGGCCGCTGGCACCGCACCCGACGAACAAGAACGAGCTGATCGTGTGGGACTGCGCCACGTCGCCCGAGGAGCTGCTGACGCTGAACGCCGAGGCCATCCGCCAGCGCATGTTCACGAAGCAGGACGAACTGCCCGAGGGCGTCGCGCGGCTGCCGATCAAGACCATCCACGTCAACAAGTCGCCCGTCGTCATCGGCAACCTGAAGACGCTCTCGCCCGCGATGGCCGGGCGCTGGGGGCTGGACGTCGAGGCCCAGCTCGCCCACGCCCGGGTGCTGGCCGAGAAGGGCCGGCTGCTGGACGGGCTGTGGGGCGACGTGTTCGCCCGCGAGCCGTTCGAGGCGGCCGACGTGGACGAGGACCTCTACGGCGGCTTCATCGGCAACGAGGACCGCCGCTCGCTGAATCGCGTGCGCGCGACGCCGCCCGCGCAGCTCGCCGAGCGTGCGGCCCAGGGCAAGCTGGCCTTCCAGGACGGGCGGCTGGAGGAACTGGTGTTCCGCTGGCGCGCGCGCAACTTTCCGGCCTCGCTGTCGGCCGAGGAGGCCGAGCGCTGGCAGGCGCACTGCGACGCGCGGCTGCACGAAGGCGAGGGCGGCGCGCAGACGCTGGCGGCCTTCATGGAGCGCATCGACCAACTGGGGGAGGCGGCCGACGAGCGCGGCGAGGACATCCTGTCGGCGCTGTATGACTACGCGGAGCAGATAGCGCCGTAGTGCGTGATCTGCGCACGGTCCGGCGGCGGGGGGCGCTGCGATAGTCGGGGCCGGCAATTTCCACTGGAGACCCCATGAGCCCCGCCGCATCCGCCGCTGCCGCCCCCGCCGATTTCACCGCCGCCCGACTGCGCGCGCTGCTGACGCGGGCGCCGGCGGCCATCGCCTTCGTGGCCGGCCAGCGCTTCGAGGTCGTCAGCGACGAGTTCAACCACCTGTTCGGCTTCGGCGACGACAGCGACCTCGCCGGTCAGGGCACCCGCGTCATCCACACCACCGAGCCGGCCCACGCCGGCCTGCACGAGCGCGCCGCCGCGGCGTTCGCGGCCGGCCGGCCGCTGGACGAGGAGATCGAGTACGTGAAGCGCGACGGCCACCGCTTCTGGGGCCGCCTGCAGGCCACGCCGGTGCATTGGGACGCCCCGGCGGGCGAGGCGCTGTGGCTGGTCGAGGACGTGACGGCCGCCCGCGCGCAGCGCCTGCAGCCGACCTGGACGGCCCGGCACGACACGGTGACCGAGCTGGCCAACCGTCGCGAGTTCGAGCGCCGGCTGAGCGAGCACGTCGGCAGCCGCCGCAGCGAGCCGGTGTCGGTGCTGTGGCTGGACGTGGACCGCTTCGCCGACGCCGTCAACGGCCTGGGCACCAGCGTGGGCGACCATTTCCTGTATGGCCTGGGCCAGATGCTGACGGCCAAGGTGCGGGCGTCCGATCTGGTCGCGCGGCTGGAGGACGACCACTTCGCGCTGCTGCTGCCCGACTGCGACCAGCACTACGCGCAGATCATTGCCGAGAAGCTGCGCGCGGCCGTCGCCGGCTACCGGCTGCACTGGGGCCTGCACCGCGCGCGCGTGAAGGCGTCGCTGGGCGTGGTGCAGATCCAGCCCTCGCTGGCCAGCGTGGACGCCGTCCTCGGCGGCGCGGCGCTGGCCTGCACCGAGGCCAAGGCGGCCGGCGGCGACAGCGTGCGCGTGTTCGTGCCGGCCGGCGGCTACGAAGAGCTGGCGGGCTGACGCCGCCGGCCGTTTCATCGGGACGGCGTGCGGTAGTCACGGGCCGGGCCGGATTCGAAGCGCCGAACCGCGGGGTGTTCGCCCGGCTGTTCTACAGTTCCCGCCAGCCCGGCCGATGTCACGGCGGAGCGCTTGCAATGTGAAGGGCCGAGCCATGAACGTGCCGCTGTCCACCGCCCTGTCCGGCATCTCGTCCGCCAGCGAGCGCCTCCGCGCGTCGGCGGCCAGCATCGCCCACCTGGCCGCCGGCGGCAGTGCGGCCACGGCCCGCCGCGGTGCCGAGCCCACGACCGTGGACAAGCTGCCCGAGCGCGAGGTCAACCCGGTCCGCGAGGTCGTCGAGCAGCGGTCGGCCGCCTATGCCTTCATCGCCAACGTGAAGGTGCTGCAGACCCACCTGAACACCACCGGCGCGTTGCTGGACATCAAGGCCTGAGCCGGCCCCTCGCGTCGCGTTCCCTGCACCAACGCAAAGCGGCTCCGACCTCGGCGCCGCTTTGCATTGGTGCGGTCCTGTGTTGTCGTGGTGCGAACACCGGGTTCTCGACCCGAGATGGTGCATGGACTCATGACTTTTTAACATGGCGCCTCCCGATTCCCCGAGAAAGCCCGCGCCATGAAATACGCCTCCGTCGGCCAGTTCCTTGAACAGGTCGCCCAGCGCAACCCCGGTCAGCCCGAGTTCCTGCAAGCCGTCACCGAGGTCATGGAGAGCCTGTGGCCCTTCATCGAGCAGCATCCGCGCTATGCCGAGCAGGGCCTGCTGGACCGGCTGGTGGAGCCGGAGCGCGTCGTCATGTTCCGCGTCTCCTGGTTCGACGACCACGGCAACGTCCACGTCAACCGCGGCTACCGCATCCAGCACAGCATGGCCATCGGCCCCTACAAGGGCGGGCTGCGCTTCCACCCGTCGGTGAACCTGTCGGTGCTGAAGTTCCTGGCCTTCGAGCAGACCTTCAAGAACGCGCTGACGACGCTGCCGATGGGCGGCGGCAAGGGCGGCTCCGATTTCGATCCCAAGGGCAAGAGCCCGACCGAGATCATGCGGTTCTGCCAGGCGTTCGCGACCGAGCTGTTCCGCCACGTCGGCCCGGACACCGACGTGCCGGCCGGCGACATCGGCGTCGGCGGCCGCGAGGTGGGCTTCATGGCCGGCATGTACAAAAAGCTCGCCAACAGCGCCGCCAGCGTGTTCACCGGCAAGGGCCTGGCCTTCGGCGGCTCGCTGGTCCGCCCGGAGGCGACGGGCTACGGCACGGTCTACTTCGCGCAGGAGATGCTGAAGACGCGCGGCCGCTGCTTCGAGGGCCTGCGCGTGTCGGTGTCCGGCTCGGGCAACGTCGCGCAGTACGCGGTCGAGAAGGCGATGCAGCTCGGCGCTCAGGTCGTGACCGTGTCCGACTCCAGCGGCACCGTCATCGACGAGGCCGGCTTCTCGCCCGAGAAACTGGCCGTGCTGATGGACGTGAAGAACCACCACTACGGCCGCGTCGGCGACTACGCCCAGCGCACCGGCGCGCGCTTCATGCCCGGCGAGCGCCCCTGGCAGGTGCCGGTGGACGTGGCGCTGCCCTGCGCGACGCAGAACGAACTGGACGAGCAGGACGCCGCCACGCTCATCCAGCACGGCGTGGTCTGCGTGGCCGAGGGGGCGAACATGCCGTCCACCATCGAGGCCGCCAAGGCCTTCGAGGCGGCGGGCGTGCTCTACGCGCCCGGCAAGGCCAGCAACGCCGGTGGCGTGGCGACCTCGGGCCTGGAGATGAGCCAGAACGCGATGCGCCTGTCCTGGACGCGCGAGGAGGTGGACGCCCGCCTGCTGCAGATCATGCAGGGCATCCACGCCGCCTGCCTGAAGCATGGACGGCGCGCCGACGGCAGCGTCAGCTACATCGACGGCGCCAACGTGGCCGGCTTCGTCAAGGTGGCCGAGGCGATGCTGGCGCAGGGCGTGGTCTAACGGTCCAGCGCCACGGGGCGCGGCGTCGGCCGCGCCCAGCTCGCCGGCAGGCCGTGCAGCACGGCCTCGGCGTCCAGCGAGCGCAGCGGCACGGCCAGGTCGGCCGGGATGCGCTGGCGCGCCAGCAGCGCCATGTAGCGCAGCGCCGAGACGCGCAGGAAGGACGCGAAATTGCCCACCGCGCCGCGCGCCTGCCCCAACTCGTCGTGCAGCTTCTCGATCAACTGCGTGACGCCCATGCCGTCGCGCGCGGCGATCTCCTCCAGCACCTCCCAATGCAGGTTCTCCAGCCGGATGCTGGTGACCACGCCATGCAGGCGCACCGAGCGCGTGCGCGACTCGTAGGACTCGGGGTTGGCGCTGATGAAGACCTGGCACATGACACACCTCCTGGCGGCGATTCTCGTCAGCCGCTGATGCGCGTGCCCAGCACGGCCAGGAACTGCGCGATCCAGGCCGGATGGGCCGGCCAGGCGGGCGCGGTGACGAGGTTGCCGTCGGTGACGGCCTGGTCCACCGGGATGCTGGCGTAGCTGGCGCCGGCCAGTTCCACCTCGGCCGCGCAGGCCGGGTAGGCCGAGACCTTCTTGCCGCGGATGACGCCGGCCGCCGCCAGCAACTGCGCGCCGTGGCAGATGGCCGCGATGGGCTTGCCCGCCTGCGCGAAGTGCTGCACCAGCGGCAGCACGCCGGCCACCGTGCGCAAATAGTCGGGCGCGCGGCCGCCGGGGATGACCAGCGCGTCGTAGTCGGCCGGCTGCACGGCGTCGAAGCTGGCATTCAGCACGAAGCGGTGGCCCGGCTTCTCGGAATAGGTCTGCGCGCCCTCGAAATCGTGGATGGCCGTGAACACGAAATCCCCCGCCTGCTTGCCGGGGCAGACCGCATCGACGCGGTGCCCCACGGCCTGCAGCGCCTGGAAGGGCACCATGATCTCGTAGTCCTCCACATAGTCGCCGGCCAGCAGCAGTTTCTTGCCCATGTTCGTCTCCTTGGTTGGTGGAGGGCCGATTCTGGGTAAGCGCTCAATAAACAGCGACCTTGAGAAGCCGCAGGCAAGCTGACAGTCTGCGTTCCCACTTAACTACAGAAGTGGGAACGTATGTCGGGAGATCTGGAAGAGCTGAAGCGCCGCCTTGTGCTGCGCCAGAGGCCCGGCGGACGCTGTGTTTACGACAAGGCGGCCAAGGCCGAGTTTGTGGAGCTGTGCTTGCGGCCCGGCGTGTCGGTGTCGCGCCTGGCGCGCGAGGTCGGCATCAACGCCAACCAGGTCTCGCAATGGATACGCGATCACGGCGAGCGGCGCAAGCGCCCAGCGATCGTGACTTCGGCGCCGACATCACCCTTCGTGGCGGTACCGGTGTTCAGGACGCCCGCCGAGCCGCTCGTCCCCCAAGCCCGCGACGCGCACGAGATGACGTTGCAGGCCAGGCTGCCCAACGGCGTGACGGTCGAGCTGCGCGGCGTCGGGACGCGCCAGGTCGAGGACGTGATTCAGGCGCTGGGGAGGCTGGCGTGTTCCGCTTCGACGACCATCTGAAGGTCTACCTGCACCGCGCACCGGTGGACTTCCGACTGAGCATCAACGGCCTGGCCACACTCGTGCAGCAGGCCCTTGGCCTGGACCCGTTTGCGGCTTGCGTGTACGTCTTCAGTAACCGGCGTCGCAACCGGGTCAAGATCCTCGGCTGGGACCGCAACGGCTTCTGGCTTCTGCTCAAGCGCCTGGAGGAGGACCGGTTCATCTGGCCTGACGAAGCGGTCGTACCGACGCTGACGGTGGAGCAGCTGCACTGGTTGCTGGAGGGCATCGACATCGGCGTTGTCCAGCGCCATCCCCAGCGCATGTACGTGCACGCTGGCTGAGACACCCTGGCGCGCTCGCGCGCCATTGCTGCAGATCCGCATGGTGCAGTGACCCTGGAGTCCAGACACTGGCTCCCGATGGTCCACATGCCCACGCCCGACGAAGTCATCGCCTTGCAGCAAGCACTGGCCGACGCGCTCAAGCGCAATGAGTCGTTGGCCGGCGAGCTGCGCGTGACACGCACCGAGCGCGACCTGCTCAAGGAGCAGCTCAACAAGTTCAAGCGACAGCTGTTCGCCGCGAGCAGCGAGGTCGCCGGCCTGCAGAAGGACATGTTCTTCAACGAGGCCGAGAACCTCGGCGCGCAGGCCGAGCCCGCGCGCGAAGAGACCGACGACAAGGTCGACGTCCCCGGCCACCAGCGCGCCAAGCGCGGTCGCAAGCCGCTGGATCCGGCGCTGCCGCGCGAGGTGATTCGCCACGAACTTCCCGAAGCCGAGCGTGTGTGCCCGCACGACGGCGCCGGGCTGCGCGAGATCGGCGTGGAGGCCAGCGAGCAACTGGACATCATTCCTCAGCAGGTGCGCGTCATCCGGCACGAGCGCGTGAAGTACGCGTGCCCTTGCTGTGACGGCGGCATGCGGCTGGCCGCGCGCCCGGCGCAGATCATCCCCAGAGGCTTGTTCACCGAGAGCGCTCTCGCGTGGATCGCCACGTCCAAGTACCTGGACGGGCTGCCGCTGTACCGCCAGGCGGTGCTGCTAGGCCGCTTCGGCGGCACCGACATCTCGCGCAACACGCTGGCTGGCAGCACCGTGCGCACCGGCCTGGCCGTGCAGCCGGTCGTCAACCTGCTGCGCGACCTGCTGTTGGACTCGCCGCTGATCTTCGGCGACGAGACCGATTTGCAGGTGCTCAAGGAGCCGGGGCGCAGTGCCCAGTCCAAGAGCTTCATCTGGGCGCAGATGACCGACGGCAGCGGCAGGGACGGGACCGGGCCACCCATCCGGCTCTTCGCTTACTCGCCCAGTCGCTCCACCAAGACGGCGATGGAGCTGTACGCAGGCATCCGTCCCGACGCGGTGCTGATGACCGATGGCTATGAGCCCTACGACAAAGTAGCGCAGGCGCACCAGCTCGTGCACCTGGCCTGCTGGACGCATTGCCGACGCTACTTCATGGAAGCGCTGCAGGGCTTGCCCAAGGACCAACGCACGCCCAACCAACTGGCTGCACGCTTCATTGCGCTCATTGGCCAGCTGTACCACGTCGAGGCGCAGGCCAAGCGCGACGGCGTCGACACCACTGAGCTTGGCCGCCGGCGTCAGCAGGAGAGCGTGCCCGTGCTGGCCGACATCGAGGCACTGCTGCTGGCCCACCTGCACGGCGTGCTGCCCAAGAGCCTGCTGGGGCAAGCGCTGCACTACCTGTCGTCGCAGTGGAGCAAGCTCAAGCGCTACGTCGAGGACGGCAGGTACAGCATCGACAACAACGTGCAGGAGAACGCCATCAGGCCGTTCTGCATTGGGCGCAGGAACTGGCTCTTCGCCGACACCGTGGCCGGTGCCAACGCCAGCGCCAACCTGTACTCGCTGCTGCAGACCTGCCGCGTCAACGGCATCGACGGCTACCGCTACTTGCGCGCGCTCTTCACCGCGCTGCCCAACGCCAAGACCGCCGACGACTACGCCGCTCTGCTGCCCTGGGCCATCGACCTCAGCAAAGCCTGACTCCGCCCTGCTCGACAACCTCGGGCGAGGCAAGGGCGTGGTTTATTGAGCGCTTACGATTCTGGGAACGGGGCGTGGTGGGTGGGTAACTGTCAAGACCCGCCTGTTTATGCACCGCTCGCTTGAACAAATTGGGCTTGGAGACTTGCCAAGCTTGAAGAGCTTGAACGGGAGTGCGGTGCTCAAGAGAGGTAAGCGTCCCGGCAAGTCATGTGTAAGCAGCCAGGGAACACATATTGATCTGAGGTTGCCCTGGTAGTGAACATCTGTCCGCGTAGAAGGAGGCGGACACGTGAACACTTATGGGGTCGATCTGATGGGCCGGCGTCGCAGGCGGCGGCATACGGCGGAGTTCAAGGCAGCAGTCATTGAGGAATGCCTCAGGCCCGGCGTGTCCATCGCGGCGGTCGCGCTGGCGCACGGCCTGAACGCCAACATGCTGCGCAAGTGGGTCATCGACGCCGAGCACAAGATCATGGCACCACCGCCGAGTGCTGCCGCTGAGCCCGAGCCACAGCCGATGCCGCCGCCGACCCGCGAGCAACTCGATGCCCTGGTGCTGGGCCTGCCGTGGCATCGCATCGGCGAGGCCGGCGTGATCGGCCTGACCTGAGCCCCAAGGCAATTGGTGCGTGCGCCGATGGTCAGCGCGCCTGGTGGTGCGCACACTGGCCTCAATGCTTGCAGACCTGCCTATCTCCGCCGAAGAACTCGCCGCCCTGGAGGCGGCGGGTCTTGGTGAGGTCGGTGCCAAGCTGCTGCGCCGCATCGAGCACGACCGCCAGGAGATTGACCGCCGCGACGTGAAGCTGGAGAAGCTCTCGTTCGAGATCGCCCAGTTGAGGCGCCTGAAGTTCGGCAAGAAAAGCGAGCAGCTCGGTGCCGAACAACGCGCGCTGTTCGACGAGGCCGTGGACGCTGACATCGCCGCGGCCGAGGCGGCGCTTCAGGAACTGCTGGGCAAGAAGAAGCCGCCGACAACGCCTGGCGAGCGACCCAAGCGTGCTGCCTTGCCGCAGAACCTGCCGCGTGTGGATCGCCACCACGAGCCCGAGACCACCACCTGCGCCTGCGGCTGTGCACTCAAGCGCATCGGCGAGGACGTCAGCGAGAAGCTGGACTACACGCCAGGCGTGTTCACGGTCGAGCGCCACATCCGCGGCAAGTGGGCCTGCGCGCAGTGCCGCACGCTGACCCAGGCGCCGGCCCCGGCCGAGATCATCGACAAGGGCATTCCCACCTCCGGGCTGCTGGCGCAGGTGCTGGTCGCCAAGTACGCCGACCATCTGCCGCTGTACCGCCAGGAAGCCATCTTCGGCCGCGTCGGCGTCGCGCTCCCACGCTCGACGCTGGGCGCGTGGATCGGTGTCTGTGGCCTGCGCCTGCAGCCGCTGGTCGATGCCCTGAAGGCGCACCTGCTGGCCTGCCCGGTCGTACATGCGGACGAGACGCCGGTAGCCATGCTGGCGCCCGGCACTGGCAAGACGTATCGAGCCTACCTGTGGGCCTATGCCGCCGGTGCGTTCGAGCCCTTGCGCGCCGTCGTCTACGACTTCAGCGAATCCAGAGCCGGTGAACACGCCAGGGCCTTCCTCGGCGACTGGCGCGGCAGTCTCGTGTGCGACGGCTACACCGGCTACAAGGCCAGCTTCGCGCTGGGCGTGACGGAGGCCGGCTGCATGGCCCATGCACGGCGCAAGTTCGTCGAACTGCACGAGGCCAACAAGAGCACCATCGCGGCGGCGGCCATCGACCTCATCGGCCAGTTGTACGGGATCGAGCGCGAGGTCAAGCTGCTCACCTCGCAGCAGCGGCTGCAAGAGCGCCGAACACGCGCGGCGCCCATCGCCAAGGCGCTGCACGACTGGCTCTTCGCGCAGCGCGGCAAGATCACGGACGGCACCGCCACGGCCAAGGCCATCGACTACAGCCTCAACCGCTGGGCGGCGCTCACGCGCTACCTGCACGATCCGGCGCTGCCCATCGACAACAACCATGACGAACAGCAAATCCGTCCCTGGGCCACGGGACGCAAGAATTGGTTGTTCGCCGGGACGCTGCTGGCTGGGCAGCGCGCCGCGGCCATCATGAGCTTGATCCAGTCAGCCAAGCTCAACGGGCATGACCCGTATGCATACCTGAAGGACATCCTGCAGCGACTACCGACGCAACGTGCCTGCGACATCGACGAGTTGCTGCCTCATCACTGGGCACCGGCCATCTGACCGAACGCTCTGCGTTGGTCAACATGTGTTCCCTGGCTGCTTACAGCACAGCTCCACGAACTCGGCCTTCGCCGCTTTGTCGTACACGCAGCGCCCACCGGGCTTGTGGCGCAGCACAAGGCGCCCCTTGAGCGCCTCCCGATCTCCAGACATACGTCCCCACTTCTGTCGTTTAGAGCGGCTAACAAAACTGAATCAATGCTCGCACGCAGATGACGCTGCACGCCAGGGATAGCAAGGCCACATGGGTATGAACGCTTCGCTCGAAACGCACGCGCAGCTTGCCGAAGGCGGCCAGCCAAGCATGCGTGCGTTCGACGACCCAGCGATGGCACCCGAGTCGGTCGTTGCGCTCGATACCCCTGCGGGCGATCCGATCCTGGATGCCTCGGCGCTTGAGGTGCTCCCGACAGCGTGCAAAGTCGTAGCCCTTGTCCGCGTGCAGCTTGTCGGGCCAGCGGCGCGGCTTTCCACGCTTTCCTCGCACATCGGGCAAGGCATCGATCAACTGCTCGAAGACCACCGAGTCGTGGCGGTTGGCTCCGGTCACGCAGAACATCAGCGGGATGCCCTGGCGGTCCGTGATGATGTGACGTTTGCTGCCGAGTTTTCCTCTGTCCGTGGGGTTGGGGCCAGTGTGCGAGCCCCCCGGGGGCTGGGCACGCTGGCCCCGTCCAGGCTGGCTCGGCTGAAGTCCAGCCGCCCGGCGCTACGCAGTTCGGCCAACAACAGCATATGCAATTGGTGCCACACACCGGCATCCTGCCATTGGCGCAGTCGCCGCCAGCAGGTCATGCCACTGCCGAAGCCCAGTTCCTGGGGCAACTCTTCCCAGGGGATGCCGGTGCGCAGCACGAACAGGATGCCGTTCAGAGCCATCTCGTCGCTCACCCGTGGACGACCGCCCTTGACCGAGGGCACGAATACCGGCAGCAGTGGCTCAATCTTCTTGAACAGCGCCGCGCTGATTTCCTTGTTCTTGGTTCGACCCATGTACCGTCAAACGCACTTCAACCGCCTGACGATGACAGGGTTGTGTTAGCCGCTCTTAGTGGGCACGTAGCCTGTCACCGCATCTCCCTGGCATCAAGGACGTGGTTCGCTGACCGCTTACGGTGCTCGGCCTAGGATGCTCGTATCCATCAGGACTTGGTGGGTACGTAGGCACTATGGAGCAGGCATCAGCGGGCCGCAGGCGGCGATTCCACAGCGACGACTTCAAGGCACAGGCCGTCCGGGCTGGCTGCAAGCCTGGTGGTGCGCACACTGGCCGCGAGGGTTCAGCCAGGCGCCGCATGGCGGCGCAGTCTTGAAGGGTTGGCCCCGCCCAGCCCTTTCGGATGGGGCAACTGCCGTTCTTAGGGTAAATCAACCACTTGGCGCTGCTAGCGCCTGCTAGCAGGGGGGGCGATCTTGAACGGCGGAACTGCCGACTCGAAGGGCCTTGCAAACCGTCTTCAGGGCGAGCCCCGGCCGGCGAGCGTTCAGGCGGTGAGTCGCCGCAAGGCCTCGGCCGCCTCGATGATGGTGATGCCCCGATGCGAGCCGATGGGCAGCAAGTGCTTGCGGTCGCCGGTGACAACCCATTCGGCACGGGCGGCCACGGCGGCGGCGATCACATGATCGTCATCGGCGTCACCCGCCACCACGCGCGGCACGCTGGCCGGCGCCACCAGATCGACCAGCGCCGTGTAGTGCGCAACGAGCGCCGAAACGCTGGTGCCAAAGCCCTCGATGCGGCTGGCGAACTTCGGGTAGGCCAGGGTATGGGCCAACTCATCGAGCAGCACCGCGCTGCTGAAAAACGCCACCGCCTGACCCGCGCCCGGGTTGATGGCCAACTCCATCAAGCGCCTGGGCGGCCCGCTCCACAACAGGCCCGCCACCACGACATTCGTGTCGAGCACCAGCCGCAACGGCTGCGCTGAACCCGGCATCAACTGGCCCCGCGCAGCCGCGCTTGAGCGCGCACCTGGCGCACTTCCTCGACGATCTCTTGCTCGATCTCGGGCGTGAGTTCATCGGCCGGCAGGCGCTGCCACAGGGCCTGCAGCGCATCGCCTGCGCGGCGGCGCAACTGCTCGCGCAGCATGGCCTCCATCGCGTCGGCCGACAGCAAACCGGCGCTGGCAGCCTTCTGGGCCAGTTCATCGGGCAAGGTGATTTGTACGGTGGTCATCGCGTGCGCCCTTAGCTGCTGAGGTTGCCGACCATCTGCTTGGTCTGGTACTTCACGATCATCCCGTCCAGCAGCGCCTTGACGATGCGCCGGTCCTCGTCAGCCATGTGGCTGACGGCCTCGAACTGCAGCCGCAGGTCGTCGGACGGGCCGCGCTCGGCCTCGTCGAACACGAGCTGATCCAGGCTCACATGCAGCGCCCGCGCCAGGCCGACCAAGGCTTCGAGCGTGGGCTGTGCGTTGCCGGCCTCGTAGCGGCGAACCTGGTTCACATGGACCCCGGCGGCATCGGCCAGCGCCTGCTGCGTCATCGACGCTTGGCGGCGAGTCTGGATCAGGCGGGCTGCAAAGCGCGAGACGGGTGCGGCGGACGTGGTGGCTGCGGAGGTCATGGCAAGGCGTCTGGGCAACGCTTGGAGGGTGACACAGCGCATAAGGGTACTCACGGCATCCTGAAACTGTTGGTTTATGCAATCTTATCGGATAGCAATTAAAAAGCACTATAAGGGTGTTGACAGGTTTTTACCCGGAGCAAGGCATGGCGCGCATCCCAGAGACAGAGCTTGAGCGGCGAAGCGAAGCCCCGCCCCTCACCGCCGCCACACCGCCGCCAGCGCCCGCAGCTTGTCCAGCCCGCCGACGCGCTCGTCGGAGGCCACGTCCAGGAAGTCCGACAGCCGCTTGGACTTGGCGATGGTGTACAGCGTCAGCACCGTCGCCACCGCCAGCACGCCGGTGAACAGCAGCGCGCGCTCCAGCAGCGGCTTGTGGCTCTGGTCGAGCAGGTTCATGCCCAGCAGGCCGGTGGTGATGGTGCCCACCAGGCCGAAGATGGTCACCACGGTCAGCCGCACCACGGTGTTGGCCTGGCGGCGCAGCGCGTCGGCGTCCAGGTAGGCGTTCATGTCGTGGATGCGCTCCTTGACCTCGGCGTACACGGCGTCGGTGCCGAGGTGCTGCGTGCACAGGTGGAACAGGGCCTTCACGTGCGCCTGCTCGCTGACCTCGTGGAACCAGTAGCGGTGCGTGAAGCCCAGGAAGGCCACGTAGTTGCGCCGGATCTGGCGCTTGAAGCGCTTGACGGTCTCGGGCCGCGCCACGTCCAGCCCCATCAGCGCCTCGGCGAGCTGGTCGGACATCATCAGCAGCGCCGCCTTCTGGAAGTGAGCGATCAGGAACAGCAGGAAATGTTGGTGGCGGAACTGCGCCAGCACGCCGCGCTCGCCGTCGCGGAAGAAGGCGCTGCGCGCGTCGCCCACCACCACCAGCGACAGGCCGGAGCACAGGTAGCGGGTGTGCGGCGCCGCGCCCCGGTCGCCCCAGAAACGGTCGTAGCAGAACTGGCGCTCGAAGTCGCCCGGCACGTCGTCCGCGCCGTCCTGGTCGCCGGTGACCAGCCCCAGGCGCAGGTAGTCGGCGCGCGTCAGCCGCTGCGGGTCGTCCACCGCCAGGTAGGCCATCATCGGCATCCGGTAGTACTCGATCTGGCGGAAGCGCAGCCGGCCCGGCTGCTCGGAATGGTGGCTCACCAGCGGCGCCATCACGTGCTCCCAGTGGGCGGCGATGCGCGGCGCGCGGTGCTCGGCGACGTGGGCGAGGAAGGGCTCGGCATGGCCGGCGTCGCTGCGCGCGACGACCTGGCCGTGGGCGTCCAGCCACTCGACGGCGGCCGGGCAGTGCAGCGGCTGGCCGTGGGCGTCCCAGCCGCCCGGGTAGGCGCGGCCGAAGCGGTACATCAGCTCGCCCGCCTGGGGCAGCGGCAGGTCGTCGGCGGCGATCTCGACGTTGAGCAGCACCACGTCCACGCCGTAGAAGAAATACAGGTCCACGTGGACGACCTGCAGCAGCAGCGGCGCGTCGCCCGGGTGCAGCTGCACGCGCAGCGCGGCCAGGTCGCGGCGGCGGAACACGCGCATCGGCGAGCCTTGCGCCGCGCCGCCGGCCATGCGCTGCGAGCGCCCCTCGCCGTACAGGAAGCGCTGCACATAGGGCAGGAAGCTGACGAACTCGTTGTAGTGGCGCTGGTGGAAGCTGCCGCCGTGGAACTCGTCGACGTGTTCGCGCCAGGGGCAGGCGTCGCCGCCGTCGCGCAGGACCTGCCAGGGCACCTGGCGCTGCTCGGCCGTGTCGGCAATGCTGTCGTGGATCAGGCGCAGCGGCCACAGCAGGGCCTGGCGCAGGTGGCGCACGGTGACCGGCGGCGCATCCGGGGCGGCGGGCTGAGGCATGCGGGCCAGTTTAGGGGTGCCGCCGCCGCGGGCGGGGAGGCCCAGCACCCGGGCTTACCAGGTGACCAGCGGCAGCCAGCCCAGCCACGCCTGCAGGCCCACCGCGCCCGCCAGCCCGGCCGCGATCGGCCACCAGCGCCGCCGCGCCCGCGCCCGCCAGGCGCCGGCGAGCGTGGCCGCCGGCACCGCGAGGCTCAGCACGGCCAGCGCGCCGGACGCCAGCCCCGGCCGGCCGAGCGCGGCGGCGCCGGCCGGCCCGCCGAGCAGCCCGGCGACGGCAAAGCCGCCGCACAGCGCCAGCAGGCTGCCGCCCGCCGCCGCGAACCAGGGCGCCGGGCTGCCGGCGGGCCGCCGGAACAGCCAGGCGATGCCGGCCAGCACCGCCGCCGCGCTGGCCAGCAGGCCGAACAGCGCCGCCGCCCCGCGCAGCGCCCCCAGGGCCAGCGGCGTGCGCAGGTAGGACTCGCCGTCCACCAGGTGGCGCCGGCCTTGCGCGTCGCGGGCCAGCGCCACGGTGGCCACCGGCAGGCCGGCGTCGCGCAGCGCCTGCGCGCCCTGGGCCACCAGCGGCCGGGGCGCGCCCAGCCCGGTCAGCGTGGCGCCCAGGCCGTCGGGCGCCACCTGCAGGTGGCGCACGTCCAGCAGCGTCCACAGGCGCGCGCGCAGCGGCATGTTGTGGCTGGCGTTGGCGTACCAGCCGCTCCAGCCGGCCTCGATGCGCCCGGCCGGCGCGGGGGCGGCCGGCGCCGGCAGGCCGGCGACGACGTGGGCCGCCACCTGTTCGCGCAGCCGGCCCATCGCGCCGGTGTCCGCGCCGTTGGCGACGATGAAGAACGCCCGCCCCGACTCGCGGTGCAGGCCGAAGCTGGCCTGGAAGCCGTCGATGAAGCCCCAGTGCCCGTCGAACAGCCGGCCCGCCGCGACGAAGCGGAACAGCCCCAGCCCATACGGCGCCGGCACGCCGGCCGCGCGCGCGCCCAGGCCGGTGCGGCCGTAGGCCATGTCGCGCAGCGCCGCCTGCGGCCAGGGGGCGCCGCCGGGGGCCGGCATCTGCCCGTCGCGCAGCAGCCGCGCCAGCGGCGCGGCGTCCGTGGCCGTGATGACGAGCGCGCCCGCGGCGCGGTCCGCCAGCCGCCAGGGCGGCACGGGGCGGCCCCGCGCGTCCACGCTCTGCGCCAGGCAAGCCGGCAGCGCGCCGGTGGCCAGCGTGGCGCTGCGCATGCCCAGCGGCGCGAACACCTCGCGCGCCATCACCGCGTCCAGCGGCGCCCGCCAGTGCGCTTCGAGGGCGGCGGCCACGCGCGAATAGCCCGGGTTGGCATAGGCGTGGTGCAGGCCCGGGCAGGCCAGCCGCGGGCGCGCCGCCGCGCGCCGGGCGGCCTCGGCCGGCGGCGCGTCGGGCCAGGACTCGGCGTAGTCCGCATAGCGCGAGCCCGCCAGGCCGGAGGTGTGTTCCAGCAGTTCGCGCGGCGTGGCGTCGCGCGCGCAGCCGGCCGGCGCCGGCCCGAGCGGCCGGTCGAGGAAGCCCGGCGCCCGCTGCTCGGTGCGCAGCGCCAGCAGTGCGGTGAAGGTCTTGGTCAGCGAGCCGACGCGCCAGCAGGTGCCGGCATCGACCGGGCGGCTGCGCGCGGCGTCGGCATGGCCGAAGTAGCCGGCCTGGACGCGGCCGTCCGCCGCCACCGTCACGACGGCGGCGCCCGGCAGCGTGCCCGGCTGCAGCAGCGCGGCCACCGCCTGCGCCAGCGCGGGCGGCAGCGGGCCGGCCGGGTCGCCCTGCGCGGTGGCCGGCGGCGCGGCGGCCAGGGCGCCGGCCACCGCCAGGGCCAGGCCGGACCGGGCGGCCCGGGACGGCGTCATGGCGGCGTGGCCAGCTGCGCCTTCACCGCCTGCCCCAGCTCGATGACGGCCAGCGCGTAGTAGGCCGACCAGTTGTAGCGCGTGACCACCCAGAAGTTCTCGCTGCCGAGGATCACCGTCGGCGGCTGCTGCCCGCCGTTGTGCAGCTCGATGGCGGCCAGCGGGCCGTCGTGGGCCTGCGCCGCCGCGGGCAGCCCGGCGCCGGCCGCCTGCAGCTCGGCGGCCGTGAACGTGGGCCGGATGTCCGGCGCCAGCAGGCGGGCGCGCGCATCGGCATCGGCGGGCAGCGTGACGCCGTAGTGCGTGGGCAGGCCCGGCTTCCAGCCGAACGCGGCCAGGTAGTGGGCGACGCTGCCAATGGCGTCCACCGGGCTGGCCAGCAGGTTGATGCGGCCGTCGCCGTCGAAGTCCACCGCGTACCGGCGCCAACTGCCGGGCATGAACTGCGGCCAGCCCAGCGCGCCGGCATAGCTGCCGCGCAGCTCGGCCGCGTCCAGCCCCTGCTCGCGCGCGAGCCGCAGGAACTCGGCCAGTTCGGCGCGGAAAAAGGCCTGCCGCTCGGCGGCGCGGGGGTGGGCGGCGGGGAAGTCGAAGGCCAGCGTGGCCAGCGCGTCCAGCACCTGGAAGCCGCCGGTGATGCGCCCGTAGAAGGTCTCGACGCCCATGATGCCGACGATGACCTCCGCGGGCACGCCGTACTGCGCCTCGGCGCGGGCCAGCGCCTCGCGGTGCGCGGCCCAGAAGGCCGCGCCGGCCGCCAGCCGGCGGGGTTCGATGAAGCGGTCCCGGTAGGCCGCCCAGTTCTTGGCCGTGTGCGTGGTGGCGGGCAGGATGAGCTGGCGCACCTGCGGCAGGTTGCGCGCGGCGGCCAGCTGCCGGCGCAGCGCGGCCGCGTCCCAGCCCTCGGCGGCGGCCAGGTCGTCGGCGAAGGCGACGAGCGCGGGCCGGGTGCCCAGCGGCTTCGGCGGCGGTTCGCGGCGGGGCTTGGCGGCGTGCGCGGCCGGGGTGGCGAGGGCGGCGGCGAGCGCGAGGGTCAGGGCGGGCAGGGCGGCAGGTTTCACGGCGCGATGGCTGCGGGCAGGGGGCCGCAGTGTCCCTTACCCGAGCCGGCGGAGGGCGCGCCGGAGGTCGCGCCAGGCCGGCGCTGGCGCGTCCGCCGCGTAGCGCGAGCGCTCCAGCGCCTCCAGCCATTGCGCGGCGGGCTCGGCCGGCCCGCCCAGCCGGCGGCGCAGCGCGCGGGCCCAGGCGGCGGGGCTCTCGTGGGCGGGCAGGTCCGCGCCGGTGCCCCCCGCCAGCAGCGCCAGGATGCGCGCCCGCTGGCGGCTCCAGGCGTCATGCGGCCGGCTGCTCCAGCGTGTCCAGGCCACGCCGGCCGCCGCCAGCGCGAGGATGACGCCCGCCAGCGCCTGGCCCAGCGCGGCCCAGTCGGGGTGCGCGACGCCGAGCCGCTTCAGCAGGTCGAACTGGTCGTGGCGCGAGTAGTTCAGCACCAGTTGCTGCCAGCGGTTGTTCAGCGTCTCCCAGCCGCCGCGCAGCGCCCGCCACAGCGTGGGGTTGAGCTGGCCCAGCACGTTGTACGCGCCGGGCTGCGGCTGCAGCGCCAGGCCCTGGCTGACGCGCTGCGGCGCGACGGCGGCGGTGGGGTCGCTGCGCAGCCAGCCCTTGCCGGCCACCCAGTACTCGGCCCAGGCGTGGGCGTTGGCGTTGCGCACGACCAGGTAGCCGTCCTGCGGCTCGGCGTCCCAGCCCTGGAAGCCGGTGACGACGCGGGCCGGCACGTCCATGGCGCGCATCAGCACGACGAAGGCGGCCGCGAAGTGTTCGCAGAAGCCCAGCCGGCGGTCCAGCCAGAACTCGTCGATCAGGTGCGGCGTGGCCTCGCCGTAGCGGCCGGGGGAGAGCGTGTACAGGAAGTCGTTGCCGCGCACGTGGGCCAGCAGCGCCTCGGCCAGCGCCTCGGCGCGCGGGCCGGGCGGCAGCGCCGCGAACCGCGGCTGCGCGGCCAGCGCGCGCGCCCAGCCGATGCTGCGCGGGTTGCCGGGCGGCAGCTGCAGCTCCGGCGCCTGGCGCAGCGGCGGGCGCTGCGCGCCGGCCTGCCAGGCGGCGAAGGCGCTGCTGCGCAGGCGCAGCCGCTCGGTGATGGGGCGCGGCGACAGCCATTGCAGCTCCGGCCCGCGGGTGAGCGTCAGCTCGGGCAGGTGGAGCTGGCTGCCGGCGGGGCCGGGGCTCATCTCCAGCAGCGGCAGCACCGGGATGCGCAGCGGCTCCAGCGTCATTTCGTAGTGCAGCGCGGGGCCGCGGGCGGCGAGGTCGTCGTGGCCGCGCAGCCAGCGCTGGCCGAGGCCCGGGTCGGGGGCGCGCCAGGTCCGGCCGTCGAAGCGGGTGAGCACCGGGCCGCGGAAGTAGCGCTGGTCGGGCGGCGGCACGGCGCCGTCGAAGCGCAGCCGCATGGCGATGCCGTCGTCGTTGGCGATCTCGCTCATCGCGCCGAATGCCATCTGGTCGGACAGCCCGGTCCGGCCGATGGCCTCGGTGGGCACGCCCCACAGCGGCGCGATGCGCGGGAACAGCAGGAACAGCAGCACCATGACCGGCAGGCCCAGCGCCGTGGTGCCGGCGGCGCGGCGCGCGGCGATGGCGATGCTGGGCACGCCCTGGACCTCGGTAGACGGCATCTGCGCCAGCACCACCGCCGCCAGCAGCCCCCACAGGCAGCCCAGCGACCAGGCGGCCGTCAGCAGCGACTGCGAGTACAGGAACTGCGTCAGCACCAGGAAGAAGCCGAGGAAGAACACGACGAAGGCGTCGCGGCGCGCGCGCAGCTCCAGCGTCTTCAGCGCCATCAGCACGACCAGCAGCGTGATGCCGGCCTCGCGGCCGATCAGCGTGCGGTAGCTCAGCCAGGTCATCACGCCGTAGGCCGCGGCGATGGCCAGCAGCCAGCCGCGGCCGGGCAGCGGCCGCTGTCGCCAGGCGATCTGGCCGCGCCACAGCAGCAGCAGCGCCGTCAGCCCGCTGGCCCAGGGCGGCAGGTGGCCGGCGTGCGGCGCCAGGACGGCGGCGATGACGCCGAGCAGGAAGAGGCTGTCGCGCGCGTCGCGCGGCAGCCGCGCCCATGCGGCCTGGAGGGCGTTCATGCCGGGAACCCCGCCAGCAGTTCCAGGCAGGCCTGCCGGTGCGCCGCGCCCAGCGACGGCGCCAGCTCGCGGCCGGGCAGCCGCAGGCCGTAGGGCCGGCCCTGCCGCTCGGCGGCCAGCACCCAGGCGGCCAGCCGCGACAGCCGCGCCTCCTGGTCGCGGCCGGCGGTGTCGCGCCAGTCCAGCCACAGGTCCCGGGCCAGCGGCGTCTCGGTCTCGCGCACCCACAGCGGCAGCCCCTGGTCCAGCGCGAGCGCGGACCTGCGCCACAGAACCTGCTTCAGCGAGTCGCCGCGCCGGTAGCCGCGCACGCCGGAGAAGTCCGTGCCGCCGCCGGACGGGCGCGCGGACGCGGCCTCGCCGGCGCCGGCCTCGGCCTGCGCGGGGAAGGGCGCGGGCGGCACCTCGGCCTGCGGGTAGACCCAGACCCCGGCGGCCGGCCGCCAGGGGCTCCAGGCGCGGAAGAAACCGAGCGGGAAGCGCGTCGTGATGACCAGCCGCGGCAGCGCGAGCCGGCCGCGCCGGGCGGCCGGCAGCCGCAGCCACAGCAGCGCGTGGCCCAGCGCCGGCACGTCCACCCAGGCGGGCTCGGTGGCGCCGTCGTCCAGCAGCGCGGCCACCGCGATGCCGAAGCGCGCCCGGCCGGGGTTGTGCAGGCGCAGCTCCAGCGCGTACTCGCCGCCGGCATGCGGCGCGTCGGGCGCGCGCAGGTCCAGCTGCAGGCCGCGCAGGTTGGCGTGCGTGGTGAGCATGGACGCCAGGCCCGCGCCGGCCAGCGCGAAGGTCAGCGCATAGCCCAGGCTCAGCTGCTCGTTGATCGAGGCCAGCAGCAGCACGCCCAGCGTGCCGCAGAACGCCAGGCCGGCGCGCGTGGGCACGATGTAGACGTTGCGCTGCGTCGTGCGGTGCGTGTCGGCCGCCGGCTGGCGGGCCAGCCACCAGCGCTGCCAGCGGGCGCGCAGGGCGGTCACGGCAGCGGCAGGGCTTCGATCATCGCGCGCACCTGCTCGCGCGCGCCGCGCCCGGCCCCGGCGCGGGGCTGCAGCCGGTGGGCGATGGTCTGCGGCAGGATGGCCTGGACGTCGTCGGGCGACACGTAGTCGCGTCCCTGCAGCAGCGCCCGCGCCCGCGCGGCGCGCAGCACGGCCAGGCCGGCGCGCGGCGACAGGCCCTCGGCGAACCACTGGCCCGAGCGCGTCGCGGCGAGCAGCGCCTGCAGGTAGTCCAGCAGCGGCGGCGCGGCGTGGATGGCGCGCGCGGCGGCCTGCGCGTCGAGCAGCCCGGCCGGCGTCATCACCGGCTGCAGCGCGCGCAGCAGCTCGCGGCTGTCCCCGCCCATCAGCAGCTCGCGCTCGGCGGCGGCGTCCGGGTAGCCCAGCGAGATGCACATCAGGAAACGGTCCAGCTGCGACTCCGGCAGCGGGAAGGTGCCGAGCTGCTCGCTCGGGTTCTGCGTGGCGATCACGAAGAAGGGCCGGGGCAGCGGGTGGCTGACGCCCTCGATGCTGACCTGGTGCTCCTCCATCGCCTCCAGCAGCGCGCTCTGCGTCTTGGGGCCGGCGCGGTTGATCTCGTCGGCCAGCAGCACCTGCGCGAACACCGGGCCGGGGTGGAAGGCGAAGCCCTGGCGCTCGCGCTCGTAGACGGAGACGCCGAGCAGGTCGCTGGGCAGCAGGTCGGCCGTGAACTGCAGGCGCGAGAACTTCAGCCCCAGCGACAGCGCCAGCGCATGCGCCAGCGTGGTCTTGCCGACGCCGGGCAGGTCCTCGATCAGCAGGTGCCCGCCGGCCACCAGGCAGGCCAGGCTGTCGGCGATCTGCGCCGGCTTGCCCTTGATGACCGTGCTAATCTGGTTTTGCAGCGCCTGCAGTTGCGCTGCCAGGGTCCGTGATGGCTGTGATGGCGTCATGGCCCGGCACCATAGCAAGAGACAACGGCCGATGCCCACCGCCTACTTCAATCCTCCCGAATGCCGCCGCCACGACATGGGCGACGGCCACCCCGAATGCCCCGAGCGGCTGTCCGCCATCAACGACTGGCTGATCGCCTCCGGCGTGGACCAGGCGCTGGAACACGTGGACGCCCGCCCGGTGGACCTCAAGGACGTCGAACTGGCGCACACGCACGGCTACGTGGCCGAGATCGGCGCGATGCTGCGCGACTGCGCCGAGAAGGGCGAGCGCTGCGCCGTGGACCCGGACACCTCCGCCAACGCCCACACCTGGGCCGCCGCGCTGCATGCGGCCGGCGCCGCCGTGCAGGCCACCGACCTGGTCATCGATGGCCGCGCCGACAACGCGTTCTGCGCGGTGCGCCCGCCGGGCCACCACGCGACGCGCGACCAGAGCATGGGCTTTTGCTTCTTCAACAACGTCGCCATCGCGGCGCGGCACGCGCTGGACGTGCGCGGCAAGGACGCCGGCATCCAGCGCGTGGCCATCATCGACTTCGACGTGCACCACGGCAACGGCACCGAGGACATCATCGCCGGCGACGACCGCGTGCTGATGGTCAGCCTGTTCCAGCACCCGCTGTACCCGTACAGCGGCGCGGTGCCCAAGGGCACCAACATGGTCAACGTGCCGCTGCCGGCCTACACGCGCGGCGGCGAGGTGCGCGAGATCGTCGAGGCCATGTGGCTGCCGGCGCTGGAGCGCTTCAAGCCGCAGATGATCTTCATCTCCGCCGGCTTCGACGCCCACCGCGAGGACGATCTCGGCCAGCTCGGGCTGGTGGAGGCGGACTACGAATGGATCACGCTCAAGATCAAGGACGTCGCCGAGCGGCATGCCCAGGGCCGCATCGTCTCCGTGCTGGAGGGCGGCTACCACCTGCAGGCGCTGGCGCGCAGCGTGGGCGTGCACCTGCGCGTGCTGGCCGACCTGTGAGGCGCGCCCGCGACGCGGGGCGGGGCGGCCGATGACGCCCATCCACCGCCCCCTGACCCTGGACGAACTGCGGGCGCTGCTGGCGCGCGCCTTCGACGCCAGCGCCGGCAGCGAATGGCTGCTGCTGCTCGGCTGCCTGCTGCTGGCCGGCCTGTTCAGCGGCCTGCTGGCGCGCGCGGTGCCGCGCCACCGCCAGAGCGTGCTGGTCGGCGAGTGGGTGGTCGATGGCGCGCTGTTCCCGCTGCTGGCGATGGTCTTCGCCTTCGCCGCGCGGCGGCTGCTGCCGCTGTGGGGCATCGCGCCGGCGGTGTTCAAGCTGGTGCTGCCGCTGCTGGTGTCGCTGGCGCTGATCCGCGTCGTCGCCCGCGTGCTGGCGGCGGCCTGGCCCGATTCGCAGGCCATCAAGGTGTTCCAGACCGCCGGCTCGTGGCTGATGTGGCTGGGCGCGGTGCTGTGGATCACCGGCCTGCTGCCGGTCATGCTGGACGAGCTGGACGACATCGGCTGGAAGTTCGGCACCGTGCGGCTGACGCTGCGCAACCTCATCGAAGGCGGGCTGACCTCGGTGCTGGTGCTGGTGGGGGCGCTGTGGCTGTCGGCGGCGCTGGAGGCGCAGCTGCTGAAGCGGGCGACGCTGGACCTGTCCATGCGCAAGATCGCCGCCAACGCGGTGCGCGCGCTGCTGCTGTTCATCGGCCTGCTGTTCGCGCTGTCGGCCGCGGGCATCGACCTGACGGCGCTGGGCGTGCTCGGCGGCGCGCTGGGCGTGGGCCTGGGCTTCGGCCTGCAGAAGCTGGCGGCCAACTATGTGAGCGGCTTCGTCATCCTGGCCGAGCGCAGCCTGCGCATCGGCGACATGGTCAAGGTGGACGGCTTCGAGGGCCGGGTGACGGACATCAAGACGCGCTTCACCGTGATCCGCTCGGGCGGCCGCGACGCCATCGTGCCCAACGAGATGCTGATCACGCAGCGCGTCGAGAACTTCTCGCTGGACGGCCCGCGGGCGCTGCAGTCCACGCTGGTGCAGGTGGACTACGACTGCGACCTCGATCAGGTCATGGCGGCGCTGACCGCCGCCGTGGCCGAGGTGCCGCGCGTGCTGCGCGCCGACCCCGGCCCGGCGGTGCAGCTGACCCGCTTCGCCGACAACGGCCTGGAGCTGACCGTGCAGTACTGGATCACCCACCCCGAGAACGGCAGCGGCGGCGTCAAGTCGGACGTCAACCTGGCGATCTGGCGCACGCTGAAGGCGTTGGGGGTGGAGATCCCGTACCCGCAGCAGGTGCAAAGGCAGCCGAAGGCGGCGGGGTAGGGCGCCGCCTGCTGGCTGGCGTCACGCCGCCGCGACCGGAACGCCCACCGGCTTGCCGGCCGCGATGCGCTGCTGCCACTCGGCCGGGCCGGTGATGTGGGCGCTGGTGCCGCTGGCGTCCACGGCCACGGTGACGGGCATGTCCACCACGTCGAACTCGTAGATGGCCTCCATGCCCAGGTCCGCGAAGCCGACGACCTGCGCGCCCTTGATCGCCTTGCTGACCAGGTAGGCCGCGCCGCCGACGGCCATCAGGTAGGCGCTCTTGTGCTTCCTGATCGACTCGATGGCGACCGGGCCGCGCTCGGCCTTGCCGACCATCGCGATCAGGCCGGTCTTGGCCAGCATCATGTCGGTGAACTTGTCCATGCGCGTCGCGGTGGTCGGGCCGGCCGGGCCGACGACTTCGTCGCGCACCGGGTCCACCGGGCCGACGTAGTAGATGACGCGGTTCGTGAAGTCCACCGGCAGCGGCTCGCCCTTGGCCAGCATGTCCTGGATGCGCTTGTGCGCGGCGTCGCGGCCGGTCAGCATCTTGCCGTTCAGCAGCAGCGTGTCGCCGGGCTTCCAGCTGGCCACCTCGGCCGGCGTCAGCGCGTTCAGGTCGACGCGGCGGCTCTTGTTGTAGTCGGGCGCCCAGTTGACGTCGGGCCACAGGTCCAGGCTCGGCGGCTCGATGTAGCTGGGGCCGCTGCCGTCCAGCACGAAGTGCGCATGGCGCGTGGCCGCGCAGTTCGGGATCATCGCGATCGGCTTGCTGGCGGCGTGGGTCGGGAAGGTCTTGATCTTCACGTCCAGCACGGTGGTCAGCCCGCCCAGGCCCTGCGCGCCGATGCCCAGCGCGTTGACCTTCTCGTACAGCTCGATGCGCAACTCTTCGAGCTTGGTTCTAGGGCCGCGCTGCAGCAGCTCGTACATGTCGATGTCTTCCATCAGCGCCTGCTTGGCGAGCAGCGCGGCCTTCTCGGCCGTGCCGCCGACGCCGATGCCCAGCATGCCCGGCGGACACCAGCCCGCGCCCATGGTCGGCACGGTCTTGAGCACCCAGTCGACGATGTCGTCGCTGGGGTTGAGCATGTAGACCTTGCTCTTGTTCTCGCTGCCGCCGCCCTTGGCCGCGACGATCACGTCCACGGTGTTGCCCGGCACCACCTCCATCTGCACGACGGCGGGCGTGTTGTCCCTGGTGTTCTTGCGCGCAAAGATCGGGTCGTCCAGCACGCTGGCGCGCAGCTTGTTGTCGGGGTTGTTGTAGCCCTGGCGCACGCCTTCGTTGATGGCGTCCTCGAGGCTGCCGGTGAAGCCTTCCCAGCGCACGTCCATGCCGATCTTCAGGAAGACGTTGACGATGCCGGTGTCCTGGCAGATCGGCCGGCGGCCTTCCGCGCACATGCGGCTGTTGGTCAGGATCTGCGCGATCGCGTCCCTGGCCGCCGGCGAGGCCTCGCTCTCGTAGGCGCGGGCCAGGTGGGCGATGTAGTCGGCCGGGTGGTAGTAGCTGATGTACTGCAGCGCGGCGGCGACGCTGTCGATGAGGTCTTGCTGGCGGATCGTGGTGGTGGTCATGGGGCGGTCCCGTGGGCGAGGTCGGAGGGGGCAAACCCGTAAATTATCGAGGGACTAGCGATGGGAACGGTTCTCATCTGGCTATGCTGGCGGCCCCATTCCCAGCCCGCCACGACCCCATGAGCATCCGCATCGAACGCGACACCTTCGGCCCCATCGACGTGCCGGCCGACAAGCTGTGGGGCGCGCAGACGCAGCGCTCGCTGCAGAACTTCGACATCTCCGGCGAGCGCCAGCCGCCCGAGCTGATCCGCGCGCTGGCGCAGGTCAAGCGCGCGTCGGCCGTCGTCAACCACGCGCTGGGGCTGCAGGACGCGACGAAGACCGAGGCCATCGTCAAGGCGGCCGACGAGGTCATCGCCGGGCAGCACCCGGGCGAGTTCCCGCTGGTGGTCTGGCAGACCGGCTCGGGCACGCAGACCAACATGAACGTCAACGAGGTGCTGGCCAACCGTGCCAGCGAGCTGCTGGGCGGCGAGCGCGGCGAAGGCCGCCTCGTCCATCCCAACGACGACGTGAACCGCAGCCAGAGCAGCAACGACGTGTTCCCGACCGCGATGCACGTCGCCGCCGTGCAGGCGCTGGTGGAGCGGCTGCTGCCGCCGCTGCGCGCGCTGCGGGCGACGCTGCAGGCCAAGGCCGAGGCCTTCGACCACATCGTCAAGATCGGCCGCACCCACCTGCAGGACGCGACGCCGCTGACGCTGGGGCAGGAAATCTCCGGCTGGGTCGCGCAGCTGGCGCACGGCGAGCGCCACGTGCTGGCCGCGCTGCCGCATCTGCACGAGCTGGCGCTGGGCGGCACGGCCGTCGGCACCGGGCTGAACGCGCCCAAGGGCTATGCCGAGGCCGTGGCCGCGGAGCTGGCGCGGCTGACCGGCCACCCCTTCGTGACGGCGCCGAACAAGTTCGAGGCGCTGGCCTCCTGCGACGCGCTGGTCCACGCCCACGGCGCGCTGAAGACGCTGGCCGCCAGCCTGAACAAGATCGCCAACGACGTGCGCTGGCTGGCCAGCGGCCCGCGCAGCGGCATCGGCGAGATCGGCATCCCGGAGAACGAGCCGGGCTCGTCCATCATGCCGGGCAAGGTCAACCCGACGCAGAGCGAGGCGGTGACCATGCTGGCCGCGCAGGTGATGGGCAACGACGTGGCCATCAACATCGGCGGCATGTCCGGCAACTTCGAGCTGAACGTGTTCCGGCCGATGGTCATCCACAACTTCCTGCAGAGCGTGCGGCTGCTGGCGGACGGCATGGCCAGCTTCGACCGGCACTGCGCCGTCGGCATCGAGCCGAACAAGGCCCGCATCGAGGAACTGGTGGCGCGCTCGCTGATGCTGGTCACCGCGCTGAACACCCACATCGGCTACGACAAGGCCGCGCAGATCGCCAAGAAGGCGCACCACGACGGCAGCAGCCTGCGCGAGGCCGCGCTGGCGCTCGGCCATGTGACGGCCGAGCAGTTCGACGCCTGGGTGGTGCCGGGGCGCATGGTCGGGCGTTGAGCGCGCCGCCCGCCGCCGCCGCGGCGGCTCAGTGCTTGTCGCCGCCGTGGTGGGCCGGCTGGGCCAGCAGGCGGTCGGTGTAGGCGATCGCCATGGCCGACAGCAGGAAGGCGATGTGGATCAGCGTCTGCCACATCAGCGTCTTCTCGGTGTAGTTGTCGGCGTTGATGAAGGTCTTCAGCAGGTGGATGGAGCTGATGCCGATGATGGACAGGCCCAGCTTCACCTTCAGCACCGAGGCGTTCACGTGGCCCAGCCACTCGGGCTGGTCGGGGTGGCCTTCCAGGTCCATGCGCGACACGAAGGTCTCGTAGCCGCCGACGATCACCATGATCAGCAGGTTGGAGATCATCACCACGTCGATCAGGCCGAGCACCACCAGCATCAGGATGGTCTCGTTGAGCTTGGCGATGGGCTCGTAGCCGATGATGGTGCCGGCCGTGTCCTTGATGGCGGCGGCCTTGTAGCCGATGCTCTTGACCAGCATTTCCAGCGCGTGCTGGTCGCCGAACGCGGCCTCGATGAGATGGACCAGCTCGGTCCAGAACTGGAAGACGTAGACGGCCTGGGCCAGGATGAGGCCGAGGTACAGCGGCATCTGCAGCCAGCGGCTGGCGAAGATCAGGCGGGGCAGGGGGCGTAGCGGCGCGTTGGACATGGTGGCGGAGCGATCAGAATTGCCCGAAATTCTAGGTGGCGTGAATGACGTCACGCCGTCAGGGCTTCGTCAGACGCCGCCAGCACAGTCCGCGCCAACAAAACACCAGGAGACCGACCCATGAGCACGCCCAACACCTACGCGCCCAGCCCCGAATGGCTTGCCAACGCCCACGTGAAGGGCGAAGCGGGCTACGCGGCCCTGGTGGCCGAGGCCGAGGCCGATTACGCCGGCTACTGGGCCCGCCTGGCCCGCGAGCTGCTGAGCTGGCAGACGCCGTTCACGAAGACGCTGAACGACAGCGATGCGCCGTTCTTCAAGTGGTTCGAGGACGGCAAGCTCAACGTCTCCTACAACTGCCTGGACCGCCACGTCGAGGCCGGCAAGGGCGAGCGCACCGCGCTGATCTTCGAGGCCGACGACGGCACGGTCACGAAGGTCAGCTACGCCGAGTTGCTGGCCCGCGTCAGCCAACTCGCCAATGCGCTGAAGGCGCGCGGCATCAAGAAGGGCGACCGCGTCGTCATCTACATGCCGATGTCGGTCGAGGGCGTGGTGGCCATGCAGGCCTGCGCGCGCATCGGCGCGACGCACTCGGTCGTGTTCGGCGGCTTCTCGGCGCAGTCGCTGCGCGACCGCGTGCAGGATGCCGGCGCCGTCGCGCTGATCTGCGCCGACGAGCAGATGCGCGGCGGCAAGGCGCTGCCGCTGAAGGCCATCGTCGACGAGGCGCTGGACGGCGGTGCCTGCCCGACGCTGAAGGACGTCATCGTCTACCAGCGCACCGGCGGCAAGATCGGCTGGGTCGAGGGCCGCGACCTGTGGCTGCACGAGCTGATGGCCGCCGAATCCACCAGCTGCCCGCCCGAGTGGGTGGAGGCCGAGCACCCGCTGTTCCTGCTCTACACCTCGGGCTCCACCGGCAAGCCCAAGGGCGTGCAGCACAGCAGCGGCGGCTACCTGCTGCACGCGGCGCTGACCACCAAATGGACCTTCGACCTGAAGGACGGCGACATCTTCTGGTGCACCGCCGACATCGGCTGGGTCACCGGCCACACCTACATCACCTACGGCCCGCTGGCGCTGGGCGGCACCGAGATCGTCTTCGAGGGCGTGCCCACCTACCCGGACGCCGGCCGCTTCTGGCAGATGATCGAGAAGCACAAGGTCACGATCTTCTACACGGCGCCGACGGCGATCCGCTCGCTGATCAAGGCGGCCGAGAGCAACGAGGCCGTGCATCCGAAGCGCTTCGACCTGTCCAGCCTGCGCCTGCTCGGCTCGGTCGGCGAGCCGATCAACCCGGCCGCCTGGGAGTGGTACCACGCCAACGTCGGCGGCGGCCGCTGCCCCATCGTCGACACCTTCTGGCAGACCGAGACCGGCGGCCACATGATCACGCCGCTGCCCGGCGTGACGACGCTGGTGCCCGGCTCCTGCACGCTGCCCTTCCCGGGCATCACGGCGGCCATCGTCGACGAGACCGGCAACGACGTGCCTAACGGCCAGGGCGGCATCCTGGTCGTCAAGAAGCCCTGGCCCAGCATGATCCGCACCATCTACGGCGACCCGGAGCGCTTCAAGAAGAGCTACTACCCGTCCGAGCTGAAGGGCTACTACCTGGCCGGCGACGGCGCCATCCGCGACGCCGAGACGGGCTACTTCACGATCACCGGCCGCATCGACGACGTGCTGAACGTCTCCGGCCACCGCATGGGCACGATGGAGATCGAGTCGGCGCTGGTCGGCTGCACCGAGCTGGTGGCCGAGGCCGCGGTGGTGGGCCGCCCGGACGACACCACCGGCGAGGCCATCTGCGCCTTCGTCGTGCTCAAGCGCCCGCGCCCCAGCGGCGAGGAGGCCAAGGCCATCGCCAAGCAGCTGCGCGACCACGTGGCCCGCGAGATCGGCCCGATCGCCAAGCCCAAGGACATCCGCTTCGGCGACAACCTGCCCAAGACCCGCTCCGGCAAGATCATGCGCCGGCTGCTGCGCTCGGTGGCCAAGGGCGAGTCGGTGACGCAGGACACCTCGACGCTGGAGAACCCGGCCATCCTGGAGCAACTGGGCCAGGCCTACTGATTCAGCGGCCCGCACGCGGGCACCCTGCGGAAAGGCCGCCGCTCAGGCGGCCTTTCCCTTTGGCGTCGCACAACAAACAGGCCCGTCAGGGCCTGTCGTGTGCAGAAGGGGGGGGACGGCCTTACTTGACCGTCAGCACCCACTTGGCCAGCGTCTGCGCCTCGGCCGGCGTCACCTGCGTGTTGGCGGGCATCGGCACCGGGCCCCAGACACCGGAGCCGCCCTTGACGATCTTGTCGGCCAGCTTCTTGGCGGCGTCCTTGTCCTTGGCGTACTTGGCGGAGACGTCCTTGTAGGACGGGCCGACCAGCTTCTTGTCGATGGCGTGGCAGGCCATGCAGTTCTTCTTCTGTGCCAGCTCCTGGTTCGCCATGGCGGCGGCGGGGGCGATCAGGGCGAGGCTGAGGATCAGGGCTTTCATTGAAACCTTTCCGGTCGTTGCAACTACAGTGGGCAGAAAGATACCTGAAGGAGATGCCGCATGGCATTCGTGTTGATCGGCGTGCTCTTCATCGTGTTGAGACTTGGGGGCTGGGTGCAGTTCCACAAGGACGATTTCTGGGCCTGGTCCCTGGTGCTGTCGCCGTTCCCGCTGGCGCTGCTGTGGTGGTGGTGGTCGGACAAGACCGGCCTCACCCAGCGGCGCGCGATGGAGGCCCAGGACGCCAAGAAGGCCGCCCGGCGCGAGCAGCAGATGGAGGCGCTGGGCCAGGCGCGGCCGGGCCCCAGGAAACGCCGCTGACGCGAGCGGGGCAGCGGTTGTGGCGCCAGCCTACGGCGCGCCGGCTTCGGCGCCGGCGGCCCGGGCCGCCGGGTGCGGGCCGGCCGGCGTGTCGCGGGTGCTGACGGCCAGCGCCAGCCGCTCCCTGTCGTCGCCGCCGGCCCTGCCGAACACATAGCCGACGATGGCGCTCAGCAGGCCGATCACGCCGGTCAGCGTTTCGGACTGCGGCATGGCCAGGGCCATCACGACGCCGCCATAGCCGACGAAGGTGACCACCCCGGCGCGCATGATGTCCCGGCCGCTCAGGTCGGTCAGGCGCTGGTGGCCGTGCGACGTCATGTAGAGCAGGAACATCAGGAACAGGATGGCGACCAGGCTGACGACCAGCATGATCTTGAAGTTGCGGTCGCTTTCGGCCGCCTTGTAGTCGGCATAGGCCTTGTCGCGAGGGTCCAGCGCGGCCGGCTCGGCGGCTGGGGTGCTGACCTGGAGGACCTCGGCCGCCTGTTCGGCGTAGCGCGCCACGGGATCGTCGCTGCCGGCCTGGACCGGCAGCGGCGCAAAGAAGGCCAAGGCGAGGGCGCCGATGGCAAGCAGGCACTTCATGGGGCGTCTCCCGGTGCTACTGGGGGTTTGCGTTTGCGGACAGGACGCGCAGCAGGCGGTCGTAGTGCTGCTTTTCCGCCAGCGCGCCGCGCAGCTCCGCCGCTTTCGCACTCTGGACGAAACGCGCGCGCAGGCGCGAGGCGTCCTGGGGCGAGAGCTTCTGCGCCTGCTTTTCGAACTGCTGATAGTAGGCGTCCGGCACGGCCGGCTGCGGAGCCGGCCGGCCGAGGCTCTGGGGCGCTTCGCGCTGGCTGGGCAGGTTGAAGGCGGGGCGCAGGTCGCCGGCCACGGCCGTGCCGGCGATGGCCATCGCGGCGAATGCAAGGCCCGGGATGTCGCTGGTCTTCATGGAACCTCCGCCTGCAGAAGAGAGGGCGTCGGCGGCATGCGTGCGCCCCTTTCGAGCATGCGCGGCGGCCGCTGGCCGGATGCTGGTCCCGATCAGACGGGCCGGCATCCTCTGGTTTGTGGACCGTTGCGGGCGGCGCGGGCCGGGCAGGAGCGCGGTGGCTATGATGCCGGCCGCTTCGCTTCCTCCCGAGCCATGCTGGTTCATCCCCAGTTCGACCCCATCGCCGTCCGCCTCGGCCCGCTGGCCATCCACTGGTACGGCATCACCTACCTGATCGCCTTCGGGCTGTTCCTGTGGCTGGCCGGCCGCCGCGTGCGGCTGCCGCAGCACGCCGCCGTCGGCTGGACCCGGCAGGACGTGGACGACGTGCTGTTCTACGGCGTGCTGGGTGTCGTGCTCGGCGGCCGGCTGGGCTACTGCCTGTTCTACAAGCCCGACTACTACCTGCACCACCTGGCCGAGGTCTTCGCCGTCTGGAAGGGCGGCATGTCCTTCCACGGCGGGCTGCTGGGCGTGCTGTTCGCGCTGTGGTGGTTCGGCCGGCGCCGCGGGCGCGGCTTCTTCGAGGTGTCGGACCTGATCGCCCCCTGCGTGCCCACGGGCATCATGGCCGTGCGGCTGGGCAATTTCGTCAACGGCGAGCTGTGGGGCCGCGAGGCCTCGCCCGGCCTGCCCTGGGCGATGGTGTTCCCGCAGGCGGGCGACGGCGGCATCGCCCGCCATCCTTCGCAGCTCTATCAGGCGGCGGGCGAGGGCCTGCTGCTGTTCGTCATCCTGTGGCTGTACGCCCGCAAGCCGCGCGCGACGGGGCAGATCAGCGGCCTCTTCATGATGGGCTACGGCGTGTTCCGCTTCGTGGCCGAGTACTTCCGCGAGCCGGACGACTTCCTGGGCCTGCGCGCGCTGAACTGGAGCCAGGGCCAGTGGCTGAGCCTGCCCATGATCCTGGCCGGCGCCGCCATCTTCGCCTGGGCCACCCGGCGCAACCAAAGGCCGGTGGGCTGACGCGATGAGACAAGTCTTCTTCGACACCGAGACCACCGGCCTGGACGCCGACAAGGGCGACCGCATCATCGAGATCGGCTGCGTGGAGATGGTCAACCGCCAGCTCACCGGCAACAACCTGCACCTCTACATCAACCCCGAGCGCGCCAGCCATGAAGAAGCGCTGCGGGTGCACGGCCTGACCGAAGCTTTCCTGGCGGACAAGCCCAAGTTCGCCGAGATCGCCGACCGGCTGCTGGACTTCCTGGCCGGCGCCGAGCTCGTCATCCACAACGCGCCGTTCGACATCGGCTTCGTCAATGCCGAGCTGCGGCGCCTGAAGCGCGGTGTGCTGACCGACCACGTGGCTGGCGTGTGCGACACGCTGCTGATGGCGCGTGACCTCTTCCCCGGCAAGGCCAACTCGCTGGACGCGCTGTGCCGCCGGCTCGAGGTGGACAACACCAAGCGCGTGCTGCACGGCGCGCTGCTGGACGCGGAGCTGCTGGCCGACGTCTACATCCGCCTGACGCGCGGCCAGGACGCGCTGCTGATGGACGACCACGGCGACACCGGCGGCGGCGATGCGCTGGCCGCCTTCGAGGCCGTGGACCTGAGCCGCATCGAGTTGCCCGTGCTGCGCGCGAGCGACGCCGAGCGGGCGGCCCACGCGACGCTGCTGGCCGACCTCGACAAGGCCTCGGGCGGCGCCTGCCAGTGGCGCAAGCTGGAGCCGGCGCCGCAATCCATGGCATAATCGCGGGCTTCCCGGACGACGGCTTGAGACGTCGGCGCATTCAGGGCGGTTAGCTCAGCGGTAGAGCACTGCCTTCACACGGCAGGGGTCGCAGGTTCGAACCCTGCACCGCCCACCAGGCCTCTGGTGACCTGAATGCACCACGCACGGATTTCCGCAGTTGCCGGGCGGTTAGCTCAGCGGTAGAGCACTGCCTTCACACGGCAGGGGTCGCAGGTTCGAACCCTGCACCGCCCACCAGCACGACACGAACCCGGTGCAAGGTTTTCTTGCGCCGGGTTTTTCGTTTCCGGCAGCGCTGGCTTGCAGGCTTTGCCCCTGAGCGGTGACGCTTCAGGCGCTCTCCCGGCCCACGACCTCGCACGCCAGTTCCACCCTGCGGGCGATGCCTTCCTCTGCTGCTTGCAGGCGCACGACGATGTCCACCACGGCCTGCCCCATCTCGCGCGCCGGCGGCCGGGTGGTGCTGAGGCTGGGCAGCAGCTTGTCGGCGAAGGCGTAGTCGCCGAAGCCGAAGATCGCCACGTCCTGCGGCAGGCTCAGGCTGCGGCGCTGTGCCGCCAGGATGGCGCCGCAGGCCAGGTTGTCGTTGGCAAAGACCAGCGCCTCGGGCCGCTGTCGCTTGCGGGCCAGCAGCGCCTCCAGCGCCTGGGCGCCGGCCTGCATGGGGTCGGCAGCCGTCGGGTTGTAACCCCAGGCCGGGAGGCCGGCAGCCTGCATGACTTCGGCATGGCCGGCAAAGCGCTCCTGCGCGCTCAGGTCGCCCGCGGCGCTGTTGTGCACGAAGCCGATCCGGCGGTGTCCCCGGTCCAGCAGGTAGCGCGCGGCGTCCCGACCCACTTGGCGGTGCGAGAAGCCCACCTGGTAGGGCGCGCGACCAGGGTCAAGGTCCCAGGTCTCGATGACCGGCTGCGAGGCGCCGGCAATCAGGCGCTCGGTGGCGGCAGTGTGGAAGCGGCTCGTCAGCACCAGGGCCGCGGGGTTCCAGCCCAGGAAGGCGCGCACGGCACGCTCCTCGGCGTCCATCGAGAAGTAGCTGGAGGCCAGCAGCAACTGCAGGCCGTGCTCGGCCAGGCCGTCCGACAGCGCTTGCAGCATGGGCGCAAAGATGGGTCCGGAGATGTTGGGCACCACCATGGCCACCACGCGGCTGCGGGCCGAGGCCAGGCCGCCGGCTGCCAGATTGGGCACGTAGTTGAGCCGTTCGACGGCGGTGCGGATGCGCTCGCTCGCGTCGGGCGCCACGCGCTGCGGTTCGCGGAAGTAGCGCGACACCGTGATCGTGGACATGCCGCACAGCGCGGCCACGTCGGCAAGCGTCGGCCTCTCGGTGCGGCGACGGCTCATGTCTTGCCGCACCGGCAATGAAAACCGAGCAAGCAACGGCGCATTTGTCGTTTGTGCCGGCGGCGGCTGAGCTTCACCATCGAGCCATGTTAGCGCTGGCATCCGCCGCGCTGCAATCAGCCATGGAGCACGCAATGAAGCAAAACAAGGGTGCTGCCGGTGCGGTGCCGGCCCGTCGCCCGTCGGCCCTTTCCCTGGCCGCGCTGGCGGCCCTCGCCGCCGCGTCGGCCCAGGCTCAGGAGGCCGCGTCGCCAGAACCCGCCGAGACCTTGCAGCTCGCCCCCGTCACGGTGACTGCCACCCGGCGGGTGGAGTCGTTGCAGCAGGTGCCGGTGGCCGTCAGCGTCATCTCCGGCGAGCAGCTGGAGCAGGCCAATCGCAACACGCTCGGCGCGTTGGCCGCGCAAGTGCCCAGCGTCAACTTCCGCACCGGCGCATCCAACAAGGACACCTCGCTCTTCGTGCGCGGCGTGGGCACCATTTCCACCTCGCCGGGCGTGGAGCCGACGGTGTCCACCGTCATCGACGGCGTCGTGCTGGCCCGCCCCGGTCAGGCCACGCTGGACCTGCTGGACGTTGCCCGCGTGGAGGTGCTGCGCGGCAGCCAGGGCACGCTGTTCGGCAAGAACGCGTCGGCCGGCGTCATCAACATCGTGACCCGGGCGCCATCGTCGGTCACCGAAGGCTACCTGGATGTATCGCACTTCACCGCGGGCAACGAGAACCGCGTGCGTGCGGGCGTGAGTGGCGAGATCGCACCCGGCCTGCGCGCCTCGGTGAATGCGCTGGTGGGGCGCTTCGACGGCAACGTGACCAACGTCTTCAACGGCGACAAGGTCAACGGCTACGACAAGAAGGGCCTGCGCGCCAAGCTCGAGTGGCAGGCCAACCCGGCGCTGAAGTTCACGCTGGTGGCCGACACGGTCAACTCGCAGGACGACATCCCGACCGGTGTCGTCACCCGTACCCAGCTGGTGGCCTACCCGAGCGAGGCGGTCACCACCTACCCGGCGTTCGCCGCCGCACTCGCACCCGTGGTGGCGAGTGACGACAACCGCCAGATCAACGCCAACCTCAAGACCCAGGTGGCCGACCGCAACCGCGGCGTGTCGCTCACCGGCGAAGCGAAGCTGGGCGACCACACGCTGACCAGCATCACCGCCTGGCGCGCCTGGAACAACACCCAGCTGCAGGACGGCGACCGCCTGGCCGCGCCGGCCGCCGGCCTGCCGCAGTCGCACGACCGCGGCACGGTGGATTTCCGCCAGTGGTCGCAGGAGTTCCGCCTCGCCTCACCCAAGGGCGAGACGCTGGACTACGTGGCCGGCGTCTACGGCCTGCACACCCGTAACGTGGAGACCTACCGCCGCGACGTGCGCCGCATCGGCAGCGGCGGCGTGCTCTACGACGACTTCGGCCACGCCGACTTCGGCGCCACGCTGGACAGCTTTGCCGGCTTCGGCGAGGGGCGCTGGCATCTCGCGCCCAGCCTGCGTGCCATCCTGGGCCTGCGCTTCACGGAAGACCGCCTGGGCTTCCACCATGCCCGCGCGCGCAGCCAGCCCGATGCCCAGTTCGCCGGCGCCGTACCGGGCGTGAACGCGGACGTGTCGCAGGCCGGCAGCACCCGGCAGACCGGCAGCTCCGGTCGCGCGGGCCTTCAGTGGGACATCAGCCCCACGGCCGGCACCTACCTGACCGGGTCGCGCGGCTACAAGGGCCCGGCCTTCAATGTCTTCTTCAACATGCTGCCGCGGGACACGCTGGCCCTGAAGTCCGAAACCTCCACGTCGGTGGAGGCGGGCCTCAAGTCCGAATGGCTGGACCGTCGCCTGCGTGTGAACCTCGCGGTGTTCGACACCCAGTACCGCAACTACCAGGCCAACTTCTTCGACCTGGTGTCGGGCTCGGTGGTCACGCGCCTGATCAACGCGGGCGACGTGTCCTCGCGCGGTGCCGAGGTGGATGCGGCGTACAAGGCCACGTCGCAATGGAGCGTGGGGGCGCTGCTGGCTTACACGCATGCCCGCATCGACCAGTTCAACTGCCCCGCAGGGGCGGCCGTGAGTTGCCAGGTCAACGGCAAGCCGCTGCCCTTCGCGCCGGACTGGAAGACCGCCGTCAACACCAACTACCGCTTTGCGCTGGCCGGCGGCTGGCAGGCCGACGCGGGGCTGGAGTTCACCTGGCAGAGCAAGACGCAGTACGACATCGGCCAGTTCGCCGACACCATCCAGGGCGCCTACGGCATCTGGAACGCGAGCTTCGCGGTGTCGCAGCCGGCGCAGGGCTGGCGGGCGGCGCTGCTGGCCAAGAACCTGGCCGACCGCAGCTACGCGTCCTTCCTGGGCCGCGGCGGCACCTACGTCAACCGCTGGGTGCCGCGTGACGACCAGCGCTACTTCGGCATCAACGTGCGGAAGGATTTCTGATGTCCCGCCAGTTGCACCTGGGCGCCTTCCTGATGGAGTCGGGCCACCATGTGGCGGCCTGGCGCTCGCCCGACGTGCCCGAGCGCGCGGGGTTGGATTTCGGCCTCTACCGCCAGGTGGCGCAGACGGCTGAGCGTGCGCTGTTCGACGCCGTCTTCGTGGCCGACAGCGTGGCCGTGGAGGAGGGGCCCGGCGCCGAGCGCATCTCGCGTTCGGCCCGCTTCGAGCCGCTGACGTTGCTGTCGGCCCTGGCCGCGGTGACCGAGCGCATCGGGCTGATCGCCACCGTCACCGCCACCTACAACGAGCCCTACCACGTGGCCCGCAAGTTCGCGTCGCTGGACCACCTCAGCGGCGGCCGCGCGGGCTGGAACCTGGTCACCTCGGACAACGCCGCCGAGGCCGGCAACTTCGGCCGCGACCAGCACGTCGGACATGACTACCGCTATGCCCGCGCCGAGGAGTTCCTGCAGGTGGTGCAGGGCCTGTGGGACGGCTGGGCCGACGATGCCTTCGTCAACGACCGTGCCAGCGGCCTGTACTACCGGCCCGAGGCGCGCCGCGTGCTGGCCCACGAGGGGCGGCACTTCAAGGTGCGCGGCCCGCTGAACGTGGCGCGCTCACCGCAAGGCCAGCCGGTCATCGTGCAGGCGGGAGCGTCGGAGGCTGGCCGCAGCCTCGCAGCGCGCAGTGCCGAGCTGGTGTTCACCGCCCAGCCCACACTCGCTGCAGCCCAGGCCTTCTATGCGGACCTGAAGGGCCGGGCCGAAGCGGCCGGCCGCTCGCGCGAGGCGATCAAGATCCTGCCCGGCGCCTACGTCATCGTCGGCGAAAGTCGCGCCGAGGCCGAGGACAAGCAGGCCGCGCTGCAGGCCCTGATCGACCCGGCTGCGGCTGTGGGGCTGGTGTCGCGCATGATCGGCAACTTCGACCTCAGCGGCTACCCGCTCGACGAGCCCCCGCCCGAGCTGCCGCTGACCGACAGCGGCCAGCGCAGCCGCCAGCAGCTGCTGACCCACCTGGCCCGCGACGGCCGGCTCACGCTGCGCCAACTGGCCATGAAGGTGGCCGGCGGGCGCGGGCATCTGAGCATCGTCGGCAGCGCGGCTGATGTGGCCGACGTGCTGCAGGACGGGTTCGAGCAGGGCGGGGCGGACGGCTTCAACCTCATGCCGCCCACGCTGCCTGGCGGGCTCGACGACTTCGCGCGGCTCGTGGTACCGGAGCTGCAGCGGCGCGGGCTCTTTCGCACGCGCTATGAGGGCCGCACGCTGCGCGAGCACCTGGGCCTGGCGCGGCCCGCGTGGCGGGGAGCGGCGGCATGAAGCGGCGTGACTGGCTGACGGCCGCCGGTACCGTGGCGCTGGCCGGCGCCGTGCGCGCGGCGCCCAAGCGCGTGCGCATCGGCTTCCAGAAGGGCGGCTTGCTGCTGCTCGTCAAGCTGCGCGGCACGCTGGAGCGCGAGCTGGCCGGCGTGACCATCGAGTGGAAGGAGTTTCCGGCCGGGCCGCAGCTGCTGGAGGCCCTGCATGCCGGCGCCATCGACTTCGGCGTGACCGGCGCCCCGCCGCCGGTGTTCGCTCAGGCGGCGGGGCGGGACTTCCTGCTCGTGGCCGCCGAGCCCGGCCTGCCGCACAGCGAGGCGCTGCTGGTGCCCGCCGACAGCCCTGCCAAGACCGTGCGCGACCTGCGCGGCAAGCGCATCGCCCTGGCCAAGGGCTCCAGTTCGCACTACCTGCTGCTGGGGGCGCTGGCGTCGCAGGGTCTGAAGCTGCAGGACGTGCAGCCGGTCTACCTCGGCCCCGCCGATGCCCGCGCCGCCTTTGAGGCCGGCGCGGTGGACGCCTGGGTGGTGTGGGACCCTTACCTCAGCATTGCGCAGGCCGCCCGGCCGCTGCGCGTGCTGGCCGACTTCGGCAGTCTGGCGCCGGCCGTGAACGCGCCATGGAGCTTCTACGAGGCGCGACGCGAGTTCGTGCAAGCCGAGCCGGCGCTGCTGAAACTGCTGGTGGCGGCCATCGCCCGCGAAGGTGCCTGGGCCACCGCCAACCCCGAGGCCGTTGCACGCAGGGTCTCGCCGCTGCTGGGCCTCAGGCTCGACGTAATGCTTGCCATGCAGCGGCGTGTGCGCTACGGCGCATCGGCCCTGACGGAAACCATCCTGGAGGAGCAGCAGCGGGTGGCCGATGCCTTCCTGGCGCAGGGGCTGATCTCGCGGCCCGTACGGGTGCGGGACAGCGCCTGGCTCGGCCGCTGAGTGTCGTCCCCGCGCCGGTCCTTGTTCCCGGCAGGCGGTGTGGCCGCTTACCATTCCGCGCATGAACCCTTGTTCGGCCGCATCTTTCCCGTGGTGTCGGCGGTGGGCGCTGGCGGCGGGCCTGCTGGCCTGCGGCGGGTCGGGCCTGGCGCAGACGCCGCCGCAGGCGCTGAGCTTCGGCGAGGCGCAGCAGGCGCTGCTCGCGCAGTCCGACCAGCTGGCCGCCGACGGCCGGGCGGTGGACAGCGCGCGGCTGCGCCGGCAGGGCATGGACGGGCTGGGCGGCCCGTCGGTGGCGGTCACCGGCCTGGGCTACCGCTATTCGGTCAGCGCGGACCTCGACCTGGACCCGGCGCGGCGCATGCTGGACGGCGCGCTCGGCATGCTGCCGCCAGAGCTGGGGCCGTCCGGACCCGGCCTGCCGCAGCTGCCGTCGCAGCTGTCGCTGCACCGCGAGAAGAGCCAGGCCTCGGCCAGCCTGTCCGTGGTCTGGCCGCTGTACCTGGGTGGGCTGTCGGGCGCCGTCCGCAGCGGCCTGGACGCCGCGGCCGACGAGGCGCTGGCCGACGCCGCCCGCAGCCGCGGGGCGCTGCGCTCGCTGCTGGTGCAGCGCTATTTCGGCGCGCAGCTGGCCGAGCGCGCCGCGCGGCTGCGCGCCCGCGCGCTGGACGCGGTGCGCCGCCACGACGCGGCCGCGGTGAGCCTGCTGGCGGCCGGCGCCATCGCGCAGGTGGAGCGCCTGCAGGCGCGCAGCGCGATGGCCGACGCCGAGCAGCAGGCGCGCCAGGCCCGCGACGACGCCGACCTGGCGGCCGCGGCGTTGGCGCGCACCGTCAAGGCCCCGGCGCCGGTGCTGCCCAGCTCGCCGCTGTTCGTCGACAGCCGGCCGCTGCCGCCGCTGCAGGAGTTCGTGGCCGCCGCCGAGCGGCTGCATCCCGGGCTGGACAAGGTGCAGGCCAAGCGCCGGCAGGCCGAATCGCTGCACGAGGCGCAGGAGGCGCTGCGCCGGCCGCAGGTGCTGGCCTTCGGCACGCACGAACTGGCCAGCGGCGGCAAGCCCAACTGGGTGGCCGGCCTGGCCGTGCGCTGGACGCTGTGGGACGGCCTGGACCGCAATGCGCTGGCCGCGTCGTCGCAGCGCAAGGTGGAGCAGGCCGAGCTGACGCAGGCCCAGGTGCGCAGCGACCTGGCGTTGCTGGTCGAGAAGCACTGGCTGGGCGTCGCGCAGGCGCGCCGCCAGTACCTCGCCCAGCAGGCCCAGGAAGACCTGGCGCGCGAGCTGCTGCGGCTGCGCGAGGCCGGGCTGAAGGAAGGCACCAGCACCGCGCTGGACCTGATCGACGCGCAGACCCAGCTCGCCAAGGTGCTGACCGCGCGCGCGGCCAGCGCCAACCAGTACGTGCAGGCGCTGGCCGCGCTGCTGGAGAGCAGCGGCCAGGGCGACGCCTTCGAGCGCTACATGGCCGAGGCCGACATCCAGCTTCCCCCCGACGCACCATGACCGCCGACACCCCGCCCCCCACCGCTGCCGACACCGCCGCCGTTCCCCCGCCGCCGCCCCCGCGCGGCCGCCGCCCCGTCGTGGCCCTCGCCGTGGTGCTGCTCGTGGTCGCGCTGGTGGCCTGGGGCTTCTGGCGCGCCGCGCAGCCGGCGCCGGCCTATTTCCAGGGCCAGATGGAGGCGCGCGAGACCGACGTCGCGCCCAAGGTCAGCGCGCGCATCGCCCAGGTCCACGTCAAGGAAGGCCAGCGCATCCAGCCGGGCGAGTTGCTGGTCGAGATGGACAGCCCCGAGGTGCGCGCCAAGCTGGCCCAGGTGGAGGCCGCGCGCGACGCGGCCCAGGCCGTGGCCGACAAGGCCCAGGCCGGCGCCCGCCCGCAGGAGCTGCGCATGGCGCGCCTGAACTGGCAGCGCGCCCAGGCCGCGGCCGAGCTGGCCGAGACCTCCTACCGCCGCGTGCAGAGCCTGTTCGACCAGGGCCTGGTGGCCGCGCAGAAGCGCGACGAGGCGCTGGCCAACCACCGCGCGGCGCGCGACCAGGCGCTGGCCGCGCAGGCGCAGTACGAGCTGGCCAACGCCGGCGCGCGCCGCGAGGACCGCGCCGCGGCCCAGGCCCAGGTGCGCCAGGTGCAGGGCGCCATGGCCGAGGTGGAGGCCGCGCGCGCCGAGACGCAGCTGCGCAGCCCGGTGGGCGGCGAGGTCAGCCAGGTGCTGGCCCGGCAGGGCGAGCTGTCGCCGCAGGGCGTGGCCGTCGTCACCGTGGTGGACCTGAACGACCAGTGGCTGGTGCTGAACGTGCGCGAGGACGAGCTCGCCCGCTTCGCCCAGGGCAGTCGTTTCACCGGCCGGCTGCCGGCGCTGGACGGCCGCGAGGTGCAGTTCCAAGTGTACTACCTGGGCGTGCTGCCCGACTTCGCCACCTGGCGCGCGACGCGCGCGGGGCAGGGCTTCGACGCGCGCACCTTCGAGGTCCGGGCGCGGCCGGCGGCGCCCATCCCGGGCGCGCGGCCGGGCATGAGCGTGGTGGTGGACGGCGCGCGCTGACCGCCATGGACGCCGCGCTGCCCGCCAGCCTGCGCCGCGAGTGGCGGCTGCTGCGCGGCCGGCCGCTGGACCTGGCGATGGTCAGCTGGGTGCCGCTGCTGGCGGCGCTGCTGCTGGCGTGGATCTTCTCGGCCGGGCTGCCGCAGCGGCTGCCGGTCGCCGTCTGGGACCAGGACCACAGCGCGCTGTCGCGCCGGCTGGTGCGCATGCTGGAGGCCACGCCGGGGCTGGCCGTGCGGCAGCAACTGCTCAACGCCGGCGAGGCGCAGTGGGCGCTGCAGGCCATGTCGGCCTATGCGGTGGTGCAGCTGCCGCCCGGCTTCGAGCGGGACCTGAAGCGCGGCGCGGCCGCCCAGGTCGTGCTGCTGCACGACGCCCAGCTCGCCACGCATTCCAGCCTGATCCAGCGCGACCTGCGCCAGGTGGTGGGCACGCTGTCGGCGGGCATCGAGATGCAGGCCCGCGCCAAGCGCGGCGAGCCGCGCCAGGTGCTGCAGCTGCGCACGGAGCCGGTGCGCACCCAGCTCGTGCCGCTGTTCAACGTGTCGACCAACTACGAGCAGTTCCTGGCCGCGCTGCTGATCCCGGCGCTGCTGCACATCCTGGCCATGACGGCCGGCGCCTGGAGCGTGGGCCGCGAACTGCGCGACCGCACGCTGGGCGAGTGGCTGGCCGCGGACGGCCGCGCGCCCGGCTGGCCCGGCGTGCTGGGCGCGCTGGCCGGCAAGCTGCTGCTGCCCTGGGCCAGCCTGACGGCCAGCGGGCTGCTGGCGCTGCTGTGGCTCACCGTGGGGCGCGGCTGGGCCGTGCCGGGCAGCCTGGCCTGGGTGGCGCTGGGCCTGGCGGCACTGGTGGCGGCCAGCCTGGCGGCCGGCGCGGGGCTGGCGGCGCTGACGCTGTCGCTGCGCACCGCGCTGTCGGGCGCGGGCCTGCTGTCGGCGCCGGCGTTCGCGTTCAGCGGCGTGGGCTTCCCGCTGCTGGCCATGCCGGCCTCGGCGCGCGGCTGGGCGCTGTCCATGCCCTACACCCACTATGCGCGGCTGCAGATCGAGCAGTTCCAGATGGGCACGCCCGTCGTGCAGAGCCTGCCGGTGCTGTGCGGCCTGGCGCTGGCCGCGCTGGTGCTGATGCTGCTGGCCACGGCCGGGCTGTGCCGCGGCCTGCGGCGGCCCGACAAATGGGGCGCGCGGTGAGCTTCCTGCGCGAGTTCGCCGCCGCGCTGCGCGCCGTCGCGGGCGATGCCGGCGTGCTGTTGCTGCTGGTCGGCGCGCCGCTGCTCTACGGCTTCTTCTACCCGTGGTTCTATGCCGGGGAAGTGGTGCAGCGCGTGCCGGTGGCGCTGGTGCAGCAGGACGGCAGCGGCCTGGCGCGGCAGATGCAGCGTTTCGCCGCGGCCAGCCCGCGCATCGACGTGGTGCGGGTGACCGGCGACGAGGGCGAGGCGCGGCAGGCGCTGCTGCGCGGCGAGGTGATGGGCTATGCGCTACTGCCCGCCGGGCTGAAGCGCCAGGTGGTGCGCGGCGAGAACGCCGTCGTGCCGGTCTACGCCAACGGCGCCTACCCGCTGGCGGCCAAGCAGGTGCAGTACGGCTTCGCCGAGGCGATCGGCACCGTGTCGGCCGGCATCGAGCTGCGCCGCCTCACGGCCGGCGGGCAGAGCCGGCTGCAGGCGGCCGCCAGCCGCGCGCCGGTGGGGCTGCAGATGCAGGCGCTGTTCAACCCGACCGAGGGCTACGGCAGCTTCGTCGTCGCGGCGGTGGCGGTGCTGATCCTGCAGCAGACGCTGCTGATGGGCGCGGCCGTGCTGGTGGGCACCTGGCGCGAGCAGGGCCGCGCCGCCGCGCCGCCGCGCACCTGGCTGGCGCGGCTGCTGGCGCTGTGCGCGGCGGGCTGGCTGTCGGGCCTGTACTACTTCGGCTGGATGTTCGCCTGGCATGACTTCCCGCGCGGCGGCAACCCGGGCGGCGCGGTGCTGCTGCTGGCGTTGTTCGTGCCCGCGGTCGCCGGGCTGGGCGCGCTGCTGGGCTGGTGGCTGGCGGAGCGCGAGCGGGCCATGCAGGTGGTGCTGTTCACGTCGCTGCCGCTGGCCTTCATGGGCGGCTTCAGCTGGCCCGCCGAGGCGCTGCCGGCGCTGCTGCAGGGCCTGCGCTGGCTGTCGCCGAGCACGGCCGCCATCCAGGCCTCGCTGCGGCTGAACCAGCTGGGCGCGCCGGTGCAGGCGGCGCTGTTCCCGCTGGCGGTGCTGGCGGCGCTGGCGCTGGCGAGCTGGGCGGCGCTGCTGTGGGTGGGGCGGCGCCGGCTTCAGCGGCGCCGGTAGTCCACGAAGTCCACGCGCAGGCCGGCGGCGGTGGTGAGCGACTCGCGCCGCTGCACTTCGAAGGCCTCGCGCGGCCAGGCGGGGAAGTGCCGGTCGGCGTCGGGGAAGTCGGCGTCCACCTCGGTCAGCGCGAGCCGGTCGGCGCGCGGCAGCGCCAGCGCATAGATTCTCGCTGCCGCCGATGACGCAGACCTCGGGCTCCGGGCAGGCGGCCAGCGCCGCGTCCAGGCTGGCGAACACCTCGGCGCCGGGCAGCGCGGCGACGCTGCGGCTGACGACGAGGTTGCGGCGGCCGGGCAGCGGCCGGAATTTCGCGGGCAGCGAGTCCCAGGTGCGCCGGCCCATGACGACGGGCTTGGCCGCAGTCAGCGCCTTGAAGTGCGCCATGTCCTCCGGGATGTGCCACAGCAGCGCGTTGCCGCGGCCGATGGCGCCGTCGCGCGCGACGGCGGCGACCAGGGTGACGACGGTCATACGGCCACCGGCGCCTTGATGGCCGGATGCGGGTCGTAGCCGCTCAGCTCGAAGTCCTCGTACTCGTAATCGAAGATCGACGGCGGCCGGCGCTTGATCGTCATCGTCGGCCAGGGGCGCGGCTCGCGGGCGAGCTGGGTCTGCACCTGCTCGACGTGGTTGTCGTAGATGTGGCAGTCGCCGCCGGTCCAGATGAACTCGCCCAGTCCGAGGCCGCACTGCTGGGCCAGCATCATCGTCAGCAGCGCGTAGCTGGCGATGTTGAAGGGCACGCCGAGGAAGATGTCGGCGCTGCGCTGGTAGAGCTGGCAGCTGAGCTTGCCGTCGGCGACGTAGAACTGGAACAGCGCGTGGCAGGGCATCAGCGCCATCCGGGGCAGGTCGGCCACGTTCCAGGCGCTGACGATCAGGCGGCGGCTGTCCGGGTTGGCCCGGAGCTGCGTGACGAGCTCGGCGATCTGGTCGATGTGGCCGCCGTCCGGCGCCGGCCAGCAGCGCCACTGCACGCCGTAGACCGGGCCGAGGTCGCCGTCCGGCCGCGCCCATTCGTCCCAGATCGTCACGCCGCGCTCCTGCAGCCACCTGACGTTGCCGTCGCCGCGCAGGAACCACAGCAGCTCCAGGATGATGGATTTCAGGTGCACCTTCTTCGTCGTGACCAGCGGGAAGCCGGCGGCGAGGTCGAAGCGCATCTGGTGGCCGAACACGCTGCGCGTGCCGGTGCCGGTGCGGTCGCTCTTGCGCACGCCGTGCTCGAACACGTGGCGCATCAAGTCTTCGTAGGGCTGCGGAGGGCGGGGGCTCATGGCCGCGATTCTCCGCTACGGTGTCTGTCGGCTACGGCGTCAGCAGCTGGTGCAGCAGGCGCCGCACGACCGGCGCGACCTGCCCGGCCATCGCCGCGAGGTCGGGCTGGCGCACGCTCATCGCGGTCAGGCCGTTGAAGAGGGCGCCCACCATCAGCGCGCGCGCGGTGATCTCGGTGGCGGGCAGCTCCAGCGCGCGCGCGCCCAGCACCTGGCGGATCAGCCCCTCGGCCTTGGCCTGGATCTGGCTCTGCGCGCGCTGCACGACGGCGGCCAGCGCCGGGTTGCGGCTGGCCTCGGCGAGGATCTCCAGGTTCAGCGCGGCGTCGGCGACCTTGGTGGAGTCGTCGAAGGCGCAGTGGGTCTCGGCCAGCATCGTCTGCAGCACGTCGTCCTCGCGCTGCAATTCGGCGATGCGCTGCACGACGGCCGCGCAGTCGTGCTCGACGATGGCCGCGATGATGTCGTCCTTGTTCTCGAACAGGTTGTAGATGTGGCCCGTGCTCATGCCCGCCGTCTTGGCGATCTCGGCCATGCTGGCGGCGTGGAAGCCGCGCCGCCGGAAGGCGGCGGCGGCGGCGTCCAGCACCTGCTGGCGGCGGGCCAGGGCGCGGTCGGACGGCGCGGCGGCGGCGGCGTTCACGATGCGGCCTGGCCGCCGCCGAGGGCCTTGTACAGCGTCACGCGGTTGAGCTGCTGGGCCAGCCGCGCCGCGATCAGGCCCTGCTCGGCGGCGTACAGCGTGCGCTGCGCGTCCAGCGTGGCGAGGCGGTCATCCAGCCCCTGGCGGAAGCGGGCCTCGGCCAGGCGCAGCGCGTCCCGGGTCTGCGCCACCAGCCGCTGCTGGGATTCGACCTGCTGGCCGATCGTCGCGCGCTGTGCCAGCGCGTCGGCGACGTCGCGGAAGGCGGCCTGGATGGCGCCTTCGTACTGCGCGACCGCGATGTCGCGGTCCACCTCGGCGATCTTCAGCCCGGCGCGGTTGCGGCCGGCGTCGAACAGCGGCAGCGACACCTGCGGCATGAAGGTCCACAGGCCGCTGCCGGCGCGGAACAGGCCGTCCAGCTCACCGCTGGCGGTGCCGGCGCTGGCCGTGAGGCTGATGCGCGGGAAGAAGGCCGCGCGGGCCGCGCCGATGTTGGCGTTGGCGGCCTGCAGCGCGCGCTCGGCGCGCTGCACGTCGGGGCGGGCCAGCAGCACGTCGGAGGGCAGGCCGGCCGACAGCTCGGCGGTCTGCGTGACGGCCAGCGCGGTGCCGGCCGCCGGCCACTGCCCGGCGTCCAGCGGCCGGCCCACCAGCAGCGCGAGCGCGTGGCGGTCCTGCGCGACCTGGGCGGTCAGGCTGGCGAGGTCGGTCTGCGCGGTCTCGGCGGCGATCTCGGCCTGGCGCAGGTCCAGCGTCGAGGCCACGCCCGCGCCCTGCAGGCGCTGGGTCAGGCGCAGGCCGTCCTGGCGGGCCAGCAGCGTCTGCTCGGCCAGGCGCAGGCGCTCCTGGTCGGCGGCCAGCGCCAGGTAGCCGCCGGCCACCTGGGCGACCAGGCTGATCTGCGCGCTGCGGCGGGCGTCGTCGGTGGCGAGGTACTGCTGCAGCGCGGCGTCGGTGAGGCTCTTGACGCGGCCGAACAGGTCCAGCTCGTAGGCGCTGATGCCCAGCGTGGCGCTGTACTGGCGCGTGATGGCGCCGCCGGGCGCGCGCGTCGCAGTCTGGCCGCCGGCGGCGGCGACGGTGGGCAGCCGGTCGGCGCGCTGCACGCCGTACTGCGCCTGGGCGCGCTCGACGTTCAGCACGGCCACGCGCAGGTCGCGGTTGTTCGCCAGCGCCTGCTCGATCAACGCCTGCAGCCTGGGGTCGGTGAAGAACTCGCGCCAGCCGAGGTCGGCGGCGGCCCGGGCGTCGGCCGCCGCGGCGGCCTGCGGCACCGGCCACTGCGCGGCCACCGGCGTGGCGGGGCGCTCGTAGGCGGGCGCCATGCTGACGCAGCCGGCCAGCGCCAGGCTGGCGGCCAGCAGGGTGGGCATCAAGAACTTGGCATTCATGTCACTGGCCTTCCAGGGCTTGGGGCGCGGCGTGCGGGGCAGCCGGCGGGGTTTTCTTGTCCGCGAGGTAGGGGAACCACTTCTGCACGGCGATGAAGAACACCGGCACGAAGAAGATGCCCAGCACCGTCGCGCTCAGCATGCCGCCCAGCACGCCGGTGCCGATGGCATTCTGGCTGCCCGAGCCGGCGCCGGTGGCGATGGCCAGCGGCAGCACGCCTAAAGCGAAGGCCAGCGAGGTCATCAGGATGGGCCGCAGCCGCAGGCGCACCGCCTCCAGCGTGGCGCCGACGGCGTCGCGGCCGTGCTCCATCTGCTCCTTGGCGAACTCGACGATCAGGATCGCGTTCTTGGCCGACAGGCCGATGGTGGTCAGCAGGCCGACCTGGAAGTACACGTCGTTGGACAGCCCGCGCGTGGTGGCGGCCAGCAACGCGCCGATGACGCCCAGCGGCACCACCAGCATCACCGAGAAAGGGATGCTCCAGCTCTCGTACAGCGCGGCCAGGCACAGGAACACCACGAGCAGCGAGATCGCGTACAGCATGGGCGCCTGGTCGCCGGTCATGCGCTCCTGGTAGGACATGCCGGTCCAGCTCAGGCCGACGCCGGACGGCAGCGTGGCGGCGATCTCCTCCACCGCCTTCATCGCCACGCCCGAGCTCTTGCCCGGCGCGGCGGCGCCCAGCACTTCCACGGCGGGCAGGCCGTTGTAGCGCTCCAGGCGCGCCGGCCCTTTCTCCCAGTGCGCCGTGCCGAAGGCCGAGAACGGCACCATCTGGCCGCTGCTGCTGCGCACGCGCCAGGCGTTCAGGTCGTCGGGCTGCATGCGGTAGCGCGCGTCGGCCTGCAGGTAGACCTTCTTCACGCGGCCGCGGTCCAGGAAGTCGTTCACGTAGCTGCCGCCCCAGGCGGTGGACAGCAGGCTGTTGATGTCGGCCACCGAGACGCCCAGGGCGCCCGCCTTGGCGGTGTCCACGTCCAGGCGCAGCTGGGCGGCGTCCTCCAGGCCGTTGGGACGCACCGCGAACAGGCTGGGGTTCTGCGCGGCCGCACCCAGGAACTGGTTGCGCGCGGCGATGAGCGCATCGCGGCCGATGCCGGACTGGTCCTGCAGGTAGACGTCGAAGCCGCTGGACGTGCCCAGGCCCGGCACCGACGGCGGCGCGAACGCGAAGGCCGACGCATCGCGGTACTGCATGAAGCTGCCCATCGCGCGGCCGGCGATGGCCTGCACGTGCTGGTCCCGGCCCTTGCGCTCGCTCCAGTCCTTGAGCTTGACGAAGCCCATGGCCATGTTCTCGCCCTGGCCGGCGAAGCTGAAGCCGATCACGGTGAACACGGACTCGACGTTGTCCTTCTCCTGCGTGTGGAAGTGGTGCTCCACGCGCTTGAGCACCTCCAGCGTGCGGCCCTGCGTGGCGCCGGAGGGCAGCTGCACCTGGGTGAACAGGATGCCCTGGTCCTCGTCCGGCAGGAAGGACGTGGGCAGGCGCATGAACAGCCAGGCCATGCCGACGACGATGGCGCCGTACACCACCAGGTGGCGGCCCCAGCGGCGGATCATGCGGGCGACGACGCCCTGGTAGCCGTTCGTCGCGCTGTCGAAGCGGCGGTTGAACGCGCCGAAGAAGCCGCGCGTGGCCGGGCCGCCGTGGTCGGGCTTGAGCAGCGTGGCGCACAGCGCCGGCGTCAGCACCATCGCGACGAACACCGACAGCACCATGGCCGACACGATGGTGATCGAGAACTGGCGGTAGATGACGCCCGTGGAGCCGCCGAAGAAGGCCATCGGCACGAACACGGCCGACAGCACCAGCGCGATGCCGATCAGCGCGCCGGTGATCTGGCCCATGGACTTGCGCGTGGCCTCCTTGGGCGGCAGGCCCTCCTCGGTCATCACGCGCTCGACGTTCTCGACGACGACGATCGCGTCGTCCACCAGCAGGCCGATCGCCAGCACCAGGCCGAACATCGTCAGCGTGTTGATCGAGAAGCCGGCCGCGGCCATCACGCCGAAGGTGCCCAGCAGCACCACCGGCACGGCGATCGTCGGGATCAGCGTGGCGCGGAAGTTCTGCAGGAACAGGTACATCACCAGGAACACCAGCACCACGGCCTCGATCAGCGTCTTCACCACCTCGTGGATGGACACCTCGACGAAGGGCGTGCTGTCGTAGGCGACGACGGCCTTCATGCCCTGCGGCATGAACTGCTGCAGCCGCTGGATCTCGGCCTCCACGGCCTTGGCCGTGGACAGCGCGTTCGCGCCGGTGGCCAGCTTCACGGCGATGCCGGCGGCGGGCTTGCCGTTGTAGCGCGACACGGTGCCGTAGTTCTCCGCGCCCAGCTCGACGCGGGCCACGTCGCGCAGGTGGACGGTGGCGCCGTCGGCGGCCGTCTTCAGCACGATGTTGCGGAACTGCTCGGGCGTCTGCAGCCGGCTCTGCGCCGTCACGGTGGCGTTGAGCTGCTGGCCCGCGTCGGCGGGCGCGGCGCCCAGCTGGCCGGCCGAGACCTGCGCGTTCTGCGCCTGCACGGCGGCGGACACGTCGGCCGGCGTCAGGCCGTACTGCGCCAGCTGGTCGGGGTTCAGCCAGATGCGCATCGCGTACTGCGCGCCGAACAGCTGCACCTCGCCCACGCCTTCCACGCGGCTCAGCGGGTCCAGCACGTTGGCGGACACGTAGTCCGACAGGTCCACCTGCTGCAGCTTGCCGTCCTCGGACACGAAGCCCACCACCATCAGGAAGTTGCTGGTGGACTTGACCACCTGCACGCCCTGGCGCTGCACCTCCTGCGGCAGCAGCGGCGTGGCCGACTGCAGCTTGTTCTGCACCTGCACCTGGGCGGTGTCGGGGTTGGTGCCGGCGGCGAAGGTCAGCGTGATGCTGGCGTGGCCTTGCGAGTCCGACGTGGACGACATGTAGGTCATGCCGTCGATGCCCTTGAGCTTCTGCTCGATGACCTGGGTGACCGTGTCCTCCAGCGTCTTGGCGGAGGCGCCCGGGTAGGTGGCGCTGATGGACACCTGCGGCGGCGCGATGTCCGGGTATTGCGAGACGGGCAGCGTGCGGATGGACAGCGCGCCGGCCAGCATGATGACGATGGCCAGCACCCACGCGAAGATGGGGCGGTCGATGAAGAAGCGAGCCATGGGGGCGTCCTCCGATCAGCGCGCGGCCGAGGCGGCCGGGGCGGCGGCGGGCGCGGCCTGCACCGGCATGCCGGGGCGCAGGCGCTGCAGGCCGTCGACGATCAGCCGGTCGCCCGCGGCCAGGCCCGAGGTCACCAGCCACTGGCCGTCGATCACCGGGCCGGTCTGCAGCTGGCGGGCCTCGGCCTTGCCGTCCTTGCCGATCACGAAGGCGGTCGCGTTGCCGCGCGGGTCGCGCTGCACCGCCGCCTGCGGCGCCAGCAGCGCCTGCGCCTGCACGCCGCTCTGCACCTGGGCGCGCACATACATGCCCGGCAGCAGCTGCCGCTTCGGGTTGGGGAACTGCGCGCGCAGCGTCACGCCGCCGCTGGCCGGGTCCACCTGCAGCTCGGAGAACTGCAGCCGGCCTTCCTGCTCGTAGGTGCTGCCGTCTTCCAGCAGCAGCTTCACGCGCGCCTGGCCGCTGGCGTCGCGCTGCAGCCGGCCCTCGGCCAGGTCGCGCTGCAGGCGCAGCAGCTCGGCGCTGGTCTGCGTCACGTCCACGTAGATCGGGTCCAGCTGCTGCAGCGTGGCCATGGCCGTCGCCTGGTTGGCCGTGACCAGCGCGCCCGGCGTCACCGCCGAGCGGCCGATGCGGCCGGCAATGGGCGCGCTGACGCGGGTGCGGTCCAGGTCGATCTGCGCCGCGCGCACCGCGGCGGCGGCGGCGGCCACGTCGGCCTGCGCCTGCTTCAGCGCGGCCTGCGTGTCGTCGCGCAGCTGCTTGCTGACGGCGTCGATGCCGGCCAGCTCGTCATAGCGGCCGGCCTTGAGCTTGGCCGTGGCCGCGTTGGCCTCGGCCTTGGCCAGCGTGGCCTTCGCGCTGTCCAGCGCGGCCTGGTAGCTGGCGGGGTCGATCTGGTAGAGCAACTGGCCGGCCTTGACGTCGCTGCCCTCGGTGAAGGCGCGGGTCTTGACGATGCCGGTCACCTGCGGCCGCACCTCGGCGTTCTGGAAGGCCACGGTGCGGCCGGCCAGCTCGGCGGTCAGCGCCACGCGCTGCGGCTGCAGCGTCAGCACGCCGACCGGCGCGGCCGGGGCGGCGCCCGGCTTGGCGGCGGGGGCGTCGGCGGCCTGGCCGCAGGCGCTCAGCGTGAAGGCGGCCACGACGGCCACCACCACGGTCAGCAGCGTGAACGCCGGCATGCCGAGCGTGGGACGGGAGGGGAACTTGCGCATCGCGAGCCTCGAAGTCGAAAAGGGGCCGGACCCCTGCGCCGCCCGGTGGGGCGGCGCGCCGGGCGCGGCGGGTTGTGTTCTGAATGACTGTTCATTCTATTTTCGGGCGGCGCCAGCGCAAGCAAAACATGAATGACCATTCAGAAATGAAGGGTCATTCAGCCGCTGGCGTGACGCCGTGCACGAACCGCGGGCCGCGCCGCCCGCACCGCGCCCCCGCTAGACCGGCTGCCGGTAGCGCTGCCCCTTGAAGCGCAGCAGCAGCTCGCGCGGGCCGATGCGCTCCAGCACCAGGTCGGCGCCCAGGCTGGCGCCCTCGCGCATCACCTCGCCGTTGATCATCACGAAGCGGCTGGCCGGGTCGTCCGAATAGACCGTGCCGCTGATCGCCAGCCGCGGCAGCTCGCGGCGCAGGCTCTCGGGCAGCTCGGCCAGCCGCGGGATGCGCGCCTCGGCCACCGGCGCGGGGGCGGGCGCCGTCGCCACCATGGCGCCGGGTGCCGGTGGCGGCGCCAGGTAGGGCGAGCCGGACGCCTCGGGCTGCGGCGCCGGTGCCACCGGCGCAGGCGGCGCGGCGGGCGGTGCCGGCGGCTCGGCGCGGTGTGCCGGGGCCGGCGGCGAGCCCGCGTCGGGCGGGCCGGCGGCCCACCAGCTGCCGGCGGCCACGCCGGCCAGCAACAGCAGGCCGCCGCCGGCCCAGGGCAGCCAGCGGCGCGGGCCGGCGCCCGGCGGGGCATCGCCGCCGGCCGGCGGCGGGGTGTGCAGGCCGGGCACCTGGCCGCGTTCGCGGGCGCGGTCGGCTTCGGCCCGGCGCAGGGCGTCGAGGATGTAGGACATGGCGGTTCTCAGTCGCTCGCTTCCGGAGGGGCGGGCGCGTCGTCCAGGCGCGGTTCGGCGACGCCGCTGGCCCGGTTGAGCAGCATCAGCGTGACGGGGCCGACGCGGCCGTCCGGCTGCAGGCCCTGGCTGGCCTGGAAGGCCTGCACCTGGCGGGTCAGCGCCGCCCCGCCGGGCGCGGCGGAGGCGGCCGGGCCGGCCGGCGCGGCGATGCCGGGCACGCGGGCCAGCTGCGCGGCCAGCCAGTCGCGCAGCGGGCCGGTGCCGCCGGCGCGGCCGGTGTAGCCCGGCGGCACGCGCCAGAAGGTGGTGAACTCGCCGCGCCAGGCGCCGGCCAATTCGGGCAGTGCGATCCGGCGCGGCTGGCCGCCGACCCACAGCGTGGCCTGCTGGCCGTCCAGCCCGACCAGCGCGGCCAGGGCCGGCGCGTGGCCGGGGCGGCGCAGCGTCAGCAGCACGGGGCGGTCGAGCAGGCGCAGCAGCGACGCGCTGCCGGTGCCGCTGCGGTAGCACTGCAGGCCGCGCTGCGCGGCGGCGGCGCAGGGCTCGGCGCCGGCGGCCAGCGGCAGGCCCCAGCGTCCGGCCAGCGCCGCCCAGGCGTCGCCGTCCTGCGGCGCCCAGTCGGCCAGCTGCAGCGGCGCTGGGGCCGGCACGGGCTGGGCGGCGGCGCTGGCCGCCGGCGCGGCACTGGCGGCCCCGGATGCGAATGCGGCGCTGGCCGCCGTGGCGGCGGCGGCCGCGGCCGGGCCGTCGCTGCCGGCCTGCCGCTGCTTCTGCAGCGCCCAGGCCAGCCCGGCGCTGGCCACGACGGCGGCCAGCGCCACCAGCGCGATGCCGACCGGGTCCCGCCGCCCGCGCCGGGGAGCGGGCGCGGCGGGCTGCGCGTCGAACACCTCGGCGGCGGCCCGGCGCACGATCTTCGGCGTGACCTGCGCCTGGCCGCTGGCGTAGCCGCCCAGCAGCGCGCGGTCGCACAGCAGGTTGATGCGGCGCGGCACGCCGCGGGTGAGCTGGTGGATGAGGCGCAGCGCGGCGCGGTCGAAGGGCAGGGCGCCGGTCAGGCCGGCCACGGTCAGGCGGTGGCCGACGTACTGCGCCGTCTCGGTGGCCGACAGCGCGCCCAGGTGGAAGCGGGCGATCACGCGCTGCGCCAGCTGCTCCAGCTCCGGCCGCGCCAGCATGCCGCGCAGCTCGGGCTGGCCGATCAGCACCACCTGCAGCAGCTTGCGCTCGGCCGTCTCCAGGTTGGTCAGCAGGCGCAGTTGCTCCAGCACGTCGGCCGAGAGGTTCTGCGCCTCGTCGATGATGAGCACGTTGTTGCGCCCGGCCGCGTGCTGGGCCAGCAGGAAGGCGTTCAGCGGGTCGACGAAGTCCTTCACCGTCCGCGCGCCGGCCGGCACGGGCAGGTGGAACTCGTCGCAGACGGCCCGCAGCAGCTCCGGCACGGTGAGCTTGGGGTTGAAGATGTAGGCGACGTTGCAGTTCGCCGGCACCTGCTCCAGGAAGCAGCGGCAGACGGTGGTCTTGCCGGCGCCGATCTCGCCGGTGAGCAGCACGAAGCCGCCGCCGCCGTCCAGCCCGTACAGCAGGTGGGCGAGCGCCTCGCGGTGGCGCTCGCTCATGAACAGGTAGTGCGGGTCCGGCGCGATCGAGAACGGCGCGTGTTTCAAGCCGAAGAAGGGCGCGTACATGGGCCGGCAGGATAACCACCCGCCTCGGCGGGCCGGCGCCGTCAGGCGGCGGCGCCGGGCGGCGGCTGCAGCCCGAACTGCATCGCCGCCAGCCGCGCATACAGCCCGCCGCGCGCGACCAGCTCGTCGTGCCGGCCGATGTCGACGATGCGGCCGGCGTCCAGCACGACGATGCGGTCGGCCTTCTGGATCGTCGCCAGCCGGTGGGCGATGACCAGCGTCGTGCGGTGCTGCATCGCGGCTTCCAGCGCGGCCTGCACGACGCGCTCGCTCTCGGCGTCCAGCGCGCTGGTGGCCTCGTCGAGCAGCAGCAGCGGCGGGTTCTTCAGCATCGCGCGGGCGATGCTGATGCGCTGGCGCTGGCCGCCCGACAGGCGCACCCCGCGCTCGCCCAGGAAGCTCTGGTAGCCCTCGGGCAGCGCGCGGATGAAGTCGTCCGCGAACGCGGCCCGGGCGGCGGCGACGACCTCGTCGTCGCTCGCGCCGGGGCGGCCGTAGCGGATGTTCTCCATCGCGGTGGTCGAGAAGATCACGCTGTCCTGCGGCACCAGGCCGATGGCCGCGCGCAGGTCGGCCAGCGCCAGCTGCCGCGTCGGCACGCCGTTCAGCCGGACCTCGCCGGCCTGCGGGTCGTAGAAGCGCAGCAGCAGCTGGAACAGCGTGGTCTTGCCGGCGCCGCTGGGGCCCACGAGCGCGACGGTCTCGCCGGGCTCGATGGCCAGTTGCACGCCGTCCAGCGCGGCGGTCTGCGGGCGCGACGGGTAGTGGAAGCGGACGTTCTCGAACGCCACGCGCGAGCCGCCGCGGGGCGCCGGCAGCGGCTGCGGCGCGGGCGGGTCGGCCACCGGCGAGCGGGCGCCCATCAGCTCCACCAGCCGCTCGGTGGCGCCGGCCGCGCGCAGCACGTCGCCCCAGACCTCGGCCAGCACCGCCACGGAGCTGACCAGCAGCGTCACGTAGACCACCGTCTGGCCCAGGTGGCCGGCGCTGATCTTGCCGGCGATGACGGCCTGCGTGCCCTGGTACAGCCCCCACAGCATCGCGCCGAACACGGCGGTGATGATGAAGGCCACCAGGAAGCTGCGCACCCGGGTGCGCTTGCGGGCCACGTCGAACGCGGCCTCGCTGGCGGCGGCGAAGCGGCGGCCCTCCGCGCCTTCCTGCGTGTAGCTCTGCACCACGGTGACGGCGTTCAGCACCTCGGCGGCGATGGCGGAGGTGTCGGCCACGCGGTCCTGGCTGGCGCGCGAGAGCTTGCGCACGCGCCGGCCGAAATACAGCGCCGGCGCGACGACGAGCACCAGCAGCCCCAGCACCTGGCCCATCACGTAGGGGTTGGTGACGATGAGCATCAGCAGCGCGCCGACGGCCATCACCGTGTTGCGCAGGCCCATCGAGAGGCTGGAGCCCACGACGGTCTGCACGACCGTGGTGTCGGTCGTGATGCGCGAGAGGACCTCGCCGGTCTGCGTGGTCTCGAAGAACTCCGGGCTCTGGCGCAGCACGTGGGTGTAGACGGCGTTGCGCAGGTCGGCCGTGACGCGCTCGCCCAGCCAGGTCACCATGTAGAAGCGCGAGGCCGAGAACAGCCCGAGCGCCGCGCCGACGGCGAACATCGCCAGGAAGTGCTCGCGCAGCGCGATCAGCCGCTCGCCGGCATTGGCGGCGCCGAAGCCGGCGTCGATCAGGCCGCGCAGCGCGATGGGGAAGGCCAGCGTGGCCAGCGCGGCGCCGGCCAGCGCCAGCAGCGCCAGTGCGATGCGGCCGCGGTAGGGGCGCAGGAAGGGCAGCAGCCCGCTCAGCGAGCGGGCCTGTTTGGACGCGGGGCGTTCGGTGGTGGCACTCATGTCGTCGGGAAATGGGTGGCGCAAACAGGCAACGATAAATGGGGCGGCGCGCCGGCCGCGGATTGGAACAGGTTCTCAGGCCAGCGGCGGCCGGCCGGCGTAGCCGGTCAGCTCCAGGTAGCCCCAGCCGGCCTCGCGGCCGCGCTCGTCCAGCAGGCGGGCGGCGCCCTCCCAGTAGACGAGGCCGGTGCTGGCGCGGGCGTCGATTTCCTGCGCGTCGAACGCGGCCACCAGGCGCATGTCGCCGGCCGGGCTGCGCAGCTGCCACTCGACGGGCCAGCGGCCGCCGGTGGCGGGGCTGGTCCAGTGCCGCCGCGGCGTCATCACCACCTCGCCGGGCGCGAAGCTGCGGTCCGGCTCGCCCGGGCGGCGCAGGCTGCCGCCGGCCCAGTGGCGCGAGCCGTCCGGCCGGCGCAGCTGGAACAGCGTCAACGCGCGGCCGTCGTGCAGGTTGATGCCCAGCCAGTCCCAGCCGACGGCGCCGCCCAGCAGGCGGTCGCTCCATTCGTGGTCCAGCCAGCTGCGGCCGGCCAGGCTCTGGCGGCCGCCGTCCAGCGTCAGAGCGGCCTGGGTGTGCAGCTGCGGGCGGGAGTAGTAGTGGCTGAACTGCGCCGGGTCCGGCCCCTTGCGGGAGCGGCCGCCGTCGCCCTGCAGCAGCGGCGCGTCGGGCGAGGCCAGCTCCAGCTCCAGCGAGAAGCCCGGCCCGCTGAACACTGCGCGGTGGCCGTCGCGCTCGCGCCGCAGCCGCCAGTCGCGCAGCTGGAGCTGGCAGTCGCCCTCGGCGGCGAACACCGCGCCCGGCGTGGCGCGCAACAGGCGCTGCGCATGGCGCTGGCGCTTCGCGCCCAGGTCGGACAGCGCCACGTGGCCCAGCAGCAGCTGCCGGGCGGCCAGCGCGCTGGGGTGGCCGGCCGCGGCCGGGCCGCGCAGCCGGAAGAAGGTGAGCTGGTAGCCGAAGCGTGGCGGGCTGCCGTCGCGGTCGCCCAGCAGGCCGGTGAGGTACCACCACTCGATGGCCTGGGCCGGGTGGGCGCCGAAGTCGGCGGGGAAGTCCATTGCCGCACTGCCACCATCGGCGTGCGCCGGCAGCGGCAGCGCGGCCAGCAGCAGCGTGCGGCGGGCGAGCGGCATCAGGCGTCCTCCCGCACGGCGTGGACGGCGTCGACACCCAGCGCGTGGCGGCCGGCCAGCAGCGAGGCACCCACGGTGGCCGCCAGCGCCAGGCCGGCCAGCGCGGCCAGGCGGCCCGGCGGCAGCGCCAGGTCCATGCTCCAGTGGAAGCTCTGCGGGTTCACCACGTACACCAGCACCGCGCTCAGCCCCAGCCCGAGCGCGAGGCCGGCGAGCACGCCCGCGCCGCCGCTGAGGCCGGCTTCGAGCAGCAGCAGGCGCAGCAGGCCGCGCCGCGACAGCCCCAGGTGGCGCAGCAGCCCGAACTCGCGCCGCCGCGCCAGCGCCTGCGCCGACTGGCTGGCGGCGACGCCGAACAGCCCCACCGCCAGCGCCACCGCCTGCAGTACGGTGGTGATGGCGAAGCTGCGGTCGAACAGGCGCAGCGACAGCGCGCGCAGCTCGCCGGCCGCGGCCAGCTCCGCGGCGTCGCCGGCCAGCCGCTGCACGGCGGCGCGGGCCGCGTCCGGCGCGGCGCCGGGCGCCAGCCACAGCGCCAGCTCGGTGACGCCGGCATCGCCGCTCAGGCGCCGGTAGTCCGCCAGCGCCATCCACAGCGCGCTGGACTGGCGGGCGTAGTCGCGCCACACGCCCTGCACCTGCAGCATCGCGGGGCGGCCGTCCGCCAGCTCGGCGCGGACGACGCGGCCCGGCACCAGCCCGTCGCGGTCGCGGCCGGCCTCGTTGACCCACACCGGCACGGCGCCGGGCGCGGCCGGGCCGGCCCAGCGCGCCTGCAGCGGCAGGGCGCCGGCGTCCAGCGCGCGGGCGGTCAGCGGCACGGCCTCGGCCCCGAGCGCCAGCCGCAGCCGCGTCGTGCGCTGCGGCGCGCTGCGGGCCACGGCGGGCAGGCGCGCCAGCTGCGCGAGCAGCGCGGGCGGCAGCGGCGCGGGCTGGCCGCCGGCGTCGCGCAGCGGGCTGCGCAGGTAGAGGTCGGCGGGCAGCGCGGCGTCCAGCCAGTGCTGCAGCGACTGGCGGAAGCTGCCGATCATCACCGTCATCGCGACGGCCAGCGCCAGCGCGACCAGCACGCCGGCCAGCGCGCGGCGCGCATCGGCGGCCTGGTCGCGGCTGCGCTCGCGGGCCAGCAGCAGCAGCGGGCCGGCGCCCGCGCGCCCGAGCACCGCCGCCAGCGCCCGCACCAGCGCCGGCACCAGGGCCAGGCCGCCGAGCAGCAGGCAGAGCATGGCGAGGTAGGCGGCCACGGGCAGGTCCGGCCACCACGGCGGCAGCGCCGCCAGCGCGCCGCCCAGCGCCAGCAGCGCGACGCCCGCCCAGGCCGGCGCCGCGCGGCCGGCCGGCAGGCCCAGGCCCTTGAGCACCAGCGCCGGGGCGATGCGCCGCACCGTCCAGGCCGGCGCGAGCGCGGCGGCCAGCGTCGCCGCCAGGCCCAGCGCGGCATGGGCCAGCGCCGGCCCCAGCAGCGGCTGGCGCCACAGCAGCCCGGCCGACGCGCCGCTGGCGCCGTGCAGGCCCAGGTCGCTGCCGAGCAGCGCCAGCGCGCCGGCCGCCAGCGCCAGGCCGAGCGCCAGCCCCAGCGCCGTGCCGGCGGCGCCGATCACCAGGCCCTCCATGACCAGCAGCCGCCAGCGCATGCGCGCCGACACGCCCAGCACGCCGGCCAGCGCCCACTGCGGCAGGCGCTGCGCGGTGGCCAGCGACAGCACCGCGTAGACGAGGAAGCTGCCGGTGAACAGCGCCATCAGCGCCAGCAGGCCGAGGTTGACGCGATAGGCGCGGGTCAGGTCGGCGAGGCGGGCACCCTCGTCGCCGGGTGGCGCGGCGCGCCAGCGGGCGGGCAGGCGGGCGACCCAGGCGGCGGCGTCCACGCCGGAGGCGAGCTGCAGGTCGATGCGGTCCAGCGTGCCGAGGCGGCCGAACAGCGCTTGCGCGTCGGCGATGTCGAGCACGCCCAGCGGCGCGCTGCCGGCGGCGACGCGGCCGCCGATGCGCAGTTCCACGTCGCGCGGGCTGCCGTCGGGCTGGGGCAGCCTCAGATGCAGCCGCGCCGCACCGTGCGGCAGGCGCAGGCGCGCGGCGGCGTTCAGGTGCACCGTGTCGGGCGCGAGCAGCGCGCCGAGGCCGCCGTCGGTCTGCGGCGCTAGTTCTGGAGCGATGGGGCGGCCTTCGTTGGCCGAGGCCAGCAGCGCCAGCGGGTCCAGGCCGATCAGGCGGATGCTCAGGCCGTGGCCGGCCGCGTCGGTCTGGCCGGGCCACAGCGCCTGGGCCTCGACGACGGGGTTGGCGGCGGCGACCCCGGGGCGGCTCAGCAGCTCGGCGAGGTCGGCGTCGGCGAGCGGACCGGTGCGGGCGCGCAGCACCAGGTCGGGCTGGCCGTTGACGCCGCGCGCCGCGCGTGCGAACTCGGCCAGCGCCGCGCCGTTGAGCAGATGCACGCCGAAGGCCAGCGCCACGCCGAGCATGACGGCGACGACGGCCAGCACGACGCGGCCGGGCTGGTCGCGCCAGGCGGGCCAGCAGAGGTGGCGCCAGAGGCGGAGGGTCACGACGAAAAGGGGTTCAGCACGCGCACGCCGGTGCCCGAGAAGCCGGCCACGTTGCGCGTGACCAGCGTTAGGCCGTGCATCAGCGCGATGGCGGCGATCTGCTTGTCCAGTGCGTTCTCCGGGTGCGGCACGCGCAGCCGGCCCCAGACCTGGGCGGCATCCAGGTCGAAGGGCAGGATGAACTCCGCAAAATCCTGCACCACGCCGGCCAGCCAGTGTTCCAGCCGGTCGGCCTGCACGGTGTCGCCACGGCGGCGGATCAGGTCCACGCCGCGCCGCAGTTCGCCCACCGTCACGACGCTGAGGAAAGCGGGCTCGTCCCGCTCGGCGCAGCGGCGCAGGAAAGCCGACACGCCGGCGTCGGCCTTTTTTCCCTTGCGCGCTTCGCTGATGACGTGGGTGTCAATCAAATACACGCGCCGCCTCGCCGCCCTGCGCCCGCACGAAATCGGCATCCTCGCCCACGTCGGGCATGGCGGCCAGCACCTCGGCCGGCGAACGGCGGCGGGTTTTCAGCAGCGCGTCGGCCAGCACGGCGCGGTGCTCGGCCTCGGTGCTGCGCCCGTGGCGGGCGGCGCGCGACTTCAGCGCCTTGACGATGGCGTCATCGACGTTGCGGACGATCAGGCTGGACATGCGCGGCTTTCGGGGTGGGGATGCTATCAATGATCGCGATCCGGGATTCGGGCCCCAGGGTCCAGGTCCTAGTCGGCACGCAGGTCGTTCGCGCCCAGCCGCAGCCGCCGGTCCGCCGCCTGTGCGGCCTTGCGAATCAACGCCATGCACCTGGAACACGCTCTTGGCCAAATCCAGGCCGATCGTCGTAATCTCCATCTCGGACGCCCCTTCCGGTCAGTGGTTGAACATTGCCCTTCCACTTTGGCACTTCGATGCCGTTCAAGGTGGGGGCGTCCATCCCATTAACCTACGCGCTACGACCCAACAATAAAGTTAGGTGTCACCATCGTGTTCACGTTGGAGAGATCGATACTCATCATCACCAAGTCGTCGCTTAGGTGCTCCCCACCACTCCCTGACAAGCGTGTGCGCAATCCCTTCACCAGGCGGTGCGTGACCCGAAAACCGAGCTTCTCGTAAAAGCGACCCGCCGTCTGTGTGCCAAGATGTATCGCGCTCACCCCCTGCCCGCGCAGCGCCTCGAACATTGCCTCAGCCAGTCGCGTGCCGGTTGTGGGTGGCAGGCCCTGCACAAGCGACAGCATTGCCAGATAGGCAAAGCGTTTGCCGTCGCGTTCATGGACAGAGCCGCAGGCACCGCCACAGAGTCGGCCATTTCCATCAACCAGTTTGAGCACGAATGTAGGACGGATCTTTTCATCTGCCTCATCGACCGCTTCAAGGTAAAGCGAGCAGGCGCCCGCCGCTTGAGCATCTCGCGCCAGGGTAAACGCATATGTATGGTCGGGGCCAGCCGGCATGTCGATTTTTACAGGTGTGTAGCCGGCCGAAGAAAGCGGCCCTAGCAACTGCTGGCCGTAGGTTGTCAGCACGACAATTTGCGAGATCGGACGGCTCTTCCGGAACTCGCCCACGCGCGTGGCGATATAGCCGACGGGGTCAGTGAGAAAGTCGTCCGTTTGCTGTTCTATGATTGGCGGATACTCGACAGCGACATTCGGGCCAAACCCGAATTCTCGCTCACGCTCGGCGAAAATATGGTAGATATTTGCCGCCTCTGAATTGAGCTGTTCGCGCGGTGTGTCGGCTTGCGTCATAACGCTTAAGAAAAATTCCTGGGTACCCACCTGTATCGTCGTCACGATATCCTCCGTCGTTGTTGAAAAGTGCAGCATGATTTCTGCCGAAATGCTGAAATTGTTGCCTGCATGCGGCGGGCGACGCCCGGTAGGCTGGGCGTGAGTACCGCGAACCCCAACTCCCAACAGCACCGATGACGTAGAGGCTCGCAAGCTTCCCCCAACCTGCGAACTGCTACGCCGCATGCAGCCCGCCGACATCCAGCCGCAGCCGCCGGTCGGCAGACTGCGCCGCCACGTCCGAATGTGTTACCAACAGGCAGGCGGCGCCGGCCTCCTGCGTGCAGCGCCGCAGCAGCGCCAGCACCTCCGCTGCATGCCGCGCATCGAGGTTGCCGGTGGGCTCGTCGGCGAGCACGAGGCGCGGCCGGTGCACCAGCGCCCGCGCGATGGCGACCCGCTGCAGCTGCCCGCCGGAGAGCTGGCGCGGCATGCGCGCGGCCAGCGCCGACAGGTCCACCGCCGCCAGCATCTGCGCGACGCGGCTGGCGTCCTCCCGCCCGAGCAGCCGCAGCGGCAGGGCCACGTTGTCCGCCACGCTCAGGTGCGGCAGCAGGTGGAAGGCCTGGAAGACGAAGCCCAGCGCCCGCCGCCGCAGCGCCGAGCGCCCCTCGTCGTCCAGCGCGCACAGGTCCTCGCCGTCGAGCAGGACCTGGCCGGCGTCCGCCTCGTCCAGCCCCGCCAGGCAGTTCAGCAGCGTGGACTTGCCCGCGCCCGATTCGCCCAGCAGCGCGACGATCTCGCCCGGCGCGAGGTCGAGATCGACGCCCGCGAACACGGCCACGTCGCCGTAGGACTTGCGCAGCCCGCGCGCCTGCAGCACCGGCGCCGTCATCGGCCGGACTCCGGCTCGCTGCGGGCGGCGCGGCCCCTGGGCGGCGCGAGCTTGATGCCGCGCCGGCCCAGCGCCTCGCGCAGCAGCAGCTCGGTCTGGGCGTTGGCGCTGCGCAGCTCGGCCGCCGCGAGCCGCTCGACCTCGGCCCACAGCGCGGGGTCCACGCGCAGCGGGAAGGATTTCTTGTCGGGGCTGGCCATGCGATCAGTCGGGATCGCCCGGGCGGCGTGGGCGGCGCTGCCGGGCCGGGGCCGCCGGGGCCGGGGGCGCCGGGAAGAGCCGGTAGCACTGCCAGAACCACAGCAGAAACCACAGGACCAGGCCAGCCGCGCCCAACTGCCAGGCGGCGCGCGGCGGCTGCGGCCAGGCCGGCTGGCCCTGCAGCAGCGCGAAGGCGTGGATGCCGCCCATCAGCAGCACCAGCATCAGGCCCACGCCGCTCAGGTGCTCGCCCAGCCTCGCCAGCGTGGCCTCGCGCCGCTCGGGCGCCAGCCAGTAGGCGCGGTGGGGCAGGTTGATCAGGTCGGGCCGGGTGCGGCCCAGCCAGGCCACGAAGGCGCTGCTGCACAGCCCGGCCAGGGCCAGCGAGCACAGCATGATGGCGACGAAGACCTCCCGCGAGGTCTGCTTGCCCGGGTCGCCCACCTGGGCGGGCAGCCAGGGCAGCGTGGCCAGCATCAGCAGCGCCGTGAGCGGCCAGGCGATGTAGAAGAGGCGGCGCTTCATACTCTCAGGTGTAGAGGGAGCCGGCGTTGACGACCGGCTGGGTCTCGCGGTCCGAGCACAGCACGACCAGCAGGTTGCTGACCATGGCCGCGCGGCGCTCGTCGTCCAGCACGACGATCTCGCGCTCGCTCAGACCCTTGAGCGCGGACTCCACCATCTCCACCGCGCCCTGCACGATCTTGCTGCGCGCGCTGATGATGGCCTCGGCCTGCTGGCGGCGCAGCATCACCTGCGCGATCTCGGGCGCGTAGGCGAGGTGGCTGATCTTGGCGTCCAGCACGTCCACGCCCGCGTCGGCGAAGCGCGCCTGCAGCTCCGCGCGCAGCGCCAGCGCGACGGCGTCCTGGCCGCCGCGCAGCGTCACGCCGCCGGGTTCCATCTCGTCGGCCTCGTCGTAGGCATAGCAGGTGGCGAGGTGGCGGATCGCGGCCTCGGCCTGCACGCGGACATAGGCCTCGTAGTCGTCCACCTGGAACAGCGCCTGCACCGTGTCGCGCACCCGCCAGACGACGACGGCGCTGATCTCGATCGGGTTGCCGCGCTGGTCGTTGACCTTGAGCACCGGCGCGTTGAGGTTGCGATCGCGCAGCGAGATGCGCTTCTTCAGCGCCAGCGGGTTGGCCCAGCGCAGGCCGGTGCCGCGGTCGCTGCCGATGTAGGCGCCGAACAGCGTCAGCACCGCGGCCTGGTTGGGGTTGAGCATGTAGAGCCCCGCCAGCATCAGCACCCCGGCCAGCAGCAGCGGAACGCCCGCCAGCGGCGCGCCGCGCGTCAGGGCCAGCACGCCCAGCGCCAGCAGCGCCACGCCCAGCGCGACCATCGGGTAGCCGTTGGCGCTGCGCGCCTGGCGCTCGCTGACGGGGGTGTCGCGCGGCGGGGTGGGAGTGGGCATGGCGGCTCCTGGGTCAGAAGTGAATCAAAGTGATATCACTTTAACGGGGCTTGCGCGTGGGCGCAAGCGGGCTCAGCCGAGCAGCCGCTGCAGGCCGGCGAGCAGCTCGGCGACGGGCTGGGCGCCGTCGCAGGCGATGACGCGGCGCCGGGGCATGCCGCGCAGCCAGGTGACCTGGCGCTTGGCGAGCTGGCGGGTGGCGGCGATGCCGCGCTCGCGCAGGTCGTGGAAGTCGTCGGCGTCCAGCGCTTCCCAGACCTGCCGGTAGCCGACGCAGCGCATCGACGGCAATTGCAGCGACAGGTCGCCGCGCGCGCGCAGCGCCCGCACCTCGTCGACCAGGCCGCCCGCCAGCATCGCGTCGAAGCGCCGCGCCAGCCGCTCGTGCAGCCAGGCGCGGTCGGTGGGCTCCAGCGAGAACAGCGGCCAGTCCACGCCCTTCATGTCGCCGTCCTTGCGGGTGGCGGCGTGCAGCGCGCTCATCGTCTGCCCGCTGATGCGGATGACCTCCAGCGCGCGCTGGATGCGCTGGCTGTCGTGGGGCGCCAGCCGCGCGGCGGTCTCGGGGTCCAGCCTGGCCAGCTCGGCGTGCAGCGCCGGCCAGCCGCGCTCGGCGGCCTCGGCGTCCAGCGCGGCGCGCAGCGCGGCGTCGGCCTGCGGCAGCGTGGAGAGGCCGTCGAACAGCGCCTTGAAGTACAGCATCGTGCCGCCGACGAGCAGCGGCAGCCGGCCGCGCGCGGCGATGTCGGCGGCCAGGCGCTGCGCGTCGCGCACGAACTCGGCGGCCGAGTAGCTCTGCGCCGGGTCGAGGATGTCGATCAGGTGGTGCGGCACGGCGGCCTGTTCGGCGGCCGTGGGCTTGGCGGTGCCGACGTCCATGCCGCGGTAGACCAGTGCCGAATCGACGCTGATGATCTCCACCGGCAGCACCTCGGCCACCGCCAGCGCCGCCGCCGTCTTGCCGCAGCCCGTCGGCCCGGCCAGGCAGATCGGGGTCAGAACTTCTCCCACGGCGACAGATAACGCCATTGGCCGACCGGCAGATGGCCGAGCGGGATGCGGCCGATGCGCACGCGCTTCAGGCCGACGACCTTGAGGCCGACCAATTCGCACATGCGGCGGATCTGCCGCTTCTTGCCCTCGCGCAGCACGAAGCGCAGCTGCTGCTCGTTCTGCCAGCTGACCTTGGCGGGCTTGAGCGGCTCGCCGTCGAGTTCGAGGCCGTGGTTCAGCAGCGCGAGCTGCTCGGGCGCCAGCGCCGCGTTGGGCAGCGTGCCCTCGGGCACCGGGTGGCCGACGAACTCGACGCGTACCAGGTATTCCTTCTCGATGTCGGAGTCGTCGCCGATCAACGCGCGGGCGATGCGGCCGTCCTGGGTCAGCACGAGCAGGCCGGTGGAGTCGATGTCCAGCCGGCCGGCGGGCGCGAGGTGGCGGTGGTGGTTGGGGTGGGGCTTGATGCCGGAGGGGTCGTCCTGCCAGCGGTTCTCCGGCTGGAACAGCACCACCGCCGGCTCGTAGCCGTCCTCGGCCTGGCCGGACACGTAGCCGACGGGCTTGTGCAGCAGCACCGTGACGAGCTGCGACTGCGCCTGCCGGGCGGCGGGGTCGATGTCGATCCGCACGTCGCCGACGACGCGCTGGCCCAGCACCGCGACCCGGCCGTCCACGCGCACCCAGCCGGCGGCGATCCACTCGTCCGCCTCGCGGCGCGACGCCAGCTTCAGCTCGCTCATGCGCTTGGACAGGCGGTCGCCGGCCTCGGCATCGACCTCGCGCCGCGGCGCACGGCGCGGTGCGTCGTCCGGGCCGCGGTTGGACGCGCGGCGCTGGTCCACGCGCGGGCCGCGCTCGGGGCGCGGCGGCTCGGTCCGGAAGGCGGATGCCTGGGGCCGGGCCGGGCGCTCGTCGCGGCGTGGCGGCGCGGGGCGCTCGTCGCGGCGCTGCTGGGCCTTCTGGAACTGCTCCTCGCGCTCGGCGCGTTCGGCCTGCGCCTTGGCGAGCGTCGGGCGCGGCTTGGAGACGCCCTTGCCGCGCAGCGGCGCGCGCTTCTCGCCGTCGGCGTTGCGGGTCTTGGCGGCGGGCTTGGGCTTGCCCTTCAGGGTGATCGTGGCCATGTCAACGTCCGCGTAGGAAAAGGGCGTCCAGCTCTTTCATGCCGAGCTGGCGCCAGGTGGGGCGGCCGTGGTTGCACTGGTCGGCGCGCTCGGTGGCTTCCATGTCGCGCAGCAGCGCGTTCATCTCGTCCAGCGTCAGCTGCCGGTTCGCGCGCACGGCGCCGTGGCAGGCCATGGTGGCCAGGATCTCGTGCTGCGCGCGCTCCAGCACCGAGCTGGCGTCGAACTGCGCCATCTCGGCCAGCAGCTCGCGGGTCAGCGCGACCAGGTCGCTGGCGGCCAGCAGCGCCGGCCGCGAGCGCACGGCCAGCGTGCGGGCGGACAGCGGCGCCACGTCCAGGCCGAGCCGGCCCAGCGTGTCGGCATGCTGCTCGGCGGCCGCGACCTCCTCGGCCGTCGCGGCGAAGCTGACCGGGATCAGCAGCGGCTGGCTCTCGATGGCGGTGGCGCCCAGCCGGGCCTTCAGCCGTTCGTAGACGACGCGCTCGTGGGCCGCGTGCATGTCGACGATGACCAGGCCCTGCCGGTTCTCGGCCAGGATGTAGACGCCCTGGATCTGCGCGATGGCGCGGCCCAGCGGCCAGTCGTCCGGCGCGCCGGCAAGCGCCTGCGGTGCGGCGGCGGTCGGGATTGCGGGAAGGGCGGCCGGGGCGGCAGTGGAGGTGCCGGGCCGCCACAGCGCCTCGTGCTGCACCAGCGACAGCCGCACCTGCTCGGCCGAGGCCGGCACCGGCGGCGCGTACTGGTAGGCGGGCCGGTTCTCGGCGACGTGCGGCGCGGCGGCGGCGGTGGCCACGGGCGCGAAGGCCGGCGGCGCCGTCGCGGCGTCGAGGCCCGCCGCCTCGGCGCTGCGCGACGGGGCCAGCGCGTCGATGAAGGCGCGGCGCACCGCCTGGTGGAGGGCGCGGCCGTCGCGGAAGCGCACCTCGATCTTGGTCGGGTGCACGTTCACGTCCACCAGCTCGGGCGCGATCTCGATGAACAGCACATAGCTGGGCTGGCGCTGGCCGTGCAGCACGTCCTCGTAGGCGGAGCGGATCGCGTGGCTGATGAGCTTGTCGCGCACGTAGCGGCCGTTGACCCACACGTACTGCTGGTCCGCGCGCGAGCGGGCGGCCTCGGGCAGGCCGGCGCGGCCGGTCAGCGCCAGCGGCCCGGCCGCGTGCGCGAAGGCGCGGCTGTCGGCGATGAAGTCCTCGCCCAGCACGTCGGCGATGCGCTGCTCGGCCGTGGCGGCGCGCCACTGGTCCACCAGCCGGCCCTCGTGCCAGATGGCGAAGCCCACGTCGGGCCGCGCCAGCGCATGGCGGCGCACGGCCTCCACGCAGTGGGCCAGCTCGGTGGCGTCGGTCTTCAGGAACTTGCGGCGCGCGGGCGTCGAGAAGAACAGCTCGCGCACCTCGACGCTGGTGCCGCGCGCGCGGGCGGCGGGCTGCAGCTCGCCGCTGCGGGCGTCCAGCCGGTGGGCGTGGGCGTCGGCCGCGGTGCGCGACGCGATCGCCATCTCCGACACCGACGCGATGGCGGCCAGCGCCTCGCCGCGGAAGCCCATCGTGGCGACCGATTCGAGGTCGTGCAGGCTGGCGATCTTGCTCGTGGCGTGGCGGCGCAGCGCCAGCGGCAGCTGCGCCGCCGGGATGCCGCAGCCGTCGTCCTCGACGACGATGGCGCGCACGCCGCCGGCCATCAGCTTGACATGGATGTTGCGGGCGCCGGCGTCCAGCGCGTTGTCCACCAGCTCGCGCACCACCGAGGCGGGGCGCTCCACCACCTCGCCCGCGGCGATCTGGCTGATCAGCTCGTCGGGCAGCTCGCGGATGGCGCGGGGCGGGGCAAGGTCGGGCAGGGAGACATCCATCGGCCGGGATTATCGGCGGGGCCGGGATAATCCCCCGCCATGGACCTGATGCACTTCCTCATCGATTTCATCCTGCACGTCGACCAGCACCTGGCCGGCTTCGTGCAGGCCTACGGCACCTGGGTGTACGCGCTGCTGTTCCTGATCATCTTCGTGGAGACCGGCCTGGTGGTGATGCCCTTCCTGCCGGGCGACTCGCTGCTGTTCGTCGTCGGCGCGCTGTGCGGCGCCGGCATGATGAGCCTGCCGCTGGCCATCGCCGTGCTGCTGGCGGCGGCCATCCTCGGCGACCAGGTCAACTACCTGATCGGCCGGCGCATCGGCCCCAAGGTGTTCCAGTGGGAGCAGTCCCGCTTCTTCAACAAGCGCGCCTTCGACGCGGCCCATGCGTTCTACGAGGAGCGCGGCGGCATCACCATCGTGCTGGCCCGCTTCATGCCGTTCGTGCGCACCTTCGCGCCCTTCGTGGCCGGCGTCGCGGCGATGAGCCGTGGCAAGTTCACGGCCTTCAACGTCGTCGGCGCGCTGGTCTGGGTGGTGGGCCTGACGCTGGCCGGCTACCTGTTCGGCAACCTGCCCTGGGTGCAGGCCAACCTGAGCAAGATCATCTGGGCGCTGATCCTGATCCCGGGCCTGATCGTCATCGCCGGCGGCCTGAAGGGCCGCTTCCAGCGCCAGCCGGGCTGACCGTGAAGCCCTGGGCGGCCCTGTCCCTGCGCGGCCGCCTGTTCCTGCTCGCGCTGCTGCCGCTGCTGGCGTCGCTGCTGCTGATCGCCTTCGCGGTGCGCCAGCAGGAGCGCGCGCTGGCCGGGCGCGAGCATGCGCTGGTGCGGGCCAGCTACATGGAGGCGCGGCGCACCGAGCTCAAGCACTACGTGGACCTGGCCTTCAGCACGGTCAAGCCGCTGCTCGGCCGGCCCGGCGGGCAGCAGCAGGCGCTGCAAATCCTGCAGTCGCTGGACTACGGGCCGGACGGCTATTTCTTCGTCTACACGCTGGACGGCCGCGTGCTGATGCACTCGCGCCAGCCCGAGCTGGTCGGCCGCGACCTGTGGGCGCTGCGCGACCCGCAGGGCCGGCCGACCATCCAGCGGCTGGTCGCGCGCGCCCGGGCCGGCGGCGGCTATGTGGAATACCTGTGGCGCCAGCCGTCCAGCAGCCTGCAGGGGCCCAAGCTGGGCTATGTGGTGGCCGTGCCCGAGTGGGGCTGGATGCTGGGCACGGGGCTGTACCTGGACGGCATCGAGGCGACCATGGCCGAGCTGGAGCGCGGCGCGCGCCAGAACATCACCGCGACGCTGCTGTGGGTGGGCGCGGTGGCGGTGGTCGGCGTGGCGCTGATCAGCGCCGGGGCGCTGGCGCTGAACCTCAGCGAGCACCGCAGCGTCGAGGCCAAGCTGCGCGCGCTGGCCCGCGAGGTGGTGCAGAGCCAGGAGGACGAACGCGCCCGGCTGGCCCGCGAGCTGCACGACGGCGTCAGCCAGGCGCTGGTGGCGACCAAGCTGCTGATCGAGTCGGCCCAGCAGGAGCCCGGCGGCGCCGAGCGGCTGCAGGCGCTGGCGCTGAAGCGGCTGAACAGTGCGCTCGCGGAGGTGCGCCACCTGTCGCATGCGCTGCGCCCGGCGCTGCTGGACACGCTGGGGCTGCCGGCCGCGCTGCAGCACCTGGCCGGCGAGTTCGACGCGGCCGGCGGCACCCGCTTCGAGGCTGCGGTGTCGGGCGAGGAGCTGGCGCTGCCCGAGGCCGTGAAGACGGCGCTGTTCCGCATCGCGCAGGAGGCGCTGAACAATGCCGCGCGCCACGCGCGGGCCTCGCGCGTGAGCGTGGCGCTGCGCTTCGAGCCGCGCGGCGGCCTGTCGCTGCAGGTGGCGGACGACGGCCGCGGCTTCGACGCCGAGGCCGCCCAGGCCGTGGCCGACCGGGGCCTGGGCCTGCGCAGCATGCGTGAGCGCGCCGCTGCGCTGGGCGCGCGGCTGGCGCTGGACACCGCGCCGGGCCGCGGCTGCCGGCTTGCGGTCACACTGTCGGCCGCCGACCTCGCCCGCATCGCCGCATGACGACTCCCGCCGCCCCCATCCGCATCCTGCTCGTCGACGACCACCCGATGGTGCGCGAGGGCCTGGTGGCGCGGCTGCAGGCGGTGCCGCGCTTCGACGTGGTGGGCGAGGCCGGCGGCCGCGCCGAGGCGCTGGCGCAGCTGCAGCACGGTGCGCCCGACGTGGTGCTGATGGACGTGGGGCTGAAGGACGGCAACGGCATCGCGCTGGGCGCCGAGATGCTGGCGGCGCGGCCGGCCATGAAGCTGCTGATGTTCAGCATGTACGACAACCCGGAGTACGTGCAGCGCGCGCTGACCGCCGGCGCGCGGGGCTATGTGCTGAAGGACGCGCCGGCCAGCGAGATCGTCTCGGCCATCGACGCGGTGGCCGCCGGCGGCACCTTCCTGAGCGCGGCCGTGTCGGGCCGGCTGTTCCGCGGCCAGGCGCCGCGGCCGGTGCTGACGCCGCGCGAGAGCGAGATCCTGGGCCAGCTGGGGCAGGGCGCGTCCAGCAAGCAGATCGCCCGCGACCTGGACCTGTCGGTGCGCACCGTCGAGGCGCACCGGCAGAGCATCAAGCGCAAGCTCGGGCTGGACGGGCAGGCGGAGCTGATCCGCTACGCGGTCGAGCACGCCCGCCAGGCGCGCTGACCCGCGCAGCCCCGCCGCCGCTCAGAGCCGCCAGCTGGCGCTGACGCCGTAGGTGCGGCCGAGCACGTCATAGGTGTCGGGGTAGGTGCCGAAGGTCGCGGCGTTGGTGGGCGCGGGCGGCTTCCTGTTGGTCAGGTTGCCGATGCCGAAGCTCAGCGTCATGCCCTGGACCGACGCCGGGCGGTAGGCCAGGTTGAGGTCGAAGCTGTCCTGCGCGGCGATGGTCTCGGTGGCGTTGGCGGCCGAGTCGCGCACCTTGCCGATGCGTTTCCAGACCACGCCGGCCGTCAGCCGCGGCATGACCCAGGTGGCGCCGACGCGGTGGCGGTAGTCGGGCGCGACCAGCGAGACGCTGTCGGACGAGCAGTTGGCGCCGAACGTGCCCTTGCAGTCCAGCGGCGACAGCGTGGCGTTGCGCTGCAGCGTGTACTTGGTGACGACGCTGCCCATGAAGCTCAGGTCCAGCTGCTCGCCCGCCCGCCCGAACGGCGCCTTCTGCTGCCAGCGCAGCTCGACGTCGTAGCCGCGCTGCTCCATGGTGCCCAGGTTCATGTCGGTGACGAAGGCGTCCTTGATGCGGCCGGTGGCGGGGTCGCGGGTGACGGCGCCGCACAGCGGGTTGCCGGGCGTCGGGTCGGTGATGTAGCAGTTGGTGAGCGCCGCCACGGGCTGGATCTGGCCCACCGCGTCGCGCAGGCGCAGGTGGTAGAAGTCCACCGTCGCCGACAGGCCGGGCAGGGCGGTCGGCGTCAGCACGAAGCCCAGCGTGCGGGTGTTGCCCTTCTCGGGGCGGATGTCGGGGTTGCCGCCGAAGAAGTAGCCGCCGGGCAGGTTGGCGGGGTCGAGCGAGTCGTAGGCGCCGACGGCCGGGGCGCCGAGCCGCTGGCACTGCTCCTGGCTGGCGCCGCTGCCGGCGATCACGCAGGGGTCGCCGAGATAGCGCGACTGCAGCCGCGGCACGGTGCGCAGATTGGCGAACGGGATGCTGAACACCGGGTTGGAGAACTCGCCGAAGTTCGGCTCGCGGATGACCTTCTGGCGGCTGCCGCGCAGGCGCAGGTCGTCGACGACCTGCCAGTTGAACGCGAGCTTGTCGGTGTCGTGCGTGCCGCCCTCGCCGACGCTGCGCTCGTACTTGCTGCGGCGGAAGGCCGCCTCCAGCTCCAGGCGCTTGAAGGCCGGCAGGTTCTTCAGCAGCGGCAGCTTGAGTTCGGCATAGGCCTCGTCGGCGTCGAGCTTGGGCGGCCGGGCGGGCGGGGTCTCGACGCTCTGGCTGAAGGAGCCGGACAGGGCCTGGTCGTAGCCGAATTCGCCGCGCTCGCGGCGGGCCTCGATGCCGACGGCAAACTGCGGCGCGCCGGCCGGCAGCCGGTCGAGCCAGCCGATGCTGCCGCTCACGGTCGCGGCGGCCACGGTCTGGCGGCGCACGCGCGTGCCGTAGCTCCAGTCCTGCGCCAAGCTGGAGAGGTCGGCGCCCGGCCCGAACAGGTCCACGCTGTTGACCAGCGCGGCGAAGCGGGACTTGACGCCGTCGCCGCGCACGACGATGTCCTCGGCGCTGCGGCCGGTCTGCACATAGACGTCCCAGTCGATGTCGTCGGTGAACGAGCCGCGCAGGCCCAGCTGGGCCTGGCTGGTGGTGCGCTCGTTGCGGGCGGTCTGCACGCCCAGCTCGCCCAGGCTGCGGTTGATGTTGACCTGCGCGACGCCGTTGACGAAGGTCATCAGCGCCTTCGCCTCGGCCGGGAAATAGGGGTTGTCCTCGCGGATGCCGTAGACGCCGTTCACCACCGCAGGCGCCTGGCCCAGCCGCGGGGCGCCGGTGGTTTCGCTGCTGCTGACCATGAAGCGGCCGTAGGCCTCGACGTCCGCGCCCAGGTCGGCCGTGAAGAAGACCGAGCCGTTGATCCGCTTCATCGGCTGCACCAGCAGGTAGTCGGCGGCGTAGTTCGTCGTCTGCGGCGTGGTCGTGAAGGCGCCGCGGGCGTCAGCCGAGAAGGTGCGGCCGCTGACGACGTCGCGGTAGTTGCCGCCGTTGCCGGCCACCGTGGCCGCGCCGCGCAAGGCCCAGTCCGCGCGGTCGCCGGCCAGCAGCGCGTCGCGCTGCGCGTACTCGACGAAGCCGACGACGTGCGCGTTGCCGAAGCGGCGGCCGGCCGTCACGCTGGCCGCCGTCGTGCTGCCGCCGCCGCTGGCCTGGCTGCGGTTCAGGTCCAGGCGGACGCCGTCGAAGCGGTCGTCCATGATGAAGTTCACCACCCCGGCCACCGCGTCGGCCCCGTAGACGGCGGCGGCGCCGCCGGTCAGCACGTCCACCTGCTTGATCAGCGTGGCCGGGATGAAGTTCACGTCCACCGCGTTGCGGAAGCTGAAGGGCACGGCGCGCGTGCCGTTGATCAGCACCAGCGTGCGGTTCTGGCCCATGTTGCGCAGGTCCAGCGTCTGGGCGCCGAAGGCGTCGCTGCCGACGTTGGTGCTGTTCACGCCGCCGGCGAGCTGCGGCAGCTTGGACGAGAAGTCCTCCACCGTCACCGCGCGCCCGAGCGCGATGTCCTGGGCGCCGAAGCTGCTGACCGGGCTGGTGCCGCTGAGCTCGACCGACTTGATGCGCGTGCCGGTGATGACGACCGCCTCGACCTTCTGGACGTCCGCCGTCTGTTGCGCGAGGCAGGCCTGCGAGGCCAGCGCCAGCAGGCTCAGCGCGAAGCCGGCGCGGCGGGTGGTGGGGTGGGTGGGGGTCGATGTCATGGCGCACTCCGGTTGAATGCCGACATAGTACCTACATAGAACCAATTTTTGATCTTTGGTATTTCCGGACGGCGTGAGCGCTTGACATCCGTCAGGTGACCAGCTCGGCGACGAAGTCGAAGCTGTCGGCGCGGTAGACGGACACGGTGCGCTCGATGGCGCGCCCGTCGCGGCCGAAGCCCACGCGCTCCACCAGCAGGCCGGCCGAGCCGGGCGCGACGGCCAGCAGCCGGGCCTGCTCCTCGTCCAGCAGCGTGGCGGTGAGGCGCTGCAGCGCCCGCACCGGCCGGCGCCCGAGCGCTTCGAGCGCCTGGTACAGCGAGTCGCCGACGGCGTCCAGCGCCGGCAGCGCGCTGCCCACCACGGTGGCGGTCTCGATGGCCATCGGCCGCCCGTCCGCGCGGCGCAGGCGATGGAAGCGGTAGACCGTGGAGCCCGGGCTCAGCCCCAGCTTGAGCGCCTCGTCGGCGCTGACGACGCCCTCGCTGCGTCGCAGCCATTCGCTGCTGGGCACCAGGCCGCGCGCCCGCATGTCCTCCGAGAACGAGGACAGCTTGCCGAACTGCTTCTCGACGTGGGGCGCGGGCGCGACGAAATTGCCGGCGCCGCGCCGGGAGATCAGCAGGCCGTCCGTCGCCAGCGCGTCCAGCGCCTTGCGCACCGTGATGCGGGAGACGCCGAGGCGGGCGGCGAGCTCCCGTTCCGGCGGCAGCGAGTCGTCCGGCCCGAGGACGCCCGCGCCGATGGCCTGGCGCAGCGCCCGCTCCAGCTGCACGTACAGGGGAAGGCTGCCCGAGGGGTCGAGCTTGGGGAGGTGGGAGATCAGCGGGGCCACGACGGCGGGGGAGGAGGGCGGCGCCGGAAAGGTATCACGATTGGTTATGCATTGGTACTATTCTGGCGACCATTGAAGGAGGCTGGCATGCCGTTGAACGCTCCCGGGCCCGCGAGCCCGCGGGACCTGCTCGGGCTGTGGCGCAGCAATGCGGCGCCATGGGTCGATGCCGTGCGCGGGCGCCGCATCGAGAGCCGCCGCGTGGCCACCGATGCCGCCGTCGTGCAGGCGGTGCTGGCCGCCGCGCCGCGCCGCGTGCTCGACGTGGGCTGCGGCGAAGGCTGGCTCAGCCGCTGCCTGGCCGCGCAGGGGGTGGCGGTGCTGGGCGTCGACGCCATCCCGGCGCTGGTGGAAAGCGCCCGTGCCGCCAGCGGGGCGGACGGCGCCCGGTTCGCCACCGCCCGCTTCGACCAGCTCGACGATGCCGCCTACGCGGGCTTCGACCTCTGGGTCTGCAACTTCAGCCTCTTCCATCCCGACGACGCGCTGCACCTGCTGCGGGCGGCCGCGGCCCGGCTGGCGCCGCGCGGCAGGCTGGTGATCCAGACCCTGCACGCCAACGCGGCCCAGGCCGATGCCGACGGCTGGCAGCCCGGCAGCTGGGGGCCTTGCGGCGGCGACTTCGCCGAGCCCATCCCCTGGTATTTCCGCAGCCTGGCGTCCTGGCGGGCGCTGCTGGCGGCGGCCGGCTTCGGCGCGCCGCAGCTGCGGGAGCCCGCCCACCCCGGGACCGGCGCGGCCCTGTCCTACCTGCTGGTGGCCGCGTGCTTGCGGGTTGACCCTTAGGTGATGCCGCGCGGCCGGCCCGCGTGGCTTGACCGATGCCCGGCGGCGCTGCGTTGCCGACACTGCGCGCACGGCAGCGCATGCCCCTTCGACGTGCGCGCCGACAAACGGAGACAAGCATGTCGAATCTGCGCCGCCACCTCGCGTGGGCGGGTGTCGCCCTCCTGGGCGCCGCGTCCCTGGCCACCGTGGCCCTGAGCCGGGGCGAGACGATCAGCGCGCTGTGGGTCGTGGCCGCCGCGCTGTGCACCTACCTGATCGCCTACCGCTACTACAGCCTGTTCATCGCCGACAAGGTGCTGGGGCTGGACGGCCGGCGCCAGACGCCGGCCTGGAAGTACAACGACGGGCTGGACTACGTGCCGACCAACAAGCATGTGCTGTTCGGCCACCATTTCGCGGCGATCGCCGGCGCCGGCCCGCTGGTGGGCCCGGTGCTCGCGGCGCAGATGGGCTACCTGCCGGGGCTGCTGTGGATCCTGGCCGGCGTGGTGTTCGCCGGCGCGGTGCAGGACTTCATCGTGCTGTTCATCTCCACGCGCCGCGACGGCCGCTCGCTCGGCGACCTCGTCAAGCAGGAGATGGGCACCATCCCGGGCCTGATCGCGCTGTTCGGCGCGTTCATGATCATGATCATCATCCTGGCGGTGCTGGCGCTGATCGTCGTGAAGGCGCTGGCGGACTCGCCCTGGGGCCTGTTCACCGTGGCGGCGACCATCCCGGTGGCGCTGTTCATGGGCGTGTACCTGCGCTTCATCCGCCCGGGCCGCATCGGCGAGGTGTCGGTGATCGGCTTCGCGCTGCTGATGGCGGCGATCTTCGGCGGCCAGTGGGTCAGCGAGCACCCGACGCTGTCGCACCTGTTCACGCTGGCGCCGACGACGCTGGTCTGGCTGCTGATCGGCTACGGCTTCGTCGCCGCGTGCATCCCGGTGTGGCTGCTGCTGGCGCCGCGCGACTACCTCAGCACCTTCCTGAAGATCGGCACCATCGTCGCGCTGGCCATCGGCATCGTCGTCGTCGCGCCGCCGCTGAAGATGCCGGCGCTGACGCAGTTCGCCGCCGGCAACGGCCCGGTCTGGGCGGGCAACCTGTTCCCCTTCCTGTTCATCACCATCGCCTGCGGCGCGGTGTCGGGCTTCCATGCGCTGATCTCGTCGGGCACGTCGCCGAAGCTGCTGGAGAACGAGACCCACGCCCGCTACATCGGTTACGGCGGCATGCTGGCCGAGAGCTTCGTCGCGGTGATGGCGCTGGTCGCGGCCTCGTGCATCGAGCCGGGCGTGTACTTCGCGATGAACAGCCCGGCCGCCGTGGTCGGCAAGGACGCGGCGAGCGTCGCGCAGACGCTGTCCACCTGGGGCTTCGTCATCACGCCCGAGATGCTGACGCAGGCCGCGTCGGACGTGGGCGAGAAGACCATCCTGGCCCGCGCCGGCGGCGCGCCGACGCTGGCCGTCGGCATGGCCGAGATCCTGCACCAGGTGGTGGGCGGCAAGGCCATGATGGCCTTCTGGTACCACTTCGCCATCCTGTTCGAGGCGCTGTTCATCCTGACCGCGGTGGACGCCGGCACCCGCGCCGGCCGCTTCATGCTGCAGGACCTGCTGGGCAGCTTCGTGCCGTCGCTGAAGCGCACCGAGAGCTGGGTGGCCAACCTGATCGCCACCGGCCTGTGCGTGGCGGCCTGGGGCTATTTCCTGTACCAGGGCGTCGTCGATCCGCTGGGCGGCATCAACACGCTGTGGCCGCTGTTCGGCATCGCCAACCAGATGCTGGCCGCCGTCGCGCTGCTGCTGGGCACGGTCGTCATCTTCAAGATGAAGAAGGACCGCTACGCCTGGGTGACGGCGCTGCCCGCCGCCTGGCTGCTGGTCTGCACGATGAGCGCGGGCTGGCTGAAGATCTTCTCCAGCGACCCCAAGCTCGGCTTCCTGGCCCATGCCGACAAGTACGCCGACGCGATCGCGCGCGGCGAGGTGCTGGCGCCCGCGAAGTCGCTGGCGGCGATGGGGCGCGTGGTGTTCAACGACCGGCTGGACGCCGCGCTGTGCGCGCTGTTCATGGGCGTGGTGATCAGCGTGCTGGTCTACAGCGTCAAGTCCGTGCTGGCGGCGCGCCGCAGCGGCCGCCCGACGGTGCAGGAAACCGCCTTCGTGGCGCTGCCGGCGGGCCAGCATGCGTGAGCGCCTGGGCGGCCTGGCCCGCGACGCCGCCCTCGCCGGGCGCTATCTGACGCAGAGCCTGCGCCTGATGGTGGGCGTGCCGGACTACGGCGGCTACCTGGCCCACCACCGCGCGACCCACCCGGACCGCGAGCCCATGAGCTACGAGGAATTCTTCAGGGAGCGGCAGGCCGCGCGCTACAGCGCGCGCGTCGGCAAGTGCTGCTGAGCCGCCTTTACAGCGTCGCGCTGCGCTTCCTCGCCATCGGCGGGTTCTTCGCAAAATACCTGGCGATGCCGCCGGCCAGCGCGTCCACCAGCTGGTCCTGGTAGCCGGGGTCGGCGAGCTTCTTCTCCTCCTCGGGGTTGGAGATGAAGGCGGTCTCGACCAGGATGCTGGGAATGTCCGGCGCCTTCAGCACCGCGAAGCCGGCCTGCTCGACGCGCGGCTTGTGCAGGCGGCCCACGCGGCCGATCTGGCCCAGCACCTCGCCGCCCAGCCTCAGGCTGTCCTTGATCTGCGCGGTGGTGCTCATGTCGAGCAGCGCGCGCAGCACGTGCGCGTCCCGGGTGGCCGCGCCGACGTTGACGCCGCCGACCAGGTCGGCCGCGTTCTCCTTGTTGGCCATCCAGCGCGCGGCGGCGCTGGTGGCGGCGCCGTCGCTGAGCGCGAACACCGAGGCGCCGCGCGCCTGGCGGTTGATGAAGGCGTCGGCGTGGATGGACACGAACAGGTCGGCCTGCACGCGCCGCGCCTTGCGCACGCGGTCCTGCAGCGGCACGAAGAAGTCGGCGTCGCGCGTCATCAGCACGCGGATGTTGGGGTTGGCCTGCAGCCGGTCGCGCAGCTTCAGGCCCACGGCCAGCACCACGTCCTTTTCCTTCAGCCCCGAGGGGCCGACGGCGCCGGGGTCCTCGCCGCCGTGGCCGGGGTCCAGCGCGACGATGATGAGGCGGTCCACCTTGGCCGCCGCCGCCGTCTTCGTCGCCGCCGTGGGCGGGGGAGGGGGCACAGGGGCGGGCTTGGGCGCTGCGGCCGCCACCGGCGGCGAAGCAGGCGGCGCGGTCGGTACAGCCGGTGCGGCCGGCCCGGGCGGGCGCTCGATCTTCTGGATCAGCTCCTCCAGCGCGTCGTTGACGGCGCTGGCCGCGGCCTCGGCGCGGCGCGCGGGCGGGTCGTGCTGCTGCACCAGCGCCACCAGCGGATCGGCCGCCACGCGCGGGTGCAGGTCCAGCACCAGCCGGTGCCGGTAGCTGGCCACCGGCGCCAGCGTGAACACCTGCGGCGCGGCGGGCTGCTTCAGGTCCAGCACGATGCGCACGACGGTGGGCGTGTTCTGGCCCACGCGCACGCCGGCGATGTAGGGGTCGTCGGCCTTCACCTTGCCGATCAGCTCGCGCAGGCCGGGGCTGAGCTGCAGGCCGTCGATGTCGATGACCAGCCGGTGCGGCGAGTCGACGAGGAAGTGCCGGGCCGCCAGCGGCTGGTCGGACTCGAGGGTGACCCGTGTGTAGTCGGCTGCGGGCCAGACGCGCACGGCGACGATGCGGGCCTGGCCGGGCGACGCGGGCAGGGCCAGCGTGGCGGGCGCCTGCAGCAGCAGCGCGAGCGCGCCGAGCGAGCTGCGGCGCCTCATGCCAGCGCTGCCACCAGGTCGGCGCGGCCGCTCGCGCGCACGTGGCGGCCGTCGCCGGGCGCCAGCTCGATGAACAGCTGCAGGTCGGGCGGCGGCAACTGGCCGGCGGCCTTCTCGGGCCATTCGCAGAGCTTCAGGCCGGGGGCGGCGAACACGTCGCGGAAGCCCGCGTCCTCCCACTCGCGTGGGTCGCCGAAGCGGTAGAAGTCGAAGTGGCTGGCGCTGCCGCCGCCGGGGAGTTCGTAGGGCTCCATCACCGCGTAGCTCGGGCTCTTGATGCGGCCCTGCACGCCGAGGGCGCGCAGCAGCAGGCGCACGAAGGTGGTCTTGCCGGCGCCCAGCGGGCCGTGCAGTTCGATGACGGCGTCGGGGGCGGGGCGCAGCGCGGACGACAGGCGCTCGGCGGTCGCGCCGGCCGCTGCCTCGTCGGGCCAGCAGAGTCGGGTTTCTAAAATCGGAGGCAAATGCAAGAGGTCCCGTTCACTGTCGATGCCGCCGCGCTGCTGGAGCGCCTGCGCGGCTGGGCGCGCGAGCTGGGATTCTCACAGATCGCCGTGGCCGACGTGGACCTGCGCGGCGCCGAGCCCGGCCTGCAGGCCTGGCTGGACGCGGGCCACCACGGCCGCATGCACTACATGGCCGCGCACGGCCTGAAGCGCGCGCGGCCGGCGGAGCTGGTGCCGGGCACGCTGCGCGTGGTGACGGCACGCATGGACTACCTGCCCCGGAACACGCCGGCCGGCGGCGCCGGGCCCGGCTGGCAGGCCGTCGAATGGGCCGGCCTGGCCCGGCCGGAGCAGGCGCAGATCTCGCTCTATGCGCGCGGCCGGGACTATCACAAGGTGCTGCGCTCGCGCCTGCAGAAGCTCGCCGAGCGGCTGGAGGCCGAGGTGGGCCCGTTCGGCCACCGCGTGTTCACCGACTCGGCGCCGGTGCTGGAGGTGGAACTGGCGACGCGCGCCGGCCTGGGCTGGCGCGGCAAGCACACGCTGGCGCTGCACCGCGACGCGGGCTCGATGTTCTTCCTCGGCGAGCTGTTCGTCGACCTGCCGCTGCCGCTCACCGAGCCCGTCAGCGCGCACTGCGGTGAATGCCGCGCCTGCCTGGACGTGTGCCCCACGGCGGCCATCACGGCGCCGTACCGCGTCGACGCGCGGCGCTGCATTTCCTACCTGACCATCGAGCACGACGGCGCCATCCCCGAGGCGCTGCGTCCGGCGCTGGGCAACCGCGTGTACGGCTGCGACGACTGCCAGCTCGCCTGCCCGTGGAACAAGTTCGCCCGGCCGGCGGTGTTGGCGGACTTCGACGCGCGCCCCGGCATGGCGGGCGCGCCGATCGCCGAGCTGCTGGGCTGGGACGAGGCCGAGTTCCTGCGCCGCACCGAGGGCTCGGCGATCCGGCGCATCGGCTTCGCGCGCTGGCAGCGCAACCTGGCGGTGGCGGCCGGCAACGCGCTGCGGGCGCGCGACGACGCGGCGCTGCGCCACGCGCTGCAGCGCGTGGCGGCGCAGGCGGGCGAGCTGGTCGCCGGGCATGCCGCGTGGGCGCTGTCGGCGCCGGGGGCGGCCGGCGCGTTATCGTCGCCGCCGTCCACCGGAGCCCTGCAATGCCCCTGACCCCACGCCGTTCGACCGCCTTCGCCGCCACCGCCGCCATCGCGCTGGCCGCCGCCATGCCCGCCCACGCGGTGCGCTACGAGGGCCAGGAGTTCGCCGACAGCCTGCCGCTGGGCGGCGGCACGCTGGTGCTGAACGGCACCGGCAAGCGCCAGGTGGCCGTCTACCCGCTGTACCTGGCCGCGCTGTACGTGCCGCGCAAGGCCGGCACGCCCGAGGCGCTCTATGCGCAGGCCGGCCCCAAGCGGCTGGAGATGCGCATCGTCATCCCGCTGGTGAAGGACGTGTCCACGCAGGAATTCGTCAAGGCCATCGACAAGGGCGTGAACCGCAACAGCAGCGAGGCCGAGCGGGCCGCGCTGGCCGGGCGCGTCAAGCAGTTCAACGCCGCGATCGCCGCCGTGGGCCGCGTGAAGAAGGGCGACCTGATGACGGTGGACTACCTGCCCGCGCAGGGCGGCACGGTGCTGACCGTGAACGGCAAGGTCTGGGGCCAGCCGGTGCCGGGGCAGGACTTCTACACCGCGTTCCTGAAGGTGTTCCTGGGCGACCGGAACAGCGATGCGCGGCTGCGCGCCGGGCTGCTGGGCCAGCCGGGCTAGCATCGGCCACCTTTCACCCCCCAGGAGACCGACCTCATGCAACGCCGCTCCCTCCTCCAAGCCGCCGCGCTCGCGGGCCTCAGCCCGCTGGCCTGGGCCCAGGGCTACCCGAACAAGCCCGTGCGCCTCATCGTGCCGTTCGCGCCCGGCGGCACGACCGACATCATCGCCCGCATCGTCTCCGAGCGCATGAACGGCATCCTGGGCCAGACCATGGTGGTGGACAACAAGGCCGGCGGTGGCGGCACGGTGGGCGCCATGGAGATCGTGCGCGCGGCGCCGGACGGCTACACGCTGGGCGTGGCCACCGTCTCGACCACGGCGACCAACCCGGCCATCAACCGCAAGATCAGCTACAACCCGCTGACCGACTTCACGCCCATCATCAACATCGCGGCCACGCCCAACGTCATCGCGGTGCATCCCAGCTTTCCCGCGCGCGACTACAAGTCTTTCGTGGCCGAGCTGAAGCGGAACCCGGCCAAGTACAGCTTCGCCACGTCCGGCACCGGCGGCATCGGCCACCTGCAGATGGAGCTGTACAAGACGCTGGCCGGCGTGTTCGTGCTGCACATCCCCTACCGTGGCGCCGGCCCGGCGCTGAACGACACGGTGGCCGGCCAGGTGCCGATGATCTTCGACAACCTGCCCTCGGCGCTGCCCTTCATCAAGGACGGCCGCCTGGTGCCCATCGTCGTCGCCGCGCCGCAGCGCCTGGCCGCTCTGCCCAACGTGCCCACCTTCAAGGAGGTGGGGCTGGAGCCCGTCAACCGCATGGCCTACTACGGCATCCAGGGCCCCAAGGGCTTGCCCCGGGAGGTCATCGACAAGGTCCATGCGGCGATGAAGAAGGCCGTGGAGATCCCCGACGTCAGGAAGCGCATCGAGGACACCGGCTCGCTGATCGTGGCCAACACACCCGAGCAGTTCGCCGCGCAGATCGCGGCCGAGTTCGATGTCTACAAGAAGGTCGTGGTGCAGCAGAAGCTCAAACTTGATTGAATTGACGCCCCTCGTCCAAGGCGTACCTTGGCCGGTCCCCCGAGGGGACGGCGATGCTTGCGGCATTGAGCGGCAAGCACATCGCCAGGACGGGCCGGCTTGGGAACTGGAATCGGACACAAGCAGTCCCTGCGGACTGCTTGTGCCTATGGAAGGCCATGGGCCTCTGGCCCATGGCAGGCCCGGCGCTCGGCCCGAAATTCGAACGCCTGATGGTCGTTGACCCCGGCATCGAAGCCTTCATCGAGGCGCTCTGGCTGGAAGACGGCCTGAGCGCCAACACCCAGGCCGCCTACCGGCGCGACCTGGCCGCGCTGGCCGCCTGGCTGGCGCCCACGCCGCTGGACGGCTGCACCGAGACGCGGCTGCTGGAATACGCCGTCGCCCGGCCGGCGGCCAAGGCCAGCAGCGCGAACCGGCGGCTGTCGGTGTTCAAGCGCTATTTCCGCTGGGCGCTGCGCGAGGGCCGCATCGCGGCCGACCCGACGCTCAAGCTCACCGCCGCCAGGCAGCCCATGCGCGTGCCCAAGCTGCTCAGCGAGGCCCAGGTGTCGGCGCTGCTCGCGGCGCCGGACGTGGGCACGCCGCTGGGCCTGCGCGACCGTGCGATGCTGGAGCTGATGTACGCCAGCGGCCTGCGCGTCAGCGAGCTGGTGACGCTGAAGAGCGCCCATGTGGTGTTCAAGGACGCCGTGCTGCACGTCACCGGCAAGGGCGGCAAGAGCCGGCTCGTGCCCTTCGGCGAGCATGCGCGCGACTGGATGGCGCGCTACCTGCGCGAGGCCCGCGCCGGGATCCTGGCCGGGCAGGGCAGCGACGACCTGTTCGTCACCGCGCGCGGCGCCGGCATGACGCGGCAGATGTTCTGGACGCTGGTCAAGCGCTACGCGCTGATGGCCGGCATCACCGCGCCGCTGTCGCCGCACACGCTGCGCCACGCCTTCGCCACCCACCTGCTCAACCACGGCGCGGACCTGCGCGCGGTGCAACTGCTGCTGGGGCACGCGGACCTGTCCACCACGCAGATCTACACCCACGTGGCGCGCGAGCGGCTGAAGGCACTGCACGCGCAGCACCATCCGCGCGGGTGAGCGCCCGGCGCCGCTGCGATGGGCGTCACCGACAATCCACGCCCATGGACCACAGTTTTCTCTCCGCCCTGATCCTGCTGCTGCTGGTGCTCGACCCGCTCGGCAGTCTGCCCATCTTCATTCCCATCATGCGGTCGGTGCCCAAGGAGCGCCGCACGCGCGTGGCGGTGCGCGAGGTGGGCATCGCCTTCTGCGTGCTGTTCGCCTTCATGTTCGTGGGCGAGGGCTTTCTGCGGGTGATGCACCTGTCCGAGCGCTCGCTGGAGGTGGCCGGCGGCGTGATCCTGATCATCATCGCGATGCGCATGATCTTCGGCGGCTCGGGCGACTCGGCCTACGGGCTGGAGGCGGGCAAGGAGCCGCTGATCTTCCCGCTCGCGGTGCCGCTGTTGGCCGGGCCGTCGGCGATGGCGACCGTGCTGCTGCTGGCCTCGCGCCAGCCGGACCGCATCTACGAATGGATAGGCGCGCTCAGCGTGGCGATGCTGGTGTCGGGCCTGACGCTGGTGCTGGCCGACCGCATCCGCAAGCTGCTGGGCGACTCGGTGGTCTCGGCGATCGAGAAGCTGATGGGCCTGGTGCTCACCGCGATCGCGGTCGAGATGGTGCTGGCCGGCTTGAAGCGCTACTTCATCGGCGGCCTGTGAGGCCGGCCCGCAAGGGGCTCACTTGTTCTTCTTGGCTTCCTTGCCCTTGGGGATCACCGAGGTCATCGGCGCCACCGGCCGGTCGGAGCCGGCCGTCTTGGCGGGGCCGGTGTCCTTCTTGGGCTTCTTCGCCATCTTGTTGCTGCGCTGTTCGGTGTTGGCCATGGATCCTCCGTGCAAGGCATGAAAAAGAAGAAGGCCGGACTATGCCTCAGCGCGCCGGGCCGAAGGCTAGCGCCGCGGCCGCGGCGTCGCTGAGCGCGGCCTCCTGTGGCGCGTCCGCGCCCACGGGCATGCCGGCCGCAGCGGCAAAGGCGGCGCGGACGGACGTGAACAGCGGCCCCCGCGTCTCGCCGCGCCGCAGCACCTGGGCGTCGGCCCAGGCCTGCAGGCGGCGGGCGTCGTCGTGGCGGCCCTGGTGCCAGGCGGCCCAGGGCAGGGCGTCGGCCATCCACCACAGCATGCCTTCGGCCTGCAGCAGCGCGGCGGCGTCCCGGCCGGCCTGCAGCGCGTCGGCGTCGGCGCTGCGCCGCAGTTGCACGCTGGCGTGCACGGCCAGCAGCGGCACCTGCTCGCGCTGCATGTCGCGGGCCCAGACTTCGGCGGCGGCGGCGGCGAGCACCTGGCAGGCTTCGTCCAGACGGCCCAGTTGCACGAGGGCCTGGCCCAGCGCGTTGGCCACCGGCCAGCACTCGAACTCCGCGCCCTCGGCCTGGCAGCCGGCCAGCAGCGCGGCGCAGGCGCCGCGGTAGCCCTCCAGGTCGCCCCGGTCGCGCAGCACATAGGCCTGCAGCTGGAGCAGCAGGCGGCGGGCGACGATGTTCCAGCCGGGCTCCAGCTGCCGGGCCATGTCGGCGAGCAGTTCGCTCACGTCGTCCGGCGAGGCCAGCCGCATCAGCAGCCGGCGCTCGGCGTGGCGCGACTGGTACAGCCGCCGCCGGTCGCCGCGCTCGCGCAGCAGGGGTTGGGCCAGGCGCAGCAGTTCCAGCGCCCGCTGCGGCGGGCCCAGCTGGCTGTAGGCGCAGAACAGGCCCCGCGCATGGGCCAGCAGCAGCGCGGTGTCGCCGGCCTCGGGCGCGACCGCCTCGGCGGCCTCGAACCAGCGCTGCCCCTCGACGCGCAGCCCGCCCAGCGCCCAGAACTGGCCGCTCGCGCACAGCAGGCGCAGCGCGTCCTCGCGCACGCCGGGCGGCGCGTCGGTGGCCAGGCCGAAGTGCAGCGCGGCGCGCAGATTGCCCTGCTCCTCGCGCAGCGGCGGCAGCCAGCGGTGCTGCGGCGTGTGCAGTTCCTCGGCGTCGGCCTGCTCGAAGCGCAGCCGCAACCCGCGCAGGTGCGCCGCGCGTGCGGCGGGCTCGCCGCCGGCCTCGGCCAGGCGCTCCAGCGCGTAGCGGCGCACGCTGTTGAAGAAGAACAGGCGCGGCCCCTCCGGCGTGGCCTCGGGTACCAGCAGCGAGCGCTCCACCAGCGCGCCGACCATGTCCAGCGGCAACTCGTCCAGCTCCGGCAGTTGCGCCAGTTGCGCCTCGGCGGCTTGCGGCGTCACGCTGCCGGCGAACACGCTCAGCCATTGCAGCGCGCGCTGTTCGGCCAGGGGCAGCAGGCCATAGGTCCAGTCCAGCGCGGCGGTCAGCGAGCGCTGGCGGGCGGCGGCGTCGCGGGCGCCGCGCGTCAGCAGCGCGAAGCGCTGGCTCAAGCGCGTGCGCACGCCGGCCGTGCCCAGCAGCGGCACGCGCGCCGCCGCCAGTTCCAGCGCCAGCGGCACGCCGTCCAGGCTGCGGCAGATGGCGGCGATGTCGGCGTGCTCGGCCGGCGTCGGCTCGTAGCCGGGCTGCCACTGGCGCACCCGGGCGCAGAACAGCCGGGCGGCCGCGTAGCCCTCGGGCGGCGGCGCGGTGTCGGTCACGTCCTGCGGCAGCGCCAGCGGCGCGAGCGGCAGCACCTGCTCACTGCCCACGCGCAGCGGCAGCTGGCTGGTGGCCAGCACCGTCAGGCGGGGCGCGGCAGCCAGCAGGGGGGCCAGCAGCGCGGCCACGCCGTCCACCAGGTGCTCCGCGTTGTCCAGCACCAGCAGCAGGTCCAGCGGCGCCAGCGCCTGGGCCAGCGCCGCCGCGTCGCCGCCGGCCCGCGCGCCCAGGTGCAGGGCCTGCGCGATGCCGGGCACCAGCAGGCCCGCGTCCGCCAGCGCTTCCAGCCGCACCAGCCAGACGCCGTCCGGCCACGCGCCGCCCTGGCGCTGCGCGGCGTCCACCGCCGCCAGCGCCAGCCGCGTCTTGCCGACGCCGCCCAGGCCGCACAGCGTGACGAGGCGGCAGGTCGCCAGCAACGCCATCAGCTGCTGCAGGTCGCGCTCGCGGCCGATCAGCGCCGGCTGCGGCGTGGCGGTCGCTTGTGTGGGGGCCGGTGGCGCGGCGGCAGGCGGCGGCTGCCGTGGCCGCACCTCGGCCAGGAAGCGGTAGCCGCGCCGCGCCACCGTCTCCACGTAGCGCGGCGCCCGGGCGTCGTCGCCCAGCGCGCTGCGCAGCGCGTTGACGGCCACCTTCAGCACCGACTCGGTCACGTGCCGGTGGCCCCAGACGCCGTCCAGCACCTCGTCCTTGCCGATGAGCTGCCCCGGCCGCGCCGCCAGCAGCGCCAGCACCGCCAGCGGCCGCCCGGCCAGCGCCACCGGCTCGTCGTCGCGCGTCAACCGGGCCTGGCCGTAGTCCAGCACGAAGGGGCCGAAAGCCACCGGGCCGGGCGGTGCGAGCGGGGCGGCGGCGGTGTCGGGGGCGTTCACGGCGGCGGATTCTGCCGGGTGGTGCCGGGGCCTGAGCCCAGGGCTGACCCGCAGACGCGGAGCAGGTCTAACCAAACCCTAACCGTGCGCAGACGACTTGCGCCGCCCGACTGCCGAGACTGCCGGCCACGCATCGAGAAAGAGTCCACGCCATGCCCCGCCACCGCCTCGCCACCGCCGCCACTGCCGTTCTTGCCGCAGCCGGCGCCTTGCTCGCCGCCTGCGGCGCCGCCCGCACGCCGCCGCAGGACGAAACCCTGCAGCACGGCCCGTTCGAGATCGTCGCCAAGGGCCGGCGCATCTCCACCGGCACCTTTCCCAACCAGGGCGGCAGCCCCTTCGCCACCCGCGAGGTCTCGGGGCTGTCGGTGCGCTGGCGCGGCCAGGCCGTGCAGGTGCCCGGCCGGGGCGACCGTTTCTGGAACGTACTGCGCCTGACGGACGCGCCGCGCCCCGCGCTGCTGCTGGTGCAGCGCGACTTCACGCTGGTCACCGAGCAGGACGGCCAACTGCAAGTGCAGCCGCTGTCCGGCGCCAGCGACTCGCTGGCCGAGGCGCAGTGGCTGGACAGCGCAGGCGGCCAGCCGGGCGAGCCGCTGTCCTGGGGCATGGGCCGGGTCGATATCGCCACCGAAACGACGCTGCAGGGCGGCCGCTTCCTGCGCCTGGGCTCCAAGCTGGTGCTGGACGTGCAGCGCCTGGCCGTGCACACCGTGGAGCCCTGGGTGCCCGTGCGCCCCGGCGAGCCGGTGACCGGCCTGGACCGCAACGGCGACGACGCCCGCGCCTTCTCGCCCGGCCGCACGCAATACGTGCTGGCCGGCTCGCAGGTCGACTACGCGCGCGGCCAGGGCCGGGTGTACGGCCTGATCGTCGTGGACCTGCACGGCGAGCCCACTTACGAGCTGCGCGTGGACCGGCGCCGCATGCCCTTCGCCGACGCCGGGAGCATGGACGCCGCCTGGATCGCCCACCACTTCGCCTGGCAGCAAGACGCCGCCGGGCGCGAACGCCTGCTGCCGCGCCCCGGCGTGCGCCCGCTGCCCTGGCACGGCGTCCTCCGTCTGGCCAGGGACGTCCATGGCCGGGGCATCGGCTACACCGTGCCACGCGCCCGCAGCGGCCTCATCCCCGAGTTGCGCCGCGTCGCGTTGCAACAGCCCGGCGCCGAAGGCGCCCCCGACGGCCACACGCTGCGCGTGGACGGCTGCCTGTTCGGGCTCTCGTCGCCCGACAGCGCCTACCCGGAGCCCGGCAGCGACGAAGCGACGCTGGACACCGCCAGCGGCCACGTCGGCCTGTACCCGGCACAGGCCAGCGACCGCGAAGCCGCCGCCTGCATCCCGGTGCTGCGCCGCATCGCCGAGGCCATGGACGCCGAGCTGGCCACCGGCCGCCACGACCGCCACATCGCGCTGCTGGATTGAGGCCGCCCATGCTGAAGATGCTGCTCATCGGCGCCGCCGCGGTGTTCGCGGCGCTGGCCGTCATCGGCTGCCTTGCGGGCCCTGTGCCACCGCGTGCCGCGCCGCCCGCCGTGCCCATCGAACCTCCACCTGGCGACCTGCACGGCCTGGCGCGGGTAGAACTGCCATCCGGCTTTCGCGCCCGCGGCCTGGACGGCGCCGACCGCAGCCTGCCGGCCGACGACCAGCTCCAGCGGCACGACCCCGCCCACCCGCTGGTGTTCCGCTACGAGCGCGACCCCAGCTACGACTGGGGCGGCCACGCGCGCGAGCCCGAACTGCTGAACATCGTGCTGCTGCCGCAGCAGCACCGCGGCGCGGAGGCGTTCAGGCGCTTCAGCATCGCCCGCTACCACTCGCCCACCGGCAGCACCATCCCGCTGGACGACCCGCGCTGGCAGGACGGCGGCGACGGCACGCTGCGCTGGCGCGTGCTGGCGATGGACGACCACTTCAGCGCCGATCACCCGCCGCGCTGGGCCGTCACGCTGCTGGACGCCGCGCGCGGTGTGCGGCTGGACTACTTCGTCTGGCAGCGCCGCCGCAGCCGCGACGAAGCCCTGGCGCTGCTGCGCGGCGTGCTGGGCTCGCTGCAGACCACGCCCGCGCTGGCCGCGTACTTCGAGCGCCCCGGCACGCAGGCGCAGCGCATGCAACTGCTGCGGGAAGCGCGCATCGCCGCCTTCTTCAAGGCGCTGGACCTGCCGCCCCCGGCCCCGGGCGGCACCACGTTCGGCCCCAATGTGGCGGCCTGGCTGGGCGACGGCCGCCGCTCGCTGGCCGCGCTGCGGCTGCTGGCCTCGCTGCCGCTGGCCGCCGCGACCCCGCGCGACCCTGCCGGCCGCCCGCTGCTGCCACTGCTGCTCAAGCCCGGCCAATACGACGGCCCCACCCGCAAGGGCCTGCCGGAACTGGGCTTTGGCCTGCTGTACTGGAACCCGGCCCTGCAGCGCTGGCAGTTCAGCAACGTGCAGGCGCAAACGCTGCACGAGAACGATCCGCTGAACCCTTTCCAGCAGGCCGTGGCCGCGCGGCTGGACGCCGTGCCCGGCGCGCGCGAGGCGGCACACTTCATCATCGACCGCCGCTACTACCAGCCGCCCGCGCTGGACGACGCGCAGCGCGTGGACGAGCTGCTGCGGCAGGCCGCGTTCTGGCAGGCCGAGCTGCTGGCCCAGCGCATCGTCGCCGGTGTGCAGGCGCCGATGCTGACGGGCGCGCCGGCCGACACTGCAGCACCTGACACGGCTACGCCGCAGTCCACCGTGCAGCGCCTGTTGCAGACGCATTTCGCCGCCGGCCTGGGCTACACGCAGGCCGACCTGCCGCGCCTGGCGCCCTGGCTGTCGCCGTCGCTGCTGGCCGCGCTGCAGGCCGAGCGGGCGCGCGCCGCGCAGCAGGACGACGTGCCCGAGATCGACGGCGACCCGTTCACCGACACCCAGGAGCCGCCGACGCGCTTCACCGTCGGCGCGACCCGGCTGCGCGGCGACCGCGCCCGCGTGACGGTGCGCTTTACCGACGGCCGGCGCAGCCATGCGCTGCACTACGAACTGCTGCGCACGCCGGCCGGCTGGCGCATCGACGACATCACCGACCGCCGCGGCGACAGCCTGCGTGCCGTGTTGCAGGAGCCCCAGCCATGACCTCACCCCTGACACCGCCGCCCGGCCTGCACACGCTGGCCGCCGCACTCGACCGCCGCCTCGAACAAGCCGACGAGCATGCGCTGTGGGGCGAAGCGCGCGCGCTGACCAACACCGCACTGGCGCATGCCGAGCAATGCCGGAGCGAAGGCCGCCGCGTCGGCGACGACGCCGGCTTCGCGTGGCTGTGCCAGCGCAGCCTGCAGCTCTGGCACGCCTGGGGCGCCTGCGCCACCAGCGGCGGCGACGGCTTTGAGCGCTCGCTGCACATCGACAGGGCCAGCAGCGCACTGGCGCGCGCCGCGGGAGCCGCGCGTGCTTGAACACGGTCTGCCCCCGCCCCTGCCGATGCCCCTGCCACCGCCGCCCGCCGCCTCCGGCACCTACCGGCGCTTCGTCGCCAGCTTGTCGATCGACTACGAGAAATGGCGCGAAGGCACGGGCTACGACCTCGAAGCGCTGGCCGCGCTGCCCGCGCACGAGCAGCGCCGCGCCGAACGGCTGCTGATCGAGCGCGGCCTGCGCAACTGGCGCGACGTCGATGCGCTGGCGCAACTGGCCTTGGCCTCTGCCTCTCCGCGCGCGCTGGCCGCGCTGCGCGACGCGCTGCAGCACGGCCCGGTGCCGGTGCGCATGCGCGTCGTGCGCCGCTGCCCGCAGCTTGCTGACGCCGCCACGCGCACCGCGTCGCTGCTGCGCGCGCTGCGCGAGGGCGAGCCGATGCAGGGCCTGTCCGAAGCGCTCGACGAGGCCGTGGCCTGGCACCCGACGCCCGTGATCCATGCGCTGTGGCAGGCGCTGCGCGAGCGCGACGCCCGCGTGGCGCCGACCGTCGCCGCGCTGCTGCTGCACCTGCACGGGCTGGCCCGCCAACGCCTGGCGCTGGAACACCGCCCCTTCGTGCTGCGCTTCGCCACCGACGACCCGGCCGCGTGCGCCGCCGCCATTGCCGCGCTGCGCGCGCGCATCGGCGACCCCGACTTTTCTTCCAACCCGCAAGCCACATGACCCCGAACCCGAACCGCCTGCCGTGGACGCTGGCCTTGCTGGCGTCGTCGTGCCTCGCCACGCTGGCCCAGGCCACCCCCGACTTCGCCCCCTTCCTGGCCGACTGGCGTGCCGCCGTGGCGCGCGGCGACGCCGACGCCGTGGCACGCCGGCTGCGTGGCCCCTTCCTGTGGGAAGGCCGGGCGCTCGACGCCGCCGGCTTCCGGCGCCACGCCTGGCCGGTGCTCTTCACCCCCGCGCTGCGCCGCTGCTGGGCGCGCACCGCCCCGGTGGCGGAGCCGGGCCAACCCGGCGAACGCGCACTGTTCTGCGGCCCCTACGGGCTGCACTTCGACGCCCAGGGCGGCCCGGGTAGTCAATGGGCGCTGCGCGAATTCAGCGCCGACGGGGAGGCGCGGTGATGGACCTCCTGCGCGCCAACCCCGGGCTGGCCGTGCTGCTCGGCCTCGTGCTCGGCGCCACGCTCATCCTGGGCGGGCTGGCCTGGCCGCTGCGCAGCCAACCCACGGCCCTGCGCGGCCTGGCCTTCGTCGCCGTCTTCATGGGCCTGGTGCTGCTGCCGCAACTGCTGGCACAGCTTGCGCTGGCGGTGCGGCCCGGTGCAAAGCCGCCACAGGTATCCGCTGCGCCCAGCCTGCGCGCCGACGCCGACCAGCACGCCCTCTACGCCAGCCGCATGCCCGGCCTTCTGTCCGTTGAATCGGCCGAATCCGCCGCCACCGGCCGAGGCTGGCTGCGCCTGCGCTTCGCCGACGAAGCCGCCGCCTCGGCCGGGCTGCTGGCCTACGCCCAACTGCACCAGTTGGCCCCGCAGCGCGACATCGGCGGCGCCGAACTGATGGGCGCGCGCGGCCTCGGCGGCGGCTGGGCCCGGCTGCGCCGCGAAGGCGCGCAACTCGACGTGCACACCGCGCTCGACCCCGCCGCGCTGGACCAGCCCTGGCCGGCGCCCGGCGCCGCCGTGCGCAGCGGCACGCCGCTGCTACCCGCGCTGCAGCCGCTGGTGCGCGCCTTCCAGGGCTCGCTGGCCTTGCAACTGGGCGGCCTGCTGCTGGCCGTGGCGGCCTGCGTGGCCTGGTTCTTCGCCGGCATCGCCTGGGCCGGCCGCGTGGCGCCGCCGGCCGGCACGCCAACCCTGCCCGTGGCCGAACTGCGCCAGCGGCTGCTGGCGCTGGGCGAAGGCAGCTGGCCGCTGCGCACCGAGGCGCTGCCCGACGGCCGCATCGCCATCACCTGGCGCCACGACGACGCGCGCTGGCTCGACGGCGCCGGCCTGCACACGGTGAAACGCACCGGCCGGCTGCTGCTGCGCCTGGACCCCGCCCGGCCGCGCGTGGAGGTCGTCGAGCAATGGGGCGCGTGGAGCGCCGACGCGGGGCCGTCCGGCCTGCAGATCCGCTGGCAGACCGCGCGCGGCGTGCGCTTCTTCGAACGCAGCCGTGACGCCGTGCTGGGCCTGCAACTCGACGTCCAGGGGCGGCCTACCGGCCAGTGGCACCACACGATGGGGCTGGATCTGCAGGCGCTGAAGGCTCCGGTGATCGAGGTGGTGAGCGCGGCCGGCTGGGTGTGGCAGCCGGTGCTGCTGGATTGAGGTGCGGCGAACGCGGTGCCTGCACCTCGCCCCGCTCGTTACGCGCGTAGTCAACACCCGCGCACCGCCGCGCCTGCCCATGCCCTGGCGTGCCCTGGCTGCTCAGCGCACTTTGCGCAAGCCGCCAGAGCCGGGGATGACATCGCCGGCATCCTCTCACCCCAGCTTCCCCGACAGCGCCAGGTTCGCGCGCAGCACGTCGTTCACGCGCGTCTGCCAGCCGTCACCCGTGGCGCGCAGCGCGGCCAGCACGTCGCGGTCGAGGCGCAACTTCACGGGTTCCTTGGTCACGGTGGCCTTCGGTCGGCCGCGCAGCTTGGCCTGCAAGGTGGCCGGCAGGCCAGAGAACGGCACGGCGCGCTGCGCCTCTGCCGTGGTCCATTCGGGGTTGTCGTCGTCTGTCGATTCAGGCGTGCGGCGCTTGTTCATACCGGCGTACCTCGCGTGGGTTGGCTTTGCGAAAGCTGATGACGCGGATGCCCTTTTCGGTTTCTACGAACACCAGCGCATGGACGCGGCCATCGAGCAGGCCCAAAGCGCGGTGGCGGATTTCGCCGTAGTCGCGCCGGGTGTCCACCGAGAAGGCCGCCGTCTCGAAATCGAACTCGGCCGCGCGCTCGAAAGCAAGCCCGCGCTCCGCCAAGTTGCGGGCGCTCTTGGCCGCGTCGAAGTCGATGTCCATGCCAATTAATGTACCCCCAATAAATTCAACCTCCAACATGGGCCGCCGCTTCAACTGCCGCCGCAATGTCCGTCGCTGCACGCCCCCACCCGGCGCAGGTTTAACCAAAGCCTAACCGCGCGCAGACGACTTGAACCGTCCGATTGCCGAGACTGCTGTCCATACCGCAGCGGCCTTCCACCTCACCTCCATCCACGAAAGACTCCCCATGAAAAAGCTCCTCATCACCCTCGCTGCCGGCCTCGCCGGCTATGGCCTGGCCTGCAGCCAGGCCCTGGCGCAGACCACCATCGACCAGAACAAGGCCCTGGCCGGCAACGTCACGCCGGGCGACACGCCGGGCTTTCCCATCACGATCAGCCAGCCGGGCAGCTACAAGCTCACGGGCAACCTCACCGTGCCGGCCAACGTCAAGGGCATCCATATCACCGCCAACAACGTGACGCTGGACCTGAACGGCTTCACCGTCAGCGGCCCGTCCACTTGCACGCGGGACGACCAGAGCAGGTTCGTGAGCTGCACCCACGACAACCCGCAAGCGTCGGGCATCGACGCCTACATGGCCACCGGCACGGCGGTGCGCAACGGCACGGTCAAGGGTTTTGGCGGGATTGGCCTGGCCGCGGGCGACCATGCCCGCATCGACAACCTGCGCCTGACGGAGAACAAGCTCGGCCTGAGCAGCATCGGCCTGATGAGCGCCGGCCCGATCATCTCCAACACCGTGGCGGACACCAATGCCGGCTACGGCATGAACATGATCGTCGGCGTCATCACCAACAGCCGCGTGTTCGGCAATGGCGGCGACGGCTTCGTGGGCAGCTCCGGCGTCACGGTGAGCGTGAGCCAGGCCCTCTTGAACCGCGGCGTCGGCCTCAAGGGCGTGGCGGTGCGCGGCAGCTACACCCACAACAACGGCGTGAACCGCCAGAACGTCTCCTCGATGGGCGGCAACCTGGACAGCAGCGTGCCGTTCTGAGCGCGGCCGCTGCCGACCCTCGCCCCTTGGACTTCTCATTCGACTGCCATCACCTCCACACCATGAAGCACCACATCCTTTTCCTCGCCGCCCTGCTGGGCGCTTCCTCCGCCTTTGCGCAGGTCACCATCGACCAGAACAAGGCGATGGCCGGCAACGTCACGCCGGGCGATACGCCGGGCTTTCCCGTCACCATCAACCAGCCGGGCAGCTACAAGCTGACGGGCAACCTCACGGTGCCGCCCGGCGTGGACGGCATCCTGGTCAAGGCCGAGAACGTGACGCTGGACCTGAACGGCTTCACCATCCGCGGCGCCACCACCTGCACGATGCCCAGCAACGGCTATTCGGTGACCTGTTCGTCGCCTTCGCATCACGCGGGGGTGGTCGTCAATAGCAGCTCCGAAGCCGAGAGCGTGGTGCGCAACGGCACCGTGCAGGGCTTCTGGCGTGGCGTGGTGATGACGCACGGTCGCGTCCACGACCTTTCGGTGCTGCACAACAAGATCGGGTTGTTTGGCAACGCCCACCTGCTGGCATCGCGCATCACTGCGCGCATGAACGAGACGGGCGTGCAGACGAACGGCCTCGTCAGCGACTCGTGGGCCATGTTCAACAGCGTTGGCTTCCGCTCCAACGAGTCGATGGCCACGCTCATCAACAGCGCAGCCAGCCTCAACGCCGTTGGCGTGTACAGGATGTCGCTGAACACGGTCAACGCCTCCTACAACGGCACGGACAAGTCGTTCACCTCGAACTTCTGAGCGCCAACCCCCATCCACACAGGAGATTGACGATGACGTTTTCCAGATCCCTTCGCGGCCTGCTGGCCGCAGCCTGCGGCGCACTGAGCCTGGCCGCCACCGCCGACCCGGTGGTCTACAACTTCACCGGCCAGGTGGACCATGACGAGGCCGACCGGGGCTACCAGGGCTTTGCCGGCAGCTTCAGCTTCGACAGCGCGGCCACCAACAACATCAACGACCCGAGCGGCAGCATGGGCAACTACACCGGCACGGGCCCGGCGTGGGCCATGAGCCTGTCGTTCGACGGCGGCGCGTTGCTGGATTTCAGCAGCGAGGGCTTCCACGTGAACGTGACGAACGGCCTGGGCGGCTACGACTGGCTGGGCCTGCTGGGCATGGGCAGCGCGGGCACGGTGAGCGCTGGGCTGTACGACTTCACGGCGGCGCTGTTCGGCGATGCGGGGCTGCCGCTGCGCGAGGGCGGCTACACGCTGGCGGACTTCGGGTGGTCGGACTTCAGTTGGGAGGCGGCGTCGCTGACCTTGCAGGGCCGGTTCACGTCGCTGAGTTGCACGGCGGGCTGCGCCACCGGGGGCGGGAACCCGGGGGGCGGCGGCGACCCGGGCGATCCGGGCAACCCTGGCGGGGGCGGCGACAACCCGGAAGGTGGCGGCACGCCGCCGCCGAACACGGTGCCCGAGCCCGGCAGCCTGGTGCTGGCGGTGACGAGCCTGGCGCTGCTGCTGCGCCGTCGGCGTGGTTGATGGGGGAGGGCGTGTGATGAATCCCAGTCAGATCGAGCTGGTGCGCGAGAGCTTCGCGCTCGTGGTGCCGCGGGCCGTGCAGGCGGGCGCGCTGTTCTACGACAAGCTGTTCGAGCGCGACCCGTCCATCGGCATGCTGTTCCACACCGACATGGCCACACAGGCGCGGCGGCTGTTCGAGATGATCGGCGACGCGGTGCGGCTGTTGGACGCGCCCGAGCACCTGGACGCCATGCTGGCCGCGCTGGGCGCGCGCCACCTGGCCTATGGCGTGCGCGACGAGCATTACGAGACGGTGGGCGGCGCGCTGCTGGACACGCTGTCCGGCGCGCTGGGCGAGGCTTTCACGCCCGAGTTGCGGGAGGCGTGGGGGAGCTTCTATGGACGGGTCAGCCGGGTGATGCTGGAGGGCGCGCACTGCCAGGCCCGCGCCCTCCGGGCCGTGCCGCCGACGGAGCGGCAGGCGGCCTGACCATAATGAAAATGGGGTCGGAGTCGATTTATTTAATTGACTCCGACCCCATTTTCAGTTCGGCCAGCCACTGCTGCCGCGCGGCGCTGTCCAGCCACTGCGCGGCGGTGAGGTCGTAGCGCTTACAGTCCATGCCATACCAGCGGCCGATGCCGCTGTCGCGCATGCCCAGCCGCGCCATGACGGTGGAGGAGGGCGTGTTCTCCGGGTGGCAGACGGCGCAGATCAACGCGGGCTTCAGCGTGTCGAAGGCCCAGCCGACCATGTGGCGGGCGGCCTCGCTGGCATGGCCCCGGCCCCAGGCGTCCGGGCGCAGCCGCCAGCCCGTCTCCAGCGGGCCGGCCGGATCGCGGCCCAGGTGCTGGATGCAGCCCATGCCGATGACGTCGCCACCGTCCCGGCGCACGAATGCCCACCACGAATGGCCGAACTCCGCCCAGCGGGCCTGCACGCGGCCGATCATGGCCTGCGTCTCCTCGCGCGTCTCGGGCTGGCCGGTGATGTAGCGCATGACGGCGGGGTCGCCGTTCAGGCGGCACAGGCCGTCCAGGTGGCCGTCGTTCAGCGGCTCCAGCCGCAGGCGCGGGGTGATGAGGAGGGTCATGGGGGCGGCTCCGTCGTGCCGGCGCATTCTGGAACGCGCAGTCTCACGATTCGAAAGTCCGTTTTCATACGATGAAAAATGCCGATGCTGCGCCGCCGCAATTTTTCTCATTATGGCGAATGACGTTTTGTGATCCGAAAAAACAAGCGCATATCATTGATTTTCAACAAGAAAGTTTTTTGTCTTGTATAAGACTTGATGCTTCACGGAGGAGCGCTGAGACCCTAACCTTGAGGCATCGGTTTTCGATGTTTCTTGACTGCCTTAGGAGCCCTGCATGACCCGCCTGACCCGTGAACAACAGATCGCCGCCCTCGAAAAAGACTGGGCCGAGAACCCGCGCTGGAAGGGCATCACGCGCGGCTACACCGCTGCCGACGTGGTGCGCCTGCGCGGCTCGGTGGCGGTCGAGCACACGCTGGCCAAGCGCGGCGCCGAGAAGCTGTGGGGCCTGGTGAACACCGAGCCCTTCGTCAACGCGCTGGGCGCGCTGACCGGCAACCAGGCCATGCAGCAGGTCAAGGCCGGCCTGAAGGCCATCTACCTGTCGGGCTGGCAGGTCGCCGGCGACGCCAACAGCAACGGCGAGATGTACCCCGACCAGTCGCTGTACTCGGTGGACTCGGTGCCCAAGGTCGTGCGCAAGATCAACGCCACCTTCAAGCGCGCCGACGAGATCCAGTGGAGCGAAGGCAAGGACGACATCGACTTCTTCGCCCCCATCGTGGCCGACGCGGAAGCCGGCTTTGGCGGCGTGCTGAACGCCTTCGAGTTGATGAAGGCCATGATCGAGGCCGGCGCCGCGGGCGTGCACTTCGAGGACCAACTGGCCAGCGCCAAGAAGTGCGGCCACATGGGCGGCAAGGTGCTGGTGCCGACGCGTGAAGCCGTCGCCAAGCTGGTCGCGGCCCGCCTGGCCGCCGACACCATGGGCGTGCCCACGCTGCTCGTGGCCCGCACCGACGCGGAAGCCGGCGACCTCGTCACCAGCGACATCGATGACAACGACAAGCCCTTCTGCACCGGCGAGCGCACGGTGGAAGGCTTCTACCGCACGAAGAACGGCCTGGACCAGGCCATCAGCCGCGGCTTGGCCTATGCGCCCTATGCCGACCTGATCTGGTGCGAGACCGGCAAGCCCGACCTGGCCTTCGCCAAGGCCTTCGCCGAAGCCATCCACGCCAAGTTCCCGGGCAAGCTGCTGGCCTACAACTGCTCGCCGTCCTTCAACTGGAAGAAGAACCTGGACGACGCCACCATCGCCAAGTTCCAGCGCGAGCTGGGCGCCTTGGGCTACAAGTTCCAGTTCATCACGCTGGCCGGCTTCCACAGCCTGAACTACTCGATGTTCGAACTGGCCCACGGCTACGCCCGCAACCAGATGAGCGCCTTCGTCGAGCTGCAGGAGAAGGAATTCGCCGCCGCCGAGAAGGGCTTCACCGCCGTGAAGCACCAGCGCGAGGTCGGCACCGGCTACTTCGATGCGGTCACGACCACCATCGAGGCCCAGGCCTCCACCGCAGCGCTGAAGGGCTCGACGGAAGACGAGCAGTTCTTCGACGCCAAGCACGGCTGATCGATCAGAGTCGGAAGCGTCAACTCCTGACTTTTTCGGCCCGCCTCGGCGGGCCGTTTTTTTTTGCCGGTTCGTGACGCTGTGGGGGGCGCAGCCAGGCGCGCTATGCCGCCCGCGCGATCTGGAACGTGCCGACGGCCGCGTTCAGCGTCTGCGCCTGCTCGCGCAGGCTCTCGGCGGCGGCGGCGGACTGCTCCACCAGCGCGGCGTTCTGCTGCGTGACCTGGTCGAGCTGCGTGATGGCGACGTGGACCTGAGCGATGCCGTCCGACTGCTCGGCCGTCGCGGTCGTGATCTCGCCCATGATGTCTTTCACGCGCTGCACGGCGCCGACCAGTTCCTCCATGGTCCGGCCCGCCTCGGCCACCAGGCGCGAGCCCGTTTCCACGCGCTCCACGCTGCTGCCGATCAGCGTCTTGATCTCCTTCGCCGCGTCGGCGCTGCGGCCGGCCAGCGAGCGCACCTCGCCGGCCACGACCGCGAAGCCGCGCCCCTGTTCGCCGGCCCGCGCCGCCTCCACCGCCGCGTTCAGCGCCAGGATGTTGGTCTGGAAGGCGATGCCGTCGATGACGCCGATGATGTCGGCGATCTTGCGCGAGCTGGTGTTGATCTCGTCCATGGTGTGGACCACCTGGCCCACCACCTCGCCGCCGCGCTGCGCCACGCTGGCGGCCGACATCGCGAGCTGGTTGGCCTGGCCGGCCGCGGCGGCCGAGTTCTGCACCGTGCCGCTCAGCTGCTCCATCGCGCTGGCGGTTTCTTCCAGGCTGGACGCGGCCTTCTCGGTGCGGGCGCTCAGGTCCTGGTTGCCGCTGGCGATCTCCGCGGCCGCCGTGCCGATGGACTCGGCGGAATCGCGGATGCTGCCGATGGTCTGGCCCAGCGATTCGCGCATGCCGCGCAGCGTGGTCTGCAGCTGGCCGATCTCGTCGGAGCGTGCCGCCATGCCGGCGCCCGAGCGCGTCAGGTTGCCGCTGGCCACGCGCTCGGCCAAATCCCCGGCCGCCAGCAGCGGGTGCGTGATGTCCCGGGTGATCCGCCAGGCCGCGAGGATGCCCAGTGCCAGCATCGCCATGCCCAGCACGACCAGCGTCGTGCGGCCGCGCTCGTTGGCGAGGTCGATGTCGGCGGCGGTCCGGTCGATGGCCTGGCGCTGGAAGTCCAGGAAGTCCTGCATCCGCGCCAGGTAGGCCTTGGCGCCGGGCACGAACACGTCGGTCAGCACCTTGTCGGCCGCCTCGGCCTGGCCGTCCTTCTTCAGCTTGGTGATCTCGTCGCGCGAGTCCAGGTAGATCTTGCGCGCCTGGCTCACCGCGTCGAACAACTTGCGTTCCTCGGGCGAACTGACCAGCGCCTCGACGCGCTTTTGCAGCTCGCTGGAAGTCTTGCTCGACTGCGCCTGCTCCTCGGCGAACAGCTGTACCAGCGAGGTGTCCGAGCTCTTGGCGATGGCGGTGGTGCGGCGCACGCCGGCGTTGATGTTGCGGTTCCAGTCGGACAGCAGCCGCTCCTTGGTGAGCGGCACGTCCATCATCTGCCGCGTGGCGGTGGCCGTGGAGGCCAGCCGCCAGCATGCCACCGCGATGGTCAGCGCGGCCAGGGCCAGCACCAGCGCAAAGCCCGCCGCGAGGCGGTTGCCAATCGAAAGCTTCATGGGGTCCTCTCCCGTCGTCGTCCCGGCCCCACACCACGTGGGTCAGACACCGAACGATGCTAGTGCGGCGCTGCCGCGGGCGCCGGGCCGGGGAGCGACTTCGTTCACGCTCTGGCCGTGAACGCACTGCGCAGGATTCACGCCTTCGCCGTTGCGAACGTCGGCGCCAGGTAGCGCCGCCACATCTCGTTGCCGAAGCGCCCGTGCGGATCGACCTCGGCCTTCAGCCGGCGCAGGGCCGGGCTCACCGCGACGCGGCGAGCAGGGCCAGGTAGTCGTCGCGGCTGGCGATGCGCGGGTTGGTCTTGTGGCAGTGGTCCCGCAGAGCGTGCTCGACGATGCGCTCGTCCAGCGCCGGCCCGACGCCCAGCGCCGCCAGGCCCGCGGGCAGGCCCAGCCGCGCGTTCAGCGCCGTGATGGCGCCGGCCACCGTGTCCGCGTCGCCGCCCGCCAGCCCCATGGCCTGCGCCAGCCGCTCGATGCGCCGCTCGCGCCGCACGCTGTCGGCCTCGGCGTTGAAGCGGATGACGGCCGGCAGGAACACCGCGTTCAGCGTGCCGTGGTGCAGGCGCGGGTTCAGGCCGCCCAGCGAATGGCTCAGCGAATGCACCGCGCCCAGGCCCTTCTGGAACGCCATCGCGCCGTGCACGCTGGCGCACATCATGTCCAGGCGCGCGTCGCGGTCCTGGCCGTCGCGCGTGGCGCGCTCGATGCCCTGCCAGCCGCGGCGCAGGCCCTCCAGCGCGATGCCGTCGGCCGGCGGGTTGAAGGCCGGCGCCAGGAAGGTCTCGATGCAGTGGGCGATGGCGTCCATGCCGGTGGCGGCCGTCAGCGCGGGCGGCAGCTTCAGCGTCAGCGCCGGGTCGCAGATGGCGGCCTTGGGCAGCAGCTCCCAGTTGTGGAAGCCGAGCTTGCGGCCGTCGTCGACGATCAGGATGGCGCCGCGCGCCACCTCGCTGCCGGTGCCGGCCGTGGTGGGCACGGCGATCAGCGGCAGCACCTTCGGCGTGATGCGCGCGGCGCCGCCCTCGATGGTGGCGTAGGTGGTCAGCGGTCCGTCGTGCGTGGCGGCGATGGCCACGCCCTTGGCCAGGTCGATGCTGGAGCCGCCGCCGACGGCGATCAGCCCGTCGCAGCCGGCGGCCCGGGCCGCCTGCACGGCCAGCCGCACGGCGGCCTCGGTGGGGTTGGGGGGCGTCTGGTCGAACACCGGCGGCTTTTCGGCGAAGGCGGCCAGCGCCTCGTCCAGCACGCCGGCCGCGCGCACGCCGGCATCGGTGACGACCAGCGGGCGGCGGATGCCGATGCGCTCGCACTCGGCCGGCAGCAGCCGGCTGGCGCCGAATTCGAGTTCGATGCGGGTCAGGTAGAGGATCTGGGCCATGGTGTTCGCTCCGCGTGGGCTGCGGCGCATCGTAGTGGCCGCCGCCCGGGCGCGCCGTCATGCGCGCGACGGCGGCCGGCGCGGACAATGCGGCCCGATGACCGACAAGACCCCCCCGCTGACGCCGCACATGGCCGAGCTGCTGGCGCGCATCCGCCGCGCCAACCGCCCGCCCTTCCACACGCTGGCGCCGCGCGACGCCCGCATCGCCTACCGCATGGGCGCCGAGATCCTCGACCTGCCGCGCGCGCCGCTGCCCCGCGTCGAAGACCTGCAGGCCGCCGGCCGGCCGGCGCGCCTTTATGCGCCGGGCGACGGCCGGCTGCCGGTGCTGCTCTACCTGCACGGCGGCGGCTTCACCATCGGCGACCTGGAGACGCACGACAGCCTGTGCCGCCAGCTCAGCCTGCGCAGCGGCGCGGCCGTGCTGTCGCTGGACTACCGCCTCGCGCCCGAGCACCGCTTCCCCGCCGCCGTCGACGACGCCTGGGCCGGCCTGGCCTGGCTGCACGAGCAGGCCGATGCGCTCGGCCTGGACGGCAGCCGGCTGGCCGTCGGCGGCGACAGCGCCGGCGGCACGCTGGCCGCCGGCGCCGCCTTCTTCGCGCGCGAGCGCGGCCTGCCGCTGGCGCTGCAGCTGCTGATCACGCCCGGCACCGACAGCCACATGAGCCACGACTCCCACCGCCGCTTCGCCGAGGGCTTCCTGCTCGACGCGAAGGGCATCGAATGGTTCTTCGCCCACTACATCGACCCCGCGCAGCGCGGCGACTGGCGCTTCGCCCCGCTGCACGCCGACGACCACGGCGGCCTCGCCCCCGCCGCCGTGCTGCTGGCCGAGGCCGACCCGCTGGTGGACGAGGGCCTGGCCTACGCCGACACGCTGCGCGCGGCCGGCGTGCCGGTGCAACTGGAGCTGACGCGCGGCGTCACGCACGACTTCATCAAGATGGGCCGTGCGCTGCCCGAGGCGCGCGCCGCGCTGGACTTCTGCGCCGCCGCGATCCGGGAGCATCTGCAGCCATGAAACGCCAGGACTTCCGCCACCTCGAACCGCTGCGCGTGCGCTGGGCCGAGGTCGACGCCCAGGGCATCGTCTTCAACGGCCACTACCTGACCTATGTCGACACCGCCATCAGCGGCTACTGGCGCGCGCTGGCGCTGCCGTATGCCGGGACGATGAAGCGGCTGGGCGGCGACCTCTACGTGCGCCGCGCCGCGCTGGACTACCTGGGCTCGGCCCGCTGCGACGACCGGCTGGACGTCGGCATCCGCCGCCGCGAGTTCGGCCACAGCTCCATGAAGGTGGACGGCGCCATCTTCTGCGGCGACCGGCTGCTGGTGCGGGCGGACATGGTCTACGTGTTCGCCGACCCGGCCACGCAGACGCCGCAGCGCCTGCCCGACGCGCTGCGCGCCGTCGCGGACGGCTTCGAGGCCGGCGAGCCGGTGGTGGACGTGGCGGTGGCCGGCTGGGCCGAGCAGGGCGACGCGGCGGGCGCCCTCCGCCGCGAGGTCTTCATCGGGGAGCAGGGCATCCCGGCCGAGCTGGAATGGGACGCCGCCGACGCGGACGCCTTGCACGCCGTCGCCCGCAACCGCCTCGGCATGCCGCTGGCCACCGGCCGCCTGCTGGTGCAGGCGCCCGGCGTCGCCCGGATCGGCCGCATGGCCGTGCTGCGCCCGCTGCGCGGCACGCGGATCGGCCGCCAGGTGCTGGACGCGCTGCTGGCGGCGGCGCGCGCCCGGGGCCTGCGCGAGGCGCTGCTGCACGCGCAGCTGTCGGCCGAGGCCTTCTACCGGCGCGCCGGCTTCGAGCGACGGAGCGAGCCGTTCGAGGAGGCGGGCATCGGGCATGTGGAGATGGTGCGGGCGCTGTGACCGGGGGCGCTTGACGGACAATTCGCCGCAGGAGGCCCGCCATGCAATTCACTGCCGTGCTCACGCCCGCCGAGGAAGGCGGATTCGTTGCACTCAACCCCGAGACGGGCACCGTCTCCCAGGGCGAATCCGTCGAGGAAGCGCTGGCCAATCTGCGCGAAGCCACCGCGCTCTACGTCGAGGAATTCCCGGTCAGCGCGTCCGGCCATCCCTTCGTGACGACGTTCACGCTCGACGCGGCGCATGCCTAAGCTGCCGCGCATTTCCGGCGCGCAAGCGATCCGGGCGCTGCAGCGTTTGGGGTTCGAAAAGCAGCGGTAGTCCGGCAGCCATGTGGTGCTGCGCCGGGGCATGCAGGGTTGCGTCGTGCCGCTGCACGCGGAACTGAAGGTTGGAACGCTGGCAGGGCTGTTGCACCAGGCCGATGTCGATGCCGACGAATTCATCCGGCACCTGTGACCCTAAGAGCGTGTTGACGATCTCCTGAGTAGCAGAGCCAGAAACGCCAAATGGACGAACTGCAAGCTGGTGTTGAGCCAACGCTCGCAGTTCTTCCACAGTCTGCGGTTTTTCTCCAACCAGGCAAAGCTGCGCTCGACAACCCAGCGCTTGGGCATGACCTTGAAGGTGTGCAACTCGCTTCGCTTGGCGATCTGCACCGTCACGTGCTCACCCAGGATGTCCTTGACGCCTTGCGCGAAGGGCTGGCCTGTGTAGCCGCTGTCCGTCAGCACGCTTTGCACCCGTCCCAGCGACGGCTTGCAGCGCTTGAATGCCGCCAGCGCTCCTTTGCGGTCCGTCACTTCGGCCGTCGTGATCGCCACGGCATGGGGAAGCCCCTGGGTGTCCACCGCAATGTGGCGCTTGATCCCCGAGACCTTCTTGCCTGCGTCATAGCCCTTGAACCCCGCCGTGTCCGTGTTCTTCACGCTCTGCGCGTCCACGATCAAGAACGCGCTGCAGGCGTTGCGCCCCTGTCTCTCGCGGGCCGCGCCAACCTGATTTTTTTAAAGCCTGCTCCAGCACGCTCACTCCGTGCTGGTCAGGCTCGCTCCATTTGCGCCAGTACGCATAGACGCTGGGCCACTTGGGGAACTGCGGCGGCAGATAGCGCCATTGGCAACCCGTGTGCAGCAGGTACAGCACTGCGCAGAACACCTCGTACAGATCGACCTTGATCGGCTTGGTGCTGCGCCGAACGCTGCGCAGCAGCGGCTCGATCTCGGCAAACTTCTCTCGACTGATGTCGCTTGGGTACGGCTTCCTCTTCACCCAACAATTGTCGGAGGAAATGAGATCGTAAACACGCTCTAAGAGCGGCTAACACAACCCTGTCATCGTCAGGCGGTTGAAGTGCGTTTGACGGTACATGGGTCGAACCAAGAACAAGGAAATCAGCGCGGCGCTGTTCAAGAAGATTGAGCCACTGCTGCCGGTATTCGTGCCCTCGGTCAAGGGCGGTCGTCCACGGGTGAGCGACGAGATGGCTCTGAACGGCATCCTGTTCGTGCTGCGCACCGGCATCCCCTGGGAAGAGTTGCCCCAGGAACTGGGCTTCGGCAGTGGCATGACCTGCTGGCGGCGACTGCGCCAATGGCAGGATGCCGGTGTGTGGCACCAATTGCATATGCTGTTGTTGGCCGAACTGCGTAGCGCCGGGCGGCTGGACTTCAGCCGAGCCAGCCTGGACGGGGCCAGCGTGCCCAGCCCCCGGGGGGCTCGCACACTGGCCCCAACCCCACGGACAGAGGAAAACTCGGCAGCAAACGTCACATCATCACGGACCGCCAGGGCATCCCGCTGATGTTCTGCGTGACCGGAGCCAACCGCCACGACTCGGTGGTCTTCGAGCAGTTGATCGATGCCTTGCCCGATGTGCGAGGAAAGCGTGGAAAGCCGCGCCGCTGGCCCGACAAGCTGCACGCGGACAAGGGCTACGACTTTGCACGCTGTCGGGAGCACCTCAAGCGCCGAGGCATCCAGGATCGGATCGCCCGCAGGGGTATCGAGCGCAACGACCGACTCGGGTGCCATCGCTGGGTCGTCGAACGCACGCATGCTTGGCTGGCCGCCTTCGGCAAGCTGCGCGTGCGTTTCGAGCGAAGCGTTCATACCCATGTGGCCTTGCTATCCCTGGCGTGCAGCGTCATCTGCGTGCGAGCATTGATTCAGTTTTGTTAGCCGCTCTAAATCCGGCAGTTGACCGCTTGCCATTCATCGAAAGCCCTGATGTTTCAGCACCTTGTCGCCGATGCGGAGATCACCACTTCGATGAACACCGCTGCACGCCCGCTGGTCTGGCGCTGCGGCCCGCTGGCGGCGTTGCTTCTCCTCGTGGGCACCAGCCCACTTCGTCGGCGCGCCTTGCCAGCGGCCCGCCTCGCCAGCCCCTCGGGCATGCCCAACTACCGGATTTAGGGTGACCGGCGCAGGGCGCGGCCCATGGGGCGTGCGTCAGCCCAGCATTTCGAAGCGCTCGATCCGCCGTTCGCCCGCCACCCACGGCGCCATCGCCGCCGCCACCGGCGGCTCGCGGTGGCCCCAGCCTTCCGGGTAGATCTCCATCCAGGTCCAGCGCCCGTCCGCGTCCGGCTCGGGGCGGCGCAGCAGTTCGATGGGGGCTTCCACGCGCGCCTTGCGGAAGGCGGTGAGCGCGGCGTCGGCGTGCTCGCCGACGATGCGGTAGTAGACGTAGAGCTGCACGGTCAGTCCTGCGGCGGGAGGTCGTAGGGCAGGGCGCGTGGCCGCAGCGCCGGGCCGCCGGCGCTGCCCAGGTGCAGGCTGCCGCCGTCCAGCGCCGCGAGCTTGATCTCGGCGGCGAGCACCGTGCGGCCGCCGCGCATGCCGCAGCCGGCGACGACGCCGGCCGGCTGCTCGGGGTCGGCGCTGTGGAACACCTCCTGGCCGACCGATGCCGCACCGTCCGCCTCGAACACCTGCAGCCGCCGCTTGATCGTGCCGCGGTACTGGCTGCGCGCGACGACCTCCTGGCCTGGGTAGCAGCCCTTCTTGAAGTTGACGCCGCCCAGCGCCTCGAAGTTGATCATCTGCGGCACGAAGGCCTCGATGGTGGCGCCGCGCACCCAGGCCATGCCGGCCTCGGCCTCGGCGGCGGCCCAGTCGTCGGGCGTCATCGCGGCCCCGGCCGGGACGGGGGCGTCGGCCGGCTGGATGCGCAGCGCGCGGCCCGCATCCGGCGTGGCCGGCAGCGCGATCAGCACCGCGTCGCCGTCGCGCGCCAGCGTCCAGGCCTCGGCGGCGGGCGTGCCCAGCAGGCCGTGGACGGCGAAGGCCGCGCTCGCGTCCGTGAGCCGGCACTTCGCGCGCAGCACGAACAGGGACAGCCGCTTCAGCGCCGCCGCCAGCGTCTCGGCGGGCAGCGCCAGCAGGATCTCGTCGTCGCCGTGCTGCCAGCCCACCAGGGTCGCCAGCAGCCGGCCCTTGGGGCTGCAGAAGCCGGCCAGCCGCGCATGGTCGCGGTCCAGCAGCAGGAAGTCCTGGGTCAGTTGGCCGTGCAGGAAGCGGGCGGCATCGGCGCCCTGGGCGCGGATGACGCCCCAGTCGGCCAGGCGCAGTGAGGTCGGTGCGGTCATGGCGGCAATTATCATCAGCGCCCTTTTGACGGAGCCTGGGCAGGGGCATGAAGTGGCTGTGGCGGGCGGTGCTCGCATCGTTGTTGATCGCGGCACTGGCGGCAGGCGCCGCGTGGCAGTGGCTGCGCAGCCCGCTGGCGCTGGCCGCGCCGTCGGTGGAGCTGTCCATCGAGCCCGGCACCAGCCCGGCCGAGGTCGCCCGCGCCTGGGTGGCGGCCGGCGTGCAGGCCGATGCGCGGCTGCTCTACCAATGGTTCAAGTGGTCCGGCCAGGCCCGGCAGATCCGCGCCGGCAGCTACGAGGCGCATGCCGGCATCACGCCGCGCGGGCTGCTGGACAAGATGGTGCGCGGCGACGAGGTGCTGGAGCAGCTGCGCCTGATCGACGGCTGGAACTGGCGCCAGGTGCGCGCCGCGCTGGCCGCCGCGCCGGCGCTGAAGCCGGTCGCCGCGGCGATGAGCGATGCCGACCTGATGGCCGCGCTGGGCGAGCCCGGCGTGGCGCCGGAGGGCCGCTTCTTCCCCGACACCTATGCGTACAGCCGCGGCGTCAGCGACCTGACGGTGCTGCGGCGCGCCCATGCGGCGATGCGCAAGCGGCTCGCCGCCGCGTGGAGCGGGCGTGCGGACGGGCTGCCGCTGCGCTCGGCCGACGAGGCGCTGGTCCTGGCCTCCATCGTCGAGAAGGAGACCGGCGTGGCCGGCGACCGCAGCAAGGTCGCCGCCGTGTTCGTCAACCGGCTGCGCCTGGGCATGCCGCTGCAGACCGACCCGACCGTCATCTACGGCCTGGGCGAGCGCTTCGACGGCAATTTGCGCAAGCGAGATCTGACCCGCGACACGCCCTTCAACACCTACACCCGCGGCGGCCTGCCGCCCACGCCCATCGCCATGCCCGGCGCGGCGTCGCTGCACGCGGCGCTGCACCCGGCGCCGGTGAAGTCGCTGTACTTCGTCGCGCGCGGCGACGGCAGCAGCGAGTTCAGCGACGACCTCGCCGCGCACAATCGCGCGGTCAACAAATACCAGCGCGGCGGCCCGTGAGTCCAGCACGTTTCATCAGCTTCGAAGGCATCGACGGGGCCGGCAAGTCCACCCACATCCAGGCCGTGGCCGACTGGTTCCGCGCCCGCGGCGCCGACGTGCAGCTCAGCCGCGAGCCCGGCGGCACGCCGCTGGCCGAGGCGCTGCGCGAGCTGGTGCTGAACCGGCCCATGGGCTCGCTGACCGAGCTGCTGCTGATGTTCGCCGGCCGGCGCGACCACGTGGAAACCGTGATCCGCCCGGCGCTGGCCGCCGGCAAGACGCTGCTGTGCGACCGCTTCACCGACGCCAGCTTCGCCTACCAGGGCGGCGGCCGCGGCCTGCCGCAGCCGGTGCTGGACACGCTGGCCGGCTGGGTGCAGGAAGGCACCGAGCCCGAGCTGACGCTGTGGTTCGACCTGCCGGCGCGCCAGGCCGCCGCCCGCCGCGCCGGCGCGCGCGAGGCGGACCGCATCGAGCAGCTCGACCTGGACTTCTTCGAGCGCGTGCGCGCCGGCTACGCGGCCCGCGCGGCGCAGGCGCCGCAGCGCATCGTGCGCATCGACGCCAGCGGCACGGTGGCGCAGGTCGGCGCCCAGGTGCTGGCCGTGCTGGCCGCGCGCTATCCGGCATGCTGAACCTCGACCTGCCCTGGCTGCAGGCGCCGCTGGCCGACGCGCTGGCCCGCGCCCGCTCGCATGCGCTGCTGGTGCAGGGGCCGGCCGGCGTGGGCCAGCTCGAACTGGCGGTGGCGCTGGCGCAGAGCTGGCTGTGCGAGGCCGCCGCCGCGGGCCAGCCCGCCTGCCGGCAATGCCCGGGCTGCAGGCTGTTCGCCAGCGGCACGCACCCCGACTTCCAGCTGCTGCTGCCCGAGGCGCTGGAGGCGCCCGCGCGCGAGTCGCTGGGCCTGCCGTTCGAGGAGCCCGACGCGAAGGCCGGCAAGGCCAAGCCCAGCCGCGAGATCAAGGTGGAGGCCGTGCGGCAGCTGCTGGCGTTCGCGCAGGCGACGTCGGCGCGCGGCCAGGCCAAGGTGGCCGTCATCTTCCCGGCCGAGGCGCTGAACGGCGTGGCCGCCAACGCGCTGCTGAAGACGCTGGAGGAGCCCGCCGGGCTGCTGCGCTTCGTGCTGGCCAGCCACGACGGCGCCGCGCTGCTGCCCACCATCCGCAGCCGCTGCCAGCCGCTGCCGCTGGCGTTGCCGGCGCGCGACGCGGCGCTGGCCTGGCTGGCGTCCCGGGGCGTCGACGGCGCCGAGGGCCTGCTGGCCGCCACCGGCGGGCGGCCGCAGCAGGCGCTGGCCTGGGCCGAGGCCGGGCTGAGCGACGCGGCCTGGCAGGCCGTCCCGAAGCGCGTGGCGCGCGGCGAGGTGGCGGCGCTGGCGGACCTGGCGCCGCCGCGCGCCATCGACGCGCTGCAGCGCCTGTGCCATGACCTGCTGCGCCGCTGCCACGGCCAGCCCGGCCAGTTCTTCGCGCCGGCCTCGCTGCCCACGCCGCGCCGCGCCGCGCCGCTGCTGGCCTGGGAGGCCGAGCTGCGCCGCGCCGCCCGCCATGCCGAGCATCCGCTCAACGCGGGCCTGTGGATCGAGGCGCTGGTGGCCCAGGCGCAGGCGGCCATCGCCGCCGCCCGGTGAATACACTCGGCCCATGAGCGACGCCCCCTCCAGGCCCGGCCCGGCCTCCCTGCAATTCCAGCCCAGCCAGCTCGGCGGCACGCTGCCGCTGCCCACGGTGGGCGGCGCGGGCGCGTCGGCCTCGGGGGCCCGGCCCAGCGTCATCCAGCTGGTGTTCCGCGAGAAATCGGCGCTGTTCGCGGCCTACATCCCGGCCTTCACCGAGGGCGGCCTGTTCGTGCCGACCACGCGCGACTACCGGCTCGGCGAAGACATCTACCTGCTGCTGGCGCTGCCCGAGGACAACCAGCGCTACCCGGTGGCCGGCAAGGTGGCCTGGCTGACGCCGGCCAACGCCTCCGGCGGCCGCACCCAGGGCGTGGGCGTGCGCTTCCCCGGCGACGAGAAGACGCGGCTGATCCGTGCCCGCATCGAGGAAATCCTCGGCACGGCGGTGTCGTCCAGCAAGCCCACGCAGACGCTCTGATGTTCATCGATTCCCACTGCCACCTCAGCTTCCCCGAACTGAAGCAGCGGCTGCCCGACATCCTGGCCGACATGCGCCATGCGCAGGTGGACCAGGCCATCTGCATCTGCACCCAGATGGAGGAGTTCGACGAGGTCCATGCGCTGGCGCTGGCGCATCCGCAGCTCTGGGCCACGGTGGGCGTCCACCCGGACACCGAGCAGATGCGCGAGCCCGACGTGGACGAACTGGTGCGGCTGGCGGCGCTGCCGCGCGTCGTCGCCATCGGCGAGACGGGGCTGGACTACTACCGCCTCGCAGGCCGCAGCATCGCGGACATGGCGTGGCAGCGCGAGCGCTTCCGCACGCACATCCGCGCGGCCCGGGCGGCGCGCAAGCCGCTCGTCATCCACACCCGCGCCAGCGCGGCCGACACGCTGCGCGTGCTGGACGAGGAGGGCGGCGAGCAGGCGGGCGGCGTGTTCCACTGCTTCACCGAATCGGCCGCCGTGGCGCTGGCCGCCATCGAGCGCGGCTACCACATCTCGTTCTCGGGCATCGTCAGCTTCAAGAACGCGCAGGACCTGCGCGACCTGCTGAAGCTGCTGCCGCTGGAGCGCCTGCTGGTCGAGACCGACAGCCCCTACCTCGCGCCCGTGCCCTTCCGCGGCAAGACCAACTCGCCGGCCTACGTGCCGCATGTGGCGCGCGCCGTGGCCGACGCTTTGGGCCTGCCGCCGCCCGAACTGGCCGCCCTCACGGCGGCGAACACACGGCGGCTGTTCCGCCTTCCGGAGACCGTATGAAGACCTGGCTGACTTCCCTGGCCCTGGCGGCCGCGACGGCGCTGGCGCATGCCGCGCCCGTCGACGACCTCGTCATGGCCGCCGAACTGAACGACCCGCGCGGCGTGGCCGCCCTGCTGCAACAGGGCGTGGACCCCAACCTGGCCGATTCGCGCGGCCGCACCGCGCTGTTCACCGCCGTGCGCGAGGGCTCGCTGCGCGCGCTGGAGAGCCTGCTGGCCTCGCCCCGGCTGGACGTGGACACCGCCAACGCCAGCGGCGAGACGCCGCTGATGATCGCCGCCATCCGCGGCTCGCTGCCGGCGGCGCAGGCGCTGGTCCGGCGCGGCGCGGCCGTCAACCGCAAGGGCTGGACGCCGCTGCACTACGCCGCCAGCGGGCCGGACAACGGCGTGGCCGCCTTCCTGATCGCCCAGGGCGCCGACCTGGAGGCGCGCTCCGAGAACGGCAGCACGCCGCTGATGATGGCCGCCCGCTACGGCAACGGCGACCTGGTGCCGCTGCTGCTGAAGGCCGGCGCCGAGCCGCGCGCGGCCAACGAGCAGGAACTGACGGCGGCCGACTTCGCCCAGCGCGGCGGCCGCGACGCGGTGGCCAAGGAACTGCGCCGCGTCATCCAGGAGCGGCAGCGCGCGGCGCAGGCCGGGGCGGCCGCCAACTAGTGCGCAGCCGGGCGCGGGTGTAGGAAAAAGCCTGACAGCCCGGACGGCGCTGGCCCGACTGGCCCGCCCGCGCGGGTCTGCCTACAGTGGATGCATCGAACCACAGGAGGCCCACCATGCTGTCCACCATCCCGAACCTGGCCGATCCCTTCGCGATGCTGATCGCCCCCGACCAGGTGATGAACGCCATCGAGCGCTCCGACCGCCTGGCCCGCCTGCAGCGCCGTGTCTACCGCCCGCTGGATCGCCCCTGGATCCCGGTGAAGGCCAGCGCCGAGTTCGACCGCGGGATCGACGCCGAACTCGACGTGCCCGACCTCTCGGACGACGCGCCCTGAAAAGCGAAACGCCCGCGGCTGCGGGCGTTTCGTGTATTCCGGGCCGAGCGCCGGGCCGCCCCAAGCCGGCCCGTCTGGCGATGTGCGAGCGGGGCAAGCCCCGCGAGCATCGCCGCCCCTCGGGGGACCGGCCAGGCTCGCCCGCGTTCAGCGGTGCGAGACTGGACGAGGGGGCTGTCAGACGCGCTTGCGGTACTCGTGCGTGCGGGTGTCGATTTCGATCTTGTCGCCGTTTTCCACGAACAGCGGCACGGCGATCTCGAAGCCGGTGCCCTTCAGGCGGGCGGGCTTCATGACCTTGCCCGAGGTGTCGCCCTTGACGGCCGGCTCGGTCTCGATCTCGCGCACGACGCTGGTGGGCAGTTCCACCGAGATCGCCTTGCCGTCGTAGAAGGTCACTTCGACGGGCATGCTGTCTTCCAGGTAGGAGATCGCGTCGCCCATGTTCTCGGCCTCGACCTCGTACTGGTTGTACTCGGTGTCCATGAAGACGTACATCGGGTCGGCGAAGTAGGTGTAGGTGCACTCCTTCTTGTCGAGGATGATCTGCTCCATCTTGTCGTCGGCCTTGAAGACCAGCTCGGCGCCGGCGCCGTTCAGCAGGTTCTTCATCTTCATGCGCACCGTGGCGGCGCCGCGGCCGCCGCGGCTGTATTCGGTCTTCAGCACGACCATCGGGTCCTTGCCCTGCATGATGACGTTGCCGGCGCGGATTTCTTGAGCGAGTTTCATGGGTGGGGTTCCTGCTTGAGGGGGCGCACCAGATTCCAGGAAACGGCTTGGCGCGGCAAAGCCCGCGATTCTAGCGTGAACCGTCCAGGAAGCCCTGCAGCTGGGTCAGCAGGTCCGGCTGCGCCGCCAACTGCGCGCGCCAGCGCCGGAAGGGCGCGGCGTCCGGCGCGGGCAGTGGCGGCAGCGCGCCCAAGCCGTTCCAGCCGCGCCAGAACGCGCGCCAGTCCTCGGGCAGCGCGGCGCGGGTCATGAAGGCGTCCAGCTTGGCGTGGTGGGCGCCGTCGTGCTGCGGGTAGATGTGCCAGGCGAAGGGCTTGCCGGCCCACTGGGCGCGCACGAAGGAGTCCTCGCCGCGCACGAAGTTCAGGTCGCAGGCCCACAGCAGCCGGTCGTAGCCGTCCTGCGGCAGATGGGGCAGGGCGATGCAGCGCAGCCCCGGTCGGTCGGCGACCTGCGGCTGCAGCGGCCCGGGGCAGGCGAGCAGCAGCGTGGGCGCGCCGGCCAGCGCGTCCAGCAGCGCCGGCAATTGCGGGTTGGCGTAGGCGAACAGGCTGACGACCCGCTCGCCCGCGCGCGGCGCCCAGCCGTGCTCGCGCAGCCAGGCCGCGCCGTCGAAGGCGGCGATGCGCGCCAGCAGCCCCGGCTCGCGCAGCAGCCCGCCGGTGCGCGGCGTGAAGCCGGGGTAGAAGAAGTGCTTGGCCAGCCCCGCGCCCGGGCCGCCGGACTGCGGCGACGCGAGGCCGTGGCTGCGCTCCACGTAGTCCTCGGCGCTGAGGTATTCCAGGTTGATCCAGTGCGGCGCCGGGCGCCGGGCCGCCATGCGGGCGACGAAGGCCGCCGGCAGCTCGCAGCCGAAGGCCTCGATGACCACGTCGCCCGGCGTCGCGTCCACGCCGCCGTCCGGCCAGGGCCGCACCTCGACGCCGGCGGGCCGCTGCGGTGCCATCCAGGCCAGTGCGGCGGCGTCGTCCACCCACAGCCGCGCCCGCTGCCCGCGCGCGGCCAGGTCGCGCGCCAGCCGCCAGCAGACGCCGAGGTCGCCGTGGTTGTCGATGACGCGGCAGAAGAGGTCCCAGAGCATGGGCGGATTGTCCCAGGCGAGAATCCCGCCGATGTCGAGCGCGACCCCTTCCACCGTTGATGCCGCCGTCCCGCGCGAGGCGCGCGAGAAGCTGCTGGCCGAGGTCGGCGCGCTGCCGGCGCTGCCGGGCGTCTACCGCTACTTCGACGCCAGGGGCGAGGTGCTCTACGTCGGCAAGGCCAAGGACCTGAAGAAGCGCGTCAGCAGCTACTTCCAGAAGAACCACGGCGGCACGCGCACCGGCCTGATGGTGGCGCGCATCGCCCGCCTGGAGACCACGGTGGTGCGCACCGAGGCCGAGGCGCTGCTGCTCGAGAACAACCTGATCAAGGCGTTGAACCCGCGCTTCAACATCCTGTTCCGGGACGACAAGAGCTACCCCTACCTGAAGATCACCGCGCACGCCTGGCCGCGCATGGCCTACTACCGTGGCGCGGTGGACAAGCGGCACCAGTACTTCGGCCCCTTCCCCAGCGCCTGGGCGGTGAAGGAGTCCATCCAGCTGATGCAGAAGGTGTTCCGCCTGCGCACCTGCGAGGACAGCGTCTTCAACAACCGCAGCCGGCCCTGCCTGCTGCACCAGATCAAGCGCTGCTCCGGCCCCTGCGTGCCGGCCGGGCAGACGCCCGAGTACGCGCGCAACGTCGAGAGCGCCGAGCGCTTCCTGCGCGGCGAGACGGACGAGGTGATGGCGTCGCTGCAACTGCAGATGGGCGCCTACGCCGAACGCTTCCAGTACGAGCTGGCGGCCGAGGTGCGCAACCAGATCCAGGCGCTGTCCAAGGTGCTGCAGCAGCAGGTCATCGAGGAGAGCAGCGCCACCGGCCGCGACCGCGACGTGGACATCCTGGCCGTCAAGGTGCAGGGCGGCCGCGCCTGCGTGAACCTGGCCATGGTGCGTGGCGGCCGCCACCTGGGCGACCGCGCGTTCTTTCCCAGGCACGTGGACGACGCCACCGCGCTGCGGCTGGAGGGCGACGAGGCGCTGCCCCCGGAGCGGCAGGTGCTGGAGGCCTTCATCGCGCAGCACTACCTGGCGGCGCCGGCCCCGGGGCTGGTCGTCGTCAGCGAGCCGGTGGACGCCGGCCTGGCCGACGCGCTGGGTGCCCAGGCCGGCAGCCGCGTGACCGTGCAGGCCCAGCCGCGCGGCCAGCGTCGCATCTGGCTGGAGATGTGCGTCAAGGGTGCGGAGCTGGCGCTGGCGCGGCTGCTGGCCGAGGAGGGCTCGCAGCAGGCGCGCACGCGCGCGCTGGTGGAGGCGCTGGATCTCGTCCGTCGCCGAGATCGACAGCTTCCGCGTCGAGTGCTTCGACATCAGCCACACGGCCGGCGAGGCGACGATGGCCAGCTGCGTCGTCTTCGAAGGCCACCAGATGCAGAGCAGCCAGTACCGCCGCTACAACATCGAGGGCGTGACCGGCGGCGACGACTACGCCGCGATGCGCCAGGTGCTGACGCGCCGCTACGGCAAGCTGGCCGAGGCCGCGCAGCTCGGCACCGGCCGGCTGCCCGACCTGGTGCTGGTGGACGGCGGGCGCGGCCAGGTCAGCATGGCGCGCGAGGTGTTCGAGGAGCTGGGGCTGGACCTGGGCCTGATCGTCGGCGTCGAAAAGGGCGAGGGCCGCAAGGTGGGTCTGGAGGAACTGGTGTTCGCCGACGGGCGCGAGAAGGTCTACCTGGGCCGCGACTCCGCCGCGCTGATGCTGGTCGCGCAGATCCGCGACGAGGCGCACCGCTTCGCGATCACCGGCATGCGCGCCCGCCGCGCGGCCGCGCGCACCGGCGGCTCGCGGCTGGAGGACGTGCCGGGCGTCGGCCCGAAGAAGCGCTCGCAGCTGCTGCAGCGCTTCGGCGGCGTGCGCGGCGTGGCCGGCGCCAGCGTCGACGAGTTGTGCAGCGTGAAAGGCATCTCGCGCGACCTGGCCGAGGACATCTACCGCGCGCTGCACTGACGGCGCCCACACCACCATCCATCGCAGGGAGAAGCAGCATGTCCATCGTCGACCGCATCAAGCGCACCGCGCACTGGGTCATCGCGCCGCTGCTGGCCGCCTGCGGCGCCGCGCCGCGCGCCCCGGCGCCCGCGCCGGTGTCCCGCCCGCCGCCGCCGCTGGCCACGCCGGTGCCCGCGCCCGGCGCGGCGGCCACGCCCGCCGCGAAACCGCCGCCGGGCCTGCCGGCGCCCCGGCCCGTGCGCAGCGAGCAGGAGTTGCGCCGCCAGGCCGCGGAGCGCCTGGTCATGGCCAACCCCGAGCGCAGCTACATGACGCCGGCTCCGTCGCACCTGCTGACGCTGATCGTGCTGGAGGTGGAGCTCAAGGCCGACGGCAGCGTGCGCAAGATCAACGTCGTGCGCCCGCCCCGGTTCGGCCCCGAGACGCTGCAAATGGCGCTCGACGCCGTGCATCGCGCCGCGCCCTTCGGCGACGTGCGCCGCATGCCGCGGCCGTGGAAGTTCACCGAGACCTTTTTGTTCGACGAGTACCGGCGCTTCAAGCCGCGCAGCCTGGATTGACGGCCACCCCCGGCGGCGCGCCGGGCTTGGGCACAATGCCGGCATGTTCCTGACCCTGCCGACTCTGCTGACCTGGGCCCGCATCGTGGCCATCCCGCTGATCGTCGGGGTGTTCCACCTGAACCTGGCGCCGGCCCACCAGAACCTGTTCGCCACGGTGCTGTTCATCGTCGTCGCGCTGACCGACTGGCTGGACGGCTACCTGGCCCGCAAGCTCAACCAGACCTCGTCCTTCGGCGCCTTCCTGGACCCGGTGGCCGACAAGTTCCTCGTCTGCTCGGCGCTGCTGGTGCTGCTGGAGCTGGGGCGGGTCAACGCCTTCGTCGCGCTGGTCATCGTCGGCCGCGAGATCGCCATCTCGGCGCTGCGCGAATGGATGGCGCAGATCGGCGCCTCGCGCAGCGTGGCCGTCCACATGGTGGGCAAGCTCAAGACCACGGTGCAGATGGTCGCCATCCCCTTCCTGCTGTTCGACGGCGTGTTGTTCGGCCTCATCCCCACGCGGCTGTGGGGCACCTGGCTGATCTACGCGGCCGTGGTGCTGACCATCTGGTCGATGGTGTACTACCTGCAGAAGGCGCTGCCCGAGATCCGCGCCAAGGCGCGTTGAGGCCGCGCGCGCCCGGAGTTGTATCGGGACTTTTCCCGGCCGGGTGGCGGCCGGGCGCGGCGTCTAGAATCCGCCTCCCGCGAGCGCCCCGGCGGCTGCACAGCGCGGAACCGACAGACCGCTGATCGTCCAAATTTGGGGGGCAGGAGTGAACAAGTCCGAATTGATCGAGCACATCGCCAGGCAGGCCGACATCTCCAAGGCCGCCGCCGGCCGGGCGCTCGAGGCCATGATCGGCGGCGTCAAGACCACGCTGAAGAAGAACGGCACCGTGTCGCTGGTCGGCTTCGGCACCTTCAGCATCACCAAGCGCGCCGCGCGCGCCGGCCGCAACCCGCGCACGGGCGATGCCATCAAGATCAAGTCGGCCAAGGTGCCGAAGTTCAAACCCGGCAAGGCGTTGAAGGACGCCGTGAACTGATTTCCCCAGGCCGGACCCGGATTCCCGGGCGCTTAGCTCAGTGGGTAGAGCACCTCCCTTACACGGAGATTGTCGGCGGTTCGAGCCCGTCAGCGCCCACCACCCCACCGCCTGCCGCGGCCACCGCCGCCGCGACTTATAGAATGCGGCTCCCCTCGAAGGCGAACCCCGGTTCGCCTTCGTTGCGTTTGATTCGCCGCGTCTGACCCTCAAGGTTTCCCGAGATGTTTGAATTCGTCCGCGCCCACACGCGCCTGTTCCAGTTCATCCTGCTGGTGCTGATCCTCCCGTCCTTCGCCTTCGTCGGCATGCAGGGCTACACCAGCATGATGGGCGGCGCCAATGCCGGCGTGGCCACGGTCGACGGCCGCAAGATCACCCAGGCCGAGTGGGACAACGCGCTGCGCGAGCAGACCGACAACATCCGCCGCCAGAACCCGACCGTGGACGCCAAGCTGCTGGACTCGCCCGAGATCAAGCACCAGGCGCTGGAGATGCTGGTGACGCAGCGCACGCTGCAGGCCGCCGCCACGCACCAGCACTTCACGCCCAGCGCCGAGGCGGTCAATGCGCGCTTCTGGAACGACCCGCAGTTCGCCTTCCTGCGCAACCCGGACGGCACCGTCAACAAGGGCCTGCTGGCCGCCCAGGGCATGTCGCCGTCGATGTTCCTCGAACGCCTGCGCCAGGACTACGCGATGCGGCAGGTGCTGACGCCGGTCGAGACCTCGGTGGCCGTGGGCGCCAGCGTCCCCAAGCTGGCCTTCGATGCGCTGCTGCAGCAGCGCGAGGTGCAGCTGCAGCGCTTCGACGCCCGGGAGTTTGCCGCGCAGGTCCACCCCAGCGACGCCGACATCGACGCCTTCTACAAGGACGCCGCCAACGCCGCCAAGTTCCAGTTGCCCGAGTCGGCCAGCATCCAGTACGTGGTGCTGGACCTGGAGGCGCTGAAGAAGGACGTCAGCTTCACCGAGGACGACCTGCGCAAGTACTACGAGGAAAACGCCTCGCGCTACGGCGTGCCGGAAGAGCGCCGCGCCAGCCACATCCTCATCAAGGCCGAGCGCAGCGCGCCCGCCGAGGAGCGCGCCAAGGCCAAGGCCCGGGCGGAGGAACTGCTGGCCCAGGTGCGCAAGGACCCGGCGTCGTTCGCCGAACTGGCCCGCAAGAACTCGCAGGACGAGGGCTCGGCCGTCAACGGCGGCGACCTCGACTTCTTCGGCCGCGGCGCGATGGTCAAGGAATTCGACGCCGCCGTGTACGCGATGAAGCCGGGCGAGATCAGCAACCTCGTCGAGACCGACTTCGGCTTCCACATCATCCAGATGACCAGCGCCCGCGGCGGCGAGAAGAAGCCCTTCGAGGCCGTGCGCGGCGAGGTCGAGGCCGAGGTGCGCAAGCAGCTGGCGCAGCGCCGCTACGCCGAGGCGGCCGAGCAGTTCGGCAACATCGTCTACGAGCAGTCCGACAGCCTGCAGCCCGTGGCCGACAAGCTCAAGCTGGTGGTGCAGACCGCCACCGTGCAGCGCCAGCCGCAACCCGGTGCCGCCGGCCCGCTGGCCTCGGCCAAGCTGCTGGACGCCGTGTTCGGCGCCGACGCACTGCGCAACAAGCGCAACACCGAGGCGGTGGAGACCGCCCCCAGCCAGCTCGTCTCCGCCCGCGTGCTGCAGCACAACCCCGTGCGCATGCCGCCGCTGGCCGACGTGAAGGACAAGGTCCGCGACCAACTCGTGCGCAAGCTGGCCACCGAGCAGGCCCGAAAGGCCGGCGAAGCGCGCCTGGCCGCGCTGAAGGCGAACGCCGCCGACCTGGCAGGCCTGGCGCCCGCGGTCACCGTGTCGCGCGCCAAGCCCGAAGGCCTGAGCCGCGCGCAGCTCGAAGCCGTGCTGGGCGCCGACGCCACCCGGCTGCCGGCCGTGCTGGGCGTGCCGGCGGACGACGGCGGCTACGTCGTGGCCCGCATCAACCGCGTCCAGCCGCGCGACGCCGCCGTCATCGACGACAAGCTCGCCGCCCAGCAATACGCTGCGGCCTGGGCCCGCGCCGAAGGCCAGGCCTACCTCGCCGCGCTGAAATCCCAATACAAGGCGGTCATCAAGGCCGCAGCGCCGGCATCGGCCGCCAGCGCGCCCTGATTTCTGCGCTATACTCTTTGGCTCTGCGGTGGCTGTAGCTCAGTTGGTAGAGTCCAGGATTGTGATTCCTGTTGTCGTGGGTTCGAGTCCCATCAGCCACCCCATAAATGTTGAATGAAATCAGGCACTTAGGTGCCTGTTTTCATTTCTGGGGACAGGCTAGGGACAATCTGGCTATTTCGTCCCCACCGCCACGCCTGGGATGAAGCCGTGCAGAGCCTCTTGCGGTTCAGACGCTGGCGACGTGAGTAACGCTTCCAGCTTGTCGTCCTCGATCCGGTTGTGTGCGCCGTCGATCCACTTAGCGTAGCGCTTCACGAACATTTCCGGCGAGTGCCCCATTTGAGCCGCAGCGTAGCCGACCGTCTGCCCGGCCGTGAGGCGCATCGAAGCATTCGTGTGTCGCATTTGATACGGCCGCCGATAGCGAATCCCGAGCTTTTTCAGGATCGGTGTCCAGTACGTCCTGCGGAACGGCAGCTCATCCTTCCAGCAGATGTCGAACCTGGGGTCGTGGAAAACGTGCTCGCCAGCCAGGAAGGTGTACTTCTTCTGCGCGATCAGGATGTCCAGAGCGCGTGCGGTGAGCTTCACGAGCCGGGCCTTGTTGGTCTTCGTGGTTGCTTTGTACTCGCCCCGCACCTGCACTTCGTGGATCTTGATCTCACCTTTTCGGAAGTCCACGCTCGGCCAGCGCAGCCCCTGGAGCTCGCTCGTTCGCAACCCAGTCAAGAACCAGAACTCCGTGAAGTTGGCCACCTGACCAGGGCAGACCTCTTGGAAGGCCTTGATGATGGCATTCATCTCTTGGAGATCAAACGCATCAGGATCCTCTTCTTGATCTTTTTTCCGACGGGCTTTTGAGATCGTGGGGTACTTTTCGATCAGACCGTCGTCCACTGCCGCTTCGAGCGCGAGTCGCAGGACCGCCAAGTAGTTGTTTACAGTTTTGGCCCGGCAGTCAGCCTTGCTGGCGACAGCGGCTTTAATGTGCGACAGCTGGATGGTGTCGATCTTCAGATCACCGATTCGTGGCATGTCGTCCCATTGCTCGCCAACCTCCGGAATTTGGGCAGGCGCCCCTTTCCAGAATTTGATCGCAGAGTCGTACCCGAGCGATGTCGAGCTCGCAGTCGGCGTCAACGCTTTCCAGTGATCAAGCTGCTTCCCCACCGACCGCGTCTTGGCCGCCGCTTCGGCGGCAGCCGCCAGCACAGTCGCATCCTCCGGGAAGTGCCGTGACATCTCAAAGACGCCGAGCTTGATCTCTGACTTGATCTCTTGGACTAGTCGCATTGCGGCTTTCATGTTGGGCCCTGTGGGTGCCATAACGATGCCGTCGAGCTTGTAGGTCTTCCTGTAGCGGGTGCCGTCCCGGGTTGTGAACGAGATGCGGATCGAGTTGTCGCGCTTTTCTACGCCGGGGAGGCTTTTGGTCGAGGTTTCCGTTTTCATTGCAGCCCCCGAACCCACTTCTGGAAGGCTTCGATGTCCACGTAGATCCGCTTGTCAGGGCCGACCACGATTTCGCGTCCTTCGCGCCAGATACCTTCCTCGCGTTTGCGGCGAATGGCTTTCACCGAGAGGCCTGTCAACTCGGCGGCCTTGTTCACGGTCACCAACCCGGCTGCCGCGTCGATGGTCAGGGATTGGGCTGCGCTCATTGGGTGGCCCCCTCGCTCAGTTGGCCCAGTGCCCATTCAGCATTGTGCCGCGCTGCACCCTGGAGTTCTTCGGCTTGCGTATGCCATGGGGCGAATCCCTGGCGCGGTGATTCCGGCGCTGAATCGCAGCGCAAATCGTCGACCGCAGTAAAAACCGCGATTTGCGACAGAAGGGGACTGAGTGTATGGCTCGGGCGGGTGGCCGATTTTTGGCAATCGTGCATGGTGATCCAAGGTTCGAAATCCCCGAGGGGAAAGAACCGGGTCACCGTTCGTCGCAACTTTGCGCTCCTGATCCCCTTACCCAGAATTGGGGGATGCGAACCGGATCTACTGATGTCCGACCGTCCACTGCCCCAAGAGAACTTGTTCCTGGGCTCCGTCGTGGATCAGAGGGCTACCTCTGATGTCGTCAGTGCACTTTATGAAGTCCCATCACTGTCTGCTGCGATCCCGTACACCCATATGCCGCTTCAGACTCTTTTTCGCTCAGGGACGTCGTCAGTATCTGGATACATCGTCCCTCGGGTCAAGAAATGCGCGTCTCGGCTCCCTTTGGGCTGATGTTTTTATGCTAGGACTTACGCAAAACGCATCAAAACCGAAGGACTTCGCAGCTCCTGGCGCATCCGCTCGGAAAGCCAACTGGTCTTGATCTGATACATCGAAGAGAGTTTTTCCTTGGCCACCGCCCGCAGCCGCAGCCAAACCAAGATCGCGCAGGCGATGTGGTTTCTCTGCATTCGCGCCTTGCGGCACTGACACTTCTCAACGCCCGTCAGCTGCTTGAGTTCTCGATGAAACTGCTCGATCTTCCAGCGCAGCGCACACGCCTTTTGCGTGCCCTGCGTCGAATCTTGAGCCAGATCGTTCGTCACGACCCAATCCGTGCGGTGGGAAGACACCGTCACCCGGAAGAGCTTCACCTTGTAGTCCCTGGGGAATCCCTTGATCTTGATCAGCTTGCCGCGCTCAGCCTCTTGTGCCGTCCAGCACAAGCCGCTCACTGCCCGGTACGGCGTTTGGCCGGCGCTGTCATCGACCAGCCGGTTGGCCTTGATCGGGCAGTAAAAGCGTCTGCCCAGGCTGTCCACCAGCAGCATCAGCTCCATCGTGGCGTACCAGGTGTCGAACAGCACCCGGGTGAAGGGCAGTGCTTTGTTGCCCGCAGCGCTGACCAACATGTCGCGCACGTGCTCCAGCTTGGTCTTGCCGTCCTGCTCGGGCGCAAACAATCGATAGTCGATGGGCCAATACTCGCCGGTGTCGGGGTTGACGTAGAGGCAGTTCACCAGGCCGATCCCTTTGATGATGCCGTGGGCATTGCCGCTGTACTGCCGGCGAACCAACTCGATCTGGTGCGAATGGCCCTTGTCGAGGATGGTGTCGTCAAACACGATGCATCCCCGGGGGGATGGAACGATTTCACGCTGCGCATGCTCCCAAACCAAGCTGGCCGACAGCTTGTCGCCTTGCAGGTACCGCTTCACCGCATCGTGGCTGAATCCCTGGCCGTGATCCGCAAAGTTCGTCATGGTGAAATTGGTCTGGCTGGTCAGGATGAACTGGCAGTAGTCGATTCTTTTGATGGACAATTTGCATGCTGAGGTCGATGCGGCACATTATCCAACAAATACCATGCAGGGTCTATTTATTTAAACGTTTGCGTAAGTCCTATATGCAACGCGTGCCGGAGGCGCTGACTCGACCGCCGCCAGGATTCGTGGCGGCGCTGCGCCGCTCGGTCAGATGGTGTGCCGCGACGCTATAGGCCGAGGGGCTGGCGGGTGCTTCGCTCATCAACAAACGTCTTGCTGCAGCTTCGTCCCATTTTCCTCAGTTGCATTTCGTTTCATTTGTTGCGAGGCGGCAAGCGGCTTATTTGGCGGGCAAGTTACTAAACGTCTAGACGTTTGATTTGACCTGTTATTCACGTTACGACGTGAATCGATGGTTTATCGAGTAGTTCAAAAACTATTGTCTAGCCTGAATCGTCAGATGTAACTTCCGCCGAATTGGCCTGCGTGCCAATTTGCGTCATATCCGGCAAACTTTACCCGTCAATCGCCGAAGAAGAAGGCGTTTTGATGGCGAATGTTTGAAATCCGTGTTCCTCACCAGTGTGGGGTTTGCCGTTGTTTTTGATGGTCCGGGATTTCTGCAATTCGTCCCCTTCGCGGGATTTGAAAAGGGCACCCTGAGTCAGAGTACCCATTTCATTCCCATCAAAGTTACGGCCGATTCAGGCCAACACATATTTGGGAACCAATGAGACTGAGTAAATCAGAAACAAGCGCGGCCAGCGGGCCTGCCGCAGAGCAAGACGAGCCGCTGGTTCCTGCGCAAGTCAATCTGGTCACGTACCCCTGGGCGCCTGTCCGCATGGACTACTTCACCGGGCACCTGCTCGCGCTGGCCGCCAACCCAGAGCCATTCCGGGCCCTGGTGCTGCTGATGGCGCAGGCCTGGCGTCAGCAGCCCGCCATGACGCTGCCGGACAACGACACGCAATTGGCGGCGATGGCGGGCTTTGGCCGGGATGTCGCCGGCTGGACGGTCATTCGCCCCGAAGTCCTGGCTGACTGGTACCTGGCCAGCGATGGTCGCTGGCATCACCCTGAGTTCGGAGGGTGGGCCTTGCAGGCATGGGACAGCAAACAGAAGACCGACCGCAGTTCGGAGAAGCAACGCGAGCGCGCGCTGGTGGGCGTTGCCCGCAGGCAGGCCGCTGCCGCAGCGGGCTTGCCGTCGGGAGCGGGCCACGGCCCTGCCGCGGCTCAGCCATATGAGATGACCGAAGAGTCAGAACATAAGGTAGATGAAAAGACACATGAGAGGGAGAGGGATAGAAGCGCGTCGTCAACAGGCTCACTGCCCCCTTTCGATGGGGGTGATGCTTCTTCTCGTGCCAACCGGGACACAGGCACAAAGGAAGACAGCCAATCGGTAGGCGAGGTCGATCCTGTTCAGGCGATCTTTGAGCACTGGAAGCAGGCAACAGCGCGTCCCGATGAGCCATTGTTGAAGTCCCGCAGAAGCGTCATTCAGGCCCGGCTGGACGAAGGTGTCAGCGCAGCGCTGATCTGCCGCGCCATCAGCCATGCTGCGCAGGACCCCTTTTACCAAGGGCGCACGGCCAAAAGCACCCGCAGGCTCGACACGCTCGAGGTCATCTGCAAGACCACCGATCGCGTCGTGGGCCTGGCCAGCGAGGCCCGTTTAGACAACGCCCCGCAGATCAGCATGTTCAAGCCTGCGGCCCAGCGCACAGCAGAAATCGCCGCAGCCGTGGCAGCACGGTACCAGGCCGACGTGATCGATGCCGAAGCGCCACCGGTGCTGACGATCGAAGCGAGCGCAGCATGAGCCGCGTGACTGTTAAGCCGTCGCCATCGGTCGTGCGTGTGGTGACCGAATGCCTGTGCGAGGTCGCGGAGCGCACCGGGAAGGAGGTCGGCGCCCTGGAGATGGCGAAGTGGTACGAGGCGTTCGCTGTCTGTCAGCCTTCCGAACTCCGTGAGGCGTTTGACAACTATGCCTTGGCCTCGCCCTTCGCACCCAGCATGGCCGCCATTCGCCAGGAGCTGGACCGTTCTCGATTCGGCGGCATCTCGGGTGCGTGGCTGATGGTCAGGGAGGCAGCCCTGGCGTGCGCGGACCGCAACTTCTTCGTCATCTTCGAGCACGCAGCCATCCACTTTTCCATCGAGGTGATCGGGGGGTGGCACTCAGTGATTCGGCTGGTCCGAGATCCAGGCAGCGTCTCATTCGCTCGACGCGACTTCATGAAGGCGTTTGAGGACCATCGCCCCTCGATCAGCTACCCGGCTGGGTTGGGTGGGTTCAACGGAGTCAATGCGGTCCTGATCGGACACCGGGAACGCGCGCTGGAGGTCTACCGGCATGGTGCGAAGAGGGGCGCAGCCTGCTTCTCCGGAATCGACATCCTGCAACCCCAGGTCGAGCTCTTGCCCTGGCAACACCTGCAGGACTGGCCGGCGCATTTGGGTCCTGAGCACATGGCCGCGCCACCTGGGCCACCTGTGCGCATCACCCCGACATGGTGGGAGACCGAGCCGTCGCCATCGGCGCTGCCCGTAACGCCCGCCTGATAACGCTGCGTAAAGCTACACGCGATAACGCACCGTAACGCTACCTGTTACCAACCGAAGAAATGAAGGAATGAAAGCATGATGAAACTTGACCTGACCGACGCGGTCGTTGCAGCCGACGCAGCCGTTGCTGCCGTCTGCGATGCCATGGTGAAGGAGGGGCTGAAGCCCACCACCCGTTCCGTTCGTGAGCGGATGGGCGGCGGCTCCTACACCACCGTGCTGCGGGGGGTGCAGTATTGGAGGGAGCTTTGCGCGGCGAGCGCTGCTGACGATATCCCCCTCGACCCCGTCATCATCCAGCGGTTCCGTGCCCAGTACGTGGCGATCTCGAATCAGGCGTCGAACGATGCCAACATGCGCGCTGCAGATGCGGAAGAAACAGTTGTTCAACTGGCCGCCGAAATCGAGGCGATGGCAGGTCGACTGGCCGAACGAGAGAGTGAGCTGAGCACGGCGCAGACCCAGCTGCAGCAGCAACAGGGACAGCTGTTGGAGCGGGCCGGGGCACTGGAAAAGCAAAAAGCGGAGCACGTTGCGGCGATCGATGAGGCCAATAAACGTGCCGCGTCTGAACGAGCTCAGGCGGAAGAGCTTCGTCAGGAGCTGGTGCGGAAGTCGATTGACCTGGCGCAGGTGCCGGGTCTGAAGGAAGAGCTGGAGACAGCCCGGCAAACGGCGAAGAGCAGTGCCGACCAGGTGGCCGAGGCCAGGAAGACAGCCGCCGTGGCAGAAGAGCGGGCCGAGGCCCAGTTCGACCGAGCCTGCCAAACCGCTTTGCGTGAGACCAAGCTCGAAGCTCAACTGCTGCGTCTGCAGGAACAGCAGGAAAGGGCGCTGGCCACGGAGCGCGCGCTGCAACAGGAGATCTTGAAGCTGTCCAACGTGGGGTCAGCCTTGGAAGCGCGTTGCCTGGTCCAGCTGTCCGAGATCGCGCAGCTGCGGGAGGCCGCGCGCAAGGCCGTTGCCAAAGACGATGAGCACGCCAGTGACCGTGACGGTGAGGAGGTTGCCCCCACACCGCGCGAACCGAGCGGCACCGTCTGATGCCCGGCGTCCATCCGCGCTGGTCAGCGTGTCACCGACTCAGCCTGGATCCCGTCGCCACCATCGCGGTGCGGCGCCGGGAATAGGCCGGCTTCTGACCGCAGGCTGAACGCCTCAGCGGCCGGCCTTCTGCCGGGCTTCTTGGTCGGCGATCACTTGGCTCAGTTCTTTGAGCGTGCCAGGTTTGTAGAGCTTGATGCCCAATTGCGTGAATTCCTTCTCGCAGGTGGGCACGCGGCCCGGCTCGGCAGGCTCGCAGCGCTTGGCCTGGATTTCCGTGCATGGCGTGTTCATCAGCATCACACTGATGCCGCCGGAGGCCAGTGCTTTGATGGACAGGCGATCAGGTTTGCCCCAGCCGGCTGTGGGATTCTGGATCCACTTGAGCTCGTCAGATCGAAATTCGCTCACGGCGCCGCTCGGGCGGATGACGCCAGCAAACATTCCGTTCGGAAACATAGCCTCAGGCCGATCGCCGAAACTGAACTCGGCAGTCTTCAGACCGCCCCGGAAGGGGCCGTAGGGGCGCACATCCACGATCGCCGCCACGCGCTGGCCTGGCTGACAGCTGTAGGCGCCGGCGAATCGGCCTTCGACGGGGTGTGCGCCGACGACCTTTTGTTTGCACCGCCGCTCGATCTCCTGCGGGTTGCCCAGCGTGGTCAGCGAGGTGCCCGCCGCGCACAGGTTGTAGTCCAGCCGTGCGCCGAAGCCAGCTTGCCAGGTGCCTGTTGACGAGAAGAGCCCGGGGTGCCCAGAGCCGAAGGTTTGCCCGAGCGCCAGGCCGATGAAGCCGATCACCATCAGGCCAGCCAGGACGGGGGCGAGGCTGAATGCCAGGGCCAGCACGGGCAGCGCGAGGGATCCCCCGATCCAAGCCCAGGCCAGAGTGATCACCGCCAGCGCCATCAAGCCCGGCCACCCAGGCTGCCCAATCCCGCCCACGAGGGCGGGCAGCACGCCTGCGCCGATGACGCTGCCGATTAGGCCGGCGACGACGATGACGAACACCATGACCACATTTGGAGAAGCGCTGCTCAGCACCGCCGTGCTGACTGCATCAGCGGCGCCGAGGGCGCCTTCGCCGCCAGTGCTGCGCACGGCCCCAGAAAAAACAGGCGCACGCATGCGCGGGTGGGTCCAGTCAAGCCGCAGTTTGACCGCGCGGCGGACCCAGAAGGCCAACGCGACGGACGCTGCGGCGTAGGCGATGAGAAGGATGGATGCGATCACGGACTAGCCCCCACAGTTGTTGAACAAGTGGCGAGCGAGGCGAGCTATCTGGCTGAAGTGAGCCGCGGGACGTCCCGAACCGATCCGTTGACTTGCGGGTCCGTATCTTTCTGAGCGGCTGCCGCTGCCCGGGCCTCGAGATCACGCTGAGTCGCACCCGTGGACACGGTGGTCGCGGCGTGTTGAGGTGTCGCCGTGGGCGGCGATGTTCTGGGCTGCGTCTGAGCAGTCTGCGCCCCTAAAGGGCCGTTCAGCACTAAGCCCGTCAACAGAAGGGCCGTGGCGGTTCTCAGGTCAGTCCAGTTGGATGGGGTCATCAGCGATAGGTATTGAGGGAAATGCCTGAAGTGGTTCCAGTAGTGGAACCTCCAGTTTTCAAAGCATTTGCACCGACTCTAACACTGATGTATTTAATTAAATGTGGTTTTTATGCATACGTAAAACGACCCTTGCGGGATGGCAGCAGCAAGCAAAAAAGTCATCCTCAGGGGCAGGCCCGTCGGCTCCAAATCGACCGATCCGACGATTGCAAAGGCCTTTGGCCAAGCGGTTGTTGTGTTGCGAACGTCCAAGGGTTTGTCGCAAGAATCTGTTGGACTGGCAGCCGCTATCGGGCGCTCGAACATGTCGTCCATCGAGAACGGCCGGACGGTTCCAAATTTGGTGGGCGTTGTGAAGATTGCCGCTGCACTGGGATGCAGCCTGCCTGTGCTGTCTCGGGAGTTCGAGCGTGCCTACAAGGAGCTCCTTCATGGCACAGTGGGTGACGAGCCGGCCGGGTGACCGGAGATCGCATTGCCGCCTTCACCGGCCGGCCGGCCAGGTATTTTTCTTGTGAGGACGATGGGTGTGCCGCTACAGTGACGGTGGCGTTATTGCTCGCATCTCATATCAACGATATCCCGCGTTTCTGCCTCACACACCACATGCCCCAGTTCTTCGAAGCCCGGACTTCACCGCCTCAGCAGGTGGTGCGTGAGCGCGGCCGGCCAGATTTCGCAGGCATAGCCGGAAGCTAGGTCACTCGTTCCTCAGTTGGCGCGCCGCACTTGACGGCGTCATCGCGGACTTCGTTCGCCCCAACTGAGCGTTATGTATGACTGAAAACCTGTTTGAACCCACCGTCAGCGTGGCCGAGCTGCTACCGTTGTTCCAATGCCCTGACTGGCTGAGCGTTCGCCTCGACCCTGAGCTCTCGCGCGATGGTCGGCAGCTGAGCGAGATCTTCCTGCGCGCGTTCGCGCTGATCCTGGGGCGCAGGCAGCCCCGGCGGGCGGCTGTGAGCTGCGTGAAAGTGGCCGGTGCTCTGCACGTGATGTTCGATTTCTCGCCGCGGCGCGGCGATCTGGAGCACTCGGTACTGACCAGCTTGGCCGAAGCCTTGCAGGAGCTGCACAACCGTCGTCTGGTGGCCGAGCTACGCGAAAGCACGCAGCCGGCCGGAAAAGTTGTGCCGGACTTCGATCTGCCAGACGTGGAAGGCGGCCTCGATCTGATGGCGCTGGTCACAGGGCCGCGGGCATGCGAGCCGGTCAATGTCTTCAAATTCGCAGAAGACGCCGATCAGCTCGAGCAGCGCATCAAAGGCCGTGATGGCGAAGCCGGCCGCAGGATCGCGCAAACACTGGAGCGCTTGGCGCTCACCGGCATCAGCCGGCCGATGGCGCCACCGCCTGCAGATTGGTTGAAGCGCCTCGACGCGCTGGCGGAGAGCTTCCCAAGCTTCGATCAGGTGATCGAGACGGCCATCCGCCCGCATATTTCACTGTGCGCGCAGGGCCTGCCGCACCGGCTTGCGCCCATCCTGCTCGTGGGCGCGCCCGGGATCGGAAAGACGAGATTCGCCAATTTGCTGGCTGACCTGCTGGGCACGCCACCACCGCTGTTCGTATCCATGGCAGCCGAGACCAACGGCAGCTCGATCGGCGGATCGAGCACTTTCTGGTCCAACTCATCGCCAGGTCAAGTCTTCGAGTTCCTCGCCTGGGGCCGTGCCGGGCACGACCCGGTGGCGAATGGACTTCTCGTGCTCGATGAAATCGACAAGGCCAACACGACCGGGTACAGCGGGCTCGGGCCGCTGTACTCGCTTTTGGAGGAGCACACAGCGAAATTTTTCGTAGACCAGTCTTTGCCCGATCTGGTCTTCGATGCCAGTCATTTGAGGCTTGTCGCAACAGCCAACGACATCGATCAGATCCCCGGCGCGTTGCGCTCGCGAATGCTGGTTTTCCAGATCTCGCCGCCTTCACCAGGGCAACTGGTGGCCATCGCCGAGGAGATCCTGAGCGAGCTGATTCGCAGGATGGGAGTGCGGTTTTCCGCTGAGCTGCCGGTAGCGCTTAACAAGCAGATTGCGGACATGAGCCCGCGAGCTATCAAGCTCGCTGCGGAGATCGCGTTCGCGCGCGCGTTGATGGCGCAACGCAGCCATCTTGTTGAAGATGACTGGCCCACGCTGCGCATGGATGAGCGCCTGCCAGCTCGACGCACGGCAATGGGGTTTGTGCACAGCTGATGGGCATGTGAAAGCGCGCGTAGATCTGCAGCAGTGCCCAGCCATTCTGCTCGTCGCTGCTGCCGCTCACACGAGGGCTGGGGCCGCGGCGTCTTCATCCGGTGGCAGCAAGATGTCGATGTGGGTAGCCCCGGACGCAACTTGTCCTGTGCCAGCCGTGGGTGGCAGCTTGAACACCGCGCGGTCCTGATCACGCACTAGCATGCCGGCGATCTCCGACACGAGTTCCGGCCGCTTGGACATGATCCACTTGCCGATGATCACGGCCTGGCGCGTGATGCGTTTTCGCTCGGCCGCATCGTGCTGTGCGAGCAACTGGGCGCGTCGGTTTTTGAGCTGCTGCAGTTTGATGTCAATTGACTCGATGTTGTTGGGTGTCATGGCGGCATTTGGATACGTTTGCTCAGTACAGTGTATGAATAGGCAAGCCAGCTGTGGGGCTGCGCGATCCCGATTGCCCCTGTTCATTTCGCCCATATTGCGAATGGCTCTTGGATGGGAGTCGCGGACGACCTATCCCGCAAGGGCGCACTTAGAGTGTTCTGCGAACACGTGCGGTCAGGGCTCCACCCCGACACCCTTTGACCCAAGCGACGACCACTCTTATGGCGATCTATCACCTTTCGGCAAAACCGCCTATTGCGCGCTCGCAAGGTCGATGCGCGACAGCCGCCATGGCATACCGAGCTGCCATCGCGATCCGCGACGAGCGCACAGGCCAGATGTTCGACTACAGCCGTCGGCGCGGGGTTATCGGAGCTCGCCTCATACTGCCTGGTGGCGCATGCGTCATGGATCGACCTGGTTTCTGGAACCAAGTCGAACAACATCACCGGCGAAAGGATGCTGTGACAGCCCGCGAGGTAGTTGTCGCCCTACCGAATGAAATCGACGCCGATCAACGTGCAGTGCTGGCATTCGAGTTTGCGCGGAACATCGCGAATCAATTTTCTGTCGCTGTCGACTGTGCATTGCATGCACCCTCAGTCTCAGGAGATGACCGGAACTTCCATGCCCATTTGATGCTGACTGCGTGTACTGTCGGGGTCGATGGTGCACTGGGGAAAAAAGCAGATTCCCTGGATCCAATCCTCTGCAGGCGAGCCGGTCAAGCGGACTCCGTCGCATGGCTGCGCCCCCACTGGGCAGCACTGGTGAACGAGGCGCTTGCGACAGCAGGATTCGCAAATCAGGTCGACCACCGAAGCCACCAGGCACGTCGAATTGATCGACTGCCGACTATTCATGTCGGAGCTCGCGGCTCCCTAGCGCAGCGCAGAAGCTCGCTCAACCGACGGTTGACTGCCAAGAACGTAGAGGTCGACTCAATTGAACATGAGATAGCCGCACTGCGATTGATGCGATCTCGGCTCATGAAACCCGCGCAGCCGACTATTGCGTCACGCGAACAAGCACGACGCCGAATGGAATTCTTGTTGATGCGCAGCGCTGAGGCAGAAGCGAGGCTCTCGCAATTGCCATCCCTCCGTGGCGGCGACAAAATGAAGCTCAAGCAACTCATTGCGACTTACAGCAAAGAGCTGCGGTCCTTGATCCCCCTCATGAAGCGCTTTGACGTGGGGGCCGTGGCCCGTCCTCTTGCGACCGTTCTCCGGCACTGAGAGGCGCGGCATCGCCATGTCGCAACTGACCAGCCGCTATTGAGCTTTAGGTTGGAACGATTGCCCGGCGAAGAACCGCGTCAATCTGTTGGCGCGAGGGCTGTATTTGCTGCAGCAACCGCTCTTGTTCGCGTCCGATCTGCAGAGAAAGGTCATCCATCTCCAACGATAGCTGGATCAAGGCCTCGACCTTCTCCGGCGTATTAAAGATTTGGCGTGACCCGTCAGGAACCATCAGCGTCTTTGCAAACGCCGTGTTGCGTGCTAAGTGATCCAAGTGTCGGGTGGCCTCGGCGACGATTGCGAGTTCGTACACGGATCCGGCAGCAAGTGCTGTGAGATCCGCATGCCACATTGCCGCGGCAATGTCGAAACTCGGCAGCGGAATCTTCGAACCTTCTTCGACGGCATCTGCCTTGACGTTCTTGAGAAGCCGAATGGCCTTCTTCAGCCCCGAACGTGCCAACGCGTCGTGTTGATTGATCCGCTCAATGTGCCGGAAGGGCATGTTGAGAACTGACTCTGGCACCGACTTGTCAAGGATTTGGATGCCGCGGTCGGCCTCCCTGCGGGAGGTCTGATAGTCGGCGGTATCGTGCCAATGCGAAGGCACCACGTCCACCGGCCTACGCAAAGAGCCGCCCGACAACTTGATCGCTTTGGCGCCGCGCGTGTCGACCGTCGCCTGGGGAAACTTGTCCTTTAAGATCGTTTCTGCACTGCCTCGCAACCGCATCAATGCCGAGAGGGGCGTGTAGGCCACGGGCGAGGTGAAGTGACCAGAGCGGGCGCGCAGTCCGTTGGTGTCATAGGTGAAGAAGCCTTCGTCCAACACCAGAAGATCGACGTCGCTGACCCCACGAATGTGAATGTCGCAAGGTACCGAACCCTGGAGGCGGAACCCCACATCAACGCCGCGCGCGCGCAAACCGGTGTCCAGCTGTTTGCCGACCCGTTCAGCCTCTTCGAGGCTGATGCGTGTGTAGTTGGCGTCAACGGGCTGCATGGCGCCAAGTGCGTACTGAGTGTGCTTCTGGCCGGTCGCTCTCCGCGCGTACGGCTCGTCGGAGAGGCTCTTTGCAAGCACTTGCAGGCCTTCGCTGAAGTCCACCTGACCAATACGGTCAGCGCCGCTGCGTCGAGTCTTGAGTTGTTGGAGTCGCTTGCCGATGTCGCGCATCATTGCTGGGCCTTTCGCTCAAGTTGCATGGTTCCGAAGGTGTAGCGGCCGTGGCCGTTGAAGTATTCGCCCTTGGCTGATTTCAGGTCTGGTGAGAACAGTAGCTCAGCCGACCCGCGATGCCCGGATAGATGCGGCTGCCCGATGCCCGGCTCGTTGCGGTAGTTGTACAGAAGGCGATAGCCGTCGGCTTGGTCATACACCAGTGCCGCGGCAATGCTTTGCGATGTCGACTGTGCCGTTTTCAGCCGGACGCGGAGCCGGTCCCAACTCTGAACAATGGCCAGCTCAGCGATCCAGTCGCGATCAGGCGTGCCATCCGCTTTGAGGGTCTGTCCGTAACAGACCCAGGTGCCCGTCAGATCGGGCACCTTCAGGAGCTTCGAAAGGCGGGGAAGCTTCCAGACATGTTGATCAAACAGCCAGTACAGCCCGCCATAGATCAGCCCGGCGGTCACGGGCCACAAGACAACTTGTGGGACTGAGTTTGCGATCCCCAGCGTACGAGCCAGGTCGATTGCAGCCAGGACCACTGCAACGAGGATCGACGCGGCCGCAGCGGCGATGAGACTCAGCGTACGGCCGATCGCCGCACGGTTTGGGCCGCCAAGAAGGGTGTATTCGTGTTCACTCATGCTGGAAAGTACGATATTACGCCTCGTTGAAAAACGGAAGTTCGACTCTTTTTGAGTTGGATGTTAGTATCTAGACTGCGCCTATCCCTCTTGCACCGAGATGCCCCTTGAACTTCATGACCTGACGCGGACCCAGCGGGATCGCTTGGCGCTGATTGAGCTGCGCATTCGTTTCCTGGGCGAGGTGCGCAGGCAGGATCTGTTTGGCCGCTTTGGCATCCAGGCCGCGGCAGCTTCGCGGGACTTGGCTGCCTACAAAGACCTGGCACCCGGCAACCTCGACTACGACAGCAAGAACAAGGTCTACGTGCGTGCCAACTTGTTCCGCCCGGTCTTCGACTTCTCGCCGGCCCGTGTGCTGACTTGGTTAACACGAGGCTACGGTGATCAGGAGCCCGTCAAGCAGCGCCCTCTAATTGCCTCCGAGCCGGCGATAGAGATCAACGACCCAAACCTCGACGCTTTGTCGGTGATTACGCGCGCGATCCATCGCAGGTCAGCTGTCCACATCAGCTATCGGGCTGTGAGCAGCGGCATGACGTCGCGCGTCATCGTGCCTTTCGCTTTGGCCGACAGCGGTAGCCGTTGGCATGTCCGCGCGTATGACCGACGCTCCCAAGAGTTTCGCGACTTCGTTCTGGCCCGCATCGCTGACGCTCGCTTCGAAAGCGGGCCGATCGACGACGAAGAGTTGCCGGAGCACGACATCCAGTGGAACCGGATCGTTGAGCTGGAGATGGTCCCCCATCCCGCCAACATGAGCAATCCAGACACCATCGAAGCGGAGTACGGCATGACCGACGGGATGCTGGTCTCCCGTGTCCGCGCTGCGTTGGTGGGCTACATGCTGCGACGCTGGAACGTGGACTGCACGCCCGATCACAGTCTCCGTGGCGGGGAGAACCATCTCTGGCTGAAGAACCGGCAGGCGCTCTACGGCGTGACGAATCTCATTCTTGCGCCAGGTTACGCTGAATCCAACCAGCAACGATGATGGCCATGAAGCGTAAACACCCAGCGGCACGCCTGCGAGCAATGCGGCCACAACGACAGGGGGCAGCACGATGCTAAAGCTCGAACAAATCCAGAAGAACGCCGCCATCTCGGGCCTTGAGCCCGGGCAGGTAGTGCGGATCGTCACGACCGAGCCGGTAGGTGACAACGCGCTGACCGTCTACTACAAGACCGCCGACGGAAAGCTGCTCGAGCGGATGCTGTTTCGTACAGACGAGGCCAACTTGTCGTTGGCCGAGGTCGGGCGCCCTTGGGCCTTTGACGCACCAGGTGAGGATTTCAAGCTCGCTACCGAAGCCTATCGGATCAGCTTGGCTCACTTGTTCGATCCGATGATGGCCGTTCACACGTCAAACGTGGAGCCGCTGCCGCACCAGATCACAGCGGTCTACGAGTCGATGCTGCCTCGCCAGCCGCTGCGCTACGTGCTGGCAGACGATCCCGGCGCCGGCAAGACCATCATGGCTGGCCTGTTCATCCGCGAACTGCTGATGCGCGCTGATGCCAAGCGGGTGCTGATCGTGGCGCCAGGCAGCCTGGTCGAGCAGTGGCAGGACGAAATGTTCGAGAAGTTCGGACTGACGTTCTCTCTGTTTTCGCGAGAGCAGGTTGAACAATCCCGTAGCGGCAATCCCTTCGACGACATCGACTTGATGGTTGCTCGCGTCGACCAACTCGCCCGTGCCGAAGACCTTCAAGAGAAACTGCGACTGTCGCACTGGGACTTGGTAGTCGTCGATGAAGCGCACAAGCTGTCGGCCAACTACTTCGGCAACAAGGTCAACAAGACAAAACGATTCCAGCTCGGTGAGCTGCTGGGCTCCATCACGCGGCACTTCCTGCTGATGACCGCAACACCTCACAACGGCAAGGAAGAGGACTTCCAGCTGTTCATGTCACTGCTGGATGCAGACCGCTTCTACGGCAAGTTCCGTGACGGTGCACACAAGGTCGATGTCAACGATCTGATGCGGCGCATGGTCAAGGAAGACATGCTGCGATTCGATGGCACGCGTCTCTTTCCTCCAAGGCTCGCGTACACCGTCAACTACAAGCTGTCGGATCTTGAGGCGGCGCTTTACGAAGCCGTGACCGAGTACGTTCGGAACGAGTTTAACAACGCCGAAAGGCTCGCTGATGGCGGGCGCAAGGGTACCGTCGGCTTCGCTTTGACTTCTCTGCAGCGCCGACTTGCCTCCAGCCCCGAGGCGATTTATCAATCGCTCAAGCGACGCCGAAACAAGCTCAAGCGACGTGTTGAGGAGGAGAAGCTGGGCCAGCGCGGGCGGTCACTTGCCGAGACACTTGTTGGTACCAGCGCAAACGGCGGTCCGGATGACATCTGGGAATCTGCAGATGCACTGTCGCCCGAAGACTATGAAAACTTCGAGGAAGCTGTTGTCGATCAGGCCACTGCTGCGCAGACCATTCAGGAGCTTGAGGCCGAGATCATCATCCTAGAAGCCTTGGAGGAACAGGCACGCCAAGTCGTGCACTCTGGACAGGACCGAAAGTGGGACGAGCTCTCTCGTCTGCTGCAAGACACGCCCCAGATGCAAGACGCTGCAGGTCGGCAGCGCAAGCTGATCATCTTCACAGAGCATCGAGACACGCTGAACTACCTCGCCATCAAGATCCGCGGCCTGATCGGCAGCGAGGAGGCTGTGGTCATGATTCACGGCGGAGTCAAGCGCGAAGATCGTCGGAAGGTGCAGGAGCTGTTCCGCAACGATCCTGCTTCGCGCGTGCTGCTGGCCACCGATGCGGCGGGGGAAGGCGTGAACTTGCAGAACGCCAACCTGATGGTCAATTACGACTTGCCTTGGAACCCGAACCGCCTGGAACAGCGCTTCGGCCGCATTCACCGCATCGGCCAGACAGAGGTCTGCCACCTGTGGAATATGGTGGCTGCAGAAACCCGCGAGGGCGACGTGTTCCAACGCTTGTTCGAGAAGCTGGAGGTGGAGCGCGAGGCCTTGGGCGGACGTGTTTTTGACATCCTGGGCGAGGTGTTCGAGGACCGCAGCCTCAAAGACCTGCTGATCGAAGCAATTCGCTACGGCGCCGACCCCGAGGTTCGCGCCCGCCTTTTGCAGAAAGTCGAAGGCGCGCTGGATACGCAACACCTCGAAGACATCATCAAGCGCAACGCACTGTGCGAAGAGGTGATGGACGCGCGACGGCTGTTCGCTGTAAAGGAGGAAATGGAGAAGGCCGAGGCCCGCAAGCTCCAACCCTTCTTCATCCGATCCTTCTTCAATCAAGCCTTTGAGCAGATCGGTGGCGAGTTGCGCCCACGCGAGTCGGGCCGCTACGAGATTACGAACGTCCCGGCCAACATCCGTGAGCGTGACCGCCAGATCACTGGCCGCGACCGCCGCAACGCCGACCCTGTACTGCGCCGCTACGAGCGCGTCTGCTTTGAAAAGCAGTTCGTGCGCGTTGCCGATCGGGTTGGCGCGCCAATGGCGAGCCTGCTGCACCCTGGACACCCACTGATGCAGTCGGTGACCGACCTAGTGCTCGAAGTCCATCGCAACAAGCTCAAACAAGGCGCTGTATTGGTAGACCCCAGCGACATGGGGTTGACGCCGAAGGTGATGTTCATCATCGACCACTCGGTGAGAGAGGGTGGCGACCCGGTACATGTGGTCTCACGTCGCATGCAGTTCGTTGAGATCGACCCAAGAGGCAACGCGATCAACGCGGGGTGGGCGCCCCACCTCGACCTCGCACCCTTGGCTCTTGCTGACCTTGCCCTGGTCGAGGACGTGCTGGCTGCCCCCTGGATTGCCAAGGATCTGGAGCAGGTGGCTCTGGCCCATGCATCCGCGCATCTGGTGCCCGAGCACTTTGACGAGGTCCGGGTCCGCCGCGAGAAGACTGTGGATAAGACCTTGGCCGCCGTGCACGGACGCTTGGTCAGGGAAATCAACTTCTGGTCTGACCGATACATCAAGCTGCAGGACGACATCGCTGCCGGTAAAGACGTGCGGCTGACGCTGGAGAACGTTCGCCGAACCATCGACGACCTCACAGCTCGCCGCGAGTCGCGTGAGAAGGAGCTACTGGCGATGCGCCACGTCATCTCCGCGACGCCGGTGATCTTGGGTGGCGCCCTTGTTATTCCCGCCGGCTTGCTATTGCAGCGCAAGGGGCAGCCCGGCTGGACAGCGGATGCCGCCGCCCGGGCCCGCGTGGAGCAAATCGCGATGCGCGCCGTGATGAACGCCGAGCGCGCTCTCGGGCACGAGGTCATCGACGTGTCGGCGGAGAAGTGTGGATGGGACGTCACCAGCCTGCCCAAAGCGCCGGACGGCCGACTCATGCCATCGCGCCACATTGAGGTCAAGGGCCGTGCCAAAGGGCAAACCACGATCACCGTCACACGTAACGAGATCCTCTATGGGCTCAACCAAGCCGACAAATTCATCTTGGCTGTCGTGTTGGTGGATGGTGAGCAGCATGAAGGACCGTTCTACGTGCAAGAGCCGTTCACGCAAGAGCCCGATTGGGCCGTAACGAGTATCAACCTCGATCTTGAGCAACTGCTTGATCGTGCCTATCGCGCAGGATAGAAAGAAGAAGAATGAACGCTATAAAGAGTCCTAAGAAGCTAATCGAAGTTGCCTTGCCGTTAGACGCGATCAACGAGGAGGCAGCGTTAAGAAAGCGAAAGGCCCCAGGGGGGTATCCGACAACGCTTCATAAATGGTGGGCCCAGCGCCCGGTTGCGGCTGCGCGCGCAGTTCTTTTTGCCCAGTTGGTGAATGATCCTGGCGGCGAGCGAGGCTACTTTGCAGGAATGACCAAGGCGCAAGCGGCGGCTCGAAGAGAGGAGCTGTTTGAAATCATTCAAGAGTTGGTGAAGTGGGAGAGCACAAACAATCAGAGCGTTCTTGAGCGAGCACGGGCAGAAATCCGAAGGAGTTGGGAAGAAACCTGCCGCTTAAACAAGTCCCACCCTCAGGCGGCCGAGTTGTTTGATCCCGCTCGCCTGCCCGTCTTTCACGATCCCTTTGCAGGAAGTGGTGCGATCCCGCTGGAGGCACAACGCTTGGGCATGGAAAGCTACGGCTCGGACCTAAACCCTGTGCCAGTGACGATCAACAAGGCGATGATCGAATTGCCGCCACGCTTCGCTGGATACGAACCAGTTGGACCGGCGTTGGTAGGTCAAAGGCAGAGGCGACTCGAGGATTCGTGGGCGGGTGTAACCGGAATGGCCGAAGACGTACGCCGTTATGGAGCGTGGATGCTCGATGAGGCCCGCCGGCGCTTGGGCCATCTGTATCCGTCCGTCACCGTCACTTCTGCCATGGTCGCAGAACGGCCAGATCTAAGAGCACTCTTAGGGAAAGATCTTCCTGTTGTCGCTTGGTTGTGGGCAAGAACAGTAAGGAGCCCCAGCCCCGCCTTCTCTCACGCAGATGTCCCACTTGTATCGACCTTCGTGCTTTCAAGCAAAGCAGGAAAGGAGAGCTACGTTGTGCCGATCATTAGGGGCGATACGTATAGATTTGAAGTTCGTATTGGAAAACCGGATGGCCAAGCATCGAAAGGGACCAAGGAGGGCCGTGGCGGACACTTTCGGTGCATTTTGAGTGATGCCCCGATACCCGTCACATACATTCGAACCCAGGGCCAAGCGGGTACGCTGGGGCAACGCCTAATGGCAATAGTCGTTGAGGGTATGCGTGGTCGCATCTACTTGAGTCCAACACCAGAGCATGAGTCGGCAGCCCTCGCAGCTACTCCTGAATGGCGGCCGGATGTTGAAATTAATCACAACCCTCGCGATATCCGGACACAACTCTACGGATTGAGAAAGTACGGCGATCTTTTTACATCCCGTCAGCTGGTTGCTCTTGGGACACTTTCTGATCTCGTCGGCGCTGCCATTGTGAAGTGTCGAGAGGACGCTATAGCGTCGGGCAAAGACGACGGAGTTTCTCTAGAGGCTGGAGGCACGGGTGCCGCTGCATATGCAGAGGCTATCGGTGTGTATTTGGCATGCGCGGTGAGCAGACTTGCCGACTATGGGTGCTCACTAGCTACCTGGCGCCCCAAAGACAATGCCATGAGATCGGGGATGCCGAAGCAGGCCCTTCAGATGTCCTGGGATTTCGCCGAGGGCTCGCCATTTGCAAGTTCAAGTTCAGGATTCCTTGATTGCTGCCAAGTCGTTGCAAAAGTGGTTGAGACGGCATTGTTGTCTTCTCCATCTGGACATGCTTTTCAAGAAAGTGCGACGTCCTCTGCGTTTCCCCTGCCGCTGAGCAACGCGGTCATCAGCACCGATCCGCCGTATTACAACAACATTAGCTACGCCGACCTGTCTGACTTTCTGTACGTCTGGTTGCGTCGCTGCTTGCGATCAGTATTTCCGGGGCTGTTCGCTACTATGACGGTGCCCAAAGCTGAAGAGCTTGTTGCTACGCCATACCGACACGGTAGTGCAGAAATGGCCGAAGCTTTCTTCATGGAAGGAATGACCTCTGCTTTTAGATCTCTCCTTCTTCGAACCCACCCAGCTTTCCCAACGACGATCTATTACGCCTTTAGGCAATCCGAAACGGAGGACGTTGCGGGAACCTCTAACACGGGTTGGGAAACGTTCTTGCAAGCTGTTGTCGATGCGGGGTTCACGGTCACCGGCACTTGGCCAATGAGAACTGAGGGGGACAACCGGCAAGTCGGAAATAACGCGAACGCGCTCAGCTCCAGCATCATTTTGGTCTGTCGAAGGCGGCTGGCGAATGCGCCCGTAGTTGGACGAAGAGATTTTATTCGTCAGCTAAATGCGACATTGCCAGAAGCTCTTGATGAGATGACTCGCGGCGGCGTGAGCTCACCTGTCAAGCCGGTCGACTTATCACAAGCGATCATTGGCCCTGGCATGGCGATCTTTAGCCAGTACGCAGGCGTACTCGAGGCAGACGGTACATCGATGCGGGTAAAGGCGGCGCTGCAACTGATCAACCGATTCTTTGCTGAAGACGACTTTGATCATGACACGCAGTTTTCTTTGCACTGGTTCGAGCAGCACGGCTGGGCTACTGGCAAGTTCGGCGAGGCCGATGTGCTCGCGCGTGCGAAAGGGACCAGCGTCGCGGGTCTGCAAGCCTCAGGCGTAGCCCAGTCCGGGAAGGGCGATTTGCGTCTGCTGCGCTTTGCGGAATTGCCTCGCGGATGGTCTCCAGAGTCAGACCGCCGACTGTCTATTTGGGAGGCTCTACACCACCTGATCCGCTCACTGAATCAGGAGGGAGAAGCGGCGGCTGGGGCTCTTTTGGCTCGGATGCCTAGTCATGCCGATTCCATCCGAGCATTGGCCTATCGCCTTTACACGCTGTGTGAACGCAAGAGTTGGACCGACGACGCTCGCGCGTACAACGAAATCGTGACTGCCTGGGCCAGCATTGAGCAAGCTGCCACAGAGGCTGGCGTCATCGGTGCGCAGTCGCAGTTGGACATCTAAAGGAGGACATGCTATGCCGGAAACTGCTTGGCCCTACCCCGGTTCGCGCTGGTGGAAGTTCGACTTCCACACACATACGCCGGCTTCCACAGACACGCCATGGCATCGCAACGGATTGACGTTGACGCCGCAGGATTGGCTACTGAAGTACATGGCGGCGGGTATCGACTGCGTGGCCGTGACCGACCACAACAGCGGTGCCTGGATCGATCCGTTGAAAGCGGCATATGCGGAGATGAAGGCACTGGCTGACGGCGGGCAAGCGCCGGCCGGCTTTCGTGAGTTGACATTGTTCCCCGGCGTCGAGATCTCAGTCAGTGGCGGATTCCATCTGCTGGCGATTTTCGATCCGACCCAGACAACGCGCACAATCACCGACCTGTTGGCGGCTGTTCGCTACCAAGGCACGGATGGAGATAGCGACGGCGTGACGAGAGAAGGGCCCGAGGATGTCTTCCAGGCCGTCTTGGCAGCGGGCGGCATTCCAATACCCGCACATGCGGACCGGCCCGATGACGGTGGCAAGGGTCTCTTGGCTCGACGCAACGACAGCAATGCAAGCCGTCTGGACGCGAACACGCTGCGAGGCATCTTTGACAGTGCGCAGCTCCTCGCGGTCGAGTGGGAAGATATGACCCGGAACCCGCCGACTTGCGTGCAGGCTCAGGTTGAAAAGCTGGCCCGAGTCCTTGGCAGTGACTGCCACACCTTCCAGGGCCCCGGTGCCCCTGGCAGCCGCTACACCTGGGTCAAGATGGGAAGCCCCAGGCTCGAAGGCCTGCGACTGGCACTTCTCGACGGCAATGGCGTATCCATCCGCCGCAGTGACGAGGGCGCTTTCGATCCGTTTCGCGTGCCCGCGCACCTGGTCACGTCTATTGAAATCGAGCACGCGCGCTTCATGGGCAATGGGGCTCCAGTCCGTTTGGCATGCTCTCCGTTCTTCAATGCCGTCGTGGGTGGTCGTGGTACGGGCAAATCCACCGTGGTTCACGCGTTGCGTCTGGCCGCACGTCGAGATCAGGAACTGGCCGCATTGCCGGCAGGCAGCGAGCCGCGCACACAGTTTGAGGCGTTCCGGAAGGTAGCTAATGGCCGCGATGACAAGGGGGCAGTTCGCGCCAACACGGTGATTCGCGTGGAATGGCAGCACGACGCGGATCGCCTGCGGCTGCTGTGGCGCGCCGATGGTCAAGGCACCGTAGTGGAGGAGTGGCGTAATGGTCTCTGGGAGCCCGCTGCCAGCCAGAGCGTCAATGCAGCACGGTTCCCACTGCGCATCTTCTCTCAGGGGCAGATTGCGGCTCTTGCTGGCGGTGGGCGGCAAACCTTGCTGGGCATCATCGACGAGGCAGCCCAGATCGAGCCGATAAGGCAGGCGGTCGAGGAAGCCAAGCGCACCTACTTCACGCAGCGTGCGCGCTTGCGTGAGATGGACGGCAAGCTGGCTGGACTGGCCGAAGTGGATCGGAGGTTGGAGGAGTCGGGGCGGAAATTGGCTGCTCTTTCACAGGCTGATCATGCTGCCGTTCTTCGCGCCTACGCCCAGGCTCAGCATCAAGCTCGCGAAGTGAAGGGCGTTCTCGAGCAGCTGAACGCAGCCACCAGACGCATTGCAGACTTGCCAGAGCAACTGGTGTTGGATGACTGGTCGAGCCAGCACTTCACCGAGCAGGATGCAGATCTGCTTTCCTGGCGCCAGGGACTTGATGCGCAGCTTGAACAGGTTCGCATTGATTTGTTGGAGCGCGCGCGCAAGCTGGCCGCGGTGGTCGAGTCCGCACAGGCTGATGAACGGTATGTGCAGTGGCGAGGGCGTGCGCAGGCGGCTCAGCAAGCGCACTCAGCACTGCAACAGCAACTTGTAGAGCAAGGCGTCAGCGACCCGCAGGCCTTTGCCCGCTTGACTCAGGAGCGCCAGCAATTAGAGGCACAGCGCAAGACGCTGCAGCAGATGCAGGGCGACCGTCAGGTCTTGGTGACGCAGATCGATGCGCAACGCGCATTGTTCGATGAGAAGCGGCGTGCCGTGACGGGGGCCCGGGGAGCCTTTGTCCAGCAGGCTCTGGACCGGAACCCCTATGTACGGATATCAGTCGTGCCTTTCGGCTTCGAAGCAAAGCAACTCGAACGCGAGCTGCGAGAGCTGATCGACGTCACCGATGACCGGTTTGCCGACGACATCCTGAACGACGATGCATCGGGTGGAATGGCCTTCGATCTGGCGCATGCCGACGACGCTGCGAGGGCTCAGGTGGTCGAAAAGGTCCGCCAGCGCTTGCTGACGACCGATGCCGACCTAGGCGGTCGCCTACGCAACTATCTGCAGCGGCAGCATGAAAAGCCGGAGTTTGCTGATCGCATTTCGACCTGGTCCCCCGAGGACGACTTGCGAATCGAGTACCAGCGCGATGGCCGGTGGACCGCCATCAGCCAAGGGTCACAAGGGCAGCGCTCGGCTGCGTTGTTGGCCTTCCTGTTGGCCTTCGGTGAAAAGCCCATCGTGTTGGACCAGCCCGAGGACGACTTGGACAACCATCTGATCTACGAGCTGATCGTTCAACAGATCAGGGAAAACAAGCTGCGACGTCAACTGATCGTTGTGACGCACAACCCGAATGTGGTGGTGAACGGGGACGCCGAGCTGGTGCACGTGATGGAGTTCGGCCGAGGGCAATGTTTTGTGCAGCAAAGCGGTGCTCTTCAGGACAAGGCGGTGCGCGATGAGGTCTGTCGTGTGATGGAGGGAGGTCGCGATGCCTTCGAACGCCGCTGGAAGCGGCTTGGCCGGGAGGTTTGACATGTTTGCAACACGCAGTGAATTGCTGGAAAAAATCAGGCTCGGTGAGGACACGTTCCTCGAACTCAAAGAGGTGAAGTTCGCGGGGGGGAAGGTCAGGGGGCCGTCGCAGGACGGATTGGCTGATGAACTGGCAGCGTTCGCCAACAGTTCGGGCGGCGTGCTGCTGCTCGGCGTAGAAGACACGAGCCGTGAGGTGCTGGGCATTCCGGTAGACAAGCTCGACGATGTGGAACAACTGGTCCGCCAGGCGTGTGAGCAGTCCATTAAGCCACCACTGGCGCCCATCATCGAACGCATGACATTGCCTGATGGCGGCGGTGTTGAGCAGCCAGTCATTCGGCTGGCGATTGAGCGCAGCCTCTTTGTGCATCAAAGCCCTGGTGGTTACCTACATCGAGTCGGCTCATCCAAACGCCCTATTGCGCCGGATCAGCTGGCGAGGCTGTTCCAGCAGCGCAGCCAGTCCCGCTTGATTCGTTTCGATGAAACGCCAGTGCCTCGGGCCACGTTGGGCGACTTGAACGAAGCGCTGTGGAGGCGGTTTGCACCTCAGCGCAGCAGTGATGCGCCCGAGGTGCTGATGAGCAAGCTGGCGATGGCTGCCCGTGATGAGCAAGGCGAGTGGCGCCCCACCGTCGCAGGCCTCCTGCTAGGTAGTTCGGTCGCCCAGCACTTCCTGCCGGGCGCGTTCATCCAGGCTGTGGCCTATCAAGGCAAGGATGTCGTGCCCACCGGTGAGGGGGCATATCAACGTGATGCTCAGGACATCGTGGGACCTCTGGATCAGCAGATCCTCGACGCCTGCGCGTTCGTGCGCAAGAACATGCAGATGGCTGCGCGCAAGCTTGCGCAAGGTGGGCGTGAGGATCTTCCCCAATTCGATATGTTGGCGGTGTTCGAGGCGGTGACCAACGCGGTGGCTCACCGGGACTACTCGATGGCCGGCGCGAAGGTGCGCTTGCGCTTGTTCGATGACCGGCTGGAGTTGTACTCACCTGGCATGTTGCCCAACACGATGACGCCCGAAAGCCTGCCCTTTAGGCAGGCGGCCCGCAACGAGGCACTGACCAGCCTGCTGGCGCGCTGCCCGATCGTCGACGACACACTGGCGGCTCACCGACAGCACATTATGGATAAGCGCGGCGAGGGTGTGTCCATCGTCCTGGAAACCAGTGAACGCCTTTCGGGCAAACGCCCGGAGTACCAACTTAGTGATGACAGCGAGCTGAAGCTGACGATCTTCGCCGCTGCTACGGAGCAAGAAGCATGAGTTTGAAACCTTGGCGCGAAGTCGCCGTTCCTCACGAGGACGTGCTCAAGGGCACGTTCCAGCAGGCCGAGTTCGCGGCTGATCTGTCGCGCGTGCACGCCGGTACAGCTACAGCCGAATATCAGAATCCAGCACTGTTCTTCCAGCGCACCTTCATCACGGAGGGCATGCGTCTGCTGCTGGATTCGGTGGTTCGGCGCCTTGCTGGTAAGGGCGGCGACCCCGTGATTCAGTTGCAGACCGCGTTCGGCGGCGGCAAGACCCATACGATGCTGGCGGTGTACCACCTCGCCAAAGGCGAGGTGCCTGCCAGCGATCTTCAGGGCTTGGGCGAGATCCTTGGCGCAGCACAAATCGTGGAGCTGCCGCGTGCGCGCGTTGCGGTATTAGATGGCATCAAGTCGTCGCCCAACCAGCCATTGCTGCGCGAGGGACAGGCGATCCGCACGCTTTGGGGCGACCTGGCTTGGCAGCTTGGCGGCGCTGAAGGCTACGCACTGGTGGCTGAGGCCGACGCGTCCGGCACCTCTCCCGGCAAGGCTGTGCTGGAAACGCTTCTGGCGCGTTGCGCACCATGCGTGATTCTGGTCGACGAATTGGTGGCTTACGTGCGGCAGTTCGAGGAAGGTAAGGCTCTCAGTGGCGGCACTTTCGACTCCAACATGTCGTTCGTGCAGGCATTGACCGAGGCTCTGAAGGCTGTGCCTACAGCAGTGCTGCTGGCATCGCTGCCCGAGTCGGACAAGGAAGCGGCCGGCCAGCGCGGCGTGAAGGCGCTTGAGGCTCTTGCTCACTACTTCGGCCGCGTGCAGGCACTTTGGAAGCCGGTGGCCACCGAGGAAGCTTTCGAGATCGTTCGGCGGCGTCTGTTCATCTCAATCAACGACAGGCTGGCGATGGAATCGGTGTGCCGCGCATTCGCTGATTTCTACACTGGCAACAGAGACGACTTTCCGCAGGAAACGCAGGAGAGTCGCTACTTTGATCGACTCGTACACGCCTACCCCATACACCCCGAGGTGTTTGATCGGCTCTATGAGGATTGGTCCACGCTGGACGGTTTCCAGCGCACTCGGGGCGTGCTGAAACTGATGGCCAAGGTGATCCATCGTTTGTGGAAGGATGGAAACAACGACCCGTTGATCATGCCGGGCAGCCTCCCGCTGTACGACGCGGACGTGCGTAACGAGGTGATCTATCACCTGCCTCAAGGCTGGGATCCGGTCATCGAGAGAGACGTTGATGGCGAGCGCGCTGAAACGACCGAGATCGAGAACAAAGACACCCGTTTCGGTAGTGTGCAGGCATGCCGTCGCTCAGCGCGGGCGGTGTTTCTGGGCAGTGCACCCAGCACGACGAACCAGCTGGTTCGTGGACTTGAGCTGGACCGCGTCATGCTTGGCGTCGTTCAGCCGGGGCAGCAGATCGGTCTGTTTAAGGATGCGCTGCGCCGTCTTGCCGACCGGCTGCACTATCTAAATCATGCCAACAATCACTTCTGGCTTGATACGAGGCCGAACCTGCGTCGAGAGATGGAAGAGCGCAAGCGCCGCTTCCAGGACAAGGAAGACGTGTTCCCCACAGTCCGTGAGCGCGTGCAGCGCGGCTTTGCAAGCGGTGTGTTCGGTGGTGTCCATGTCTTTACCGACAGCGGCGACGTACCCGATGACTGGGCGTTGCGCTTGGTGGTCCTTCCGCCCGATGCTGCTTTCAGCAAAAGCGGGCAAAGCCTTGCCATCGATCGTGCGACGGAGATCCTGAAGAAGCGCGGTGACCAGCCCCGTTTCAAGCAGAACCGATTGATCTTCCTGGCGGCCGACTACGACAGCGTCAGTCGGCTGAAAGATCATGTGCGCTCCTACTTGGCGTGGCGCAGCATCGTTGCCGATTACAAGGAGAACCGCATCGTTCTCGACAACTTGATGGCCAAGCAGGCAGCAGGCAGCCTTGAAACAGCCGAGGACACGGTGCGCCGCATGATCCGCGAGACATACAAATGGATCGTGGCACCCATGCAGGAGGCGCGGCCCGGCAAAGGCTTGTCTGACTTGCGGTGGGAACACTTCCAGGTCAACCCGGGCGCGCAAAACTGGGCGCAGGAAGTCGAACGCGTGCTCAAGGAGAATGAACTGCTCATCAACGAGTGGGCACCGATTCACTTGGCCAAGGTTCTGAAGGATTGGTTCTGGAAGGACGACGCCAAGGAAACCAGCGCACTCAACGTCTGGCAGCAAAGCTGCCAACAGCTGTACCTGCCGCGATTGAAAGATGACACGGTCTTTCAGATGACGATGGCTGCGGGGGCGGACAGCCGCGACTTCTTCGGCTTCGCGCAGGGCAAAGACGATGGTCGCTACGTCGGGTTCAGCTATGGCAAGCGCACTTCGCTGATCATGGACTCGTCTCTGCAGCTGATCGAGCCGTTTGCGGCAGCCGCCTATATGGAGGCACTGCGCGCTACAGAGGAGGCTTCGCGTGCGAAGGCTACCGAGGCCGGCGGTGGCGCATCGACGACTAGTGTTCCGGTGGATGGCGGCGCGCCTCGTGTTGAGGATTCGGCCAAAGGTGAATACCGTCCCGGATCACCGGCCGCGGGGCAGGCCGTAAAGAAGCAGTTCTACGGGAGCATCGAGCTCGACCCATTCCTGGCGAAAAAACAGTTCGCGGATCTGGTCGATGAGGTCGTTCAGCAGTTCACGACTCGCCCCGGGGTGAAGGTGAAGATTGCCATTGAGATTCAAGCCGAAGCATCCACTGGCTTCGATGAGGGGTTGCAGCGGGCGGTAAAGGAGAACTGCAACGTGCTGAAGTTCAAGAACGCCGAGTTCGAGTCAGGAGAATGATGGCGAAGGACAGCAATTCATCCAATGGCGAGCAGTCCGCTGCAAAGAAGAAGGTGCTTAACCTTGATCAGCTGTTCAGGCCTGCCACAGCCGTATCGACATCCGTCGGTACGTTGTATCTGTACGGGCTGCGCACTTCAGACCTGAGCGCCTTGGCAGCGCTTCCCGATGAAGAGCCTACTGACCGCATCCGGGCGTTCCTACCCCACATAGCGAGCCGGGTCGAGGCCAGAGGCTTTAAGGACGAACGGCCACCGCTGGCAACAGCGGATGTTGATCAGCTCACCCCCCCAGACTGGGAGCAGGTTTCAGAGGTCTACGTCAAGACGCTTCTTCGAGGTTTGTCCGACGGGGACGATTCCCTCGGAAAGCCCGAACGCGAAACCTCTGAGTCAGCTGTAGCCTTCCTGGACCGACTACTCAAACATGAAGTCCAGGTGCAGTCCCTACAGCTGCGGAGGATGCGCGAGAAGATGCTGGAATCGACCAGCAGCGTCTTCGATCAGGTTCGAAAAAGCTCCTCGGCCTTGGGCTCAACCTTGTCCGCATACGATCAGTTCACGAAGAGTGCACCGCCGGTTGAGATTCGTGCGCCGAACATGGATCACTTCCATGCGATGAACGAACAGTTCGCTCGTCAAGCCCGTGAGCGAGCTGAAGAGCTTGAGATGGTCAGACTGACTGGGAAAATGACCGCAGAGTCAGCCAAGACGCTCAAGGATCTTGCGGAGGCGGCGACGTTCCTTCTTGAGCAGTTGGACGAGCGCGACAAAAAAGCCGATCATTCGACGCACAAACAAATCAGCATCGCGGTCTGGTCGGTGGGCGTGTCTGCGGTCTTGGCCCTGTTTGCACTCATCGTTTCGGGCTTAGCCTACTACCAGGACAAGGACAACAACCTTGCTGGCGATCAGTGGCAGTCAGAACTCATAGCCGCCGTTCGGGAAGGCAATCGCCAAAGTGCTGATGCCAAAAGTGAGGCTCAGCGCTTGCGCGACCAGGTGGCTGACCTTGAGGCCAAGATTGCTAAGACCGCATCCGTCTCACTCGCTGGCAGACCGGCCACTTCGCAGCGGAAGCCGGGGCTGAATGATGTGCAGATGCCTTAGGCATTTTGGACCTCAGTGAGATCTCGTTCATAGGTAACAATGTTGGACGTGCTGTCGAGATGACTGCAGCTCGCTCCTCATGCGCCTCCAGGGTCAATCCTGGGGACACCACCGGGGCAGCCAAGGGTAGCGGAGGGGCATTTACTTGGGGCGGGCGGTTGATAAGTACCCCGGAAGACCCCCTAATACCCCCCATTTCTGGTTCGAGCCCCATCAGCCACCCCAAGTTCTAAAAGTCGTTGAAAATCAACGACTTAGATCAGCGGCAAGTTGATCGGTCTAGCACCAAGTCTTGCACTTGGTCTAGCACTTCCAAGGTTGCATGTAGGTTCCACCCCACGGAACTCCATGCGGAACACCTACCAAGACAAGCACGGAACCTTCTACCTCCGTCTTCTTGTCCCCAAGGTTCTTCACCCTCATGTCACCCGCCAGAAGGTGGTCCAGAGTCTCAAGACAAAGGATCGCCGTCAGGCTTACATTCGTTCAATGGAAGCCAGCTTGGCTTTTGAACGATGGGTGCTAGATATGAAGAAAAACTATGGGATTTATGATAACAATAGGACTTACGCAAACGTTTAAATAAATAGACCCTGCATGGTATTTGTTGGATAATGTGCCGCATCGACCTCAGCATGCAAATTGTCCATCAAAAGAATCGACTACTGCCAGTTCATCCTGACCAGCCAGACCAATTTCACCATGACGAACTTTGCGGATCACGGCCAGGGATTCAGCCACGATGCGGTGAAGCGGTACCTGCAAGGCGACAAGCTGTCGGCCAGCTTGGTTTGGGAGCATGCGCAGCGTGAAATCGTTCCATCCCCCCGGGGATGCATCGTGTTTGACGACACCATCCTCGACAAGGGCCATTCGCACCAGATCGAGTTGGTTCGCCGGCAGTACAGCGGCAATGCCCACGGCATCATCAAAGGGATCGGCCTGGTGAACTGCCTCTACGTCAACCCCGACACCGGCGAGTATTGGCCCATCGACTATCGATTGTTTGCGCCCGAGCAGGACGGCAAGACCAAGCTGGAGCACGTGCGCGACATGTTGGTCAGCGCTGCGGGCAACAAAGCACTGCCCTTCACCCGGGTGCTGTTCGACACCTGGTACGCCACGATGGAGCTGATGCTGCTGGTGGACAGCCTGGGCAGACGCTTTTACTGCCCGATCAAGGCCAACCGGCTGGTCGATGACAGCGCCGGCCAAACGCCGTACCGGGCAGTGAGCGGCTTGTGCTGGACGGCACAAGAGGCTGAGCGCGGCAAGCTGATCAAGATCAAGGGATTCCCCAGGGACTACAAGGTGAAGCTCTTCCGGGTGACGGTGTCTTCCCACCGCACGGATTGGGTCGTGACGAACGATCTGGCTCAAGATTCGACGCAGGGCACGCAAAAGGCGTGTGCGCTGCGCTGGAAGATCGAGCAGTTTCATCGAGAACTCAAGCAGCTGACGGGCGTTGAGAAGTGTCAGTGCCGCAAGGCGCGAATGCAGAGAAACCACATCGCCTGCGCGATCTTGGTTTGGCTGCGGCTGCGGGCGGTGGCCAAGGAAAAACTCTCTTCGATGTATCAGATCAAGACCAGTTGGCTGTCCGAGCGAATGCGCCAGGAGCTGCGAAGTCCTTCGGTTTTGATGCGTTTTGCGTAAGTCCTAAACAATAGAGAGCTTGTTGTCACTCTGCCCAACGGTGTGAAGTTGGAATATGACTTGGAAAAGGTCATTGAGAAGGAAGCCTATGAGTCATTAATGGGCTCACCAGTGGTTCAAAACGCCTCTAAATCCGTTGATCAAGTCAGGGAAGCTACTCCCCTACCTTCGGTGCCTGCTTGGGCTTCTAGGGCTCGTTTAATTGATATTTTTGAGTCTTACAAGCTGGCAAAGGTCAAAACCTTCTCACAGTCCACACAGGATGGCTACTTCCCTCGCATTCAGAAGTTCATTGACTTCTACCGTGCAAAAGGGGTGGTGTTCATTGACGAAATCAGAAAAGCCCATGCCAGTGATTACAGGGATGAAGTCACTCGGTTGCAAGATAGTCCTCTGACCATTGATAACTACACCAAGACTCTGAAAGGTTTTTTTGACTTTGCTATCAGTGTTGGCAAGTATGGGTTTGAGAATCCATTTTCCAACATGCACCTTGTCAAGAAGTCGGAACGAGATAAACACACTGACTCATATATTCCTTACACCAAGGATGAAATTCAGCGGTTGTTCGTTGAAAATTTTGAAGCCTATTGTAAGAGGTTCAAGAAGCCCGATTTGTTCTTTGCTCCATTGGTGGCTCTTGCCCTTGGAATGCGCGAGGATGAGATTGCACAGCTTTATATCAGTGACATTTATCAAAAAGATGGCATTTGGGTTCTTGATGTCAATGACAATGGCGATGATAAAGAAGTCAAGAATCAGGCTTCAATTCGCTTAATGCCTCTTACAAGCCAGTTGCTTCAAACGAATTTCTTAGATTATTACCACATGGTCAAGGAAAAATATGGTGAAAATTCTCTTCTTTTCCCATATTTGACCAAGACTGCCTCTAATGGATATTCTAAGAATATCTGCTACAACTGGACTCAATACAAGCAAAAGTTGATTGCTGTGGATGAGCCACAAAAGGTTTTTCATAGCCTGCGAAAGAATGTAGGTGCGGCGATGGCTGATAAACTGATTGACCTTCCATTGAGGAAGCGGGTTCTTGGTCACACTCAAAATCAGGATGTCACTCAAACTGTCTATGGCAGCGAATATTCGCTGCAAAACCTTAAATCGTTGCTGGAAGGTTTGGAATGGAATATTGACTTCTCCAGATTCCAATTTGAGTTCAAGAATGAGAATGTGCTTGCAGGGTTGGTCAATGCCAAAGCAATCAAAGCCCGTAAAAAGGAATTGCAAAAAAGGCTTAACCTGTCTTCTTGAATATCCCGTAAGGACACGACGAAGCGGTTCTTTTTTGCCTGCGGCACCTCCATAGTGGGGTGCTTTTTATGCCTGCTTTATTTGGCGAAGCCAAATGAAGTAGGAAACAATAAAAACCTGACTGGTTAGGTCAAGCTAAAAAAATCCAAAGATTAGGGCGGTAGGCTGCATTGATTTGTGCCCTCGTCACTAAAAAATGCGGTTACGTTGCTCGCTGTAATTTGCAGCCATAAATCAATTTATGCAAATTGATTTGGCAAATCCAGAGCAGACAAAAAGCGAAGCGAAGTCAAGCGATGGCAGACTAAAAATAAAATCAACAAGTCAAGCGGCTGGTTTTTGTATTTGGTTTTAGGCCCCAGCCAGGACCTCCGGTAGGACCGCGTATCTGCAAGATACATAGTCGGTCACTATGGCGTTGACATTAAGCCTCAATTTGGTAAAAAAGATGAAAGCCAACAAGAATAATGAGAGAGGCAAAAATGGAAGGAAGCTATCAATTTATCCACATAGATTCTTATGCCCGCGAGGGCTCAGAACGAAAAACAACCGTCACCAAAAAGAATGGTGACAAGGTTACTACAATAACAAAAATAAGAGATGCCCGCGAAATTCTTGCGGAGCAATGGAGAGAGCAAGGGGCTTGTCCGCATATTAAAGAACCAGGTAAACCGGGGCTTTTATATGGGGTGCCACCTATGGAAGTTTTGCCCATGATTGAAGAATGGGCAGAACAAACGACAGATGCCAGAGGGCACAAATTAAGAAAGGACGGGCTGTGTGTTTTGATTGGGGTAGCCTCTTTACCTCGTGAAATGGAAGATAGCTTTCCTGAATTTGCAGAGAGCACCTTGGCATGGTTGAAGCAGAAATACGGGGACCGTCTTAAATCCGTGGTCGTCCACGACGACGAAGCTCACCCTCATTTGCATTTCTCTGTGGTGCCCCGCATTGGAGAAAGGTTTGATGATGTTCATGAAGGCTACAGAGCCAGCAAGCTGGCTAAGACCGAGGGCAAGAAGAAGGGTGAACAGAATCTTGCCTATATAGAGGCTATGAGGGGTCTACAAGACGAGTTCAGCAAGAGGGTAGCTATGAGGCATGGCTTAACCCGAATCGGGCCAGGGCGCCGCCGTTTGACCCGTGCCCAGTGGAAAGCAGAGAAAGCCCAGGCTGCTTACTTTGCAGATGCAAAGAAGGTAGCCCAGGTTCATGCGAACAAAGGCTATAACAAAGGAAAAGCTCAAGCTGAGGAAAAAGCCAAAGCCATTATTGAAAATTCACAAAAGAAGGCTAATAGTATCGGCAACAAGGCTGCCTCTTTGGTGGCTGGTGTTATAGGTGGGTGGCATGAACCCACTGCCAGAGCCAAAGCAGAAACTGAAAAAGCCAATGCTCTTGCTGAGAATGAGAGGAAAAAGAGGCTAGAAGCTGAAAAGAAGGCTAAGGAAGAAGCTGATCGCCGCGTTGCTGCTGTTGGCAATCAAATCACCATAGAGAAGTCCAAGAATGCAGAGCTAGAAAAAGAGGTTGAAAAGCAGGGCGACAAAATCAGAATCCTTGGGTGCTGTACTTGCTTGGTATGAAAAGAGCTTTGGCAAATCTCCTGATAATTTGCCAAAGAATGGGTGAAATTTTTTCCGCTGCCAATTTTGTTCTATTTCATAGAACCTCTACGAGATTATTCTTTGCTTGGGTGGTGTTATTCTATTTTGCTGTGTACTATTAATTAATTAATTATTTTTATGTACTATTAATTAATCTTTTCTTCGCATAGTAGTTCGTCGCCTCTGGCTCCTCACTACTAAGCGAAGAAAAGCCTATCCCAATCACGAATCTTAAAATCCGTGTCGGGGCTTTTCCCACATGACTACATGCTTCGGTGGACTTCAATCAAGTTGTCTCACTTTGAGGATTCACAGTCCTGATTACTGCTTGGAGCCGGGTTCCTCAATTTCGCCTATCCGTATGGCTGTGCTCCAAATACCATTCTTACCTACTTACACCATAATGAAGTTCGCATTAGTGGTGTTGCTACCTGCTAAGGGGGCAGTTGCGGGCGTCACCCCACTATGCTTATCTGCCTTCATGTTAGCCATTCACGTTAGCAACTTTCTGAATCGTGGAACTTAATCGACGCATAAAAAAATTGCCCTAACCGTCCGGTTGGGCAATTTAGTCTTGATTCTGTCTTGACAATCTGTGATTTTCAATTATGATTTAATTGCCGCTTCCACACGGTTATCGTACAATTTAATTGAATTTGAGAAAATGTCAAGAGTGCGATTGCAAATAAAAAGCCAGTCAAATGACTGGCTTTTTATTTTATGCTGATTAGGACTTACGCAAAACGCATCAAAACCGAAGGACTTCGCAGCTCCTGGCGCATTCGCTCGGACAGCCAACTGGTCTTGATCTGATACATCGAAGAGAGTTTTTCCTTGGCCACCGCCCGCAGCCGCAGCCAAACCAAGATCGCGCAGGCGATGTGGTTTCTCTGCATTCGCGCCTTGCGGCACTGACACTTCTCAACGCCCGTCAGCTGCTTGAGTTCTCGATGAAACTGCTCGATCTTCCAGCGCAGCGCACACGCCTTTTGCGTGCCCTGCGTCGAATCTTGAGCCAGATCGTTCGTCACGACCCAATCCGTGCGGTGGGAAGACACCGTCACCCGGAAGAGCTTCACCTTGTAGTCCCTGGGGAATCCCTTGATCTTGATCAGCTTGCCGCGCTCAGCCTCTTGTGCCGTCCAGCACAAGCCGCTCACTGCCCGGTACGGCGTTTGGCCGGCGCTGTCATCGACCAGCCGGTTGGCCTTGATCGGGCAGTAAAAGCGTCTGCCCAGGCTGTCCACCAGCAGCATCAGCTCCATCGTGGCGTACCAGGTGTCGAACAGCACCCGGGTGAAGGGCAGTGCTTTGTTGCCCGCAGCGCTGACCAACATGTCGCGCACGTGCTCCAGCTTGGTCTTGCCGTCCTGCTCGGGCGCAAACAATCGATAGTCGATGGGCCAATACTCGCCGGTGTCGGGGTTGACGTAGAGGCAGTTCACCAGGCCGATCCCTTTGATGATGCCGTGGGCATTGCCGCTGTACTGCCGGCGAACCAACTCGATCTGGTGCGAATGGCCCTTGTCGAGGATGGTGTCGTCAAACACGATGCATCCCCGGGGGGATGGAACGATTTCACGCTGCGCATGCTCCCAAACCAAGCTGGCCGACAGCTTGTCGCCTTGCAGGTACCGCTTCACCGCATCGTGGCTGAATCCCTGGCCGTGATCCGCAAAGTTCGTCATGGTGAAATTGGTCTGGCTGGTCAGGATGAACTGGCAGTAGTCGATTCTTTTGATGGACAATTTGCATGCTGAGGTCGATGCGGCACATTATCCAACAAATACCATGCAGGGTCTATTTATTTAAACGTTTGCGTAAGTCCTACTGATATTCCGATTCCACCTTTGGCTTTGAGTGTTTGTGCTGCCTTGAATAATCTTCTCCACGATTTCAGGCCCCAAAGTAGAATGAGGCCAAAGGGAATGAGGATTGCTAAACTCCAGTTTCTTGCCTGATTGTCGTGTTGTCCGTCTGTCAGAAAAATGAGGCCACTGCACGAGGTTACGAGAAATGGAAACAGCAGGATAAAGAACATTTTCAGATTTCGTGATTGCTGGTAGTAGAGTTTTCCGTCTGGCAATTCAACTCCAACAAGATATTTATCCAGCAAATAGAGCTTTACTTTTCCACCGAGGTTCAATGCTCGCTCAAGAAAATTATCCAGTGATCGTTCTACGATAATGTTCTGCAAAAGGTTTTCGCCAATCTCAATGGTGGTGTAAGTATGGCGGCCATTTTTGCTGTTGATCGTTGCATTTCCAAGTAAATTCAAACTGCCGACAACTTCTTTCATTTTTGCTCCATTGGAGGTTGAGGGTGTGTTCGCTTAGCAGGCTGCTGTGTCAAACAACCTTTAAAGTTGGAAATCAACTTTACAACATGTTCAACCTTTTCGGGTGTCTAGCCACCATTGGGGTGGTGTAGATGACACAGGAAGGCGCATGCAGAACAACGAGCACAGGGAGCTTTTCAAGACCATTGGTCGCACCTTGGCCCAGCGAAGAGAAGCTAGGGGGTTGACACAAGAGCAGGTATCTGAACGGCTGGAGATTGGCACTGAGGCGGTGTCCCGCATGGAGCGAGGCTTGACCATGCCCACTGTGCAGCGGCTGGCTGAACTGGCTGAAATCTATGACTGCGGCATAGACGAACTGCTCATAGCCAGCAGCACCCGCACCAGTGACCAAGCAGAACTCATTGCCCAAGTGCTCAAGACCTTGCCAGAAGGAGACAGAGCGATGGTGGTTGAGGTGGTTCAGAAGATTGCAGAAAGACTCAAGGAGCGGCTGTAGAGCTCTGGCGCATGAGGTGTGTGCTATGCTGGTCTAGCACTTGCCATGAGTGCAGGTCTAGCACTTTTTCTGTTGTTTTTCATCCACTTTTGCTGAAAAAATCCTTTGTAATCAACAGCCTAGATGCAATCTGGATTTACTCCCATCAGCCACCCCAAATAACACGAAATCCCCGATGTGCCAGGCGCCCATCGGGGATTTTTCTTGGGCGCTGCCGGTGGCGGTCCCGGCGACGCCTCCGTGCTTCAAGCCTTGTCGGACACCAGCTTCACGACGCTGGAGAAATCCAGCCCGCCGCGGCCGGCCTGCTTGTTCAGCGCGTAGAGGTTGCGCGCCAGTTCGCCCAGCGGGATGGTCGCGCCGACGCCCATCGCGGCTTCCACGGCGAGGCCCAGGTCCTTGAGCATCAGGTCGTTGCCGAAGCCGCCGGCGTAGCCGCGCGAGGCCGGCGCGTTCTCCAGCACGCCGGGCCAGGGGTTGCAGACCTCGGTGGCCCAGCTCCGGCCGGTGCTGACGGCCATCATTTGCGACAGCGCCCTGGCGTCCAGCCCGTGCGCGACGCCCAGCGCCAGTGCCTCGCCGGTGACGGCCATGATGACGCCCAGCGCCATGTTGTTGCACAGCTTGGCGACCTGGCCGGCGCCCGAGCCGCCCATGTGGAAGATGTTCTTGCCCATCGCGCCGAGCACGGGCCGGGCGCGCTCCAGCGCGTCGGCGTCGCCGCCGACGATGAAGGTCAGCGTGCCGGCCGCCGCGCCCGCCGTGCCGCCGGACACGGGCGCGTCCAGCATCGCGACGCCGCGCGCCCGCGCGGCCTGCGCGACCTTCTGCGCCGAGGCCGGCGCGATGGTGGAGCAGTCGATGACGAGCGTGCCGGCCGGCAGGCGGGCCAGCAGGCCGCCGTCGTCGCCCTGGCCCAGGAAGAGCTGCTCGACGTGCCGGCTGGCCGGCAGCATCGAGATGACGACGGCGGCACCCGCCACGGCGGCGGCGGCGGAGGGCGCGACCGCGACGCCGGCCTCGCGGGCCTGCTGCAGCGCGGCCTCGCTGAGGTCGAAGGCCGACACGGCGAAGCCGCCGCGCGCGAGATTGGCGGCCATCGGGCCGCCCATGTGGCCGAGGCCGATGAAGGCGATGCGGGTGTTCTTCATGCTTGTCTCCTCAATGCAGGTCGGCGAGTGGATGCGGGCCGGCGAAGCGCGCTTGCAGCAGCTCGTCCACGGCGGCCGCGGGCTGCCAGCGCGGCGCCTTGTCCTTGTCGATCAGCAGCGCGCGCACGCCCTCGGCGAAGTCGGGGAACACGCAGCAGCCGACCGAGGTCTGGTATTCCAGCCGGAACACCTCGGCCAGCGACGCCTGCCGCAGCTGCCGCTGCAGCGCCAGGGACAGCGCGGCCGAGCTGGGCGAGCCCTGGTCGAAGGCGGCGCCGGCCTGGGCCAGCCAGGCGTCCTCGTGGCCGGCCAGCCCGCGCAGCCGGGGCGCCAGCGTGGCGAGGCTGTCGTGCGGGCCGATCAGCGCGTCGATGGTGGCCCGGTGCGGCGCGAGCCGGGGCGGCGGGAGTTCGGCGGCCGGCAGCGCCTGCAGCAGCGCGCCGAGCCGCTCGGCGTCGGCCGCCTGCTCGCCGGCCCAGCGCGTGGCGGCGATGGCGGCCAGCAGCGTGCCGTGGTCCTCGGCGCGCGCGGCGTGGTCGGCCAGGCCGGCCCACAGCGCGTCGGCGGCGTTCAGCGGCGCGCCGGTCAGCGCGAGGAACAGTCCGGTGCGGCCCGGCAGGCGCGGCAGGAACCAGCTGCCGCCCACGTCCGGGTACAGGCCCAGCGTGATCTCGGGCATGGCCAGCCGGCTGCGCGGCGTGACGACGCGGTGCGACGCGCCGGCCATCAGCCCGATGCCGCCGCCCATGACGATGCCGTGGCCCCAGCAGAGCACGGGCTTGGGGCAGGTGTGGATCGCGTGGTCGAGCCGGTACTCGCGCTCGAAGAAGGCGGCGGCCTCGGGCGGCACGCGGCCGGGGCCGGCGGCGCGCATCGCGCGGTACAGGCCGACCACGTCGCCGCCGGCGCAGAAGGCCTTGTCGCCGCTGCCGTCGAGCACGATGCCGGCGACCTGCGCGTCCGCGACCCAGGCGCGCAGCTGCGCGTGCAGCGCGTCCACCATGTCCAGCGTCAGCGCATTCAGGCTGGCCGGCGCGTTCAGCGTCGCGTGGCCGAAGCGGTGGCCGGACACGGTGTCCAGCGTGCGGAACAGCACGGGCGCGTCAGCCATGGCGCCACACCGGCGTGCGCTTGGCGAGGAAGGCCTGCACGCCTTCGCGCTGGTCCTCGGTGTCGAACAGCGCGACGAAGCGCTCGCGCTCCTGGATCAGTTGCTGCTGCGGCGGCGTGTGGCGCGCGCCCTGGATGAGCTGCTTGCACGCGGCCACGCTGCTGGGGCTCTGCTTCTGCACCTGCCCGGCCAGCGCCAGCGCGCGCGCCAGGCCCTCGCCCTTGGGGGCCAGTTCGTCGACGAGACCGATGCGCAGCGCGGTCTCGGCGTCCACGCGCTCGCCGAGCAGCACCATGCGCTTGGCCCAGCTCTCGCCGACGGCCCAGGTCAGCCATTGCGTGCCGCCCGCGCAGGGCAGCAGGCCGACGGCGGCCTCGGGCAGCGCCATGACGGCATGGGCCTCGGCCACGCGCAGGTCGCAGGCCAGCGCGCATTCCAGCCCGCCGCCCATCGCATAGCCGTTGAGGGCCGCGATGCTGACGCCGCGGAACGCGGACAGCGCCTCGAACGCATCGCCGAAGCGCTTGGCCAGGGTCGCGGCGCGGCCCTTGTCGCCGTCGGCGAAGAGCTTGAGGTCGGCGCCGGCGCTGAAGAACTTCTCGCCGTCGCCGGTGATGACGAGGGCGTAGACGTCGCGGTCGGCGTTCAGCGCCTGCACGAGCCGCTCCAGCGCGGCCAGGCTGTCGGCCGTCCAGGTGTGGGCGGGCGGGTTGTGCAGCGTGACGAGGGCGGTGTGGCCGCGCTTTTCGAGCCTTAGGCCGGGGTAGTTGCTCATAAAGAGTCCTTCAGCGGATCGCATCGCCCGCATCGTCCCGGAGGACGCGGCGGGACACGATGACGCGCATGATTTCGTTGCTGCCTTCGAGGATTTGGTGCACGCGCGTGTCGCGCACCAGCCGCTCCAGCGGGAATTCGTTCAGGTAGCCGTAGCCGCCGTGCAGTTGCAGCGCCTCGTTGCAGACGGCGAAGCCCGCGTCGGTGGCGAAGCGTTTGGCCATCGCGCAGTAGGTGCTGGCCTCGGGGTGGCCGGCGTCGAGCTTGGCGGCGGCCAGGCGCACCATCTGGCGCGCGGCGACCAGCTCGGTCGCCATGTCCGCGACGCGGAACTGCAGCGCCTGCAGGCTGGCCAGCGGCTGGCCGAACTGCCGGCGCTCGTGCAGGTAGCGGCGCGTGGCATCCAGCGCGCCCTGGGCGGCGCCGACGGAGCAGGTGGCGATGTTGATGCGCCCGCCGTCCAGCCCCTTCATCGCGATCTTGAAGCCCTGGCCTTGCTCGCCCAGCAGGCATTCGGGGCCGAGGCGCACCTGGTCGAAGGCGATGGCGCGCGTGGGCTGGCTGTTCCAGCCCATCTTGTGCTCCTTCTTGCCGTAGCTGATGCCCGGCGCGTCGGCCGGCACCGCAAAGGCCGAGATACCCGAGGGCCCCGCGCCGCCGGTGCGCGCCATCAGCACGAGCACGTCGGTCGCGCCGGCGCCGGAGATGAAGGCCTTGCCGCCGTTGATCGTCCAGGCCGCGCCGTCCCAGTCGGCGCGCGTCTGCAGCGCGCCGGCGTCCGACCCCGCGCCGGGCTCGGTCAGGCAGTAGGACGCAAGCTTGCGGCCGTGCGCCAGGTCCTGCCCCCAGCGTTCGCGGACGGCGTCGCCGCCCCAGGTGCCGATCATCCACGTCGCCATGTTGTGGATGGTGATGAAGGCGGTGGTGGAGGGGTCGGCGGCGGCCAGTTCCTCGAAGACGAGGGTGGCGTCCAGCCGCGGCAGCGCCAGGCCACCGATGCGCTCGGGCGCATAGAGGCCGCAGAAGCCCAGCCCGCCCGCCGCGCGGAGGGCGTCGCGCGGGAAGGTCTGCTCGCGGTCCCACTGCGCCGCGAACGGAGCCAGCTCGGCCTGCGCGAACGCGCGCGCGGCGTCGGCGTAGGCGCGCTGCTCGTCGTTCAGTTCGAAGTCCATGTCAGCGAGTCTCCCTGCCGTGGGTTCCGGCGGGCCGAGCGCCGGGCCGCTCCCAAGCCGGCCCGCGCTGGCGATGTGCGAGCGGCTCAATGCCGCGAGCATCGCCGTCCCCTCGGGGGACCGGCCAAGGTAGGCCTTGGACGAGGGGCATCATTTCAGGCTGATCGTCGTATTCACGCCGCCGGTGGAGGCGTCATCGAACCAGCGCGCGGTGACCGTCTTGGTCTGCGTGTAGAACAGCACCACCTGCTTGCCGTAGGGGCCGAGGTCGCCGAGCTTGGACGCGCGCGAGCCGGTGAACGAGAACAGCGGCACCGGCACCGGGATCGGCACGTTGATGCCGACCTGGCCCACGTCGATCTCCTCCTCGAACTTGCGCGCCGCCGCGCCCGACTGCGTGAAGAGGGCCGTGCCGTTGCCGTTCGGGTTGGCGTTGATGAGGGCGATGGCGTCGTCCATGGTCTCGGCGCCGACGATGCACAGCACCGGGCCGAAGATTTCCTGCTCGTAGATGGCCATGCCGGGCCGGACGCCGCTGAAGATGGTCGGGCCGACGAAGTTGCCCTGCTGCAGCGGGCCGCCGAGCGCGGGCCGGCGGCCGTCCAGCTCCAGCGTGGCGCCGTCCTGCAGGCCGCGCTCGATCAGGCTTTCCACGCGCTCGCGGGCCGCGCACGAGATCAGCGGGCCGACGTCGGTGCCCGCGGCGTCGCCGGCACCAACGGTCAGGCCCCGGGCGCGGGAGACGATCTCCGGGATCCACTCGCGCGCCGCGCCCACCAGCACCGCCACCGACACCGCCATGCAGCGCTGCCCCGCCGCGCCGAAGGCCGCGCCCGCCAGCGCGTTGAGCGTCTGCTCCTTGTGCGCGTCCGGCAGCACGATGGCGTGGTTCTTCGCGCCCATCATGCATTGCACCCGCTTGCCGGTGAGGCTGGCGCGCTCGTAGACGTGCGTGCCGACGCGCGTCGAGCCGACGAAGGAGACGGCCTTGATGTCCGGGTGGTCGCACAGCGCGTTGACGACCTGCTCGCCGCCATGCACCACGTTCAGCACGCCGGCCGGCACGCCGGCCTCCAGCGCCAGCTCGACGAGGCGCATCGTCACCATCGGGTCCTGCTCGCTGGGCTTCAGCACGAAGGTGTTGCCGGTGGCGATGGCCATCGGGAACATCCACAGCGGGATCATGGCCGGGAAGTTGAACGGCGTGATGCCGGCGCACACGCCCAGCGGCTGCAGCAGCGTGTAGGTGTCCACCCCGCCCGCGACGTTGTGCGCGCGCTCGCCCATCTGCAGCGTGCCGATGTTGGCCGCGTGCTCCACCACCTCCAGGCCGCGGAACACGTCGCCCTCGGCGTCGGCCAGCGTCTTGCCCTGCTCGGCGGTCAGGATGGCGGCCAGCGACTTGATGTTGTCGCGGATCAGCTGCTGGTATTTCAGGAAGATGCGCGCCCGCTGGCCGATGGGCGCCTTGCGCCAGGTCTTGAACGCGGCCTGCGCCGCCGCGACCGCCGCGGCCACCTCGTCGGCCGTGGCCATCGGCACGCGGGCCAGCACCTGCTGCGTGGCGGGGTTGATGACGTCGCGCCATTCGGTGGTGGCGGACTGGACGAATTCGCCGTTGATCAGCAACGGCACGCGGGGCAGGGAATCGCCGCTCATGGGGTCTCCTCGACGGGGGATGGAATTTCACACAGAATTTATCCACACATTTCACATTGCTCAAGCGGTGGCGGGTGTGAAAGAGAAACATTGCAAACCACTTCGCAAGGATTCAGTGAAGCCTGCCAACGTTGTGAAATCCGACGCGCCCGGCCGCAAGCTCTTCGTCGGCCCGCGGCTGCGCCGGCTGCGCGAGCAGCGGGGCTGGAACCAGAGCCAGCTCGCCGCGCGGCTGGGGCTGTCGCTGAGCTATGTCTCGCAGATCGAGACCAACCAGCGCCCGGTCACCGCCGGCGTGCTGCTGAAGCTGGCCGAGGTGTTCGGCGGCGACGTGGCGCAGTTCTCCGAGGACCAGGACAAGCGCTTGCTGGCCGACCTGGACGCCGCGTTGAGCGACCGCACGTTGGCGCCCGAGCCGCCGGCCGCCGCGCAGCTGGCGCGGCTGGTGGAGCAGGCGCCCGAGCTGGCCGAGGCCTATGTGGCGCTGTACCAGCGCCACCAGCGGCTGCGGGACGAGCATGCCCAGCTGATCGACCGCTTCTACGGCGAGGAGGGCGCCGGCCAGCCGCGCGCCTGGGCCGCGCCGCTGCCGCACGAGGAGGTGCGGGACTTCTTCAACCGCCGCAACAACTACCTCGATACGCTGGACCGGCGGGCCGAGGCGCTGGCGCGCGAGCTGGCGCTGCGGCCCGCGCAGCGCGCCGCCGCGTTGCGCGAGGTGCTGCTGCAGCGCTGCGGCGTGGCGGTGGAGGCGCTGGCCGACCCGGGCGACGGCGGCCTGCTGCGCCACTACGACGCGCGCCGCCGCCGGCTGCAACTGCCGCCGCACCTGAGCGACGCGCAGCAGGCCTTCCAGATGGCCACGCAATACGCGCTGCTGACGGCGGCCGACGTGCTGGCCGGCGAGATCCGCGAGGCCGGCTTCGCCGACGACGCCACCTGCGCGCTGGCCCGCCAGGGCCTGGCGCACTATTTCGCCGGGGCGGTGCTGCTGCCCTATGCCGACTTCCTGGCCGCCGCGCGCGAGAGCCGCTACGACGTGGAACTGCTGCAGCAGCGCTTCCACGTCGGCTTCGAGACCGTGTGCCACCGCCTGTCCACGCTGCAGCGCCAGGGCGCGCGTGGCGTGCCGTTCTACTTCGTGCGGGTGGACCAGGCCGGCAACATCTCCAAGCGCCAGAGCGCCGGCACCTTCCACTTCGCGCGCCATGGCGGCGCCTGCCCGCTGTGGAACGTGCACGAGGCCTTCGCCCAGCCCGGCCGCATCCTGACGCAGGTGGCGGAGATGCCGGACGGCAGCCGCTTCTTCGGCATCGCCCGCACCATCGAGCGCCAGGGCGGCGGCGGCTTCCGCGCGCAGCGCAAGCATTTCGCCATCGGCCTGGGCTGCGACCTCGCGCAGGCGCACGAGCTGGTCTATGCGGACGGGCTGGCCCTGGGCGGCGCCGCGCAGGCCGCGCTGATCGGGCCGGGCTGCCGCGTCTGCCCGCGCGAGCACTGCGTGCAGCGGGCCTTCCCGCCCGCCGGCAAGCCGCTGGTGGCGGACAGCGACCGGGAGTCGCTGGTGTCCTACCGTTTCAGTGGGGCGTGAGGCGTGCCGGCCCGCCGGCGCGCCGCGGCGCCTGCGGCTGATGTCGGCGATGGACGCCTTCCGCGTAAGCGGTCAGCGAACCACGTCCTTGCTGCCAGGGAGATGCGGTGACAGGCTACGTGCCCACTAAACGACAGATGAGCGACCGGGCAGCACCTTGCCGAACGACCCGGGTCGGTCCCGGGTTGTTTCCAAGCGCGTCCGGCATCGGCGCCCGCCCGCCGGGCGGCGTATTCTGTGCGGCCTGCCGCACCCGATACCCGCCATGAACGCCCCGCTGCTGCCCCAGATCCTGCTGAGACCGGACGATGACGCGCAGGCCGACCTCGAGCTCGCCACCGAGGGCGTGCTGCGCTATGTGTGGAGCAGCGAATGGGGGGACATGCTGATCGAGGTGATCGACGGCGCGGCCTACGTCAACGGCCAGCGGGTGCAGGCGGCGCCGGCCCCGGGCCAGCCGTATCGGTGAGGGCGGGCGAGGAGGGCGGGCGGCCCGGATGCCCTGCATCGCGGCGCCCAACCCGGCCTTCGCGGCCGGTTCACGGACGGTCGCGCATCAAGCCGCTGCTGCCTGATGGGTTCTCTTCGACCGCCGCGCCGCACAACCGGCGCAGTTCGTCGAGAAACCGCCGCGCCGCCACGTCGGTGGGCCAGGGCTCCCAGGCGGTGCCGCCGTAGACGGCCTGCAGCGGGTCGTGCGCCAGCACCGGGTGGGCGATGCCCAGCACGTCGCGCACCTCGTCGCGCGACCAGCCGGTGCAATGCACCGCCTCGGACGCCGCCGCCACGCTGTCCGCGTGCTTGTGCGCCGCATGGGCCTCGGGCGTCCAGGCCGGCAGGCGGTAGCGCTGCGCGATGGCCGCCATCAGCCGCCCGGCCACGGCCTGGAATGGCTCGCCCAGCACCCGCTTCAGCGGCGAGATGCAGTCGAAGCCGAGAAAGCCTTCCTCCGCGTCGTGCAGCAGTTCGGCCAGCGCCTCGCCCGGCGCCAGCGGCGCCGCGCTGCCTTCGCGGCGCAGCGCGAGCACGAACAGCGAGTGCTGCGCCACCGACAGCGGCCAGGCCCAGGTCGACTCGCCGCCCCAGCGGTAGGTGCGCGCCAGGCGCAGCGCGAGGTCGTCGTCCGTCCACGCGCCGGGCGAGGGGTTGATCAGGTCCAGCGCCGCGCCGGAGGGCAGGCGGATCCAGGCGCGGGCGCTGCTCATGGCCGAGTCAGGTGTAGCGGCGCTCCAGCTCGTCCCACTGCGGCTTGGCAACCAGCCGCTGCCGCTCGGCGAAGGGCGCGACCAGGCCGCTGCTCTCCAGCACCTGCTTGTCGTCGCGCAGCGCGGTCAGCGCCTTCTGCATGCCCATCACCGCGCCCTGCAGCGCGGCGTTGGCGTACAGCACGATGCCGTAGCCCAGCCGGCCCAGTTCCTCGGCGCCGAAGATGGGCGTCTTGCCGCCGATGACCATGTTCATCAGCTGCGGCGTGGCCAGGCGCTGCGGCAGCGCGCGCACTTCGTCCTCCTTCGTGACGGCCTCGACGAAGAGGATGTCGGCGCCGGCCTCGGCGAACTTCTGCGCGCGCTCGACGGCGGCCTCGAAGCCGTGCGTGGCCGCCGCGTCGGTGCGGGCCATGATGAGGAAGTCCGGGTCGCGGCGGGCGTCCACGGCGGCCTTGATCTTGCTGACCGCCTCCTCGGTGGAGATGACTTCCTTGCCCGAGAAATGGCCGCAGCGCTTGGGCGCGACCTGGTCCTCCAACTGGATGCAGTCGGCCCCGGCGCGCTCCAGCGTGCGCACGGTGTGGATGACGTTCAGCGCGTTGCCGAAGCCGGTGTCGGCGTCGACGATCAGCGGCAGCTCCACGGCGTCGCGGATGCGGGCCGTGTGGTCGGCGATCTCGGCCAGGCCCATGAAGCCCTGGTCGGGCATGCCGAACCACATGTTGGTGACGCCGGCGCCGGTGACGTAGATCGCCTCGAAGCCGAGGTCGGCCACGACCTTGGCGGACAGCGCGTTGAACGCGCCGGGCACGATGACGCCGCGGCGCGCCTGCGCCAGGGCCTTGAGTTGCTTGCGGGTGGACATGGTGTGTGCGGGGGAGGGGTTCAGAAACTGTCGCCGGGCACGCGCACCCAGCCTTCCATCAGGATGCGCGCGCTGCGGCTCATGACGGCCTTGGCGACGCGCCACTGGCCCTCCACGCAGCGGGCCTCGGCGCCGACGCGCAGCGTGCCCGAGGGGTGGCCGAAGCAGACCGCGTGGCGCTCGCCGCCGCCGGCCGCGAGGTTGACCAGCGTGCCGGGCACGGCCGCCGCCGCCGCGATGGCGACAGAAGCGGTGCCCATCATCGCGTGGTGCAGCTTGCCCATCGACAGCGCGCGGACGAGCAGGTCGATGTCGCCGGCCGCGATGCGCTTGCCGCTGGACGCGGCATAGCCCTGCGGCGGCGCGACGAAGGCGACCTTGGGCGTGTGCTGGCGCGTGGCCGCCTCGTCGGCCGACTTGATGAGGCCCATGCGCAGCGCGCCGGCCACGCGGATGGCCTCGAAGCGCGCGAGCGCGGCGGCGTCGCCGTTGACGGCCTCGCGCAGCTCGGTGCCGGTGCAGCCGACGTCGGCGGCGTTGACGAAGATGGTCGGGATGCCGGCCGTGATCAGCGTCGCACGCAGCGGGCCGAGGCCGGGCACGTCCAGCTCGTCCACGAGGCGGCCGGTCGGGAACATCGAGCCGCCGCCGTCGTCGCCGTCCTCGGCCGGGTCCATGAACTCCAGCACGATCTCGGCGGCGGGGAAGGTCACGCCGTCCAGCTCGAAGTCGCCGGTCTCCTGCACCTGGCCATCCTTGACGGGCACGTGGGCGACGATGGTCTTGCCGATGTTGGCCTGCCAGATGCGCACCGTGCAGACGCCGTCGCCGGCCGGCGCCACGAAGCCGGCGTGGACCGCGAACGCGCCGGCCGCCGTGGACAGGTTGCCGCAGTTGCCGCTCCAGTCCACGAAATCCTTGTCGATGGCGACCTGGCCGTAGAGGTAGTCCACGTCATGGCCGGGGCGGCTGCTCTTCGACAGGATCACGCACTTGCTGGTGCTGCTGGTCGCGCCGCCCATGCCGTCGATCTGCGCGGCATAGGGGTCGGGGCTGCCGATGACGCGCTGGAACAGCCGGTCGCGCGCGCGGCCCGGCGTTTGCGCGGCGGGCGGCAGGTCCTGCAGGCGGAAGAACACGCCCTTGCTGGTGCCGCCGCGCATGTAGGTGGCGGGGATCTTGGTCTGTGGGGCTGTCATGTCATGCGGCCTGTTGTTGTGCGAGGAAATCCTGCGCGAAGCGCTGCAGCACGCCGCCCGCCTCGTACACCGAGACCTCCTCGGCGGTGTCCAGCCGGCAGTTGACCGGCACCTCGACGACCTCCCCGTTGCGGCGGCGCACGACCAGCGTCAGCACCGCGCGCGGCGTGCGCTCGCCGGTCACGTCGAAGGTCTCGGTGCCGTCGAGCTGCAGCGTCAGGCGGTTGCTGCCGGGCTGGAACTCCAGCGGCAGCACGCCCATGCCGATCAGGTTGGTGCGGTGGATGCGCTCGAAGCCCTCGGCCACCACCACCTCCACGCCCGCCAGCCGCACGCCCTTGGCGGCCCAGTCGCGCGAGGAGCCCTGGCCGTAGTCGGCGCCGGCAATGATGATGAGCGGCTGGCGGCGGTTCAGGTAGGTCTCGATGGCCTCCCACATGCGCACGACCCGGCCCTCGGGCTCGACGCGGGCGAGCGAGCCTTTTTGCTGCCGGCCGTCCACCACCGCCATCTCGTTGACGAGCTGCGGGTTGGCGAAGGTGGCGCGCATCGCGGTCAGGTGGTCGCCGCGGTGGGTCGCGTAGGAGTTGAAGTCCTCCTCGGGCAGGCCCATCTTCGCCAGGTATTCGCCGGCCGCCGAGTCCGGCAGGATGGCGTTGGACGGCGACAGGTGGTCGGTCGTGATGTTGTCCGGCAGCAGCGCCAGCGGGCGCATGCCGGCGAGCGTGCGCGGGTTGGCGGCCAGCGCGCCGACGCCCTCGGTGTCCCAGTAGGGCGGGCGGCGGATGTAGGTGGACTGCGGGCGCCAGTCGTACTGCGGCGCGGCGCGCTCGCCGCTGTCGGCGCGGATGGCGAACATCGGCTCGTAGACCGCGCGGTACTGCTCGGGCTTGACGGCCCGGGCCACCACGGCGTCGATCTCCTCGTCGCTGGGCCAGAGGTCCTTCAGGCGGAATCTCGCGGCCCGCGACGACGGCCAGCACGTCGTGCTCGATGTCGAAGCGCACCGTGCCGGCCAGCGCGTAGGCGACGACCAGCGGCGGCGACGCGAGGAAGGCCTGCTTCGCATAGGGGTGGATGCGGCCGTCGAAATTGCGGTTGCCCGAGAGCACGGCGGTCGCGTAGAGGTCGCGCTCGATGATCTCCTGCTGGATCCTGGGGTCGAGCGCGCCGCTCATGCCGTTGCAGGTCGTGCAGGCGAAGGCGACGATGCCGAAGCCGAGCTTCTCCAGCTCGCCCAGCAGGTCGGCCTCCTTCAGGTACAGCTCCACGGCCTTGGAGCCGGGCGCGAGCGAACTCTTGACCCAGGGCTTGCGCGCGAGGCCCAGCGCGTTGGCCTTCTTCGCCAGCAGGCCGGCGGCGATGACGTTGCGCGGGTTGCTGGTGTTGGTGCAGCTGGTGATGGCCGCGATGATGACGGCGCCGTCCGGCATCAGGCCCTGCGCCTCCTGCTGCCGGCCGGCGGCGAGCTTGGCCTCGTCGGCGATGCCGCGCTCGGCCAGCGCCGAAGTCGGCAGCCGGCGATGCGGGTTGGACGGGCCGGCCATGTTGCGCACGACGCTGCCGAGGTCGAAGCGCAGCACGCGCTCGTAGCGCGCGGTCGCCAGCGTGTCGGCCCAGAAGCCCGCCGTGCGGGCGTAGTGCTCGACGAGCTTCACCTGCTCGTCGCTGCGGCCGGTGAGCTTCAGGTAGGCGATGGTCTGCGCGTCGATGTAGAACAGCGCGGCCGTGGCGCCGTACTCGGGGCACATGTTGGCGATGGTCGCGCGGTCGCCGATGGACAGGCTGTCGGCGCCCTCGCCGTAGAACTCCAAGTAGGCGCCGACGACCTTCTGCTGGCGCAGGAACTCGGTCAGCGCGAGCACCACGTCGGTGGCCGTGATGCCGGGCGCGCGCCGGCCGGTCAGCTCGACACCGACGATGTCCGGCAGCCGCATCCACGATGCGCGGCCGAGCATCACGTTCTCGGCCTCCAGGCCGCCGACGCCGACGGCGATGACGCCCAGCGCGTCGACGTGTGGCGTGTGGCTGTCGGTGCCGACGCAGGTGTCCGGGAAGGCCACGCCATCCTGCACGTAGACCACCGGCGACATCTTCTCCAGGTTGATCTGGTGCATGATGCCGTTGCCCGCCGGGATGACGTCCACGTTGTCGAAGGCCTGCTTGGTCCACTCGATGAAGTGGAAGCGGTCCTCGTTGCGGCGGTCCTCGATCTCGCGGTTCTTGCGGAAGGCGTCGGGGTCGAAGCCGCCGCACTCGACGGCCAGCGAGTGGTCCACGATCAGCTGCACCGGCACGACCGGGTTCACGGCCGCCGGGTCGCCGCCCTCTTTGGCGATGGCGTCGCGCAGGCCGGCCAGGTCCACCAGCGCCGTCTGGCCGAGGATGTCGTGGCAGACCACGCGCACCGGGAACCAGGGGAAGTCCTGGTCGCGGCGGCGCTCGATGAGCTGGCGCAGGTAGGCGCCCAGCTCGGCCGGGTCGGCGCGGCGCACGAGGTTCTCGGCGTGGACGCGGGCGGTGTAGGGCAGCGTGGCCCAGGCGCCCGGCTCGATCGCATCGACGGCCTCGCGGGCGTCAAAGAAGTCCAGCGCTGTGCCGGGCAGGGGCTTGCGGTATTGCATGTTCATTCAGTCATCCATTCGCATAGTTGCGGGCTGAGCGCCGGGCCGCCCCAAGCCGGCCCGCGCTGGCGATGTGCTCGCGGCTCGATGCCGCGAGCACATCGCCGTCCCCTCGGGGACTGAGGCCGGTTCACTGGCGCTCGTCGATGGGGATGAACTTCTGGTCTTCCGGGCCGGTGTAGTTGGCGCTGGGGCGGATGATCTTGTTGTCGATGCGCTGCTCGATCACGTGCGCCGCCCAGCCGCTGGTGCGCGCGATGACGAACAGCGGCGTGAACATCGCCGTCGGCACGCCCATCATGTGGTAGCTCACCGCGCTGAACCAGTCGAGGTTGGGGAACATCTTCTTGACCTCCCACATGACCGACTCCAGCCGCTCGGCGATGTCGTACATCTTGGTCGAGCCGGCCTCGTCGGAGAGCTGCTTGGCCACGCCCTTGATGACGACGTTGCGCGGGTCGCTGACGGTGTAGACCGGGTGGCCGAAGCCGATGACGACTTCCTTGCGCTCGACGCGGGCGCGGATGTCGGCCTCGGCCTCGCCGGGGTTGTCGTAGCGCTTCTGGATCTCGAAGGCCACCTCGTTGGCGCCGCCGTGCTTGGGGCCGCGCAGCGCGCCGATCGCGGCGGCGATGGACGAGTGCATGTCGCTGCCCGTGCCGGCGACGACGCGCGCGGTGAAGGTGCTGGCGTTGAACTCGTGCTCGGCGTAGAGGTTCAGCGAGGTGTGCATCGCGCGCACCCAGCTCTCGCTCGGCGCCTCGCCGTGCAGCAGGTGCAGGAAGTGGCCGCCGATGGAGTCGTCGTCGGTCTCCACGTCGATGCGGCGGCCGTTGTGGCTGAAGTGGTACCAGTACAGCAGCATGGAGCCGAGCGAGGCCATCAGCCGGTCGGCGATGTCGCGTGCGCCGGGCAGGTTGTGGTCGTCCTTCTCGGGCAGCACGCAGCCGAGCACGGACACGCCGGTGCGCATCACGTCCATCGGGTGGGCGGCGGCGGGCAGCGTCTCCAGCGCGCCCATCACCGCGTCGGGCAGGCCGCGCAGCGCCTTCAGCTTGGCCTTGTAGGCCTTCAGCTCGGCGCGGGTCGGCAGCTTGCCGTGGACCAGCAGGTGGGCGATCTCCTCGAACTCGCAGACCTCGGCGATGTCCAGGATGTCGTAGCCGCGGTAGTGCAGGTCGTTGCCGCTGCGGCCGACGGTGCACAGCGCGGTGTTGCCGGCCGTCACGCCGGACAGCGCGACGGACTTCTTGGGCTTGAAGCCGGGGGTGGTGGTTTCGCTCATGGGGACTCCTGGAAGGGCTGGGGTGTCGAAGGGGTCAATGCGTGGGGGAAGCGGGGGGCGGCGCGAGGCGGCCGTCGCGGGCGGTCAGCGGCGTCGGGTGGCCGGCGGCGTCCACCGCGACCATCTCGAAGCAGGCGCGCAGCACCTCCTGCGGCGGCGCGCCGGGGTCGGCGTCGAGCGCGGCGCAGACCTCGACCGTCATCGAGCTGTGCCCCCGCCGGGCCACGCGGGCGTGCAGGTGCAGCAGCGCGCCGACGGCCACCGGCGCGAGGAATTCGATGTCGCGGGCCGCCGCCATGACGACCGGCTGCCGGCCGAAGCGGGCCGCGGCGAGGTAGGCCGTCTCGCCCAGCAGCGACAGCGCCGCCGGCCCGAACAGCGTGCCGTAGTGGTTGGCCTGCTGCGGCAGCACGAGTTCGGTGCGCGTCAGCGCATCCAGCGGCGCCGCGGCGAGGGTCTTGATCCAGTCCATGCCGGCATGGGATAGTCATTGCAGTTCGCAATCTTTGCATCCTCGCACGAGGGGTTCAATGGTTGAATTGGCAATAAATTGCGAAGCCGGTCGCTGCGATTTGCGAACATTGCAAAGATGAGAAAAACCTTTCTGGGCGTGAAGCTCAAGACCCTGCGCGAGCAGCGCGGCCTGACGCAGGCCGCGCTGGCCCAGGCGCTGAAGCTCTCGCCGAGCTATGTGAACCAGCTGGAGAACAACGAGCGGCCGCTCAGCGTCCAGGTGCTGCTGCGGCTGCAGTCCGCGCTGGGCGTGGACCTGCAGTTCTTCTCCGAGGACGACGAGGCCCGGCTGTTCGCGCAACTGCACGAGATCGTCGCCGAGACCGCGCCGGCCGGCGGCGTGCCGGACGCCGAACTGCGCACGCTGGCACAGCAGATGCCCGCGATGGCCCAGCTGCTGCTGCGCCTGCACGCCCGCGCCCGGGGTGCCGAGCAGCGCGTGGAGAGCCTGGGCCTGGGCGAGCGCGACGCCGCCGCGGCCGGCGCCGGCCAGGGGCCGCACGAGGACGTGCGCGACTTCTTCTACGCCCACCACAACCACATGGACGTGCTGGACCGCGCCGCCGAGGCACTGGCGCGGCGGCTGGCGGCCGGCGCGGCGGGGCAGGACCTGCCGGCGCGGCTCGAGGCCCACCTGGCGCAGGCGCACGGCGTGTACGTGCAGGCCGTGCCCGAGGGGCGGCTGCGCCGCTTCGAGCCGGCGCGGCGCCTGCTGCTGCTGTCGGAATCGCTGGCGCCCTGGCAGCGCGCCTTCCAGATGGCCACGCAACTGGCCTACCTGGAGAACGAGGCCGAGATTGCCCGCCTGGTCGCCAGCGGCCGCTTCAGCCCCGAGGCGGCGGCGCTGGCCCGCATCGGGCTGGCCAACTACTTCGCGGGCGCGCTGGTGCTGCCCTATGGCGAGTTCCTGGCCGCCGCCCGGGAGCTGCGCTACGACATCGCGCTGCTGGCGCGCCGCTTCGGCGTCAGCTTCGAGACGGCCTGCCACCGCCTCTCCACGCTGCAGCGCCGCGAGGCGCGCGGCGTGCCCTTTTTCTTCATCCGCGTGGACCGCGCGGGCAACATCTCCAAGCGCCAGTCGGCCACGGACTTCCACTTTTCCCGCAGCGGCGGCACCTGCCCGCTGTGGAACGTCTACGAAGCCTTCGCCCAGCCCGGGCGCGTGCTGACCCAGGTGGCCCGCATGCCGGACGGGCGCAGCTACCTGTGGATCGCGCACGGCGAGCTGCGCGCCACCGGCGGCTACGGCTCGCCGGCGCGGGAGTTCGCGGTCGCGCTGGGCTGCGACCTGCGCCACGCCAGCCAGCTGGTCTACGCCCGCGGCCTGGACCTGAGCGACCCCGAAAGCGCCACGCCCATCGGCCCCGGCTGCAAGCTCTGCGAGCGCGAGGACTGCGGGCAGCGCGCCTTCCCGGCGCTGGGCAAGCGGCTGCGCATCGACGAGAACGAGCGCGCCGCCCAGCCCTACGCGGCCGGCTGAGCCGCCGGCGCCTGCCAGGCGCGGTCTAACGATTAGAGAGCGAACCATGCCCTCCACCGAAGAGCGCTTCTCGATGGCGCTGCACCACATGGCGCGGGCCTGGCGGCAGGCGCTCGACCGCCGCCTGAAGGACCTGGGCGTGGGGCAGGCCGGCTGGATGGCGATCGCCAACGTCGCCAACGCCCGCGAAGCGCTGTCGCAGACCGAGCTGGCGGCCCGGCTGGGCGTGGAGGGGCCGTCCGTGGTGAGCCTGGTGGACCGGCTGGCCAAGGCGGGGCTGGTCGCGCGCGCGCCGTCCGCGACGGACCGGCGCGTCAAGCACGTCGTACTGACCGAGGCCGGCCGTGCGCTCTACGACAAGGTCCGCACGGTGGCCGACGCCTACCGCAAGGAGTTGCTGGGCGGCGTCGACCGCGCGCGCCTGCAGGCAGCCACCGAGTTCCTGGAGGCGCTGCAGGCGCGGGTCGAGGCCAGCCTGTGAGCGCCGCCGCCAGGGCCCCCGTCGCCGCAGCAGCGGAGCCCAACCGCGTGATGATCACCGTCTCCATCATGCTGGCGACGGTCATCCAGGCGCTGGACGGCACCATCGCCAACGTGGCGCTGCCGCACATGCAGGGCAACCTGTCGGCCTCGCAGGACCAGATCACCTGGGTGCTGACCTCCTTCATCGTCGCGTCGGCCATCACCATGCCGCTGACCGGCTGGCTGTGCGACCGCTTCGGCCAGAAGACCATCTTCCTCGCGTCCATCGGCGGCTTCACCGTCGCGTCCGTGCTGTGCGGCATGGCGGGCAATCTGACGGAGATCGTGCTGGCGCGCTTCATCCAGGGCGTGTTCGGCGCGGCGCTGGTGCCGCTGTCGCAGGCCGTGCTGCTGGACATCAATCCGCGCGAGCGGCACGGCCAGGCCATGGCCGTCTGGGGCATGGGCGTCATGATCGGCCCCATCCTCGGCCCCACGCTGGGCGGCTGGCTGACCGACGCCTACAACTGGCGCTGGGTGTTCTTCATCAACGTGCCGGTGGGCGCGCTGGCCTTCTGGGGCGTCTGGAAATACATCCACGCCGCACGCGCCGCGCGCAGCATGCGGTTCGACCTGTTCGGCTTCGCGACGCTCAGCCTCGCCATCGGCGCGCTGCAGATGCTGCTGGACCGCGGCGAGCAGAACGACTGGTTCGCGGCCACCGAGACCTGGGTCGAGGCCATCCTGCTGGCGGTCAGCCTGGCTTTCTTCGTCGCGCACACTGCGCTGCGGCCGGCCGGCCAGTCCTTCTTCGACTACCGGCTGCTGAGGAACGCCAACTACGTCACCGGGCTGCTGTTCATCGCCATCGTCGGCATGGTGCTGTTCGCCACGCGGGCGCTGACGCCGTCGATGCTCCAGGGCCTGATGGGCTACCCGGCCGCCACGGCCGGCCTCGTCACCGCGCCCAGCGGCCTGGGTACCATGGTGTCGATGATGATCGTCGGCAAGCTCGTCGGCCGCGTGGACGTGCGCGCGCTGCTGGCGGCGGGCTTCGCGGTGACGGCGTTTTCGCTGTGGCAGATGAGCCAGTACACACTGGTGCTGTCGCAGGCCGACATCGTCTGGCCCGGCATCATCCAGGGCGTCGGCCTGGGCCTGGTGTTCGTGCCGCTGAGCGCGGCCACGTTCTCGACGCTGGCGCCCGAGGTGCGGGCCGAGGGCACCGCCATCTACAGCCTAGTGCGCAACATCGGCAGCAGCGTCGGCATCGCGCTGGTGCAGGCCTTGCTGACCCGCAATGTGCAGGTGGTGCATGCCTCGCTGACCGAGCACGTCAACATCGCCAACCCGATGCTGCAGGACCCGGCCGTGACGGCCAGCTACGGCGCCGGCGGCGCGGCCGGCGCCACGCTGCTGAACGCCGAGATCACGCGGCAGGCGGCCATGGTCGCCTACGTCGACAACTTCTGGATGATGTTCCTCGTCACGCTGTCCATCATCCCGCTGCTGCTGCTGATGCGGCCACCCCGATCCAAGCCCGACCCGGCCGCCAACCACGCGGCGCTGGAGTGAGAGTGAACATGCCCGACATCCGAATCCTGGCGTCGGCGGCGCTCGCGGCCGCGCTGACCGCCTGCGTCAGCGTGCCGCCCGAGCCGCACGCGGTCGCCATGCCTGCGCCGCCGCCCGCCGAACTGCCCGGCGACATCCGCGCCGCCGGCGCCGCCGCCTGGCCCGCGGACCCGTGGTGGGCGCGCTACGGCGACCCCCAGCTCGACGCCCTGGTGGCCCGCGCCCTGGCCTCCAGCCCCACGCTGCGGGCGGCGGCCGCGCGCGTCGACGCGGCCGGGCAGGCGCTGCTCGTCGCGCATGCCGCGGCCGGCGCCGAAGCCGGCGTGGTGGCGGGCGCCAAGCGCCAGCGCTACTCGGCCAACGGCCTGTTCCCGTCGCCCATCGGCGGCGCCAGCGTCAACGACTTCAGCGCCCAGATCCAGGCCCGCTACGACTTCGACCTCTGGAGCCGCCATCGCTCCCAGGTCACCGCCGCCGCGGGCGAGGAGTTCGCGCGCCGCGCCGAGGCCGCCCAGGTGCGCCAGGCGCTGGCCGGCGCGGTGGCGGGCAGCTATTTCGAGCTGCAGGGGCTGTGGGCGCTGGCCGCCGGCCTGCGCGAGCAGGCCGAGGCCCAGCAGCGGCTGATCGACGACGAGGAGCGCCGCGTCGCGCACGGCCTGGCCTCGGCCGACGAGCCGCGCGCCCAGGCCGCCCGGCTCGCCGCGCTGCGCGAGCGCATCGCCGAGGCCGAGGCCGGCGCGCTGGGCCGGCGCGAGGCGCTGCGCGCGCTGCTCGGCCCGGGCGACGACCTGCCGGCCGCGCTGCGCCCGCGCCCGCTGCCCGCGGCGCAGGCGACGCTGCCACCCCGGCTCGGCTACGAGCTGCTCGCGCGCCGGCCCGACCTGCAGGCCGCGCGCTGGCAGGTCGAGTCCGCCATGAGCCGCGTGGAGGCGGCCCGGGCCGCCTTCTACCCGGAGATCGACCTCAGCGCCGCCCTCGGCCTGGACGCGCTCACGCTGCCGCGCCTGTTCCGGACGGCGAGCCGCACCTTCCTCATCGGCCCGGCACTGGCGCTGCCGCTGTTCAGCACCGGCACGTTGAAGGGCCAGCTCGGCCAGGCCCGCGACGTGCGCGACGAACGCATCGCCGACTACGACCAGCGCGTGCTCGATGCCGTGCGCGACGTGGCCCAGGCCGCCGCCGCGCTGCAAGGTCTGGCCGCCCAGGCGCGGCAGCAGCAGCAGGCCATTTCTCTGGCCGAGTCCCAGCAGCGCAGCGCCGAAGCACGCCGACGCCAGGGCCTGGCCGGCAGCGCCAGCACCGTGCAGGCCACCCTGGCCGTGCTGCGCGAGCGCCAGGCCGCGCTGCAGCTGGACCGCCAGCGGCTGCAGGCGGAAGTCGCCCTCACGCAGGCGTTGGGCGGCGGCTACCAGGCCGAGCCCTCCTCACAGCCCTCCCGGAACTGAACCATGTCCACGACCACCTCCGACCCGACCCCCGGCGCCACCCCGCTCGAACGCAGGCGCCGCCGCGCCCTCGCCGGCATCACGGCGCTGTTCGTCATCGCCGGCCTGCTGTACGCCGCCTATGGCCACCTCGTGCTGTCCCGGCGCGAGACCACCGACAACGCCTACGTGGGCGGCAACATGGTCACGCTGTCGTCCCAGGTGGCCGGCAACGTCGCAGAGATCCGCGCCGACGAGACCCAGCTGGTGCAGGCGGGTGCCGAACTCGTCCGGCTCGACCCGGTGGACGCCGAGGTCGCGCTCGCCCAGGCCGAGGCGCGGCTGGGCAACACGGTGCGCCAGCTGCGCGAGCGCTATGCCGGCGTCGCGCAGTACGAGGCCGCCGTCGAGCTGCGCCGCCAGGATCTGAGGCGCACCCAGGACGACCTCGCCCGCCGCGAGCCGCTGGCGGCCGGCGACACCCTGCCGGCCGAGGAAATCGCCCACGCGCGCCAGGCCGTCAGGAGCGCGCAGGCGGCGCTGGACGTCGCGCAGCGGCAGGTGGACGGCGCCCGCGCCGGCGTGCAGGGGGTGAGCCTGGCCGAGCACCCCAGCGTGCTGGCCGCGCGGGCCGAGTACGTGGCGGCCTGGATCGCGCTGCGCCGCAACGCCGTGGTGTCGCCGGTGACGGGCTATGTCGGCAAACGCAGCGTGCAGGTCGGCGGCCGCGTGATCCCGGGGACGGCGCTGATGTCCATCGTCTCGCTGGACCAGCTCTGGGTGGACGCGAATTTCAAGGAGTCGGAGCTGCCCAACATCCGCGTCGGCCAGCCCGCGCTGCTGGAGGCCGACGTCTACGGCAGCCAGGTCGAGTTCCACGGCAAGGTGCTGGGCCTGTCGCCCGGCACGGGCAGCGCCTTCTCGCTGCTGCCGGCGCAGAACGCGACGGGCAATTGGATCAAGGTCGTGCAGCGTGTGCCGGTGCGCATCGGGCTGGACCCGGCCGAACTGCGCGCGCACCCGCTGCGCATCGGCCTGTCGATGGACGTGACTGTGGACACCCGCGACACCAGCGGCGCCGTGCTCGGCACCGCCGCGCCGGCCGCCCCCGCCTACAGCACGCAGGCGCTGGGCCAGCCGCTGCAGCAGGCCGAGCAAGCGGCGGACGCGATCATCGCGAAGCAGGCCCTGCGCCCGCCCAAGGGCTGAACTGCGGGGGAAGCCGCGGCCTTTTCGAGATGCACCGCGATCCCCGCCCTGCTCGCGGCTTGCCCCACCCCTTTGTGTCCGCCCCGACACAGGCTGAACACAGCCGGCTTACCGGCGCTACCAAGAATGAACCGTCCCGCCGCCCACGGCGGCGGTTCATTCACCCGTAGCAAAAGGAGAAGCCCATGAGCACGATCAGCGGCCTTGGCGGTACCAACCGGATCTGGGACAGCGGGCCGGGCGCCCGCCGGGCGGAGCAGGAGGCGCGCAGGTTCGCCAAGGCGGACGGCGACGGTAGCGGCGGCGTCGACGCGGCCGAACTGGCCGCGATGCTGGAACAGGGCGGCCAGTCCGCCGACGTCGACAGCGCGGCGCTGCTCCAGCAGATGGACGGCGACGGCAGCCTGTCCGGCGACGAGCTGGGCCAGGGCCTGCGCGAGCTGATGCCGCCGCCGGCCTCGACGCTGGAGTTCGCGCAGGGCCGCGGCCCGGCCGGCGGCGGCGACGAGGCCTTCGCCACGATGGATGCCGATGGCGATGGCCAGCTCTCGAAGGCCGAGTTCGAGGCGGCGCGCTCCCCGCAGGCCGCGCCCGGCGCGGGCGGCCCGCCGCCTGCGCCACCCGGCGGCAGCGGCGGTACCGGCGCTACCGATGCCACCGCCGCCAGCGGCTTCGACCCGTTGGACGTCAACCAGGACGGCGTCGTCTCCGAGCTGGAGCGGCTGGCCGGCCAACTCAAGGAACTGGCGAACACGGAGGCCGGCGATGACGGCCAGGGCCTGAACTCGCAGGTCGCCGCGCTGGCGCAGAAGCTCTACGACCAGATCAGCCGCAACTGGCTGCAGCCGGCGGCATCGGCCCCGGCGGGGCAGATCGACACGAGCGCCTGAGCCCGCCATCACCGGCCAGGCTGGCCACGTGATCCGCGATCGCCAGCGCCGCCGTCAGCCCGGGCGACTCGATGCCGAACAGGTTGACCAGGCCCGGCGCGGCGGCATCGATGTGGAAATCCGCTGCCGGCTCGCCCGGGCCGCCCAGCTTGGGCCGGATGCCGCTGTAGGCCGGCTGCAGCGCGCCGGCCGGCAGGCCTGGCCAGTAGCCGCGCACCTCGGCCTCGAAGGCGGGCGCCAGTGCGGGATCAACGCCGTAGTCCAGCGCGGCGGGGTCGGTGCCGGGCAGCCACTGCACGTCCGGGCCGAAACGGGCCTGGCCGCCCAGGTCCAGCGTCAGGTGGATGCCCAGCCCGCCGTCCACCGGCAGCGGGTAGATCAGCCGCGAGAACGGCGCCCGCCCGGCCAGCGAGAAGTAGTGGCCGCGCGCGAAGCGCAGCGGCGGCGCCGGCCGGCCCAGCGCCGCGGCCACCTGCGCCGCGAACAGCCCGGCCGCGTTGACGACCCGGCGCGCGCCCAGCTCGAAGTCCTCGCCGACGCGCAGCCGCCAGCCGGCCCCGTCGGGCGCGCCGCCGGTCACCGGGCTGGCCAGCGCCAGCGTGGCGCCTGCCTGCTCGGCGTCGGCCAGCAGCGCCGTCATCAGGCCGTGGCTGTCGACGATGCCGCTGGACGGCGACAGCAGCGCGCCGGCCGCCTCCAGTGCCGGCTCCAGCGCCCGCGTCTCGGCGCGGTCCAGCAGCCGCAGGTCGTCCACGCCGTTGGCCGCGCCGCTGGCGGCCAGCGCCTGCAGCCGGGGCAGGTCCTCGGCGCGGGTGGCGACGACCAGCTTGCCGCAGCGCCGGTGCGCGATGCCGCGCGCGGCGCAGTAGCCGTACAGCAGCGCCCGGCCGCGCACGCACAGCCGCGCCTTCAGGCTGCCGGCGGCGTGGTAGAGGCCGGCGTGGATGACCTCGCTGTTGCGCGACGAGATGCCGGTGCCGATCGCGCCGGCCGCCTCGATGACGACCACCTCGCGCCCCTGCAGCGCCAGCGCGCGGGCGATGGCCAGGCCGACGACGCCGGCGCCGATGACGGCGACGTCGATGCGGTCCATGTCAGAGCTTGTGAATGAATCCCGCGCGACCGAGCAGCCCGCGCAGGTGGGGCCAATCAAGGCGCAAAGCGTAGGCGTAGCTCGGGCTACGGCGAGCATTTGCAACGCCGAGTGGCCGCGCCTGCGCGGGATGAGCGGGCGTGTGGGATTTGTTCACAAGCCCTCAGCCCGCCAGCGGCTCGGTGCGCTCGACCAGCCAGGCCAGCGCCGCGCCGCCCACCAGCGGCCGCAGCCGCTCGCGCACGGTGGCGTGGTAGCCGTTCAGCCAGGCGATCTCGTCGGCGCGCAGCAGGCTGGCGTCGATGCAGCGGGTGTCGATGGGGCACAGCGTCAGCGTCTCGAATGCCAGCATCTCGCCGAAGGCGCCGTGCTCCGGCGTGTCCACGGCGACGTTCAGCACCAGGTTCTCGATGCGCACGCCCCACTGGCCCGGCCGGTACAGGCCAGGCTCGATCGAGGTGACCATGCCGGGCTCCATCGCCATCGTCGCGTCGGGGATGGCCTTGCTGATGCTCTGCGGACCCTCGTGCACGTTCATGAAATAGCCGACGCCGTGGCCGGTGCCGTGGCCGTAGTCCAGGCCGTGTTCCCACAGCGGCGCCCGGGCGATGGCGTCCAGCATCGGGCTCAGCGTGCCGCGCGGGAAGCGGGTGCGCGACAGCGCGATGGTGCCCTTCAGCACCCGCGTGTAGTCGCGCTTCTGCGCGTCCGACACCCGGCCGATGGGCCAGACGCGCGTGATGTCGGTCGTGCCGCCGAGGTACTGGCCGCCGGAGTCGATCAGCAGCAGGCCGTCGCCCTCGATCTGCGAGAACGACTCGGGCAGCGCGCGGTAGTGCGGCAGCGCGCCGTTGGCGTTGAAGCCGGCGATGGTGCTGAAGCTCAGGCCGACGAAGCCGGGGCGCTTGGCGCGCTCGGCGGACAGCCGGGCATCCACGTCCAGCTCGCTCCAGCGCTCGCCGCGCGCCAGCGAGGCCTCGAACGCGGCGTAGAACTCGCACAGGGCCGCGCCGTCCTGGGCCATGGCCTCGCGGATGAAGGCGGCTTCCTCGGCCGTCTTGCGGCTCTTCAGCAGCGTGCTGGGGTTGATCTGCTCGACGACCTGCACGCCCGCCGGCACGGCCTCGCGCAGGCCCAGCGTCACGCGCTTCGGGTCGACCAGCAGCGTGGCGCCGGCCGGCAGCGCGGCCAGCGCGGCGGCGGCCCCGGCATAGGGCGCGAGCCGGATGCCGTCGGCCGCGAGCCGGGCGGCCACGTCGGCGGGCACCTTGCCGTCGGCGATGAAGAGCTGGCCGCCGGCCGTGTCCAGCAGCAGGTGGGCGATGAAGACCGGGTTGCACTCCACGTCCGAGCCGCGCAGGTTCAGCAGCCAGGCGAGGTCATCGACGGTGGAGACCAGGTGGTGGCTGGCCTGCGCGGCGGCCATCGCGGCGCGCACGCGGGCCAGCTTGTCGGCGCGGCTCACGGCGGCCTGCGGCGGCTGGTGCTCGTAGACGGGCTGGCCGGGCAGGCCGGGGCGGCCGTCCCAGGCGTCCTGCACCAGGTCGAGGTCGGTGCGCAGCGCGATGCCGGCGCGCGCCAGCGCCGTGCGCAGCGCGTTGGCCAGCGCCAGGCCCAGCACCTGGCCATCCACGGCCAGCACCTGGCCGGGCTGCAACTGCCGGGCGAGCCAGTCGATGTACTGCGTCGAGGCGCCGGAGCTGACCTTTTCGAGCGCGATGCCGGTGCCGGCGAGCTGGGCCTCGGCCTGCGTCCAGTAACGGCTGTCGGCGAACAGTGCGGCGCCGTCGCGCGTGACGACGAGGTTGCCCATCGAGCCGGTGAAGCCCGACGCCCACTGCCGGCCCTGCCAGCGCTCGGGCAGGTACTCGGACAGATGCGGGTCGGCCGAGGGCACGAGCACGGCGTGGACGCCATGGGCGGCGAGGGCGTCGCGCAGGCGTTCGATGCGCAAATGGGTGTCGGAGGTGCGGGTGTCCATGGCTTGGGATTCTAGGTTTCGGCCGATTACAGATCCGTTCGTAACGCCCACAGCTCCGGGAACAGCACCACGTCCAGCATCTTGCGCAGGTAGCTGACGCCGCCCGTGCCGCCGGTGCCGCGCTTGAAGCCGATGACGCGCTCCACGGTCGTCACGTGACGGAAGCGCCAGAGGCGGAAGGCGTCCTCCAGGTCCACCAGTTCCTCGCCCATCTGGTAGAGGTCCCAGTGCGTGCGCGGCTCGCGGTAGACGGCCAGCCAGGCGTCCTTCACGCCGTCGTCGGCCGGGTAGGGCAGGGTCCAGTCGCGCGCCAGGTGCGAGGCCGGCACCGGCAGGCCGCGGCGGGCCATCAGCTGCAGCACCTGGTCGTACAGCGAGGGTGCGTCGAAGGCCTGCTTCACCTGGGCCAGCAGCTCGGGCCGGTGCTCGTGGGGCTTGAGCAGGGCGGCGTTCTTGTTGCCGAGCATGAACTCGATGCGGCGGTACTGCGCGCTCTGGAAGCCGCTGCTTTTGGCGAGGTAGGGGCGGATCGCGCTGTACTCGGGCGGCGTCATCGTCGCCAGCACGTCCCAGGCGTGGACGAGCTGCTCCATGATGCGCGACACCCGCGCCAGCATCTTGAAGGCCTCGGGCAGGCGGTCCGCCGCGACGTGGGCGACCGCCGCCTGCAGTTCGTGCAGCATCAGCTTCATCCACAGCTCCGAGGTCTGATGCTGGACGATGAAGAGCATCTCGTTGTGGTCGGGCGAGCGCGGCGCCTGCGCGTTCAGGATGGCGTCGAGCTGCAGGTAGTCGCCATAGCTCATGTCGCCGGAGAAATCGAGCTGGGCGCCGTGGTGGTCGAGCGTGCTCATCAGGTCACCGAATGCCGTTGCATGAATTGGGGCTGGCGCCAGGCCTCGGTGGCCAGCACGTCGGCGAGCGCTGCGACCGCCTCGGCGCCATCGACGAAGCGCGTGTACAGCGGCGTGAAGCCGAATCTCAGCAGGCCGGGCTCGCCGGCCCGGAAGTCGCCGACGACGCCGCGCGCGATCAGCGCCTGCATCACCGCATAGCCGTCCACCCCGGCCGGCAGCGAGAGCGACACCTGCGAGCCGCGCAGCGCCGGGTCGCGCGGCGACTCCAGGCGCGCCTGCGGCAGCTGCGCGTCCACCCCGGCGATGAAGGCCTCGGTCAGCGCCAGCGACTTGCGGCGCAGCGCGGCCATGCCGCCGAGCCGCTGCGCGGCGTCGAACACGTCGAGCGCGGCGTCCAGCGCGGCGCAGGCCAGCACCGGCGGCGTGCCGCACTGGAACTGCTGGATGCCGCCGGCCGGCCGGTAGCCGCCCGAGAACTCGAAGGGTGCGGCATGGCCCAGCCAGCCGGACAGCGGCTGCGCGGCATGGCCGTGGTGGCGCGGGTGCATCCAGACGAAGGCCGGTGCGCCGGGGCCGCCGTTCAGGTATTTGTAGCCGCAGCCGACGGCGAAGTCGGCATCGCTGCCGCGCAGGTCGACCGGCACCGCGCCCGCGCTGTGGCAGAGATCCCAGACGGCCAGCGCGCCGGCCGCGTGCGCCTGCCGCGTCAGCGCGGCCATGTCGTGCATGCGGCCGCTGCGGTAGTTCACGTGGGTCAGCATCAGCACCGCGCAGCGCTCGTCCAGCAGCGCCGGCAGGCCCTCGGGCGTGTCGGCCAGCACCAGCTCGCCGCCGTGGGCCTGCACGACGCTCTGCGCGATGTAGTCGTCGGTCGGGAAGTTGCCGCGCTCGCCGACGATGCGCAGGCGCCCGGGCCGCAGCCGCAGCGCCGCGTGCAGCACCTTGTAGAGGTTGACGGAGGTGGAGTCGGCCACCAGCACCTCGCCCGGGCCGGCGCCGAGCCAGGGCGCCAGGCGGTCGCCGAGCCGGCGCGGCAGCGTGATCCAGCCGGCCGTGTTCCAACTGGCGATCAGGCCCTGGCCCCATTCCTGCTGCACCGCGCGGGCGATGCGCTCCGGCGTGGCCCGGGGCAGCGCGCCGAGCGAGTTGCCGTCCAGGTAGACCACGCCGGGCGGCAGCGTGAAATGCTCGCGCAAGGGCGCGAGCGGGTCGTGCGCGTCGAGCGCGAGGGCGTCGTCTCGGGTCATGGCAGTTCCCGCAGGATGGCGCGCACCGGCGAGGCGCAGGCGCCGTGGAGCTTGAGGGGCAGGGCGATCAGCTCGTAGTCGCCCTCGGGCACGTCGTCCAGCACCAGGTTTTCCAGCACGCGCAGGTCCAGCCTGTGCAGTTGCTGGTGGCTGTCCAGCGACTTGGAGTCGGCCGGGTCCACGCTGGGCGTGTCGATGCCGATCAGCACCACGCCGCGCGCGGCCAGCCACTCGACGGTTTCGGGCGCGTAGGCGGCGAAGGCGGGATCCCACGCCGTGGCGGCGCGTTCGCAGCAGCGCACCAGCACGCGCGGCGGCAGGCCGGGCTCCGCATGCCGCAGGTGCTCGACGGTGACCTGCGGCGCGGCGCCGAGCGCGTGGATGACGCGGCAGGGCCCCAGGTAGGGCGCCAGCGCAACGTCGGCGATGGCCGGCGCGCCGTTCGCGTAGTGCAGCGGCGCATCGGCATGCGCGCCGACATGGGGCGACAGGCTGATCGCGCTGAGGTTGACCGGGCAGCCGGGGCCGAGCCGGGCCGTCCAGCGCAGCGTATAGGGCTCGTCGCCGGGGAAGCGGGGGGAGTCGGGCGCGATGGTGGGGGAGATGTCCCACAGGCGCGGCGGGAGGCGGGAAGGGCTCATGGCGGCGGCACCATAGCAATGGCGGGGCGGGCGTGGTGTCGGTTAATTCCAACTGCGCGGCCGCTGGCACCAACGAGGTGCCGACACCAGCCCGCTACGTATCATCACGGCCATGTGGGCAAGGGCGCTGTGGAGTTTCCTGGTGGCCGCGGGTTGCGCGGTCTCGGCGCTGCCGGCGGAGGCCGGGCCGCGCCCGCTGTGGCGGGTCTGCGTGCCGGACCTGGTGGCGCCGCCCTATCTGTACAACGACCCCGCCCGGCCGGGCATCGCCGAGCGCCTGGTCGTCGATGCGGGCCGCCAGGCCGGGCTGGACGTCGAGCTGCTGCGGCTGCCGCCACGGCGCTGCCGGACGGCCATCGAGGGCCACGAGACGCATGCGGTGCTGCTGTCGCCGGCCGCGGAAGTGCAGGCGCGCTACCTGTTCCCGAGCAAGGACGGCGCGCCGGACCCGGCGCAGCGCGTGGCGACCCTGAATTTCGTGTGGATCAAGCGCAAGGACGCTCCCTACGCCTGGGACGGCACGCAGCTGAGCGGCGGCGGCGACCCGGCGTCGCTGACGGTGGGCACGCGGGTCAACGTCCGGTTGGCCGCGGAGCAGCTGCGGCAGCTGGGCGTGGCCGTCGACGACTCCGCGCTGACCACGCGCCAGCTGTTGCTGAAGATCGCCGCGCGGCGGGTGGACCTCGGCGTGGCCTTCCAGGCGGAGGCGGACCACCTGATGGCCGACCCGGTCGCGGCGCCGCTGGTGATGCTGGCGCGGCCGCTGTCCCAGGTCGATCTGTACCTGGCCGTGCCGCGGCACACCGACGACGCGCGCCGGCAGCAGGCCGAGGCCTGGTGGGCGGCCATCGGCCGGCTGCGCGGCCGCCCGGCCTACCGCAAGCCCTGACCCGCCGCCGATAGCCCGGGCGAATCGCCGGGGCCGTTTCCTGCATTGGACAGGCGCCGACGGCAGGCGCAATACTTCCGCCATCCCGCGCCCGGCACCCCGCCGGGCGCTCGCACATTCAGGAGACGCCGATGGCCGCGAAGGCAAGCTTTCACTGGGACGACCCGCTGCTGCTGAACGAGCAGCTCAGCGACGACGAGCGCATGGTGCGCGACGCGGCGGCCGCCTATTGCACCGACCGGCTGCGCCCACGCGTGCGCGACGCCTTCCGCCGGGAGCAGACCGACGCGGCCATCTTCCGCGAGATGGGCGAGCTGGGCCTGCTGGGGCCGACCATCCCCGCCGAGTACGGCGGCGCCGGGCTGAACTACGTCAGCTACGGCCTGATCGCCCGCGAGGTGGAGCGCGTGGACTCGGGCTACCGCTCGATGATGAGCGTGCAGTCCTCGCTGGTGATGGTGCCGATCTTCGAGTTCGGCAACGAGGCGACCAGGCGCAAATACCTGCCCAGGCTCGCCAGCGGCGAGTGGATCGGCTGCTTCGGCCTGACCGAGCCCAACCACGGCTCCGACCCGGGCTCGATGGTCACGCGGGCGCGCAAGGTCGAGGGCGGCTACGAGCTGACCGGCGCGAAGATGTGGATCACCAACAGCCCGATCGCCGACGTGTTCGTCATCTGGGCCAAGGACGACGAGGGCGCGATCCGCGGCTTCGTGCTGGACAAGGGCGCCCGGGGGCTCTCGGCGCCGGCCATCCACGGCAAGGTCGGGCTGCGCGCATCCATCACCGGCGAGATCGTGCTGGACAAGGTGTTCTGCCCCGAGGAGAACGCCTTCCCCGAGGTGCGCGGCCTCAAGGGCCCGTTCACCTGCCTGAACAGCGCGCGCTACGGCATCGCCTGGGGCGCGCTCGGCGCGGCCGAGGACTGCTGGCACACCGCGCGGCAGTACGTGCTGGACCGCCAGCAGTTCGGCAAGCCGCTGGCGGCCAACCAGCTCGTGCAGAAGAAGCTGGCCGACATGCAGACCGAGATCACGCTGGGCCTGCAGGGCTGTTTGCGCCTGGGCCGTATGAAGGACGCGGGCACGGCGGCCGTCGAGATCACGTCCATCATGAAGCGCAACTCCTGCGGCAAGAGCCTGGAGATCGCCCGCCTGGCGCGCGACATGCTCGGCGGCAACGGCATCTCGGACGAGTTCGGCATCGCCCGGCACCTGGTCAACCTGGAGGTCGTGAACACCTACGAGGGCACGCACGACATCCACGCGCTGATCCTCGGCCGCGCGCAGACGGGCATCGCCGCGTTCTGAGGTCTTCCTAGGCGAACAGCTGCGCGACCTGCGCCATGGGCAGGAACAGGCGCAGCGGGGTGCGCTGGAACGGCTGGAAGTCGAAATGCCGGTAGAAGCGCTCGGCCCGCTCGTCCTTCGCATCGACGATCACCGCCATGGCCGCGATCTGCTGCGCGGCTTCGAGGCTGCGGCGTAGGGCGTCCACGAGCAGGAACTCGCCGACCCCCTGGCCGCCGACCGAGCGGTCCACGGCCAGCCTGCCGAGCAGGGTGACGGGGAGCTGCCCGTAGCGCGGCAACCGCTTCATCAGGTCCGGCGGCAATTCCTGCACCGGGATGATGGCGGCCGACAGGGTGTAGAAGCCGAGCACCGCCGGGCTGCCCGGCTGCGTGAAGGCGAAAGGCGCGGCGACGCGCTTCTCGGCGTCCTGCCGCGCCTGCTCGCGCAGGTAGCGATTCAGGCCCGGGTGGCCGCAGTCGAAGGACTGGCGGTCATGCGCCTTGTCAAGCGGACGGACGTGCTCCGCCAGAAGTGCAAGGGCCACTCACAGCCCTGCCTGCTGGCGGTAGCGCTGGACGGCTTGCTGGAGGCGCGCGCCCGGCTCGGACGGCGTCAGCAGCGCGCTGACGAAGGCGACCTGCTCCTCCCGGGACAGTCGGACGGCTTCGTGCGCCTGCACGATCTTCGCCGCCGCTTCCTGGGTGCTGTCGATGACGAGTTCGCTCAGCGTGCGCCCGGTCAGCGTGGCGGCGCGCTGGAAAAAATCTTTCTGGTCGCTGGAGATGCGCGCCTCCAGGCGCGCATTGCGCGTCTTGTCGGGGGCTTCAGGCGTGTTCAGCATGGGCGGCCTCGCGGGGTGGGATGCACGGCGACAGCGGGCAGTGTACGCCGCCCGTCCGTACGGGCGAGGGCCGGCCTCGAAGCGCGCCGTCAGCGGGCCTTGCCGACGAGCCGGATCTCGAACAGCTTGGGCCACAGCTTGCCGGTGACGAACAGCCGCTTGGCGCGCGCGTCGTAGGCGATGCCGTTGAGCACGTCGTCGCTGCCGCTGCGCTGGGGCAGCAGGCCGGCGAGGTCGATCCAGCCGGCGACCTTGCCGGTCCGCGGGTCGATGCGGGCGATGCGGTCGCTCTGCCAGACGTTGGCGAAGACCTCGCCCTCCACCCACTCCAGCTCGTTGAGCTGCGTGACCGGCCGGCCGTCGGCCGTCACGCGCACGCGGCGCAGTTCCCTGAAGCTGAGCGGGTCCAGGAAGCGCAGCTCGGCCGAGCCGTCGCTCATGATCAGCTCGCGGCCGTTCTGCGTCAGGCCCCAGCCTTCGCCGGCGTAGCTGAACTTGCGCCAGAGCTTGAAGGTCTTCAGGTCGAGCACGAAGGCGGTCTGCTCCTGCCAGGTGATGCCGATCAGGCGGTCGCCCCAGACCGTGATGCCCTCGCCGAAGAACTCGGCCGGCAGCTCCACGGCCTGCACGACGCGGCCCGTCTCCAGCGCCACCTTGCGGATGCTGGAGCGCCCGTGCAGGCCCGTGCCCTCGTACAGGAAGCCGTCGTGGAAGAACAGGCCCTGCGTGAAGGCGCCGGGGTCGTGCGGATAGCTGTTGACGACCTGGTAGCCCTGCACCGGCGGGGCGGCCCAGGCGCGGGGCAGGGCGGCGGCCAGCGGCAGGGCGGCGGCGAACAGCGCGCGGCGGCGGAGGGCGGGTGTCGGCGGCATGGCGTCAGCGGCTGTGCGAGGTGAGCCGCGCCAGCGGCGACGCGGTGCTGACGCCCGGCACCGCAGCGCCGGCGCCGGGCGCGGCGGCCTTGGCCGCGTCGTCCGCGGCGCTGGCGGCGGCGAGCGCGCCGAGGCTGCCGGGGCTGCGGCGCATCGCGACGCCCACCGTCAGGATGTCGATGACCAGCAGGTGCAGGATGCGGCTGACCATGGGCAGCTGGGTGGCGATGTCCTCCACGTGGTCGACGATCAGCGCCACGTCCGCCTTGCGGGCCAGCGGGCTCTGGCTGGCGGTGATGGCCACCACCCGGGCGCCGCGCTCCTGCGCCTTCTCCATCACCTGCAGCAGCTCCGGCAGCCGGCCGCCACTGCTGATGACGACGGCCACGTCGCCCTCGCGCAGCACGTCGGCGGCCAGCAGCTGCAGGCGCGGGTCGGTGTAGGCGCCGCAGGGCATGCCGAAGCGCAGGAACTTGAACTGCGCGTCCTGCGCGACCACGCCGTAGTGGCCCAGCGCGAAGAACTCGATGCGGCCGGCCGCCAGCAGCAGGTCGATGGCGCGGTCGATGGTGTCGCGGTTCAGGTGGCTGCGCACCTGCAGGATGGCGCTGGCCGTGTTGCCCAGCACCTTGGCGCCCAGCTCCAGCATCGAGTCGTTGATGTTGACCTGGGTGTGCGTGACCGGCACCGTGCCCGTCAGCCCCGAGGCCAGGCGCAGCTTGAAGTCCGACAGGCCCTCGCAGCCGAGGGAGCGGCAGAAGCGGATCACGGTCGGCTGGCTGACGCCGGCCGCGCGGGCGATCTCGGCGATCGGGTCGTTCAGCACCGAGCGCGGCTGCGCGAGCACCAGGTCGGCCACGCGCAGCTCGGCCGGCGACAGCTCGCTGCGCGCGCGGCGGATCTGCCCCAGGATGGCCGAGCCCGGCGAGGCCTGCAGCGTGCGCAGCTGGTTCTCCAGGATGGCCGACGCGCCCTTGAACGTGGCGTGCTCGGCGGTGATGACGAAGGTGGGGATGCCGGCCACGTAGTCGTGGAAGCGGCCCTTGTCCTCGAAGCGCGCGCGGAAGGCGCTGCGGTCGAAATACTCGCCCAGCCGCGGCACGATGCCGCCGCCGATGTAGATGCCGCCCAGCGAGCCCAGCGTCACCGCCAGGTTGGCGGCGGCCGTGCCGAGCAGCCCGCAGAACACCTCCAGTGTCTCCAGGCACAGCGGGTCGCCGTCCTCCAGCGCGCGCTGCGTGATGGCCGGCGCCTGCAGCGGCGCGGCGGCCACGCCGTGGCGCTCGGCCAGCGCGCGGTGGATCAGCTCCAGGCCGGGGCCGGAGATCAGGCGCTCGTAGGACACGTGGTCCAGCGTCCGCCAGGCGAACTTCAGGATGTCCATCTCGCGCTCGTCGCGCGGGCCGAAGTTGACGTGGCCGCCCTCGGTGCCCAGCGCGATCCAGCCCTCGCCGGCCGGGATCAGGCCCGACACGCCCAGCCCCGTGCCCGCGCCCAGCAGGCCGATGACGCTGGGCCGCCGCGCCTGGCCGCCGCCCACCTGGCGCACGTCGGTCTCGGCCAGCCGGGGCAGGGCCATGGCCAGCGCGGTGAAGTCGTTGACCACCACCAGCGTGTCCAGCCCGAGGCGCTGGCGCATCTCGTCGATGGAGAACTGCCAGTGGTAGTTGGTCATGCGCACGCGGTCGCCCTCCACCGGGTTGGCGATGGCGATGGCGGCGTGCGCGATCTGCGGCGGGTCGCCCTCCGGCCAGCGCAGGCCCTGCAGGTAGGCGCGCACAGCGGCGTGGAAGTCGGCATGGTCCGCGCAGCGCAGCGACGCCATCTGCGTGAACTCGCCCGGGCCGGTCTCGAGCGCGAACCGGGCATAGGTGCCGCCGATGTCGGCAAGCAGGCGGGGGCTGTCGAAACGGGGCATGGGCGCGGGACCGGCAACGGGATGGACGAGGCGGCGATTATTCAGCAGCCGCGCGCCCGGCCGCCCCGCCGCGCCTGGCGCCGGCCGGCGGTGTAGCTTCACTACAGCACCCGCGCGAGACCGTTTCCGCCGGGCAGCCGGGACTTCTTCTTCAGGGGGCGGCGCCACCGCTCACTGGGGTGAGCCTGTATTGTCGGGGGGGTGTAGTTTTGCTACCGTCCGCCGCGACTGCCATTTCAGCCTCCCGAACCCGTGCCCGCCCCATCCTCTCTCTCGAACATCTCGCTTCCGCAGTCCGACGTGCGGGGTGGCGCCGCCTATCCCTGGCTGGTGGCGGACGTGGGCGGCACCAATGCCCGCTTCGGCACCGTGGCCGGGCCCGGCGCGCCGGTGGAGGACGTGCGCGTGCTGCCCGTCGCGGCCCACGCCGGCCCGGCCGCCGCGGTGCGCGCCTACCTGGAAGGCCAGCCCGGCCGGCCCCGGCCGCAGAGCGCCGCCTTCGCGCTGGCCACCGCGCTGGACGGCGACCGCATCGAGCTGACCAACGGCGCCTGGTGCTTCTCGCGCGCCGGGACCCAGGCCGAGCTGGGCCTGCGGACGCTGCTGTGCCTGAACGACTTCGAGGCCCAGGCGCTGTCGCTGCCCCGGCTGGGCGCGCACCAGCGGCGCGCCTGGGGCGCCGCGCCGCCCGCCGCCGACGGCCTGGCCACCGGCGCCGTGCTGGCCGTCATCGGCCCCGGCACCGGCCTGGGCGTGGGCGGCGTGGTGCGCGCGCCCGGCCGCTGGCTGGCGCTGCCGGGCGAGGGCGGGCACATGACGCTGGCGCCCGCCGACGACTTCGAAAGCGCCGTGCTGGGCCACGCGCGCCGCGAGTTCCCGCATGTGTCGGCCGAGCGCTTCCTGTCGGGCATCGGCCTGCCGGTGTTGCACCGCGCGGTGGCGGCGGTGCTGGGGGACGGCCGCGAGGGCGGCGAGGGCGCCGCCGCGCTGCCGGCCGAGCAGATCGTCGCGCGCGGCCTGGCCGGCGAGTCGGCCACCTGCTCGCGCACGCTGGACGTGTTCTGCGCCATGCTCGGCGGCTTCGCCGGCAACGTCGCGCTGACGCTGGGCGCACGCGGCGGCGTGTTCATCGGCGGCGGCATCGTGCCGCGGCTGGGCGAGCGCTTCTTCCAGTCCGAGTTCCGCCGCCGCTTCGAGGCCAAGGGGCGCTTCCAGCCCTTCCTCGCGGGCATCCCGACCGCGCTGATCACCGACACGCTGGCCGCGCTGTCCGGCGCCGCGATGGCGCTGGAGCAGGCCGAGGCCTGATCCCCCGCCGCCGCGCGACGCCGCGGCGGCGCCTCCCGCGTCCCCCTTTTTTCCTTGTTGCCCGGAATGCCGCCGGCACCCGCCCAGGTGCGGGCAGGCCGCGCCAGCGTGGCCGCCGGGCGCCGCCGCCCGGTTCACCGGCATGGCGCAGCGGGGCCGGCGATGGTGCATGAAACATCGCTGCGGCAAGTTCTGTAGTTGAGCTACAACTTCGCCCCGATCCGGTGCCGACCCGAAGGGGTGCATGGCGGATTTGCGCGGCTTATGCAAGGGTTGACCCTTGGTATTCGGCCGAAATTCGGTCGTTTCTTCGCAACGTCTAGGGTTTACGCAGGTGCGGCGGAAAATCTAGTTTTGATACAAACATGCCCGAGACATTGGGTTCTCGCCCCAAAAATGTGCGTCGGCACGCGGGGGCTCAGCCTTTAGCCATGGACCAGAGGAGACCTTCATGAACCACGACAAGCGCACGGCCCAGCCGCGCATGTCCTTCCGCATCAGCCCGGTGGCCGTGGGCTGCTCGCTGCTGATCGCCGCCACCGGCGCGATGGCGCAGCAGGCCGACACCCCGCAGCAGCTCGAAACGGTGACCGTCACCGGCATCCGCAAGGGCATCGAGGACGCGATCTCGGTCAAGCGCAACAGCGACTCCATCGTCGAGGCCGTCTCGGCCGAAGACATCGGCAAGCTGCCCGACACCAGCATCGCCGAGTCCATCGCCCGCCTGCCCGGCCTGGCGGCGCAGCGCGTCAACGGCCGCGCGTCGGCCATCAGCGTGCGCGGCTTTTCGCCCGACTTCGCCACCTCGCTGCTGAACGGCCGCGAGCAGGTGTCCACCGGCGACAGCCGCTACGTCGAGTTCGACCAGTACCCCTCCGAGCTGCTGAGCGGCGTGACGGTCTACAAGACGCCCGACGCCGGCCTGATCGGCCAGGGCCTGTCCGGCACGATCAACATGGAATCGGCCCGGCCGCTGAACTTCGGCCAGCGCGTGGTGGCGATCAACTACCGCGAGGTGAAGCTGGGCAAGGGCCTGGACACGCCGGCCGGCAGCGGCTCGCGCGTGAACTTCGCCTACATCGACCAGTTCGCCGACCGCACCATCGGCGTGGCCCTGGGCTTCGCGCGCCTGAAGGAAACGCTGGGCACGACGCAGAACTTCAACTCCTGGGGCGTCAACGACGTCTGCCCGGTGGCCGACGTGGGCGGCAAGTGCCCGCAGGCCACGCTGGGCAAGGCGCCGGGCGGCTTCAATGACTTCATCGACAGCGGCGACCAGAAGCGCGACGCCTTCATGGGCACGCTGCAATGGAAGCCCAACAAGAACTTCAACAGCACGCTGGACGTGTTCGTCACCAAGTTCGACTCCACGCAGCTGGAGCAGGGCGTGCAGGTGCCGCTGGCGCCGGCCTTCCCCGGCTGGGGCCAGACCTTCGCCGGCACCACCGTCACGCCGACGACGGTGACCAATGGCGTGATCACCGCCGGCTCGATCGACGGCTTCAAGGCGATCTCGCGCAACGACCTGAACGCCAACCACGACAAGGTGCATTCCATCGGCTGGAACAACCAGCTCGTCATGGGCGACTGGACCGGCGTGCTGGACCTGGCCACCTCCGAGGCCAAGCGCGACGCGCCCCACCTCGAAACCACGGCCAGCCTGCCGGGCAACTGCAAGGCCAACCCGGCGCTGTGCGGCAGCGCGTCGTGGACGGGCTTCGACGGCACCAGCGTGCAGAGTGCCAAATACACCTTCCCCTACGCCCCCGACGACCTCAGCAAGATCCAGCTGACCGACGCCGCGGGCTGGGGTGGCGGCGTGCTGCCGCAGGCCGGCTACTCCAAGATCGCGCACACCGACGACGAACTGAACGCCTTCCGCCTGAGCGCCAAGCGCAACCTGGACGGCGGCTTCTTCGCCGACGTGGACCTGGGCTTCAACTACTCCGACCGCAAGAAGACCCGCACCTACGTCGAAGGCCGCCTGATCGTCGGCTCGCCCACCGACCCGGTCGCCGCCGTCCCGGTGCCCGGCGGCGTGGCCGCCGTCGCGCCGCAGACCGGCACGCCCTACGTGGCGTGGAATCCGGACGGCTCCGTCGGCTCCATCTACACCATCGCCGCCAAGCTGGTGCCGGACATCGCCAACAAGAACTGGGTGGTCTCCGAGAAGGTCGCCACCGCCTACGCCAAACTGGGCATCGACAGCGAGCTGTTCGGCATCCCGGTGCGCGGCAATGCCGGCGTGCAGCTCGTGCATACCGACCAGAGCTCCACCGCCTTCAGCGCCGACCGCGCGACGCCTTGCCCTGGCGACGTCTGCGACCTCGGCAGCAACACGGTGGGCAAGAAGTACTACGACGTGCTGCCCAGCATGAACCTCGTCGGCGACCTGGGCAACGGCAACACGGTGCGTTTCGGCCTGGCCCGCCAACTGGCCCGTCCGACGCTGGATGACATGCGCGCCAGCCTGAACCTCAACGCCACGCTGGATGCCACCAACGGCAATCGGCTGACGGGGGACGGCGGCAACACCAAGCTGAACCCCTTCCGCGCGATTGCCCTGGACCTGTCCTACGAAAAGTACTGGGGCAAGCAGGCTTACGTGAGCGTGGCGGGCTTCTACAAGAAGCTCAGCAGCTACATCCTGCGCTCGCCGACGCAGTTCGACTTCTCGGACTACATCACCGCCAACACGCCGCCCACCGCATCGCCCATCGGCGTGCTGACGGCGCCGACGAACGGCTCGGGCGGCAACATCAGCGGCGTGGAACTGGCCGCCTCGATGCCGCTGAACATCGTGTCGTCGTGGCTGGACGGTTTCGGTCTGCAGGCCAACTACGCGCGCACGCACAGCTCGGTATCGCTGCCGTCGTCGGGGTTCAAGAACGGTGTCTCGACGGCAACGATCCCGATGCCGGGGCTGTCCAAGGAAGTGCGCGGCTTCGCGCTGTACTTCGAGAAGTGGGGCTTCGAGGCCCGCCTGGGCCAGCGCTATCGCTCGGACTTCCTCGGCTCCATCGCCGACCAGTACGGCGACAACCAGCTCATCTACATCAAGAGCGAGCGCGTCACCGATGCGCAGGTGTCCTACAGCTTCCAGCAAGGCTGGCTCAAGGGCCTGACGCTGCTGGTGCAGGCCAACAACGTCAAGAACGAGCCCTACGTGGAATTCAAGGAGACGCCGGCCGACCCATCCGTCAAGCGCCGGTATGGCAAGACCTACCTGATGGGCGTGAACTACAAGTTCTGACCGGCCCTGAAGCCGTCCTGAAGCCCCTGTTCGGCACCGCCCGGGCAGGGGCTTTTTCGAATCCGGAAGACCAGGCATGCAAGATCAATCACGTCTCATCCGCAACGTCGTCATCGTCGGCGGCGGTACGGCCGGCTGGATGGCCGCGGCGGCGCTGGCCAAGCTGCTGAAGGGCCGGGTCGGCGTCACGCTCGTCGAGTCCGAGGAGATCGGCACCGTGGGCGTCGGCGAGGCCACGATCCCGATGATCCAGCGCTTCAACCAGGTGCTGGAGCTCGACGAGGACGAGTTCATGCGCGAGACGCAGGCGACGTTCAAGCTCGCCATCGAGTTCGTGAACTGGGGCCGCGTCGGCGACCGCTACATGCACGGCTTCGGCCGCATCGGCCAGCAGCTCGGCACGGTGCCTTTCGAGCACTACTGGCGCAAGCTCTACAACGCCGGCCAGGCGGGCGACCTGGCGGACTACGCCATCACCCGCGCCGCCGCCGTCCGCAACCGCTTCATGCGGCCGGCGGCCGACGCCGGCAACTCGCCGCTGGCCGAGATCGCCTACGCCTTCCACTTCGACGCCGGCCTGTACGCGCGCTACCTGCGCAAGTACGCGGAAGGCCGCGGCGTCACGCGCATCGAGGGCCGCATCGTCGATGCCAAGCTCGGCGGGCTGAGCGGCCGCGTCGAGTCCGTCGTGCTGGCCGACGGCCGCGCGGTGGCGGGCGAGCTGTTCATCGACTGCTCGGGCTTCCGCGGCCTGCTCATCGAGCAGGTGCTGCACACCGGCTACGAGGACTGGTCGCGCTGGCTGCCCTGCGACCGCGCCATCGCCGTGCCTTGCGCGAGCGTTGCGCCGCTGACGCCCTACACCCGCTCCACCGCGCACACGGCCGGCTGGCAGTGGCGCATCCCGCTGCAGCACCGCATCGGCAACGGCCATGTCTTCAGCAGCGGCTTCATGGCCGAGGACGAGGCGCAGCGCATCCTGCTCGCCAACCTCGACGGTCAGCCGCTGGCCGAGCCGCGCCTGCTGCGCTTCACGACCGGCATGCGCCGCCAGGCCTGGAACCGCAACGTCGTGTCCATGGGCCTGGCGAGCGGCTTCATGGAGCCGCTGGAATCCACCAGCATCCACCTCGTGCAGACGGCCATCGCGCGGCTGATCGAATTCTTCCCGAGCGCAGGCTTCGAGCAGGCCGACATCGACGAGTACAACCGCCAGTCGCGCTTCGAGTACGAGCGCATCCGCGACTTCCTGATCCTGCACTACCACGCCAACCAGCGCGACGACTCCGAGTTCTGGCGCTATTGCCGCGAGATGCCCATCCCCGACACGCTGGCCGCCAAGATCGAGCTGTACCAGCGCAACGGCCGCATCGTGCGCGAGGGCAACGAGCTGTTCGCCGAGGTGGGTTGGCTGCAGGTCATGCATGGCCAGAACCTGAAGGCCCGCGGCTACCACCCGCTGGCCGATCTCATCGACGAGGCCGAGACGCACGCCTACCTGCAAAGCGTGCGCGACGTCATCGCCAACTGCGCCGAGGTGATGCCCTCGCACGAGGACTTCATCGCCCAGCATTGCGCGGCCGTTGCGCCGCAAGGATGAATCCATGAACCTGCTGCCCACCCGCCGCGCCGTCCTCGGCGCCATTCCCGCCTTTGCCGCCGCCGCCGCGCTGCCCGCCATGAGTGCCCCTGCCGCCGACATGCCCCACCCCGCCTGGACCCGCCAGGCCGTCATCTACCAGATCAACGTGCGCCAGTACTCCGAGGCCGGCACGCTGGCCGCCGTGCAGGCGGACCTGCCGCGGCTCAAGGCGCTGGGCGTGGACATCCTCTGGCTGATGCCCTGGCAGCCCATCGGCGCGCTGAACCGCAAGGGCAGGCTCGGCAGCTACTACTCGATCCGCGACTACACGGCCGTGAACCCCGAGTTCGGCACGCTGGCCGACGCGAAGGCCTTCGTCGCCGCCGCGCACCAACTGGGCTTCAAGGTCATCCTCGACTGGGTGGCCAACCACACCGCCTGGGACCACCCCTGGGCCAGCGCGCACAAGGACTGGTACAAGCTGAACGCCAAGGGCGAGGTCTACGCCGTCACCTTCAACGAGGGCCAGCCGGGCGAGGAGCGCTGGGACGACGTGATCGGCCTGGACTACCGCAGCCAGGGCCTGCGCGCCGCGATGATCGACGCGATGGCCTTCTGGGTGCGCGAGACGGGGCTGGACGGCTTCCGCTGCGACGTGGCCAGCCTGGTGCCGACGGACTTCTGGGTGCGCGCCCGCCGCGCGCTGGAGGCCGTCAAGCCGATGTTCATGCTGGCCGAGTCCGACGCCATCGACCTGCACACCAGCGGCGCGTTCGACATGACCTACGACTGGACGCTGCCCGACCAGGTGTTCAAGAAGATCGGCCAGGGCGAGCCGGGCGTGCCGCTGCTGAAGGCCTGGCTGGCCCAGCAGCCGGCCGGCTACCCGGCGCACGCCTTGCGGATGCGCTTCACGAGCAACCACGACTTCAACTCCTGGCACGGCACCGACGCCGAGCTGTACGGCGACGCCCGCCAGGCGCTCGCGGTGCTGAGCTTCACGCTGCCCGGCATGCCGCTGATCTACAACGGCCAGGAATCCGGGCTGGCCAAGCGGCTGGCCTTCTTCGAGAAAGACCCCATCGCCTGGGGCCGCCACGAGCTGGCCGGCTTCTACCGCGAGCTGACCGCGCTCAAGCACCGCCACCCGGCGCTGGCCGCCGGCCCCTACGGCGGGCCGGTGACGCTGCTGGACGCGCCGGACGACGTGGTCGCCTTCGAGCGCCGGCAGGGCGATGACGTGGTGCGCGTGGCGGTGAACCTGTCGGGCCGGCCGCAGGTCTGGCAGGGCCGCCCGCTCGCGCCCTGGCGCTGGGCCATCACGGCCGAGGGCGGCTACCGCCCGGCCTTCCACTTCAGCCCGCGCAGGAACTGGATCAACGACCCCAACGGCCTGGTCTTCGACGCCGCCACCGGGGTCTACCACCTGTTCTACCAATACAACCCCTTCGGCGACCAGTGGGGCCACATGAGCTGGGGCCACGCGAGCAGCCGCGACCTGCTGCACTGGGAGCACCTGCCGCTGGCCATCCCCGAGGACGAGCGCGCGTCCATCTTCTCGGGCAGCGTCGTCATCGACCACGCCAACACCGCCGGCTTTGGCGCGGGCGCCTGGGTGGCGATCTACACCGGCGCGCTGCGTCGGCCCGAGGGCGGCCAGGCGCAGGACCTGGCCTACAGCCGCGACGGCGGCACGAGCTGGACGAAGCACGCCGGCAATCCGGTGCTCGACCTCGGCCTGCGCGACTTCCGCGACCCCAAGGTGTTCTGGCATGCGCCGAGCGGGCGCTGGGTCATGGCCGTCGTGCTGCCGGACGAGCACCGCGTCGCCTTCTACGCCAGCGCCAACCTGCGCGACTGGACGCAGCTCAGCCACTTCGGCCCGGCCGGCGAGACGCGCGCGATCTGGGAGTGCCCGGACCTGATCCACTTCCCCGAGCAGGACCGCTGGCTGCTGAAGGTGGACACCTTCGACGGCCACCCGGCCGGCAGCGGCGCGCAGTGCTGGGTCGGCCGCTTCGACGGCCGCGCCTTCACCGCCGAGGGCGAGGCCTTCTGGGCCGACCACGGCAGCGACTTCTACGCCGCGCTGTCCTTCGGCGGCCTGCCCGCCGGCCGCCGGCCGCTGTGGCTGGCCTGGATGAACCAGCATGCCTACGCCAAGGACACGCCGACGGCGCCCTGGCGCGGCGCGATGGCGCTGCCGCGCGAGCTGTCGCTCGTGCGGGCGCCCGAGGGCTGGCGGCTGGCGCAGGCGCCGGTGTCCACCGCGGCGCTGCGCGGCGAGGCGCGGCAACTCGCGGGCGCGGGCGTCATCGCGGCGGCCGGCGACTGCTGCGAGCTGCTGTGGGAACTGGACCCCGGCGCGGCCGAGTCGTCGATGCTCGGCCTGCGCTGCGGCGCGAACGGCGAACTGGTGCGCATCGGCCTGGACCACCGCGCCGGGCGGGTCTGGATCGACCGCAGCGCCAGCGGCGCCCAGCCCTCGGCGCGGCACTGGGCCGGTCGGCGCGAGCAGGCCTGGGCCGGCGCGTGCGGCCCGCTGGCGCTGCAGGTGCTGGTGGACCGCTGCTCGGTCGAGGTGTTCTCGGGCGACGGCCGGGTCAGCCTGACGGAGCTGGTCTTCCCGTCCGAGACCAGCCAGGACCTGGCCGTGGTCGCGCAGGGCGGCGTCTGGGCCCGCTCGGCGCTGACCTGCTGGCCGCTGAAGCCGCGGGCCTGAGCCCGCTGAACCCGGCTCAGATCAGGCCCGGCCAGGCTTCCTGGCCGTGGCCGTGGCGGCCGAAGGCGTCGCGCAGGGTACACACCAGCGCGGCGGGCAGCGGGCCTTGGGCGATGGCGTCGAGGTTGCGGCGCAGGTGGGCCGCGTTGGCCGTGCCGACGATGGCGCTGGCCGCGCCGGCGTGGAAGGCGGCGAAGCGCAGCGCCACGCCAGCCCAGTCGTCCTGCGGCGGCAGGCCCATGGCCTGGAAGCGGTCCCAGTACTGGCCTTCGGCGAAGTCGCCGGGCCGCTGCGCATGGCGCCACACGGCGCCGGCCAGCGGGCGCTTGGCGATGACGCCGAGGCCGGCGTGGTCGGCCAGCGCGGCGCGCGCCTGGAGGTGGGCCTGGTCGCACAGGCTGATGGAGGTCTGCAGGCAGCCGAAGGCGCCGCTGGCGATGGCGAAGCCGGCCTCCGCGTTGTCGCCCGAGTAGGCGGCCACGCGCAGCTTGCCGGCGGCGCGGCAGTCGGCCAGCGCCCGCGTCACGTCGCCCTGCTGCAGCACCGGCAGCGGGCAGGAGTGCAGGTGGACGATGTCGAGCACGTCGGTCTTCATCAGCGCGAGCGCGCGCTCGACGCCGCGGACGATGCAGTCGTAGGTCCAGTCCGGCACGCCCTCGACGCCGTAGCCGACCTTGGTGGACAGCACGAACTCGCCGCGCCGGTGCGCCAGGTGGCGGCCGATGCGCGCCTCGCTGAGGCCGTAGCCGCGCGCGGTGTCGATGAGGGTGATGCCGGCGTCCAGCACGCGGTTGAGCAGCGCGCCGGCCTCGGCCTCGGTGGTGCGCTCGTCGTTGATGTGCATCGCGCCGAAGCCCAGCGCGGAGACCTGGAGGCCGGTGCGGCCGAGGGGGTTGTGGATCATGGGGTGACGAGCACGCGGCCGAACAGCGGTGGCACGGTCAGCTGGAGCCTGCCGCCGGTGACGGCGACCGCCTCGCCGCCGAGCGCGTCGCGCAGCGTGCGCGCCGCGAAGGGCAGGCGCACGGAGACGGTGCGCGGCTCGGTGCTGTTGTTGGTGGCGGTGACGGCCCAGGTGTCGCCGTCCTGGCGGGCGAGCACGATGACGTGGTCGTCCACCTGCAGCGGCGCCTGCAGCGTGCCGTGGCGCAGCACGGGCAGGCCGTGGCGCAGCTTGACCAGGCGCTTGAAGTCGGCCAGCAGCGCCTCGTCGGGCTGGCCGCCTTCGTCGGCCCAGGGGTAGGGCGCGCGGTTGAACGGGTCCTCGCCGCCGCCCAGGCCCACCTCGTCGCCGTAGTAGATGGTGGGCGCGCCGGGGTAGGTCATCTGGAAGAACACGGCCAGGCGCAGGCGGCGCTTGGCCAGCGCGAGGTCGCGCTGTTCGCCGACGTGGTGCAGCGCGCGCGGCTGGTCGTGGGTGGACAGCAGGTTCATCAGCGCGGAGAAGGCCTGCGGCGGGTAGGCCTCGCGCATCAGCTCCAGGTTGGCGGCCATCTGCTGCGCGGGCTTGCCGGCGGCGTAGTCCAGCACCGCGTTGCGGAAGATGTAGTTCATCGTCGAGTCGAACATGTCGCCGAGGAAGTACTTGCTGGCGTCGAACCAGGTCTCGGCCACCGTCAGCGCGTCGGGCCGCTTCGCCTTCACGGCCTGGCGCCATTCGCGCCAGAAGTCGTCGGGCACCCAGGGCGCCACGTCCATGCGCCAGCCGGCCGCGCCGCGGTCCAGCCAGTAATGGGTCACCGAGTCCTTGTCGCGGTACGCGTAGGCGCGGAAGGACGGGCTGGCCTTGTCGATCTCGGGCAGGTCGGTGACGCCGGCCCAGCCCTGGAACTGCTTGTCGGGGTTGGGTTCTTGGGGCTTGAACTTGAACCAGCTCGCATAAGGCGACGCGGGATTGATCTTGCCGTTGTCGAACGCGCCGCCAGCCGGGAAGTTGTTGAAGCGGTTGAAGTAGGGCGAGTCGGCGCCGACGTGGTTCAGCGAGGTGTCGGGGATGACGCGGATGCCGCGCTTCGCGGCCTCGGCGCACAGGCGCTCGAAGTCGGCGTTGCTGCCGAAGGCGGGGTCGATCTGCTTGTAGTCGGCCGTGTCGTACTTGTGGTTGCTGGGTGCGCGGAACACCGGCGTCATGTAGATCGCGTTGGCGCCCAGGCCCTGGATGTAGTCCAGCTTGCTCGTCAGGCCGGCCAGGTCGCCGCCGAAGAAGTCGTTGTTGTGCAGCGCGTCGGAGCCGTCGCCCGTGCCGGGCCGGAAGGGCTTTTCGTTCCAGCTGGCGTGGCGCTCCACGTCGTGGTCCTGGTAGCGGTCCTGCGGCCGGCCGCCTCCGGGGCGCGGGTCGTTCGTCTTGTCGCCGTTGCGGAAGCGCTCGGGGAAGACGTAGTAGTAGACGACGTCGCGCGCCCAGGCCGGCACCTGGAAGCCGGGCGCGTAGACGGTCTGGCGGTAGCGGCGGATGCGCTTGGCGTCGGCCGGCAGGCGCTCGACGGTGGCGGCGCCCATGGAGCCCTTCTCGCGGGTCCAGTAGACGCTGTCCTTGTTGTTCTGCAGCGCGTACTTGCCCTGAGCGGTCTCGATCTCGAACCAGTAGCCGTAGACGCCGACGTCGGCGAAGCGGTGGCGCGCCGTGAAGCCGGTGCCGCGGCCGCGCGGCTCGGGCGCCATCGCGATGCGGGCGACCTGCTGGTAGTCGAGCTGTTCCTGGTTGCCGGTCATCGAGCGGCGCTCGATGACGAGGGTCGCGCGCTTCAGGCCCGGCACGTCGTTGCCGATGCGGAACGTGAACTCGGTGCCCTGGGGCTGCGCGCCGAACGGCGACTTGGACGCGGCGGCGCGCGAGTCGAAGTGCGTGGACAGCGCGGCGGCGTCCTTGATCGGCGGGTTGCCGGGGTCGACGAAGCTCAGCGGGCCGACCTTCAGGCTGGGCTGGCCGGCCGGGTCGAAGGCCAGGCGCAGCGTGTGGGCGCCGGTGAAGTCGCGCTTCAGGTTGCCGACGACGGTGGCGCCGCGGGCGATCCGGTCGCTGGCATCGACGCCCACCGTCAGCGCGGGCGTCCAGTCCTCGTCGGCGATCTTGAACTCCTGCGTGCCGCGCGCGTCCACGTTCAGGTAGTAGGCGTCGCATTTGAACCTGAACGCCTGTTCGTCCTGCGCGGTCCAGTTGTTCAGGCCGCCGCGCAGGTACAGGGTGGCGGCGCCCAGCGGCGGTGCGATGCACTTGGCGGCGTGGGTCATCGGGGCGAACGAAAGCAGCGCGGCGATCAGCGCAGTGGTCTTCATCATGTCTCCAGGCCGCGCCAGCGGCCCATGCCAAACGCGAAATTAGCGGGCCGAGCGCCGGGCCGCCCCAAGCCGGCCCGGTGGGCGATGTGCTTGCGGTTCGACGCCGCAAGCATCGCCGCCCCCTCGGGGGGCCGGCCAGACTCGCTCGCGTTCAGCGACGCGAGGTTGGGCGGGGGGGTCATCCCTTCACGCCGCCCGCCGTGAGGCCGGAGACGATCCAGCGCTGCGCGAGCAGGAAGACCAGCGTGATCGGCAGGCCCGACAGCACGGCCGCGGCCGCGAAGTCGCCCCACAGGAAGCGCTGGTCGTGCAGGAAATACTTGGAACCCACGGCCAGCGTGAGGTTGCCCTCCTCGCGCAGCAGGATGGAGGCCACCGGGTACTCGATGATGGTGCCGATGAAGGCCAGCACGAAGACCACCATCAGGATGGGCACGGCCATCGGCAGCAGCACGCGGCTGAAGGCCTGCCAATGCGTCGCGCCGTCGACCTTGGCGTTCTCCTCGATCTCGACCGGGATGGTCTCGAAGTAGCCCTTGATGGTCCACACGTGGGTGGCGATGCCGCCGAGGTAGGCCAGCACCAGGCCGGCGTGGGTCTCGACGCCCAGCGCGGGGACGTAGTTGCCGATGGTCTCGAAGATCGCAAAGATCGCCACCAGCGCCAGCACCGGCGGGAACATCTGCAGCAGCAGCATGCCGTTGAGCACCGGCTTGCTGAAACGGAACTTGAGCCGCGCGAAGGCGTAGGCGGCCGTGGTCGAGATGGCGACGATCAGGAAGGCCGAGACGGTGGCGATCTTGATCGAGTTCCACAGCCAGGTCAGCACGGGGAAGGGCGGCTGCACGAGGCTGCCGTCGGCCGCCTGGTAGGGGATGCCGAGCGCCAGCTTCCAGTGCTCCAGGCTGATCTCGGTCGGGATCAGGCTGCCGGTGGCGAAGTTGCCGGGCCGCAGCGAGATGGACACGACCGCGAGCAGCGGGAACAGCGTGATGGCGATGAAGATCCACATCACCGCATGCGCGGCGAGCGTGCGCCAGCGGGCTTGTTTGCCGAGGACGATGGCCATGTGTCTAGAACTCCTGATACGTTGTCGGGACGGGGATCAGGCCGGGCGGGCGGCCTGCTCCGTGTCCCCCGCCTGCCGCGCTCGGCAACCCATCCCGTTCACTTCTGCGCCTTCGCCGACATGCGCAGATTGACCAGCGACAGCGCCGCGACCAGGAAGAAGATCAGCGTCGAGATCGCCGCCGCCAGCCCGAAGTCGGAGCCCGAGTCCTTGAACGCGATGCGGTAGGTGTAGCTGACGAGGATATCGGTCTGGCCCGCGGGCAGCTTGGTGGACAGGAAGTCCGGCCGACCGTCGGTCAGCAGCGCGATCAGCACGAAGTTGTTGAAGTTGAACGCGAACGCGCTGACCAGCAGCGGCGCCAGCGGCTTGATGATGAGCGGCGCGGTGATCTTGAAGAAGTTGGTCGCCGGGCTCGCGCCGGCCAGCGCCGAGGCTTCGTACAGGTCGGCGGGAATGGCCTTCAGCAGCCCCGAGCACAGGATCATGATGTACGGGTAGCCCAGCCACACGTTGACGATGAGCAGCATCGTCTTGGCCAGCAGCGGGTCCGCGAACCAGGCGGGCTTGACGCCGAACAGCGCGTCCAGGATGGCGTTGATCTCGCCGAAGTTCTGGTTGAACAGGCCCTTGAACACGAGGATGGAGATGAAGCCCGGCACCGCATAGGGCAGGAACAGCAGCGTGCGGTAGCTGGTGCGGTACTTCATGCCCTCCCAGTTCAGCATCACGGCGAACAGCATGCCGATGGCGGTGGAGCACAGTACCGTCAGCGCCGAGAACACCACCGTCCACGTGAAGATGGCCAGGAAGGGGCCGCGGAACTCGGCGTCGAACAGCATGCGGGCGTAGTTGCCCCAGCCGATGAAGGCCTTGAAGCCGGGTGCCTGGGTCTCGCCGGCCGCGGTCTGGAAGAAGCCGGTGTCGCGGTTGGGCGCGAACACGGCGCCGTCGGCCGCGCGGGTCAGGCTGCCGTCGGGGTTGGCCGTCCACTGCGGCTTGACCGGGCCGAACTCGCGCAGGCCGAGGTAGCGCAGCTCCGTCTTGTCCGGCAGCACCAGCACCAGCCGGGCCAGCGCGTCGCGGTGCCTGATCAGCTCGGGCAGGGGCAGGGCGGCCTGCAGCGGCGCGGTCAGCGGCAGGCGGCCGGCGTCGGCGGGCGCGAGGTCCACGCGCAATTCGCCGCTGGGGCGGCGCAGCGCCAGTGGCGGCGACACCCAGCGCGGGCCGGCGTCGCCGTCGGCCTGCAGCGCCAGCCGGAACTCGGCGCCGTCGGCATGCAGGCTGTAGCCCAGCACCTGGTCCTCGACCGCGTCGTGCTGCTCCAGCAGGTACTCGCGCACGCGCGACTCGCCGAGCAGGTGGGTCGACGAGTAGTTGGTGAAGCCCAGCTGCGCCGTGTAGGCCAGCGGGAAGGCGATGAACACCAGCATGCCGGCGATGCCCGGGAACAGGTAGCGCCATGCGAAGCCGCCGCGGCTCAGGTAGACGTAGAAGCCGGCCGCGAACAGCGCCAGCAGCCCCGCGGCCCAGGCGGCCTGGCCGGCGGCGTAGACGGCGAAGACCAGGTAGAGCGCCGCCAGCATCGCCGCGATGGCGACCGGCCAGCGCAGCCCGCGGGCCAGCTTCTCGGCCAGCGTCGGCGGCAGCGTCGTGTAGGCCTCTTGGCCCAGGGAGGAAGACAGCGCGTTCATTTGTTCAGCAGCATCCGTGCGGCGGCGCCGTCCAGCGCGTCCTTGGGGCGTTGCAGGCCGTTGGTGATGGCCTCCAGCGCCGCGTCCATCGCGGTCCAGAAGCGGCCCACCTCGGGGATGTTGGGGATCGGCTGGCCGTTCTGCGCATTGACCATGCTGGCCTTGATCAGCGGGTTGACCGACAGCTCCGCGTAATAGGCCTTGTTGGCCGGCACGCCCAGGGGCACGTCGGCGTCCAGCACCTTCAGCGCCTCCGGGCGCATCAGGTGGTTCTCGATGAACTCCTTGGCGATGTCCTTGTTCCTGCTCGGCGCGGAGATCATGCAGCCCAGCACGCCGACGAAGCTCTTGCTGGGCCGGCCTGCGACGACGGCGGGAATGGGCGCCACGCCGAAGTCGATCTTGGCCTTGCCGGCGTTGTCCCAGGCCCAGGAGCCCGAGATCATCATCGCCACCTCGCCGCGCGCGAAGCCGGACTCCATCTCCGCGTAGGTCGCGCCCTTGGGCATGTGGCCGCCCTTGATGAGGCGCTCGATCACCTGCGCACCGGCCAGCGCGCCGGCGTTGTTGACCTCGACCCGGGACGGGTCCAGCTCGCCGCGCGCGTCGCGGCCGAAGATGCCGCCGCCCGCGCCGGCCAGCACCGGCCAGGTGAAGAAGCTCTTGTTGTAGTGCCACAGGATGGCGTGCTTGCCCTGGGCCTGCAGCCGTTGGTCGAGGGCGATGAGCTCGTCCCAGGTGGCCGGCGGCGTGGGCACCAGCGCCTTGTTGTAGATCAGGCCGGTGGTCTCGATGGCCAGCGGATAGCCCCAGATGCGGCCGCGGTAGCTCATGGCCTTCCAGGCCTGGTCCTCGACCTCGGCCAGCAGCCGGGCGGACGGGCGCAGCGGCGTCAGCAGCCCGGCCTTGGCCCACTCGCCCACGCGGTCGTGCGGCCAGCAGAACACGTCCGGCCCCTTGCCGGCGCCGGCGGCCTGCTGGAACTTGTCGGTGGCGTCCACCGGGTGCTCGACGACGACCTTGACGCCCGAGGCCTTCTCGAACGCATCGCCGACCTTCTGCAGCCCGTTGTAGGGCTTGTCGCCGTTGATCCAGACGAGCAGGCGCGGCGCGTCGGCCAGCGCCGTGAAGGTCCAGCCGCACAGGCAAAGAGCTGCTGACGCGCGGAGGAGGGTCAGGGTCTTCTTCAGCGGGCCGAGCGCCGGGCCGCTCCCAAGCCGGCCCGTCGGGCGATGTGCATGGCGGTCAAACCGGCATGCATCGCCGTCCCCTCGGGGAACCGGCCGGGCTTGCCCGCGTTCAGCGGAGCAAGGCGGGACGAGGGGCCCATTCATGCCGACAGTTCCGGCGCGGCGAGGCGGCGCAGCGCCTTGCCATCGGCGTCGAACACGTACAGCGCCTCGGCCGGCAGGTGCAGGTCCAGCGCCTGGCCGCTGCGCAGCCGGTCGGCGCCGTTGCGGCCCTCGAACTGGCAGGTCAGCGCCTCCTCGACGCCGGGGTAGGGGCAGTACGCGAAGGTGATGCCGCCCAGCGACTCGACGAAGGCCACCGTGCTCTGCAGCTGGTTGCCCTGGCCGTGGGTGCGGATGTGCTCGGGGCGCACGCCCAGCGTCACCTTGTCGCCGACCCGGGCCGCGCCGCCGTCCACCAGCGCGCGCAGCACGACGTTGCCGCCCGCCAGCTTCACGTCCACGTGGCCGGGTTCGGCGGCCACCAGCTCGCCGGCCAGGAAATTCATCTTCGGGCTGCCGATGAAGCCCGCGACGAACAGGTTGCACGGGTGCTCGTACAGCTCCAGCGGCGAGCCGACCTGCTCGACCCGGCCGGCGGACAGCACGACGATGCGGTCGGCCAGCGTCATGGCCTCCACCTGGTCGTGGGTCACGTAGACCATCGTGGTCTTCAGGTCCTCGTGCAGCTTGGCGAACTCGTAGCGCATGCGCACGCGCAGCGCCGCGTCGAGGTTGGACAGCGGCTCGTCGAACAGGAACACCTCGGGCTTGCGCACGATGGCGCGGCCGATGGCCACGCGCTGGCGCTGGCCGCCGGACAGGTCCTTGGGCTTGCGGTCCAGCAGGTGCTCGATGTGCAGGATCTTGGCGGCGTTGCGCACCGCGGTCTCGATCTCGTCCTTCGGCACCTTGGCCAGCTTCAACCCGAACGCCATGTTGTCGAACAGGTTCATGTGCGGGTAGAGCGCATAGCTCTGGAACACCATCGCGATGCCGCGCTCGCTGGGCGGCACGTCGTTGACGACGCGCCCGCCGATGGCCAGCTCGCCGCCGGTGATCTCCTCCAGCCCGGCGATGGAGCGCAGCAGCGTGCTCTTGCCGCAGCCCGAGGGCCCGACGAACACCATGAACTCGCCGTCGCGGATCTCCAGGTCGATGCCGTGCAGGATGCGGATGTCGCCATAGGCTTTTTCCACGCCGGTCAGTCGAACGTCTGCCACTTCTCAACCTTTCTGCCGCCGGGCGCCGCGCGGCCGGCCTGTCTCGATGATCTTCGGGTCGAATTCCAGTCATTCGCCCGTCTTTGTAGACAATATACAGACTTGATGCGCCGACAACAACAGCAGAATTCCATGTGAACCTGCGTGAAACCCATGAAAATCAATGAGTTGCCTTCGTTGTCGGGTTTTCCCGATGTAGTCAAACTACACAACACCCCGGCGCTGTCCGATACTTCGGCCCACGCTGCCCGTCGAGTAGCATTCTTGCCCCCGTCGCCGGGGGCCGGCACTGATGAACACCCCAACCCGCCCGCCCGTTCAACGCAAGACCCGCCCCCAGGCCGCCACCGCGATGAAGAAGCCGATTGCCCTCACTGCTGAAGACCAGGCGCTGCGCGCCGCCTTTCAGGTCGCTTACGAGCGCGAGCTGTCGCAGAGCAGCCATGGCGCCACGCCGCAGGCCGCGCTGCACGCCGCGGCCATTGCCTGCCGCGAGACGCTGGCCCGCCGCTGGGCCGCCACGCAGGCCGCCGATGCGCGGCGCGGCGAGCAGGCGCCGGTGCGCCGCGTCCACTACCTGTCGATGGAATTCCTGATGGGCCGCGCGCTGTCCAATGCGCTCGCGGCGCTGAAGCTCACCGAGCCGCTGCAGGCCCGGCTGGCCGAGCAGGGCGTGGCGCTGGGCGACGTGCTCGAGCGCGAGCCCGACGCCGCTTTAGGCAACGGCGGCCTGGGCCGCCTGGCCGCCTGCTTCCTGGACTCGTTCGCCGAGCTGGAGCTGCCGTCCTTCGGCTACGGCCTGCGCTACCGCTACGGCACTTTCGCGCAGGTCATCCAGCAGGGCCGCCAGCTGGAGCAGCCCGACGACTGGACCCGCGACAGCCCCGCCTGGGAGCTGCCCCGCCACGACCTGCGCTACCGCGTCGGCTTCGGCGGCCGCGTGGAGGCGGACGCCTCCGGCGTGCGCCGCTGGCAGCCGGCCGACGAGATCGAGGCCCAGGCCTTCGACTTCATCGTGCCCGCGCACCACAGCGAGCGCGTGTCCACGCTGCGCCAGTGGCAGGCCACGGCCGCGCCCATCGCGTTCAAGCCCTTCTGCGAGGGCGACTACCCGCGCGCCGCGCGCCACCAGGTGCTGGCGGACTCCATCAACTGGGTGCTCTACCCGGACGACTCCACCGAGGCCGGCCGCGAGCTGCGGCTGAAGCAGGAGGCCTTCCTCGTCAGCGCGTCGCTGCAGGACCTGGTGGCCCGCCACCTGCGCGAGTTCGGCTCGCTGCACAACCTGGGCCGCACCAACGCGATCCACCTGAACGACACGCACCCGGCGCTGGCGCCCGCCGAGCTGATGCGTTTGCTGCTGGACGAGCACGGCCTGGACTGGGCCGAGGCCTGGAAGATCACCCGCCAGGCCGTGGCCTACACCAACCACACGCTGATGCCCGAGGCGCTGGAGACCTGGCCGGTGCGCATGTTCGAGAGCCTGCTGCCGCGCCACCTGGAAATCATCTACGAGATCAACCACCGCTTCCTGGAAGAGCTGCAGGCGCGCTTCCCGGGCGACCACGGCCTGGCGTCGCGCGTGTCGCTGATCGACGAGGGCAGCCACGGCGGCGAGCGCCGCGTGCGCATGGCCTCGCTGGCGCTGGTGGCCTCGCACCGCGTCAACGGCGTCGCCGCGCTGCATTCGGAGCTGATGGTGCAGACCATCTTCGCCGACTACGCGCGCATCTGGCCCGAGCGCTTCCACAACGTCACCAACGGCGTCACGCCGCGGCGCTGGCTGCAGCAGGCCAACCCGCAGCTCTCCGCGCTACTGGACGAGCGCATCGGCGACGGCTGGCGCCAGGACCTGGCGCGGCTGGCCGACCTGAAGCCGCTGGCCGCCGACCGCGCGCTGGGCGCGCAGTTCCTGGCCGTCAAGCGCGCCAACAAGGAGCGGCTGGCCGCGGTGATCCGCCGCGAGCTGGGGCTGGCGGTCAACGTGGACAGCCTGTTCGACATCCAGATCAAGCGCATCCACGAGTACAAGCGCCAGCTGCTGAACCTGCTGCACGTCGTCAGCCGCTACCAGGCCATCCTCGACAACCCCGGCGCGGACTGGGTGCCGCGCACCGTCGTCATCGCCGGCAAGGCCGCGTCGGCCTACCAGATGGCCAAGAGCATCGTGCGCCTGGCGCACGACGTGGCCCGCGTCGTCAACAGCGACGAGCGCGTGGGCGGCCGGCTCAAGCTCGTGTTCCTGCCCAACTACAGCGTCACGCTGGCCGAGAGCATCATCCCGGCGGCCGACCTGTCCGAGCAGATCTCCACGGCCGGCACCGAGGCCTCGGGCACCGGCAACATGAAGTTCGGCATGAACGGCGCGGTGACCATCGGCACCTGGGACGGCGCCAACATCGAGATGGCCGAGGCCATGGGCGTGGAGAACATGTTCGTGTTCGGCCTGCGCGCGGATGCGGTCGCCCGGATCAAGGAGCTGGGCTACGACCCGCGCCTGTACGTCGAGGAGAACCGCCAGCTCAAGCGCGTCATCGATGCCATCGCGGCCGGCGTGTTCAGCGGCGGCGACACCGAGCGCTACCGCGCGCTGGTGGACAGCCTGCTGCAGCGCGACGTCTACCTGCTGATGGCCGACTTCGCCGACTACGTCGCCACGCAGGCCAAGGTGGACGCGCTGTTCGCCGACCGCGCCGCCTGGGGCGAGCGGGCGCTGCGCAACATCGCCGGCATGGGGCCGTTCTCGTCCGATCGCACGATCGCCGAGTACGTGGACCGGGTCTGGTCCGTCCAGTCGCTGGACTGAGCCCCGCCATGCTGAGCGACGCCGACGTCGATGCCCTGCTGGCCGGCCGCCATGCCGACCCCTTCGGCCGGCTCGGCCTGCACGCGGACGACGGCGGCCGGCTGTGGGTGCGCGCGCTGCTGCCCGGCGCGGATGCGGTGGCGCTGCTGGACGCCGGCAGCCACAAGCGCATCGTCGAGCTGGCGCGGCGCCGCGACTGCCTGTGGGAAGCCCAGGTGCCGCGCCGCAAGCACCGCTTCGACTACCGGCTGGCCGTGCGCTGGAGCGGCGCCGGGGCGGGCGCGCCGGAAGGCATCTACGCCGACGCGTACAGCTTCTACCCGCAGCTGGGCGACGACGAACTGCAGGCCTTCGCCGAAGGCCGCCACGTCCGTCCCTGGCTGAGCCTGGGCGCGCACCCGGCGCGGCACGGCGAGGTCGGCGGCGTGCGCTTCGCCGTCTGGGCGCCGAACGCGCGGCGCGTCAGCGTCGTCGGCAGCTTCAACAACTGGGACGGCCGCCGCCACGCGATGCGGCTGCGCCATGCGGCCGGCGTGTGGGAGATCTTCGTGCCGCACGCGGCCGAGGGCGACCTCTACAAGTTCGAGATCGTCGCCGGCAACGGCGCGCTGCTGCCGCTGAAGGCCGACCCCTACGCCCGCCAGGCCCAGCTGCGGCCGGAGACGGCCAGCATCGTCGCGGCGCTGCCCGGGCCCACGCCGCTGCCGCGCCAGCGCGACCGCGCCAACCAGCGCCATGCGGCCATCAGCGTGTACGAGGTCCACGCGGCGTCCTGGCGGCGCGGCGCCTCGGGCGGCTTCCCGACCTGGGACGAGCTCGCCGCGCAGCTGCCCGCCTACGCGGCCGGCATGGGCTTCACGCATGTGCAGCTGATGCCCGTCAGCGAGCACCCGTTCGACGGCTCCTGGGGCTACCAGACGCTGGGCCTGTACGCGCCCAGCGCCCGCTTCGGCCCGCCGGAAGGCTTCGCGCGCTTCGTCAAGGCCTGCCACGACCAGGGCCTGGGCCTGCTGCTGGACTGGGTGCCGGCCCACTTCCCGGTGGACCCGCACGGCCTGGCCGAGTTCGACGGCACGCGGCTCTACGAGTACGCCGACCCCCGCGAAGGCTTCCACCGCGACTGGAACACGCTGATCTACAACTTCGGCCGCACCGAGGTGCGCGAGTTCCTGGTCGGCAGCGCGCTGTACTGGATCGAGCGCTGGGGCGTGGACGGGCTGCGCGTCGACGCGGTCGCCAGCATGCTGTACCGCGACTACTCGCGGCCGGCCGGCGAATGGATCCCGAACACGCGCGGCGGCCGCGAGAACCTGGAGGCCATCTCGCTGCTGCGCGAGATGAACGAGCAGGTCGGCGAGATCGAGGGCGCCGTCACCGTCGCCGAGGAGAGCACCAGCTTCCCCGGCGTCTCGGCGCCCACCTACGCGGGCGGCCTGGGCTTCCACTACAAGTGGAACATGGGCTGGATGAACGACACCTTGCGCTACATGGCCGAGGACCCGATCAACCGCCGCTGGCACCACGACAAGATGACCTTCGGGCTCATCTACGCGTTCAGCGAGAACTTCATGCTGCCGATCTCGCACGACGAGGTGGTGCACGGCAAGGGCAGCATGCTCGCCAAGATGCCCGGCGACGACTGGCAGCGGTTCGCCAACCTGCGCGCCTACTACGGCTTCATGTGGGGCCACCCCGGCAAGAAGCTGCTGTTCATGGGCCAGGAGTTCGCGCAGCGCCACGAGTGGAACCACGCCGAGGGCCTGCCCTGGGCGCTGCTGGACGACGAGCGCCACGCCGGCGTGCAGCGCCTGGTGCGCGACCTGAATGCGCTGTACCGCGAGCAGCCGGCGCTGCACCGGCTGGACTGCGAGGCCGGCGGCTTCGAGTGGATCAGCGCGCACGACGCCGAGCACTCGCTGTTCGCCTGGGTGCGCCGCGACGGCACGGGCCGCATGGTGCTGGTCGCCTGCAACATGACGCCGGTGCCGCGCCAGGGCTATGTGCTGGGCGTGCCGGACGGCGTGACCGCCTGGCGCGAGGCGCTGAACACCGACTCCGCCTACTACGGCGGCAGCAACATGGGCAACGGCGCGGCCGCCGAGGGCCTGCCCGTGCAGGCGCGGCCGGCGCACGGCCGGCGCCTGTCCATCACCGTGGACCTGCCGCCGCTGGCCACGGTCTTCTTCGTCCCCATCTGAACTCCTCACCGAGCCTGCAGTCCATGGCCCTCCCGCCCGACCTCCAGCCCGGCTGGCACGAGCCGCTGGGCGCCCTGGCCCGCGACGGTGGCGTCAACTTCGCCGTCCCCAGCGAGCACGCGACCCGGATCGAACTCTGCGTCTTCGACGCCGAAGGCCAGCGCGAGCTGCGCCGCTACGCGCTGGACGGCCCGCACGACGGCGTCTTCCATGGCTTCCTGCCCGGCGTCGGCCCGGGCCTCGTCTATGGCCTGCGCGCGCACGGCCCTTACGCGCCCGAGCAGGGCCACCGCTTCAACCCGCACAAGCTGCTGCTGGACCCCTGGGCGCGCGAGATCGTCGGCCACTTCGGCTGGCGCGCCGAGCACCACGGCTACGAGCTGGGCCACCCGGACGGCCCGCGCTCGCTGGACACGCGCGACAACGCCGCGCAGGCGCTCAAGGCCCGCGTGGCCGCGCCGCCGGTGCCGCACCTGCGCGCGCACCGCCCGCGCCGCCCGGTGGCCGGCATGGTGCTGTACGAAGTGCACGTCAAGGGCTTCTCGCGGCTGCTGTCCGGTGTGCCCGAAGCGCTGCGCGGTACCTACGCCGGCCTGGCGCACCCGGCGGCCATCGCCCATTTCAAGCGCCTGGGCGTGACCACGCTGTCGCTGCTGCCGGTGCAGTACTGCATCGACGAGCCCCACCTCGCCGAGCGCGGCCTGCACAACTACTGGGGCTACAACACGCTGGGCTTCTTCTGCCCCGACCCGCGCTGGGCGCAGGCCGCGCACCGCCACGACCCCACGGCCGTCGCGGCCGAGTTCCGCCGGATGGTGGACGCGCTGCACGAGGCCGGCCTGGAGGTGGTGCTGGACGTGGTCTACAACCACACGCCCGAGGGCAACGAGTTCGGTCCCACGCTGTCCTTCCGCGGCCTGGACAACGCCACCTGGTACCGGCTGGCCGCCGACGACCGGGCCCGCAACGAGAACCTCACCGGCTGCGGCAACACGCTGAACTGCGCCCACCCGCGCGTCACCCAGTTCGTGCTGGACTCTCTGCGCCACTGGGTGGCCGAGATGGGCGTGGACGGCTTCCGCTTCGACCTGGCGCCGGTGCTGGGCCGCACGAACCACGGCTACGACCCGAATGCCGCCTTCTTCACCGCGCTGCGCCAGGACCCGGTGCTGGCCGGCGTGCACCTGATCGCCGAGCCCTGGGACGCCGCCTACGACGGCTACCAGGTCGGCCGCTTCCCCGGCCGCTTCCTGGAGTGGAACGACAAGTTCCGCGACGCGGTGCGCGGCTACTGGCTGGGCGTGGGCACCGGCCGCGGCGAGTTCGCGCGCCGCTTCATGGCCTCCAGCGACGTGTTCCACCACGGCCAGCGCCAGCCCACCGCGTCGATCAACTTCGTGGCCGTGCACGACGGCTTCACGCTCGCCGACCTGACCAGCTACGCGGCCAAGCACAACCACGCCAACGGCGAGGGCAACCGCGACGGCCGCGACGGCGAGCTGGCCGCCAACTTCGGCGCCGAAGGCCCCACCGACGACGCCGCCATCAACGCCACCCGCGTGCGCGTGCGCCGCGCGCTGCTGGCCACCACGCTGCTGGCCCAGGGCACGCCCATGCTGTGCGCGGGCGACGAGATCGGCAACAGCCAGGGCGGCAACAACAACGCCTACTGCCAGGACAACGCCACCACCTGGCTGGACTGGGAGCGCGCCGACGGCCGCCTGACCGAGCTCGTCGCCGAGGCGCTGGCCCTGCGCGCGCAGGAGCCGCTGCTGCGCCACCCGCGCTGGTTCGCCAGCGCGCCGGGGGACGCCTGCATCGCCTGGTACGCGCCCAGCGGCCACGAGATGACGCCCAGCGACTGGCACGACGCCGGCCAGCGCGCCTTCGGCGCCCAGCTGCACGACGCCGGGGCCGCGCAGCCGCGGCTGATGATCATCTTCAACCCCGACCCGGCGCCGCTGCCCTTCCTGCTGTGCAACGGCCCGTGGCAGCTGGTGCTGGACAGCAGCGGCGAGTCCGCCGCGCCCCTCGTCCTGCCCGGCCAGCCGCTCGGCGTGCCGGCCCGCTCCCTCCTCGTCCTGCGCCACGTATGAAGCTCGACCAACGCTCCTCCGGTGTGCTGCTGCACATCACCTCGCTGCCCGGCCCGCACGGCATGGGCGACTTCGGCCCCGACGCCTACCGCTTCGTCGACTGGCTGCAATCCGCCGGCCAGCGCATCTGGCAGCTGCTGCCGACGACGCCCATCGGCCCCGGCGACAGCCCCTACCAGGGCGTGTCCGCCTTTGCTGGCAGCCCCTGGATGGTGGCGCTGGAGCCGCTGGTCGCCAAGGGCTGGCTGGCGCCGCCGGAGCTACCCGGCTTCGACGCCCGGCGCGTCGACTATGGCCGCGTCACGCCCTGGCGCGAGCAGCAGCTGCGCGCCGCCGCGCGCGGCTTCTTCGCCCGCGCGGCGGACGAGGACCGCATCGCCTTCGCCGCCTGGTGCCTCGCGCAGCAGGACTGGCTGGACGACTACGTGCTCTTCATGGCCATCCGCTCGCCGCTGAACGGCCAGCCCTGGTGGACCTGGGACGGCGGCCTGAAGCGCCGCGAGCCCCAGGCCATCGCCCAGGCGCGCAAGGACTACGCCGACGAGATCGCCTTCTGGCAGTTCGTGCAGTGGCAGTTCGACGTGCAGATCGGCGCGCTCAAGGCCTACGCCAACGAGCGCGGCGTGCACCTGATGGGCGACCTGCCCATCTTCGTCGCCCACGACAGCGCCGACTGCTGGTCCCGCCCCGAGCTCTACCACCTCGACGACGACTTCCAGACCACCGTCGTCGCCGGCGTGCCGCCCGACGACCTGGGGCCGCTGGGCCAGCGCTGGGGCAACCCGCTGTACCGCTGGGACCGCATGGCGGCGGAAAACTACGCCTGGTGGACCGCGCGCGTGCAGCGGGCGCTGACCCAGGCCGACGTGTTCCGCATCGACCACTTCCGCGGCTTCGCCGGCTACTACGAGATCCCCGCCAGCAGCCCCGACGCCAAGCAGGGCCGCTGGATCACCGGCCCCGGCATGGCGCTGTTCGACGCGATCAGGCAGGCGCTCGGCCCGCTGCCCATCGTCGCGGAAGACCTCGGCTTCATCACCGACGACGTGCACGCGCTGCGCGACGGCTGCGGCTTCCCCGGCATGAAGATCCTGCAGTTCGGCTTCGGCGCCGAGGGCGACCACGAGTTCCTGCCGCACATGTGGCCGCGCGCGGCCGTCGCCTATACCGGCACGCACGACAACGACACCGTGCGCGGCTGGTGGGACCAGGCCCGCCCGCGCGAGCGCGCGTTCGCCGGCTCCTACCTCGCCTGCGGCGAGCACGACGTGCACTGGGCCATGATCCGCGCCTGCGCCAACTCGGTGGCCGACATGGCCGTCTACCCGCTGCAGGACGTGCTCGGCCTGGGCTCGGCGCACCGCATGAACGTGCCCGGCGTGCTCGGCGGCAACTGGGGCTGGCGCTTCGGCTGGGACTTGCTGGGCAGCGAACCCGCGCGCGTGCTGGGCCTCATCACCGCCGCCAGCGGGCGCGGGCCGTTCGGGCTGCTGAAGTTGCCGGAATGAGCGGGCCGTGAAGACGCAGTACTACACGGCCACCAGCCTCGACGGCTTCATCGCCACCGAAGACGACTCGCTGGACTGGCTCTTCCCGCTCGGGGACTTGGAGCACTCCAGCTACCCGGCCTTCATCGCCGAAGTCGGCGCGCTGACCATGGGCTCGGCGACCTATGAATGGATGCTGCGCCATGCGGAACGGGTAGCCGCCGAGACGGGCTCGGCCTGGCCCTATGTGCAACCGGCCTGGGTATTCAGCAGCCGCGAACTGCCGGCGATCGCGGGCGCCGACATCCGGTTCGCCCAAGGCGACGTGCGCCGCGTCCACGCCGACATGCGGGCGGCGGCCGGCGGCAAGAACCTCTGGATCGTCGGCGGCGGCGATCTCGCGGGCCAGTTCCATGACGCCGGCCTGCTGGACGAGCTGATCGTCCAGGTCGGCTCCGTCACCCTCGGCCAGGGCAAGCCGCTGTTCCCGCGCCGGGTGTTGAGCCCGGCCCTGCGCCTGGTGGCCGTGCGCCAGATGGGCGCCGGCATGGCCGAGTTGCGCTACGAAGTGCAGCGGGGCGAATAGGGCGACTGGTGATGGCCGAATCGACCGATATCGTGATCGTGGGCTCCGGGATGGGCGGCGCCACCGTCGCGCATGCGCTGGCCTCGACCGGGCTGCGCATCACCGTTCTTGAGCGCGGTCAGCAACTGGCCGCCGCGCCGGAGAACCGGGACGCCAGGGCCGTCTATCAGCGCAACCACTTCAAGTCCGATGCTTCCTGGTATCGCGCGGACGGCTCGGCGTTTCCGGCCGGCAATCACTTCAACGTTGGCGGCAACACGAAGTTCTACGGCGGGGTGCTGTACCGCTTCCGTGAACGCGACTTCGACGGCGTGAGCTATCCCGATGGCGATGCCCCGGCCTGGCCCGTTCGATATGCCGAGCTGGAGCCTTGGTACCAGGCGGCGGAGCAGCTCTACCAGGTGCGTGGCGACGCCGACCAGGACCCGACCGAGCCGCCGCGCCGTGCCGCGCTTCCGCACCTACCCGTGCCCGACGAACCCGCCATCGCCGAGGCGCGCGAGCGGTTTCGCGCCATCGGGTTGCACCCCTGTGCGTTGCCGCTGGGCATCGACCTGCCGACATGGCTCCGGCATGGCCGCACGGGTTGGGACGGCTTCCCCGACGCCCGCGAGGGCAAGATGGACGCGGAGACCTGCGCGCTGATCCCGGCGCTCCGGCATCCGAATGTCGAATTGCGCTGCGGCGCCAGGGTGATCCGCGTGCTGTTCGGCCCTGGCGGCTCGCAGGCCACCGGCGTGGAATACGAGATGGGTGGGCGGACCGTCACGTTGAAGGCGGGTCTTGTCGTGCTGGCGGCCGGCGCCATCCCGAGCGCGGCCATCCTGCTGGCCTCGGACGTGGGCAAGACCCTCGACCGCTCCGGCCAGGTGGGACGCAACCTGATGGCCCATAACCAGAGCATCGTGATCGGCTTCGACTGGCGGTACCGGAACGATTCGGTCTACCAGAAGACCTTCGCGATCAACGATTTCTACCTCTCGGACGGCGCGGGCGGGCCGCCGCTCGGCAATGTCCAACTGCTGGGCCGCGTGGACGGCGCCATCCTGAAGGCGGGCCTACCGCGATGGCCGGAATGGCTGTTGGGCCGGATCAGCCGGCACACGATCGACTTCTTCCTGAACAGCGAGGACCTGCCCGACGAGCGCAACCGGGTCCGCCTGGATGGCGACCGGCTCGTGCTCGACTTCGCGCATCGCACCAATCTCCAGGTCCATGACCGGCTGACCGCGCGCTGGAAGCAGGCGCTGCGGGAGGCCGGCTTCGGGAGGTCGGTGTCGCTGCTGTTCGGCCGGGATGGCCCGGGCCATCAGTGCGGAACCATCCGGATGGGCGCAGATCCGGCCAGGGCGCCGCTGAACGCCTGGTGCCAGGCGCACGACTGCGACAACTTCTTCGTCACCGACGCCAGTCCCTTCGTCTCGTCAGCGGCCGTCAATCCGGCGTTGACGGTGGCCGCCCTGGCCCTGCGTGCCGCCGACCGGATGCGGACTCATGTGCTGCAGAAGCTGCCGGGCTGACGGTTAGCATCGCCCCCGGCCAATGAAGGCCGGAGGGAGCGAGCCGTGGACATCCTGAAGATCGTCGGCCTGGGCCTGGCTGCCAGCCTTGCATGCCTGCCGCTCCCGGGTGGCGCGCAGCCGGTCGCCGAGCAGCGCCCGGCGGGCCTGATCGCGGCGGACCTGTTGCCGGCGCCCAGCCAGGCCGCAGGCGAGCAGCCCGCCGCCTGCCAGCCCGAGGCCGGCAAGCGGCCGCCGCGCCGGCCGGCGAGTGCGCCTGCGATCGAGGACCAGCTGCGCAGGGACCCACAGCTCGGCTTCGTCGTGTTCGCGTGGGGGGGCAAGCATTTCGGCGTGAAGGCCGATTCCTGCCTGGACCTGGGCTTCGTCTATCGCCAGTTGCAGCGGGCGCTGGGGCACGAGGTCACGGGCGTGCTGATGCAGGCCGACCTGGACGTGGTTCGCGCGGCGCTGGCGCAGGGTAAGGCCGAGTCCGCCCGCCAGGGCCAGGTGATGGCCGAACGCGCCGACATCGCGGCCGGGCGAACCCGCACGGTGGCCGATTTCCTGCCCGGCCTGGGCAGCAGCCATGACAACAGTTGCGGCCTGCGGCAGGAGCGGGCCAAGGCCCAGTTGCGCCAGGAGATCGCGCGGCGCGTGGCGCAACTGCCGCCGCACATGATGCGTTCAGCCGTGACGGGCGGCATCGAGCAGGAGGAGGTGGCGCGCGCCAACATGGTCGCGCCGGCCTGGCAGCAGCTCTGGCAGCGCGAGCCGGCGCTGGAGGAATGGGCGGGTGCCAACGGCTGCCAGGTTTCGTTGCGCATCAAGGTCGAAGCCTGGCAGGCCGTGATCGGCCAGCCGGCCGATGCGCTGGACCCGGCTGCCGTCGCCGAGTCCCAGCGTCTGATCGCCGAGGCCAGGGAGCGGCTGCGCCGGTTCAACGGGCAGGTGGAGCAGGCGTTGGCCGCCGACGCCGAGCGCAGCGGTGAGACCGCGCGGGCCCGCCAGTGGGCGCTGGACGACCTGACCGGCCGCAGCCGGCTGGCTGATCTGGCGGACCGGATTCCCACCGCGCTGTGCAGCACGCAGGGCTCGCAGTTGAATTGCGTCAAGGGCCCGGCCTGCGCTGCGGAGCACAAGGAGGCGGACGACAGCAAGCGCTGGGCGCAGTTCAGTGCCCTGGTTACCGGCCCGCCGAAGAGTCTCAAGGACGTGCCGCCATCCGCGACGGCGAATGCACAGCGCGTGGCCGCCGCCGACGAGGCGCTCAAGCAATGCCTGGCGCGCCATCCCCACAGCGCCGCCACCAAGTCCGGCCTCAGCTACGCGGGCCAGCCGGTACGGAAGGCTCGGCTGGATTTCGACGCGCAGGGGCTGGTGGGCATGGAACTGACGATGGCGGGCGGCATCGAGGCCGTGCGCGGCGCGTTGACCCGCCGGTACGGCGTGCCCGAGTCGCAGCAGCAGACCCGCACGCGCGTCGAGATGCTGCCGGTGGGCGGCGGCACGGCCGTCACGACCTCGGGGCAGGTGGTGACCTTGAGCCCGTCGCTGCAGCCGAGCCCGGTGTCCTACTCGGTCACCCGCCATGTCTGGAAGTCCCCCAAAGGGCTGGTCGAGGAGGCCTCCGGTGTCCTGCAGTTCCGCTTCACTGGCCGTTGACGGTGCCCGGTGCGCGAGTTCGGGCCGGCTCAGTCGGTAGGCTGGGCCTGATCACGGCGGCCAGCGGACGCGGGCCGTTCGGCTTGCTGAAGCTGCCGGACTCAGCCGCCGACGCGCCGGCAGGGTGGGGACCGCAAGCGCATCGCAGTCTGCTGGGCTATGCGCCTCTGGCGTATGGTCGAGCCATGCTCACCGTGGTTGAAACGCTGCTCTTCCAGCGCCAGTGGCCGCTCTATTGGAGTGAGGAAGAACGTGGCGTCTTCGCCGCCTATATGGCGGAGCACCCTACTGCCGGAGATCTCGTGCCCGAGTCCGGGGGGATTCGCAAAGTGCGATGGGGCGAGCGGGTTCGGGCAAGTTTGAAGGAGATTCGTCGTGCCTCGAAGCCTGAGCCTCTGTCCGATGCCGAACTCACCGCGTACGAAGCGACGCGGGACCTGGCTGCGGAGTTGTTGCAATCCGCCCAGGAAATGAAAGCTGGACAGGTTCGCGTCGTCTCGTCACCCGTCATCGAAGCGCGGCACAAAACCGGCTTGTCCCAGTCCCAGTTCGCGTCGTTGTTGGGCGTCTCGGTGCGTACGCTGCAAGGGTGGGAACAAGGCCGCAAGCAGCCCAGTGGTGCAGCACGCACATTGCTGGCGATCGCCAGCACGAATCCCAAGGCGCTCTTGGCGGTGGCACAGAAATAGCGTGCGCCAGTGAAGCCGGCCGCCTCCGGGCACCCCCCCATCCAGCAAGCAGCCCGCGGAGCCGCAAGCTTTTCCGGCTTTTGGGGCGCGTGCCCGCCTCGCAAACTCCACGCAGCGCACGGCGCGGTGCCGGCCTGGAGATGCAATGGACATACAGGGATTCGCGGGGATCCCCCAGGCTTATGGCGTTTCCGGCGCGGCGCGGAACAAGCCGGGTGCCGCTGCCGGCGCGGCCGAGGCTTCGTCCTCCGGCACGCAGGTCAGCTTCTCGGACCGGGCCAGGGCCCTGGCATCGTCGGACAGCGCGATCGCCGCCCGGCTGGAAAGCATCAAGGCCAAGCCGGCGGTGCAGCGCAGCAGCGAGGAAGTGGCCTTCGTGCAAGCCAACGACGGGCAACTCGCCGGCATCCTCGCCAAAGATCCGCAGACGCGCACCGCCGACAACATCAGCCAGGTGCAACAGGCCGGCGGGTTCGTCAACACCATGGCCAAGCTGAGTGCCGACGAGAAGCGGCTCTACGACGACCTGGTGGCCCAAGGCGACAGCGAGGCCGTGCGGGCGATGAACCTGGTCGCGCTGTCGCGCACGGGGACCGGCGAGGCCACGCTGCCCGCCGGCCAGCGTTTCGACCCGGGCAAGACCGCCATCACCGCCGACAACGTCCGGCAGCTGTTCAGCCAGATGTTCGTCAGCGGGGATGGCCGGGACGCCAAGAGCTTCGACGCGCTGGCGAAGGTCCTGGACGCGACGGCATCGTGAATCGCCCCGGGTAGCGGGGCTCAGCGCCGCCGGATTTCCAGGATCACCGGGCTGCGCGCGGGCAGGGCGAGCGTGCCGCCGAGCGTGAATTCGCGGCCGTCGTCCAGCACGTCGCGTGCCGTGTCGCCGGCCGCCACGCGTTCCGCGAAGCGCGACAGCGCCAGCGCCACCGGCTGGTCGTTCTTGTTCATCGCCACCATCACCGTGCGCCCCGCGTCGTAGCGGAAGAACACATAGACCCCGTCCACCGGCGCGTACTGCATCAGCGCGCCGTCGTGGATCAGGCGTTCGCCCTTGCGCCAGGTGAACAGCCGCCGCACCCAGTCCTGCATGCCGCGCTGCGCGGCCGTGAGGCCGGCACCGGTGAAGGCGTTCACCGGGTCGCCGGCCCAGCCGCCGGGCATGTCGGCGCGCACGCGGCCGTCGTCGCGCTCCGACGGGCTCTGCATCAGGATTTCGCTGCCGTAGAACAGCTGCGGGATGCGGCGCGTGGTGGCGAGGTAGGCCAGCGCGAGCCTGGTCAGGCCCACGTCGCGCTTCATCAGCGTGAACAGCCGCGGCGTGTCGTGGTTGCCGTCGAACAGCACCAGCTTGCCCGGGTCGGGGTAGACGAAGTCATGCCCCAGGCCCTCGTAGAGCCGCGTCAGGCCGGTGAAGGCGCCGTCGCCCTCGGTCAGCGCGGCCAGCAGCGCGGTGTTCATCGGGAAATCCATCATGCTGGGCGCGGACGACACATAGCCGTCGTGGTTGCGCTTGCCGCGCTGCCAGTAGGCCACCACGGCCGGGTGCGGGCTCCATTCCTCGCCGACGATGTTGAGCCCCGGGTACTCCTGCATGACGCGGGCCGACCAGCGGGCCAGGAAGTCGCGGTCGGAGTAGGAATAGGTGTCGGTGCGGATGCCGGACAGGCCGTAGCGCTCGATCCACCACAGCGTCATCTGCGTCAGGTAGGTGGCCAGCTCGGGCCGGCGCTGGTTCAGGTCGGGCATGGCGGGCACGAACCAGCCGTCGGTGAAGCGCTTGCGGTCGCTGGGTGCGGCGTAGGGGTCCAGCAGCGTCATGCGCGCGTGGTGGGTCTCCACATGGCCTTGCGGCCACTGGTTGAGCCAGTCGGGCGCGGGCAGGTCGGCCATCCACCAGTGGCCGCTGCCGATGTGGTTGAGCACCACGTCGTGGATGACGCCCAGGCCCCGGGCGCGCGCATCGGCCACGAAGGCGCCGAAGTCGTCGCCGCTGCCGAAGCGCGGGTCGATGCGGTAGAAGTCGGTCGCCGCGTAGCCGTGGTAGCTGTACTTGCCGCTGTCGTTGGCGACCAGCGGCGTGGGCCAGACCTGCGTGAACCCGAGGCCGGCGATGTAGTCCAGGTGCCGGCGCAGGCCGGCCAGGTCGCCGCCGTGGCGGCCGTTGGGGTCGGCGCGGTCGATGCCTTCCTTCATGCCGCCTTGCCGGCCGCTGCCACCGTGGGCGAAGCGGTCGGGCACGACGAGGTAGATCGCGTCCCGGGGGCCGAAGCCCTGGCGCTCGGCCGAACCGGGCTCGCGGGCGCGCAGCGGGTAGCGCAGCGTCTGGCCGGCCACCGTCAGCGCCAACTCGCCGGGCCGGGCGGCGGGGCCCACGTCGAGGTCGATGAACAGGTAATTGGCGCTGGCCGCGCGGTGGCTGCCCTTCAGCGTCACGCCGGGGTAGGGGGCCAGCACGGGCGTGGTGTCGGCGATGCCGGGGCCGTGCAGCATCAGCTGCAGCGAGGTGTCGCGCATGCCGACCCACCAGTTGGGCGGCTCGATGCGTACCTTGGCTGCGGCGGGTTCGGCGGCCGGCGTGGCGGCGAGGGCGGGCAGGCTCATCAGCAGGGCGGCGGCGAGGGTGAGCAGGGCTTTCATCGCGCTTCCAGGCGGTAGACGCGGACGGACAGCGGCGGCAGCGCCGCCAGCGCGCGCGGCGCGGCGGCGCCTTGCGGGTAGAGCGGGCGGGCGCGGGCCGGCAGGTCGAGCGTGGCGGGCGTGTCGCCGTAGTTCACGGCCACCAGCAACCGCTCGCCGCCGTGCACGCGCTCGAAGCGCCAGACCAGGCCGTCCACGCGGTCGGCCTCGTAACGGCCCAGCGTCAGCGCGGGCGAGGCGCGGCGCAGCGCGATCAGCTGGCGGTAGAAGTTGAACAGCGAGCCGGCGTCGGCCTGCTGGCTCTCGGCGTTGTGGCGGCTGCGGTTCAGCGACAGCGGGCGGAAGGGCTGGGCGGCGTCGGTGGTGAAACCGCCCGGGCCGCGGTTGCCCGGCGTCCAGCTCATCGGCGCGCGCAGCGGCAGGTCGCCCGGGCCGTCGATGCCGGCCTGGCCGATCTCCTCGCCGTAGTAGACGAACGGCGTGCCGGGCAGCAGCAGGTAGCTGGCGGCGGCCAGCCGGTAGCGGGCCTCGTCGCCGTGCAGCTGCTCCCACAGCCGCGGGCCGGTGAAGCTGTCGTGGTTGTGCAAAAAGGTCGCCATCGTCGGCGCCAGCGTGCGGTAGTAGCTGGCCACCTTCTGCACGGCGGCGGCGTCGCCCCGGGCGGCGCCGATCATGGCGCCGTTCAGGCCGAACGCGAACGCGCCGCCGCACAGTCCCGGGTCGCCGTAGACGGCGGGCTCGGCCGTGGCCTCGCAGACGACGTAGCGGCCCGGGTAGCGCTTGATCAGGTCCTGGAAGTGCTTGGTCAGCGCGCGGCTCTCGGGCTGGTCGTTCCAGTCCTTGGCGTCGTGCTCGATGAGGTGGGGCACGGCGTCCAGCCGGTAGCCGTCCAGGCCGCGGTTGAGCCAGAAGCGCATCGAGTCCTCGTGGTACTGCAGCACGGCCGGGTTGCGCATGTCGAAGTCGGGCATCTGCGGCCCGAAGGTGCCGAAATAGGTGTCCGGCGCGCCGGGCCGGGGCGGCGGCAGGTCCTTGGGCTCGCCGGGGAAGGCCCAGGGCGCCGTCGCGGCGTCGTACCAGGGGTATTTGCCCCAGATGTCCCAGCCCGGGCCCGGGTCGGGGTTCCAGACGAACCAGCTGCGCCACGGGCTGGCGCGGTCCTTCAGCGCGGCCTGGAAGGGGGGGAACTGCCAGGATGCGTGGTTGATGACGTAGTCCATCACGATGCCGATGCCGCGCTTGTGCGCCTCGCGCACCAGCTCGTCGAAGTCGGCCAGCGTGCCGTACTGCGGCTCGATGGCGCGGAAGTCGGTGGTGGCGTAGCCGTGGTCGCGGTCGGCGCTGGCGGTGATGGGCATCAGCCACAGGCCGCTGACGCCGAGCTTCTGCAGGTAGTCCAGCCGCCGCGTCAGGCCGCGCAGGTCGCCGATGCCGTCGCCGTCGCTGTCCTGGTAGCCGCGCACGAAGATTTCCATGAACACACCCTGCTGCCAGTGCGCCGGCAGCGTGCTGGCGCGCGGCTGGGCCGGCACGGGGCGGGTGTCGATCTGGGCCTGCGCCTGGGCGCCCAGCGCGCTGGCCAGGGCCAGGCTCGTCAGCAGTTTTCGGGTGTTCATGTATTCAAACTACTTGTCTCGGGGCTGCGGAGCATAGGGGTTGCCCGCGATGTTTTCCATGGGTGCTTGCGATGGATGTAGTTTTGCTACTATTTCGGCAGAACCTCTGGAGACTCCCATGCCCGTTCGCCCGGCGCTGCTGGCGCTGCTGACCCTGGCCTCATTCACCGGCGCCGCGCAGGCGGCCGACCGGGCCGACCTGGACGACTGCAACGCGCCCGTGCCGCTGCCGGCCGCCGCCGCCCGGCCGCTGGCGCAGGCCTACTGGCTGGACGCTCGCACGCTGCAGTGGCCGGGGCTGGCGCTGCGGCCCGGCGAGCGGGTGCGGCTGCACCACGCGCGGGCGGCCGGCCTGCGCGCGGTGGCGGGCGAGCCGGTGGCCGGCGCGGACGGCGCGGTGGACCTGGCCGCCAGCGCCGCAGCGCTGCCGGCGCGCTGGCGCTTCATTGGCGACGGCCCGCGCTTCGCGGTGGTGCCGGGCGCCGACGTGGCCGCGCTGCTGCGCGAGCAACTGCTGCTGGTGCACGAGGCGGCGGACGGCCGCGTCATCGCCGCCACCGGCGTGCAGTTGCCCGGCGCGCTGGACGACCTGTACGCCGCCGCCGAGCAGGTCGGCGACCTCGGCGCCCATCCCACGCGGGCGGCGACCGGCTTCGCCGTCTGGGCGCCCACCGCGCAGCGCGTGCTGCTGTGCCGCTACGCCGGGGCCGACTCGCCCGCCATCGCCGCCGACGCGATGCGCCTGGATGCCGCCACCGGCGTCTGGCGCGCCGCGCTGCCGGGCGACCTGAGCGGGCAGGCCTACCGCTACCTCGTGGACGTGGTGACGCCCACGCACGGCCGGGTGCGCAACCTCGTCACCGACCCGTACTCGGTCGCGCTGACGGCCGACTCGCAGCGCAGCCTGGTCGCCGACCTGGCCGCCCCCGCGCTCAAGCCGCCCGGCTGGGACGCCGCGCCGCGCCCCACGCGCGTGAAAGCGGCGACCGACCAGGTCATCTACGAGCTGCACGTGCGCGACTTCTCCATCAGCGACGCGACGGTGCGCCCGGCCTGGCGTGGCAAATACCTGGCCTTCACGGAAGCCCGCTCCAACGGCATGCAGCACCTGAAGGCGCTGGCGAAGGCGGGGCTGACCGACGTGCACCTGCTGCCGGTGTTCGACCTGGCCAGCGTGCCCGAGCGCGGCTGCAAGACGCCCACCGTCCCCGACGCGCCGCCCGACAGCGCGCTGCAGCAGGCCGCCGTGATGGCCGTGGCCGACGAGGACTGCTTCAACTGGGGCTACGACCCCTGGCACTTCAACACGCCGGAAGGCAGCTACGCGACCGACCCGCTGCGGCGCGTCATCGAGTTCCGGCAGATGGTGATGGCGCTGCACCGGGCCGGCCTGCGCGTCGGCATGGACATGGTCTACAACCACATGGCCGCCGTCGGCCAGGCGCCCAAGTCCGTGCTGGACCGCCTCGTGCCCGGCTACTACCACCGGCTCGATGCCCAGGGCGCCGTCGAGCGCTCCACCTGCTGCGACAACACCGCCACCGAGCACCGCATGATGGCCAAGCTGATGATCGACTCGGCGGCGCTGTGGGTGCGTGAATACAGGATCGACTCCATGCGCTTCGACCTGATGGGCCACCAGCCGCGCGAGGCCATGGAGCGGCTGCAGCGGCGCGTGGACGCCGAGGCCGGCCGGCCAGTGCAGCTGCTGGGCGAGGGCTGGAACTTCGGCGAGGTGGCCGACGGCGCGCGCTTCGTGCAGGCCTCGCAGCTGAGCCTGAACGGCAGCGGCATCGGCTCGTTCAGCGACCGCGCCCGCGACGCCGCGCGTGGCCGCGGCGAGGCGCCCGGCGCGCTCGGCTGGCTCAACGGCGGGGCGGACGGCGAGACGGCCGACCTGATCCGCGTCGGCCTGGCCGGCTCGCTGCGCGGCTTCGAGCTGAGCACCTGGCGCGGCGAGACCCGGCGCCTGGACCGCATCGCCTACGGCGGCAACCAGCCGGCCGGCTTCGCGTCCGAGCCCAGCGAGGTCGTCAACTACGTCGAGAACCACGACAACCAGACCCTGTTCGACGCCAACGTGCTGAAGCTGCCGCCGGCCACCTCGCGCGCGGACCGCGCCCGCGTGCAGATGTTGGGCGCCGCGCTCGTCGCGTTCAGCCAGGGCGTGGCCTACTTCCACGCCGGGCAGGACATCCTGCGCAGCAAGAGCCTGGACCGCAACAGCTACAACAGCGGCGACTGGTTCAACCGGCTGGACTGGCGCTACCGCAGCAACCACTTCGGCACCGGCCTGCCGCCGCAGCAGGACAACGCCGGCCCGGGCGGCCGCGACTGGGTGCTGGCCCGCGAGCGCCTGGCCGACCCCGCCATCGCCCCCGGCCCTAAGGAGATCGCCTGGTCGCGCGACGTGTTCCGCGAGCTGCTGAGGATCCGCCAGAGCACGCCGCTGCTGCGGCTGGGCAGCGCGGCCGAGATCGGAAAGCGCGTCAGCTTCCCCGGCAGCGGCGCCGGCCAGAACCCGGCGCTGGTGGCCACGCGCATCGACGGCGCCGGCCTGCCGGGCTTCAAGGCGGTGATGACGCTGATCAACGTCGCGCCCACGGCCCAGGTGCTGGACCTGCCCGCCGAGGCCGGCGTGCGCTGGGTGCTGCACCCGGTGCAGCGCACGGGCGCCGATGCGCGCGTGAAGCGCGAGGCGAGGGCGGTGCAGGGCCGCTTCGAGGTGCCGGCGCGCAGCGCGGTGGTGTTCGTGCGCCAATAGCGCAGTTTCGAGAGGGCTCCTGAAGCTGCCGTGAATGGGCTCGCCGCCGCCATCGTGAGCGTCAATCACCGCGACTTTGCCGACGCTGACATCGACCTGCTGTTGCCCCGTGACGTCTTGCCAAGGATTTCCGATGACTGACACCGCCACGTATCCACTGCGGCTGCCGCGCTCGGTCAAGGCTGTGGCCGAGAAGTTCGCCAAGGAGGAAGGCATCAGCCTGAATCAACTCGTCGCTACCGCCGTGGCAGAGAAGCTGGCCGTGATGCGCACCGCCGAGTTTTTCGCGGAGCGCCGCGAGCGCGCCGACCTGCCAGCGCTGCGCAAGCTGCTGACCCGAACCGGCGGCCTGCCTCCGCAGCCAGGGGAGGAGCGCAGGGATTGAGGCGACGATTGCCGCTCCGAACTCAGGCGGCCATGCCCTTGATGCGGGCCTCGAAATCCGCCATGCGGCCGTTGACCGCGCGCACGCCGTAGTGAAAGGCCAGGGCTGCGGCGGGCCAGCAGCGGACGATGCCGTTCTGCACATCGCCGACCTCGCCGAACCTGCTGCGCGTGGTGGCCCAGGTGAGGGGCAGTTGGTGGCGGCGCGCGAAGCGGCACAGGCTGCGCAGCAGTTCGGGGCGTTCGAGGTGGCGGTCGCTCCACTTGATCTCCAGCGCCGCGATGGGCTGGAGGCTCTGGGATGACTCGACGAGATCCACCTCGGCATCGTCGGTGCCCCATTTGGCGTAATTCAAGCGCGCATCTTCGTGGAAGCGCTGCGAAAATACGGCAGTTTCCACCAGATGGCCGAAATCGGCATGGTCGGGGTTCTGCGCGCCGAACAGTCCGGTATACATGGCCGGCGCGGCGGCAGCTGAGCCCGAGACGAGGATGCGCAGGTCGGGCCGGTGGTCCACCAGCGGCTTGAGGTGTTTCTCCCAGTCCTTGTGCGACTGCACGTCGTCGAAGAACACATAGCGTGTGCCGCTGCCGTCGGGCGCTATGGCCTCGAACTGCTGGATGAGGTCCGCCAGCGACTGGCCGTGCAGCAAGGGGTGGTCCATTTCCACGTAGGCCACGCGGTGGGCCGGCACGCCGGCCGCCAGCAGGTCGGCGATCAGGTGGCGGATGAGGATGGTCTTGCCCACGCGGCGAGGCCCCAGCAGCACCACCGCCCGCCGCAGTTGCTCGTCCATCAGCAACTGCTTGACCAGGCCCAGATAGGCCCGTGGCCGCAGCGCCTGCGTGACGGGGTCCATCTGGCTGCTGCCCCACTATGGATTCAGCTGCTTAAGTTGCTCTGCAACCTGTTGATTAGAAACGTCTTTCATCAGAAATGCGGGATAAGCACAGTTCTCTTTGCTTAATCTGGCATGAGCCGGGTTCCCTGATTCGCGTGTGACACGCCATGTCGTGTGGATGCGAAGCCGGCGAGGCCCCAACCCCAACCCAACCAACCCAAACCACCGTCAGCCGCGGCGGTTGCGCCGCGCCGCCGCCAGGCCCAGGCCCAAGCCACCCAGCAGCATCAACGCGGCGCTGGCCGGCTCCGGCACGGCCGACACGTCGAACGTCAGTTGCCCGCCGACCCACTGCCCCTCGGCGACGCCAAGCGCGAGGTCCTTGTAGCCTTCGCTGAACTCGATGCGCAGCTTGCCGTCGGCGCCCGCGGCGATGCCCAGGCCCGCCAGGTCCAGCGAGCCGCTGTAGCTGCCGCTGCCGCTGCCGAAGTCGGCCTCGCCGGGCGCGAAGGTGAACAGCTCCAGGCCACTGGCGCTGCCGAAGCTGAGCTGCATTTCCGACAGGCTGCTGGGCGCGAAGGCCTCCAGCGTCACCGACCAGTCCAGCGCCTTCAGCACCGCGTGGGCGCCGATGTCGATGAACCAGACGGTGTTGCCGGCTTCGCCCAGCAGGTTGACGCTCTGCGCGCCGGCCACGTCGACGACGACGCTACCGGCCTGCGCCGCGGCGCTGCCGAGCAGGCCGGCGAGGGCGAGGGTGGTGGCGGCGGCCAGGCGGTGGATGCGGTGTTTCATGGTGGAAGCTCTCAGTGGGATGCGGGGCGGACGAAGACGACGGCCGTGCGCGCCGGCACGCTGAAGGTGCCGGTGGCGGCGTCGAACGCGGCTTGCGCGGCGCGCCAGTCGGCGGCGCCGGCGGCGGTGTGCACCGGGTGCAGCACCAGCGGCCGGCCGGCCAGCGCGGGCAGCGTCAGCTGCTTGGCCGCCTTGTCGACGTTGATCAGGTAGACCAGCTCGTCGAAGTTGGCGCCGGGGTAGCCCACGCCGTTCAGGCGGCCGACCAGCACCGTGGGCTCCTGCGCCGAGCCGGTGTTCAGGAAGCTCAGCCGCGCCTTGATGTCCTCGGCCGTGCGCAGGCGCAGCAGCGTCGTGCTCTTGCGGATCTTCAGCAGGTCGCGGAAGGCGTCGCGGGTCCAGGCAATGTCGTTGGCGTGCGGCTTGATCAGCGCGTTGGCCAGCAGCGGGCGGGCCAGGTTCCAGTTGTCGCCGTTGTCGCGCGCGGGCGGCAGGCCGACGCCGAAGTTGTTGTCCTGGTAGCTCCAGTCCAGCCGGTTGAACCAGTCGCCGCTGTCGTAGCTGTTCCTGTCGAGCGACTTGCTGCGCAGCACGTCGGTGCCGGCATGGAAATAGGCCACGCCCTGGCTGAAGGCGTTGATGGCGTTGGCCAGGATCTGCACCCGGGCGCGGTCCTCCTTGCTCGTGCCGGTGGGCAGGCGGAAGGCGTTGTTGTCGAACAGCGTCAGGTTGTCGTGGTTCTCCACGTAGTTGACGACCTCGCCCGGCTCCAGCACCCAGCCGGCGGGGATGCCGCCCACGTCGATCTGGTCCAGCCGCAGCGTGGCGTCCCAGCTCGTCTGCATCTGGAAGCTGCGGATGGAGCCCGCTAGCGACGCCTTCAGGCGGTCGGCCATCCACATCAGCGTGCCGCGGTCCTGGCCGGAGGCGCTGGCGTTGGCGTCGTAGAAGTAGCCGTTGACGTAGCCCTGCTCGCTGACCAGCGCGTTGCCGCTGTCGCAGCAGCCGCCGCCGCGCACCGCGTCGCGCATCAGCGGGTTGAAGCTGCCGATGCCCGAGCCGTTCAGCGACAGCATCTCCGCCTGCACGAAGCGCGCGCCGTTGGCCACCTCGCCGAAGTTCCAGCCCTCGCCGACGATCTGCACCGGCCGGCCGGCGGCGGCCTCGACGCGCGCCTTCAGCGCCTCGATCACCGCCCGCGGATGGTGGCCCATGATGTCGAAGCGCAGCGAGCTGATCCGGTAGTCGCGCACCCAGGTGACGGCCGAGTCCGTCATCAGCTTGGCCATCATCAGGTTCTCGGACGCGGTGTTCTCGCAGCAGGTCGAGCGCTCGATGCCGCCGGTCGCGTTGTAGCGGAAGTAGTAGCCGGGCACGGCCTTGTCCAGCACCGAGGTGGCGTTCTGGCCGGACGAGGTGGTGTGGTTGTAGACCATGTCCATGCCCACGCGCAGGCCGGCCGCGTTCAGCGCCTGCACCATGCGGCGGAACTCGACGACGCGGGCCAGCGGGTCGGCCGCGTTGCTGGCGTAGCTGCCGTCCGGCGTCGTGAAGTGGTGCGGGTCATAGCCCCAGTTGAAGCAGTCGCTGCCGGCGGTCGCGGCGACCGCGGCCTGCTGCGTCTCGCCGTCCGGCGCGCCGGACGGCGAGGGCGTGGTGCAGCCCTTCTCGTTGACGCTGGCGATGTCGAACACCGGCAGCAGGTGCACGTCGGTCAGGCCGGCGGCGGCCAGCGCGGCCAGGTGGCGCATGCCGTTGGACTGCGCCTGCGTGAACGCCAGGTACTTGCCGCGCTGGGCGGCCGGCACGGTGGCGTCGTTGATCGAGAAGTCGCGCACGTGCAGCTCGTAGATGCTGAGGTCCGACGGCGCGTTGACGGTGGCCGGCGGCGCGCCCGCGTCCCAGCCGGCCGGCTTGGTGGCGGCGGCGTTCAGGTCCATCACCACGCTCTGCTGGCCGCCCAGCGTCAGGCCCAGCGAGTAGGGGTCGGTGACGAGGTTCTTCACCAGGCCGGTGCCGCGCACGAACACCTGCACCTGGTAGCGGTAGCTGGCGCCCTGCAGGCTGCCGGGCTTGGCGAGGCTCCAGACGCCGGTGGCGGCGTCGCGGACCATGGGCTCGGTGGTCGTGCGGGTCAGCGTGGAGCCGGCGACCGGCGTGCTCAGCACCAGCGAGACGGCCTGCGCCGTCGGCGCCCAGAGCTTGAAGCGGGTGCTGCCGCCCGCCACGGTCGCGCCCAGGTCGGGCACGTCGCGCGCGGCGGCATAGAGGTCGTCCAGCGCGCCGGCGACCTGCGCGGTCGTCGCGTTCTGCACCTTGCCCTCGGCGTCCTCCTGCACCAGCACCAGCTGCTGCTGGTGCAGCGCCGGCAGGCGGGCCAGGTCGGCCGGGCGCACCGCGAACACCGCGCCGCTGGCGACGTACTTGAAGCGCAGCGCGTCGGCGGCGGGCACGCTGCCGGTGAAGGCGTCCAGCGTGATGTAGCCGTCGGCGCCCTGCACCGGCGCATCGGCCGCCACGCGGATCTGGCCGGTCGCCGAGTGGTACAGGCGCACGCTGCCGGCGGTGGCCAGGCGCGGCCACTTCACCAGCGTCTTGTTCAGCCACACGGCGCGCGCGTCGGTGCTGGAGACCTGGCGCAGGTCCGGCGGCGCCGTGAAGACGGTGGCGTCGCGCTCCACCAGCCAGACGTGGCCCACCTGGCCCTGCACCGCCAGCGCGGCGAACTCGACGCGGATGTTGCTGTCGCGGCCGTCCTTGTCGTTCTCGTTGGGCGGCATGCCGTGGATGATGAACTCCAGGCCCTTGCGCTCCAAGTCGCCCTGCGGGTTCAGCACCGGGATGTCGAACACCACCTCGCCGTCGCCGGCCGCGAAGCCGGGCATCGCGCTCAGCGGCACGGGCTGGTTCCAGGCGTCGATGGCGACGCCGGCCGGCAGGCGCGCGGCGTCCAGGCCGCTGCCGTTCCACAGGTGCAGGCCCCAGGCGGCATAGCCCGCGTCGAAGCGCCGGTAGTGGACGCGCACGGTCCGGATGTCCGGCACCGGCAGCAGCAGCGGGTTCTGGCCGTAGTTCGTGCCGTCGCCCTGCAGCCGCCAGACCTCGTTGGCGCCGGACTGCAGCTGATAGCTCTGGTCGGCGCCGCCGTTGTCCTTGTCGTCGCCGTTGTGGAACAGGAAGCCCACGGTGCCGCTGCCGGCGGCCAGCGGCACGTCGTAGTAGACGCCGAAGTCGTCGCTGCCCGCGGCGTTGAAGCCCTCGTTCCAGTTCGGGCTCTGCGCGGCGTTCCAGGTGTGGATCTGCCAGCCGGCGTGGTTGCCGTCCGCGCGGCGGTAATGCACGCGCAGCGACGTGGCCGGCGCGCCCGGCGTGGCCACCGCGGCGGCCCGGGCGTTCGGCACCGCGGCCACCAGCTCCACGCCGCCGTCCGCCGCGGCCGCGCCCACGCTGCTCAGCGCCGCCTGCGTCGGCGCGGGCGCATCGGCCCCGCCGCCGCAGCCGGCCAGCACGCCGGTCAAACCCAGCGCCAGCGCGCCCACGATCCGCCGCGCCTGCCGCGCGGCCCTGCCAGCCCATGTCTGCATGTCGTCTCGCTCCTTGGAATGGCGCGCATGCTAGTGAAGTAAAACTACATCCGAAAGTCGGTGGATTCCCTGGGTTTCGGATCACAGTTCCGTGAAGACCTTGGCAAACAAGGGGCTCTTGCCGGGCATGTGGCCGATCGAATGTAGTTTTGCTTCGTCATTCCAGCCGGGGCCATGGACACGGCGGGCACCCGGGCATGACTGCAGACAGCGGCGCGCCGCAGGCATAAGCTGCAGCGCGCAGAGGAGACCTCGCCATGACCCCGCTCCGTGCCGCCCTCGCCGCCATCACCACCTGGGCGCTCGCCGCCGTCGCCTGCCTGTCGGGCTGCGCGGCCCCGCCGCCGGCCGCCGCGCCGGCTGCCGACGTCTTCGTCGACGCGGCCTTCGCGCCGGCCAGCGCGCCCATCCGGGCCGCGGACGCGCTGGCCCTCAGCCCGGCGATGCGGCAGTTCGCCGACACCGAGATGGCCGCCGAGATCCGCCGCAAGGGCCAGCGCGACGGCCTCATCGACGCGCTCTACACCAAGGGCCGGCTGCAGCTGGACTACGACAGCGAGATCACCCGCACCGCCGCCGAGGCCTTCGACGCGCGGCGCGGCAACTGCCTGTCGCTGGTGCTGATGACGGCCGCCTTCGCCCGCCACCTGAACCTGCCGGTGCGCTTCAACAGCGTCTACCTGGAGGAGAGCTGGACGCGCGCCAACGGCCTCTACTTCGTGGCCGGCCACGTCAACGTCAGCCTGGCGCGGCCGCTGGGCACCGGCAGCTTCGTTTGGGGCGATCCCGAGCTGCTGACCATCGACTTCCTGCCGCCCGAGCAGATCGCGCGCAACCGCAGCCGCGTCGTCGATGAGAGCACCGTGCTCGCGATGTTCCTCAACAACCGCGCCGCCGAGGCGCTCGCGCAGGGCCGGGTGGACGACGCCTACTGGTGGGCGCGCGAGGCCATCCTCACCGACGCGCGCTGGCTGGCCGCCTACAACACGCTGGCCGTGCTGTACCGCCGCAAGGGGCTGCACGCGCAGGCCGAGTCCGCGCTGCGCCTGGTGCTGGCGCGAGAGCCGCTGAACGCGCAGGCGCTGTCCAACCTCGTGCTGGTGCTCGCCGACACCGGCCGGCGCGCCGAGGCGCAGGCCGTGGCCGCCCAGCTCGCGCAGGTGCAGCCGGTGCGGCCCTACAAGTTCTTCGACGACGGCGTGGCCGCGATGCGGGCCGGCGAGTACGCCGCCGCACGCCAGCTCTTCCGCAAGGAACTGGCGCGCGCCGCCTACGTGCCGGAGTTCCACTTCTGGCTCGCGCTGGCGAACTGGGGCCTGGGCGACGTGGCCGGCGCGCGCGGCGAGATCGCGCGGGCGCTGGAGAACAGCGCCACCCGGCGCGAGCGCGAGCTGTACGGCGCCAAGCTGGCCTGGCTCGACGAGCAGCGCGCGCGGCAGCGCAGCGGGCGCGTGGGGTCCTAGCCCGCGCCGCAGGCGCTCGGCCTGCGGTGGGCGCTCAGAACACCCACCCCCCCTGCACCAGCACGCGGGTGCGGCCGGCGCGCTCGCTCACCGGCTCGCCGCCGGCGGTGCGGCGGGCGAGCTGCAGCTTGGCCATGCCGCCGCCTGTGGTCGCCAGGCTCAGCGAGGCGCCCACGTCGGCCAGCGTGCGCGGCTGGCCCGAAGGCCCGGCGGGGTGGGCCGCGCGCGCCCGGCCGTGGTCGGTGAAGACCCCCGCCGTCCAGCGCAGCCGGCTGCCCTGTCCGCCGCTTTGCGTACCGCCCAGCGCCTTGTTCAGCTCTGCGTGCAGCAGCACCGCGTGGTCGCCGCTGAGCTCGCCGATGGGGTAGGCCAGCACGCCGCCGCTGCCGGCCACGCCCATGCGTTCGCTGCCGTCCAGGTTGCGCCCGCTCAGCGTGATCTGCGCCCGCGCGCTGGCCTGCGCCGTGACGCCCTGCGGCAGTTGCACGGCATGCGCCAGCCGGAGTTCGAGCTTGCCGTAGTCGCCCTCGGTCCGGTCGCCCGCCGCGTCCAGCGCCCGGGCCGTGGCGTCGCGGAAAGCGAGCCGCCCGTAGCTCAGCGCCGCGCTGGCCGTGGTCTGGCCGTCGTGGCCGGCCAGCAGCGCGTGGATGTGGCGCAGGCTCACCGAGGCGGTGACGCCGTGCGAGCGCTTGGGCGTGACGAGGCCTGCGCTGCGCACCTCGTCGCGCAGCTGCCGCGCGGCCAGCGCGAGGCCGGCTTCGATGCTGGTGGCCCGGGTGCGCTTGAGCGGCGTGGTGAGGTTGAGTTCGAGCGCGTCGGCGGTGCCGGTGGCGTCCAGCGCGGCGTAGCGGTCGCCGAGTTCGTAGCGGGTGCGCGAGAGCGCGGCTTCGGCGCGCGTGCCGCGGGTGCTCAGCAGCGCGGAGTAGGCCAGGCGCCCGTTGGCCAGGCCGGCGTGTTCGGTGAGCAGGCCGCTGGCGGAGAGCCGGTCGCCGCGCCCGGTGGGGGAGTTCCAGTCCACGGCGCCGGAGAGGCGCGCCTTGCCGGTGTAGCGCGAGCCGTGGTTGTCGGCCAGCAGGTAGCCGTTGGCCGCGGGCGTGGCCTGGGTGCCGACCGCGAAGTCGCTGGTGCCCACGCGGGCGCCGGGCATCACGTCGGCGCGCACGACCTGCACGCCGGGCGTGTCGTTGATGATCAGCATCGCGCGCTCCAGGGTGTCGAGCGAGACGATGTCGTAGCGCTTGACGTCGTCCAGCAGGCCTTGCACGACCGCGTCGTTGACGCGCGAGCGGTTGTCGAGCACGAAGCGGCCGTAGTTGCCCTCGAGCACGCGCAGCGTGAGCACGCCGCCGCCGGCTTCCTGGGCGGGTTCCTGGGCGGGCACGTAGACGCGCGCGACGAAGTAGCCGCGCCCGCGGTAGTAGCGGGTGAGGCGGGCGGCCAGGGCTTCGAGCTCGGCCAGGGTGTAGGCCTTGCCGGCCTCGCCCTGCAGCTGGGCCTGCAGCGTGGCGGTGTCGATCTCGCGGTTGCCGGCGATCTCGAAGCGCGCCACCTGCACGCGCGGGCCGCCGCCGGGCAGGGCCTGCATCGGGGGTGCGGGCGGGAGGTTGCCGAGCGTGGGCAGCGGCGGCGCGGTGTCGGGGCGCGGGGCGGGCGCGGGCAGCTGGCGCAGCGCGTCGCCGATGCCGGGCGGGGCCGTCTGCGCCTGCGCGGCGAAGGCGGCCAGCGCGAGCGCGGCCGACAGCGCCGACAGCGTGAGAAGGCGGGGCTCGAAGGTGCGGGCGCGGGGGGCGGAGCGGGTCGTCATGGACATCGGGGGCATGGGGGTGATGGGAGAGCGGGCGGTCAAGGCGTCACTCCTCGGCCTGGACGACGAACAGCAGCTGGTCCACGCCGGTGGGCAGGCGCACGCCGCCGTTGACGATCTCGGCCAGCGAGTTGCGGCTGAGCGGCACGCGCACGTCGGGCGGGGTGCCGGTGGCGGCCCCCGCGCCGGGCTTGAGCATCGCGCGGGCCTGGGTCAGCGTGACGCCGGTGCTGGCCTCGCCGCCGCGCGGCGCGGACACCAGCGCGAGCGCCGCGCCTTGCTCGAAGGCGCCGGCCAGGGCCTGCGGCATCGCCACGACGTTGGGCGCCAGGCCCGCCACCGGGCCGGTGGCGTCGCCGGGCAAGGCGGCTTCGGTCAGCGCGGGCACGGCCGGCAGGGTGCGCACGGCCTGCGCCACCACGGCCTTGACGGCGTTGTCCTGCACCGTGATCTGCAGCACCGTGTTGCCGCTGTCGGCGATGGCGTAGTGCGCGTCCTGCGCGGCGAACTGCGCGCGGATCTCGTAGACCCCGGCGTTGCGGATGGCGTCCACCTGCTGGCCGTCCTTCCAGATCGTGTAGGCCAGCGCGCCGGGCTCGGTGCCGGCCACCGTGTTGGCCCAGCTCTGCAGCACCAGCTGGTCGAGCTGCGCGGGGGTCACGAGGTCGGTGCCGTTGGCCGTGTAGAGCTTGCCCGGCTCGGCGCTGGCCAGGGTGTAGGTGAGCGGGCGGTGCAGCAGGTTGCCGGTGAGGCCCTGGCCGGCGCCGCCGGCCAGCTGGTAGTTGCCGGCGTCGGCACCGCCGAGGGCCAGGCCGGTGAGGGCCACGGGCTTGCCGCTGCCGGCCACCGTGTCGGCGAAGGCGGCGCTGTAGTCGAGGGCCAGCTGGTCGCCGGCGATGCGGTCGTCCGTGGCCTGCACGCTGGCGGCCAGCGTGCCGTCGAACACCTTGTCGGCGACGGTGAAGCTCAGCTGCAGCACGCGCGGGGTGATGAGCACGCTGCCGGTGGGCGAGCCGGCCAGCGCGTAGTTGGCGTTGCTCAGGCCCAGCGTGCCGGCGGACAGCGCCTGCGTGCCCACGCCCTTGCCGGCCAGCGCGGCGCTGCCGGTGAGGCTGGCCTGCTCGCCGGGCAGCACGCCACTGAGTTGCAGCAGGTCCAGCCCGGCCACGGCCGTGCCGTCGTAGGCCCGGCTGGCGCCGGCGATGGCGCTGACGGTGACGGGGCGGGCGGTGATGGTGACGTTGCCGGTGGGCGTGCTGCCCGTCAGCGTGTAGTTGCCGGCAGCCGTGCCGGTGAGCGCCAGGCCGCTGAAATCCGTGATGGCCTGGGTGCCGGCGTTGGCGCTGGCGAGGGTGGCGTTGCCGGCCACGGCCACGTTGTCGCCGGCCACGAGGTTGCCGATCTGCAGCAGGTTCACGCCGGCCAGCGCCGTGCCGTCGTAGACCCGGCTGGCGCCCGGCAGCACGCTCACGCTCACGGGCCGCGCGGTGATGGTCACGCTGCCGCTGGGCGTGTTGCCCGCCAGCGTGTAGTTGCCCGCAGCCGTGCCGGTGAGCGTCAAGGCCGTGAGGCCGGTGAGGGCCTGGGTGCCCACGTTGGGGCTGGCGAGCGTCGCGCCGCCGCCCACGGCCACGTCGTCGCCGGGCAGGAGGTTGCCGATCTGCAGCAGCTCCAGTCCGGCCAGCGCCGTGCCGTCGTAGGCCCGGCTGGCGCCGGCCACGACGGCCACGCTGACCGGGCGGGCGGTGATGGTGACGTTGCCCGTGGGCGTGCTGCCCACCAGCGTGTAGTTGCCGGCATGTGCGCCGGTGAGCGTCAGGCCGGTGACGCCGACGAGCGCCTGGCTGCCCACGCCGGATGCGGCCAGGGTGCCGGTGCCCGACAGGGCCACGCTCTCGCTGCCGACGATGTTGGTGATCTTCAGCAGCGCGTGGCCGGCGTCGGTGGTGGCGTCGTAGACGCGGCTGGCGCCGGCCACCGTGGTGAGGGCCACCGGGCGGGGCAGCACCAGGTAGCTCGATCCGTTGAGGGTGTAGTTGCCGTTGCTCAGGGCCAGCGTGCCGGCCGAGGCCAGGGTCTGCGTGCCCACGCCGGCGCCGGAGAGGGTGCCGCTGCCGGTGGCGGTGACGGTGTCGCCGGCCACCAGGTTCTGCACCACCAGGTCGGTGCCCGCGAAGGCGCTGGTGCCGTCGTAGGTCTTGCCGGCCTGCACCACGCGCGGGGTGATGGCGGTGCCGTCGGCGGCGAGCGTGACGCTGTAGTTGCCGGCCTTGCCGCCGTTCGTGCCGTCGGCCAGCGTGGCACCCACCTGCGCGGTGGCGCCGGCGTTGGCGGAGGTGAAGGTGGCGGTGGGCGTGAAGACCAGCGTCTCGCTGCCGACCAGGCCGCTGAGCGTGCCGCCGGTGGCGCTGCCGGTGCTTGTGCCGTCGTAGACCTTGGCGCCGACCGTGAAGCCGGTGATCGTCAGGGCCTTGGGCGTGACGGTGGCGGCCACGGGCTGGCCGGTGAGGGGCGTGAAGTCGTAGTCGCTGGGCAGGCCCGAGCCGGTGACGGCCAGGCCCGCCACGTCCACGCTGGCGGTGCGGCTGCCGGCGTCGGGGCTGTCGAGCACGCCGGTGACGCCGGTGAAGCTGAGCGAGTCGACTACGGCGCCGCCGGTGGCGGTGGCGGTGACGGTGGCGCCGGTGGTGCCGTCGTAGGCGCGTGTGGCCACGCTCAGGGCGGCCGTGACCGCGGCCTTGCTGACCTCGACCGTGCCGGTGGGCAGGGTGCTGCCCAGCGTGTAGTTGGTGTTGTTGAGCGTCAGGCCGCCGATGCTGCTGACCGAGCGCGTGCCGGCGTGCAGGGAGTCCAGCGTGGCCTGGCCGCCGAGGCTGACGCTGTCGCCGTTGACGGTGCCGGTGACGTTGAACAGGCCGGCCGCCGCCAGGGCGCTGCCGTTGTAGGCCCGCGTGGCGCCGCTGTTCACGGCCAGCGTCAGCGGGCGCGGGTTGACGGTGAACGCGCCGGTGGGCAGGGTCACGTCGTAGTCGGACGGGTCAACGCCGTTCCAGTTCAGCGTGAAGATGCTGGGCGTGCTGGCGTAGGCGTAGCTGCCGGCGTTCGTGGTGGAGGAGATCGCGGAGCCCCAGCTGACCGACAGGCAGCCCGAGCAGCCGGTGAGGCTCAGGCCCGACAGTGAGGGCAGCACGGTGTCGCCGTAGGTCATGCCCAGTGCGCTGGGCAGGGTCAGCGTGAGCGAGGTGGTGGTGGGTGGCGTCCAGGCCGCCTTGTGGAGCGGGTAGCCGTCATTGAGCGTGCTCTTGTGCAGCCAGGGGCCGGTGGCGCTGAAATCCCAGTTCGCGCCGGTGAACGTGGCCGGGTCCGTCATCTGGGCGGTGGTGCGCGAGCCGCTGCTGTTGGAGATCGTGTACACCATCCCCCCCGGGTCATAGGTGGTGTCCATCCACACAGTAGCCGCGCCGCTGACCGAGTTGTCCCAGAAACTGTCGGTGACGGTGACAGTCGAATCCCCAGAATTCATACTGACACTGCCGACAAAGGCTCCCGCGCCCGTCGGCACACTGCCCACGTGGTAGCTGCGCTCGATAGTGATTTCGGCGTAGGCACCCAAGAGTTTGGCGATCAATCCGCCACCGCCACACTCACAGCCGCCGGGGGCCGATACGTCGACGCGCGCGTAGGAATCGGCCACGTACACGTCGTTGAGGTTGGTGCCAACCAAGCCGCCTGCCCGAAAGGTTCCGACAACCGTGCCCTGGACCGAGCTGCGCACGATGCTGGCAGAGCCATAGCTGCCCACCCAGGCGACCAGCCCACCGCCATCTTGGCCGCCCGAGACACTCAGATTGGAGACGGAGACCCCTGAAATCCACACCGGACCCGTCGCATCCGCAACCAGGGCGGCTGCGGAAAACATCGTGCCGCTATTGCCATGGACGTTCACGCTGTCCAGGCGCAGGTCGCGCACCGTCAGGTTGCCTCGCGTTCCGCCAAAGAAGGCGGCTTTCGCGGTCGAGGCGCCCGCGATGTCGATGTTGCTGATCGTGTGCCCCAGCCCCGTGAACACCGTGGGCGTGTTGCTGCCCGCCACGGAGTTCGTGAAGCTGATGCTGTTGGCATCCATGTCCGCCCCCAGCGCCAGGTACGCGGTCACGGTGCTGGTGTTCAACGCGCCGATCAGGTCGGCGGTCGAGGTGTTGCCCAGCGCGCCCAGGCTGGTCACCACGGTGTAGGTGTTGGTGCTGCCGAGCCCGCCCGCCATCGTGGAAAAGTTCTGCCCGGCCTGCAGCGAGATCGGCGCCCACACGTAGTAGTCCGAGGCCTGCCCGCCGACCACGCCGTCGTTCGCCGCCTGCCCGTACTCCAGGGCCAGCTTGCCGCTGGCGCCCGTGGCGGTGATGGGCTTGTTGATGTAGATGTTGCGATCGGCCACCAGCGACAGCGTCGTGTTGGCCGACCAGTTCACCGCGTCGTTGACGAAGATGTCGCCGTTGCCGCTGGTGCCGCCGTTGATGCTCAGGATCCCGACATGGTTGTTGTTCAGCTGCGCCGACAGGGTGGCGCCGCTGATGTCGCCGCCGCTGGCGATGGTGTAGTCCTGCGGGTCGATCAGCCAGGTGCCGGTGCGGCCCTGCGCGGCCGCCGTGGTGATGCGCGCGCCGTCGGCGACCTTCACCTTCGCGGCGCTGGTCTCGATGAAGCCGCCATTCACACCACTCGCGCCGTCCGGCGCGCTGGCGTCCAGCGTGCCGCTGACCGTGGTCGTGCCGCGCTCCATGTCGCCCAGCAGCACGATCCGGCCCTCGTGCTCGGCGATGCTGCGCGCGCGGATCTCGCCGCTGTGGTTGACCATGCCGTCCAGCAGCCCTTCGGCCGCCTTGGCCGTGAGCAGCACCTCGCCGCCATCGGCCAGGATGGCGCCGCCGTTGGCCACCAGGCTGTCCAGCGCGCCCTGCTCCAGCGTCACGCCGACCAGCGAGCTGCCGTTGAAGTTCAGCGTGACCTGGTTGCCCGCGGCCAGTGCGACGTGGCCCAGCTTGGCCGAGATCACGCCGTCGTTGCGCACCTGCTGGCCGATCAGCGCCACGTAGCCGCCGTCGGCCGCATTGAGCGTGCCTTCGTTGACGACGCTACCGGCGCCGCTGCCGCTGAACGTGGCCTTGCCGGCCATGAAGTCCGCATCGCTCAGGTCGCGCGTGGAGGCCACCAGGCCGGCGGTATCGACGCGCGCGCCCTTGCCGAACAGCACGCCGTTGGGGTTGAGCACGAAGACCTGGCCGTTGGCCTTCAGCGCACCGTCGATGACGGAAGCCTGCTTGCCCGTCACGCGGTTCAACACCACGGCCTGCGCGTTGGGCTGCACGAAGTTGACGCTGGCGTCGCGCCCGATGGAGAAGTTCTGCCAGTCGATCGCCGCGCGCGGAGTGGTCTGCGTGACCGTCATCGCGCTGCCCTGCTGCGCGATGGCCGCACTGCCCGCCGTGACCTGTCCGCCGGTGGGCAACGTGCCCGGCCCGGCCGCGAAGGCCGCACTCGCGGCGGCAACCAGGCCGGCCGCGCCGGCGGCCTTGCCGCAGCTGCGCGCGGTCTCCGCGACGGCGACGAAGGCGCCCAGGCGCCGGTTCCAGACTTTGCGGTAGATGTGGTTCATACGGGCTGCACGAGAAGACAAGGAATCACGCGGCGCCACCCCCACCTGGGCGGTGGCGCGCGCATGTGAAAAACAGGTGCAGCCAGTATTCGGAAAACGCTCAGATCCGTATACGCGGATCGCGCAAACCTCTATACGGATTGCGCAGTCGCCCCCTGTTCCCGCGCCGAAAGGCGGGGAATGCGTGAGGAGTTCACAGCCCAAAAACGGCGGGTCGCGGCCGCCTGGCGGCTGCCTGAGCACGGCTGCCACGGCCGCACCGGGCGGGAAGGGCGCTACTGGAGCGGCGGCAGCCCGTGGCGCGCCCGGGCGCGGGCGCAGGCGTCGTCGCCCAGGCCCATGGGCGCGCGTTCGCCGAACTCCCGGCAGGGCGAGGGCCGCCATTCGTGGATGCCGCAGCCGGCCTTCACGCCGACGGTGCCGGTCAGCGCCGCGCAGCGCGGCGGCGTGTGGTCGGTGCCGCGCAGGCGCATGAGGCGGCCGGCGAGCGCCACGGCCAGCCCGTCCGGCACGCGGCCGCCTTTGCTTTGCAGTTCGCTGCGGTCGAAATCGACGCGGAAGCTCGCGCAGCAGGCGCCGCAGCGCAGGCAGGGGTTGTCGTGCATCGCGGCGGCGCGGGCCTCGGGGCCTGCCGTCAACTGGTGGCCGGCTGGCGCACGACGGTGACGGTGCAGTCCGACTCGGCCACCACCTGGCCGGAGACGCTGCCCAGGTAGCGCCGCAGCGCCGACGCGCCGCGCGCGCCCATGACGATGTGGTCCACGCCGTTGCGGCTGGCGAAGTCGATGATGGCGCCGGCCGCGTCGGGCGCTTCCAGCACGTGGAAGGTGAGCCGGCCGTCGGCCAGGTCCAGCGCCTTGCTGATGGGCCGCGCCCAGTGCTTGAGCGCGATGAGCTGCTTCACGTGCAGGCTCTGGCCGTGCTTGTCGGTCAGCTCGTCGATGCCGATACGGTTGGTCTTCATCACCGACACGCAGGCCAGCCGCGCGCCGGCCTCGGTCTGCACGATGCGGCGCACCGTTTCGCGCAGCTGGGCGAGCAGCTCGGGCGTGGCGTTGTCCACGTCCACGGCGGCCATGACGATGGGGCTGCGGGCGAGCTGCTCGCCCGCCGGCGGCACCGGCGCGGGCTCGGCGCCGAGCGCGAAGAACCAGCGCTTGAGCCGGCGCATCGCGCCGCTGGCCTGCAGCTTCTCGGCGCGCGCGGTCAGCACCACGCCCTCGGGCTCGCGCAGGTCCAGCGCGAGCTGCGCGGCGCTCTGGTAGCGGCGCTCGGGCTTGACCTCCAGGCAGTGCAGGATGACTTCCTGCAGCCATTTCGGCAGCTCGGGCCGGATCGCGCGCGGCGGCACCGGCTCGACGTAGAGCCGCCGCCGCAGCCCGCGCACGGAGTTGGGCTGGCCGAACGGCCGCTCGCCGGTGGCGAGGTGGTAGAGCATGACGCCGAGCGCGAACAGGTCGCTGCGCGGGTCGTTGCGCACGAACTGCACCTGCTCCGGGCTCATGTAGGGGCCGGTGCCCATGGGCAGCGTGAACTCTTCCTCCAGCAGGTCGGGCAGCTGTTCGTGGCGGCTGAGCCCGAAGTCCACCAGCACGGCCGTGCCGTCGGGCCGGAACATGATGTTGCTGGGCTTCACGTCCAGGTGCACGACGTGCTGGCGGTGCAGCGCCGCCAGCGCGGTGGCGACGCGGGCGCCGATGTCGGCCACTTCCTCGGGCGGCAGCGGCGCGTCGTCCAGCCGCGGGCGCAGCGAGTCGCCGGGGATGCGCTCCATGACGACGAAGGCCTGGCGCGTCCAGTCGCCGCGGGCGACGAAGCGCGGCACGTGCGGGCCGCTCAGCTGCGGCATCAGCATCTGCTCGACCTCGAAGCCGACGATGGTGGCGGGGTCTTCGCCGCCCTTGATGCGCGGCACCTTCATCAGCAGCTCGAAGCCGTCGTCGCTGCCGTCGGCGCGGGTGGCGCGCCACAGGTGCGCCATGCCGCCCTGGTGCAGCCGCTCTTCGAGCCGGAAGCCGTCCAGCAACTGGCCGGGCGCCAGCGGCGCGGCGGGGGCGGGCGGCGGCGGGGTGGCGGCCATCATTCGCCCAGGGCCAGCCGGCGCGCGAGGCGCTCGACGAGGGGCGGCGGCAGCGCGCTGGCGCGCAGCGCGGCGCAGGCGGCATCCACGTCGTAGGCGACGCGCCGGTAGCTCAGGCGGGCGTCTTCGAGCTCGGAGGCCGGCGGGTCCAGCAGCGCGTAGCAGGCGGCCGGGTTGCCGTCGCGCGGCTGGCCGCAGGAGCCGGGGATGACCAGCCACTGCCGGTGCCCCGGCAGCGGCACGGGCACGCCGGCCACGGGCCGGAACTCGCCCGCCTTGCCGGTGCCGGAGAGGTGGAAGAGCATGGGTTCGTGCATGTGGCCGCAGACCTGGATGCGCGCGGGGTGGGCGTGCAGGCTCTTCATGGCCTCGGCGCGGCCCTGCACGTACTCCCAGCCGCGCGGGTCGTAGGCGTTGGCGTGTACGAACAGGCAGTGGCCGGGCTCGCCGGGGGCCTGCATCGGCAACTGCGCGAGGAAGCGCAGCTGCGCCTCGCCGAGCTGGGCGCGCGTCCAATCGACGACGGCACGGGCGTCCGCGTGCATGCCCGGCGTGCTGCCGCGGACGACGGCTTCGTCATGGTTGCCCTGCACGGCGACGGCGCCCTCGGCGGCCAGCGCCATGGCCTGCTCGACGACCCAGGCCGGGTCCGCGCCGTAGCCGACGAAGTCGCCCAGCAGCGCGAAATGCGTGGCCCCCTGCGCCCGCGCGTCGGCGAGCACGGCCTCGAAGGCCTGGCGGTTGGCGTGGATGTCGGTGATGAAGGCCCAGCGCATCGGCGCAGCTTGCCATGCCGCGCTGACGCCGCGCCTACACCAACGCCTGCGCCATGTCAGCCGATGCGGCCGAGCAGCAGGTACTCCATGAGTGCCTTTTGCACGTGCATCCTGTTTTCCGCCTCGTCCCAGACCACCGACTGCGGCCCGTCGATGACCTCGGCGGCCACTTCCTCGCCGCGGTGCGCGGGCAGGCAGTGCATGAACAGCGCGTCCGGCTTGGCGCGGGCCATCATGGCCGCGTCCACGCACCAGTCGGCGAACGCGGCCTTGCGGGCCTCGTTCTCGGCCTCGTAGCCCATGCTGGTCCACACGTCGGTGGTGACCAGGTCGGCGCCGTCGCAGGCGTCGAGCGGGTCCGTGAAGACCTTGTAGCAGCCGGCGTCCTTCACGCCGGCCACGGCCGGGTCGATGCCGTAGCCGCTGGGCGTGCTGACGTGGACCGTGAAGCCCAGGATTTCCGCCGCCTGCAGCCAGGTGTTGGCCATGTTGTTGCCGTCGCCCACCCAGGCGACGACGCGGCCCTTCAGGCAGCCCATGTCGATCGCGCCGCGCCGGTCCATGCCGCGGTTCTCGATGAAGGTGAACAGGTCGGCCAGGATCTGGCAGGGGTGGTATTCGTTGGTCAGCCCGTTGATGACCGGCACCCGCGAATGCGCGGCGAAGCGTTCGAGCTTGCGCTGCTCGAAGGTGCGGATCATCACCAGGTCCACCATGCGGCTGATCACGCGCGCCGAGTCCTCGATGGGCTCGGCGCGGCCGAGCTGGCTGTCGCCGGTGGTCAGGTGCACGACCGAGCCGCCCATCTGGTACATGCCGGCTTCGAAGCTGACGCGGGTGCGGGTGCTGGCCTTCTCGAAGATCATGGCCAGCGTGCGGTCGGCCAGCGGCTGGTACTTCTCGTAGTTCTTGAAGCGCCGCTTGATGATGGCGGCGCGGTCGAACAGGTGGGCGTATTCCTCGGCGCGCAGGTCCTTGAACTGCAGGTAGTGACGCATCAGTCCGTCCCCCGGTTTCATGGCTTGGGCTGGGCCAGCAAGGCCTTGACCAGCGGCACCAGGCGGGCCGCGATCTCGCGCGCCTCGTCGTCCGTCAGGATCAGTGGCGGCAGCAGGCGGACGACGCGGTCGGCCGTCACGCTGATCAGCAGGCCGGCGTCCAGCGCCTGCGTCAGCAGCGCGCCGGCCGGGCGGTCCAGCTCGATGCCGAGCATCAGGCCCTGGCCGCGGATCTCGACGACGCCGGCCTCGCCGGCCAGGCCGTCGGCCAAGGCGCCGCGCAGCGTCGCGCCGACGGCCTCGGCGTTCGCCAGCAGGCCGTCCTCGGCCATGATCCTCAGCGTCTCGACGCCGGCCCGCATCGCCAGCGGGTTGCCGCCGAAGGTGGTGCCGTGGTTGCCGGCCTGGAGCACGCCGGCCGCGCGAGGGCCGCAGACCACGGCGCCGATGGGCACGCCCGAGCCCAGGCCCTTGGCCAGCGGCATCACGTCCGGCTGGATGCCGGCCCACTGGTGCGCGAACCACTTGCCGGTGCGGCCGACGCCGCACTGCACTTCGTCGAGCATCAGCAGCAGGTCGCGCGCGTCGCAGAGGCGGCGCAGCGCCTGCAGGAACTCGATGCGCGCCGGGTTGATGCCGCCTTCGCCCTGGATGGTCTCCAGGAAGATGGCCGTGATGTTGGGGTGGGCGGCGAGGGCGGCCTCGACGGCGGCGATGTCGTTCAGCGGCGCGCGCACGAAGCCCGGCACCAGCGGCGCGAAGCCGGCCTGGATCTTGGGGTTGGCCGTGGCCGACAGCGTGGCGAGCGAGCGGCCGTGGAAGGCGCCCTCGAACACCAGCACCTCGGGCGCCGGGTTGCTGCGGTCGTGGCCGAACTTGCGGGCGATCTTCAGCGCCGCCTCGTTGGCCTCCAGCCCGCTGTTGCAGAAGAAGACGTTGGCCAGGCCCGACAGCTCGCACAGCCGCGCGGCGAGCTGCTCCTGCAGCGGCACCCGGTAGTAGTTGCTCGTGTGGATGAGCTTGGCCACCTGGTCCTGCAGCGCCGGCACCAGGCGCGGGTGGTTGTGCCCCAGCGTGTTGACGGCGATGCCGCCGAGCGCGTCCAGCAATCGTCGGCCCTGGGTGTCCCAGACCCAGCAGCCCTGGCCGTGCGACAGGGCGACGGGCAGGCGGCCGTAGGTCGGCATCACATGGGGTTCGGACGAGGAGGGGACAGCGTTCATCGGGTCTCCGTGACAGGTTTGGGGAACGGTGGGCTTTTGATTCTAGGGTCGGCGCCCGGGCGCATGCTGCGCCGCAACAGGCAGCCCGGGGGCAGGGCACAATAGCCGCCTTTCGCAGCGGTTTCCGCTGTACCTGCGAAGCCTCCCTGCCCATGACCGTTGCCAAGCCGCCGCGCGAAGTCTTCATCCAAGGCGTGACCCTGGACGGCAAGACCTTCCGCCCGAGCGACTGGGCCGAACGGCTGGCCGGCGCGATGTCCAGCTTCCGCCCCGGCGGCGTGCGGCCTGGCATCGGCGCCCACATCGGCTACTCGCCGCTGTGCGTGCCCCGGGTCATCAACGGCGTGAAATGCGTGATCGTCAACGAGGAGCTCAGGCAGCTCGAACCGATGGCCTGGGACTTCGTCATGAACTTCGCGCGCGACAACAGCCTGCAGGTCGCCGAGGCCTGCCTGCTGCCCGAAGACCCGCCGGGCGTCTGATTTCCCACGGTTTTCCCGCATCTGGGCGGGGGGCACGGGGGCCGGGCGGGCCGGCCCGCCGCTATCCTGGGCGACTTTTTTCGAGCCGCCCGATGAACCCCAGCGCCGCCCCCGCCGCCGCTTCGCCCCTGCCGCTGGCCACGCTGGCGGCGAGCGGGCCTGCGGGCGCGGCCGGCGGGCCGGTCTGGGTGCTGCTGCGCGGGCTGTCGCGCGAGAGCGGGCACTGGGGCGTCTTCCCCGAGCACCTGCTGCGCGAACTGCGCGAGCTGCACCCCGCGTCGCGGCTGCTGATGATGGACCTGCCGGGCACCGGCACGCTGCGCCGCCAGGCCAGCCCGACGCAGGTGTCTGCCATCGTCGATGCCTGCCGCGCCGAACTGCAGCGCTGCGGCGTGCAGGGGCCGGTGTCGCTGGTGGGCATGTCGCTGGGGGCCGCGGTGCTCAGCGACTGGGCGAACCGGCACCCCGGCGAGGTCGAGGCCGGCGTGCTCATCAACCCCAGCCTGCGGCCGTTCAGCGAGACCTTCCGCCGGCCGCGGACGCTGAACTACCTGGGGCTGCTGCTGCTGTCGCTGAGCCGCTTCAGCGCCCGCGCGCGCGAGGAGCGTGTGCTGAGCCTGACGACGCGGCTGACGCCACCGCAGGCGGTCATCGACCGCTGGCTGGAGCTGCAGCGCGAGCATCCGCTGGGCGTGCGTAACACGGCGCGCCAGCTGCTGGCGAGCCTGCGCTACCGCGCCAGCCGCACGCGCCCGGCGGCGCCGATGCTGCTGCTGTGCAGCAAGGCCGACCGGCTGGTGGACTGGCGCTGCTCGCAGGCCATCAGCCGCGCCTGGGGGGCGCCGCTGCGCCTGCACACCCGGGCCGGGCACGACCTGCCGCTGGACGACCCGCAATGGGTGGCCCGCTCCGTCGCGGAGTGGCTGCGGGACCGCAGCATCCAGGGGGTGGGGCCGGGTGAGTGGCATTGAGGTTGGCCCCTCGCCCAACCTCGCCTCGCTGAACGCGGGCCGGTGCTCGGCCCGCACGCCGCAGTAGCAAGCCCCGGCGGCGCGGCGGAAATGCAAAAGGCCCGCTTTCGCGGGCCTTCGGCTTGCACCAGAGCTGGATTGGGTCTTAGGCGGCGAGCGCCTTGATCTTGGCGGACAGGCGGCTCTTGTGGCGAGCAGCCTTGTTCTTGTGGAAGATGCCCTTGTCGGCGACGGAGTCGATGACGGCCTGGGCGGTCTTGAACAGGTCGGCGGCCTTGGACTTGTCGCCGGCCGTCACGGCCTTTTGCACGTTCTTGATGACCGTACGGAATTTGGAGCGCAGTGCCGTGTTGGCGGCGTTGAGCTTGACGTCCTGGCGGGCGCGCTTGCGGCCCGATGCCAGGCGAACCGTCTTCTTCTTGGCTTTGGAGCTGGTTGCCATGCTGTATCTATACCCAGTTGGTGCAAAGACAGCGAGTATAGCCCGATTCTGGAGATGAAGCCAAGCGGCCGGCGTCCATGCCGCGAGGGCGCCCTGGGCGGCACGGATAATCCGCCGCCATGAACCTGCTGCGCGCCGCGTCCACGATCTCCCTGCTGACCCTGGCCTCGCGCATCGCCGGGCTCGTCCGTGAAACCATGGTGGCCGGCCTGTTCGGCGCCACCGCGATGACCGACGCCTTCCTGGTCGCGTTCCGCATCCCGAACCTGCTGCGCCGGCTGTTCGCCGAGGGCGCGTTTTCGCAGGCCTTCGTGCCGCTGCTGGCCGCCACGCGGGCCACCGAGGGCGAGGCCGCGACGCAGCGGCTGATCGACGCCGTGGCCACCGTGCTGCTGTGGGCGCTGGTGGCGACCTGCGTGCTCGGCGTCGTCGCCGCGCCGGTGCTGGTGTGGCTGCTGGGCTCGGGCCTGCCGGACGAGGCCTTCGAGGCGTCCGTGGTCATGACGCGCTTCATGTTCCCGTATATCGGCTGCATGTCGCTGGTGGCGCTGTCCGCCGGCATCCTGAACACCTGGCGCCGCTTCGCCGTGCCGGCGGCCACGCCGGTGCTGCTCAACCTCAGCGTCATCGCCGCCGGCTGGCTGCTGGCCGGGCCGCTGCAGCGCGCGGGCTACCCGGGCATCTACGCGATGGCCATCGGCGTCATGCTGGGCGGCGTGCTGCAGCTGCTGGCGCAGTGGCCGGCGCTGCGGGCCATCGGCGTGCTGCCGCGCATGCGGCTGAGCTGGCGCGGACTGCAGGAGTCGCGCCGCCATCCGGGCGTGGGCAGCGTGCTGCTGCGCATGGGGCCGGCGCTGCTGGGCGTGGGCGTGTCGCAGCTGTCGCTGATGATCAACACGCAGATCTCCAGCCACCTGGCCGAGGGCGCGACCTCGTGGCTGAACTACGCCGACCGGCTGATGGAGTTCCCGATCGGCCTGCTGGGCGTGGCGCTCAGCGCGGTGCTGACGCCGCAGCTGTCCGCCGCGCAGGCGTCCGGCGAGGCGGGCCGCTACAGCCGGCTGCTGGACTGGGGCCTGCGCATGGTGGTGCTGCTGGCGCTGCCCTGCGCGGTGGCGCTGCTGGTGTTCGCGGCGCCGCTGACGGCGGTGCTCTACCACCGCGGCGCGTTCACCGCGAACGACGTGGCGCACACCGCGCAATCCGTGATGGGCTGGGGCGTGGGCCTGCTGGGGCTGCTGGCCATCAAGGTGCTGGCGCCGGGCTTCTACGCGCGGCAGGACACCGGCACGCCGGCCCGCATCGCCGTCGCGGTGTTGCTGCTGACGCAGGCGTTCAACGCCGCGCTGGTGCCCTGGCTGGGCGTGGCGGGGCTGGCGCTGTCGATCGGCCTGGGCGCGCTGGTCAACGCCGGCTGGCTGCTGTGGGGGCTGAAGAAGCTGGGCAGCTACCGCCCGGAGCCGGGCTGGCTGGCGTTCGGCCTGCGCGTGGCGCTGGGCTGCGCGGCGATGGCGGCGCTGCAGTGGGGGCTGGCCACGCGGGTGGACTGGATCGGCCTGGGCCGGCACGAGCTGCAGCGCGGCCTGGTCATGGCCGCCAGCCTGGCGGGCAGCGCGGCGGTCTATTTCGCGGTGCTGCGGCTGTCCGGCATGAAGCTGCGCGCGCTGGCCCGCCCCGCCTGATGAAGTTCGCGCTGCCCACGCCGCTGGAGCACTTCGCCACGCTGGTGGCCCAGGACCAGGGGCTGAACCTGCTGGAAGCCGCCGCCAGCCTGGCGCAGGACGATCATCCGCGCCTGGACCTGCAGGCCGTGCTGGCCGGGGTGGACGACCTGGCGCGCCGGCTGCGCGAGCGCCTGGCGCCCGGGGCCGGGCCGCCCGAGCGGCTGCGCGCGCTGGTCCGCTTCTTCCATGGCGAACTGGGTTTCGCCGGCAACCCGAACGACTGCTACGCGGCCGACAACAGCTATCTGCACCGCGTGCTGCAGACCCGGCGCGGCCTGCCCATCGCGCTGGCCGTGCTGCTGCTGGAGCTGGGCGCGCAGGCCGGCCTGCGCATGGCGGGCGTGGGGTTCCCGGGGCATTTCCTCGTCAAGTGCCGCATCGGCCTGGGCGAGGTGGTGCTGGACCCGCTGACCGGCGAGACCCTGTCGGCCGCGCGGCTGGAGGAGCGCCTGGCCGTCTACCGGCGGGGCAGCGCGCTGCCGGCCGACCTGGACCCGCCGCTGGCCTTCTTCCTGCGCGCCGCCACGCCGCGGCAGATCCTGGCGCGCATGCTGCGCAACCTGAAGGAGGTGCACCGCGCCGCGCAGGACGGGCCGCGCCTGCTGGCGGTGCAGCGGCGCCTGGTCGCGCTGCTGCCGGACGACCCGGCCGAGCGGCGCGACCGCGGCCTGCTGCTGGCCGCGCTCGGCGAGCGGGCCGCCGCCGCCCGGGACCTGGCCTTCTACGTCTCGCGCTGCGCCGAGGCGCCCGACGCCGGCGCGCTGCGCGCGCGGCTGGCGGTGCTGCAGCGCCCGCCGCCGCATCAGTGACAATCCCGCGCCCGCCCGTCCACCACACGCCCATGAGGCAGATCCCGCTCGCGCTGCTGGCGCCCCCGGCGCACAGCTTCGACAACTTCCTGCCCGGCGCCAACGCCGAGGCGCTGGCCTACCTGCTGGGCCTCAAGCCCGGCGACCCGCCCGTGCTGCTGTGGGGCCCGGCCGGCGCCGGCAAGACCCATCTGCTGCAGGCGCTGGCCCAGCGCTGGCAGGCCGCCGGCCAGCGCGCCGCCTGGTACGACGCCGACACCCCCCTGCCCTGGGAGCTGCCCGCCCACGACAGCCTGCTGCTGCTGGACGACTGCCACCGCTTCGATGCCGGCCGGCAGCATGCCGCGTTCGCGCTGTTCGTGGCCTCGGCGGGGCAGGGCTATACCGTCGTCGCGTCCGCCGACGCGCCCGCCGTGGACCTGCCGCTGCGCGAGGACCTGCGCACCCGGCTCGGCTGGGGGCCGAGCTTCCAGCTCGCGCCGCTGCGCGAAGCCGAGATGCGCGCCGCGCTGCGCCGCGAGGCCGACCGGCGCGGCCTGCTGCTGGGCGACGACGTGCTGGGCTATTTGCTCACCCGCTTCGAGCGCAACCTCAAAGGGTTGATGGCGCTGCTCGAACGGCTGGACGCGTTCGCGCTGTCCGCCAAGCGCGCGCTGACGCTGCCGCTGCTGAAGGCCATGCTGGCCGACGAAAAAATCGACTCTGACCCCAATTTATGAATCTGACGCTTTTCGACCTGGATGGGACGCTGATCCCGGTGGACTCCGACCATGCCTTCGGCGCCTTCATGGTGGAGGTCGGCTGGGCGGACGGCGCCGCCTGGGGGGCCAGGAACGACGAGTTCTTCGCGCAGTACAACGCCGGCACGCTGGACCTGCCGGCCTATGTCGATTTCGCCACGTCGGCCTGGCGGTCGCGGCCGCTGGCCGACGCGCTGGCGATGCGCGAGCGCTTCATGGCCGAGGTGATGCGGCCGGCGCTGCGGCCCGAGGCCGTCGCGCTGATCCAGCGGCACCGCGATGCGGGCGACCTGATCGCGCTGGTCACCGCGACCAACGAATTCGTCACCGCGCCGATCTGCGAGGCCTTCGGCATCGAGCACCTGATCGCCGTGCAGCTGCAGCGCGACGGCGCCGGGCGCTACACCGGCGCGATCCGCGGCGTGCCCAGCTTCCGCGAGGGCAAGATCGCGCGCGTCGACGACTGGCTGCGGGGCCTCGGGGCACAATGGCGCGATTTCGGGCGGGTGACCTTCTACAGCGACTCGACCAACGACCTGCCCCTGCTCGAACGCGCCAGCCACCCGGTGGCCACCAACCCCAGCCCGTCGCTCGCCCGCATCGCCGCCGAGCGCGGCTGGCCCCAGCTCCAACTCTTCGCATGATCAAGAAGTTCATCGACAAGCTGCTCGGCAAGCCCGCGGCGCCGTCCCGGAAAGCCAGCCCGCTGGGCCGGCGCGTCGAAATCGGCGCCGATGTCCACGGCATCGACCCCACGCTGCTCGACGAGCGCGCCGTCAAGGTCGTCAAGACGCTGACCGACACCGGCTTCGAGGCCTACATCGTCGGCGGCGCCGTGCGCGACCTGCTGCTGGGCGTGCGGCCCAAGGACTTCGACGTCGCCACCAACGCGACGCCCGAGCAGGTCAAGGGCCTGTTCCGCCGCGCCTTCATCATCGGCCGGCGCTTCCGCATCGTCCACGTCGTCTACGGCCGCGGCCGCGAGCACGAGGTCATCGAGGTGTCGACCTTCCGCGCGCTGCCGACCGAATCGGAGGCCGTGGCCGGCAACGAGAAGACCGCCAAGGCCGAGCTGGATGGCAAGCACCACGCCGTGGACGCCAGCGGCCGCGTGCTGCGCGACAACGTCTGGGGCCCGCAGATCGAGGACGCCGCGCGCCGCGACTTCACCGTCAACGCGATGTACTACGACCCGGTGCGCTGCCTGGTCGTCGACTACCATGGCGGCCTGGCCGACGCCCGCGCCAAGCTGCTGCGCATGATCGGCGACCCCGAGACCCGCTACCGCGAAGACCCGGTGCGCCTCGTCCGCGCGGTGCGCTTCGCGGCCAAGCTCGGCTTCGCGCTGGAGAAGAAGACGCTGGCGCCGGTGCGCGCCTGCGTCCCGCTGCTGGCCAACGTGCCGGCCTCGCGGCTGTTCGACGAGATGATCAAGCTGCTGCAGACCGGCCACTCGCTGGCCAGCCTGGTGCAGCTCAAGCAGCTCGGCCTCGTCGGCCCGGGCGGCAAGGGCAGCTTCGCCGTGCTGGACGCGATGCTGACCGAGGCCGGCGACCTGCCCGACGGCGTGCGCGGCGCCTTCCTGCGCCAGGCCTTCGAGGACACCGACCGCCGCGTCGCCGAGGGCCGCGGCGTCAGCCCCAGCTTCATGCTGGCCTGCATGCTGTGGCACGAGGTGCTGGAGCGCTGGACGCAGAACCGCGCCGCCGGCGAGCCGCCGGTGCCGGCGCTGGCCCAGGCCATCGACGCGGTGTTCGACGCCCGCATCGGCGACATCTCCGGCCGCGGCAAGCTGGCCGCCGACATGCGCGAGATCTGGATGATGCAGACCCGCTTCGAGCGCCGCAGCGGCTCGGGCGTGTTCAGCCTCGTCGAGCAGCCGCGCTACCGCGCCGGCTTCGACTTCCTGCGCCTGCGCGCCGACGTCGGCGAGATCGACCCCGCGCTGGCCGACTGGTGGGAGGACTTCGCGCTCGGCAGCGACGACGACCGCCAGGCGCTGCTGGCCGACGCCCGCGCCAGCCAGCAGAAGCCGCCCCGCGCCGTGCGCGCGCCGCGCCCGCCGGCGGATGAGGCGGCCGAGACGGCCGCAACGCCGGACGGCGACGAGGCCGCCGCGGCCGACGCCCCGGCCAGGAAGCGCCGCCGCCGTCGCCGCAAGCCCGCCGGCGGCGGGGAGGGCGCCCCGGCGCCCGGCGCCGAGTGAGCGCGCGCGCCTACGTCGGCCTCGGCGCCAACCTGGGCGCGGACCTGTCCGCCACGCTGGCCCGCGCGGCCGGCGAACTGGCCGCGCTGCCCGGCACGCGGCTGGCCGCGCTGTCCAGCGCCTGGCGCAGCGCGCCGGTGGAAGCCGGCGGCCCGGACTTCCTGAACGCCGTCGCTGCGCTGGACACCGCGCTGGCGCCGCTGGCGCTGCTCGACGCGCTGCAGGCGATCGAACAGGCCCACGGCCGCGAGCGGCCCTACCGCAACGCGCCCCGCACGCTGGACCTGGACCTGCTGCTGTACGCCGACCTCGTGCTCGACACCCCGCGGCTGACGCTGCCGCACCCGCGCCTGGGCGAGCGCGCCTTCGTGCTGCGGCCGCTGCTGGAGATCGCGCCCGGCCTGGCCCACCTGGCCGCCCCGGCGGCCGCGGGCGGCGGCTGGCGGGCGCAGCGCATCGAATGCGCCGGCCCGCTGCCCGGGTCACCCTGACCCCGAAAGGCCCCGCGATGTTCTCGACCCCCGCCGGCTGGCAGACCCTGGGCCTGCTGCTGCTGTCCAATGTGTTCATGACCTTCGCCTGGTACGGCCACCTCAAGGGGCTGGCCGGCAAGCCGTGGCTGGTCGCCGCGCTCCTCAGCTGGGGCATCGCGCTGTTCGAGTACCTGCTGCAGGTGCCGGCCAACCGCATCGGCCACGGTGCCGGCTTCAGCCTGGCGCAGCTGAAGATCACGCAGGAGGTCATCACGCTGGCCGTCTTCGTGCCCTTCAGCCTGTTCTACATGGGCGAGCCGCTGAAGCTGGATTTCCTGTGGGCCGGCCTGTGCCTGATGGGCGCCGTGTACTTCATCTTCCGGTCGGCTTGATCCTGGCCGGTAACCCCGGGCCGCTAAACTCCGCGCCTTTCCGGAATCCAAGGACGTCCATGCTGTTCGGCAAGCTGCTGCCCCGCGAGGGCAATTTTTTTGAGCTGTTCAACGAGCACGGCGGCTTCATCGCGGAAGGCTCGCGGGCCTTCCTGAAGATGATCGAGAACTACGCCGACACGGAGCAGCGCCAGCGCTACGCGGATGAAGTCGACCGGGCCGAGCACGCCGCCGACCGCGTCACCGCCGAGGTGAACCGGCTGCTGCACCGCACCTTCATCACGCCCATCGACCGTGAGCAGATCCACAGCCTGATCAATGCGATGGACGACATCCTGGACCTGCTGCAGGACTCGTCCGAAACGCTGTCGCTGTACGACGTGCGCGCCGTGCCCGAGCCGGTGCTGCAGCTGGCGACGCTGTCGGTGCGCTGCTGCGAGCGCGTGCAGCACGCCGTCACGCTGCTGCCCAACCTGAGCAAGCCGGCCACCACCGAGGCGGCGATCAAGACCTGCGAGGAGATCGACCGCCTGGAGTCCGACGCCGACCGCGTGATGCGCTCGGCCATGTCGCACCTGTTCCGCGAGGAGCCGGACGTGCGCGAGCTGATCAAGCTCAAGGCGATCTACGAGCAGCTCGAATCCATCTCCGACCGCTGCGAGGACGTGGCCAACCTGATCGAGGGCATCGTCCTCGAGAACTCCTGAACATCGCCCATGGCATCCGCTGAGATCGCCTTCTGGGTGGTGGCCCTGCTCGTCGCGCTGGCGCTGCTGTTCGACTTCATGAACGGCTTCCACGACGCGGCCAACTCCATCGCCACCGTCGTCTCCACCGGCGTGCTCAAGCCGCAGCAGGCCGTGCTGTTCGCGGCTTTCTTCAACGTCGTGGCCGTCGCCATCTTCCAGCTGCACGTGGCGGCCACCATCGGCAAGGGCATCGTCGAGCCCGGCGTCGTGGACCACCACGTCGTCTTCGGCGCGCTGATCGGCGCCATCGCGTGGAACGCCATCACCTGGTGGTGGGGCATCCCGTCGAGTTCGTCGCATGCGCTGATCGGCGGCATCGCCGGCGCCGTGGTCGCCAAGGCCGGCCCGTCGGCGCTGGTGGCCGGCGGCATCTGGAAGACCGTCGCCTTCATCATCGTGTCGCCGCTGCTGGGCTTCGTGCTGGGCTCGCTGATGATGGTGCTCGTGGCCTGGATCTGCCGGCACACCTCGCCGCTGCGCGTGGACCGCTGGTTCCGCCGGCTGCAGCTGGTGTCGGCCGGCCTGTACAGCCTGGGCCACGGCGGCAACGACGCGCAGAAGACCATCGGCCTGATCTGGATGCTGCTGATCGCCGCCGGCATGGTCGGCGTGGGCGAGGCGGCGCCGCCGACCTGGGTCATCGTCGCCTGCTACGTGGCCATCGGCATGGGCACCATGTTCGGCGGCTGGCGCATCGTGCAGACCATGGGCCAGCGCATCACCAAGCTCAAGCCCGTGGGCGGCTTCTGCGCGGAGACGGGCGGCGCGATCACGCTGTTCGTCGCCACCGCGCTGGGCGTGCCGGTGTCCACCACGCACACCATCACCGGCGCCATCGTCGGCGTGGGCTCGGTGCGGCGGGCCTCGGCCGTGCGCTGGGGCGTGGCGGGCAGCATCGTGTGGGCGTGGATCTTCACGATCCCGGCCGCCGCCGTGATGGCCGCGATCTGCTACCAGCTCAGCTTCGTCTTCTACTGACCGGCCTGCGACTCGAAGTAGCGCTGGGCGCTGAAGGCCACGGTGGCCATCAGCGCGGTGCCGCCGAAGAAGACGCACAGCACCACGCCGATCACCGCCGCCCAGCCGCCCGTGGCGGCCGGCCGGCCGCGGTTGAAGCGCGCGTTCCAGTGCTCGTCCGGCGTCAGCCCGTAGACGATGCCGCCCAGCAGCGCCGCCACCAGGCTGGCGCCCAGCAGCGGGATCAGCGCCCAGGCCAGGCGGTCGTCCTGGCCGAGATGCTCCATGCGCTGCAGGCCGGCCAGGCCCAGCAGCGTCGGCAGCGGGAAGGCCCAGCCCCAGCGGTCCCGCAGGCCGAACAGGTAGAAGCGGTGCAGGCCGAACACGCCCACCAGCAGCGCCAGCCAGGTGGCGACCGCCTTGTGCTTGCTGCCGCTGCTCATGGGTGCCCCCTTCGGCCTGCGGCCTGTCCCCCCGAGGGGGAGCGAGCTTGCTTGGGGCGGCCCGGCGCGGCGCTCATTCAGCGACCATGCCGTCGCCCACGCCCAGCGTGCGCTGCATCAGCACCACGTCCAGCCAGCGGCCGAACTTCCAGCCCGCGCTCTTCAGCATGCCGGTGTGCTGGAAGCCCAGCGCGGTGTGCACGCCGATGGAGCCGGCGTTGGCCGCGTCGCCGATGACCGCGAGCATCTGCCGCGCGCCGGCCGCCTCGCAGCGCGCGATCAGCTCGGCCAGCAGCAGCCGGCCCAGCCCCGCGCCCTGGGCGGCGGGGGCGAGGTAGATGGAGTCCTCGACGCAGAAGCGGTAGGCCAGGCGCGGGCGGAAGTAGTTGGCGTAGGCATAGCCCAGCACCTCGCCGCCGCGCTCGGCCACCAGCCAGGGCAACTGGCGACCCAGCACCTCGGCGCGGCGGCGGCCCATCTCGTCGATGCCGGGCGCCTCGGTCTCGAAGGTGCCGGTGCCCTCGCGCACCGCCTGGGCGTAGATGGCCTGGATGGCGGGGAGGTCGGTCTCGGTGCTGGGGCGGATCGCCAGCGGCAGGGCGGCGGGCGAGGGCGGTGCGGGCTGTGACATCTGGCGGGCTCAGGGGTTGCCGGAAACGGGCGCGGGCGAGTTTATAATGCGCGGTTTTCGGCACTGGCTGCAGATGGCTGCGGCGTATCTACGGTGCCTGCCCTGGCAGGGGTTCCTGCTATTCGACTCGCTCGCCACTTGAGTGTCTCCTCGTGCGGTGGTCGCCCAATTTTTAGGAAACATCATGGTTGTGATTCGTCTGGCCCGCGGCGGCTCCAAGAAGCGCCCCTTCTACAACATCGTCGTCGCCAACAGCCAGCAACGCCGTGACGGCCGCTTCATCGAGCGCGTCGGCTTCTACAACCCCGTCGCCTCCGGCGCCGCCGAGAAGCTGCGCGTCGCGCAGGATCGCGTGAGCTACTGGGTCGGCGTCGGCGCCCAGCTGTCGCCCACCGTGGCCCGCCTGGTCGGCGAGGCCAAGGCGGCCGCCGTCGCCGCCGCCTGACGCGCGTGGCAGGCAGCAAGCCTCGGCAAGACGGCGCTTCGGCGCCGTTTTTTGCTTCTGACGCCGGCGACGCCCCCTGGCCGGCCGACCTGGTGCAGGTCGGCCGCATCCTGGACGCCTGGGGCGTCAAGGGCTGGTTCAAGGTGCAGGCCTATTCCAACCAGGGCGATGCGCTGTTCACCGCCAAGCGCTGGTTCCTGAAGAGCCCCGGCCCCAAGCCCGGCCAGCAGGCACTGAAGATGCTGTCCGTGCGCGAGCACGGCGACGGCATCGTCGCCAGCGCCGACGGCGTGGCGGACCGCAACGGCGCCGAGGCGCTGCGCGGCTGGGAGCTGTGGATCTCGCGCGCCGATTTCCCGCGGGCCGGCGACGGCGAGTACTACTGGGTGGACCTGATCGGCCTGGACGTCGTCAACCGCGAGGCCCAGCCGCTGGGCCGCGTCATCGGCCTGCTGGACACGGGCCCGCACGCGGTGCTGCGCGTCCTGCCGCCGGGCGTCGAGGCGCCGGCCAAGCCGGACCAGGAGCGGCTGATCCCGTTCGTCGCCGCGTTCGTCGATGACGTCAGCCTCGACGCGCGGCAGATCCGTGTCGACTGGGGCGTCGATTTCTGACGCCGCGCCGGCCGCCATGCGCTTCGACGTCCTGACGATCTTCCCGGAGCTGTTCGCGCCGCACCTGACGCACGGCGTCACGCGGCGCGCCTTCGAGAGCCGCCAGGTGGACGTGCGCTTCTGGCCGCTGCGCGACTTCGCCGAGGACAACTACCGCCGCGTCGATGACCGCCCCTACGGCGGCGGGCCCGGCATGGTGATGCTGGCGGAGCCGCTGGAGCGGGCGCTGGCCGCCGCGAAGGCGGACCGCGGCGAGGCGGCGCCGGCGGTCATCCACTTCACGCCCACCGGCGCGCGCCTGGACCAGCCGCTGGTGCAGCAACTCGCCGCCGGCCCCGGCGCCCTGCTGCTGTGCGGGCGCTACGAAGGCATCGACCAGCGCGTGCTGGACCGCCACGTGACGCTGGAGCTGAGCCTGGGCGACTTCGTGCTGTCCGGCGGCGAGCTGCCCGCGCTGGCGCTGCTGGACGCCGTCGCGCGGCTGCAGGACGGCGTGCTGGGCGATGCGCAGTCGCACCAGCAGGACAGTTTCTCGGACGGCCTGCTGGACTGCCCGCACTACAGCCGCCCCGAGGTCCTGGCCGACGGCCGCGGCGTGCCGGCGGTGCTGCTGTCCGGCCACCACGGCGCCATCGGCCGCTGGCGCCGCGAGCGCTCGCTGGCGCTGACGGCCGCGCGCCGGCCCGAGCTGATCGCCGCCGCCCGCGCCGCCGGCCGCCTGAGCCGGGCCGACGAGGCCTTCCTGGCCGGGCTCTAGGCAAAACCCGCAGCGCTGGCTATACTCGCGGGCTGTCCGATCCTCTGGCGGTCGAGTGGCCCGGTTCATGCCTCATGCCGGACTGCAAACATCCCGATAAATAGCGGCACGCCAAGATCCTTAGGAGCACAGATGGACCTGATCCAAACCCTCGAGCAAGAAGAAATCGCCCGCCTGAACAAGACCATCCCGGCCTTCGCCCCCGGCGACACCGTGATCGTCAGCGTCAACGTCGTCGAAGGCAGCCGCAAGCGCGTGCAGGCCTACGAAGGCGTCGTCATCGCCAAGCGCAACCGCGGCCTGAACAGCAGCTTCATCGTGCGCAAGATCTCCAGCGGCGAAGGCGTGGAGCGCACCTTCCAGCTGTACAGCCCGCTGATCGCGTCGATCGACGTCAAGCGCCGCGGCGACGTCCGCCGCGCCAAGCTGTACTACCTGCGCGAGCGCTCGGGCAAGTCGGCGCGCATCAAGGAGAAGCTGGCTTAATCCGCCGGTTCCCACCGCCCAAGGCCGCCCGGAGCCCCGCTCTCGGCGGCTTTTGTTTTTCCGCATGACACGTCCCGCCATCATCCAGCCCCAGCTCGCGCCGGTCACGGGCATCGACGACCACCTGCCGCCGGTGCCCGCCGCCGCGCTGACGCCCGAGGCCATCCGCGCGCGGCTCGCGGCGCTGCCCGGCTGGTCGCCCGAATTCGCCGGTGACGGCGGCCTGTTCCCCGGCCGCACGCCCACCGGCGCGGCCGTGCTGCTGCCGCTGGTGCAGCGCGACGCCGGCCTGAACCTGCTGCTGACCCGCCGCACCGACCACCTGCGCGACCACGCCGGCCAGATCAGCTTCCCCGGCGGCCGCACCGAGCCGCAGGACGACGGCCCCGTGGCCACCGCGCTGCGCGAGACCGAGGAAGAGATCGGCCTGCCGCGCGAGCGCATCGAGGTGATCGGCCAGTTGCCGGTCTACGCCACCGTCACCGCCTTCCAGGTGACGCCGGTGGTGGGCCTGGTGCGGCCGGGCTTCACGCTGGCGCTGGACGCGTTCGAGGTCGCCGAGGCCTTCGAGGTGCCGCTGGCCTTCCTGATGAACCCGGCGCACCACCGCCACCACCGCTTCGAGCTCGCCGGCACCGAGCGGCGCTTCCTGTCCATGCCCTGGCAGGGCGCCGGGCGCGAGTACTTCATCTGGGGCGCGACGGCGGCGATGTTGCGCAACCTCTACCGCCTGCTCAGCGCCCCCTGAGCGCGCCACTATCATCCGGGCCCATGAATTTCTTCGCGGTGTTGCTGGCCCTGTTGTGTGAACAGCTCAAACCCCTGAGGCATGGCAACCGCGTGCACCAGTCGGTCATCGGCTGGGTGCGCTGGACGGGCCGCAATTTCGACGCCGGCGACACCCATCACGCCGCCGTCGTCTGGGCCATCACCGTGCTGGTGCCGGGCGTCGCCGTGGCGCTGCTGTACTGGGGGCTGCGCCATTTCAGCCTGCTGCTGGCGCTGGCGCTGAACGTGTTCGTGCTGTACCTGACGCTGGGCTTCCGCCAGTTCAGCCACTACTTCACCGACATCCGCGACGCGCTGGAGCGCGGCGACGACACGACCGCGCGCCGGCTGCTGGCCGAGTGGCGCCACCTGGACGCCAGCGAGCTGCCGCGCACCGAGCTGATCCGCCACGTCATCGAACACTCGCTGCTGGCCGCGCACCGCCATGTGTTCGGCGTGTTCTTCTGGTTCATCGTCTGTTCCACGCTGGGCCTGGGGCCGGCCGGCGCGGTGGTCTACCGGATGGCCGAGTTCGCCGGCCGCTACTGGGCCTTCAAGAGCCGCACGCTGGACGCGCCCGCCAACGCGCGGCTGCTGGCCCTGTCGCGCCAGGCCTTCACGGTGATCGACCACCTGCCCGCACGCCTGACGGCCACCGGCTTCGCCATCGTCGGCAACTTCGAGGAAGCGGTGAACGCCTGGCGGCGCGACGCCAGCCTGTGGCTGCATCCGAACGAGGGCATCATCCTCGCGTCCGCGGCCGGCGCGGTCGGCCTGCAACTGGGCGGCGCGGCCGCGCCCGGCATCACGCCGGACCGCAGCAAGACCTTCGACGCCGGCACCGAGCCCGAGACCACCGGCGCCGCCGGCTCGACCGCAGGCGTGCCGCCGCAGCTGGGCCACCTGCAGAGCGTGGTGGGCCTGGTGTGGCGCTCGGTGGTGCTGTGGATGCTGCTGCTGGCGCTGCTGACGCTGGCCAACCTGGTCGGCTGAGCGCGCAGGTGCGCCGCGGCGCACCTGCGCCGGCGGGCTACTTCAGCACCGTCTGCTGCATGAACAGCACGGTCGCGTAGAACTGGTAGTCCTGGTTGTCCTTCTTCTGGAAGCCGTGGCCCTCGTTCTCGGCGCGCAGGTACCAGACCGGCGTGCCGCCCTGGCGCACCGTGGCGACGATCTGCTCGGCCTCGGTGTAGGGCACGCGCGGGTCGTTCTTGCCCTGGATGACGAACAGCGGCTTCTTGATCCGGGCCGCGTTGGTCAGCGGCGAGATCTTCTCCAGGTGCGCCTTCATGGCCGGGTCGCGCTCGTCGCCGTACTCGACGCGGCGCAGGTCGCGGCGGTAGCTCTCCGTGTTGTTCAGGAAGGTCACGAAGTGCGAGATGCCCACCACGTCGATGGCGCCGGCGATGCGGTCGGCGTAGTGCGTGGACACGGCCAGCGTCATGTAGCCGCCGTAGCTGCCGCCCATGACGAGCACGCGCGAGGCGTCCAGGCCGGGCTGCGCGGCGATCCAGTCCAGCAGCGCGCCGATGTCCTTCACGGAGTCCTCGCGCTTGAAACCGTTGTCCATCGCCAGGAAGCTCTTGCCGTAGCCGCTGGAGCCGCGCACGTTCGGCTGGATCAGCGCCATGCCCAGCTCTTGCACGAAGTAGGCGTTGCGGCCCAGGAAGCCGACGCTGGCCTGCGATTCCGGGCCGCCGTGGATCGAAATCAGCACCGGGCGCTTGCCGGTGAAGCGCTTCGGCGGCGTGGTCAGCAGGCCGGAGATGGGGGTGCCGTCGAAGCTCTTCCAGCGCACGACCCGCTGCTCGCTGAAGCCGGACGTGTCCATGCCCGGCGCGGCGGCCGCGCGGGTCCACTGTTCGACCCGGCCGTCCGCCGCCAGCGAGTAGATCTGGCTCGGGCCCTGGGCGTTGCTGACCGAGAAGGCCAGCTCGCCGCGGGCGCGGTGGAAGGACGCGGCGCCGACGTTGCCGGCGGGCAGCGCGGCGGGGGCGGGCACTTCGCGGGCGGTGGCGGCGTCGAAGAAGTGCAGCTCGTGGCGGCCGTCGACGTTGAACTGCGCGGCCAGCCGGCGGCCGTCCTGGGTCAGCGTGACGCCGCTGACGTCCCAGGGGATGTGGCTGCTGACGCGGTCGATGCGGCCGCTGGCGAGGTCCAGCTTCATCAGCTCGCGGAACTCGCCGGCGCGGTCGCTGGTGATCCACATCCCGCGGCCGTCGGGCGTCCAGCCGGCCGGGCTGTACGTGGCCTTGGCCTCGCTGCCGCCCGGCGCGGGCAGCAGCTGCTTGGGCACGCCGCTGTGCAGGTCCAGCAGCCAGACCTGCGACTCGTTGGCCGACAGGTAGCGGCTCAGCGTCAGCAGGCGCTCGTCGGGCGAGGGCCGGCCCGCGGCCCAGCCGCCGCCGTCCAGCTCGGCCAGCTTGCGGCGGCCTTCGGGCTGCTCGGGGTCCATCAGCCACAGCGTGGTGCTGACCTTGCTGCGCGTGCCGCCCTGGGCCGTGCGGTCGATGGGCACCGACGAATAGACCAGCTGGCCGCTGCGGCGCAGCCAGGTGTTGATGGCGTGGCGCTCGTCGGGGCGGGTCAGCAGCACCGGCTGCGCGCCGGGCGTGTCCAGCGGCAGGCGGTAGATCTGCCCGACCTCGTTGCCGCCGCTGGCGCGCTCGAAGACGATGTACTTGCCGGTGCGCGGCTCGTAGCTGGCGCGGGTCACCGGGTCGGCGCCGTCGGTCAGCGGCTCGCCCTCGGCGCCCGGCTGGCTGACGCGGAAGATCTGCGCGGTGTTGGCGCCGGCCTTGCGGTGGCTGACCAGCATCTCGCGCTGCGTCGGATGCCAGTCGGCGAAGCTGTGGCCGCGGAAGTCGTTGTAGCGGCTGATGGCGTCGGCCAGGCGCTGCGGCACGGGCGGGATGCCCTGCACGACGAGGTTGGCGTTGGGCGCGACGACGGCGGTGGCGGCGGTCGGGGCCGGCGGCGCGGCGCAGCCGGCCAGCAGCGCGGCGGCGAGGGCGCAGGCGGGAAGGGTCAGTCGGTTCATGGGGCCTCTGGAAAGGGAAATGGGCGCTCGAAGCGCCCATTCTCGTGCGGGTCTCGGGCCGCTGCCCGGCCCGACATGCCCGCGGGTCAGGCGGTCTGCTGGATGCCGGCGATCAGCCAGCCGTCGCCGGACTTGACCAGGTGCCACACCTCATCGAAGTCGGCGGCCGCCTGCTCGCTCTGCTCGCGCACCAGGCCCCAGAAGCGCACGGACACGACCTGCTCGCCGTTCTCGGTGGCCACGTCCACGACGCTGGCGTCCAGTTGCATCACCTCGGTGCGCTGCGGCTGGTTGCCGCGCTCCAGCAGGTCGTGCTGGATGCTGGCGTACATCTGCGGCGTGGTGAAGCGGCGCAGGTCGGCCTGGTCGGCGGCGTCATTGGCGGCCTGCAGGCGGATGAATACCTGCTTGGCGATCTTCTCGAAGCCCGCGGCGTCGAAGCCGGCCGGCACGGCCGATGCGGCCGGCGCCGCGGTGGCCGCGGCCGGCGGGTTCCACGCCGGCGGCTGCTGCGGCTGCCGGGCGTCGAAGTTCATGCCATTGGCGCCGGCCAGCTGCGGCGGCTTCGGCGCGGCGAAGCGGCGCATCAGGAAGCGGATGGCCACCACCGCGACCAGGCCCAGCAGCAGCAGGGTCATGAAGTTGGCCAGCTCGGCGCCGAAGCCGAGGTGGCTGGCCAGCGCGGCCAGGCCCAGGCCGGCGGCCAGGCCCGCGAGCGGCCCCATCCACGAGCGCTTGGGCGCCGCCGCGGCGGGTGCGGCCGGCGTCGCGCCAGCCTGCTTGGCCGGGGCGGCCTGCTGCGGCGCTGCGGGCTGTTGCGCGGGCGGCGTGCGCGGCGCCGTCTGCGTGGGCAGGCTGCGCTTCATGCCGCCGCCGCCCAGGCGCTTGGCCTCGGCATCGTGGGCGGGCAGGGAGACGGCCAGCAGGGCGGCCAGGGTCACGGCGAGGAAGCGGTTCACGTGGGGGGGTCTCCAGGAGTGAGGAACGGGCCCGATGCATATCGCGGCAAGGCTCAGGATTTTCAACGGTCCCGGATATCGGCGATGGTGGTTTTTCCGAAGTCAGGCCGCGCCAAAAACTGAAGGATGTCGGCCGCAGCGGCGTCGGCGGTCTGCAGCTGGCCGCCGTCCTTCAGGCCCTGGAAGCGCGCCTGCTCGGGGAAGCGGGCCGGGTCGGCGCCGCGCAGTTGCAGCTGCATGTCGGTGTCGATGACGCCCGGCGCCAGCGACACGATGCCGACGTCCGGCGCCTCCAGCGCCAGCGCACGGCTGAGGTGGTCCAGCCCGGCCTTGACGGCGCAGTACGCGGCGCTGCCGGCCATCGCGCGGCGGCCCAGGCCGGAGGAGATGTTCAGCAGCCGGCGCCGGGCGACGCCGGCGGTCTCGGCCAGGAAGACCCGGCTCAGCAGCGCCGGCGCCTCCAGCCCCACGCGCAGCGCGGCGGACAGCTCCGCCAGCCCGCTGGCGGCCAGCGGCCCGGGCGCGCCCAGCAGCGCGGCGTTGTTGACCAGCGTGGCGCTGGCCCAGCCGGTGTTGGCGCGCAGCCAGGCCTGCAGGCGCTCGGCGGCGGGCAGCGGGTCGGCCAGGTCCAGCGTCCATTGCTCGGCCGGCAGCGCCGGGTCCAGCCGGCGGGCAATGCCGACGACGGCGTTGCCGGGCACGGCGAGCTGCCGCACGAGGGCCGCGCCGAGGCCGCGCGAACTGCCGGTGACGATGTAGAGGTGCATTCAGAACTCCGCAGGGCAGGTGAGGTGGAGGGCGCCGACGCGCAGCTCGCTGGCGTGCAGCAGCAGGCGCGGGCTGGCGGCGGCGATGTCGGGCGGCGCGTAGAGCGCGTCGCCCAGCAGCGGGTGGCCGAGGTGGGCCAGGTGCACGCGCAGCTGGTGGCTGCGGCCGGTCAGCGGCTCCAGCGCGACGCGGGTGTGGCGGCCGGCGGCGGCCAGCGCCCGCCAGCGGGTCTGCGAGGGCTTGCCGCGCACCGGGTCCACCTGCTGGCGCGGGCGGTTGGGCCAGTCGGCGGCCAGCGGCAGGTCGATCAGGCCTTCGCCCGCCAGCTGGCCGGCGGCGATGGCGACATAGCGCTTGCCGATGCGGCGCGCGGCGAAGTCCGCGCTCAGCTCGCGCTGCGCCTGCGGCCCGCGCGCGAACAGCAGCAGGCCCGAGGTGGCCTGGTCCAGCCGGTGGACGACGAGCGCGTCCGGGTAGAGCGCCTGCACGCGCGCGCTGGCGCAGTCCGGCTCGCTGCGGCCCGGCACGCTGAGCAGGCCGGCCGGCTTGTCGATGGCGACCAGGCGCTCGTCGGCGTGCAGCACCCGGATCATCGGGACGACACGACGATGCCCGCCGCGATCAGCGCGAACGCCGCGCCGTGGTACCAGGCCGGCGCCACGCCCAGCAGCGCGGCGGAGATCAGCGCGGCGAACACCGGCGTCAGGTTGACGAAGAAGCCCGCCACCGCCGGGCCCGCCTCGGCCACGCCCAGGCCCCAGCAGCGGTAGGCGATCAGCGACGGGCCGATGGCCACGTAGGCCAGCACGGCCACCAGCGTCGGGCGCCAGTGGACCTCGGCCGGCGCGACGGCGTGCTCGACGCCGGCCGACACGCCCGAGAAGAACAGGCCGAACATCAGCTGCGCCATCAGCGCCTCGGCCCAGTGCCAGTCCGGCCGCTCGCCGGGCCGCAGCCCCGGGGCCGGGCGCGCCAGCATCCACGAGTAGACGGCCCAGGCGAACAGGGCCACCAGCATCAGCAGGTCGCCGGGCACGAAATGCACCTCCCGCAGTGCCGCCGGGTCGCCGCGCGCGATCACCAGCGCCACGCCCGCCAGCGACAGCGCCGCGCCGGCCACTTGCCGCCGCGTGGGCTTCACGCCGTGGAACGCCGCGCCCACGCCCAGCATCCACACCGGCATGCTGGCGGTGATCAGCGTGACGTTCAGCGGCGACGAGGTGTGCAGCGCCAGGTACTGCAGCGCGTTGTAGCAACCCATGCCGAGGAAACCCAGCCCCGCCAGGCCGCGCCAGCGCGACAGCGCCTCGCCCGGATGGCGCAGCAGCCGGCGCGCCAGCGGCGCCAGCAGCACGAAGGCCAGCGCCCAGCGCAGCGCGTTCAGCAGCAGCGGCGGGATGTCGTGGCGCACCAGCCGGCCGGCCACGGCATTGCCGGCCCAGAGCAGGGGCGGCGCGGTCAGCAGCAGGGCCAGGCGTGGGGTCAGCGTCATCGTCGGCGGCGGCGGGGCCAAAGGGCTGGCACGATACCGGAGGTGCGAAACAGGAGGACACGCATGAGCGAAAAAGCCGTCGTCATCGAGGCCCCGGGCGGCCCGGAGCAGTTGCAACTGGTGGACGTGGAGGTGGGCGAGCCCGGGCCGGGCGAGGTCCGCATCCGCCACCATGCCTGCGGCCTGAACTACATCGACGTCTACCACCGCAACGGCAGCTACCCGCTGCCGCTGCCGGCGCGGCTGGGCATGGAGGGCGCGGGCGTGGTGGAGGCGGTGGGCGAGGGCGTCGCGCACCTGAAGGCGGGCGACCGCGCCGCCTATGCCAGCCAGCCGCCCGGCGCCTACGCGACCGCGCGCGTGATGCCCGCCCGCTGCGTGCTCAGGCTGCCCGACGCGATCGCCTTCGACACCGCCGCGGCCATGATGCTCAAGGGCCTGACGGTGCAGTACCTGCTGCGCCGCACGCTGCCGCAGGGCGGGCTGCAGGCGGGCGACTTCGTGCTGTTCCACGCGGCGGCCGGCGGCGTCGGCCTGATCGCCTGCCAGTGGGCGCGGGCGCTCGGGCTGCAATTGATCGGCACCGCCGGCAGCGACGAGAAATGCGCGCTGGCGCTGGCGCATGGCGCCGCGCACGCGATCAACTACCGGCGCGATCCCGACTTCGCGGCCCGGGTGCGCGAGATCACCGGCGGCCGCGGCGTGAAGGTGGTGTACGACTCGGTCGGCGCCGACACCTGGGCCGGCTCGCTGGACAGCCTGGCGCCGTTCGGGCTGCTGGCCAGCTTCGGCGGCGCGTCGGGGCCGGTGCCGCCGGTCAATATCGGCACGCTGGCAGCCAAGGGCTCGCTGTACCTGACGCGGCCGACGCTGTTCACGCACCTGGCCTCGCAGCAGGCGACGCAGGCGATGGGCGACGAGCTGTTCGCGCTGGTGGCCGGCGGGCAGGTGGACATCCGCATCGACCGGCGCTATGCACTGGCCGACGTGGCCGAGGCGCACCGCGACCTGGAGGCCCGCCGCCTGGTGGGCAGTGCGGTGCTGCTGCCCTGACGGCGGCCGGCGCCGGGGTCAGCCCCGGCGCACGCGGCGCAGTTCGTCGAGGACCAGCAGCACCGCGCCGACGGTGATGGCGCTGTCGGCGACGTTGAAGGCCGGGAAGTACCAGCCGCCGGCATGGACCTGGATGAAGTCCACCACGTAGCCGTGTACGGCCCGGTCGATGACGTTGCCCAGGGCGCCGCCGAGGATCAGCGTCAGCGCCCAGGCGAACAGGCGTTGCTGGCCGTGGCGGCGCAGCATCCAGACGATGAAGCCGGCCGCCGCCAGGCCCAGGCCGAGGAAGAACCAGCGCTGCCAGCCCGAGGCGCCGTGCAGGAAGCTGAACGCGGCGCCGTAGTTGTGGGCGCGCACGAGGTTGAAGAAGCCGGTGACGGGGTGCACGTCGCCGAGCTGGAAGGCGCCGATGACCAGGATCTTGGTGAGCTGGTCGACGACGATGATCAGCGCGGCGGCCAGCAGCCACTGGCTCAGCCGCGTGCCGGGGGCGGTCCTGCTCATGCTCAGGCCACGGTGCGGGTTTCGCCCGCGCCGTGCAGGTTGCTGTCGCAGCGGCCGCACAGCGTGGGGTGGGCTGCGATGCTGCCGACGTCGGCCCGGTAGTGCCAGCAGCGCTCGCACTTGGCATGGGCGCTGGGCGTGACGGCGACGCCGAACTGCGCCGCCGGCAGCAGCGTCACCGCCGAGGTGATGAAGACGAAGCGCAGGTCGTCGCCCAGGCTGGCCAGCAGCGCATGGTCCTGCGCGTCCAGCTGCAGCGTCAGCTCGGCCTGCAGCGAGGCGCCGATGGCGCCGGTGGTGCGCACCGCCTCGATGGCCTTGTTGACCTCGCCGCGGATCTCGTGGATGCGGCGCCATTTGGCCAGCAGCGCGGCGTCGACGGCGCCGAAATCCCAGTAGGTCTCGGTGAAGATGCTCTCGCCGGGCTGCCTGCCTGCGAACACGGCCCAGGCTTCCTCGGCCGTGAAGCTCAGGAAGGGCGCCATCCAGCGCAGCATCGCGTGCGTGATCTGCGACAGCGCCGTCTGCGCCGAGCGGCGCGCGAGGCTCTTGGGCGCCGTCGTGTAGAGGCGGTCCTTCAGCACGTCGAGGTAGAAGGCGCCGAGGTCCTCGGAGCAGTAGACCTGCAGCTTGGCGACCACCGGGTGGAACTCGTAGCGCTCGAAGTGGCCGAGGATGTCGGCCTGCAGTTCGGCCGCGCGGGCCAGCGCGTAGCGGTCCACCTCCAGCAGCTGTTCGGGCGCGACGGCGTCGGTGGCGGGGTCGAAGTCGCTGGTGTTGGCGAGCAGGAAGCGCAGCGTGTTGCGGATGCGGCGGTAGGCGTCCACGACACGGGCGAGGATCTTGTCGTCCAGGCCCAGGTCGCCGGAGTAGTCGGTCGCGGCCGTCCACAAGCGCAGGATCTCGGCGCCGTATTTGTCCGACACGGCCTGCGGCGCGACGACGTTGCCCATGGACTTGCTCATCTTGCGGCCCTGGCCGTCGACGACGAAGCCGTGCGTCAGCAGGCCCTTGTAGGGCGCGCGGCCGTAGAGCGCGCAGGCGATCAGCAGCGAGGAGTGGAACCAGCCGCGGTGCTGGTCGTGGCCTTCCAGATACAGGTCGGCCTCGGGGCCGTCGTCATGCGCCGCGCCCCGGTGGCTGCCCTTGAGCACATGCTCGAAGGTGGAGCCGGAGTCGAACCAGACGTCGAGGATGTCGTTGCCCTTGGTGTAGTGGGCGGCGTCCTCGCCCAGCCAGTCGGCCGCGTCGAGCTTGGCCCAGGCCTCGATGCCGCCGCGCTCGACGAGTTGCGCGGCGCGTTCGATGAAGTCCAGCGTGTCCGGGTGCGCCTCGCCGGTGTCCTTGTGCAGAAAGATCGGCAGCGGCACGCCCCAGGAGCGCTGGCGCGAGATGCACCAGTCGGGCCGGCCGGCGATCATGTCGTGCAGCCGGGCGCGGCCGTTCTCGGGGTAGAAGCTCGTCGCCTCGATCGCGGCGAGCGCGGTCTGGCGCAGGCTCTGCGGGGCCTTGTCGGTCGTGAACAGGCCCTCGCCCTCGTCCATGCGCACGAACCACTGCGCGGCGGCGCGGTAGATGACCGGCGTCTTGTGCCGCCAGCAGTGCGGGTAGCTGTGCGTGATCTTGCTCTGCGCCATCAGCCGGCCGGCGTCCAGCAGCGCTTGCGCGACGGCGGCATTGGCCTTCCAGATGTGCTGGCCGCCGAACAGCGGCAACTCGGCCGCATACGCGCCGTTGCCCTGCACGGGGTTCAGGATGTCGTCGAAGGCCAGGCCGTGGGCGACGCAGCTCTGGAAGTCGTCCAGGCCGTAGGCGGGCGCGGAGTGGACGACGCCGGTGCCGTCCTCGGCGGTGGCGTAGTCGGCCAGATACACCGGGCTTTCGCGGTCGTAGCCGGGGTCAACGTGGGCCAGCGGGTGCTTGAACTTCAGCAGTTCCAGCTTGCGGCCGGGCGTGGTGGCGACGATGCGGCCGTCGAGCTGCCAGCGCGCCAGGCATTTCTCGACCAGCGCCTCGGCGACGACGAAGCAGCCGCGCGGCGTGTCCACCAGCGCATAGGGCAGCTCGGGGTTGAGGTTGAGCGCCTGGTTGGCGGGAATCGTCCAGGGCGTCGTCGTCCAGATGACGGTGAAGGCCTCCTTCGCCAGCGGCGCGACGCCGAAGGCGGCGGCCAGCTTCCCGGGCTCGGCGCACAGGAAGGCCACGTCCACGGCCGGGCTCTGCTTGTCGGCGTACTCGATCTCGAACTCGGCCAGCGACGAGCCGCAGTCGAAGCACCAGTACACCGGCTTCAGCCCGCGGTAGACGAAGCCGCGCTCGAACAGCCGCTTCAGCACGCGGATCTCGCCGGCCTCGTTGGCGAAGTCCATCGTCTTGTACGGGTGCGCCCAGTCGCCCAGCACGCCCAGGCGCTTGAAGTCGCGGCGCTGGGCGTCGATCTGCTCGGTGGCGTAGGCGCGGCTCTTGGCCTGCACCTCGTCGCGCGGCAGGCCGCGGCCGAAGGTCTTCTCGATCTGGTTCTCGATCGGCAGGCCGTGGCAGTCCCAGCCGGGGATGTAGGCGGCGTCGAAGCCCGCGAGCTGGCGCGCCTTGACGATCATGTCCTTCAGGATCTTGTTGGCCGCATGGCCGATGTGGATCTGGCCGTTGGCATAGGGCGGGCCGTCGTGCAGCACGAATTTCGGCGCGCCGCAGCGCGCGTCGCGCAGCCGCTTGTACAGGCCCTGCTCGTCCCATTGCTGCACCCAGCCCGGCTCGCGCTTGGGCAGGTCGCCGCGCATCGGGAAGGGCGTGTCGGGCAGGTTGAGCGTGGAGCGGTAGTCCGGGGTGGTCATGGCGGGCGGCCAGGCGGCGGGCCTGGCGGTCGGAAGGCGGGGGAGGCGAGGACGACGGGCGGCGGGGCGCCGCTTCAAATTCGGTCGCGCGTGGTCTGGCGGCTGACCTGGGCGTGCGAGGCGGCGTGGCCGGCCAGGAAGGCGCGGGCGGCCTCGGTGTCCTGGCGAATCGCGGCCGTCAGCGTGGCCAGGTCGTCGTACCGGGCCTCGTCGCGGAGTTTGTGCAGCAGTTCCACACGGGCCAGTTTACCGTAGCCCCCCTCGCGGCCCAGTTCGTCGGCCGGCCAGTCCAGGCAGTGCACTTCGAGCAGCACGCGGCCGGCGTCCTCGATGGTGGGCCGGTTGCCCAGGCTGGCGACGCCCGGCAGCGGCCGCTGCACGAGGCCATGCACCTGCACCGCGAAGATGCCGTGCGCGGCCGGCCTGCCGTGCGGGAAGCGCAGGTTCAGCGTGCGGAAGCCGTCGGCCGTGCCGGGCGCGCGCTCGCCCAGTTGCCGGCCCAGCTTGCGGCCGTGCGTGACGTGGCCCGAGACCGCATAGGGCCGGCCCAGCAGCGCGGCGGCGGCGTCCATGTCGCCCGCGGCCAGCGCCTCGCGCACGGCCGAGCTGCTCACGCGCAGGCCGTGCACCTCGTAGCTCATCATGCGGGCGACGTCGAAGCCCTGCGCCCGGCCGGCGGCGTCCAGCGTCGCGTAGTCGCCCTGGCGCTTGGCGCCGAAGCGGAAGTCGTCGCCCACCAGCACGTAGCGCGCGCCCAGGCCCTCGCGCAGCACCTGGCGGATGAAGTTCTGCGCCGGCAGCGCGGCCAGCGCCTCGTCGAAGGGCAGGATGACCACCTGGTCCACGCCGCAGCGCGCCAGCTCGACGAGCTTGTCGCGCAGCGTGGCGATGCGGGCCGGCGCCAGTTCGGGCTTGCCCAGCCGGGCCGCGAAATGGTCGCGCGGGTGCGGCTCGAAGGTCAGCACGCAGCTCGGCAGGCCGCGGTGCCGGGCCTCGGACTGCAGCAGCGCCAGCATGGCCTGGTGGCCCCGGTGCACGCCGTCGAAATTGCCGATGGTCAGCGCGCAGGCGGGCGCGATGCCGGGATGGTGGAAGCCGCGAAAGACACGCATGCCGGAAATTATCGCGGCGGCCGCGGCGGCCGCCGCCGGGCTCAGCCGCTTTGCAGCGCGCCGCGCACGTGGGCGATCAGGTCTTCCAGCACGCGCTCCTTGTGCAGCACCGCCTGCACGCCCAGCGCATGGGCGTCCTGGGTCAGCGCGTCGCTGACGTAGCCGGAGCTGATCAGCACCGGCAGCCCGGGATGGCGCTCGCGCACCGCCTGCGTCAGCGCCAGGCCGTCGCCGTCGGGCATGTTGAAGTCGGTCACCAGCACGGCCGCCTCGCCGGGCGCCTGCGCGAGCGCGTCCAGCGCCTGCCTGGCATTGCTGCACAGCCGCACGCGGTAGCCGGCGCGTTCGAGCAGGGCCTGCACGGTCAGGCGCATCACGTCGTCGTCGTCCACATAGATCACCAGCGGCCGGCCGCGTGGCGGCGGGCTGTCGTCCGGCAGGCCGGCCCACTCGGAGGCGGCGACCTCGACGGCGTCTTCGTCCAGCCCCGGCAGGTCGACGTGGACGCTGGTGCCCTGGCCCGGCTGGCTTTCGACGTGGATGTGGCCGTGGTGGGCCAGCACGATGCCGTGGACGACGGACAGCCCCAGGCCGCTGCCCTGGCCGACGGCCTTGGTCGTGAAAAAGGGCTCGAACACCCGCGCCAGCGTCGCGGCGTCCATGCCGCGGCCGTCGTCGCGCACCGTCAGGCGCACCGGCGCGACGGCGTCGCCCGGGCCGGCCGGCAGCCGCTGCAGCGCGACCTCGATGCGGCCGCCGTGCTCGGGCAGCGCCTGCGCGGCGTTGGTGCACAGGTTCAGCAGCACCTGCTGCAGCTGGGCCGCGTCGGCGCTCACCCACAGCGGCCGCTCCTCGTAGTTCAGCACCAGGGTCACGCCGGTCCGGCGGTTGGCCTGCAGCAGCGCGAGCGCGTGGCGGGCCTCCTCGACCAGGTCCACCGGGCGCAGCTCCAACGCCTGGTGGCGGCTGAAGGCCAGGATCTGCTGCACCATGCGGCGCGCGCGGCGCCCGCCGCGGGCCACCAGGTCCAGCGGCGCCAGCGCCGGGTGCCCGGCCGGCAGCATCCCGCTGGCGAGGCTGACGTTGGCCAGCACGGCGCCCAGCACATGGTTGAAGTCGTGGGCGATGCCGCCGGCCATGGTGCCCAGCGCCTCCATCTTCTGCGCCTCGCGCAGCTGCGCCTCGAGCTGCTGGCGCTCGGCCTCGGCGGCGACGCGCTCGCTCAGGTCCACGTCCACGCAGTAGAGCTGCGCCTCGCCGGACAGGCTGCGCTGCATGGTGTGGCTGGAGAACACCGGCACCGGCGAGCCGTCCTTGTGGCGCAGCACCAGCTCTTCCGCCGGCACGGAGACGACGCCGGATTCCAGCCACTGCCGCGTGCCTTCGATGACGAGCTCGCGCATCTCGGGCGGGATGATCAGGTCTTCCAGCTGCCGGCCCAGCGCCTCCTCGCGGGTGTAGCCGTAGAGCTGCTCGCTGGCGCCGTTCCAGAAGATGACGCGGCGCTGGTGGTCGTAGCCCTGCACCGACACGCGCTGCAGGCCCTCGACCAGCGCGCGGAAGCGGGTCTCGGTTTCGGCGATGGCCTGCTCGGCCCGCTTGGTGTCGCTGACGTCCTGGCAGACGCCGTCCACGGCCAGCACCTGGCCGCCGCCGTCGCGCACCGCGGCGGCGCGCAGGCGCAGCCAGCGTGGCGTGCCCGACGCGGCGCCGACCCGGAAGCTGTGCTCGACGGGCGACGGGGACGACAGGCAGGTGGCGAGCGCCTGGCGCAGGCCCTGCCGGTCCGCCGGGTCGACGCCCTCCAGCACGGCTTCCCAGTCGGGCTCGCTGCCGGCCGGCTGGCCGAGCAGCGCCGCGGCCCGGCCGGACAGCGTCAGCCGCATGGTCGGCAGCGCCAGCGTCCAGGTGCCGAGGTCGAGCAGGTCGGTCGCCAGCTGCAGCAGGTGGTCCTGGCGCGCGGCCGGCGCCGGAGCGCCGCCCGGGTTCGGTTCGGTGTGGATGGCCATGTCGGGAACTGGTATTGAACCGCGAGCCTAGCCCAAGGTGGTGCGGCCTGCCGCCCGTGGGCCCTTCATGATCCGGCGGAAACCGTGAAGCCTGCCGGTCCGGAAGCCCGTTTCAGCCGCCCAGCACGAGCGCGCGGTCCACCCAGCGCCACTGCCCGGGCACGAGGTCGGCCGGCAGCGCCAGCGCGCCCAGCCGCGAGCGGTGCAGCGCCTCCACCCGGTTGCCTACCGCCGCCACCATGCGCTTGACCTGGTGGTATTTGCCCTCCAGCAGCGTCAGCCGCAGCAGCGTCCCGTCGACGATCTCGGCGCCCTCGGCCCGGGTGGTCTCGGGTGGCCGCTGGTATTTGCCTTCGGGCTCCTTGAGCTCGACGCCGGCCAGCAGCTGCTCGGCCATGGCCGGCGTCAGCGGGTGCTTGCAGCGCGCCTCGTAGACCTTGGGCACGTGGTGCTTGGGCGAGGTCAGCCTGTGGATCAGCGCGCCGTCATCGGTCAGCAGCAGCAGGCCGGTGGTGTCTTCGTCCAGCCGGCCGATGGGCTGCACGCCGCGCTCGCGCAGCGGCGCCGGCAGCAGGCTGAGCACGCTGGGGTGGTGCTTGGGCTTCTGCGAGCACTCGTAGCCGGCGGGCTTGTTCAGCATCACGAGCGCTTTTTCGGCATAGGGCCAGGCCTGGCCGCCGACGTCGAAGCACAGGCCCTCGGTGTCGAACTCGGCCCCGGGGTCGTCGACGACCTGGCCGGCGACGCGCACCTCGCCGTGCGCGATCAGCCCGGCGCACAGCCGCCGGGTGCCGAAGCCTTGGGAGAAAAGGATCTGGTCGAGTCGCAGGCGTTGGGGCATGGGCCGGATTGTCGCCGGCCCATGCCCCGGGGGCGCCTCAGGCGAAGACGCCGGCCGTATCCTGCATCCGCGCGCTCACCTCGCCCAGGTGGTGCAGGGTGTCGCCCCACTGCATCTCCATCGCGGTCAGGCGCTTGAAGTAGTGGCTGCCGGCGTACTCGTCCGTCACGCCGATGCCGCCGTGCATCTGCGTGCATTGCTGGCCGACGAAGCGCATGGCCTGGCCCAGCTGCACCTTGGCCTGCGACAGCGCGCGGCGGCGCACGGCGGGCGCGTCGCCCAGGCGCAGCGTGGCGAAGTAGCTCATCGAGCGGGCCAGCTCCAGCTGCATCTTCACGTCGGCCGCGCGGTGGCGCAGCGCCTGGAAGCTGGCGATGGCGACGCCGAACTGCTTGCGCGTGTTCAGGTACTCGACGGTCAGCGCCAGGTAGCGCTCCATCACGCCGACGGCCTCGGCGGCCTGCGCGGCGATGCCGACGTCGGCGGCCAGCTCCAGCAGCGCGAAGCCCTGGCCGGGGCCGGCGATCAGCTGCGCGGGCGTGTCGGCGAAGTGGACCTCGGCGGCGCGCGAGCCGTCGTGCAGCGAGTAGGCGCGGGTGTGCAGGCCGGCCGCGCCGCGCTCGACGAGGTAGAGGGCGATGCCGTCCGCCGCGTCGTCGGCGCCGGACACGCGCGCCGGCACGATGAAGGCATCGGCCAGGTCGCCGGCTGGCACCAGGCTCTTCACGCCGGTCAGCTTGCCGTCGGCGGCGCGCGTGGCGACCTGGTTCAGCCGGTAGCGCGACCGAGCCTCCTGGTGGGCCAGCACGACCAGCGCCTCGCCGCCGGCGATGCGCGGCAGCCAGGCGGCCTGCAGCGCGTCCGGCGCGTGGCGCAGCACGGCCGGCGCGATCAGCGCGCCCTGGGCCACGGGTTCCAGCACCAGGCCGCGGCCCAGCTCCTCCATCACCACCATGGCCTCGACGGCGCCTTGCCCCAGGCCGCCGTGGGCCTCGGGCACGGCCAGCGCGGTCAGGCCCAGGCCGGCCAGGCCGTCCCAGGCGGCGCGGTCGAAACCGCCGGCGCGGGCGATCTGCGTGCGGCGCTCGAAGCCGTAGTCCTTGTCGACGAAGCGGCGCACGGCGTCGCGCAGGGCCTGCTGGTCTTCAGAAAAATCGAAATCCATTTGCGCTGTCTCCAATCAGCCCAGCACCGTCTGCGCGACGATGTTGCGTTGCACTTCGTTCGAGCCGCCGTAGATCGTGGTCTTGCGGACGTTCAGGTAGTTGCCGGTCACCGGGATCGCGTGGCCGGCGCCGCCCAGCCAGGCGCCGCCCAGCCACTGGTCGCCCTGCCAGCCGGCCTCCATGGCCTCGTGGATGTGCGGCAGGGCCAGCGGGCCGCCGGCCAGCATCATCAGCTCGGTGTAGCGCTGCTGCAGCTCGCTGCCGCGGATCTTCAGCAGGCCGGCCACGTCCAGCGGCTGCTTGCCGGTGCGTTCGCCGGACAGCACGCGCAGCACCATCATCTCCAGCGCGACGACGTCCACCTCGCACAGCGCGATCTGGTCGCGGAAGCGCTGGTCGTCCATCAGGCCCTCGGCGGCGGCGATGCGCTTCAGGCGCTCCAGCTCGCGCTTGGCGCGGTTCACGTCGGCGATGTTGGTGCGCTCGTGGGACAGCAGGTGCTTGGCGTAGGTCCAGCCCTTGTTCTCCTCGCCGATGAGCTGGTCGGCCGGCACCTCGACGTTGTCGAAGAACACCTCGTTCACCTCGTGCTCGCCGTCCAGCATGATGATGGGCTTGACGGTCACGCCGGGCGACTTCATGTCGATCAGCAGGAAGGAGATGCCGGTCTGCGGCTTGCCTTCCGTGGAGGTGCGCACCAGGCAGAAGATCCAGTCGCCGTACTGGCCCAGCGTGGTCCAGGTCTTCTGGCCGTTGACGATGTACTTGTCGCCCTGGCGCTCGGCGCGGCACTTGACGGACGCCAGGTCCGAGCCCGAGCCCGGCTCGCTGTAGCCCTGGCTCCACCAGACCTCGCCGCTCATGATGCCGGGCAGGAAGCGCTGCTGCTGCTCCGGCGTGCCGAAGGCCATGATCACCGGCGCCACCATCACCGGGCCGAACGGCACGACGCGCGGCGCGCAGGCGAGGGCGCATTCCTCCTCGAACAGGTGGCGCTGCACGGCGTTCCAGCCCGGGCCGCCGAACTCCTTGGGCCAGCCCCAGCCGTGCCAGCCCTTCTGGCCCAGGATCTTGGCCCAGCGCTGGTGGTCGTCCTTGTTCAGCCGCAGCGAGTGGCGCACCTTGTGCGCGATGTCGGCCGGCAGATGGGCGCGCACCCACTCGCGCACCTCGGCGCGGAAGGCCAGTTCGGCCTCGGTGAAGTTGAGGTCCATGTCGTGTCGTTTCGTGATGGGAACGCCGGAATTTTTAGCACGGTCGTTCGCATTTGCGCTGTCCGGCGAGGGACAGCCGCGCGCGGGCGTCAGCGGCGCAGCTCCAGCGTCATGACGTCGTTGTCGCGCCGCATCTGGAAGCGGCCCAGGAAGCTGTTGCCGAGCAGCACATGGCCGAGCGCGGCCGGAACGACGACGGCCTCCACGTCCCGCACCTCGACGGCGCCGACCCGCACGCTGGCCAGCATGATCCGGGAGGCCGGCACCGCGCCGTTGGCGGTATGGGCGACGACGCGCTGGCCGTCCCGGTAGCGCAGGCCGAGCTTGTCGGCCTCGGCCTGGCCGATGGCGAGGGTGGTGGCGCCGGTGTCCACCAGGAAGGTGGTGGCGTGGCCGTTGATGGCGCCCGGCGCGGTGAAATGGCCGCCCGGGCCGGCGGGCAGCGTGATCTGCGACGCGGGTGGCGCGCCGGCCGCGAGCACGCGCGCGGGCGCGGCGCCCAGCACCAGGGTCTGGCGCCGCCCGCCCGCCTCGACGACGGCGCGGCCGGCCTCCAGCGCCACCAGCTTCACGCCGCCGCTGCTGGCGCCCACCTGCAGCGTGCGGGGCTCGCCGTCGATGAGCAGCAGCGCCGCGCGCGTGCCCAGCATGCCGTTGAGCTGCACCGCCGGCTGCGCCGGGGCGGCCGGCGGCAGCAGTGCCAGGCCCAGCAGCGCGGCGACCAGCGGCGGCCGGGCCATCTTCAGTCGCGGAAGTTGTTGTAGGTCAGCGGCGTGTCGCTGAAGCCCTTTTTCAGGTGCGCGATCGCGGCCTGCAGGTCGTCGCGGTTCTTGCCGGTCACGCGCACCGCGTCGCCCTGGATGCTGGCCTGCACCTTGAGCTTGCTCTCCTTCAGCGAGGCGACGATCTTCTTGGCCAGCGTGGCCTCGATGCCTTCCTTGATCTTGTAGACCTGGCGCAGCTTGTCGCCGCCGAGCTTCTCGACCTTGTCCTGCTTGTCGAGGAAGCTGATGACCACGTCCTGCTTGGTCAGCTTGCCGTACAGCACGGCCTCGATCTGTTCGAGCTGGAACTCGCTGTCGCCGGTGGCGTGGATTTCCTTGTCCTTGAGCTCGACCTTGGCGCCGGTGCCCTTGAAGTCGAAGCGGGTGCCGATCTCCTTGATGCTGTTGTCCACGCCGTTGCGGATCTTGACGTGATCGGGTTCGAGGACGGTGTCGAAGCTGGGCATGGCAGTGGCCGGTAGATGAATCGGCGAAAATTTTCCCATGTCTGCAGCCCTTTCCCTCCCCTCGAACGAAGCCCCGGGCCTCGTGATCGAGACCGACGTGAACCTCAAGCCCTACAACAGCTTCGCGCTGCCCGCCGTCGCGCGCCGCCTGGTGCGCATCCGCGAGGCGGCCGACGTGCGCCGCGTCGTCGACCACCCCGAGCTGGGCCGCGCGCCCAAGTTCGTGCTGGGCGGCGGCAGCAATCTCGTGCTGACCCGCGACGTGGACGCCGTCGTGCTGAAGGTGGAGATCCCCGGCATCCGGCTGCTGGAGGCGCGCGAGGACGCCTGGATCGTCGAGGCCGGCGCCGGCGTCGCCTGGCATGCGCTGGTGCAGTGGACGCTGGACCACGGCTACCCGGGCCTGGAGAACCTGGCGCTGATCCCCGGCACCGTGGGCGCCGCGCCGGTGCAGAACATCGGCGCCTACGGCATCGAGGTGAAGGACCGGCTGGAGGCGGTGGAAGTGATGGACCTCGTCACCGGCCGGCCGGCGCTGCTGCCGGCCGCGGTGTGCCGCTTCGGCTACCGCGACAGCGTGTTCAAGCACGACGGCTTCGGCGGGCTGGCGGGCAAGAGCGTCATCACCCGCGTGCGGCTGCGCCTGCCGCGCCCCTGGCGGCCGGTGCTGGGCTACCTGGAGCTGGAGCGCAAGATGGCCGAGACGGGCATCGCGGCGCCGGACGCGCGGCAGATCTTCGACTGGATCGTGGCCGTGCGCCGCGCCAAGCTGCCGGACCCGGCCGCCATCGGCAACGCGGGCAGCTTCTTCAAGAACCCGGTGGTCACCGCCGAGCAGTGCCGCGACATCATCGGCCGCGACCCCGGCATCGTCCACTACCCCATGGCCGACGGCAGCGTGAAGCTGGCGGCCGGCTGGATGATCGACGCCTGCGGCTGGAAGGGCAAAAGCGTCGGCGGCGCGGCCGTGTACGACAAGCAGGCGCTGGTGCTGGTCAACAAGGGCGACGCGCGCGGCGCCGAGGTGGTGACGCTGGCACGCGCGATCCAGGAGAGCGTCTACGGCCGCTTCGGCATCCGGCTGGAGCCGGAGCCGGTGGTCGTTTAAGGCGCGCCGCTCAGCCTTCCAGCTTGGGCAGCCCGCCGCCGGCCAGCAGGCCCACGCCGGTGTAGACGCCCAGCTTGCCGCGCGTGTCGCTGATGTCGAGGTTGCGCATGGTCAGCTGGCCGATGCGGTCGGCCGGGCTGAAGGCGCCTTCCACCTTTTCCATGCTCAGCCGCTCGGGCGCGTAGGTGAGGTTGGGGCTGCGGGTGTCCAGCAGCGAGTAGTCGTTGCCGCGGCGCAGCTCGATGGCCACCTCGCCGGTGATGGCGCGCGCCACCCAGCGCTGCGCGGTCTCGCGCAGCATGATGGCCTGCGGGTCGAACCAGCGGCCCTGGTAGAGCAGGCGGCCGAGCTTGCGGCCGTTGTCGCGGTAGAGCTCGATGGTGTCTTCGTTGTGGATGCCGGTGACCAGGCGTTCGTAGGCGATGTGCAGCAGTGCCAGGCCCGGCGCCTCGTAGATGCCGCGGCTCTTGGCCTCGATGATGCGGTTCTCGATCTGGTCGCTCATGCCCAGGCCGTGGCGGCCGCCGATCTGGTTGGCCTCGGCCAGCAGCGCCACCGGGTCGCGGTACTCGACGCCGTTCAGCGCCACGGGCAGGCCTTCCTCGAAGCGCACCGTGACCGCCTCGGCCGGGATCGCCACGTCGTCGCGCCAGAAGGCCACGCCCATGATGGGGTTGACGATCTTGATGCCGCTGTTCAGGTGCTCCAGGTCCTTGGCCTCGTGCGTGGCGCCGAGCATGTTGGAGTCGGTGGAGTAGGCCTTCTCGGCGCTCATCTTGTAGGCGAAGCCCTTCTCCGTCATGAAGGCGGACATCTCGGCGCGGCCACCCAGCTCGTCGATGAAGGCCTGGTCCAGCCAGGGCTTGTAGATCTTCAGCGCCGGGTTGGTCAGCAGGCCGTAGCGGTAGAAGCGCTCGATGTCGTTGCCCTTGTAGGTCGAGCCGTCGCCCCAGATGTTGACGCCGTCGGCCTTCATCGCCGCCACCAGCATGGTGCCGGTCACGGCGCGGCCGATGGGGGTGGTGTTGAAGTAGGTCACGCCGGCGGTGCTGATGTGGAAGGCGCCGGCCTGCAGCGCGGCCAGCCCTTCGGCGACCAGCTGCGCGCGGCAGTCCACCAGCACGGCCTTCTCGGCGCCGTAGAGCATGGCCTTGCGCGGGATCTCGTCGTAGTCGGGCTCGTCGGGCTGGCCCAGGTTCGCGGTGTAGGCGTAGGGCAGGGCGCCCTTGAGCTTCATCCAGTGCAGCGCGGCCGAGGTGTCGAGGCCGCCGGAGAAGGCGATGCCGACCTTCTGGCCGACGGGAACGGATTGCAGGATCGTGGACATGGTGACGGGTCTCTTCAGGCGACGAGGTTCTGCCACTCGGGGTGGCGCTTGATGTAGGCGTTGACGTAGCTGCACGCGGGCACGACCTTCAGGCCCTGCTCCCGGGCCCAGGCCAGGCCGGCTTCGACGAGCCGGGCCGCCAGGCCCTGGCCCTGGTAGGCCGCGGGGACGACGGTGTGGGTGAACACCACGTGGCTGCTGCCCAGCTCGTAGTCGAGCATGCTGGTGGGCGTGGTGGGCAGCGTGAAGCGCCGGTGGTCGGGGTCGTGCTGCGGCGTCATGGCGCGGCCTCCTTCAAGGCGATGGGATGGATCTCGACCGCCGCGTTCGCGGTCGACACGTAGACGCTGCCGTCCTGGATGCTGACCTGCAGCTGCATGCTGCGCTCGGCCAGCCGGGCCAGCGCCTGCGACTGCTCGGCCGGGATCTGCCAGACGGCGAGCCTCGGCGCGCGCGTGAGCTTGCCGGCCAGGCCGCGCCACCAGACCTCGGTGCTGGATGCATAGCTGTAGACGCTGACCCGCTCGCTGCGGCCGTGGGCCTTCATCAGCCGGCGGTCGTCGGGCTGGCCCAGGTCGATCCAGTGCGCGACCTCGCCGGTCAGGTCCAGCTGCCACAGCTCGGGCTCGTCCACGTCGGACAGCCCCTTGGTGAACTCCAGCCGGCCGCGCAGCTCGTCGGCCGGCACGTGCAGCGCGAAGGCCAGCACGCGGACCATCATGCGTTCGTCGGTCTCGCTGGGGTGGCGGGCGAGGGTGAGGCTGTGGTCGCCGTAGACATGGCGGTCCATGTCGGCGATCTGCAGCTGGGCTTTGTGGATGGTGGCTTTGAGCGCCATGCAGGACTTCGTAACAGACGGAGGGCAGCCGGCGATTATCGGCGCGAAGCCTCGTGGCATCATTTCGCCTCCCGTTCCGAACCTTCGCAACCCGCGTTGCGCTCCTGCCATGAAACGCATCCTCCTCCCGCTGGCGCTGGTCGTCGCCGTCTCCGCCCAGGCGCAGATCACCAACAACCCCAAGGCCAAGGTCGACCCGAAGAACAACAGGGTCGCCAACCCGGTGGTGGCCAAGCCCAAGCCCAAGCTGATGTCGCGCGACGAGCTGCGCGCCTGCATCGACGCGCAGGAGGCCAACAGCAAGGAGTCCGAGGCCATCAAGGCCGACCAGGCCGCCTACAAGGCCAACGCCGAGAAGCTCAAGGCCGAGAAGGTCGAGATCGAGGCCGGCGAGGCCGCGCTGGGCAAGCAGGTCAGCGACGTGAAGGCCGAGAAGGAAGCCATCCTGGCCGACCACGCCGCGCTGACCGCCGAGGCGCCCAAGCTGTCCAAGGAAGACCTGAAGGCCCGCAACGAGGCCTACCAGGCGCGCGCCAACGGCTTCAGCAAGCTGTTCGACGCCGTCAAGGCCGCCGATGCCGAGCAGGGCGCCAAGCGCAAGGCCTTCTCCGACAAGGTGGACGCGCTGAACGACCAGTTCAAGGCCATCGAGGAGCGCACCGAGAAGCACTTCGACGCCAGCGACAAGTGGAAGGCCGAGTGCCAGAACAAGGCCTACGACGAGAACGACGAGAAGGCCATCCGCAAGGAAAAGGCCGCCGCAGCAGCGGCCGCGGCAGCCGCCTCCGCCGGCAAGTGACCCGGCCCTGCCGCTGACCCCCACGGGCCGCCTCCGGCAAGGAAGCGGCCCGTTTGCTTTGCCTCCGAGGATTTCCGCGCATGACCGACAACCCGCTGCTGCAGGACTGGCCCGGCCCGCATGGCCTGCCGCCCTTCGCCGCCCTCCGGCCGGCGCACTTCCAGCCCGCCTTCGACGTCGCGCTGGCCCGCCACCGCGCCGAGGTGGACGCCATCGCCGCCCAGGCCGAGGCGCCCACGTTCGCCAACACCATCGCCGCGTTCGATGCCAGCGGCCGGCTGCTGACCCGGCTCGAACACCTGTTCCACACGCTGGCCGCGTCGGCCACCTCCCCCGAGCTGCAGGCCGCGCAGCGCGCGCTGGCGGCGCCGCTGGCCGCGCACAACAGCGCCGTCTACATGCACGCCGGCCTGTTCGCGCGCGTGCAGGCACTGTTCGAGCAGCGCGACCGCCTGGGCCTGCCGGCCGAGGCGCGGCGGCTGCTGGAGCGCGTGCACCTGGACTTCCTGCGGGCCGGCGCCCGCCTCGCGCCCGAGGCCCGGGCGCGCTACGCCGCCGTCATGGCGCGGCTGGCCGAGCTGAACACGCGCTTCGCGCAGAACGTGCTGGCCGCCGAGAGCGGCTACCAGCTGCGCCTGGACAGCGAGGACGAGCTGGCCGGCCTGCCGGGCTTTCTGCGCGCGGCGGCCCGCCAGGCGGCGCGGGAGCGCGGGCTGGGCGAGGGCACCCATGTCGTCACGCTGTCGCGCTCGCTGATCGTGCCCTTCCTGACCTTCAGCGCCCGGCGCGACCTGCGCGACCAGGCCTGGCGCGCCTGGGTCGGCCGGGGCGACGGCGACGGCGCCACCGACAACCGCGCGCTGTGCCGCGAGATCCTCGCGCTGCGCGCCGAAGCCGCGCGGCTGCACGGCCATGCCTGCTATGCCGACTTCGCGCTGGAGGACACCATGGCCCGCCACCAGGGCGCCGTCATGGACCTGCTGGAGCGCGTGTGGCGCCCGGCGCTGGCCGCCCAGGCCCGCGAGCGCGAGGCCGTGCGCGGCGCGATGGCCGCGGCCGGCGCGACGCATGCGCTGGAGCCCTGGGACTGGCGCTTCTACGCCGAGCAGGCCCGGCGCGCCCGCTTCGAGCTGGACGAGGCCGAGGTCAAGCCCTACTTCCCGCTGGACCGCATGGTGGCGGCGATGTTCGACTGCGCGAGCCGCTTGTTCGGCCTGCGCTTCGAGACCCGGCCCGACATCGCCGGCTACCACGCCGACGTGCGCGCCTGGGAGGTCTTCGGCGCCGACGGCGCGTGCTGCGGCCTGTTCCTGCAGGACAACTTCGCCCGGCCGACCAAGCGCAGCGGCGCGTGGATGAACCCGCTGCGCAACCAGAGCCGCGCGCTCGGGGCCACGCCGGTCATCCTGAACAACAACAACTTCGCGCGCGGCGCCGCCGGCGAGCCCACGCTGCTGAGCTTCGACGACGTGCGCACGCTGTTCCACGAGTTCGGCCACGGCCTGCACGGGCTGCTGTCCAGCGTCGAGCATGAGCGCCTGGCCGGCACGCAGGTGCTGCGCGACTTCGTCGAGCTGCCGTCGCAGCTCTTCGAGCACTGGATGGCCGAGCCGCAGGTGCTGAAAAAGTTCGCCCGCCACTGGCAGACCGGCGAGCCGCTGCCCGACGCGCTGCTGGCCCGGCTGCAGGCCGCGCGCCAGTTCGGCCAGGGCTACGAGACGCTGCGCTACACGGCCAGCGCCCTCGTCGACATGGCCGCCCACGCGCTGCCGGACGCACCGGACGACGTGGTGGCCTTCGAGCGCGACGTGCTGGCCCGCCGGGGCCTGCCGCCGGAGGTGGGCATGAACCACCGGCTGACGCATTTCCAGCACCTGTTCAGCAGCGCCAGCTACGCGGCGGGCTACTACGTCTACCTGTGGGCCGAGGTGCTGGACTGCGATGCCTTCGATGCCTTCGCCGAGGCCGGCGACCCCTTCGACCCGGCCGTCGCGGCGCGGCTGCGCGAGTGCATCCTGTCGGTGGGCAACAGCGTCGAGCCCGGCGAGGCATTCCGGCGCTTCCGGGGGCGGGATCCGGTCGTGGAGCCCATGCTGAAGGACCGGGGGCTGCTGGCATGAGCACCGCGCCGGGCCGCCCCAAGGCGGGGGCCATCGACGCGGACGCCAGCGCGCTGGTGCTGGTGGACTACCAGGCGCGCCTGATGCCGGCCATCCATGACGCGGCGGCCGTGGCGGCCCATGCGGTGCTGCTGGCGCGGGCCGCGCGCCTGCTCGGGATCCCGGTGCTCGGCACGGAGCAGAACCCGGCGGGCCTGGGGCCGACCGTGGCGCCGCTGCGGGCCGAATGCGACAGCGTCCTCGCCAAGACGCATTTCGACGCCTGCGCCGATGGCCTGCTGGCCGCGCTGGACGCCGCGAAGCCGGGCTGCGGCGAGATCGTCATCGCCGGCTGCGAGGCCCATGTCTGCATGATGCAGACGGCGCTCGGGCTGCTGCGCGCCGGCAAGCGGGTCTGGGTGGTCGCCAATGCCAGCGGGTCGCGCCGTGCCGGCGACCCTGCGGCGGCGATGGCCCGGCTGGCGTGGGCCGGCGCCGGCATCGTGACGCACGAGATGGTGCTGTTCGAATGGCTGGACGACTGCCGGCATCCGCGTTTCCGCGAGGTGCTGGCGCTCGTCAAGTCGGCCGGCTGACGCGCGGCCCGGCACGTGCCTAGGCTTCCGGCCGCCGCCAGAGCCAGACCGCCACGCCGGCCATCAGCGCCGGCAGCGCGATCCTGGCGGCCAGCGGCAGCGGCGACAGCGCCAGCACGACGGCGCTGCAGCCCATCATCACCGTGGCCAGCCACTTGGCCCGACGCGGCACCGCGCCGCGCTCGCGCCAGCGGCGGATGGTGTCGCCATGCGTCGGGTGGTTCAGCAGCCAGGCCTCCAGCGCCGGCCAGCCCTTGCCGCCCGCCCAGGCGGCCAGCAGCAAAAAAGGCACCGTCGGCAACCCCGGCAGCAGCACGCCGAGCAGCGCCAGCGCGACGCTCAGCAGCGCCACGGCACGCCAGAGCAGCCGGGTCGCGGTTTGGCGCATGGGCTACTTCAATCCACCGCTGAGGAACTGCTGGAGGCGCTCGCACTGCGGGCGCAGCAGCATCTCTTTCGGGTTGCCTTCTTCCTCGACCTTGCCCTGGTGCAGGAACAGGCAGTGGTTGGACACCTCGCGCGCGAAGCCCATCTCGTGCGTGACGACGACCATGGTGCGGCCCTCGGCGGCGAGGTCGCGCATGACCTTGAGCACCTCGCCGACCAGCTCCGGGTCCAGCGCCGACGTGGGCTCGTCGAACAGCATGACCTCCGGGTCCACCGCCAGCGCACGGGCGATGGCGACGCGCTGCTGCTCGCCGCCCGACAGCTGCGCCGGGTGGACGTGGGCGCGGTGCGCGACGCCGACGCGCGCCAGCAGCGCCTGCGCGCGCTCGACGGCCTCGGCCCGCGGCCGGCCCAGCACGTGCACGGGCGCCTCGATGACGTTCTCCAGCACCGTCATGTGCGCCCACAGGTTGAAGTTCTGGAACACCATCGCCAGCCGCGCGCGCCAGCGCTGCAGCTGCTTCGCGTCGGCCGCCTTCAGGCTGCCGTCGCGGTCGCGCACGAGCTTCAGCGCCTCGCCGCCCAGCGCGAGCTCGCCCTCGTGCGGCTGTTCCAGCAGGTTCAGGCAGCGCAGGAAGGTGCTCTTGCCCGAGCCCGACGAGCCGATCAGCGTGACGACGTCGCCGCGCGTCGCGGCCAGCGAGATGCCCTTGAGCACCTCGCGCTCGCCGAAGCGCTTGTGGATGTTGGTGGCCTGGAGTTGGATGGTCATGTCGTCAGTGTCTCTTTGCGGGCCGAGCGCCGGGCCGCAGGCGATGTGCGAGCGGGGCACACCCCGCTCGCATCGCCGCACCCTCGGGGGACCGGCCAGTCCGGCCCGCGTTCAGCGGGGCCGGAATGGGCGAGGGGCCTCATCTCACGCCCCAAGCAACTTGCCGGTGCGCGTCGCTTCGCGGCCGGCGACCTTGGCGACGCGCATGCCGGCATAGGCGAAGCGCAGGAAGTCGCGCGCGAACAGCAGGCCGTCCACGGGGCTCTTCAGTTCGGTGACTTGGGCCGTGATGGGGTCGATGACCTGGGCCAGCACCTCGCCGGCCTCGACCTCGGCGCCGACTTCCTTCACGAAGGTCAGCACCCCGGCCACCGGCGCGGTGATGGGCATGCTGCCGGCCAGCGGGCGGGCGTCGCCCTGCGGCTCGGGCAGCGCGGGCCGGTCGCCGGCGATCAGGCCGCGCCAGCGCAGGAAGTCGATGAGGCGGTCAGCGTCGGCCTCGGCCAGCTCGTGCGTCACGTCGGCCGCGCCGCGCAGCTCGACGGTGACGGACAGACAGGCCTGCGGCACCGGGAAGCGGCCGGCGAAGCGCCGCGCCCATTTCCACCAGACCTGGGAGCAGGCCTCGTCGAAGGGGCTGTCGCCGGACTCCTGCGCGGTCAGCGTCAGCCGCGCGCCGAGGAAGCGCGCCAGCGGCTCGCAGTCGGGCCAGCAGGGCGTCTCGGTGTAGAGGTGCAGCAGCGCCTGGGCGTCGCAGTGCAGGTCGAGCACGATGTCGGCGTCGCAGGACAGGCCCAGCAGCGTGCGGCGCAGCGACTGCAGCTCGGTGGTGGCGGGCGAGGCGGCCACGGCCGCCTTCAGCGCGCGGCGCAGCGTGGCGACGTTGGCGGCGGCGTCCGCGCCGAGCTGCGCCTCGACGGCGTCGGCGACGGCCTCGGTCTGCTCGGGGTAGTGGCGGTTGAAGTTCTCGCCGGTCGTCAGCTCGAAGCGGCCCTCGTGCATGTGCAGCAGGTGCTGGGCCAGGCCGATGGGGTTGGCCATCGGCACGAGGACGATCTCGCCGGTGATCTGGCCGGCCGCGTCCAGCGCGTCCAGCCGCCGGCGCAGGTGGTGGGCGGCCAGCATGCCGGGCAGCTCGTCGGCGTGCAGCGAGGCCTGGATGTAGGCCTTCTGGCCGCCGCTGGCGCGGGCCTCGGGGCCGTAGTGCAGCGACACCAGCTCGCGCTGCGTGCCGGGGGCGGGGGAGAGGAGGGCGTGGCGGACGGTTTGCATGGTCAACGGTTCATCATCGGTTTCAGCCAGCGCTGCTCGGCCCAGCGGAACAGGCCGACCAGGCCGAGGGTCAGCACGAAGTAGAAGGCGCCGGCCGTGATGAAGGCCTCGAACGGCAGGTAGTACTTGGCGTTGATGGCGCGGGCGGCGCCGGTCAGGTCCAGCAGCGTGACGATGCTGGCCAGCGAGGTGCCGTGCAGCATGAAGATGGCCTCGTTGCCGTAGGCCGGCAGCGCGCGGCGCAGCGCGGCGGGCAGCACGATGCGGCGCAGCATCAGCGCCCGGCCCATGCCGAGCGCCTTGGCGGCCTCGATCTCGCCCGCGGGCAGCGCGCGGATGCTGCCGGCGATGATCTCGGTCGTGTAGGCCGCCGTGTTCAGCGTGAAGGTCAGCCAGGCGCAGAAGGTGGCGGACGACAGCCAGGGCCAGGCGACGCTCTCGCGCACCGCGTCGAACTGCGCCAGGCCGTAGTAGACGAGGAACAGCTGCACCAGCATCGGCGTGCCGCGGAACACATAGGTGTAGGCCCAGACCAGGCGCGACGCCAGCCCGCGGGAGACGGTGCGCACCACGGCCAGCGGCAGCGCCAGCGCCAGCCCGCAGCCGAGCGACAGCAGCAGCTTCAGCGTGACGAGCAAGCCCGCCAGGTACATCGGGAAGTTCTCGGCGATGGCGTCGAAGTTCATGGGTTCGCCCCTCGTGCGGCGCGCTGGCAGGCGGCTTCGGGCGGCCGGGCGGGGCTCACAGCGCCCCTTCCCGCACGCCGATGGCCAGGCGCTTTCTCGCCCAGTTGAAGCCCAGCTCGGACAGGCTGGTGAAGGCCAGGTAGATCAGCGCCACGGCGAGGTAGAAGCTGAAGGGCTCGCGCGTGGTGCCGGCGGCCTGCTGGCCGCGCGTCATCAGGTCCGACAGGCCGATCACCGAGACGATGGCCGTGCTCTTGATCAGCACCAGCCAGTTGTTGGACAGCCCCGGCAGCGCGTGGCGCAGCATCTGCGGCGCGGTGATGCGCCACAGCACCCGGCGCGGGCTCATGCCATAGGCCAGGCCCGCCTCGCGCTGGCCCGGCGGCACGGCCAGGAAGGCGCCGCGGAAGGCCTCGGTCAGGTAGGCGCCGAAGATGAAGCCGATGGTCAGCACGCCGGCCACGAAGGGGTCGATGTCGATGTAGTCCTCGTGGCCCAGCATCGGCGCCACGGTGTTCACCGCCAGCTGGCCGCCGTAGAAGATCAGCAGCATCAGCAGCAGGTCGGGCACGCCGCGGATCAGCGTCGTGTAGACGCCGGCCAGGCCCCGGGCGACGCGCGAGCGCGACAGCTTGGCCAGCGCGCCGGCCAGGCCCAGCGCCGCGGCGACCGCCAGCGACGACAGCGCCACCGCCAGCGTGACGGCCGCGCCTTCGAGCAGGCTGGGGAGGAAACCGTGCAGCAGCATACCGATGTCACGCGCTAGCGGCGGACTGGCGCCGGGCCGCTCCCAAGCCGGCCCGCAGGCGATGTGCGCGCGGCTCCATGCCGCGCGCATCGCCGTCCCCCAGGGGGCTGAGGCCGGACACGGTGAGCCCGGTGGGCTCGCCGTGCCTGCCGAAGGGCAGCGGGCTGGTGGCCCGCTGCGCGGTCTGCAAGACCGACCAGATTCGCTCGCGTTCAGCGACGCGAGGCTGGGCGAGGGGCCTCATTTCAGCGGCGCGATGTCGTAATCGAAATACTTGCCGGCCAGCTTCTTGAACGTGCCGTTGGCCCGCAGCGCGTCGATGGCGGCATCGAACTTCCGGCCCAGCGTCGCCTCGTCCGCCTTGCGCATGCCCACGCCCGAGCCGACGCCGAAGATCTTGTCGTCGTTGATCGGGCCGCTGGCGAACGCGAAGCCCTTGCCCTCGGGCTTCTTCAGGAAGCCGAAGTCGGCGGCCGGCGAGTCCATCAGCGTGGCGTCGATGCGGCCGCTCTTGAGGTCCAGGAACACCTGGTCCTGGCTGCCGTAGCGCACGATCTCGCTCTGCTTGAAGGTGGCGTCCGCGTAGGCCTCGTGCGTCGTGCCGCGCTGCACGCCGATCTTCTTGCCCTTCAGGCCGGCGGCGCTGGGCTCCAGCTTCGCGCCGGCCTTGGCCACCAGCCGCGCCGGCGTGTTGTAGTAGGGCTTGGAGAAGCCGATGACGCGCCGGCGCTCCTCGGTGATGGCGACGCTGGCGAAGATGGCGTCCACCTTGCGCGACTGCAGCGCCGGGATCAGGCCGTCGAAGTCCTGCTGCACCAGCGTGCATTGGGCCTTCATCTCGGCGCAGTAGGCCTGCAGCAGCTCGATCTCGAAGCCCTTGAGCTTGCCGTCGGGGCCGATCTCGGAGAACGGCGGGTAGGCGCCTTCGACGCCGATGCGCAGCTTCTTCCACTCGGGCGCCTGGGCCTGCGCCAGCGAGGCGGCGAGGGACAGCGCGGTCAGTGCAAACAGGACGTTCTTCTTCATGTCGGACCTCTGGGGTGGGACGGGTTCAGCGCGCGACTTCGGGCAGCCAGCCGCGCAAGGCCGCAAGGGTAGCAGCCGGGTCTTCCTCCTGCGGCACATGGCCGAGCTGCGGGAACACCACCAGCCGGCTGCCCGGCAGCGCCTGGTGGAAGGCCTGGGCCCAGCGCGGCGGGATGAGGCGGTCGCGGCCGCCCCACAGGATCAGCGTGGGCACCCGGATCTCGCCCAGCCGCGCCACCGGCCCGGGCGCGAGCTGGTCCAGGCGTCGCATCAGCGCGGCGCGGTTGCCCTCGCGCAGCGCCAGCTCGTAGTAGCGGTCCACCAGCGCGGCGTCGACGCGGCCGGGGTCGCCGTAGACGCTGCGCACGCCGTCCTCGACGGCGCGGCGCGGCAGCACCCAGCGCAGGCCCTCGCGCAGCACCGGCAGGCGCGCGAGCCGCCAGACCAGCGGCACGGCCTCGGCCTCGGGCTCGGCCTGGTGGCCCGCGGCGTCCACCAGCACCAGCCCGGCCACGCGCGCCGGGTCGGCCAGCGCCAGCTGCCAGGCGATGCCGCCGCCCAGCGAGTTGCCCGCGACGATGGCCCGGCCCACGCCCAGCCGCGCCAGCAGCGCGCGCACGAAGGCGACGTAGCGGACATCGCGGTAGTCGCCGTCGGCGCTCGGCCCGGTCAGGCCGAAGCCCGGCAGGTCGAAGCTGATGACGCGGCGCGTGCGCGCCAGCTCGCCGGCCCAGCCCTCCCAGGTGTGCAGGCTGGCGCTGGTGCCGTGGATCAGCACCAGCGGCAGCGGGTCGCTGGCCGGACCCTGGTCGCGGACATGCACCAGCTGGCCGTCCAGCTCCAGGAAGTCCGACGGCGGCGGCGCCCAGCGCGGCAGCAGGCTGTCCAGCGGGCGGTCCGGCGCCTTGCCGGCGGCGAAGGCCAGCGCGGCCAGCATCAGCAGCAGGCCGGCGGCGCGCAGCACCGTGTCGCCGAAGCTCATGGCGGCCCCCTTCGCCCCGGCGGGATGCGGGCCGGGTTCATGCCACTTAGGGTCACGCGGCGGGGCTCAGGTCCGGCGCCAGCGCCTCGCGCTCGTCGAACACGAAGCAGTTGCCGCGGTAGTGCCGGCCATCGGTGTCCTCGAAGTACTTCAGGATGCCGCCGTCCAGCTGCCAGGCCCGCAGGCCCGCGGCTTCCAGCACCATCGCCGCCTTCTCGCAGCGGATGCCGCCGGTGCAGTAGCTCACCACGGTCTTGCCGGCCAGTTCGGCCCGGTGCGCCTCCAGCGCGGCGGGGAAGTCGCTGAACCGGCGCAGCCGCCAGTCGACGGCGCCGGCGAAGGCGCCGTGGTCCACCTCGAAGCCGTTGCGCGTGTCCAGCATGACGAGCTCGCGGCCCTCGTCGTCATGCCCCTGGTCCAGCCAGCGGGCCAGCGTGGCGGGCGCCAGGGCCGGCGCGCGGGGCGCCTGGTCGGGCCGCACGGCGGGGCGGTTCATGCGGATGATCTCGGGCTTGACCTTGACCTTCAGCCGCCGGAAGGGCTGGGTGGCGCTCCAGCTTTCCTTGGGCGCCAGCGCCTGCAGCCGGGCGTCGGCGCGCAGTTCGGCGACCCAGGCGCGCACCGCGTCCGCCGGGCCGGCCAGGAACAGGTTGATGCCTTCCCCGGCGATCAGCACCGTGCCCTTCAGGTCGAGCGCCTCGGCCCGGGCGTGCAGCCGGTCGCGCAGCGCCGCCGGGTCGGCCAGCGGCACGAACAGGTAGCAGGAGATGTTGAGGATGGGGCCGGGCTGCATGAGGGCGCGGATTATCGCGTCCGCAGGGCGGCACGCCGGGTGCCGCGCGCGGCCGTCGGTTATCCTGCGCCGCCATGCCGCTGATCCTCGTCGTCGACGACCAACCGAGCAACATCCACGCGCTGTACCAGCTCCTGGTGGACGAATGCGAGGTGTCGCTGGCCACCAGCGGCGCGGAGGCGCTGGCCTTCTGCGCCGAGCAGCTGCCCGACCTGATCCTGCTCGACGTGCTGATGCCCGGCATGAGCGGCTACGAGGTCTGCGACCGGCTCAAGGCCGACCCGCGCACCCGCGGCATCCCCGTCATCTTCGTCACCGTGCAGGGCGGTGCCGACGACGAGGCCGAGGGCTTCGCGCACGGCGCGGTGGACTACATCCCCAAGCCCTTCGTGGACGTCGTCGTGAAGGCGCGGGTGCGCACGCAGCTGGCGCTCAAGCTCGCCTCCGAGAGCTTCGCGCGCTCGCAGATCGAGCTGTTCCAGCGCGACCGGCTGGCCTCGGTGGGGCGCACGATCTCGGGCATCGCGCAGGAGCTGTCCTCGCCGCTGGGCAACGCGCTGATCTCCGCCTGCACGCTGCAGGACGACCTGGCGCACCTGAGCGCGCAGTCGCAGGCCGGCGCGCTGCGGCGCAGCGACCTGGAGCGGCACCTGCGCGTCAGCGAGGAGAGCGTGGCGCTGGTGCTGTCCAACCTGCAGCGCACGCTGTCCATCGTCGACACCTTCCTGCAGTCCACCGCCGACAACTTCGGCGACCAGCGCCGCAGCTTCTCGCTGCTCGAACTGGTGCACGAGGTGGTGGCCGGCCTGGCCGGCGCGCTGGAGGCGCACCAGGTGCGCTGCGAGCTGGATGCCGGCGACGACCTGCACCTGCTGAGCTTCCGCGGCGCGCTCGGCAAGGTGCTGACGACGCTGATCCAGAACGCCGTCAAGCACGCCTACCGCGAGGCCGGCGGCGAGGTGCACATCCGCGTGCGGCCGCTGGGCGCGGACCAGCTCGTCATCACCGTGCAGGACCACGGCGTGGGCATCGCGCCGGGCATGCTGGGCCGGGTGTTCGACCCCTTCTTCTCCACCCGCTTCGGCCCGCACCGCAGCGAGCCCGGGCTGTACATCGTGCGCAACCTCGTCACCTTCGCGCTCGGCGGCGACATCCAGGTCGAGTCCACGCCCGGCCTGGGCACGACGGTGCGGCTGACGCTGCCGATGATCTCGCCCGAGGCGCGCCGCGCGGCGCGCTAGCTCATGCAAGCCCCGGCCGGCGCCGCCGCGCCGCCCGCCCCGGCGGCGGCCGGCGGGCCGGCGCGCGGGGCCTGGCGCATCGGCCCGGCGCTGCTGCTGGGCTTCGTGCTGCTGTCCATGCTGCCGCTGGGCGCCGTGGGGCTGTGGCAGCTCGGCAGCTTCGAACGCAGCCTGCGCGCGAGCGTGGCCGACGGGCTGGCGGCCGTGGCGGGCAAGAAGGTCGACGAGATCGGCGCCTACCTCGACGACGTGCGGCTGGACGCGCAGCTCGCGGCGCAGGCCGGCGACACGCGCGCGCTGCTGGCCGGGCCGCGCGACGGCGCGGGCCCGCCGCCGCCGGCCGCCAGCCGCGCGTTCTACGAGCGGCTGGGCGGCACCGGCAAATACCTGAACCTGCTGCTGGTGCGGCCGGACGGCCGCATCGGCTTCGCGCTGCGGCCGCTGCCGGCGGGCGCCGGACTGGACGGAGGCGCCTTCGCCGGCGCGGGCCTGCCGGACGCGCACCGCCGCGCGCTCGGCCGGCCGGCCGCGCCGGCCGTGCTGGTGGCGGGCCGGCAGCCGCTGTCGCTGTTCGTCGTGCATGCGGTGGCCGATGGCGAGCGGGTGCTGGGCAGCGTCATGCTGCAGCTGGACCCGCAGCAGCTGCTGCGCATGGCCAGCGGCCGGCCGGGCCTGCTGCGGACCGGCGAGATCGCGCTGGCGCGGCACGAGGGCGGCCGCGCGGTGCTCGTCAACGCCACCCGGCGCGCGCCGGCGGGGGCGCCGGCCGACGGCTCGCCCGCGCTGCGCGGCCTGCGCGGCGAGCGCGGCAGCGGGCCGGCGGCGGACGGCGGCGTGGCGCTGCTGTCGGCCTGGCAGCCGTTGCCGGAACTGGGCTGGGGGCTGGCCGTCAGCGTCGATGCCGACGAGGCCTTCGCGCCGGTCCGCGCGCTGCGCGACCGGCTGCTGCTGGCGCTGGTCTTCGCGCTGCTGCTGTCGCTCGGGCTGGCGCTGCTGCTGGGCCGCCGGCTGGTGCGGCCGGTGCGGGCGCTCGCCCGCGCGGTCGCGCGCATCGCCGACGGCAAGCTGGAGGAGCGGGCGCCGGAACGCGGCTTCGCCGAGTTCCGCGCGCTGGCGCGCGGCTTCAACCGGATGACGGAGCAGTTGGTCGTCGAGAAGCAGCAGCTGGAGGCGCGCGTGGCGCAGCGCACGCAGGCGCTGCACGACAGCGAGCAGCGCTTTCGCGGCGTGTTCGAGCGCGCGCAGGTGGGCATCGCGCTGTGCGACGCGCAGGGCCTGGTGCTGGACGTGAACCAGGCCCTGACCGCGATGCTGTGCCGCAGCGCCGACGAGCTGCGCGGCGGCCGGCTGGCCGACCTGCCGGACTTCCGCCCCGGCCGGCTGCCGGGCGGCGAGCTGGCGCGGCTGGCGGCGGGGCGGCTGGCGCATGTGCGCTTCGAGCGCGGCTTCGCGCTGCCGGGCGGCGGCGAGCTGTTCGTGGACGGCAGCGCCAGCGCCATCCGCGACCGGCGCGGCCGGCTGGTCAGCGTGGTGCAGATGCTGATCGACGTGACCGAGCGCCACCGCGCCGAGGTGGAGCTGGTGCGCGCCCGCGTCGCGGCCGAGGCGGCCAGCCAGGCCAAGAGCGACTTCCTGGCCAACATGAGCCACGAAATCCGCACGCCGATGAGCGGCGCGCTGGGCATGCTCAACCTGCTGCTGCGCACCGAGCTGACGCCGCGCCAGCACGACTACGCGGCCAAGGCCCACACGGCCGCGCAGGCGCTGCTGGGCGTCATCAACGACGTGCTGGACTTCTCCAAGGTCGAGGCCGGCAAGATGGAGCTGGACCCGCACCGCTTCGTGCTGAGCGACTTCATGCGCGAGCTGGCCGTCATCCTGTCGGCCAACGTCGGCGCGAAGGAGGTGGAGGTGCTGTTCCGGCTCGACCCGCGGCTGCCGGCGGCGCTGGTGGGCGACGCCACGCGGCTGCGCCAGGTGCTGCTGAACCTGGCCGGCAATGCGCTGAAGTTCACCGAGCGCGGCGAGGTGGTGCTGGCGCTGACGCTGCTGGGCGAGGCGCGCGGCGCCGCGCGCATCCGCTTCGAGGTGGCGGACACCGGCATCGGCATCCCGCCGGACAAGCTGGAGCACATCTTCACCGGCTTCAGCCAGGCCGAGCAGAGCACCTCGCGCCGCTACGGCGGCACCGGGCTGGGCCTGGCCATCAGCCGCCGGCTGGTCGCGCTGATGGGCGGCGAGCTGCGCGTGGACAGCCGGGTGGGCGAGGGCAGCCGCTTCCACTTCGAGCTGGCGCTGCCGGAGTCGCCCGCCGGGGACGCCGCGCCGGCCCCCGCGCGCCCGGGGCTGAAGGTGCTGATCGTCGACGACAACCCCATGGCCCGCGAGGTGCTGCAAGGCATCGGCGAGAGCCTGGGCTGGGACTGCGACCTGGCCGCCAGCGGCGAGCAGGCGCTGGCGATGGTGCACCTGGCCGCCGAACGCGGCGCGCCGCGCTACGGCCTGATCCTGATGGACTGGCGCATGCCGGGGCTGGACGGCTGGGAGACCTCGCGCCGCATCCGCGCCAGCCACGCGTCCGACGCGCCGGTCATCATCATGGTCACGGCCCACGGCCGCGAACTGCTGGCCGGGCGCAGCGAGCAGGAGGTCGCCAGCCTGGGCGGTTACCTGGTCAAGCCGGTCACCGCCTCCATGCTGCAGGACGCCGTGGCCGAGGCCACCGGCGCCGCGCCGCGCCGCCGCGCGCCGGGTGGCGAGCCGCGGCTGGCCGGCCTGCGGCTGCTGGTGGTCGAGGACAACGGCTTCAACCGGCAGGTGGCGCAGGAGCTGCTGGCCGGCGAGGGCGCCGCCGTCACGCTGGCCGGCGGCGGCGTCGAGGGCGTGCACCTGGCGCTGGCCGCCGAGCCGCCGTTCGACGCCATCCTGATGGACCTGCAGATGCCCGACCTCGACGGCTTCGAGGCCGCGCAGCGCATCCTCCAGCGGCGGCCCGCGAGCCGGATCATCGCGATGACCGCCAATGCGATGGACGCCGACCGCCAGGCCTGCCTGGCCGCCGGCATGTGCGACCACGTGGCCAAGCCGGTGGACCTGGCGCAGCTGGTGGCCAGCCTGCGCCGGCATGCCGGCCCGGCGGAGGCCGCCGCGGCCACCGCGGCCGGTGGCGATGGCGCGCCGCCACCGCTGCTGGACCGCGACGCCGCGCTGCGCCGGCTGGGCGGGCGCCAGACGCTGTACGACCGGCTGGCGGCGGCCTTCGTGCAGGACGCGCCGGCCGAGCTGGCCGCGCTGCGCCGCCATCTGCGCCAGGGCAGCGTGCCGGAGGCCGCCCGCGTGCTGCACACGCTGCGCGGGCTGGCCGGCGCGGTCGGCGCCCCGGCGCTGGCCGACCTGGCCGGGCGACAGGAGCAGGGCCTGCGCGCCGGGCCGCAAGCCGGCCGCGTGCAGGCCGTGGACGCGGACGCGCTGCAGCGCCTGCTGGACGAAACGCTGGCGGCGCTGCCGGCCGGGCCGGCGCCGGTCCCCGCCACGACGCCGGCCGCGCCGGCGCCGCCGGACCTGCTGCGCCAGCTCCGCCAGCTGCTGGCCGAACGCAATATGCGCGCCGTCGCGGTGTGCGAGCAGCTGGGCGCCCAGGTGGATGCGCTGGCGCCCGCGGCGCGGGAGGCGCTGGCCGCCGCCGTCGCGCGGCTGGACTTCGCCGGCGCGCTGACGGCCTGCGACGCGCTGCTGCGCCAGCTCGCCGAGCGCGAGAGCGGGCCGCCGCCGCGTTGACGCCGCCCATTGCCGGGGCCTGTCCCGGCCGTCGCCCGCGTGGGCATGCATACAATGAGAATCGTTCTCAATCAAGTGCCTTCCGCACCGAAACCGCCGCCATGTCCGTGCCGCCGCCCTCCAGCCTCGCCGCCGCCCCCGCCGGGCCGGTGCTGACCGTCCAGCAGGTCAGCGCGCCCGCGCATGCCCCGGAGTGGGGCATCTGGCTGTCCGACCTGGGCTTCCTGCCCGGCGAGCCGGTGCGGGTGCTGCGCCGCGGCGCGGCCGGCTCGGGCAACCTGGTGGTGCGGGTCGGCCAGTCGACCTTCGCGCTGCGCCATGCCGAGGCGGCGTGCATCGCCGTGACCCCCGCGCCGGAGCGGCGGCCGTCATGAAGCCCGCGCAAACCGGCGCCGCGGTCGTCCACGTCCACCGCGGCGGCAAGCTCGTCGCCCTGGTCGGCAACCCCAACTGCGGCAAGACCGCGCTCTTCAACGGCCTGACCGGCAGCCACCAGAAGGTGGCCAACTACGCGGGCGTGACCGTCGAGCGCAAGGAAGGCCGGCTGACCTCGGCCGCCGGCAAGGCGCTGCGCCTGCTGGACCTGCCGGGAACCTACAGCCTGCACCCGCGCTCGCCGGACGAGCGCGTGACCTGCGACGTGCTGGCCGGCCGCGCCACCGGCGAGAAGCGGCCCGACCTCGTCATCTGCGTGCTGGACGCCACCAACCTGCGCCGCAACCTGCGCCTGGTGCTGGCCGTGCGCCGGCTGGGGATGCCGGTGGTGGTGGCGCTGAACATGGCCGACCTGGCCGCCAGCCGCGGCCTGGTGGTGGACCCGGCGGCGCTCGCCGCGCAGCTGGGCGTGCCGGTGGTGCGCACCGTGGCCATCCGCAACGAAGGCCTGGACGAGCTGCGCGCCGTGCTGGACCGCCCCGAGGTCTGGGAGGCGCCCGCGGCGGCCACCGGCGGCGACGAGGACGACCACGTGGTGGTGCGGCGGCTGCTGACGGCCATGAAGCTTGACGACGAGCTGCCCACGCTGCCCAGCGACCGCGTCGACCGCGTGCTGCTGCACCCGGTGGCCGGCTCGGTCATCCTGGCCGTGCTGCTGTTCCTGCTGTTCCAGGCGGTGTTCACGTGGGCCGAGACGCCGATGGAGCTGATCGAGGGCGGCATGGGCTGGCTGGGCGAGCAGGTGGGCCGCTTCATCCCCGAGGGCTGGTTCCACAGCCTGATCGTCGACGGCATCATCGCCGGCGCCGGCGGGGTGCTGGTGTTCCTGCCGCAGATCCTGATCCTGTTCTTCTTCATCCTGGTGCTGGAGGAGTCGGGCTACCTGCCGCGCGCCGCGCTGCTGCTGGACCGGCTGATGGGCAGCGTCGGCCTGTCGGGGCGCAGCTTCATCCCGCTGCTGTCCAGCTTCGCCTGCGCAATTCCCGGCATCATGGCCACGCGCTCCATTTCCAACCCGCGCGACCGGCTGGTCACCATCATGATCGCGCCGCTGATGACCTGCTCGGCGCGCCTGCCGGTCTACGCGTTGCTGATCGGCGCCTTCATCCCCAACCGCCGGGTGGCGGGGCTGGAGCTGCAGGGGCTGGTGCTGTTCGGCCTGTACCTGGCCGGCATCCTGGGCGCGCTGCTGGTGGCCTGGGTGCTCAAGCGCTTCACGCGCGCCGGCCAGATGGTGCGGCCGCTGATGATGGAGCTGCCGGCCTACCACTGGCCGCACCCGCGCAACATCGCGCTGGGGCTGTGGCAGCGCGCGGTGATCTTCGTCAAGCGCGTCGGCGGCATCATCCTGACGCTGACGCTGGCGCTGTGGCTGCTGTCGAGCTTCCCGTCGCCGCCGGAGGGCGCCACCGGCGCGCCCATCCAGTACAGCATCGCCGGCTACCTGGGCGCCGGCCTGGCGACGATCTTCGCGCCCATCGGCTTCAACTGGCAGATCAGCCTGGCGCTGGTGCCCGGCCTGGCCGCCCGCGAGGTGGCGGTGAGCGCGCTGGGCACGGTCTACGCGCTGTCCGCCACCGGCGACGACGCGGCCGCCCAGGCGCTGACGCCGGTGATCGCGCAGACCTGGAGCCTGGCGACGGCGCTGTCGCTGCTGGCTTGGTACGTGTTCGCGCCGCAGTGCCTGGCCACGCTGGCCGCCGTGAAGCGCGAGACCGGCGGCCTGAAGATGCCGCTGATCATCGCCGGCTACCTGTTCGGCCTGGCCTACCTGGCCTCGTTCATCACCTACCGCGTGGCGCTCTACTTCGGCGCCTGAGCGGCGGCGTCCGGCGCCGGCCGCGTCGGCACGCTGGCGCTGCAGACGTCGATGTAGCCGGGGCTGTGCACGAACCAGCCGCCGCGGTGGCGGCGCGCGTCCAGCAGCCGCGCCCAGGTGGCGGACTCGGTCCGGAGCACCTGCAGCGTCGGCCGCTCGGCATCGGGCACGTCGGCCAGCAGGCGCACGCGCTGGATGGCGGTGCGCTGCTCGGGCTTGTCGTAGAAGCCCATCGCCGCCGTCCCGCGGGGCAGGGCGGACAGCAGCTCCATGCCCTTGAGCACGCGGCCGACGGCGGTGATGTTCAGGTCCAGCCCGCGCGGCGCCTGGCCGATGACGGCATACAGCTCGGCGCCGTTGCTGGAGTCCGGCGCATCGCTGCGGCCCGCGCCGACCACGCCGTAGCAGTGCGCCAGCCAGGCCTTGCCGGTCCTCGGGTCGGCGGCCACCGCGAAGCCGCCGGCGAAGCCGGTGCGCGGCGCCCAGCCTTCCACGTCGGGCAGCCGGGCGAAGCCGGCGGCCTGGCCGATGCTGTCCAGCGGCACCGAGAACTCGGCCGGCAGCCGGGGCGCCGCGCCGGCCGGCAGCGGCCGGGCCTTGGCGGCGTCCTCGCCGTCGGGGTCACCCCATTGGGTGACGAAGTTGTCCTGCACGCGCAGGATGGCCAGGCCGTCCCAGTAGCCGCCGCGCGCCAGCGCGCGGATGTTGGCGACATGGGCGGGCGCGAAACGCGGCGCCAGCTCGATGAGGACCTGACCCGACGCGAGTTCCATCAGCAGCGTGTTCTGCGGGTCCAGCCCGCGCCAGTCGGCGGCCGGGCTGGCCTGCAGCACCTCGGCCGCCGAGAGCAGCCTGGCGGGCTTGGGCGCCTGGGCGGCTTTCGATGCCTTGGCGGCTTGGGACGCCTTGGTCCTGGCGGCGCCGGGTGACGCGGCCAGCGCCGCCGCGGTGAGGCCGGCCAGGGCCAGCAGCAGGGGAATCTTCTTCATGGCGCGAGCTTAACGGCGGCGCCGACAACACCCGTTTGGCCGGGAGCCGTCCTGGGGTTTGTGCGTAGCCGCCGGCCGCCGCCCCAAACCCGACATCGGCACGCCCCCTGGATGAGGGGGTGAGGTCGCTCCGACCCATGACAGCCATCGCGTGCTTATTTGTGCTTGGAGGCAGAAGATCGTGCATCGGCATCCGCTCGTTTGCGGCCCGGGCGCGCGCATGTGCAAGCCCGGCCCGGCGGCTGCCGGCGGTCTGTGGAGACGGCGATGGCTCAGCGCAAGAACTTCTGGCAACAGCTTCAGCACGGCCTGCGCAAGCGCGCGGCCGCTTCACCGGCCGCCATCCGCGGGAAATCCGCGGCGCCCGCGCCGGCCCGCGAGAAGCTGGTCTTCGAGCACCTCGAGCCGCGCCTGCTGCTGTCGGACACCCCCATCCCGCTGGCCAGCTTCGCGCCCGCCGGCACGCTGACCATCGACACCCACTCCGGCGACCTGAAGGTCGAGACCGTCTACAGCGGCGGCACGCCGCAGATCCGCGTCTGGGACAACACCGTCGGCATGTCGCTGGGCCAGGTGGCGCTGACGCAGAACGTCAAGGTCACCATCAACGGCCTGCCCGGCATGTCGGACAAGGTGCAGGTCGATCTCGGCTACGACGATGGCGTCGCCGGCACGAATCCGGCCACGCCCTTCGCGGTCATGGTGGAACTGGAGGGCGGCACCGACATCCCGCTGGTCAGCGACGACACGCTGAGCTTCAACAGCACCGGCCCCGACTTCTACAACCCCGCCGCGCTGTTCCTGAAGAGCACGGACGACATCGTCTTCGCCAGCGGCTTCATCAGCACTGGCACGCTGAGCGTCGATTCGCAGGAGGCCATCTCCGCCGACGGCGTGACGCTGCAGGCCGGCGACATCTACCTGGGCGTGACCCAGGCCGTCACCGACGGCGTGACGCTGCTGGACGGCTTCAACCTGCTGGGCAAGGCCAGCGGCGCCATCAGCCTCACCAACGCCACGCTGACGGCGGGCGATATCGGCCTGGTCGTCAGCACCAGCGTCAACGTCGACACGCAGGACGCCAGCTACGGCAGCAACGTCGTCAAGGTGGCCTTCGTGCAGACCACGTCCGACGCGCAGATCAGGCTGGCCGGCGCCACCCACCTGAGCGCCACGGCCGGCAAGATCACGCTGGCGTCCACCGCCAGCGTCACCGCCAGGGCGACCACTCAGCCCGACGCCAGCAGCACCGCGAGCGACAAGGACGCCTCCGTCGCGTCCGCCATCGTCAGCAGCGCGGCCGGCGTGACGGTGGGCGGCTCGTCGTCGCTGTCCGCCAGCGGCGCGCTGGTGCTGAAGGCCAGCAACACGGTGGACGTGGCGGCCGTCGCCGATGGCACCGCGGGTGCCGATGCCGGTGGCGCCCGGGGCGGCACGGTGGCCGTCACACAGTTGGGCGGCGACACCACGGTCGACGTGGACGGCACGGCCGCGCTGGCCGGCAGCAGCATCAGCGCCACCGCGACGAGCGTGCGCACGGTCCACACGGCCGCCAAGTCCACCGCCGGCGGCGCCACGCAGCCCGCTGGCGGCGCCGCGCCCACGCAGGGCCAGCAACAGCTCGCCAGCAACAAGGCCCAGACGGGCGATGGCGACCTGAACTTCGCCGCGGCCGTGGCCGTCACCCACGTGGGCGGCGACACCACCGCCCGGCTGGCCGGCGGCACGGTGACGACGGCCGGCACGGTCGCCGTGTCGGCCACCTCGTCCACCGCGGCGGCGGCCGGCGCCGCCGCCAGCACCGAGGCCGACGGCAGCGGCGCCACCGGCAGCCCCGGCGTCGGCGTGGCCGCGGCGCTGAGCTTTGCGGACGGCCGCACGCGCGCCTCGCTGGGCGACGGCGTGGCCATCGCCGCGCCCGCCACCACGGTCACCGCCAGCACCACCACCGACGCCAGGTTCGGCGCCGCCGCCACCTCCGGCGCGGGCAGCGCCGAAGGCGTCGGCGTGGCCGGCTCGCTGGCGCTGCACGTGGCCGTGCTGGCGACCGAGGCCTTGCAGGAAGCGGGCAGCACCGCTTCGGCCACCGGCACGGTGTCGTACGGCGCCAGCAGCAACACCCACCACCAGGCCAAGGCGCTGCCCAAGGCCGACGGGGCCGCCGGCGGCAGCACGGGCGTCGGCGCGTCGGTCGCCATCAACGTGGTGGACGAAACCACCCGCGCGCAGGCCGACGCCGGCGCCAAGTTCACCGGCACCGCGCTGAGCCAGACGGCCAGCGCCACCGGCGACGTCGACACCGAGGCCCGGGGCGGCGCCAGCGGCGGCACGGCGGTGGCGCCGGTCGTCGCGGTCACCGTGGTCAACACCGGCGCCAAGGTCGGCGCGCTGGGCGGCACCGACATCAGGCTGAGCGGCGGGCTGACCGGCAGCGCCCAGAGCGCGCTGGACGTGCTGGCCAAGGGTGCGGGCGATGCCGGCGGCACGGACAGCGCGGCCGTGGGGGCGTCCGTCGTCGTCACGCATGCGGCGCCGTTGGTGGAAGCCGTCCTGGACGGCAAGCTGCAGGCCGGCGCGGCCGTGCTGCTGTCCAGCAGGAACACCGGCGTGACGCGCAGCGAGGCCCGGGCCGCCGCGCGCGGCGCCACCGACAACGGCAACACCGCCAGCCAGCAGGGTGCCAGCGCCCAGGGCGCGGGCAACACGGCCGCCAGCCACCAGGGCGCGCGCGGCGCCAGCGGCAGCACGCCGCAGGCCGGCACCAGCGACGGCCCCGTCACCGTGGCCGCCGCCATCGCCATCCACCACCTGGACGGCCAGAGCACGGCCCGCGTCGGCGACGGCGCCGACATCGCCGTCACCGGCGGCGCGCTGTCGCTGAAGAACGAAAGCGACCTCGACGCCCAGGCCGACGCCAGCGGCGTCGCGGCCCAGGGCAGCACCAACGTCGGCGCCGCGGTGGCCATCAACGTGGCCGAAATCGGCAGCAGCGCCCGCGTGGGCGACGCCACGCTCAGCAGCGACGGCCTGGCGCTGGGCGCGACCACCGTGGCCGGCCAGCGCAACGAGGCCCGCACCACGGCCACCTCGGGGGCCGCCACCGGCAACACCAGCGTGGCCGGCTCGCTGGCCATCGGCGTGGGCATCAGCCGCTTCGAGGCCACGCTGGGCCCGGCCGCCCGGGTGAACGCCCATGCCGGCGCCGTGACGCTGGACGCCGACTCGACCAGCACCGACACCGTCGAGGCGCTGCCCGACGCCGCCACGCCGGGCGGCGGCGCGGTGGCCGAGAACACCGGCGTCGGCGCGTCCGTCGCGATCAACGTGGCCGACCACCTCAGCCGCGCCGAGATCGAGGACGGCGCCCGGCTGACGCCCGCCGGCGCCGTCACGCTGAACGCCCGGACCGATTCGGCCATCGCCACCACCGCCGAGGGCGGCGCCAAGGGCGGCACGGCCGTCGCGCCGGTGCTGGCCGTCACCGTCGCCAACCAGGACGCCAATGCCCGCATCGGCACCGGCGACCCGATCGACGCCAGCGGCGCCATCGGCGTGAACGCCACGCTGGCCAGCAGCAACACCACCCAGGCCGAAGGCAAGGCCGAGGGCAGCAAGGACGCCGCCGTCGGCGCCGCCATCGCCGTCAGCGTCGAGAACGACAAGAGCCTGGCCCGCACCTCGCGCGACCTGCAGAGCCCCGGCGCCATCGGCCTGTCGGCCACCAGCCGCACGGCAAGCACGGCCAGCAGCAAGGCCAGCGCCGTCGGCGGCAAGGAGGACGACGGCAATGCCAGCAGCGACGACCAGGCCGTCAACGACCAGAACGCCGCCGCGCGCGGCCTGGGCGACGCGGTCGCCGGCAGCGGCGGCGCGCGCGGCTCCGCCACGGGCACCGCCACGCCGTCGGCCGAGGGCACCGGCGGCGGCACGGTCAGCGTGGCCGCCGCGGTGGCGGTCAACGTTGCCGACGCAACGGCCAGCGCCACCGTCTCGGGCGGCGCCATCGCCGCCGGCGGTGCCGTCAGCGTGGCCGCCCGGGCCGACAGCGATGCCCGGGCCGCGGCCGACGGCAGCACCCGCGCCAAGGACGAGGACAAGCCCGACGACACCGGTGTCGGCGCCGCCGTGGCCCTCAACGTGGGCCACAACACCAACGAAGCCCGCGTGCTGGCCGGCAGCACCATCGACAGCCAGGGCCTGGCCATCAGCGCCGGCATGGCCGAAGCCAGCGGCGACGGCGCCACGCACACCACCGGCGCCGAAGCCAGGAGCGGCGCGGGCGGCGCCAAGACCGGCGTGGCCGGCGCGCTGGCCATCAACGTCGCGGTGGACCGCACCACGGCCGAACTGGCCGCGGGCGCCACCGCCAACGCCGGCACGGGCGCCAGCAGCGTCACGGCCCGGAGCACGCACGCCGACACCGCCAAGGCCACGCCCACGGACTCCGGCGTGCAGGCCGAGGCGCAGGACACGGGCGTCGGCGCGTCCGTCGCCGTCAACGTGGCGGACCACATCGCCCGCGCCGAGGTGGCCGACGGCGCCGCGCTGGGCCGGGCCGGCGCGCTGACGATCGCGTCCGCGCTGCAGAACACCCTGGCCACCACCGCCGAGGGCGGCGCCAAGGGCGGCACGGCGGTCGCGCCGGTCGTGGCCGTCACGGTGGCCAACCAGGACAGCATCGCCCGCCTGGGCACGGCCGACGGCACGCTCACCGCCACGGGCGACCTGGCCATCACGGCCGGCCTGCGCGCCAGCAACGCCACCAGCGCCAAGGGCAAGGCGGAGGGCGACGACGACGCGGCCATCGGCGCGTCCGTGGCCGTCAGCGTCGAGCGGGACCGCGCCGACGCCGAACTGGCCCGCGCCGTCACCAGCAGCGGCGCCGTCGGCGTGGCCGGTGGCAGCCGGGTCAGCACCAGCGCCAAGGCCGAGGCCAGCTCGGTGGGCGGCGAGCAGGACGACGGCGACAGCAGCGCCGACGACGACGGCGTGAACCAGAAGACCGCCGCCGGCCGCAGCCTCGGCGACAAGGCGGCCGGCAGCGGCGGCGCGCGCGATTCCAGTACCAGCTCGGCGACGCCGTCGGCCGGCGTCGCCAGCACCGACTCGACCAGCGGCGACAGCGGCAGCAGCGAGACCGTCAGCGTCGCCGCCGCAGTGGGCGTCAACATCACCGACGTCACCAGCCGCGCGCGCATCAGCGCCGGCGCCATCAACACGCCGACCAAGAACGTCTCGGTCCAGTCCACCGCCAACACCGACGCGCAGGCGATTGCCGACGGCAGCGCGACCACCGGCGACGGCGGCGACGCCGTGGGCGCCGCCGTGGCGGTGAACCACGCCGCCACCACCAACGAAGCGCTGGTCGATGCCGGCGTGGCCATCACGGCCGACGGCCTGCAGCTCGGCGCCCGCATGGCCGACGTGGGCGGAGACACCACCCACACCACGCTGGCCAGCGCCAAGAGCGGCGCCGGCGGCGGCGACATCGGCGTGGCCGGCAGCGTCGCCATCAACATCGTCAACGAAGACACCCGCGCACAGATGGGCGGCGGCGCCCGTGCCACGCTCGGCGGCGCCGACTCCGGCGGCACGCTGCAGGCCATCACCCAGTCCACCGCCAGCGACACGGCCAAGGCCATTCCCGAGAACGAGGGCGCGCAGGCCGGCGGCGAGGACGTGGGCGTCGGCGCGTCCGTCGCCGTCAACGTGGTCGATCGGAACCTCGACGCCACGCTGGCCGACGATGCGCAGCTCAGCGGCAACGTGTCAGCCATGGCCGTCACCGCCACCGCGCAGCACACCCTGGTCACCGAGGCCGAGAACGGCGCCAAGGGCGACACCGGCGTCGGCGTGTCCGCCGCCGTCACCGTCGCCACCCCCGACACCCACGCCTACGTCGGCAGCGCCACCGGCACGCTGGCCGTGGCCGGCGACATGGCGGTGCGCGCCCAGCGCGTCGACCAGGTCACCGGCAGCGCCAAGGCCGAGGCGGCCGGCAAGGACACCGCCGTCGGCGCGTCCGTCGTCGTCACCGTCATCGACGGCGACGTCAGCGCCCGCCTGGCGCGCAACGTCGCGGCCGACGGCGCGGCCGACGTGTCGTCCGCCGCCACGGTGCTGGCCACCGGCACGGCCCAGGCCAGCGCGGCGGGCAACAGCGCCAGCGGCCGCAGCGCCGACAGCGAAGCCGACAACCAGGTCAACAACAACCCCAACAACGGTGGCGACCGCGAGCTGCCCAAGAGCAAGGACCAGGTCGATGGCGCCAACAGCCAGACCAAGGGCGAGACCGGCGGCACCGAGTCCTCCGGCACCGGCGTGGCCGCGGCGGTGGTGGTGCAGGTGCTCGTCACCGACAACGCGGCCAGCGTGGCCGACGGCGTGACGCTGACCGCCGGCGGCGCGCTGACCATCGACGCGCAGGCCGACTACAACGTCATCAACCAGGCCTTCGGCGACGCCCTCGACACCAGCCAGAAGACCAACGTCGGCGCGGCCGTGAGCCTGGGCGTGGTGGACGCCAGCAACACCGCCCGCGTGGGCGCCAACGCGGACCTGCGCGGCGGCTCGGTGCGCGTGCGGGCCGACCGCCCGGGCGACGGCGGCGACCACGAGTTCCGCAGCTGGGGCCTGGCCGCCGCCGGCGGCAAGGACACCGGCGTGGCCGGCAGCGTGGCCATCAACATCGTCACGCTGGACACCGCCGCCAGCGTCGGCGCGGGCACGCAGATCCGCGCCAACGCCGGTGCGCTGGACGTGGTGGCCGACCAGAGCACAGCGCTGCAGGCGATTGCCGGCGCTGCCGGCGTCAGCACCGAGGGCACGGGCGTCGGCGCCTCGGTCGGGCTGAACATCGTCGTCGAGCGCACGAACGCGACCGTGGGCGCGAACACGCAGCTCGCCGCGCGCGATGCGACCACCGTGTCGGCCACCGGCCAGCTCATCCCGGCCACCGTGGACCTGCCCGATCCGCTGGGCGGCGTGGCGGTCACCAACCTGGCCATCTCCGGCGGCATCTCCACCGACGGCGCCGCGGGCGCCGGCTCGGCGGCGGTCAACATCTTCATGCTGGACACCATCGCCCGGCTGGACGACGGCGTGCAGGTCAATGATGCCGCGATGGGCGTGGCGGCCGGCGCGGCGCAGGACGTCGGCGTCACGGCCAGGAGCCGCACCGACATCGACGGCGGCGCCGGCGCCGGCGGCATCTCGATCGGCAACGCGGGCGTGGGCATCGGCCTGGACGTGACCGTGCTGACGGAGACCACCCAGGCCCGGCTCGGCAGCGGCGTGGCCGTCAAGGCCGGCCGCGACATCGCCGTGCGCGCCGGCAGCGACCAGGACATCACCACGGTCGCCGCCACCGCCGGCGTGGCCACCGACGGCACAGGCGTGGGCGGCAGCGTGTCCGTCTACATCGTCACGACCCGCACCGAGGCCACCACGGCCGGCGGCACCGGCGCGGCGCTGGCCGCCGGCGGCGGGCTGGCGGTGGTGGCCGATGCGCCGTTCGACCTGACGCAGATCGCCGGGGCGCTGGCCTACGGCAACTCGGCCGGCGTGGGCATCTCCAGCACCGTGCTGGTCCACAACGACACGGTGCAGGCGCTCGTCGGGCCCGGCACGGCGATCGCGGCCGGCGGCACCGGCGGCGTGGACGTGGCCGCCACCTCGCACGACCGGCTCACCACCATCGCGGTCGGCGGCGGCGCGTCCAGCAGCGCGGCGGTGGCCGGCTCGGTGGTCGTCAACGTGCTGAACGAGACCACCCGGGCGCGCATCGACGACAGCGCCACGCTGGCCGTGGGCACGGCCGCCGACGCCACGCAGGCGGACGTGAAGGTGCGCGCCGACGACGCCACCGAGATCATCTCGGTGGCGGGCTCGGTGGCGGCGTCCAGCAGCGTGGGCGTCGGCGTGGGCGCCGTGGTCAACACGGTGAACAAGACGACCGAGGCGCGCATGGGCTCCGGCGTGGTGGGCACGGTGGACGGCAATGTGCAGGTGCTGTCCGACGCCAGCGAGACCATCGCGTCCGTGTCCGGCGGCATCGCGGCCAGCTCGTCCGCGGGCATCGCGGTGGACGCCAACGTCCAGGTGCTCAACACCGTCACCCGGGCCATCCTGGGCGACGATCCCACCGACGCCCGGGCCAGCGCCGGTGCCGGCGACCTGCATGCGCAAGGCAGCGTGCAGGTGGCGGCCGACGAGCACACCACCGCCAACATCATCACCGGCTCCATCGGCGTCTCCGGCACGGCCGGCATCGGCGCCGCGGTGGGCGTGGTCACGGCCACCAAGAACACGCAGGCGCTGATCGGCGAGGGCGCCAGGGTGACGGCCGACGGCCTGCGCCCCGGCCTGACCGTGCAGGACGGCGGCATCGGCGTGGGCTACGCGCCGGCCGGCCAGATGGACGAAGCCGCCGTCAAGGCGCTGCCCGATGCGTCCTCCGGCGAGCGCGGCAGCCTCGCCGATTACCAGGTCGGCACGCCGGCCTACAACGCGCAGGACGGCAACGGCAACAGCAGCAGCGATGGCAGCTTCAGCGGCATCCGCAGCGCCACGCCGACCACGCGCAGCGGCTTCCAGGGCCTGGCCGTCACCGCCACCAACCGCGACACCATCAACACCTTCGCCATCAGCCTGGGCGGCGGCACGGTGGGCATCGGCGTGGGCTCGGCGACCAACGTGGTCGACACCACCACCCACGCCGGCATCGGTGCCGGCGCCGACATCAACGCCGACACCGGCACCGCCGGCGCGGGCCAGAGCGTGCTGGTGGGTGCCGGCAACGACTTCTCGCACGTGGCGGTGGCCGCGGCGGTGGGCCTGGGCACCGTCGGCGTGGCCCCGGGCGTGGACGTCAGCGTCATCCACCACGACACCACCGCCGGCATCGGCGGCAACGCCAGCGTCAAGGCCCGGGACGACGTGGTGCTGCAGTCGGGCAACCAGGACCACCTGGTGCTCGTCGCGGCCGGCGTGGCCGGCGGCACGGTCGGCGTGGGCGGCGCGGTCAACGTGCTGGTGCTGGACAACCGCACCGCCGCCACCGTCGGCGCCGGTGCGAAGCTGGCTGCCGGCGGCGACGTCGGCGTGCTGGCCCATGACGACTCGCAGGTGACCGCCATCGCCGGCGCCGGGGCCGGCGGCACCGTGGGCATCGGCGCGTCGGTGGGCGTCATGTCCCTCACCAAGCGCACCGACGCCGGCATCCTGACCGGCGCGACGGTCGACGCCAAGGGCGCCGGCAGCGGCCTGGCCGGCCAGCTGGACGGCAGCGTCGATGCGGCCGGCCTGGGCCGGGCCGAGCGCCACGGCGTGGTGGTGCAGGGCCGCAGCAGCGAGAACTTCTTCCACCTCGACGTGGCGGTGGGCGCGGGCTACGTGGGCGTGGGCGGCGGAGTCGGCGTGACGCTGCTGGACTCCGACACCACGGCCATCATCGGCGCCAACACCAAGATCAACCGGGCCGGCGGCAATGCCGGCGCGGACGGGGACCAGGGCGTCTACGTCACCGCGGCCAACAGCGCCTCGGGCACGCACTTCACCGGCGCGGCGGCGGGCGGCTTCGTGGGCGTCGGCGCGGCCGTGCAGGTGGGCAGCCTGCGCAACGACACGGCGGCCCGCATCCTGGGCAACGCCGACGTCGCCGCGCGCGGCGACGTGGCCGTCAGCGGCCTGTCGCGCATCGACCTCGACACGCTGACCATCTCCGGCGCCGGCGGCTTCGTCGGCGCGGCGGGCGCGATCACGGTCTGGTCCGTCGGCACGCCGATGGAGCGCGGCTACGAGAACGAGAAGGGCGACTCCGGCGACAGCCTCGCCATCAACGGCGGCAAGGGCGATGAAGACGCCGCCCGGCAGGCCAGCGCGGCCAAGGGCCAGGTCGGCACCGCGCTGGGCGGCTTCGACAGCGGCGCGGCCGGCTCCGGCCAGCAGCGCGTGAAGGAACGCGCCGGCGCCGCCGGCACCCTGGTGGCCGGCTCCGGCCCCAGCCAGGCCGACCTGCTCGGCGCCATCAACGCAGCCACGCCCGCGCAGGGCACCGAGGCCACCGTGGCCGCCGGCACCAGCATCACGGCCGGCAACAGCATCGCGGTCAACGCCAGGCAGTGGGCGGACGTGGACTTCCTCGTCGGCGCCGTGGGTGCGGGCGCGGGCGGCGTGGGCGCCGGCATCGGCGTGTTCGCCACCGCCTTCAACACCCAGGCCAGCGCGGGCGGCAGCTATGCCGCGGGTGGGGCCCTCAAGGTCGGCTCGCGGCTGGACGCCACGGTGGACGCCACCGCGTTCGCCGGCGGCGCCGGTTTCGTGGGCCTGGGCGCCGCCGTGTCGGTGCTCAGCGATCACAGCAACAACCAGGCGGGCCTGGGCGGCGGCGCGCGCGTGAAGGCGGCGTCCAGCGTGGACGTGTCGGCCGTTTCCAACCGCGGCATCCACCTCGCGACGCTGCAGGGCACGGCGGGCGCCGTGGCGGCAGGCGCATCCTTCACCCGCCTGGCCAGCGACGGCCAGGTCAGCGCCGACGTGGGCGCCGGCGCGCGCATCGGCCAGGACGCCGGCCAGACGGTCGGCGCGCTGCACCTTGATGCCGTGGCCGACATTGACGCCCAGGCGCACACGCTGGGCTTCGCCGTCGGCGCCGTCGGCGTCAGCGCCAATTTCGCGTTCGTGGACGTCACGCCCGCGCTGCGCACATCGGTGGGCGATGCGTCGCTGATCAAGGTCTCGGGCGACGCGACGGCCGATGCCGTCTCCACCGGCAAGGCCGATGCGAAGGTGCTCACCGTCACCGGCGGCGCGGGCGCCACCGGCGTCAGCCTGACCGATGCGACCTTCTCGCCGACCGTGCAGGCGCTGGTGGGCGCCACCTCGGTGCTCAACGCGGGCGGCCTCATCCGCGTGCAGGCGCGCAACAACCACAACGGCACCGGCGCGCTGGCCGGCAAGGGCGCCTGGGCGTCGTCCATGGCCCCGGGCTTCGGCGGCTTCAGCGGCAACGGCGCGGTGCCCACGGCCGAAGCCAACGGAACCGTCAAGGCCGGCGTGGGTTCCGGCTCACAGGTCAGCGCGGGCGGCCGCATCGACGTGCTGGCCGCCAACAGCAACGAGGCCCGGGCGGAGGCGCTCACCCTGTCCGGCGGCGGCGCGACGGTGGGCGTCAGCATCGGCAACGCGCGCGCCGACGGCGACACCACGGCCGAGCTGCTGGGCGGCGTCGCCGCGTCCACCGACCTGACCGTGCGCGCCCAGGCCCGCAACCTGGCCGACGCCCAGTCCGGCGCCTCCAGCGGCGGCGTGGTGGGCAGCAACGGCGCGGTCAGCACGGCGCGCGCCAACGGCGGCGTGGCCACGACCGTGGGCGTGGCCGCGCAGGACGCGGTCCTCAACGCCAGCGGCGCCATCGTCATCGAGTCGCGCGCCAGCAACGACGCCACGGCCAACACCCAGGGCCTGTCCCTGGGCATCGCCGGGGCGGCCGGCATCATGGCCGCGAGCGCCGAGGCCTCGCCCGACGTGCGCACCACCGTCGCCGGCAACACCTCGCTGGTGTCGGGGGCGGGCGTGCGGGTCGGCGCTTACCACAACCAGGGCGGCGAAGACGTGCGCGCCACGGCCGACGCGGCCGGCGGCAGCCTGGGCCTGGCGGCCTCGGGCGCCATCGCCAACGCGACCAGCCGGGGCGGCGCCCAGGCGCTGGTGGGCGACAGCACCGCCATCGCCGGCGGCAGCGGCGCGGTCGTCGTCGAGGGGCGGTCCGACAACACGGCCCTGGCCAACGGCGATGCGCTCTCCGTGGCCGCCGGCATCGGCGCCGGCGCGGTGGCGGCCCATGCCGCCACCGGCGGCACCACGGGCGCCGTCAGCGGCGCGGACGTGACGGGCGCCAGCTACACCGTGCTGGCCCGCGCCGGCCAGCACGCCGCCGGCACCGCCAAGGCCGCGGCCGGCGGCGTGCTGGCCGGCGCTGCCGGCGCCAGCGGCACCAGCAGCGTCACGCCCACCGTCAACGCCGGCATCGGCGACGGCGCGCAGGTCAGCGTGGGCGGCCCGATCTCGGTGATCGCCGAGACCACGGCCGATTCGGACGGCAGCGCCACCGGCAGGGCCGTGTCGGCCGGGTTCTCGATGGGCATCTCCGTGGCCGACGCCACGCTGAGCCCCACCATGAGCAACCGCATCGGCAGCGGCGCCGGCCTCACGGCCACGGGCGCCGCGTCCGACCTGACCATCGCCACCCGCGTCAACGGCGGGGCCGGCGACGCGGGCGGCGCCACCGCGACGGCGGCCGCGCCCTCCGGCGGCATCGCCGCCACCAGCGGCTCGCAGGCGTCCGCGCAGACGCGCTACGACATCCTGCAAAGCTCGGGCACCGACGTCACGCTGAACGCCGGCCGCGACCTGAACGTGGGCCTGCTGCTGGGCAACCATGTCGAGGCCACGGCCGACAGCGACACCTTCGGCGGCGTCGCCGTGGGCGGCGCGGTGTCCAGCGCCACGGTGGACGGCAGCGCGCAGAGCAACTTCAGCAGCGCCAGCGGCGCGGTGGGCCGCAACCTGAACGCGCTGGGCGTGTCCAGCCAGCCGGTCAGCAGCACGGCGCGCGCGGCCGGCGGCGGCCTGTTCAGCGGCCAGCTCAACAGCGCCACGGCCAGCTTCACGCCCACCCTGGGCATCAGCCTGGGCAGCGGCACCCTCGACGTCGGCGGCACCGCCACGGTGCAGATGCTGTCCGGCAGCGACACCTCCGCCGCGGCGCTGGGCCGGTCGGCCGGCGGCGGCGCCATCGGCGCGTCCATCGCGTCGGCCACCATGAGCCCGACCGTGTTCGCCCGCACCGGCACCCAGCAGCTCACGGCCGGCGGCGCCGTCCTCGTGCAGGCCCGCCACAACGTCGGCGACAACGGCCCCACCGGGCAGGCCACCCGGGCCGCCGCGCTGGCCTCTGCCGGCAGCGCGCTGCTCAGCGCCACCGGCGCGGGCGCCTCGGCCACGGCATCGGCCGTGGTCGACGCCACCGTGGGCGCCGGCAGCCGCCTGAGCTCGGGCGGCGCGGTGAGCGTGCTGGCTGATGCGGCCAACCTCGCCAGCAGCGAAACCCTGGGCCTGGGTGGGGGCGGGCTGATCGGCTTCGGGCTGTCCACCAGCGCCGCCGTCGTCGGCGGCGGCACCACGGCGGACCTGCGGGGCGGCGTGGGCGGCTCGACGGCGATCGATGTGCGGGCCGACGGCCGCAACAACGCCGTGTCGCGGGCCAACGCCGCCGGCCTGGCCGGCCTGGCCGGGGCCAGCGGCGGCAGCGCGACGGCGCGCTCCAACAGCGGCGTCACGGCCGCGATGGGCGATGAGGGCGTCGCCAGCGCCGCCAGCAGCACGGGCGCCGTCACGGTGGACGCGCGCTCCAGCGCCGTGGCCGACGCGCAGGCCCGGGCGCTGTCGTTCGGCCTGGCGGGGGCGGCCGGCTTCATGGGCGCCACCAGCCAGGTCAGCCCCGCCGTCACGGCCGAGGTGCGCGGCAGCACGGCGATCAGCGGCAACGGCATCAGCGTGCGCGCCCGCCACAACGAGCGCGCCGAGAACAGCACCGCCCTGGCCGACGCAGCCGGCCTTGCCGCAGGCGTGTCCGTCGCCGGTGCGCATGCCGACGCCAGCGCCGCCGCCGACACCCGGGCGCTGGCCGGCAACGCCACCCGCTTCGACGCGGGCGGCGGCGGCGTCAACGTCTGGGCCACCGCACGCAATGTGGCCCGGGGCACGGGCGATGCGTTCAGCGGCGCCATCGGCATGTCCGCGGGCGCGGTGACGGCCGCGGCCCGCTCGGGCGGCATCACCGAGGCCACCAGCGGCGCCGACGTCCAGGCCGCGACGCTGAGCGTGCTGGCCGACGCCAGGCAGATGGGCGCCGCCACCGCCAAAGGCACGGCCGGCGGCCTGCTGGCCGCCGGCACCGGCGCGGGCGCCACCACCCTGGTCAACCCCGACGTGCGGGTGGGCCTGGGCGACGGCGCACTCATCAAGGTTGCCAAGGACATCAACGTCATCGGCCTGGCCAGCACCGATGCCGACGGCACCGCCACCGGCGTGGCCGTGTCGGCCGGCCCGTCGCTGGGGCTGTCCAGGTCTGACGTGACGCTGGCCCCGACGATGACGCTGCGCGTCGGTACCGGCGTGAACGCCACCGCCAGCAATCTCGACACCGGCAACATCAACTTCGCACTGCGCCACAACGGCGGCAGCGTGGAGGCCGGCGGCGCCACGGCCACCGCCTTCGCGGCCGGCGGCGGCATCGCGGCCGGCGGCGGCGCCGAGGCGAATGCCAGGCTCAACTACGACATCAACGCGACCACCGGCACCGATGTCACCCTGAACGCGATGCGTGGCGTGTCCTTCGTCGCGCAGACCGGCACGCATGTGGAGGCCGATGGCGACGCCCGCGGCTACGGCATCGGCGGCATCGGCGGCGCGGTGGCCGACGCCGCCGTCGGCGGCACCGTCAACCAGACGCTGGGCGCCGTCAGCGGCACGCAGCTCGCCGACTTCAAGGTCGAGACCACCGGCAACCACCTGGTGGACGCCAAAGCCCATGCGTCCACGCTCGGCCTGCTGGGCGCCGGCCAGCTCAATGCGGCCACCGCCAGCTTCGCGCCCACGCTCACCGCCCACCTGGGGGGCGGCGGCACGATCAACACCTTCCGCGACCTCCTCGTCACGGCCGCCTCGACGGCCGACACCACCGCCACCGCGATCGGCGCCGTAGTGGGCGGGGGGTTGGGCATGGGGGGCTCCATCGCCAGCGCGACCATGAGCCCCACCGTCAGCGCGCTGACCGGCAACGCGACCGCCAACGTGGGCCGCAACATCGGCATCACCGCCAGCCACAACCACGACGGTGCCGCCGCCACCGGCGGCGACACCGTGGCCCTGGCCCGCAGCTCCTCCGGCGGCGCGCTGCTCGGCGCCACCGGCGCGGCGTCCACCGCCCAGGCCAACGCCACCACCACCGCGCGCAGCGGCGCGGGCAGCCTGCTGTCGGCCACCGGCGCCATCGCCATCCACGCCGACGCGGCCAACATCGCCCACACCGAAACCTCCGGCCCCTCGATGAGCCTGCTGGTCGCCGCGGGCAAGTCGGTCGCCGTCTCCAACGCCAGCGGCTCCACCACGGCCGAGATCGCCGGCGGCTCCGACGGCAGCACCGGCGTGGATGTGCGCGCGCTGGGCCACAACGACGCCGACGCCTTCGCCAACGCCTCCGGCGGCGGCCTGGCCGCCGGCGTCAACAGCGGCGACGCGACGGCCCGGGCCAGCGGCGCCGTCACGGCCGGTTCCGGCAACGCCGGCTCGGCGAGCACCGTCACCAGTTCGGGCGCCATCAGCATCCTGGCGCTGTCGGACGCCGACGCCAACGCGCAGGCCCGCGGCCTGTCGTTCGGCCTGCTGGGCGCGGTGGGGGTGATGTCCGCCAACGCCGAGGTCGCCCCGAACGTCGCCACCCTCGTGCAGGGCGCGACGACGCTGAGCGGGCAGGGCATCAGCCTCCAGGCGCAGCACAACCAGAACGGCCAGAACGCCCGCGCGAAGGCGGACAGCACCGGCATCGGCGCGGGCGTCAGCGTCGCCGGGGCCAACGCCAGCGCCAAGTCCGGCGCCAACACCAGCGCCACCACGCAGGGCCGGGCGACGCTGGACGGCCAGGGCGGCGTGGTCACCGTGCGGGCCGTGGCCGACAACACCGCGACGGCCGACGGCAGGGCGCTCGGCGGTGGCGGCCTGGCCCGCGGCGCGATGACGGCGACGGCCATGTCGGCGGGCGCCACCACGGCCCACGGCGCCGCCAAGGTCAGCGGCGGCGGGCTGGCCATCGAGGCCACCGCCGTGCAGGTGGCCAACGCCCACAGCTCCGCCGCGGCTGGCGGCCTGGTCGTGGCCAGTTCGGGGGCGAAGTCCACCAGCGCCGTCACGCCCACGGTCTCGGCCGGCATCGGCGCCGGCGCGGTCATCGACGTGGACGGCGGCGTCAACGTCGGCGCGAACGCGTCCACCCAGGCCAGCGGCATCGCCGACGGCGTGCAGTTCGCCGGCGGCGTGGGCGCGGGCGGTTCGGTGGCCGACGTGGACCTCAACCCGACCCTGACGGCCAACATCGGCAACAACGCCCGCATCACCACCCACGGCGGCAAGGGCGAGGTGCTGATGGCGGTGCGGCTGAACAACGGCGACGCGGCCGCCGGCCGGGCCACCGCGCGCTCCACCGCCAGCGCCGGCGCGGCCGGGCTGTCGCTGTCGGGCAGCAACTCATCGGCCAGCGCGGTGGCCAACCTGACGAACGACACCGGCTCGGGCGTCGTCTTCGACACCTCGGGCACGGTCCGCTTCGACACGCTGTCGGGCCTGACGGCCGACGCCGTGGGCGACAGCGAGAACCTGGCGCTGGTGGGCGCGGGCGGCGTGGCGAAGTCCGACGCGGCCATCGACGGCAGCACCCAGGCGGTGACGGGCGGCCTCTCCGGCACCGTGGGCGGCGACCTGGTCGTCAACAGCCGCCAGGACTACCGGGCCACGTCGGAGAGCAAGGCCTCGTCGTTCAGCCTGCTGGGCTCGGGCGGCGCCAACACCGCCAGCGCCACGGTCACCCCGACGCTGAACGTCGGCATCGGCGCCGGCGGCAACATCAGCGCGGCACGCGACGTCGTCATCAACAACCTGTCCACCGGCGACGCCAATGCACGGGCCAACGGCGTGGCGATGTCGACGCTCCTGTCCTTCAGCGGCTCCGACGCCACGGCCCGCGTGCGGCCCGACATGGACACGGTGGTCGGCGCCTCGACCATCACCGCCGGCCGCAATTTCTCGGTGCTGGCCAGCCACAACCACGACGGCAGCGGCGCCAGCGGCCAGGACGCGACGGCCTACGCCACCGCATCGGGCGGCAGCTTCGCCTTCAGCGGCATCGGCGCCAGCAGCCTGGCGCAGGCCTCGGCCGACATGGCGACCCTGCTGGGCGGCAACGGCGCCGAGCTGCGCGCCGCATCGGGCGACTTCACCGTCACCACGCGCTCCGGCAACCTGGCGACCGCCGAGGGCTATGGCGTGTCCTTCGGCGGCCTGCTGGGCAAGGGCAATGCGCGCGCGGACAGCATCGCCGGCGGCCGGCTGACCGACGCCGCGAGCAACAGCTACGACGACGACCGCCAGGCCACCACCATCGCCGCCGGCACCGGCATCTCGGCCGGCGGCAACGTGGCGATCGACAACGTCAGCGACCAGGGCTCGACGGCCGCCACCACGGCGCCGGTCGGCGGCCTGATCGGCCTGGCGGCCAACGACTCCAGCGCCATCGTGGCCCGCAACCTGAGCACCCAGCTGCTCGGCAGCGGCATCACCGCGGGCGGCAACATCCTGGCCGGCGCGGCCACCAGCGGCGGCGCCAAGGCCAGCTCCGACACCGACAGCTACGGCCTCTTCGCCGCCGTCGGCAAGGCGGCGTCCAATGCCCGGGTCACGCCCACCGTGGCCACCAGCGTGGGCGGCGCGCTGGATGCCGGCGGCCGCGTCACCATCCGCGCCGCGCATGACGGCTCGCAGGGCGCCTCCGCCACCGGCGAGGCCGGCGGGGCCAGCGGCTTTGCCAGCATCAACGGGGCCGACGCGCGCGCCGTCAGCGCGGCCGGCGTCAGCGCCGAGGTCCGCGACGGCGCCTCCGTGCATGCCGACGGTGGCACCGAACTGCTGTCCGCCGTGGCCGACAAGGCCGGCTCGCGGGCGGACGGCGAGGCCTATTCGCTCGGCCTGGCCCTCGGCGCCACCGACGCGCGCGCCGACGCCAGCTCCAGCAGCCGCGCCCGCGTGGGCAACGCCCGGATCACCGGCGCCAGCCTCACCATCGACGCCGCCGGCGGCGGCCGCGGCGCCGCCACGGCGCTCGCCGCCACCGGCGGCCTGCTGGTGTCGGGCAACGGCTCGGCGCCGGTCGTCAACGTCAACCCCACCATCACCGCCGAACTCGGCGGCGGCGCGGCCGTCGACGTGGGCGGCAACGTGGCGCTGCGCGCGCACGGCAATGCCGAGGGCGACGGCGTGGCCGACGGCTCGTCGTTCGCCGGCGCGGGCACCGCCAGCATCTCCAAGGCCGACATCAACGTCGGCCCCACGGTGCGCGCCGAGATCCTCGGCGGCGCCGCCGTGAAGGCCGGCGGCAGCGTGCAGCTCAAGGCCGACCAGGGCCGGACCGTCAGCAGCGGCGACACCACCTTCGGGGCCGGCGGCGTCGGCGTCGGCACCAACACCATCACGCTGAACGGCGAGCACGGCCTGACCACGGGCGACACGGTCACCTACAGCATCGGCCTGGACGGCAACACGCCGGTCGGCGGCCTGGGCGACGGGCGCAACTACCAGGTCATCGTCACCTCGCCCATCAGCGTCAAGCTGGGCTCGGTGTTCAAGTCCACGACGGTCGATGCGGCCAGGGACGAAATCAGATTCGACGTCGAGCACGGCTTCCGCGACGGCCAGCGCGTGATCTACCACAGCGCCGGCAACCCGGCGCTGAGCGGGCTGGTCGACGGCCAGGCCTATTTCGTGCGCGTCATCGACGCGCAGACCATCAAGCTCGCCGCCACCGCTGCCGGTGCCACGTCGGCGCCGCGCAGCTTCCTCAGCGGCGCGGTGGACGCCGCGGCCGACCGCATCACGGTCGCCGGCCACGGCTTCGCCAACGGCCAGGCCGTCACCTACCGGACGGCGGGCGCCGAGCAGTTCGAAGGGGCGGCGGTCGAGGGCGCCGGCGCCGACCTCATCACCCTCAACGGCCATGGCTTCGGCACCGGCGAGGCGGTGAAGTACACGCTGCGCGACCTCAACCCGGGCGACGGCCTGCCGCCGGCGGCCATCACCGGCCTGGCCGCCGACGGCACCTACTACGTCATCCGCGTCGACGACAACCACATCAAGCTCGCCGCCAGCGCGGGCGATGCCAGCAGCGGCACGGCCATCGACATCAGCAACACCGCCGAATCGCAGGCCAGCGGGCATGTGCTGACGCGCGTGGGCACGGCGGCGCTGCCGGGCCTGAGCGGCGGCACCACCTACTACGTCAGGGTCATCGACGCCAACACCGTCCAGCTCGCCGCGACCGCGGGCGGGCCGGCCATCGACCTCGGCGCGGGCGGCGGCAAGCACACCCTCGGCGTCGAAGGCCTGGAGATCTCCGGCGCCAGCAGCACCGGCCAGCACCAGCTCGAGGTCGACCTCACCAGCGCCGGCTCCGGCGCCGGCCACCAGCTGCTGGGGGCGGGCGGGGCGCTGCAACTGGTCAGCAGCGTGGCCGACAACGGCGTGTCCAGCGGCAAGACCGTGGGCTCGGCTGGCGCGCTGATCTTCGGCGAGAAGGGGTCCGAGTCGCATGTCGACCTGGTGGCCGACGTGCGCGCGCTGGTGGGCGACAACGCGGTGGTGCAGGCCGGCGGCGACATCATGCTCGACGCCTTCTCCGCCGCCAACGGCGCGGCCACGGCCGGCTCCAGCGGCGGCGCCTTCATCGCCGTGGGCAATTCGGAGGCCTTCGTCAATGCCACCCAGACCGTGCAGGCCGCGGCCGGCGCGGGCGCGCAGCTCCGGTCCGGCGGCTCGGTCAGCCTGCTGTCCAAGAGCACGCAGAACGGCACCATCGACGCCAACTCCAAGGGCGGTGGCTTCGTCAACACCTCCGACGTGAGCGGCGGCGTGCAGCTCGACCACGACACCACGTCCGGCGTCGGCGCCGGCGCGAGCATCGACGCCGCGCGCGACGTCGCCATCAAGGCCGAGTCGCGCTTCGAGGGCGACGTCTACGGCAAGGCCTCCAGCGGCGGCCTGGGGGCGGGCTCGGACGCCGACATGTACTGGCGCGTCGGCGACAGCGGCGATGCGCAGCAGACCGCCGTCAACATCGGCCACGACGCCCGGGTCGTGGCCGGCGACAACATCGCGCTCGACGCGGCGATGACGCACGCCAAGAGCCGCGTCACCGCCGACGCCTACTCGGCCGCGGCCGGGGCCAACCCCGATTCGCACGCCTACTCGCGCATGTTCTCGGACGCGGTGGTCAATGTGTATGGCGGCGCACTGGTCAGCGCGCTGGAGACCATCGACGTCACGGCATTCCACGGCGGCCTGGACGCCTATGCCTACTCGGAAGGCGAGGCCGACGCGGCCGGTGGCGACACCGACGTGGACCTGAAGATCGAACAGCGCCTGAACACGCGGGTCAACGCCGAGGCCGGCGCGAACTTCGAGACCTATGCGCTGGACGTGCGCGCCGCCTTCGGCAGCTACAGCACCCGCTTCCGCTACGTGCAGGACGGCGCCTGGGCGGACGGCGGCAGCGTGGACGTGGGCACGCCGCACACCTACGGCCAGCACATCGACTTCAACGCCGACGCGCGCCTGGCCTCCGGCCCGAACCCGGTGCTGGTCGTGGACGCGGCGGGCAACGTGGTGACGGCGCAGAACCTCAGCTACAGCAGCACGCCCACGGCCATCATCGTCAACGACGTGGTCAACGACGACATCGGCCGCGCGCGCTTCGAGGCCCAGTCGGTCGATGTGCCGGCCAACAAGAAGGACGCCGGCGGCCTGGAGGCCGGCACCATCAGCGGCACGCAGTCCACGTTCACCTTCATCCACACCTTCAACCGGATCACGCTGACCAACAACTCCAGCAAGGACCTGCGCATCAACGACATCGCGCCGGTCAACACCACGGCCGTGCCCGAGGTGACGCTGGTGGCCGAGAACATCAGCGGCGCGCGCACCGATGCCACGCCGTTCGAGTTCGGCATCCGCAACAGCTACGGCGCCACCGAGCTGCTGATCCGCAACACCCACGCGACCGGCCAGCCCGACATCCAGCTCAACGGCCTGATCGACAACCCGCTGGGCAGCTCGCTGATCGCCACGGTCAGCGGCGACATCGTCAGCCTCGACCCCAACGCCATCGTCCGCACCCAGGTCGCCACGCTGAACGCCGGCGGCGCCATCGGCAGCGCCAGCGCGCGCCTGAACCTGGAACTGGTGCAAAGCCCCGGCAAGGCCGCATTCCTGACCAGCGCCTCGGGCGCCGACAGCTGGCTGGCCGTGCGCGGCCTGCTGCGCGACCCGGACGTGGGCGACTTCAAGCTGAGCCTGGGCGACCTCAGCGCCGGCGCCAGGCTGGACCTGCTGCTGCGCGAGGCCAGGCGCCAGGTCACCGTGACGGCGCTGCCGCCCACCTACCAGGTGGACGTGCAGATCTTCCGCTCGTCCAGCGGCGCCGACCTCGGCACCACGAGCTGGGTCCGCCACTTCCGCCCCGACCAGGCGGGTGCCGCGATCGTCGATTTCCCGATCGGCTACTTCGGCACCGGCGACGGCGCCATCGCCTCCACCACCAGCCTGGGCCAGCTGCAGACGGCCACCGACCTCAGCGTCGCCGCGCAGACGCCGGCCCAGCGCATGGACCTGTTCCAGCGCAACACCTGGACGGCCGGCGCCAGCGCCACCGTCCGCACCAACGGCGACATCACGCTGCCCAGCACCGTGCAGGCCGGCGCCGGCGACCTGACGGTGCAGAGCCTGAACCACTCCGTCGCCGCCGACCACCTGATCGCCGGCGGCAACGCGACCGTCACCGCCGCGCTGGACATCACCCACCTGCTGGCCAGCTATGCCCACACCTGGATCGCGCTGTACACCGACAACCTGCTGACCGCGGGCGGCAGCGCCCAGCTGACCGCGGGCCGCGACATCACGCTGCCGCGCATCGTGCAGGGCGGCACCAACGTCGGCATCCAGGCCGGCCAGCAGGTGCTCGCGCCCGCGTCGCTGTGGGCGCAGGCGGGCGACCTGTCCATCACCAGCGCCCGCGGCTCGGTGCAGGTCGACCACGTGGTGGCCGGCGGCGACGTGAGCATCACCGCCACGCAGGGCAGCATCTCCGCCGTGACCGGCGGCCAGGCCGGCACGCGCACCGGCCTGTACCCGGACCACCTCGTCACCGCGGGCGACCGCATCACGATGCTGGCCGGCGGCGACATCACGCTGCCCCGCCTGGTGCTGGCGCAGGGCGGCGCCGTCAGCCTCACGTCCACCGGCGGCAGCGTGCTGCTGGCGCGCGTCGAGGCGGCCAGCAACGACGTCGCCATCTCCGCGGCCAGCGGCGGCATCCAGGAGATCGGCAGCGACGCCGATGCCGACGTGCTGGGCATCGAGCTGCGCCTCACGGCAGGCGGCGCCGGCATCGGCAGCGACGGCAACGCGCTGGAGATCGACTCCTCGCGTCCCGGCCACGGCAATGTCTGGGCGCTGGCCGACGGGTCCATCTACCTGGCCGAGGTCGCGGGCGACCTCAACCTCGACCGCGTGCGCTCGACCGGCGCCGACGTCGAGCTGACCGTGCTGGGCGGCGACCTGCTGGATGACTTTTCCGACCTCGCCGCCGACATCGAAGGCAACAGCCTCACGCTGGCCGTCAGCGGCAGCATCGGCGGCTATTACGACGACATCGAGATCGACAGCCGCTTCAGCGCGTCGGGCGGCTTCGTCAACGCCCGTGGCGACACCGGGGTGCAGCTGACGGAAGTGGCGCAGGCGCTCTACGTGGGGGCCATCGTCAGCAGTGCGGGCCATGTGCGGCTCACGTCGCGCGACAGCGCCGCTGGCGGCGAGCACATCGTCATCGGCGAGGGCCGCAGCGTGCAGGCCGGCCAGAGCGTGACGCTCAGTGCCGGTGACGACCTCCTCATCCAGGGCAGCGTCACCGCGGGCGAACGCCTGTTCTTCGCGGTCGACCACCACAGCGCCGACGCCGAAGGCGGCAGCGCGCGGATCGGCGGCAGCGTCACGGGCAGCCGCCCCGAACTGGTGGGTGGCGAACAGGGCGACCTGCTGGACCTGTCCGCCCAGTCGCAAGGCTGGACGGTCCACGGCCGCGGCGGCGACGACACCCTGATCGGCGGCGCCGGCGACGACGACCTGTACGGCGGCGACGGCGTGGACGACATCGACGGCGGTGCGGGTGACGACCTCATCGTCGCCGGCCCGGGCGCCGGCGGCACCCTCGCGGGCGGCGCGGGCAACGACCGCATCTTCGGCAGCGACGACGGCGGCCGGACCGGCGACCTCATTGACGGTGGCGACGGCGACGACCAGATCTGGGCGCTGGGCGGCGATGATGCCGTCGATGCCGGTGCGGGGGATGACTTCGTCGACGGCGGCGATGGCCATGACACGGTCTACGGCGGCGCCGGCAAGGACACGCTGTACGGCGGCCGCGGCGACGACCGGATCTACGGCCACGCGCCCCCCGACATCGACGGCCAGCCCGACGACGACCACGCCACCGACCGCCTCTACGGTGAGCAGGGCGACGACGAACTGCACGGCAATGGCGGCGACGACCTCATCGACGGCGGCTTCGGCGCCGACCGCCTCTACGGCGAGGCCGGCGACGACGAGCTGGTCCAGGGCTACGGCCAGGGCGGCCTCATCGACGGCGGCGACGGCGACGACATCCTCATCGGCGCCGACGACGGCGACGACACGCTGCTGGGCGGCGCGGGCGAAGACCGCCTGCAAGGCCTGGCCGGCAACGACCGCCTCGACGGCGGCAGCGGCAACGACATCCTGGAAGGCGGCGCCGGCGACGACACGCTGGAAGGCGGCGCAGGCGCCGACCTGCTGTTGGGCGGCGCCGGCAACGACAAGCTCTATGGCCACGCCATCGGCGGCGCGGGCGACGACGATGCGGCCGACCACCTCTACGGCGACTTCGGCAGCAACGGCAACGAGGCCGGTTCGGGCCGCGACCAGCTCTACGGCCAGGGCGGCAACGACCTGCTGTACGGCGAAGGCGGCGACGACCTGATCCAGGGGGCGGCCGGCATGGCCGTGGCCGAGGCCGGCGGCGGCAGCACCAACCACATCGACTTCGGCGGGGGCGGCGACGACGCCGCCTTCGATGGCGCCGTCACCGCGACACCGGCGCCGGCCGCCGTGCCGGTGGACGGCAGCAGCCCGCGCGCCGCCGGCCAGCTGCCCGACGGCGTCGTCAGCCGCGGCCGCTGGGCCGACCTGAACGGCAGCGCCGCCGACACCGCCGCGCTGCGCGGCCTGGCCGGCGACCCGGGCCTGTCACAGGAACCCGCCGTGGCCACCGGCCCCGGCGGCGAGCGCTACGTCGCCTGGAGCGACAGCCGCAACGGCAATTTCGAGATCTACGTCGCCAGGCACGACGGCAGCCAGTGGGTCGCGCTGGGCGGCAGCGCGTCGCAGGGCGGCGTGTCCGCCAGCGCCGCGTCGTCCACCCGGCCGGCCATCACGGTCGACGGCAGCGGCGCGCCGGTGGTCGCCTGGACGGAGACGCTGGCCGACGGCAGCCGCGACATCGTCGTCAAGCGCTGGAACGGCAGCGCCTGGGCGAGCCTCGGCACGGCCAGCGCGACCGGCCACGCCGTGCGGGCCGGGCTGGTCAACACCGCCAGCGGCCCGGTGCTGGTGTTCAGCGACGACGCGACGGGCGACGTGCGCCTGTTCGCCAAGATCTACACCGGCGGCGCCTGGGTCACGCTGGGCACGCAGCCCGCCGCCGGCCTGGCGCTGGGCACCGAGCTGCGCGACTTCAGCCTCGCCGCCAGCGGCGGCAAGGTCGCCATCGCCTACTCGGCGGTGCAGCCAGGCAGCGCGCTGCGCCAGGTCTACGTCACCGAGTTCACGCCGGGCGGCTCGGCCGCCGCGGGAAGCTGGGCGGGCCTGGCCGGATCGGACAGCGGCGGCGTCAGCGGCGGCGCCGCCGTGAAGGCGGCGCTGGGGTTGGACACCACCCATCACGCGCAGCCCAGCGTCGCCTATTTCGGCGGCAGCCTGTTCATCGCCTGGCAGGCCTGGGCCGACCAGGGCGCCACGGTGCTCACCGCGCAGCTCGGCAGCGGCGGCGTCACCGTGCGCGACGTCATCAGGGATCAAAGCCGCCCCGGCCTGCCGCAACTGGCGGCGGGCGGCAGTTCGCTGCGCCTGGTGTGGGCCGACACCCCGCTGCTCGACGCGGCCAGCAGCCTGTACGAGCGCCAGTGGAACGCCGCGACGCAGCACTTCGAGGAGGCGCTGCCCGGCCAGGCCAGCGGCATCGGCGCCGGCAGCGGCATCAGCCCGACGGGCGGCGAGCCGCAGCAGCTCGCGCTCGCCGTGGACGGCGGCGGCCGCGCCGTGCTGGCCTGGCAGGACGCCAGCGCGGGCGCCGCCGCGCCAGCGGGCTCGCCCGAGATCCTGGTGCGCGCCGACGCCGCGCCGGCCGGCCGCGTGTTCACGGCCACCGCCAGCGGCACGGTGCAGGACATCCTCGACAGCCAGGCGCTGGGTGCGGGCGACGTCATCGTCGTCGAGGGCAGCCAGGGCGGCTTCACGGTGTCGGCGGCGGATGCCGGCGTCACGATCTGGGGCGCACCGGGCAGCAGCATCACCGGGGCCGTCGTGGTCAACGGCGCCCACGTCACGCTGCTGAAACTGGACCTGCAGTCCACCTTGACCCTCGCCGCCGACGGCGCGGGCGTCAGCGACAGCCGCGTTGCCGGCCTCGTGAGCCTGGCCGCAGGGCAGGGCGCCCGGCTGTCCGGCAACACCTTCAGCGGCGGCGTCAGCATCGCCGCGGGCGTGGCCGACGCCAGCCTGCGCTTCAACACCATCGCCTCGGCCGTGGGCCTGCTGCTGGACAGCGCCACCGGCGTGCAGATCCGCGACAACACCGTCACCGGCTCCACGGCCGCGCTGCGCATCGCCGCCGGCGCCACCGCCAGCGGCCGCATCGCGGGCAACACCTGGCTGGCCGGCGGCACCGGCACCGGCCTGGACCTGCTGGCCAGCTTCGACGGCCTGCTCGAGAACAACCGCGTGCAGGGCGGCGCCCTGGGCGTCAACTACGCGGCGGGCAACCAGCTCGCGGGCAACCTGGTCACCGGCGCCACCGTCGGCCTGCGCAGCAGCCTGGCCGGCGCCGCGGCGCTGGGCTGGGTGGGGGCGTCCGTGGACCGCCCGAACACCTTCGAGGCCCATGCCACCGGCGTGCAGCTGCTGGGCGGCGCGCCGATGCAGGGCCAGGTGGTGCGTGCCAACACGGTGGGCGTCACCGGCACCGGCCAGCTGGGCGGCGCCACGCTGGAACACGCCAACCTGATCGAGGCCAATGTCACTGGCGTCGATGCCTTCAGCGGCACGATCCAGTTCAACCGCTTCTCGGCCAACCAGACGGCCATCAACGCCAGCAGCGAGCAGCGCATCCTGCACAACCTGTTCTACCGCAACACGCTGGTGGGCGTGCAGATCACCGGCAAGAACGACGTGCGGGTGTTCAACAACACCTTCTACGCCCTCACGGGCGACAACCTGCGCAGCGAAGGCGGGAGCACCGAAGTCGAGGTGCAGAACAACCTGATGTGGGCCATGGGCGGCTACGACCTGTATGTGGCCAACGACAGCCGCTACGGTGTCCATTCCGACTACAACAACCTGTTCACGTCGGGCGCCGGCAAGCTGGGCTTCTGGACCCGGGACTTCACCGACATCCTCGACTGGCAGGCCGACATCGCCAAGTTCGACCTGCACTCCATCGGCGCCACGGTCGTCAACCCGACCTGGGCCCGGCCGGAGTTCGTCAGCATCCTCGGTAACGACTTCCGCCTGCGCTATCCGGTGGCCGGCCAGCGCTTCAGCTCGCCCGGCATCGACATGGGCAACGCGCTGGTGGACAACGGCCGCGACCCGGCCGACATCAACCTGATCGCCAACCCCGGCTTCGAAAGCGGCACCGCCGGCTGGGAGGTCAACACCGGCTCGCAGGCCGTCGCCACGCCCAACGGCAGCGCGCCGCGGGCCTACGAAGGCAGCAACTTCTTCTTCGCCGGCGGCGTGGCCGGCGGCTTTGCGCGCCAGACCTTCACGCTGGCGCAACTGGGCCTCACCGCCGCGCAGGCGGACAGCCAGGACTTCGAGCTGCTGTTCGGCGGCCGCATCCGCATGGCCGCGGAAAGCCCGGTGGACAGCGGCGAGGTGCAGCTGATCTTCCGCAACGCGGGCGGCGACGTCATCGCCACCGCCGTGGCCAAGGCCGGCGGCAGCACCAACCGCTGGGAGCTGGTGGGCCAGCGCGCCGACCTGCCGTTCGGCACGCGCTCGGTGGAATTCGTCTTCCGCACCAACCGCCTCGCCGGCGGCAACGCCGACGGCTACTTCGACCAGGCCTTCCTCTACAAGGTCAGCGAGAGCCAGGGCAGCGACATCGGCGCCTACGGCCAGGCCGCGACCGACCTGCCTCTCGCCACCGGCGCCGCGCCGCGCATCAACCTGCGCTCGCCGGACTTCTACGTCGACTGGGAGAAGTTCAAGCCGCTCAACATCACCTGGGAGACCTTCGGCAACACCGACGACTCGCCGGTGCGCATCGACGTCTACCGGGACACGGCCGACGGCCCGCAGTGGCTGGCCAACGTCGTGCCGGCCACGCCGGACTCCGGCCAGTTCACCTGGATCCCGGGCAACAGCGGCATCGACTTCGGCACCCACGGCCTGCGCATCCAGGTCAGCCTGGTCGGCAACCCGGCCGTGCTGGACCGCAGCCAGGAGCCCTTCACGGTGCCCGAGGACGGGCTGACCTACTACGTCAACGACCGGGCCACCGCCGGCGACGAGTACACCACCGCAGCCGGCGACAACCGCAACACCGGCAAGAGCGCCGGCTCGGCCAAGCCCAACCTCACCAACCTGTTCCGCGCCTACGACCTGCAGGCCGGCGCCACGCTGTACGTGGACAGCGGCGACTACGCCCTGCTCGAATCCCTGACGCTGTCGGGCACCGCCTCGCGTGGCTTCGGCATCGACGAGGGCTTCACGCTGACCGGCCCGACGCAGGCCGGCCACAGCGCCACGCTGTTCCCCATCGTGCCCAATGAACGCCAGTGGGCGCTGCTGGACCTGTCGGACACCGACTTCGTCACCCTCAGCCACCTGGTGCTGCGCGACGCCAGCCGTGGCCTGCTGCTCACCGGCGGCGCGGACGCGGTGGACCTGGACCACATCGAGGCCTACGGCCATGTGAACGAGGGCCTCTACGCGGCGCAGGTGAACGCGCCGCTGGCCACCTGGACCGGCCTGAACGTCCACGACAACGGCCTGACCGGCCTGGCCGTCAGCGGCACGTTGGGCGGCATCGACGAGCTCACCGCCAGCCGCAACCGCGGCCATGGCGGCCTGTACGCCGAAGGCTCGCTCGGCTTCCTGACCCGCTCGCAGCTCACCGACAACGTCGGCAACGGGGCCTACCTGTACTACACGCCGGCCACCCGTGTGCAGGCCAACCTGTTCCAGGGCAACACCGGCGCCGGCTTGACCTACCTGGTCGGCGGCGGCGCGCAGGCGCTGGTCGGCGGCGCGATCGGCTCGGGCCTGGGCAACCGCTTCCTGGACAATGGCAACGGCGGCGCCCAGGTGTCCGGCAATGCGCTGGTGCAGGGCAACGTGGCCGCCGGCAACCTCGGCAACGGCCGTTGGGGCATCGGCATGACCGGCGGCGAGGCCCGCCAGAACGTCGTGCACGGCAACGCCAACGGCCTGTCCATGAACGGCGGCGTCGTCACCGACAACCGCATCTACGACAACAACCCCGGTGCCGGCTACGACTACGGCACGGGCCTGTGGCTCAGCAACGCCAGCGCCACCGGCAACACCGTCTACAGCAACCTGCTCGGCGCCTACAGCCAGGGCAACAGCGTGCTGCGCAGCAACCTGATCTACGCGAACGCGTCGGCCGGCGTGAAGCTCAACGGCAGCAGCCCGCAGTTCATCGGCAACACGGTCTACCAGACCGTCGGCGACGCCGTGCAGCTGTACGGCTCGGCCGGCAACGCCCGGTTCCTCGACAACATCCTGTGGGCCGGCACCGGCGGCGTGGCGTTGAGCGTCGACGCCAACTCGCAGAACGGCTTCACGTCCAACTACAACCTCTTCCAGGGCGCCGTGGGCATCTGGCAGGCCACGCAGCGCAGCTCGATCACCGCCTGGCGGCAGGCCAACTTCCAGGACCTGGACAGCCAGGCCGCCGACCCGCTGTTCGTCGACATCGACGGCGGCGACGGCCACCTGGGCGATGCCGGCGCGGACAGCGACGGCCGCGACGACGACTTCCACCTGAAGAGCACGCAGGGCAGCTTCCATGGCGCCTCGCTGGCACCCGTGCTGGGCGCCGATGGCCTGCCCACGCTGCTGGGCGGCACGCTGGTGGAAGACGAACAGGACAGCCCCGGCATCGACCGCGGCGCGCATGACCAGCCGTTCGACAACGAGCCCACGCCCCGCGGTGGCTACGTCAACATCGGTTCGGACGGCAACACCCGCTACGCCTCGCTGAGCCCGGCCGTCTACGTCCGCGTGATGACGCCCAACGGCGGCGAGACCGTGGCCGAAGGCGAGACCTTCGCCGTGCGCTGGCGTTCCGACGGTTTCGCCGGCAACGTCAACCTCGACATCAGCCTGGACGGCAGCCACTGGCTGCCGGTCGCGACCGACGAGGCCAACGACGGCGCCTACGACTGGACGCCGGGCGCCGGCCAGTTTCCGGGCGGCAGCTACACGCTGCGCGTCAGCGCCGTGCTGCAGCCGGCCGTGAAGGACACGTCGGACGCGAGCTTCAACCTCGCCTCCACCGTCACCACCTTCTACGTCAACGACGGCTCGCTCGCCGGCGACGAGTACACGACCGCGGTCGGCAACGACGCCAACGACGGCCGCAGCGCCGACCGCCCCAAGGCGTCGCTGCAGGCGCTGCTGAACGCCTACGACTTCAAGCCGGGCGACCTGATCCTCGTCGATACCGGCGTCTACAACCTCGCCACCAACCTGCTGGTGGATGCGCAGGACAGCGGCGTCATCATCCGCGGCGCCGCCAGCCATGCCTCGGTGCTGAACCGCGGCAACACCAACAGCGGCCAGTACGCCTTCGTGCTCGGCACGGGCGCCACCGACGTGACGCTGGACCGCGTGACGCTGACCGGCGGCCAGTGGGGCTTCGTCGTCAGCGACAACGCCGGCGCGCACCGCTTCGTGCTGAGCAACAGCGACGTCACCGGCAACACGGCGGGCGGCGTCTACCTCGGCCAGAACGTCGATGACGGCCGGGTGCTGGGCAATGTCGTGCATGACAACGGCGGCATCGGCATCCAGGGCCAGTACGCCACCCGCCTGCTCATCAGCGGCAACGAGGTCTACAACCAGTCCACCGGCATCTACGCCTACTCGTCGGGCGACGAGCCGGGCGATGGCACGACCATCGCCGGCAACCAGGTTCACGACATCTCGGGCACCGGCATCCAGCAGTACTACGAAGGCTGGGTCCGCAACAACGTCGTCTGGGCGGCCGGCACCGGCATCGGCGCCTACAGCAGCCAGGAGGTCAGCGGCAACGTCGTGTGGGGCCACGCCACCGGCATCGACGCCGGCGGCGTGGTGCTGTTCACCGGCAACACGGCTTATGCCAACACCACGGGCCTGAGCCTCAGCAGCATCGCCGCCACGGACAACCGCGTCTACGGCAACACGCTGGGCGTCTACCTCGGCAGCAACACGCTGCTGAGCAACAACGCGATCTGGGACAACACCAGCGGCGTGCGCATCAGCGGCGGCTTCAGCGGCACCGAGCTGCACGGCTTGGTGAACAACACCATCGTGCAGACCGGCGGCACCGCCGTGCTGGTGGACAACGCCTACAACGCCCGCCTCGTCAACAACATCCTGGACCTGCGCTCGGGCGCGCTCGGCGTTTCCGTCAGCCCCAACAGCGAGAGCGGCTTCGTCAGCGACTACAACCTGTTCTCGCAGCAGGCTGGCACGCTGCTGGCCCGCTGGGAAGGCCGCGACTTCGCAAGCCGCCCGGACTGGGTCTACGAAACCGGCTTCGACGTGCACAGCCGCGTCGCCACGCCCAGCTACGTCGATGCCGACGGCGCCGACGACATCTCCGGCTGGGACAAGTCGCCCCTCGGCGCCGCGCGCATCCTGGACGACGGCGATGCCGGCGTGGCCTTCTCCGGCAGCTGGACCACGGTCAACACCGCCAACCCCGGCTTCGGCGGCAGCCGCCGCGAGGCCAACGGCAACCAGTACGGCACCGGCAGCAACCAGGCCACCTACACCTTCACCGGCCTGCAGGCCGGCACCTACGTCGTCGCCGGCAGCTGGGCCAGCACCTCGGGCAACAGCGGCAACACGCTGTATGCCTTCTATGACGGCGCGGCCTCGGCCGGCAACCTCGTGCGCAACATGCGCACCACGCAGAACGTGCTGCCGGGCGACTACGCCGCCGATGCCGCCAACTGGCGCGATCTGGCCATCGTCGTCATCACCGGCGACACGCTCACCGTGCGCGTCAGCGATGCCGGCGCCTACGGCAAGATCGTGGCCGATGCCATCCGCGTGCAGCGCATCACCGGCGACCACGGCGCCGATGACGATTTCCGCCTGCAGGCCGGCTCCGCCGGTGTGGACGCGGGCGACCCGACCTCGCCCTACAACGTCGAGCCGCTGAACAACGGCGCCCGCATCGACCAGGGCGCCTATGGCAACACCGGGCACGCCACCCAGAGCCCCGCGCCGCTGATCCAGGTCACCGGCCCGGCCGGCTACGCCAAGCTCACCGTCGGCACGCCGGTCACCGTCGAGTGGCACACCGCCGGCCTGCTGCCCACCGAACCGGTGCTCGCGATCAACGCCGGCAACGCCGGCCCCGTGGCGGGCGGCGCGCTGGGCAACTGGCAGCGCAACGGCTACCAGACCCAGGGCTACGGCGCCACCGGCTTCAGCGAGCCGGTGGACCTGAGCGGCGTCACCGACGGCGCGCCGGCCAGCGTCTACCAGACCAACGCCTATGCCAACGGCACGGTTGGCCAGGGCCTGAGCTGGGCGCTGCCCGTGGCCGACGGCGACTACGTCGTCCGGCTGCATTTCGCCGAGAGCTATGTCTACGCCCAGCCCGGCAGCCGCCAGTTCGACATCCGGCTCAACGGCGACACCGTGCAGAGCGACTTCGACATCCGCGCCGCCGCGGGCGCGAACTTCAAGGCCGTGGTGCGCGAGTTCACAGTGTCCGCCAGCGGCGGGCAGGGCATCGCCGTCGACCTGGTCACCAAGACCAACGGCTGGGGCGCCGAGATCAGCGGCATCGAGGTGCAGCGCGTCGTGCCGGCCGGCGATGCGGACGCCAGGGTCGACCTCCAGGCCAGCCTGGACAACGGCCTGTCGTGGACGACCATCGCCAGCGGCCTGGCCATGGACCGCTTCGGCAACGGCAGCACCCGCTGGACGCCGGAGTTCGCCACCGCCGGCAACACCGCGCTCATCCGCGCCATCGCCGTGTACGGCGACGGCGCGGTCGCGGCCAGCGACACCTCCGACGAAGCCTTCCTGATCGCCAACGGCGGCAAGGTCTACTACGTCAACGACGGCTCGCTGAGCGGCGACGAATACACCACCGCCACCGGCGACAACGCCAACAGCGGCAAGGACGCCGCGCACCCGATGGCCAGCCTGTCGGCGCTGCTGCGCGCCTACGACGTCGGCCCCGGCGACACCATCTACGTCGACAGCGGCCGCTACGACCTCATCACCAACATCACGCTGGGCGCCAGGGACTCCGGCGTGCGCATCGTCGGCGCGCTGCACGCCGTCAGCGAACTCAACCGCGGCAACACCAACGGCAACCAGGTCGCCGTATTGCTCTCCGGCGCCACCGACGTGACGCTGGAGAGCCTGACGCTGAGCGGCGGCCAGTGGGGCGCCGTCATCGGCGACAACAGCGGGTCGCACCGCTACGTGCTGAAGAACCTGGAGGTCACCGGCAACAGCGGCGGCGGCATCTCGCTGGGCGCCAACGTCGACGACGGCCTGGTCGTCGGCAACACCGTGCACGACAACGGCGGCACCGGCATCAACGCGGCCTACACCACCCGCCTGCTCATCACCGGCAACGAGGTGTTCAACCAGGGCACCGGTATCCATGGCCTTGCCTCCGGCGACGAGGCCGACGACGCGCCCGTCGTCGCCGGCAACCGCGTGCACGACGTCGGCACCGGCATCCAGCTCTACTACGAGGGCGTGGCCCGCGGCAACGAAGTCTGGCGCTCCGGCACCGGCCTGTCGCTCCTCGGCGCGCGCGGCGAGCACAACGTGCTGCGCCAGAACACCACCGGCATCGCCGGCAGTGGCGCCGAGGTGCTGGGCAACCACGTCTACGCCAACACCACCGGCATGGACCTGTCCAACAGCACGATCTGGGAGAACCGCGTCTACGGCAACACGCTGGGCCTGCGCGACGGCGGCTCCGACATGGTCCGCAACAACGTCTTCTGGGACAACGCCATGGCCGTTCGCATCGGCGGCAACCGCAGCGGCGACGACCGCAATGGCCTCTACAACAACACCATCCGCCAGAGCGGCGGCCGCGCCATCGACGTGGAGGCCAACGCCGCCAACGTCCGCCTGCGCAACAACATCTTCGACCTGACCGACGCCACCGCCATCGTCGTGCCGGCCAGCGCCGAACGCGGCTTCGACAGCGACTACAACGTGTTCGGCGGCAGCGACTCCGCCGCCTTCGTCGGCATCACCTGGGAAGACGCCAGCTTCGGCAACCTGCTGACCTGGCGCTTCGAGACCGGCAACGACCTGCACAGCCAGGTCTCGCCCGTGCAGTTCCGCGACGCGGACGGCGCGGACGGCGTGTCCGGCTGGTCCACCGCCCCCCTCGGCGCGGCCGTCATCCTGGACGACGGCGACATCGGCGTCAGCTTCGCCGGCAGCTTCACCACCGTTACCGCGAACACGCCGGGCTATGGCGATGACCGCCGCGAGGCCGGCGGCAACCTCTACGGCAGCGGCGCCAACCACGCCACCTACACCTTCACCGACCTGGCCCCCGGCACCTACCAGATCGCCGCCACCTGGGCCCACAACGCCAACGGCGGCTATGCCGGCAACACGCCGTATGAGCTCTACGACGGCCTGGTCGATCCGGACCATCTGATCGCCTACCAGCGCACCGGCCAGAACAGTGCGCCCAACGACTTCACGGCCGACGGCGCCAAGTGGCGCGCGATCGCCACCGTCGTCGTCACCGGCGACACGCTGAGCGTGCGCGTCAGCGACAAGGGCGCCTACGGCAAGTTCACGGCCGACGCCATCCGCCTGCAGCGCGTGCAGGGCGATGCCGGCCGCGATGACGACTTCCGCCTGCCCGTCGGCGCCGCCGGCGTCGATGCCGGCGACCCGTCCTTCAGCCATGTGCGCGAGCCGGTCGACAACGGCGGCCGCATCGACATGGGCGCCTACGGCAACACCGCGCAGGCCACGGCCACCCCGGTGCCCACGGTGCAGCTCACCGGGCCGCACGGCCATGCCAAGCTGGAAGTGGGCACCGCCGTGGACATCGGCTGGCACACCGCCGGCATCACCGCCACCGAGCAGGCGCTGCTGATCAACGCCGGCAACGCCGGCCCGGTGGGCGACGGGCTGCTGGGCTACTGGCAGCGCAACGAGCACCAGACCCAGGGCTACAGCGCCACCGGCTTCAGCGAGCCGGTGGACCTGAGCGGCGTCACCGACGGCGCGCCGGCCGCCGTCTACCAGACCAACGCCTATGCCAACGGCACGGTCGGCCAGGGCCTGAGCTGGGCGCTGCCGGTGGCCGACGGGCAATACGTCGTCCGGCTGCACTTCGCCGAGAGCTATGTCTACGCCCAGCCCGGCAGCCGCCAGTTCGACATCCGGCTGAACGGCAACACCGTGCAGAGTGACTTCGACATCCGCGCCGCTGCCGGCGCGAACTTCAAGGCCGTGGTGCGCCAGTTCGACGTGGTCGCCAGCGGCGGGCAGGGCATCAATCTCGACCTGATCACCAAGACCAGCGGCTGGGGCGCCGAGATCAGCGGCATCGAGATCCTGCGCGTCGTGCCCGTGGCCGACCTGCAGGCCACGGTGGACCTGCAGACCAGCCTGGACGATGGCGCCAGCTGGCAGACGCTGGCCACCGGCCTGACGATGGACCGCTTCGGCAACGGCCACTACCGCTGGACGCCCGACCAGCCCACCGACGGCAACACCGCCCGGATCCGCGCCATCGTGCGCCACGGCGACGGCAGCGTGGCCGCGCAGGCCGTCTCCCGCGAGCCCTTGCTGATCGCCAACGGCGGCAGCGAGTTCTTCGTCAACGACGGCAGCCTCGTCGGCGACGACCGCAGCACCGCCGTCGGCAACAACTTGAACAGCGGCAAGAGCGCCGACCGGCCCATGGCCAGCCTCGCGGCGCTGCTGCGGGCCTACGACCTCGACCCGGGCGACGTCGTCCACGTCGACAGCGGCGTCTACCGCGTCTACACCAATGTGCCGCTGGCCGCCAGCGACTCGGGCGTGCGCATCACCGGCCCCGGCGGCGTGGGCCATGTGGCCACCATCAGCCGGGGCAACACCGGGTCCGGCGCCTACACCTTCGACTTCCAGGGCGCCGACGACGTCACCCTCGAGCGGCTGAACATCACCGGCGGCGCCTACGGCGTCGTGTTCGGCAGCAACGTCGACAGCGACCGCAACACGCTGCGCGGCAACGACATCGGCAGCAACGCCCAGGAGGGCGTGTGGCTGGGCGCCGGCAACGACGGCAACCTGCTCACCGACAACGTCATCCGCAACAACAACCGCGGCCTCTACGTCGACAGCGCCACCGGCAACCGCGTCGAGGACAACGACATCCGCAACAACGTCAACGGCGGCCTGAACTTCTCCTACGGCAGCAACAACGTCGCCCAGGGCAACAAGGTCCACGACAACGGCGGCGTCGGCATGTACAGCTATGGCGGCAACGGCGCCGTGTTCCGCGACAACGAGGTCTACAACCAGGCCAGCATCGGCATCCAGAACTACTACGGCAGCCTGCTGGTCGAGGGCAACCTCGTCCACCACAACGGGCTGGGCGTCGACGCCACCTCCGGCCTCACCGCGCGCGCCAACGCCATCTACGCCAACACCACCGGCGTGCAGGCCTATGACGGCCTGCTGGACGGCAACCGCATCTACAGCAACTCGGTGGGCGTCATCGACACCGGCTACAGCCGCCTCGTCAACAACGTCATCTACGCCAACACCAACCAGGGCGTGCGCATCCAGGGCGGCCATGACGCCAACGCGGGCGACGGCCTCTACAACAACACCATCTTGCAGCTGGTGGGCGAGGGCATCCGCCTGACCAACAACGCCAGCAACGTGCTGCTGGCCAACAACATCCTGCGCGTGGATGCCGGCTACGGCATCAGCGTGGATGCCAACAGCCAGGCCGGCCTGCGGAGCGACCACAACCTGCTGTTCCGCGGCCCGGCCGCCAACGCCTTCATCGGCCTGTGGAACGGCGCCACGCAGGCCACGCTGGCCGACTGGCAGGCGGCCTCGGGCAAGGACGCCCACTCCGTCACCGGCAACCCGCTGTTCCTCGACATCGACGGCGCCGACAACATCCTCGGCGAGCAGGGCGTGTCCACCGGCAACGGCTTCGACGACAACTTCGAGCTGGACGCCTTCTCCGCCGCCATCGACGCCGGCAACGCCTACCTGGCGCCCGCCAAGGACATCGAAGGCCGCGACCGCCGCAACGACCCCGACGTGGCCAACCAGGGCACCGGCTGGGACCTCTTCGTGCCCACCGATGCCGGCGCGCAGTTCTCGGCCACCGGCACGGCCAAGAACTTCCGCACCGGCGACTACGCCTTCGAGCAGGCCCTGGGCTTCGACTTCACGTTCTACGGCAAGACCTACACCAAGATGTGGGTCAACGTGAACGGTTTCGTGCAGTTCGAGGGCCCCGACTCCCCGTACAGCGGCAACGGCAACAGCACCGAGGCGCTGCTGCGCAATGTGCGCATCGCCCCGCTGTGGGACGACCTCGACACCGGCCCCGCCGGCAAGGACATCTTCGTCAGCCAGACGGCCGACAGCATCACCGTGCGCTGGGCCGCCAAGCTGCAGGGCAGCGCCACCGACGCCAATATGGCGCTGACGCTGGCCGCCGACGGCACGGTGCGCTTCGACTACGGCGCCGGCAACACCGGCCTGACGCCCACCGTGGGCCTGTCGGCCGGCAACGGCGTCACCTATGTGCTCGCCGGCTACGACGGCCAGGCCAACCTCGCCAGCGCCGGCTCGCTGCTGTGGACCCCTAGGCCGGGCCTGACCTATTACGACATCGGCGCCTACGAGTTCCAGGGTGCGTCCGGCGACAGCGCGGGCCCCCGGGCCGTCGGCATCTCGCAACTGCCGGCCGATGGCGGCAGCACGGCGCTGGCGTTCTCGTCCGTGCAGATCGACTTCGACGAAGCGCTCAACGGCGTCTCCGCCCGCAGCCCGGCCAACTACGAGCTGCGCGTCGCCGGCGCCGACGGCCAGTTCGACACGGGCGACGACCTCATCGTCAAGATCAACCCGTTCTATTCCTTCCCCGAGACCCGGCTGACGCTGGACTTCGGCGGCGTGCTGGCCGAGGGCCAGTACCGCCTGACGCTGAGCGGCACCCGCGCCATCTTCGACACGGCCGGCAACCCGCTGGACGGCGACGGGAACGGCACGCCGGGGGGCGACCACGTCCGCCGCTTCACCATCGACCGCAGCAGCAACCATGCGCCGGTGGCCACGCCCGCCACCGTCACGGTGGCCGAGAACGGCAGCCTCGAGATCACGCTGGCCGCCACCGACGCCGATGGCGACACGCTGACCTACACCATCCCGACCGATGCGCTGCACGGCACGCTGTCCGCCATCGACCCGGTCACGCACAAGCTGACCTACACCCCCAACCCCGACTTCAACGGCAGCGACGGCTTCACCTTCCAGGTCGACGACGGCAAGGCCGGCATGTCCTCGGCGCGGATTGGCATCGACGTCACGCCCACCAACACCGCGCCGGTCGCGCAGGACCAGTCCGCCAACGTCAACGAGAACGGCAGCGTCAACCTGCTGCTGGCCGCCAGCGACAACGAAACCGCCCGCGCCCACCTGGCGTTCGAACTCGTCACCGGCCCGGCCCACGGCACGCTGACGCAAGGCGCCGGCGGCGCCTGGGTCTACACCGCGAACGCCGGCTACATCGGCGCCGACAGCTTCACCTGGCGCGCCCGGGACCGCGGCGACCCGGACGGCAGCACCGGCAACGCGGCGCCGTCCAACCTCGCCACCTTCAGCCTCACGGTGGTCAACCTCAACGATCCGCCGGTCATCGCCCCCGTGGCCGACCAGCAGGTCGCCGAGGGCAGCCGGATCCAGGTCCAGCTCAGCGCCACCGACGCCGACGGCCCGGGCCAGACCTGGACGCTGCTGTCCGGCCCGGCCGGCGCCACGCTGGACGCCGCCACCGGCCTGTTCAGCTGGACCCCGGCCGACGGCCCCGGCGACGTGGACGTCCTCGTGCGCGTCGGCGACGGCGGCACGCCCAGCCGCAGCGCCGACCTCACGTTCAAGATCCTGGTCCGGGACGTCGCGCCCCGGCTCGACTTCACCGGCCCCGATCTCGACCAGGGCATCGGCAACGGCGTGGCCGGCCAGGCCTACGGCTTCAGCTACACCGTCACCGACCCGGGCGCCGACACCATCACCTCGCTGTTCATCGACTGGGGCGACGGCAGCACGCAGACCGTGGCCGGCAACCCCGGCAGCCTCAGCCACACCTATGGCGACACCGACGGCAGCTACACCGTCAGCGTCACGCCGACCGACGAGGACGGCGCCCACCCGCCCAGCACGCTCACGCTGCGCATGGCGTTCAACGACCCGCCGGTGGCCAGCGGCCAGACCGTCCAGGTCGACGAAGACACGGCCCGGCTCATCACGCTGGCCGGCACCGATCCCGAAGGCGGCGCGCTGGTCTACGGCATCGTCAGCGGCCCCAGCCACGGCACGCTCGGCACGCTGGACCCGACCACCGGCATCGTCAGCTACACGCCGGACGCCCGCTACAACGGGGCGGACCGCTTCGTCTTCCGCGTCACCGATGCCGGCGGCAAGAGCGCCACCGGCACCGTCGAGCTGGTCGTCCAGGCGGCCAACGACAGGCCCGTCATCGCCGCCATCGCGCCGCAGACGCTGAGCGAAGGCGAGGCCCTGTCCCTCACCGCCACGGCCACCGACGCCGACGGCCCCGGCCCCATCACCTGGACGCTGCTGAGCGGCCCGGCCGGCGCGGCCATCGACGCCGCCTCCGGCCTCATCAGCTGGCGGGCGAGCGACGGCGACGCCAGCTACCCGTTCACCATCCAGGCCGACGACGGCGCGGGCGGCCTGTCCACCCGCAGCTTCGTGGTGGACGTGAAGGACGTCGCCCCCACGCTGACGGCCAGCGGTGCCGGCAGCATCGGCGCCGGCCAGGCCTACACGCTGACGCTCGGCGCCACCGACCCCGGCCAGGACACGATCAGCGGCTGGCGCATCGACTGGGGCGACGGCAGCAGCACCTCGGTGGCCGGCACCGCCCCGTCGGCCACGCACGTGTTCACCGCGGCCGGCAACTTCAGCATCGTCGCAAGCGCCACGAACGAAGACGGCAGCTTCACCGCGCCGGCCGTGGCCGTCACCGTGGCGCAGACCAACCAGGCCCCCGTCGCCGCGCAGGACCACTACACCGTCCAGGCCGGCCAGACGCTGACCATCGACGCCCCCGGCGTGCTGGCCAACGACAGCGACGCCGACGGCGACGCGCTCAGCGTCACCGCCATCGACACCGCCGGCCTGCAAGGCACCGTACAGGTCGCCGCCGACGGCCGGCTGGTCTTCACCCCGGCGGCTGGCTTCAGCGGCAGCACCAGCTTCAGCTACCGCGTCAGCGACGGTGCCGGCGGCGTCGCCACCGGCCTCGTCACGCTGCAGGTGCTGCCGGCGCTGCCGACGCTGCAGGTCAGCGGCTTCCAGGCCACCGACACCGGCTTCCGCCTGCGCTTCGACAACGCGGTCGACCAGGCGCTCATCCAGCTCTACGGCGCCGGCAACCTGCTGCCTGACGTCGACCTCACCGGCCCGGTCGGCGGCGTCAACGGCCGCGTCGCCGGCAGCATCGTCTTCGACGCCGATGGCCGCGGCTTCAGCTTCGTCAAGACCGGCGGCCTGCTGGAAGCCGGCAGCTACCAGCTGCGCCTGAACGCGGGGGCCGACGGCTTCGTCAGCCTGGGCGGCCTGCGCCTGGACGGCGATGGCGACGGCATCCCGGGCGACGCCTACACCCGCAGCTTCACCGTGGCCGCCCATGGCGGCGCGGTGCTGGCGGTGCAGGACTTCACCCGCGGCCCGGGCCAGGTGGCCAGCCACGACCCGGCGCTCGGCGCCTTCGCCATCAGCCTGGCGCGCGGCGCGGGCTTCCAGTCCCTGGGCTTCGACCTCCACTTCGACCCGGCGCTGCTGCAGGTGACCGGCGCCATGCTCGCCAGCGGCCTGCCCGCCGGCAGCAGCCTCACCAGCAGCGTCGTCCAGCCCGGCGTGCTGCGCGTGCAGCTCACACTGGGCAGCCCCATCGCCGACGCCGCGCTGCGCCACCTGGTGCTGGTGCAGGCCACGGTGCCGCTGTCCGCCGGCCATGGCACGGCCGAGGTGCTGCGCCTGAGCGACCTCAGCGGCGATGCCGGCCCGCTGCGCGCCGACGACGGCCTGCACGTCGTGGCCAACCTCGGCGATGCCGACGGCAACCGCACGCTGCAGCCGGCGGACGTGGCGCTGATCCAGCGCGTGGCGGCGCGCAGCGACACGGGTTTCGCCGCCACCCCGCTGATCGACCCGGTCCGCATCGCCGACGCCAACCGCGACGGCCGCATCACGGCCACCGACGCGGCGCTGGTGCTCAACGCCAGCCGTGGCGTCCCCGTGCCGGCCATTCCGGCTGCGGTGGCGGCGCCGGCCGGCCCGGTGGTGACCCGCGTCACCAGCGAGGCCGACGGCTTCAGCCTGCGCTTCGACCGCGCGATCGACACCGTGCTCATCGACGCCTACGGCGCCGGCGGCACGCAGGACCTGTGGCTGGACGGCCCGCTCGACGGCGGCAGCGCCGGCCGCATCACCGGCAGCGTCTTCTTCGACGCCGATGGCCGGGGCCTGCGCTACGTCGCCACCCGCGGCGTGCTGCCGGCCGGCGACTACAGCCTGACGCTGAAGTCCGGCGCCGCAGGCTTCACCGCGCAGGCCGACGGCCAGCCACTCGACGGCAATGCCGACGGCAGCCCGGGAGACGACTTCGTCGCCCGCTTCACGGTGGGCGCGGACAGCGGCGCGGTGCTCAGCGTGGGCGACCTCGTGGCCCCGGCCGGCAGCGCCAACCAGGCACTGGCCGTGCAGGTCCGCGAGGCTGCGGGCGCACGCAGCGTCTACTTCCAGCTCGTCTACGACCCCGCCACGCTGCACATCGACGCCGTCAAGCTCGGCGCCGGTGCGCCGGCCGGCAGCGTCATGAACCTGGATGCCGGCGTCGCCGGCCGCCTGGGCGTGCAGCTGATGCTGGGCAGCGTGCTGCCCGACGCGGCGCTGCGTGCGCTCGTGAGCCTCACCACCAGCGTGCCGGCGGGCGCCACGGCCGGCGCCAGCCGCCTGCTGCGCCTGCAGGATCTGCGCATCGACGGCGCGGCTGCCCGGGCCGACCAGGGCGTGCAGCTCGTCGCCACGCTGGGCGACGCGAACGGCAACGGCGAGGTGCAGGCCAACGACGCCGCGCTGATCCAGCGTGTCGCCGCAAGAAGCGACACCGGCTTCGCCGCCTACCGGCTGACCGACCCCTTGCTGGTGGCCGACATCAACCGCAATGGCCGCATCGCCGCCACGGATACCGCGCTGGCGCCGAACATCGCCCGGCAGCAGGGCCAGCCGCAGGCGCAGCAGCGCCTGGCCCGCACGCTGGGCCTGTCCGCGCCGCTGCCTGTGGAATCGCCGGCCACGCCGGCCGCCGTGGATGGCCAGGCCGGCAAGCGGAGCATGGCCGCCAACCCACCCGCAGCGGCTCCCGCCCCGGTGGTGCGCATCAGCGGCGCGCTGGATTTCGGCCTCGACGCGCCGCTGCCCAGCAGCACATGGGTGAATGACTGGGTTGCGGGCGCCAGGCAAACCGTGCCCAATGACTGGAAGCTGACGATCTAGCGATGCATTCGATTCAGGAGAACACCGGCATGAAGCACTCGATCACGACCCTGGCCGCCGCGGCGGCGCTCGCACTGGCGCTGCCCGCGCAGGCCCTGACCGTCACCGGCAGCGCCGCGCCGGCCACCACCACCGTCGGGGGCGAGGCCCTGGTGACGCTGACCTTGAACGTCTCCGAGGCCTTCATGCCGACCTCGCTGACCTTCAACCTCTCCTGGGCCGACGCGGGCCTGGCGCTCAAGCCGGAGATTTCCACGGCGCTGGGCCTGAGCTGGGCCGCCGTGGCCGACGGCCTCGACCCGGACTGGACCGAAATCAACTCGGGCACCGGCCACCTGGGCGTGTCCAGCATCGGCGTGCTGCCGGGCCTGAGCGCCGGCGTCCACACCGTGCAGATCGGCTTCACCGGCCTGGCCGTCGGCACCCACGCCATCAGCTACACGCTGGACCTGGGCGCCCCCGACTTCGGCCCCGACCTGACGGTGGCGGGCAGCTCGAGCGTGACCGTCTCGGCCGTGCCCGAGGCCAGCCCCGCGCTGATGCTGGCCGCCGGCCTCGCCGTCATGGGCCTGCGGGCTCGCCGCCGCCGCGCCTGAGGGCAGGGCGGTGGGCCCGATGGTTGGCCCCTGACGCCGCGATGAACGCCCGCCACGACCTTCCCGCCGCCACCCCCGCCCTGGGCGCGGACGCCGCCTGGGCGTCGCTGGCCGAGGCGCAGTCCGCCGAAGCGCTGTGCCGCGCCTGGCTGGCCGTGCTGTGCAGCCTGGTGCCCGATGCGCAGGTGGGCCTACTGCTGCTGCAGGACGCCTCGGGCTCCTACGTGCCCGCTGCGGCCTGGCCCGAAGGCACCGAGCTGCAGCGCCTGGCCGACATCGCCCGCGAATGCCTGGCCACGCGCCAGGGCGTGCGCCGCCAGCATGCCGGCCACCCGGTGCAGCTGGCCTACCCGCTGGCCGCAGCCGGCGCGCTGCATGGCGCGGTCGTGCTGGAGCTGCTGGACCCCAGCCCCGAGGCTGCGCGGCTGGCCGCCCGCCTCACGCACTGGGGCGCGGGCTGGATGGCCGACCTGTTCGCGCAGCGCGAGCTGTCGCAGGCTCGCCAGCGGCTGGACGAATCGGCCTTCCTGTTCGAGGTGTCGCTCGCCGCGCTGGCCGAGCCCGACTTCCGCCAGGCCGGCCTGACGCTGGTCAACAAGCTGGCGGCGCGCTTCGGCTGCCACCAGGTGCAGCTGGCGCTGGCCGAGGGCCAGGCGCTGGAGACGGCCGCGGTGTCGCACTCCGCGTGGTTCGACGAACGCGCCAACCTGACCGCGCTGGCCCGCGCCGCAATGACGGAGGCCTTCGACCAGCGCCGCCCGCTCGTCTGGCCCGAGGCGGGCGATGCGACCGAGCCGGGCACGCTGTGCATGGCCCATGCCCGCTACGCGGCGGACTCCGGCAGCCTGGCGCTGGCCTCGCAGCCGCTGGCCATCGGCGCGGCACCGCCGTTCGCGGTGCTGCTGTTCGAGCGCAACACCGCCTTCCAGCCGGCCGAGCTGAAGGGCATGGCGCTGCTGGCCGGCGTGCTGGCGCCGGTGCTGGAGCACAAGCACGCGCGGGACGAGAGCCTGGCCCACCATGCCCGCCGCAGCCTGCGCCACACGGCGGCGCGGCTGACGGATGCGTCCCACCCCGGCCTGAAGCTCGGCGCGGGCGTGCTGGCGCTGCTGCTGCTGATCGCGGCCGTGCTGCCGGTGGACCACCGCGTCTCGGCGCCGGCCGTCGTCGAAGGGGCGGTGCAGCGCGCGGCCGTCGCGCCGTTCGACGGCTTTCTGCGCGAAGCGCCCGCCCGCGCGGGCGACACCGTCAGGGCGGGCCAGGTGCTGGCCCGCATGGACGACCGCGAGCTGCAGCTGGAAAAGGTGCGCTGGGAAACCGAGCTTGAAATGGCGCAGCGCAAGGAGCGCGAAGCGATGGCCCAGGCCGACCGCGTCAACCAGCGCCTGTCGGCGGCCCAGGCCAACCAGGCCCGCGCGCAGCTGGACCTGACGCTGTCCAAGCTCTCCCGCGTGGCGCTGACGGCGCCGTTCGACGCCGTCGTCGTCAAGGGCGACCTGTCGCAGCAGCTCGGCGCGCCGCTGGAAATGGGCAAGACGCTGTTCGAGCTGGCGCCGCTGGCGAGCTGGCGCGTCGTGCTGAAGATCGACGAGCGCGACATCGCCCGCGTGCAGGCCGGGCAGGGCGGCGAGCTGGTGCTGACCGGCGCGCCGGGCCAGCACTGGCACTTCAGGCTGAAGTCCGTCACGCCGGTGTCGGTCGTCGAGGAGGGGCGCAACTACTTCCGCGCCGAGGCCGAACTCGCCGGGCCGCAGGGCGCCCGGCTGCGGCCCAACATGGAGGGCGTGGCCAAGGTGGTGGTGGGCGAGCGCAGCCTGCTGTGGGTGTGGACGCACCGCTTCATCGACTGGCTCCGGCTGGCCCTGTGGCAATGGACGCCTTGAGCGATGCCGCCGGGCCCCGGCGCCCGCTGGGCGACGCGCTGTTCTCCGGCAACTGGTACCGCGTCGCCGCCCTCAAGCCGCGACTGCGCGGCCACGTGCGCATCCACCGGCACGTCTACCGCGGCGAGATCTGGTACGTGGTGGAAGACCGGGTGTCCGGCAAGTACCACCGCTTCAACCCCGGCAGCTACCGCGTCATCGGCCTGCTGGACGGCCAGCGCACGCTGCAGCAGGTGTGGGACCGGCTCAGCGCCGCGATGGACGAGCACACGCCCAGCCAGGACGAGCTGGTGCAGCTGTTCGGCCAGCTCTACGCGGCCGACCTGATCCAGTGCGACGTGACGCCCGACGTGGCCGAGCTGTTCGAGCGCGGCGGCCGGCAGCGCAAGGCCAAGCTGCTGCAGCGCTTCGCCAACCCGGTGTCGCTGCGCTTTCCGCTGCTGGACCCGGACGCCTGGCTCGGCCGCGCCGTCGCCGCCGCCGGGCCGCTGAAAGGCTGGGCCGGCGCCGCGCTGTGGCTGGCCGTGGTGCTGCCCGCCGTGCTGCTGGCGCCCAGCCACTGGCGCGAGCTGACCGGCAACATCAACGAACGCCTGCTCGCGGTGGACAACCTGCTGCTGCTGGCGCTGCTGTTCCCGCTGCTCAAGGCCGCGCACGAAATCGGCCACGGCCTGGCGGCCAAGCGCTTTGGCGGCGAGGTCCACGAGATGGGCGTCATGCTGCTCGTGTTCTTCCCGGTGCCGTATGTGGACGCCAGCAGCTCCAGCGCCTTCGCCAGCCGCTGGCCGCGCATGCTGGTGGGCGCGGCGGGCATGCTCACCGAGCTGTTCATCGCGGCGCTGGCGTTCTACCTGTGGCTGGCGCTGGAGCCCGGTTTCGTGCGCTCGCTGGCCTTCAACGTGATCGTGCTGGCCAGCGTGACGACGCTGATGTTCAACGCCAACCCGCTGCTGCGCTACGACGGCTACTACATCTTTGCCGATGCCATCGAGAGTCCCAACCTGGGCCAGCGCGCCACCGAGTACTGGGGCTGGCTGCTGCGCCACCACCTGTTCGGCCAGCACCAGGCCGAGCCGCCCCTGAGCACCCCGGGCGAGCGCCGCTGGTTCCTGGTCTACGCGCCGCTGGCGCTGGCCTACCGGCTGTTCGTGATGTTCAGCATCGCGGTCTTCATCGCCAGCCGCTACTTCTTCATCGGCGTGCTGGTCGCGGCCTGGGGCATCGTCGCCAGCATGGTCTGGCCCTGGGCCAAGGGCCTGAAGAAGCTGGCCGGCGACCCCGCGCTGGAGCCGCAGGCCGGCCGCGTGCGGCGCGCGCTGTGGGTGTCGGGCCTGCTGCTGGGGCTGCTGCTGTTCGTCGTGCCGATGCCGCGGCATTCCACCGCCACCGGCATCGTCTGGCCCAGCGACAACGCGGTGCTGCGCGCCCAGGGCGGCGGCTTCTTCTCCAGGCTGCTGGTGCGGCCCGGCACGGTGGTGCTGGAAGGCCAGCCCGTGGCCGAGCTGCTGGACCCGGCGCTGGACGCGCGCCTGGGCGAGCAGCGCGGCCGGCTGGCGCTGGCGCGGGCCCGGCATGACGCGGCCTTCGGCGTCATCGGCATCGCGCCGGCGCGGGCGGCGCTGCTGGCCGAAGAAGTGCGGCGCGAGCAGGCCGCGCTGGCCGCGCTGGAGGACGAAGCCGCCAAGCTGGTGGTGCGCGCCGAGGTGGCGGGCGTGCTGCTGCTGACGCGGCCCGACGACCTGCCCGGACGCTTCTTCAAGCGCGGCGAGGTGCTGGGGCACGTGGACACCGCCGGCCCGGCCCGCGTACGGCTGGTGCTGCCCCAGTGGCAGAGCGCCACCGTGCATGGCTTCGAGGTGCGCATGCCGCAGGCGCCGGGGCACAGCTACGCGGCCACGCTGGCCCGCAGCGTGCCGGCCGCCGCGCGGGAGCTGCCCAGCCCGGCGCTGGGCACGGCCGCCGGCGGCGACATCCCGCTGGACCCGCACGACCCCAAGGGCATGCAGGCCCTGCAGACGCTGTTCGAGCACGAGCTGCAGCTCGGGCCGGACATGCCCTACCGGCAGATCGGCGCGCGGGTGATGGTGCGGCTGACGCATGAGCCGGAGCCGGTGGCGATGCGGGTGGGGGAGGGGGTGCGGCGCTTGTTCCTGTCGCACTTCCAGCTATGACGGCCGCGCCGCGATGAACACCGCCACGCTCCCGCTCGACATCGGCGACGCGCTCGCCCACGGCATCTTCCCCGAGCGCCGCGACGTGGACGAACCGGTCCACGACCGCTTCGCCCGCGGCGTCGTCTGGCGCCTGAAGCGCCGGCTGATCCCCGCCGTGCCCGCGCTGCGCCGCATGGCGCACGAGGCCGGCCAGCGCGAAGCCGAGATCCGGCAGCAGACCGACCAGGAACTCCGCAGACGCCTGTTCGCCGCCGCCCCCGCGGCCGTGCAGGCCGGCCGCGCCGCGGGTCTCGCCGACGTCATGGCGCTGGTGCGGGAGGGCGCCCGGCGCGCGCTCGGCAAGCGGCCGTTCGACACCCAGCTGATGGGCGCCGCCGTGCTGATCGAAGGGCGCCTGGCCGAGATGCAGACCGGCGAGGGCAAGACGCTCACCGCCGGCCTGGCCGCCACCGTCGCCGGCGCGGCGGGCCTGCCCACGCACGTCGTCACCGTCAACGACTACCTGGCCCGCCGCGACTGCGAACTGATGCAGCCGCTGTTCAACTTCTTCGGCATGGCGGCCGGCGTCGTCTGGGCCACGCTGGAACACGAGGCCAAGCGCGCGGCCTACCAGCGGCCCATCACCTACTGCACCAACCAGAGCCTGGTGTTCGACTACCTGCGCGACCGCGTCTCGGCCGGCGGCCGGGTCAGCCCCGCGCAGATGCAGGCCCGCCTGCTGCACGGCCGCCTGCCGCAGCCGCTGCTGCTGCACGGCCTGCACTTCGCCATCGTCGACGAGGCCGACTCCATCCTCATCGACGAAGCCCGCACGCCGCTGATCCTGTCCGAAAAGCAGGGCCAGCCGCCGGACGCGGCCGACTACCGGCAGGCGCTGGCCATCGCCGCGACGCTGAAGCCGGGCGAGCACTTCAGCATCGACGCAGCCCGCCACAGCCTGCACTTCGAGGCGGCCGGCCTGCCGGCCGTGCGCGAGGCCGCAGCCGGCCTGGGCGGCATCTGGGGCGTGGCGCGCGGGCGCGAGCAACTCGTCGGCCAGGCGCTGCGCGCGCTGCACCTGTTCCACCGCGACCAGCACTACGTCGTCATCGACGGCACCGTGCAGATCGTCGACGAGTACACCGGCCGCGTGCTCGAAGGCCGCAGCTGGGAGGGCGGGCTGCACCAGATGATGGAAGCCAAGGAAGGGCTGGCACTGACCGAGCCGGCCCGCACGCTCGCGCGCATCACCTTCCAGCGCTTCTTCTGCCGCTACCTGCGGCTGGCCGGCATGACCGGCACCGCCGCCGAGGTGGCCGCCGAGCTGAACCAGGTCTACCGGCTCGACGTGGTGCGGCTGCCCACCCACCAGCCCGAGCAGCGCGTCACCCACCCGCCGCGGCTGCTGCGGACCCAGGCCGCCAAATGGGCCGCCGTGCGCGAGGCGGTGGCGCAGGAGCTGGCGGCCGGCCGGCCGGTGCTGGTGGGCACGCGCTCGGTGCGTGCGTCCCTGGCGCTGTCGGCGGCGCTCGGCCCGCGCCAGGTTCACCGCGTGCTGAACGCGCGGCAGGACGAGGAGGAGGCCGACATCGTCGCCACGGCCGGTGAGTCCGGCGCGGTGACGGTGGCCACCAACATGGCCGGCCGCGGCACCGACATCCACCTGGCCGACGCCGTCAAGCGCCAGGGCGGCCTGGCCGTGCTGCTGACCGAGTTCCACGACTCCGCCCGCATCGACCGCCAGCTCGTGGGCCGGGGTGCGCGGCAGGGTGACCCCGGCGTCGCGCGCGCCATCGTCGCGCTGGACGACGAGATCTTCACCGCCCACGCCGCCACGCTGCAGGCGCTGCTGGGTCGGCTGTTCGCGGGCCGCGACGAACTGCCCGCCTGGGCGCTGGCCCTGCTGCGCCGCGCCGCCCAGGGCCATGCCGGGCGCCTGCATGCCGCGATGCGCCGCCGCACGCTCAAGGCCGACCGCCAACTCGACAACCTGCTCGGATTCGCCGGAAACCAGATATGAAGCCCCTTGCTCTCCTGCTGCTGTCGTCGGCCGCATTGGCCCAGGCGCCCAAGCCCGCCGCACCGGCGGCCGGCGGCGGCTACGACTGCCTGATCGAACCCCACCAGCGCATCGAAATCCGCAGCCCGGCCAATGCCCTCATCGACAAGGTGCTGGTGGAGCGGGGCAGCCAGGTCAAGGCCGGCGACACGCTGGTGCTGCTGGACGGCAGCGTGGAACGCGCGGCGCTGGCCGGCGCCCAGCAGCGGGCCGAGTCCGAAGCCGAGCAGCGCGTGGCGGGCGCCCGGGCCGACTACGCCCGCGAGAAATTCCGCCGCCGGGAGGAACTGCGCCGGCAGAGCTATATCACCGCACAGGACCGCGACGAAGCGCAGGCCGAGTTGCGCGTGGCCGAGGCCGAACTGGCGCTGGCGGTGGACAACCGCCGCCTCGCCGGCATCGAGGCGCAGCGGCTGAACGCCGTCGTCAGGCAGCGCCAGTTGCGTGCCCCGTTCAACGGCATCGTCACCGACCGCCTGCAGCACCCGGGTGAACTGGCCTTCACCGGCGAGGGCTCGCGCCCGATCCTGAAGATGGCGCAGACCCATCCATTGCGTGTGGAGGTGGTGCTGCCGGTGGGCCTGATGGGCCAGATCAAGGCCGGCCGCCTGGCCGAGATCACGCCCGAAGCGCCGCTGAAGGGAAGCTGGCAGGCGCAGATCAAGGTGGTGGACCGCGTCATGGACTCCGCCAGCGGTTCGTTCGGCGTGCGGCTGGAACTGCCCAACGCCAACGGCGAAATCCCCGCGGGTGTGCGCTGCAAGGTGCGGTTTCTTTGAAGGAGGTTTGCGCAAGTGCGCACCGTAGCTGGTGCGTGGTGCATGTCGACGTTAATTTACATAATGCACATTGTCGCCAGCTAGTGCCATGTTGCTATATCACTTCGATTTTAATCTGTCAATCAGACAATAACCATATTTATCAAAAGGGACACAACATGCTAGGGGGAAATCTGGCCGGAAGAATGCCAGCGCTATCGGTGCTTTTGGCGGATCACGGAGGCATGAGCGCCGCGCGCCTGGCGGCCAATTTCAGGACTTCCAAGTCCACCGCGCATCGCTGGATAGCAGCCGACCGGGCGCCGGTCGCCGTGCTGCTGGCCTTATGGCTGTCGGCGCCTTCGTTCGGGTGGCGCACGGCACGCGCCGAGGTCATAGAGGCCGAGAACCTGGCCGCGCTGCATGCCGGCCACGCGCGGGCGCTTGGCGATGAACTGGAGCGCCTACGCCGCGAGCTGGCGCGCGTGCTGGCCGCTGGCGACTTCGGAAGCGCCAACGCGCCGACCTGGCGGGAGACTGCCGGCGAGCTGATGGCCGCGCGCCGTACCTCGCTCAGGCGCTGAACAGCTCGACGCCGGCCGCGCGCGCGGCCGTCTTCAGGCCGCCGTCGAGCGTGGCGAGCTTGGCCCCCGTGGCGAGCGCCAGGGCCAGGTACACGGCGTCATACCCCTGCACGTGGCGGCGCACGGCGAAGCGGACCAACCCCGCGACGGTCGATGTTTGGTCGAGGTAGCGAACGCCGATCATGTCGATGGTTTCGCCGTACTCCGCCACCAATGCCTCACCCCAGCGCTTTGCGCGGCCGGTCTTGAGCAGCCTGTAGCTGCACTCTTGCGCCATGAGCATGGGCGCGATCAACTCGATGCCATCCACGATCTTGGCTTCTGCGACTTCGGCTGCGTAGCGGTGAGCCGCGTCCGTGTCGTCCAGCACCCAGGCCAGCGCCACCGAGGCGTCAACGACGATCACGGTCTTCGCGCAGCTTTTCGACGATGGTCTTCTGACCCCTCTTCAGGGTCCGGCGCGGATGCTTGGCGTAGAACGCATCCAGCCTTGCGCCGATCTGCTCGCCACTCAGCCGAGGCGCGCTGCTCGCCACCTCATGAAAGCCGATGCCCTCGACCTCCACCAGTCCGATGGGCTTTTGCTCAGGCTTGCTCTTGGCGAACAGGACGCTTTTCATGCTGGCGATCTTCTCACATGGGTGCCGCGCCGTCCCACTGCCGCTTCATCCAGGCGCGCACGCTTGGCAACTGGCCGATGACGGCCGCCGCGATGAGCGCGCCGGCCAGCACGATGATGGCCTCGCGGCCGATTTCGGCCGGCTTGGGCACGTAGGCCGGCAGCTTCATCGCTCACGCTCCGCGAGCTTGGCGGCAATGCGCTCGATGGCGGCTTCCGTTCGGGCCTGGCTGGCTTCGATGGCGGCCACGCGGCCGGTGAGCGTGAGCGCGGTGCCGGCCCAGCCGATGACGGCGCCGGCTGCTGCGCCCGCTAGCGCCTTGACGATGGTGTCTTGCATCCTGGTCACTTGCCGGACTTGCCGGCCTTGCCGGCGTAGAACAGCGTGCGGTCGCCGAACAGGTAGAAGCCGACGACGGCGGCGAAGTTGCTGCACGCCTCTGTCGCGCCCGTCGGCATGGTCAGCTCTTGCGCGGCCCAGGTGCCCAGCGCCACGGCGGCCACGAAGGGCCGCTGAAGGCGCACGATGGCATCCACCCAGGCCGGGCCGCCGCCCTTGTCCTGCATGGCCTGAAACAGCGCCGTGTCAGCTTGGCGCATGGTGAGCCAGTCGCCCACCGTTGTGGGCTTGAAGGTGTCGGGGCTGATGAAGCGCGCAACGAGCGCCTTGCCGGCCTCGACGGCGAGCGGGCCGAAGGCTGCGAGTGCTGTGATGGGGTCCATGATGGTCAGCCCTTGAATGGGTGATGAGCTTGAGCTTGAACATGATCTCGCGCTTCTGGCTGTCGGCCAGGTTCCAGAACCGGAAGACCAACCCCTTGGTGTTCGGGCTGCTCATGGCCACCTCCGCGGGCGTTGCGACGTGCACTGGTGCCGCGGGCGCGGCGGCGGCCGCCGGGGCGGGCTGGGCTTCGGCCGGACGGACGACGTGGGTGGCATGGCTGGGGAACAGGATGTCCTGGGTCCACACATCGTGCCCTTGTTTGGTGGTCACGGCGATGAACCGCTCAGGATTCTTCTGCAGCTGGCGCACACGCGCGCACACCCGCACCACGCGCTCCTTGCCGGTGCCGACCACCTCGATGTCGATGACGTTGTAGCCAGGCTTCCAGTCGGCTTCGTGACGCTCGGGGTTCACGGCGCCGGCGCTGAAGCGCATGTAGCCGTCGGTCGCGATGCAGCGCTGTCGGTGCTCATGGCCGAAGAACTGGAGCGGCGCTCGGTCATTCACGGCATCGTCTACCGCGTGCTCGTCCATGAACCACCGCGGGGGGTGGTGAGACATGACCAGGTTCAGCACGTCGGGCTCGGGGTCCAGCACCGTCTGCAGCGGGCTGAGATACAGGCGGCCGGGCTGGTCGTCGCGGTCTTCCAGGCCAGAAATCAGCGTCGAGGTGAGGCCGTGCAGCCGCAGGGTCACGCCGCCGCCGAGGTCGTCCAGGTTGTAGAACCAGTACGGCAGGGCCGGGCTGACAAAGCAACCCAGGGGAGAGGCGAAGGCGTTGTAGGCGGCCAAGGGCTTGAACAGCGCCGCGCCAGATTCGCTGTCCCTGAGCTGCGTGCGCAGCACGGTCTCGCGATGTAGATGCGGCGCCCTGGCGATGGCAGCCTGGGCGTTCGAGATGACCGCAGACCCACGGCAGATGGACCGGTCGACGTCGTGGTTGCCTGGCACGACGTAGATCCGGTCGGGACGGCAGCCGGACGCGGCCGCCAGCTCCTTCAGCCAGGCGTCGGCCACGGCGAACTCAGCGGGGTGCCCCTTGAAGGCGATATCGCCGCTGACGAGGATGGCGTCCACCGTCTTCTCGGCACACAGCTCCACGAGGTCAGCCTTCAAGCGCGTCCTGTACGGGCGCTCGGGGTCAGTCGGCAGGTCGAGGCAGTCGGGCTCTTTGAAGTGGATGTCGGAGAGATGCAGCAGTCGCATTCACAAATCGTAACGACACATTTGGGGGTGCCCGAGGGGAGGATTCCCAGGGCGTCCGCGCCGCTGGCACGTAGCGAGAGCGGGGGAGGGAATCCCGGCAAGCGCTACTCTGCGGCTCTGTCGCGATGTATCCAGAAGGGAATTTCTGATTTCCATAAAGCCGACAACGAGTTAGGCAACTTTTGGCGTGAAATCACATGAATCCCGGCCGACCCTCCATAAGCGATTTGGGCGACCCGCTGGCCGTCAATGACGCCACGTTGGCCGTCCAGTACGTTGCCGCGCTGAAGGCCGAGCTGGCACGCACCGAGCTCCGGCTGCAGCACGTTCTAGCTGTCGCGTTTCCCGTCCCGGGGGCATGCACTGGGTCGCCGGCCTCGCGCTGCCGCTGCTGCTGGGCCTGCACCTGCGCGCGGCGCGCCGGGGGCGGCCGCGCGCGACGGGGGACCGACGCGCCCGTCGGCCATCCATCACACTGCGGCATCGGCACCGATGCAAATGAGAATTATTCGCTTTATGATCGTCCGCGCCCCTGGCCGTGGACCCTGAGGTCACGGTACGTCCACCCGCCCTGCCCTGACCGCCCATGACGCGCCACTTCACCGACCACATCGCCGACATCCACTCCTCCGGGCTGAAGGCGACCACGCCGCGCATCAAGATCCTGCGGGTGTTCCAGGAAGGCGAGCGCCGCCACTGGAGCGCCGAGGAGGTCTACCAGGCGCTGATGGCCGAGAACGCCGACATCGGCCTGGCCACCGTGTACCGCGTGCTGATGCAGTTCGTGCAGGCCGGGCTGCTGACGCGCACGCACTTCGAGACCGGCCGCTCGGTGTTCGAGCTGAACGAGGGCGAGCACCACGACCACCTTGTGTGCCTGCGCTGCGGCCGGGTCGAGGAGTTCTGCGACCCGGATATCGAGGCACGCCAGCAGGCCATCGCCGCGGAGCGCGGCTTCCGGCTGCAGGCGCATGCGCTGGCGCTCTACGGGCTGTGCTCGCGCCCGGAGTGCCGCCCGCCGGGCAAGTGACGGGGGGCGCCGCGGCGCCGGCACAATGCCGGCCCGCGCTCCCCACCCGAGGCCTCCGATGAAGCAGCAGTTCGCCACCTGGAACGTCAATTCCCTCGCCGTCCGCCTGCCGCAGGTGCTGGACTGGCTGGCCGCCCACCCGGTGGACGCGCTGGTGCTGCAGGAGACCAAGCTCACCGACGACAAGTTCCCCGCCCAGGAGATCGCGGCGGCCGGCTACCAGGTGCAGTGGTTCGGGCAGAAGACCTACAACGGCGTGGCCCTGATCAGCCGCGAGCCCGCCACCGACGTGGTGATGAACATCACTGGTTTCGCCGACGAGCAGGCGCGCGTCATCGCCGGCACCGTGAGCGGCGTGCGCGTCATCGGCGGCTACTTCCCCAACGGCCAGGCGCCGGACAGCGACAAGTTCGCCTACAAGATGGGCTGGCTCGCGGCCCTGCGCACCTGGCTGGCCGGCGAGCTGGCGCAGCACGAGCGGCTGGTGCTGATGGGCGACTTCAACATCGCGCCGGAGGACCGCGACGTGCACGACCCGGTGGCCTGGGCCGGGCAGATCCACTGCACGCCCGAGGAGCGCGAGCAGTTCCGCCAGCTCCTCGCGCTCGGGCTGACGGACGCCTTCCGCCTGTTCGAGCAGCCGCCCAAGAGCTGGAGCTGGTGGGACTACCGCAACCTCGCGTTCCGCAAGAACCAGGGCCTGCGCATCGACCACATCCTCGTCAGCCAGGCGCTGCGGGCCCGCGTGACGGCCTGCGAGATCGACAAGGCCCCGCGCCGCAACGAGCGGCCCAGCGACCACGCGCCCGTCGTCGTCACCCTCGACGGCTGAGAAGGTGTGAGCCGCCGCCGGATTCGAGAGGAAAGTCACGCCCGGGCGCGGCGGCCGCGGGCGCCGGCCGCGCCGGCTTGCGCGAGATCAAGGGCGGGCGCCGCCCGGCCCCCCATGCTCGCGCGCCGGAGGATTCCGCCATGCGCCTGCAACCCGTCACCCAACGCGAACACCCCTTCCCCGCCGGCCGCACGCTGGTGTCCACCACCGACCTGAAGGGCCGCATCCTGCATGCCAACGCGGTGTTCGTCGACACCAGCGGCTATGCGCTGGACGAACTGCTCGGCCAGCCGCACAACATCCTGCGCCACCCGGACGTGCCGCAGGAGGCCTTCCGCGACCTGTGGGACACCATCCAGGCCGGGCGGCCCTGGTCCGGCGTCGTGAAGAACCGCCGCAAGAACGGCGACCACTACTGGGTCATGGCCAACGTCACGCCGCTGCTGGACGGCGACCGGCCGGTGGCCTACCTGTCGGTGCGCTCGCAGCCGACGCGGGCGCAGATCGAGCAGGCCGAGCAGCTGTACGCGCTGATGCGGCAGGAGCAGGCATCGGGCCGCGCCGGGCACCGGCTGAACGGCGGCGCGCTGATCCGTCCGGGCCTGCCCGGCGCGCTGAGCCGGCTCGGGCGGCGGCTGCCCTGGCTGGCCGGCATGGCGGCGCCGCTGCTGTCGGCCGGCGTCGCCGCCGCGGCGCTCGTGCTGGCCGGCCCGTGGGCGGCGGCCGGGGCGGCCGTCGCCGCGGCGGCGGGCCTGGCGGCGCTGCGCCACCGGCGGCTGCAGGCCGCGCTGGCGCCCACGCTGGGCTTCGCGCGCGCGCTGGCCGCCGGCGACCTCTCCGCCGCGCTGCGGCCCAGCGGCCATGCGCTGACGCACGGGCTGGAGTCCGCGATGGCGCAGGTGGCGGTGAACCTGTGCGCGATGGTGGTGGACACCCGCCACGACGTCGACCGCATCCGTGGCATCAGCGACGAGATCGCCCAGGGCAACCAGGACCTCGCCCGCCGCACCGAGAGCCAGGCCGCCAGCCTGCAGCAGACGGCGGCCAGCATGGAGCAGATCGCCGCGACCGTGCGCGGCACGACCGGCGACACCGAAACCGCCACCGGCGTGGCCGGCCAGCTGCACGACGTGTCGCGGCGCAGCGCCGCCGTCGTGCATTCGGTGACCGACACCATGGGCGGCATCGCCGGGGCGTCCGGCCGCATCGGCGAGATCGTGCAGCTGATCGACAGCATCGCCTTCCAGACCAACCTGCTGGCGCTGAACGCGGCCGTCGAGGCGGCCCGCGCCGGCGAGCACGGCAAGGGCTTCGCCGTCGTCGCGGGCGAGGTGCGGGCGCTGGCGCAGCGCAGCTCGGCGGCGGCGCGCGAGGTCAAGTCGCTGATCGACGATTCCACGCAGCGCGTGCAGGCCGGCGAGGCGCAGACCCGCGCCGCACGCGAGAGCATCGACGCGACGCTGGCCCAGGTCGACGCCTTCCGGACGCTGATCGCCAACATCGACGACGGCGCCCATTCGCAGCTGCGCGGCGTCGCGGAGGTGCATGGCGCCATCCGCCGGCTCGACGGCATCACGCAGCAGAACGCCAGCCTCGTGGAGCAGCTCGCCCGCGCTGCGGCGCAGATGCGCGACGACACGGGCCAGGTGAGCGCCGCGCTGCGCATCTTCCGCCTCGCGGCGAACGAGACGCGCGCGCTGCCGGAGGCCGTGGCGCTGCGCCGGGCCGCCAGGCAGGCTTAAGGGGTGTCGGGAGCGTCCGCGGGCCGGCGCAGGCCGTATTCCAGCAGCACGCGGTGCAGCTCCTCGGCGCGTTCGGCGCCGAGGTCGGCCCGCAGCCGGCTGGCCGGGGCGTTGCGCACCTGGCCGATCAGGTTGTAGCCCAGGGTCTTGGCGCGGGCGAGCGTGCGCTCGTTCAGGGCCAGGGCGTCGAGCGGCGCCTGGTCGGCCAGGCTGAGCAGCCGGGCATAGGTGTCGTGGGAGATGGGCACCTGGAGGCAGGGGCAACGCCGCAGCGGGTGGGGCGGACCGCAGCGAGGGCCCGCAGAGCGCGGCCCCGGCCCGCACGTCGAGGGCCGGGGTCAGGCGGCGGTCGACGTGGCGGGCCGGGGCGCGGTGCGGAACAGCGGCGGTCCCGCTCGGGGATTCAGCCGCCCAGGCGGGGCAGGCCAAGGACTTCGCAGATCAGGTCGATGAGGGTCATGGGAGTCTCCATTGGGGGGCGGGGATTCGCTGGACCGAAATGTCCCTGTTTTCTTGCGCCTCGAAACCTGGCAAGTCTTCCAGGGAGGGACTACCCGCAGTCACCTCGCCGCCGTCACCTCACAGCAGGCCGGCCGCGACGCACTTCAGCACCGCCTGGTGCTTGGACCCCACGCCCAGCTTGCGCATCGCGTTGCCCAAATGAAAGTTCACCGTCTTCTCGCTCATGCCGAGGATGGCGCTGACCTCCCAGGCCGTCTTCCCGTGCGAGGTCCAGCTCAGCGTGTCCAGCTCGCGCTTCGTGAGCCTGGGCAGGTCGTGCTGGTCCACCTTGGGGCCGAGCAGCCGCTCGGCCGCCGTCACCGCGTGCGCCGACAGCAGCTGCAAGCCGGCGATCATGTGCATCAACGAGGTGCCGGGCTCGGGCAACGCCTCGTCGCGGTCCACGCCCAGCAGGAAGTGCCTGTTGCCCGGCAGGTGCAGCTTCACCGCGATGCCCGTCCGGTAGCCGTAGGGCGCCTGCATGTCCCACAGGTCGGCCATGCCGGCGTCCACATAGGTGCGCTGGTCGTACACGACCGGCACGGACTGCATCATCAGCCGGCCCAGCACCGGGTCGCGCCGCGTGTCGGCCAGGTCCTTGGCGGCGTCCAGGTAGACCTTGGGCGTGTTGCCCAGCGAGGTGATCTGCACGTCGGCGTCCCGCAGCACGCCGCGCATCAGGATGCCCGAGATGATCGGAAAGCCCATCGCGTCCGCCGCCGCGACCAGGCGGCGCTCGAAACCGGCGAGGTCGTCGCTGAGGCCGACGTCGATCAGTTGCTGGTAGTTCATTCCCGGGGCGCCCATACCTGTCAAGTCTGCCAGCTTGTGCGCAGCCCGTTTCCGGCCGGAGACTGCGCCTTGTTCGAATCACACGACCACGAGGTACCCCATGCCCATCCTCACCCAGTTGCCCGGCGGCAGCGTCTGCTGGCCCGCGGCGTCGCTGCCCAGCGCCGCGCGGGACGTGCGGCATGCCCGCACCGACGTCCGCCGCCCGCGCGGCAGCGCCCGCACGCTGGCCGGCACCACGCGCTGGGAGGGCCGCCAGGCCGGCGTCAGCGCCTGGATGGAGTGGGGCTGGATCGAGGTCGGCGACGGCACCGTCGTGCAGGCGGACCCGCTGGCCGTGCGCTCCAACGTGCTGCTGCTGGACGAGCGCGGCCGGCCGCTGCTGTCGCCGCGCCTGAAGGCTGCGCTGGCCACGCTGGTCTACCTGCTGCCCTGGCAGGGCCCGGTGCTGGCGGCGCTGCGCGCGGCCGAGCCCCGGCTGGCGGCCTGACAAGCGCCTGAGAAGCGCCGCGGCCCGGCGCGTCAGGCGCCGCGCAGCGCGGCGGCGTCCGCGGCCAGCCGGGTGATGCGCGCCCAGTCCTTGGCGTCGAGGGCGTCCTGCGGCGTCAGCCAGGAGCCGCCGCAGACGCGGACGTTGGGCAGCTTCAGGAACTGCGGCGCGGTCTCCGGCGAGATGCCGCCGGTCGGGCAGAAGGCCACGTCCGGGAACGGGCCGGCCAGCGCCTTCAGCAGGTTCACGCCGCCGACGGCGACGGCCGGGAACAGCTTCAGGAAGCCGAAGCCCGCCGCGTTGGCCTGCATCACCTCGGACGCGGTGGACACGCCCGGCAGCAGCGGCAGGCCCTCGCGCTCGCAGGCCGCCGCGAGCGCGTCGGTGTAGCCGGGGCTGACGCCGAACTGGCAGCCAGCGTTCTTCGCGTTGGCAACGTCCTGCGGCGTGCGCAGCGTGCCGGCGCCGACGATGGCGCCGGGGACTTTCGCCATCGCCTCCATCGCCTGCAAGGCGACCGGCGTGCGCAGCGTCACTTCGAGCACCTTGACGCCGCCGGCCACCAGGGCCTCGGCCAGCGGCACGGCGTCTTCCAGGCGCTGGATGACGATGACGGGGATGACGGGGCCGTGGCTGGCCAGGCTCAGGGTTTCAAGCATGGGGATCTCACTCACAACCAGGTGACGGCGCCCTCTTCGGCGCTCAGGACATTGCGGCGCAGGCCGGCGAAGAGTTCGCGGCCGAGGCCGTGGGCGTTGACCTCGGCCTCGGCCGGGGTCAGCGTGGCGGGTTCGCGGGCGTTCCATTCATCGTCGGCCACCAGCGCCTGCAGCGTGCCGGCGATGCCGTCCACGCGCACCGGGTCGCCGTCGCGCAGCCGCGCCAGCGGCCCGCCGGCCAGCGCCTCGGGGCTGACGTGGATGGCCGCCGGCACCTTGCCGGAGGCGCCGCTCATGCGGCCGTCGGTGACCAGCGCGACCTTGAAGCCCTTGCCCTGCAGCACGGCCAGCGGCGGCGTCAGCTTGTGCAGCTCGGGCATGCCGTTGGCGCGCGGGCCCTGGAAGCGCACGACGACGACCACGTCGCGCTCCAGCTCGCCGGCCTTGAAGGCGGCCAGCATGGCCTCCTGCGTCGTGAAGACGCGGCACGGCGCCTCGACGACGTGGCGGTCCTCCGGCACGGCCGAGATCTTGATGACGGCGCGGCCCAGGTTGCCGGCCAGCAGCTTGAGGCCGCCGGTGGCGCTGAAGGGCGCGGCGGCGGTGCGCACGACGCCGTCGTCCGGGCTCGCGGCGGGCAGCGCCTCGCGCACGACCTCGCCGCCGGCGTCCGCAGCCACCGGCACGAAGGCGTAGGCGCGCAGCGAGTCGCCGCCGACGCTGAGCACGTCCTCGTGCATCAGGCCGGCGTCCAGCAGCTCGCGGATGACGAAGCCGGGGCCGCCGGCGGCCTGGAACTGGTTCACGTCGGCGCTGCCGTTGGGGTAGACGCGCGCCAGCAGCGGCACGACGGCGGACAGCGCCGAGAAGTCGCTCCAGTCGATCAGGATGCCGGCCGCGCGCGCGACGGCGACCCAGTGGATCAGGTGGTTGGTCGAGCCGCCCGTGGCCAGCAGCGCGACCATCGCGTTGACGATGCAGCGCTCGTCCACGACGTGGCCGATGGGCCGGGCCGCCTGGCCGGGCAGGCGGCCGCTGATGCGCAGCGCCGCGCCGACGGCCTCGCGCGTCAGCGCCTCGCGCAGCGGGTCGTGCGGGTGGACGAAGGCGCTGCCCGGCACGTGCAGGCCCATGGCCTCCAGCAGCATCTGGTTGCTGTTGGCCGTGCCGTAGAAGGTGCAGGTGCCGGCGCCGTGGTAGGCGGCGGACTCGCTGGCCAGCAGCTCGTCGCGGCCGACCTTGCCCTGCGCGTACAGCTCGCGCACCTTGGCCTTGTCGGCATTCGAGATGCCCGTGCCCATCGGCCCGGCCGGCACGAACACGCAGGGCAGGTGCCCGAAGTGCAGCGCGCCGATCAGCAGGCCCGGCACGATCTTGTCGCAGATGCCCAGCAGCAGCGCGGCGTCGAACACGTCATGCGTCAGCGCGATGGCGGTGCTCATCGCGATGGTGTCGCGCGAGAACAGGCTCAGCTCCATGCCGGGCAGGCCTTGCGTGACGCCGTCGCACATCGCCGGCACGCCGCCGGCCACCTGCACGGTGGCGCCGCGGCGCTGCGCCTCGGCGCGGATCAGCCCGGGGTAGTGCTCATAGGGCTGGTGGGCCGACAGCACGTCGTTGTAGGCCGTGACGACGCCCAGATGCGGTGCCTTCTCGGCGACGATGCGCAGCTTGTCGTCGCCCGGCAGCGCCGCGACGGCATGCGCCACGTTGGCGCAGCCCATGCGCTCGAACCCGCGCTGGCGGTGGCTGAGCTGGGCGATGCGGGCCAGGTAGTCGCCGCGCAGCGGGGCGCTGCGCTCGCGGATGCGCTCGGTGACTTGGCTCAGGATGGTGTTCATGCGGGTCTCCTTGGGTCGGGCGTGTAACCGCGCCCGTGGAAAACAGGTAACCATATTACTTCGTCACGGCCCGTCCTGGGTTACGCCGCAGGTACGGCGTGCCAACATGCGGGCGATGTCCCACCCCTCCCCTGGCCTGCAGGCCACGCTGGCGCACTGGCGGGCCGGCGGCGGCGACCTGCTGCTGTTCGCCTACGGCTCGCTGATCTGGCGGCCCGACCTCGAGTTCAGCGAGGCCCTGCCCGCCCGCGTGCCGGGCTGGCACCGCAGCCTGCGCATGCGCTCGCGCGTGAACCGCGGCACGCCGCAGCAGCCGGGCCTGGTGCTGGCGCTGATGTCGGGCGGCAGCTGCCGCGGGCTGGTCTACCGCGTGCCGCGGGCCGACGGCGAGGCCGTGCTGCCGCTGCTGTGGGAGCGCGAGATGCCCAACGGTGGCGTCTACGAGCCGCGCTGGCTGCGCTGCGACACGCTGTGCGGCCCGCTGCGCGCGCTGGCCTTCACGCTGCCGCGCCGCAGCCCGAACTGGACGGGCGCGCTGCCCGACGCCGAGCTGCTGCACATCCTGCGCCATGCGCGCGGCCGCTACGGCACGACGCTGGACTACCTGCTGCGCACCGTGCAGGGCCTGCGCGAGCACGGCATCCACGACGCCGAGCTGGAGCGCCAGGCCCGGCTGGCCGCGCGGCATGGCCTGTGCGCGCCGCTCTGAGCCTGTTCTGACACACTACGGCCCCGCATGGCCACCAGCCCCCAGCCCCTCCACCCCGTCCCCGACTGGGCGGACCACGAAAAGCCCACGCTGCCGGGCTCGCCCTCCATGCCCTGGCACCCGCCGTGGCGGCGCATCGCCTACGCGCTGGTGTCGCTGCTGGTGACCATCACCGGCGGCTTCGGCAACGGGCTGGTCGCGGCCAACCTGCCGCTGATCCAGGGCCAGTTCGGCCTGACGCCCTCCGAGGGCGCCTGGCTGCCGGCGGCCTATGTGATGGTCAACGTGACGACCGCGCTGCTGGTGGTCAAGTGCCGGCAGCGCTTCGGCATCCGCTGGTTCGCCGAGATCGGGCTGACCATCTACGCCGTGCTGTCGCTGCTGCACCTGTACGCCGGCGGCTACCCGACGCTGCTGGCGCTGCGCGCCGCCAGCGGCCTGGCCGGCAGCGCCTGCAGCACGCTGGGCATGCTCTACATGCTGCAGAGCCTGCCGCGCGTGCACACCGGCCGCGCGCTGGCGCTGGCGCTGGGCGCGGGCCAGCTGGCGCTGCCGCTGGCCTGGGTCGTCTCGCCCGCGCTGCTCAACCTCGGCGACGGCAGCCTGCACCACCTGCACCTGTTCGAGGCCGGGCTGGCGCTGTGCAGCCTGGCCGCGGTCGTCGTGCTGAAGCTGCCGCCGGGCATCCAGATCGCGGTGTTCGAGCCGCTGGACTTCCTCACCTTCGCGCTGGTGGCGCCCGCCGTGGCGATGGTGGTGGCCGTGCTGTCCCAGGGCTATCTGCACTGGTGGACGGACACGCCCTGGCTGGGCTGGCTGCTGGTGGCGGCGCTGCTGCTGATGACGGTGGCCATCCTGATCGAGCACCACCGCGCCAACCCGCTGATCCAGACGCGCTGGTTCGCCAACGCGGCCACGCTGCGCTTCGCGCTGGGCTGCCTGATCCTGCGCTTCCTGACGGCCGAGCAGTCGGCCGGCGCGGTCGGCCTGCTGCGCACGCTGGGCATGGGGCCGGACCAGATGCAGCCGCTGTTCGCCGTCGTGCTGGCCGGCACGGTGCTGGGCGCGCTGGCCTGCGCGGCCACCTTCTCGCCGCGCGCGACCATCCCGCAGATCCTGCTGGCGATCGCGCTGTTCGCCGCCGCCGGGCTGCTGGACCACCACCGCACCAGCCTCGACCGGCCGCAGGACTTCTTCGTCAGCCAGTTCCTGCTGGCCTTCGGCTCGGGCATGTTCCTCGGGCCGCTGCTGCTGATCGGCCTGCAGCAGGCGCTGAAAAACGGCCCGGCCTACATCATCACGTTCTCGGTGCTGTTCTCGGTCACGCAGACGATGGGCGGGCTGTTCGGCGCGGCCGTGCTGAACACCTACCAGGTCTACCGGGAGCACGAGTTCTCGGCCGCGCTGGTGGCCCGGCTGGACCGCGCCGACCCGCAGGTCGCGCAGCGCCTCGCGCAGCAGGGCGCGGCGCTGGGCGCCGTGGTGGCCGACCCGGTGCTGCGCGCCGCGCAGGGCACGGCCCAGCTCGCCCAGGCCGCGCGCCGCGAGGCCAATGTGCGCGCCTACAACGACGTCTTCATGTTCAGCGCCGTCACCGCCATCGCCTACCTGCTGTGGGCGCTGGGCCGGCGCAGCCTCGCCCTCTGGGCGCAGTGGCGGGAACAGCGCCGCTCCGCCCCGACCCCGCCCTCCCCCACCGCCACCCCCGCACGCCCATGAGCACCGCGTCGCCCACCCCGCCCCCGCGCGACATCACCGAGACCGACCTGCCGCTGCCCGCCGACGGCGCCGGCAACAGCCCGCCGCCGCCCGCGCCGCCGCCACCGGCGCCCCAGGCCCCGCCCGCGCCGCCGTCCAAATACCTGAAGGCCTCGGCCACCGCCATCGCCGTGATGGCCGTGGTGGCGCTGGCCGGCGTCACGCTGATCCTGCGCGCCTGGGAGCTGGGGCCCTTCGACACCCGCGTCGAGGCCACCGACAACGCCTATGTGCGCGGCGCGGTGACGGTGCTGTCGCCGCAGGTCAACGGCTACGTCGTCGAGGTGCTGGCGCAGGACTTCGCGCAGGTGCGCGCCGGCCAGCCGCTGGTGCGCATCGACGACCGCCTCTACGCCGCCGCCGTCGCGCAGGCCGAGGCGCAGCGCGCCAATGCGGCGGCCCAGCTCGACAACTTCGCGCAGGCGCAGGCGCAGAACCAGGCCACGCTGGCCGCCGCGCGCGCCACGCTGGCCTCGGCCGAGGGCGAGCAGGCCCGCGCCGCGGCCGAGCTGCAGCGCGTGGAGGAGCTGTCCGGGCGCGGCTCGGTGTCGCTCAACGAGCGCGACCGCGTGCGCAGCAGCCGGCGGCTGGCGGCGGCCAACGTCGAGAAGGCGCGCGCCGAGGTCCGCATCGGCGAGGAACGCATCAAGGCCACGACCGTCGGCCGCGCCGGGCTGCAGGCCCAGGTGCAGGCGGCCGACGCGCAGCTGACGCAGGCGCGCGTCAACCTCGCCAACACCGTCATCCGCGCGCCGGCCGACGGCCAGGTCAGCGAGGTGTCCGTGCGGCTGGGCCAGTACGCCAGCGCCGGCTCGCAGCTGCTGTTCCTGGTGCCGCAGCAGCACTGGGTCATCGCCAACTTCAAGGAGACGCAGACCGGCCGCATGCAGGTCGGCCAGCCCGCCGTGCTGCGCGCCGACGCGCTGCGCGGCGTGGAGCTGCGCGGCCACATCCAGCAGATCGCGCCGGCCACCGGCTCGGAGTTCAGCGTGCTGAAGGCCGACAACGCCACCGGCAACTTCACCAAGGTCGTGCAGCGCCTGCCGGTGCGCATCGCGCTGGACCCGGGCCAGCCCGACGCGGCGCGGCTGCGGCCGGGCATGTCGATGGTGGTGCGCGTGGACACGGCCGCAGCGGCCTCGGGAGCGGCGCGATGAGGCGGCTGCTCGGCGCGGCGGCGCTGGCGCTGTCCGGCTGCGCGCTGCCGCCGCTGCCCGAGGCGCCCGCGCCGCTGGCGCCGCCCGCCGCCTGGCAGGACAGCGCGCCCGCCGCCGCTGCCGAACTGCGCGCCGACTGGTGGCGCGGCTTCGGCGACGCGGCGCTGGACGAGCTCGTCGCCCAGGCCCTGGCCCACAACACCGACCTGCTGCTGGCCGGCGCGCGCCTGGCCGAGGCCCGCGCCGCGCTGGCCGCCAGCCGCGCCGCCGAAGGCCCGCAGCTCAACGCCGTGCTGGGCCTGCAGACCTCGCGGACGCTGCAGCCCACCGGCATCTCCGAGTCGCGCGCCGTGCAGCCGGGGCTGGCCGCGTCGTGGGAGCTGGACCTGTGGGGCCGGGAGCGCGCGCTGACCCGCACCGCCGAGCTGCGCGCCGACGCGAGCCGGGCCGAGCGCGACGGCATGGCCCTCAGCGTCGCGGCGCTGACGGTGCAGTCCTATGTGTCGCTGCGTGCCCAGCAGGCCCAGCTCGCGCTCGCGCGCCGCACGCTGGACTCGCGCGCCGAGGCGCTGCGCCTGGCCGAGGACCAGGCCCGCACCGGCTACATCTCGCAACTGCAGCTGACCCAGGCGCAGGCCGAACACGCGGCGGTCGCGCAGACCCTGCCGGCGCTGGAGCTGGCGATCCGGCGCCAGCAGCAGGGGCTGGCCCTGCTGACCGGCCGCCCGGCCCTCGACCCACCGCTGCCGCCGGGGCGTGGTTTCGACGACCTGGCGCTGCCGCTGCCGCCCGCCGGCCTGCCCTCGGCGCTGCTGGCGCGCCGCCCCGACATCGCCCAGGCCGCCTTGCAGCTCGCCGCCAGCGATGCGACGCTGGCCGCCCGCCGCGCCGCCTTCCTGCCGCAGCTCAACCTCAGCGCCAGCGCGGGCGAGCTGTACGTCAGCGGGCTGCGCTACGACCCCGTGCACGTCTGGAGCCTGGGCGCCAGCGTGCTCGCGCCGCTGTTCGACGCGGGCCGGCTGCGGGCGCAGTTCGACGCCGCCACCGCGCAGCGCGACCAGGCCGCCCTCGCCTACCGCGGCCGCGTGCTGGCGGCGCTGGCCGAGGTGGAGAACGCGCTCGCCGGCCTGGAGCGCCTGGGCCGCCAGCGCCAGCTCGCACAGCAGCGCCGCGACGTGCTGGCGCGCTCGCTCGGCTATGCGCACGACCGCTACCAGGCCGGCTACGCCGGCTACCTGGAGGAACTGGACGCCCAGCGCAACCTCTATGCGCAGGACAACGAGCTGATCCGGCTGCGCCAGGCCGAGCTCGACAACCAGCTGGCGCTGGTGCGCGCGCTGGGCGGCGGCTGGCGGCGCGAGCCCTGACGCCCCCGGCTCAGCGGCCCAGCCGCGCCGCCTCGGCCGGGGCCGCGCCGGCATGGATGCCGGGGTCGTCCACGTCGATGGGCTGGGCCGCGTAGCGCGCCACCAGCCGCCGCGTGCCCCCGTCGCCCTGCAGGGCCATCAGTTCCGAGAACAGCTCGGTGCCGAAGCCGACCGGGTCGCCCTGGATGCCGCGGTGCTGGGCGTAGCAGACGGGGTACTGCTCCAGCCCGCGCGCCACGGCCACCAGGGTGGCCGGCTGCACCTCCGGCATGTCCGCCGGCAGGATGAGCCAGCCGTCGGCGTCCCCGGTGGCGCCGACGCCGGCCACGATGGCATGGCCCATGCCCACCGGCAGCGGCCGGCCGTTGGCATCGCGCTCGGGCAGCGTCACGACGTCGCGGGCGGCGACGAACTTGTGCGCCACGGGCGCGAGCGCGGGCGTGGCCACCACCACCACCGGCAGCTGCGTGGCAATCGCATGGCGCAGCGTGCGGGCCAGCAGGGTGTCCGCGCCAGGCTGGCCGCCCGGGTGCGAGCCCCGGCCACGGAAGCGGCTGCCCAGGCCCACGGCCAGCACGACGATGGCGGGGCGTCGTTTCGTCATCACGGGGAACCATTCTCGCGGATGCTGCGGTGCCGCAAGCATGCCCACTGCCCCGGCGTTCAAGAAGCTGGGGCGTTCACCTAGGGGAAGGTCTGCATACTTCGGCTCCATGAGCAAACTGAGTGACTTCCGCAAGAGCTACGAACTGGGGGAACTGGACGAGGCCGAGGCCGCGGACGGCCCGTTCGCCCTCTTCGACCGCTGGATGGACGAGGCCATCGCGCACGACGTGTCCGAGCCCACCGCGATGACCGTGGCCACCGTCGGTGCGGACGGCCGGCCCTCCACCCGCGTCGTGCTGCTCAAGGGCAGCGACGCGCGCGGCATGGTCTGGTTCACGAACTACGAAAGCCGCAAGGGCCGCGAGCTGGCCCACAACCCCTGCGCGGCGCTGCAGTTCCACTGGGTGGAGATGGAGCGCGTGGTGCGCATCGAGGGCCGGGTGGAGAGGACCTCGGCCGAGGAGTCCGACGACTATTTCAAGAGCCGGCCGCTGGACTCGCGCCTGGGCGCCTGGGCGTCGCCGCAGAGCCAGGTGATCGGCTCGCGCGCTGTGCTGGTCGCCAACGCGGCCAAGGCCGCCGCGCAGCACGGCCTGAACCCGCCGCGGCCGCCGCACTGGGGCGGTTTCCGGCTGGTGCCGGACCGCTTCGAGTTCTGGCAGGGCCGCCGCTCGCGGCTGCACGACCGGCTGGTGTTCCGCCTGGACGGCGGCCGCTGGCTGCGCGAGCGCCTGGCGCCCTGATCGACTCAGTGGACGGCCAGGCCCTCTTCCACGCGGTAGTAGAGGCCGTAGGGGTCGTCCGTCAGCACGGCCAGCTGGCCTTCCACGACGACCGGCTCCAGCGTGTAGCGCACCGGCTTTTTCGTGCGCACCTCCACCAGCCCCTCGGGGCCGGCGGGCACGCAGAACGAGCAGGTGGTGGGCACGGACGACAGCAGGAAGTGCTGCTGCCGGTCGCCCACCTCCAGCGGCATCATGAAGCCCTGCACCTTGACCGTCTTGCGGTCCAGCGCCTGCACGGCCGTGGGGAAGACCGGCACCAGCTTCTTCTTCTCGGCCTTGGCCGTGACCTGGGACAGCAGCTTCCACGACACGATGTCGGCCCGTTCCTCCAGCGGCTTGAAGGGGCTGCGCGGGTCGTGGTAGCCGGGGCCCTGGCCGAGGGCGGGCGGCGTCTGGGCAAACGCGGCACCGGCGGCGAGCAGGGCGGCGGCGGCGAAGGATTTCATGGCGGGTCGGCGTGGGGTGGCAGAACGGGCCTCGCCATTGTGCCGCCGGGCGGGCTGCGGGCCGGCATGACGGCGCAGCCCCCGAGCGCCGGCGGCCGCGTCAGTGAGCTGCGGCGAGCAATTCGCCGCGAGGCAGCTTGGCGGCACCGACGTCGAAGGTGACGAAACGGGTCCGGCCCAGATGTGCGGCCCGCGCGTTGAGCAGGCAATCGGCGAAATCGGCCGCCGGATGCTGAGCCCAGACGTAGAGGGCCTCCTCGAGCGTCGGCTCGTGTTCGATGACGACGCCTTTCGCCTCGAGCAGCTGCGCGAACGCGGCGGCAATCGAGGCCTTGTCGAGCTGGTAGCGGCTGCGGAGCACCCACTCGGCCTCGAGCAGTACCAGCAGCACGATGAGCACCGGCTCATCCGCAGCCGCCGCCTGCTCGACGAGGCGCCTGGCCGCCGCGAACTGCATCTCATCGTCGCGCACGAGCAGGCGCACGAGCACGTTCGTGTCGATGGACACGCTCATGGGCGGCATCCCCTTCCGGCCTGCGGCCTGTTCCCTCAGCGGGGAGCGAGCCGGCTTGGGGCGGCCCGGCGCGGCGCTCATTCCGGCAGCCGCATCTCGTCGACGCCGACAGAAGGCTGGCCGGGCCGCGTGAGCAGGCCGGCCAGGTCGGCCAGGCGCCGCGTCTTGGCGCGCATGACGACCGTGCCGTCGGACAGCATCGTGAACGCCAGCTTGTCGCCGGCCTCGAGGCCGAGGCGGTCGCGAATTTCGCGCGGGATGGTGGTTTGCCCCTTGGCGGTCAGTGTCGCGTCTGCCATGCCGATTCCTTTCGTTTTGACGAATTGTAAGGATCGACGAATCCGGCACACGCTGGAGGGCATCCTTGCTTCACCGCGGCGCCTGCAGCAGCGTCGTCACGTCCAGCCGGTACGCCCGCCACGCCGGCCAGGCGGCGGCCAGCAGGGCCAGGCCGGCGGCCAGCAGCGGCACCGCCCATTCGGCCTCGCTGAAGCCCAGCGGCGCGAGGCGCAGCGACTGGCGCGCCGCCAGCAGCCGCTCCAGCAGCGCGACCAGGCCATGGCCCAGCGCCAGGCCCAGCACGGTGGCCAGCGCCGCCAGCAGCAGCGCCTCCAGCGCGATCAGCGCGGCGACGCGCGAGGCCGGCGCGCCCAGCATGCGCAGCATCGCCAGGTCGCCCTGGCGGGCGCGCACCGCATGCAGCAGCGCCACCCAGACGGACAGCCCGGCGGCCGCCAGCAGCACCAGGCCGAAGCCGCGCAGCACCTCGGTGCCGGCGCCCACCAGCCGCATCAGCCGCGCGGTCTCCAGCGCCGGAGCGGCCGACTGCAGGCCCTCCTGCGCATTGACCCAGCGCGGCAGCGAGACGGCCGCCAGCGGGCTGCGGTAGCGCACCAGCGCCAGCGTGATCTCGCGGTCATCGTCGTCATGGTCGGCGTGGCCAGGGTCTTCGTGATCCCCATGGGCTTCATGGGCTTCATGGGCGTCAGGGACCTCGCCGCCGTGGTGCCCGGCATGCACCTCCCACACCGAGGCCAGGTCGGTCAGCACCAGCCGGTCCAGCACGCTGCCGGACTCGGCCAGCACGCCGACGACCTCGAAGCGGTGGTCGCCATGCTCGCCGCCGCCGCCGGCCAGGCCGTGGCTGCCGGCGAAGCGGTCGCCCGGCTTCAGGCCGCTGGCGCGCGCGACCTCGGCGCCGAGCACCGCCTGCATCGGCCGGGTCCACAGCGCGCCCTGCCCGACCACCGCGCCGTACAGGCCGAGGTAGTCCGGCGTGGTGCCGACGATGCGCCAGCCGCGGAACGAGTCGCCCAGCGACAGCGGCACGACCTCGGCGACCAGTGGCTGGCGCTTCAGCAGGTCCAGCGTGGCCAGCGGGATGTTGCCGGTGGGCGTGTCCAGGTGGAACACGCCGGCCAGCATGATCTGCATCGGGCTGCCCTTGGCGCCGACGACCAGGTCGATGCCGGCCAGGTCGCGCTTGAGCCCGCCCTCGACCTGGGTGCTGGCGCGCAGCACGAAGGTGGCCGCCGCCAGGCCCAGCGTCAGCAGCAGCAGGTTGAGCGCCGTCGTCAGCGGGCTGGACCAGAGGTAGCGCCAGGCCAGCCGGATCACGACAGGCTCCCGGTGGACCAGGCCGTCGTGCGCTCGCCCGGCGCCCCGCCCGGCCCGCCGCCGCCGTCGCGGCCGCGCAGCGACAGCTGCACCACGTCGTCCCGCGCGCCCAGCGCCTCGACGACGCGGGCGTCGTGGCTGGCGATGACCAGCGTGCAGCCCTCGCGCTCGGCCGCGTCCAGCAGCAGCGCGAGCATGTGCAGCGTGTGCTCGTCGTCGAGGCTGGCGCTGGGCTCGTCGGCCAGCAGCAGCCGGGGCTTGCGCATCAGCGCGCGCGCCAGCGCCACGCGCTGCGCCTGGCCGACGCTGAGCTGGTGCGGGCGGCGGCCGGCCAGATCGGCGATGTCGAGCGCGGCCAGCAGCTCGGCGGCGCGCGCGGCCTGCGCGGCGTGGGCGCCCTGCCCTGCGGCCAGCGCCGGCAGCGCCAGGTTGCCGGCCACGGTCAGCGCGTCGCTGAGGTGCAGCCGCTGCGGCACCACGCCCAGCGTCGCGCCGCGCCAGGCGTCCAGCGCGCGCGGGCCCAGGCCCGGCAGCGCCGTGCCGGCCACGCTCAGCGTGCCCTGCTGCACGCGCAGCAGCCCGGCCAGCAGCGCCAGCAGCGTCGATTTGCCCGAGCCCGACGCGCCGCGCAGCAGCAGGTGGCGCCGCGGCGGCAGCGCGAAGTCGGCGTAGGCGATCTCGGCGCCGCCGGCATAGCGGTGGGCCAGCCCCTGCCAGGCCAGCATCAGGCCACCAGCCTCTGGAAGGTGGCCAGGAACTTGTCCACCTTGCCGGCGACGACGAAGGCGCAGTAGCCCTGGTCGGGATGCCGGGCGTAGTAGTGCTGGTGGTAGGCCTCGGCCGGGTGGTAGTTGGTCTCGGGCAGCAGTTCGGTGACGACGCGGCCGGCGTGCTCGTGGTTCAGCGCCGCCAGCATCTCGGCGGCGAGCAGGCGCTGCGCCTCGGTGTGCCAGTAGATGCCGGAGCGGTACTGGGTGCCGACGTCCGCACCCTGGCGGTTCAGCGAGGTCGGGTCGTGGATCACGAAGAACACCTCCAGCAGCTCGCGCAGCGAGAGCACGGCGGGGTCGAAGTCGATGCGCACCACCTCGGCGAAGCCGGTGTGGCCGCCGCAGACGCTCTCGTAGTCGGGCGCGGCGCCCAGGCCGTTGCTGTAGCCGTTCTCGACGCTGCGCACGCCGCGCACCCGCTCGTAGACGGCCTCCAGGCACCAGAAGCAGCCGCCGGCCAGGGTGATGCGTTCGAAAGGGATGTCGGTCATGGGGGTCTTCAAGAGGCGCCGAGGGACAGTTCGACGCGGGGGCGCCAGGCCTCGTCGCAGTCGGCGTCGCACACCTTGGGCGCGGAAAGGAACAGGCGGGCGTTCGGCGCGCCGCGCGCCAGCAGCGCGTCGCGCACGGCGGTGGCGCGGGCGTCGGCCAGCTGGCGCAGCGTGTCGCCGTCCACCGTGTAGCTGCCCATCAGCAGGCCGCGCATCTGCTCGGGCGGCAGCTCCTTGGGCAGGCCCAGCAGGTTCTTGGGCTTGTTGGGCAGCCGGGTGGCGGCGTACACGCGCCGGAGCGCCTCGTCGGGCGAGGCCGCCCCGCTGGCGGCCTCGGCGGCCAGCGCCTGGGCCAGGCGCTGCTCGCGCAGGGCCTGCTGCTCGGCGGCGATGCCGGCCCAGCCGGTCAGCGTGAGCTGCACGCCGGGCTTGTCGGCCAGCAGCCGGGCGATGCGCTCCAGCTTGTCGCCGGGCGCCAGCTCGGCGCTGCCGGGCGCGAAGGCCACCTGCGCCTCCTCGGGCGCGTCGCTGCCGCTGAACAGCGAGAACGGCGAGGTCAGCGCCTTGCCGATCAGGTTGAGCAGCAGCCGCCACACCAGTCCGCCGACGCTGAACTGCGGGTCGGCCAGCGAGCCGCTGACCGGCAGGTTCACGTCGATGACGCCGTCGCGGTCCTTCAGCAGCGCCACGGCGAAGCGCACCGGCAGCGTGGTGGCGCTGGGGCTTTCCACACGTTCGCCGAAGGTGAGCTGGTTCAGGATGATCTGGTTGCTCGCCACCAGCTGCCCGCCGGGCTCGACCTTGTAGTGCAGCTTGGTGGAGAGCTTGCCGCGCTCGATGGCGTAGCCCACGTACTTGGCGGCATAGGGCGACAGTGGCGCCATCTCGATGTCGCTGGCGTTGGCGTTCACGTCCATCACCAGCGGCGCGCCAGGCTTGAGCTGGCCGTCGATCTCCAGCAGGCCGGTGCCGGCCACCTTGCCGCGCACGCTCAGCGGCGCCGTCTGCGGGTTGGCCGACGAGAACGCGCCCAGCGTGCCCTCCAGTTCGCTGAGCCGGGCGCTGTAGCCGGGACGCACGAAGCGGTCGCTGAAGTCCACCAGGCCGCGGTTCACGCGGATGCGCTCGGCGGCGAACTCGGGCGCCAGGCGGCCGGCGGGGGCGGCCGCGGACGCCGGGGCGGACGGTGCCGATGCCGGTGCGGATGCGGCCGCATCGCCGGGCGCCGGGGCGGCCTCGGCCGGGCCGATGTCGCGCAGGTTGAAGCGGCCCTGCTCGTCGACGATGAGGCGGGCGTAGGCGTCGTCCAGCGTGGCGTCGCGCACGGCCAGCCGCGGCGGCGCGTCGGGCGCGAGCGTGAGCTTCAGGCCGTCGAGCTGCAGCGCCTGCCAGCTCAGCAGGTCTTCGCCGACCGCGCGCCGGCCGTCGATGACGCGGGCCTGCAGCAGAGCCAGCGGGCCGATGCGCACGTCGCCGCCCGCCGTCGCCTGCCAGCGGCCGTCGGGCTGGCGCGCGGCGGCCACGTCGGCTTGCAGGCCCAGCTCGGCATGCCGCAGGTGCAGGCCCCAGGCGGGGTCGAGGTAGGCGTCGAACAGCTGCAGCGGCAGCGCCTGGCTGCGCAGCTGCCCGGTGGCGGACAGCGGCGCCAGGCCGATGCGGCCGCTCCATTGCAGGCTGCCGGCGCCGGCGGCCACGGGCTGGTCGTTGTCGGCCAGCGGCGCCAGCTGCGCCGCGAGCTGCGCCTGCACCGGCGCATGGCTGGGCCAGCCGAGCGCGCCGAGCTGCAGCCGCAGCGCCTCCACCGCCAGCGCGACGGGCGCGACGCCGTCCGGGACGGCGGCATCGCGCCAGCGCAGCGCGCCGCGGTCCAGCGCCAGGCCGGCCAGGCGCAGCGTCCAGCCGGGGCCGGCGGCGGGTTCGGCCCGGTCGTCGGCCGGCAGCAGCGGCGCGAGGTTGAGCCGGCCGTCGCGGTCGCGGGCCAGCCGGGCGCGCGGCGCCTGCAGCTTCAGCGTGCCCAGCCGGGCTTCGCGCGCGCCGGGGTCGATCTCGGCCTGGTCCAGGTCGGCCGCGGCCAGCGTCAGCAGCGGCTGCCCGCCCAGCGCCAGGCGCGCATCGGCGACGTGCAGATCGCGCAGCGCCAGCCGGGCGCGCGCGGCGGCGCCGTCGGCCAGTGGGTCCTTGACGGCCAGCGCGGCCTTGCCGGACACCGCGCCCGCCAGCCGCGCGCCGCCGGGCAACGGCAGCCAGGCGGCCAGGCGCTCCACCGGCAGGCCGGCCAGCGTGGCGTCCACGTCCAGCGCGTCGGGCGCGAGCCGGGCCTGGGCGGCCAGCGTGGCCTGATCCAGGCGCAGGCTGGCGTCCAGCTGCGCCGGCTGCTTCAGCGGCCAGGCGGCGGCGCCCAGCTTGACGGCGATGGCGTCCAGCGTCAGGTCGCGCACGGTGAGGCGGCCGTCCCGCACCTCGACGCCGGCCACGCTGAACTGCCACGGCGCGGCCGCAGGGGCCGAAGCGGCGGCTGCGGCCGTGGCGGGCGGGCCATCCGGCAGCGGCCGCAGCCAGCCCTCGGGCGACTCCAGCACGAGGGTGCCGAACCCCGCCTGGCGGCGCAGCGGCTGCACGTCGGCCAGCGGCAGGCTGAGCCGCTGCCAGGCGAGCAGCGGCTGGCCGTCGGGCTGGTTCAGCGCCAGGTCCAGCAGCTGCACGGCGCCGCTGAGCTTCACGCCCGGCGCCTGGCCGGCGTGCTCGGCGAAGTCCAGCGCCAGGTCCACGTCGAGCCGGCCCCGGGCCAGGCGCACGGGCAGGCTGGCCGGCAGGTAGGCGGCCAGCGGCGCCAGGTCCAGCCCGGCGAGCTTCAGCGACAGCCGGGCGCTGGCCGCGTCGCCGAACGGCAGCGCCTCGGCATGGCTGGCGAAGGCCACGCCGTCCAGCTGGCCGCTCAGGCTGGGCTGCACCTTGACCTGCACGTCCGCCTCCAGCGTCGAGACGAAGGGCAGCGCCAGGCGCAGCTCGGCCAGCTCGTGCTGGCGCTGCACGGGCCGGTCGTCGAACAGCAGCCGGCCCTCGGTCAGCTCGATGTTGTAGACGGCGAACTCGGGGGCGGGTTCGTCCGGCGCGCCGGGCTGGGCGGCGAAGCGCTGGATCAGGTCGTCGATGTCGTAATGCCCCTCGGCCACGCGCGCCAGGCGCAGCTCGGGCCGCGTCAGCGCCAGCGACTCGATGACGACGCGGCCGCGCAGCAGCGAGCGCAGCGACAGCGCGGCGTCCACCTTGGCCAGCGTCAGCAGCGGCGGCCGGTCCGGCGCGGCGCCGCCGATGCGCAGGTCCTCGGCCACCACGGCCAGCCGCCAGGGCTCGAAATGGGACTGGCCGATGTGCACCGGGCGGCCCAGCGCCTCGGTGGCCAGCGCGACGCCGCGGCCCGCCACCCAGCCGGGCAGCAGCAGCGTGACCAGCAGCAGCAGCAGGCTGCCCAGCGCGGCGACGGCGGTCAGGGCCCAGAGGGCGATGCGGACGGGAGAGCGGGGAGCGGTTTTCACGGTGGCCGCATTATTGATGTGGGCGATGATGCCGGCCGTGCCGCTGCCCATGCTCTACGCCTCCGCCAAGACCCTGCTGCTGGCCGCACTGCTGCCGCCCGCGCCGCTGCTGGCGCTGGCCGCCTGGGGCGGCTGGCGGCTGCACCGGCGCCGCCGGGGCGGCGGCTGGCTGCTGGGGCTGGCGCTGCTGGGGGTGTGGCTGTCGGCGACGGAGGCGGCCGGCGAGTTGCTGATGCGCGCCGCCGGCCCGCCGCCGCTGCTGGCCCCGGCGCAGGTCGACGCGCTCAAGGGGCGGCCGGACGGCGCCGTGCTGGTGCTGGGCGGCGGCGTGGAGCGCCATGTGCCCGAGCTGGGCGCGGCCAGGCTGGCCCCGATCACGGCGCAGCGGCTGGCCTATGGCGCCTGGATCGCCCGGCGCAGCGGCTGGCCGCTGGCGTTCTCGGGCGGCATCGGCTGGATGGCGACGGAGCTGCGCCAGTCCGAGGCCAGCGTCGTCGCCCGCGTCGCCGCGCAGGACCACGGCCTGCCGCTGCGCTGGGCCGAGGACCGCTCCCGCGACACGCGCGAGAACGCGGCCAACACGCTGCCGCTGCTGGCGCGCGCGGGCGTGCGGCAGGTGGTGCTGGTCACCCACGACGCCCACATGCGCCGCGCGCTGCGCGCCTTCGAGGCGGCGGCCGGGCCGCTGGGCATGCGCATCATTGCCGCGCCCACCGGGCTGCGCGACGATGCGCTGGGCAGCGTCGCCGACTGGCTGCCCTCCACCGGCGGCTTCGCCCGGGTGCGCTACGTGGCCTATGAGACGCTGGCCTGGTGGGCCGGCCGCTGAGTGCGGCCCGGCTGCTTTGCTGCGGGCCGGCCAAATGGAAGCCCCGCCGGGCGGTGAGGCCGGGCGGGGCCGGGTGGTGGCGGGGCCACCGTGGGGCTCAGCGGCGATGTGCCGGTGGGCGCCTGGCGCTCAAGGATGGCGCCGGAGGTTGTGCCTGAAAAGGCCTGCCAACAATAGGCGAGGCGCGGCGGCCCTTCAAGGGAAGAGTTGCCCGAATAGCGCTTCGGCCCGGGCCGTGACCTCGGGCGGCAGCGTGATGCCGCGGCCCCACTCGCGGTCGGTCTCGCCGGGCCATTTGTTCGTCGCGTCCAGCCCCATCTTGCCGCCCAGGCCGCTGACGGGGGACGCGAAGTCCAGGTAGTCGATGGGCGTGTTGTCCACCAGCGTGGTGTCGCGCACCGGGTCCATGCGGGTGGTGATGGCCCAGACCACTTCCTGCCAGTTGCGCGTGTCGATGTCCTCGTCCACGACGACGATGAACTTCGTGTACATGAACTGCCGCAGGAAGCTCCAGATGCCGAACATCAGCCGCTTGGCATGGCCCGGGTAGGCCTTTTTGATGGAGACGATGGCCATGCGGTAGCTGCAGCCCTCGGGCGGCAGGTAGAAGTCGACGATCTCCGGGAACTGCTTCTGCAGGATGGGCACGAACACCTCGTTCAGCGCCACGCCCAGGATGGCCGGCTCGTCGGGCGGCTTGCCGGTGTAGGTGGAGTGGTAGATCGGGTTGGCGCGCTGGGTCTGGCGGGTGATCTCGAAGACCGGGAACCAGTCCTGCTCGTTGTAATAGCCGGTGTGGTCGCCGAACGGGCCTTCGAGCGCGTGCAGGTAGCCGCCCTTCTCCTTCAGCGGCACGCCCCGCTCGCTGACGCCCGTGAAGCCCGGCGCGGCGGGCGGGATGCGGCCCTCCAGCACGATCTCGGCCGAGGCCGGCGCCTGCAGGGGCTGGCCATGGCCGACGCCGGTGTCGACCAGCTCGGTGCGCGAGCCGCGCAGCAGGCCGGCGAACTGGTATTCGGACAGCGAATCCGGCACCGGCGTCACGGCGCCGAGGATGGTGGCCGGGTCCGCGCCCAGCGCCACGGCGATCGGGAAGGGCTCGCCCGGGTGGGCCAGCGCGAAGTCGCGGAAGTCCAATGCACCGCCCCGGTGCGCCAGCCAGCGCATGATGACCTGGCGGGGTCCAATCAGCTGCTGGCGGTAGATGCCGAGGTTCTGGCGCGGCCGCGCGGGCCCGCGGGTGATCACCAGACCCCACGTGATCAGGGGGGATGCGTCGTCCGGCCAGCAGGTCTGGATGGGCAGCCGGCCGAGGTCGATGTCGCGGCCTTCCAGCACCTCTTCCTGGCAGGCCGCGCGGCGCTGCACGGCGGGCTTCATGTCCCACAGCGCGCGGGCCATCTGCAGCAGTTTTCCGGCGTCCTTCAGGCCCTTCGGCGGGTCGGGTTCCTTGAGGCTCGCGAGCACCCGGCCGACATCCCGCAAATCGGCCAGAGACCCAGCGCCCATGCCGAGTGCGACGCGACGCGTTGTCCCGAAAAGGTTGGTCAAGGCGGGGGTGGAAAACCCGGTCGGCGACTCGAACAGCAGGGCCGGGCCGCCGGCCCGCAGCACGCGGTCGCTGAGGGCCGTCATCTCCAGCACAGGCGAGACTTTTTCACGCACGCGCCGCAGCTCGCCGAGGCCTTCCAGGCCGGCCATGAAGTCGCGCAGGTCTCTGTATTTCATAACAAGAAGTAATTTTGAACCGGTCAAACAGCCTTGACTGGTTATCTACGGTTCGTAAAATTCGCACGCTTCGGGTTTCTACCGAACCCAGCCCGACCGGGTCCGCCGGGCACGCGAGTGCCGCAGGACCCGTCCATGGACCGGGAAATTATCACCGTCGCCCCACCCGGGCCGCCGCCGCCGCGGCCGCCCGTGGCGGGTTGCGACACAAGGGAGTCGCATGACGTCACGTCAAAACCTCATCAGCCTGTTCGGCCTCGTGCGGGCGTCGGCGTCGCTGTTCGTCAAGGACATCGGCAACGGCCTGCTGGTGGTCAGCCACAACACGCTGGCGCTGGTCGGGCTGGCGGTGGTGTCGGCGCTGGTGGTGTTCGCCAGCCAGGCCGGCCTGCAGCAGCAGATCGAATCCGCCACGCTGGGCTGGCTGAGCGCCCGCCAGGAGGCCCGCGCCGAGGCCGAGGGCAACACGCTGCTGGCCGCCGCCGAGCCGGACGCCATCACCCGCGCCACCGCCGCGGACCCGCGCGCGCTGAGCCGCCAGCAGGCCGCCGTCGCGCACTGGCTGGCGCGCCGCTACCGCGTGGCGCCGGAGCCCGTCAGCCGCCTGGTGCAGGAGGCCTGGGCCGTGGGCCAGCGCGCCAAGGTCGAGCCGACGCTGATCCTGGCCATCATGGCCATCGAGTCCGGCTTCAACCCGTTCGCGCAGAGTGCCGTGGGCGCGCAGGGCCTGATGCAGGTCATGACCCGCGTCCACGACGACAAGTACGAGGCCTTCGGCGGCACGCACGCCGCGTTCGACCCGGTCACCAACCTGCGCGTGGGCGTGCAGGTTCTGATGGACTGCATACGGCGCGCCGGCAGCCTGGAAGAGGGCTTGCGCTACTACGTGGGCGGCGCCAACCTGCCGATGGACACCGGCTACACCGCCCGCGTGCTGGCCGAGCATGACCTGCTCAAGTCCGTCGCCGCCGGCCGGGCCGTGCCGCCCAACACGACGGCGCGGCCGGCGCTGCGCGAGGCCCCCGTGGTCGAGGCGCCGACGGTGGAGGCCGCGTCGGCACCCGCCGGCGAGTCGGCCCAGGTCGCGCTGCTGCGCTGACATACACTGCCTGCTCACGCGACTGGCGATCAGGGGCACGAGCTGCCCCGAGGTGGGCCACCACCGGGGAGCGTGAGTCGGCCGCCGCGGCCGTTTTCAGCCGTTCGCCTGGGCAGCTCCGACGTCCCGGAGCCCAACGCCTGACTTCGTCACACCGCCATGTTTGACCGCAACACGTCCACCCTCGCCCTGGTCGATCCCGAGATCGCCGCCGCCATCCAGCACGAGAACCGCCGCCAGGAAGAGCACATCGAGCTGATCGCCAGCGAGAACTACACCTCGCCGGCCGTCATGCAGGCCCAGGGCAGCCAGCTGACCAACAAGTACGCCGAGGGCTACCCGGGCAAGCGCTACTACGGCGGCTGCGAGTACGTGGACGTGGTCGAGCAACTCGCCATCGACCGCCTGAAACAGCTCTACGGCGCCGAGTTCGCCAACGTGCAGCCCAACAGCGGCTCACAGGCCAACCAGGGCGTGTTCTTCGCGCTGCTGCAGCCGGGCGACACCATCATGGGCATGAGCCTGGCCGAAGGCGGCCACCTGACGCACGGCATGGCGCTGAACATGAGCGGCAAGTGGTTCAACGTGATCTCCTACGGCCTGAACGCCAAGGAGGAGATCGACTACGACGCGATGGAAGCGCTGGCCCGCGAGAAGAAGCCCAAGCTCATCATCGCCGGCGCGTCGGCCTACTCGCTGCGCATCGACTTCGAGCGCTTCGGCAGGATCGCCAAGGAGATCGGCGCCTATTTCATGGTGGACATGGCCCACTACGCCGGCCTGATCGCCGCAGGCGCCTACCCCAACCCGCTGCCGCATGCCGACGTGGTGACCTCGACCACGCACAAGAGCCTGCGCGGCCCGCGCGGCGGCATCATCCTGACCAATGACGAGGCGATCGCCAAGAAGATCAACTCGGCCATCTTCCCCGGCATCCAGGGCGGCCCGCTGATGCACGTCATCGCCGGCAAGGCCGTGGCCTTCAAGGAGGCGCTGACGCCCGAGTTCAAGGCCTACCAGGAACAGGTGGTCAAGAACGCCAAGGTGCTGGCCGACACGCTGATCGAGCGCGGCCTGCGCATCGTCTCCGGCGGCACCGAGAGCCATGTGATGCTGGTGGACCTGCGCCCCAAGAACCTGACCGGCAAGGAGGCCGAGGCCATCCTGGGCGCGGCCCACATGACCTGCAACAAGAACGGCATCCCGAACGACCCGCAGAAGCCCATGGTCACCAGCGGCATCCGCCTGGGCACGCCGGCGATGACGACGCGCGGCTTCAAGGAGGAGCAGGTGCGCCAGACGGCCCACCTGATCGCCGACGTGCTCGACAAGCCGCACGACGAGGCCAACCTGGCCGCCGTGCGCGAGAAGGTCGCCGCGCTGACGGCCGCCTTCCCGGTCTACCGCGGCTGACCGGCGACCGACCGCCCGCGCCGTGCGCTGCCCGTTCTGCTCTCACACGGAAACCCAGGTCGTCGAGACGCGGGAGTCCGACGAGGGCGACGCCATCCGGCGCCGGCGCCGCTGCCTGTCCTGCGACAAGCGCTTCACGACCTATGAGCGGGCGGACATCGCCCTGCCCTCGGTCGTCAAGAAGGACGGGCGGCGCGCCGATTTCGACCCCGCCAAGCTGCGCGCCTCCATGCAACTGGCGCTGCGCAAGCGGCCGGTCAGCGTCGAGCAGATCGACGCGGCCCTGAACCGCATCGAGGAAAAGCTGCTCGCCAGCGGCGCGCGCGAGATCGCGTCCACCCGGCTGGGCGAACTGGTCATGCGCGAGCTCAAGCGCATCGACAAGGTCGCCTACGTCCGCTTCGCATCGGTCTACCGCAGCTTCGAGGACGTCGACGAGTTCCGCCAGCTGATCCGGGAAATCTGACCCCGGGTCCACCCTCCCCCCGTCGGAGGGAGGCCGGTGCGGGCACCCCCACCCTCCCCCGCCGCCCCGCCCACGGAGGGAAAGACGCGGCCAGGGCCGCTTCCTAGAGTTCGTTCATCCGCAACGCACCGAGGAAGCCGCCATGAACCGCACCGCCAGCCCCCGCCGCCAAGCCCGTGGTTTCACCCTGGTGGAGCTGTGCGTCGGGGTCGGCATCGGCGCCACGCTGCTGGGCCAGGCCATCCCGGCGATGACCCAGTTGCGCCAGGAGCAACTGCTGCGCGCCACCGCCGACACGCTGGCCGCCGACCTGCGCTTCGCCCGCAGCGAGGCCGCCCGCCTCGGCGAGGCCGTCCACTTCCGCGTCAGCGCCCGCGGCGCCCAGGCCTGCTACCTGCTGCACACCGGCGCGCCCAGGGACTGCGACTGCGCGGGCGGCCAGGCCGCCTGCAAGAGCACCGACAGCGCGGTGCTGAAGGCCGAGTGGCTGCCCGCCCAGCAGCCGCTGACGCTGAGCAGCAATGCCGAGACGCTGCAGTTCCAGCACCGCCAGGGCCTGGTCACGCAGACCGGCAGCGTCGAGGTCGCGCTGGAGAACGGCCCCGGCATCCGCCAGGTGATCGCGATCACCGGGCGCGTGCGCAGTTGCTCGACCGGCGGCAAGCTCGGCCGCCTGCCCCGCTGCTGACCCCCCAATTCGTGGGGGCCGCGACCGACGGTCAACGCCGCCGGACGAGCGGCAGGGCCATGGAGTGAAAATTCCACACATGCGCCAATCCAGCCGTCCGCCACGAGGCTTCACCCTGATCGAACTGATGGTGACGCTGGTGATCGTCGGCATCCTGGCGGCCATCGCCTACCCCAGCTACACCTCTGCCGTGAAGCGCAGCCGGCGCGCCGACGCGGCGGCGGTCCTCACCGCGGTGATGCAGGCGCAGGAGCGCTACCGCACCAACCACACCGCCTACACCGACAGCCTGGACACGCTGCAGGTCAGCCCGGCGGCCATCACCCGGTACTACACCGTCGCCATCACCGGCATCGGCGCCACGCCCAGCCTCACGGGCGGCTACATCGCCACGGCCACGGTCAAGTCCGGCACGGCGCAGGCCACCGACACCGACTGCGAGAAGCTCGCCGTCCAGGTGAACGGCGCCCAGGTGAAGTACCTGGGCTACAAGAGCTCGAGCACCGAGAACAACACGGCCTGCTGGGCCCGCTGAGCCATGGAGCGCCGCCCCTCGATCCCCGCCCGGAAGGCCCGCCGCCTGGCCGGGCTGACGCTGGTGGAAACCCTGGTCGCGGTGCTGGTGCTGGGCGTGCTCGTCGCGGTGGCCGCGCCGTCGATGGCCGACTTCATGGAACGCCGCCGCATCGCCGCCGCTGCGGGCGAGCTGCTCAGCCTGTTCAACTACGCCAAGGCAGAAACCAACGCGCTGGCGGCCAACGGCGAGCTGAACCTGCACCTGGAGCCGGTGCCGGGCGAGCTGACGAGTTGCGCGCGCCTGGCCACCGCCAGCATCGAAGACACCTGCACCTGCACCCGCCCCGCCACCACCGTTTGCCAGGGCGGCAGGAGCTCGCTGGTCCGCGAATTCATCCTGCCGAGGGACACCGGCGTGCGCTTCGACGCCGCCGCCGTCAAGTGGGGGCTGCACGCCTGCCTGATCACCTTCTACCGCAGCGGCAAGAGCGGGTTGCCGGAAGGCCCGGTGGTGACGGTGACCGGCGAGCGCACCGGCGCCCGGCTCCGGGTGGAATACAACAACGTCGGTCGGGTGCGGATCTGCGCGCCGGACGGCTTCAGCGGCTACCCCGTCTGCGACCAACCCGAGCCGCGTGGCACATGCAGCTGATCCGGCCGTCCCGTCCGCGCCAGCGGGGCCTGGGCCTCGTCGAACTCATGGTGGGCATCACCGTGGGGTTGATCGTGGCGGCGGCGGCCTCGCTGATCGCCGTCAACCAGATCAACGAGCACCGGCGCCTGATGCTGGAAACCCAGATCCAGCAGGATCTGCGCACCGCCTCGGACCTGATCCAGCAGGACTTCCGCCGCGCCGGCTTCCGCGGCAATGCGGAGAACGGCGTCTGGGCACCGCCGCCGGTGACGGACGGCATCGCCAAGCCCGCCACGCCCAATCTGTACGCCCCGTTCACGGTCAGCAGCACCACGGACGGCCGCACCGTGTCCTATGCCTATGCCCGGCGGGACGCGGCGACGAACGCCTACAACGTCCAGCCCACGCCCACCGGCAACGAGCAGTTCGGCGTGAAATGGGACCGGAGCGCCGAGACGCTCTACGTCCAGCTGGGCCTCAAGGCCGACGGCCAGCCGAACTGGCAACCCATCACCGACCCGGAGGTGCTGCTGATCAAGGACTTCACGGTGGACGTCGACACGACATCGCTGAGCCTCGGCGGCTTCTGCGACAAGGCCTGCGGCGGCACGGGCCAGCCCGTCTGCCCGGTGCAGAAAATCCGCAAGGTCAGCTTCACCATCGTCGGCGTCGCCAGGCACGATGCCAATGTGCGGCGCACGCTGTCGGGCGTCGAGCGCATCCGGGCCGACGACATCTCCGGGACCTGCCCGCCATGACGCGCCACGCCTCATCGCCGGCCACGGCGCGCCAGCGGGGCGCGGCGACGCTGATCATCGTCATGGTGCTGTTCCTCGTGATGGCGCTGCTGGCGGCCTACGCCAGCCGCAGCCTGCTGTTCGAGCAGCGCATCGCCTCCAGCTATGCGCGCGCCAGCCTGGCCCAGGAAGCGGCCGAGGGCGGCATCGAATGGACGCTCGCCCAGCTCAACGGCCCGCCGATCGACGGCGCCTGCGTCCCGAAGGACGCGGGCGGGCAGCGCTTCATGGACAAATACCTGCAGCTCGACGTCGCGGACCGGACCTTCCAGCTGAACAAGATCGTCCGGTCGGTCATGGTGGACTGCCAACGCAGCCCGGACGGTACGGGCTGGGCCTGCCAGTGCCCCGAGCTAGAGGAGCGGACGGAGCCGGCCGCGGCCGCCGGCGACGACATCACGCCCAGCTTCGGCGTCATTCTGGACACCGGGCCGCGCAACGGCACGCTGCGGGTCAAGGTGCTGGGCTGCACCGCCAGCGTCGTGGACCGCTGCGTCGGCGTGAGCAACGCGGCGCAGCGCAGCAAGGCCCAGCTGGCGCTCAGCACGCTCGACTCGCTGGTCGCCCTGGTCGGCGCCGTGCGCACGCCGCCGGCCACGCCGCTCACCGTCAAGGGCGACCTGACGATGACCGGCACCGGCCTGGGGCTGCACAACACGGACGCGCGCTCCGCCGGCACGCTGCTGGCCATCGGCGGCACGTGGACGGGCATGAACGACGAGCGCATGGAAGGCGTGCCCGGGACGGCGCTCAGCGAGCTGCGCGTGCAGGGCGACCCGGCGCTGCGGGACGCGCCGGCGGGCGACGACGTCTTCAAGATGTTCATGGGCATGACCGGCGCGCACTACCGGCACCACCCCGCGCTGCGGGAGGTGACCTGTGCCGGCGACTGCTCGGAAGCGCTCGCCAAGGCCTATGCGGCGGGCCAGCGCATGCTGTGGGTGAACGGCGCGCTGCAGATCAGCAGCAACACGGTCATCGGCAGCGTGGACGATCCGGTGCTCATCGTCGCCCAGGACATCGTGCTCGGCGGCCCGTTCCAGATCAACGGCATGCTGGTGGCGCAGGGCAACCTGACATGGACCAACTCGACCGCCCAGCCCTCGCAGGTGTCCGGCATGGTGCTGGTGACCGGCAGCATGAGCACCCACGGCGCGATGGACATCAGCTACCAGCAGGCCGTGGCCGACCGGCTGCGCAACGGCGTCGGCAGCTTCGTGCGGGTGCCGGGCGGCTGGCAGGACGGGATCTGACCCCATGAAGCCCTCGCAGCGTCCCCTCATCCAGCCGCGCCGCCGCGCGCGCGGCGTGACGCTGATCGAAGCGCTGGTCGCGCTGATGGTGATGTCCTTCGGCATGGTGGCGCTCGTCAGCCTGATGGTGAACCTGCGCCATGGCGGCGATGTCGCCAAGCAGCGCAGCGAAGCGATGCGGCTGGCGCAGCAGGAACTGGCGGCGCTGCGCGCCTTCCCCTACGTGGACAAGCCGGACGACGCGCCGGCCGGCACCATCGACTACGACGACGGCCTGAAGGCCGCCGCCGCACGGACCCCGAGCCTGAGCGACACCAACGCGACCTTCTCCGTGCTGCGCGAGGTGCAGCCCTTCATCAAGGACGCGGACGACCCGCAGGCACGCACGGTGTCGGTCACCGTCAGCTGGAAAGACCGCGCCGACACCGAGGAGCGACTGAAGCTCCACACCGTCGTCTCCCGCACCGACCCGGTGTTCTCCGGCGCGCTCGGCATCGCGCCGCCGGTCAACGGCGTCCGCACGCCCTCCGGCCGCAACCCCGCGATCCCGGCCACGGCGAAAGACCTCGGCGACGGCCGCAGCGCCTTCCGACCGCCCGGCGGCGGCACGGCCGTCTGGGTGTTCGACAACGCCAGCGGCACCATCACCGGCAAGTGCGAGATCGACATCAACACCCCCGTGTCCTCGCTGACGCCGGAGAGCGTCGAGACCTGCCGGAACAACACGGTGGGCTACCTGCTCAGCGGCACCATCCGCTTCTCCAGCACCAACCCGGCCGACCCGAAGGCGCCCGAGGCGGCGGCGCGGCCCTTGTCGCTCACCGTGTCGCTGTCGGCCAGCGAGTTCAAGAAGCAGCGCGGCAACACCTGGGAGCTGCTGCCCGGCAGGGAGTACCCGGCCGGGCTCACGCCCACCTGCTTCAGCGACGCGCCGTCCTCGGCGGGCAGCGGCCAGCCCTTCGTCAACTACCACTGCATCATCTACCCGAACGCCCAGTCGCCGCGCAACTGGTGGGGGCAGGTGCTGCTGTCGGGGCTGGACCTCGGCACCCGGCCCTCGCAGTTCCAGGTCTGCCGCTACAGCGCCGACTACAACGGCAACGGCTACACCTACGTCCTCATCAGCGCCGCCGAAGGCAAGTTCAAGATCGACAACGAGGAGCACCCCGAGGTCTACCGCGGCGTCAGCCGGTCGCTGGCGCGGCAGAACTTCCTCGTCGTGCGCGGCGACGTCGGCTGCCCGACCGCGCCGCCGGCCGACCCGGCGAACGGCATCTTCGTCGACTACTCGACCGTCCGGCTCCAGTGATGAACCGGTGCTGACGGCGGCGCTGGCTAGACTGGCCGGATGCCTCCCGCCGCCGCCCCTCCCCTCGACCTCCCCCACGCGCTGCAGCAGGCGCTCGCGCTCGCCGAACAGGCCATCGGGCTGACCGACCCCAACCCGCGCGTCGGCTGCGTGCTGCTGTCGCCCGCCGGGCAGCTGCTCGGCAGCGGCCACACGCAGGCCGCCGGCCAGGCCCATGCCGAGGTGATGGCGCTGCGCGACGCCGCCGCCCGCGGCCACGACCTGCGCGGCGCCACCGCCGTCGTCACGCTGGAGCCCTGCTCCCACCATGGCCGCACGCCGCCCTGCTGCGACGCGCTGGTCGCCGCCGGCATCGCCCGCGTCGTCGTCGCCGTGCAGGACCCCAACCCCCAAGTCGCCGGCCAGGGCCTGGCGCGGCTGCGGGCGGCCGGCCTGCAGGTCGAGCTGGCGGCCCCGGCCGTGGCCGACGCCGCGCGGGAGCTGAACATCGGCTTCTTCTCCCGCATGCAGCGCGGCCGGCCCTTCGTGCGGCTGAAGTCCGCCATCTCGCTGGACGGCCGCACCGCGCTGCCCGACGGCCGCAGCCAGTGGATCACCGGCGAGGCGGCGCGCGCCGACGGCCACGCCTGGCGCCGCCGCGCCGGGGCCGTGCTGACCGGCATCGGCACCGTGCTGGCCGACGACCCGCGCATGGACGTGCGCCTCGTGCCCACCTCGAAGCAGCCGCTGCGCCTCGTGCTCGACCCGCGCGGGCGCCTGCCGGCGGCGGCCCGCATCCTGCAGCCGCCCGGCGAGGCGCGCGTCATCGGCCCCGGCCGCGCGGACCTGCCCGCGCTGCTGGCCGAGCTGGGCGCGCAAGGCGTCAACGAGCTGCACGTCGAAGCCGGGCCGGTGCTGTCAGGCGCCTTCCTGGCCGCCGGCCTGGTCGACGAACTGCTGGTCTACCAGGCGCCGCTGCTGGTCGGCGAAGGCCGGCCGCTGGCCGCGCTGCCGCCGCTGGCCGCCCTGGGCGACGCCCCGCGCTGGCGCCTCGTGGAGGCCACCGCCGTCGGCGCCGATCTGCGCCTGCGGCTGCGTCCGACCTAGGGTCGCCACCTACAATCGCCGGCTATGCCCATCTCCCCCATTCCTGAGCTGGTGGCCGAGCTGGCCGCGGGCCGCATGGTCATCCTCGTCGACGAGGAAGACCGCGAGAACGAGGGCGATCTCGTCCTCGCCGCCGACCTCGTCACCCCCGAGGCCATCAACTTCATGGCCCGCTACGGCCGCGGCCTGATCTGCCTGACGCTGCCGCGCGAGCACTGCGAGCGCCTGCAGCTGCCGCCGATGACGCGCCGCAACGGCACCCAGCACGGCACCGCCTTCACCGTCTCCATCGAGGCCGCCACCGGCGTCACCACCGGCATCTCCGCCGCCGACCGCGCCCGCACCGTGCAGGCCGCCGTCGCACCCGGCGCCCAGGCCGGCGACCTGGTCCAGCCCGGCCACATCTTCCCGCTGCAGGCGCAGGACGGCGGCGTGCTGATGCGCGCCGGTCATACCGAGGCCGGCTGCGACCTGGCGCGCATGGCCGGCCTGTCGGCCACCTCCGTGATCTGCGAGGTCATGAAGGACGACGGCACCATGGCCCGGCTGCCGGACCTGGAGCTGTTCGCCCGGGAGCACGGCCTGAAGATCGGCACCATCGCCGACCTGATCGAATACCGCAGCCGCCACGAAAGCCTGATCCAGCGCGCCGCCGAGCGCCGGCTGAACACCGCGCAGGGCGAGTTCGACTGCCAGGTCTTCACCGACCGCACCGGCGGCGTCCACCTGGCGCTCAGCCAGGGCCGCTGGACGCCCGAGGACGAGGTGCTGGTGCGCGTGCACGAGCCGCTGTCCGTGCTGGACCTGCTGGAAGCCGGCGCCTGCGGCCACTCCTGGGGCCTGCCCGCCGCGCTGGCGGCCCTGCAGGCCAGTCCGGCCGGCGTCGCCGTGCTGCTGAACTGCGGCGAGGACGCCGCCGGCGTGCTCGCCCGCGTGCAGGCCGGCGCCGCCGCGCCCGCGCCGGCCCCGAGCAAGGGCGCCATGGACCTGCGCACCTACGGCGTCGGCGCGCAGATCCTGAAGGCGCTCGGCGTCCACCGCATGCGGCTGCTGGGCAGCCCGCGCCGCATGCCCAGCATGACGGGCTACGGTCTGGAAGTGACCGGCTTCGTCGCCCCCCCATCCGCCGACACCCAAGACTGAGGCCCGCGATGCAGCATTCCGACCCCGGCCAGGCCAGCTTCGAAGGCGCGCTCGACGGCAGCGCGCTGAGCATTGCCATCGTCCAGGCGCGCTTCAACGACGCCATCACCTCCGCGCTGGCCAGCGCCTGCCTGGCCGAGCTGTCCGTCCTCGGCGTGCCGGCCGAGGCCATCCGCCACGTCACCGTGCCCGGCGCGCTGGAGGTGCCGCTGGCGCTGCAGGCGCTGGCCGAGCGCGGCGGCTTCGACGCGCTGATCGCGCTGGGCTGCGTCATCCGCGGCGAGACCTACCACTTCGAGCTGGTCGCCAACGAGAGCGGCGCCGCCGTCACCCGCGTCGGGCTGGACCACGGCCTCCCGATCGCCAACGCCATCCTGACCGTCGAGAACGAGACCCAGGCCTGGGCCCGGGCCGAGCCCAAGGGCCGCGACGCCGCGCGCGTGGCGGTCGAAATGGCCAACCTGCTGAAAGACATCGAGTGAACGCACCGACCGCCCCCAAAACGGCCGTCAAAGCGGCCGCCAAGACGGCCGCCCGCCCCGGCCAGCCCGCCGCCGGCAGGAAGGCGCCGGCCAAGTCCGCCCGCCGCCGCTCGCGCGAGGCCGCGCTGCAAGGCCTCTACCAGTGGCTGCTGACCGGCGAGGACATCGGCGCCATCGTCGCGCTGGGCCGCGAGCAGGAGGGCTACGCCAAGCTCGACCTGAAGCACTACGACGCGCTGCTGGCCGGCTGTGTGCAGGAGGCCGCCGACCTGGACGCCATCCTCGCCCGCCACGTGGACCGCAAGACCACCGAGCTGTCGCCCATCGAGCACGCCATCCTGATGATCGGCGCCTACGAGCTCAAGCACTGCATCGACATCCCGTACAAGGTCGCCATCAACGAGGCGGTCGAACTGGCCAAGGCCTTCGGCGGCACGGACGGCCACAAATACGTCAACGGCGTGCTGGACCGCGCCGCGGGCGACCTGCGCCCGGTCGAGGTCGCCGCCAGGCGCTGAAGACGCCGATGAAGCTGGCCGCCCGGCTCGACCGCATCGAGCCCTTCTACGTGATGGAGCTGGCCAAGGCGGCGGAGCGCGCCGCCGCCGGCCCGCTGTGCGACCCGGCCCGCGGCGGCCGGCGCATGATCCGGCTGAACATCGGCGAGCCGGATTTCGGCGCCGCGCCCGCCGTCCGCGACGCGCTGGCCCGCGTCGCGCAGGGCCCCACGCCCTACACCGACGCGCTGGGCCTGCCGGCGCTGCGCGAGGCGCTCTCGCGCTGGTACGGCGAGCGCTTCGGCCTGGACGTCGCGCCGCAGCGCATCGCCATCACGGCCGGCGCCTCGGCGGCGCTGCAGCTCGCCTGCCTGGCCCTGTTCGAGCGCGGCGACGAGGTGCTGCTGCCCGACCCCTGCTACCCCTGCAACCGCCACTTCGTCGCCGCCGCCGACGCCACGCCGCGCCTGCTGCCGACCGACGCGGCCGGGCGCTTCCAGCTCTCGCCCGCGCAGGTCCGCGACGCCTGGACGCCGGCCACGCGCGGCGTGCTGCTGGCCTCGCCCGGCAACCCCACCGGCACCTCCATCGCGCCCGAGGCGCTGCGCGAGACCGCCGGCCTGGTGCGCGAGCGCGGCGGCGCGCTAGTGGTGGACGAGATCTACCTGCCGCTGAGCTACGACGCCCGCTTCGGCGGCACGGCGCTGGCGCTGGGCGACGACATCCTCTCCGTCAACAGCTTCTCCAAGTACTTTGGCATGACCGGCTGGCGGCTGGGCTGGCTGGTGCTGCCGCCGGCGCTGGTGCCGGCCATCGAGCGGCTGGCGCAGAACCTCTACATCTGCCCGTCCACGCCGTCGCAGCGGGCGGCGCTGGCCTGCTTCGAGCCGGCGTCCATCGCCGAGTTCGAGCGCCGCCGCGCGCTGCTGAAGCAGCGCCGCGACTTCATCGTGCCGGCCTTGGACGAACTGGGCCTGACGGTGCCGGTCGCGCCGGACGGCGCGTTCTACGCCTGGATGGACGTGAGCCGCCACCGCACCGACTCCTGGGCCTTCGCCCACGAGTTGCTGGAGTGCGCCCAGGTGGCGCTGACGCCGGGGCGCGACTTCGGCCTGGCCGATCCGCGGCGCTGGATGCGGTTGTCGTTCGCGTCGTCGATGGCGGATCTCGAAGAGGCGGTGCGCCGGCTGCGCGAGGTGCTCGGATGAGCCCCTTCCGCTTTCCCGTGCGGGTGTACTGGGAGGACACCGATGCCGGCGGCATCGTCTTCTACGCCAACTACCTGAAGTTCTTCGAGCGCGCCCGCACCGAATGGCTGCGCGCGGCCGGCGTCGAGCAGCACGCGCTGCGCGAGGCGACCGGCGCGATCTTCGTCGTCGCCGCCACCCAGCTGCGCTACCTCGCGCCGGCCCGGCTCGACGACCTGCTGACCGTCACCGTCGAGCCCGAGCCCGCCGGCCGCGCCAGCCTCGTCGTGCGCCAGCGCGCGCTGCGCGGCGACACGCTGCTGGCCGAGGGCGAGATCCGCATCGGCTGCGTGCGCGCGCACGACCTGAAACCCCAACGCCTGCCGGACGCGGTCGTCGCGGCAATCACCTCCGCATGAACCAAGACCTCTCCATCGTTTCCCTGATCCTGCACGCGAGCTTCGCGGTGCAGCTCGTCATCGCCGGCCTGCTGCTGGTGTCGCTGGCGAGCTGGAGCGTCATCTTCGGCAAGCTCATCGGCCTCGGCCAGGTCAAGCGCCGCAACGACGCCTTCGAGGCCGAGTTCTGGAGCGGCAAGAACCTCAACGAGCTCTACCAGGCCGTCGGCAACCGCGCCGACGGCGCGCCGCTGGAGCGCATCTTCGCGTCCGGCATGCGCGAGTTCATGAAGCTGCGCGAGAAGCGCGTCACCGACTCCGGCGCGCTGCTGGACGGCGCCCGCCGCGCGATGCGCGCCAGCTTCCAGCGCGAACTGGACGCGATGGAGAGCAACCTCTCCTTCCTCGCGTCGGTGGGCTCCGTGTCGCCCTACGTCGGGCTGTTCGGCACCATCTGGGGGATCATGCACGCCTTCGTCGGCCTGTCCAACCTGCAGCAGGTCACGCTGGCCACCGTGGCCCCGGGCATCGCCGAGGCGCTGGTGGCCACGGCCATCGGCCTGTTCGCCGCGATTCCCGCCGTGCTGGCCTACAACCGCTTCGCGCGCCAGATCGACCGCAGCGCGATCACGCTGGAGACCTTCATCGAGGAGTTCTCCAACATCCTGCAACGCAACGCGACGCAACACTGAGGTCATGGTGCCCCCACGCTCACTTCGTTCCCTGCCCCCCGAGGGGGCGCATCAGCGCCTTCGGGCGGCCGGGCGCCGCTGATGGCCGCCGTCTCCGCCCGTGGCGGCCGCCGGCGCCGCACGATGAACGAGATCAACATGGTGCCGTTCATCGACGTGATGCTGGTGCTGCTCATCATCTTCATGGTCAGCGCGCCGCTGATCACGACCGGCCTGGTGGACCTGCCCAGCGTGGGCAAAAACCGCCAGCAGCCCCAGCACGTGATCCAGGTCATCGTCGGTAGCGACGAGAAGCTCAAGATCAAGCTCGACCAACTGGAGCCCGAGGCCATCCCCGCCAACCGGCTGGCCGAGCGCGTCAAGAAGGCCCAGGGCGACGACGCGGCCAACCCGGTCGTCATCTCCGCCGACAAGAACGTCAAGTACGAAGCCGTCGTGCAGGTCATGGACCTGCTGCAGCGCGCCGGCATCCAGCGCGTCGGCCTGGCCGTGAAGAGCGGCGCCGCGTCGAACTGATGTCCGCCGCCACGCTGCGCCCCCCGGAGGCCGCCGGCATCGGCCGCGGCCTCGTGCTGGCGCTGCTCGCCCACGGCCTGCTGATCCTGGCGCTCAGCTACGGCCTGAACTGGCGCAGCGACGCCTCGCCCGCCTTCGAGGCCGAGCTGTGGTCCGCCGTGCCGCAGGTGGCCGCGCCGCGCGAACAGGCGCCGCCAGAGCCGGAGCCCGAGGCGCCCCGGCCCGAGCCCAAGGCCCCGCCGCGCGCCGCCGCCGAGGCCGAGGCCGCCGAACAGCGCGAGGCGGAGATCGCCGTCGCCAAGGCCAAAAAGGCCAAGGCCGAGCAGGCGCGCCGGGATGCGCTGGAACGCGAAAAGGAAGCCAAGGAAGAAGCCAAGGAGAAGGCCGCCAAGGAAAAGGCGCAGCAGGAAAAGGCCGAGAAGCAGGAGCAGGACCGCAAGAAGAAGGCCAAGGAGGCGAAGGAAGCCAAGGACGCCGAGGCCCGCCGCGAAGCGCTGCGCCAGGAGAACCTGCGCCGCCTGATGGGCATGGCCGGCGCCACCGGCGCGCCGGGCGCCACCGGCACGGCCAAGCAGAACGCCGCGCCGTCGGCCGGCTATGCCGGCCGGATCAAGGCCAAGATCCGCCCGCTCATCATCTACGCCGACGACGGCGGCGCCAACCCGACCGCCGAGGTGCAGGTGACGCTCAGCCCCGACGGCCTCATCCTGGGCAGCAAGGTGCTCAAGGCCAGCGGCGACGGCGAATGGGACCGCGCGGTGCTGCGCGCCATCGAGAAGGCCGAGCGCCTGCCGCGCGACGTGGACGGCCGCGTGCCGCCGGTGCTGGTGATCAGCTTCCGCCCGCGCGAGTGACCGGAGGGCCCGCCGGGCTGCCTAGAATGCGCGCCCAGGAGATGGCATGCCTCCTCGAACCGCCTGGCCCCAGGCTGATGATGCCTACGTACCCCGTTCCCGGGGATGCGTAGGCGCGCGTCCCCGGCACTGACCCCGAGGACCGCCACCATGCCCCAGCTTCCCCGCCTGTCCCTGCTCCGCCACGTCGCGCGCTGGCTGCTGCTCGCCAGCCTCGTCGCCGTGCTCGCCGGCAGCGCGTCCGCGCTGTTCCTGATCGCGCTGGACCGGGCCACCGCGCTGCGCGAGGCGCAGCGCTGGCTGATCTGGGGGCTGCCGGCGGCGGGCTTCTGCGTCGGCTGGGTCTACCTGAAGCTGGGTCGCGAGGTCGAAGGCGGCAACAACCTGCTGATCGACGAGATCCACGACCCCAAGCGGGTGGTGCCGCTGCGCATGGCGCCGCTGATCCTGGCGAGCACCGTGGGCTCGCACCTGTTCGGCGCCTCGGTGGGGCGGGAAGGCACGGCCGTGCAGATGGGCGGCGCGCTGGCCGACCAGCTGACCCGGCTGTTCCGGCTGCAGGCCGAGGACCGGCGCGTGCTGCTGATGGCCGGCATCAGCGCCGGCTTCGCGTCGGTATTCGGCACGCCGCTGGCCGGGGCGCTGTTCGGGCTGGAGGTGCTGGTCGTCGGCCGGCTGCGCCATGACGCGTTGCTGCCCTGCCTGGTCGCCGCCGTCGTCGCCGACCGGGTGACGGCCGCCTGGGGCGTCCACCACGCCCACTACGCGGCCGGCGCGCTGCCGGCGATGGCCCCCTGGCCGCTGCTGGCGGTGCTGCTGGCCGCCATCGCCTTCGGCCTCGCCGGCCGGGTGTTCGCCGGGCTGACGCATGCCGGCCAGGCGCTGATGAAGCGCCACATCGCCTACGCGCCGCTGCGGCCGCTGCTGGGCGGCGCGGTGATCGCCGCGGTCGTCTGGGGCAGCGATGCCTGGCGCTACGCGGGCCTGGGCCTGCCCACGCTGGCCGAGGCCTTCCAGCAGCCGCTGCCGCCGTGGGACTTCGCGGCCAAGCTGCTGCTGACGGTCGCGTCGCTGGCCAGCGGCTTCAAGGGCGGCGAGGTGACGCCGCTGTTCTTCATCGGCGCCACGCTGGGCAATGCGCTGGCGCCGCTGCTGGGCCTGCCGCTGCCGATGCTGGCGGCGCTGGGCTTCGTCGCCGTGTTCGCCGGAGCGGCCAACACGCCGCTGGCCTGCACGCTGATGGCGATGGAGCTGTTCGGCGCCGAGATCGGCGTCTACGCCGGCCTGGCCTGCGTCGTCAGCTACCTCGGCTCCGGCCACACCGGCATCTACCACGCCCAGCGCGCGGGCCACGCCAAGCCACGCCACCGGCCCGACGACGGCGCCGGACCGGGCTGAGCCCCTCAGCCCCGGGCCGCCAGCAGCCAGGCGTGCCGCAGCGCGGCCTGCAGCCAGGCGCCGAAGTCGAAGCCCCCGGGCTCGGCCGCCGCCAGCGCGGCGGCCAGGCTGTCGCCGCGCAGCAGCGCCGCGACGAAGGCCGCGTCGCCCGCCGGCAGCGCCTGCCACCGCGCGCGCCAGCCCTCGCGCCAGACCAGCACGCTGCCGTCCACCAGCGCGACGCCGGGCCGCAGGTCCAGCTGCAGCCGCTCCGGCGGCGTGCCGGCCAGCAGCTGCAGCGAGTCGGCGTCCAGCACCGCGTCGACGGCGCGCTCGGCGCGGGACAGCGCCCAGTCGCGCCGCGCCAGGTGCGGCAGGCCGCTGGCCTCGCCCGCGTGCCGCGCGAGGAAGCCGGCCAGCTCGCCGCCCCACTCGCCCAGGTCGCCGCGCACCGGCGGGTGCTCGCGCCAGAAGCGCCAGGCCATCGCGGCGAACGCCTCGTCGCCGAGTTCGGCCGCCACGCTGGCGAAGCCCTCGCGCAACGCGCGCGCGGCCAGCGTGCGGGCGTTGCGGCGGTAGGCCGCGAGCCCGGCGCCTGTACCGGCCCCGGCGACGCCGGCCGGCGCCGCACCGCCGTGCCGGATCGCCGCCAGCAGCGCCTGCTGCTGCTCAGCCAGGCTCATGGGCGCATCCTTCGGCTTGCAGTGCCCGCGCCCGCGCCGCCTCGTCCAGCAGCAGCTCCAGCGCCGGCAGGTCGTTGTCCCACTCGACCAGCGTGGGCAGCGGCCCCAGGTGCGTGAGCGCGGCGCGGTAGGCCTGCCAGACCTCGTCGCGCACGCGGCTGCCGTGGTCGTCGATGACGAGGCCGCCGCATTCGCCGTGGCCGGCCAGGTGGATCTCGCCGACGCTGCCGGGGCGGATCGCGCCGACCCAGCGCGCCGCCTCGCGCGCCGCGCCGGCCGGCGTGCAGCCGGCGTTGCGCGCGTTGACGACCAGGTTGTTCACGTCCAGCAGCAACTGGCAGCCGCTGCGCCGCGTCAGCTCGTTGAAGAACTCGGGCTCGGCCATCGTGTCGCCGGACCACCCCAGGTAGGCGCTGATGTTCTCCACCAGCAGCGGCCGCCGCAGCCGCTCCTGCACCTGCTGCACATGGCGCAGCAGCAGCGCGAGCGATTCGTCGGTGAAGGGAATGGGCAGCAGGTCGGCCGCGTGCCCGCCGGCGCCGACGCGCGCGAAGCAGGCGTGGTCGGACACCCAGCGCGGCTGCACCCGCGCCGCCAGCCGCGCCAGCCGGTCCAGGTGCCAGCCGTCCAGCCCGGCGGCCGAGCCCAGCCCCAGGCCCACGCCGTGCAGGCTGACCGGGTAGGCGGCGCGGCCGGCGTCCAGCACGGCCAGCGCGGCGCCGCCGTCGGCGAAGAAGTTCTCCGAGTGGACCTCGATGAAGTCCAGCGCCGGGCGCTGCCGCAGCAGCGCCTCGTGGTGCGGCGTGCGCCAGCCGATGCCGACGCAGGGGGCCGGCGCCGCCATCGCGGCGCGCCTACTGCCGGGCCGGCGGCGTGGTCTTGCCGCCCTGCTTCTCGCAGCTGCCCTTGGGCACGTACTTCCATTCGTCGGGATCGTTGTCGACCTTGGCCTCGCCCGCGCAGGCGTGCGAGCCGCTGGCGCTGCCGCAGTCGTTCTGGCCGGCCTTGGCGATGCCGTAGCACTTCTCCCGGGCGGCCTTGTCGCTGGCCTGGGCCTGGGCGACCAAGCCGAGCGCGAGGGCGGCGGCCAGCGCCGAGGACACGAGGGCGGGGTTCTTCATGGGCGGGTTCTCCAGGGAGGGGATGGAAAGCGCGATTCTCAACGCACTCAACTCACCGGCGCGCCGTCGTCGGGCCGGCCGGCCGGCGCCTCGCCGCCCGACAGCGCGATCCGGACCGCCAGCCGCACCGCGTCGACCTGCGCGGCCAGGCCCATGCTGGGCACGCAGGGCTGCGTGGCCGCGGCCTGCTCGGGCAGCGCCGGCAGGTGGATGAAGCCGCTGGGCACGCCGCGGCCGGCGAGCCGGTGCTGCAGCTCGAAGAACACCTGGTTGCACACGAAGGCGCCGGCGCTCAGCGACAGCCCGGCCGGGTGGCCGGCCGCGCGCAGGCCGTCGCGCAGCGCCTTGACGGGCAGGGTCGAGAAATAGGCCGCCGGGGCGCCGGGGCGCACCGGCTGGTCCAGCGGGCGCACGCCGTCGTTGTCGGGGATGCGCGCGTCGATCAGGTTCACGGCCACCCGCTCGATGGAGACCTCGCTGCGGCCGCTGGCCTGGCCGAGCGCGATGACCAGGCCGGGCCGCAGCGCCGCCAGCGCGTCGGCCAGCGCCTGCGGCGCGCCGGCGAAGCGGGTGGGCAGCCGGCGCGCGTGGACGGTGGCGCCGCCGAGCGCCTCGCCGTGCAGCGCGCGCGCCACCTCCCAGGACGGGTTGACGGCCGGGCCGTGCAGCGGGTCGCCGAAGGGCTCGAAGCCGGTGAGCAGGATGTTCATGGCCGGCATTGTCCCGAAGCCGGGGCCGCCGGGCGTGCCATCTGCCGCATCTGCCGGGCCTGGCGGGGGCTGTTCGGGCCGGTGCGGCCGGCTGCCGGCTCCCATAATCGTCCGCACCCCGAACGCGCGCGATCCTAAATCCGGCAGTTGACCGCTTGCCATTCATCGAAGCCCTGATGTTTCAACACCTTGTCGCCCAGGCGGAGATCACCACGTCGGTGGACACCGCTGCATGCCCGCTGGTCCGGCGCTGCGGGCCGCTGGCGGCGTTGCTCCTCCTCGCGGGCATGAGCCCGCAGCGTCTTCGCGCCTTGCCAGCAACCCGCCTCGCCAGCCCCTCGGGCATGCCCAACTGCCGGATTTAGGATGACCGAACTCTCCCTGTCCCCGCTCCAGCCCGCTGGCGACGCCGAGGCGCCCGCCGCCGCGCAGGGCTTCCTCTGGCCCTGCCCGCCCTACGCCGCCTACCCGCAGCCGCAACCGCAGGCCGGCCCCGAGGCCTGCGAGATCCTCGGCCTGAACAACAGCCGCAGCGCCGGCCAGCTGCTGGCGCTGGACACCGCGGAGCGCATCGCGCGCATCAACGTGCCGCCGGCGCGCAACAGCATGCCGCTGAAGTTCAGCCAGTTCCGCGCCATCAAGCTGATGCGCGCGGTGACGGTGCCGCCGCGCGGCGACGGCGACACGCCGCTGAGCCTGGACCGGCGCCCGCGCACCGAGTTCCGCATCGTCTTCACCGGCGGCGACGAGCTCAAGGGCATCACCATCGGCCACCAGCAGGACCCGGCGGGCCTGTTCCTGTTTCCGCCGCTGTCCGAGAGCGACGACTCGGTGCGCCGCGTGTTCGTGCCGCGCGAGGTGCTGGCGCACTTCGAGATCGGCGAGCGCATCGGCGACCTGCTGCTCAAGGAGCGGGCCGTCACGCCGGAGCAGCTGGCGGCCGCCGCCGTCGAGCAGGCCGGGCTGCGCCACCGGCGCGTCGGCGACATCCTCGTCGAGCGGCAGATCGTCACCGCCGAGCAGCTGCTGCAGGCCATCGAGCAGCAGGCGCGCATGCCGATGGTGCGCATCGGCGAGGCGCTGCTGGCGCTGGACCTGGTGTCGCAGCAGCAGCTGGACCAGGCGCTGGTGCAGCAGCGCGAGGACCGCTCCGTGCCGCTGGGCGAGCTGCTGGTGCGCCGCGGCGCGATCACCCGGGCGCAGCTGCAGTCGGCGCTGGCGCGCAAGATGGGCTATCCCATCGTCGACGTGGACCGCTTCGCCATCGAGCCCGACGCGGTGCGCAAGCTGCCCCAGGCCGTGGCCCGGCGGCTGGAGGTGCTGCCGCTGGTGCTGCGCGACGGCCGGCTGGTCGTCGCGATGGAAGACCCGACGCGGCGCGACGCGCTCGACGAGGTGGAATTCATCACCCAGCTCAAGATCGTGCCCACGCTGACCAAGCTGGGCACGCTGCAGTTCGCGATCCCGAGCGTGTTCGACCGCCTCGGCGGCGAGGCCCCGGCGCACCGCACCAGCTCGCTGCCCGACCTGACGCCCGACTTCGTGCTGGAAAGCTCCAACAAGCTCATCGAGAGCCTGGAGCGCGACAGCAGCGAGCGCGCCGCCAAGGACGAGGAGCCCGCCATCGAGCAGAGCGACAACTCGCTGGTGCGGCTCATCAACAGCATGATCATCGAGGCCAGCGGCCAGGGCGTGTCCGACATCCACATCGAGACCTACCCCGGCAAGGAGAAGCTCAAGATCCGCTTCCGCCGCGACGGCGTGCTGCAGCCCTACCTGGAGCTGCCGCACACCTACCGCAACGCGATGATCGCCCGCATCAAGATCATGTGCGACCTCGACATCTCCGAGCGCCGCAAGCCGCAGGACGGCAAGATCAACTTCGCCAAGTTCTCGCCCCAGCACCGGCTGGAGCTGCGCGTGGCGACCATCCCGACCAACAACAACCTCGAGGACGTGGTGATGCGCCTGCTGGCCAGCAGCAAGCCCATCCCGCTGGCGCGCATCGGCCTGTCGCCGCCCAACCTGGCCGCGCTGCAGGCGGCCGTGGCGCGGCCCTACGGCATGGTGCTGTGCGTCGGCCCCACGGGCTCCGGCAAGACCACCACGCTGCACTCGGCGCTGGCCCACATCAACACGCCGGACCGCAAGATCTGGACCGCCGAGGACCCGGTGGAGATCACCCAGGCCGGGCTGCGGCAGGTGCAGGTCAACCCGCGCATCGACTGGACCTTCGCCAAGGCGCTGCGCGCCTTCCTGCGCGCGGACCCGGACGTCATCATGGTCGGCGAGATCCGCGACCAGGAGACCGCCGAGATCGCCGTCGAGGCCTCGCTGACCGGCCACCTGGTGCTGTCCACGCTGCACACCAACAGCGCGCCCGAGACCATCACGCGGCTGCTGGACATGGGCATGGACCCGTTCAACTTCGCCGACTCGCTGCTGGCCGTGCTGGCGCAGCGGCTGGTGCGGCGCAGCTGCACGGCCTGCCAGACCCGCGAGCCCCTGGCCGAGGCCGAGCTGGGCGAGCTGCTGGACGACTACCTGCACGTCTTCCCCGCCGACGCGCGGCCGGGCCGGCTGGCGCTGACGGCGGAATGGATCGCGCAGCACGGCCAGGACGGCCGGCTGATGAAATACCACAGCCCCGGCTGCCCCGCCTGCGGCGGCACCGGCTTCAAGGGCCGCGCCGGCCTGCACGAGCTGCTGTCGGTGTCCAAGGGCCTGCGCCGGCTGATCCAGACCGGCGCCCGCGCCGAGGAGATCCAGCACGCCGCGCTGGCCGAGGGCATGCGCTCGCTGCGCCAGGACGGCATCGTCAAGGTGCTGCAGGGCATCACCACCCTCCCCGAAGTCCACGCGACCAGCAACCAGTAAACAACCCACCCCTGCCCGCCCATGAGCGAACCCTCCCGCGACACCGGCACCGCGCCGCGCCCCCGGCTGCGGCTGGGCGACGTGCTCGTCGAGCAGCAGCTGATCTCGGCCGAGCAGCTGGCGCAGGCGCTGGAGCTGCAGCGCGCCACCGGCAAGAAGCTGGGCCGCATCCTCATCGAGGCGCACCTGCTGACCGAGGAGGCGCTGGCCCACGTGCTGGCGCGCCAGCTGCGCGTGCCCTTCGTCAACCTGAAGACCTTCCCGCTCAAGACCGAGCTGGTGCGCCTGCTGCCCGAGACGCCCGCGCGGCGCTTCCGCGCACTGGTGCTGGAGGAGCGCGGCGACACGCTGCTGGTGGCGATGGCCGACCCGCTGGACCTGTTCGGCTTCGACGAGCTGGCCAAGATCCTCAAGCGCCGGCTGGCGATGGCCGTCGTCGCCGACAGCCAGCTCGCCGCCGTCTACGACCGGCACTACCGCCGCAGCGACGAGATCTCCGGCCTGGCCAAGGCGCTGGAGAAGGACCTCGGCGACGCGGTGGACTTCGGCGCACTGCAGGCCAGCGTGGGCCAGGAAGGCGCGCCGGTCGTGCGGCTGCTGCAGAGCGTGTTCGAGGACGCCACGCGGGCCGGCGCGTCGGACGTGCACATCGAGCCGCAGGAAGGCGAGCTGCTGATCCGCAACCGCGTGGACGGCCTGCTGCAGACGCTCACCCAGGCCGACAAGCGCATCGCCCCCGCGCTGGCCCAGCGGCTCAAGCTGATGGCCGGCCTGGACATCTCCGAGAAGCGGCTGCCGCAGGACGGCCGCTTCTCGCTGCGCCTGTCGGACCGCACGCTGGACGTGCGCCTGTCCACCATGCCCAGCCAGTACGGCGAATCGGTGGTCATGCGGCTGCTGGGCCAGGGCTCGGCGCTGCGCCGGCTGGGCGAGCTGGGCATGCCCGGCGACATGCTGCAGCGCTTCCGCGAGCTGCTGGGGCGCGACGCCGGGATGATCCTCGTCACCGGCCCCACCGGCTCCGGCAAGACCTCGACGCTGTACGCGGCGCTGGCCGAGCTGGACGCCGGGCAGCAGAAGATCATCACCGTGGAAGACCCGGTCGAGTACCGGCTGCCCGGGCTGACCCAGGTGCAGGTGAACGACCGCATCGAGCTGGACTTCGCCCGCGTGCTGCGCGCCGCGCTGCGCCAGGACCCGGACGTCATCCTGGTCGGCGAGATGCGCGACGCCGAGACCGCCGAGATCGGCCTGCGCGCGGCCATCACCGGCCATTTGCTGCTGTCCACGCTGCACACGCGGGACACCGTGTCCACGCCGTTCCGGCTGCTGGACATGGGCGCGCCGCCGTTCATGGTGGCCACCTCGCTGCAGGCCGTGCTGGCGCAGCGGCTGCTGCGCGGCGTCTGCCCGCACTGCGCCGAGCCGCACCCGGCCACGCCGCAGGAGCAGGCCTGGGTCAACGAAGTGCTGGCGCGCAACGGCGAGCCGCCCGGCCCGGTGCCCAGCCTGCGCGGCCAGGGCTGCGCCGAGTGCAACGGCACCGGCTACCAGGGCCGGCGCGGCGTCTACGAGATGCTGGAGCTGGACCCGGACATGGCGCTGGCCATCCAGCGCAGCGATGCCGGCGCCTTCCTGGCGGCCGCGCGCCAGGCGCTGAAGGGCCGCACGCTGGCCGACCGCAGCCTGGCCCTGGTGCGCGAGGGCAGGACCTCGCTGGCCGAGGCGGTGCGCATCAGCGTGGATGCGGAATGATGGCGCCCCTCGCCCAGTCCCGCGCCGCTGAACGCGGGCTTGTCTGGTCGGTCTTGCAGACCGCGCAGCGGGCCAGCCCGCTGCCCTTCGGCAGGCACAGCGAGCCCACTGGGCTCACCGTGTCCGGCCTCCGCCCCCGAGGGGACGGCGATGCGTGCGGCATTGAGCCGCACGCACATCGCCCGCGTGCCGGCTTGGGGCGGCCCGGCGCTCGGCACGCGGCCTCAAAGCATCAAAGGCGCCCGACATGAACTTCGCCTTCAAGGGCCGCGACGGCCGCGGCGAGCGGGTCGAGGGCCTCGTCGACGCGGCCAGCAGCGACGCGGTGGCCGCGCAGCTGATGGCCGGCGGCGTCACGCCCGTCAGCATCGAGCCGGCCGGCGCGGCCGCCGGCCCGGCCGAGGGCGGCGGCTGGCTGAAGGCGCTGCTCGCCCGGCCTGTCACGCAGGAAGACGCGCTGGTGCTGACGCGCCAGCTCTACACGCTGCAGAAGGCCGGCGTGCCCCTGCTGCGCTCGCTCGCGGGGCTGGAGGCGTCCACCACGCACCCCGGCGTCATCGCGCTGCTGCAGGACGTGCGCGCCAGCCTGGACCAGGGCCGCGAGCTGGCCGCCGCGTTCGCCCGCCACCCGGCCGTGTTCGGCGGCTTCTACGTCGCGATGACGCGCGTCGGCGAGCTCACCGGCCAGCTCACCGAGGTGTTCCGCCGGCTGTCGCAGCACCTGGAGTCCGAGCTGGACCTGCGCGCCCGCATCCGCCATGCGCTGCGCTACCCGGCCATGGTCCTCATCGCGATGGGGCTGGCGCTGGTCGTCATCAACCTGTTCGTGCTGCCCAAGTTCGCCGAGGTCTTCGCGCACTTCAAGAGCGAGCTGCCGCTGATGACGCGCGTGCTGCTCGGCTTCTCGTCCTGGACGGTGGCCTGGTGGCCGCTGCTGGTGGCCGGCGCCATCGGCGCCGCGCTGGCCTGGCGCCACCGCATCGCCACGCCGGCCGGCCGCTACGCCTGGGACCGCCTCAAGCTGCGCCTGCCCATCGCCGGTCCCATCGTCCGCAAGGCCACGCTGGCCCGCTTCGCGCGCAGCTTCGCGCTGGCCAGCAGCTCGGGCGTGCCGATCAGCCAGACCATGACCGTGGTGGCGCAGACCGTGGACAACGCCTACATCGGCGCACGCATCGAGCAGATGCGCGACGGCGTGGAGCGCGGCGAGAGCCTGTCGCGCTGCGCCACCGCCAGCGGCGTGTTCACGCCCATCGTGCTGCAGATGATCGCGGTCGGCGAGGAGACCGGCGAGCTGGACACGCTGATGAACGAAATCGCGCAGATGTACGAGCGCGAGACCGACTACGCCATCAAGGGCCTGTCCGCCGCCATCGAGCCGCTGCTGCTGGCCGTCATCGGCGCGCTGGTGCTGGTGCTGGCGCTGGGCGTGTTCATGCCGCTGTGGAGCCTGGGCCAGGCCGCCATGGGACGCTGAGCGCCCGTAAACAACTGTGAAGCCTGCAACGCTTGGCCGCCCGGCCTGGGACGCGCAGCCGGCGCCCGTGCGCTTTTCACGCCAGGCGCCGCGCGCCGGGGCCGATAGTCCCGGCATCCCGGACCACAGCGCAGCGAGCGCAGGAAGGCACCCCATGAACCAATCCCGCCAAGCCGGCTTCACCCTCATCGAGCTGGTGATGGTCATCGTCATCCTCGGCGTGCTGGCGGCCGTCGCGCTGCCCAAGTTCGTCAACGTCGACGACGACGCCAAGCTGGCCGCCGTCAACGGCGTGGCCGGCGCGCTCAGCTCGGCCTCGGCCATCAACTTCGCCAGCCGCAAGGCCAAGGGCGAGACCGGCACCGCCACCACCAACAAGACCATCCCCATCGCCAACTGCACCGACGTGGCCGGCGCGCTGCAGGGCGGCCTGCCCACGGGCTACACCATCACCGCCGCCGCCATCGCCGCCGACGTGACCAAGACCGACTGCGCCGTCAGCGCCCACGGCAAGTCGGCCAACTTCACCGCCACCGGCATCAACTGACGCATGCCACGCGCGTCGCGTGGCTTCACGCTGGTCGAGCTGGTCCTCGTCATCGTCATCATGGCCGCGCTGGCGGTGTTCGCGCTGCCCCAGGTGCTGGACACGACGCTGTGGCGGCTGCGCGCCTTCGGCGACGAGCTGCAGTCCCGCCACCAGGCCCTGCAGCGGCTGGCGCTGCAGCAGCGCCGCCCCATCGTCGCCACCTTCACCGGCACCGGCGTCAGCTGGGCCTACGCGGCCGGCGGCGAACTCGGCAGCCTGCCCTGCCCCGCCGCCGAATCGCCCTGCATCGCCGAGGGCGGCAGCCGCAGCGTCACCTTCAACAGCGCCAACAGCGGCGCGACGGCCACCGGCAGCGGCACCGACCTCACCGTCACCGTGGCCGCCGGCAGCTACAGCCAGGCCTACCGCGTGGTGGCGGATACGGGCCTGATCCACCCCCTTCCTTGAGGCTTTCGCGCCGCCCTCCCGGACTAGCATGGCCCGCATGCCCCACCCCCGCCAGGCACGCGGCTTCACGCTGATCGAGCTGCTGCTGTTCATCGCCGTCGTCGGCATCGCGCTGGCGGCCATGCTGCGCGTGTTCGTCACCGCGACGCTGGCCGGCGCCGACCCGCTGATCCGCCGCCAGCAGCTGGCCATCGCCGAGTCGCTGCTGCGCGAGGTGCAGCTGATGCCCTTCACCGCCTGCGACCCGGACGACGAGCAGGCCGAGACCGGCAGCTGCGCCAGCCTGCCCGAGGCCCCCGGCCCCGAGGCCGGCGAGAGCCGCTACGGCCCGGCCTATTTCGACAACGTCAACGACTACGCCGGCTTCTCGATGGCCGGCATCCGCGACCCGGGCGGCGCCGCCGTGCCCGGCCTGGCCGGCTACACGGCCAGCATCGCCGTCGCCGCCGCCGCGCTGGACTCGCTGCCCGCGGCCGAGGCGCTGCAGATCACCGTCACCGTCACCGGCCCCGACGGCAGCCCGCTGGTGCTGCAGGGCTGGCGAACCCGCCATGCGCCGAACGCCACGTCCTGAGCACGGCTTCACGCTGATCGAGGCGGTGCTGGCGATCGCCGCCACCGGCGTGGTCGCCGCCATGGTGGCGCAGTTCATCGTGCCGGCCACCAGCGCCTATTTCGCCACCGGCGCGCGCGCCCGGCTGGGCGACGAGGCCGACGCCGCGCTGCGCCGCATCGGCCGCGACCTGGCCGGCGCGCTGCCCAACAGCGCCCGCGTCAGCGGCCGCAGCCTGGAGCTGATCCCGGCCAGCGGCGCGGCGCGCTACGCGGTGGCCGGCGGCGACCCGCTGCGCTTCGGCGAGGCGGACACCGGCTTCGACATCGTCGGCCCGCCGCTGCGCCTGGCCGCGGCCGGCCAGCGCCTGGCCTGGTACAACCTCGGCCCCGGCGTGCCCGACGCCGACGCCTACACCGGCGCCAACGTGCGCGTCGCGTCCAACCCGGCCGGCCCGGCCAGCCACCTGGACATCGGCGGCGCCGCGCTGCCCAACGCGCTGCAGGCGCCGCCCTACCGCGTCTACGCCATCGAGCCGCCCGTCACCTACCGCTGCGACCTGGCCGCCGGCACGCTGACCCGCCACACCGGCTACGGCTTCCACGCCAGCCAGCCCGACCCGCCCAGCGGCGGCCGCGCGGCCGTGCTGGCGCGGCACGTCAGCGGCTGCAGCTTCGGCTACGACCCGTCCGGCCCCTCGGCCCGCCACGCCCTCGTGACGCTGCACCTGCAGCTCGGCACGCCGGGCGAGGTCGGCGAAACCGTGTCGCTCTACCACGCCGTCCACGTGGACAACCTCCCCTAGCCCATGCGCACCCGCGGCTTCACGATGATGTCCATGCTGTTCATCCTGGTGGTGCTGGCCGCGCTGGGCACGGCGCTGGCCGCGCTGAGCCAGCGCCAGCAGCTGGGTTCGGCCGGCGAGCTGGCGGCCGCGCGGGCCTACCAGGCCGCGTTCGCCGGCCTGGAATGGGGCAGCCACCAGCTGCTGCGCGCGCCCGGGCAGCCGGCCTGCTTCGCCACGCGCAGCTTCACGCTGCCCGGCCAGCTCGCCGACTTCACCGTCACCGTGCGCTGCACCCGCACGCCGGCCAGCGGCACGCTCAGCGACGACGGCGCCACGCTGGCCTTCTACGAGCTGCTGGCCACCGCCTGCAACCTGGCCGCCGCCGGCGCCTGCCCCAACGCCGGCACGGACCAGCCCACCTACACCGAGCGGCAGCTGAGCCGCACGCTGGGCAAGTGATGCGCCACTTCATCCTCATCATCCACCTGGGCTGCCTGCTGCCGGCCCTGCTGCTGCCGCTGCGCGCCGCGGCCACGGCCTACGTGCTGCCGGGCAACCTGCCCCCCGGCTGCACGGCCAACGGCGCCAGCTACAGCTGCCCCAGCCTGACGCTGGCCTACGGCGACACGCTGGCCGTCAACGCACCCAGGCCGGCCACGCTCACCATCAACGGCGACTTCGCCACCAGCAACGGGCTGATCAACCAGGGCGGCAGCACGGGCGACCTGAAGCTCGTCGTCACCGGCCAGCTGTCGCTGGGCCACAAGACCCGCATCACCGGCAACATCAGTGCCTACAGCGTCCACGCGGTGGACGACGTCAACAACGTCGGCATCGGCGCCATCGCCATCACCGGCAGCGTGGCCGCCACGGGCGGCAACCTCTCGCTGGGCGACCAGACCACCGTCAGCGGCAGCGTCACGGCCGCCGGCAGCGGCAGCATCGTCACCGGCCGCGGCGGCCAGATCGGCGGCAACGTCTCGGGCGGCTCGGGCCTCGTCACCATCAGCCGCAACGGCAGCGTGTCCGGCAACGTGACCGGCAACGGCGGCATCACCGTGGGGCAGGAGGCCACCGTGTTCGGCAACCTCGCCGCCGGCACCAGCGCCGTCACCCTCGACTTCCGCGCCCGGGTGGCCGGCAGCCTCACGACCACCCACACCATCTCGCTGGGCCAGGAGTCCCGCGTGGACGGTCCCATCAGCGGCGGCTCGGGCAACGTCACGGTGGGCTACGGCGCCCGGGTCGCCGGCTCGCTGACGACCGGCAACGGCAGCATCAGCTTCGAGCAGAGCGCCACCGCGCTGTCCTGCGTGCAGTCCACCGGCACCGGCAGCATCACGCTGGGCTACCAGAGCAAGGTCGACAGCGTCTGCTGCGGCGGCAGCTGCGGCAGCGCCTGCGTGGCCAACAACTCCACCTACGCGACGCCGCCGCCCTGCAACGGCGGCATCCCCGCCAGCTTCGCGTTCTCCGGCACCGGCAGCGCCTCCACCTGCAGCCCGCAGGCGCTGACCATCACCGCCCGCGACGCCAACGGCAACACGCTGACCACCTACGCCGGCACGATGCGCCTGAGCACCAGCACCGGCACCGGCACCTGGACGGCCGGCAGCGGCCCGGCGCCGGCCGGCAGCCTGGTGCCCGGCCCGGCCAACAGCGGCAAGGCCAGCTACACCTTCGCGGCGGCGGACCTCGGCGTCGTCCGGCTGCGGCTGGCCCACGGCCTGGCGCAGAACCTCACCGTGACGGCCGTGGACAGCGCCTCCGGCGCCAGCAGCAGCACCTCGGCCGTGATCGGCTACCGCGACAACGCCTTCCGCTGGGCCGACGACCTGGACGACCGCATCGCCGGCTCCTTCGTCGCCGTGGCCGGGCGCCCGCACGACCTGCGGGTCGAGCTGATGCGCAAGGACCCGTCCACCGGCGTCTGCGGCGTGGCCAGCGACTACGCCGGCAGCCGCGCCGTCAAGCTCTGGCGCAGCGACAGCGGCGGCCCCTGGACGCCGCCGACCGTCGCCGGATCCGGTGCCGCCGTGCCGGCCGGCCGGCCGGCCGCCAACAACCTGACGCTGGCCTTCACCGCCGGCATCGCCCGCTTCGACCTCGCCACCAGCGACGTCGGCCGCTACGCGCTCAACCTCGAGGACGACTCGCTGAGCAAGGCCGCCACCGCCGTCAGCGGCAGCAGCCCGGACCTGAGCGTGCGCCCGTTCACGCTGGCCGTCACCGGCCTGGCGCTGGCCGGCACCGCCAACCCCGGCGGCAGCGCACCGGCGGACGCCGTCTTCGGCGCGGCCGGCGCGCCCTTCTCGGCCACGGTCACCGCCTACCGCTGGGCCAGCGGCGCCGACGCCGACGACGACGGCCTGCCCGACCCCGGCAGCACGCTGGCCCAGGTGTCCGCGGGCGGCGCCGCCCCGGGCTTCGGCAGCGCCGTCACGCTGGCGCCGGTGGCCGGCGCGCAGACGCCGGCCGGCGGCACGCTGGGCGCGCTGGCCAACAACGTCGTCGGCGGCTTCAGCGGCGGCGCCGCGACCACCGGCACGCTGGCCTATGCCGAGGTCGGCAGCTTCCTGCTGAAGACCCAGGCCGTCGTCGCCAACTACCTCGGCAGCGCCGGCCTGAACCTGGATGCGCTCGTCTTCAACGCCGCCGGCAGCCCGCAGCCGCGCGTCGGCCGCTTCGTGCCGGCCGGCTTCGCGCTCAGCGGCGGCGGCGTCACGCACCGGGTGGACCAGGCCTGCCCCAGCCCGTCCGCCTTCACCTACCTCGGCGAGCGCTTCCGGCTGGGCTTCACGCTCACCGCCCGCAACGCGGCCGGCGCGACGACGCGCAACTACAGCGGCGATTTCGCCCGGCTGGACCTGGCCGCACCGGCCCAGTTCAAGCTGGCCGGCATCGCCGGCAGCGAGGTCTTCAACGCCGGCAACGGCCGGCTGGCCGCCAGCGCCAGCAGCGGCAGCTGGTCGGCCGGCGTGGCCAGCGGCGTCACGCTGACGGCCCGCGTCACGCGCGCCGCCGCGCCCGCCGGCCCCTACGACACGGCCGCCTTCGGCATCGCGCCGGTGGACCCGGACGGCGTCGCCATGCTGTCGCCCGACCTCGACACCGACAGCCCCGCCAACGGCGCCGACCGCGTCCGGGTGGGAGGCACAATCCCGCTGCGCCACGGGCGGCTGCGCCTCCAGAATGCGATCGGCGCCGCCGGCCGGCCGCTGCACCTGCCGCTCGCCGCGCAGCACTGGGCGGATGGCGCCTACACCACCAACACCTTGGATTCCTGCACCCGCATCCGCGCCAGCGACCTGAGCTTCGGCAACCTGCGCAAGTCGCTCACGGCCGGCGACGCCGCCATGGGCGGCAGCAGCAGCACCGTCGCGCAGGGCATCGGCCGGCTGACGCTCGCGGCCCCGGGCGGCGGCCGCGTCGGCAGCCTGGACGTGGCCATCGCGCTGGACGCCGCCAGCCCGCCCGCCGACGCCTCCTGCCTCAAGACCCCCGGCGGCTGGACGCCCGCGAAGGCCGCCAGCACCGGCGCCGGCCTCGAGGCGCTGCGCGCGCCCTGGTGCGGTTCCACCCCCAGCGACCCGGCCGCCCGCGCCAGCTGGGGCCTCTACCGCGGCGGCGACGGCGTGCTCTACCAACGGGAGAACTATTGATGCGCTGGCCCTGGTCCCCCCGCCGCGGCGCGCAGCGCCTGCTGCTGCGCCGCGTCGGCGAGCAGCACGCCTTCGTGCTGACCGACGGCGCCCCGGGCGCCGCCCCCGTGCGCCTGCTGCGCTGGGGCCTGCTGCCCGAGGCGCGGCCGCTGCCCGGCGGCGAGGCCATCGCGCTGCTGGACCCGGCGGACTACCAGAATCCTCAAGGTCGACACCCCGCCGGTGCCGCAGGAAGAGCTCAAGGCCGCCGCCCGCTGGCAGGTCAAGGACCTGGTGGACGTGGACGTCGCCGAGCTGACGCTGGACGTGATGCACGTCGGCGGCGACGTGGCGCGGCCCAACACGGCCCATGCGCGCCAGCTGTTCGTCGTCGCCGCGCGCAACGCCGCCATCCAGGCGCTCACCCGCGACGCCGCGGCGCTGACCGAGCACCTGGGCACCCTCGACATCTGGGAGACCGCGCTGCGCAACCTGCTCGGCGCCAGCGCGCGCGCCGACGGCCTGGCCGCGCGCGCCTGCGCCGCCGTGCTGATTGACGCGCGGCACTGCCTGCTGGTCGTGTGCGCCGGCGACGAGCTTTTCTACGTGCGCCGCCTCGAGAACGACGCCCGGCTGCTGGCCCGCGCCCGCAGCGAGCACGCCGAGGCGGCCGCCACCGAGCTGCCGCTGGGCTTCGAGTACCAGCCCGGCGGCGCGTTCGGCGGCGGCACCGAGGAGTCGCCGCTGGTCGTCGAGCTGCAGCGCTCCATCGACGTGTGGGAGCGCAGCTGGCCCGAGCTGCCGCTGGCGCGGCTGTACATCGCCAGCGCCGCGCACGGCGCCGAACTGGCCGCGCTGATCCAGCGCGAGCTGGGCCAGCGCACCGTCGCGCTGGACCCGCTGGCCGCGTTCGCCCCCGACGCCCCGCCCCCCGAGGGCGACGCCGCGCAGGCGCTGGCCGCCTGCATCCCGCTGCTGGGCGCCGCCCTGCGCACCGAGACCCGACACCTCTGATGCCCCAGCAAATCAACCTGTTGACGCCGCTGCTGCTGGCCCCCCGGCAGCATTTCTCGGCCCGGACGCTGCTGCAGGCCGGCGCCGCGCTGCTGCTGGCCGGCCTGGTCGCCGCGCTGTGGCTGCAGCAGCGCGACCGCCGCGCCGAGGCCGACCACCAGGCGCTGCTGGCCCGCCACGCGGCCGAGCGCCAGGCGCTGCTGGCCGCCAGCGCCGCCCTGCCCGCGCCGCAGGACGTCGGCGCGCTGCAGCAGCAGCTGCTGGCGCTGCAGGCCGGCAACGCCGAGCGCCGTGCGCTGCTGCAGGCGCTCGGCGGTGACAGCGCCGGCCGGCGCCACTCCGACCTGCTGGCCCTGGTCGCCCGCAGCCTGCCCCAGGCGGCCTGGCTCAGCGAGCTGCGCCATGCGCCCGGCCGCGTGGAACTCGCGGGCGGCACGCTGGACACCGCCGTGCTGCGGCCCTGGCTGGCCCAGCTGGCCGCCCACCCGCTGCTGGCCGGCCAGCAGCTGTCGGCGTTGCACGTGGAACGCCTGGGCACGCCGGGCGCCGAGGCCGGCGCCCACCCGCTGCTGGACGGCGGCAGCCCGCTGGCGCAGGCGCGGCTGCCGGTCTGGGCCTGGCGCGTCGTCAGCGCGCCGGCCGGCGCGGCCAGCGCCGCCGCCCCGGGAGGCGCGCGATGACCGGCCTGGACCTCACCCCGCTGCGCAGCGCCTGGGCGCGCCAGGCCCGGCGCATCGACGCGCTCAGCCTGCGCGAGCGGGCCGTGCTGCTGCTGTGCGTCGCCGCCGTGCTGGCCGCGCTGTTCGACACGCTGCTGCTGTCGCCGCTGGCCGCCCGCGCCAGCCGGCGCGCCGCCGAGCAGGACCGGCAGGCGGCCGAGCTGGCGCAGCTGCGCGCGCAGTTCGTCGGCGCCAGCCAGGGCGCGGGTGGCGAGCCGGCCGGCGCGCAGCGCGCCGCCGTGCAGGCCGCGCAGGCCGAGCGCGTGCGGCTGGACGCCGAGCTGCGCCGCCTTGGCACGGCCGGCGGCGGCGAAGGCCTGTCCGCGCTGCTGCAGCGCCTGCTGGCCCGCCAGCCCGGCCTGGTGCTGGAGCGGCTGACGCTGCTGGACGACGACGAGCCGGCGGCGCCGCGCGTCCCCGGCGTCGGTTGGCAGGGCGTGGCGCTGCAGGTGCGGGGCCGCTACGCCGACCTGCAGCGCCACGTGCAGGCGCTGGAGCGCGAGCTGCCCGGCCTGCGTTGGGGCGAGCTGCGCCTGAGCGCGCCCGGCGGCGGCGAGCCGGCGCGGCTGCAGGCCGAACTTTTCGTGTTGAAGGTGCAGCCATGAGAACCCTTGCCCTGTTGTGCTGGGCCACGCTGCCGGCGCTGGCGCAGGACGCGCCGCGCGACCCCACCGCGCTGCCGCCCGCGCTGCGCGGCGCGCTGGCCGCGCCGGCCGCCGATGCGGCCAGCGCCCCGGCGGCGCCGGCCATCCGCCAGGTCGTGTTCAGCAACGGGCGCGGCTACGTCGTGCAGCGCGGCCGGCGCTACGGCGTCGGCGAGCGGCTCGACGGCGCCCGCATCGAACGCATCACCGAGCAGGCCGTGTGGCTGCGCGAGGCCGGCCAGGTCCGCCGCGAGCCGCTGTACGGCGGCGTCGAGAAGCGCCCGCCGCCCGCCGAGGCGCGCCGCACCGGCGCGAAGAAGAACTCCCAGGAGAAGCAGCCATGAAGGCCCCCATCCCCCACCTGCTGGCCACGCTGCTGGCCGCCGCCCTGGCCGGCTGTGCCGACAAGCCGCTGCAGCTCGCCCAGCCCAGCCAGGCGCTGCGCGAGGAGCTGCAGGCGCAGCGCGGCGCGGCCCCGGCGCGCGCCGCGGCCGACGCGGCGGCGGCAGCGGCCGCGTCGGCCCCGCTGCCGCCGCCCGCCCCGGCGCTGCCGCCGGAGCCGCGCTTCGACCTGATCGTCAACGGCGCCCCGGCGCGCGACGTGTTCCTGTCCCTGGTCAGCGACACGCGCTACAGCATGCTGGTGCATCCGGCGGTGTCGGGCGTGCTGTCAGTGACGCTCAAGGGCGTCACGCTGCGCGAGTCGCTGGACGCGATCCGCGACGTCTACGGCTTCGACTACGCCATCGACGGCCGCCGCATCACCGTCTTCCCGCCGACGCTGCAGACGCGCGTGTTCACACTGAACGCGCTGGCCCTGCAGCGCAGCGGCCGCAGCGAGGTGCGCGTCAGCTCCGGGGCCGCGCCGGTCGGCACCCAGAACGGCAGCGGCACGGCCGGCAGCGGCGGCAGCAACACCGTGCTGCAGCAGGAAAGCAGCCAGCTCAGCACCCGCAGCGCCGGCGACTTCTGGGCCGAGACCAGCGCGGCGCTGCGCTCGCTGGTCGGCGGCGGCGAGGGCCGCGCCGTCATCGCCAGCCCGCAGACCGGCACGGTCGCGGTGCGCGCGATGCCGGAGGAGCTGCGCCACGTCGAGGCCTGGCTGAAGGCCACGCGCGTGGCCGTCGAGCGGCAGGTGATGCTGGAGGCCAAGATCGTCGAGGTGGAGCTGCGCGAGGGCTACCAGAGCGGCATCGACTGGTCGCGCATCAGCGACCGCAGCGCCATCGGCCAGACCAGCGTGAACCCGTCCCTCCCCGGCGCCGTGGGCGCCGTCGTCAACCCGCTGGTCAGCAACGCGCTGGGCCTGCCGACGCTGTCCGGCGCCACGCAGCAACCGGCCTGGAGCGACCTGATCCCGCTGCCCTCGGCCGGCGGCGGCGCCTTCGGCCTGGCGCTGTCGCGCGGCGGCTTCCAGGCGCTGCTGAGCTTCATCGAGAGCCACGGCGACACGCAGATCCTGTCCAGCCCGCGCATCGCCACGCTGAACAACCAGAAGGCCGTGCTGAAGGTCGGCACCGACGACTACTTCATCACCGGCATCAGCGGCAGCAACAGCGGCACGAGCACCGGCAACAGCGGCTTCAACGGCACGACCAACCAGATCCCGACGCTGACGCTGACGCCCTTCTTCAGCGGCATCGCGCTGGACGTGACGCCGCAGATCGACGCGGCCGACATGATCACGCTGCACATCCACCCGTCGGTGTCCAACGTGACGGAGAAGGTCAAGCAGGTGAACCTGGGCGAGGTGGGCAACTTCCGGCTGCCGCTGGCCAGCGCCAGCATCAACGAGACCGACACCGTCGTGCGCATTCCCGACGGCCAGATCGTCGCCATCGGCGGCCTGATGCAGATGGAGGCCTCGCGCCGCGGCTCGGGCCTGCCCGGCGCGGACGCCAACCCCGTCACCTCGATGCTGCTGGGCAACCGCGCCAACGCCGGCCGCAAGCGCGAACTGGTGGTGCTGATCAAGCCCAGCATCATCCGCGGCGCGGAGGACTGGGAGCAGCACAACCGGCTGATCAGCGCGTCGCTGGCCGACACCGAGACCCGCTCGCGCCGCGTGATCCGGCTGGACGGTGCGGCGGCCGCCGCCAGCGGGCCGGCCGCGAACTGACGCCCGGCGGCCTCAGCCCTGGACGGCCAGCGGCCGCGCGCCGCGCGGCGTGACGCGGCCGACCACGGCCGCCGCGGCGAAGCCGTGCGCGGCGAAGACGGCCCGCACCGCGTCCACCGCGCCCGCGTCGCACGACACCAGCAGGCCGCCGCTGGTCTGCGGGTCGGTCAGCAGCGCCCGGTCCTCGGCGGCGAAGCCGGCCGGCAGCGCGATGTCGCCGCCGTAGCCCGCCCAGTTGCGGCCCGACGCGCCGGTGACGAAGCCGCGCTGCGCCAGCTCGCGCACGCCCGGCAGCAGCGGCACGGCGGGCCAGTCCAGCTCCACCGTGCAGCCGGCGCCGCGCGCCAGCTCCAGCGCATGGCCGGCCAGGCCGAAGCCGGTCACGTCCGTCAGCGCATGGACGCCCGGCAGCGCCGCCAGGTCCGGCCCCGGCGTGTTCAGCCGCGTCGTCGTGTCGATCATGCGGGCATAGCCCTCGGGGCCGAGCTGGTCCTTCTTCAGCGCCGCGCTCATCACGCCGACGCCCAGCGGCTTGCCCAGCACCAGCAGGTCGCCCGGCCGCGCATCGGCGTTGCGCCGGACGCGCCGCGGATGCACCAGGCCGAGGGCCACCAGGCCGTAGATGGCCTCCACGGAGTCGATGGTGTGCCCGCCCGCGATCGGGATGCCCGCCGCGCGGCAGGCCGCCGCGCCGCCCTCCAGCACGCGGCCGATGGTCTGCGTGGACAGCACGTTCACCGGCATGCCCACCAGCGCCAGCGCCAGCAGCGGCCGGCCGCCCATCGCGTAGACGTCGCTGATCGCGTTGGTCGCGGCGATGCGGCCGAAGTCGAACGGGTCGTCGACGATGGGCATGAAGAAGTCGGTCGTCGCGACCAGCGCCTGCTCGTCGTTGAGCTGGTAGACGGCGGCGTCGTCCGAGGTCTCGATGCCGACCAGCAGTTCCGGGGGGATGGGCATCGCGGCCGTGCCCTTCAGGATCTCGGACAGCACGCCCGGCGCGATCTTGCAGCCGCAGCCGCCGCCGTGCGACAGCGAGGTCAGGCGGGGTTCGGCGGCCGGTGGGGAGGCAGCAGTGGCAGGGTTCATGGTGGCGAGCATATCGGGCGCGGCCGGCGCCGTTAGCGCCTCCCGCCCACGACCCCCAGCGCCAGCGCGATCCCGGCCAGCACGATGGCCCCGCCGGCCAGCATCTGCGCGGTGACGGGTTCCCGCAGGAACAGCGCGCCCCACAGGATGGCGAACAGCGGGATCAGGAAGGTGACGGAGACGGTGTTCGTCGGCCCCACGCGGCTCATCAGGCGGAAGAACAGGATGTAGGCCAGCGCCGTGCACAGCAGCGCCAGGCCCAGCGCGCTGCCCCAGGCCAGCGCGCCGGGCGGCTGCGCCGGCCACAGCCAGGCGGCGGGCAGCGCCAGCAGCAGCGTGCTGGCCGCCTGGCTGCCGGCGGCCACCGTCAGCGGCGGCGCCGCCGACAGGAAGCGCTGCGTCGCATTGGCGGCCACGCCATAGCACAGCGTCGCCGAGGCGCAGGCGGCGATGGCCCAGAGCCCGGCGTGGCCCGAACGGCCCGCGCCGGGCTTGAAGCCGGCCTGGTCCCAGGCCAGGAAGGCCACGCCGGCAAAGCCGAGGGCCAGGCCCAGCACCCGCCACGGCGTCAGGCGCCGGCCCAGCCAGGCGAAGGCGACCAGGGCCGTCCACAGCGGCGTCGTCGCGTTGACGATGCTGGCCAGCCCGGCGCTGAGGGACAGCGCCGCGAACGAGAACAGCGCGAACGGCAGCGCGCTGTTCAGCGCGCCGACCAGCAGCAGGCCCCGCCAGTGCCGGCGCAGGCCGGCGAGCTGGCCGCGCGCGGCCAGCAGCGGCAGCAGCAGCGCGCTGGCCAGGCCCACGCGCGCGGCGGCGAGCGGGATCGCGCCGAACTCGTGGGCGCCCAACCGCATGAACAGGAAGGACGCGCCCCACAGCGCGGCGAGCAGCACCAGCTCGGCCAGGTCGGCCGGCCTCATGCGGCGCCCTGCTCCAGGCGCAGCAGCGCCTGCTTGCGCGCCAGCCCGCCGGCATAGCCGGTCAGCGCGCCGGACGCGCCGACGACGCGGTGGCAGGGGATCAGGATGGAGATGGGGTTGCGCCCCACCGCCGCGCCCAGCGCGCGGGCGGCCTGGGCGCGGCCCAGGCGTTCGGCCAGGCCGCCATAGCTGGCGCAGCGGCCGGGCGCGATCTGCAGCAGCGCCTGCCAGACCTGGCGCTGGAAGGCCGTGCCGGCCGGGTCCAGCGGCGGCAGCTCGACGGGCCGGCCGCCGAAGTAGGCGGCCAGCGCCGCGGCGGCGGCGGACAGCACCGGGTCCCGGCCGTCGTCCTGCGGCACGGCGAGCGGGCCGGGGTGGTGCTTCTGGCCGTCGAACCACAGGCCCGACAGGCCGGCCGCGCTGCGGGCGGCCGTCAGCGGGCCCAGCGGCGTGGCGATGCGGCGCTGCAGGATGTGGTGGCATTGCGGCAGGGTCATGCCTGTCTCCAGAGGTGCAGCGCGGCGTAGCTGCGGTAGGGGCGGTAGCGCTCGGCGGCCTGCAGGCAGGCCCGGGGCGAGAGCGGCGGGCCGCCGGCGCCGAGCGCCTTGCGCAGCACGACGTCGCCGGGCGGGAAGGCGTCGGGCCAGCTCCAGCCGCGCATCAGCATGTAGCTGGCGGTCCAGGGGCCGATGCCGGGGATGGCGGTGAGCTGCGCGGCGGCGGCCTCGGGCGGGCCCTCGCGGCGGGCGAAGGCCAGCGTCGGCCAGGCCCGCGCCAGCGCGACGAGGCCGTCCGCGCGGCGGCCGATGATGCCCAGCGACGCGATGTCGTCGCGCGTGGCGGCGGCGATGCGCCCGGGCGTGGGGAACAGGCGGCCGACGCCCGGGGGCGCGTCGGCCAGGGCCTCGCCGAAGCGCTCGGCGACGCGGCCCGCCAGCGTGCGCGCGGCGGCCACGGTGACCTGCTGGCCCAGCACGGCGCGCACGGCCAGCTCGAAGCGGTCCAGGCAGCCCGGCAGGCGCTGGCCGGGCACGGCGCCCGCGCCCAGCGCGGCGGCGATCGGCGCGGGGTCGGCGTCCAGGTCCAGCCAGCGGCGCAGCAGCGGCAGCAGCGAGCCGGCGGCCGGCCACAGCGCGGGCGACAGCGCCACGGCCACCTCGCCGGGCCGGCCGAAATCGACGCGCAGCCAGCCCGCGTGGCGCCGGCCCGCATGCGCCAGCGCCAGCGAGCGGGTGATGCCGCCCGCGTCCACCCGCTCGACGCCGGCCACCGCGCGCGGCGCCAGGAAGGCGAGCACGCCGGCCGCGTCATAGGGCTGGCGGCAGCCCAGCCGCAGGCACGGGCCCTGCCCCGGCGGCCCGCCCGCGCGGCGCAGCGCCGTGGGCGGCATCCGGTAGTGCGCGCTGAAGGCGGCGTTGAAGCGGCGCAGGCTGGCGAAGCCGGCGGCCTGCGCCACCTGCTGCACCGGCATCGGGCCGTCCGTCAGCAGCGCCTTGGCCAGCAGCAGCCGGCGCGTCTGCAGGTATTGCAGCGGCGACACGCCGTGCTCGGCCTGGAAGATGCGGCGCAGGTGGCGGCTGGTGATGCCCAGGTGCCGGGCCAGGCCCTCGACGCTGGCGCCGGCGTCGTCGCAGGCGTCCAGCCACGCGGCGGCCTGGCGGGCCAGCGTGCGCGAGGCGTCCGCCGTCGTCCACGGCAGCGGGCCGGGCGCCAGTTCGGGCCGGCACTTCAGGCAGGGGCGGAACGCGGCGGCCTCGGCCTGCGCGGCCGTCGGGAAGAAGCGGCAGTTCTCGCGCCGCGGCAGGCGCACGCGGCAGACCGGGCGGCAGTAGATGCCGGTGGACGTGACGCCGACGTAGAGCCGCCCGTCGAAGCGGGCGTCGCGCGCCTGGAGGGCGGCGTAGGCGGCGTCGGGCGGCAGGGTGTCGGGCGGCATGGGGCCAGTCTAGGCGGCGCGCCGGCCCGGGACTGGCCGTTTCCGGACATGCCCCTGCCCCGCGGGCGCCGGCCGGGCGCGTGCCTACAATCCGCCGCGATTTCCGAAACCCAGCTTTTTCAAGGGCATCCATGCAGGTCCACGCTTCCATCTTCAAGGCCTATGACATCCGCGGCGTCGTCGGCCAGACCCTGGACGAACAACTCGCCGAACACCTGGGCCGGGCTTTCGGCACCGAGGCGAAGGCACTGGGCGAAAAGGCCGTGGCCGTGGGCCGCGACGGCCGCCTGTCCGGCCCCGGCCTGGTCGCCGCGCTGATCCGCGGCATCGCCTCGACCGGGCTGGACGTCGTCGACATCGGCGCCGTGACGACGCCGATGCTCTATTACGTCGCCGCCACGCGCGGCAAGCACGGCTGCACCTCGGGCATCCAGGTCACCGGCAGCCACAACCCCAAGGACTACAACGGCTTCAAGATGGTGCTGCAGGGCGCCGCCGTCTACGGCGAGCAGATCCAGGGCCTGCGCCGCCGCATCGAGGCCGAGGACTACGCCAGCGGCCGCGGCCGGGTCGGCCGGATGGACATCGTGCCCGAGTACGCCGCCCGCATCGTGCGCGACTGCAAGCTGGCCCGGCCGATGAAGATCGTCGTCGACAGCGGCAACGGCATCCCGGGCGCCTCGGCCCCGGCCATCCTGCGCGCGCTGGGCTGCGAGGTCATCGACATCTTCTCCAGGGTGGACGGCGACTTCCCCAACCACCACCCCGATCCCTCGCGCCCCGAGAACCTGGAAGACCTCAAGCGCGTCGTCCACGCCTGCGACGCCGAGCTGGGCCTGGCCTTCGACGGCGACGGCGACCGGCTGGGCATCGTCACCAAGGACGGCGAGATGATCATGCCGGACCGCCAGATCATGCTGATCGCGGCCGACATCCTGAAACGCCAGCCCGGCGCCGAGATCATCTTCGACGTGAAGTGCACGCAGCGCCTGGCGCCGTGGATCCGCGAGCACGGCGGCAAGCCGCTGATGTGGATGACCGGCCACTCGCTGGCCAAGGCCAAGCTGAAGGAAACCGGCGCGCCGCTGGCCGGCGAGCTGTCGGGCCACATCTTCTTCAGCGAGCGCTGGTACGGCTTCGACGACGCGATGTACACGGCCGGCCGCATGCTCGAGATCCTGTCGCGCAGTGACGACCCGAGCGCCGTGCTGCAGGCCCTGCCCAACAGCTTCAACACGCCCGAGATCAACGTGCCCTGCGCCGAAGGCGAGCACCACGAGGTCGTCAGGAAGCTCAAGGAACTCGTCACGCCGGGCGACCTGCCGGGCGTGCAGGAGATCAACACCATCGACGGCATGCGCTTCGAGTACGCCGACGGCTTCGGCCTGATCCGCCCGTCCAACACCACGCCGGTGCTGGTGCTGCGCTTCGAGGGCCACACGCCCGAGGCGCTGGAGCGCATCCAGCATGACGTGCTGGCGCAGCTCAAGCGCGTGAAGCCGGACGCCAGGTTCGCCGCCGGGCACTGAGCGCGATGCGGGACGGCAGGCGGGTCGCGGCCGCGCCGATGAGCGACCACCTCGCCCGCCTCGCCTATGCAGCGGCGCTGCGCCTGCTGACGCCCTTCTACCTGCTGCGCCTGTGGCGGCGCGGCGCCCAGGAGCCGCTGTACCGGCAGGCGCTGGGCGAGCGGCTGGGTTTCTACAAGGGGCCTGCCGAACCCGGCCGGCTGTGGATACACGCCGTGTCGCTGGGCGAGACGCGGGCGGCCAGCGCGCTCATCGACGCGCTGCGGTCCCGCGATCCGTCGCTGCGCCTGCTGCTGACCCATTCCACCGCCACCGGCCGTGAGGCCGGCCAGGCGCTGCTGCGCGAGGGCGATGCCCAGGCCTGGCTGCCCTACGACACGCCCGGCGCCGTGCGCCGCTTCCTGCGCCAGTGGCGGCCGCGCCTGGGCGTGCTGATGGAGACCGAGGTCTGGCCGACGCTACAGCGCGAGGCCGAGCGGGCCGGCCTGCCCATGGTGCTGGCCAATGCCCGGCTGTCGGAAAAGAGCCTGCGCCAGGGCCTGCGGCTGGGCGCGCTGATGCGCCCGGCCGCGCGGCGCATGGCGCTGGCTCTCGCGCAGACCGAGGCCAACGCCCAGCGCCTGCGCACGATGGGCGCACCGCGCGTGCAGGTGGCCGGCAACCTGAAGTACGACGTCGCCGTGGACCCGGCGCTGATCGCGCGCGGCCGCGCCTGGGCGGCGGCGCTCGGCCGCCCGGTGCTGCTGCTGGCCGTCAGCCGCGAGGGCGAGGAGGCCGCGCTGCTGGCCGAATGGCGGAAGCAGCCGGCGCCCCGGCCGCTGCTGGCCATCGTGCCGCGCCACCCGCAGCGCTTCGACGAAGTGGCCGGACTGATCGCCGATGCCGGCTTCACGCTCGCCCGCCGCAGCGGCTGGGGCGACGCGCCGCCGCCCGACGCACTGCGCGCCGACGTGTGGCTGGGCGACTCCATGCGCGAGATGCCGCTGTACTACGGGCTGGCCGGCGTCGCGCTGCTGGGCGGCAGCTTCGAGCCGCTGGGCGGGCAGAACCTGATCGAGGCGGCGGCCTGCGGCTGCCCGGTGCTGGCGGGGCCGCACACCTTCAATTTCGCCGAGGCGACCGAGCTGGCTGTGCGCGCTGGTGCCGCCGAGCGCTGCACGAGCCTGCACACGGCCCTGGATCGCGGCCTCGAGCTGTGCGCCGATGCCGACGCCAGCCGCGGGATGGGCCGCGCCGCCCTTGCCTTCGCCGCAGCTCATCGGGGCGCAGCACAGCGGATGGCCGCGGCGCTGCTGGCGTCGATGCGGAATTGACCCTCAGCCAGGGCCGTGCTCATCCGGCAGCGGCCACTGCCGGGACGCATGCAGCACACGCAGCACGCGCACGTGCCCGCCGACCACGTCGTAGACGAGGATGTAGTTCTGGTGCGCGACCAGTTCGCGCGTGCCGGCCACGCGGCCCGGGCGGCCGAGGCCGGGCTGGGCGGCCAGGCGGCCGGCCTTCTCTTCAAGCAATTCGTCGAGGGCCAGTGCCGCGCGCGGGTTGTCGGCCTCGATGTAGTCGTAGATGGCTTCGCGGTCCTGGATGGCTTCAGGCGTCCAGCGCAGTTCCATCATTCGGACGCTTCAAGGGCGCCGCGCGTAGACGCCCGGCGTGCCGCGAACCTGGCCTCGACGTCGGCAGCAGGCACCAACCGGCCAGCATTCGCAGAGTCCAGGCCGTCCTGCACCTGGCGGCGGAACCAGGCGTCATGCCCGGCCATGTCCTGCTGCTGTACGAACTCGCGCATGAAGTCGCGCAGCAATTGGGCGCCGGTGCGGTCGCAGGCCTTGGCGGCCGTGGCGAACTCGCTCTTCAGGCTTTCATCGACACGGAAGGTGAAGGTGGCTTCGCTCATGGCATCGCCCTGATGTGTTACGCAGGAAGTGCAGCGTAGCACATCAGTTGCCGCTGCCGCCCCATCCCCCGCCCAGCGCCTTCACCAACTGCGCCGTGGCCGCCCACTGCGCGCCGCGCAGCTGCGCCAGCGCGCGCTCCGCCGCCAGTGGCGTGCGCTCGGCCTCGGTCACGTCGAGGTAGCCGACGGCGCCCTGCTCGTAGCGGCTGCGGGCCACCGCCAGCGCCTGGCCGGCGGACGCCAGCGTGCGGCGCTGCGCGTCCACGACGGCCGCGCGGCCCTGCAGTTCGGCGAGCGCGTCGTCCACCTCGCGCAGCGCCTGCAGCATGCGGCCGCGGAAGGCGGCCAGCGATTCATCGACCTGGGCCCGGGCGCCGGCCAGGTTGGCGCGGTTGCGGCCGCCCTCGAACAGCGGCAGCGAGATGCCGGGGCCGAAGTTGTACAGCCGCGCCGGCGCGGAGACGAGGTCGCTCAGGTCCTTGCTCTGGTAGCCGAAGCTGCCGGTCAGCCGGATCGCGGGGTAGAAGGCCGCCTCGGCGATGCCGACCTGCGCCGTCGCGGCATGCAGCTGGGCCAGGCTCTGGGCCAGGTCCGGGCGGCGCTGCAGCAGCTCGGACGGCAGGCCGGCGCGGACCGGCGGCGGCGCGGCCAGCGGGCTGGCCTGCAGCCGCAGCTCGGCCGCGCCCTGGCCGGTCAGCGCGGCGAGCTGGTTCAGCGCCAGGGCCTGGCGGCGCGGCAGGTCGGCCAGGTCGGCGTCGGCCGCGGCCAGTTCGGCGCGCACGCGCTCCAGGTCCTGCAGCGTGGAGGCGCCGGCGTCGAAGCGGGTCTGCGCGACCCGGAAGGCCTTGGCGCGGCTGTCGTGCACGCGCTGCAGCGCCGCGGCCTCGTCGGCCAGCGCGCGCCACTGCCAGTAGGCGGCGGCGACGTCGGCCGTCAGCGCGACGCGGGCGGCGGCGGCGTCCAGCGTGGCGGCGTCGAGCTGGGCCTGCGCGACTTCGGCCTGGCGCTTCACGCGGCCCCAGAGGTCGATTTCCCAGCCGAGGTTGGCCTGCACGGCGGTCTGCCAGCCCTCGAAGCTGACGGCCTGGCCACCCAGCACCGGCGTCGTGACGGCGCGGGCCGAGGTACGCAGGCCGGTCTCGCTGGCGCCCACGTCCAGGCGCGGCAGCCCGTCGGCCCGGGTCGCGCCCAGCACCGCGCGGGCGCGCTCGATGCGGGCGGCGGCGGCGGCCAGCGTCGGCGCGGCCTGCAGCGCGCGGGCCTGCAGCGCGTCCAGCTGCGCGTCGCCGAACATCCGCCACCAGTCGCGCTGCAGCTCGGCGCCGGCCGTGGCGGCCGGGCTGGCATAGGCGGCCGGGGCCCGGGGCGCCGGGGCCTGGTAGTCGGGGCCCAGCGTCGTGCAGCCGGCCAGCGCGGCCGCCACCAGCAGCGACAGCGGCAGCGACGGCGAAATCTGTGCATTCATCTCAATCTCCCTGCGGGCGGGCAGGCCCTCTGGACGGGTTTTCAATGCGCGGCCTCGCCCGAGGCGGTGCCGCCCAGCACCTTCTTGCTGAGCCAGACGGCGGCGATGCAGCTGACCAGCGCGATGCCGAGGACGAGGAAGGCGTCGTTGTAGGCCATGACGAAGCTCTCGCGGCGCACGATGCCGTCCAGCGCCTTCAGCGCCATGTCCTGCGCGGCGGCGGCGTCGGCGCCCTTCGCGGCGAAGTTCTGCGCCAGCGCCTCCAGCCGCGCCTGCGTGGCCGGTTCGTACAGGCTGACCGCCTCGCCGAGGCGGGCGCTGTGCAGGTGCTCGCGGTTGGTCAGCAGCGTCGCCAGCAGCGCGATGCCCACGGAGCCGCCGAGGTTGCGCATCATGTTGAACATGCCCGACGCGCTGGGCAGCAGCCGGGGCGGGATGCCGTTGATGGCGAAGTTGGTCAGCGTGATCATGATCAGCGGCTGGCCCAGCGCGCGCACGACCTGCGCGGCGATCAGCTCGGGGCCGGCGGTGTCGGCGCTCATGTGCGTGTTCATGAAGCAGGACAGCGCGAACAGCGCCAGCCCCGCGCTCATCATCACGCGGTTGTCGAGCTGGGTGGAGAGCTTGGCCGCGAACGGCATGATGAACAGCTGCGGCAGCCCCATCCACATGATGACCAGGCCGATCTGCATCGGCGTGTACTGCGCGATCTGGCCCAGGTACAACGGCAGGATGAAGGCCGAGCCGTACAGCCCCATGCCGGTGACGAAGGCGATGGCGGCGGCGATCAGGAAGCTCGGGCGGCCGAGGATGTGCAGGTCGATGAAGGTGTTGCTGCGCGTCAGGCCGCGCCAGGCCCAGCCGTAGAGGCCGGCCACGGCCAGCACCGCGGCGGCGATGATGAAGGGGCTCTGGAACCAGTCCTTGGCGTTGCCCTCCTCCAGCATCGCGGTCAGCGAGCCCAGGCCGATGGCCATGCAGGCGATGCCCAGCCAGTCCACGTCGCGCAGCAGCTTCAGGTTCATGGGCTCCTTGTCCAGCCCGTAGCCCACGCCCAGGATCAGCAGCACGCCGGGCACCCAGTTGAGGTAGAAGATGCTGGGCCAGCCGTACAGCTCGGTCAGCCAGCCGCCCACCGTCGGGCCCAGCGTGGGCGCGAGCGTGGCGGTCATGCCGAACAGCGCCAGGCCGATCGGCCGCTTGTTCAGCGGCAGCTTGCGCGTGACCAGCGTCATCGCCATCGGGATCATCACGCCGCCGGTGAAGCCCTGGGCGGCGCGGAAGGCGATCATGCTCTCCAGGCTCCAGGCCATGCCGCACAGCGTACTGAACAGCAGGAACAGCACGACGTTGACGATCAGGTAGCGGCGCGTCGAGAACACCAGCGCCAGGAAGCCCGCCAGCGGGATGACGACGATCTCGGCCACCAGGTAGGCGCTGGAGATCCACGAGCCCTCCTCCTGCGTGGCTGACAGCGCGCCGAGGATGTCGCGCAGCGAGGAGTTGGTGATGGCGATGTCCAGCACCGCCATGAAGGCGCCCAGCAGGCTGGCCAGCACGGCCACCCAGGTGCGGCCGCTGACCTTCTCGCCGGTGGGCGGCGGCAGGTTGTCGTTGCCCATGGCCGCTCAGCCTAAATCCGGCAGTTGGGCATGCCCGAGGGGCTGGCGAGGCGGGCCGCTGGCAAGGCGCGCCGACGAAGTGGGCTGATGCCCACGAGGAGAAGCAACGCCGCCAGCGGCCCGCAGCGCCAGACCAGCGGGCATGCAGCGCTGCTCACCGGCGTGGTGATCTCCGCATGTGCGACAAGGTGTTGAAACATCAGCACTTTCGATGAATGGCAAGCGGTCAGCTGCCGGATTTGGGCTCAGTCGGCCAGCTCGACTTCCACCTGCACCGACAGCCCCGGCACGATGCGCGCCGCGGCCTCGCCCAGCGCCTTCAGGCTCTCGGGCTCGAACACCAGCTTCACCGGCACGCGCTGCACGATCTTCGTGAAGTTGCCGGTCGCGTTGTCCGGCGGCAGCAGCGCGAAGCTGGCGCCCGAGGCGGGCGCGAAGCTGTCCACCCGGGCGCGCAGTTCGCGGCCGGGGAAGGCGTCCACCTTCACCTGCGCCGGCTGGCCCGGCTTCATCCGCGCGAGCTGGGTTTCCTTGAAGTTGGCGACGATCCAGGTCTCCGGCTCGACGATGGCGGCCAGCTGCTGGCCCGGCTGCACGCGCTGGCCCACTTCCACGGTGCGCCGGCCGATGCGGCCGTCGCTGGCCGCGCGCAGCTCCGCGTAGCCGACCTGGTTCTGCGCGTCCTTCAGCTGCGCCAGCGTGGCGCCCTTTTGCGCGTCGGCGGAGCGGCGCGCGCTTTCCGCCGCGGCGACGGCCTGCGTCGCGGCGGCCGCGCCGGCCTTGCGGGCGGCCAAGTCGGCCCGGGCCACGTCGCGGGCGGCCAGCGCGGCGTCCAGCTCCTGCCGGCTGGTGGCGCGCAGCTCGGCGCCGAACAGCGCCTGGCTGCGCCGGGCGTCCAGCTCCGTGCGGGCCAGCACCGCCTCGGCCTGCGCCACCTGCGAGCCGGCCGCGGCGGCCTGCGCGCGGGCCTGGGCGATCTGCGCGGCGCTGGTGGCCAGGGCCGCGTCCGCCTGCGCGATCTGCGCCTTCAGCCGCTCCACCTGCACGGCGGCATCGGCCGGGTCCAGGCGCAGCAGCAGGTCGCCGGCCTTGACGGCCGCGTTGTCCCGCATGTGCATCTCGGTGACGACGCCGGCCACGCGCGTGGCGACCGGGTGGATGCGGCCGGCGACGAAGGCGTTGTCCGTCTCGACGACATGCTGGCTGCGCCACCACATGCGCCCGCCCAGCCCCAGGCCGCCGATCAGCAGCGCGGCGCCGATGACCAACAGCGGCACCGGCGGGCCGCTCCTGGCGGGCTGGGGCGCCGTGGCGGCCGGGTCTTGCGGTGCGTTCATGGCGGGGATCCTCGTTGCCGTTGCTGCGGGAAGGCGGCTGCCGGCGCATTGACATGGAGCGCGGGACTGTAGAGAGTTCCGTTTTTGGCGAATAGCCGGAAAATTCAAACAGACCGTTCCGGGAACGAAACGAAATCACGCCCGATGAAGATCGACCACCTCCTGCTGCTGGCCCAGGTCCACAAGGCCGGCTCGCTGTCCGCGGCCGCGCGCCAGCTCGGCTGCCCCAAGGCCACGCTGAGCCGGCGCCTGGCGGCGCTGGAGACCTCGGTGGGCGCGCGGCTGTTCGTGCCCGGCGCCAGCCGCATGACGCTGACCGAACTCGGCCAGCAGCTGGCCGAGCGCGCCGCGCGGCATGACGACGACATCGCCGAGACCCGCCAGTGGCTGGCCTCCCGCGACGCCACGCCGCAGGGCCGGCTGCGCGTCGCGGTGCCGGCGGAGTTCGCGACGCTGCTGCTGGCCGACAGCTTCGCCCGCTTCGTGCGCCGCTACCCGCGCGTGACGCTGGAGGTGGACACCACGCCGCGCCGCGTGGACCTGTTCAACGAGCCCTACGACGTGGCGGTGCGCATGGGCGCCATCGACGAGCCCGAGCTGGTGGCGCGCCGCTTCATGGTGCTGGAGCGCGGCCTGTTCGCCAGCCCCGCCTACCTGCGGTCGCGCCCGGCCCCGCGGGCGCCGGCCGACCTGGCGGGCCACGACTTCGTGCTGCTCAGCCAGGCCCGCGGCCTGCCCCGCACGCTGCAGAACGGCCGGCAGACCGCCGAGGTGGAGGCGCGCGGGCCGCTGGAGGCCAACGCCATCGGACTGGTGCTGGCGCTGGCCCGGGCCGGCGGCGGCATCGGCAGCTTCCCGGTCGGCATGGTGGCGCCCGACGTCGCCGCCGGCACGCTGGTGCCGGTGCTGCCCGACTGGCGCCACGAGCCGCTGCCCGTGCACCTGCTGACGGCCAGCCGCCGGCTGATGCCGGCCAAGACGCGGGCCTTCATCGACCACCTGTTCGAGACCCAGCCCGACTGGGCCCGGGAGGCGCCGCTCGGTCTGCCCGCCCCCGCGTTCGAGGGGTAGGACTTGTCCGCTGCCCCGGCGCGGGCCGGCGCGTTAGCTTGCAGGCCCACTCGAACGAGACAACGAGGCAAGACGATGAAGAACTTCCTGCGCCGCTGCGTCGGCACCCTGGTCCTCGGCGCCGCCACCGCCGGCAGCCTGCCCGCGCTGGCCTACTCCAGCCTCACGGTGTTCGGCGACAGCCTGTCCGACACCGGCAACATCCTGCTGGCCACCGGCGGCACGACGCCCGCGGCGCCCTACGCCAGCGGCCGCTTCTCCGACGGGCCGATCTGGATCGACGTGCTGGCCGAGGGCCTGACCCTGCCGGCCGGCGCCGTGCCCTCGCTGATCGGCGGCAGCAACTACGCCTTCGGCGGCGCGCGCACCGGCACCGGCTCCAACCCGCCCGGGCTGCTCGCGCAAGCCGGCGGGCTGTGGGCGCCGTCGCATGCGGCGGCCGACCCGGACGGGCTGTACGTCGTCGTCGGCGGCGGCAACGACCTGCGCGACGCCCGCGGCGCCGCCAGCACGCCCGAGTCGCGCCAGGCGGCCGCGCAGGCCGCGGCCGGCAACATCGCCAGCGTGGTCGGCCTGCTGGCCAGCCGCGGCGCGCAGCATGTGCTGATCTCCAACGTGCCGGACCTCGGCAACACGCCGGAGGCCGCCGCGCTGGGCCTGACCGCCGAATCCAGCGACGTGACGCAGCGCTACAACCTGCTGGTCGCCGGCCTGGTGCCGCTGCTGCAGGCCCAGTTCAGCGGGCTGACGGTCAGCTTCCTCGACATGGCCGGCCTGGCCGCCGACATCCGCCACGACGCGCTGGCCAACGGCGGCGCGCTGTACGGCATCACCAATGTGTCGACGCCCTGCGGCGACTTCCCCGGCTCGGTCGGCATCTCGTGCAGCGTCTCGTCCTTCTCCGACGCGCTGCACCCCTCGGCCGCCACCCATGCGCTGATCGGCCAGGCCGCGCTGGCGGCCGTGGCCGCGGTGCCCGAGCCCGGCACCTGGCTGCTGATGGCGCTGGGCCTCGGCGCGCTGTCGCTCAGGCGCCGCGCCGCGCTGGCGCGCTAACCCGCGGCGGCGGCATCGCCGCCCGCCAGCAAGGCGCGCAGCCCGGCCTCGTCCAGCACCGGCACGCCCAGCGTGCGCGCCTTCTCCAGCTTGCTGCCGGCCTCCTCGCCGGCGATGACGTAGCTGGTCTTCTTCGACACCGAGCCGCTGACCTTGCCGCCCGCGTCCTCGATCAGCGCCTGGGCCTGGTCGCGGGACAGCGTCGGCAGCGTGCCGGTCAGCACCAGCGTGCGGCCCAGCAGCGGACGCGGGCGGTCGTCGCCCTCGCCCGCGCTCTCCTGCGGCTGCACGCCGGCCGCCAGCAGCTGCTCGACGACCTCGCGGTTGTGCGGCTGCGCGAAGAAGGTGTGCACGCTGGCCGCGACGATCGGCCCCACGTCCGCCACCTCCAGCAGCTGCTCGACGCTGGCGTTCATCAACCGCTCCAGCGTGCCGAAATGGCGGGCCAGGTCCTTGGCCGTCGTCTCTCCGACCTGGCGGATGCCGAGCGCGAACAGGAAGCGCGCCAGCGTCGGCGCCTTGCTGCGCTCCAGCGCGGCGACCAGGTTCTGCGCGCTCTTGTCGGCCATGCGGTCCAGCGCCGCGAGCCGCGCGACGCCCAGCTTGTAGAGGCCGGGCAGGCTGGTCACGATGCCGGCGTCCACCAGCTGCTCGACCAGCTTGTCGCCCAGGCCCTCGACGTCCATCGCGCGCCGGCCGGCGAAGTGCAGCAGCGCCTGCTTGCGCTGCGCCGGGCAGAACAGGCCGCCGGTGCAGCGGTACTCGATGCCGCCCTTCTCGCGCAGCGCGGCGCTGGCGCAGATCGGGCAGGCGCGCGGCATGTGGAAGTTGGGCACGTAAGGGTCGCGTGCGATCGGGTGCAGTTGATCTGGTGTTTCTGCATTGGCCCAAAACCCTTTGTGGAGCCGCGATACCACTTCAGGAATTACGTCACCTGCTCGCCGGATGATCACTCGATCACCAACACGTACATCCTTGCGGCGCATCTCGAACACGTTGTGCAGCGTCGCGTTGCTGACCGTCGTGCCGCCGACGAACACCGGCTCCAGCCGCGCCACCGGCGTCAGCTTGCCGGTGCGGCCGACCTGCACGTCGATGGCCAGCAGCGTCGTCACCTGCTCCTGCGCCGGGTATTTGTGCGCGACGGCCCAGCGCGGCTCGCGGGTCTTGAAGCCGAGCTTCTGCTGCAGCTCGCGCGAGTTGACCTTGTAGACCACGCCGTCGATGTCGAAGGGCAGCGCATCGCGCCGGGCCGCCATCGCGCGGTGGAATTCGACCAGGCCGGCCGGCCCCTGGACGACCGCGCGGTCCGCGCAGACCGGCAGGCCGAGCGCGGCCAGCGCGTCCAGCAGGCCGCCATGGGTCGCGGGCGCCTCCCACCCCTGCGTCTCGCCGAGGCCGTAGGCGTAGAAGCACAGCGGCCGCTGGCGCACCAGCGCCGGGTCGAGCTGGCGGATCGCGCCGGCCGCCGTGTTGCGCGGGTTCACGAAAGTCTTCTCGCCGCGCTCGCGCTGGCGCTCGTTGAGGCGCTCGAAATCGTCGCGGCGCATGTAGACCTCGCCGCGCACCTCCAGCACCGGCGGGGCCTCGCCCTTCAGCCGCAGCGGCACCTGGCCGATGGTGCGCACGTTCTGCGTCACGTCCTCGCCGGTCTCGCCGTCGCCGCGCGTGGCGGCCTGCACCAGCACGCCGTGCTCGTAGCGCAGGCTCATCGCCAGGCCGTCGAACTTCAGCTCGGCGGCGTATTCCACCGGCGGGTCGGTGTCGGCCAGCGCCAGCTCGCGGCGCACGCGCGCATCGAAGGCGATCGCGCCGCCCTCGGTCGTGTCCGTCTCGGTCGTGATCGACAACATCGGCACGACGTGGCGCACCGGCGCCAGGCCGTCCAGCACGGCGCCGATGACGCGCTGGGTCGGCGAGTCCGGCGTCAGCAGCCCGGGGTCGGCGGCCTCCAGCGCCTGCAGCTCGGCGAACAGCCGGTCGTACTCGGCGTCCGGCAGCTCGGGCGCATCGAGCACGTAGTAGAGATGGGCGTGGTGGTTCAGCGCGGCGCGCAGTTCGGCGGCGCGCCGCGGGGCGTCGGTGGCGGGAGCGGCGGTCATGCGCGGGATTGTCGCGGGCACGGATCGCGGCGCCCGCTGGGTACACTGCCTCTCCCACGTCGAACCGCCATGCGCTCCCCGCCGCCCCGCCCCGCCGCCACGCCGCCGCGCCCCAGCCGGCAGGCGGTGCTGCGCGCCGTGGCCAGCTCCACGGCGGTCGAGACCGGCCAGGCGGTGGCGGCGCTGGAGTCCAAGCTGAACCAGCCCGTCCGGCGGTTCGCCCACATCGGCCTGGCCCGCTGACGGCGGCTCAGCCCAGCCCCATCGCCTGCGCGACGTGCGCGCACATCGGGCCGTAGTGGCCGGCATGCCCTGCGCGTATCGCCGCGACATAGGCGTCCTTGCCCGAGGCCCAGCTGCCGTAGTCCAGCGGCGGGCGCCCCGCCTGGACGGCCATGACGTCCGCAAGCAGGCGCGACAAACGGCCGTTCCCGTCGCGGAAGGGATGGATCAGGATGAACTCCACGTGCGTCACCGCGATGGCCTCGACCAGCGCCGCGTCGGCCATGCCATGGCAGGGCGTCCAGCGGGCCAGGCAGTCCCGCTCGAAGTTCGCCAGCAGCCGGGGCAACTGCGCGGCGGACGCGAACAGGAAGTCGCCCTTGCTCATGTTCACCCCGCGCTCCCGGCCCGCCCAGGCATAGACGTTGCCCAGCCAGCGGCGATGCCAGGTCTTCAGATCGGCGACCGTCAGGCGCCGGTCCGGCAGATCCTCCACCAGCACGGCGTCATAGAGCTGCGCCAGCAGCGCCAGTTCAAGCTCGTCCATGTCCTCGGGCGACGCGATGCCGGCCAGGTTGCGCAGCACGCGCCCGTCGGAGCCCGGCTGGCATTCGCCCTCGTCGCCGCCGATGGCGTAGCGGCCCATGGCTATCCGCCGTGCGCCGTCGGCGTGATCATGACCTGGTCCACGCGATAGCTGTCCACGTCGACCACCTCGAAGCGCCAGCCTTCCCACTCCACGACGTCGGTGCGGCGCGGGATGCGGCGCAGCCGCACCATCAGGAAGCCGGCCAGCGTGTCGTAGGTGCCGGCCTGCGGCCAGCCCTCGATGCCCAGCGCCCGCTCCACGTCGGGGATGGGCGTGACGCCGTCGGCGAGGAAGCTGCCGTCCTCGCGGCGGACGATCTGCTCCTCGTCGTGCGGCGCGACCAGGCTGCCCATCACGGTGCTCATCACGTCGTTCAGCGTCACCACGCCGACCACGCGGCTGTACTCGTTGACGATGACGGCGAAGTCCTCGTGCGCCTCGCGGAACTGCGTCAGCATCTCCGACAGCGTCAGCCGGTCGGGCACGATCAGCACCTTCTTGACCAGCACGCCGGCCTCGGCCTGCAGCGACAGCGGCTCGTCGCGCAGCACGCGCTGGAACAGGTCCGTCGCGTCCACGTAGCCCGCCACCGCGTCGAGGTCGCCGTCGCAGACGAGGTAGGTCGAATGCGGCGTGTCGGCGATGCGGTTGCGGATCAGCGCATCGTCGTCGCCGCGCGAGAAGTACACGATGCGCTCGCGGTGGGTCATCACCGTCTCGACGGTGCGCGTGTCCAGCTCGAACACGTTGGCGATGACCTGCTGCTCCCCGTCCGCGACGACGCCGGCCTGGTAGCCGGCCTCCGTCAGCGCCAGGATGTCGCGGTGGCTGATGGTCTCGTCGCGCTGCGCGGGCAGGCCCAGCAGGCGGATCAGGCCCTCGGTGATGCCGCTGAAGAGCCAGGCCAGCGGCCTGAGCAGGCGGCACAGCGCCAGCATCGGCCCGACCAGCGCCATCGCCACGCGCTCGGGCTCGGTCATGGCCAGGCGCTTGGGCACCAGGTCGGCCATGACGATGAACAGCGACGTGATGCCGACGAAGGACGCCGCGAAGCCCAGCGTGGCGGCCGCCTCGGGCGCGACCGCGAGCCCGAACAGCGCCTCGAAATGCGGCGTGAACGCGCCCTCGCCGACGATGCCGGCGAGGATGGCCACGGTGTTGATGCCGATCTGCACGACGGTGAAGTAGTCGCCCGGGTGCTCCTGCACCGCCAGCACCCTGGCGGCGCGGGCGTCGCCGGCATCGGCGCGCTGCTGCAGGTTCAGCCGGCGCGACGCGGCCAGCGACAGCTCGGCCAGCGAGAAGAACGCGCTGCCGAGGATCAGCAGGCCGATCAGCAGCAGCGAGGTGGTCACCGGCGCCTCCCGCCCGTCGGGCAGGCGGACCGGCCGCCGCGGAGCGCTGCCGGGTGCGCCATCAGGAGAACAGCCTTCTCGCGGCCGGCGAGCCGGCGGCCAGGTCGCGCGCGGCCAGCGCCTCGTAGAGCTTCTTCAGCTCGACGTCGATGGCCGCGAACGCATGCAGGCCCAGTTGCTGGCCGCGGTCGTCGCAGACCTCGGCCTCCAGGTCGCGGGCCAGCGCGCGGGCCGATTCCTGCCAGGCCGCGAACGGCTCCTGCTCGGCCGGCGTCTGCGGCACGTCCAGCGCCAGCGTCAGCTCGCGCAGCGACAGCGCCTCCGGGTCGTCGGCCAGCGCGGCCTGGGCGTCGAACTGCAGCGTCAGCACCGGCGGCGCGCCCTCCTCGGGCGAGGGCATCACCAGCCGCCCGGGCAGCGCGCCCATCACGAAGCCGTGGCGCGACGCGGCCTGCTGCACGAAGCCCGGCGTCCAGGCCGCGGTCCTGGCGCGCAGCAGCAGCGCGAGCTGCGCGTCGTGGCTGGCGGCAAATTGGTCCAGCTCGCGGGCGCGGGCCACCACGTCCAGCATGTCGGGGAACTGCACGAAGCCGCCGATGCCGTCGGCGAAGGCCTGGATCTTCTGCACGAACTCGGAGTACTCGATCTCGTTGAGCGCGCCGCTGCGGTTGGCCAGCTTCACGCCGGCCTGGAACTCGCCGTAGCGCTGGCCGGGCGTGGGCAGCTCCCACTCGCCGGTCTCGGCGTTCAGGCCTTCGATCTGGAAGGGCTTGGTGCCGGCGCGGCGGCTGCCGGGCTGGTGCTGCAGCGCCAGCTCGCCGGAGGCCGGCGTCTCGACGGTGATCGTGGCGATCGCGTCGATCAGCGCATCCACGCGCGTCGAGGGCCGGCGCGGCGGGCGGGCGACGGCCGGCAGCGCGGCCTCCAGCTCACCCAGCGCCTCGGCCGCGGCGGCCTCGCCGCCATCGGCGTCCGCCGCCGCCACGGCGGCCGGGCCGCCGTCGAAATGCGGCTCCTCCATCGGCGGCAGCGCGCGCCGGGGGCCGGCCTTGCGCGCGGTCCACGCGCCATGGGCGATCACCGCCACCAGCACCAGGGCGCCGAGCAGGGCCAGAAGGGTCGTCAGGCTCATCGTCATGCTTCGGCCATCTCCAGGGCCTTGTCCATGTCCACGGCGACGATGCGGGACACGCCCTGCTCCTGCATCGTCACGCCGATCAGTTGTTCGGCCATCTCCATCGCGATCTTGTTGTGCGAGATGAAGAGGAACTGGGTGCCGCGGCTCATCTGCGAGACGAGCTTGGCGTAGCGCTCGGTGTTGGCGTCGTCCAGCGGCGCGTCCACCTCGTCGAGCAGGCAGAACGGCGCCGGGTTGAGCTGGAAGATCGCGAACACCAGCGCGATGGCGGTCAGCGCCTTCTCGCCGCCGGACAGCAGGTGGATGGTGCTGTTCTTCTTGCCCGGCGGCTGGGCCATGACCTGCACGCCCGCGTCCAGGATCTCGTCGCCGGTCATCACCAGCCGCGCCTGGCCGCCGCCGAACAGCTCGGGGAACATGCGGCCGAAGTGCTCGTTGACCTGGTTGAAGGTGGCGCCCAGCAGGTCGCGCGTCTCCAGGTCGATCTTGTGGATCGCGTCTTCCAGCGTCTTGATGGCCGCGTTCAGGTCGGCGCACTGCGCGTCGAGGAAGGTCTTGCGCTCGCGGGCGGCGGTCAGCTCGTCCAGTGCGGCGAGGTTGACGGCGCCCAGCGCGGCGATCTCGCGGTTGATGCGGTCGATCTCGCCCTGCAGGCCGTAGAGCTTGACGCCGCCGTCCTCGATGGATTTCGCCAGCGCTTCGAGATCGACGGCCGCCGCTTCGAGCTGCTCGCGGTACTGCGCGCCGCCGAGTTGGGCGGCCTGCTCTTCGAGCTGCAGCTTGGTGATGGCCTCGCGCAGCGGGTCCAGGCTGCGCTCGAAGCTCAGGCGCTGCTCGTCGGCCTTGCGCAGGCGCAGGGACAGGTCGTCGTAGCTCGCGCGCACGGCGGCCAGCTGCCCTTCGCGCTCGACCTTCAGCGCCAGCGCGTCCTGCAGGCCGGCCTGCGCGGCGGCGTCGTTGAAGCCATCCAGCTCGGCCTGCAGGCTGGCCGCGGACGCCGCGACGGTGGCGATCTGCGCCTGCGCCGTCTCGATGCCGCGCTGCAGTTCGCCGCGCCGGGCCGCCAGCGTCTGCGTCGCGAAGCGCGCCTCCTGCGCGCGGCGCTCCAGCGTGCGCAGCTGCTCGCGGGCGTCGGCCAGCCGGCGCTCGGCGGCGATGACGCCGTCGTCCAGCTCGGCGTGGCGCTGCTGCGCGTCGCCGAGCTGCAGGTCCAGCTCCTCGAAGCGGGCCTCGCCGACCGCGCGGCGCTCCTGCAGCGCCTCCTGCTGCGCGGCGATCTCGGCCAGCTCGGCGTCCAGGCCGACGCGGCGCTGCTGGCTGGCCTCGGCCTGCTGGGTCAGGCGCAGCAGCTCGACCTGGAGCTGGTGCGCGCGCGTCTGCGCGTCGCCGGCCTCGCGGCGCAGCGCGGCGAGGCGCCCGCTGGCGTCGTTGAACTGGTGCTCGACGCGGGCCAGCCGCAGCCGCGCCTCGTCGGCGATCAGCGCCTGCGCCTTCTGCGCCAGCGCCAGCTGCTCGATCTCCTGCGCGCGCGCCAGCAGGCCGGCCTGCTCGGAGTCCGGCGCGTAGAAGGTGACGGAGAACTGGCCCACCGCATGCCCCTGCGGCGTCAGGATCAGCTCGCCGTGCGTCAGCCGGTCGCGCGCGGCCAGCGCCGCGTCGAGGTCGGGCGCGGTGTAGACGCCCTCCAGCCAGTCGTTCAGCAGCGCGACGAGGCCGGCGTCGTCCAGCTTCAGCTGCGCGCTGAGCCTGGGCAGGGTCTCGTGCGTGTTCGTGATCGCGCCAGGCGGCGGCGAATAAAAGGCCAGCCGGGCCGGCGGCGCGTCCGACTCGAAGGCGCGCACCACCTCCAGCCGGCCGACGCTGAGCGCGCCCATGCGCTCGCGCAGCGCGGCCTCCAGCGCGTTCTCCCAGCCCTGGCCGATGTGCAGCCGGGTCCACAGGCCCTGCAGCCCGTCCAGGCCGTGCCGGGCCAGCCAGGGCTTGAGCTTGCCCTCGGTCTGCACCTTGTCCTGCAGCGCCTTCAGCGCCTCCAGGCGGGCGCTCAGCTCGGACTGCCGGGCCAGCTGCGCGTTGGCGTCCTGCTGCGCGGCGCGGCGCTGCTCCTCCAGCTGCGGCAGCTGCTCGGCGAGCTCCTGCAACCGGGCGTCGGCCAGGTCGCGCGCCTCGTCGGCCTCGGCGCTGCGGGCCTGCAGCGCCTGCAGCGCGTCCGGGTCCGGCGCGCCCAGCGTACGGGACTCGGCCGTCAGCCGGTCCTCGCGCTGGCGCAGCGCGCGCGCCTGCTCGTCCACGCTGCGGCTCTCGGCGGCCAGCACCTGAATCTGCTGCTGCACCTGCGCGACCTGCGCGCGCTGCTCGTTGGCGCGGGCCTGCGCGGCGCGCAGCGCGTCCTCGCCCTGGGGCAGCTGCGCCTGCTGCTCCTCGGCCTGCGCGGCCAGGATCTCGCTCTGCTCGTCGGCCCCGGCGATCTGCCCGGCGATGCCCTCCAGCTCGGCTGCGGACTGCTCGACCCGCTCGCGCCACTGCCGGTCCTGCGCGTGCAGCTCGGCCAGCCGCTGCTGCGCTCGGTTGCGGCTCTCGACGACGAAGCGGATGCGCTCCTCCAGCCGGCTCACCTCCAGCTGCGCCTCGGCGTAACGGCCCTGCGAGGCGTGCAGTTCATCGCCCGCCGCGTAGTGCTGCTGGCGGACCTCCTCCAGCGTCGCCTCGACGGCGCGCAGCTCGGCCGTGCGCGCCTCCAGCGCATTGACGGCCTCGGCATGCGCGGCCTTCACGCGCGCCGCCTCGCTGCCGGCGTCGCGCGCCTTCAGCCACCAGAGCTGGTGCAGCTTCAGCGTGCCGGCGTCCTGCAGCTGCCGGTAGCTGGCCGCCACCTCGGCCTGGCGCTCCAGCTTCTCGAGGTTCGCGTTCAGCTCGCGCAGGATGTCGTCGACGCGGGTCAGGTTCTCGCGCGTGTCCTTGAGGCGGTTCTCGGTCTCGCGGCGGCGTTCCTTGTACTTGGACACGCCGGCCGCTTCCTCCAGGAACAGCCGCAGCTCCTCGGGCTTGCTCTCGATGATGCGCGAGATGGTGCCCTGGCCGATGATGGCGTAGGCGCGCGGCCCGAGGCCGGTGCCGAGGAACACGTCCTGCACGTCGCGGCGGCGCACCGGCTGGTTGTTGATGAAGTAGCTGCTGGTGCCGTCGCGCGTCAGCACGCGCTTGACGGCGATCTCGCTGAACTGGTTCCACGGTCCGCCCGCGCGCGCCGACGCGTTGTCGAACACCAGCTCCACGCTGGCGCGGCCCGCCGGCTTGCGGTTGCCGCTGCCGTTGAAGATCACGTCCTGCATGGACTCGCCGCGCAGCTCGCTGGCCTTGCTCTCGCCCAGCACCCAGCGCACCGCGTCCATGATGTTGGACTTGCCGCAGCCATTGGGGCCCACCACGCCCACCAGCTGCCCGGGCAGCTGGAAGGTGGTGGGTTCGGCGAAGGATTTGAAGCCGGCGAGCTTGATCGAGTTCAGCCGCATGGAGACGGGCGCGTAAGCCGTTGATTTGGCTAAAGAAAAGCGCCTTTCACGGGCGCCTCGACGGGGCCGGATGATAGCATTCGCCCCCTCTCAGAAAGCCCGAGCCATGGCCACCAAGAAGTCCGCCGCCCCCGCCCCCCGGAAGCAACCCAAGATGCGCGAGGTGCCCGCCAACCCGCCGAGCCAGCCCAGCAAGGACATCCTGGTCTTCCCGAACCCCAACCCGGAGCGGGACTACGTCATCCAGTTCCAGGTGCCCGAGTTCACCTGCCACTGCCCGCTGACCGGCCAGCCGGACTTCGCGCACTTCACCATCGACATGATCGCGGACCAGCTCTGCGTGGAGCTCAAGAGCCTGAAGATGTACTTCTGGAGCTACCGCGACGAGGGCGCCTTCCACGAGAAGGTGACCAACCGGATCCTGGACGACATCGTCAAGGCCACGGACCCGCGCTTCATCCGCATCACCGCCAAGTGGTATGTGCGCGGCGGCATCTACACCAACGTCGTCGCCGAGCACTGCCAGGCCGGCTGGCAGCCCGCGCCGCGCGTGGAGCTGCCGGCGCATGGCTTCGAGTCGGGACTGCTGCGCTGACCCACCATGGCCACCGCCCCGCCGGACGACACCCTCCAGGCCCTGCGGCAGCGCCTCGAAGCGGCCGAGCGCGAGGCGGCGTTCTTCCGGCAGCTGGCCGAGAACGCCACCGACACCCTGATCTACGGCGGCCTCGACGGCACCCGCCTCTACGTGTCGCCGGCCGTCACGGCGCTGCTCGGCCATGAGCCCGCGGAGCTGGTCGGCAAGAAGGCCATCGACATCGTCCACCCGGACGACGTCCCCGCCTTCCGCGCGCTGCTGCAGCAGATCGGCACCGGCGCGCTGAGCATGGGCAGCGTCGAAATCCGCCAGCGCCACCGCGACGGCCACTGGGTCTGGATGGAGGCGAGCGTGCGGCTCATGCGGGACGGGGTGACCGGCGCGCCGCTGGGCTATGTGTCCTCCGCGCGCGCCACCGGCCAGCGCAAGGCGCGCGAGGCCCAGCTGACCCGGCTGGCCTCCTACGACGCGCTGACCGAGCTGCCCAACCGCACGCTGCTCGGCGAACTGCTGACGCAGGAGGTGGCGCGCAGCCGCCGCGACGGTGCGCAGTTGCTGCTGCTGTGCATGGACCTGGACGGGTTCAAGCAGGTCAACGACGGCTTCGGCCACCTCGTCGGCGACGCCGTGCTGCGCGAGGTGGCCGACCGGCTGCGCGGCGTGCTGCGGGGCATGGACGTGATCGCGCGGCTGGGCGGCGACGAGTTCGTCGCGGTCGTCCAGGCCAACGGCAAGGAGGCCGGCGCGGCGCTGTCGCAGCGGCTGATCGCCGCGATCGCCCGACCCTTCGAGGGCGCGGACGAGCCCATCCACATCGGCCTGAGCGTCGGCATCGCCCCGGTGCCGCTGGAGGTCGAGCAGGACCTGCAGGCGCTGATCGGCAGCGCCGACCTGGCGCTCTACGCCGCCAAGCGGCGCGGCAAGAACACCTTCTGCTTCGCCGACGAAGCGGGCTGAGCAGGGGCGCCGCCTATCATGCCCGGCATGAGCCCGTCCCCGCCTGCCAGCCCGCCCGCCAACCCCCGCCTGGACCTGCTGCAGCCCTACCCGTTCGAGCGCCTGCGTGCGCTCACGGCGGGCATCACGCCCAACCCCGCCCTGCCGCCGATTTCGCTGGGCATCGGCGAGCCGCGCCACGCGGCGCCCGCGCTGGTCGAAGACGCCATCCGGGGCGCGATGGCCGGCCTGTCCAGCTATCCCGCCACGGCCGGCTCGCCGGCGCTGCGCGAGGCCATCGCCGGCTGGATCGCGCGCCGCTACGGGCTGGCGCTGGACCCGGCCACGCAGGTGCTGCCCGTCAACGGCTCGCGCGAGGCGCTGTTCGCGATCGCGCAGACCGTCGTCGATGCCGGCCGGCCCGGCGCCACCGTCGTCTGCCCCAATCCGTTCTATCAAATCTATGAAGGCGCGGCGCTGCTGGCCGGCGCGCAGCTGGCCTTCGCCAACGCCGACCCGGCCCGCAACTTCGCCGCGGACTGGGCGCGGATCGATGCCGCCACCTGGGCCCGGACGCAGCTGCTCTACGTCTGCTCGCCCGGCAACCCCAGCGGCGCGGTGATGCCGCTGGACGAATGGCGCACGCTGTTCGAGCTGAGCGACCGGCATGGCTTCGTCATCGCGTCGGACGAGTGCTATTCGGAGATCTATTTCCGCGACGAGCCGCCGCTGGGCGGGCTGGAGGCCGCCGCCCGGCTCGGCCGCGGCGACTTCCGCAACCTGATCAGCTTCACCTCGCTGTCCAAGCGCTCCAACGTGCCGGGGCTGCGCTCGGGCTTCGTGGCCGGCGACGCGGCGCTGCTGCAGCGCTTCCTGCGCTACCGCACCTACCACGGCAGCGCGATGAGCCCGCTGGTGCAGGCCGCCAGCATCGCGGCCTGGGGCGACGAGGCGCACGTCATCGAGAACCGCACCCGCTACCGCGAGAAGTTCGCGGCCGTCACGCCGCTGCTGGCCGGGGTGCTGGACGTGGCGCTGCCGGACGCCGGCTTCTACCTCTGGGCCGCCGTGCCCGGGGGCGACGACGTCGGCTTCGCCCAGGGCCTGCTCGCTCAATACAATCTCGCGGTGCTGCCGGGCAGCCTGCTGGCGCGCGCCGCGCACGGCGGCAACCCCGGCGCCGGGCGCATCCGCCTGGCCCTCGTCGCCGACGAGGCCGAATGCCTGGAAGCCGCGCGCCGCATCGTCTCCTACACGGAATCCCGTCCATGAACACCGCCGAACTGCAAAGCCTGATCGACCTCGCCTGGGACAACCGCGCCTCGCTGGACCCCATCAACGCCCCCGAGCTGCGCCAGGCGGTGGAGCACGTCATCGCCGAGCTGGACGCCGGCCGGCTGCGCGTGGCCACCCGCGAGGGCGTGGGCCAGTGGACCGTGCACCAGTGGGTCAAGAAGGCCGTGCTGCTGTCGTTCCGGCTGAACGACAACCGTCTGATGGGCGACAAGGACCTGACCTTCTTCGACAAGGTGCCCACCAAGTTCGCCGGCCTGGGCGAGGCCGAGCTGCGCGCCACCGGCGTGCGCGTGGTGCCGCCGGCCGTCGCGCGGCGCGGCAGCTTCCAGGGCAGGAACGTCGTGCTGATGCCCAGCTACGTGAACATCGGCGCCTACATCGACGAAGGCGCGATGGTGGACACCTGGGCCACCGTGGGCTCCTGCGCGCAGATCGGCAAGAACGTCCACCTGAGCGGCGGCGTCGGCATCGGCGGCGTGCTGGAGCCGCTGCAGGCCAACCCGACCATCATCGAGGACAACTGCTTCATCGGCGCCCGCTCCGAGATCGTCGAGGGCGTCATCGTCGAGGAGAACTCGGTGATCTCCATGGGCGTGTACATCGGCCAGAGCACGCCCATCTACGACCGCGCGACCGACACGGTGAGCTACGGCCGCGTGCCGGCCGGCTCCGTCGTCATCTCCGGCTCGCTGCCCAAGGACGGCGGCCGCTACAGCCTGTACGCGGCCATCATCGTCAAGCGCGTGGACGCGCAGACCCGCTCGAAGACGAGCATCAACGAACTGCTGCGCGCCTGATCATGCGCTGCCAAGCCAAGCGGGCCGCGCGCCGGGCCGCTCCCAAGCCGGCGCTCACCCCCTCGGGGGATCGGCAGGCGTACCCGACCGACGAGGGGCTGTGATGTCTGGCGGGAACATGGAGCGCATCCTGCGGCTGATGGCCGACAAGGGGGCGTCGGACTGCTACCTGTCGGCCAACATGCCGGTGCTGATCCGCATCAACGGGCAGACGGTGCAGCTGTCCGACCAGTTGCTGACGCCGCCGCAGCCGCGCCAGCTGATCGCCGAGGTCATCGACCCCGCCAGCCTCGCCGAGCTGGACGGCACCGGCGAGCTGAACATGGCCGTGGCGGTGCGCGGCGTCGGCAGCTTCCGGCTGTCGGGCTTCCGACAGCGCGGCTCGATCGCCGGCGTGTTCCGCCACATCCCGCACGACATCCCGTCGCTGGAGTCGCTGCGGCTGCCGCCGGTGCTCGGGCAGCTGATCAAGGAAAAGCGCGGCCTGATCCTGATGGTGGGCGCCACCGGCACCGGCAAGAGCACGACGCTGGCCAGCATGCTGGAGCTGCGCAACCAGACCCTGACCGGGCACATCCTGACCATCGAGGACCCGGTCGAGTACCTGTTCAGCAACAAGCGCTCGGTGGTGAACCAGCGCGAGGTCGGCCGCGACACCGCGTCGCTGCAGGTGGCGCTGAAGAACGCGCTGCGCCAGGCGCCGGACTGCATCCTGATCGGCGAGATCCGCGACCGCGAGACCATGACGGCGGCCATCAGCTACGCGCTGTCCGGCCACCTGGTGCTGGCCACGCTGCACGGCAACAACACCTACCACGCGCTGAACCGCATCCTGTCCTTCTACACGCCCGAGTCCCGCCCGGCGCTGCTGAACGACCTGGCGGCGGGCCTGAAGGCCATCGTCTCGCAGCGCCTGGTGCGCGCCACGGCGGGCGGGCGCGTGCCGGTCGTCGAGATCCTGCTGAACACCAAGCTGACCGCCGAGCTGATCGAGAACGGCGACTTCAGCGGCGTGAAGGAGGCGATGGAGAAGTCCATCGCCGAGGGGTCGCAGACCTATGAGGAGCATTTCGCCAAGCTCATCACCGACGGCACCATCACCCGCGAGGAAGGCCTGGCCTTCGCCGACTCGCCGACCAACCTGCTGTGGCGGCTGCAGAACGAAACCCCGGGCGCGCGCCTGATGAACGCGCCGCGCAAGGAAGAAAAGGCCGGCGACGAAGCCAGCTTCACCGAAATCACCCTGGACGTCCGCGGCACTTGAAACTCATCGACTGCATCGACACCCAAGCCGCCCGCTTGACCCAAGCGGGCGTGTTTTTTGGCCATGGCACCACGAATGCCTTCGACGAGGCCTTGTGGCTGGTGCTGTGGCGCCTCGGCATCCCGCTGGACGCGCTGGACGAGCACGAAGGCCGCGAGCTGAGCGACGCCGAGGCCGCGTCCGTCGCCGCCCTCGTCGACGAGCGCATCGCCACCCGCAAGCCCGCCGCCTACCTGACCGGCGAGGCCTGGCTGCAGGGCGTGCCGTTCACCATCGACGAGCGCGCCATCGTGCCGCGCAGCTTCATCGCCGAGCTGATCGCCGACGCCAGCATCGACCCCTGGCTGCGCCCCGACAGCCGCCGCGTGCTCGACCTGTGCACCGGCAACGGCAGCCTGGCGGTGCTGGCGGCGCTGGCCTGGCCGGAGGTCGAGGTCGATGCGCTGGACCTGAGCGCCGAGGCGCTCGAAGTCGCCCGGCTCAACGTCGAGCGCCACGGCCTGGCCGGGCGCATCCGGCTGCTGCAGGGCGACGGCCTGCGGGGCGCGCACGGGCCGTACGACCTGATCCTCTGCAACCCGCCCTACGTGAACAGCGCCAGCATGGCCGCCCTGCCCGCCGAGTACCGCGCCGAGCCCGCGCTGGCGCTGGCCGGCGGCGCCGATGGCATGGACTTCGTCCGCGCGCTGCTGCGCGACGCGCCCGCCGCGCTGGCCGAAGGCGGCGTGCTGGTGCTGGAGATCGGCCACGAGCGCGAGCACTTCGAGGCCGCGTTCCCGCGCCTCGAAGCCGTCTGGATGGACACCTCCGCCGGCGCCGACCAGGTGCTGCTGCTGACCCGGGAGAACCTGCTGTGATCACGCTGCGCGACATCACGCTGCGCCGCGGCGTCAAGGTGGTGCTGGACGGCGCGTCCGCGACGCTGCAGCCCGGCGAGAAGATCGGCCTGGTGGGCCGCAACGGCGCCGGCAAGTCCAGCCTGTTCGCGCTGCTGACCGGGCGGCTGTCCAACGACCGCGGCGAGGTCGAGGTGCCCAAGCACTGGCGCCGCTCCGAGGTCGCCCAGCACATGCCCGAGACCGAGGACGGCGCGACCGACTTCGTGCTGCAGGGCGACCTGACGCTGGTGGCCGCCCGCGTCGCGCTCGCGCAGGCCGAGCAGGCCGAGGACGGCCACGCGATGGCCGAGGCCCACGCCGCGCTGGCCGATGCCGGCGCCTTCGACGCCCGCGCCCGCGCGCAGGCGCTGCTGATGGGCCTGGGCTTCAAGGCCGAGCAGCTGGACGCGCCGGTCAACAGCTTCTCCGGCGGCTGGCGCATGCGGCTGCAGCTGGCCCGCGCGCTGATGTGCCCGGCCGAGCTGATGCTGCTGGACGAGCCCACCAACCACCTGGACCTGGACGCCCTGGTCTGGCTGGAGGCCTGGCTGCAGCGCTACGACGGCACGCTGATCATCATCAGCCACGACCGCGAGTTCCTGGACGCGATCACCAAGGTCACGCTGCACCTGGACGAGGGCAAGCTGGTGCGCTACGGCGGCAACTACACCAGCTTCGAGAGCCAGCGCGCCGAGCGCATGGTGCTGCAGCAGGCCGCGTTCGAGCGCCAGCAGGAGAAGGTCGCCCACCTGCAGAAGTTCATCGACCGCTTCAAGGCCAAGGCCAGCAAGGCCAAGCAGGCGCAGAGCCGCGTCAAGGCGCTGGAGCGCATGGAGAAGCTGGCGCCGGTGCTGGCCTCGGCCGACTTCAACTTCGAGTTCCGCGAGCCGCTGAACCTGCCCAACCCGATGCTGATGTTCGATGAGCTGTCGGCCGGCTACCGCACGGACGACGGCGACAAGATCATCGTGCGCGGCGTCGACCGCTCCGTGCTGGCCGGCCAGCGCATCGGCATCCTCGGCGCCAACGGCCAGGGCAAGTCCACGCTGGTCAAGACCATCGCCCGCGCACAGCAGCCCATGGCCGGCAGGCTGACCGAGGGCAAGGGCCTGTCCATCGGCTACTTCGCGCAGCAGGAGCTGGACGTGCTGCGGCTGGACGAAGGCCCGCTGGCGCACATGGTGCGCCTCGCGCGCGACGTGGGCCCCGCCGGCCGCGAGCAGGAGCTGCGCGACTTCCTCGGCCAGTTCCGCTTCACCGGCGACATGGTCAACCAGGCCGTCGGCAGCCTCTCCGGCGGCGAGAAGGCGCGCCTCGTGCTGGCGATGCTGGTGTGGCAGCGGCCCAACCTGCTGCTGCTGGACGAGCCCACCAACCACCTGGACCTGAACACCCGCGAGGCGCTGTCGCTGGCGCTCAACGAGTTCGAGGGCACGGTCATGCTGGTCAGCCACGACCGCGCGCTGCTGCGCGAGGTGTGCGACGAGTTCTGGCTGGTGGCCGACGGCCAGGTCAAGCCCTTCGACGGCGACCTGGACGACTACCAGCGCTGGCTGCTCGACCAGAGCAGGGAAGCGGCGCGCGTGACCAGGAAGCCGCCGCCCGCCGCTCGCCCGGCGGTGGCCGCGGCGCCCGCCGCCGCCGCGCCGCCCCCGGCCTCGCGCGAGGACCGCAAGGCCTCGGGCCAGGCGCGCGCCAGGCTCGCCGAGCAGACCCGGCCGCTGCGCAAGGAGATGGAGGCCATCGACCGGCGCATGCATGCGCTGGCCGAGGAGCGCGCCGGCATCGAGGCGCAGCTGGCCGAGGGCGCCGCCGCGTCGGCCATCGCCGAGATGGGCCGGCGGCTGAAGGCCATCGCCGACCAGCTCGACGCCGAAGAGATACGCTGGCTGGAGTTGGGCGAGCAGATCGAAGCCCTGTCCGCCTGACGCCGCCCCACCCGCCACCCACGAAGGAGCCCACCATGGCCATCGAGAAAGCCCTCTACACCGCCACCGCCACGGCCACCGGCGGCCGCGCCGGCACCGCCAGGTCGTCCGACGGCGCGCTGGACCTGGCGCTGTCCACGCCCAAGGAACTCGGCGGCGCCGGTGGCCCCGGCACCAACCCCGAGCAGCTGTTCGCCGCCGGCTATGCGGCCTGCTTCATCGGCGCGATGAAGGCCGTGGCCGGCCGGCAGAAGATCGCGCTGCCGGCGGACGTGGCCATCACCAGCAGCGTCGCCATCGGCCCGCACGCCGGCAAGCCCGGCGCCTTCGGCATCCAGGTCGACATGCGGATCGCCGTCCCCGGCATGGACCGCGCCGCGCTGGAGGCGCTGGTGGCTGCGGCCCACGAGGTCTGCCCCTACTCCAACGCCACGCGCGGCAACGTGGACGTCACGCTGAGCCTCGCCTGAGCCGGGGCGCGCGCATGGGCGTGAAGCTGCTCGTGGGCGCGGTGTGGCTGCTGAGCTGGCTGCCATTCCGCGCCGTGTCGGCGCTGGGCTGGCTGCTGGGCAACCTGGTCTACCTGCTGCCCACGTCGCGCCGGCACATCGGCGAGGTGAACCTGCGGCTGTGCCTGCCGGCGCTGGACGAGGCCGCGCGCGCGCGGCTGCTGCGCCGGCACTTCGTCGCCATCGTGCAGATGCTGCTGGAGTACGGCTACGGCTGGTTCGCGTCCCGCGAGCGGCTGAAGCGGCTGGTGCGCATCGACGGCCTGGAGCACCTGCAGGCGCTGGCGGGCCGCAACGTGATCCTGATGATGCCGCACTTCACCGGGCTGGACCTGGCCGGGCTGCGCGTGTCGCTGGAGACGCCGCTGGTCAGCATCTACTCGGTGCAGAAGGACCCGTGGCTGGACGCCTTCTTCCGCGCCCGGCGGCTGCGCTTCGGCACCGGCATCATCTTCTCGCGCCGGCAGGGCACCCGGCCCACGCTGCGCGCGCTGCGCGACGGCTACCGCCTGTACTACCTGCCCGACCAGGACTTCGGCGCCCGCGACTCGGTGTTCGTGCCCTTCTTCGGCGTGCCGGCGGCCACCATCGGCGGGCTGTCGCGCATGGCCGCGGCGACCGACGCGGCCGTGCTGCCCTGCTACCCGCGCCGCGAGGCGGACGGCTACACGCTGGTCATCGAGCCGGCGCTGCAGGGCTTCCCCACCGACGACGTCACGGCCGACACCGCACGGATGAACGCCGTCATCGAGCGCCAGGCGCGCGGACAATTGCACCAATACTTCTGGCTGCACAAGCGCTTCAAGTCGCGCCCGCCCGGCGAGGCCGACTTCTACGCCAAATGACTGACATCCCCTACATCAAGCTCACCATCGTCGCGGTGTTCGTCGCCAGCACGGTCTACGTCCACTTCCGGGGCCGCGTGCGGCTGCGCTTCTTCCGGCAGCTGACGGACCACTCGACCTTCATGGCGCCGATCAACTGCCTGATGTACCTGTTCTCCAGGCTGCCGGCCAAGCCCTACCTGCCGGTGTCGGCGTTCCCCGAGCTGAAGCTGCTGCAGGACCACTGGCAGGACATCCGCGCCGAGGCCTACCGGCTCGCCGAGGCCGGCGAGATCAAGAAGAGCGACCAGTACAACGACGCCGGCTTCAACAGCTTCTTCAAGACCGGCTGGACGCGCTTCCACCTGAAGTGGTACGACGACGCGCACGCCTCCGCGAAGGCGCTGTGCCCGGTGACCACGGGGCTGCTGCAGCGCCTGCCGACCGTGAAGGCGGCGATGTTCGCGGCGCTGCCGCCGGGCGGCCGGCTGGTCACGCACCGCGACCCCTTCGCCGGCTCGCTGCGCTACCACCTGGGGCTGGCCACGCCCAACGACGACCGCTGCTACATCTCGGTGGACGGCGAGCGCTACTCCTGGCGCGATGGCGAGGGCGTCGTCTTCGACGAGACCTATCTGCACTACGCCGAGAACCAGTCCGGGCAGATGCGCATCATCCTGTTCTGCGACGTCGAGCGGCCGCTGAACAACCCGCTCGCCCGTGCGTTCAACCACTTCATCAGCCACACGCTGATCCGCGCGGCCTCGGCGCCCAACGCGGCCACCGACCGCACCGGCGGCATCAACAAGGCCTTCGCCTACGTGCAGCAGGTGCGCCTGTTCGGCAAGCGCATCAAGGCCAGGAGCCGCTTCGCCTACTACGGGCTGCAGTGGCTGATCTTCGGCGGCCTGCTGCTGTGGTGGCTGCTGGGCTGAGGCCATGGCCCGGGTGCGCAAACCGCTGTTCTTCGCGGCCGTCCACGCGCACGGCGACTGACGCGGCCTTGTTTCGTCACCGGATTTGATGCACATTTGCATCGAATCCATGGCAAGGAGTGCCGCATGCGAACCACCGTCACGCTCGACGACGAGCTCTACCGCCGCGCGGTCGAGATGTCCGACAACACGCTGGAAGGTGCGAAATTGATTGAGGAGGCGGTGCGCACCTATGTGCGCGTCCGCGCCGCGCAGCGGCTGATCGCGCTGGGCGGCAGCGTGCCCGACATGGCGCCCATCCCGCGCCGCCGGCCCGCCACCGTCGAGCCGACATGATCCTGGTGGACACCTGCGTCTGGTCGGAGCACTTCAAGCAGACCGACCTGACGCTGGTGGGCCTGCTGCAGGTGGGCCAGGTGCTGTCGCATGAGCTGGTGATCGGCGAACTGGCCTGCGGCACGCCGCCGGCTCCGCGCGCCAGCGTGCTGGCCGAGATCGGCCGGTTGCCGTCTGCCGGCGTGGCCACGGTGCAGGAAGCCATCCGGCTGCTCGACCGCGAGAAGCTGTTCGGCCGCGGCCTCGGCCTCGGCCTCGGCCTCATCGACATGCTGCTGCTGGCCTCCACGCTGATCACCCCCGGCGCCCGCCTCTACACCCTCGACAAGCGCCTGGACGCCGCGGCCCGCCAACTGGGCGTGGCCTACGGCGCCGCCGCGCACTGAACAACTCCCCTAGAATGCCGCCCGGTCAGGAGAGCGCCCCGTTGCCGTTGGGGGCCGCCGAAGGCGCAACAACGCTCAGGCAGAAGGACTGACAAACGCCATCGGTGGCAGGCACCGGCGGCGTTCCTCACTGGAGAGAGGCCGGCCCCGGAGCCGGCCCACCGAAGGGGCAAGCGGGCACAGCGCTCGTCAATCTCTCAGGTACCCCGGACAGCGAGGACATCCCACCCGCATTCCGTCGGAGCCCTCGATGTCCTCTTTGCTGCAAACGCCCCTCCACGCCCTCCACGTCGAACTCGGCGCCAAGATGGTGCCCTTCGCCGGCTACGACATGCCGGTGCAATACCCCAGCGGCGTGATGGCCGAGCACAAGCACACGCGCGCCGCCGCCGGGCTGTTCGACGTGTCGCACATGGGCCAGCTGCGCCTCGTCGGCGCCGATGCCGCCGCCGCGCTGGAGACGCTGGTGCCCGTGGACATCGTCGATCTCGGCGTGTTCAAGCAGCGCTACGCCCTCTTCACGAACGATCAGGGCGGCCTGCTCGACGACCTGATGGTCTGCAAACGCCCGGACGACCTCTTCATCGTCGTCAACGCCGGCTGCAAGGCGCAGGACATCGCGCACCTGCAACAGCACCTCGGCGCGCGCTGCGACGTCATCCCCATGCCCGAACGCGCGCTGCTCGCACTGCAAGGCCCGCAGGCCGTGGACGTGCTGTCGCGCCTGAACCCCGAGGTCGCCAAGCTGACCTTCATGACCGGCGGCTTCTTCGCGCTCGACGGCATCGACACCTTCGTCACCCGCTCCGGCTACACCGGCGAGGACGGTTTTGAGATCTCCGTCCACGAGGACGATGCCGTGGCGCTGGCGCGCAAACTGCTGGCCCATGCCGAGGTCAAACCCATCGGCCTGGGCGCGCGCGACTCGCTGCGGCTGGAAGCCGGCCTGTGCCTCTACGGCCACGACATCGACCAGACGACCACGCCGGTCGAAGCGTCCATCACCTGGGCCATCCAGAAGGTGCGCCGTGCCGGCGGCGCGCGGGCCGGCGGCTACCCCGGCGCGGCCGTCATCGACGCGCAACTGGCCCACGGCACGGCGCGCAAGCGCGTCGGCCTGGTCGGCAAGGAGCGCATGCCGGTGCGCGAGGGCGCCAGGATCGTCACGGCCGACGGCACCGAGATCGGCGTCGTCACCAGCGGCACGCTGGCGCCCACGGTCAACCAGCCGGTGGCGCTGGCCTACATCGCCACGCCCCATGCAGCCGTCGGCACCGAAGTCTTCGCCGTCGTGCGCGACAAGCGCACGCCGATGGTCGTCTCTGCCACCCCCTTCACCCCCAACCGCTACTACCGAGGCTAAACATGTCCATCAAGTACACCCCCGACCACGAATGGCTGGAAGTCCACGGCGACGGCACCGCCACGGTGGGCATCACCGTCCACGCGCAGGATGCGCTGGGCGACGTGGTCTTCGTCGATCTGCCCGAAGTGGGCAAGAGCTATGCCGAGAAGGACGTGGCCGGCGTCGTCGAGTCCGTCAAGGCCGCGGCCGACGTCTACATGCCGGTGGACGGCGAGATCACCGAGGTCAACGAGGCGCTGCGCGACGACCCCTCGCTCGCCAACGCCGACCCGCTCAAGGCCGGCTGGTTCTTCAAGGTCAAGCTGGCCAAGCCCGCCCAGCTCGACGCGCTGATGGACTCGACCGCCTACGACGCCCTGCTCAAGACCCTGTAATCCCCTGCCCGCCATGCCGACGCCGCTCACCCAACTCGAAGACGCCACCGAATTCCACGCCCGCCACATCGGGCCGGATGCCGGCGATGAATCCCTGATGTGCGCCGCGATCGGCGTGGCCAGCCGCGGCGCGCTGATCGACGCGGTGGTGCCCGCGTCCATCCGCCGCGACCAGGCCATGCAACTGCCCGAGCCCATCACCGAGGCCGGCGCGCTGGCCGAGCTGAAGGCCATCGCCGGCAAGAACAAGCTCTACCGGAGCTTCATCGGCCAGGGCTACCACGGCACGCACACACCGGGCGTCATCCTGCGCAACGTGCTGGAGAACCCCGCCTGGTACACGGCCTACACGCCCTATCAGGCGGAGATTTCGCAGGGCCGCATGGAGGCGCTGGTCAACTTCCAGACCATGGTGACCGACCTCACCGGCATGGACATCGCCAACGGCTCGATGCTGGACGAGGCCACCTCGGCCGCCGAGGCCGTGACGCTGGCCAAGCGCAGCGTGCGCGCCAAGGGCGACGTGCTCGTCGTCTCGGGTGACACCCATCCGCAGACGCTGGAAGTCATCCAGACGCGCTGCAAGCCGCTGGGCCTGGTGGTCAAGGTGGCCAACTCCGCGCAGGCCTGGCAAGACGCACTGGCCGCCGACGACTACTTCGCCGCGCTGGCCCAGTACCCCGCCAGCAGCGGCTGGCTGCACGACTGGAGCAGCAGCGCCGCCACCGTCCACGCCAAGCAGGCCGCCTTCATCGTCGCGGCCGACCTGCTCGCGCTGACGCTGCTGAAGAGCCCCGGCGAGATGGGCGCGGACATCGTCGTCGGCAGCACGCAGCGCTTCGGCATGCCGATGGGCGCGGGCGGCCCGCACGCGGCCTACCTGGCCTGCCGAGACGCCTTCAAGCGCTCCATGCCCGGCCGCCTCGTCGGCGTGTCCAAGGACGCGCAGGGCCAGCCCGCCTACCGCCTCGCGCTGCAGACCCGCGAGCAGCACATCCGCCGCGAGAAGGCGACGAGCAACATCTGCACGGCGCAGGTGCTGCCGGCCGTCGTCGCGAGCATGTACGCCGTCTACCACGGCCCCGAGGGGCTGAAGCGCATCGCCGCCCGGGTGGCGCGTTATCTCGGCATCTTCGTCGCCGGCCTGAAGCAGCTTGGCGTCGATCTGAGCCAGACCCACCACCTCGAAGCCGGCGCCTTCGACACCGTCTGCCTGAAGGCCGGCGCCGACACCGAGCGCCTGCTGCAACGCGCCGTCGCGCACGGCGCCAACCTGCGCCGCGCCTGGGGTGACTACGTCTGCGTGTCGCTGGACGAGACGACGACGCGCGAGGACCTCGCGCTGCTGTGGAAGATTTTTGCCCAGGACGGCCAGGCCCTGCCCAGCGTGGACGCGCTGGCCGCCACGCCCGACCTCATCCCCGCGCCGCTCCGCCGCGCCAGCCGCTACCTGACGCACCCGGTCTTCAACACCCACCACAGCGAGACCGAGATGCTGCGCTACATCCGCAGCCTGTCGGACAAGGACCTGGCGCTGGACCGCAGCATGATCCCGCTGGGCTCCTGCACGATGAAGCTCAACGCGACGGCCGAGATGATCCCGATCACCTGGCCGGAGTTCGCGGGCGTCCACCCCTTCGCGCCGCAGGACCAGCTGGCCGGCTACGCCGAGCTGGACGCGCTGCTGCGCCAGTGGCTGTGCCAGGCCACCGGCTACGCCGGCATCAGCCTGCAACCCAACGCCGGCTCGCAGGGCGAATACGCCGGGCTGCTGGCGATCAAGGCCTGGCACGAGTCGCGCGGCGACCACCAGCGCAACGTCTGCCTGATCCCCGAAAGCGCGCACGGCACCAACCCGGCGTCCGCGCAGATGGTCGGCCTGCAGGTCGTCGTCACCAAGTGCGACAAGGAAGGCAATATCGACCTCGACGACCTGAAGGCCAAGTGCGAGCAGCACGCCGACCGGCTCGCCGCGATCATGATCACCTACCCGTCCACCTACGGCCTGTTCGACACGCACGTCAAGGACATCTGCGCGCTGGTCAAGGCCCACGGCGGCCGCGTCTACGTGGACGGCGCGAACATGAACGCGCTGGTCGGCCTGGCCGCGCCGGGCCAGTTCGGCGGCGACGTGAGCCACCTGAACCTGCACAAGACCTTCTGCATCCCGCACGGCGGCGGTGGCCCCGGCGTCGGCCCGGTCTGCGTGGTGGAAGACCTCGTGCCCTTCCTGCCCGCGCACCGCACGGCGGGCCTGGGGGCCGCCACCAACATCGGTGCGGTGAGTGCTGCTCCGCTGGGCAATGCAGCGGTGCTGCCGATTTCGTGGATGTACGTCCGCCTGATGGGCGCGGAAGGCCTCAAGAAAGCCACCGAGGTCGCGATCCTGAACGCCAACTACGTCGCCGCACGGCTGTCCGACCACTACGACATCCACTTCAGCGGCGGCATCGAAGGCGTGAAGGGCGGCGGCGTCGCGCACGAGTGCATCCTCGACCTGCGCCCGCTGAAGGACAGCTCCGGCATCAGCGCCGAGGACGTGGCCAAGCGCCTGATCGACTACGGCTTCCACGCGCCGACCTTGAGCTTCCCGGTCGCCGGCACGCTGATGGTCGAGCCGACCGAGAGCGAGAGCCGCGCCGAACTGGACCGCTTCATCGACGCGATGATCCAGATCCGCCAGGAAATCGCCGACGTGGAGGCCGGCCAGCTCAGCCGCGAGGACAACCCGCTGGTCAACGCGCCGCACACGGCGATGGTCGTCAGCAGTTCCGAATGGACGCACGGCTACCCCCGCGAGGCCGCCGCCTTCCCGCTGCCCTCACTGCTGAAGCAGAAGTACTGGTCGCCAGTCGGCCGCGTGGACAACGTCTGGGGCGACCGCAACCTGTTCTGCAGCTGCGTGCCGCTGGGCGAGTACAGCGAAGCCTGAATGACAGGCATCTGATTCATTGCCAGAATTGGAAAAATCTGTCAATTCACGAGGTATCGAACATGGAAGCCGTTCGCATGTCCAAGGAAGGCCGGGTACTGATCCCGGCCGAACTGCGCAAGGCGCTCGATCTCAAGCCCGACGAGCCGCTGTCCATGTACGTGGAAGACGGCGAACTGCGCATCGTCGCGCGCCGGCAGGCCATCAAGGCGATGCAGGCCCGCGTCGCGCCCTACAAGCCCAAGGACGGCAGCAGCGTCGTGGACGGGCTGATCCGCGAGCGCCGCGAAGAAGCCGCCCGGGAATAGCGCCCATGCCTTTCGTCTACGACACCTCGGCGCTGCTGGCATCCGTGTTCAGCGAACCGGGCGGCGGCGCGGTCGTGGAACTCGCCGTGGAGCACGGCGGCTTCGTGAGCGCCGCCAACTGGGCCGAATGCGCGTCCAAGCTGGCCGAGCAGGCGTACCCGACGGGCCGCATCGAATTCGAGCTGAAGCAGTTCGGGCTCGACGTGGTGCCGCTGAGCGCGAGCCTGGCGCTCCAGGCCGGCTTGTTGCGGCCGGCCACGAAGGTGCTGGGCCTGTCTCTCGGCGACCGATGCTGCCTGGCGCTGGCCGCATCGCTGGACGCCACCGTCGTCACCGCTGACCACGCCTGGGCCAAGCTGCCGGGCTTCAAATTCCAATTCATCCGCTGACCATGGCCGTCTCCGTCTTCGACCTCTTCAAGATCGGCATCGGCCCGAGCAGCTCGCACACGGTCGGCCCGATGCGCGCCGCGCGGCTGTTCGGCCTGCGCCTGCAGCACGAGGGGCTGCTCGACCAGGTGGCCCGCGTGCAGGTCATCCTGTACGGCAGCCTCGGCGCCACCGGCAAGGGCCATGGCAGCGACAAGGCCGTGCTGCTCGGCCTGGCCGGCCATGAGCCGGACACGGTGGACGTCGAGGCCATTCCCGCGCTGCTGGCCGCGATCCGCAGTGGCGACCTGAACCTCGTCGGCCAGCGCCGCATCGCCTTCGACGAGGCGAAGGACCTGGTCTTCAAGCGCCGCGAGAGCCTGCCCTTCCACGCCAACGGCATGCGCTGCATCGCCTTCGACGCGGCCGGCCAGGAAACGGCCAACCGCGTCTACTACTCGGTCGGCGGCGGCTTCATCGTCAGCGACGAGGTGGCGGCCGACGGCAGCCGGCAAAAGGCCATCGCGCCCGACGTGACCGTGCTGCCCTACCCCTTCAAGACCGGCGACGAGTTGCTGGCGCTGACGCGGCGCCACGGCCTGTCCATCGCCGAGCTGATGCGCCGCAACGAATGCCACTGGCGCAGCGAGGCCGAGATCGACGCCGGGCTGGCGAAGATCTGGGACGTCATGCAGGCCTGCGTCGGGCGCGGCTGCCGGACCGAGGGCGTGCTGCCGGGCGGCTTCAAGGTCCGGCGCCGCGCGGCGCAGCTGCACCGCGACCTGACGGCCAACCCCGAGGCCGCGCTGCGCGACCCGCTGCAGGTGATGGACTGGGTCAACCTCTACGCGCTGGCCGTCAACGAGGAGAACGCCGCTGGCGGCCGCGTCGTCACCGCGCCCACCAACGGCGCGGCCGGCATCATCCCGGCGGTGCTGCACTACTACACCCGCTTCGTCCACGGCAGCACGCCCAAGGGCGCGACGGACTTCCTGCTCACCGCCGCGGCCATCGGCATCCTCTACAAGGAAAACGCCTCCATCTCGGGCGCCGAGGTCGGCTGCCAGGGCGAGGTGGGCGTGGCCTGCTCGATGGCGGCCGGCGCGCTGTGCGCGGTGATGGGCGGCACGCCGGAGCAGGTCGAGAACGCCGCCGAGATCGGCATGGAGCACCACCTGGGCCTGACCTGCGATCCCGTCGGCGGCCTGGTGCAGATCCCCTGCATCGAGCGCAACGCGATCGCGTCGGTCAAGGCCATCAACGCCGCGCGCATGGCGCTGCGCGGCGACGGCACGCACTTCGTCAGCCTGGACAAGGTCATCAAGACCATGCGCGACACCGGCGCCGACATGATGACCAAGTACAAGGAAACGGCGCGCGGCGGCCTGGCGGTCAACATCGTCGAGTGCTAGCCCATCAGCCGGCTCCACGGCGGCCGCGCGGCAAGCCACGACAGCGCATGAACCCGACGGAGCCGCCACGCTGATGTGCCTCGCCGCCTTTGCACTGGCCGCCCACCCGCGCTTCCCGCTGGTCATCGCCGCCAACCGCGACGAGTTCTTCGCCCGCCCCGCGGCGCCGATGGCCTGGTGGCCGGACCGCCCCGGCGTACTGGCCGGCCGCGACCTCGAAGCCGGCGGCACCTGGTTCGGCCTGGCGCGCGGCGGCCGGCTCGCGCTGCTCACCAACGTCCGCGAGCCCGGCCGGCAGGCCGCGAACGCGCCGTCGCGCGGTGCGCTGGTGCTGGACTGGCTGGCCGGCGGCGACGATGCGCCCGCCTTCGCGCGCCGGCTGCGGCCGGGCTACAACGGCTTCAACCTGGTCGGCGCCGATCTCGCGCGAAATGCCTGGTACTGCATCAGCAACCGGGCCGCGGCGCCGGTGCCGCTGGCGGGCCGGCTGCACACGCTGTCCAACGCCGCGCTGGACACGCCCTGGCCCAAGGCCCTCGCGCTGCGGGCCGCGCTGGCCGAGGCGCTGGCCGGCGCCACCAACGCCGCGGACCTGGCCGACCGCCTGTTCGCCGCGCTGGCCGACCCCACGCCCGCCGCCGACGCGGCGCTGCCCGACACTGGCGTCGGCCTCGACCTGGAGCGCCTGCTGTCGCCCCGCTTCATCCGCCTGCCCGACCCGGCCCGGCCCGCGCAGGCCCGCTACGGCACACGCTGCAGCACGGTGCTGATCCGCGAGGCCGGCGGCCTCACCCGGGTCATGGAGCGCAGCACGACACCCGAGGGCGGCTGGCTGCCGCCGGTCACGCACCTGCTGGCCGCCTGGCCCTGCTGACGAGCCCGGCCGCGGCGCCCGCGCTCAGGCGGCTCAGGCGGGCCGGGCGCCCGGGATGGGGGCGACCGGCAGCGCCACGTCGCCGCACTGCGCCCGGTGGCGCAGTGCATGGTCCATCAGCACCAGCGCCAGCATGGCCTCGGCGATGGGCGTGGCGCGGATGCCCACGCAGGGGTCGTGGCGGCCGAAGGTTTCCACCGTGGCCGGGTGGCCGGCGCGGTCGATGCTGGCCTTGGGACTGCGGATGGAGCTGGTGGGCTTGATGGCCAGGCTGGCGACGATGTGCTGCCCGGTGGAGATGCCGCCCAGCACGCCGCCGGCGTTGTTGCTGGCGAAGCCCTCGGGCGTGAGCTCGTCGCCATGCGCGCTGCCGCGCTGCGGCACGACGCCGAAGCCCTCGCCGATCTCCACGCCCTTGACCGCGTTGATGCCCATCAGCGCATAGGCGATGTCGGCGTCCAGCTTGTCGAACAGCGGCGCGCCCAGGCCCACCGGCACGTTCGTCGCCTCGACGCGCAGGCGCGCGCCGACCGAGTCGCCGGCCCGGCGCAGCTCGTCCATGTAAGCCTCCAGCTCGGCGATCTGGCTGGCGTTGGCGGCGAAGAAGGGGTTCTGGCCGACGTGCTGCCAGCCCTCGAACGCGATCCCGATCTCGCCCAGCTGCGTCATGCAGCCGCGGAATTCCGTGCCGTAGGCCTGCCTCAGCCATTTGCGCGCCACGGCGCCGGCGCCGACCATGGGCGCCGTCAGCCGCGCCGACGAGCGGCCGCCGCCGCGCGGGTCGCGCACGCCGTACTTGCGCCAGTAGGTGTAGTCGGCGTGGCCGGGGCGGAAGGTGTCGAGCAGGTTGCCGTAGTCCTTGCTGCGCTGGTCGGTGTTCTCGATCAGCAGGCAGATGGGCGTGCCGGTGGTGACGCCCTCGTACACGCCGGACAGGATGCGCACCGCGTCCGGCTCGTTGCGCTGCGTGACGTGCCGGCTGGTGCCGGGGCGGCGGCGGTCCAGCTCGGGCTGGATGTCGGCCTCGGCGAGCGCCAGGCCGGGCGGGCAGCCGTCGATGACGCAGCCGATGGCCGGGCCGTGGCTTTCGCCGAAGTTGGTGACGCGGAAGAGTTCGCCGAAGGTGCTGCCTGACATATGCGCGGAATTTTAGGTGGCGCCGTCCCGCAGCCCCCATGCAAAAGGCGGCCCGGGAAGGCCGCCTTCATGCGTTGCGAACCGGGTTCAGAGCTTGGGGCCGGCCTCGGCGGCGTTCTCGTTCTCTTCCACCGGCCAGTCGCGGATGTAGGCCTTGAGCATGCGGTTCTCGAAGTCCTGGCTGTCGACGACGGCCTTGGCCACGTCGTACAGCGAGATCACGCCCATCAGCGTCTTGCCGTTCATGACCGGCATGTAGCGCGCATGCCGGCCCAGCATCATGCGGCGCACCTCGTCGATCTCGGTCTCGGGCGTGCAGGTCAGCGGCGCGTCGTCCATGACGGTGCGCACGATGGTCGTGCCGACCGCGCCGCCGTTCTTCACGATGGCCACGATGACCTCACGGAAGGTCAGCATGCCCACCAGCTCGCCGTGGTCCATGACCACCAGCGAGCCGATGTCGCGCTCGGCCATGACGTCCAGCGACTCCTTCAGCGGTTCGTCGGGCGAAACGGTGAACAGCGTGCCGCCCTTGACGCGCAGGATATCGACGACCTTCATAGGGAACCTCCATGGGAAAACGCCCGGGCAACATAGCACACAATGCCCGCGCCTCCACCCCATAGAAAACACCATGCCGGGCCTCGACACCCTCGCGTTGCATGCCGGCGCCGCGCCCGATCCGGGCACCGGCGCGCGGGCCACGCCGCTGCATCTCAGCACCTCCTTCGTCTTCGAGGACAGCGGGCATGCGGCCTCGCTGTTCAACATGGAGCGCTCCGGCCATGTCTACAGCCGGCTCTCCAACCCGACCACGGCCGTGTTCGAGGAGCGCATGGCGGCGCTGGAGGGCGGCGTCGGCGCGATCGCCACCGCCAGCGGCCAGGCGGCGCTGCACCTGGCCGTGTGCACGCTGATGGGCGCGGGCGGCCACGTGGTCGCCAGCACGGCGCTGTACGGCGGCAGCCACAACCTGCTGCACTACACGCTGCGCCGCTTCGGCATCGACACCACCTTCGTGGACCCGCGCGACCTCGGCGCCTGGCGCGCCGCGATCCGGCCCGAGACGCGGCTGCTGTTCGGCGAAAGCCTGGGCAACCCGGGGCTGGACGTGCTGGACATCCCGGCCGTGTCGGCCCTCGCCCACGAGGCCGGCCTGCCGCTGCTGGTGGACGCGACCTTCGCCACGCCCTGCCTGCAGCGCCCGGCCGAGCTGGGCGCGGACCTGGTCTACCACTCGGCCACCAAGTTCCTGTGCGGCCACGGCACGGTGGTGGGCGGCGTGCTGGTGGACGCCGGCTCGTTCGACTGGGATGCCGCGCACGCCCGGAGCGGCCGCTTCGCCACGCTGTGCGAGCCCTATGACGGCTTCCACGGCATGGTGTTCGCCGAGGAGAGCACCGTCGGCGCCTTCCTGCTGCGCGCCCGCCGCGAGGGCCTGCGCGACTTCGGCGCCTGCATGAGCCCGCACACCGCCTGGCTGATGCTGCAGGGGCTGGAGACGCTGCCGCTGCGCATGGCGCGGCACGTGGCCAACGCGCAGGCGGTGGCCGAGTTCCTGGCCGGGCACGAGCTGGTGGCGCGGGTGGGCTACCCCGGCCTGCCCTCGCACCCGGACCATGCCCTCGCGCAGCGCCTGCTGCCGCGCGGCGCGGGCGCGGTGTTCTCGTTCGACCTGAAGGGCACGCGCGCCCAGGGCCGCGCCTTCATCGAAGCGCTGCGGCTGTTCTCGCACCTGGCCAACGTGGGCGACAGCAAGTCGCTCGTCATCCACCCGGCCAGCACCACGCACTTCCGCATGGACGACGCCGCGCTGCGCAGCGCCGGCATCGGCCCCGGCACCATCCGGCTGTCCGTCGGCCTGGAAGACCCGGCCGACCTCATCGACGACCTGAAGCGGGCGCTCAAAGTGGCGGGCAAGGCATGAAATTCCTCATCGACGGCCACGAGGCCTACGCCTACACCGGCGGCAAGCCCTTCGACCCCGCGCTGCCCTGCGTCGTCTTCATCCACGGCGCGCTGAACGACCACAGCGTCTGGACGCTGCTGGCCCGCTGGTGCGCCCACCACGGCCATGGCGTGCTGGCCGTGGACCTGCCCGGCCACGGCCGCAGCGGCGGCGCGCCGCTGGCCAGCGTCGAGGCCATCGCCACCTGGCTGCACCGGCTGCTGGACGCGGCCGGCGTCCGGCAGGCCGCGCTGGTCGGCCACAGCATGGGCTCGCTGGTCGCGCTGCAAGCCGCGGAGCGCGCGTCCGTGCTCGTCATGGTGGGCACGGCCTACCCGATGACCGTGTCCGACGCGCTGCTGGCCACCGCGCGCGAGCGACCCGAGGCCGCGATGGCCATGGTCACGGCCTTCTCGCACGCGCTGCCCAGCGCCAAGCCCGGCTACCCCGGCCCCGGCGCCTGGCTGCGCGGCGGCTCGATGGCGCTGATGCGCCGGCTGCAGCACCGACAGGCGGCGGTCAACCTGTTCGAGAACGACTTCCGCGTCTGCGACCGCTACGCCGGCGGCGAGGCCGCTGCGGCGCGCGTGGCCTGCCCGGTGCACTTCATCCTCGGCGCGCAGGACCAGATGACCCAGCCCCGGCACAACGCCGTGCTCGGCCCGCTGCTGAAGCCGCGCATCCACACCGTGCCGGCCGGCCACGCGCTGATGGCCGAGGCGCCGGATGCCGTGCTCGCCGCGCTGCGCCAGGCGCTGGCGGGAACGCCGCCATGAGCCCGGGGCGCTTCCGCCACTTCGCGGACTTCTATCCCTTCTACCTGGCCGAGCATGCCGACCGCCGCAACCGGCGCCTGCACTTCGTCGGCACGACGCTGGTGCTGGCCTGCCTCGCGCGGCTGCTGTACACCGGCCAGCCGGCCTGGCTGCTCGGCGCGCTGCTGTGCGGCTACGGCTTCGCGTGGGTCGGCCACTTCTTCTTCGAGAAGAACCGGCCGGCGACCTTCAAGTACCCGCTGTACAGCCTGATGGGCGACTGGGTGATGTACCGCGACATCTGGATCGGCCGGGTCAGGCTCTGACCCGTTGGACACCATTCGGCGCCATTCATCGTCATTGGGCGGCCAGCGCCAGCACGGTCGCCGCGTCCAGCGCCCCGGTCAGCGGCTGGCCCGCGCGCGTCTGCCAGGCCAGGATGACCTGGCGCAGGCCGCTGCCGAACAGCGCATCGGCGCGCACGTCGAAGCCCCGCTCGCTCAGGCCGACCTGCACCAGCCGCACATCCAGCCCCCGGAGCATGGGCTGCTGCAGGCCCAGCGGCCGGCTTCCCGGCACCGGGCCGTCCCAGCAGCCGGGCGGCAGGCCGGACAGCGTCGTCGGCGAAATCTCCTGCCCCTGCACCACCAGCGGCAACTGCAGCGTCCAAGCGCCCAGGTCCATCAGGCGCTGCAGGGCGTCCATCCGGTAGACGGTCTTGCGCAGCAGCGGATTGCGGTGGCCGGCCAGCCAGCGGCGCCGCTCCGCCACGTAGCGCCGCAGCCAGTCCCGCTCGCCCGCCTGGTCGGGGCTGCCGATGGCGCGCAGCGTCTCGTCGCGCAGCAGCGCCCAGGAGCCATGGACCTGGCTGTCATACACGACGGCCAGCCCCAGCGGCAGCCCGATGCCGGTACGCGCCGCCGCGCGCTCGGCGACCTGCCAGTAGGTCGCGTCGAAGAAGCGGTCCTGCACGTCGCGCATGACCGGGTCGTCCGCCGACGCGCGCAGGATGTTCTTCAGCACCTCGTCATCGTCCAGCGCCACGTCCCGCGCCCGCAGCCGAGGCAGGTAGGCGGCCAGCCGCGATGCCCACCGCGCGGCGGGATTGGCGGCGTAGCGCTCCAGCAGCTTGGCGAGGTTGCCGGAGCCCAGCGTGGTTTGCGAGCGCCCGAAGCTCAGATGGCCCGAGTCGCCCGCGAGCACCGTGACGCGGCCGTAGTCGCCGAGCACCTGGCTGGTCTCGAACAGGTTGACGATGGCCTGCGCCGTGCGCTGCTGCAGGCCGGTCAGCGGCGCCGCCGGCAACTCGGCCAGCAAGGCGCGGGCGGCCTCGTTCGTCAGGACCTCGGGCATGGCAGTCTCCTTGGCGTGTGGGGGCCGGCGGGCGGCAAACGTGCCGGCGCAGCGGCTCGCGCCCGGCCCGACATGGGCGCGTTGTAGGCGCCCGATGCGGCGGCGGCATCCCCAAGCGGGGTGATGCGGGCGCTACGCGGAGATCGGCAACGCTCAGTTCCGCCAGGCCACGCCAACGGCGGCCGACATGCCGCCCGGCCGCTCCACCAGCGGGCTGCGCGCCGCGGGCCCCAGCAGCCGGCTGGTGCCCACGCCGCCGAACACGAACCAGTGCCGGGACAGCGCATGCCGGACGCCCAGGCCCGCATGCACGTCGCGCAGGCCGGCGCCGGGGCGGTATGCGGGCTTGCCGCTGGCGGCCACGGCCGAGTCCGGCACGCCGAAGTAGCTGCGCAGGTTCTGCGCATTGGCGGCGGACACGCCGATGCCGGCGCTCCACTCGGTGGTCTCGCTGCGGAAGAAGCGCCAGCCTGTGTCCAGGCTCATCGTCAGCCCGCCCTGGCGGCCCAGCACGTCCTGCGACACGGCGGCGCCGACGGTCCAGTCCCGGGCCAGGCTGTAGCTGGCGTAGAGCTTGGCGCGCAGCGTGCGCCGCACGTCGGGCAGGCCGCGCGTGGTGCCGGCGTCGCCGCCGCTGTCGCGGCCGCCGTCCAGGCTCAGCGACACGCCCACGCGCAGCCGCTCGCCCTCGATCAGCGCGGTGCTCGCCCCGGCGCCGGCGCCTTCGCGGCCGAAGCCCAGCAGCGCGCTGCCGCCACCGGTGGCCAGGCGCAGGCGCCCGATCCGGGCGGCCCAGACGGGCCGGAGCTTGAGATCCCGCCGACGGGCGCCTTCGTACTCGGGGACCGAGGCGAGCGACAGGCCGAGCACGTAGCGGGCCGGCGGGCCGTCGTCCTTCGCATCCTGCTGCGGCGCACCGGCGCGGGCCGGCACGGCGGTCAGGGCCAGCGCGGCGGCGGCCAGCAGGACGGGCAGCGGGGCGGTGCTCATGCGGGCCAGCCTAGCAGCCCGCCGGGGCCGGCCCGTCAGCCGGCCTGCAGTTCCCGTGTCAGATTCGAGAGCATGTCGTCGACCATCGCGTCCAGGTCGTAGCGCAGCGCCCAGCCCCAGTCGGCCTGGGCCGCGCCGTCGTCGATGCGCTGCGGCCAGCTCGCGGCGATGGCCTGGCGGAAGTCGGGCACGCAGTCCATCGTGAAGGCCGGCAGGCGGCGGCGGATGCTGGCGGCGATCTGTTCCGGCGTGAAGCTGACGCCGGCCAGGTTGTAGCTGCCGCGCTGCTTGATGGCGTCGGCCGGCGCCTGCATCAGCTCGAGGGTGGCGCGCAGCGCGTCGGGCATGTACATCATCGGCAGCGCCTGGCCGGCTGCCAGGAAGCAGGTGTAGCGGCCCTGCCGGATCGCGGCGTGGAAGATCTCGACGGCGTAGTCCGTCGTGCCGCCGCCGGGCGGCGTCTTCCAGCTGATCAGGCCGGGGTAGCGCAGGCTGCGCACGTCCACGCCGTGCTTGGCGTGGTACCAGGCGCACCAGCGCTCGCCGGCCAGCTTGCTGATGCCGTAGACCGTGGTGGGATCCATCACGGTGGTCTGCGGCGTGTCCACGGCCGGCGTGTTGGGGCCGAAGGCGGCGATGGAGCTGGGCCAGAACACGCGCTCCAGCTTCTCGTGGCGGGCCAGCTCCAGCACGTTGAGCAGGCCCTTCATGTTCAGGTCCCAGGCCCACATCGGGTGCTTCTCGCCGTTGGCCGACAGCGCGGCGGCCAGGTGGTAGACCTGCGTGATCTTGTGGCGCTTGACGATGGTGGCGAGCGCGCCGGCATCGGTCACGTCCAGCGTCTCGTGGTGCAGCGCGGGCACGCGACCCTTGGGCGAGAGGTCGCTGGTGATGACGGCGTCGTGGCCGTGCCGCGTCGCCAGCTCGGCCGCCAGCTCGGTACCGATCTGGCCGTTGGCGCCGATGATGAGGATGCGCGTCATGGCAGGATCCCCAGTTCGCGGCCGGCCTGCGCGAAGGCGGCGACGGCCTGCTCCAGGTGCTCGCGCTCATGCACCGCCGAGACCTGCACGCGGATGCGCGCCTGGCCCTTGGGCACGACCGGGAAGAAGAAGCCCACCGCGTAGACGCCCAGCTCCAGGAGACGCTGGCTCAGCTGCTGCGCCTTCACCGCGTCGTAGACCATGATGGGCACGATGGGGTGGGTGCCGGGCTTGATCTCGAAGCCGGCGGCCTGGATGGCCGCGCGGAACCAGGCGGTGTTGGCCTCCAGCTTGTCGCGCAGCGCGGTCGAGCCCTCCAGCAGGTCCAGCACCGCCAGCGACGCGCCGGCGATGCCGGGCGCCAGCGTGTTGCTGAACAGATAGGGCCGCGAGCGCTGGCGCAGCAGTTCGACGACTTCCCTGCGCGCCGCCGTGAAACCGCCCGACGCGCCGCCCAGCGCCTTGCCGAAGGTGCCGGTGATGATGTCGACCTTGCCGAACACGCCCCGGTGCTCCGCCGTGCCGCGGCCGGTCTCGCCCATGAAGCCGCTGGCATGGCATTCGTCGATGCCCAGCAGCGCGCCGTAGCGGTCGCAGAGCTCGCGGATCCTGTCGAGCTGGGCGATGGTGCCGTCCATCGAGAACACGCCGTCGGTGAACACCAGCTTGAAGCGCGCGCCCTTCTCCGTCGCCTCCTTCAGGCAGCGCTCCAGGTCGGCCAGGTCGTTGTGCTCGTAGCGCCAGCGCTGCGCCTTGCACAGGCGGATGCCGTCGATGATGGAGGCGTGGTTCAGCGCGTCGCTGATGATGGCGTCCTGCTCGCCGAGCAGCGGCTCGAACAGGCCGCCGTTGGCGTCGAACGCGGCGGCGTAGAGGATGGCGTCCTCGCAGCCGACGAAGCGGGCGATGCGCTGCTCCAGCGTCTTGTGCAGGTCCTGCGTGCCACAGATGAAGCGCACCGACGACAGCCCGAAGCCGTGCGTGCGCAGCGCCTCGTGCGCGGCCTCGACGACGGCCGGGTGCGACGACAGGCCCAGGTAGTTGTTCGCGCACAGGTTGATGACCTCGCGGCCGTCCGCCGTCCGCACGACGGCGCCCTGGCGGCTGGTGATGATGCGCTCCGATTTGTAGAGGCCGGCGGCGCGGATGCCGTCCAGCTCGGTCTGCAGGTGTTGGTAGAAAGCCTGGCTCATGGCGCCGCTCCTGATGCACAATCCGGTCAGTGAACTTGTTCGATATATCGAACTTTCGTGCAGTATCTGGAAATCATCCGACGACGTCAAGCATGAGCCTGGACACCGAACCGCCCCGCGTCGGCGCCGCGCTGCAGGCGCTGCGCGGCAGCCGCGGCCTGTCGCTGGACGACCTGTCCCGGCGGGCCGGCGTCAGCAAGTCGATGCTGTCGCAGATCGAGCGCAACCAGGCCAACCCGACCGTGGCCGTGGTCTGGCGGCTGGCCAATGCGCTGGGCGTGGAGATGGGCGAGCTGCTCGGCGCGGAGCGCGCGGCGGCGCCGGCCATCGAGACCGTGCCGGCCCATGCGACGCCGGGCCTGTCCAGCCCGGACGGGCTGTGCAAGCTGCGCATCCTCGGGCCCATCGAGCTGGCCGGCCAGTTCGAGTGGTACGAGCTGAGCGTGCAGCCCGGCGGCGTGCTGGACTCGCAGGCGCACGAGCCCGGCTCGCGCGAGCACCTGAGCGTGCTCAGCGGCAGCCTGGAGGTCACGGCCCAGGGCGTGACGAGCCGGCTCAAGGCCGGCGAGACCGCGCGCTACGCGGTGGACGGGCCGCACGCCATCCGCAACCCGGCCAAGTCGACGGCGACGGCGCTGCTGGTGGTGCTGCACCCGTGACGGCCGGCGCGCTGCGGGGCTTCTCGCGCCACCTGCGCCGGCTGGGCTGCGGGATCGGCATGGCCTGGGCCCTGCCCTGCACGCTCGTGGGCGCGGCGCTGGGCCTGCCGATGCTGCTGGCCGGCGGCGGCGCCCGACGTCACGGACTCGCCATCGAGGTGTGCTGGCACCGGGGCGCGGCGCCCGCCGGCAGCCGCGCGGCGCGCCTGCCCTTCGCCGCGATCACGCTGGGCCAGGTCATCCTCGGCGTCAGCGCCGCGGAGCTGGCGCGCCTGCGGCTGCATGAACATGTGCACGTGCGGCAATACCTGTGGTTCGGCCCGCTGTTCTTTCTGGCCTACCCGCTGGCCAGCCTGGTGGCGGTCCTGCGCGGCCAGGGCGCGCATGCGGGCAATGCGTTCGAGACGCACGCCGTGCGGCACAGCAGCCCGCCGGGGTTCGACGCCCACGCGGGCTCATGCAAGGGCTCCGACTAGCGAACAAGTCCCAGGAGACGCCTGCCTTCCACGCACTGGTGGACCGCACCTACATCTCAGCCGTTGAGCGCAGCACGACCAACCCTTCGGTGTAGGCGCTGGCCAGTCTGTGTTTTGCGCTGGGCGTGACGCTGGACGAGCTGTTCCAGCCGCTACGCGAGATGCCGCTGGCGCCCACCGGGCAGCAGCGCACGAATGGGGCGGCGCCCTTCATTCAACGTCGCCGGGCGCGCATAGTCAGCCACGGCGCCTGTCCCTGGCCAGCCTCGCCATGCCCTCGGCCAGACAGGCCGCCTGATGGGCATTGGCCTCGGCGTGCGACTTGTAGCGGAACACGCCCTTGGGAAAGAACACCCGCCCGCCCGCGAGGCCGGCCACGCTGGCGCTGAAGGCCAGGCCATCGGCCAGCGCCGCGCCGCTGGGTTCGGCCAGCAGCGGCGGCTCGATGCGGCGGCCGACCTGCTTCATGGTGTCGACAAGAGGGTCGTGGTGGTCATGGCCCGTATTTTTGCCGATGCGAACGGCCCGCAGCGAACACGCCCCGGGAGACGCTGCCGTCGGACCGCACCGGCATCTCCGCCAGGTCCGGCGCGCCAGCGCGCCGTCCGGCGGCCTCCGCCGGCCGGACGGGCCGCGTACCACCGTGACGGAGCCCGGCCCGCCCTTCCGGCTGGCGCGGGCCCCGATCTCAGCCGGGTCGAAAGCCCCGGATCAACGCGGCAGGCGGCGGCGGGCCAGCAGGCCGACGCCCAGCAGGCCGGCCAGCATCAGCGCCAGGCCGGACGGCTCGGGCACCGGCGCGGCGACCGCGAAGTCGTAGGAGAAGGTCCCGCCGTTCCCCACCGCCGTGTTGCTGCCGAGGTTGACCAGCGAGAACTGCGCCGAGTAGACGCCCGGCGCGGCCTGGCCGTCCACGTGGAACACGGGGTCGAACGCCAGCGTCTCGAAGTCGCCCAGCACCCACAGGCTGCCGACGCCGCCGGCAAAGATGTCGGCATTGCCGCCGGCGGCGACCTTCAGGCCCGCAGTGACGGATTCCAGCTTCAGCGCCACCGTGACGCCGCTGGCGCTGCCGGACCAGCGGCCGCCGCTGCTGTTGAAGAGCACGTCGGCGTCCGGGCTCAGGCCGTTCAGCGATTGCGTCGAGGCCGCCCCCAGCAGGCTGTATGCATGGGCCGGCGCGCCGGCCGGGAGCACCTGGCTGACCCACGAGCCGCTCCAGGCGCCCGTGCCGGCCTGCAGCGCGATCGCGCTGGTCGCGTCGTTCACGCGCGAACTCGGTTCGGGCAGCCGGTTGTTGGCGTTCGTGGGCATCACCACGGGCGCGGCGGCCGTGCCGGTGTAGCTGTAGGTGCCGATGCCGTGGTAGTGGTCGCCGTGGTCGAGCAGCCAGGTCAGGCGGCCGGCGTTCGGATTGGCCTGGCCGGCGAAGGTGCCCGAGGCCAGCGTCGCCTGGCCGTCGATGCCGATGTAGAAGCCGATGCCTTCGTCGCCGCGGACGGCGCTGTTGGCGTGGGCCGGCAGCGCGATGGCAAGGGCCAGGACGCAGGCGGTCAGAGAGAACTTCATGGTCGTCCTTGTCGGATGGGAGTGGGGGTCGGGATCAGCCGTGCTTGCGGCGGCGCGCCAGCGCGGTCACCGCCACGAGGCCGGCGAGCATGAGCGCGTAGGCGGACGGCTCCGGCACCGGTGCGGCCAGCGCATCGACCGAGGCCTCGAAGGCCGCGCCGGACAGGCCGCGGTTGAACACCAGGTAGAACGGGTCGGAGCTGGCGTAGGCGTCGGACTCCAGGCGCATCTGGACCATGTAGGCGCCCGCCGCCGCGGCCGGGGTCACCGCCATCGTCAGATGGCTGTGCAGGGTGCCGCTGGTCGAGACCTGGTCGATGTAGGAGCTCGCGCCGGCCGTCACGCCGTCCGCTCCCCAGGTGGTCAGTTCGTCCATGACGTCCTTGACGCTGACGTTCACGCCGGTCGGTGAGCTGCCCCAGGCGCTGCCGTTCCAGTAGCTCAGCGCGCCGATGCCGGAGAAGCTGAGCAGGGACAGCGGCTGGAGCGTGGCGCCGCCCTGGGTCTGGAAGCCCGGGCTCTTGGTCACGTAGGGGCCGTTGCTGAAGTCGCCGAAGTCGCCCTCGAAGATCTTGAAGCCGGTCGCCCCGTGGACGGCGTAGTGCTCGCTGGCGGCCACCAGCTTGCCGCCGACGGCCGACACGGCGATGTCGCCGGCATGGTCCTCATCGGCCTTTGCCAGCGTCGGGGCCAGCGCCGCGAGAGCGACCAGGCCGGTGAATGCGAATGAACGGATCACGGTTTCCTCCTAACGGACGGGCGGATTGCCCGGGCGAGAATTATGCAATCAAGTTGCATAATTTCACACGACATTGATGCAAAATAATTGCATCAGTGCCGCAGCCTGTCCCAGGGAAGGCGCACCGGTGGCGCCCACGGCGGAGACGGCGCGAGCGCGGCGGGCAGCGGCTTGGCGGCCACGCAGGACGCCGCGGCCGGCGCCGACCACAGGCCGTTGCCGCAGCTGAAGCCCGCAGTGCCGCCGACCGGGCCGTCGTCGTCGGTCGCCAGCAGCGAGGTGCCGGACGGCGATGCCGGCACCCGGGCCTCGCAGGCCTGCCCGCCCACCGACCACGCGAGCGTCTGCGCCGGGCAGGCCAGTGGCTGCGCCGCGCAGCTGGCATGGGTCGCGGCGCTCCAGGCACCGTCGACGCAGCTGAAGCTCGCGGCCCCCACCACGGGCGCGTCGGCATCGGTGGCCAGCGCCGAACTCCCCGAGGGCGTCGCGGCCAGCGTGCCGCTGCAGCTGTCGCCGCCGACGCGCCAGGTGACGGCCTGGGCGGCGCAGCCGGACGGCGCCGGCACGGTGCAGGACGCCTCGGTGGCGGCACCCCAGTGGCCGTCCGTGCAGGCGAACTTCGCGTTGCCCGTGGCCGGGGCGTCGCCGTCGATCGCCGTCACCGCGGCGCCGGACGCCGTGCCCGGCACCGGGGCCGAGCAGCTGTTGGCGCCCACCTGCCAGCTCAGGGTGCGGGCGCCGCAGTCCGCGGGCGGCGGCAGCTCGCAGCTCGCGTTGCCCGGCGTGCCCCAGTTGCCGTCGCTGCAGGCGAAGGTGGCGCTGCCCGTCGCCGGCCCGACGCCGTCCGTGGCGACGGCCGTGTGGCCGGACGCGGTCGACGGCACGCTGGCCGAGCAGCTGTTCGCGCCCACCGTCCACTGCATCGCGCGCGCCCCGCAGGCCGGCGAGATGCGACTCGTGAACGCGGCCTGCATCTCGGCCTCGGTCAGCCCGCGCTCGAAGATGATGTGCAAGGGCCGGGACGCCAGGTACTTGGGCTGGCCGCCCACCAGCGTGGGCGACCACAGCTCCAGCGTCAGCAGGTAGGCGCCCGCGGGCGGCGTGCCGGCGGCGCTGCTGATCTTCCAGTCCAGGTGGGAGTGGAAGGAGCCGCCGGCCTTCACGTCGTCGATGGCGGCGGTCAGCGGGCCGGTGATGCCCTGGCCGTCATAGCGCGTGCCGCCCTGGTAGTAGGCGTAGCGCTCGGCCCAGGCGGCGGGGTTGGTGCTGTAGCCGATGACCACTTCCGCCGGGATGCCGCCATACAGCGTGAGCCTCACGCCGCTCGGCGCGGCCGTCCACGTGCCGCTGGCGGGCGTCCAGTGCAGCAGCGTGCCGAGCGCGCGGAAATGGAGCTCCTCGCCCTGGACGAACGTGCCGGCAAAGGCCTGGAAACCGGGGTTGGCCGTCGCGTAGGGGCCGCCGGCGAAGTCGCTGAAATAGGCCGGGAAGATGCGGTGGCCGGTCAGCGCGTCGATGGGCAGCTTGCCCGCGAGGCCGAGGTCGCCATAGAAGTCCGTGACGATGCGCGACCCGGCCACCGGGCCCTTGTCGGTGCGCAGCTCCACGTCGAAATGCTGCGCCAGCGCCGCGCCGCCGCACGACAGCAGCAGCGCGGCGCCCACTGCCCGAAACGCCCGGGCCAGCCCGGCACGCCCGCTGCGCCATCCCTCGAAGACCTCACCGCGCGCCATCCGACATCACCTGTTTTCGCAAACAAGTTGCATATACTAATGCAACACAACTGCAATTCAATGCAACCGTCCCGTGCGCCGCGGCATCCGCCGGGCGACGTCGCTCCGCCTGACCTCATGCCCGTTCCGATCCGCTGCCTGCCCAACGCCCTGCTGCTGATGCTGGGCGGCCATGCCGCCGCGCAGGAGGCGCCGCCACCCGCGCGGGCCGACGGCGTGCTGCCCCAGGTGACGGTGCAGGGGCGCGGCCTGGCGCGCCCGGCCGGGCCGGCCACCGTGCTGCAGGCCGACGAACTTCGCAACAAGGCGGCGGCCACGCTGGGCGCCACGCTGCAGGACGAGCTGGGCGTGGCCAACGCCAGCTTCGGCCCCAACGTGGGCCTGCCCGTCATCCGCGGCCAGAGCGGTTCGCGCGTGCGGGCGATGGTGAACGGCAGCGGCGCGCACGACGCCTCGACGATCAGCGCCGACCACGGCGTGATGGTGGAGCCGGGCCTGGCCGAGCGCATCACGGTGCACCGCGGCCCCTCGGCCATCCAGTTCGGCGGCGACGCCATCGGCGGCGCGGTGGAGGTGGAGTACGAGCGCATTCCGCAAACCCTGCCCGGCGCCCTGCGCGGCCGCGCCGAGCTGCGCCGCGGCGCGGGCAGCGACACCCGGCTGGCCCGCGCGGAAGGCGGCACCGGCCCGGGCCCGGCCGGCCTGGCCTGGCACGCCGATGCGCACCGCCGCAGCAAGGGCGTGGCGCGCATCCGCGGCTGGGCCATCGACGAGGCGGCGGTCAAGCAGCAGTTCTTCCTGGTCAGCGGCCGCAACACCGAGGGCCACATCGCCAACAGCGACTCGCACGGCGAGGGTGGCGCCGTCGGCGCGAGCGCGGTGTTCGGCGCGGGCTTCATCGGCGCCTCCGTGTCGACGCTGAAGACCGACTACGGCCTGCCGCCGGGCGCGCATTCGCACAGCCATGGCGGCGCGCCGCCCGCCGCCGACGAGCCGCCCGAGGAGCGCGTGCGCATCGCCGCCGGACAGCGCCGCGCCGAGCTGCTCGGCGAATGGCGGCGCCCGGGCTCGGCCGCGTCGCTGCTGCGGCTGCGCCTCGCCGACACGCGCTACCACCATGACGAGATGAACCAGGGCGTCGTCGAGACCCGCTTCACCCACGATGTGCGCGAGGCGCGGCTGGAAGTCGAGCACAGCCTGGCCGCCGGCCACCAGGGCACGGCGGGCGTGCACCTGCTGCACCGCGACTTCTCGGCGCTCGGGGCCGAGGCCTTCGTGCCGCGCACGCGGCTGCGCGGCCATGCGCTGTTCGCCGTCGAGAAGCTGGCGCTGGCGCCCTGGACGCTGGAGCTGGGCATGCGCGCCGACGCCCGCAACAGCCGCCCCGGGCCGCAGCCCACCCGGCTGGGCGTCATCGTGGCGCTGCCGGAGCGGCGCTTCCACTTCGGCAACCTGTCCGTGGCGGCCACGCGCACGCTGGGCCAGGGCAAGGCCACCCTCACCCACTGGCGCGCCAGCCGCGCGCCCGACGTGCAGGAGCTGTACGCGCTCGGCCCGCACATCGCCACGCGCACCTACGACTTCGGCAACAGCGCGCTGGCGCTGGAGCGGCTGCAGGGCTGGAACCTCGCCGGCGAGCAGCACGCGGGCGCCTGGTCGCTGCGGGCCAATGCCTTCCAGTACCGCGTCAAGGACCACATCTACCAGCGCAGCCTGGGCGTGTTCTACGCGGTCGACAAGCAGCAGTTCCGCGCGCTGTGCGCCCAGCTGGACCAGTGCCTGCCGGTCACGCGCTACGAACAGGCGCACGCGCGCTTCCACGGCTTCGAGGCCGAGCTGTCGCGCGAGCTGGCCGAGCTGGAGGCCGGCGCGCTGACGCTGTCCGCCTTTGCGGACCAGGTGCGCGGCCAACTGGTGGGCCTGCGGCGCGACCTGCCCCGCCAGCCCGCCGCGCGCTGGGGCCTGCGGCTGGAGGCCACGCGCGGCGGCTGGGCCGCGGACCTGCGCGGCGTGCGCACCCGGGCGCAGACCCGGCCCGGCGAGAACGAGACCGCGACCGCCGCGTCCGTGCAATGGCACGCCTGCCTGCGCTGGACCTCGCCGCAGGCGGCGGGCCCGCGCTGGAGCGCCTACCTCGTGGGCCGCAACCTGACCGACCAGGCGGTGCGCAACAGCACCTCCTTCCTGCGCAACTACGCCCCCGAGCCGGGCCGGACGCTGGAAGCCGGCGTCGAGATCAGGCACTGACACCATGAAGACCTCCACGCGCCGCTCGCTGGCCACCTCGCTGCTCGCCGTCGTCGCGCTGATCGCCTGCGGCGGCGGCAACGAGGTGGAGAAGCCCGCGTCCTTCGAGCTGCTGCCCGACGACCTGGCCGGCGCGCCCTGCGCCCGCTGCCGCAGCGGCCACCTGGTCGGCATGGCGGCGGACGGCGCGCCGCTGGCGGACGCCGAGGTGCTGGTGGTCGACGCGCGCGGCCTCACGGCCCACGCGCGCACGGCGGCGGACGGGCGCTACGATGTCGCCACCGAGGCGCTGTCCGGGCCGCTGCTGGTGCAGGTGCGCGGCACCAGCAGCGGCGAGCCGGTGATGCTGCACTCGCTCGCCGTGCCGCTGGACGTGGGCCAGCGCGCCGTCAACGTGACGCCGCTGACCGAGCTGATGACGGCCTTCGTGCTGGGCGGCACGCCGCACGAGCTGCTGCAGGACGAGCGCGTGGACTTCATGCGCGTCAACGCGGCGGCGCTGCGCAGCAGCCTGGACCGCGTGAAGCAGTTGGTGCGCCCGGTGCTGGCGCTGCTGGGCGCCGAGGCGCTGGACCCGCGCACCGGCGAGTTCGAGGCCCGCCACGCGGGGCTGGACGGCGTCGCCGGGCTGCTCGACCTGCAGCCCCGGCCGGCGGCCTATGCGCTGCGCACGGCCGGCCCGGACATGGCGCCGATCACGGTGGACCCGGTCGCCTCCAGCAGCGACGCGGTGCTGCCGCCGCTGAGCGCCGCCGAGCAGGAGGCCGCCCGCGCCGCGCTGGCCGCCGTGCCGGAGATCGAACGCCAGCTCGGCGAGCTGCAGGCCCGGTTCGCGTCCGGCATCCCGGCGGCCGCGGACCTGCTGCCGCTGCTGGACGCCGGCTTCCGGCACACCGGCCTGGCGGGCGCGGCCTTCGCCGAGCGCGTCCTGCGCCGCCACGATGCCGACGAGCTGGGCGGCTTCAGCCTGCAAGGGGCGCACTTCGGCGCCGTGCGCGTGCTGCAGGCCGCGTCCGGCGACCGGCTGCTCGTGCGCTTCCAGGTGCGGCCGCGCGCGCCGTGGCTGCCCCATGCGGAGACGCTGTGGATGCGCAAGTCCGGTGGCCGCTGGCTGTGGCAGGGCGACGGCCAGGCCGGCCAGGTGCGCGTGCGGCACGTGGCCGTGCTGGGCCCGCGCGCCGCGGCCGGGTCCGCGCTGCGGGCGCTGCCCGGCATGCGCTGCGAGGCCGTGGCGGATGCCGCCGGCCCGCAGTGCCGCATCGACGGGGGCCAGGCGGACGTGCCGGCCGGCGGGCTGCTGGACTACGGCAGCCCGGACGACACGCAGTTCGGCCTGTTCGCCGCCTACCGCTCGGACGCTGCGACCTGGCAGGCGCGCCTGGAAGCCGCCCGGCTGCACTCACGGGCGCTGGGCACGCCGAGCGCGCAGGTCACGCGGCTGCTCGCCTTCGAGGTGGACGCGCGCCGCATCGACCCCCGCGCCCAGCGCGTGCGCGTCACGGGCCCGGGGCTGCCGCCGCAGGGGCTGGACCTGGCCGCCCCGGCGCCGGACGGCGACGACGCGCTGCTGTCATTCGCCGACCGCCCCGGCGCGGACGCCCACCAGGTGCCGCTGGGCCATTGCCCCAGCACCGGCGACGCCGACCGGGAGGCCTGCCGCCAGGCCTGGGCGGCGCTGCGCGCCGGCACGCCCTACGACTTCGCCTTCCTCGCCGCAGACGGCACGCCGCTCCAGGTGCTGACCGCGCGGCTGCCCAGCGCCCCGCCCGGCGAGGCGTCGCTGGCCGCGCAGCGCGAGCGGCTGTTCACCCGCTTCGACCTGGCCTCGGCGCCCGAGCAGCAGCCGCTGTACGCGCGGGTGGTGGACCCGGCGCTGGCGGGCCGCCGGCTGCAGGCCGCCTGGCCCTGGCGCGCGGCGGCGGCCGCGACGCTGACGCCGCTGGGCGCCAGCGCGGAGCTGCAGCTGGCGCATCCGGCCAGCGGCGAGACGCGGCTGCGGCGCGTCCGGCGGCTGCCCGCGCAAACGGTGCGCGCGGACGGCAGCGCGGTGTGGGACGTCGATCTCGAGGTGCCGGCCGGCTGGCTGCCGGTGTGGCTGTCGGCCCGGCTGACCAGCGCCGACGCGCTGGGCAGCCACTTCGTGCACTACATCGCGCCGAACAACCCGTACTGAACGCTCAGCGAGGGGCCGGCGTGCAGTCGGCGCAGTGGCCGTGCACGTAGAGGTCCGCGCCCTCCACCTGGAAGCCCTCCGGCACGCTGGGCCGGCGCGGCGGCTTGGCCGGCAGGCAGAACACGCGACCGCAGTCGTCGCAATGGAAGTGCAGATGATCGTGGTGGCCCGCCGGATCGCCCGCCAGCGGGCTGAAGCGGCGGATGCGGTCCGCGCCGACCGTGGCGCTCAGCAGGCCCGCGTCGACGAAGCTGTCGAGCGTGCGGTACAGCGTGACGCGGTCGAAGCCCGCGGGCAGCGCGGCCTCCAGGTCCGCGTGGCTGAGCGCGACCGGCGCCCGTTCGATCAGTTGCAGCACGGCCAGCCGGTTCGCGGTGACGCGCAGGCCCGCGGCGCTCAGGCGCTCGCGGCGGCGCGCCTGGGCCTCGTCATCGGCACCGGCGGCAGGGGCACGGCTCTTGGGGCTTGTCATGGCGGCGTCATTTTGCCAGTAGCCCGTCCAGCGTCATCCGCGCCCAGTCCCCCTGCGCCCACAGGTTGCCCAGCAGCCCCTCGCGGCCGGCCAGGAAGCCGGCCAGCAGCGGCGCGGCCGGCGTGTGCTGCGGCGCGCACAGCAGCACCAGGCGCTGCGCGCCCTCCTCTTCCAGCAGGCCGATCCAGTCCATCGCCAGCAGCTTGTCCAGGATGGGGGCCAGCTGCAGCGGGTCCACGCGCAGCGCGCGCGCCAGCGCCAGGTGCGACAGGCCGCGCCGCCCGGCGTCGCGCGCGCGCCGCAGCTCGCGCAGCACCTCCAGCGCCAGCGCCAGCGGCTGGCCCGGCGTGTCCGGGCGCAGGTGCAGCCGGCCGACCAGGGCCGGCGTGTTGGCCGCCAGGATGGCGCCCAGCAGCACGATGACCCAGCCCAGGTAGATCCAGATCAGGAAGATCGGCACCGTCGCGAACGCGCCGTACAGCGTCGAATAGGTCGGCACCTGCTTGACGTACCAGGCCAGCAGCGATTTCGCCAGCGAGAAGCCCACCGACACGAACACCCCGCCCAGCAGCGCATGGCGCCAGCGCACGTGGGTGTTGGGCACGTAGTGGAACAGGCCGGCGATGGCCAGGCCCAGCAGCACGATGTCCGCGCCGCCCAGCAGCGTGGCGAGGCCGCCCGGCATCTTCGTGATCAGGCCCTGGCCGACGGTGACGGCGTAGCTCGTCAGCGTCAGGCTGCCGCCCAGCAGCAGCGGGCCCAGCGTCAGCGCCGCCCAGTAGACGAGCACGCGCTGCGCCATCGGCCGCGAGCGCCGCACGCGCCAGATGGCGTTCAGCGTGCGGTCGATGGTGAGCATCAGCGCCAGCGCCGTGACGCCCAGCGCCACCAAGCCCACCGCGCCCAGCCGGTTGGCCTTGGCCGCGAACTGCGTCAGCGAGGCCAGCACCGGCTTGGCAATGTTGGGCGGGATCAGGCTCTTCAGGAAGTACTGCTCCAGCGCATGCTGGAAGCTGGAGAACATCGGGAAGGCGGTGAACACGGCCAGCATCACCGTCAGCAGCGGCACCAGCGAGATCAGCGTCGTGAAGGTCAGGCTGCCGGCGGTCAGGCCGAGCCGCTCCTCGCGGAAGCGCTGGCGGAAGGTGTGCAGCGTCTGCAGCCAGGGCCAGGCCAGCAGTTCGGCGGCGAAGCTCTTCGCCAGTGCGACGGGGTTGCGCTCCAGCGGCGCATCGGGGTTGTCGGCGGGGTTGTCGGCGGGAAGGGGCGCACGGGGCTCGGGGGACATGGCTTCTATGATGCCGCAGTCATGTCATCTGCCCCCGAACGAACCCGACCCAGCGACGGCGAACGCCTGTCGCGCCAGCTCGCCGTGACCAGCGTGGCCGCGCTGATCGCGCTCTGCCTGGCCTGGGAGCTGTGGCTGGCGCCCACCGGCCGCGGCACGCTGGCGCTGAAGGCGCTGCCGCTGCTGGCCGCGCCCGTGGGCCTGTGGCGCTACCGCCTCTACACCTACCGCTGGGTGGCCTTGTTCATCTGGCTGTACGTGCTGGAGGGCCTGGTGCGCGGCACCAGCGAGGCCGGCCCGGGCCGGTGGCTGGCGCTGGGCGAGGTGGCGCTGGGCGTGCTGGCGTTCACGGCCTGCACCGCGCAGATCCGCCAGCGGCTGGCGGCGGCGAAGGCGGCCGCGGCGGCCCAGCCATGAACGGCCTGCTCGACGCGCTGCGGTCGCGGCTCGGCGAGGCCGGGCTGCTGGCCGGCGGCGACCTGTCGGCCTACGAGCGCGACTGGCGCCGGCGCTACGCCGGCCGCGCGCTGGCGGTGGCGCGGCCGGCGTCCACCGAAGAGGTGGCCGAGGTGCTGCGGCTCTGCCAGGCGCACCGGGTCGCCGTCGTGCCTCAGGGCGGCAACACCGGCCTGGTGGGCGGCTCGACACCGGACGACAGCGGCCGGCAGCTGGTGCTCAGCCTCGCGCGCATGAAGCGGGTGCGCTGCATCGACGTGGCCAACGCCAGCCTGACCGCCGAGGCCGGCTGCGTGCTGGCGGACGTGCAGGCCGCCGCGGCCGGCGCGGGCCTGCTGTTCCCGCTCAGCCTGGCCGCCGAGGGCTCGTGCACGCTGGGCGGCAACCTGGCGACCAATGCCGGCGGCACGCAGGTGCTGCGCTACGGCAATGCGCGCGAGCTGTGCCTGGGGCTGGAGGTGGTGACCGCGGCGGGCGAGGTCTGGCACGGCCTCTCCGGGCTGCGCAAGGACAACACCGGCTACGACCTGCGCGACCTGTTCATCGGCAGCGAGGGCACGCTGGGCGTCATCACCGCGGCGACGATGAAGCTCCACCCCCAGCCCTGGGAGCGACTGACGGCGCTGGCCGCCTGCAGCACACTGGACGATGCGGTGGCGTTGCTGGGCCGGGCGCGCGAGCGCGCGGGCGATGCGCTGACCGGCTTCGAGGTGATGAACCGCGCGTCGCTGGCGCTGCTGGCGCGCGAGCTGCCGCAGCTGCACCAGCCGCTGCCGGCCGCCGCGTGGACGGTGCTGCTGGAGCTGTCCGACGCCGAGAGCGCCGAACATGCGCGCGGCGTGTTCGAGGGGCTGCTGGAGGCGGCCTTCGAGCGCGGCATCGTGCAGGACGCCGCCGTCGCGCAGAACCTGCAGCAGGCCCGGGCCTTCTGGCACCTGCGCGAGTCCATCCCGCTGGCGCAGGCGCAGGCGGGGCTGAACATCAAGCACGACATCTCGCTGCCCGTCTCGGCCCTGCCCGGCTTCGTCGCCGAGATGGACGCGGCGCTGGCCGCCTGGCTGCCCGGCATCGAGGTCATCGACTTCGGCCACCTGGGCGACGGCAACCTGCACTACAACGTGCAGGCGCCGCCCGGCGTCGCGCCGGCCGCGTTCCTGGCCGCGCACGAGGCGGCGATCAACGAGAAGGTGTACGACGCCGTGTGCCGGCGCGGCGGCTCGATCTCGGCCGAGCACGGCATCGGCCGGCTCAAGCGCGAGGAGCTCGGCCGCCGCAAGGATCCAGTCGCGCTCGCGCTGATGCGGCGCATCAAACAGGCCCTGGATCCCCAGGGCCTGCTGAATCCGGGCCGGCTGCTGTGATCAGCCGGCGCGGGCCGGCACCGCCGCCCGCCCGCGGCGGGCCCAGCGCCAGGCGCCGCGCAGCAGCCGGAACACGAAGCGCAGCAGCGTCAGGAAGGCCAGCACCTCCAGGAAGCACAGCAGGCCCGCCGCGAAGGCGCCCCAGCGCGCGGCGCGGCGCTCGAACTTCTGGCCGAGGTGGTCGCGCATGATCTCGATGCTGTCGTAGAAGCTCGGCACCATCAGCAGCGTCAGGAAGGTGGACGTGATCGTGCCGCCGATGATGGCCACGGCCATCGGGCGGTAGAACTCGCCGCCCTCGCCGATGCCGATGGCCACCGGCAGCATGCCGGCGATCAGCGCGAAGGTGGTCATCAGGATGGGCCGGAAGCGCTGGCGGCCCGCGTGCATCAGCGCCTCCTCGCGCGGCACGCCCTTGGCCTCCTCCTGGCGCGCGGCGTCCAGCAGCAGGATGGCGTTCTTGGCCACCAGGCCGGCCAGCATGATGATGCCGATGAAGCTCATCAGGTTCAGCGTGCCCTTGGTCAGCAGCAGCGCGACGACCACGCCGATCAGCGACAGCGGCTGCGACAGCATGACGCCCAGCGGCGCGGTGAAGCTGTTGAACTGGATGACCAGGATCAGGTACATCAGGCCGATGCCGGATGCCAGCGCGATGCCCATGGCGCCGAACACCTCCTGCTGGTCCTTGGACGCGCCGGCCAGCTTGATGCCATAGCCCGGCGGGAAGGTCATGCCCTGGGCCAGCTTCAGCGCGTCGGCCGAGACCTCGCCCGACGAGCGGCCCTGCGCGTTGGCCGACACGGTGACGACGCGCTTGCCGTCCACGTGCTGGATGGTGGCCGGGCCCTTGCCGGTGGTGACGGTGGCGATCTGTTCCAGCGGCACCATGGTGCCGGTGCCGGACACGGCGATCGGCAGGCGCTCGATGTTGGTCGCGTCCACGCGGTCGGCGCGCTGCAGGCGCACGGACACGTCGCGGGTCTGGCCGGTCGGGTCCACCCAGTCGCCGACCTGGATGCCGGCGAACGCCACGCGCAGCGCGTTGGCGGCGTCGCCCACCGAGATGCCCATCGCGTTGGCCAGGCCCCGGTGCATCTCGATCTGCAGCTCGTCCTGCGTGTCCTGCTGCGACAGGCCCACGTCCACCGCGCCCGGCACCTTGCGCAGCCGCTCCATGAAGTCCTCGGTCATCGCCATCAGCTGGCGCGTGTCCGTGCCGTAGAAGCGGATCTGCACCGGCTTCTGCGCGCCGTTGTTCAGGTCGTCGAGCACGACGTACTCGGCGCCGGCCAGCACCTTCAGCCGCTCGCGCAGGTCCGCGCCGATCTGCTGGGCGCCGCGCGCCCGCTCGGTGCTCTTGCCGATGTCGATGTAGAGCTTGCCGCCGGTGGTCTGCACGAAGCTGTCGGTGGCCTTGGTCTCGGGCAGCTGCCGGGCGATGTCGGCCGCGGCGGCGAGCTTGCGGCGCGAGTACTCCAGGCTGGCGCTGGGCGGCGTGCGGATGTCGACCGCGATGGTGCCGAAGTCGGAGCTGGGCAGGAAGCTGCTGCCGCCCAGCGTCTGCTGCAGGCCGATGGCGGCCACGAAGCTGGCGAACGCGATGCCCGCCATCCAGCGCCGGTGGCGCAGCGCCCAGGCGATGACGCGGCCGTAGCGGTCGGCCTGGTGGTCGAACCAGACGTTGAAGCGTTGCAGCAGCTTGGACAGGCCGGTCTTGGGCGCCTCGTGGTGGCCCGGCGGGTCGCCCCAGAAGGCGGACAGCATCGGGTCCAGCGTGAACGACACCAGCAGGCTGACCAGCACCGAGGCCACGACCGTCAGCGCGAACGGCCGGAACCACTCGCCGGCCACGCCGGAGATGAAGGCCACCGGCACGAACACCGCGACGATGGAGAAGGTGGTCGCCGCGACGGCCAGGCCGATCTCGGCCGTGCCCTTGAAGGCCGCGGTGCGCCGGTCGGCGCCGCGCTCCATGTGGCGCACGATGTTCTCGCGCACGACGATGGCGTCGTCGATCAGCACGCCGATCGCCAGCGACAGCCCCAGCAGGCTCATGAAGTTCAGCGAGAAGCCGAACAGCCACACGGCGATGAAGGCGGCGATGACCGAGGTGGGCAGCGAGGTGGCCGTGATCAGCGTCGAGCGCCAGGAGTTCAGGAAGGCGTAGACCACGAAGATGGTCAGGCCGGCGCCGAACACCAGCGCGTGGATGACGTTGTTCAGGCTGTCCTGCGCGTCCTTGCCGCCGTCCTGCGTGATCTCGAGCTTGGCGCCGCCGGGCAGCGTCTTGTTGCTCTCCTCGACGATCTTGCGCACCTCCTTGGCCACCGAGACCGTCGAGGCCTCGCGGGAGCGCGTGATGGACAGGCCCACGTTGTTCTTGCCGTTGCGCACGGAGAGCGTGGTGCGCTCGGCGAAACCGTCCTCGATGGACGCGACCTGGCCCAGCCGCACCAGCTCGCTGCCGCTGCGCTTGACGACGATGCGGTCGAAGTCCGCCGGGGAGGCGATGCGGCCGATCAGGCGGATGCTCTGGTCCTCGTACTCGCCGCGCACCTTGCCGACCGGGGCCGACATGTTCTGGTTGCGCAGCGCGTTGACGACGTCGGTGACCGACACGTTGAACTCGCGCAGCTTCTGGCCCGACAGCAGCACCGACAGCTCGCGGTTCAGCGCGCCGTACACGTCCACCTTGCCGACGCCGGGGACGGCGCGGAACTTGTCGGCGAGCTGGTCCTCGGCGATGCGCGACAGCTCGGCGTGCGTCAGCGTCGGCGACTCCAGCGACACCTGCATGACCGGCTGCGCCGACGGGTCGACGCGCTGCAGGATGGGCTCGCGCATCTCCTGCGGCAGGTTGTAGCGCACCGACGCGATCGCGTTGCGCACGTCGTCGGCGGCCTCGATGAGGTTCTTCTTGAAGTCGAACTGCAGCACGAAGGTGGCCTGGCCCTCGCCCGCGGTGGAGCGCACCTCGGTGACGCCCGGCACGGCCAGCAGCGGCCGCTCGACGCGGTTGACGATCTCCCGCTCGCTGGTCTCGGGCGAGGCGCCCGGGTAGGGGATGCTGACGACGAGGATGGGGATGTCGACGTCGGGGTTCTGGTTGACCTTGAGCTTGGACAGCGCCAGCAACCCCAGCGCCATGATGCCGATGATGCAGACGATGGTGGCGATCGGCTTCTTGATGGCGAAATCGGAGATCAGCACCTCAGCCTCCCGTGCTGGCCGACGCGGCGGCAGGCGTGGCCGGCGCGCCGGCGGACTGCACCGGCGTGCCCTCGACCAGCGTGCGGCTGGGGTTGCGGATGACCACGTCGCCCACGGCCAGGCCGCTCTTCACGACGAACTCGCCGCTGCGCTGGTCGCGTTCGCCCAGCACGATGGGCTGGCGATGCAGCTTGCCGTCCTTGGCGATCCACGCGAACGTGCGGTCGCCGTCGCGCTGCATGTCGGCCTCGCCCAGCATCAGCGCGGCCACCGTCGTCGTGCGCACATGGCCCTCGCCGTACAGGCCGGCGACCGCGGCCTGCCGCGGGTCGACGAAGTCCACCAGCAGCGCGACCTGGCGCGTGACCGGGTCGGCCGCGACGTCGATGCGGCGGATGCGCCCCTCCACCTCGGGGTTGGCCGCGCCGTTGATGCGCAGGTCCACCGGCTGGCCGACCTTCAGCTCGGCGCGGCGGTCCGCGGAGACATAGCCCTCGAAACGCATGCTGCCCGGGTCGATGACCTTCAGCAGCGCCTTGCCGACCTGGGCCGTGTCGCCGGACGACACCTGGCGCTCGCTGACGACGCCGTCGAACGGCGCGCGCACTTCGGTGCGGCCGACCTGCTGGCGCGCGGCCACGAGGCGGGCATCGGCCGCGACACGCTCGCTCATCGCGGCGGTGCGGCGGTTCTGCGCGTCCTCCAGCGCCTGCAGGGAGACCATGCCCTGCGCCTGCAGCTGCTTCTGGCGCTGGAACTGGCGGTCGGCCTGCTCGAAGGCCTCGGCGGCGGCGCGGGCGGCTTCCTGCGCGGACACGAGGCTGTCGCGGATGGCGGTGGCGTCCAGGCGCACCAGCAGGTCGCCCCGGCGCACCGGCTCGCCGTTCTCCTTGAACACCTGCTGGACGATGGCCGAGACCTCGGCGCGCAGGTCGGCGCGGCGCTCCGGCTGCACGGCGCCGGTGATCAGCGGCCCGCTGCTGTGCGCGCTCTGGCCCATCACGAGCCGGTCCTCGACACGCAGCTGCAGCGCCGGCGGCGGCTTGGCCGCGCTGGCGTCGTCGCCGGGCTTCTTGCAGGCCGCGAGGGCCAGCAGCGCCGCGGCGGCGGCGAGCGTCAGCAGACCGCGCGCGGTCGCAGGCAACGGGGTGGGACGGTGGGTCATCCTGGATTCGTTCTTGGTTGTGGCCGGGGGAATTCGGGGAGCCGGTCGCGTCAGCGCCCGGCCGGGTACGCGGCCTCGTGGCCGCGCCTTCGCTGTCATGTCCGTGCACCACATGACACAGCGGCGGCAAGCATAACGACGCCACCCCGGCATGCCGGAAGTCGTGCGACGGACTGCAGTTGGCGCGGGTGAAGCGCGCGTTTGGCGCGACGGGCGCGCCGGCGGGGCGACGGAGCGCGGATTCGGCGGCCCGGGCGGGGGGCCTCAGCGGGGCGCCGGCACCCAGTCCAGCGGCCAGGCGCCCTGCCGCCAGCGCTGCAGCCAGAGCAGGCCGATCAGCGTCTTGGCGTCGGTCAGCTCGCCGCGCCACGCCAGTGCGTCGAGCTCGTCGGCGCTGTGCGTGACCAGTTCGAGGAACTCGCCCTCGTCCAGCCGCTGCGCGCCGCGCGAGAGGCCGCGCGCGAAGAAGATGTGGATGCCTTCGTCGGAGTAGGCGATGGCGTTGTGCAGCACGCCGGCGCAGGCCCATTCGGCGGCGCGGTAGCCCGTCTCCTCCAGCAGCTCGCGCTGGCCGCAGGCCAGCGGCGCCTCGCCGGCGTCGAGCTTGCCGGCCGGGAACTCCAGCATCACGCGCGCCATCGGGTGGCGGTACTGGCGCTCCATCAGCAGCCGGCCGTCGTCCAGCAGCGGCACGACCATCACGGCGCCGGGATGGCGGATGTACTCGCGGTGGGCGGTCTTGCCGTCCGGCAGCGCGACGCGGTCGCGGCGCACGTCCAGGAAATGGCCACGGTAGGCCTGCTGGCTGTCGAGCAGGCGCTCGACGAGGTGGGAATCGTCAGCCTCGGCCACGGCGCAGATACCTCCAGACGAAGCCCGGGAACCCCAGCGTGATGAAGAGACAGGCGGCCGCCGCGTAGAACTCCCAGCCCTGGGCATGGCGCTGGCCGATGCCGGCCTCCAGCAGCGAGCCGACCGCGAAGGTCAGCACCGCCATCAGCGCCAGCTCCAGCAGCCGCCACCCCGCCGCCTTGGGCGCGCGGCGCGGGCCGACGAACAGCAGGCGCTCATTCAGGTAAGGCAGGTTGGCCGCGACGACGGCGACGGCCAGGACCAGCCAGACGGCGGCGGACGGGTCCACGGGGCGGGCCTCAGGTGGTCAGCGCCTGGCGGATGGCGATCTTGCACAGCTCCAGCAGGCCGCCGGGCATCAGGCCCAGGACCAGCACGGCCGCGCCGTTCAGCGACATGACCAGCCGCACGTCGCCGGGGGCGGCGAGCGGCGCGGTGTCGGCCGGCGCGTCGAAGAACATGACCTTGACGACCCGCAGGTAGTAGAAGGCACCCACCAGCGACGCGACCACCGCGAACACCGCCAGGCCCAGGTAGAAGGGATGGCCGTTGACCACCAGCGCCTGCAGCACGGCCAGCTTGGCGTAGAAGCCCACCGTCGGCGGCACGCCGGCCAGCGAGAACATGAACAGAGTCATCACCAGCGCGAACCAGGGGCTGCGCTTGGCCAGGCCGGCCAGGTCCTTGATCTCCTCGGCCTCATGGCCCTGGCGCGACAGCAGGATGACCATGCCGAAGGTGCCCAGCGTCGTCAGCACGTAGGTGACGGCGTAGAACATCGCGGCGCTGTAGGCGTTGATGCCCCACTGGGCGCTGTCGTTGACGACGCCGGAGGCCATGCCCAGCAGCATGAAGCCCATGTTGGCGATCGTGGAGTAGGCCAGCATGCGCTTGAGGTTGGTCTGCGCGATGGCGGCCAGGTTGCCCACCAGCAGCGACACGACGGACAGCACGATCAGCATCTGCTGCCAGTCCACGGCCAGGCCGGCCATGCCTTCCACCAGCAGGCGCACGGTGATGGCGAAGGCGGCCAGCTTGGGCGCCGCGCCGATCAGCAGCGTGACGGCCGTGGGCGCGCCCTGGTAGACGTCGGGCACCCACATGTGGAAGGGCGCGGCGCCGAGCTTGAACGCGAGGCCGGCCACGACGAACACCACGCCGAAGACCAGCACGGACGCGTTGGGGATGCCCTTGGCGATGACGTCGAAAACATCGGGCAGCGCCAGCGAGCCGGTGGCACCGTACATCATCGACAGGCCGTACAGCAGGAAGCCGCTGGCCAGCGCGCCGAGCACGAAGTACTTCATCGCGGCTTCCGTCGCCACGGCATGGTCGCGGCGCAGCGCCACCAGCGCGTACAGCGACAGGCTCATCAGCTCCAGGCCGAGGTAGATGACCAGGAAGTTGTTGGCCGACAGCATCACGTTGATGCCCAGCAGCGCGAACAGGCTGAGGATGAAGAGTTCGCCCTTCAGCATCTCGCGCGACGCCGCGTAGGGGCGTGCATAGACCAGCGCGACCAGCGTGGCCAGGCTGGCGAAACCGGCCAGCAGGTGGCCCATGGGGTCGGCGACCACCATGCCCTGCATCGCGTAGTGGGTCAGCCCGGCGTCGAAGCGGCTGAAGTGGACGCCCGCGACGACCAGCAGCGTCAGCTGCGTCAGCCAGTAGGTCGGGCGGCGTTGCTCGTCGGTGACCCACAGGTCCGCGAGCGCGACCACGCAGCTCATCGCGAGCAGCAGGATTTCCGGGTAGACCGCGAGCCAGTTCATGTCGTTCATTGTTCTTGCCTCTGCTCGGAATCAGGCCGGGATCTTGCTGAGCGCCACGTGGCGGAGCAGCTCGGTGACCGAGTGGTGCATCACGTCGGTGAAGGGCTTGGGATACAGGCCCATGTACAGCGTGGCGACGGCCAGGATGGCGAGCATCACGAATTCGCGCGTGTTGATGTCGGTCAGCGCGCGCACGTCGTCGTTGGCGATGTCGCCGAAGTAGACGCGCTTGACCATCCACAGCGTGTAGGCGGCGCCGAAGATCAGCGCCGTGGCGGCCACGCCGCCCAGCCAGAAGTTGTGGTTGACGGTGCCGAGGATGACCATCCATTCGCCGACGAAGCCGGCCGTGGCCGGCAGGCCGCAGTTGGCCATGCCGAAGAACACGGCGAAGGCGGCGAACTTGGGCATGGTGTTGACCACGCCGCCATAGGACGCGATCTCGCGCGAGTGCACGCGGTCGTAGAGCACGCCGATGCACAGGAACATCGCGCCCGACACGAAGCCGTGGGCGATCATCTGCACCAGGCCGCCGGCCACGCCCAGCTCGTTGAAGATGAAGAAGCCCAGCGTGACGAAGCCCATGTGCGCGATGGACGAGTAGGCCACCAGCTTCTTCATGTCCTTCTGCACCAGCGCGACCAGGCCGATGTAGACGACGGCGATCAGCGACATCGTGATGATGAGCCAGGACCATTCGCGCGCGGCGTCCGGCGCGATCGGCAGCGAGAAGCGCAGGAAGCCGTAGCAGCCCAGCTTCAGCATGATGGCCGCCAGCACGACGGAGCCGCCGGTGGGCGCCTCGACGTGGGCGTCCGGCAGCCAGGTGTGCACCGGCCACATCGGCACCTTGACCGAGAACGCGGCCAGGAAGGCGAAGAACAGCCAGGTCTGCGCGGTGCCGGACAGCGGCAGCTCGTGCCAGGTCTGGATGTCGAAGCTGCCGCCGGGCACCTGCGAGTACAGGTAGAGCAGCGCCACCAGCATCAGCAGCGAGCCGGCCAGCGTGTACAGGAAGAACTTGAAGGCCGCGTAGACGCGGTTCGGGCCGCCCCAGACGCCGATGATGATGTACATCGGGATCAGCGTGGCCTCGAAGAACACGTAGAACAGCATGCCGTCCAGCGCGGCGAACACGCCGACCATCAGGCCCGACAGGATCAGGAACGCGCCCATGTACTGGTGCACGCGCTGCTCCACCACTTCCCAGGCGGCGATGACGACGATGACGGTGATGAAGGCCGTCAGCGGCACGAACCACATCGAGATGCCGTCCACGCCCAGGTGGTAGCGGATGTTGAACCGCTCGATCCAGGCATGGTTCTCGACGAACTGCATCGCCGCCGTGCCGGTGTCGAAGCCGGTGATCACCGGGATGGTGACGAGGAAGCTCGCCACCGCCGCCACCAGCGCCAGCCAGCGCACGGCATGGGCCTGTTCGTCACGCCCGACCGCCAGCAGCAGCGCGCCGCAGACGATGGGCAGGAAAATCGCAAGACTCAGCAACATTCTTGTTCTCCGCCTCGCGTTCAGCCGCCGATGAGGGACTTGAACTGGGGCTCGATATAGGGCCAGAGCTGCCAGGTCATCAGCCCCATGACGCCGAGGATCATGACCAGCGCGTACCAGTACAGGTGGCCGGTCTGGACGCGGCGCACCAGGCCGGCGATGCCGCCGACGGCGCGGGCCGAACCGTTGATGACGAGGCCGTCGATCAGCAGGCCGTCGCCGCCCTTCCACAGGCCCGTGCCCAGCGCCCGGGCGCCGCGGGCCAGGATGTTCTCGTTGATCCAGTCCATGAAGTACTTGTTCTCCATGACGACGATCAGCGGGCGCAGCACGCGGGCGAAGGTGGCCGGGATGGCGGGCGCGACCAGGTAGAACACATAGGCGGTGACCACGCCGGCCAGCGCGAGCCAGAACGGCAGCGTCTGCAGGCCGTGCAGCGCCATCGCGGCGGCGCCGTGGAAGTGGTGCGCCAGCTCGGCCATCGCCGGGTGGGCGGCGGTGTTGACGGTGATGGCGTCCTTCAGGAAGTCGCCGTACAGCATGGGCTGGATGGCCAGGAAGCCGATGACGACCGACGGGATGGCCAGCAGCACCAGCGGCACCCAGACGACGGCGGGCGACTCATGCGGCGTGTGCGCATGGCCGTCGCCGTGGTCGTCATGGTGGTCATGCTCGCCGGGGAAGGGTTTGTGGTGGAAGTGCTCCTTGCCGTGGAAGACCAGGAAGTACATCCGGAACGAGTAGAAGGCCGTCACGAACACGCCGGCGATGACGGCGAAATAGGCGAAGCCCGAAGCCGGCAGCTGGCTGGCATGCACGGCCTCGATGATCGAGTCCTTCGAGTAGAAGCCCGAGAACAGCGGCGTGCCGATCAGCGCCAGCGAGCCCAGCAGCGACGTGATCCAGGTGATGGGCATGTACTTGCGCAGGCCGCCCATGTTGCGGATGTCCTGGTCGTGGTGCATGCCGATGATGACGGAGCCCGCACCGAGGAACAGCAGCGCCTTGAAGAACGCGTGCGTCATCAGGTGGAACACGGCGACCGAGTAGGCCGAGGCGCCCAGCGCGACGGTCATGTAGCCCAGCTGGGACAGCGTGGAGTACGCGACGACGCGCTTGATGTCGTTCTGGATGATGCCCAGGAAGCCCATGAACAGCGCCGTGATCGAACCGATCACCATCACGAAGTTCAGCGCCGTGTCGGTCAGCTCGAACAGCGGCGAGAAGCGCGCCACCATGAAGATGCCGGCCGTCACCATGGTCGCCGCGTGGATCAGCGCCGAGATGGGCGTCGGGCCCTCCATGGAGTCCGGCAGCCAGACGTGCAGCGGGAACTGCGCCGACTTGCCCATCGCGCCGATGAACAGGCAGATGCAGGCGACGGTCAGCAGCATCCAGTCGGTGCCCGGGAAGACCATCTTGGACAGCAAATCCGCCTTGGCGAAGGTCTCGGTGTAGTTCAGCGAGCCGCCGAAGGCCACCAGCAGGCCGATGCCGAGGATGAAGCCGAAGTCGCCGACCCGGTTGACCAGGAAGGCCTTCATGTTGGCGAAGATGGCCGTCGGCTTCTTGTACCAGAAGCCGATCAGCAGGTAGGACACCAGGCCCACGGCCTCCCAGCCGAAGAACAGCTGCAGCATGTTGTTGCTCATGACCAGCATCAGCATGCTGAACGTGAACAGCGAGATATAGGAGAAGAAGCGCTGGTAGCCGTCGTCCTCCTCCATGTAGCCGATGGTGTAGATGTGGACCATCAGCGACACGAAGGTCACGACCACCATCATCATCGCGGTCAGGCCGTCGATCAGGAAGCCGACCTCCATCTTCAGCGGGCCGAGCACCATCCATTCGTAGACGGTCTCGTTGAAGCGCGCGCCGTCGACGGCGACGCTGTAGAGCGTCTGCGCCGACAGGATGAAGGCGACCAGCACGCCGAGGATGGTGACGACGTGCGCGCCGCGGCGGCCCACCGCCTTGCCGAAGAAGCCGGCGACGACCGCGCCCACCAGCGGCGCCAGCGGCACCGCCAGCAGGGTGTTTAGGGAGAGTTGTGCAGACATCTGGTGCTTATCCCTTCAGCGCGTCGAGCTCTTCGACGTTGATGCTGGCGCGGTTGCGGAACAGCACGACCAGGATGGCCAGGCCGATGGCCGACTCGGCCGCCGCGACGGTCAGGATGAAGAACACGAAGACCTGGCCCGCCATGTCGCCCAGGTAGTGCGAGAAAGCGACGAAGTTCATGTTGACCGCCAGCAGCATCAGCTCGATGGCCATCAACAGCACGATCAGGTTCTTGCGGTTCAGGAAGATGCCGATCACCGACAGCGCGAACAGCATCGCGCCCAGCGTCAGGAAATGTCCCAGGGTCAATCCAGCGGCGCCGGTCATGCCTGGCCTCCTTCGGTGGGTGCGGCCGCCGGCGCTGCGGCAGCAGCGGCCGGTGCGGCGACGGTCGGCGCCATCTTGACGATGCGCAGCCGGTCGGCCTTGGTGACCTTGACCTGCTCGGACGGGTCCATCGCGCGCGAATCCTTGCGGCGGCGCAGCGTCAGCGCGATGGCGGCGACGATGGCGACCAGCAGCAGCACGGCGGCGATCTGCAGCGGGTAGAGGTAGTTCGTGTAGATCTCGATGCCCAGCAGCTTGGTGTTGCCGAGCTGGAGCTGCTCGGGCGTCGCGGCCGGCGCCTCGGCGAGCTGGAAGCCGCCCATCAGCACGATGCCCATCTCGAACGCGATCAGCGCGCCGACGATGGCCGCCAGCGGCAGGTGCTTCCAGAAGCCCTCGCGCAGGCTGTCCGAGTTCAGGTCCAGCATCATGACGACGAACAGGAACAGCACCATGACGGCGCCGATGTAGACCAGCACCAGCGCGATCGCGAGGAACTCGGCCTTCAGCAGCATCCAGATGCACGATGCGGTGAAGAACGACAGGATCAGGAACAGCGCCGCGTGCACGGTGCTGCGCGCCGTGATGACGCGGAACGAACTCACCAGCAGGATGCCGGAGAAGACGTAGAAGAGGATGGTCGTGATGTCCATACGTATCCAGGCCAGCTGCGCCGGACCGCTGCGGCCGCGAGGCCGGCCAGCGGTCAGCGGTACTTGGCGTCCGCCTCCTTTTGCGCCGCGATCTGCGGCTCGTACTTGTCGCCGACGGCCAGCAGCATGTCCTTGGTGAAGTACAGGTCGCCGCGCTTCTCGCCGTGGTACTCGAAGATGTTGGTCTCGACGATCGAGTCCACCGGGCAGCTTTCCTCGCAGAAGCCGCAGAAGATGCACTTGGTCAGGTCGATGTCGTAGCGCGTCGTGCGGCGGCTGCCGTCGGCGCGCACGTCGCTCTCGATGGTGATGGCCATCGCCGGGCAGACGGCCTCGCAGAGCTTGCAGGCGATGCAGCGCTCCTCGCCGTTCTCGTAGCGGCGCAGCGCATGCAGGCCGCGGAAGCGCGGCGACAGCGGCGTCTTCTCCTCGGGGAACTGCACCGTGATGTTGCGCGACAGGAAGTGCCGGCCGGTCAGCTTCATCCCCTTGAGCAGTTCCCAGAGGAAGAAGGTCTTCGCGAAATTCGTGATGGTGGTCATGGTCGCCGCCTCACTTCCAGATGTTGAACGGGGTCTGCATCCAGGCACCGACAACGACCAGCCAGATCAGCGTGATGGGAATGAAGATCTTCCAGCCCAGACGCATGATCTGGTCGTAGCGGAAGCGCGGGAACGTGGCGCGCACCCACAGGAACATGGTGACGACGACGAAGGTCTTGCCGAACAGCCAGGCCCAGTTCCAGAACGCCATCGTGTGCTGGATGAAGGCCGGCGTCTCCAGGCCGAACAGGCTCCAGGAGATCGGCGCGCTCCAGCCGCCCAGGAACATGACGACGGCCAGCGCCGACACCAGGATCATGTTGGCGTACTCGGCCAGGAAGAACATCGCGAACGACATGCCCGAGTACTCGATCATGTGGCCGGCGACGATTTCCGATTCGCCCTCCACCACGTCGAACGGATGGCGGTTGGTTTCGGCCAGGCCCGAGATGAAGTAGACGATGAAGATCGGGAACAGCGGCAGCCAGTTCCAGGACAGGAAGTTCAGGCCCATGTCCGCGAACAGGCCCTTCTCCTGCACCTGCACGACGGCGGTCATGTTCAGGCTGCCGGTCACCATCAGCACGACGACCAGCGCGAAGCCCATCGCGATCTCGTAGGACACCATCTGCGCCGACGCGCGCAGCGCGCCGAGGAAGGCGTACTTCGAGTTGGACGCCCAGCCCGCGATGATGACGCCGTAGACCTCCAGCGACGTGATCGCCATCAGGAACAGCAGGCCGGCGTTGACGTTGGCGACCGCCGCGTCCGGGCCGAAGGGCACGACGGCCCAGGCGGCCAGCGCCGGCATGATGGTCATGATCGGGCCGAGGAAGAACAGGCCCTTGTTCGCGGCGGTCGGCTTGATGATCTCCTTGAAGATCAGCTTGACCGCGTCGGCGATCGGCGTCAGCAGGCCATAAGGGCCGACGCGGTTCGGGCCGGGGCGGATCTGCGACCAGCCGATGGCCTTGCGCTCCCACAGCGTCAGGTAGGCGACGAAGATCATCAGCGGCGCGACGACCGCGATGATCTTCAGCAGGCTCCAGACCACGGGCCACGCGGCGCCCAGCAGCGAGGCGCCATTCTGGTAGAGGGTGTCGATCATGGGTTCAGGCTCCCTCAGACCTTGCTGACGCTCAGCGTGCCGAAGGCGGCACCCAGCGCGGCGGTTTGTGCGAGGCCGGCCGGCACGCGGACGACGCCTTCCGGCAGGCCGGCTTCGAGGCGGGCCGGCAGTTGCGCAGCGCCGCCATCCTGCAAGATGCGGACGAAATCGCCGTCCTGCAGCGCCAGTTGCTGCCACAGGCCGGCGGGCAGACCGGCCGTGGCGGCTTCGCGGCCGTCGGCCGTCAGCTGCAGCGACGTGGCATTGCGCACCAGCGCATCGCTCGCGTAGATGGGCAGGTTGCCGAAGCGTTCGACGCCCTCCCCGCGCGCGGCCAGCTGCGGCACGGCGGCCGTCGCGTTGTTCAGCCGGCCGGCGATGTCGCCGCCCAGCGCCTGTTCGCGCACCTGCTCGGAGCTGTCCTGGTTGAAGCCCGGCAGGCCCAGCAGGTTGCCCAGCACGCGCAGCACCTTCCAGCCCGGGCGCGTCTCGGCCAGCGGCTTGACGACGCCGACGAAGCTCTGCAGGCGGCCCTCGGCGTTGACGAAGGAGCCCGAGGTCTCGGTGAACGGCGCGATGGGCAGCAGCACGTCGGCGTATTCGATGCCGCTCTTGAACGGGCTCAGCACGACGACCATCTCGGCCGCGTCCAGCGCGCGGGCGGCGGCCCCGGCGTTGGCGGAGTCCAGCACCGGATCGGTGTTCAGCAGCAGCGCGGCCTTCAGCGCGGTGCCGGCCAGCATCTGGCCGGCGTCCAGGCCGCCGGCCTGCGGCTGCGCCTTCACCAGCTGGGCGCCGACGGTGTTGGCGGCTTCGGTCAGGTAGCCGACGCTGGCGCCGGTCTGCTGCGCGATCCACTGCGCGAGCGCCAGCAGGCTGGCGGCTTGCGGGTGTTCGGCGGCGGCGTTGCCGAGCAGCAGGGCCTTGGCCTTGCCGGACAGCAGGCCGGCGGCGATGGCCCGGGCCTCGTCGGTCGCCGTGCCCGCCAGCGGCGCGCCCTCGCCCACCGCGGCGGCCACGTCGGCCAGCACCTGCACCCAGCCCGAAGGCGCGACCGAGGCCGACGCGGCCAGCGGCATCAGCCAGTCGTCGTTGCCGATGCCGATGCGGCTGACGGCGGCGCCGCGGCGCGCGGCCTGGCGCAGCCGGGCGGCGAACAGCGGGTGGTCCTTGCGCAGGTTGGCGCCGATGACCAGCGCGCGGTCCAGTTCGGACAGGCTGGCGATGCTGGTGCCCAGCCAGCGGGCGTGGCCGGCCGGCGCGGCATTGCCGAAGTCGCTGTGGCGCAGGCGGTGGTCGATGTTGTCGCTGCCCAGGCCGCGGACGATCTCGCCGAGCAGGTGCAGTTCCTCCACCGTGCTGTGGGCCGAGCCCAGCGCGCCGATGGCGGCCGCGCCATGCTCGGCCTTGATGGACTTCAAACCGTTGGCGACGTATTCCAGCGCGGTGGTCCAGTCGACCTGCTTCCAGGCGCCGCCCTGCTTGATCATCGGCGCGGTCAGCCGGGCGTCGCTGTTCAGCGCCTCGTAGCTGAAGCGGTCGCGGTCGGCGATCCAGCATTCGTTGACCGCTTCATTTTCCAGCGGCACGACGCGCATCACCTGGTGGTTCTTGACCTGCACGACCAGGTTGGCGCCGGTCGAGTCGTGCGGGCTGATGCTCTTGCGGCGCGACAGCTCCCAGGTGCGGGCGCTGTAGCGGAAGGGCTTGCTCGTCAGCGCGCCGACCGGGCAGATGTCGATCATGTTGCCGGACAGCTCGGAGTCCACCGTGCGGCCGACGAAGGTCTGGATCTCGCTGTGCTCGCCGCGGTGGGCCATGCCCAGCTCCATGACGCCGGCGATCTCCTGGCCGAAGCGCACGCAGCGGGTGCAGTGGATGCAGCGGCTCATCTCCTCCATCGAGATCAGCGGGCCCACGTTCTTGTGGAAGACGACGCGCTTTTCTTCGACGTAGCGGCTCTTGCCGGTGCCGTAACCCACGGCCAGGTCCTGCAACTGGCATTCGCCGCCCTGGTCGCAGATCGGGCAATCCAGCGGGTGGTTGATCAGCAGGAATTCCATGACGCCCTGCTGCGCCTTGACCGCCTTGTCGCTCTTGGTGCGGACGATCATGCCCTGCGTCACCGGCGTCGCGCAGGCGGGCATGGGCTTGGGCGCCTTCTCCACGTCCACCAGGCACATGCGGCAGTTGGCCGCGATGGACAGCTTCTTGTGGTAGCAGAAGTGCGGGATGTAGGTGCCGGCCTTCTCGGCGGCATGCATGACCATGCTGCCTTCCTGCACCGAGACCTTCTGACCGTCGAGTTCGATTTCAACCATGATGGTGTTTCCCTTGGACAGCTCAGGTCGGAGCCACCAGGGGCTTCTTGTGTTCAATCAGGTGCACGAACTCGTGCTTGAAGTGCTTGATCATGGCGCGCACCGGCATGGCCGCCGCGTCGCCCAGCGCGCAGATCGTGCGGCCCTGGATGTTGTCGGCCACCGAGTTCAGCAGGTCGAGGTCCTCGGGCCGGCCCTCGCCGCGGTAGATGCGCTCCAGCACGCGGTGCATCCAGCCCGTGCCCTCGCGGCAGGGCGTGCACTGGCCGCAGGACTCGTGGGCGTAGAAATAGGACAGGCGCAGCAGGCTCTGCACCATGCAGCGCGAGTCGTCGATGACGATGACGGCGCCCGAGCCCAGCATGGAGCCGGCCTTGGCGATGGCGTCATAGTCCATCGTGCACTGCATCATCACCTCGGCCGGCAGCACCGGCGCGGACGAACCGCCCGGGATCACGGCCTTGAGCTTGCGGCCCTTGCGCACGCCGCCGGCGAGTTCCAGCAGCGTCGAGAACGGCGTGCCCAGCGGGATCTCGAAGTTGCCGGGCTTCTCGACGTCGCCCGACACCGAGAACAGCTTGGTGCCGCCGTTGTTGGGCTTGCCGATCTCCAGGTAGGCCTGGCCGCCGTTGCGGATGATCCAGGGCACGGCCGCGAAGGTCTCGGTGTTGTTGATCGTCGTCGGCTTGCCGTACAGGCCGAAGCTGGCCGGGAACGGCGGCTTGAAGCGCGGCTGGCCCTTCTTGCCTTCGAGCGATTCCAGCAGCGCCGTTTCCTCGCCGCAGATGTAGGCGCCGAAGCCGTGATGGGCGTGGAGCTGGAAGCTGTAGTCCGAGCCCATGATGCGGTCGCCGAGGTAGCCGGCCGCCCTCGCCTCTTCCAGCGCGGCCTCGAAGCGTTCGTAGACCTCGAAGATCTCGCCGTGGATGTAGTTGTAGCCGACCGTGATGCCCATCGCGTAGGCGGCGATCGCCATGCCCTCGATGACCTGGTGCGGGTTGTGCATCAGGATCTCGCGGTCCTTGCAGGTGCCGGGCTCGCCCTCGTCGGAGTTGCAGACCAGGTACTTCTGGCCCGGGAACTGGCGCGGCATGAAGCTCCACTTCAGGCCGGTCGGGAAGCCGGCGCCGCCGCGGCCGCGCAGCGACGAGGTCTTGACCTCGGCGATGACCTGGTCGGGCGTCAGCCCGTCGCCGCCGTCCTTGCCGAGGATCTTGCGCAGCGCCGCGTAGCCGCCACGGGCCTCGTAGTCCTTGAGGGACCAGTTCTTGCCGTTCAGGTCCGCATAGATCTGCGGGCTGATGTGGCGGCCGTGGAAGCAGGTCTCGGCGCCGGTGCTTTGGAATTTGGAGAGGTCCAGCATCGTCGTCCTCAGTCCTTGCCAGCTTCGGCGCGCAGCACGTCGACGAGTTCGTCGAGGCGCTCGGTCGTCATGAAGCTGCACATCTGGCGGTCGTTGACCAGCATCACCGGCGAGTCGGCGCAGGCACCCAGGCACTCGCTCTTCTGCACGGTGAACAGGCCGTCCGCCGTCGTGCCGCCCTGCTCGATGCCGAGCTTGTGGCACAGGTGGTCCAGCGCCTTCTGGCCGTCGCGCAGCTGGCAGGGCAGGTTCGCGCAGACGTTCAGCTTGAACTTGCCCACCGGGCGCTGGTTGTACATGTTGTAGAAGGTCGTCACCTCGTAGACCGCGATGGGCGGCATGCCGAGGTGGGCGGCGATGGCGTCTTCCGCCGCGCGCGACACATAGCCTTCCTCCTGCTGCACGATGGCCAGGCAGGCCATGACGGCGGACTGGCGCAGCTCGAAGGGGTACTTGGCGACCTCGCGGTCGAAGCGCGCCCGGGTGGCGTCGGAGAGTTGGTAGCTCATCGGTCGATCTCGCCGAAAACAATGTCCATCGTGCCGATGATGGCCACGGCGTCCGCGATCATGTGGCCCTTGCCCATCTCGTCCAGGGCCGCGAGGTGGGAGAAGCCCGGCGCGCGGATCTTGAGTCGGTAGGGCTTGTTGGCTCCGTCGCTGACGAGGTAGATGCCGAACTCGCCCTTGGGGTGCTCGACGGCCGCATAGGCCTCGCCCTCGGGCACGTGGAAGCCTTCGGTGAAGAGCTTGAAGTGGTGGATCAGCTCTTCCATGCTGGACTTCATGTCCACGCGGGCCGGCGGCGCCACCTTGTGGTTGTCGGTGATGACCGGGCCGGGGTTGGCGCGCAGCCAGGCGACGCACTGCTGGATGATGCGGTTGGACTGGCGCATCTCCTCGACGCGCACGACATAGCGGTCATAGGTGTCGCCGTTGGTCCCGACCGGGATGTCGAAGTCCAGCCGGTCGTAGACGTCGTAGGGGCGCTTCTTGCGCAGGTCCCAGGCGATGCCGGAGCCGCGCAGCATGGGCCCGGTGAAACCGAGGTTGAGCGCGCGCTCGGGCGACACGACGCCGATGCCGACGGTGCGCTGCTTCCAGATGCGGTTGTCGGTCAGCAGCGTCTCGTAGTCGTCGACGTTCTTCGGGAAGCGGCGGCAGAAGTCCTCGATGAAGTCCAGCAGCGAGCCCTGGCGGTTCTCGTTGAGGCGGTCGATGGCCTTCTGGTTCTTGATCTTGCTGACCTGGTACTGCGGCATGGCGTCCGGCAGGTCGCGGTAGACGCCGCCCGGGCGGAAGTAGGCCGCGTGCATGCGCGCCCCCGACACCGCCTCGTACATGTCGAACAGGTCCTCGCGCTCGCGGAAGCAGTAGATGAGCATGTTCATCGCACCGCAGTCCAGGCCGTGCGCGCCCAGCCACATCAGGTGGTTCAGCAGCCGCGTGATCTCGGCGAACATCACGCGGATGTACTGCGCGCGCAGGGGCACTTCGAGGCCCAGCATCTTCTCGATGGCCAGGCAGTAGGCCTGCTCGTTGGCCATCATCGACACGTAGTCGAGGCGGTCCATGTACGGCAGCGACTGGATGAAGGTCTTCTGCTCGGCCAGCTTCTCGGTCGCGCGATGCAGCAGGCCGATGTGCGGGTCGGCGCGCTGGATGACTTCGCCGTCCAGTTCCAGCACCAGGCGCAGCACGCCGTGGGCGGCCGGGTGCTGGGGGCCGAAGTTGAGGGTGTAGTTCTTGATCTCGGCCATGATGTTCAGAGCCCGCCGTACTTGTCTTCGCGGATGATGCGCGGCGTGATCTCGCGCGGCTCGATGGTCACCGGCTGGTAGACCACGCGCTTCTGCTCGGCGTCGTAGCGCATCTCGACGTGGCCCGACACCGGGAAGTCCTTGCGCATCGGGTGGCCGATGAAGCCGTAGTCCGTCAGGATGCGGCGCAGGTCGCTGTGGCCGTCGAAGATGACGCCGTACATGTCGAAGGCCTCGCGCTCGAACCAGTTGGCCGAGTTCCACACCGGCGTGACCGAGGCCACGCAGGGGAAGTCGTCGTCCGTGGCGAACACCTTCAGGCGCAAGCGCCAGTTGTGGCTCACCGACAGCAGGTGGCTGACGACCGCGTAGCGCGGGCCTTCGTGCGTGCCGTCGCGGTAGGCGCTGTAGTCGACGCCGCAGAGGTCGATCAGCTGCTCCAGCTTCAGTTCGGCGTGGTCGCGCAGCGTGGTCGCGACGTCGAAGTAGTCGGCGGCGCGCACGGTCAGCGTCAGCTCGCCGAGCGCGTTCTTCAGCTCGACGACGCGCTCGCCGAGGATGGCGCCAATCCGCTGGGCCAGGGTTTCGAGGTGTTGACTCATGCCTTGCCTCAGCGGGCGATGGTGTTTTCGCGGCGGATCTTGGCCTGCAGCTGCAGGATGCCGTAGAGCAGCGCCTCGGCCGTCGGCGGGCAGCCGGGCACGTAGACGTCCACCGGCACGATGCGATCGCAGCCGCGCACGACGGAATAGCTGTAGTGGTAGTAGCCGCCGCCGTTGGCGCAGGAGCCCATCGACAGCACCCAGCGCGGCTCGGCCATCTGGTCGTAGACCTTGCGCAGCGCCGGCGCCATCTTGTTGCACAGCGTGCCGGCGACGATCATCAGGTCGCTCTGGCGCGGGCTCGGGCGGAACAGCATGCCGAAGCGGTCGATGTCGTAGCGCGCGGCGCCCGCGTGCATCATCTCCACGGCGCAGCAGGCCAGGCCGAACGTCATCGGCCACAGCGAACCGGTCTTGGACCAGTTGATGAGCTTGTCCACCGAGGTGGTGACGAAGCCCTCTTTCAAGACGCCTTCAATACCCATTTGGAATTCCCAGCTTGTGTCGGCGGACGCTCATTCCCAATCGAGGGCGCCCTTTTTCCATTCGTAGGCGAAGCCCACGACCAGGATGCCAAGGAAGATCATCATCGCCCAGAAGCCCGTCGTGCCGATTTCCTTGAGCGCCACGGCCCACGGGAACAGGAAGGCGATTTCCAGGTCGAACAGGATGAACAGAATGGCGACGAGGTAGTAGCGCACGTCGAATTTCATGCGCGCGTCTTCAAAGGCCTCGAAGCCGCATTCGTAGGGGGAGTTCTTGGCTGCGTCCGGGCGGTTGGGGCCGAGCAGCGCGCCCAGGATCTGGGGGGCGATCCCGACACCTGCGCCGACCAAGATGAAGAGGATGACGGGCAGGTATTGTTCGAGATTCATCTGGGCTTTCTCGGATCGACTGTGTGTCTTCGTCACCGTGGCCTGGCAAAAGCCAAGCCACAAAAGCAAACAGGCGCGCCACCAGCGAATCGAAGAATCGCTCGCGGATCGCGCCCGCCTTGAACCTTGCTCAGCCGCCCGGCGTCAAACCGGACGGCCTCCAGCGACAGGCCGCTATGGCTGGCTCCCGCATCAGGACTGCAGGAATCCTAGCCTATGTTCTGGTGCCGTCGGCGAGACTCGAACTCGCACAGCTTTCGCCACTACCCCCTCAAGATAGCGTGTCTACCAATTTCACCACGACGGCAGGTATTCAATATGCCTGGCAACTCGTGAGGGTTTGCTTGCCAGACAGCCTCGCATTCTATACCGGAAGCACCGGGCTCCCGGGCAAAGAGGCGAGGTTTTTAGTCGGGATTCAGTGCGCCGCGGACGACGCGGCGGCGGACGCCGGCGCGGCAGGCAGCACGACAGCGGCGCCAGGGATGGCGGCGGCGCCCGATGCCGCTGGGGCCGGCGCGACGACGGCCGGCGCGCGGTCGAGTGCGCTGTCGGAGGTCTGCGCCGACGTGCGGCCGTTGGACAGGAAGGCCAGGCCCAGCGTGCAGCCGAAGAACAGCGTCGCGGCGAACGCCGTCGTGCGCGACAGGAAGTTGGCGCTGCCGGTGGCGCCGAACAGGCTTCCCGACGCGCCACTGCCGAACGAGGCGCCCATGTCGGCGCCCTTGCCGTGCTGCACCAGCACCAGACCGATGATCGCCAGGGCCGACAGCAGCTGAACGATCAACACCAGATTTGCAAAGACCTGCATTCCTAACACTCCATCAATACTCGGGTGGCGCCCTGCCCCGCGGGCCGGCGCCGGGAAAACTCAACAGGCCGCCGCGGCCCGGCAGATGGCGGCGAAGTCGGCCGCCTTCAACGAGGCGCCACCGATCAGGCCGCCGTCGATGTCGGGCTGGCCGAACAGCTCGGCCGCGTTGTCGGCCTTGACGCTGCCGCCATACAGAAGGTGCATCGCGTCCGCCTTGTCGGTCGCCGCGCGCAGCTGCGCGCGCAGCACGGCGTGGACGGCCTGCGCCTCGGCGGGGGTCGCGGTCAGGCCGGTGCCGATCGCCCAGACGGGCTCGTAGGCGACGACCATCTCGCCGCAGCAGTGGCCCAGCGTGTGGATGACGGCGGCGAGCTGGCGCTTGACGACGGCTTCGGTCTGGCCGGCCTCGCGCTCGGCGCGGGTCTCGCCGACGCAGACGATGGGCGTCACGCCGTGCGCCAGCGCGGCCTTGGCCTTGTCGGCGACGAGCTGGTCGCTCTCCGCGTGGTAGGCGCGGCGCTCCGAGTGGCCGACGATGGCGTAGCGGCAGCCGATGTCATGCAGCATGGCCGACGACACCTCGCCCGTGTATGCGCCCTGCTCGTGCGCCGAGCAGTCCTGCGCGCCGTAGGCCAGGGCCGTGCCGGTCAGCGCGAGCGCCGTCTCGGCGATGTAGGGGAAGGGCACGCAGACGGCCACGTCGGCGTTCCAGGGGCCGGCTTCCTTCAGGCCGGCCAGCAGTTGGGCATTGGCCACGCGGTTGCCATGCATTTTCCAGTTGCCAACGACGAGCTTCTTTCTCATTGCCACTCCATCACCAGGTCAGCACGATCTTGCCGATGTGCCGGTTGGATTCCATCAGTGCGTGCGCCTCGGCCGCTTGGTGCGCGGGCAGCTCGCGGTCGATCACGGGTTTGATCCGGCCGGCGTCGATCAGCGGCCAGACCTGGTCGCGCAACGCGCGCGCCAGCTGGGCCTTGAACGCCGCCGAGCGCGGGCGCAGCGTCGAGCCGGTGATCGTCAGCCGCTTGCGCAGTACCACGCCGGCGTCGATCTCCGCCGCCACGCCGCCCTGCACGGCGATCAGCGCCAGGCGGCCGTCTTCGGCCAGCGCCTGCACGCCGCGGCCGACGTAGTCGCCGGCCACCATGTCCAGGATCACATCGACGCCGCGCCCCCCGGTGGCGGCCCGGGCTTCGGCGACGAAATCCTGCTCCCGGTAGTTGATCGCCACGTCGGCGCCCAGCGCCTTGCAGGCCTCGGCCTTGGCGGCGCTGCCGACGGTCACCAGCACGCGGGCGCCCAGCGCCTTGGCGATCTGGATGGCCGTCACGCCGATGCCGCTGGCGCCGCCGTGCACCAGCAGCGTCTCGTCGGCCTGCAGGCCGGCGCGCTGGAACACGTTGGCCCAGACGGTGAAGCAGGTTTCCGGCAGCGTCGCCGCCTGCGCCAGCGTCCAGCCCTTGGGCACCGGCAGGCACTGGCCGACCGGCGCCGTGCACAGCGTGGCATAGCCGCCGCCATTGACCAGCGCGCAGACCGCATCGCCCAGCTTGAAGCCCTGCGCGGCGAGCGCGTCGGCGTCACCGGCGACGATCTCGCCGGCCACCTCCAGCCCGGGCAGCTCGCTCGCACCCGGCGGCGGCGGGTAGGCGCCCTTGCGCTGCAGCACGTCCGGGCGGTTGATGCCCGAAGCGGCCACGCGGATCAGGCACTCGCCCGGGCCCGCGACCGGATCCGGCCGCTCGGCCAGCTCCAGCACCTCGGGCCCGCCGGGGCGGGTGATGGCGATGGCTTTCATCGCTGCGCGGCTTACTCCGCAGCCGGGGCGTCGGCGGCCGGGGCCACCGGGGCCGGCGCAGCGTCGCGGTCGAGCAGCGCCTTCATCGACAGCTTGATGCGGCCCTTCTCGTCGGTCTCCAGCACCTTGACCTTGACGACCTGGCCTTCCTGCAGGAAGTCGGTGACCTTCTCGACGCGCTGGTGGGCGATCTGGCTGATGTGCAGCAGGCCGTCCTTGCCGGGCAGCAGGTTCACGAGGGCGCCGAAGTCCAGGATCTTGACGATCGGGCCTTCGTAGACCTTGCCCACTTCGACCTCGGCGGTGATCTCGGCGATGCGCTTCTTGGCCAGTTCGGCCTTCTCGGCGTCGGTCGAGGCGATGGTGATGGTGCCGTCTTCGCCGATGTCGATGGTCGTGCCGGTCTCTTCGGTCAGCGCGCGGATGGTGGCGCCGCCCTTGCCGATGACGTCGCGGATCTTCTCCGGGTTGATCTTCATCGTGTACAGGCGCGGGGCGAACTGCGACACCTCGGTGTTCGCGCTGCCCATGGCATCGACCATCTTGCCGAGGATGTGCAGGCGGGCTTCCTTGGCCTGCGCCAGCGCGACCTGCATGATTTCCTTGGTGATGCCCTGGATCTTGATGTCCATCTGCAGGGCCGTGATGCCGGTCGTCGTGCCGGCCACCTTGAAGTCCATGTCGCCGAGGTGGTCCTCGTCGCCCAGGATGTCGGTCAGCACGGCGAAGCGGTTGCCGTCCTTGATCAGGCCCATCGCGATGCCGGCCACGTGGGCCTTCATCGGTACGCCGGCATCCATCAGCGCCAGGCAGCCGCCGCAGACGGAGGCCATCGACGAGGAGCCGTTGGACTCGGTGATCTCGGAGACCACGCGCAGCGAGTACGGGAAGTCTTCCTTGCTCGGCAGCGCGGCGATCAGCGCGCGCTTGGCCAGGCGGCCGTGGCCGATTTCGCGGCGCTTCGGCGAGCCCACACGGCCCGTCTCGCCGGTGGCGAAGGGGGGCATGTTGTAGTGCATCATGAAGCGGTCCTCGAACTCGCCGTCCAGCGCGTCGATGCGCTGTGCGTCGCGGTCCGTGCCCAGCGTGGCGACGACCAGGGCCTGCGTCTCGCCGCGCGTGAACAGCGCCGAGCCGTGCGTGCGGGGCAGCAGGCCGTTGCGGATCTCGATGGGGCGCACGGTGCGGGTGTCACGGCCGTCGATGCGCGGCTCGCCGGCCAGGATCTGGCTGCGCACGATGCGGGCTTCGATCTCGAACAGCAGGCCTTCGACCTCGACCTTGTCGAAGGCGACGCCTTCGGCGGTCAGCGCGGCGAACACGTTCGCGGTGGCCGCGCGGCAGGCCTGCGTGCGGGCCTGCTTGGAGCGGATTCTGGTAGGCCTCGCGCAGCGGGCCTTCGGCCAGGCCGTTGACCTTGGCGATGAAGGCCTCGTCCTTGGCGGGCGCGGTCCAGTTCCAGGCCGGCTTGCCGGCTTCCTTGACCAGCTCGTTGATCGCGGCGATGGCGACGTTGCCCTGCTCGTGGCCGAACACCACCGCGCCCAGCATGACTTCTTCCGACAGGCCCGAGGCCTCGGACTCGACCATCAGCACCGCGGCCTGCGTGCCGGCGACGACCAGGTCCATCTGGCTGTTGGCCAGTTCGGACTTGCTCGGGTTCAGCAGGTACTCGCCGTTGACGTAGCCCACGCGGGCGGCGCCGATCGGGCCGTTGAACGGGATGCCGGACACGGCCAGCGCGGCGGACGTGCCGATCATCGCGGCGATGTCTGCCTGCACCTCGGGGTTCAGGCTGACGACGTGGATGACGACCTGGACCTCGTTGAAGAAGCCCTCGGGGAACAGCGGGCGGATCGGGCGGTCGATCAGGCGGCTGGTCAGCGTCTCGTGCTCGCTGGGGCGGCCCTCGCGCTTGAAGAAGCTGCCGGGGATCTTGCCGGCGGCGTAGGTCTTCTCGAGGTAGTCGACGGTCAGCGGGAAGAAGTCCTGGCCGGCCTTGGCCTCGGTCTTGGCGACCACGGTGGCCAGCACGACGGTGCCTTCGATGTTGACGAGGACGGCGCCGCTGGACTGGCGGGCGATCTCGCCCGTTTCCAGCACGACCTGGTGGCGGCCCCATTGGAAGGACTTGGTGACCTTGTTGAACATGGACATGCTCATCTCCTGGTGGTTGTGAATGCGCTCAGGCATTCGGTGGAACCGGGAACGAGGCTGGGTTTGGTCCAGATGCCATTCCAGGGCGGCTCGGTGCGAGGAGCCGTCTTGGAATGATCCGCGACCACGTCAGCTTGGTTTCCCGCAGATGGACGAAGAGCCTGTGCTGGGCTTGCCGGACCAGACAGGCTCCTCGACGGATGCAATGGATTACTTGCGCAGGCCCAGCTTCTGGATCAGCGCGACGTAGCGGGCGGAGTCCACGCGCTTCAGGTAGGCCAGCAGGCTCTTGCGCGTGTTGACCATCTTCAGCAGGCCGCGGCGGCCGTGGTGGTCCTTGGCGTGCAGCTTGAAGTGGGGCGTCAGCTCGTTGATGCGGGCGGTCAGCAGGGCGACCTGGACTTCCGGGCTGCCGGTGTCGTTGGCGCTGCGGGCATTGGCCTTGACGATTTCGGCCTTGTTCAGTTCTGCGACGGACATGTGATGTTCCTGGTGGTCGGAAAGCCGGCCGGGCTGCTGATGCGCCGCAGACGGTTCCGGGGTTGACTTGCGGACACGGGGGAACCGCCCCGGGCCGTGCTGGTGCTCCGCGCTCCGACACCACAAAGGCGAAAGGGAAGCGCAAAACCGGCGGAGTATAGCCGAAACGGCACCCCCACCCTGCCCCGCCCGGGCTGCGCGCGGGCACGAAAGGCCTGAACTGCCGCCGGCCGCGGCGATTTCAAGAGCCGGCGGAGGCGCTGTCCACCCTTCCCGTGACTTGCATCAAGCCGCCGCGATCCGGCCCTTGAAGCGCCGCGGGCCGCACCTAGCTGGGGCTCATCGGGTGCTGCTCCCGAACCCAGACGAGCAGCGTCAACAGCCTCTCTCAAGGAGACCACCATGTTCCTCGTTCCCGTGAACCGCAACCTGTCCGACCTGTCCCGCTCGCTGGACCGCTTCTTCGACGACAGCTTCTTCAGCGATGGCCGCGACGCCAGCGCGGCCACGCTGCGCAGCCCGGCGCTGGACGTCAGCGAGTCCGAAACGGCCTACACCGTCAGGCTCGACATGCCCGGCGTGCCCAAGGACGCGGTCAAGGTCCACATCGACGGCCGCCGTATCAGCATCGACGCCGAGCAGCGCAAGGACGACGAGAAGAAGGACGGCGAGCGCGTCATCTACCGCGAGCGCACGGTCAGCCGCTTCTCGCGCAGCTTCACGCTGCCGCAGGAGATCAGCCAGGGCGACTCCAACGCCAGCCTGGACCAGGGCGTGCTGACGCTGAAGCTGGCCAAGCGCGCCGCCAGCGTGGCCAGCCAACTGACGGTGAACTAAACCGAGGCCAGGTCCCAGCGCGGGCGGACCTCGAAGCCGCCGTCCCGCCGGGGCCGGGCCAGGCCGCGCTGCAGCCGCAGCGCGGCGGCCATCGCGATCATGGCGCCGTTGTCGGTGCACAGCGCCAGCTCGGGGTAGTGCACCCGCACGCCGCGCCGGGCGCAGGCGGCGTCCAGCTGCTCGCGCAGCCGGGCGTTCGCGCCCACGCCGCCGGCGACGACCAGGCGTTTCAGCCCCGTGGCCTTCAGCGCCAGCAGCGATTTCTTCACCAGCACCTCGACGATGGCGGCCTGCGTCGATGCGGCGAGGTCGGCCTTGGTCTGCTCGCACGGTGAATCGCCGATCTTCCGCACCTGCGTCAGCACGGCCGTCTTCAGGCCGGCGAAGCTGAAATCCGGCCTGCCGCTGTGCAGCAGCGGGCGCGGCAGTTCATAGGCCTGCGGGTTGCCGAACTCGGCCATGCGCGCCAGGTGCGGGCCGCCGGGATACGGCAGGCCCAGCAGCTTGGCGCTCTTGTCGAAGGCCTCGCCGGCCGCGTCGTCGATGGTTTCGCCGAGGATCTCGTACGACCCGACGCCGTCCACGCGCATCAGTTGCGTGTGCCCGCCGCTGACCAGCAGCGCGACGAACGGGAACTCGGGCGGGTCGGCCGACAAAAAGGGCGACAGCAGATGCCCTTCGAGGTGGTGGATGGGCAGCGCCGGCAGGTCCAGCGCCGCCGCCAGCGACACCGCCACGCCGGCACCGACCAGCAGCGCGCCGGCGAGGCCGGGGCCCTGGGTGTAGGCGATCAGGTCCACGTCGGGCAGCGCCAGCCCGGCCTGCGACAGCACCTCGCGCGCCAGCGGCAGCACGCGGCGCACATGGTCGCGCGAGGCCAGTTCGGGCACGACGCCGCCATAGGCCTGGTGCATGGCGATCTGGCTGTGCAGCGCCTGCGCGACCAGCCGGGGCGGCGCGTCGCCGTCCACCTCGACGAGCGCGACCCCGGTCTCGTCGCAGGACGACTCGAAGCCGAGGACACGCTGCACGGCGCTCACTTGCCTTCCTTGGCGTGGTTGATGGAGTACTTGGGGATCTCGATCGTGATGTCCTGCTGGCGCAGCAGCGCCTGGCAGGACAGGCGCGAGTCCGGCTCCAACCCCCAGGCGCGGTCCAGCATGTCTTCCTCGTCCTCCTCCATCTCGCTCAGCGAGCGGCCGCCCTGGCGCACGATGACGTGACAGGTCGTGCAGGCGCAGACCTGGTCGCAGGCGTGCTCGATGGGGATGTCGTTGTCCAGCAGCGCCTCGCAGATCGATGCGCCGGGCGCGGCGGTCACCGTGCGGCCCTCGGGGCAGTACTCGGCGTGTGGAAGGATGGTGATGACGGGCATGGGGTGTTCTTTCAGAGCGCCGACACATCGCGGCCCGTCAGGGCGCGGGCGATGGAGCGGTTCATGCGTTCGGCGGCAAAGCCTTCGGTGGCCTCGGCCAGCGCCTTCGTCGCGGCGTCGATGGCGTCGGCATCGCCGTCCATCGCGGCCAGGGCCGACAGCCGGGCCGCCAGCGCCTCGCGCTCGGCGGCGGGCAGCAGGTCGCCGTCGGCGGCGAGCGCGCTGCGCGTGGCCAGCACCATGCGCTCGGCCTCCACCCTCGCCTCGCGCAGCTTGCGGGCGGCCATGTCGGCGTCGGCGCTGGTGAAGCCGTCCTTCAGCATGCCGGCGATCTGCTCGTCGGACAGGCCGTAGCTGGGCTTGACGGTGATGGCCGCCTGCACGCCCGAGGTCAGCTCCTGCGCCGACACGCTGAGCAGCCCGTCCGCATCGACCTGGAAGCTGACGCGGATGCGCGCCGCGCCGGCCGCCATCGGCGGGATGCCGCGCAGCTCGAAGCGGGCGAGCGAGCGGCATTCGCTGACCAGGTCGCGCTCGCCCTGCACGACATGCACCGCGAGCGCGGTCTGGCCGTCCTTGAAGGTCGTGAAGTCCTGCGCCTTGGCGACCGGGATGGTCGAGTTGCGCTCGATGACGCGCTCGACCAGGCCGCCCATGGTCTCCAGGCCCAGCGACAGCGGGATCACGTCCAGCAGCAGGATCTCGCCGTCGGCCGCGTTGCCGGCGAGCTGGTTGGCCTGGATGGCCGCGCCGAGGGCCACCACCTCGTCGGGGTTCAGGTTGGTCAGCACCCTGGCCTGGCCCTCCGGGCCGAACAGCTCGCCGACCGCGCGGCGCACCACCGGCATGCGCGTGGAGCCGCCGACCATGACGGCGCCCCGCACCTCGGACGCCTTGACCTTGGCGTCGCGCAGCACGCGCTTCACGGCCGACAACGTCCTGGCGACCAGCGGCTGGGCCAGCGCCTCGAACTGGGCGCGGGTGACGGCCACGCGCAGCTCGCCGGCATCGAGTGCGGCGACCAGCTCGGCCGCGTCGGCCGCGGACAGCGCCTCCTTGGCCGCGCGCGCGGCGACGAGCACGGCGCGCTTGTCGTGCGCGGACGTGACGCTGCGGCCGGCGAGCGCCCAGTCGGCCAGCGCGCGGTCGAAGTCGTCGCCGCCCAGCACCGCGTCGCCGCCGGTCGCCACCACCTCGAACACGCCGCGCGTCAGCCGCAGCAGCGAGATGTCGAAGGTGCCGCCGCCCAGGTCGTAGACGGCGTAGAGGCCTTCGCTGGCGTTGTCCAGCCCGTAGGCGATGGCGGCCGCGGTCGGCTCGTTGATCAGGCGCAGCACCTTGAGGCCGGCCAGTTCGGCGGCGTCCTTCGTCGCCTGGCGCTGGGCGTCGTCGAAATAGGCCGGCACCGTGATGACGGCGCCAAACAGGTCGTCGTTGAACGTGTCCTCGGCCCGGAAGCGCAGCGTCGCCAGGATCTCGGCGGACACCTCGACGGGGCTCTTCACGCCGTCGCGCGTGGCGATGGCGAGCATGCCGGGGTGGTCCTCGAAGCGGTAGGGCAACTGCTCACGGCCGGCCACGTCGGCGACGCCGCGGCCCATGAAGCGCTTCACCGAGACGATGGTGTTCTCGGGGTCTTCGGCCTGTGCAGCGAGTGCGTCGGCGCCGATCTGGCGGCGGCCTTCGGGCAGGTAGCGCACGGCGGATGGCAGGATCACGCGGCCCTGCTCGTCGGGCAGGCATTCGGCCACGCCGTGGCGCACGGCGGCGACCAGGGAATGCGTCGTGCCGAGGTCGATGCCGACGGCGATGCGGCGCTGGTGCGGGTCGGGCGAGGCGCCCGGTTCGGAGATCTGGAGGAGTGCCATCAGGCGTCGAGCGCCGCGAGGCGCCGGTCAATGTCGGCCCGGAAGCGCTGGATGAACATCAGCGCGCGGACCTGGGATGCGGCGGCCGGCGCCGAGGTGTCGATGTCACCGGCCTCGTCGAGCAGGCGCTGCACCGCGGCGAGCGCGGCGGTTTCGGCCTGGGCCGCGTCGTCGTCGAGGGCGGCCAGCGCGGCCTCGTCGTTCGCGTCGTCCAGCGCCTCGCGCCATGCCATCTGCTGCATCAGGAAGGCGGGCGGCATCGCGGTGTTGTTCTCAGCCTGCACCGGCGCGCCGCGCAGCTCGCACAGGTAGGCGGCGCGCTTGAGCGGATCCTTCAGGCGCTGGTAGCCCTCGTTGACGCGCATCGCCCACTGCATCGCCACGCGCTGTGCGGCGGCGCCTTCGGCGGCGAAGCGGTCGGGGTGGACCTCGGCCTGCAGCGCCTTCCAGCGCGCGTCGATGGCGGCGCGGTCCTGGGCCTGCGTCTCGGGCAGGCCGAAGAGCTGGAAATCGTTGTCGGTCAGGCGCATGGTGATCGGAGAAAAGCAAAAAGCGCGGCCGGTGCCGCGCTCGCGCACGTCGTCAATGCCGGTCAGACACGGAAGGATTCGCCGCAGCCGCAGCGGTCCTTCTCGCGCGGGTTGCGGAACTTGAAGCCTTCGTTCAGGCCTTCGCGGACGAAGTCCAGCTCGGTGCCGTCCAGGTAGGGCAGGCTCTTGGGATCGACGAGCACCTTGACCTCGTGGCCCTCGAAGACCACGTCCTCGGGCGCCACCTCGTCGGCGTATTCGAGCTTGTAGGCCAGGCCGGAGCAGCCGGTCGTCTTCACGCCCAGGCGCACGCCCACGCCCTTGCCACGCTTGGCGATGTAGCGCTTGACGTGGCGGGCCGCGGCCTCGGTCAGCGTGACGGACATATCAGCTCGCGTGCTTGGCGCGGTAGTCGTCCACCGCGGCCTTGATGGCGTCCTCGGCCAGGATGGAGCAGTGGATCTTGACCGGCGGCAGCGCCAGCTCCTCGGCGATCTGGGTGTTCTTGATGGTCAGCGCCTCGTCCAGCGTCTTGCCCTTGACCCATTCGGTCACGAGCGAGCTGGATGCGATCGCCGAGCCGCAGCCATAGGTCTTGAACTTGGCGTCCTCGATCTTGCCGGTGGCCGGGTTGACCTTGATCTGCAGCTTCATCACGTCGCCGCAGGCCGGCGCGCCGACCATGCCGGTGCCGACGTCCTCGTCGCCGTTGTCGAACTTGCCGACGTTGCGGGGGTTCTCGTAGTGGTCAACGACCTTGTCGCTGTATGCCATGTCGTTCTCCTTTTAATGCGCTGCCCATTGGATCGTCGAGAGATCGACGCCATCCTTGTACATGTCCCACAGCGGCGACAGCTCACGCAGCTTGGCGACGCGGTCGGTCAGCACGCTGACGGCGTAGTCGATCTCTTCCTCGGTCGTGAAGCGGCCGATGGTCATGCGCAGCGAGCTGTGCGCCAGTTCGTCCGAACGGCCCAGCGCGCGCAGCACGTAGCTGGGCTCCAGGCTGGCCGAGGTGCAGGCCGAGCCGGACGACACCGCCAGGCCCTTGACGCCCATGATCAGCGACTCGCCCTCGACGTAGTTGAACGAGATGTTCAGGTTGTGCGGCACGCGCTGTGCCAGGTCGCCGTTGATGAAGGTCTGCTCGATGCCGGACAGGCCCTTCACGAGGCGCTCGTGCAGCGCGCGGATGCGCTCGCGCTCGGCACCCATCTCCTCGCGGGCGATGCGGAAGGCCTCGCCCATGCCGACGATCTGGTGCACCGGCAGCGTGCCCGAGCGCATGCCGCGCTCGTGGCCGCCACCGTGCATCTGCGCCTCCAGGCGCACGCGCGGCTTGCGGCGCACGTAGAGCGCGCCGATGCCCTTGGGGCCGTAGGTCTTGTGCGAGGCCAGGCTCATCAGGTCGATGGGCAGCTGGGCCAGGTCGATCTCGACCTTGCCGCTGGCCTGGGCCGCATCGACGTGGAAGATCACGCCGCGCTCGCGGCAGAGCTTGCCCAGAGCGACCACGTCCTGGATGACGCCGATCTCGTTGTTGACGTACATGACCGAGGCCAGGATGGTGTCCGGGCGCAGCGCGGCCTTGAACACCTCCAGGTCCAGCAGGCCGTTCTCCTGCACGTCGAGGTAGCTCACCTCGAAACCCTGGCGCTCCAGCTCGCGCATGGTGTCCAGCACGGCCTTGTGCTCGGTCTTCAAGGTGATCAGGTGCTTGCCGCGCGTCTTGTAGAACTGCGCGGCGCCCTTGATCGCCAGGTTGTTGGATTCGGTGGCGCCGGAGGTCCAGACGATCTCGCGCGGGTCGGCGCCGATCAGCTCGGCCACCTGCACGCGCGCGCGCTCGACCGCCTCTTCCGCCTCCCAGCCCCAGGCGTGGCTGCGCGACGCCGGGTTGCCGAAGTGCTCGCGCAACCAGGGAATCATCGCGTCCACCACGCGGGGGTCGCAGGGCGTCGTCGCGCCGTAGTCGAGGTAGATCGGGAAATGCGGGGTCATGTCCATGGGAAGGTTCTTCTTATTTGCTGAAGGCGCCGCCGAGATTGCCGCCCAGCGCGAACACCGAGTTCGGCGCCGTCACGCGGATGGGCTTGAGCACGGGCTGGCTGGAAATGGCGCGCTTGATCGGCGCGGCCTCGACCTCGAAGCCCTTGGCCAGCTGCTCGTCGGCCAGCTTGCGCAGCGAGACCGAGTCGAGGTACTCGATCATCTTGGCGTTCAGGTTGGTCCAGAGTTCATGGGTGATGCAGCGGCCGCTGTCCTCGCCCATGCAGTTTTCCTTGCCGCCGCAGCCGGTGGCGTCCAGCGCCTCGTCCACGGCGACGATGATGTCGGCGACGGTGATGTCGTCGGCCTTGCGGCCCAGCGAATAGCCGCCGCCCGGGCCGCGGGTGCTCTCCACCAGCTCGTGGCGGCGCAGCTTGCCGAACAGCTGCTCCAGGTAGGACAGCGAAATATGCTGCCGCTGGCTGATCGCCGCCAGGGCCACGGGCCCCGTGTTCTCGCGCAGCGCCAGATCCAGCATCGCGGTGACGGCAAACCGGCCTTTGGTGGTGAGGCGCATACGAAACTCCTTTGCGAGATGCCTGATCGGTTACGGGTTAACCCGGGAGGCCGGGGACCATATCCGAGCGAATCATTTCCGATGATTTTACTCGACTAATCGAGCCTTCCCCAGGGGGCGTGCCTAGCCCCCAGGTTTGCGCAGGTCTTTGCTGCAGCGCAGCAGCATCAGCGCGGCGCGGCACCCCTGCCCGCCTGGCGGGCGGCGTCCAGCGGCACGATGCTGTCGTGCACCCGGGCGCCGAAGGCCTGCTCGCGCAGCTGCGCCAGCTGGTCGCGCAACCGGGCGGCCTTCTCGAATTCGAGGTTGCGGGCGTGCTCCAGCATCTGCTTTTCGAGCTGGGCGATGCGCTTGGACAAGTCCTTCTCGGACAGCTCCTCCACCTGGGCCGCAGCCAGCAGCCGGGCGTCGTCGCGGCCGGCGTCCTCGGCGTACACGCCGTCGATCAGGTCCTTGATGCGCTTTTGCACGCTGCGCGGCGTGATGCCGTGCTCTTCGTTGAAGGCGATCTGCCTGGCGCGGCGGCGCTCGGTCTCGCCGATGGCCTTGCGCATCGAGTCGGTGATCCTGTCCGCGTACAGGATGGCCTTGCCGTTCAAGTTGCGCGCCGCGCGGCCGATGGTCTGGATCAGGCTGCGCTCGGCGCGCAGAAAGCCTTCCTTGTCGGCGTCCAGGATGGCGACCAGCGACACCTCCGGGATGTCCAGCCCCTCGCGCAGCAGGTTGATGCCCACCAGCACGTCGAAGGCGCCCAGCCGCAGGTCGCGCAGGATTTCCACGCGCTCCACCGTATCCACGTCCGAGTGCAGATAGCGCACCTTGACGCCGTTGTCGCCGAGGTAGTCGGTCAGTTGCTCGGCCATGCGCTTGGTCAGCGTCGTGATCAGCACGCGCTCGTTGGCCTCGACGCGCAGCCGGATCTCCTGCAGCACGTCGTCCACTTGATGCGTGGCGGGCCGCACCTCGACGAGGGGATCCACCAGCCCGGTCGGCCGCACCACCTGCTCCACGACCTGGCCCGCGTTGTCCTGCTCGTACTGCGCCGGCGTGGCCGACACGAAGATGGCCTGGCGCATCTTGCGTTCGAACTCGGCGAACTTCAGCGGCCGGTTGTCCAGCGCCGACGGCAGCCGGAAGCCGTACTCCACCAGCGTCGTCTTGCGCGCCCGGTCGCCGTTGTACATGCCGCCGAACTGGCCGATCAGCACGTGGCTCTCGTCCAGGAACATCAACGCGTCGGGCGGCAGGTAGTCCACCAGCGTCGGCGGCGGGTCGCCGGGCTGGGCGCCGGAGAGGTGGCGCGTGTAGTTCTCGATGCCCTTGCAGTGGCCCACCTCCTGCAGCATCTCCAGGTCGAAGCGGGTGCGCTGCTCCACGCGCTGCGCCTCGACGAGCTTGCCCTCCTTGACGAAGAAGTCCACCCGCTCGCGCAGCTCCTGCTTGATCGCCTCGATCGCGGTCAGCACGCGCTCGCGCGGCGTCACGTAGTGGCTGCTGGGGTAGACCGTGAAGCGCGGGATCTTCTGCCGCACCCGCCCCGTCAGCGGGTCGAACAGCGACAGCGCCTCCACCTCGTCGTCGAACAGCTCGATGCGGATCGCCAGCTCCGAGTGCTCGGCCGGGAACACGTCGATGGTGTCGCCGCGCACGCGGAAATGGCCGCGCGTGAACTCCATCTCGTTACGCGTGTACTGCATGCGGATCAGGTGCGCGATCACGTCGCGCTGGCCCAGCCTGTCGCCCACGCGCAGCGTCATCACCATCTGGTGGTAGTCGCTCGGATCGCCGATGCCGTAGATCGCCGACACGGACGCGACGATCACCACGTCGCGCCGCTCCAGCAGGCTCTTGGTGCAGGACAGGCGCAGCTGCTCGATGTGCTCGTTGATCGCGCTGTCCTTCTCGATGAACAGGTCGCGCTGCGGCACGTAGGCCTCGGGCTGGTAGTAGTCGTAGTAGCTGACGAAGTACTCGACCGCGTTGTTCGGGAAGAAGTCGCGGAACTCGCTGTACAGCTGCGCCGCCAGCGTCTTGTTGGGCGCGAAGACGATGGCCGGCCGGCCCAGCCGGGCGATGACGTTGGCCATCGTGAAGGTCTTGCCCGAGCCGGTCACGCCCAGCAGCGTCTGGTAGCTCAGGCCGTCGTTGACGCCCTCCACCAGCTGCGCGATGGCCGCCGGCTGGTCGCCCGCCGGCGGAAAGGGCTGGAACAGCTGGAACGGCGAGCCTTCGAAGCTGACGAACTCGCCCTTGCGCTCCTCCGGGTCCCCCTCGGGAGCGGGCGGGGCGTTCAAGGCTTCTTGCATGGGGAATTCCCTGGGTTCACGGGCAAAATTGCTGCGCTGCGCAACCCGGCAGGTTAGCGCAGCCCCCGTGTCTTCAACCTGCCCCTGCTGACAACGCCTTTTCAGGAACCCCCATGTCTTCTTTGTTCGCCGACGTCGCCCTGGCTCCCCGTGACCCCATCCTCGGCCTGAACGAGCAGTTCAACGCCGACACCCGCCCGGGCAAGGTCAACCTCGGCGTCGGCGTCTACTACGACGAGAACGGCAAGCTGCCGCTGCTGAAGTGCGTGCAGGAGGCCGAGAAGGCCATGGCCGCCGCCCCCAAGCCGCGCGGCTACCTGCCCATCGACGGCATCGCCGCCTACGACAAGGCCGTGCAGAAGCTCGTCTTCGGCAGCGAGCTGAAGCACGTCGCCACCGTGCAGGCGCTGGGCGGCACCGGCGCGCTCAAGGTCGGCGCGGACTTCCTGAAGCACCTCAGCCCCGGCGCCACCGTGCTGATCTCCGACCCGAGCTGGGAGAACCACCGCGCGCTGTTCACGCAGGCCGGCTTCACGGTCGGAACCTACCCCTACTACGACGCCGACGCCAAGGGCCTGAACTTCGCCGGCATGCTGGCCGCGCTGAACGCCGCGCCGGCCGGCACCATCGTCGTACTGCACGCCTGCTGCCACAACCCGACCGGCTACGACCTCAGCGCCGCCCAATGGGCCGAGGTGGTGGCCGCCGTCAAGGCCCGGGGCCTGACGCCCTTCCTGGACATGGCCTACCAGGGCTTCGGCTTCGGCCTGCAGGAAGACGGCGAGGCGGTGCGCCAGTTCCTGGCCGCGGGCGTGGGCTTCTTCGTGTCCACCAGCTTCTCCAAGAGCTTCTCGCTGTACGGCGAGCGCGTCGGCGCGCTGAGCGTCGTCTGCGGCAGCGACGAGGAGGCCGCGCGCGTGCTGTCGCAGCTGAAGATCATGATCCGCACCAACTACTCCAACCCGCCGACGCACGGCGCCCAGGTGGTGGCCCAGGTGCTGGGCGACGACGGCCTGCGCGCGCTGTGGGAGCAGGAGCTGGCCGGCATGCGCGTGCGCATCAAGGCCATGCGCGGCGCGCTGGTCGCGGCGCTGCAGGCCGCGGGCGTCACGCGGGACCTGTCCTTCGTCACCGAACAGCTCGGCATGTTCAGCTACTCCGGCCTGAGCGTCGCCCAGATGCAGCGCCTGCGCAGCGAGTTCGGCATCTACGGCCTGGACTCCGGCCGCCTCTGCATGGCGGCGCTGAACGAGGGCAACCTGCCCGCCGTGGCCGCCGGCATGGCGGCCGTGCTGCAGGGCTGACCGCCCCCCGGGAAACGCCTACCGAATGCGCAGGATTGGCGGTTTCGGCCGCCTCCGCGCCGCACCGCGGATGCTGCGGCGCACAACGGCGAAAGCGTTTTCTGGCACCATCGCTACCCTTTCCACGGCCCTCGTCCAAGGTTTGCCATGCTGTATCAGCTCTTCGAAACCCAGCGCGCCCTGCTCAGCCCGTTCTCCGAGTTCGCCGCCGCGTCGGCCAAGCTCTACAGCCACCCGCTGTCGCCCTTCGCCCACACGCCGCTGTCGCAGCGCATGTCCGCCGGCCTGGACCTGATGCACCGGCTGGCCAAGGACTACGAGAAGCCCGAGTTCGACATCCGCACCGTCCCGGTCGACGGCGTCGAGGTCGCCGTGCAGGAGCTGGTGCCGCTGGAGAAGCCCTTCTGCCGGCTGCTGCGCTTCAAGCGCTTCACCGACAACCCGGCCGTGCTGGCCAAGATGAAGACCCAGCCCACGGTGCTGGTCGTCGCGCCGCTGTCCGGCCACCACAGCACGCTGCTGCGCGACACCGTCAAGCAGCTGCTGAAGGATCACAAGGTCTTCATCACCGACTGGACCGACGCCCGCATGGTGCCTGCGGAAGTCGGGCCTTTCCACCTGGACGACTACATCCGCTACGTGCAGGAGTTCATCCGCCACGTCGGTGCCGACAGCTGCCACGTCATCTCCGTCTGCCAGCCCACCGTGCCGGTGCTGGCCGCGATCTCGCTGATGGCCACCCAGGGCGAGGCCACGCCGCGCAGCATGACCATGATGGGCGGCCCCATCGACGCCCGCAAGAGCCCGACGGCCGTCAACAACCTGGCGATGAACCGCAGCTTCAGCTGGTTCGAGAACAACGTCATCTACCGCGTGCCGACCAACTTCCCCGGTGCCGGCCGCGAGGTCTACCCCGGCTTCCTGCAGCACACCGGCTTCGTGGCGATGAACCCGGACCGCCACGTCACCTCGCACTACGACTACTTCCTCGACCTGGTGCGCGGCGACGACGACAGCGCCGACGCCCACCGCCAGTTCTACGACGAATACAACGCCGTGCTGGACATGCCCGCCGAGTACTACCTGGACACCATCAAGACGGTGTTCCAGGACTTCGCGCTGGTCAACGGCACCTGGGTCGTCGACGGCCAGACCGTGCGCCCGCAGGACATCACCGCCAGCGCGCTGCTGACCGTCGAAGGCGAGCTGGACGACATCTCCGGCGCCGGCCAGACCCGCGCCGCGCACGACCTGTGCGCCAGCATCCCCAAGGAGCACCAGGCGCACTACGAAGCCAAGGGCGCCGGCCACTACGGCATCTTCTCCGGCCGCCGCTGGCGCGAGAACGTCTACCCGCAGGTGCGCGACTTCATCGCCAAGTACGAGGCCGCGCCCGTGCTGGCGCCCGCGCCCGCCGCCGCGGCGCCGGCCGCCAGGCCCGCCGCCAAGCGCCCCGCCAAGAAGGCGGCGTGAGCCTCGCGGCCCTGATCGACGCCGCGCTGCCGCAAACCCAATGCACCCGCTGCGGCTACCCGGACTGCCGCGGCTACGCCGATGCCGTCGCCGCGGGTGAGGCCGACATCAACCAGTGCCCGCCCGGCGGCGCCGAGGGCGTGGCCCGGCTGGCCGCCCTCACCGGCCGCCCCGCGCGGCCGCTGAACCCCGCCAACGGCATCGAGGCCACGCGCGGTGTCGCCGTCATCGACGAAGCCTGGTGCATAGGCTGCACGCTGTGCATCAAGGCCTGCCCGGCGGACTGCATCGTCGGCGCGCCCAAGGCCATGCACGTCGTCGTCGCCGCGCAATGCACCGGCTGCGAGCTGTGCGTGCCCGCCTGCCCGGTGGACTGCATCACCCTGCCCGAGGTGACCACCGCCACCGGCTGGGCCGCCTGGAGCCAGCCGCAGGCCGACCAGGCCCGCGAGCGCTACCTGTTCCGCCAGTTCCGGCGCCGCCGCGAGGCCGAGGAGAACGACGCCCGCCTGACCGCCAAGGCCGAGGCCAAGCTGGCCGACCTGCCGGCCGCGTCCGCCATCACCGATCCCGCGCAACTCGACCGCAAGCGCGCCGCCATCGAGGCCGCGCTGGCCCGCGCGCGCGCCCGGCGCGGCTGAGAGAAATCCGCCATGGACGCCGCCCAGGTCGAACGCTTCTTCGCCACGCTGAAGGCCGCCAACCCGGCGCCGCAGACCGAACTGGAGTTCGCCAGCGTGTTCGAGCTGCTGACGGCCGTGCTGCTGTCCGCCCAGGCCACCGACGTCGGCGTCAACAAGGCCACCCGGCGCCTGTTCGCCGTCGCCAACACGCCGGCGCAGATCCTGGCGCTCGGCACCGAAGGGCTGGAAAGCCACATCAAGACCATCGGCCTGTACCGCAGCAAGGCCCGGCATCTGCTGCAGACCTGCCGGATGCTGATCGAGCTGCACGGCGGCGAGGTGCCGCGCTCGCGCGAGGCGCTGGAGGCGCTGCCCGGCGTGGGCCGCAAGACGGCCAACGTCGTGCTCAACGTCGCCTTCGGCGAGCCGACGATGGCCGTGGACACGCACATCTTCCGCGTCAGCAACCGCACCGGCCTGGCGCCGGGCAAGACGCCGCTGGCCGTCGAACTCGGGCTGCTGAAGCGCATCCCGCCCGCCTACATGGTGGACGCGCACCACTGGCTGATCCTGCACGGCCGCTACGTCTGCCAGGCGCGCAAGCCGCTGTGCGGCGCCTGCGCCGTCAGCGCCGAGTGCGACCACAGCCGCCACTTAAAATCGGCGCCCGCCTGATCACGAGCCCCTGCATGGCCAGCCTGACCGACCTGACCGACCGCGTCGAGCGCCTGCTCGTGCGGCACGACGAAATCCTGCGCACCAACCTGCTGCTGCAGGTGCAGCTCAACGCCATCACCCAGGAGCGCGACAGCCTGCGCTCGCGCCTGAGCGCCGCCCGCGCCCGCGTGGATGCGCTGCTGGAGCGCCTGCCCGCCGACGCCGCCCCCCCGGAGGAGCAGCCGTGAAGCAGATGGAAGTGACCATCATGGGCCAGAGCTATCTGCTCGGCTGCCCCGAGGGCGGCGAAGCCGCGCTGGCCGCCGCCGTCGCCCACGTGGACCGCGAGATGAGCGCCATCCGCGACGCCGGCAAGGTCAAGGCGCGCGAGCGCATCGCCGTGCTGGCCGCGCTGAACCTGGCCTACCAACTGGCCGGCGCCCCGCGCGAAACGCCCGCGCCCGAGGCCGACGTGGACGACGCCCTGATCAAGCGCCTGGATGAAGCGCTTGGGCACGACGGGCAACTGCTTTGACGGCTTAAAATCCGCCCCGTCCATCGCTTTCCCCGGGGCTTTATTTCCTTCATCCGATGCTCTTGCGAGCAAGGGCTTGGAACATGCCGGACGGGCGTGATCGTCTCGCGTCAGATGAACCCGAAGTCCGGCTGACCTCGCCCACCTGATTACCCCTGGGTGTTCAGGATCTCGGCCTTGCGGATCGCGGTGGACACCTTCTTCTCCCCTAGCATCGGCCCATGAACTACTGGCTGATGAAGTCCGAGCCCGACGAGGCCTCCATCCTCGACCTGCAGCGCGCCGGCACCCTCCCCTGGACCGGCGTGCGCAACTACCAGGCCCGCAACTTCATGCGCGACGGCATGCGGCCCGGCGACGGCGTGCTGTTCTATCACTCGTCCTGCGCCGAGCCGGGCATCGCCGGGCTCGCCGAGGTCTGCAGCGCGCCCTACCCCGACGCGACGCAGTTCGACCCCGCCAGCCCCTACCACGACGCCAAGTCCAGGCCCGACGCGCCGCGCTGGGTGCACGTGGACGTGCGCTGGCGCGAGACGACGCGGCTGCTGAGCCTGAAGGAGATGCGCGAAGCGCCGGAACTCGCGTCCATGCGCGTGCTGGAGCGCAGCAGCCGGCTGTCCATCACGCCGGTGACGCCGGCCGAATGGCAGGCCGTGCTGAGGCGGCTGCACGCCGCCTGAGCGGACCCGGTCAGCCGAAGGCGATCGACGCCAGCACCACCTGGTTGCCGCCGCGGCGCTGGGCTTCGTGCACGGCGGCCTCGCTGGCCGTCAGCAACTCTTCCTGGCGCGATGCCGTGTGCGGGAAGCTGGACACGCCCATCGAGACGGACAGGCCCAGGTCCTGCCCGTTCAGCACGACGATCTGCGCCGCGCACTGGCGGCGCAGCTGCTCCATGCGCGCATGCGCGGTCGCCAGGCCCACGCCGGACAGCAGCACCGCGAAGCGCTGCGCGCCGATGCGGCAGGCCGAGTCCATCGCCCGCGTGTTGGCGCGCAGCATGCGGCCCATGCCTTCGAGCAGGCGCAACTGGGCATCGTCGCCGAGGCCGGCCATCGCGGGCGAGGCGTCCAGCGCGATGATGACCAGCGCGAACTCGCGGTGCTCGCGGGACGACAGGTCGATCTCGCGCAGCAGCTGGTCGTCGAACTGCGGGCGCATGTAGAGGCCCGAGACGTCGTCCCGGCCGGAGCCCTGCTGCAGCTCGCGGCGGATCTGCTCGATCGCGCCCTGCTGCTGCTCGATCTGCGCCAGCGCCCGCTGCAGCTGCGACTCGCGCTGGCGTTCCTCGGTGCGCTCGTGCCAGACGGACAGCACGAACTCCGACCCGAGCGCCAGCCGCGTCACGCTGAACTCGCGGCGGCGGCCGCCGATCTCCAGCTTGTGTTCGCTGGTCACCGGGTAGCGCTGCGCCATCACCGTCTGCTCGACGCGCCGCAGCGCGGTCGTCTCCTCGGGCTTGAGCAGCTCGGCATCGGTGCGGTCCACGACCGCGTCGCGCTCGAACATCTGCGCGAGGCCGGCGCTGGCGAAGACATAGCGCCCGTTCGCCACGGACTTGATGGCCGCCTGGCTGCCCAGCGGCTCGATCAGCGACACCAGGCCGGCCAGCGTCGCGCCGCCCAGTTCCGCATGACCGGCGAGCCAATGCGCCAAGCTGCCGGATTCCGGCTGCATCGCGGTGGTATCTGCGGTCATGTCCATGAAATCGTTCTGGTGCGAGTCACGCCGTCGGCGTCGGCGAGTCGCGGGACTGTAGTGGGCCGCCAACAGGGCTCGCAAGGCGGGGTCACCCCACGAATCGGGCCTCCCCCCTAGAAGGCTCCCGGGCTCGCATGGCGCCAATCGTAACGAATTTCACCCCCCGCGCCCCCGACAATGCGGCCCCATTTCACGGGAGACGTATGCAGGACTTCGATGCGGTGGTGGTGGGCGCGGGCGCGGCGGGCCTGTTCTGCGCCGGCCGGGCGGGCCAGCGCGGCCGGCGCGTGCTGCTCATCGACCACGCGCCGCGCATCGCCGAGAAGATCCGGATCTCCGGCGGCGGGCGCTGCAATTTCACGAACCGCGAGGTGGGACCGGCGAACTTCCTGTCCGAGAACCCGGCCTTCTGCCGCTCGGCGCTGGCGCGCTACACGCCCCAGGACTTCATCCGGCTCGTGCAACGCCACGGCATCGCCTTCCACGAAAAGCACAAGGGCCAGCTGTTCTGCGACGGCAGCAGCGAGCAGATCATCCGAATGCTGCTGGCGGAATGCGAGGTCGGCGGCGTGACGCGCTGGCAGCCCTGCACGGTAGCGGACCTGCGCCCGCTGCCGGGCGGCGGCTTCGAGCTGGACACCAGCCAGGGTCCGGTGCGCGCGCCGCGCGTCGTCGTGGCGACCGGCGGCCTGCCGGTGCCCAAGATCGGCGCCAGCGACTGGGGGCTGCGCCTCGCGGCCCGGCTGGGCCATGCCGTCGTCGCGCCCCGGCCGGCGCTGGTGCCGCTGACCTTCGATGCCGACACCTGGGCGCCGTTCGCGGCGCTGGCCGGGCTGTCGCTGCCGGTGGAGGTCGGCGTCGGCAGCGGCAAGGCGCGCGTGCGCTTCCTGGAGGACCTGCTGTTCACGCACCGCGGCCTCAGCGGCCCGGCGATCCTGCAGATCTCCAGCCACCGCACGGACGGCCAGCCGCTGCGGATCGACCTGGCGCCCGGCCAGCGGCTGGACGAGGCGCTGGTGGCGGCCAAGGCCGCGTCCCGGCGGCAACTGGGCAACGAGTTCGCCGCCCGGCTGCCACAGCGCCTGGCCGCCGCCTGGCTGGAACGTGCCGGGCTGGACGCCGCGCGGCCGCTGCCCGATTGCCGCGATGCCGACCTGCAGCGGCTGGGCCGCAGCGTGCACGAGTGGCAGTTGCTGCCCAGCGGCGACGAGGGCTGGCGCAAGGCCGAGGTCATGCGCGGCGGCGTCAGCACCCGGGAGCTGAGCTCGCAGACGCTGGAGAGCCGGCGCGTGCCGGGCCTGCATTTCATCGGCGAGGTGGTGGACGTGACCGGCTGGCTGGGCGGCTACAACTTCCAGTGGGCCTGGGCCAGCGCGGCGGCCTGCGCCGAGGCGCTGGCCGCCGCCGAGGCACAGCCCGGGCAAATCTTGGCAAGCCCTTGATTTCCCGGCTACAATCCTCGGCTTTGCTGGCAAACCCCCGCGCGTCGATTCGCAAGCCTGGACCAGGCAGCAATCCGGAACCTGCTGCTGCAACCCAGCCGCGAACACCGAGCGCATTCTGAAGGACATACATGACCACCATCCGCGTCAAGGAAAACGAGCCGTTCGACGTCGCCCTGCGCCGTTTCAAGCGCACCATCGAAAAGCTGGGCCTGCTGACCGAACTGCGCGCCCGCGAGTTCTACGAGAAGCCCACCGCCGAGCGCAAGCGCAAGAAGGCCGCCGCCGTCAAGCGCCACTACAAGCGCGTGCGCAGCATGCAGCTGCCCAAGAAGCTGTACTGATCGGCTCTGACGCGACCCGGAACCCCGCGTTCCGGTGAACTCCAAAACCCGCCACAGGACGCTGTCGCGGGTTTTTGTCTTTTTGAACCGGAGACTCCCATGAGCCTGAAAGACCGCATCACCGAAGACATGAAGGCCGCGATGCGCGCCAAGGACGCCGACCGCCTGCTGGCCATCCGCGGCCTGCTGGCCGCCGTCAAGCAGAAGGAAGTGGACGAGCGCATCACCGTCGACGACACCGCCCTCGTCGCCATCGTCGACAAGCTCATCAAGCAGCGCAAGGACTCCATCAGCCAGTTCGCCGCCGCCGGCCGGGACGACCTGGTCGCCAAGGAAAGCGCCGAGTTGGCGGTGCTGCAGGTCTACCTGCCCGAGCGCATGAGCGCCGAGGCGGTGGCGGAGAAGGTCGCCGCCCTGGTCGCCGAGCTGGGCGCCAGCGGCCCGGGCGACATGGGCCGGGTCATGGCCGCCGCCAAGGCGGCGCTGGGCAATGCGGCCGAGATGAGCACCGTGTCGGCCGCCGTCAAGGCCGCGCTGGCCAAGTAAGGAGCCGCCATGAGCCTGCCCCTGCAAGCGATCGCGCCCGACATCTGCGCCGCGCCGCAACTCACGCCCGACGCCATGGCCGAAGCCGCGGCCCTGGGCTTCAAGAGCGTCGTCAACAACCGGCCCGACTTCGAGCACGGCCCGGACCAACCGACCTCCGCCGAGATCCAGGCGGCGGCGCAGGCCGCCGGCCTGCAATACCGCCACCTGCCGGTGGCCGGCGGCTACCAGTCGCCCGAGGAGATCGCGGCGTTCGCCCGGCTGCTGGAAGAGCTGCCGCGCCCGCTGCTGTGCTTCTGCCGCTCGGGTGCGCGCTCGACGCGGCTGTTCCTGCAGGCGCAGCAGCTCGATCAGTGACCCAGGTAGGCGGCCTGCACGCGCGGGTCGCCCAGCAGTTCGGCGCCGCTGCCCTGCAGCACGATACGGCCGTTCTCCAGCACATAGGCGCGCTGCGCGAGCTTGAGCGCCTGCTTCACGTTCTGCTCGACGAGGAAGATCGTCAGCCCCTCGGCGTTGACGGCCTTCAGCGTGCGGAAGATGTCCTGCACGATCAGGGGCGCCAGGCCCATGGACGGTTCGTCCAGCAGCAGCAGCCGCGGCCGGGCCATCAGCGCGCGGCCGATGGCCAGCATCTGCTGCTCGCCGCCGGACAGGCTGCCGGCCATCTGCCCGGCGCGCTCGGCCAGGCGCGGGAACAGCGCGTAGATGCGGTCGAGGTCGCGCGCGCGGGCGGCCGCGCCGTCGCGGCGCGTGTAGGCGCCGAGCTCCAGGTTCTCGCGCACGCTCAGGCTGGTCAGCGTGGCGCGGCCCTCGGCCACCTGCACCAGGCCGCCGGCGACGATGCGGTGCGGCGCCAGCGCGGTGATGTCCTGCCCATCGAAGCGCACGCGCCCGGCCGCCTTCTTCACGAGGCCGGACAGCGCCATCAGCGTCGTCGACTTGCCCGCGCCGTTGGCGCCCACCAGCGTCGTGATCTCGCCGGCCGCGAGCTCGAAGTCGATGCCGCGCACGGCCTCGACGTGGCCGTAGTTGACCGCCAGCCCGGCGACGCTCAGCAGCGGTTCATTCATCGTCGTCGCGCCCCAGGTAAGCCTCGATGACCTGCGGGTCGTTGCGCACCGCGTCCGGCCCGCCCTGGGCAATGATGCGGCCGAAGTTCAGCACCGCGATGTGCTCGCACAGGCCCATCACGAAGCGCATGTCGTGTTCGATCATGAAGATGGTGTAGCCGCGCGCCTGGATGTTGCGGATCTCGGCCATCAGCTCGGTCTTCTCGGCGCCGTTCATGCCGGCCACGGGTTCGTCCAGCAGCAGCAGCTTGGGCTCGGTGGCCAGCGCGCGGGCGAGCTCGAGCTTGCGCTGCTCGCCGTAGCTGAGGTTGTCGGCGATGTCGTCGGCCTTGTGGTCGAGCTTCATCCACGACAGCAGCTCGCGGGCGCGCTCGCGCGCGGCGCGCTCGGCGGCGCGGAAGGACGGCAGCCGCAGCAGCAGCCCGGCCGGGCCGTAGGCCAGCCGGCCGTGCATGCCGACGATGACGTTCTCCAGCAGCGTCATCTCCTTGAACACGCGGATGTTCTGGAAGGTGCGCGCGATGCCGCCCGTGGTGATCCTGTGCGGCGGGCGGCCGACCAGGCTGGCGCCGTCGAACAGGATGTCGCCCGAGGTCGGCGGCAGCAGGCCGGTGATGAGGTTGACCACGGTGGTCTTGCCGGCGCCGTTGGGGCCGATCAGGCCGAAGATGCCGCCGGCCGGCACGTCGAAGCTGACGTCCTGCAGCACCTTGAGGCCGCCGAAGTGGCGCGAGACGGATTGCAGCGTCAGCATGTCAGCGCTTCCCGAACAGCGCGCGCACGCGCGCCGGGTCCCACAGGCCGCGCGGCAGGAACAGCACGATGGCCACCAGGATCAGCCCGTTGAACACGTTGCGGAAGTCCGCCAGGCCGCGCAGCAGCTCGGGCAGCAGCGTCAGGATGACGGCGCCCGAGACCGGCCCCATCAGGCCGTTGATGCCGCCGAGGATGGTCATGGTCAGGATCTCGACGCCGCGGTCGAAGCCGTATTCGTTCGGGCCGATGAAGAAGGTCAGGTGCGCGTTCAGCGCGCCGGCCAGGCCGGCCAGCATCGCGCCGAGCACGAAGGCGAGCATCTTGTGCGCGTTGACGGCGATGCCCATCAGGCCGGCCGCCGTCTCGTCGAGCTTGATGGCCTCGAAGGCGCGGCCCACCTTGGAGCGCCGCAGCAGCGCCAGCACCGCGCAGGCCAGCACCAGCGCCAGCGCGACGTGCCACCACGCGGTGGACGGCGGGATGCCGTTCAGGCCCAGCGCGCCGCCGGTCCAGTCCTCGGTGTTGAGGATGAAGATGCGCACCACCTCGCCGAAGGCCAGCGTCGCCATCGCCAGGTAGACGCCGGAGAGCCGCAGCGTCGGCCCGCCGATCAGCAGCGCCACCAGCGCGGGCGCGGCCATGCCGCCGGCCAGCGCCACCGGGAACGGCGCGCCGGCATTCATCGTCAGCAGCGCCGCCGTGTAGGCGCCGATGCCCATGAAGGCGGCGTTCGCCATCGCCAGCATGCCGCAGGACAGCGTCAGGTAGATGGACAGCGCCAGCAGCGCGTTGGTGCCCAGCGTCAGCACCAGGTTGCTGTAGACGGCCCAGAAGCTCTCGAAACTCTCTGTCATTTCATGGGTTCCACGCGGGCCGAGCGCCGGGCCGCTCCCAAGCCGGCCCGTCATGGCGATGTGCTTGCCGGTCGATCCGGCAAGCATCGCCGTCCCCGCGGGGGACCGGCCAAGGTACGCCTTGGACGAGGGGCCTCATACCTTCCGTTCGTTGGTGGTGCCGAACAGCCCTTTGGGCCGCAGCAGCAGCACGGCGAACAGCAGGCCGAAGCCCACCGCGTCGCGCATCGTCGAGCCGATGTAGGCCACTGACAGCACCTCGGCGAAGCCGAGGAACAGCCCCGCCAGCATCGCGCCGCGGATGTCGCCCATGCCGCCGAGGATGATGACGGCGATGCCCTTGTGCAGGATGGGCTGGCCCATCAGCGGGAACAGCGCATTGGAATAGAGCCCGATCAGCACGCCGGCCACGCCGCCCAGGCCGGCCGCGAAAAAGCTGGTCAGCATGAACAGGCCGCCGACGTTGATGCCCAGCAGCGCCGCCGCCTTCGGGCTTTCGGCGATGGCGCGCAACGCGCGGCCGAGCTGCGTGCCGCGCAGCACCAGCAGCAGCACGGCCATCAGGCCGAAGGACAGCGCGATGATGCCCAGCTCCAGCACCGTCACGTGCAGGCCGGCGACGGTCAGCGTGTCGTGCGGCAGCACCTCGGCCGGGAAGCGCAGGTTCTCCGCGCCGAACAGGCCCTGGGCCAGGCTGTTCAGCGCGATCGCCAGGCCGATGGTCGCGATCATCGGGATCAGGTGTGGCGCATTGCGCGCGCGCAGCGGCCGCAGCACGAGCTGGTCGATCAGCAGGCCCAGCAGCCCCGACGCCAGGAAGGCCACGGCCAGCGCGCCGGCCAGCGGCAGGTTCAGCCGCAGGACGGCCTGCAGCGCCGCGTAGGCGCCCACCATGAAGACCGCGCCGTGCGACAGGTTGACCACGCCCAGCACGCCGAACACCAGCGTGAAGCCGAGGGCGAACAGCGCATAGACGCTGCCGAGCGAGAGCGCGTTGAAGAGCTGCTGTTCCAGCACGCCTTATTTCTCGATCGCGTAGCGGCCATCCTTGGTCACGCTGACGATGGCGGTCTGGTGGGCGTCGTAGCCGGCGGGCTTGCCGGCCTTGTCCAGCGCGCGGCGGAAAGCGAAGCCGCCGGTCACGCCGGCCCACTTCACGTCGGGCAGCGCGTTGCGCAGCGCGGCGCGGTCCTTGGCGACGTCGCCGGTGAGCTTGAGCTTCTTCAGCGCCTGGGCGGTGATGTACATCGCGTCATAGGCCTGCGCGGCGAACTGGTCGGGCGCGGCCTTGTACTGCTTGGTGTACGCGACGATGAAGGCGCCGTTCTCCTTGGTCTGGTTCTCGATGGACCAGGGGCTGCCGACCCACAGCCCGTTGGACGCGCCCTTGGCCAGCTCGAACACCTTGACCGAGTTCATGCCGTTGCCGCCGATGACCGGCACGTTCAGGCCGAGCTGGCGGGCCTGCACCATGACGGGCGCGCCCTCGGCGATCAGCGCGGACAGCACCAGCGCGTCCGGGTTGCCGGCCTTGATCTTGGTCAGCTGGGCCTTGAAGTCCACGTCGCCCTTGGCGAAGGTCTCGGTCGTCGTGACGGCGATCTTCTGCGCCTCCAGTGCCTTCTTGAAGTTGTCGTAGCCGCTCTTCGTGAACACGTCGTCGTTGCCGTAGAGCACGGCGACCTTCTTGATGCCCAGCTTCTTGACGGCGGTGGACAGCGTCACCGGCAGCACGTCGGCCTCGGTGACGGAGTTGCGGAACACGTGGTCGCCGATGGAGGTGATGCCGTCGGCCGTGTTGGAGGTGCCGAAGACGACGGTCTTGGCGGCCTGGGCGATCGGGTCGGCCGCCTGCGCCGAGTTGGACAGCGTGGGGCCGAACAGCATCAGCACCTTGTCCTGGAAGATCAGCTTCTTGAAGGCGTTGATCGCCTCCTCCTTCTTGCCCTGCTCGTCCTCGACCACCAGCACCAGCTTGTTGCCGTTGATGCCGCCGGCCGCGTTGATCTCGTTGGCCGCGAGCTGGAAGCCGTTGCGGATGCTGACGCCGTACTGCGCCGCGCCGCCCGACAGGGCCTCCGCCACGCCCAGCTTGATGTCTGCGGCCTGGGCCGCGCCGCCCAGCGCGATGAACGCGGCGAAGGCCAGCGGCCTGAGGGTGCGAGTGGTCATCTCGAAGTGCTCCTAGTGTGTGGGTGGGTTCCGTGGAACCGGGTGCGGATGATAGGTCGGCGGCGCTCAGTTGCCGGCCAGCTTCATGCCGGTGAGCAGCACGGAGCCGACGGTCTTGGTGCCCATGGTGTACTCGTCCGCGCCGATGCCGACGATGTTGTGCAGCATGTCCTTCAGGTTGCCGGCAATGGTCACTTCATGAACCGGGAAGGCGATCTCGCCGTTCTCGACCCAGTAGCCGCTGGCGCCGCGCGAGTAGTCGCCGGTCACGTAGTTCACGCCCTGCCCCATCAGCTCGGTGACCAGCAGGCCACGGCCGAGGCGGCGCACCAGGGTCGCCAGGTCGTCGCCGGGCGCGGTGGCGCGGCTGCTCATGCGCAGGTTGTGCGAGCCGCCGGCATGGCCGGTGGTCTTCATGCCCAGCTTGCGCGCCGAGTAGCTGGACAGGAAATAGCCCTGCAGCACGCCGCCCTGCACGACGCTGCGCGCGCGCGTGGCGACGCCCTCGTCGTCGAACGGCGAGCTGCCCTTGCCCTTGCGCACGTGCGGGTCTTCCGAGATGTCGATGTGCGGCGCCACGACCGGCTGGCCCAGGCTGTCGAGCAGGAAGCTGGTGCGCCGGTACAGCGCGCCGCCGCTGGTGGCCTGCACCAGCGCGCCCAGCAGGCCGATCGCGACGGTGCTCTCGAACAGCACCGGCACTTCGGCGGTGGCGACCTTGCGCGCCTTCAGGCGCGACAGCGCGCGCTCGGCGGCGTAGCGGCCCACGGCCTCGGCCGAGGCCAGGTCGGCCGCGTCGCGCATGGAGCTGTACCAGGCGTCGCGCTGCATGCCGGCGCCGCGCCCGGCGATCGGCGCGACCGACAGCGAGTGCCGCGAGCTGGCGTAGCCGCCGCGGAAGCCGCGCGTGTTGCCCATCCAGAAATGCGACTGCTGCGCCGACACGGCCGCGCCCTCGCTGTTCGTGATGCGCCGGTCCACGGCGAACGCGGCGGCTTCGCAGCGCAGCGCGATCTCGGCGGCCCCGGCGGCGTCCACGGCCCAGGGGTGGAACAGGTCCAGCTCGGGGCGGGCGGCGGCGTCCAGCGCCAGGTCGGCCGCGTCGGGCAGGCCGGCGAATTCGTCCTCGGCGGTGAAGCGGGCGATGTCGTAGGCGGCGCGCACCGTGTCGCGGATGGCCTGCGGCGAGAAGTCCGAGGTGCTCGCGTTGCCGCGCCGCTGGCCCAGGTAGACCGAGATGCCGAGCGAATTGTCGCGGTTGCGCTCGACGTTCTCCAGCCTGCCCAGCCGCGCCGACACCGACAGCCCGCAGCCCTCCGACACCTCGGCCCCCGCATCGCTGGCGCCCAGCCGCTTCGCTTCGGCAAGCGCGTCTTCGATCCACTGCTGGAACTGCTCGGGGCTGTAGGCGAAACCGTCTTGGGCTTGGGACATGAAGGGCGCTGAATTCGAGTGGGCGACAATCATAGAACCCGCCTCGACACGGCCAGAGATGCAAGAAAACACCCCCGAACTCGAAGCCGACGACGACTTCGACCGCCCCAGCAAATCCCAGATGAAGCGCGACATGACCGCGCTGCAGAAGCTCGGCGAAGAGCTGCTGGCCCTGCCCGAGAGCCGCTGGGAGCCGCTGGCGCTGCCCGAGATCCTCGGCGACGCGCTGCGGGCCTGCAAAAAGATCACCAACTTCGAGGGCCGGCGCCGGCAGATGCAGTACATCGGCAAGCTGATGCGCAAGATCGACCCCGAGCCGGTGCGCGAGGCGGTCGCCGCGTTCAAGCTCGGCCACGCGCAGGACAGCCTGAAGCTGCACCAGTCCGAGCGCTGGCGCGAGCGCCTGCTGGCGGACGACGCGGCGCTGCAGGCCTTCCTCGCCGAGCACGAGGGCGTGGACATCCAGCAGCTGCGCAGCCTCGTGCGCGCGGCGCGCAAGGACGCGGCCAACGTGCCGGAGAAGCGCAGCGGCCGCGCCTTCCGCGAGCTGTTCCAGTTCATCAAGGCGAGCGAGGCGGCCGGCGATGCATGAGCCCGACGCGGTGCGCATCGGCATCGTCTCCATCAGCGACCGCGCGTCCAGCGGCGCCTACGAGGACCGCGGCCTGCCCGCGCTGCAGGACTGGCTGACGGCCGCGCTGCTCAACCCCGTCGAATTCGTGCCGCGCCTGATCCCGGACGAACAGGCCGGCATCTCGGCCGCGCTCGTCGAGCTGGTGGACACGGCGCGCTGCGACCTCGTGCTGACCACCGGCGGCACCGGCCCCGCGCCGCGCGACGTGACGCCCGAGGCCACGCTGGCCGTGGCCGACCGGGTGATGCCCGGCTTCGGCGAGCAGATGCGGCAAATCTCGCTGCACTTCGTGCCGACGGCCCTGCTGTCGCGCCAGGTGGCCGTCATCCGCGGCCGGACGCTCATCATCAACCTGCCGGGCCAGCCCAAGGCCATCGCCGAGACGCTGGCCGGCCACCCGCAGGCCAGCGGCATCTTCGCGGCCGTGCCCTATTGCCTGGACCTGATCGGCGGCCCCTACCTGGAGACCCGCGCCGAGGTCTGCCCGGCCTTCCGGCCCAAGAGCGCGCAGCGCCCGCCCCGGGCCTAAGCGACCAGCGCGCCCGGCTCCGCCAGCGCGGCGGCCACGGCCTCCAGCGGGCGGTTGCTGCTCAGTCCCAGGCCGCCCACCCCTTGCGGGCCGCCGGCATGCACGCCCACCCAGGCGTTGCGGCCCGCGCGCTTGGCGGCGTACAGCCCGCGGTCCGCCAGGTTCACCACCTGCTGCCAGCTGCGCGCCTGCGGGCGCTCCGGGTCGAAGGGCACGCAGGCGAAGCCGATGGAGCAGGTGACGGCGAGCTGGCTGCCGTCGGCCAGCCGGAACGGCGTGGCGGCGATCGCGGCGCGCATGCGCTCGGCCAGCTCGGCGGCGCGCTCGCGGTCGGTGTCGCGGGCCACGGCCAGGAACTCCTCGCCGCCCCAGCGCACCAGGTAGTCGCTCTCGCGCAGCACCGCGCGCAGCCGCGCGCCGAACGCCACCAGCACCGCGTCGCCCGCCGCGTGGCCGTGGCGGTCGTTGATGCGCTTGAAGGCGTCCACGTCGAGCAGCAGGAAGACGTTGTCCGTGTCCAGCGGCTGCCCGCCCGCGGCGCGCGCCTCCTGCGCGCGCCGCTGGCTGGCGGCGAGGTCGTGCTCGATGTGCTCGGCCAGGAAGCGGCGGTTGTGCAGGCCGGTCAGCGGGTCGGTGACGCTGCTGGCCTGCAGCTCGGCGGACTTCGCCTCCAGCGTGCGGTGCAGCGCCTCCAGCTCGGCGGTGCGCTGCCGCACCTTGACCTCCAGCTCGCGCTGGCGCTGGCGCAGCAGCCGCGTGCGCATGCGCACCGCGGCCACCGCCAGCAGCGTCAGCCCGGCCGCGGCGGCGGCGCGGAAGGCCCAGGTCTGGTGCCAGGCCGGCAGCACGCGCACCGGCAGCGCCAGCTCGCGCTCGCCCCACTGGCCGTCGCGGTTGCTGGCGCGCAGGCGCAGCCGGTAGCCGCCGGGCGGCAGGTTGGCGTAGGTGGCGACCCGGTGCGTGGCGTCCGCCGCCACCCAGTCGGCGTCGTAGCCCTCCAGCCGGTAGGCATAGCGGTTGCGCTCGGGGGCCGAGAAGTCGCTGGACGAGAACTCCACCGCCAGGCTGTTGGCCGCCGCCGGCACGGTCAGCGTCGCGCCGCCGGCCGGGTCCAGCGGCACCGGCCGGCCGCCGACCAGGACGCCGCTGACGAGCACGGCAGGCCGGTAGGTCCAGCGCTGCAGCTTCTCGGGCTGCACCACCGTCAGGCCGCCCGCGCCGCCGAACAGCAGCTCGCCGCGGCGGGTGCGCGCGGCCGCGGCGGTCCAGTAGGTCGGGAACACCACGCCCTCGGCGCGGCGCAGCGCCAGCACGGCCAGCGTGCGCGGGTCCACCCGGGCCAGGCCGTTGTCGGTGCTGGCCCAGATGCGGCCCTGCAGGTCCGCCACCAGCGCGTTGACGGTGTTGTCCGGCAGGCCCTGCGCCATCCCCAGACGCCGGGGCGCGGCGCCGCCCTGCCCCGGCGCGGGCAGCACGTCGATGCCGCCGCCGTAGCTGCCGACCCAGAGCCGGCCCTCGGCGTCGTGGAGCAGCGCGGTGATGAAGCCGGCCGACAGCGCGCCCGGGCGCGCCGGCCCGGGCAGCCATTGCGTGACGCTGCGGCGGGCGAGGTCGACGCGGTTCAGCCCGTAGCGCGTGCCCACCCACAGCACGCCGTCGGCGTGGGCGTCGCGCGCCAGCACGGTCACGCGCCGGTCGCTCAGGCCGGGCACGGCCGGCACCACCGCCTCGGCGCGGCCGCTGCGCAGGTCCAGCCGCCACAGGCCGTCGGCCTGGCCGCCGACCCACAGCGCGTCGCCGTCGGCCAGCAGCGCCCAGACGGAGGCCATCGGGTCGCGCCCGGCCAGCGTCACGCGGGCGACGCGCCGGCCGCCGGCGTCCACGCGGTACAGGCCGCGTTTGGTGCCGACGAACACACTGCCGTCCGGCGCGGGCGCCATCGCCAGCACCGGGTCGCCCGGCAGCGCGCCGTCGGGCCGGGCGGGATCGGGCCGCAGGGCGCCGACGCGGGCGCCGCCCGCGTCGAGGATGTCGATGCCGTTCCTGTGCGTGCCCAGCCAGAGCCGGTCGCCGGGCATGGGCTGTATCCAGCTGATCTCGGTGCTGACGAAGCGCGCGTCCAGCGCGTCGCCGCCGTCCGGAACGACGCCGAAGCGCGTCAGCACGCCGCTCTGGCGCGGGTCGTAGCGGCTCAGGCCGCGGTTGGTCGCCACCCAGACCAGGCCGGCGCGGTCGCGGTAGAGCGCGCGCAGCCCGTTGTCGGCCAGGCTCATGGGCCAGGCGGGCACGTGGCGGATGCGCTGCGTCCGGCCCTGCGCCAGGTTCACGGCCAGCAGGCCCTGGGTCAGCGTCGCCACCCACATCTCGCCCGGCGCCACCTCCGCCAGGCCGGCGATCTGCTGGCCCTGCAGCAGGTCCATGCCGTCGGGCGCGGCCTGCTCGCGCACCGGCGCGGCGGCGGCGCGGCCTTCGTGGTCCAGCACGAACACGCCGTGCTGCAGCGTGCCCACCCAGATGCGGCCGGCGCCGTCCTCGCGCAGCATCTCGGGCTGCACGGCCGCGCCCTCGCGCAGCGGCACGGCCTGCAGCGCGGCGGCGCCGGGCGCGCGGCGGAACAGGCCGGCCGCGCTGCCCAGCCACAGCGTGCCGCGCCGGTCGCGCAGCAGCACGCGCACCTGCGCGCCGGCCGGCGCCGCCCAGCCGCGGCTGGCGTGCTCGATGCGGCCGCTGGCCGGGTCCAGCCGGTCCAGCCCGCCGTCGGTCACCACCCACAGGCCGCCGTCGCCGTCATCCACGACCTGGCGCACGCTGACGTGGCTCAGGCCCGCGTCGCCGCCGACGGCGTAGCGCACGAAGCGGTCGGTGGCCGGGTCGTGGCGCAGCAGGCCGGCGGACACGGTGCCCACCCACAGCCGGCCGCGCGCGTCGCCGTGCAGCGCCTGCACGTAGTTGTCGGGCAGCGCGCCGTCGCGCTGCGGGTCGGCCTGGTAGACGCGGAAGCGGTAGCCGTCCCAGCGCGACAGGCCGCCCGGGCTGCCGATCCACAGAAAGCCCTGCCCGTCCTCGGCCAGCGCGGTGGCGATGGCATTGGGCAGGCCCTGCGCCTGGCCGATGTGCTGGAAGGCGATGCCGGCCAGCCGGTCCTGGCGGGGCTCGGGCGCCGCGCCGGCCGGCAGCGCGGCCAGCCAGGCGGCCAGCAGCAGGCCCGGCGCCGCGCGCCAGCGTTCGGAAAGCTGCTGTCGGAACTCACGCAGGCGCACGGCGGGCGGTCTCAGGTCGGGCCGGCGGCCCGGAACCGGCGATTCTGCGGGACGGCCGGCGCGCCCAGGCCGTATCGCGCGCCACGCAGGCGCGCGGAAAGTGCCTTACTTCACCAGGCGGTTCATGCCGTCGGCGTCGAAGGCCTCGTCGCGCTGCGCGTCATGCGGAACGCAGTCGCCGACCGGCTGGCCCAGCTGCGTGGAGAGCTTGCAGACGGCGCTCCACAGCAGCGCGATCTGGTGCTCGTGGCCGGAGGCGCTGTCGATCAGGCCGCGCATGGCCAGCGCCACCGGGTCGTCGCCCTGGGTCACGCCGTAGGCCGAGAAGCCCATGCGGGCGGCAGCCTCCTCGCGCAGCTGGTCGCTGGCGGCCTCGATGATGCGGGCCGGGTTGCCCACGGCCGTGGCGCCGGCCGGCACCGGCTTGGTGACGACGGCGCCGGAGCCGATGCGCGCGCCCGCGCCGACCGTGAAGCCGCCCAGCACGCAGGCGTTGGCGCCGACGATGACGCCCGGCCCCAGCGTCGGGTGGCGCTTGGCGCCCTTGACCAGCGAGGTGCCGCCCAGCGTGACGCCCTGGTAGATGGTGCAGCCCTCGCCGACCTCGGCCATCTCGCCGATGACGATGCCCATGCCGTGGTCGATGAACACCTTGCGGCCGATGCGCGCGCCGGGATGGATCTCGATGCCGGTGAGCCAGCGGCTCCAGTGCGACAGCCAGCGCGCCAGCCACTTGAAGCCGTGGCGCCACAGCCAGTTCGCGCGGCGGTGGAACATCAGCGCGTGCAGGCCCGGGTAACAGGTCAGCACCTCCCACGCCGACCGGGCGGCCGGGTCGCGTTCGAGGATGAGGGCGATGTCTTCGCGCAGGCGCTGGAACATGGGGTGGCCGGGAAGGAAAGGCGGGCCAGTGTAGGAGGCCTAGCGGGAACCTGCCGCCGCCGAGGTCTTGCTCATCTGCCGGGCGATGCCGCGCAGGATGTGGACCTCCTCGTTCGTCAGCCCGGCGCGGTTGAAGAGCTGGTTCAGGCGCGGCATCAGCTTCTTCGGCGCGGCGGGGTCGAGGTAGCCGATGTCGGCCAGCGCCGTTTGCAGATGGTCGAGCAGGCCCTGCACCGCGCGCAGGTCGGCCCGCTCGGGGTCGGGCGTGCGCGGCTGCACCGCGAAGCCGCCGAGCGCCTGGCGCAGGTCGTAGGCCAGCAGCTGCACAGCCTGCGCGAGGTTGAGCGAGCCGTAGCCGGGGCCGGTCGGGATGCTGAGCACCGCGTGGCAGCGGTAGACGTCCTCGTTGGCCATGCCGTAGCGCTCGGAGCCGAACACCAGCGCCAGGCGCGGCGCGGCCGGGCGCGCGGCCAGCTCGGCGAACAGCGCGCGCGGCGCGTGCGTGGGCGGGCCGAAGTCGCGCGGCGTCATCGCGGTCGCGCAGGCGAAGTCCACGCCGTCCAGCGCCTCGGCCAGCGTGGCCACGACGCGGGCGCGCGCCAGCACGTCCGCCGCGCCGCTGGCCAGCGCCACGGCCTCCTCGTGGCACAGCACGTCGGCGAAGCGCGGCGCCACCAGCACCAGGTCGCCGAAGCCCATGACCTTCATCGCCCGCGCCGCGGCGCCGACGTTGCCCGCATGGCTGGTGTTGATCAGGATGAAGCGTGTGGAGTCCACGGGTTTCTACGGAGGCTGCGGCTAGAATCGCGCGATTATCCGGGCCGGCCCCTGCGTTCGACGCCGCCGCCCGGCGCTCTTTCCCCCTGTCGATCCCTTTCCCAGCGAGTGCCCGCATGCAGCAGACGTCCCTCCATCCCATGCTCAATGTCGCCATCAAGGCGGCGCGCGCGGCCGGCGCCATCATCAACCGCGCCTCGCTGGACCTGGAGGCGCTGCGCGTCAACACCAAGAGCCCGAACGACTTCGTGACCGAAGTCGATCACGCGGCGGAAGGGGTCATCATCGAGACGCTGCTGGGCGCCTACCCCGACCACGGCATCCTCGCCGAGGAGTCCGGCCGCACGCACGGCGCGCGGCACTCCGAATACGTCTGGATCATCGATCCGCTGGACGGCACGACCAACTTCATCCACGGCTTCCCGGTGTACTGCGTGTCCATCGCGCTGGCGCACCGCGGCGTGGTGCAGCAGGCCGTCGTCTACGACCCGACCCGCAACGACCTCTTCTACGCCACCAAGGGCCGCGGCGCCTTCCTGAACGACCGCCGGCTGCGCGTGTCGCGCCGCACCCGCATGAGCGACGCGCTGATCGGCACCGGCTTCCCCTTCCGCCGCGGCGACAACTTCAAGCGCTACCTGAAGATGTTCGAGGAGGTCATGCAGCTGTGCGCCGGCCTGCGCCGCCCGGGCGCGGCCGCGCTGGACCTGTGCTACGTCGCCGCCGGCCACTACGACGCCTTCTTCGAGACCGGCCTGCAGCCCTGGGACATCGCCGCCGGCTCGCTGATCCTGTCCGAGGCGGGCGGCCTGATCGGCAACTTCACCGGCGAGGCCGACTTCCTGCACCAGCGCGAGGTGGTGGCCGGCAACCCCAAGATCTACGCCCAGCTCGTCACGCTGCTGTCGCCCTACACCCGCGTCATCAAGGAAGAAGACGCCGCCGCGCCGGCCACGGCAGGCGCCGAGGCCCCCGCCCCCGAGGCGCCGGCCGCGGCGGCGCCGAAGAAGCGCGGCCCGGTGCGGCTGAAGAAGCCGTCCGGCGACAACGGCGACGCGACGCGCTGACCCGGCACCTCCTCCCCCGCCGAAGCCCTCCACGCGAGGGCTTCGCCGTTTGGGGGCCGTGAAGGAGTTCGCGGCCGCCGCGCCGGCGCGGCAACCCGGCCGCCGCAGCGTGACTTGTACACGGCCATCCCCCTTACCTGTGGGGGGCGGGCTGGCCAGAATGCGTCCCGTCACGCGGCCACGAGCCGCCGCCTCCCCGAAGCCAACCGAAAGAAGGACTCCTCCGATGTTTGCCCGTTCCGCCATCGCCCTCGCCCTCGTCGCCGCAGCGTCCCTGGCCCATGCCGACGCCAAAGTCCTGAAGAAGGTGGCCCCGGAGTACCCCGGCGAGGCGATCAAGAAGAACATCACCGCCGGCAGCGTGCGCGCCAAGATGAACATCGCCGGCGACGGCAAGGTCTCGGGCGTCGAAGTGGTGGAAGCCGAACCCAAGCGCGTGTTCGACCGCGCCGCCGTCGACGCGCTGAGCCAGTGGAAGTTCGAAGGCACCGGCGCCGCGCAGACGCACGAGGTCAAGCTGGTGTTCAGGTCGGAAGACTGAACACGGCTGAACCGCCGTTCCGCATCACGCAGCAGGCCCGCATCGCGGGCCTGTTTCGTTGTTGGGAGGAGGGACGGCCGCCCTCCTGCGCCCCGCGCTCACAGCGCAAAGCGCAAAGCGCATTTCATTTCCTGGCACTGGGCGGCGCCTCCAGCGACGCCAGGATCGGGCAGTCCGGCCGGTCGTCGCCGTGGCAGCAGTCCACCAGGTGCGCGAGCGTGGCCTTCATGGCCTGCAGTTCCGCCAGCTTGGCTTCCAGCTCCTGGATGTGGGCCTGCGCCAGCGCCTTGACCTGGCGGCTGGGACGGCGGCGGTCCTGCCACAGGCCCAGCAGCTCGCGGATCTGCGCCAGCGAGAAGCCCAGGTCGCGCGACTGCCGGATGAAGCGCAGCGTCGCCACCTCGCCGTCGCCGTACTGGCGGTAGCCGGCCTCGGTGCGGGCGGCCTGCGGGAACAGGCCCAGGCTTTCGTAGTGCCGGATCATCTTGGCCGAGACCCCCGAGGCCGCGGCCGCCTGGCCGATGTTCATGCCGGCCTCCCGGGCCCGCCGTCCTGCGCCGCGCCGCGCCAGCGCCGCAGCAGTAGCGCGTTGGTGACCACGCTGACGCTGCTGAAGGCCATCGCCGCGCCGGCGATCACCGGGTTCAGCAGCCCGAGCGCCGCCAGCGGGATGCCCAGCACGTTGTAGGCGAAGGCCCAGAACAGGCCCTGCTTGATCTTGGCGTAGGTGCGCCGCGACACGTCGATCGCGTCCGCCACCAGCCGCAGGTCGCCGCGCATCAGCGTGATGCCGGCCGTCTCGGTGGCCACGTCGGCGCCGCCGGCCATCGCAAAGCCCACCGACGCCGCGGCCAGCGCCGGGCCGTCGTTCAGCCCGTCGCCGACGAAGGCGACCCGGCAGCCCTCGGCGCGCAGCTGCTGCACGACGGCGGCCTTGTCGCCCGGCAGCACCTCGGCGCGCACGTCGCTGATGCCCAGGTCCCGCGCCACGGCCTGCGCGGCGCCGCGGTTGTCGCCGGTCAGCATCAGCGTGCGCAGCCCCAGCGCATGCAGCCGCGCCACGGCCTGGCGCGCCGCGGGCCGCACCGTGTCGCCGAAGGCCAGCAGCCCGATCAGCCGCGCGGCCCCGCCGTCGCCCGGCCCCTCGCGCTCCATCAGCCAGGACACCGTGCGCCCCTCGTCCTGCAGGCGCTGCGCCTGCGCCGCCAGCGCGCCGGCCTCCACCCGCAGCTCCTGCAGCAGCCGCGTGCTGCCCAGCAGCAGCGCCCGGCCGCCCACGCGCCCCGCCACGCCGCGGCCCGGCAGCGCGCCGGCGTCCTCGGCCGGCACCACCGCCACGCCGGCGGCCTGCGCGGCCGCCAGCACCGCCAGCGCCAGCGGGTGCGAGCTGCCGGCCTGCAGCGCGGCCGCCAGCGCCAGCACCTCCTCGCGCGCCACGCCCGGGGCGGGCTCCGCGGCCGCCAGCGCCGGCCGGCCCTCGGTCAGCGTGCCGGTCTTGTCGAAGGCCACCACCTGCACCGCATGCGCCACCTCCAGCGCCTCGGCGTCCTTGATGAGGATGCCGTGGCGCGCGGCCACGCCGGTGCCGGCCATGATGGCCGTGGGCGTGGCCAGGCCCAGCGCGCACGGGCAGGCGATGACGAGCACCGCCACCGCGTTCATCAGCGCCTGCTCCCAAGGGCCGCCCCAGGCCAGCCAGCCCAGCAGCGTGGCCAGCGCGACGGCCAGCACCGCCGGCACGAACACGGCGCTGACGCGGTCCACCACGCGCTGGATGGGCGCCTTGGCCGCCTGCGCCGACTCGACCATGCGGATGATGCGCGCCAGCGTGGTCTCGGCGCCGATCGCCGTGGTGCGCACCAGCAGCAGGCCCTCGGCATTGATCGCGCCGCCCGTCACCCGGTCGCCCTCGCCCTTGGCCACGGGCAGGCTCTCGCCGGTGATCAGCGCCTCGTCCACGTGGCTGCGACCCTCGACGACCTCGCCATCCACCGCCACCCGGTCCCCCGGCCGCACGACGACCAGGTCGCCCACGGCCACCTGCTCGACGGGCAGCTCCACGTCGCCGCCGGCGCGCCGCACGCGGGCCGTCGTCGGCCGCAGCGCGTTCAGCGCGCGGATCGCATCGGCCGTCTGGCGCTTGGCGCGCTCTTCCAGCCACTTGCCCAGCAGCACCAGCGTGATGACGGCCGCCGAGGCCTCGAAATACAGGTGCGCATGCGGCCCGTGGGTCAGCAGCAGCCAGACCGACAGGCCGTAGGCCGACGAGGTGCCCAGCGCCACCAGCAGGTCCATGTTGCCGGTGCCGGCCCGCACCGCCCGCCAGCCGGCGCGGTAGAAACGCGCGCCAAGCCCGAACTGCACCGGCGTGGCCAGCGCCAGCTGCAGCCAGCCGTCCAGCATCGCGTGCAGGCCGAGCACCTGCAGCAGCATGGGCAGCACCAGCGGCAGCGTCAGCAGCCCGCCCACGGCCACCGGCCACCAGGGCGGCAGCGCGGCACCCGGCGCCGCCTGCCCCGCCGCCAACGCGCGCGCCGTGTAGCCGGCCTTCTGCACGGCCGCCTGCAGCGCGCCCACTGGCACCGCCGGCAGCGCCCGCACCGTCGCACGCCCGGTCGCCAGGTTGACCGCCGCGTCCACCACGCCCGGCACCTTCGCCAGCGCCTTCTCCACACGGGACACGCAGGACGCGCAGGTCATGCCCTCCACCTGCAGCTGCAGCTCGGCGATGGCGACGCCGTAGCCCGCCTGTCGCACCGCGTCCGCCAGCGCCTGCACCGCCACGGTCGGGCCGGCGCTGACGGCGGCCTCCTCGGTGGCCAGGTTGACGCTGGCGGACTGCACGCCCGCCACCGCCTGCAGCGCCCGCTCGACCCGCCCCGCGCAGGACGCGCAGCTCATGCCCGTGACGGGCAGCTTCAGGGTCTGGAGGGCGGGCGGCGTGGCGGCGTTCATGGGGATCCCGGTGTCTGTTTCAGCGACGGCGAGCCGCCATCGTCAGGCTTGCCACGGTGGCAAGGTCAAGCCGGCGCGCAGTAGACCATGCGCGCCGCCCGGGTTCGGCCGCCCGAGCCTTGACCTTGCCACGGGGGCAGGCCGGAGAGTCGCAGCCATCCCCACCCAGGAACTCAAACCATGATCAGCTTCCACCTTCCCCGCATGAGCTGCGGCGGCTGCGCCCGCGCCGTCACGGCCGCGCTGCACGCCGTGGACCCACAGGCGCGGGTGCAGGTCGACCTGGCGCAGCGCCGGGTGCAGCTGTCGCCCGACCGCGCGGACGCCGCCGCCTTCGCCGAGACCCTCGGCCGCGCCGGCCACCCGCCGCAGCCCCTGCCCGCCTGAGCCTGGGCGCGAGCCCGACTCAGCGCCGCTCATCGCGCGCGACGGCCTCGCGCAGCCCGGCCGGACGGGTGATGAACTGGTAGGACGCCACCGCGTCGGCCGGCCCGCCCGGCGGCGCGAACAGCGCGACCAGCACGGCATCGCCCTCGCGCCAGCCCACGCCGCCCCGGCCGACGACGGCCAGCCACCAGCGGCCGTCGATGAACACCGGCAGCCGGCGCGGGTCGGCGTTGGAGAACTGCGCCCGCATCGCGTCCAGCGCATGGCCGTCGGCGCCGAACAGCGGCAGCGCCAGGTTCGCGTCGCCCGCCGCGCCCTCCCCGGCCGGCGGCGCGGCGAGCGCCGCGAGCACGGCGGCATCCGGCGCCTGGCCGGCCGCGAACGGCCGGGCGTCCAGCGGCGCCTGCGCGGCGCGGTCCGCCTCATAGGCCTGGGCCAGCCGCTGCGCCACGGCCTGCCCGGCCTCGCAGACCCCGGCGCCGGGCCGGCAGAAGCGCGCTCCCGCCGCCATCGTGGCGTGCAGGCGCAGCGCCAGGCTGCACGATGCCCCCCAGCCGCGCGCCGTCCATGGGGCGATGCGGTACTCGCGGTCCGGGCTGGCCGGGGCCGGCGCGCCGCCGACGACCAGCGCCGGCCGCCCCACCACCCGGGCCGCCACGGCGCTACGGGTCATGCACAGCGCCTGGTCCGCCAGGTCGAACGGCGGCGCCAGCGCACGCACCGGCCGGCCCGGGCGCGCCTGCACCAGCACCAGCGACTGGCAGTTGCCCGTGCCGGCCACGTGCTCGACCAGGTAGACCGGCGTGCCCGGCAGGCGGCTGACGCCGACGGCCTCGTCCCCGGTCAGGCCGAGGCGCTCGCGCCAGCGCCGGTCGGCCACCAGCGCCCGCTCGGTGGGTGACGGCCGATGCCCCGCACCGGCACGAGCCGGCCGCAGCCACTGCGCCAGCGGCTCCGGCTGCGCCCAGGCGTCGGGCGGCAGCCGCCGCGCCTCGTCGGCCAGCCGCGTGCACAGCGACGGCGCCGCCGCCCAGGCCGCGCCGGCCGCCCACAACGCCAGCGCGAGGCCGGCCCGGATCCGTCTTCCCATTGCACCTCCCCGCCGTCCAGGACCATCGCCCATCGGCTTGGTCATTCTCAGGGATGCGACCGGGCATCGCTCCCGTCAGAAGCCCGACAGCACGATCTTGCCCACGGCCCGCCCGCTTTCGATCAACGCATGGGCGCGGCGCAGATGGGCGGCGTCGATGCGGCCGAGGTGCTCGCCCACGGTGCTGCGGAGCTGGCCCGCATCGACCAGCGCGGCCACCTCGGCCAGCAGCCGGCCCTGCTCGCCCATGTCTGCGGTCTGGTACAGCGCGCGCGTGAACATCAGCTCCCAGTGCAGCGAAATGGACTTGGACTTGAGCTTCATCACATCCAGGCCCTCCATGTCGTCGATGACGGCCAGTTGGCCCTGCGGCGCCAGCGCCTCGACGATCTGCGCATAGTGCTGCGGCGTCTGCGTCAGCGCCGCCACCATGTCCACGGCATCAATGCCGATGGCCCGCAACTGTGCCGCCAGCGGCTGCGCGTGGTCGATCACATCGTGCGCGCCGAGGTCCAGACACCACCGCCGCGATGCCGGGCGCGACGCCGTGGCGATGACCTTCAGGCGGGTGAGCCTGCGGGCGAGCTGGATCAGCATCGAACCCACGCCGCCCGCTCCGCCGATGACGAGCAGGCTCCGCCCTTCGTTGCCGTTCCTGGCCACCCGCAGGCGGTCGAACAGCAGTTCGCAGGCGGTGATGGCCGTCAGCGGCAACGCGGCGGCCTGCGCGTCGTCCAGCGACTGCGGCGCCTTGGCCACGATGCGTTCATCCACCACGTGCAGTTCGCTGTTGGCGCCGGCACGGTCGATGGCGCCAGCGTAGTAGACGCGGTCACCGACCTGGAACGACGAGACCGCAGAGCCCACCGCCTCGACCGTGCCCACCGCGTCCCACCCCAGCACCTTGAACGGACCCGCGGCCGGCGGCGAACTGCTGCGGACCTTGGTGTCCACCGGATTCACGGAGACCGCCCGCACGCGCACCAGCAGGTCGCGCGGCCCGGGCCGGGGAACGGGCAGCTCGATGTCCTGCAGGGACTCGGGATGCTCGATGGGCAGGGGCTGGCGGTAGCCGACGGCTTTCATGTTCAAGACCTTGGTGTGAAGAGAGTGCCGCCACTCTAGAAAGTCAATGCTTCATTGAGAATGGAGAAAAGGAAAGAATAATTTCAAATGAAGATTGGAAATATGTCGGACCTGCAGGTACTGATCCAGACCGCGCGCACCGGCAGCCTCACCGGGGCAGCCGAGGTGATGGCGGTCACTCCCGCAGCCGCCAGCGCCATGCTCAAGCGGCTGGAGGGGCAACTGGGCGTGCGGCTCTTCGAGCGCTCCACCCGTGCCATGCGCCTCACGGCCCCGGGCCAGACGCTGCTGGACTACGCCGGCCGCGCCTTCGACCTGGTGGCCGAGGGCGAAGCGCAGGCCACCGCGGACCACGCGGCGCTGGTGGGCGCGCTGCGCGTGGCCGCGCCGTCCGACCTGACGCGCAGCGTGCTGTTGCCTTGGCTCGACGAATTCCTGCGCACCCACCCGGGCGTGCAACTGGTGCTGTCGGTGGGCGACCGCCCGCTCGACGTGGTGCGCGACGAGGTCGATGTCGCCATCCGCTACGGCGCGCTGGCGGATTCCCGGCTCGTGGCACGGCCGCTGGCCAAGACCCGCCCGATCGTCAGCGCCTCGCCCGCCTATCTTGCCCGCCACCCGGCGCCACAAACGCCGCTGGACCTGCAGCGGCACAACTGCCTGATCTTCGATCGCGGCGGCCGGCCCTTCAGGCGTTGGCGTTTTCAGCGCGATGGCCAGTGGACCGAGGTGCGGGTAGCCGGCGACCGGCGGGTCGACGACGCCTCGCTGGCCCGGGCCTGGGCCGTGGCGGGCGCCGGCATCCTGCTGAAGTCGCCCATCGACCAGCAGGCCGAACTGGCCCGCGGCGACCTGGTACCGCTGCTGCAGGACTGGCAGGCCGAGGCCTACCCACTGCACGCGCTGCTGCCCAGCGGCCGCTTCGTGCCCGCCCGCGTGCGCGCGCTGGTGGACTTTCTCGCGGTGAAATTCGCGGCGATGGCCGAGGCGCGGGCCGCGCCGGCGGAAGCGTCGAAGCCCGACGGCGCTCCCTTCGGCCCCGGAGCGGCAGCAGGGACTCCCCACCGGGCGCGGGCATCCTGATGCGCTCAATGAGCGTATCATCCAGCGCCCTCCCCCCCCGCTGCACCCGCGATCGGAGCCCCGCGACCGGCCCATGAACACCCCGAAACCTCACACCCCTCCGCCCGACGCCATCCGCCAGGCCCGCCTGGCGGCGGGGCTCACGCAGTCGGAGGCCGCCGACCTGGTTCGGTCGTCTCTGCGCGGGTGGCAGCAATGGGAGGCCGGGGACCGGGCGATGCCGCCCGGCCTGTTCGAGCTGTTCATGCTCAAGACCGGCCAATGGCCGTTCGAGGGCAGGGCCGCGCACTGAACAGGACGGGCAGATAAGGCGCCAAGCCGTCGATTCAAATGGACAAACAAGACTTCTCAGCGCACACGCCCATGATGCAGCAGTATCTAGGCCTGAAGGCGGACTTCCCCGACACGCTGCTGCTCTACCGCATGGGGGACTTCTACGAGGTCTTCTACGACGACGCCCGCAAGTGCCATGCGCTGCTGGACATCACGCTGACGACGCGCGGCCAGAGCGCCGGCCAGCCGGTCGTCATGGCCGGCGTGCCGGTGCATGCGCTGGAGAGCTACCTCGCCAAGCTCATCAAGCTGGGCGAGGCGGTGGCCATCGCCGAGCAGGTCGGCGAGGTCGGCGCGGGCAAAGGACCGGTGGAGCGCAAGGTGGTGCGCGTCGTCACGCCGGGCACGATCACCGACACCGAGTTGCTGGCCGACAAGCAGGACGCCGTGCTGCTGGCCGTCTCCGGCCACGGCCGCCGGCACGGCCTGGCGTGGCTGTCGCTGACGCAGGGCGAGATCGGCCTGGCCGAGTGCAGCGACACGGAACTGCCCGGCTGGCTCGCGCGGCTGATGCCGGCCGAGGTGCTGGTGAACCGCGAGCAGCAGCCGGCCGGTGTCATGCGCGCGCGGTTCCCGGTGACGAACCGGCCGGGCTGGCAGTTCGACGGCGCGTTGGGCCAGCGCAAGCTGTGCGAGCAGCTCGGCGTCGCCGGCCTGCAAGGCTTCAACGCGCAAGAACTGGCCCAGGCCCATGCGGCGGCGAGCGCGCTGCTGGCCTTCGCCGAGCACACGCAGGGCCGGGCGCTCGCGCACGTGCGCTCGCTGCGCGTGCAGCGCGCCAGCGACCTGCTCGACCTGCCGCCCGCGACGCAGCGCAACCTGGAACTGGTGCAGACGCTGCGCGGCGAGCCCGCGCCGACGCTGTTCTCGCTGCTCGACAGCTGCAAGAGCGGCATGGGCAGCCGCACGCTGCGCCAGTGGCTGCTGACGCCGAAGCGCGATCGCGCCGAGGCCGTCGCGCGGCACGACGCGATCGCGGCGCTGCACGCGGCAGGCTTCGAGCCGCTGCGCGAGGCGCTGAAGTCCGTCAGCGACGTGGAGCGCATCTCGGCCCGCATCGCGCTGCGCCAGGTGCGCCCGCGCGAACTGACCGGCCTGCGCGCGACGCTGCAGGCGCTGCCGCAACTCCGCGCCGCCACGCCCGCCTCGCTGCACGACGAGACGCTGGACCCGCCGCCCGCCATCCTCGACCTGCTGGCGCGCGCCATTGCCGCCGAGCCCGCGCCGCTGCCGCGCGATGGCGGCGTCATCGCCGACGGCTTCGACGCCGAACTGGACGAGCTGCGCGGCATCCAGCAGAACTGCGACGGCTTTCTGCTCGACCTCGAAACCCGCGAGCGCGCCCGCACCGGCATCGCCAACCTGCGCGTGCAGTTCAACCGCGTGCATGGCTTCTACATCGAGGTGACCAGCAGCGGCCTGGACAAGGTGCCGATGGACTACCAGCGCCGCCAGACGCTGAAGAACGCCGAGCGCTTCATCACGCCGGAGCTGAAGGCCTTCGAGGACAAGGCGCTGTCCGCCAACGAGCGCGCGCTGGCGCGCGAGAAGCTGCTGTACGAGCAGCTCATCGACACGCTGATCGGCCAGTTGGCGCCGCTGACCGCGCTGGGCCGCACGCTGGCCGCGCTGGACGCGCTGGCCGCGCTGGCCGAGCGCGCCGCGACGCTGGGCTGGTGCCGGCCCGAGTTCGTCGCCCAGCCCTGTCTGGAGATCGAGGCCGGCCGCCACCCGGTCGTGCAGGCGCGGCTGGCCGAGACGGGCGGCGCCGAGTTCATGCCCAACGACTGCCGGCTCGACGCGCGCACGCGCATGCTGGTCATCACCGGCCCGAACATGGGCGGCAAGAGCACCTTCATGCGCCAGGTCGCGCTGATCGCGCTGCTGGCGGCGATGGGCAGCTACGTGCCGGCCACCAGTTGCCGCCTCGGCCCGATGGACGCCATCCACACCCGCATCGGCGCGGCGGACGACCTCGCCAACGCGCAGTCCACCTTCATGCTGGAGATGACCGAGGGCGCGGCCATCCTGCACGCGGCGACCGAGCAGTCGCTGGTGCTGATGGACGAGATCGGGCGCGGCACCTCCACCTTCGACGGTCTGGCGCTCGCCTCGGCCATCGCCAGCCACCTGCACGACAAGACGCGCGCGTTCACGCTGTTCGCAACGCACTATTTCGAGCTGACCGAGTTCCCGGCCAAGCATGCGATGGCGCAGAACTGGCATGTCGGCGCGGTGGAAAGCGGCGAGGACATCGTCTTCCTGCACGAACTGCAGCCCGGCCCGGCCAGCCGCAGCTACGGCGTGCAGGTCGCCAAGCTCGCGGGCATGCCCGCCAGCCTCGTGCGCCAGGCGCGCGCGACGCTGGAAGCCTTGGAAGCGCGGCAGAACGCGGCGGACGACCAGTTCGACCTCTTCGCCGCACCACCCGCGCCGCCGCCGGCCGCCGAGCCGAGCGCGCTGCTGCGGGCGCTGGCCCAGGTCGATCCCGACGCGCTGTCGCCGCGCGAGGCGCTGGATGCGCTCTACCGCTTGAAGCAGCTGGCGTCGCTATGAAGATCCTGGTCTTCTCGCACGCCAACAGCTTCCCGGCCGGCTGCTACCGCGTGCTGTTCGAGCGCTGGCGCGCGGCCGGCTGGCGCGTCGAGGCGCTGGACCGCTTCGGGCACGACCCGCGCTTCCCGGTCACCGGCGACTGGCGCCGGCTGCGCGACCAGCTGCTCCACTTCATCGAGCACGAGGTGCGGCCGGTCGGCCCGGTCGTGCTGGCGGGCCACTCGCTGGGCGGCATGCTCAGCCTGATGGCCGCCTGTCACCGGCCGGAGCTGGCCCGCCGCGTGGTGATGCTGGATTCGCCCGTCATCGCCGGACTGAAGGCCGCCGCCATCGCGATGGCCAAGACGACCGGCCTGATGCACCGCTTCCCGCCGTCGCGCATCGCCCGCGAGCGCCGCCACAGCTGGCCCGACCGCGACGCGGTGCAGGCCCACTTCGCCGCCAAGCAGGCCTTCGCCCGCTGGGACCGGCGCGTGCTGGCCGACTATGTGCAGGCCGGCTTCGAGGAGGCCGGCGGCCGGGTGCGGCTGCGCTTCACGCGCGAGGTCGAGGCGCACATCTACCGCACGCTGCCCCACCACCTGCCGCTGCTGCTGCGCCTGCGCCCGCCGCAATGCCCGGTGGCCTTCGTCGGCGGCACGCGCTCGGCGGAGCTGCGCCAGGCCGGCGCGGCGGCGTCCCGCAAGCTGGCCGGCGCGCACTGGCGCTGGATGGAGGGCTCGCACCTCTACCCCTTCGAGAAGCCCGAGCAAACCGCGGACCTGGTGCTGGAGCTGCTGGCCTGATCCGCCGGCCGGCCCACCGGCGAGGGGCACGTACAATCTCGATTTCCCACCACAGCAGCCTGTTCTGGGCTGCTGCAAGACATGACCAAATACGTCTTCGTCACCGGCGGTGTGGTGTCCTCCTTGGGCAAGGGCATCGCGTCGGCCTCCCTGGCTGCCATCCTCGAATCGCGCGGCCTCAACGTCACCCTGATCAAGCTGGACCCGTACATCAACGTGGACCCCGGCACGATGTCGCCCTTCCAGCACGGCGAGGTGTTCGTCACCGACGACGGCGCCGAGACCGACCTCGACCTGGGCCACTACGAGCGCTTCATCACGACGCGCATGAAGAAGGCCAACAACTTCACCACCGGCCAGATCTACAAGTCCGTGCTGGAGAAGGAACGCCGCGGCGACTACCTCGGCAAGACGGTGCAGGTGATCCCGCACATCACCAACGAGATCCAGGAATACATCAAGCGCGGCGCCGAGGGCGTGGACGTGGCCATCGTCGAGATCGGCGGCACGGTGGGCGACATCGAGTCCCTGCCCTTCCTGGAGGCCGTGCGCCAGATGAGCCTGCGCGCCGGCCCGACGAACACGGCCTTCGTGCACCTGACCTACGTGCCCTGGATCGCCGCCGCCGGCGAGCTGAAGACCAAGCCGACGCAACACACGGTGCAGAAGCTGCGCGAGATCGGCATCCAGCCCGACGCGCTGCTGTGCCGCGCCGACCGCCGCATCCCCGACGACGAGCGCGAGAAGATCTCGCTGTTCACGAACGTGCCCGAGTACGGCGTGATCTCGATGTGGGACGTGAACACCATCTACAAGGTGCCGCGCGTGCTGCACGAGCAGGGGCTGGACCAGCTCATCTGCACCAAGCTCCAGCTCAACACCAAGAGCACCGACCTGAAGCGCTGGGACACCCTCGTCCACGAGGTCGAGAACCCGAAGGAGCAGGTCACCATCGCGATGTGCGGCAAGTACACCGACCTGTCGGACTCCTACAAATCGCTCAACGAGGCGCTGCGCCACGCCGGCATCCACAACCATGCGGGCGTGAAGATCGAGTACGTGGACAGCGAGACGCTGACGCCCGAGACGGTCGGCACGCTGAGCGCCTATGACGCCATCCTCGTGCCCGGCGGCTTCGGCAAGCGCGGCGTGGAGGGCAAGATCCTCGCCGCGCAATACGCCCGCGAGCACAAGCTGCCCTACCTCGGCATCTGCCTGGGCATGCAGGTGGCCACCATCGAGTACGCGCGCCACATGGCCGGCCTGGAAGGCGCCAACTCCACCGAGTTCGACCCCGCCACGCCCCACCCCGTCATCGCGCTGATCGACGAGTGGCAGGACGCCGACGGCAGCATCCAGAAGCGCGACGCCAACTCCGACCTCGGCGGCACGATGCGCCTGGGCGCGCAGAGCTCCGACGTGAAGGCCGGCACGCTGGCCCACGACATCTACGGCCCCGTCGTCACCGAGCGCCACCGCCACCGCTACGAGGCCAACGAGCACTACCTCGACCGGCTGCAGCAGGCCGGCCTCGTCATCTCCGCGATCACGCAGCGCGAGAAGCTGACCGAGATGGTCGAACTGCCGCGCGAGGTCCACCCCTGGTTCGTCGGCGTGCAGTTCCACCCCGAGTTCAAGTCGACGCCCTGGGGCGGCCATCCGCTGTTCACGGCCTTCATCAAGGCGGCGCTGGACCACAAGCACGAAAAATGAGCCCCTCGCCCAGTCTTGCGCCGGCTGCACGCCGGCAATCCTGGTCGGTCCCCCTGGGGGACGGCGATGCTCGCGGCATCGAGCCGCGAGCACATCGCCAGACGGGCCGGCTTGGGGCGGCCCGGCGCTCGGCCCGCAATAGAAATGGACGAATGAAATGAAGCTCTGCGGATTCGAGGTCGGCATCGACCGGCCCTTCTTCCTGATCGCCGGCACCTGTTCCATCGAGGGGCTGGAACTGACGCTGGACGTGGCCGGCCGCCTGAAGGAAGCCTGCGCGGCCCTCGGCATCCCGCTGATCTACAAGGGCTCGTTCGACAAGGCCAACCGCTCCTCCGGCACAGCCAAGCGCGGCGTCGGCATGGAGGCCGGGCTGAAGATCCTCGACGAGGTGCGCCGCCAGACCGGCCTGCCCATCCTGACCGACGTGCACGACGCCGCCCAGGTGGCCGAGGTCGCCAGCGTCGTGGACGTGCTGCAGACCCCGGCCTTCCTGTGCCGCCAGACCGACTTCATCCGCGCCGTCGCGCAGAGCGGCAAGCCGGTCAACATCAAGAAGGGCCAGTTCCTCGCGCCCTGGGACATGAAGAACGTCATCGACAAGGCGCGCGCGGCGGCGAAGGAAAAGGGCCTGCCCGAGGACAGCTTCCTCGCCTGCGAGCGCGGCGTCTGCTTCGGCTACAACAACCTCGTCGCCGACATGACCAGCCTGGCCGAGATGCGCAACAGCGGCGCGCCGGTGGTGTTCGACGTGACCCACTCGGTGCAGAAGCCCGGCGGCCTCGGCGGCGCCAGCGGCGGCGCGCGCGAGATGGTGCCGGTGCTGGCCCGTGCCGGCGTGGGCGCGGGCGTGGCCGGGCTGTTCATGGAGACGCACCCCAATCCCGCCGAGGCCTTCAGCGACGGCCCGAACGCCGTGCCGCTGAAGCACATGAAGGCGCTGCTGGCGCAACTCGTCGCGCTCGACCGCGTCGTCAAGCAGCAGCCCCTGTTAGAGAACGACTTTTCCTGCTGAGACCATGGCCGCCTACATCCTTGCCGACGTGACCGTCACCGACCCCGAGCAGATGGCCAAGTACCGCGAATGGAGCACCAAGGCCATGCAGGAGCACGGCGCCGAGGTGCTGGTGCGCGGCGGCGAGCCCGAGGTGCTGGAAGGCCCCTGGGCGCCGACACGCCTCGTGCTGATGCGCTTCGCCGACCGCGCCGCCGCCAAGGCCTTCTACGAATCCCAGACCTACCAGCACGCCCGCGCGCTGCGCCGCGACGCCGGCGTCATGCGCATGGTGGTCGCCGACGGCGTTTGACGGCTGTTGTGACGCGGTAACGCCCGCTTGGCACACTGCCCGCGCCCCGAGTTTTTTCACTTCCTGGAGACCGAAGAATGAGTGCCATCGTTGACATCGTCGGCCGAGAGATCCTCGACAGCCGCGGCAACCCCACCGTCGAATGCGACGTGCTGCTGGAGTCCGGCGTCATGGGCCGTGCGGCCGTGCCGTCCGGCGCGTCCACCGGCAGCCGCGAGGCCATCGAGCTGCGCGACGGCGACAAGGCCCGCTACCTGGGCAAGGGCGTGCTCAAGGCCGTCGAGCACATCAACACCGAGATCTCCGAGGCCGTGCTGGGCCTGGATGCCTCCGAGCAGGCCTTCCTCGACAAGACGCTGATCGACCTCGACGGCACCGACAACAAGAGCCGCCTGGGCGCCAACGCGATGCTGGCCGTGTCGATGGCCGTGGCCCGCGCGGCGGCGGAAGAGTCCGGCCTGCCGCTGTACCGCTACTTCGGCGGCATGAACGGCTGCCAGCTGCCGGTGCCGATGATGAACGTCATCAACGGCGGCGCGCACGCCAACAACTCGCTGGACCTGCAGGAGCTGATGATCATCCCCGTGGGCGCGCCGAGCTTCCGCGAGGCGCTGCGCTGGGGCGCCGAGGTGTTCCACGCGCTGAAGAAGATCCTGCACGACAAGGGCATCTCCACCGCCGTCGGCGACGAGGGCGGCTTCGCGCCCAGCGTCGAGAGCCACGAGGCCGCGATCCAGCTGATCCTGCAGGCCATCGACAAGGCCGGCTACACGGCCGGCGAGCAGATCGCGCTGGGCCTGGACTGCGCCGCCAGCGAGTTCCACAAGGACGGCAAGTACGTGCTCGAAGGCGAAGGCGGCATCTCGCTGACCGCGCAGGAATGGACCGCGATGCTGGCCACCTGGGTCGACAAATACCCCATCATCTCCATCGAGGACGGCATGGCCGAGGGCGACTGGGACGGCTGGAAGCACCTCACCGAGGTGCTGGGCCAGAAGGTGCAGCTGGTGGGCGACGACCTGTTCGTCACCAACACCAAGATCCTGCAGGAAGGCATCGACAAGGGCATCGCCAACTCCATCCTGATCAAGATCAACCAGATCGGCACGCTGACCGAAACCTTCGCCGCCATCGAGATGGCCAAGCGCGCCGGCTACACGGCCGTGATCTCGCACCGCTCGGGCGAGACCGAGGACAACACCATCGCCGACATCGCCGTCGGCCTGAACGCCGGCCAGATCAAGACCGGCTCGCTGTCGCGCTCGGACCGCATGGCCAAGTACAACCAGCTGCTGCGCATCGAGGAAGACCTCGGCGACGTCGCCGTCTACCCCGGCCGCGCGGCGTTCTACAACCTGAAGTGACCTCGCTGGCAGCCCCTGCCATGCGGGCCGAGCGCCGGGCCGCTCCCAAGCCGGCCCGCGCTGGCGATGCGCTCGCGGCTCGCGGCCGCGAGCATTGCCGTCCCCTCGGGGGACCGACCAGACTCGCCCGCGTTCAGCGGGGCGAGGCTGGGCGAGGGGCACCATGAAAGCGCTTGGTTTGCTGCTGGCGGTGTTCCTGATCGCCATCCAGGCCCAGCTCTGGGTGGGCCGGGGCAGCCTGCCCTATGTGGCCCACCTCCGGGAGGAAGTGGCCGCCGCGCGCGCCGACAACGACCGCGCGCGCGTGCACAACGACCAGTTGCAGGCCGAGCTGCGCGACCTGCGCGAGGGCCTGGAGATGGTCGAGGAGAAGGCCCGCTTCGAGCTGGGCATGATCAAGGCGGACGAGGTGTTCGTGCCGCAGTCGCCGCGCACGGTGCTGCCGGGCGCGTCCGCCAGCGACGCCGCGCCGCGCTGATGCTGGCCGCCGCCTGGGCCGCGCTGCTGGCGCCGGCCTTCACCGCGCTGGGCAGCCCTGTCTCGTGGCTGGAGCTGGTCGCCTTCGTGCTCGCCGTGTGGATGGTGGTCTGCAACATGCGGGTCCACCTGCTCGCCTGGCCGCTGGCGCTGCTCAGCTCGCTGATGTATTTCGCGCTGTTCTGGGACGGCAAGCTCTACGGCGAGGCTGGGCTGCAGCTCGTGTTCGCCGCGCTGGCGCTGTGGGGTTGGTGGCAGTGGCGCTTCGGCCGCACGTGCGGCGGCGAGGCGCTGACGGTGCGCCGCCTGGGGCTGCGCGGCCTGGTGCGGCCCGTGCTGCTGGCGCTGGCCGCCTGGCCGCTGCTGGGCCTGTTCCTGGACCGCGCCACCGACAGCCCGCTGCCCTACTGGGACGCCTTCCCGACGGTCGCCAGCCTGCTGGGCCAGTGGCTGCTGGCGCGCAAGTACGAGGAGAACTGGCCGACCTGGATCGTCGTCAACGCGGTCAGCGTCGTGCTGTTCGGCCTGAAGGGCTACTGGCTGACCGTCATCCTCTACGCCGGCTTCATCCCGATGAGCGTCATCGGCTGGCGCGCCTGGAAACGCAGGTGACCCTGAATCCGGCAGTTGGGCATGCCCGGGGGGCTGGCGAGGCGGGCCGCTGGCAAGGCGCGCCGACGAAGTGGGCTGATGCCCACGAGGAGAAGCAACGCCGCCAGCGGCCCGCAGCGCCAGACCAGCGGGCATGCAGCGCTGCTCACCGAAGTGCTGATCTCCGCATGGGCGACAAGGTGTTGAAACATCAGGGCTTTCGATGAAGGGCAAGCGGTCAACTGCCGGACTCAGGGTGACACGCCGGATCGCGCTGCTCGGCGCCGAGTGCACCGGCAAGTCCACGCTGGCCGAGGCGCTCGCCGCGCACTTCGGCGCCGGCTTGGTCGCCGAGTACCTGCGCGAATGGTGCGACGCCCACGGCCGCACGCCGCAGCGCCACGAGCAGGCCCACATCGCCGCCGAGCAGGCCGCGCGCATCGAGGCCGCGGCGCAACGGCATGAACTGGTCATCTGCGACACCACGCCGCTGATCACCGCGCTGTGCAGCGAGCACTACTTCGGAGACGCCTCGCTGACGGCCGAGGCCATCGCCTTCCAGCGCCGCTGCGAGCTGACGCTGCTGTGCGCCCCGGACCTGCCCTGGCAGGCCGACGGCATCCAGCGCGACGGCCCCGGCGTGCGCGCGGCGTTCGACGCACGGCTGCGCGCGGCGCTGGCGGCGGGCGGCCTGCGCTGGGTCGACATCGCCGGCAGCGACGACCAGCGGCTGGCGGCCGCCATCGCCGCGCTGAACTACTGCAGCCCGCCGCCCGCCGCCTGCGCGCCCGGCGCGAACAGCGCGCCCACGTCCACCGCGTCGAAGCGGTAGTGGCGGCCGCAGAAGTCGCAGCCGATCTCGATCTCGCCGCGCTCGGCCAGCACCGATTCGGCCTCCTCGACGCCCAGGCCGCGCAGCATCTGCGACACGCGCTCGCGCGAGCAGGTGCAGGCGAAACGCGGCGCCTGGGGTTCGAAGCGGGTCAGCGTCTCCTCCCAGAACAGCCGGCGCAGCACGGTGTCGGCGTCCAGCGTCAGCAGTTCCTCGGCGCTCAGCGTGCCGGCCAGGAGGGCGATGCGGTTGAAGGCCTCGGACAGCTCCTCGCGGCGCTGCTCGCCGAGGTTGTTCTCGCCCTCCACCGGCAGCCGCTGGATCAGCAGGCCGGCGGCGATCCCGCCGTTGGCGGCCAGCACGAGCCGCGTCTCGAGCTGCTCGGACTGGCGCATGTACTGCTCCAGCACCTCGGACAGCCGCGACAGCGGTGCGCCGCCGGCATCGCTCAGCGGCACCACGCCCTGGTAGGGCTGCTGGCCGGGCAGCTTGTCGCGCGGGTCCAGCGTGATCGCGCAGCGGCCCTGGCCCTGCCGGTTGAGCAGGTCGGCGAGCGACGCGCCCGGCGCCACCGCGCCGACGCACTTGGCCGTCGCGCGGAAGGCCAGGTCGGGCTGCGCCTCGGCCACGGCCAGCTTGACCGGGCCGTCGCCCATCACCTGCAGCACCAGCGCGCCGTTGAACTTGATGTTGGCCTGCATCAGCACGGCCGCGGCGCTCATCTCGCCGAGCAGGTCGCGCAGCTCCGCCGGGTACTCGCTGCCGGGCTCGCGGCGCGACAGCATCTCCTGCCAGGCGCCGGTCAGCCGCACCAGCATGCCGCGCACCGGCAGGCCGTCGAACAGGAATTTGTGCAGCTCAGACATGGCGCGCCCCGTCCGGCGAGTCCGCCGGACCGTCCCCCGTGGGGATGGCGGCCCGGCGCTCTGCCTGCCCGCCGGCCTTCACGTTTCTCATCGCTTCATCCAATCTTCTTCAGGCCCGCCGCATACCGGCGGCCGTTGTTGACGTAGTGGGCGGCGCTGGCCTTGAGTCCGGCGACCTGCGCCTCGCTCAGCTCGCGCACCGCCTTGGCCGGCGCGCCGACGATGAGGCTGCGGTCGGGGAACACCTTGCCCTCGGTGACCAGCGCGCCGGCGCCGACGATGCAGTGGCGGCCGATGCGCGCGCCGTTCAGAACCACGGCGCCGATGCCGACCAGGCTTTCGTCGCCGATGGTGCAGCCGTGCAGCATCACCTGGTGGCCCACGGTCACGTTCTCGCCGATCACCAGCGGCGCGCCGTGGTCGGCGTGCAGCACCGAGCCGTCCTGGATGTTGCTGCCGGCGCCGATGGTCAGCGTGTCGCTGTCGCCGCGCAGCACCGCGTTGAACCAGACGCTGACGCCCTCGCCCAGCGTCACGCGGCCGATGACCTCGGCGCTTTCCGCCACCCAGGCCGTGTCGGCCACGTCGGGCAGGTGTTCGTCGAGCTGGTAGATCGCCATCGCATGGCCCCTCGTTGTCGGCCCCATGGGCGAAGACCCCGATTTTATGGGGGCATGCAGCGGGCCCCGGCGGCCGGCCCGGTGCTCAAATGGCCGCCCCCGCTGCCTGGCCCGACGATGCGACGACGCCTCCTGCTCCCCGGTCTGCTGCTGCCCGGCCACCTGGCCGCGCAGGCCGTGCAGGCCGCGCCGCTGGTGGTCACGCTGCGCCAGCCCGAGAGCGGCACCGACCCGCGCCAGGCCTACGACCATGCCGTCATCCGCCTCGCGCTGGACAAGACGCTGGCCAGCCACGGCCCGTACCGGCTGGAGCTGGCGCCGGCCATGAACATCCAGCGCGCCCTGGTCAGCGCGGCGCAGCGCCGCCATCCCAATTTCCTGGTCGTCACCGGCCCCGATCCGGCGCGCACCGCGGCCGGCCTGGTGCCGGTCCGCTTTCCGCTGCACCTGGGCGCCGTCGGCTACCGCGTCTGCTTCGTCTCGCCGCAGGCCCGCGATGCCGTCGCGCAGGCACGCACGCTGGATGCGCTGCGGCGCTTCCGCATCGTCCAGGGCGACGGCTGGGCAGACGGCGCCATCCTGCGCGCCAACGGCTTCCGCGTCGAGGAGGTGCCCAGCTACGAGGCGATGTTCAGGATGGTCGCCCAGGGCCGCGTGGACCTGTTCTGCCGCAGCGTGCTGGAGGTGCGCAACGAGGCGCTGGCGCATGCCGACCTGCCGGCGCTGACGCTGGACCGCAGCTTCGCGCTGGTCTACGACCTGCCGCAGTTCTTCTACACGCACCAGAGCAACCGGCAGCTCGTGGAGCGGCTGACGGCGGGCCTGGCCGCGGCCCATGCCGACGGCTCGCTGCTGGCGCTGTTCCGCGCCCACATGCGCGCCTCGCTGCGCTATGCGGACCTGCCGTCGCGGCGGCTGTTCCGCCTGGCCACGCCACCGGTCGAGGGCCTGGACTTCGACCACCGGCGCTACGACCTGGACCTGGCGCGCGAGCTGCATTGACGACAATGCGGGCGCCATGGAAGCCCGCTCCCGCGCCCTCGCCGCGCTGCTCATCGCCGATCCCCTTGCCAAAGCCGCCGCCGCCCAGGCGCTGCACGCCGATGCCGGCCCGCTGGACCCGGCGGCCGCCATCGCCGGGCCCGACGGCGGCGTGCCCGGCCGGCCCGCGCGGCCGCGGCTGGTCGCCCACACCGCGCTCAAGCCCCCGCCGCTGTCCACGCCTGCGGGCGTCGCCGCGCTGGTGCATGCCATCGCGCACATCGAGTTCAACGCGATCAACCTCGCGCTGGACATCTGCTGGCGCTTCGCCGGCCTGCCCACCGAGTTCTACCGCGACTGGCTGCGCATCGCGTCGGAGGAGGCCACGCACTTCACGCTGCTGCGCGAGCACCTGCGCGGGCTGGGCTTCGACTACGGCGACTTCGACGCCCACAACGCGCTGTGGGACATGGCCGAACGCACCCGGCACGACGTGCTGGCCCGCGTCGCGCTGGTGCCGCGCACGCTGGAAGCGCGCGGGCTGGACGCCTCGCCCGCCGTGCGCGCCAAGCTCGTCGGCGCGGGCGACCGGCGCGCGGGCGAGATCCTGGACCTGATCCTGCGCGACGAGATCGGCCACGTGGCAGCCGGCAACCGCTGGTTCCGCTTCCTGTGCGCGCAGCGCGGGCTGGAGCCGCTGGCCGCCTACGCCGAGCTGGCCGCGCGCCACCAGGCGCCCCGGCTGCGCGCGCCCTTCAACCTCGCGGCGCGCCGCGCGGCCGGCTTCGACGACGCGGAACTCGCCGCGCTGCAGCGGCCATGACGCGCATGTCGCGCGCGCAGGCCAACCTGCTGCTGACCCTGGTCGCGCTGATCTGGGGCTCGGCCTTCGTCGCGCAGAGCCAGGCGATGGCGCACGTCGGCCCGATGCTGTTCACCGGCGTGCGCTTCCTGGTCGGCGCGCTCGTCGTGCTGCCGCTGGCGCTGCTGGAGTGGCGGCGCCTGGCGCGCGCCGGCCGCACGCCGTCGCGCACCGACGCCGCGCACATCGGCCTGCTGGGCCTGCTGATGACGGCGGGCGCGGCCATGCAGCAGGTGGGCCTCCAGACCACCAGCGTCACCAACGCCGGCTTCCTGACGGCGCTGTACGTGCCGCTGGTGCCCGTGCTGGCCTGGGCGCTGCTGCGGCAACTGGCGCACTGGTCGGTGTGGCCGGCGGCGGCGGGCTGCCTGGCGGGCGCCTTCCTGCTGTCCGGCGCGCACGAGCTGCGCCTGGCGCCGGGCGACCTGTGGGTGGTCGGCTCGGCGCTGCCCTGGGCCCTGCACGTGCTGATGGTGGGCCGCTGGGCCGACCGCATGGCCGCGCCCTTCCTCGTCGCCTGCGGCCAGTTCGTGGTCTGCGGCCTGCTGTCGCTGGCGGCCGCCGCCGCCCTGGAGCCGCTGGCCTGGGCCGGCCTGCGGGCCGCGGCGGGGCCCATCGCCTATGCCGGCGTGCTGTCGGTGGGCATCGCCTTCACCGCGCAGGTCGTCGCGCAGCGCTACGCGCATGCGGCGGACGCCGCCATCATCCTGTCGGCCGAGACGCTGTTCGCCGCCGCCTTCGGCCACGCGTTGCTCGGCGAGCGGCTGGATGCCGCCGGCCTGGCCGGCTGCGCGCTGCTGCTGGCCGGCCTGCTGCTCGTGCAGCTCGCGCCGCTCGTTGCCAGGCGCCGACAGCCGCTGGCGGCGCAACGCTGACCCACCCGTCAAAATCCATCCCCGCCCTTCCCCATCCTTCCGCCAGGAGCCCCCGCATGAGCGCAGACGTTTCCAGACTCGATGCCTACTGGATGCCCTTCACGGCCAACCGCCAGTTCAAGCAGGCGCCGCGCCTGCTGACCCAGGCCGACGGCATGTATTTCCGCGACGACAAGGGCCGCCAGGTGCTGGACGGCATCGCCGGCCTGTGGTGCGTGAACGCCGGCCACAACCGGCCCCGGATCGTCAAGGCCATCCAGGAGCAGGCCGCCGAGCTGGACTTCGCGCCGCCCTTCCAGATGGGCCACCCCAAGGCCTTCGAGCTGGCCGAGCGGCTGGCGCAGGTCGCACCCCCGGGCATGAACCGGGTGTTCTTCACCAACTCCGGCTCCGAGTCGGTGGAGACGGCGCTGAAGATGGCCCTCGCCTACCACCGCGTGCGCGGCGAGGCCAGCCGCACCCGGCTCATCGGCCGCGAGCGCGCCTACCACGGCGTCAACTTCGGCGGCATCTCGGTGGGCGGCATGGTCGCCAACCGCAAGATGTTCGGCACGCTGCTGGCCGGCGTGGACCACATCCGCCACACGCACGACCCGGCGCGCAACGCCTTCTCGGTCGGCGTCCCGCCGCATGGCGCCGAGTTCGCCGACGACCTGGAGCGCCTGGTGGCGCTGCACGACGCATCGACCATCGCCGCCGTCATCGTCGAGCCCGTGGCCGGCTCCACCGGCGTGCTGATCCCGCCGGCCGGCTACCTGCAGCGCCTGCGCGACATCTGCGACCGCCACGGCATCCTGCTGATCTTCGACGAGGTCATCACCGGCTTCGGCCGCACCGGCAACCCGTTCGGCGCGCAGACCTTCGGCGTCACGCCCGACCTGATGACGACGGCCAAGGGCATCACCAACGGCTGCGTGCCCATGGGCGCGGTGTTCGCGCAGCAGAAGATCCACGACGCCTTCATGACCGGGCCCGAGCACCTGATCGAGTTCTTCCACGGCTACACCTACTCGGCCCACCCGCTGGCCTGCGCGGCCGGCCTGGCCACGCTGGACACCTACGCCGACGACGGCCTGCTGACCCGCGCGGCCGCGCTGCAGGACGAGTTCGGGCGCGCGCTGCACTCGCTGCGCGACGAGCCCAACGTCATCGACGTGCGCAACATCGGCCTGATCGGCGGCATCGAGCTGAAGCCGCTGGACGGCCAGCCCGCCAAGCGCGCGTTCGACATCTTCCTGGACTGCTGGGAGCAGGGCCTGCTGATCCGCACGACGGGCGACACCATCGCGCTGTCGCCGCCGCTCATCATCGAAGGCAGCCACATCGAACGCATCATCGAGACGCTGCGCGCCGCGCTGCGCCGCGCCGCCTGACCCCCCCCACCGCGCGCCCGGGCCGCCTGCTGCGGCCGGGCGCCCCCCAAGGATTCCCATGAAGTCGCTCGCCCGCTGCGCGCTGGCCGCCAGCCTGACGCTGGCCGCTCTGCCCGGCCTCGCCCAGACCCTCACCTACCTCGGCCAGCAGGTCCTGCGGCCGGACACGAGCTTCGGCGGCCTGCCGGTGGGCGGGCTGTCCAGCCTCGACCACGTCGCCGCCACCGGCCACTACCTGGCCGTCTGCGACGACCGCAGCAGCCTGGCCCCCGCGCGCTTCTACGAGCTGGCGCTGGACCTCCGCCAGTTCCGCCGCGCCGCCGACCCCGGCGATGCCGGCGTGCGCGTGGTGGCGATGACCTCGCTGCTGGATGCCGACGGCCAGCCCTTCGGCCGCAACCGGGTCGACCCCGAGGGCCTGCGCCTGGACGCCCGGCGCCAGCTCATCTACTGGAGCAACGAGGGCCAGCGCACGTCGGCCGGCCTGCAGAACCCGACGCTGCGCCGCATGCACCCCGACGGCCGGCCGGCCGGCGAGTTCCCCGTGCCCGAGCACTTCGACCCCGCCGGCAGCGCCGGCGGCCTGGCGGCCGGCGACCGGGGCATCTACAACAACCTCTCGTTCGAGAGCGTGGCCATCACGCCCGACGGCCAGACCGTCTGGACCCTGACCGAGAACGCGCTGACGCAGGACGACCTGCCCACGACGGTGGCGCACGGCAGCCGCGCGCGCATGCTGTCGTTCGACCTGGACAGCGGCCGCCCCGGCGCGGAGTACGTCTACGAGGTCGGCCCCGTGCCCGTCCCGCCGGCGCGCGAGGGCGGGTTCGCCACCAACGGCGTGGCGGACCTGCTGGCGCTGTCGGCCACCGAGTTCATCGCCATCGAGCGCGCCTACGCCGCGGGCGCGGCCACGCCCGGCACATCCCCGCGCACCGGGCGGCCCACCGGCAACACCATCCGGCTCTACCGCATCGACACGCGCGGCGCCACCGACGTGTCCGGCTGGCCCAGCCTCAAGGGCCGTGACCTGGTGCCCGTCCGCCGCACGCTGCTGCTGGACCTGTCCACGCTGCGCAACGACGACGGCAGCGTGCTTGCGCTGGACAACATCGAGGGCATCAGCTTCGGCCCGCTGCTGGACGGCAAGCGCACGCTGGTGCTGCTGTCCGACAACAACTTCAACCCGAACCAGTTCACGCAGCTCATCGCGCTGCGCATCGACGGCCCGCTGCCTTGAGAACCTGCCGCGCCCCTGCCGATACGATGGCGGCATGAGCAGTCCGCCCACCCACCTCCGCATCCACCAGTTCGCCGGCCTGCGGCCCGGCCCCCGCCTCCTCGTCACCGGCGCCGTGCACGGCAACGAGGTCCACGGCACCCGGGCCATGGCCGAGATCATCCGCCAGCTCGATGCCGGCGAGCTGGTGCTGCGGCGCGGCACGCTGACGCTGGTGCCCGTCGTCAACCCGCTGGCCTACCGGCTCGACCGCCGCGAGGGGGACCGCAACCTCAACCGCAACCTGCGCCCGCCGGCCGTGGTGCACGACTTCGAGGACCGCATCGCCCGCGTGCTGTGCCCGCTGCTCGGCCAGCACGACGGCCTGCTGGACCTGCACAGCTTCCAGGGCCAGGGCCCGGCCTTCGCGATGATCGGCCCGCGCAACAACGACGGCGACCTGGAGCCGTTCTCGCAGGAGGCCACCGAGTCCGCCGTCGCGGCGGCGCTGGGCGTGGGTCGCATCGTCGAGGGCTGGCTGTCCACCTATGCGCTGGGCCTGCAGCGCCGCCAGCAGCGCGAGCACGACGGCTCGCGCCGCGCCGCGCTCACCAGCGACCCGCACTACGGCGTCGGCACCACCGAGTACATGCGCTCCACCGGCGGCTGGGCCATCACGCTGGAATGCGGCCAGCACCTGGACCCGGCCGGCCCCGAGGTGGCGCGGCGCGCCATCCTGCGCACGCTGGTGCTGCTGGGCATGCTGGACGACGGCGCCGTCGAGCCGCACCGCCCCGCGCAGCCGCCGGAGCTGCTGCAGCTCTACGAGGTCATCGACCGCGAGGACGCGGGCGACTCGTTCGAGCGCGAGTGGGCCAGCTTCGACGCCGTCGCGCAGGGCCAGCGCATCGGCACCCGCGCCAGCGGCGAGGCCGTGCTGGCGCCCAGCGGCGGCCGCATCGTGTTCCCGAACGTCAAGTCGCCGCCCGGGACGGAATGGTTCTACCTCGCGCGGCCGAGCGACCGCCGGCTCTGAGAAGGCCGATGAAGCGACTGCCAGCCCTGCTGCTGCTGGCCGCGCTGTCCGCCGCAGCCGCGCCGCCAGCCCCGCCGCCGCAGGTCGTCACCATCCCGTTCATGGAGCGCGAGGCGCCGCACCGCCGCTACGCGGATGAGCTGCTCGCGCTGGCGCTGCGGCTGTCCAGCGACCGGTACGGCCCGTACCAGCTGGTGCAGCAGCGCGAGGAGACGGTCATCCGGCGCCAGCTGCTGGAGCTGGAGAAGGGCAGCCTGTCGGTCGCCGTGGCGATGCCGACGCAGGAGTGGCTGGACGGCGCGCTGCCGGTGCGCGTGCCGCTGATGCGCGGCCTGGCCAGCTTCCGCTTCTTCCTCGGCTACCGGGACCGGCAGCCGCTGTACGAGGCGGTGCGGACCGTGGCCGACCTGAAGGCGCTGACCATCGGCCAGGGGCCGGGCTGGTCCAGCGCCCGCATCCTGGAGGACAACGGCTTCCAGGTCGTCTACGGCGGCGTCCACGCGACGCTGATCCCGATGCTGCATTCGGGCCGCTTCCAGCTGCTGATGCGCAGCGTCTACGAGGTCGAGCCCGAGCTGCGCGCCCACCAGGCCAGCCACCCCGGCCTGATGCTGGTGGACAACTTCGCCGTGTTCACCTACATGCCGATGTATTACTTCGTGTCCCGGACCCAGCCCCGGCTGGCCGAGCGCCTGGCCTACGGGCTGAAGAAGGCCTACGCCAACGGCCAGCACGACCTGCTGTTCAAGCACTACTTCGGCGACAGCCTGAAGCTGCTGAAGACCCGGCGCCTGCGCTTCCTGCGCGTGCCGAACAGCAACATCCAGCAGAGCTTCTTCGAGCACGACCGGCCCTACCTGCTGGAGGCGGTCGTCGAGCTGGAGAAGGCGGGGCGGCGCTAGCACCCCCGCGCTCCGCGATCAAGCCGCCTGGGGCCAGTCGATCTTGATCTGGCGCTTGTTCGCCAGGCAGTCCCTGAGGTACAGGTTGATGAGGCTTTGATAGGGCACGCCGGCCTCGTCGGCCATGCGCTTGAAGTACACCAGCACGTCCTCGGACAGCCGCATGGTGACCGGCTTCTTCAGCTTCGAGGCATAGGGGTTCCTGCGTGCCTTCAGCTTGGCGAGGTCGTATTCATCTTTCATGGTCAACCACCTTGATAGAAGGCGCTTTCGCGCCGGGTTGCCTTGCGGGCCGAGATGATCCGGATGACCCGGCCCTGCTCACGTTCGCAATGGCAAACGATGAGCAGCTTGGCGCCAGAGCTCAGCCCAAGCATGAGGAACGCTCTTCGTCGGGCGAATGCTCCTCGTCGAAGAACTGGATGGCGAACTCGTCGTAAAAGACGGTTTTCGCCTCTTCAAACGAGATCCGGTGCTTCCTGAGATTGGCTGCGGCCTTGGCAGGATCCCATTCGAAGTCGATCATGCGTACATTGTATGCACACCACCCTGCCCATCAATGCGGGGCGGCGGGTGCTACGCCATCGTCCCGCGCGCCTCCATCGCCTCGCGCCAGCGCCGCAGGTGCGGATGCTCGTCCCCCGGCCTGGCCTTGACGATGCGCGCGAAGTCCACGGCGACGACGGCCGTGATGTCGGCGATGCTGAACTGGCCGGCGGCGATGAACTCGCGTCCGTCGAGGTGCGCGTCGAGCATCGTGAAGAACAGCTGCACCCGCGCCAGGCCGCGCCGGGCCAGCTCCGGGATCTGCGCATGGTCCACCGGCCCGGACAGCGCGCGGTTGGCCATGGCCGGGCTGCCGTTGCGGAAGGCCTCGGCCACCGCCAGCAGCCCGTCGAACTCCGCACGCCACTGCCAGCTGGCGATCTCGGCCTTGTCCAGCGGCGTGCGGCCCAGCAGCGGCGGCTCGGGGAAGCGCGCCTCCAGGTAGGCCGCGATGGCGGCGTTGTCGGTCAGCACCACGCCCTCCTCCACCCGCAGCGCCGGCACCGTGCAGTGCGGGTTGATGCGGCGGTAGGCCTCGCCCATCTGCTCGCCGTGGCGCAGGTCCACCTGCACGGTCTCGTGGGGCACGCGCTTCTCGGCCAGCAGGATGCGCGCGCGGCGCGGGCTCGGGGCGGTGGCGCAGTCGTAGAGGGTGATCATGGCGCCACCTTGTCCTGGGTGCGGGTGTCGAAGTCGCTGGCCTCGTGCCGCTCGTGCAGCTGGCTGGCCGGCTCGCCATGGGTGCGGTTGACCTTGCGGCCGCGCTGCGCGGCCGGGCGCCGGGCGATCTGGTCGGCCCAGCGGATCACGTGGGTGTATTCGTGCACCGACAGGAACTCACCCGCGCCGTACATCTGCCCCTTGGCCAGCGCGCCGTACCAGGGCCAGGCGGCCATGTCGGCGATGGTGTACTGCTCGCCGGCCAGGTAGGGGCGCGTGGCCAGCAGCCGGTCCAGCACATCCATCTGCCGCTTGACCTCCATCGCGTAGCGGTCGATGGGGTATTGCTGCTTGGTCGGCGCATAGGCGTAGAAGTGCCCGAAGCCGCCGCCCAGGAAGGGCGCGCTGCCCACCTGCCAGAACAGCCAGCTCAGGGTCTCGGCGCGCTCGGGCCCGCCGGCCGGCAGGAAGGCGCCGCCGAACTTCTCGGCCAGGTACATCAGGATGGCGCCGGACTCGAACACCCGCACCGGCGCCACGCCCGGCCCGCCGCTGCGGTCCAGCAGCGCCGGGATCTTGGAGTTGGGGTTGACCTCGACGAAGCCGCTGCCGAACTGCTGGCCCTCGTTGATGCGGATCAGCCAGGCGTCGTACTCCGCGCCGGCATGGCCGGCGGCCAGCAGTTCCTCCAGCATCACCGTCACCTTGACGCCGTTGGGCGTGCCCAGCGAGTACAGCTGCAGCGGGTGGCGGCCCACCGGCAGCGCCTGCTCGTGCGTGGCGCCGGCCACCGGGCGGTTGATGCTGGCGAACTGGCCGCCGTTGCCGCGGTCCCAGTGCCAGACCTGCGGCGGCACGTAGGCGGTGTTGTCCGTCATGGGGGCGATCTCCGATAAAACGCGAAGCCCGCACGGTAACCGCATCCCGCCGCGCGGGCGGACAATCGCCGCCATGATCCTGCGCATCGATTTCATCTCCGACGTCGTCTGCCCCTGGTGCGCCATCGGCCTGCACGCACTGGAAGCCGCCGCCGCCCGCATCCCCGGCCTGGCGCTGGACATCCAGTTCCACCCCTTCGAGCTCAACCCCGGCATGGGGCCCGAGGGACAGGACCTCGCCGAGCACCTGATGCAGAAATACGGCGCCGGCCCCGAGCAGTTCGCGCGCACGCACGAGGCCATCCGCCAGCGCGGCGCCGAGTTGGGCTTCGCCTTCAGCCCGGCGCGCACGCGCATCGTCAACACGCGGCGCGCGCACCGCCTGCTGCACTGGGCCGGCGTGGGCTTCGGCTCGGCGCAGCAGCTGCGGCTCCAGCACGCACTGCTGGCGGCCTATTTCAGCGACGGGCTGGACGTGTCGGCCCCCGCCGTGCTGCTGCCGCTGGCCAGCGCCGCCGGCCTGCCCGAGGCCGAGGCGCGCGAGCTGCTGGCCGGCGACCGCTTCGCCGCCGAGGTGCAGGCCCGCGAGGCCGAGGTCAGCCGCCAGGGCATCCAGGCCGTGCCGGCCGTCGTCATCGACCAGCGCCTGCTCGTGCAGGGCGGCCAGCCGGTCGAGGCCTTCGAGCAGGCCCTGCGCGAGGCGATGGCCGGGCGCTGAGACAATCGCCCCCGGCATCTCTCGAAGCCCGCCTCGGCGGGCTTCGCCTTTCTTCGGAATCCCATGTTCAAGAACCTCATCACCTACCGCATCGGCGAAGGCTGGACGGCCGATGCCGCCCAGCTGGCCGAGCAACTCGCCAAGGAACCCTTCCTGCCCTGCGCCCCGACGCAGGCGCTGGCCGTGGGCTGGGCGCCGCCGCGCGGCGTCGCGCATGCGCCGCTGGTCGAAGTCGTCGACGGCCACTGGGTCGTCAAGCTCAAGCGCGAGCAGCGCCTGCTGCCCGGCTCCGTCGTGCAGGAGCGCGTGGACGAGCTGGCCGAGCACATCGAGGAGAGCACCGGCCGCAAGCCCGGCAAGAAGGCGCGCAAGGAGCTGAAGGAGCAGGCCGAGCACGAGCTGCTGCCGCGCGCCTTCACCAAGACCTCGGCGACGCAGGTGTGGATCGCGCCGGCGCAGGGCCTGTTGTTCGTCGATGCCGGGTCGAGCGCGCGCGCCGACGAGGTCGTCACGCTGCTGGTGCAGGCCAGCCCGGGCCTGAGCCTGCAGCTGGTGCAGACCGCCGAGAGCCCCGCCGCCGTGATGGCCGCGTGGCTGATGGACGGCGTGACGCCCGAGGGCTTCCAGATCGAGCGCGAGTGCGAGCTCAAGGGCAGCGACGAGCACAAGCCCGTCGTGCGCTACGCCCGCCACCCGCTGGACATCGACGAGGTGCGCGCCCACCTGACCAGCGGCAAGATGCCGACGCGCCTGGCGCTGTCCTGGCGCGACCGCGTCGCCTTCACGCTGACCGAGGGGCTGGCGATCAAGAAGATCAGCTTCCTGGAGCTGGCCTTCGAGGGCCGGCCCGAGGCCAGCGGCGACGAAGCCTTCGACGCCGACCTGGCGCTGGCCACCGGCGAGCTGGGCCGGCTGGTCCCGGCGCTGATCGAGGGCCTGGGCGGCGAGCACGACTTCGCCGCGCCGGCCCCCGCTGCGGCATCCACGCCGGCAGCGACGCCCCCCGCCGCCCCCGGCGAGGACGCGCCGCCCTGGTGAGCGTCAAAAACCCAGCCTGAGCGTCACGCGCACCGTGCGCGGCTCGGCCGGGTGGACATGCCGGTCGGCCACCGCCGCGGCCTCGCCGGGCAGCTGCGACTCGTAGAAGTACTCGACGTCGTTGACCCGGCGGTCGCCCAGGTTGAAGACGTCCACGGTCAGCTCGCCGCGCTGCCACAGCCGGCGGCTGAGGCGCAGCTGGGCCGTCAGCGACGGGCGCGAGCGCATGCTGCCGTCCTCGACCAGTGCGCCCGCCCCGAGGTAGCGCCAGTTCAGGCTCGCCGACCAGGGGCCCAGGTCGCGCACGGTGATGGCCAGCGCCCCCACCTTGTCCACCGCGTTGGGGATGCGGCTGCCGGCCGGGTCGTCATCGGCAAAGCGCGCATGCGTCCAGGCCAGGTCGGCATCGACCAGCAGCCAGGGCACCGGAACCCAGCGGTTGCTCCACTCCACGCCGCGCCGCCGGCTCGGGCGGTTGGCCTCGGTGGCGCCGGCGTCGCCGACGTAGACCAGCTCGGAGTCGAAGTCCAGCGTCCACAGCGCCAGCGACGACTGCAGCCCCGGTAGCCACTCCGTTCGCGCGCCCAGCTCCAGGCCGCGTGCGGCGACCAGGCCGGGCACCGGGTCCACCGGGTCGCCACTCCGCGGGTCGACGCGCGCGGTGGTGCCACGCGCGTCGTTGCTGTGGAAGCCCCGGCCGGCGTTGAAGAAGAGCTCGGTGTGCGCCCACGGCGCGGCGATGAGCGACAGCTTGGGCGAGATCAGATGGCCGGACGCCTGGCCCGAATTGGCCGCGTTGGAGAGACCGTCGACCCTGAAACGCGCCTGGTCGGCCCGCACGCCCGCCACGCCGCGCAGCCACGGCGCCAGCGCCACCGCCGTCTGGCCGTAGACGCCCAGCTGCGTCTGGCGCACCGCGTCCTCGCGCGTGGTGGCGGTGATGCGGCGCTGCACGGTGTCGAACAGCCCGACGCGGATGCGGTCATGGCGCAGTTGCACGCCCACCTCGCTGCGCGCCGGCAGGCCGGCTAGCCGGTGCGCCGCCGCATGGCTGGCGCTGGCGCCATGGACGCGGCGCCTGTCCTGCTGCGAGAACTGGTCGCCGTCATCGGGCCGCTCCAGCGCGTAGGTGAAGTTGGAGAACAGCTGGAGCCGGTAGTCCATCGCGTAGGCCGCCACGCGCGTGGTCTGGCCGGCGGTGACGCGATGCCATTCGCCGGAACCGCTGGTGCGCCGCGTCTCGCCACCGTCGCTGGTGTCGATGGCGTCGAAGCGGCCGAAGGGCTGGCCGCCGAGGTGGCCGGCCGCGATGAGGCGCTCGGGAACCTGGTCGGTGGACTGCCAGCGCGCGTCGTAACCCATCAGGCTGGCGCTCCAGCCCTGGGCCGCCGTGCCGCCCGACAGCGTCAACACGCCATTGCGCTTGCGCAGCCGCTCCGGCAGCGTCCACGGCCCGTCGTTGTGCTGCACCTCGACCGCGCCCAGCAACTGCAGGCCGCCGCCCAGTGCCGACGAGCCCGCGCCGACGAAGCGCCGGAACCGGCGCTCGCCCAGCGTCAGCGCCACGAAATCCTCATCCAGCGTGCGGCGGTAGGCGATGTCGGCCGAGCCGGCGGCGGAGAAGTCGCCGCCTTGCGCGAAGTACGGCCCCTTGCGGTACTCGATGCGCTCGACCAGCTCGGGGATCAGGAAGTTCAAGTCCGAATAGCCCTGGCCGTGGCCGTGCGTGGGCAGGTTGACCGGCAGGCCATTCACCGTCGTGGCGAAGTCGGTGCCATGGTCCAGGTTGAAGCCGCGCAGGAAATACTGGTTGGCCTTGCCGTCGCCCGAGTGCTGCGTGACGATGACGCCGGGCACGAACTCCAGCACCTCGCCCGGGCGCAGCGCGGGCCGGTTCTTCAGCAGTTCGGCGCGGATGCTGCCCTGGGACGCCGCGTCGGCACTGCCGACGGCATTGTCGTAATGCCGGCCGGTGAGCTCCACCTTGTCCAGCGTCGTGACGGACTGCCCCTGCACCGCCGCCGCGCAGGTCGCCGCCACCACGGCCACGGCCGCCCCCCTCTTTCGTGATCCCATGACTCGCACATGCACCTGTCGACCCGCGCCGTGGCTGGACTGGCACGGTTGTATGAAGTTTTCTGAAAGCTTCTTACAGCCAGCGCCGGCCCCTGTGCAAGTTCAGTGCCCGAGGTGCGGCGGGCCGTCGTGGGCGTGCGGCGCCATCGGCACCAGGTGCAACTGGCCATGGCTCACCCCCGGCTGCGCGATCACCGCTTGCGCAAAGGTGCGCACCTCGTCGGTGCGGCCGCGCACCAGGACGGTCTCAATACAGTGGTCGCGGTCCAGATGGGCGTGCGTGGTGGCGATGGTCAGGCCGTGGTGGTCGTGCTGCAGTTGGTTGAGCCGCAGGGCCAACTGGCGCTGGTGGTGGTCGTACACATAGGTCAACGTGCCCACGCAGGGCGCGTCCGGCTGCGCCTGCATGCGCGCCTGGCCCAGGTCCTGGCGCAACAGGTCGCGGAAGGCCTCGGAGCGGTTCTCATAGCCGCGTGCGCGCACCAGCGCCTCGAAGGCATCGGCCAGGTCGTCGTCCAGCGAGATGGTCAGGCGCTTCATGGCCAGCCCGTGAAGGGATGCGCCGCCAGGTTGGCGTTGACGTAGCGCGCGTCGCCCGTGACCTCCTCGCCCAGCCAGGCCGGGCGGGCGAAGGGCTGGTCCTCGGACGCCAGCTCGATCTCGGCGACCACCAGGCCCGCGTTGGCGCCCAGGAACTCGTCGATCTCCCAGGCCAGGCCGCCGCCGGCCACGCACCGGTGGCGGATCTTCTCGACCACCGGCCCGTCGCACAGCGCCAGCAGCTGCCGCGCGTCGGCCAGCGGCACGGCGTACTCGAACTCGGCGCGCGTGGCGCCGGTGGTGGCGCCCTTGATCGTCAGGAAGGCCCGTTCGCCGGCCACGCGCACGCGCACGGTGCGCGCCGGGTCGCGGCTGAGGTAGCCCTGGCTGAAGCGGGTCTGCGCCTCGGCCGGCTGGCGCCAGCCGTCGCCGCGGACGAGGAATTTCCGTTCGATCTCAATGCCCATCGTCGTGGCCTCCTGCGGCGGCGCGGGCGGCGGCCTCGCGCAGCTTGTCCTTCTTGCTCTTGCGGGTCGCGCTCTTGATGCCGCCCGTGGCCTGCGCCTCGGTCGCCACGGCCCGGGGCTCGAAGCCGGCCAGGCGCTCGCGCGGCACGCGCCGGCCCTGGCGCCTCTCGATGAGGCGGAAGTGGCTCTCGGCGTTCTCGGCGCCGTCCGCGCAGATGAAGCTCACCGCCGCGCCTTCGGCGCCGGCCCGGCCGGTGCGGCCGATGCGGTGGGTGTAGTCGGCGGCCGAGCGCGGCAGCTCGTAATTGACGACGGCGTCCAGCGCGTCGATGTGCAGGCCGCGCGCGGCCACGTCGGTGGCCACCAGCACCTGGACCGTGCCGGCCTTCAGCGCCGCCAGCACGTCGCGCCGTGCGCCCTGGCTCAGCTCGCCGTGCAGCACGCCGGCCTTGAAGCCATGGGCGAACAGCTTGTCCGACACCAGCTCGGCCGTGTAGCGGCTGGCGACGAACACCAGCACGCGCTGCCAGCCTTCGTCGCGCAGCAGCTGGCGCAGCGCGGGCAGGCGCTGGGCGCGGTCGAGCTGGAGGGCGCGCTGCGTGATCCGCGGCGGCGCGTCCTCGAGCGCGATGCGCACCGGCTCGCACAGCCACTGCCCGGCCAGCGCCTGCACGGCGGGCGGGAAGGTGGCGGAGAACAGCAGCGTCTGGCGGCGCGCCGGCAGCTGCGCCAGCACGCGCTGCAGCTCGTCGGCGAAGCCCTGGCCGAGCAGGCGGTCGGCCTCGTCGAGCACCAGCATCTCGACGCCGCGCAGCGTCAGGCCGTTGTGGTCCAGCAGGTCGAGCAGCCGGCCGGGCGTGGCCACCATCACGTCGCAGCCGCCGCGCAGCGCCATCAGCTGCGGATTGACGGAGACGCCGCCGAACGCGAGCGCGACCTTCGGGCGGTGCAGCAGCGTGGCGGCGAGCTCGCGCAGCAGCTGGGCCGTCTGCTGGGCCAGCTCGCGGGTGGGCGCCAGCACGAGTGCGCGCGGGCCGGGGCGCGGCGGCGCGTCGACCAGCCGCTGCAGCAGCGGCAGCGCGAACGCGGCGGTCTTGCCGGCGCCGGTCGGCGCGAGCGCGAGCAGGTCCCGGCCGGCGAGGATGGGCGGCAGCGCGGCCGCCTGGACGGCGGTGGGCGCGTGGTAGCCCTGGGCGCGCACGGCGCGCAGCAGGGCGGGCGTGAGGCCCAGGGTGGCGAACGACATGGCGCTCCTCAGAACAGCGGCCGCTGGTCGCCGGCCAGTTGCCCGGCGGCACGGGCCTCGATGAGCAGCAGGCGGCGCTTGGTGTCGACGCCGCCGGGCGCCGAGAAGCCCGTGGGGTCGCCGCCCGCGCCCATCACGCGGTGGCAGGGCACGATGGGGGCGAACGGGTTGCGGCCTTCGGCGCGGCCCACCGCGCGCGCGGCGCCGGCATCGCCCAGCGCGGCGGCGATCTCGCCGTAGCTGCGCGTCTGACCGACGGGGATGTGGCGCGTCAGCTGCAGCGCCTGGCGCTCGAAGCCGGACAGGCTGCGGTCGTCGAGCCGCACGGCCAGCAGCTCGCCATGGTCCGCCGTCTGCCCAGCCAGCAGGCGCTGCACGGCGGCGATGGCCGCCTGCACCGGCGCGGGCGGCGGCACCTCCAGCGCGTCGCCGAAGCGCTCGCGCATCAGCGCCCGCAGCGCCCCGGCGTCGGCCGCGGGCAGCTGCGAGCCGATCAGGCCCTCGCCCGCCTCGCCGCGCCAGGCGACGGCGCAGTCGCCCAGCGCGGTGGCGAAGACGGCGAAGCGCGGCGTCATGCGCCGCCCTGCCCCAGCCGCGCCGCCGTGGCGCGGGCGGCCACCTCGCGCGGCGCCAGGGCCTTGAGCCGGTGGTCGCTCCACACCTGGCGCCAGCGCCGCGCGCCCGGCGTGCCGTTCCACAGGCCCAGCGCATGGCGCATCGCATGCGGCCACGGACGGCCGCCGGCGTGCAGTCGGTCCAGGTAGGCCAGCCAGCCGTCCTCGACCTGCTCGCGCGAGGCGGCCGGGTCGGATGCGTCGAAGAAGCGCGAGTCCCACTGCGCCATGCTCCAGGGCTCGTGGTAGGCCTCGCGGCCGACCATCACGCCGTCCACCAGCCGCAGCTGAGCGGCGATCTCGTCCGGCGTCTTCAGGCCGCCGTTGATGGCGATGGTGAGCCGGGGGAACTCCTGCTTCAGCCGGGCCACCAGCTCGTAGCGCAGCGGCGGCAGCTCGCGGTTCTCCTTGGGCGACAGGCCTTGCAGCCAGGCGTTGCGGGCATGGACGATGAAGGCCTCGCAGCCCGCTTCGGCCACGGTGCCGACGAAGTCGCGCACGAAGTCGTAGCGCTCGATCCGGTCGATGCCGATGCGGTGCTTGACGGTGACCGGCAGCGCCGTCGCGTCGCGCATGGCCTTCACGCAGTCGGCCACCAGCCCCGGCTCGGCCATCAGGCAGGCGCCGAACGCGCCCTTCTGCACGCGCTCGCTGGGGCAGCCGCAGTTCAGGTTCACCTCGTCATAGCCCCAGCGCTCGGCCAGCCGGGCGCAGGCGGCCAGGTCCGCCGGCTCGCTGCCGCCGAGCTGCAACGCGACCGGGTGCTCCTCGGCGTTGAAGTCCAGGTGGCGCGGCTGGTCGCCATGCAGCAACGCGCCGGTGGTCACCATCTCGGTGTACAGCAGCGCGCGGCGCGTGATCAGGCGGTGCAGGTAGCGACAGTGGCGGTCAGTCCAATCCATCATCGGCGCCACGGACAGGCGCCAGGGGCTGTGGCCGCCGGGATGCGGACCGCTCATTCCAGGTCCCGCAGCGGATGCCCGGCCGGCGTCCAGGGGCTGGTGAAGAAGGCGGCAACTTCGGCGGTGTCGACGTCGGCGACGCTGGCCGGCTGCCAGCGCGGCGCGTGGTCCTTGTCGACCGCGAGCGCGCGTATGCCCTCCACCGTCTCGCTGCGCGCCGCGCCGCGCAGGTGGAAGGCGTGGTGCACCAGGTCGCGCTCCAGGCGCAGGTCGTCGGCCAGGCTCAGCGTGCGGCCGCGGCGCACGAGTTCCAGCGTGACGGCCATCATGGTCGGCGAGCGCTTCAGCAGCGTGGCGTGCGTCTCGCGCGCCCAGCCGTCGTCGTCCTGCGCGAGCGAGGCGAGGATGGCGGCGACGCTGGGCTGGCTGAAGTGGCGATCGATGCGGTCCATCGTCGCCTTGGGCGCGGACACGGGCGCCAGGTCGGCCCGCTCCATCACGGTGGCGACGACGTGTTCGGCGCTGGGCTGGTCGCCCTGGCGCAGCTCCGCGACGAGTTCGGGCCACTGCTCGGCGCGCACGAACACGTCGCCCAGGCCCCATTCGATGGCGTCGCCGGCGGCGATGGCCTGCCCGGTCAGCGCCAGCCATTCGCCCACGTGGCCCGGGCACTGCGCGAGGAACCAGCCGCCGCCCACGTCCGGGAACAGGCCGATGCCGGTCTCGGGCATGGCCAGCCGGGAGTGCTCGGACAGCACGCGCAGCTTGGCGCCCTGGCTGATGCCCATGCCGCCACCCATGACGATGCCGTCCATCAGTGCGACGCAGGGCTTGGGGTAGTGGTGGATGCGGTGGTTGAGGCGGTATTCCTCGGTGAAGAAGTCGCCCAGCGCCGGGTCGCCCGCATGGGCGGCGGCGTGGAAGAAGCGGATGTCGCCACCCGCGCAGAAGGCGGGCGGCTTGCCGTCGCGGGCCGCGCCCAGCAGGGCCACGGCCTGGATCTCGGGCCGCGCGGCCCAGTGGTCCAGCAGCGTCGTGATGTCGCGGACCATGGCCAGCGACAGCGCGTTCAGCGCCTGCGGGCGGTTCAGCGTGATCAGGCCGAGGCAGCCGTTGACGGCGGCAACGATCTGGCCATCGGATGCCAGGGGCGGAATCAGGTCGTTCATGCGTTCTTCAAAGCAGGTGGGGCGGGGGCCAGCGCCTCGTTGGCGATCAGGGCGACGAGCACGAGACTACCGCCGATCAGCGCCGCGCTGCCCGGGTGTTCGCCCGCAAAAAGCCAGGCCCACAGCACGCCCAATAAGGTTTCGGCCTGGCCCAGCAACGCAATTTCATGGCTGGGCAGCTCGCGCGCCAGCCGCACGACCAGCAGGCAGGGCACGGCGAGCTGGAACACGCCGAGCAGGGCCAGCAGGCCCAGGTCGTGCGCGCCGGCCTGCAGTGGCCAGGCCAGCGGCAGGGTGGCGGCCGCGGAGAGCAGCGCGCCGATGAGGACGGCGGGCAGCATGTCACCCTGCGCGCCCGCCTTCTGCAACAGGCACCAGTTGGACGCCGCAGCCAGCGGCACGCCCAGCGCGACGACGACGCCGGCCAGCGGCCCGCCGAGCTGGCCACCGAACATCCACGCGATGCCCGCGCTGGCCACCGCGATGGCGGCCCAGGTGCGGCCCGGCACCGGCTGGCGCAGGAACAGCCAGGCGAACACGGCCGTGAACAGCGGCGACAGCGACATCGTGACCAGCACGTTGGCCACGGTCGTCAGCGACAGCGCCACCATGAAGGCCGTGAACATGACGGCCCAGCAGATGCCGGATGCCCAGACCGCCACGCCGCGCAGCGCCGGCAACAGCGCCCTGCCCCGGATCGCGCCGAGGATGAGCACCAGCGCCAGCGCGTTGAACGCGCTGCGCCAGAACGTGATCTCGAAGCCCCGCGCGGCGTCCAGGTGCCGCGTGACCACGCCCGCCGAACTCCACATCAGCGTGACCAGCAGCATCAGCAAGACGGCAGATCGGTGGCTCATGAAAGAGCGCCCCTGAACAGGGGCGCGGGCAATCGACTGGCTAGAACCCCCTCCTGGAGGGGGCAGGAGGAGCGCCACATTCAGCGCTCCGCGCTTGGGCGCCTTGCGCCCGAGCGCTCAAGCGCGGGCCGCACGCTTCCGGTCGTTTTCCGACAGGTGGCGCTTGCGCAGGCGAACCGACTTGGGCGTGATCTCGACCAGCTCGTCGTCGTCGATGAAGTCCACGCCGTATTCCAGCGTCAGGTCGATGGGCGGCGTGATCTTGATCGCGTCTTCCTTGCCGGACACGCGGAAGTTGGTCAGCTGCTTGGTGCGCGTCGCGTTGACGACCAGGTCGTTGTCGCGGCTGTGGATGCCGACGATCATGCCCTCGTACACCGGGTCGTTGGGCTTGACGAACATGCGGCCGCGGTCGTCCAGCTTGCCCAGCGCGTAGGTGAAGATCTCGCCGTCGTCCATGCTGATCAGCACGCCGTTCTTGCGGCCGCCGATCTCGCCCTTGTGGGCCTCGTAGCCGTCGAAGATGGACGAGATCAGGCCCGAGCCGCGGGTCAGGTTCATGAACTCGTTGGCGAAGCCGATCAGGCCGCGCGCGGGGATGCGGTACTCCAGGCGCACGCGGCCGTGGCCGTCCGGCTCCATGTTCAGCATCTCGCCCTTGCGCAGGCCCAGCGCCTGCATGACGCCGCCCTGGTGGGCTTCCTCGACGTCGGCGGTCACCAGTTCCATCGGCTCGCTCTTCACGCCGTCGATGTCCTTGAACATCACGCGCGGCTTGGAGACGGCCAGCTCGTAGCCCTCGCGGCGCATGTTCTCCAGCAGGATGGTCAGGTGCAGCTCGCCGCGGCCGCAGACCTCGAAGACGCCGTCCTCGTCGGTCTCGCTGACGCGCAGCGCGACGTTGTGCTGCAGCTCCTTCTGCAGGCGGTCCCAGATCTGGCGGCTGGTGACGTACTTGCCTTCGCGGCCGGCCAGCGGGCTGGTGTTGACGCAGAAGTTCATCGTCAGCGTCGGCTCGTCCACCTTCAGCATGGGCAGCGGTGCCGGGTCGGTCACGCTGGTGACGGTCACGCCGATGCCGATGTCCTCGATGCCGTTGATCAGCACGATGTTGCCGGGGCCGGCCTCGGTCACCTGCACGCGGTCCAGGCCGTGGAAGGTCAGCACCTGGTTGATGCGGCCGTTGACGCTCTTGCCGCCCGGGCCTTCCATGACGGCGACCTGCATGCCGGGCTTGATGGTGCCCTGGCTGATGCGGCCCACGCCGATGCGGCCGACGAAGGTGGAGAAGTCCAGCGCCGAGATCTGCAGCTGCAGCGGCGCCGCCGGGTCGCCCTTCTGCGGCGGCACATGCTTCAGGATGGTCTCGAACAGCGCCGACATGTCGGGGCCCCACTGCTCGCCGGGCGCGCCCTCGGTCAGCGAGGTCCAGCCGTTGATGCCGGAGGCGTAGACGACCGGGAAGTCCAGTTGCTCGTCGGTGGCGCCGAGCTTGTCGAACAGGTCGAAGGCGGCGTTGATGACGGCGTCGGGCTTGGCGCCGGGCTTGTCCACCTTGTTGACGACGACGATGGGCTTGAGGCCCAGCGCCAGCGCCTTCTTCGTGACGAAGCGGGTCTGCGGCATCGGGCCTTCCTGGGCGTCGATCAGCAGCACCACGCCGTCCACCATGGACAGCGCGCGCTCCACCTCGCCGCCGAAGTCCGCGTGGCCGGGCGTGTCGACGATGTTGATGTGCGTGCCGCCCCAGCTGACCGCGCAGTTCTTGGCCAGGATGGTGATGCCGCGTTCGCGTTCGATGGCGTTGCTGTCCATCACGGTGTCGACGACCTTCTCGTGGTCGGCGAAGGTGCCGCTCTGGCGCAGCAGTTGGTCCACCATGGTGGTCTTGCCATGGTCGACGTGGGCAATGATGGCGATGTTGCGGATCGGGGTGGTCATGGCACTTCTCGGTAAAAAAACTGATTCAGAGCAACGCCTGCACTTCGGGCGGCGTCAGCAGGCGGTCGGCGATCAACTCGCCAGCGGTGATGTGGGCGCTGCCGAGGAAGGCGCGCGGCTCGGGACCGTAGACGCGCACGCGCGGCGCGTCGGGCGCGTCCACGCGGCGGCGCAGGCCGGACAGGAAGCGCACGGCGTCCTGGGTGTTCAGGCGCAGCTCGGGCGCGTCGGCCAGCAGCCGGTCGGGCGAGGTCAGCAGCGCGGCGCGCTGGTCGTCGGGCAGCGCCTCGATCTGCGCCAGCGTGACGGCGCCGTCCAGCGTCAGGCCGCCGGACGCCGTGCGGCGCAGCGCGGCCAGCGAGGCGCCCACGCCCAGCGCCGCGCCGATGTCCTCGGCCAGCGTGCGGATGTAGGTGCCCTTGCTGCAGCGGACGTCGAGGGTCACGGTGCCAGGGTGCATGGCGACGATGTCGATGCCGTGAATCGCCACGCGGCGGCTCTTGCGCTCGACCTCGACCCCGGCGCGCGCGTACTCGTAGAGCGCCTTGCCCTCGAACTTCAGCGCCGAGTACATCGGCGGCATCTGGTCGATCTCGCCGGTGAAGGCGGCGCAGGCGGCGGCGATCTGCCCGGGCGTGATGGCGCCGACGTCGTGGCGCTCCAGCACCTCGCCTTCGGCGTCGCCCGTGGTCGTGCGGATGCCCAGCGCCAGCGTGGCCAGGTAGCGCTTGTCGGCGTCCAGGCTCAGCTGGCTGAACTTGGTGGCCGCGCCGAAGCACAGCGGCAGCAGGCCGGTGGCCAGCGGGTCCAGCGTGCCGGTGTGGCCGGCCTTCTCGGCGCGCAGCAGCCACTTGGCCTTCTGCAGCGCGTCGTTGCTCGACAGGCCCAGCGGCTTGTCGAGCAACAACACGCCGTGCAGCGCGCGGCGCGGGATGCGGGCGCGTGCCGGCCTGGCGGCGACGGCGTCAGTCATTCGCTTCCCCGTCGTCCAGCGCGCGCGTGGCATTGGCCTTGCCGATCAGCGCGCTCATCTCGGCCGCGCGCTCGGTCGTGCGGTCGAACTGGAAGTGCAGCGTCGGCACCGTGTGGATCTGCAGCCGCTTGAACAGGCCGTTGCGCAGGAAGCCGGCGGCCTCGTTCAGCGCCTCCTGCGTCTTGGCGGCGTCGCCGATCAGCACGGAGAAGAACACCTTGGCATGCGCATAGTCCGGCGTCACCTCGACGGCGCTGATCGTGACCATGCCGATGCGCGGATCCTTCAGCTCGCGGATCAGCTCGGCCAGGTCGCGCTGGATCTGGTCGGCCACTCGGAAGCTGCGGTTGGGGATGGCGCGTTTGTGTCGCATGGCGGTTTCCTGAAACAACAAACCCCGCCCCTTTCGGGCGGGGTTCCGGGGTGAACCCTGGCCGGAAGATCAGAGCGTGCGGGCCACTTCCTTGATCTCGAAGAACTCCAGCTGATCACCTTCCTTGATGTCGTTGTAGTTCTTGAGCTTGATACCGCACTCGAAGCCTTCCTTGACTTCCTTGACGTCGTCCTTCTCGCGCCGCACCGACTCCACCTCGCCCGTGTAGACGACGGTGTTGTCGCGCAGCAGGCGGAAGCGCGCGCCGCGCCGCACCAGGCCGCTGGTGACCATCGAGCCGGCCACCGTGCCGATCTTGGAGGCGACGAACACGACGCGGATCTCGGCCGTGCCCAGCGACTCCTCGCGCTGTTCGGGCGCCAGCATGCCGGACATCGCCTTGGTCACATCGTCCACGGCGTCGTAGATGATGCTGTAGTAGCGCAGGTCCACCGAGTTGCCCTCGGCCAGCTTGCGCGCACCGGCGTCGGCGCGCACGTTGAAGCCGATGATGACGGCCTTGGACGCGATCGCCAGGTTGATGTCGCTCTCGCTGACGCCGCCGACCGCCGCGTGGACGATCTGCACCTTGACCTCGGCGTTGCTGAGCTTGAGCAGCGACGCGGCCAGCGCCTCCTGCGAGCCCTGCACGTCGGCCTTGATGATGAGCGGCAGCGTCTGCACGTCGCCCTGGCCCATCTCGTTGAACATGTTCTCCAGCTTGGCGGCCTGCTGCTTGGCCAGCTTGACGTCGCGGTACTTGCCTTGGCGGAACGTGGCGACCTCGCGGGCGCGGCGCTCGTCGGACAGCACCATGAACTCGTCGCCGGCCTGCGGCACCTCGGTCAGGCCCTGGATCTCCACCGGGATGGACGGGCCCGCCTCGGTGGTGGGCTTGCCGTCCTCGTCCAGCATGGCGCGCACGCGGCCGTAGGTGGAGCCGGCCAGCACCACGTCGCCGCGCTTGAGCGTGCCGCTCTGCACCAGCACCGTGGCGACCGGGCCGCGGCCCTTGTCCAGCTTGGCTTCGATGACCAGGCCCTTGGCCATGGACTCGACCGGCGCCTTCAGCTCCAGCACCTCGGCCTGCAGCAGCACCTGCTCCAGCAGCTCGTCGATGCCCTGGCCGGTCTTGGACGACACGCCGATGAAGGGCGAATCGCCGCCGAACTCTTCCGGCACCACCTCTTCGGCCACCAGCTCGCTCTTCACGCGCTCGGCGTTGGCGTCGGGCTTGTCGATCTTGGTCATCGCGACCACGATGGGCACGCCGGCCGCCTTCGCGTGGTGGATGGCTTCCTTGGTCTGCGGCATGACGCCGTCATCGGCCGCGCAGACCAGGATGACGATGTCCGTCGCCTTGGCGCCGCGCGCCCGCATGGCCGTGAAGGCCGCGTGGCCCGGGGTGTCCAGGAAGGTGATCATGCCGCGCGGCGTCTCGACGTGGTAGGCGCCGATGTGCTGCGTGATGCCGCCGGCCTCGCCCGCCGCCACGCGGCTGCGGCGGATGTAGTCCAGCAGCGAGGTCTTGCCGTGGTCCACGTGGCCCATGACGGTGACCACCGGCGCGCGCGGCAGCGCCTCGTGCTGCTGCTCGGCCGACGTGCCCTCTTCCTCGAGGAAGGCGTCCGGGTCGTCCAGCTTGGCGGCGAAGGCCTTGTGGCCCATTTCCTCGACCACGATCATGGCCGTTTCCTGGTCCAGCTGCTGGTTGATGGTGACCATCTGGCCCAGCTTCATCAGGTGCTTGATGACCTCGGCGGCCTTCACGGACATCTTGTGCGCGAGGTCGGCCACCGAGATGGTCTCGGGCACGTGCACCTCCTGCACCTGCATCTCGACCGGCGCCTGGAAGCTGGAGGGCGATGCGCCGCCGCGGTCGCCGCGACGGCCGCCCGCACCACCGCGCGCCGGCGCGCGCCAGTTGCCGCCGCCCGGGCGGCCGGCGCCGGCAGGGCCGGCACCGAGGGTCTTCAGGCCGCGCTTCTTGGCGGCGTCGTCGGCCCAGCTGGACGACAGCTTCTCGGACTTGACCGATTTCTTGTCGCCCGGCTTGCCGCTGCCGGCCCCCGGCGCGGCAGGCGCGGCACCCGGGGTGCCGGCCTTCTTGTGGATGGTGCCCTTGATGCCCGCGCCGTCGGCCGGCTTGGGCTCCTCGGGCTTCTTCGCGACCAGCACCTTCTTAGGCGCGTTCATCATCGCGCGGATCTTGGCGGCCTCGTCCTCGGCGGCCTTGCGGCGGCGGGCCAGGTCGTCCTGCTTCTGCTTCTCCTCGGCGGCGGCATCCACGGCCTTGACGACGCGCAGCGCCGGCTTCGGCGCCTCGGCGGCGGCGGCCGGGGCGGCCGCTTCGGGCACGGCCGGCGGCGGCGGCGCCACCACGACCTCGGGCTCCGGCGCGGGCGCCGGCTTCGGCGCGCGCTTGGCGGCGGCGGCCTTGTTGATCGCGGCGGCCTCGGCGGCGGCGGCGGCGGCGCTGCGGGCGCGGGCCTCGGCCTGCGCCTGCGGCGTCACCTCGGCCTTGGCGGCGGCTTCCGCAGCGGCGGCGGCTTCGGCCGCAGCCTTGGCGGCGGCTTCCGCAGCGGCCTGCTCTTCGGCGCGGCGCTGCTCGGCGGCTTCGCGGGCGGCGCGCTCGGCCTCCTCGCGGGCCTTCACCTTGGCGGCGAGCTCCTCCTCCTGGGCGCGCAGCGCGGCGGCCTGGGCCTGGGCCTCTTCCTCGCGGCGCAGCAGCTCGGCCTCGTCGGGGCCGGTGGAGGCTTCGTCGTCACGCTTGACGAAGGTGCGCGTCTTCTTGACCTGCACCTGGATCGTGCGGGCCTTGCCGGAGGCGTCGGCCTGCTTGATCTCGGTGGTGGACTTCTTGACGAGCGTGATCTTCTTGCGCTCGGTGCCGGCGGTGCCGTGGGTGGAGCGCAGGTGGTCGAGCAGGCGTTCCTTGTCGGCCTCGCTGAGCGAGTCGTCGACGGAAGACTTCTTGACGCCCGCGGCTTGCAGCTGCTCCAGCAGCGTGCCCGCCGGCTTGCTCAGCTCGGCGGCGAATTGGGCGACGGTAGTCACGGCCATGTGGGGGTCCTTCAATTAGCTTTCGGTGCGGTGCGGCGGGGGTCGGCAGTCAGTCAGTCGTTGAACCAGTGTTCACGGGCCTTCATGATCAGCGCGCGCGCGGCCCCTTCGTCCAGGCCGGACAGTTCGACCAGCTCGTCCACGGCCAGGTCGGCCAGGTCGTCGCGGGTGTTGATGCCGCCTTCGGCCAGCTTGCTCAGCAGTTCGGGCGTGACGCCTTCCAGGTCGCGCAGGTCCTGCGAGACCTCCTCGACCTTCTCTTCCTTGGCGATTTCCATCGTCAGCAGCGCGTCCTTGGCACGGGTGCGCAGTTCGGTGACGGTGTCCTCGTCGAAGGCTTCGATCTCCAGCATTTCCTGCATCGGCACGTAGGCCACTTCTTCCAGGCTGGTGAAACCCTCGGCGATCAGGATGTCGGCCACTTCCGCGTCCACGTCGAGCTTCTCGACGAAGAGCTTGCGGACGCTCTCGGCCTCCTGCTCGTGCTTGGCGGCCGATTCCTCGGCCGACATGATGTTGATGCGCCAGCCGGTCAGCTCGGACGCGAGGCGCACGTTCTGGCCGCCGCGGCCGATGGCGATGGCGAGGTTCTCCTCGTCGACCACCACGTCCATCGCGTGGCGTTCCTCGTCGACGACGATGCTCTGCACGTTCGCCGGGGCCAGCGCGCCGATGACGAACTGCGCCGGGTCCTCGCTCCACAGCACGATGTCCACGCGCTCGCCGGCCAGTTCGGTCGTCACGCCGTTGACGCGCGAGCCGCGCACGCCGACGCAGGTGCCGATCGGGTCGACGCGGCGGTCGTGGCTGACGACGGCGATCTTCGCGCGCGAACCGCTGTCGCGGGCGCAGCTCTTGATCTCCAGCAGGCCCTGCTCGATTTCGGGCACTTCCTGCGCGAACAGTTCCTTCATGAACTCGGGACTGGAACGCGACAGCATGATCTGCGGGCCGCGCTGCGTCGGGTCCACGCCGAGGATGACGGCGCGCACGCGGTCGCCGGTGCGCAGGTTCTCTTTCGAGATCATCTCGCTGCGCTTCAGCCGGCCTTCGACGCGGCCGCTCTCGACGATGATGTCGCCCTTGTCCAGGCGCTTGACGGTGCCGACGAAGATCTTCTCGCCACGCGACATGAAGTCGTTCAGCAGCTGCTCGCGCTCGGCGTCGCGGATCTTCTGCAGGATGACCTGCTTGGCGGCCTGCGCGCCGATGCGGCCGATCGGCACGGACTCGACGGGCTCCTCGATGTGGTCGTCCACCTCGATGTCGGCGATCTGCTCCTGGGCCTCGAACAGCAGGATTTCGGCGTCGGGGTTCTGCAGGCCGGCCTCGTTGGGCACGACGTGCCAGCGGCGGAAGGTCTCGTACTCGCCGGACTCGCGGTCCACGCTGACGCGGATGTCGGCCTCACCGCCGTAAATCTTCTTGGTGGCCGAGGCCAGCGCGGCTTCCACCGCACCGAACACGACATCGCGCTCCACGCTTTTCTCGCGCGAGATCGCGTCCACCAGCATCAACATTTCGCGGTTCATTGCTTGAGATCTCCGTCAACCTTGTCTTGGCCGGGCGCCGCCGCTGCGGGCTCGCCCCCTGTGTTCTTCGCCGCTGCCGACTTCGGCACCTTCTTCGGCTTGATGACGCCCCGCTGGCCGGGCTTGCGATCGGGCGCCGGCTCGCCGCCGCGCCCCTTGAAACTGATGACCGGCACCAGGCGCGCCTCGCGCACCTCGTCGAGCGTGAAGTCCAGCGCCTGCTCGGCCGTGCCGTCGTCGAACACCAGGCGCCAGGCCTGGTCACTGGCGGCGTCGGGCTGGGCACTGACGACGCCTCGGTATTTCTTGCGCCCCTGGAACGGCGCCTTGAGCGTGATGTCGATTTCCTGGCCGGCGAAGCGGGCGTAGTGCGCGGCGTTCTTCAGCGGCCGGTCCAGCCCCGGCGAGGACACCTCGAGCCGGGCATATTCGAACGCCTCCACCTCCAGCACATACTGCAGCTGGCGCGTGACCTTCTCGCAGTCGTCCACGGAGATCAGTTCGCCGGCATCGGCCTGGGCCGGCAGCTTGTCGATCGTCACGCGAAGCAGACCGCCGGCACTGCGTTCGCAGTCCACGAGGTCGTAACCGAGGCCGGTCACGGTCGTTTCTACAGCGGCTTGCCAACTCATGCGGTCTGGGTGTCGGGTCGGAAAAATCGAAAAAGCAAAAAAAATGGGCTGGATGAATCCGCCCACTCGTTCACCAGAATCCTGCGCCGGGGGATATCGTCCGGGGCTCGTTGACATGCCGCCTTGGAGGATCCTCGAAGGATCAAAAAGGCGGCCGTCATTTCCAGTGAAGCTCGGATTGTACTGTGCAAGTCCCGTGCCGGCAAGCCGCCCCGCCGGCGGCGTGCCAGAATCCGAGGCTGTTTGAGTTGTCACAGGAGACAAGAATGGGCTTTCTCGCCGGCAAGCGGCTGCTGATCACGGGCGTGCTGTCCAACCGCTCCATCGCCTACGGCATCGCCCGGGCCTGCCACCGCGAAGGCGCCGAGCTGGCCTTCAGCTACCAGGGTGAACGCTTCAAGGAGCGCATTGCCGAGTTCGCCGCCGAGTTCGGCTCCAGCCGGGTCTATGACTGCGACGTGACCAGCGATGAGCAGATGCAGGCGCTGTTCGACCAGCTCGGCGGGGTCTGGCCCGAGTTCGACGGCTTCGTGCACTCCATCGGCTTCGCGCCGCGCGACGCGATCGCCGGCAACTTCCTCGACGGCATGACGCGCGAGAACTTCCGCGTCGCGCACGACATCTCGTCCTACAGCTTCCCGGCGATGGCCAAGCTGGCCGCGCCGCGCCTGCGCCCGGGCGCCGCGCTGCTGACGCTGAGCTACCTGGGCGCCGAGCGCTTCGTGCCCAACTACAACACCATGGGCCTGGCCAAGGCCAGCCTGGAGGCCAGCGTGCGCTACCTGGCCCATGCGCTGGGCGACAAGGGCGTGCGCGTCAACGGCATCTCGGCCGGCCCGATCAAGACGCTGGCGGCCTCGGGCATCAAGGACTTCGGCAAGCTGCTGGGCCAGTTCGCCGCCGCCGCGCCGATCCGCCGCAACGTGACCATCGACGACGTGGGCAACGCGGCCGCCTTCCTGCTGTCGGACCTGGCCGGCGGCGTCAGCGCCGAGATCCTGTACGTGGACGGCGGCTTCAGCCACGTGGCGCTGGCGAGCGAGTAAGCCGCCCGGCTGCCCTGCCCCGCTCCACAACGCAAGGGCTCCTGTCGGAGCCCTTGTTTCATTGCTTGACGCAGTCCACGTAGTAGTGGCCGCGGCCGGTTTCCTCGTCGATCTCGTGCACGAGGCCATGCACGTCGGTCGCAAAGCCGGGGAAGCGGGCGTTGAAGCTGCGCGTGAACTTCAGGTAATCGACGATCTTCTTGTTGAAGCGCTCGCCCGGCACCAGCAGCGGGATGCCGGGCGGGTAAGGCGTCAGCAGCGAGGTGGTGATGCGGCCTTCCAACTCGTCGATGCCGACGCGCTCGGTTCTGCGCTGCGCGATGTGGGCATAGGCGTCGGTCGGCGTCATGGCCGGCTGCAGGTTGGACAGGTACATGTCCGTCGTCAGCCGCGCGATGTCGCCCTCGGCATAGGCCTGGTGGATGGCCTGGCAGAGGTCGCGCAGGCCCATGCGCTCGTACTTGGGGTTCTGCGCGCAGAACTCCGGCAGGATGCGCCACAGCGGCGCGTTCTTGTCGTAGTCGTCCTTGAACTGCTGCAGCGCGGTCAGCAGCGTGTTCCAGCGGCCCTTGGTGATGCCGATGGTGAACATGATGAAGAAGGAGTACAGCCCCGTCTTCTCGACCACCACGCCGTGCTCGACGAGGAATTTGGTGACGACGGACGCCGGGATGCCGGTCGCGGCGAAGCGGCCCTCCATGTCCAGGCCGGGCGTGATGATGGTGGACTTGATCGGGTCCAGCATGTTGAAGCCCTCGGCCAGCGCGCCGAAGCCGTGCCAGTCCTCGTCGGCATGCAGCATCCAGTCGGCCGACACGGGCTCGCCGCCCTCGTCGGCGCGCAGGTAGTCCGGCCCCCAGACCTTGAACCACCAATCGTCGCCGTAGTCGCCCTCGACCTTGCGCATCGCGCGGCGGAAGTCCAGCGACTCGCGGATGCTCTCCTCCACCAGCGCCGTGCCGCCGGGCGGCTCCATCATCGCGGCGGCCACGTCGCAGCTGGCGATGATGGAGTACTGCGGGCTGGTGCTGGTGTGCATCAGGTAGGCCTCGTTGAAGAGGTGCTTGTCGAGCTTGACCGTCTGCGAGTCCTGCACCAGCACCTGCGAAGCCTGCGAGATGCCGGCCAGCAGCTTGTGCGTGGACTGGGTCGCGTAGACCATCGCTTCCTTCGGCCGCACGCGGTTCTTGCCCATCGCGTGGAACTGGCCGTAGAAATCGTGAAAGGCGGCGTGCGGCAGCCAGGCCTCGTCGAAGTGCAGCGTCGGGATGTAGCCGTCCAGCTTCTTCTTGATGGTCTCGGTGTTGTAGAGCACGCCGTCGTAGGTGCTTTGCGTCAGCGTGACGATGGCGGGCTTGACGGTGGCCGGGTCCACGTGCGCGAGCAGCGGGTTGGCGGCGATCTTGGCGCGGATGGTCTCCGGGCTGAATTCGCTCTCGGGGATGGGGCCGATGATCCCGTAGTGGTTGCGCGTGGGCGTCAGGAAGACCGGGATGGCGCCGCACATGATGATCGCGTGCAGGTTGCTCTTGTGGCAGTTGCGGTCGATGACGACGACGTCGCCCGGCGCCACCGTGTGGTGCCAGACCATCTTGTTGGACGTGGACGTGCCGTTGGTGACGAAGAAGCAGTGGTCCGCGTTGAAGATGCGCGCGGCGTTCTTCTCCGACGCGGCCACCGGGCCGGTGTGGTCCAGCAGCTGGCCCAGTTCCTCCACGGCATTGCAGACGTCGGCGCGCAGCATGTTCTCGCCGAAGAACTGGTGGAACATCTGGCCCACCGGGCTCTTCAGGAAGGCCACGCCGCCCGAATGGCCCGGGCAGTGCCATGAATACGAGCCGTCCTGCGCATAGTCCATCAGCGCCTTGAAGAACGGCGGCGCCAGGCCGTCGAGGTAGCTCTTGGCCTCGCGGATGATGTGGCGGGCCACGAACTCCGGCGTGTCCTCGAACATGTGGATGAAGCCGTGCAGTTCGCGCAGCACATCGTTGGGCAGGTGCTGGCTGGTGCGCGTCTCGCCGTAGACGTAGATCGGGATGTCCGGGTTGCGGAAGCGGATCTCGCCGATGAACTTGCGCAGGTTCAGCACCGCCGGGTCGATGTCCGGCCCGCCGGCGAACTCCTCGTCGTCGATCGACAGAATGAAGGCGGACGCGCGGCTCTGCTGCTGGGCGAACTGCGACAGGTCGCCATAGCTGGTGACGCCCAACACCTCCATGCCCTCCTTCTGGATGGCCTCGGCCAGCGCGCGGATGCCCAGGCCCGAGGTGTTCTCGGAGCGGTAGTCCTCGTCGATGATGACGATGGGGAAATGGAAACGGATCATCGCGGCCTCTCCAGCGGGCGGGCATCAAAAAACGAAGCGGCGAAGTGTAGGGCCGCCGCATGAAAGGGCCGCGGCGCCGCGGTCGATAAACTGCCCGCCACGAAACCGCCCGGGAGCTGACATGGACTGGAATTCCGCCACCGTCTGGTGGATCGCCGCAGGCCTGCTGGTGGCGGCGGAACTCGCCACCGGCTCGTTCTACCTGCTGATGCTGGCCCTGGGCGCCACGGCCGGCGCGCTGGCCGCGCATGCGGGCCTAGGCCCGGCAGGCCAGATGCTGGCCGCTGCCGTCGTCGGCGGCGTGGCCGTCTTCGGCTGCTACCGCCGCCGCAGCCGGGCGACCCGGCCGGCACCGGCCTCGCACAACCCGGACGTCAACCTCGACATCGGCCAGACCGTGCGCGTGGACGACTGGTCGGCCGACGGCCAGTCGCGCGTCCAATACCGGGGCGCCGCCTGGCAGGCCCGCTTCGTCGGCGCCGGCCCCGCCCAGACCGGCCCGCACGTGATCCGCGCCGTCGACGGCAACTGCCTGCTGCTGGACCGCTGAACCCCTCAACCGACATACCCGGAGAGCCACCCCATGGGATTTGAGATCGCCCTCGTCATCCTCGTCATCGCCGCCATCTTCGTCGTCAGGGCCGTCAAGGTCGTGCCGCAGCAGCACGCCTGGGTCGTCGAGCGACTGGGCAAGTACCACGCCACGCTGACGCCGGGGTTGAACTTCCTGGTGCCCTTCGTCGACCGCCTGGCCTACAAGCACTCGCTGAAGGAAATCCCGCTGGACGTGCCCAGCCAGGTCTGCATCACCAAGGACAACACCCAGCTGACGGTGGACGGCATCCTGTACTTCCAGGTCACCGACCCGATGCGCGCCAGCTACGGCGCCAGCAACTACGTCGTCGCCATCACCCAGCTCGCGCAGACCACGCTGCGCTCCGTCATCGGCCGCATGGAGCTGGACCGCACTTTCGAGGAGCGCGACGTCATCAACAGTTCCGTCGTGCAGGCGCTGGACGAAGCCGCGCTGAACTGGGGCGTCAAGGTGCTGCGCTACGAGATCAAGGACCTGACGCCACCGCCCGCCATCCTGCACTCCATGCAGGCGCAGATCACCGCCGAGCGCGAGAAGCGCGCGCTGATCGCCGCCTCCGAGGGCCGCCGCCAGGAGCAGATCAACATCGCCACCGGCGAGCGCGAGGCCGCCATCGCCCGCTCGGAGGGCGAGAAGCAAGCCGAGATCAACAAGGCCCAGGGCGAGGCCGCCGCGATCACCGCCGTGGCCGACGCGTCGGCCGACGCCATCCGCAAGATCGCCGCCGCCATCCAGCAGCCGGGCGGCGAAGAGGCCGTGCAGTTGAAGGTGGCCGAGAAGGCCGTCGAGGCCTATGCGCAGCTGGCGCAGAAGAACAACACGATGATCGTGCCGGGCAACATGACCGAAGTCGCCGGCCTGATCGGCACGGCCATGGGACTGATCAAAAGCAGGAAGAGCACGTGAGCAGTGCCCGAATGAATCGTTGGACACGCCTGCCGATGCGCTATGATCGCGGGCTTGCAGGAGAGGTGGATGAGCGGTTTAAGTCGCACGCCTGGAAAGCGTGTGTGGGTTAACAGCCCACCGCGGGTTCGAATCCCGCCCTCTCCGCCAGGATCATGAGTTGTTGATGTTGGGCAACGCCCTCATAAGGCTTCAAGAGTCGCACGCCAAAAGATGTGCCGCCTTGAGGCCTTTGTTTTGTTCGGACGCCGCAGGGGGCCAAGGTTTTTCGCGCCCGCCCGCGCAGCCACCGTCGATGGGCACTGGACACGGAACAATTCCCGCAATTCACCCCCTGGAAAGCGCAATTCATCGCGCGGGCAGGGTTGAAACAGGTCCGCTTGCGGAACACTGCAACGTTCGCCTTGCCGCCCGCAGGGCTGGAGTGGAACCATGACGCGACTGCTGAAGGGGTGGATGACGAGCCTGTGCCTGGCGGTGGGACTGGTGGCCGGCGGACTGCCGGCCCAAGCCAGCGAGGTGGTCAAACTGGCGCGCCTCATCGTCAGCGGCAAACGCGCGCCCAGCGACGCGGCGTCCCGCACGGCCTCGCCCGCCGATACCCGGCCGGCCGCCGGTCCACCATCGCACGGCGGCGGCAGCGACATGGCCGGCACCGCGCCCGCGCCGGCCCGCGGCGTGTCTTGAGATATATTTTCCGCAGCCCAGAAAAGAAATGCGCCGAACCCGTCAGGGATTCGGCGCATGAATGTTTTGGCGGAGTGGACGGGGCTCGAACCCGCGACCCCCGGCGTGACAGGCCGGTATTCTAACCAACTGAACTACCACTCCGCGTGGGATGAATCCGGATTCGCCTTGCGGCAAACCCCAAGCTTCATCAAACTTGGCCGTCTTGCGACGGATTTTCCAACAGCCCCGCCTTGCGACGGGATTGCCAATGAAGAATTGGCGTCCCCTAGGGGATTCGAACCCCTGTAATCACCGTGAAAGGGTGGTGTCCTAGGCCTCTAGACGAAGGGGACAGAATTTCAAAACTGCTGCGAAACCACCGGACCATCCCGAAAGAATGGTTGGTGGAGGTAAGCGGGATCGAACCGCTGACCTCTTGCATGCCATGCAAGCGCTCTCCCAGCTGAGCTATACCCCCGCCGGTCAAAGCGGTCGCAAAAAACAAACGGCCAACGAATTGGCCGTTCTTTGGTCGGGCGTACCCGACGGAATCCTTGGCGGAGTGGACGGGGCTCGAACCCGCGACCCCCGGCGTGACAGGCCGGTATTCTAACCAACTGAACTACCACTCCGCGTGGGATGAATTCGGATTCGCCTTGCGGCAAACCCCAAGCTCCATCAAACTTGGCGTCCCCTAGGGGATTCGAACCCCTGTAATCACCGTGAAAGGGTGGTGTCCTAGGCCTCTAGACGAAGGGGACTGAACCTTCGCGGCTTGAACTGCGCGCCACCTCGAACCCTTTCGTGGATTCTTGGTGGAGGTAAGCGGGATCGAACCGCTGACCTCTTGCATGCCATGCAAGCGCTCTCCCAGCTGAGCTATACCCCCTGTGCTTCCGATGCCGCCGAGCAACTTTCGTTTCTCGACTTCTTCGTCAACAGCGCTGTTCAAGCGAGACCAAGAGTATATGACGAATTTCAGGCGGCTTGCAAGCGTTCGAGCACTTTTTTCTGATCGAACTGCTCCAGCACGGCGTCCAGCGATGGCGTCTGCGCGCGGCCGCAGACGATGACGCGCACCGGCACGGCGAGTTGCGGCATCTTCAGGCCGGTGGCGGCGAGTGTGTCCTTCAAGGCCTGCTGGATGGCGGCCTTGTTCCAGTCGGCCAGCGCGGCCAGGCGCTGGGCCAGCGCCGCCACGGCCGGGCGGACGGCGTCGGTCAGGTGCGTCGCCAGGTCGTCGGCGGACGGCGCGATGGGGGCGAAGTACATCGCCAGCCAGTCCGCCAGCGCCGCCACGGTGGCGCAGCGGTCCTTGAACAGGCCGACCTTGGGCTGCACCTGCTCAAGCGTCGCGTCGATGCCCCGGCCGGCCAGCTGCGCCACGGCCAGGCCGGCGAGCCGCGCTTCGTCGATGTGCTTCACGTAGTGGCCGTTGACCCAGTCCAGCTTGGCCGGATCCCACTGCGCCGGGCTCTTGGACAGGTGCGAGCCGTCGAACCACGACACCATCTGCGCGGCCGAGAACAGCTCGTCGTCCCCGTGGCTCCAGCCCAGGCGGGCGAGGTAGTTCAGCATCGCCTCGGGCAGGTAGCCGCGCGCGGCGTAGTCCATCACGCTGACGGCACCACGGCGCTTGGAGAGCTTGAGGCCGTCGTCGCCGAGGATGATGGGCAGGTGGCCGAACCGGGGCAACGGCGCGCCCAGCGCGTTGAAGATGTTGATCTGCCAGGGCGTGTTGTTGACGTGCTCGTCGCCACGGAAGACATGGCTGATGCGCATCTCCCAGTCGTCGACGACGACGGCGAAGTTGTAGGTCGGCACGCCGTCCTGGCGGGCGATGACGAGGTCGTCGATCTCGCGGTTGTTGATCGTGATGGGGCCTTTGACCAGGTCGTCCCAGCTCACGCCGCCGTCGACGGGGTTGGCGAAGCGGATCACTGGCTTCACGCCCTCGGGCGGCGGCGGCAGCGTCTTGCCGGGCTCGGGGCGCCAGCGGCGGTCGTACAGCGTCTTCTCGCCGCGCGCGCGCTGCGCCTCGCGCATCGCGTCGAGGTCTTCGGGCGTCGCGTAGCAGCGGTAGGCGCGGCCGGCGGCGATCAACTGGTCGATGACGGCCTGGTAGCGGTCCAGGCGCTGCATCTGGTAGATGGGGCCCTCGTCGTAGTCCAGGCCCAGCCAATCCATCGCGGCGATGATCTGGTCGACCGAGTCCTGCGTGGAGCGGGCCACATCGGTGTCCTCGATGCGCAGCACGAATTCGCCGCCGTGGTGGCGGGCGTAGGCCCAGGAGTACAGCGCGGTGCGGGCGGTGCCCAGGTGCAGGAAGCCGGTCGGCGACGGCGCGATGCGCGTGCGGACCTTGTCGAAGTTGGAAGTCATCGGGTCGTCAGGGTGGAGAGGCCGCGCAGCAGGTCGTCGGTGATGTCGTCGACGTGCTCCAGGCCCACGGCCAGGCGGATCAGGCCCTGGCCGATGCCGGCGGCCTGGCGCTGCGCCTCGGTGAGGCGGCCGTGCGAGGTCGTGGCGGGGTGGGTGATGATGGACTTGGTGTCGCCGAGGTTGGTGGCGATGGACAGCACACGGGTGCTGTCGATGACGTGGAAGGCGGCGGCGCGGGCGGCCTCGGGGGAGTCGGCGCGCAGGTCGAACGACAGCACCGCCCCGCCCTGCCCGCGCTGCTGGCGCATGGCCAGGTCGTGCTGCGGATGGGAGGCGAGCGAGGGGTAGTAGACGCGGTCCACCTCGGGCTGCGCCTCCAGCCAGCGGGCGACGGCCAGCGCCTGCTCGCTCTGCGCCTTCATGCGCAGGCCGAGCGTCTCCAGGCCCTTGAGCACGACCCAGGCGTTGAACGGCGCCAGCGTCATGCCCGCGGTGCGCAGGATGGGGCCGAACACGTCGCGTATCCACGCGTTCGGGCCGCATAGCGCGCCGGCCATCACGCGGCCCTGGCCATCCATGTATTTGGTGGCCGAGTGCATGACGAGGTCGGCGCCCAGCTCGGCCGGGCGCTGCAGCGCGGGCGTGGAGTAGGTGTTGTCGACGGCGAGGATGGCGCCCGCGTCGTGCGCCAGGTCGGCCAGCGCGCGGATGTCGCAGACCTCGGTCAGCGGGTTGGTGGGCGTCTCCGCGAAGAACAGCCGGGTCTTGCCGGGGCGCACGGCCGCGCGCCACTCGGCCACGTCGGTCTGCGACACGAAGGTGGTTTCGACGCCGAACTTGCCGAACTCCTTGGCGAACAGGTTGATCGTGGAGCCGAACACCGAGCGCGAGCAGATCACGTGGTCGCCGGCCTTCAGCGCGCCCATGCCCAGCAGCAGGATGGCGCTCATGCCGGTGGAGGTGGCGATGGCGCCTTCGGTGCCTTCCAGCGCGGCCAGGCGCGCCTCCAGGCTGCGCACCGTCGGGTTGCTGGTGCGCGAGTAGGTGAAGTCCTCCGAGGCCGAGAACTTGCGCGCCGAGGTGGCGGCGTCGGGCTGCACATAGGCCGTGGTCAGGAACAGCGCCTCGGAGTTCTCGCCGTGCTGGCTGGCGTCCAGCGCGGTGCGCACGGCCAGGGTCTCGGGGCGCAGGCCGTCGGGCAGGCGGCGCCGGTCGTTCGTGTTCATCGCTCGCCTCCCCCCTGCAGCGCCAGGCGGCTGCGCGCATCGGCCTCGTCCTCGCCGGACTGGCTGGTGCGCTGGTCGCGCATGGCCTTGAAGTCGTCCAGGCTGACGTCGCCAGTCACGTAGTGGCCGTCGAAGCAGCTGGCCTCGAAGCCGGCCAGGCCCGGGCGCAGCGCCGCGACGACGCGCTTCATCGCGTCCACGTCCTGGTAGATCAGCGCGTCGGCGCCGATGTACGCGCGGATCTCCTCGACGGAGCGGTTGTGCGCGATCAGCTCCTCGGCCGTCGGCATGTCGATGCCGTAGACGTTGGGGAAGCGCACCGGCGGCGCGGCGGACGCGAGGTAAACCTTGCGCGCGCCGGCCTCGCGGGCCATCTGCACGATCTCCTTGGACGTGGTGCCGCGGACGATGGAGTCGTCCACCAGCAGCACGTTGCGGCCCTTGAACTCCAGGCCGATCGCGTTGAGCTTCTGGCGCACGCTCTTCTTGCGCGCGCCCTGCCCCGGCATGATGAAGGTGCGGCCGACATAGCGGTTCTTCACGAAGCCCTCGCGGTAGGGCTTGCCGATGCGGTGGGCCAGCTGCATCGCCGACGGGCGGCTGCTTTCGGGGATGGGGATGACCACGTCGATCTCGCTCGGCGGCATCGTCGAGATGACGCGCTGCGCCAGCGTCTCGCCCATGTTCAGGCGGGCCTGGTAGACGGAAATACCGTCCATCACCGAGTCCGGCCGCGCCAGGTAGACGAACTCGAACATGCAGGGGTTGAGCTGCGGGTGGTCGTTGCACTGCTCGGTGTGGACCTGGCCGGCCATGTCGACGAACAGCGCCTCGCCGGGCGCCAGGTCGCGCTCCAGCTGGTGGCCGGTGCCTTCCAGCGCCACGCTCTCGCTGGCGACCATGAACTCGCCGCCGGCCGACTTGCCGAAGCACAGCGGGCGGATGCCGTAGGGGTCGCGGAAGGCCAGCAGGCCCTGGCCGGCGATCAGCGCGATGACGGCGTAGCTGCCCTTGATGCGCTTCTGCACCGCGCGCACGGCAGCGAAGATTTCCTTCGGCGTCAGCGGCAGGTCGCGCGCGGCCAGCTCCAGCTCGTGGGCCAGCACGTTGATCAGCACCTCGGTGTCGCTCTCGGTGTTGATGTGGCGACGGTCGATGGCGAACAGCTCGTCCTTCAGCGCATGGGCATTGGTCAGGTTGCCGTTGTGCACCAGCACGATGCCGAACGGCGCGTTGACGTAGAAGGGCTGGGCCTCCTCCTCGCTGTAGGCGTTACCGGCCGTCGGGTAGCGCACCTGGCCCAGGCCGATGTTGCCCGGCAGCGCGCGCATGTTGCGGGTGCGGAACACGTCGCGCACCATGCCGCGGGCCTTGTGCATGAAGCACTTGTGGCCCTGCATCGTGACGATGCCGGCGGCGTCCTGGCCGCGGTGCTGCAGCAGCAGCAGCGCGTCGTAGAGCAACTGGTTGACGGGGGAGGCAGCGAGGGTGCCGACGATGCCGCACATGGCGAAGATTCCTTAGTCAGGCGAATCCGTCTCGGATGGGGTCATCGAGCGGGAAACAAAACGGGCGACGGGCTCGGGCAGCAGCGGCGCCATCTCGCGCAGCGCGCCGCCCAGCAGCGGCACGGCGCGCGAGGCCTGCCAGGTGGACGACGCCGCCAGCGGCGACGCGCCGATCACCAGCACCAGCAGCAGCGCGATGAACACGCCGCGCAGCGCGCCGAAGCCGGCGCCGCCCAGCCGGTCCACGGCGGACAGCGGCGTCGCGTGGATCAGCGTCTTGACCAGGCGCGTGGCCAGGCTCCACACGATCAGCACCGCGAAGAAGGCGATGGCCAGCGTGGCGACGTGGAAGGCGGTCGGGCCGAGCTTGCCGACGGCCGAGTCCGGCAGCGACGCCGCCACCAGCGGCACCAGCGGCGGCGCGGCGAAATAGGCCACGACCCAGCCGGCCAGCGACATCACCTCGTACACCAGCCCGCGCCACAGGCCGATGCCGACCGACAGCAGCAGCAGCGCCGCCAGCGCGAGGTCGACCCAGCTCAGCGAAACGTCCATGGCCCGGGGCTCAGAGCGTCAGGACGGCGCCGGGCAGGCCCGCGCCCTTGAGCCGGGCGGCGGCGCGCTCGGCCTCGTCGCGGCTGGCGAACGGCCCCAGGCGCACGCGGATGCGGCGGCCGCCGGCCGTGTCCACGGCCTGGGCATAGGTCTTGAGGCCCAGCTTCTCGGCCTTGGCGCGCACCTCCTGCGCCGCCTTGTTCTCGCCATAGGCGCCCACCTGGACGATGAAGCGCGCGGCCGGCGCGGACGCGGGCTCCTTGCCCTCCAGCAGCGCCTGCGCGCGGGCGCCGTCGCCGGCGCGGTCCCTGGGCTTGTCGGCAGGCTTGTCCGCCGGCTTCTTCGGTGGCGCGTCGGCCACCTTGGCAGAGGGCTTCTCGACGGGAGGCTTCTCAGCAGGCCTTTCGACGGGTTTTTCAGCAGGCTTCTCGGCGGGTTTCTCCGCCACCCTGGGCGGCGGCTCGGTGGGGGGCTCCGCCTTGGACTCGGCCGCAGGCTCCTGCACTGGCTCGGGCGCCGGCTGCGCCAGCGGCTCGCGCGCGGGCACCGGCAGCGGCGGCACGGCGTCCTTGCGCGGGATGTCGATGGGCAGGTCCACGGGAATGGGCCGCGGCTGGGTCTCGAAGATCAGCGGGAAGCCGACCACGCCCGCCGCGACCAGCACCGCCGCGCCGATGAGGCGGCGGCGGGCGCGCACGCGCAGCACCTGCACGTCGTCGGCCGGGGCGGCCTTGGCGCCGGGCTTGGCCGACTTCTTGGGCGCCGCCGCAGTGGCGGCGTCATCGCGCTTGAGGAAGGAAAACAGGCCCATCGGCGGCGTCTGGCGTCAGTGGAGGGTGGGCGGCGCGGGCGCTGCGGCCCCGGCGGTCACGCGGGGAAGGCCCTGCTGCAGCACGCCTCCCACGGTGTAGAAGGAACCAAAGACGAGGATTCTATCGGTCGTGGTCGCCCCGGCCGCCGCCGCCTGCAGGGCCGCCAGCGGATCGGCGTGGGTGTGCGTGGCGACGCCGGGCGGCGTCTTCAGCCCGGCGGCGAGGAAGGCAGCGTCCAGCTGCGCGGCCGTCGCGGCGCGCGGGATCGGCAGGTCCGTGAAGTGCCACACGTCGACCAGCGGCGCGACCCTGGCCAGGATGCCCGCCAGGTCCTTGTCCGCCATCGCGCCGAAGACGGCATGGGTGCGCGGGAAGAAGCCCATCTGGTCCAGGTTCTGCGCCAGCGCCGCGACGGCATGCGGGTTGTGCGCCACGTCCAGCACGACGGCCGGCTGGCCGGCCAGCACCTGGAAGCGGCCCGGCAGCTCGACCAGCGCCAGGCCGGTGCGCACGGCCTGCGCGCTGATGGGCAGGCGGTCCGCCAGCGCCTCGAAGGCGGCCAGCACGCCAGCCGCGTTCAGCAGCTGGTTGACGCCGCGCAGCGCCGGATAGGCCATGCCGGAGAAGCGCTTGCCCCGCCCGGCCCACTGCCATTGCGTGCGGTCGCCGCTGAAAGTGAAGTCGCGGCCCAGCTGGCGCAGGTCGGCGCCCAGCTCCGCGGCGCGCGCAGCGAGGGACGCGGGCGGCACCGGGTCGCTGACGACCACCGGCCGCCCCGGCCGCATGATGCCGGCCTTCTCGCGGCCCACGCGCTCGCGGTCGGGGCCGAGGAACTCGGTGTGGTCCAGGTCGATGCTGGTAATGACGGCGCAGTCCGCGTCGATGACGTTGACGGCGTCCAGCCGCCCGCCCAGGCCCACTTCGAGGATGACCAGGTCCAGCGGCTCATGCTGCAGCCGGCGCATGATGGCCAGCGTCGTGAACTCGAAATAGGTCAGCGTGATGTCGCCGCGCGCGGCCTCGACGGCCTCGAAATGCGGCACCAGCGACGCCGCCGCCACCGGCACGCCGCCGACGCGGCAGCGCTCCTCGAAATGCACCAGGTGCGGCTTGATGTAGAGGCCGACGCGGTAGCCGGCGTGCAACGCGATGGACTCCAGCATCGCGCAGGTCGAGCCCTTGCCGTTGGTGCCGGCGACGACGATGGTGGGGACGTCGAAATGGATGCCGAGGCGTTGCTTCACCGCCGCGACGCGGTCCAGCGTCATGTCGATGGTCTTGGGATGCAGGCGCTCGCAGTGGGCGAGCCAGTCGTCGAGCGTCATGGCGAGGTCGTTGGGGGAAAGGGGTGGCACGGCGGGTTCAGGCCTTGAGCCATTGCCGCCCGACCGCCGTCAGGCGGTAGCGTTGCTTGCTGCTGCGGGGCTTGTCGGGCAGGGTCATCTCGATCACCTGCATGGCCAAGGCCGGGTTCAGATACGCCTTGCGAAAGTGGTCTGCACCCTTGAGGCCCAGTGCAGTCTGGATTTCCTGCCGGGACATCTCGCCGACCACGGCACGGAGCAGGCGTTCGACTTCACCTGTGACTTCACCTGTGACTTCACCTGTGACTTCACCTGTGCCCACCACCGGGAGAAGGGCCAAGGGATGCCGTGGCAACCGGATCACGAACGAAAGCCGCTCGTCGTCCGTCTCGAACAGCGGCGCGGGCGAGCCGTTGGCGGCCATCTCCTTCAGGATTTTCGGGATGCCGGTGGAGCGCCCCTCTGTCATCTCCAGTTCCTTCAGGAACTCGCCGATGCGCCGGTTGCGGTAGCGGCGGCTGACGGCACGACCTGCCTTCAGGTCTTCCATGCGGATCGACCGATCCGGGCCGGGGAAGCTGACGACCACCAGTTCGTCGTGGCTGATGCGCACCTCGATGGGCTCGCGTTCCTCGTAGGAGCGGTGATAGACCGCGTTGACCACCGCCTCCTCGATGGCGGCGTAGGGGAAGTTCCAGACCCGCGTGGCCTCGGCCCGGTCGGGATGCTTGATGACCGTTTCATGCAGGTAGTTGCGCTGGATGTAGCCCAGCGCCTCGCGCGTCATCCGCGCCAGCGGCCCCTTGAAAATCTTCTCGTCGAAGCGGTCGCCGCCCGCGCCTTCGGGGAACCACACCACATCGATCTGCACGCCGGGGAAGAACCGCTCCGGCATCTCGTTGAAGAACAGCAGGCCCACATGCTTGGGCCACGGCGATTCGGTGGGGCCGCCTGCCACGTTCATTTGCCGCCCCAGCGCCTCGACGGAAAGCCCCGGCGCATCCGCCGCCAGCGAGCTGCCGACCTCCTCCAGAAAACCCTGCATCAAGGGCTGGGAGAGATCGTCGACGCAGGCGAATTGGTTGAAGCGGTCGTCGAACGGAACCTTGGCGGCCAGGCTCAACAGTTCCCGCTCGGTATCGCCCTTGGCCTCGACCGTGCTGCTGTAGCGGCGGATGTAGTAACGCCACGTCTTCTTGCCGGCCGTGACCGCTTCCGGCGCCTTGTAGGGGCGTGTCTGCCCGCCCGGCGCTTGCAGCACGATCAGCTTGCGGCCCTCGACCACCTCCAGGCTCAACACCGGGAAATACGGCGGCTGGATCAACTGGCAGTGCGCCAGCAGCTCGCGCTGGATTTTGTCGAGTTGCTTGTCGGGCAGGCCGACCGGCGGAAACACGGGCCTGCCGTCGGCATCGCAGTCCTGCCCGATCACCACATAACCGCCGCCCAGGTTCTCGAAATCGTTGGCAAAGGCGCACAAGGTACGGATGACCGCATCCGGGTTCCAGCCGGCCTTGTATTCGATGCGCTCGCCCTCGACCGTGCGCTGGCGCAGCAGGTCGCGGATGTTGATGGGGAGCTTTTGGGACACCACTTCAACCTTTGGGGCGGATGCCGTTTTGCGTCGCCATGCCCTGCCTCAACCGGTCAGTTGGCATTTGGCAAAAACAAAGCCAGGCACAGGGCCTGGCTCGATGCTGAAGGCGCGCCGCTCAAGCCACCGCGTCCGCGCTCTGGCGTTGCAGCATCGCGAGCTGGCGGGCGATGGTTTCGCGCAGCTGGCGGCGGTCCACGATCATGTCCACCGCGCCCTTCTCCATCAGGAACTCGGCGCGCTGGAAGCCCGCCGGCAGCTTCTCACGCACCGTGTTCTCGATGACGCGCGGGCCGGCGAAGCCGATCAGCGCCTTGGGCTCGGCCAGCACGATGTCGCCCACGAACGCGAACGAGGCCGACACGCCGCCCATCGTCGGGTCGGTCAGCACGCTGATGTAGGGCAGCCGGGCCTTGGCCAGCCGCGTCAGCGATGCGTTGGTCTTGGCCATCTGCATCAGGCTCAGCAGGCCCTCCTGCATGCGCGCGCCGCCGGTGGCGGTGAAGCAGATGAAGGGCGTCTTCTGCTCGATGGCCGTCTCGACGCCGCGCACGAAGCGCTCGCCGACGACCGAGCCCATCGAACCGCCCATGAAGTCGAACTCGAAGCAGGCCGCGACGACCGGCACGCTCATCACGGCGCCGCCCATCACGACCAGCGCGTCCGTCTCTCCGGTGTTCTCCAGCGCTTCCTTCAGGCGGTCGGGGTATTTCTTGCTGTCCTTGAACTTCAGCGCATCGACGGGCAGCACCTCCTGGCCGATCTCGTAGCGGCCCTCGCCGTCCAGAAAGGCATCCAGCCGCGCGCGCGCGCCGATGCGGTGGTGGAAGCTGCACTTGGGGCAGACGTTGATGTTCTGCTCCAGGTCGGTCTTGTAGAGCACCGTCTCGCAGCTCGGGCACTTGATCCACAGGCCCTCGGGGACCGTGCGGCGGTCGGCGGGGTCGCCTTGCTGGATCTTGGGCGGGAGCAGTTTGTCGAGCCAACTCATGTGTCGTTCCTCTTGTCGAGTGCCGCGCGGATCTCGCGGATGAAGGCGGCGCCGGTGGAGGCGACATTATCAAGCGGCTGGCGCTCCAGCAGCTCGACGAGCTTGGAGCCGATGACGACCGCGTCCGACACGTCGGCCACGGCCCGCGCCGTCGCGCCGTCGCGGATGCCGAAGCCCACGCCCACCGGCACGCTGACGTGCGCGCGGATGCGCGGCACGGCGGCGGCGACCGCCGCGGTGTCGAGGTGGCCCGCGCCGGTCACGCCCTTCAGCGACACGTAGTAGACGTAGCCGCTGGCGAGCTGGCCGGCCTGGGCGATGCGCGCCTCGGTGGACGTGGGCGCGAGCAGGAAGATCGCGTCCATGCCGGCGGCGCGCAGCTTGGCGGCGAAGTCTTCGCATTCCTCGGGCGGGTAGTCCACGATCAGCACGCCGTCCACGCCGGCCGCGCAGGCATCGGCGACGAAAGCGTCCAGGCCGTAGCGCTCGACCGGGTTGGCATAGCCCATCAGCACGACGGGCGTGTGGCCGTTGCGGCCGCGGAACTCGCGCACATAGGCCAGCACCTGGCGCAGGGTGACGCCGGCCTTCAGCGCCCGCTCGCCGGCACGCTGGATGACGGGGCCGTCGGCCATCGGGTCGGAGAAGGGCACGCCCAGTTCGATGACGTCCGCGCCGGCCTCGGCCATCGCGAGCATCAACGCGACGGTGGCCGCCGGATGCGGGTCGCCCGCCGTGACGAAGGGGATCAGCGCCTTGCGGCCTTGCGCCTTCAGCGCGTCGAAGGTGGTCTGGATGCGGCTCATGACGGCCTCCGAAGGGCCGCCCCAAGGTGGCCGTGCGCCCCCTTGGGGGGCAGTGAGCGAATGCGAGCGTGGGGGCTCATTGTTTGACCTTCTCACCGGCTTGCGACGGGCGGTCGAAGTAAGCGGCGCCGGACAGGTCGGCGACGGTGCCGATGTCCTTGTCGCCCCGGCCGCTGAGGTTGACCAGCAGCACCTTGTCCTTCACGAGCGTCGGCGCCAGCTTGATCGCATGCGCGACCGCGTGGCTGGATTCGAGCGCCGGGATGATGCCCTCGGTGCGGCACAGCCGGTGGAAGGCGGCCAGCGCTTCGGCGTCCGTCACGCCGACATATTCGGCGCGGCCGATGTCCTTCAGGTGCGCATGCTCGGGGCCGACGCCGGGGTAGTCCAGGCCGGCCGAGATGGAATGCGTCTCGATGATCTGGCCGTCCGCGTCCTGCAGCAGATAGGTGCGGTTGCCGTGCAGCACGCCGGGGCTGCCGGCGCTCAGCGTGGCGGCGTGTTTGCCGCTGGCGATGCCCTGCCCTTCCGCCTCGACGCCGATCAGCCGCACGGCCTCGTGCGGGATGTAGGGGTGGAAGATGCCGATCGCGTTCGAGCCGCCGCCGACGCAGGCGATGACGGCGTCCGGCTGGCGGCCGGCGAGTTCGGGCATCTGCGTGAGGCATTCCAGGCCGATGACGCGCTGGAAGTCGCGCACCATCGCCGGATAGGGGTGCGGGCCGGCCACGGTGCCGATGATGTAGAAGGTGTTCTCGACGTTCGTGACCCAGTCGCGCATCGCCTCGTTGAGTGCGTCCTTCAGCGTCTTGCTGCCGCTCTCCACCGGCACGACGGTCGCGCCGAGCAGCTTCATGCGGTAGACGTTGGGCGACTGGCGTTTCACGTCCTCGCTGCCCATGTAGACGACGCATTCCAGCCCATAGCGCGCGCAGATCGTCGCCGTCGCCACGCCATGCTGGCCCGCGCCCGTCTCGGCGATGACGCGCGGCTTGCCCATGCGCTTGGCGAGCAGTGCCTGGCCGATGACGTTGTTGATCTTGTGCGCGCCGGTGTGGTTCAGGTCCTCGCGCTTCAGGTAGATCTGCGCGCCGCCGAGTTCGCGGGACAAGCGCTCGGCGTGGTAGATGGGGCTGGGGCGGCCGACGAAGTGCTTCAGTTCCTTCTGGAACTCCGCGATGAAATCGGCGTCGTCGCGGTAGTTGGTATAGGCGTCCTTCAGCTCGTCGAGCGCGTGGACGAGGGTTTCGGAGACGAAGCTGCCGCCATAGGTGGGGCCGCCCGCATGGCGGAAATGCCCGGTCGCGTCGGGCTGGTCGTAGGGGAACATGGTTGTCCTAGCGTGGGAGCTCGGCATCGGCGCGCTTCACGGCGCGGCAGAACTCGTGGATCAGGTCGGCGCTCTTGATGCCTTTCGACACCTCGACGCCGGAACTCACGTCAACGGCCCAGGGCCGCACCTGCGCGATGCCATCGGCCACGTTGGCAGCATTCAACCCACCAGACAAAACGACTGGAGAGGGAACGTTTCGTGGAATGAGTGACCAATCGAAGACCTTGCCGCCGCCGCCATAACCCTCGACGTGGGCGTCGAGCAGGATGGCCTGGGCACTGGAAAAAGCTGCCGCGAAGTCTACCAAGCCGAAGCCCGGCGCCATGCGCGCGGCGCGCAGATAGGGGCGCTTGACGCGCCCGCAGTCGGCGGGCGTCTCGTCGCCGTGGAACTGCACGAGCATGTTGGGTAGCGCGTCGAGCGCGGCGGCCAGTTCGGCGTCGGTCGCGTTGACGAACAGGCCCACGGGCGTCACGAAGGGCGGCAGCCGCCGCGCCAGCGCCCGCGCCCGCTCGGGCGTCACGGCGCGCGGGCTCTTCGCGTAGAAGACGAAGCCGATGGCATCGGCGCCCGCGCCCACGGCGGCGTCAACGTCGGCCTCGCGGGTCAGCCCGCAGATCTTGATTCGAGTGGTCATGGCAGCCAGTTCAAAGCCGCGACTTCGCGCGGGATGTCCAGTTCGGCGTCGTAGCTCGGGCCGAGAAAGTAGAGGCCGTCCGGCGCGAAGGTCGGCGCGGCCACCTTGCGGTCGCGCGCGGCGAGCACCTCGCTGACCCAGTCGGCCGAGCGCGTGCCCGTGCCCACGGCGAGCAGACAGCCCATCAGGTTGCGCACCATGTGGTGCAGGAAGGCGCTGGCCTCGAACTCGAAGCGCCAGTACGCGCCGCGCCGCTGCACGCTGATCTCGCGCAGCGTCTTGACCGGCGACGCGGCCTGGCATTCGGACGAGCGGAAGGACGAGAAGTCGTGCTCGCCGATCAGCCGCGCGGCCGCCGCTTCGAGCGCGCCCTGATCGAGCGGCCGGAAGACCCAGCCGCACTGGCCCGACTCGATGGCCGGCCGCACGGCCGACTCCAGCAGCAGGTAGGCATAGCGCCGGCCGCGCGCCGAGTTGCGCGCGTGGAAGGCGTCGCCGGGGAAGCGGCACCACTGGATCGCGATGTCGGGCGGCAGGTAGCGGTTGCTGCCGCGCACCCACGAAAAAGGCTCGCGCTCGACCTCGGTGTCGAAGTGGACGACCTGGTTGATGCCGTGCACGCCGGCATCGGTGCGGCCGGCGCAGATGGTGCGGACGGGCCGGGCCGCGAAGGCGGACAGGCCCTTCTCCAACGCGTCCTGCACGGTGCGGCCGCCGGGCTGGCTCTGCCAGCCGTTGTAGCCGCCGCCGCGGTAGCTGACGCCGAGTGCAACTCTCATGAATCCCCGCCGAATGGAAAAACGCCCGGCCAGGCCGGGCGTCGAAGTATCGCGGCCGGTGCTCAGCGCAGGTCGTCGAGCATGGCCTGCGCCCGCTCGCGCAGCGGGCCGCTGGCACGCTGGAGCACTTCCTGCAGCACCTCGCGCGCGCCTTCGGTGTCGCCGATCTGGCGGAACTCGTCGGCCAGCTCCAGCTGGCGCTGCAGCGGGTCGCCCTCGTCCTGGCCCAGCGCATCGAGCGCCTGAGCGAGCTGGTCGGGCTGGGTTTCGCCCGGCAGCGTCGTCGGCTCGCCGAGGTCGAAGTCCAGCCCGGCCGGCTCCGCAGGGGGCGGCGGGGTGACGGACAGCACGTCCATGCCGCTGAGGTCGAAGCTCAGGTCGGGCGCCGGCGGCGCGGTGCGGGCGCCATGGCCGGAGAGGTCGAAGTCCATCGTCAGCGGCGCCCGTTCCACGGAGGCCGGCATGGCCTGCGTGGCGGCCATGGCCGTGGGCGACACCGGCTCGGGCGCGTCCAGGTCCAGGTCCAGCGCGAGGTCGAAGCCGCTGACCGGGCCGGTGTCCGGGCCGCGGCGCGACAACGCGTCCGTGCTCAGCTGCGCGTCCAGCGCCGCAGCCGCCGTGGACGGGCCGCTGGGCAGCGCGGTCTGCGGCAGCGTGCTCGCGTTCATCGGCTCGGGACGCAGTTCGAAACCGTCCTCGGCCAGCGCGGGCGCGCCGCCGGGCTGGTAGAGCGGGTTGTCCGGGTCGATGCCACGGCCCAGCTCCTGCGCCTTGGCCCAGTCCTCGCCGCTGCCCTGGGTCTCGGCGTAGAGCTGCACGGCCAGTTGCTCGAAGCCCTTGGTGTCGCGGCGCTTGGCGTAGACCTCCAGCAGCTTCAGGCGGATGGCCAGGCGCGCGGGGTCGGCGCGCAGCGCTTCCTTCAGGATTTCCTCGGCCTGCAGGTCGCGGCCATAGGCCAGGTAGACGTCGGCCTCGGCGACCGGGTCCACGTCGCCGATGGCGTCGAGCTGGCTGAGCGAATAGCTCATCGACGACTGGCCGGTGCTCTGCGCGTCGCGGGTGTCCACGCGCTGGCCGCCGGTGCCGCCGAAGAAGGAGTCGGCCTGCATGCGGCTTTCGTGGAAGCCGGTGTCGGGCGCGCTGGCCGGACGGCGCGAGCGCAGGCGGTACAGGCCCAGGCCGCCCAGCACGGCGACGAGGACGGCCACCAGCGGCAGCACGACGGGGCTGTCCAGCAGCTTCTCGATCAGGCCCGGCGGCTCGGCCACCGGCGGCGGCGCCGGCGGGGCAGCGCTGGCCGGCGCCTGCGGCCGCGACGCCGCAGCGCTGGCGGCCACCGGCGCCGATGCGGGCTCGGCGGTGGCGACCGTCGGCACCGGCAGCGCGGGCGCGGCCTCGGAGGCGGCCGCGGCGGTGTCGGAGGCGGCCGGACCGGCCGCGTTGGAGAGCTGCTTCAGCGCCTCGACATTGCGCGTCAGCTCGGCCACGCGGGCGGCGGCGTCCTTGCGCTCGGTGTCCTTGGACGCCAGCGCCTCGGCGGCGCTCGCGCCACCGGCCTTGCTGAGCGTGAGCTTGTCGGGCGCGGGCGCGGCGGCAGGCTTGCGGTCCTCGACGGCGGCCTGCACCTGGCCCTTGGACTGGCGCTCGTTCTCGGTGGCCTGCAGCGTCGGCGCCGCGGAGGCCAGGCGCTGGCGGTAGGCGGAGAAATCGGCGCTCTGGGCGCGGATGAGCTGGCGCGCCTCGCCCGGCGAGACGCCGGCCAGCGCGTCGCCGCCCGGCACGCGCAGCACGGAGCCGGCCTTCAGGCGGTTCATGTTGCCGTCGATGAAGGCGTCGGGGTTGTTGCGGAACAGGCCCACCAGCATCTGGTCCAGCGAAATGCCGCTGACCTGCGTGCGGCGGGCCACCTTGGACAGCGAGTCACCGGCACGCACCTGGTACTCGGCCATCGCCGCGACCGGCGGCCGCTCGGCGGCCGGCGCCGCAGCGCGGCGGGCGGCCGCAGGAACGGCAGGGGCCGGCGCGGGCGCCGCAGCGGCGTGGCGCGGCAGCGCCGACGCGGCGGCCGGTGCGGGCGCGGGCACGGCTTCGCTGGACACCGTCGGCGCGGCGGCCAGCACCGGCGGCGCGGTGACGGCGGGCGCCGGCTTGGGCAGGGCCGGCGGGTCGAACAGCAGCGTGTATTCGCGCACCAGGCGGCCGCTGGACCAGCTCAGCTCCAGGATGACGTCGATGAACGGCTCCTGCACCGCGCGGTCGCTGCTGACGCGCAGCAGCGTGCGGCCATTGCGGCGCGCCACCTGCACCTGCGTGGAGGCCAGCACCGGGTTGTAGTCCACCCCGGCCGTCCGGTAGGACTCCGCCGGCGCGACGCGCACCTTCAGCGTGGCGGCCTCCTCGGCCGACAGGCTGGTGACGTCGATCTCGGCGCGCATGGCCTCGCCCAGCGCGGACTGCACGCTCAGCTTGCCCAGCCCCAGCGCCTGCGCACCGCCGCTGGCCAGCAGCAGCGCCGCGGCCAGCGCCAGATGGTGGCGGGCAAAGCCAGTGGGGCGCCGGCCCTCGAATGCGTCGCGGATGTGGTCTTTCAAGGCATTCCCCCAAGCAACAAGGCGGGGCCGATGGGCCCCGCCTGTCTCGATCTTCAGCCGGCGCTGCGCGAACCGGGTCTGCACGCGGGTTTGCACGTCATGGCCTGCATCGAGTCTCGAATCAAAAACACAACGGCATCAAGCATATACGCTGAAATGCTCAAGCGGCACCTGACGTGTCGCCTGATTCCCATAGCAATGCACGGCCGAGCCGGGATCGACGCGGCGGATCAGGCCGCCAGCAGGATGCGCAGCATGCGGCGCAGCGGCTCGGCCGCGCCCCACAGCAGTTGGTCGCCAATGGTGAAGGCGCCGAGGTAGTCCGGCCCCATCGCCAGCTTGCGCAGCCGGCCGACGGGGATGGTCATCGTGCCGGTGACGGCGACGGGCGTCAGGTCGCGGACGGTGGCCTCGCGCGTGTTGGGCACGAGCTTGACCCATTCGTTGTCGGCGGCGATCAGCGCCTCGATGTCGGCCAGCGGCACGTCCTTCTTGAGCTTGAAGGTCAGCGCCTGGCTGTGGCAGCGCATCGCGCCGACGCGCACGCAGAAGCCGTCCACGGGGATGCCGGCGCTGCCGAGGATCTTGTTGGTCTCGGCCATGCCCTTCCACTCTTCCTTGGATTGGCCGTTGCCCAGGTCCTTGTCGATCCACGGGATCAGCGAGCCGCCCAGCGGCACGCCGAAATGGGCCGTCTCGTCGGCAGACAGCGAGCGCTGCTTGGCGATGACCTGGCGGTCGATTTCGAGGATGGCGCTCTTGGGGTCGTCCAGCAGCGGCTTGACCGCAGCGTTCAGCGTGCCGTACTGCGTCAGCAGTTCGCGCATGTGCTGCGCGCCGCCGCCGCTGGCGGCCTGGTAGGTCTGCGTGGACATCCACTCGACGAGGCCGGCCTTGTAGAGCGCGCCCACGCCCATCAGCATGCAGCTGACCGTGCAGTTGCCGCCCACCCAGTTCCGGCCGCCGGCCGCCAGCGCGTTCTTGATGACGGGCATGTTGACCGGGTCGAGCACGATGACGGCGTCGTCGTTCATGCGCAGCGTGGAGGCGGCGTCGATCCAGTGGCCGTTCCAGCCCGCCGCGCGCAGCTTGGGGAAGACCTCGGTCGTGTAGTCGCCGCCCTGGGCGGTGAGGATGATGTCGCAGCGCTTGAGCTGTTCGATGTCGAACGCGTCCTGCAGCTTGGTTTCGTTCCTGGCCTGCGCGGGGGCGGCGCCGCCGGCATTGGAGGTGGAGAAGAACAGCGGCTCGATCAGGTCGAAATCGCGCTCGGCGGTCATGCGGTCCATGAGCACCGAGCCCACCATGCCGCGCCAGCCTACGAGGCCTACCAGGGTCGTCATCATCAAATCCTTTCGTCGGTCGTTCACCAAACCCCATCCACTTCGGGCCCCGGCTCGTTCGCCGGGTTTGGAGGGGCGAGACGAGACGGAGCTTCAGCGCTGAATGGTTTTGGTGGTCGTGATGGCTTTGACGACAGCGTCGCCCATCTCGCGGGTCGTGACCTTCGAGCTGCCTTCACTCCAGATGTCGGCGGTGCGCAAGCCCTGGCCCAACACCGATCCAACCGCCGCTTCAATGCGAGCGGCGGCTTCGGGCAGGTCAAGGGAGAACTTGAGCATCATGGCGGCGGACAGGATTGTAGCCAGCGGGTTCGCAACGCCCTGCCCCGCGATGTCCGGCGCGCTGCCGTGGCTGGGCTCGTAGAGGCCCTTGTTGTTCGCGTCCAGCGAGGCCGAGGGCAGCATGCCGATGGAGCCGGTCAGCATCGCGGCTTCGTCGGACAGGATGTCGCCGAACATGTTGCCGGTGACGACCACGTCGAACTTCTTCGGCGCCTTGACGAGCTGCATCGCGGCGTTGTCCACGTACATGTGGTCCAGCTCGACGTCGGGGTAGTGCGCGTGGACCTCGGTGACCACGTCTTTCCAGAGCTGCGAGGTTTCCAGCACATTGGCCTTGTCCACGCTGGTCAGGCGCTTGTTGCGCTTGCGCGCGGCCTGGAAGGCGACGTGGGCGATGCGCTCGATCTCGGGGCGCGAGTAGCGCATCGTGTCGAAGGCTTCGTCGGCGCCGGGGAAATGGCCGTCCACCGCCGTGCGACGGCCGCGTGGCTGGCCGAAGTAGATGTCGCCGGTCAGCTCGCGGATGATGAGGATGTCCAGCCCCGCGACCAGTTCGGGCTTCAGCGACGACGCATGCGTGAGCTGCTCGTAGCAGATGGCCGGGCGCAGGTTGGCGAACAGGCCCAGCGCCTTGCGCAGGCCGAGGATGGCCTGCTCGGGGCGCAGCGCGCGCTCCAGCTTGTCGTACTTCCAGTCGCCGACGGCGCCGAACAGCACGGCGTCGGCCTCCTGGGCCAGCTTCAGCGTCGCGGGCGGCAGCGGGTGGCCGCTGGTCTCGTAGGCCTTGCCGCCCACGTCGGCCCATTCCAGCGCCACGGCCAAGTCGAGCGCGTTCAACACCTTGACCGCCTCGGCCATGATCTCGGGGCCGATGCCGTCACCCGGCAGGACTGCAATCTTCTTCATCGTCAAATCACTCGGTTGTTCAGCCAGGGCTTGCTGGCGATACGGGCGGCTTCATAGGCGCGGATCTTGTCGGCCTGCCGCAGCGTCAGGCCGATCTCGTCGAGGCCGCCGAGCAGGCATTCCTTGCGGAAGGGCTCGATGTCGAACGCGATCTCGGCGCCGTCGGGCTTGACGACGACCTGGCGCGGCAGGTCGACGACGAGCTGGTAGCCGGGGAAGGCCTTGACCTCGTCGAACAACTGCGCGATCGCCGACTCCGGCACCACGATGGGCAGCAGGCCGTTCTTGAAGCAGTTGTTGAAGAAGATGTCCGCGAAGCTCGGCGCCAGGATGGCGCGGAAGCCGTACTGCTGCAGCGCCCAGGGCGCGTGCTCGCGGCTGGAGCCGCAGCCGAAGTTCTGGCGCGCGATCAGGATGCTGGCGCCCGCGTAGCGCGGCTGGTTCAGCACGAAGTCGGGGTTGGGGCGGCGGCTGGCCGGGTCCTGGCCGGGCTCGCCGGGGTCCAGGTAGCGCCATTCGTCGAACAGGTTGGGGCCGAAGCCGGTGCGCTTGATGGACTTCAGGAACTGCTTGGGGATGATCGCGTCGGTGTCGACGTTCTCGCGGTCCATCGGTGCGACCAGGCCCTTGTGGAGGGTGAACTTGTCCATTTTTCTCAGTCAGTTGAGGACAGAGCGATTCGCTTCGCTCGACCGGCCTGTCCCGCAGCGCATCAGGAAATCGTCCGCACGTCGACGAAATGGCCGGCCATCGCGGCGGCGGCAGCCATCGCGGGGCTGACCAGGTGGGTGCGGCCGCCGGCGCCCTGACGGCCCTCGAAATTGCGGTTGCTGGTGGACGCGCAGCGCTCGCCCGGGTCCAGCCGGTCGGCGTTCATCGCCAGGCACATCGAGCAGCCCGGCTCGCGCCACTCGAAACCGGCGCCCTTGAAGACCTGGTCCAGCCCCTCGGCCTCGGCCTGCGCCTTCACGAGGCCGGAGCCCGGCACGACCAGCGCGAGCTTGACGTTCTTGGCGACCCGGCCGCCAGAACCTGCCATTTGGCGCACGACGGCGGCGGCCTCGCGCATGTCCTCGATGCGGCTGTTGGTGCAGGAGCCGATGAAGACCTTGTCCACGTGGATGTCGTTGATGGCCTTGTTGGGCTCCAGCGCCATGTAGGTCAGCGCGCGCTCGATGGCGCCGCGCTTGACGGCGTCCTTTTCCTTGTCGGGGTCGGGTACGCGGTCATCGATGGACAGCACCATCTCCGGCGAGGTGCCCCAGGTGACCTGCGGGCGGATCTGCGCGGCGTCGATCTCGACGACCTTGTCGAAGTGCGCGCCGGGATCGGAGTGCAGCGTGCGCCAGTAGGCCACGGCCTGCTCCCACTCGACGCCGCCCGCGAAGCGGCCGGTCTGCGGATCGGTCCCGGGCGTGAAGGGGCGGCCCTTCACGTAGTCGATGGTCACGTCGTCCACGCCGATCAGGCCGGCGCGGGCGCCCGCCTCGATCGCCATGTTGCAGACCGTCATGCGGCCTTCCATGCTCAGCGCGCGGATCGCGGAGCCGGCGAACTCGATGGTGTAGCCGGTGCCGCCGGCCGTGCCGATGCGGCCGATGATGGCCAGCACGATGTCCTTGGCGCCGACGCCCCGGGGGCACTGGCCGTCCACCCTGACGAGCAGGTTCTTCGCCTTCTTGGCCGACAGCGTCTGCGTGGCCAGCACATGCTCGACCTCGCTGGTGCCGATGCCGTGCGCCAGCGCGCCGAAAGCGCCGTGCGTGGAGGTGTGGCTGTCGCCGCAGACCACCGTCATGCCGGGCAGCGTGGCGCCCTGCTCCGGGCCGATCACGTGCACGATGCCCTGGCGGCGGTCGTTCATCTTGAACTGCGTGATGCCGACGCGGTCGCAGTTGGCGTCCAGCGTGTCCACCTGCAGCTTGGAGACGGGGTCGGCGATGCCCTGGCTGCGGTCCGTCGTCGGCACGTTGTGGTCGCTCACCGCCAGGTTGGCGGACAGCCGCCAGACCTTGCGGCCGGCCAGGTCCAGGCCCTCGAAGGCCTGCGGGCTGGTCACCTCGTGGACGAGGTGGCGGTCGATGTAGAGCAGCGCCGTGCCGTCGGGCTCGGTGTGCACGACGTGCTCGTCCCAGAGCTTGTCGTAAAGAGTTCTAGCGGTCATTGCTTCTCTCGGGGAATGAGGGTGTCCACGAAGCGCTGCACCACGGTGGGCAAGCGCTGTTGGCGCAGGACACCCAGGTAATAGTCGCGCTCCGCCCAGGGCTCCTCCAGCCGCAGGCAGCGCACGCCGAACACGCGCGTGAAGCGCTCGGCCGGCTCCTCGGGCAGCACGGCCACGCCCAGGCCGGACTCGACCAGCTGCGCGATCGCGTCGAAGCCGCGGACCTGCAGGCGCGCGTTCAGCGTCTTGCCGCGGGCCGCCGCCTGTTCGCGCAGCAGCTCCTGCGCGCTGGCGCCGGCATGCAGGCCGATGAGGTCGTAGGCCAGCAGGTCGTCGAAGGCGACGGCCTCGCGCTGCGCCAGCGGATGCTTCAGCGGCACCAGCGCCGCCAGGCGGCCGCGCGCGAACACCCAGGTCTGCACGCGGTTGTCCAGCACCGGCGCGGCGAAGATGCCCACGTCCGCCCGGCCCTCGGCGACGGCGGCCTGCACCTCGGCGCTGGTCAGGTCTTCCAGGCTGATGCGGATCTGCGCATGCGCCTGGGAGAACTCGACCAGGTAGGGCGGCAGGCACTCGGCGATGGCGCTGGTGTTGGACGCGATGCGCAGATGGCCCTTGATGCCGCGCGAGAACTCCATGACCTCGGTTTCGAGGGCGTAGAGCGACGCATGCAGCGAGCGGATGTGGCGCACCAGCGCCCGCCCGGCCTCGGTGGGTTCCACGCCGCGCGCGCGGCGCTCGAAGAGTTGCACGCCGAGGCGGCTTTCCAGGTCCGACAGGCGCTTGCTGGCCGCGGCCAGCGCCAGGTGCTCCTGGGCGGCGCCCCGGGTGATCGAGCGGGTCTGCTCGATGGCCAGCACGAGGTTGAGGGTGGTGAGGTCGTGGCGCATGGGGGTCTCTGGCTCCAGCATAGCCTTCGCGGGGAAAGCGATTCTGCGCCAGAAAACGATTGAGATTTCGCCAATGGCGAAATTCAACGGACCGGGCGGGCCTGTTCCAGCAACCCGCGCAGCGCGTTGCGGCTGTGGGCGCCGAAGTGGCCGAGCAGCCGGGCGATGGCCTGGTGCAGCGCCTCGCGCCGGCCCTGCAGGTCGCGCACGAGCTCGGGGCCCAGCTCGGCCTCGTGGGCGGCGAAATCGAAATGTGGGTCGGTGACGAATTTCGCCGGCGCACCGACGACCACGGCCGCATCGGTGGCCGGGCCGGCGGCGAAGGCCTCCGCGGCGACCACCTCGCGCACATAGGCCGGGCCCCACGGCGGATAGCGCGTGTCGCCGGTGGCGTCGCGCAGCGCCCATTCCAGCGGGCCATCCTGCTGCCGGCGGGCGGCGTCCATGATCCAGCGCGTCTGGAACTCCTCCAGCACGAAATGGCGGTTGCTCTGCAGCACCACCAGCCCCTGCCGGTCGGCCGGCGCGCCGAGCTGCGCCTTGAGGTTGACCCACATCATGTAGGCCAGCGTCGCGCCGGGCGCGGCGCTGGCGTGGTAGGGCTGCGTCAGGTCTTCCACGTGGTGCAGCGCCAGGCCGGCGAAGCGCCAGCCCCAGTAGGCGTGGCCGGTCTGCCAGGCCAGCACCGCCAGCCCGCCGTACTGCTGCACGCGCAGCTCGGTGAAGGTGCGCGCGAAGCTGGGCGCCAGCGTGTTGAACAGCACGCCCTGGTGGAAGAAGCCCATGTGGAACGGCGCCTGCGAACCGATCGCGACGGCCGGGTTGCCGAAGGGCTGGGGGCCGAAGCCATAGGGCGGGTCCGCCGGGCTGCCCGGGTTGTCGTCGAACAGGTTCAGGTCGTGGCCGTAGTCGGGCTCGTCGCAGGCCGAGGCCAGCACGGCCAGCGGCGCGACCGCCTCGCCGGGCTGCAGCGCGACGAAGCGCTGGGTCGCGCCCTTGCCGGGCGGAACGGCGGTGACCAGGCCGGCGTCGAGGGCCGGCCGGGTCGTCCCGACCTCGCGCGGGTCCACCTGCAGGTACAGCGCCAGCCGGGTCTGCGGCGACAGGCGCAGCGCGCGCAGGAAGGCGGCGCGGCGGTCGGCATCGCTGCGCCGGGCGTCGGGCACGAAACGCAGCGCCTGCGGCCGTGGCGCATGGCCCTTCAGGTGCTCGCGGGCCCAGGCCTCCTGGGCGTCCAGCGCCGCGGCGATCGCCGCCTCCTGGTCGCGCAGGAAATCGGCCAGGGGCTCGGCCTTCACGGCCGCGGCCTCGGCCACCTCGGGCATGCGCTCGAAGGCGCGGTAGCACAGGGGGCTGTGGTTGCCCCAGGCCTGCGCGACGGTGGGCAGCCAGGCCAGCAGGAAGAGAACGTGACGCATCGGGCGGATCGAAAGGCGAAGGCGCGGATTCTGCGCTGCCGATTCAGGCCCCGGCGTCCCGGCGGCACCCGGTGTCGAACGCCTGCAACTGCCCGCGCCGCTCACAGGATCTCGAACGCCCCGGGGATGAAGTCGAGCAGGTGCCGGGGCTCGAACGGAAACACGGCCACGCCGCCGCACGGAGCGGGGCGGGCCGGGGCCGCCCGAGGGCACAATGCCCCGAACCCGAATGCCCACGATCCCGCCCGGCGCCGCCCGACGGCCGCGCCTGCCTCGACCATGAATGTGATCATCCTCGACGACTACCAAGACGCCGTGCGCAAGCTGCGCTGCGCGGCGAAGCTGGAGCCGCTGAACGCCAAGGTGTTCACGAACACGGTCAAGGGCATCGGCCAGCTGTCGGTGCGGCTGCGGGACGCCGAGGTGCTGGTGCTGATCCGCGAGCGCACCGCATTCCCGCGCCAGCTGCTCGAGAAGCTGCCCAGGCTCAAGCTCATCGCGCAGACGGGCCATGTCGGCAGCCACATCGACGTCGAGGCCTGCACGCGGCTGGGCATCGCGGTGGCCGAGGGCGTGGGCAGCCCGATCGCGCCCGCGGAGCTGACCTGGGCGCTCATCATGGCCTCCATGCGCCGCCTGCCGCAGTACATCGGCAACCTCAAGCACGGCGCCTGGCAGCAGGCGGGGCTGAAGGCCGCGTCCATGCCGGCGAACTTCGGCCTCGGGCTGGTGCTGCGCGGCAAGACGCTGGGCATCTGGGGCTATGGCCGCATCGGCCAGCTCGTGGCCGGCTACGGCCGCGCGTTCGGCATGCAGGTGATGGTGTGGGGCAGCGAGGCCTCGCGCCTGAAGGCCGAGGCCGACGGCCACCTGGCCGCCCCCAGCCGCGAGGCCTTCTTCGCCGGGTCGGACGTGCTGTCCGTGCACCTGCGCCTGGGCGACGCCACGCGCGGCCTGATCACGCCGGAGGACCTGGCCCAGATGAAGCCCACCGCGCTGTTCGTCAACACTTCGCGCGCGGAGCTGGTGGTGGAAGGCGCACTCGTCTCCGCGCTGAACCGCGGCCGCCCCGGCATGGCGGCCATCGACGTGTTCGAGAGCGAGCCCATCCTGCAGGGCCACCCACTGCTGCGGCTGGAGAACGCCGTCTGCACGCCGCACATCGGCTACGTGGAGCTGGACAGCTACGAGACGTACTTCGACGCCGCGTTCGACAACGTGCTGAACTTCATCCACCACCAGCCGACCCATCTCGTCAACCCGGACGCGCTCAAGGTGCTCCGCTGAGGCGGCCACCACGCCGGGGCCAACACCCCGTTCGCCGCCGTGTCGGACTGACGCGGCTCAGGCCACGCGGCCGCCGGGCCTGAACGCGGCCGGCGGCCGGCCCAGCAGCCGAACGAACGCGCGGCGCATGCGCTCGGTGTTGCCGAAGCCGCAGTCCTGCGACACGCGCAGCACCGACGCCGCGCCGCCCTCCAGCGCCGCGCGCGCGGCCTCCACGCGCAACCGCTCGACGGCCTGGGCCGGCGTCGCACCGGTCTCGGCGCGGAAGCAGCGCGCGAAGTGGCGCGGGCTCATGCAGGCGCGCGCGGCCAGTGCGTCGACGCTGCAGTCGCGCGCCGGCTCGCGGCGCACGTCGTCCAGCAGCGCACCGAAGCGGCCGTCGGGGCGCTGCAGGTCCAGCAGCGGCGAGAACTGCGACTGCCCGCCCGGCCGGCGGCGCTCCACGACGAGCTGGCGCGCGGCCTCGCGGGCCAGGTCCTCGCCGTGGTCGTGGGCCAGCAGCGCCAGGCACAGGTCGATGCCGGCCGTCATGCCGGCGCTGGTCCACAGCTCGGGCCACTGGCGCCGCTTCTGGGCCGGCTCGCGCACGTAGATGCGGTCCGGCTGCAGGCGCACGGCCGGGAACTCGGCCGCGAACTGCCGGCCACGCGACCAGTGCGTCGTCGCCGTGCGGTGGTCCAGCAGGCCCGCCGCGGCCAGCAGCAGGCTGCCGCTGCAGATGCTGGCGATGCGCGCGCCCGAGCGGCTGGCGCGCTGCACCCAGGCCACCAGGCGCACATCGGCGCAGGCGGCGTCCACGCCGTCGCCGCCGATGACCATGACGAGGTCCAGGCCGCCCAGCCGCCGCGGCAGGCCCTGCACCGGCCAGGCGACGCCGGCAGAGCTGCGCACCACGGGCGGCGCGCTGGCGACCAGGCGCCAGCCGTAGCTGCCCGGCCGCGCCAGCCGCGCCACCTCGAACACGGCCATCGGCCCGGCCAGGTCGAGCTGCTGGAAGCCCGGGAACAACACGAAGGCGATGCGGCAGGCCATGCCCGCATGATGGCAGGAAAAGTGGGAACTGCGTCATGGCGGCCAATGATGCTTCGCCGCACACTGCTGGCCACCGACACCCACCGCCCCCGCACCACCCCGATGAACATTGGCATCCTGGTCTTCGACGACATGGAACTGCTGGACATGGCCGGCCCCTACGAGGTGTTCACCACCGCGTCGCGCGTCTGGGCGCGCAGCCAGCCGGCCTGCAGCGCCGCGCTGTTCGACGTGGTCACCCTCGCCGCGACGCCGGCCCCGGTGCGCGCCCGCGCCGGCCTGCGCGTGCAGCCCGACTTCACGCTGGACGCACACCCGCCGCTGCACTACGCCCTCGTGCCCGGCGGCGCCGTCGATGCCGAACTGCAACGGCCCGACGTGCTGGCCTGGATCGCCGCGCAGCGCCGCAGCGCGCCCGTGCTGGCGTCGGTCTGCACCGGCGCGCTGCTGCTGTCCGCGGCCGGCGTGCTGGACGGCCTGGCCGCCACGACGCACTGGGAAGACCTGGCCGCGCTGCGCGCGCTGCGGCCCGCAGTGCGGGTGCGCGGCGGCGTGCGCTGGGTCGACGAGGGCGCGGTCGTCACGTCGGCGGGCATCTCGGCCGGCATGGACATGAGCCTGCACCTGGTGCGCCGGCTGCACGGGCACGAACTGGCCGCCCGCACGGCCCGCCAGATGGACCACGACTGGCACGACACACCATGAGCACCGACGCCCTCATCACCATCGCCCGCCGGCCGAACACCGTGTTCACGCACGGCCAGGGCACCTGGCTCACCGACGAGGCCGGCAAGCGCCACCTGGACCTGGTGCAGGGCTGGGCCGTCAACAGCCTGGGCCACAGCCCGGCGCTGATCACGCAGGCGCTGCTGCGGCAGTCGCAGCGGCTGCTGAACCCCAGCCCGGCCTACTTCAACCGGCCGCTGCTGGACCTGGCGGAACGGCTGGCGGCCTTGAGCTGCTTCGACCGCGTGTTCCTGGCCAGCTCGGGCGTCGAGGCCAACGAGGGCGCCGTGAAGCTGGCGCGGCGCTGGGGCAGCCGCCATCGCGGCGGCGCGCACGAGGTCATCGGCTTCGAGCAGGGCTTCCACGGTCGCACGCTGGCGATGATGAGCGCGTCCGGCAAGCCGGGCTGGGACCGTCTCTACGCGCCCATGCCGCAGGGCTTCCCGAAGGCGCGGCTGAACGACATCGCATCGGTCGAGCGGGCCCTCTCGGCGGACACGGTGGCCGTGATGATCGAGTTCGTGCAGGGCGAGGCCGGCGTCGTCGTCGCCGATGGCGGCTTCGTGCGCGAGCTGCGCGCGCTGACGGCCGAGCGCGGCGTGCTGCTGATCGCCGACGAGGTGCAGACCGGCATCGGCCGCTGCGGCACCGCGTTCGCCTACGAGCAGTTCGGCATCGAGCCCGACGTGATGACGCTGGCCAAGGGCCTGGGCGGCGGCGTGCCGATCTCGGCGCTGCTGTGCAAGGAGGCGCTGAACTGCTTCGAGCCCGGCGACCAGGGCGGCACCTTCGCCGGCAACCCGCTGATGGCGGCGGTCGGGCTGGCGGTGGTGAACGAGGTCTGCCACGCCGACTTCCTGGCCGGCGTGCGCGAGCGCGCGGTGCAGCTGTCGGAAAGCCTGCAAGCCATCGTGCGTGACCACGGCCTCGTGGAGGAACGCGGCCTGGGGCTGCTGCGGGCGCTGGTGTTGCCGGCCGACCTGGCCCACGACGTGGTCACCGCCGCACAGGCGCTGGAGCCGGCAGGCCTGCTGCTGAACGCGCCCCGCCCTCACCTCCTGCGGCTGATGCCGGCGCTGAACATCAGCGCGGCGGAGATGGGCGAAGGCCTGGCGCTGCTGCGCCGGGCGTTGCGTGCTGTGCTGGGCTGAGTTGCTCAGCGGGCCGAGCGCCGAGCCGCTCCCAAGCCGGCCCGCCAGGGCGATTTGCTCACGGCTCAATGCCGTGAGCATCGCCGTCCCCTCGGGGGACCGACTGGGCTTGCGGGCGTTCAGCCACGCAAGACCAGTCGAGGGGTCTCATGTCGTGCCGAAGATCTTGTCGCCCGCGTCGCCCAGGCCCGGGATGATGTAGCCCTGCTCGTTCAGGTGGCTGTCGATGGCGGCCGTCCAGCAGCGCACGTCGGGGTGGGCCGCCTCCAGCGCCTGCACGCCTTCCGGCGCGGCCACCAGCACCAGCGCGCGCACGTCCTTGCAGCCGCGCGCCTTCAGCAGGTCGACGGTCGCGATCATGCTGCCGGCCGTGGCCAGCATCGGGTCGATGATCAGCGCGGTGCGGGCTTCGAGGTTGCCGACGAACTTGTCGAAGTAGTTCACCGGCTTGAGCGTCTCGTGGTCGCGGGCCAGGCCGACGACGGACACCTTGGCGTTGGGCAGGATGTCCAGCACGCCGTCCAGCATACCCAGGCCCGCGCGCAGGATGGGCACGACGGTGACCTTCTTGCCGGCGATCTGGTCGCACTCGGCGGGGCCGCTCCAGCAATCGATGGTGACCTTCTCGGTCGGGAAGTCGGCCGTCGCCTCGTAGGCCAGCAGCCGGGCCACCTCGCCGGTCAGCTCGCGGAACTTCTTCGTCGAGATGTCCGCCTCGCGCAGCAGGCCGATCTTGTGCTTGACGAGGGGGTGCTTGACTTCGATGACGGCCATGACGGCGTTCCCTTTTTGCTGAAGCGCCGAATTATCGGCTGCGCTGCCGCAGCGCTTCGTAGAGGCACACGCCCGAGGCGACCGACACGTTCAGGCTCTCGACGGCGCCGGCCATCGGGATGCGGACCAGCTCGTCGCAGGTCCTGGCCGTCAGTTGGCGCATGCCCTCGCCTTCGGCGCCCAGCACCAGCGCGACGGGGCGCGTCAGGTCGAGGTCGTAGATGGAGCGCTCGGCGCGGTCCGAGGTGCCGACCACCCAGATGTCGCGCTCCTTCAGCTCGCCCAGCGTGCGCGCGAGGTTGGTGACCATCAGGTAGGGCACGGTCTCGGCCGCGCCGCTGGCGACCTTGGCGACGGTCGCGTTCAGGCCCACGGCGCGGTCCTTGGGCGCGACGACCGCGTGCGCGCCCGCGCCGTCGGCCACGCGCAGGCAGGCGCCGAGGTTGTGCGGGTCGGTCACGCCGTCGAGCACCAGCACCAGCAGCGGGCCCTTTTTTTCCGATTCAACGGCGTCGAGCACATCGTCCAGCGAGTGCTGCTGCGCAAGCGCCGCCACGCGCGCGACCACGCCCTGGTGGCGCGGGCTGCCGGCCAGCTGCGTGAGCCGCTCGTCGCCGCTTTCCACCAGCTTGGCGCCGGCCTCGCGGGCGCGCTCGATGAAGGCGCGCATGCGCTGGTCGCGCCGCGCGGGGTCGAAATGCACCTCGGCGATGGAGCCGGGGTGGGTCTTGAGGCGGACGGTGACGGCGTGGAAGCCGAACAGGACGGACTTGGGCGAGCTCATGGCCGCATTGTCGTTGGCAGCACCAGCAGCAGGCCGATCAGCACCGGCTGGTGCAGCATGTAGAAGCTCAGCGACCAGCGCCCCAGCACGGCCAGCGGCCGCGGCGCGCCACCCCGCCACAGCTGCGGCCACGCGCGCGTGGCGGCAAAGCCCAGCAGCATGACGCCCAGCCAGGGCAGCACGGGCACGTAGTCCTCCGTGACGGGCTTGTGGGTGACCAGCCCCACCCAGTCGGTCCAGCGCGAGTCGAACACCGGGTGCTGCACGAGCTGCGGCGCCGCCAGGGCCGCCACGGCCAGCGCCGCGAGCGCCGCGTCCGGCAGCCGCGCCAGGCCCAGCCGCAGCAGCAGCAGCATCACCGCGATGCCGTGCAGCACGCCGAAGCTGATCCAGCTGCCCGGGAACATCAGCCACGAGCCCGCCGTCACCCCCAGCGCGCAGCCGGCCACCTGGCCCCAGCGGGTCCAGAAGCGCCCCGCGCCCTGCCCCGCCCGCAGCGCCAAGGCCTGGCCGCCGCCGGCGCAGAACAGGAACAGGCTGACGATGGCGGTGCGCTGCCCGGTCCAGACCGGGTCGCGGTAGAAGTCCTGGTGGATCCAGCCGAAGTGGTTCAGGTCGAAGCCGAAGTGGTAGGCCGCCATCCAGACGACGGCGGCGCCGCGCAGCGCGTCGAGGCGGGCGGCGCGGCTGGAACGGCTGGAGCGGAAATCGGGCATGGCGGCCATGGCGCCGCGCAGTCTAGGGCCGCGTCCAAAATGCGGGGCCTCGCCACTCTGCCGCCCTCGCACCGTGACCGCCCTGCCCCGCCGCCTGCTGCTCGCCACCGCCCTGCTCGCCGCCCTCGGCGCGCCCGCCTTCGCCAAGGCCCCGCCGGCCCAGCCGCGCGCCATCAGCGCCCGCGGCGCGCTGAGCGCCGAGGAGCAGAACAACATCGGCGTGTTCAAGCGCGTGTCGCCGTCGGTGGTCCACATCACCACGCTGAGCGTGCAGCGCGACTTCTTCTCGCTGCGCACCAGCGAGCAGCCCAGCGGCACCGGCACCGGCTTCGTGTGGGACGAGGCCGGCCACATCGTCACCAACTTCCACGTCATCCAGGGCGGCGACCGCGCCACCGTCACGCTGGCCGACCAGAGCAGCTACGCCGCCCGGCTGGTCGGCGCCTTCCCCGACCGCGACCTCGCGGTGCTGCGCATCGAGGCGCCGCGCGACAAGCTGCCGGCCATCGCCGTGGGCACCAGCCGCGAGCTGCAGGTGGGCCAGAAGGTCTACGCCATCGGCAACCCCTTCGGGCTGGACCAGACGCTCACCACCGGCATCGTCTCGGCGCTGAACCGCGAGATCGAGTCCGTCACGCGCCGCACCATCAAGGGCGCGATCCAGACCGACGCGGCCATCAACCCGGGCAACTCCGGCGGCCCGCTGCTCGATTCGGCCGGGCGGCTGATCGGCGTCAACACGGCCATCTACAGCCCCAGCGGCGCCAGCGCCGGCATCGGCTTCGCCATTCCGGTCGACGAGGTCAACCGCATCGTGCCGCGGCTGATCCGCGACGGCCGCTTCGTCCGCCCGGCGCTGGGCGTCACGGCCGGCGCGCCCCAGCTGACGCAGACGCTGCGCGCGCCCAAGGGCGTGCTGCTCGTCGATGTCGCCAACGCCAGCCCGGCCGCCGCCGCCGGCCTGCAGCCCTACCGCCGCGACCGCAACGGCCGCATCGTGCAGGGCGACGTCATCACCGCCGTGGACGCCCAGGCCGTCGCCGACCTCGACGACATGCTCTCGCTGCTGGAGACGCGCCAGATCGGCGAGAAGGTCACGCTGACGGTCTGGCGGGCGGGGCAGACGCGCCGGGTCACGGCGACGCTGGGCAGCTCGGACTGAGGCCGGCCACAGCGCCGAAAATTCAGGACAAATCTCCGACATCAAGCGACGCAACCCATTGTCATTGAATTGATTTCACACTTCAATTCAGGACAAAATTCAGGACAAACGCACCTGAACCCATGCCCGCCGACCTGCCCAGTCTCGAACGCCTGCTGCGCCTGCGCGGCCCGCAGGGCGTGGCGGAGATCGCCGCCGGCCTGGGCTGCTCGACCAAGACCGTGCAGCGCCTGGTGGCCGCGGCCGGCGACGCGGTGCTGGGCGCCGGCCAGACGCGCCGCCGCCGCATCGCCTGGCGGCGCGAGATCCGCGGCCAGCGCATCGAGGCGCCGCTCTACCGCATCGACGCCGAGGGCCGGCCGCAGCCGCTCGGCCGGCTGAGCCCCATCCGGCCGCAGGGCTGCCACGTCGAGGCCATCACATCCCCCCCGCCCGCCTGGCCCCTGCCCGACGAAGCGCGCGACGGTTGGTACGAGGGCCTGCCCTACCCGCTCTACGACCTGCGTCCCCAGGGCTTCCTCGGCCGCGCCTTCGCGCGCCAGCACGCCGGGACGCTGGGACTCGCGCCCGACCCGCGGCTCTGGGACGACGACGCGTTGCTGCTGGCGCTGGGTGCTTTCGGCGACGACCTGCCCGGCGCGCTGCTCGTCGGCGACGCCGCACTGCGCCGCTGCCTCGACACGCGCCTGAACGCCCCGCCGCCGCTGACCGAAGCCGAACTGCCCGCCGCCTACGCCGCGCTGGCCGTGCAGGCGATGGCGGGCGGCCTGCCGGGCTCGTCGGCGGGCGGCGAGTTCCCCAAGTTCACGGCCGCCCGCGAACGGGCCGGCATGGCCACGCCGCACTGCGTCGTCAAGTTCTCCGGCGCCGACGACTCGGCCACCGTGCAGCGCTGGCGCGACCTGCTCGTCTGCGAGCACCTCGCGGCCGAGGCGCTGGGCACCGAATCCGCGCCCACGCGGCTGCTGGCGCACGGCGGGCGCCACTTCCTGGAAAGCGAACGCTTCGACCGCGTCGGCCCGCACGGGCGGCGCGGCGTCGTCAGCCTGGAGAGCGCCAATGCCGGCCTCGTCGGTGCGCCGGGCGACGACTGGGCCGCCGTCGCCCGCGCGCTGGCCGCGCAGGGCCTGCTGAGCGCGGCCGACGCCGAGCGCGCGGCCGAGCGCCAGCTCTTCGGCCGGCTCATCGCCAACAGCGACATGCACGGCGGCAACCTCGGCTTCTTCCACGACGCGGGCGGCCTGCAACTGGCGCCGAGCTACGACCAGTTGCCGATGCGCTACGCGCCGCAGCCGGGCGGCGAGGTCGCGTCGCCGCCGCTGGCGCCCGCGCTGCCGCTGCCCGCCGAGCACGAGCGCTGGCAGCGCGTCGCGCCCCGGGCGCTCGCGTTCTGGCGAGCCGCCGCGGCGGATGCGCGCATCAGCCCGGGCTTCCGCGTGCTGTGCGCCGGCAACGCTGCCGCGCTGGAGCGCGTGATGGCCCTGGCATGAGATCACGGCCGCGCAAAGCCCCGGGCCGGCGGCGCCGCGCACGCTTGGGCAAGATGCCGGCATGACCGCCCTGCCCCCGCTCTCCATCCTCGACCTGGCGCCCGTCGTCGAAGGCGCCAGCACCCGCGACGCGCTGCTGAACAGCCTGGACCTCGTGCGCCTGGCCGACGAACTCGGCTACGCGCGCTACTGGGTCGCCGAGCACCACAACATGGAGGGCGTCGCCAGTTCGGCGACGGCCGTGCTGATCGGCCAGCTCGCCGCCGCGTCACGCCGCATCCGCGTCGGCGCGGGCGGCATCATGCTGCCCAACCATGCGCCGCTGACCATCGCCGAGCAGTTCGGCACGCTGGCCGAACTCTTCCCCGACCGCATCGACCTCGGCCTGGGCCGCGCGCCCGGCACCGACCGGCCGACGATGCGCGCGCTGCGCCGCAGCCTGGAGAGCAGCGGCGAGGACGCCTTCCCGAACGACGTGCTGGAGCTGCAGGCCTACCTGGCGCCCGCGCGGGACGGCGCCGCCGTGCGCGCCGTGCCGGGCCAGGGCACCGAGGTGCCGGTCTGGCTGCTGGGCTCCAGCCTGTACGGCGCGCAGCTGGCCGCCTACCTGGGCCTGCCGTTCGCGTTCGCGTCGCACTTCGCGCCGGAGCTGTTGATGCAGGCGCTGCAGGTCTACCGCGCCAGCTACCGGCCCGGCGCGCGCCACCCCAGGCCGCATGCGATGGTGGGGCTGAACATCGTCGTCGCGCCCACCGACGACGAGGCGCGCGGGCTGTTCACGTCGACGCAGCAGCGCTTCCTCGGCATGGTGCGCGGCCAGCGCGGCAAGCTGCCGCCGCCGGTGGCGGGCATGGACGCGCTGTGGACGCCGGCGGAAGCCGCCCAGGTGCAGCGCATGCTGGCCGAGTCCATCGTCGGCTCGCCGGCCACGGTACGCGCGGGCCTCGCAGCGACGCTGGAGCGCACGCAGGCGGACGAGTTCATCGTCGCCACCGCAGTGCATGACCATGCCGCGCGGCGGCGCTCCTACGAGTTGCTGGCGGCCCTGGACTGAGCTGAAAATCATTGCCAAAGGAATCATTAGTCCATAGGATTCATTCCTATGTCAATGAATTCGCCGGTTCCCATTCTGGTCAGGGAGAGCCTGCTCACACTGGGCTCGCGCGTGGCGCTGGCGCGGCGCGCCCGTGAGCTGACGCAGATCGACCTGGCCCGCCTGGCCGACGTGGGCGTCAGCACGGTGGCATCGCTCGAAGCCGGCCACCACGGCGTGTCCCTGGGCAATCTGCTCAAGGTGCTCAAGGCCCTGGAGCTGCTGGAGCAGGTGAATGCCTGGCTGCTGCCGGGGATGGACGAGGCCGTCGTCAGCCAGGGCATCCGGGCCGCAACGCGCGGGGCGGGCCGGCGTGGCTGATTCGACGCCCGTCTGGTTCTGGCTGCCGGGGCAGGACGCGCCCACGCTGATTGCCGAGTTGCGGCAGGAAGGCGGGGCCAAGCGCTGGCTCTACCAAAACGACTACCTGGACAACCCGGGCTGGCTGGCGCCCGACCCGGTCCAGCTGGGCAAGGCCAACCGTACCAAGGGCGTGCTGGTCCTCGATGCCGACGGGCTGCCGGGCGTGCTCCGCGATGCCGCGCCGGCGGGGTACGGCGCCGACCGACTGGATGCCCAGGCAGGGCGGGAGCTGTCGCCACTGGAGCGGCTGGAGCGGGGCCCGGCCGATGGCGTCGGCGCGCTGGAGGCCTGCATGGGCATCGAGCGCAAGCTGGGCTGGCGCCCTCATGCGTTCAGCGAACTGGAGGGCCTTGCCAGGGCGCTGGATGAGGAAGCACCGTCCAGCCGCGCGATCCGGCAACTGCGGGACGGCAACGAAACCAGTGCCGGCGGCGAGCGGCCCAAGGTCACCGTGCATGCGGAGGGCCGCTGGTGGCTCGCCAAGATGCGCGACCGCAACGACATCCCCTGGCTGCCAGCCAAGGAGTTCGTCGCCATGTCACTGGCGCGCGACCTGGACGGCCAGGTCGATTTGCAGGCCCCGAGGTTCCGGCACGTGCAGGCGGGCGCCCATGCGATCTTCCTGATCGAGCGGTTCGACCGCACAGGCGTTGGCAGCCAAGCCCTGGTCGCCGGGGCGCCGCCGGCCCGGCTGCCATTTGCCAGCGCGCACACGGTGCTGCGGCTGGACGCGGTCTTCGGCGACCCGGGCCGGTCCTACCTGGCCCTGGCCGACGAGCTGTGCCGCTGGGCCCGAACGAGCCCCTGGCTGGCCGCAGACAGGGCCGAGCTGTGGCGGCGCATGGCGACCAACGCGCTGCTGGGCAACACGGACGACCATCCCCGCAACCATGGCCTGCTCTTGCGCGAGGGACATTGGCGCCTGGCGCCGCTGTTCGATGTCACACCCGTGGCGAAGGAGCGGCCGGTGCTGCGCATGGCGGTGGGCATCGATGGCTCTGCCGTGCCGACGGTCGAGCGCCTGCTGGGCGCCGCCGGCCACTTTGGCGTGGACATCGAAGCCGGCGCCGCCTGGCTGCTGGCCAAGAGCCGGTTCATCGCGCAGAACTGGCAGCAGCGCCTGCGCGAGCTGGGCGTTCCCGACGCCGAGATCGCGCGCACCGCTCCGGCGTTCGGGCTGGCCGAGGAACTGGCGCAAGCCCGGCAGCAGGTCGAGGCCGCCTGCGACGGGGTCCGGCGGCAGCTCGGCAAGCGCAGGCGCCGGCCGAGGGGCTGAAGCGGCTCACTTGATCCGCTGCTTCTCCAGCTTGCGCGCCAACGTGCGCCGGTGCATGCCCAGCCGGCGCGCGGTCTCGCTGATGTTGAAGCCGGTCTCGGCCAGCACCTCGTGGATGCGCTCCCACTCCAGCGTCTTGATGGACGCGGTCTGGCGCCCGGCCACCTCCACGTCCGCGTCGCCCTGCCGGCGCGCGAACGCGGCCTCGATGTCGTCGGTGTTGGCCGGCTTGGCGAGGTAGTGGCAGGCGCCCAGCTTGATGGCCTCCACCGCCGTGGCGATGCTGGCGTAGCCGGTCAGCACGACGATGAGCACCTCCGGGTCCCAGCCGTGCAGCGCCTGCACGCAGGCCAGGCCCGAGGCGCCGCCGGCGAGCTTGAGGTCCACCACGGCATGGCCCAGTTCCTCGTCGTCGGGCAGCGCGTCGAGCCGGGCCAGCATGTCGTCCAGCCCGGTGGCGCGCAGCACGCGCCAGCCGCGGCGCTCGAAGGAGCGGCTCAGGGTGCGGGCGAAGCTGTCGTCGTCCTCGACGATGAGCAGCAGGCGGTCGGGTTCAGCGGCGGGCATGGGGCGGCGATTGTCGCGGCAGCAGCGCGGCCAGCGGCAGCGTCAGGGTCACGGCGGCGCCGCCTTCCGCGCGGTTGCGTGCCTCCAGCCGCCCGCCCAGCGTGCGCGCCACGTTGACGGACAGGAACAGCCCCATGCCGCGGCCGGGCTGGCCCTTGCTGCTCTGGTAGGGCGCGCCGAAGTGCCGCAGGCGCTCGGCGTCGAAGCCGGGGCCGTCGTCCAGCACGCTCAGCGACAGGGTGGCGCCATCCGGGCAGTGCGCCAGCAGCGTCAGCCGCGTGCCGGGCGCCGCCTCGGCGGCGTTGTCCAGCAGGTTGGCCACCACCTGCTGCAGCGCGCTGTCCGAGATGATCTCCCGCGCCGGCAGGTCCCGCTGCACGACGGCCAGCTCGGCCTGCGGGTGGGCGGCGCGCCAGCGGCCGGCCAGGCCGTCGATGAAGGCGCGCAGCGTGGCGGGCTGCGGCGCCTCGCCGCGCATCTCGCCGGCCGACATCAGGATGCCGGTGACGATGGCCTTGCAGCGCTGGATCTGGCGCTGCATCTCCTCGATCTCCTCGCGCAGCTCGGGCTCGGCGGCGAACGGCGCCATGTGCGCCCAGTCGCCGAGGATGACGCTGAGCGTCGCCAGCGGCGTGCCCAGCTCGTGCGCGGCGCCGCTGGCCAGCAGGCCCATGCGGACGATGTGTTCCTCCTCCGCCGCGCGCTGCCGCGCGGCGGCCAGCTCGGCGTCGCGCTGGCGCAGGTTGCGGTTGATGCGGACGATGAACACGCTCAGCAGCCCGACGTTGAGCAAGAAGCACAGCAGCAGCCCGCCCAGGTAGTTGGGCGACAGCGTGGTGGGCATCGACAGGTCCAGCTGCAGCGGGCGGTGCCACTGCGTCAGCAGCACGAAGCCGGTGACGGCGCTGAGCACCACGGCCATCAGGTAGGCCGGCCGCAGCAGCACGGAGGCCACGGCCACCTGCATCAGGTAGAGGTAGATGAAGGGGTTGCCGCTGCCGCCGGCGAGGTAGAGCTGGCCGGTCAGCACGCCCACGTCCACCAGCAGCGCGATGCACAGCTCGATCTGCGACACCGGCCGCACGAGCCGGTTGCGCCACAGGCTGAACAGGTTGAACGCGACCAGCACGCCCAGCAGGCCCAGCATCTCGGCCCAGGGCAGCGTGATGGACAGGCCCAGGTGGACCGCCAGCACCGTGGCGAGCTGCCCGACCACGGCCAGCCAGCGCAGCTGGATGAGCTGGCTGAGGTTGGCGCGGCCGGCGCGGCGCTCGGGGGCGGCGGCGGGCGGGACGCGGCTGGCGTCGGCGGTCACGGCAGCGGACGGCGGCGCGCGTCGCGGACCAGCCAGACGGCTGCGGCGGCGGACATGGCCGCCAGCGCCAGCCAGGTGGCGGCGTAGACGGCGTGGTGGTTGGTGAAGCGCAGCACGGTCAGCCCCGGGCGCGGCCAGCGGCGCGGCCGGGCGGGGTCGGCGGCCTCATCGACGAAGAACGGCGCCACCGGCCCGGCGACGCCCAGCTGCGCGGCGATGCCGGCCACGTCGCGCGAGTACCAGCGGCCCTGCGCCGGTTCGTTGCGCCGCAGCGGGCCGCCGCCGGGCTCCGTCAGCCGCAGCAGGCCGACCAGCTCGACCGGCCCGGCGGGCGGCGCATGCTGCGCCGGGGCGCGCTGCGCGGGCGGCACGAAGCCGCGGTTGACCAGCACGGCGCGGCCGTCGGCCAGGCGCAGCGGCGCCAGCACCCAGTGCCCGCCGCCCAGCTCGGTGGTGGCCTGCACCAGCACCTCGGCCGGCTCGAAGCGGCCCAACAGGCGCAGGCGGCAGTATTCGTCGGCCCGGCCGACCTCGGCCCAGGCCGCAGGCGGCGCCACGGGCTCGGCCCGCAGCCGCTGCTCGACGCGGGCGATCAGGTCCTGCTTCCAGGCCAGGCGCTGGACCTGCCAGGCCGCCAGCGCCATGAAGCCCAGGCTGGCCAGCGCCGCCGCAGCGATCAGCGCGAGGCGCGCGGCGCGGCCCATGCCCCAGGCGCCGCGGTCAGGGCATGTTGCGCATCGCCGCGGGATCGGGCGTGGGCATCATGTTGGTATTCATGTGGTACATGACCCAGACCGAGCCGGCCAGCATGATGATGACCAGCGCCGCCGTGAACAGCAGCGCCAGCAGCGACCAGCCCTGCTCGACCTTGGCGTTCATGTGCAGGAAGTACACCATGTGGACGACCATCTGCACGGCCGCGAAGCCGAGGATGACGAAGCCGGTGGTCTTGGGGCTGGGCAGCACCTGGGCCATCACCAGCCAGAACGGGATGGCCGTCAGGATGACCGACAGCAGGAAGCCGGTGGCGTAGCCCCGGGTGCTGACGTGGAAATCCGCCTCGCCGTCGAGGTGGTCGTCGTCATGGTGGCCGTGCGCGTGGTCGTGGTTGGCTGCCATCACAGCACTCCCATCAGGTAGACGAAGGTGAACACGCCGATCCAGACGACGTCCAGGAAGTGCCAGAACATCGACAGGCACATCAGGCGGCGGCGGTTGGCGGGCGTGAGGCCGCGCTTGTGCACCTGCACCATCAGCGTGACCAGCCAGAGGCTGCCGAAGGCGACGTGCAGCCCGTGCGTGCCCACCAGCGTGAAGAAGCTGGACAGGAAGGCGCTGCGCTGCGGGCCGGCGCCCGCGTGGAGCAGGTGCTGGAACTCATACAGCTCGATGGCCAGGAAGCCCAGGCCCAGCAGCCCCGTGATCGCCAGCCAGGCCAGCACGCCGCCCTTGCGGCGCGCCTGCATCGCGATCATCGCGAAGCCGTAGGTGATGGACGAGAACAGCAGCAGCGCGGTGTTGGCGGCCACCAGCGGCAGGTCGAACAGGTCGGCGCCCGAGGGGCCGGCCGCATAGCTGCGGCCCAGCACGGCGTACACGGCGAACAGCACCGCGAAGATGAGGCAGTCGCTCATCAGGTACAGCCAGAAGCCCAGCATGGTGCTGCCGGGCGGGTGGTAGGCGCCGCTGCGGTCGTAGTAGAGCGGCGCGCCGTTCACGTGGGTGGCGATGGTGGCGGACATGTCGGGGGCTCCCGGTCAGGCGCCCGCCGCGAGGGCGCGGGTGCGCTCGTCCTCGCTGCGGGTCACGGCGTCGGCCGGGATGTGGTAGTCGCGGTCGTAGTTGAAGGTATGCACGATGGAGGCGATGACGGTGGCCGCGAAGGCGGCCGCGGCGATCCAGTACATGTGCCAGACCAGCGCGAAGCCCATGGCCGTGGCCAGCATGGCGACGACGAAGCCCGCGCCGGTGTTCTTCGGCATGTGGATGGGCAGGAAGCCCTGCGTCGGCCGCTCGGCGCCGCGCTGCTTCATGTCGTGCCAGGCGTCCATCTCGTGGGTGATGGGCGTGAAGGCGAAGTTGTAGTCCGGCGGCGGCGAGGCGGTGGACCACTCCAGCGTGCGGCCGCCCCAGATGTCGCCGGTGGTGTCGGCCAGCTCCTTGCGGCGCATCACGCTGACGGCGATCTGCACCAGGAACGCGGCGATGCCGCAGGCGATGATCAGGCCGCCGATGGCCGCGACGACGAACCAGGGCTGCAGCGACATGTCGTCGAAGTGGCTGACGCGGCGCGTGACGCCCATCAGGCCCAGCACGTACAGCGGCGCGAACGCGACCCAGAAGCCGATCAGCCAGCACCAGAACGACACCTTGCCCCAGAAGGCGTCCAGCCGGAAGCCGAAGGCCTTGGGGAACCAGTAGTTGATGCCGGCGAAGATGCCGAACACGACGCCGCCGATGATGACGTTGTGGAAGTGGGCGATCAGGAACAGGCTGTTGTGCAGCACGAAGTCCGCCGCCGGCACGGCCAGCAGCACGCCGGTCATGCCGCCGATGACGAAGGTGACCATGAAGCCCACGGTCCACAGCATCGGCACCTCGAACTGGATGCGGCCGCGGTACATCGTGAACAGCCAGTTGAAGATCTTCGCGCCCGTCGGGATCGAGATGATCATCGTCGTGATGCCGAAGAAGCTGTTCACCGACGCGCCCGAGCCCATCGTGAAGAAGTGGTGCAGCCAGACCAGGTAGGACAGGATGGTGATGACCACCGTCGCATAGACCATGGACGCGTAGCCGAACAGCTTCTTGCGGCTGAAGGTGGACACCACCTCCGAGAAGATGCCGAACACCGGCAGCACCAGGATGTAGACCTCGGGGTGGCCCCAGATCCAGATCAGGTTCACGTACAGCATCGCGTTGCCGCCGAGGTCGTTCGTGAAGAAGTTGGTGCCGAGGTAGCGGTCGGCCGTCAGCAGCGCCAGCGTCGCGGCCAGCACCGGGAAGGTGGCGACGATGAGCACGTTGGTGCAGAGCGAGGTCCACGTGAACACGGGCATCTTCATCATCGTCATGCCCGGCGCGCGCATCTTGATGATGGTGGCGATCAGGTTGATGCCCGACAGCGTCGTGCCCACGCCGGCGATCTGCAGCGCCCAGAGGTAGTAGTCCACCCCCACGTCGGGGCTGGCGAGCAGGCCCGACAGCGGCGGATAGGCCAGCCAGCCGGTCTTGGCGAACTCGCCGATGAACAGCGAGACCATCACCAGGATGGCGCCGCCGGTGGTCATCCAGAAGCTGAAGTTGTTCAGGAACGGGAAGGCCACGTCGCGCGCGCCGATCTGCAGCGGCACGACGTAGTTCATGAAGCCCGTCACCAGCGGCATGGCGACGAAGAAGATCATGATGACGCCATGCGCCGTGAAGATCTGGTCGTAGTGGTGCGGCGGCAGGAAGCCGGCGTTGTCGCCGAAGGCCATGGCCTGGTGGGCGCGCATCATGATCGCGTCGGCGAAGCCGCGCAACAGCATCACGATGCCCAGCACCATGTACATGATGCCGATCTTCTTGTGGTCGATGCTGGTCAGCCAGTCGCGCCACAGCGGGCCCCACAGGCGGTATTTCGTCAGCAGGGCCAGCACGAGCAGGCCGCCCAGCACGACGGCCGCGAAGGTGGCGATCAGGATGGGCTCGTGGAAGGGAATCGCTTCCCAGCCCAGCCGGCCGAGAACGGGGTGGAGCTGCTCGACGGCGGCAGCCGGGTGGTGTGCAGTGGACATCGGCGGACTCAGTTCTTCGGCGTGGCGGCCGTCTCGGCGCCGGTTTCGATGGGCAGGCCCAGCGGGTTGGTGGGCGTGCACAGCCCGGCGACGACGACGCGCTCGCGCTGGACGCCCTCGGCATCGCGCCAGGCGCTGCGCAGGGTGCCGGCGACGCCGCCCTTGCCGGCGCCGCCCGCGGCGTCGATGGCCATCATCTGGCTGGCGCACATCTTCCGGCCGTCCACGCAGCGGTCGACGATGGCGCTCCACAGGCCCGGCTCGACGCTGGCGTAGCGGCGGATGGGCTCCTTGGTGCTGGGCTGTTCGAGCTGCAGGACCTCGGCGCGCGTCAGTGCGCCGCCGCCGGCCTTGTTGGTGGCGACCCAGCGCGCGAACTCCTCCTCGCTGACGCCGTGGAACTTGAAGCGCATGTCCGAGAAGCCGGCGCCGCTGTACTGGGCCGACATGCCGTCATACACGCCCGCCTTGTTGATGACCGCGTGCAGCTGCGTCTCCATGCCGGGCATGGTGTAGATCATGCCGGCCAGCGCGGGCACGTAGAAGGTGTTCATCACCGTCGTCGAGGTGAAGCGGAAGTGGATCGGGCGGTCCACCGGCGCGGCCAGCTCGTTGATGGTGGCGATGCCCTGCTCGGGATAGATGAACAGCCACTTCCAGTCCATGGACACCGCGTACACCTCCAGCGGCCGGACGTCGGCCGGCAGCGGCTTGTCCGCGGCGATGCGGTCCAGCGGGCGGAACGGGTCCAGCTTGTGCGTGCTGATCCAGGTGATCGCGCCCAGCGCGATGATGATCAGCAGCGGCGCGCCCCAGATCACCAGCTCCAGGCGGGTGGAGTGGTCCCAGTCCGGCGCATAGGTGGCCTCGGTGTTGGACTGCCGGTAGCGGAACGCGAAGAACAGCGTCAGCGCGATCACCGGGACGATGATCAGCAGCATCAGCAGCGTCGACGTGACGATGAGCTGCGCCTGCTGCTGCGCGATGTCGCCGTGCGGCTTCATCACGATCGCATTGCAACCACACAAAGCGACGCTGGCCGACAAGGCCAGGACGCGCGAAAGGGCAGACTTGTTGAGAGGCATCCTGAGCGGCGCGCCAGGGTTAACGATCTTGCACGCGGAGCGGAAATGTACGTTGATTGAGGCAGATCAACGAGTGGACATTTTGTCCTAGTCAACGACGGAGACAAACCCGCCATGGCCCTGAGCAGTACCTTCCAAGCCCCCCATCCCGGCCCGCTGACCCAGCGCAGCGACGAAGACCTGGCCCCCGGCGACATCGCCGTCGGCGTCATCATCGGCCGCGCGTCCGAATACTTCGATTTCTTCGTGTTCGGCATCGCGTCCGTGCTGGTATTCCCGCAGGTCTTCTTCTCGTTCGCCGACCCGCTGACCGGCACGCTGTACGCCTTCCTGATCTTCGCGCTGGCCTTCATCGTGCGGCCCATCGGCACGCTGATCGGCATGGAGATCCAGCGCCGCTTCGGCCGCTCCGCGAAGCTGACCGCCGCGCTCTTCCTGCTCGGCAGCTCCACGGTCGCCATGGGCCTGCTGCCCAGCTTCGCCGCGGCGGGCGACACCGCCATCGTGCTGCTGGCGCTGTGCCGCGTGGGCCAGGGCCTGGCGCTGGGCGGCTCGTGGGACGGCCTGCCCTCGCTGCTGGCGCTGAACGCGCCGCCCGCCCGCCGCGGCTGGTACGCGATGCTGGGGCAACTGGGCGCGCCGCTGGGCTTCTTCGTCGCGTCCAGCGTGTTCCTGTACGTCTACACCAGCCTGGACGCGAAGGACTTCCTGTCCTGGGGCTGGCGCTTCCCGTTCTTCACCGCGTTCGCCATCAACGTCGTGGCGCTGTTCGCCCGGCTGCGCCTGGTCGTCACGCACGAGTACGAGAAGCGCATGGAGGAGCATGAGCTCGACCCCGCGCACCTGCACGAACTGCTGCCCGCCCAGGGCCACCACATCATCGTCGGCGCCTTCGCGGCACTGGCCAGCTACGCGCTGTTCCACCTGGTGACGGTGTTCCCGCTGTCGTGGGTGGCGCTGTTCTCCGAGCAGAGCGTGGCCGACTTCATGAAGATGGAGCTGCTGGGCACCGCGTTCGCGGCCGTCTCGATGCTGATGTCGGGCCTGATCGCCGACAAGATGGGCCGCCGCAGCTTCCTGGGCACGCTGGCGCTGGCCATCGGCGCGTTCGCGCTGGTCGCGCCGCTGCTGCTGGGCGGCGGCAAGCCCGGGCAGACGGCCTTCCTGCTGATCGGCTTCGTGCTGCTGGGCCTGTCCTACGGCCAGGCGGCCGGCTCGGTGACGTCCAACTTCCTGCCGCACTTCCGCTACACCGGCGCCGCGCTGACGGCCGACCTGGCCTGGCTGCTGGGCGCCGCGTTCGCGCCGGTCGTGGTGCTGTTCCTGTCGTCGCGCTTCGGCCTGATGGCGGTCAGCGGCTACCTGCTGTCCGGCGCGGTCTGCACGCTGCTGGCGCTGCGGGTCAACAAGCGGCTGCAGGCGGCCGCCACCGTGGTGCAGGACTGAAACGTCCTCCTTCACGGCACCAGGCGGGCCCGCGGGTCCGCCACTTTTGAGCCGCACGACCATGGCCCTCACGCTGCATTACCACCCGCTGTCCTCCTGTTGCTGGAAGCTGTTGATCGCGCTGTACGAGAACGGCACGCCGTTCGAGGCCCGCATCGTCAACCTCGGCGATCCGGCCGACCGCGCCGCCCATGCACGCCTGTGGCCCAGCGCCAAGATCCCGCTGCTGGTGGACGGCGAGCGCGTGCTGCCCGAAACCTCCGTGCAGATCGAGTATCTGGACCGCCGCCACCCCGGCCGCGTCCGGCTGCTGCCGGAGGACTTCGACGCCCAGCTCGACGTGCGCCTGTGGGACCGCCTCTTCGACCTCTACGTGATGACGCCCATGCAGCGCTACATCGCGGAACTGCTGCGCCCCGCCGCCGAGCGCGACGCCCGTGACCAGGCCGTCTATGCCGATGCCCTCGGCCAGGCCTACGACCTGATCGAGGGCCGCCTCGGCGCCGGCCCCTGGGCGGCGGGCCGGCACTTCAGCATGGCCGACTGCGCCGCCGCGCCCGCGCTGTTCTACGCCGCCATCGTGCGGCCCTTCCCACCCGGCCACACACGACTGGCGGCCTACTTCGAGCGCCTGCTGGCCCGCCCCTCGGTGTGGCGCGCCATCGTGCAGGCCCGACCGTTCTTCCAGCACTACCCGCTGCAGGCGCAGCTGCCGCCGCGCTTCCTGGCGGGCTGATCAGCCCAACGCCCGGCGCGCGTTCTGGAACATGCGCAGCCAGGGGCTGTGCGTGCTCTTGTCACCCGGCGTCCAGCTCAGCTGCGCGTGGCGGAACACGCGCTCCGGGTGCGGCATCAGCGCGGTGAAGCGGCCGTCGGCCGTCGTCACGCTGGTCAGGCCGCCCGGGCTGCCGTTGGGGTTGAACGGATAGGCCTCGGTCGGCCGGCCGTGGTGGTCCACGAAGCGCATCGCGGCGATGGCCTTGGCCGCGTCGCCCTGGCGCGCGAAGTTCGCATAGCCCTCGCCGTGCGCGACGGCGATGGGCAGGCGGCTGCCGGCCATGCCGTGGAAGAAGACGCTGGGCGAGTCCAGCACCTCGACCAGCGACAGCCGCGCCTCGAACTGCTCGCTCTGGTTGCGCGTGAAGCGCGGCCAGGCGTCGGCGCCGGGGATGAGGGGCGCGAGCGCGGCCAGCATCTGGCAGCCGTTGCAGACGCCCAGGGCCAGCGTGTCGGGTCGCGTGAAGAAGGCGCGGAACTGCTCGGCCAGCACCGGGTTGAACATGATGCTGCGCGCCCAGCCCTCGCCCGCGCCCAGCGTGTCGCCGTAGCTGAAGCCGCCGCAGGCGACGAAGGCCGCGAAGCCGTCCAGCCTGACCGCGCCCGATTGCAGGTCGCTCATGTGGACGTCGCGGCTGTCGAAGCCGCCCAGCGCCATCGCGTAGGACATCTCGACGTGGGAGTTGACGCCCTGCTCACGCAGGATCGCCGCCTTCGGCTTCGCGCCGGTGTGGACGAACGGAGCCTCGGGCGTGAAGGTGAGGTGCAGATGCAGGCCGGGGTCGTCGGCCTGGCCGGCGGCGGCGTGCTCGGCGTCCGCGCAGGCCGGGTTGTCGCGCAGCTGGGCGATGCGCCAGCTCACCTCGTCCCAGGTCTGCTGCAAGGCGGTCAGGTCCGCGGCGAAGACCTTTTTCGCGTCGCGCCAGACCTCCATCTGCCGTGCCGCGTTGGGCTTGGCGACGACGTGGGCGTGTCTGGACAGGCCGTGCGCGCGCAGCACCTGCATGACGGCGTCGCGGTCGGCGGCGCGCACCTGGATCAGCGCGCCCAGTTCCTCGGCGAACAGCGCGCGCAGCGTCAGCTCGTCGCGGCGGGGGCCGATTTGCGCGGCCCAGTTCTTGGAGTCGCCCATGTCGGCACGGCTGTCGCTGATGCCGTCACCTTCGGTGACCAGCATGTCCACGTTCAGGCTCAGGCCGGTCTGGCCGGCGAAAGCCATCTCGCAGGCCGCCGCCCACAGGCCGCCGTCGGAGCGGTCGTGGTAGGCGAGCAGCTTGCCGTCGGCGCGCAGCGCGTTGATCGCATCGACCAGCGACACCAGCAGCTGCGGGTCGTCGAGGTCGGGCACCTCGTTGCCGAACTGGTTCAGCGTCTGCGCGAGGATGGAGCCGCCGAGGCGGTGCCGGCCCTGGCCGAGGTCGATCAGGATCAGCGCCGAGTCCTCGCACTGCCACTCCGGCGTCAGCGTGCCGCGCACGTCGGCGATGCTGGCGAAGGCGGTGACGATCAGCGACACCGGGGCGGTGACCTGCTGGCCCTCCCACTTGGTGCGCATCGACAGTGAATCCTTGCCGACCGGGATCGAGATGCCCAGCGCCGGGCACAGGTCCATGCCGACGGCCTTCACGGTGTCGAACAGCGCGGCGTCCTCACCGGCTTCGCCGCAGGCGGCCATCCAGTTGGCGCTCAGCTTCACGCGCGGCAGCTCGATCGGCGCGGCGAGCAGGTTGGTGATGGCCTCCGCCACCGCCATGCGGCCCGAGGCCGGCGCGTTGACGGCGGCCAGCGGCGTGCGCTCGCCCATGCTCATCGCCTCGCCGGCAAAGCCCTTGAAATCGGCCAGCGTGACGGCGCAGTCCGCCACCGGCAGCTGCCAGGGGCCGACCATCTGGTCGCGGTGGTTCAGGCCGCCGACGCTGCGGTCGCCGATGGTGACGAGGAAGCGCTTGCTCGCGACGGTCGGGTGGCGCAGCACGTCGAACGCGGCCTGCGCCAGCTGGACGCCGGTCAGGTCCAGCGCGCCGCCGTCGCGCGCCACGCGGGCCACGTCGCGCGTCATCTTGGGCGGCTTGCCGAGCAGCACGTCCATCGGCATGTCGATGGGGTACTCGTCGCCATCGGCCAGCTTCAGCTCGCGCTCCTCGGTCGTCACGCCGACCACGGCGAAGGGGCAGCGCTCGCGCTCGCACAGCGCCTGGAACAGCACCAAGCTCTCGGGCGCGATCGCCAGCACATAGCGCTCCTGGCTCTCGTTGCACCAGATTTCCTTGGGCGCGAGGCCCGATTCTTCGAGCGGCACGCTGCGCAGGTCGAAGCGCGCACCGCGGCCCGCGTCGTTGACCAGTTCGGGGAAGGCGTTCGAGATGCCGCCCGCGCCGACGTCGTGGATGGCCAGCACCGGGTTCTGCGCGCCCAGGCCCCAGCAGTGGTTGATGACCTCCTGCGCGCGGCGCTCGATCTCGGGGTTGCCGCGCTGCACGGAGTCGAAGTCCAGGTCCGCCGTGTTCGTGCCCGCCGCCATCGACGAGGCCGCGCCGCCGCCCATGCCGATGCGCATGCCGGGGCCGCCGAGCTGGATCAGCAGCGTGCCGGCGGGGAACTGGATCTTGTGGGTGAGGTCCGCGCGGATGCTGCCCAGCCCGCCCGCGATCATGATGGGCTTGTGGTAGCCGCGGCGCACGCCGGCCACCGTCTGCTCGAAGACGCGGAAATAGCCCGCCAGGTTGGGCCGGCCGAACTCGTTGTTGAAGGCCGCGCCGCCGAGCGGCCCGTCGATCATGATCTGCAGCGCCGACGCGATGTGCGCCGGCTTGCCGACCGGGTTCCGCTCCCAGGGCTCGGCCAGGCCCGGCAGGTGCAGGTTGGACACCGAGAAGCCCGTCAGCCCCGCCTTCGGCTTGGAGCCGCGGCCGGTCGCGCCCTCGTCGCGGATCTCGCCGCCCGCGCCGGTGGACGCGCCGGGGTGCGGCGAGATGGCCGTCGGGTGGTTGTGCGTCTCCACCTTCATCAGCACCTCGGCCTGCTCGTCGCGGGCCTGGTAGGCCGCGCCGGGCTGCGGCGCCGGCTGCCAGCGCTCGATGCGGTGGCCGGCCATGATGGCCGCGTTGTCCGAATACGCGACCACCGTGTGCTGCGGGTGCAGCTTCTCGGTGTTGCGGATCATGCCGAACAGGCTCAGCGGCTGCGCCTCGCCGTCGACGACGAAGCTGGCGTTGAAGATCTTGTGCCGGCAGTGCTCGCTGTTGGCCTGCGCGAACATCATCAGCTCGACGTCGCTGGGGTTGCGGCCCAGCTTGCGGAAGTTGGCGTCGAGGTAGTCGATCTCGTCGCCCGACAGCGCGAGGCCGAACTCGACGTTGGCGCGCTCCAGCGCCGCGCGGCCCTGGCCCAGCACGTCCACATGCGCCAGCGGCTCGGCCGTGCGCTCGTCGAACAGGCGGGCGGCGTCCTCGCGGCTGAAGCAGACCGACTCGGTCATGCGGTCGTGCAGCAGCGCGGCGCAGGCCTGCAGCTCGGCCTCGCCGAGGTGTCTGGCGCCGCCCAGCAGCCCCGGCTTCAGCGCGATGCGGTACTCGACGACGCGCTCCACGCGGCGCAGCGCCAGCCCGCAGTTGCGCGCGATGTCGGTGGCCTTGGACGCCCAGGGGCTGACCGTGCCGAAGCGCGGCGTGACGACGACCAGGTCGCCGCCGTCGGCCGCGTCGGCCGGCTCGCCGTAGGTCAGCAGCGCCGCGAAGCGCTCGCGCGCGTCGGCGGCCATCGCCGCGTCCGTCCACACCCAGTGCACCGCGCGGGCGCTGACGCCGCTGATGCGTTCATGGACCTGTTGCAACCGGCCCAGCAAGGCCCGGGCGCGGAACGTGGACAAGGCGTTGCCGCCCTCGAAACATTGCAGATGCAGGGTGCGGGTCATGGCGTCGGGAGGCGGCCGGCGTGAGGGAAAACGCGCATTCTAAAAGGCGCTCCCCGGCCCGACGCCCGGCCCTTCAGCCTTTCTGCATGCGGCCGACCACGTCGCGCACCTCGGCCAGCAGCGCGGGCACGTCGATCGTGGTCGGCTGGCGCTCGCGCAGCACCTGGCGGCCGCCGACCCAGACGTTGCTGACATGCTCGCGGCCGGCCACGTAGACCAGCTGCGCCGCCACGTTGTAGACCGGCTGGCATTCGACGCCGTCCAGCGACACGGCCACGCAGTCGGCCAGCTTGCCGGCCTCCAGCGAGCCGAGGTCGTCGCCGCGGCCCATGGCCTTGGCGGCGCGGATCGTCGCCATCTCCAGCGCGGTGCGCGCCGAGGCCACGGTCGGGTCGCCGGTGACGCCCTTGGCCAGCAGCGCGGCCGAGCGGATCTCGCCGAACATGTCGAGCCGGTTGTTGGACGCCGCGCCGTCCGTGCCGAGGATGGTGTTGACGCCCGCGGCCTCCAGCGCCTTCAAGGGCATCACGCCCGAGGCCAGCTTCAGGTTGGAGTTCGGGTTGTGGACCAGGTGCGCGCCCTTCCTCGCCATCAGCTCGATCTCGGTCTCGTCGAGGTGGACCATGTGGACGGCGATCATGCGTTCGCTGAACAGGCCCAGCCTATCGAGCCGCTCGATGGGGCGCACGCCGTGCTGCTTGACGCCGTCCGACACCTCGCCCGCCGTCTCGTGGATGTGGCAGTGCATCTGGATGTCGAGCCGCTCGGCCAGCTCGCGCAGCTTGACGAAGGTCTCGTCCGACACGGTGTACGGCGCATGCGGCGCGCTCGTCCAGTCCAGCAGCGCCTCGCCCTTGAACTGCTCGTAGGCGGCCACGCCCTTGGCGATGTAGTCGTCCGGGCCGGAGGCATAGCCGGTCGGGAAGTCGATGACGTTCATCGACACCGCGGCGCGCACGCCCGAGTCCACGGCGGCGCGGGCCATCGCGGTCGGGAAGAAATACATGTCGTTGATGTAGGTCGTGCCGCTGCGCAGGCCCTCGGCGGCGGCGAGCTTGCTGCCGAGGTAGGTCCAGTCCTCGCTAACCCAGCGCTTCTCCAGCGGCCAGATGTGGTTCTGCAGCCAGTCCATCAGCGGCACGTCGTCGGCGACGCCGCGCAGCAGCGTCATGGCCGAGTGCGCATGGCCGTTGATGAGGCCGGGGATCAGGATCTGCCCGGGCAGCTCGACACGCTCGGCCTGCGGGTACTGCGCCAGCAGCGCGTCGCGCGGGCCGACGGCGGCGATGCGCTCGCCGTCGATCAGCAGCGCATGGTCTTCCAGCACGCCCTCGCCGGGCTTCATCGTCAGCAGCCAGCGGGGCAGCAGCAGGGTGGGGCTCATGGGGGTTCTCCTTCAGGCTCTATCCGGACTGTCGATGAGTGGCGAGCTGCCGGCGGCCGGGTTCAGGTTCAACAGTGCTTCGACTTCGGCGCGGCGCGGCATCGCGTCCTGCACGCCGGCGCGGGACACGGCCAGCGCGGCGGCGGCCAGCGCGAACGCGAGCGCGGCGGCGACGGGGCGGCCTTCGGCCAGCGCCGTCACCAGCGCGCCGACCAGCGTGTCGCCCGCCCCCACGGTGTCCACGGCCTTCACCGCACGGGCCGGCACGCGGCGCGGGCCGTCGGCATCGGCCCAGCACAGGCCATCGCCGCCCAGCGACACCAGCACCGCCGCCGGGCCTTGCCGGCGCAGCGCGTCGGCCAGCGCTTCGGGCGTGGCCGCGGCGCCGCCCAGCGTCGCCATCAGCGCCTGCGCCTCCAACGCGTTGACGACCAGCAGGTCCACCAGCGGCAGCAGCCGCTCGCAGCCGGGCCGGTACGGCGCCGCGTTGAGCACGGTCTTCGCGCCGGCCGCATGCGCACGCTCGAAGGCGCGGGCGATGCTCTGCAGCGGCAGCTCCTGCTGCGCCACCAGCCAGCGCAGGCCGGCCATGTCCAGCGCCTCGACCTGCGCCAGCGGCAGCGTGCCGTTGGAGCCGGCCACGGTGACGATCTGGTTCTCGGCGTCCTCGGCGCCGACGACGATCAGCGCGACGCCGGGCGCCTCGTCGGCCGGCTGGACGACGGCGCGCGTGTCGACGCCCTCCGCCACCAGCTGCGCCACCAGCGCCGCGCCGTTCTCCTGCAGCCCGACGCGCGCCGCCAGCGCCACGCGCGCGCCCAGGCGCGCCGCGGCCACCGCCTGGTTCGCGCCCTTGCCGCCCAGGCAGGAGCCGAAGCGCTGGCCGCGCAGCGTCTCGCCCGGCAGCGGCAGGCGCGGCGCATGGACGATGAGGTCGCGGTTGACGCTGCCGAGGATGAGGATCTCTGGTCGGGTCATCGGGGCTCCCAATGAAAGAACCCCTCGGGGGCACCGAGGGGTTCGCGGTGAGGCGGCAACCGGCGGATCAGCGCTGGGCGATGGGCCTGACGTCGCGCGGCGTCGCGCCGACGAACAGCTGGCGCGGGCGGCCGATCTTGTATTCGGGGTCGCCGATCATCTCATTGAGCTGGGCGATCCAGCCCACCGTGCGGGCCAGCGCGAAGATGGCGGTGAACAGCGGCACCGGGATGCCGATGGCGCGCTGCACGATGCCCGAGTAGAAGTCCACGTTCGGGTAGAGCTTGCGGGCGACGAAGTACTCGTCCTCCAGCGCGATCTGCTCCAGCTTCATCGCCAGCTCGAACAGCGGGTCGTTCTGCAGGCCCAGCTCGGCCAGCACCTCGTGGCAGGTCTCGCGCATCAGCTTGGCGCGCGGGTCGTAGTTCTTGTAGACGCGGTGGCCGAAGCCCATCAGCTTGACGCCGGAGTTCTTGTCCTTGACCTTGCTGATGAAGTCGCCGATCCGCGCGACGCCGCCCTGCTTCTGAATGTCGCCCAGCATGTTCAGGCAGGCCTCGTTGGCGCCGCCGTGCGCGGGGCCCCACAGGCAGGCCACGCCAGCCGCGATGGCCGCGAACGGGTTGGTGCCCGACGAGCCGCACAGCCGCACGGTCGAAGTCGACGCGTTCTGCTCGTGGTCGGCGTGCAGCGTGAAGATGCGGTCCATCGCGCGCACCAGCACGTCGTTGGGCTTGTACTCCTCGCACGGCGTGGCGAACATCATGCGCATGAAGTTGCCGGCGTAGGACAGGTCGTTCTTCGGGTAGATGTAGGGCTGGCCGATGGTGTACTTGTAGGCCATGGCCACCAGCGTCGGCATCTTGGCGATCAGCCGGATCGCCGCGATCTCGCGGTGCTCGGGGTTATTGATGTCGGTGCTGTCGTGATAGAAGGCCGACAGCGCGCCGACCAGGCCGGTCATGACGGCCATCGGGTGGGCGTCGCGGCGGAAGCCGCGCAGGAAGAACTGCATCTGCTCGTTGACCATCGTGTGATGGGTGACGCGGTTCTCGAAGTCGGCCTTCTGGCTCTCGTTGGGCAGTTCCCCGTACAGCAGCAGGTAGCAGGTCTCGAGGTAGTCGCAGTTCACCGCGAGCTGCTCGATGGGGTAGCCGCGGTACAGCAGCTCGCCCTTGTCGCCGTCGATGTAGGTGATCGTGGAATTGCACGACGCGGTGCTCAGGAAGCCCGGGTCGTAGGTGAACTTGCCGGTCTGGCCGTAGAGCTTGCGGATGTCGATGACATCCGGGCCGATGCTGCCCTTGTACAGGGGCAGGTCCATCGAGGGGCTGCCGTCGGAGAACGACAGGGTGGCTTTCACGTCGGACGGGGTCATGGTGCAGTCCTTTGAGGCTTTGAAAAACGGATGTCAGGTGCGCAGGTCGGCGAGCACGCCCCGCACCGCAGCGGTGTCGATTTCACCACTGGGCTCCTTGCGGCGCAGCAGCAGGTCCAAAAGGTCGTTGTCGGCCAGGTCCATCAGCGCCGTCAGGCCATCGGCCTGGAGCGTGGTGACGCCGTGCGGATGACGGTTGAAGAAGCGCTCGATGAACAAGTCGTTCTCGAGCAGGCCCCGGCGGCAGCGCCAGCGCAGCTTGGACAGCGCGCGTTCGTCGATCATCGGGGCCTGTGCCTGCGCCATCGTCGTCAGACCGCGCGGCGGACCATCAGTTCCTTGATCTTGCCGATGGCCTTCGTGGGGTTCAGGCCCTTGGGGCAGACGTCCACGCAGTTCATGATGGTGTGGCAGCGGAACAGGCGGTAGGGGTCTTCGAGGTTGTCCAGGCGCTCGGCCGTGGCTTCGTCGCGGCTGTCGGCGATGAAGCGGTAGGCCTGCAGCAGGCCGGCGGGGCCGACGAACTTGTCGGGGTTCCACCAGAAGCTGGGGCAGCTCGTCGAGCAGCTCGCGCACAGGATGCATTCGTACAGGCCGTCCAGCTCCTCGCGCTCGACGGGCGACTGCAGGCGCTCCTTCTCGGGCGGCGGGTTGTCGTTGACGAGGTAGGGCTTGATCGAGTGGTACTGCTTGAAGAACTGCGTCATGTCGACGATCAGGTCGCGCACGACGGGCAGGCCCGGCAGCGGCTTCAGCGTGATGACGCCCGGCAGCGTGCGCATGTTCGTCAGGCAGGCCAGGCCGTTCTTGCCGTTGATGTTCATCGCGTCCGAGCCGCACACGCCTTCGCGGCAGGAGCGGCGGAAGGACAGCGTCGGGTCCACGGCCTTCAGCTTGACCAGGGCGTCCAGCAGCATGCGCTCGTGACCGTCGAGTTCGATCTCGAGGGTCTGCATGTAGGGCTTGGCGTCCTTGTCGGGGTCGTAGCGGTAGATCTGGAAGGTGCGCTTCATGGCTGACTCAGAAGGTGCGAACTTTGGGAGGCACGGATTCGACCGTGAGCGGCTGAAGATTGACCGGCTTGTAGTCCAGGCGGTTGCCTTCGGAGTACCAGAGCGTGTGCTTCATCCAGTTCGCGTCGTCGCGGTTCGGGTAGTCGTTGTGCGCGTGGGCGCCCCGGCTCTCGGGCCGGGCGGCGGCAGAGATCATCGTCGCCTGGGCGGCTTCGATGAGGTTCTCGACTTCCAGCGCCTCGACGCGCTCGGTGTTGAAGACCTTGGACTTGTCCTTCAGGCCGATGCCGCCGACGCGCGCGGCGACTTCCTTGATCTTGCGCACGCCCTCGTCCATCGAGGCCTGCGTGCGGAACACGCCGGCATGCTTCTGCATGGTCGAGCGGATGTCGTTGGCGACGTTCTGCGCGTACTCGCCGCTGGTGGCCGACTCCAGCCGCGCCAGGCGGGCCAGCGTGCGGTCGGCAGCGTCCTTGGGCAGCTCCTTGTGCGACTTCGTCTTCAGGTTGAAGTCGACGATGTGGTTGCCGGCCGCACGGCCGAAGACCACCAGGTCCAGCAGCGAGTTGGTGCCCAGGCGGTTGGCGCCATGCACCGACACGCAGGAGCACTCGCCCACCGCGTAGAGGCCGTTGATGATGTCGTTGTGCCTGCCGTTGCGCGGGATCACCACCTGGCCATGCACATTCGTCGGGATGCCGCCCATCTGGTAGTGGATGGTCGGCACGACGGGGATGGGTTCCTTCGTGATGTCGACGTTGGCGAAGTTGTGGCCGATCTCCAGCACCGAGGGCAGGCGCTTGGCGATGGTCTCGGCGCCGAGGTGGGTCATGTCCAGCAGCACGTAGTCCTTGTTGGGACCGCAGCCGCGACCTTCCTTGATCTCCTGGTCCATCGAGCGGGACACGAAGTCGCGCGGCGCCAGGTCCTTCAGCGTCGGCGCGTAGCGCTCCATGAAGCGCTCGCCGTTGCTGTTGCGCAGGATCGCGCCCTCGCCGCGGCAACCCTCGGTCAGCAGCACGCCCGCGCCGGCCACGCCGGTCGGGTGGAACTGCCAGAACTCCATGTCTTCCAGCGGGATGCCGGCGCGCGCCGCCATGCCCAGGCCGTCGCCGGTGTTGATGAAGGCATTGGTGCTGGCCGCGAAGATGCGGCCGGCGCCGCCGGTGGCCAGCAGCACGGTCTTGGCGTGCAGGATGTGGACCTCGCCGGTCTCCATCTCCAGCGCGGTCACGCCGACGGCGTCGCCCTCGGCGTCGCGGATGATGTCCAGCGCCATCCACTCGACGAAGAAGTTCGTGCGCGCCTTGACGTTCTGCTGGTACAGCGTGTGCAGCAGCGCGTGGCCGGTGCGGTCGGCGGCGGCGCAGGCGCGCTGCACGGGCTTCTCGCCGTAGTTGGCGGTGTGGCCGCCGAAGGGGCGCTGATAGATGGTGCCGTCGGCGTTGCGGTCGAACGGCATGCCGAAGTGCTCCAGCTCGTACACGACCTTGGGCGCTTCGCGGCACATGAACTCGATGGCGTCCTGGTCACCGAGCCAGTCCGAGCCCTTGACGGTGTCGAAGAAGTGGTAGTGCCAGTTGTCCTCGCTCATATTGCCCAGCGAGGCGCCGATGCCGCCTTGCGCGGCGACGGTGTGCGAGCGGGTCGGGAAGACCTTGGACAGCACGGCCACGTTCAGGCCGGCCAGCGCCAGCTGCAGCGAGGCGCGCATGCCGGAGCCACCGGCTCCGACGATGACCACGTCGAACTTGCGGGTCGAAATCTTTGCCGTCATCACAGCCTCCACAGCACCTGGATTGCCCAGCCGGCACAGCCGAGCAGCCACACGATAGAAAACACTTGCAGGGCCAGCCGCACGCCGACGGACTTCACGTAGTCCATCCAGATGTCCCGCACGCCCACCCAGGCGTGCCAGGCCAGCGCGACGACGGTGACGAAGGTCAGCACCTTCATCCATTGCTGCGAGAAGATGGCCGCCCAGCGGTCATAGCCCAGCGGCTCGCCGGGCATCAGCACCTGCACGAGCAGGGCCAGGGTGAACAGGGCCATCAGCACGGCGGTGACGCGCTGCGCCAGCCAGTCCCGCAGGCCGTAGTGCGCGCCGACGACGAGGCGCTTGGAGCCGAAAGTGCTCATTGTTGTTCCTTCGCAGGGGTGGGGTTCAGTACAGGCCGAACAGCTTGGCGCCCAGCGCCAGCGTCAGCAGCGTGCTCAGGCCCAGCGTGGCGACGGCCGTGCTGTGGCCCTGGGCCTTGCTGACGCTGTGCGTGGCGTCCATCCACAGGTGGCGCACGCCGGCGATGAAATGGAGCAGGTAGCCCCAGATCAGGGCCAGCGCCACCAGCTTGATGAACCAGCCCGGCAGGCCGCCGACGCCGGCCACGAACACGTTGGTGAAGGACTCGAAGGAGATCTCCGACGTGAGGCTGTTGTCCAGCATCCAGACCACGAAGGGCAGCAGCAGGAACATCAGCAGCCCGCTGACGCGGTGCAGGATGGAGACGATGCCGGCGGGCGGGAGGCGGTACCTGACGATTTGCGTGACGTGGATGTTGCGGAATTCCGGTCTTGCCTTGGCGCTGTTCGTCATGATCGAGCCTGGGTAATCAATGTGAAACCGAACGATTCTAGGCCCAAGAATTCACGCATGCTGCACTGCGTCATCGTCAGCTTCAGTTCAAGTCGTTGCGGTAATGGTCGGCCTCCGTGTGGTAGAGCCCGCGGCGCAGTTCGACCGGCCGGTCGCCGTAGGTGAAGGCCACGCGCTCCACGCTCAGCAGCGGGCTGCCGGGCGGCAGGCCGAGCAGCGCGGCCGCGTCGCCGCCGGCGGCCACCGCGCGCAGCTTCTCCTCGGCGCGCACCATGTGCACGCCGAAGCGCGCCTCGAACAGCGCGTACAGCGTGCCCGGATAGGCGTCGATCACCTCGGCCGCCAGGCCCTGGAAATGCCGCTCGGGCAGCCACAGGTCGTCCAGCACCACGGGCCGCCCGTCGCGCAGCAGCAGCCGGCGCACCTCGATGACCGGCTCGCCCGCGCGCAGCTGCAGCGCCCGCGCCGCCTCGGCCGTGGCGCGGGCACGGCGGCAATGCAGCAGCCGGCGCGTGAAACCGGCCGTTCCGCCATCGGCCACCAGCCGCAGGAAGCGGTAGGCGTCGCGCGGCGCCGTGTGCGTGGCGACGAAGGTGCCGGCGCCCTGGCGGCGCTCGACGACGTGGGCGGCCGCCAGCTCGTCGAGCGCGCGGCGCACCGTGCCGGGGCTGGCCGCGAAGCGCGTGGCCAGCGCAGCCTCGCTGGGCAGCGCGTCGCCGGGCTTCCATTCGCCCGCGGCCAGCGCGCTGACGATGAGCTGGCGGATCTGTTCGTACAACGGCGCCGCAGCGCGCCGGGGAGCTTTGACCATGGGGGCCATTGCAGCACGAGCCCGGGGCCGCCAGGGCAAGCCCGTACACTTGCCCGCCATCGGGCGGCGCCCGCGCTGCCGACGCCCCACTCACCCGTTTCAACCCCTGTCCTCGGAGACCTCCATGAGCAAGAAACCCGTTCGCGTCGCCGTCACCGGCGCTGCTGGCCAGATCGGCTACGCCCTGCTGTTCCGCATCGCCTCCGGCGAGATGCTGGGCAAGGACCAGCCCGTCATCCTGCAACTGCTGGAGATCCCCGACGAGAAGGCCCAGAACGCGCTGAAGGGCGTGATCATGGAACTGGAGGACTGCGCGTTCCCGCTGCTGGCCGGCGTCGAGGCCCACAGCGACCCGATGACCGCCTTCAAGGACACCGACTACGCGCTGCTCGTCGGCTCGCGCCCGCGCGGCCCGGGCATGGAACGCGCCGAACTGCTGGCCGTCAACGGCGCCATCTTCACGACCCAGGGCAAGGCGCTGAACGCCGTCGCCTCGCGCAACGTCAAGGTGCTGGTGGTCGGCAACCCGGCCAACACCAACGCCTACATCGCGATGAAGTCGGCCCCGGACCTGCCGGCCAAGAACTTCACCGCCATGCTGCGCCTGGACCACAACCGCGCCGCCTCGCAGCTGGCCGCCAAGACCGGCAAGGCCGTCGCCGCGATCGAGAAGCTGGCCGTGTGGGGCAACCACTCGCCGACGATGTACGCCGACTACCGCAACGCCACGATCGACGGCCAGTCGGTCAAGGCCATGATCAACGACGAAGCCTGGAACCGTGACGTGTTCCTGCCCACCGTCGGCAAGCGCGGCGCCGCCATCATCGCGGCGCGCGGCCTGTCCTCGGCCGCCTCGGCCGCCAACGCCGCCATCGACCACATGCGCGACTGGGCGCTGGGCACGAACGGCAAGTGGGTGACGATGGGCGTCCCGTCCAACGGCGAATACGGCATCCCGAAGGACGTCATGTTCGGCTACCCGGTCACCTGCGAAGGCGGCGAGTACAAGATCGTCGAAGGCATCGCCATCGACGAGTTCTCGCAGGAGTGCATCAACAAGACCCTGAAGGAACTGACGGACGAGCAGGACGGCGTCAAGCACCTGCTGTAAACCCGCCACCCCGGAAGCGGCATGAAGGACTGGAACCCCGATCTCTACCGCCGCTTCGAGGACGAGCGCACCCGCCCTGCCCGCGACCTGCTGGCGCGGGTGCCGCTCGAAGCGCCGCGCCGGGTCGTCGACCTCGGCTGCGGCCCCGGCAACTCCACGCAGCTGCTGGCCGAACGCTTCCCCGAGGCCGACCTCACCGGCATCGACAACTCCCCCGCCATGCTGGCCAGCGCCCGCGAGCGCCTGCCCGGCTGCCGCTTCGAGCTGGCCGACATCGCCGGCTGGACGCCCGGCGACGCGCCCGACCTGATCTACGCCAACGCCTCGCTGCAATGGGTGGGCGGCCACGAGACCCTGCTGCCGCGCCTGCTGGGCCTGCTCGCGCCCGGCGGCGTGCTGGCCGTGCAGATGCCCGACAACCGCGACGAACCCACGCACCGCGCGATGCGCGAGCTGGCCGCGCAGGCGCCGTTCGCCGCGCTGATCGGCGACACGCGCCAACTGCGCACCGAGCTGCTGGGGCTGGACGGCTACTACGACCTGCTGGCGCCGCTCAGCGCCGCGCTGGACCTGTGGCGCACCGCCTACCAGCACCCGATGGACTCGCCCGCGCGCATCGTCGAGTGGGTGAGCGGCACGGGGCTGCGGCCCTTCGTGGACCCGCTGCCCGAGCCCGAGCGCGCGCAGTTCCTCGCCGCCTACGGGCAGCGCATCGCCGACAGCTACCCGCCACGCGCGGACGGCCGGCGGCTGCTGGCCTTCCCGCGCCTGTTCTTCATCGCCCGCCGCCCATGACGCCCAACGTCCACCCACGCGACGCGCTGTTCGAGCCCGGCGCGGCCACGCCGCCGCGGCTGCCCGTCGTCGATCACTACTGCGGCGTCGAGGCCCGCATGCGCAAAAGCCTGGCACTGCAGGCCGAACTCGGCCCCGTGTTCGACGTCACGCTGGACGCCGAGGACGGCGCCCCGGTCGGCGGCGAGGCCGAGCACGCGCTGCTGATCGCCGAGCTGGCGACGAGCGCCGCCAACCGCTTCGGCCGCGTCGGCGCCCGCGTCCACCCGTGGCGCCACGCCGCCTTCGAGGCGGACGTGGACACGCTGGTCGCCCGGGCCGGCCGCCGGCTGGCCTACCTGATGATCCCCAAGCCCGAGGGCGCCGACGACGTGGACCGCGCCGCCGCCGCCATCGACGCCGCCTGCCACCGCCACGGCGTGCCCCGGCTGCCGCTGCAGGTGCTGATCGAAACCCACGGCGCGCTGCGCGAGGTGTTCCGCATCGCCGCGCACCCGCGCATCGAATCGCTGTCCTTCGGGCTGATGGACTTCGTCTCCGCGCACGGCGGCGCCATCCCCAAGGCGGCGATGGCGCTGCCGGGGCAGTTCGAGCACCCGCTGGTCGTGCGCGCCAAGCTGGAGATCGCCGCCGCCGCGCACGCCTTCGGCAAGGTGCCGTCGCACGGTGTCGTCACCGAGTTCCGCGACACCGCGCGCCTGGCCGACGCCACCCGCCGCGCCGCGCGCGAGTTCGGCTACACGCGCATGTGGAGCATCCACCCGGACCAGATCCGCCCCATCATCAACGCCTTCGCGCCGGCCGCCGACGAGGTCGCCGAGGCCGCCGAACTGCTGCTCGCCGCCCAGGCCGCCCAGTGGGCGCCGACCGCCTTCCGCGACCGCCTGCACGACCGCGCCAGCTACCGCTATTTCTGGGCGGTGCTGGAGCGCGCCGAGCGCACCGGCCGCCTGCCCGCCGACGCCCGGTCGGCGTTCTTCCCCGCCCCCGTCGGGTAAAGCGAGCAAGCCCGGCACCGCACCGCGCCGGACAATGCAGCCCGACACCCGCCCACCTCTTTCGCCCCACACCCGATGTTCCAGACCTCCCTCCGCGGCGCCGCCGCCGCCCTGATCCTCTGCGCCGCCCTCCCCGCGCTGGCGCAGACCGCCCCCGCCAAGGCTGCGGTGGCCAGGCCCGCAGTCACGGCCAAACCGGCCGCCAAGCCGGCAGCCAAACCGGTGGCCAAGCCCGCCGCCAAAGCCGCCGCCAAGCCTGCGAAGGTCGCCAAGAAGAAGACCCCGCCGCCCCCGCCCGAGCCCGTGCTGGCGGACGCCGACGACGCCCAGCTCGCCGCCGCCGAACGCGCCTACCTCGGCGGCTACGCCTGCGAGTTCAAGGAAACCGTGCAGATCGAGAAGCACCCCAAGGCGGCCGGCTACATCGACGTGAAGTGGCAGAAGCACGTCTTCACGATGAAGCCCGTGCTGTCGTCCACCGGCGCGCTGCGCCTGGAAGACGTCACCGGCCGCACGCTGATGATCCAGATCGCCAACAAGTCCATGCTGCTGGACACCAAGATCGGCCAGCGCATCCTGGACGACTGCATCCACGCCGAGCAGGCCCGGCTGATCGAGGAAGCGAAAGCCGCCCGCATCAACGACCCCGAGGCCGAAGCCGCCGCCGCGGCGCGCAATGGCCTGGGCATCACGACCGGCACCGCGCAGTGACGCATCCGGCTTGAAGAGCCGGCACCAGGTATGTAGAATCGATGCATACTTTTTGATGCATACCTGAGCCTGCGGCCCACCGGCCGCAGCCCCTTGCTGGAGGCGCCATGGAAGCCACTGTTGCCGAACGCGGGCAGATCACGCTGCCCAAGGCCGTCCGCGATGCGCTGGGCCTGACCAAGGGCACGACGCTCAAGGTCGAGCTGGACGGCGGGCGCATCGTGCTGCGCAAGAACGTCGATGACGCGATCTCGCGCCTGCGCGGCCGCTTCAAGCTCGACGGCTTCGCCAACACCGACGAGGCCATGCGCGCCATCCGCGGCCATGCGCCCGGCGACCCCTACCTGCCGCCCGAACCCGACAACGGGGACGGCACGCCTTGATCGCCACCGACTCTTCCGTGCTGATCGACCTGATCGCCGGCGACGACGACGCCAGCACCAGCGCCGCCGAGGCCGTGCGCCAGGCACTGCACGTCGGCCCGGTCGTGCTGTGCGAAGTCGCGCTGGCGGAAGTCTGCACCGCCTTCAAGGATGGCACCGACGTGCTCCAGTTCCTCGAAGACATGGGGCTGCGCTTCGACGCGATGGAGGCCAAGTCGGCCCTGCGTGCCGGCGAGATGCAGCGCCGCTACCGCCAGCGTGGCGGCAACCGCACCCGCACCGTGGCCGACTTCCTGATCGGCTCCCACGCCATGATGCAGTGTGACGGCCTGATCACGCGCGACGTGGGCTTCTATCGAGACTATTTCAAAGGGCTGAGGATCGTCGTCCCGACCTCGGCCTGACCTGCTGCCCGACCTGCCGATTCAACGGAGAAACACCATGCTTCAAGCCTATCGCCAACACACAGCCGAACGCGCCGCCCTCGGCATCCCGCCCCTTGCGCTGGATGCCAAGCAGGTCGCCGAGCTGATCGAGCTCATCAAGGCCCCGCCGGCCGGCGAGGACGCCTTCCTGCTCGACCTGCTGACCCACCGCGTGCCGCCCGGCGTGGACGACGCGGCCAAGGTCAAGGCCAGCTTCCTGGCCGCCGTCGCGCACGGCGACATCCAGGTCGCGCTGATCTCGCGCGCCAAGGCCACCGAGCTGCTCGGCACCATGGTGGGCGGCTACAACGTGCATCCGCTGATCGAACTGCTGGACGATGCCGAAGTCGCCGGCGTCGCCGCCGACGCGCTGAAGAAGACGCTGCTGATGTTCGACTACTTCAACGACGTCGCCGCCAAGGCCAAGGCCGGCAATGCCAAGGCCCAGGAAGTGATGCAAAGCTGGGCCGACGCCGAGTGGTTCACCGGCCGCCCCGAGGTCGAGAAGAAGATCACCGTCACCGTCTTCAAGGTGCCGGGCGAGACCAACACCGACGACCTCTCCCCCGCCCCCGACGCCTGGAGCCGCCCGGACATCCCGCTGCACTACCTGGCGATGCTGAAGAACACCCGCCCCGACGCGGCCTTCAAGCCCGAGGAAGACGGCAAGCGCGGCCCGATGCAGTTCATCGAGGACCTGAAGAAGAAGGGCCACTTGGTCGCCTACGTCGGCGACGTGGTCGGCACCGGCTCCTCGCGCAAGTCCGCCACCAACAGCGTCATCTGGGCCACGGGCCAGGACATTCCCTTCGTGCCGAACAAGCGCTTCGGCGGCGTCACGCTGGGCGGCAAGATCGCGCCGATCTTCTTCAACACGCAGGAAGACTCCGGCTCGCTGCCCATCGAGGTGGACGTCAGCAAGCTGGAGATGGGCGACGTCATCGACGTGCTGCCCTACGACGGCAAGATCCTGAAGAACGGCGAGACGGTCGCCGAGTTCAAGCTCAAGAGCGACGTGCTGCTGGACGAAGTGCGCGCCGGCGGCCGCATCAACCTCATCATCGGCCGCTCGCTGACCGCCAAGGCGCGCGAGTTCCTGGGCCTGCCCGCCTCCACGCTGTTCCGCCTGCCGCAAGCCCCTGCCGCGTCGAACGCCGGTTTCACGCTGGCGCAGAAGATGGTGGGCCGCGCCGTCGGCCTGCCCGAAGGCCAGGGCGTGCGCCCCGGCACCTACTGCGAGCCACGCATGACCACCGTGGGCAGCCAGGACACCACCGGCCCGATGACCCGCGACGAGCTGAAGGACCTGGCCTGCCTGGGCTTCAGCGCCGACATGGTGATGCAGAGCTTCTGCCACACGGCCGCCTACCCCAAGCCCGTGGACGTGAAGACCCACCGCGAGCTGCCCGCCTTCATCAGCAACCGCGGCGGCGTCGCGCTGCGCCCCGGTGACGGCGTCATCCACTCCTGGCTGAACCGCCTGCTGCTGCCCGACACCGTCGGCACCGGCGGCGACTCGCACACCCGCTTCCCCATCGGCATCAGCTTCCCCGCCGGTTCCGGCCTCGTCGCCTTCGGCGCGGCCACCGGCGTGATGCCGCTGGACATGCCCGAATCGGTGCTGGTGCGCTTCAAGGGCGAACTGCAGCCGGGCGTGACGCTGCGCGACCTCGTGCACGCGATCCCGCTGTACGCCATCAAGGCCGGCCTGCTGACCGTCGCCAAGGCCGGCAAGAAGAACATCTTCTCGGGCCGCATCCTCGAAATCGAGGGCCTGCCGGACCTGAAGGTCGAGCAGGCGTTCGAACTGTCCGACGCCAGCGCCGAGCGCTCGGCGGCCGGCTGCACGATCAAGCTCAACCCGGCGCCGATCAAGGAATACTTGACCAGCAACGTCGTGCTGATGAAGAACATGATCGCCGACGGCTACCAGGACGCGAAGACGCTGCAACGCCGCATCGAGAAGGTCGAGGCCTGGCTCGCCAAGCCCGAGCTGCTGGAGGCCGACAAGGACGCCGAATACGCCGCCGTCATCGAGATCGACCTGGCCGACATCAAGGAACCCATCGTCTGCTGCCCGAACGACCCGGACGACGCCAAGTTCCTGTCCGAAGTGGCCGGCACCAAGATCGACGAAGCCTTCATCGGCTCGTGCATGACCAACATCGGCCACTTCCGCGCGGCGGCCAAGCTGCTGGGCGGCCAGCGCGACATCCCGGTCAAGCTGTGGGTCGCGCCGCCGACCAAGATGGACCAGAACGAGCTCATCAAGGAAGGCCACTACGCCGCCTTCGGCACGGCCGGCGCACGCACCGAAATGCCGGGCTGTAGCCTGTGCATGGGCAACCAGGCCCAGGTGCGCGAGGGCGCCACGGTGATCTCCACCTCCACCCGCAACTTCCCGAACCGGCTGGGCAAGAACACCAACGTGTTCCTTGGCTCGGCGGAACTCGCCGCCATCGCGTCCCGCCTGGGCCGGTTGCCGACCAAGGAGGAATACCTGAAGGAGATGGGCGTCATCGACGCCGACAAGGCCAGCGTCTACCGCTACATGAACTTCGACCAGATCGAGGAATACGCGGACGCGGCCAAGGCGGTGGCGGCCTGATCCTGATTTGACGGGCATGCCAAGCCCCGCCGGCCTCTCACGGGCCGGCGGGGCTTTCTTTCACCTCACATCGACTCTCCATGTCCATCCAACACCAGTCAACCTAAAAACGGCAGTTGCCCCATCCGAAAGGGCTGCAGAGCGAGCAGTGGAGCGGAGTTGAGCCGATAGGTCAGACTCACCCGATGGGTGAAGCAAGACACAGGGCGATAGCGCGCCGTGGTGAGGCCGGGCAGGCGGAACAGGCGCAGGTGGTGGACACGCTGGGCGGGCGCATGCACGTTCGGTGGGACGAGGCGGCCTCGGCGACGCCGCACGGACAGTTGGCGTTCTTCGCGCAGTTCCTGGCGGCCACGGGGGTTGGCGATCTGCGGATTTTTGGTTTGCCTAAATGGCGGCAGGCTGGACGATGCCAAGGAGAACTTGCCACCTGAGCGTGCTTCTGTACGCCCAAGAGTTGACGCCCAGAAACTTCTCGAATTCCATAGGAGGGGGCGATGGTCCTGCGTCTGTTCCAGCTTATCCGTGACTTCGTTCGGACGCGCCCAGTGCCATATCTGGGAACAGTCGCACTCGTCATTGTGCTTGCAGGCTGTGGCGGCGGAGGTGGTGGAGGTGCTCCTGCGATGCAAGCGCCAGCGAACCTATCGTATTCCCAACCAGCGCCCCTTCAGATTGGGGATCCGATGCCATCGCTTGCGCCGACAGTCTCCGGCTCGGTGGAAAGTTACTCGGTAACGCCCGCGCTGCCCGACGGTGTCGCCATCGATTCGGCCACCGGCGTCATTGCCGGAACGCCAGGTGAAGATGTCAACCACGGCGCCTACGTCATCACAGCGAGGAATGCCGGCGGATCGGCAGCCTTCACGTTGACGCTCAACATCGCTGCGAAAGAAGCGACGGAACATGCCTCGGAGGGTACGCTGGCCTTCGATGCGGCCATCAATCCGAAGCGGTTCGTATCGGTCGGCGCGTCAGTGACCATTCGGGCGACCGGTGCCTCGCTTTCGACGACATCGGGCGCCGTGCGGATCTTTCGCAACGGCCAGCAGCTTGAGGCCGCAGTCGATGTCACCAGCGATGCCATCCGGGCTGGCAGCATTCTCGCCGAGGGCCGAAACGACATCGTGGTACTGGCCACCGACACTACCGGGCACAGCCTCAGCTTGGCCGCAACCCTGTGGGCTGGCTCGCAGACCTTGGCAGTAAACGTTCGAACCGAAGCCGGTACGGCGCCCGGTAGCACCACCGTGGTCGCGAAGCTGTCCGACGACGACACCGTGGGATTCGAGGAAACCACATCCACTGGGCGGGTGCTGCTGCATGACGTTCCGAACCGGACGATTCTCTTAAGCGCCAACGCGACGGCGAATCGGTTCGCGACACTCACGACGGTGGGTGGGGCGGGCACAGTCACTCTTCAGCTGGCCGGCTTCAAGAGCCCCAGCGACGTCGCCAACAACGATTTCAGCCAGGGGTTTGCGGGATGGGAAGTGGGTACCGCCGGCAGTGCGAGCCTTGTCCCGCACACGGAGACCATCGAGCCCGGAACCGTCAGCGCAGCTACGGCAAGTGCTTCCGCCAGCCTCCATCGTGCGGCCAGGGCACTGAGCGCGGCACAAACTTCCCTTGCAGCGGCGCCGAAAGCACACCCGTTGGCGGCGGCGGCAGCCGCGACCGGCGACATGGACCTGCAACTGAGCACGGTGGGGGAAGGGCCACGGTCCGTATCACGAACCTTTAATGTCGCGCCGGGTACATCGCGGGTGATGGTTCGGTATCGCTTCATCACTAGCGAGGTGCCCGGTGGCTACTTCGGCTCGGGATACAACGATTCGTATGCCGTCTCAATCCGCAGCCTGCAAGGCGGTGGCTCTGTCAGCGATTCCCATAGCATGAACGGCCTTGGCCTCGCGGCATTCGACGCAGGCGGCTCCACGGCGTGGAAGACCTTATCGCTGCCCGTGTCCAGTGCCGGCGACACGGTCCAATTCGACTTGACGGTGACCAACGTCGGCGATGACCTGTACGACTCCTCGCTGGTCGTCGATGCGGTGGCCGAAGAATCGTTGAGCGTGGCTGTTAGCGCGCCGGAGGTTTGCCCGAACGAGACGGTCACATATACCGCGTCCGGCGGGTCTGCGAGCGAGGCCGCATGGGCGGGTGGCGGCGCCCCCGCAAGCGGCTCGGGAACCACGTTCGCCACGCGCTACGTTGCGGCTGGTGACTACACAGGCACTGCGACGGCCGGTGGCAAAACTGCGACCGCTCCCGTTCGTGTCAAGGAAGCGAGTGGTGCGGCATGGGTGGCGCGCTTCCCGACTAGCACGAATACTGCAGACCTTGCCTCGGCCTTCCAGGTGAATGTGGACAGCTTCATCGCGGCACTTCGAGCAGCGGGTGCTACGGTCTCCATCTCGGCCACCTACCGACCAGCCGAGCGTGCCTACCTGATGCACTACTCGTACAGGATCGCCAAGCAAGGCCTCGACCCCGCAAGCGTGCCGCGGATGGTGGGGGTCGAGATCTGCTGGGTCCACCGCAGCGCGCAAGGCGCCGTCGACAACACTGCAGCGCGCTTCGCCGCACAGCAAATGGTGAATGCGTACGGGATTGCCTACGCGCCTGCACTCCAATCGCGGCACACGGAACGCTTGGCCATCGACATGAGCATTTCGTGGACCGGCAACCTGACGATCCTAGGTGCACATGGCGAGGGCGTGAGCATCACGTCCGAACCGCGCACAGGCGGCAACACTACCCTTCATCAAGTTGGAGCCGGATATTCCGTAATCAAGCTGGTGTCCGACCCGCCTCATTGGTCCGACGACGGGCATTGAGACACAGCGGCCGAGGCATATGGTGGTCAAATGCGACAACCGATTCGAAGCGTAGTCTCGGGAATACTACTGGCGGCCTTAGGGGCATGTTTGCGGGCGCCAGCGGACGAAATGTATGTCGGTAGCGGCGCAATCGCTGCGGTTCGCCGGTTAGCCGCTGCTTCGTCACCCGAGGTCAGTGTTCCGGAACCGCTGCCCGCTGCATCGAGTGCCTCTAGAGCACTTGATACACACGGGGCCGCACTCGCCGCACTGCAGCAAGCCCCGTCCGCAGAGGCTGTGTGCGCCGTGGTTGCTGCTGCGGACCGCGCTCAAGCCCTCATTGGCGAGTCACTGACTGCGGACTTCTATAGCGCAATGAAACAAGGCGGAGACGCCTTGGACGAGTTGAGCCGCGCAGCGGCAGACATCAGCGCGCGCCACCCGGGCGTAGGTGTTGTGCTGGGGGCCGAGACCGTCTACCACTTTCTCGACTATCAGGCGCTGGCCGAACGGGTGAGCCTGCCCAATTCGCGAACCCTCCTGACGGCCATGGCGCGGCTTTGGCCGCGCCCGGCAGGCCGGCCGCGCTACTTTGAGCCGATCTCCGATGTCGCGGGGTGCGTGCGGCCGGACACGCTCGCCAGGGATCTCGCCGACCTGGCCCAGCAACAAGCGCAAGCTCCGGGCTGCCTGCAGGAGCATCTCAGGCAAAAGGTAAGCGATGCAGTGGAAGAACTTGCATCGAGCACGTGCTTCTGCGACACGAAGAATTCAGCTCGCTCGGCAATGAAACAGGTCGTCACACGGGCGGAACAGTTGGGGGTCAAGCGGGCGGCACCCCCATTCCAGTCAGCGACTCGGTTCAACTGCCAATGAGGGGCCGGGGCCCGAGCGGGCAGAACCTGCCGGTCGCTCGGCAGGCGAATTGACACCAGCGTGCACAAAGCTGCCATCTGGACATCTCCGTTGGCCAGGATGGTTCGCCTGCAGTGCAACCAGGACATAGCCCCAGCCTGTCGCTTGACCAAGCCACCTGCATTCGTGGCAGCACACGCGCCCCCCCCTCCACCACAGTCTCACTCCTCCCCCGGCCACGCCGGGCCGCTGAGCGCCGCGTCCGGCACGGCGGGCGCCACGCGGTCGGTCCAGTAGCGTCGCGACAGGTCGCGCCAGCAGCTCGACGCGCCTTCCGCGCTGGCCCAGCGCCAGGCCCCGCATGACGGGCTGGCCACCACCGCGATGCCGGCCGCCTGGTAGCGCGCCAGCACCGGCGGCGCCGGGTGGCCGAAGCGGCTGCGGTAGCCGGCCTGCACCACCGCCACCACGGGCCGCACCGCCGCCAGCAGTTCGGCGCTGGAGGACGTCTTGCTGCCATGGTGCGGCACCAGCAGCACGTCGGCGCGCAGGCCGGGCTCGCGCTGCGCCAGGCGGCGTTCCTGGTCGGCCTGCAGGTCGCCCGCCAGCAGCGCGCGCCGGCCGGACGCGGCGGCGATGCGCAGCACGCAGGACAGGTCGTTGGGCTTGAGCCCCGCGCCGTAGTGCGCCGGCGTGGGGTGCAGCAGGTCGAAGCGCACGCCGTCCCAGGTCCAGCCCTGGCCGGCCTCGCAGCGCACGGCGGCGGGGCCGGCGCGCAGCAGCGCGTGGCCGGGCTCCAGCGAGCTGCGCAGCTCGGCCACCGGCAGGCCCTGCATCAGCGTGGCGGCGCCGCCCACGTGGTCGCCGTCGCGGTGGCTGAGCACCAGCATGTCCAGCCGCCGCACGCCCAGCGCGCGCAGCAGCGGCAGCAGCACGCGCTCGCCGGCGTCCGCGCCCGGCGCGTAGACCGGGCCGGCGTCGAACAGCAGCGCATGGCCGGTGGTGCGCACCAGCACCGCGTTGCCCTGGCCGACGTCGGGCGCCAGCAGCTCGAACTCGCCCGCGGGCGGCCGCGGCACGGCCGGCCACAGCAGCGGCACGGCCATCAGCAGCCCCGCCAGCCGCAGCCGCCACGGCAGCCGCATGACGAGCAGCGCCGCGCCCAGCAGCGCCAGCCCCTGCACCCAGCCGGGCGCGGCCGGCGGCCACCACACCGCGCCGGGCCAGGCGGCGAGCAGCTTCAGCGCCGACACCAGCGCCTGCACGCCCCACGCGGCCAGCGTCCACAGCGGCGCCCACAGCGCGCCCAGCAGCGCCAGCGGCGTGGCGACGAAGCTGATCAGCGGGATCGTCAGCAGGTTGGCCAGCAGCCCCACGGCGGAGAGCTGCGCGAAGCAGATCAGGCTCAGCGGCGCCAGCCCCACCGTGGCGACGGCCTGCGTGCGCAGCGCCGCCTTCAGCCGCGCGCGCCAGCCGGGGGCCGCCGCGTCGCCGGCCGTCATCAACAGCCCCACGGCGCCGAACGACAGCCAGAAGCCGGGCTGCGTCAGCGCCCAGGGATCGGCCGCCGTGACGGCCACGCCGGCCGCCAGCAGCACCAGCGGCCACGGCCAGCGCAGGCCCAGCGAGCGCAGCACGGCCACCGCGGCCAGCATGACGACGGTGCGCTGCGCCGGCACGCCCCAGCCCGAGAACAGCGCATAGCCCAGCGCCGCCGCCACGCCGGCCCAGCGCGCGGCGGCGGGCGCCGGCAGGCGCAAGCACAGCCGGCCGCTGCGCCGCCACAGCGGCGCCACCAGCGCGGCGGCCAGCCACGCGAACATCGTCACGTGCAGCCCGCTGACGCTGAAGGCGTGGGCCACGCCGGTGTCGCGCAGCAGCGCCCAGTCGGCGTGCGAGATGGCGGCCTGGTCGCCCAGGCTCAGCGCCGCGATGACGCCGGCCGCGCCGGGGTCGGCCACCTGCGCCTGGATGCGCGCGCGCAGCCGCTGCCGGGCGGCGTCCAGCCCCCACCAGGGCGCGGCCTGCAGGCGCTCGGCGCCGCGCACCACGCCGCTGGCGCGCAGGCCCTGCTCGAACAGCCACAGCTCGGCGTCGAACCCGCCCGGGTTGGCCAGCCCGTGCGCGCGCTTGAGCCGAGCCGTGAAGCGCCAGCGCTCGCCGGCCGTGACGGGCGGGCCGTCGTAGGCGAGCAGCATCAGCCGCGCGGGCACCTCGGGCGGCAGCGCGGCGCCCGTGGCGCCCACGGACTCGACGGCGAAGCCGAAGCGCCAGCCCGGCACGCCGCCCTGGCCGGTGACGGCCACGGGCAGCGAATCGACGCGGCCGGCCAGCACCAGGTCGCGCCCCTCCCAGGCCGGGTGCAGCTCGGTGGCCAGCCGCCATTCGGCGCGCACCGCCCCCTGCAGGAAGGCGGCCAGCGCCACGCCGCCGGCCAGCAGCGCCCAGTGCCGGTGCCGCAGCCGCCACAGCCCCGCAATGGCCACCAAAGCGAGCGCCAGCACGGCGTACTCCGGCGCCGCCGGCAGCCGCTCGCAGCGGTGCAGCAGCGCCAGGCCGGCCAGCCAGGCCAGGCCCGCCGCCGCCAGCTCGCGCATCCCCCAAGGCTGCCGTGCCACGGTCCCTCCCTGCGCCGCCGTGCTGCGGACGCGGGGTGTAGCATGCCGCCGTTTTTTTCACGCGCCACCGCGCTTCCCCTCATGAGCTCCACCGCCATCCAAGCCAAGCTGGCCGAACTCGGCATCACGCTGCCGCCGCTGGCCGCCCCCGCCGCGGCCTACCTGCCGTACACGCGCACGGGCCATCTGCTGTTCCTGTCCGGCCACCTCGCCAAGAAGGACGGCAAGCCCTGGGTGGGCCAGCTCGGCCGCGACGTGGACACCGCCACCGGCCAGCAGGCCGCGCGCGCGGTCGCCATCGACCTGCTGGGCACGCTGCAGGCGGCCACGGGCGACCTGTCCCGCGTGCGCATCGTCAAGGTGATGAGCCTGGTGAACAGCACGCCGGACTTCACCGAGCAGCACCTGGTCACCAACGGCTGCTCCGAGCTGCTGGCCGCCGTGCTGGGCGACGCGGGCAAGCATGCGCGCAGCGCGTTCGGCGTCGCGCAGATCCCGATGGGCGCCTGCGTCGAGATCGAGCTGATCGCCGAGATCGCCGGCTGATGTTCATCTCCCCTTCCCCGTGGCCGGCGCGGGCGCTGGCGGCCATGGCCGTGGCCAGCGTCGCTGCGGTGGGCGTGGCGCTGGTCGCGCAGCACCAGTTCGGCGTCAAGCCCTGCCCGTGGTGCGTGCTGCAGCGGGCCCTCTACCTGGCCATCGGCACGTTCTCGCTGCTGGGCTGGCTGGCCCGGGGCCGGCGCTCGCTGCGCCAGGGCGCACTGGTCGTCGTGCTGATGCTGTGCGCCGCGGGCCTGACGGCGGCGGTGTTCCAGCACGAGGTGGCGTCGCAGAGTGCCAGCTGCGCGATGGGCCTGGCCGACCGGATCGTCACCGCGCTCGGCCTGGAAGAGCTCTGGCCGCCGGTGTTCATGATCACCGCCAACTGCGCCGAGGCGGCCGCCTACCGGCTGCTGGGCCTGCCCTACGAGGTGTGGAGCGGCGTGCTGTTCGTGCTGCTGGGCGCGACGGGCCTGGCGGTGCTGAACAAGCGCTGACCGCCCTTCACTCCCCGCTCACCACGCCTTCGCGGCGCGGGTCCGCGCCGCCCGTCCAGCCGGCCGGGCCGCGCAGCAGCACCTGCAGGCCGCTGGTCAGGTCGGCCTCGCCGACCCGGTGGCCGCGGCCGCGCAGCGCGGCCAGCTGCGGCTCGCCCAGCGCGCCGCGCTCGACGATCAGCGTGCCGGTGTTGAAGTGGCCGAAGTTGGGCAGGTCCACCGCCTGCTGCGCGCCCAGGCCCCAGGCCAGCGCGCCGGTGAGCACCTTGGCGACGTAATGGATGATCACCGGCCCGCCCGGCGATCCCGCCACCATGACGAGCCGGCCCGCGCGGTCGAACACCAGCGTCGGCGCCATGCTGGAGCGCGGCCGCTTGCCCGGCTCCACGCGGTTGGCCACCGGCCGGCCGTCGGCGCCCACCGGGTCCAGCGAGAAGTCGGTGAGCTGGTTGTTCAGCATGAAGCCGCCGGCCAAGCCGGTGCCGCCGTCGCTCATCACGCGGTTGCCGAAGGCGGACTCGACGCTGGTCGTCATCGCCACCGCGTGGCCGCGCGCGTCGACGATGCTGACGTGGCTGGTGCCGTGCTCCGGCTGCTCGGCCTGCGGCGCCAGCGCGCGCGGCAGCGCGCCGGGGTCGCCCGCGGCGGCCGGCGCCATCGCGCGCTCGCCGATCGACGCGGCGCGCGCCGCCAGGTAGGCCGGCGCGAGCAGCTGCAGCCAGTCGCCGCCGGGCGCGGCGACGAAGGCGGGGTCGGCGATGAACTGCGCGCGGTCCGCGAACGCCAGCTTGGCGGCCTCGGCGTAGGCGTGCAGCCAGTCCGCCGTCAGGCCGGTGGCTGCGCGGGCGCGCGGCTGGGCGTCGAGCAGGCCGAGGATCTGCATCACCGTCAGGTGCCCCGACGTGGGCGGCCCGACGCCGCAGACGCGGTAGCCGCGCCAGTCGTTGCACAGCGGCGGGCGCCGCACCGGCCGGTAGGCGGCCAGGTCGGCCGTGCTCAGCAGGCCCGGGCGGGCGTGGCCCTGCACGCGGCGCACGATGTCCGCCGCCACCGGGCCGGCGTAGAAGCCGGCCGCCGCGCCGCGCCGGGCGATGCCGCGCAGCACGGCGGCGTAGGCCGGGTTCTTCAGCACCGTGCCGGCGGGCCTGGCCTGGCCGTCCGCGCCGAAGAAATACGGCCCGGCCTGCGGGTCGCCGCGCAGCGCCGGCTCGCCCGCGGCCAGCTCGGCCAGCCGCGGGCTGACGGCGAAGCCCCGCTCGGCCAGCCGGATGGCCGGCTCGAACAGCCGCGCCCAGGCCAGCCGCCCGTGCGCGCGGTGGCCCTCGGCCAGCATGGCGAGCACGCCCGGCGCGCCCACCGACAGGCCGCTCAGCACCGCGTCGCGCATCGCCAGCGGCCGGCCGTCGGGCCGCAGGAACAGGCCCGGCGTGGCCGCGGCGGGCGCGGTCTCGCGGCCGTCCCAGGCGCTGACCTGGCGGCCGTCCCAGTGCAGCAGGAAGGCGCCGCCGGCGATGCCGCTGGACTGCGGCTCCACCAGGCCCAGCACCGCCTGCACGGCCACGGCGGCGTCGAACGCGGAGCCGCCGGCCCGCAGCATCGCCACGCCGGCCTCGGCCGCCAGCGGGTTGGCCGCCGTGACGGCGAAGCGCCGGGCCGGCGCGGCGAGGCCGGCAGCGGGCCGCGAGGCGCGGGTGGTGGCGGCCTCGGGCTGCTCCAGCGGCTGCGCCCGGGCCGGCGGCGCCAGGGCCGCGGCCAGCAGCAGCGCGGCCGGCAGGCGGCGCACCGGAAAGGCGCTCAAGCTCAGAGCAGCGGCACGCCCGTCTTGCCCTGCGCGAACTCGCGCGTCACGCCGTCGGCCAGCTCGACGAGCTTGAGGCCCTCGGGCACCACGTCGAACACCCCGAGGTCCGTGATGATGCGGTCCACCACGCCGACGCCGGTCAGCGGCAGCGTGCAGGCGGGAAGGATCTTCAGGTCTTCGCTGCCGTCCTTCTTGCGCGCGACATGCTCCATCAGCACGATGACGCGCTTCACGCCGGCCACCAGGTCCATCGCGCCGCCCATGCCCTTGACCATCTTGCCCGGGATCATCCAGTTGGCCAGGTCGCCCCGGCCGCTGACCTGCATGGCGCCGAGGATGCTGAGGTTGATCTTGCCGGCGCGGATCATCGCGAAGCTGTCGTGGCTGCCGAAGATGCTGCTGCCGGGCAGCGTCGTCACGGTCTGCTTGCCGGCGTTGATGAGGTCGGCGTCCACCTCGTCCTCGGTCGGGAACGGGCCGATGCCCAGCATGCCGTTCTCGCTCTGCAGCCAGACCTCCTTGTCCGGCGGCACATGGTTGGCGACCAGCGTCGGGATGCCGATGCCGAGGTTCACGTAGAAGCCGTCCTCCAGCTCCTGCGCCGCGCGCGCGGCCATCTGGTCTTGCGTCCAGGCCATGTCAGTTCTCCTTCTTGGGCGACAGCGTGAGCTTCTCGATGCGCTTCTCGGGCTGCGCGTTCACGACGATGCGATGGACGTAGATGCCCGGCAGGTGCACGTCGTCCGGGTCGATGCTGCCGGTCTCGACGACCTGCTCCACCTCGACGACGGTGAGCTTGCCGGCCATCGCGGCGGCCGGGTTGAAGTTGCGCGCCGTGCGGCGGAACACCAGGTTGCCGCTCTTGTCGGCCTTCCAGGCCTTGACCAGCGCCACGTCGGGCACCAGCGCCCGCTCCAGGATGTAGGCCTCGCCGTCGAACTCGCGCACCTCCTTGCCCTCGGCGATCATCGTGCCCACGCCGGTGCGCACGAAGAAGGCCGGGATGCCGGCGCCGCCGGCGCGCAGCTTCTCGGCCAGCGTGCCCTGCGGCGTGAACTCCAGCTCCAGCTCGCCGGCCAGGTACTGGCGCTCGAACTCCTTGTTCTCGCCGACGTAGCTGGAGATCATCTTCCTGATCTGCCGCGTCTCCAGCAGCTGGCCCAGGCCGAAGCCGTCGACGCCCGCGTTGTTGGAGATCACCGTCAGGCCCTTGACGCCGCTGTCGCGCAGCGCCGCGATCAGCGCCTCCGGGATGCCGCACAGGCCGAAGCCGCCGACGGCGAGCAACTGCCCGTCCGCCACCACGCCGCGCAACGCCTCGTCGGCGCTCGGGTACACCTTGTTCATGCCACCGTCTCCTGGCGATTCAGACACGGGCGCAAGGGTACTATCGCGCGCCCTCGGCCGTCGTTACGCAAGATCACGTAAAGCCCACTCCCTACGCGCATGGACCCGGACTACCGCAACGCCTTCCAGCTCGCGCCCATCGGCCTGGTGCTGTCGGCGCAGCGCCAGATCGTGGACTGCAACGAGCGCGTGCTGCAGATGTTCTCGGCCACGCGCGGGCAGCTCGTCGGCCACAGCTTCGCCGTGCTCTACCCCAGCGCCGCGGAGTTCGAGCGCACCGGCGCGCGCATCGTCGCCAGCCTGGACGCGCAGGGCCGCTACGCGGACGACCGCGTGATGCGCCGCGTCGGCGGCGGCGAGCTGTTCTGGTGCCACGTCAGCGGCCGCGCGCTGGACCCGGCCGACCCGCATGCGCGCGGCATCTGGAGCTTCGAGGACCTGTCCGCCCGCCGCCAGATCTCGGCCGACCTGACGCCGCGCGAGCGCGAGATCGCGGCGCTGCTGGTCGAGGGCCAGACCAGCAAGGGCATCGGCCGCCGCCTGGGCGTGAGCCCGCGCACGGTGGACGTCTACCGCGGCCGGCTGATGAAGAAATACCGCGCCGGCAGCACGCCCGAGCTGATCAACCGGCTGCTGTCCGCCTGAGCGCGTTTCAGTTGAACACGCCCTGGCGCAGCCACTTGGTCGCCACCCACTTCTCGCCCTCGACGACGGGCGAGCCGCCGTGCAGCGTCTGCGTGGCCGGGTGCGGCCGGTCGTAGCTGAAGAACACGGCGTTGCCCTTGACCGGCGCCACGTCCAGGCCGATGTCCGGGAAGATCGTGGAGCCGCCCGCCGCGGGCGTGTTCAGGTAGATGACCAGCGTGCCGACACGCTGGCCGCCGCGCCGCAGGATGTTGGCCGTGCTGGCGTGCGCGGGGTCGAAGTAGTCGTAGTGCGGCTGGTACTCCGCGCCCGGGCTGTAGCGCAGCACCTGCAGGCCCTCGCCGTGGTCCAGCGGCCAGCGCAGCAGCGCGGCGATGCGCCCCTCGACGCGCTGGATCAGCGCCGTCTCGCCGCGCTCGAAGAACATGCCGTCGCTGGTGCGCGCGGCGTTCACCTCGCTGCCGTCGCCGCCGGTGGCCACCGTTTCCGAGCGGGACAGCCGCTGCGTGGCCAGCGCGATGATGCCGTCGCACTCCTCGCCGGAGAGCAGGTCGGCGAACACCACCACGCGCGGCTGGCGCAGCGCCATGACGACCTTGACCGGCCGGTCGCCCGCGTCCAGCACCGGCGCGAAGCGGCTCAGGTCGGGCTCGGGCAGGCCGGGCGTCGCGCCGGCCGGCGCCGTCAGCGTGGCCGACTGGCCCAGCGTGCGGGCCAGCGCCTGGCGGGCGATGGCCTCGTCCCAGCCGCTGCCCAGCATGGCGGCCAGGATGTTCTGCGACGGGTGGCCGGCGCGCGACTGCTCGGCGATCCAGTCGCACAGTTCGGGGGTGATGGCTTGTTGGCTCATGGCTTGCGGCGGAAGACGAGGCGCTCGGGGGACGAGGCCTCGGGGGCCAGACGATAGCCGTCCAGGTCGAAGGCCCGCAGCCCCTCGGGCGTTTCCAGGCGCTGCTGGATGGCGAAGCGCGCCATCAGCCCGCGGGCGCGCTTGGCGAAGAAACTGATGACCTTGTAGCCGCCGTTCTTCCAGTCCTCGAACTGGCAGTCGACGACGCGCGGCTTCAGCGCCGGGCGGTCCACCGCGCGGAAATACTCCTGCGACGCCAGGTTGACGATGACCGGCGCCCGCTCGCCCCGGGCCAGCCCGTTCAGGTGCAGCGCGAGGCGGTCGCCCCAGTGGTCGTACAGGCTGGCGCCGGCCGGGGTCCGCAGCCGCGTGCCCATCTCCAGCCGGTAGGGCTGCATGCGGTCCAGCGGCCGCAGCAGGCCGTACAGGCCCGACAGCATGCGCACATGCGCCTGCGCCCACACGAGCTCGTCGGCGGACAGCGTCTTCGCGTCCAGGCCGTCGTAGACGTCGCCGTCGAAGGCCAGCACCGCGGGCTTGCTGTTGCGGTCGGTGAAGCGCGGGCGCCAGGCCTGGTAGCGCTCCACATTGAGCCGGGCCAGCGGCTCGGACAGGTCCATCAGCGCGCGCACCTCGGCGACGCTCTGGGTGCGCAGCAGCGCGATCAGCGCGGCCGTGTCGGCCAGGAACTGCGGGCGGGTCAGCCGCGGCGCCAGCGGCGGCGGCGTGGGGGTGTCGTAGTCGAGGGACTTGGCGGGCGAGAGCAGGAACAGCATGGGCGCGGATTCTGGCCCAGGCTCAAGGGCCTGCCGCGCGCCGCTCCAGGGCCGCGTGCAGCGCCATGCCGGCCAGCATCGCGGCGACGAAGGCCGCCGCCTTGGCGCTGCCCATGCCCAGCACGACGACGGCCGGCCCCGGGCACAGCCCGGCCAGCCCCCAGCCGATGCCGAACAGCAGGCTGCCGCCGACGAGGCGGCGGTCGATGGCCGTCTGCGCCGGCCACTGCAGCGGCAGGCCGGCCAGCGAGCGGCGCCAGCGCCGCGCGCCGAGGAAGGCCGGCAGGCCCACGGCGAGCGCGCCGCCGATCACGAAGGCGAGCGACGGGTCCCAGGCGCCGGCCAGGTCGAGGAAGCCCAGCACCTTGGCCGGCACCACCATGCCCGAGACGATCAGGCCCAGGCCGAAGACCAGGCCGGACAGCGCGGCGACCAGCACGGCCACGACGGCGCCGCCCCTCACGCGGCCCCCAGCAGGTGGCGCGCGACGAACACCGTCGCGAAGCCGGCCGCCATGAAGGCGGCGGTGGCCACGGCAGAGCGCGGCGACAGCCGCGACAGGCCGCAGACGCCATGCCCGCTGGTGCAGCCGGCGCCGTAACGCGTGCCGACGCCCACCAGCAGGCCGGCGGCGACCAGCGTGCCCCAGCCCGCGTCCACGGCCGGCTGCGGCGCGCGGCCCAGCCACGCGAACAGCCAGGGCGACGCCAGCAGCCCGCCGACGAAGGCCAGCCGCCAGGCGCGGTCGCCCGGGCGCAGCAGCCCGCCGAGGATGCCGCTGATGCCGGCGATGCGCCCGGCCAGCAGCATCAGCAGCGCCGCCGCGAGGCCGATCAGCAGGCCGCCGGCCAGCGCCGGCCAGGGCGTGAAAGCGGTCCAGTCCAGGGTCATGCGTCGTCCTCCTTGGGGCAGTACAGGGTGTAGAGCGTGCGCAGCAGCGCCAGCAGCCGCGGGTCGGCCACGCGGTAGATGACGCGCTTGCCGTCGCGCCGCGTGTCCACCAGGCCTTCGCGGCGCAGCACGCCGAGCTGCTGCGACAGCGTCGGCTGGCGGATGTCCAGCGCCGCCTCCAGCTCGCCGACGCTGATCTCGCCCTGCGACATCTGGCACAGCAGCAGCAGCCGCTCCGTGTTGCCCAGCGCCTTCAGCGCGGCCACCGCCTCGCCCGCGGCGGCGCGCAGCGCGAGCGGGTCGAGGGCGGCGGGCCGGGGCATCGCGACACTATATCGAAAAATATAATGAAGCGGGCTGCATGGCGGCAGCGTGGCGCAGAAATGCGAAGCCCCGCCGAGGCGGGGCTTGCAGGCCGGCGGGGCGCGGGCCTCAGCGCGTCAGCAGCGCGTTGACGGCCGTCACGTCCTCGGGGCGCAGCTGGCCCGAGGCCTGGCGCAGCCTGAGGCTGTTCACCACCACGTCGTAGCGCGCCTTGGCCAGGTCGCGCTGCGTGCCGTAGAGCTGGGTCTGCGCGTTCAGCACGTCCAGGTTGACGCGCACGCCGACCTTGTAGCCGAGCTGCGTGGCCTCCAGCGCCAGCTTGGAGGACGCCTCGGCCGCCTCGTAGGCGCTGACCTGCGCCTTCAGCGACTGCACGCCGAAGAACGCGCGGCGGGTGGCCTCGGCGACGCTGCGGCGGGCGAAGTCCAGGTCGTTGCGGGCCTTGTCCTCCAGCACCAGGGTTTCCTTGATGCGGTTCTGCGTCAGCCCGCCGGTGTAGAGCGGGTAGGTCAGCGTCAGGCCGACGCTGGCGGTCTTGCCGGTGCCGACGCCGGAGGACTGGGCCGCCAGGCCGCTGAGGTTGTTGTGCAGGTTCTGGGCGCCGACGCTGCCGCTCAGGTCCAGCGTCGGCTGGTTGCCGGCGCGGGCGATCTGGGTGTCCAGCTGCGCCACCTCCAGGCCCAGCCGGGCCTTGCGCACGGCGGGGTGCTGGTCGTCGCCGGTGGCGACCCAGGTGTCGACGTCGTTGCTCGGCAGCGCCGGCAGCGCCACCGGCTGGGCCAGCGCCTTGGGCTCCACGCCGGCGCGGCCGACGAACTGGTCCAGCGTCACGCGCTTGACGCGCAACTCGTTGTCGGCCGCCAGTTCCTGCGCGACCGCCAGGTCGTAGCGGGCCTGGGCCTCGCGGGTGTCGGTGATGGTGGCGGTGCCGACCTCGAAGTTGCGCTTGGCCGAGGCCAGTTGCTCGGCGATGGCGGCCTTGTTGGCCTGCGAGGTGGTCAGCGCGTCCCGGGCGGCCAGCACGTCGAAATAGGCCGTGGCCAGGCGGACGATCAGGTCCTGCTCGGCGATGTCCAGGTCGGCCTGCGCCGCCTCCAGGCCGCGGCGGGCCTTGTCGATGGTGGGCTGGTTGGCCGCGTTGTAGACGGCGTAGCGGCCCTGCAGGCCGGCCGACAGCGTGCGGCTGTTGACGGCCTGGCCGCCCGGCGGGTCGGTGCGCCCCTGGGTGCCCGAGGCCGACAGGCCGAACGTGGGGCGCTGCAGCGCCTCGGCCTGGGCCGCGCGGGCGGCGGCGGCGTCGGCGCTGGCCTTGGTGGCCAGGTAGGTGGCGTCATAGCCCCGCGCCGCGTCGTAGAGCTCTTGCAGGCTCTGGGCCTGGGCCGCACCGGCCATCAGGAGGCCGGCGGCGAGGGCCAGCGGTTGCAGGATCAGGCGCTGGGCGAGGACGAGGGGCATGGGATTCCTTGGGCGATGCGGTGGATCAGGCGGCGGCCGGGTTTATAGACGCAAAGCCCGCCGGCGACCGCAGCCATGCGACGACCTGCGCGCCGGGCGGCGGCAGGCGGTGTTTCGGGGCGACGGGCTGCGTCCGGCATGCGCGCCGTTCAGAAGCTGAAGGCGGGCGCCTCGGCGAAGCCCGGCAGGCGCCCGGCCACGGTGTCGAACAGCTCGCGGGTGGCGAAGTCGCTGGCGCCGGTGCGCGTGACGAGCACGGCGCGCATGACCGGCTCGGCGCCGACGATGGCCGCCAGCCGGCCGCCGACCTTGAGCTGGTCCAGCAGCGCTTGCGGCACGGCGGCCACCGAGCCGGACAGCAGGATGGCGTCGAACGGCTGCTCGGCGGCCACGCCGGCCGCGCCGTCCTGGTTCAGCACGCTGGCGTTCGCCACGCCCGCGCGCCGGAGGTTGGCGGCGGCCTGCGCGGCCAGGCCGGCATCGGCCTCCACCGCGACGACGCGCTGCGCCTGGTGGGCCAGCAGCGCGGCGAGGTGGCCCGTGGCCGCGCCGATCTCCAGCACCTTCTCGTGGCGCTGCAGCTTCAGCTCCTGCAGCAGCCGGGCCTCGACCTTGGGCGCCAGCATGCGGCGCGTGGCCGTCAGCGGCAGCTCGGTGTCGACGAAGGCCTGGGCCTTGAGCGCCTCGGGCACGAAGTCCTCGCGGTGCACCACATGCAGCAGTTCCAGCACGCCGGGGTCGAGCACGTCCCAGGGGCGGATCTGCTGCTCGATCATGTTGAAGCGGGCTTGTTCGACGTTCATCTGGTTCTCCGAGGGGCGCCGCGGGTCGGCGGGCTGAAAAGCAAAATTCTAGGGGCGGCGGCCTTCGGTCCGGCCTCAGCCCGGCTGCGCCAGCAGGCCGTGCAGCAGCAGCGACAGCTGCGCCTCCAGCAGTTCCACGGCGCCCAGGTCGTGGCGGCACAGGCGGTGCTCGCCGAAGGCATGCTCGTGCAGCATCATGTGCAGCAGCGGCGCGATCAGCAGGTGGACGGTGGCCTCCACCGGCACGGCCCGGAACTCGCCGGCCTGGATGCCGCGCTCGATCAGCGCGCCCAGCAGGTCCTGCGACGGCTGGATGACCTCCTCCACGTAGAACCGGGCCAGTTCGGGGAAGTGGCGCGCCTCGACCATCAGCAGCGTGCAGACGATGCCGGCGCTGCTCTGGCCGACCCGGGCCCACCAGGCGCGCATCATCGCCACCAGCAGTCCGGCGATGGAACCCCGGTGCTGCGCGGCCTGCGCGGCCGACTCGGCGATGTGCACCGAGAGGTTCTCCCGCACCATCGCCTTGAACAGCTCTTCCTTGCTGGGGTAGTAGCGGTACAGCGTGCCCTTGGACACGCCGGCGCGGGCGGCCACCTCCTCGCTGCGCGTCGCGGCGAAGCCCTTCTCGACGAACAGCGCCAGCGCGGCGTCCAGCAATTCCTGCGGGCGGGCGTCCTTGCGGCGTTGGCGGGGGGTGGCGGTGGCCAAGGCGGGGAAGTTATTGACCGAAGGGTCAGTAATGTAGCCACGGGGCGGGCCGCCGGCAAGATCGCACGCCGCGCTGGCTACACTGCGCGGCTTTTTCGCCGCATTCGTTTGCCTTCCGGAGAGTTGTACGTGGACGTCATCCTGCTGATCAAAGCCGCCGTCATGGGCATCGTGGAGGGCCTGACCGAATTCCTGCCGATCTCCTCCACCGGCCACCTGATCCTGGCCGGCTCGCTGCTGGACTTCGTGGGCGAGAAGGCCAAGGTCTTCGAGATCGCGGTGCAGACGGGCGCGATGTTCGCCGTGGTCTGGGAGTACCGCCAGCGCCTGGCCCACACCGTCACCGGCATTGGCCACGATCCGCAGGCCCGCCGCTTCGCGCTGAACGTGCTGATCGCCTTCATCCCCGCCGTGGTGCTGGGGCTGGCCTTCGGCAAGCTCATCAAGGCCCACCTGTTCCACCCGGTGCCGGTGGCGATGGCCTTCATCGTCGGCGGCCTGGTCATCCTGTGGGTGGAGGCCCGCCACAAGCGCCTGTACGGCGAGATGGACCTGGCCGGCGGCCGCAAGGCGCGCGTGGAGACGGTGGACGACATGGGCCCGCTGGACGCGCTCAAGGTCGGCCTGCTGCAGTGCCTGGCGATGATCCCGGGCACCAGCCGCTCGGGCGCCACCATCATCGGCGGCCTGGTGCTGGGGCTGTCGCGCAAGGCGGCCACCGAGTTCAGCTTCTACCTGGGCATCCCGACGCTGATGGGCGCGGGCGCCTACTCGGTGCTCAAGCAGCGCGACGCGCTGGCCTGGGCCGACCTGCCGATGTTCGCCGTGGGCCTGGTGTTCGCGTTCGCCAGCGCGCTGCTGTGCATCCGCTGGCTGATCCGCTACGTCTCCAGCCACGACTTCAAGGTGTTCGCCTGGTACCGCATCGCCTTCGGCCTGGTGGTGCTGGCCACGGCCTACATGGGCATGGACATCTGGAAAGACTGAGCCCGGGCCCGCGCGGATAATCGCGTCCCTATGGCCATCACGATCAAGACCGGTAGCGACATCGACGGCATGCGCGTCGCCGGGCGCCTGGCGTCCGAAGTCCTGGACATGCTCACCGCCCACGTCAAGCCGGGCGTCACGACCAACGAGCTGGACCGGCTCGCGCACGACCACATCGTCCACGTGCAGCAGGCCGTGCCGGCGCCGCTGAACTACTGCCCGCCGGGCTACATCCCCTACCCCAAGTCGATCTGCACCTCGGTCAACCAGGTGGTGTGCCACGGCATCCCGAACGACAAGCCGCTGAAGAACGGCGACATCGTCAACATCGACGTCACCGTCATCAAGGACGGCTGGCACGGCGACACCAGCCGCATGTTCATCGTCGGCGAGGGCTCGATCGCGGCGAAGCGGCTGTGCGCCTTCACCTACGAGGCGATGTGGAAGGGCATCCAGAAGGTCAAGCCCGGCGCGCGGCTGGGCGACATCGGCCACGCGATCCAGACCTTCGCCGAGAACGCCGGCTTTTCCATCGTGCGCGAGTTCTGCGGGCACGGCATCGGCCGCGTCTTCCACGAGGAGCCGCAGGTGCTGCACTATGGCCGCCCCGGCACGCTGGACGAACTGGTGCCCGGCATGATGTTCACCATCGAGCCGATGATCAACGCCGGCCGCCGCGAGATCAGGGAAATGGGCGACGGCTGGACCATCGCCACCAAGGACCGCTCGCTGTCCGCGCAGTGGGAGCACACCCTGCTCGTCACCGACACCGGCTACGAGATCATGACGCTGTCGGCCGGCAGCCCGCCGCCGCCGGCCTTCGTCACGCAGGCCGCCACCGCCGCCGCCTGACGTGGCCACGCTCGCCGACCTCCGCCAGCAGTTCAAGGCGGGCAAGCAGGCGCTGATCGACGGCTTCATGGCCGGCCGGCCCACGCAGGCCGCCGCGCAGGCGCTGCTGCGCCGGCTGGCGCGGCATGTGGACGCGACGCTGCGCACGCTCTGGGCCGAGGCCGCCCGCTCCGGCATGCCCGCGGGTGCCTGCCTGGCCGCCGTCGGCGGCTACGGCCGCGGCGAGCTGTACCCGCATTCCGACGTGGACGTGCTGGTGCTGCTGCCCGACGGCGTGGAGGCGCACGTGCCCGGCCCCGCCAAGGCCGCCATCGAGGGCTTCATCACGGCCTGCTGGGACGTGGGGCTGGAGATCGGCTCGTCGGTGCGCACGCTGGGCGAATGCCTGTCGGAGTCGCAGGGCGACGTGACCGTGCAGACCGCGCTGCTCGAAGCCCGCGCGCTGGCCGGCGACGCCAAGCTGTTCCGGCAGATGGCGCGGCGCTTCATGCAGGCCATGGACCCCCGGGCCTTCTTCCGCGCCAAGACGCTGGAGGCCCTGCAGCGCCACACCAAGTTCGACGACACGCCCTACGCGCTGGAGCCCAACTGCAAGGAAAGCCCCGGCGGCCTGCGCGACCTGCAGATGCTGATGTGGATCGCCCGCGCGGCCGGCCTCGGCAAGACCTGGAAGTCCCTGGCGCAGCGCGGCCTCATCACGCCGTTCGAGAGCCGGCAGCTGCAGCGCAACGAGGGCCAGCTGCGCCTGATCCGCGCGCGGCTGCACGCCGTGGCCGGCCGGCGCGAGGACCGCCTGGTGTTCGACCTGCAGACCGCCGTGGCGCAGAGCTTCGGCTTCGCGCCGACGGACTCGCTGCGCGCCTCCGAGCGGCTGATGCGGCGCTACTACTGGGCCGCCAAGGCCGTCTCGCAGCTGCACCAGATCCTGCTGCTGAACCTGGAGGAGCAGATCAACGGCTCCCAGCAGGGCGGCCTGCGCCCGCTGGAGGGCGAGACCGACTTCCTGGACCGCGGCCGCATGCTGGAGGTCGCCAGCGACGACCTCTACCAGCGCGACCCGCACGCCATCCTGCGCACCTTCCTCGTCTACCAGCGCACGCGCGGCATCAAGGGCCTGTCCGCGCGCACGCTGCGCGCGCTGTACAACGCCCGCGGCCTGATGGACGCCGCCTGGCGCCGCGACCCGGTCAACCGCGCCACCTTCCTGGCCATGCTGCGCGCCCCCGAGGGCCAGACGCACAGCTTCCGGCTGATGAACCAGACCTCCGTGCTGGGCCGCTACCTGTGGGTATTCCGCGCCATCGTCGGCCAGATGCAGCACGACCTGTTCCACGTCTACACCGTGGACCAGCACATCCTGATGGTGCTGCGCAACGTGCGCCGCTACTTCGTGCCCGAGCACGTCCACGAATATCCCTTCTGCTCGCAGCTCGCGTCGCAGTTCGACGCGCCGGAGCTGCTCTACATCGCCGCCCTCTTCCACGACGTGGCAAAGGGCCGCGGCGGCGACCACTCCGAGCTGGGCGCCGTCGAGGTGCGCCGCTTCTGCCGCCAGCACGGGCTGAACGCCGAGGACACCGCCATGTGCGTGTTCCTCGTCGAACAGCACCTGACCATGTCCCGCGTCGCGCAGAAGGAAGACCTGTCCGACCCGCAGGTCATCGCCCGCTTCGCGGCCAAGGTCGGCACCGCGCGCCGGCTCACCGCGCTGTACCTGCTGACCGTGGCCGACATCCGCGGCACCGGCCCCAAGGTCTGGAACGCCTGGAAGGGCAAGCTGCTGGAAGACCTCTACCGCATCACGCTGCGGGCGCTGGGCGGCGCGCCGATCAACCTCGACGCCGAGATCGAGGCCCGCAAACAGGAAGCCCGGCAGGACCTGGCGCTGCACGCCCAGCTCCCCGGCACCGAGGAGCCGCTGTGGAGCCGCCTGGCCGTCAGCTACTTCGCCCGCCACGACGGGCCCGAGCTGGCCTGGCACGCGCGCTCGCTGTGGCGGCACGTGGACACGCAGCTGCCCGTCGTGCGCGCCCGCCCCTCGCCCATCGGCGAAGGCCTGCAGGTGCTGGTCTACGCGCCCGACCAGCCCGACCTGTTCGCCCGCATCTGCGGCTACTTCGACGGCGCCGGCTTCAGCATCCTCGACGCCAAGGTCCACACCACGCGCAACGGCTACGCGCTGGACACCTTCCAGGTCATCCGCCCCGAGGCCGACGTGCACCACCGCGACCTCGTGCCGCTGGTGGAGCACAAGCTCGGCGCCGCGCTGCAGGCCGGCGGCCCGCTGCCCGAGCCCCGGCGCGGCCGGCTGTCGCGCCGCGTCAAGAGCTTCCCGTACACGCCGCGCATCTCGCTGCGGCCCGACGAGCGCGCCACCGCCTGGCTGCTCACCATCTCCACCAGCGACCGCGCCGGCCTGCTCTACGCCATCGCCCGCGTGCTGGCCCGCCACGGCATCAACCTGCAGCTCGCCAAGGTCTCCACGCTCGGCGAGCGCGTGGAAGACACCTTCCTGCTCGACGGCCCGGCGCTGCAGCAGAACAAGGCGCAGCTGCAGATCGAGAACGAGCTGCTGGACGCCGTGTCCCTCCCCGCATGAACTACACCCTCGGCATCGCGGACGCGCTGGCGACGCTGGACCGCTTCGACGCCGTCCTCGACGTCCGCTCCCCCGCCGAGTTCGCCGAAGACCACCTCCCCGGCGCCGAGAACTGGCCCGTGCTGGACGACGACGAACGCCGCGTCGTCGGCACCCTGTACGCGCAGGACCCGCTCGGAGCCCGCCGCCTCGGCGCCGCCCTGGTCGCGCGCAACGTCGCCCGGCTGCTGGACGAGCGCACCGGCGGCAAGCCCAAGACCTGGCGCCCGCTCGTCTACTGCTGGCGCGGCGGGCAGCGCTCGCTGTCGCTGCACTGGTTCCTTGGCCAGATCGGCTTCCGCTCCCGCCAACTCACCGGTGGCTACAAGGCCTACCGCGCCCAGGTGCGCGCCGACCTCGACGCCTGGCCGGCGCACTTGCGCTGGCAGGTGCTGTGCGGCCGCACCGGCAGCGGCAAGACCCGGCTGCTGCAGGCCCTGGCCGCCGAGGGCGCGCAGGTGCTGGACCTCGAAGCCCTGGCCGCCCACCGCGGCTCGGTGCTCGGCGCCCGGCCCGGCGCCCCGCAGCCCAGCCAGAAGCGCTTCGACAGCGCACTGTGGGCCGCGCTGCGCGGGCTGGACGCGGCCCGGCCCGTCTACGTCGAAAGCGAAAGCCGCAAGATCGGCCGCATCACCCTGCCCGCCGCGCTGCTGGCCGCGATGCAGCAGCCCGCCAGCGCCTGCGTCTGGCTCACCCTGCCCGACGCGGCCCGTGTCGCGCTGCTGCTGCAGGACTACGCCCACTTCCGCGCCGACCCCGACGGCTTCTGCCGCGCGCTGGACGGCCTCGTCGAGCTGCGCGGCCATGCGCGCGTCGCCGGCTGGCAGGCCCGCGCCCGCGCCGGCGACTGGGCGGGCGTGTTCGCCGAACTGATGCGCGACCACTACGACCCCGGCTACGAACGCTCGCTGCGCGGCCACTTCCCCGCGCTCGCCCGGGCCCGCGAAGTCGCACTGGCCGACGCCTCCCCCGCCCGCCTGGCCGACGCCGCTCGCGCATTGATCGCCGCCGGCTGAACCCGGCCGGAACGGTCCGCAGCCCGGCTATACTGCCGGCTCGCGTGGGGGGGTAGCTCAGCTGGGAGAGCGCCGCGTTCGCAATGCGGAGGTCGGGAGTTCGATCCTCCTCCTCTCCACCAAACGATCCCAAGTCCTTGTTTTTCAAGGACTTTCTTTTTCGGGTCGAGCAACTTAGATGTGAAGTCCAAATTCAACATCCAAGTCATGCGTCGAGATGGACCTTTTTGGACCCGAAATCTTGGTGGCAGGTGCGGCCTCCGCACGGTCGTCGCAAGCCTCCCGCACCGAGCCGCTGCCCCCTCCCCGTCCGGCGCCTGCCGCTGATCGCCGTCGCTCGGATGCAACGCCGGCCGCATCGGCGGACGGCTGGCACCCGCGCCTTCGCGCCGGCCACCTCGTTCGCGGTGCATCCGGCATCTGGTACCTGCGGCTGGTCATCCCGGACCACGTGCGCGCCGCCAACCCCGCCTTGCCGAAGGAGTTGCGACGCTCAACTAAGAGCGGCTAACAAAACTGAATCAAGGCTCGCACGCAGATGACGCTGCACGCCAGGGATAGCAAGGCCACATGGGTATGAACGCTTCGCTCGAAACGCACGCGCAGCTTGCCGAAGGCGGCCAGCCAAGCATGCGTGCGTTCGACGACCCAGCGATGGCACCCGAGTCGGTCGTTGCGCTCGATACCCCTGCGGGCGATCCGATCCTGGATGCCTCGGCGCTTGAGGTGCTCCCGACAGCGTGCAAAGTCGTAGCCCTTGTCCGCGTGCAGCTTGTCGGGCCAGCGGCGCGGCTTTCCACGCTTTCCTCGCACATCGGGCAAGGCATCGATCAACTGCTCGAAGACCACCGAGTCGTGGCGGTTGGCTCCGGTCACGCAGAACATCAGCGGGATGCCCTGGCGGTCCGTGATGATGTGACGTTTGCTGCCGAGTTTTCCTCTGTCCGTGGGGTTGGGGCCAGTGTGCGAGCCCCCCGGGGGCTGGGCACGCTGGCCCCGTCCAGGCTGGCTCGGCTGAAGTCCAGCCGCCCGGCGCTACGCAGTTCGGCCAACAACAGCATATGCAATTGGTGCCACACACCGGCATCCTGCCATTGGCGCAGTCGCCGCCAGCAGGTCATGCCACTGCCGAAGCCCAGTTCCTGGGGCAACTCTTCCCAGGGGATGCCGGTGCGCAGCACGAACAGGATGCCGTTCAGAGCCATCTCGTCGCTCACCCGTGGACGACCGCCCTTGACCGAGGGCACGAATACCGGCAGCAGTGGCTCAATCTTCTTGAACAGCGCCGCGCTGATTTCCTTGTTCTTGGTTCGACCCATGTACCGTCAAACGCACTTCAACCGCCTGACGATGACAGGGTTGTGTTAGCCGCTCTTAGAGGGGCGGGCCTGGTAGCGTCAGCCCTGCATACAAGGCGGTCACTGCGGCCCTCGGAATGGTGACCGATGGCCTTGGGACTGTGCAAGGCGTCGCCATGACCCTTACAGGTGCAGCGCTTACTGCCACACCGGAACCGACCACGTTGACCAAGTGGGCCGGTGTTCCTTTGACAGCGTATGGTGCTGCCTTCACGGTAAAGAGCACTGCTGGCTTCGGACTGAATACGACGAACCTGATAAAAGCCCTTAGTGGTTCGGCAGTGGAGTCCGATTACTTGCCGGGCAGTGCACTTGAAATGGCGGTGAGCCTCAGTGGTGGTTCGCCTGAAGCCCAACGCTTGGCGGTTGCTGGGGATATGGCGTGGGGGCTTGCTACAGGTCTAGTTCTAGATGCTCGAGTCGCGACGGGGGCGGTAACTAACCCACGTATTGCAGCGTTGTTCCAAGCGCCGACTTACACCACGGCAGGGCGGCAAGCTACGCTGCTTGCACCGAATGCATGGAATATGGTGACGCGCATTGAACCGCGCGCAAGCCTCTTGGACTTGACCGTCAAGTCGTACGAATAGGACTTACGCAAAACGCATCAAAACCGAAGGACTTCGCAGCTCCTGGCGCATCCGCTCGGAAAGCCAACTGGTCTTGATCTGATACATCGAAGAGAGTTTTTCCTTGGCCACCGCCCGCAGCCGCAGCCAAACCAAGATCGCGCAGGCGATGTGGTTTCTCTGCATTCGCGCCTTGCGGCACTGACACTTCTCAACGCCCGTCAGCTGCTTGAGTTCTCGATGAAACTGCTCGATCTTCCAGCGCAGCGCACACGCCTTTTGCGTGCCCTGCGTCGAATCTTGAGCCAGATCGTTCGTCACGACCCAATCCGTGCGGTGGGAAGACACCGTCACCCGGAAGAGCTTCACCTTGTAGTCCCTGGGGAATCCCTTGATCTTGATCAGCTTGCCGCGCTCAGCCTCTTGTGCCGTCCAGCACAAGCCGCTCACTGCCCGGTACGGCGTTTGGCCGGCGCTGTCATCGACCAGCCGGTTGGCCTTGATCGGGCAGTAAAAGCGTCTGCCCAGGCTGTCCACCAGCAGCATCAGCTCCATCGTGGCGTACCAGGTGTCGAACAGCACCCGGGTGAAGGGCAGTGCTTTGTTGCCCGCAGCGCTGACCAACATGTCGCGCACGTGCTCCAGCTTGGTCTTGCCGTCCTGCTCGGGCGCAAACAATCGATAGTCGATGGGCCAATACTCGCCGGTGTCGGGGTTGACGTAGAGGCAGTTCACCAGGCCGATCCCTTTGATGATGCCGTGGGCATTGCCGCTGTACTGCCGGCGAACCAACTCGATCTGGTGCGAATGGCCTTTGTCGAGGATGGTGTCGTCAAACACGATGCATCCCCGGGGGGATGGAACGATGTCACGCTGCGCATGCTCCCAAACCAAGCTGGCCGACAGCTTGTCGCCTTGCAGGTATCGCTTCACCGCATCGTGGCTGAATCCCTGGCCGTGATCCGCAAAGTTCGTCATGGTGAAATTGGTCTGGCTGGTCAGGATGAACTGGCAGTAGTCGATTCTTTTGATGGACAATTTGCATGCTGAGGTCGATGCGGCACATTATCCAACAAATACCCTGCGGGGTCTATTAATTTAAACATTTGCGTAAGTCCTAACGAAAACATTTGGCAGCCGTTGGCGCCGCCGAGGAAGGAGTAGCAGTCGTGCGCGTTGGAGACCACATTCCCCGTCGGCTGCAAGCCGTAGCCTCTCTTCTATGGCCACTCGGTATTGCGCTCAATTTAGTTCTTGCGGTGTCGCCACTCTGGGGGTGGCATCCATTCCTAGGCTGGGGCGCATCAATTGTCTTGTCGACCTTCGTGTGGGATGAGCGCCGTGCTATTGCCGCTGCACTGGGTGGGCAAGGGCGAATTGCAGACCGGTTGTTCGCTTACTACTTGCTTCTTGCTGCTGCGAGCGCCTTGCTGCTCAACGCGGTACTCGCATTTGCTTCGGCGTGAATTGAGGGTCACTGGCTCGGGACTGAGGCTCATTGAGGACTGATCTCCAAGGTGCATAGCCGGGTCCAGGCCGGCCGCTGGCCGCCCGTGAGGGCTTGGCCTTGACGCGGTGGCGCCACCATCGACGCTCGCCGTGGGCGGTTCGAGCCCACCGCCGAGGCTGTGCCGATATCGCGAGCGCCCGCCGGCCAGCCACAATGCGGCGTTCACACGGGTTGCCATGACGCCACCGATTTCCCCTCTGGCTCGCGCCTTGATCCTGCTCCAGGTGGAGCAGGCGCAGTCGCGCGGTGTGCGGCCGGAGGGCCAGGCTCCGGCTCGCGCTGCGGCGGGCCAGGGCGCGCCGGTCGGCGGGGGCCGCGTGGATGCCACGGCGTTGCAGCGCCTGCCTGCAAGACTCAGGACTCTGAGGGCCGGGCAGCGTGACGCGTTGCCGCGTGCCAAAGTGTTGCGCCTGTTTGTCGAGGCGGCACTGCTGGATGAACTGGGCAGTGCGCTGCAACTGGATCCGGCGTTTGGCGACATGGTGGAACGGACCTGTCGGGCCATTGAGCAGGATGAAGGCGGTGCCCGCCTGCTGGCTGATGCCCTGGCCGAGTTGCAGGCTCTGGCCAGCTGAGCCTCCGCGCCCATCAGGGAGCCATGCCGAGCCGGTCTGCATGGCGCAGGTTTGCCTGGGGGTGTTGGTGGTTGGCAAGTCGGATTCGCCCGCGGCGTGGTCACCTCAATCCGGCAGTTGACCGCTTGCCATTCATCGAAAGCGCTGATGTTTCAACACCTTGCCGCCCATGCGGAGATCGGCACTTCGGTGGGCACCGCTGCACGCCCGCTGGTCTGGCGCTGCGGGCATGCCCATGCCCAACTGCCGGATTTGGGGTCACCTCAGCCAGCGCCCGGTGCCACACGCTTCGTGGCCTCACAATCGCGCGCATTGCGGAGGCTCATCGTTCCTGTCATGTCCATTGACTCACTCACCAAGCTGACTCAAACCGAGCTGTTGGCCCTGGCCCTGGAGGCTTCGCGGCGGGATGACGCGGGGCATGCGCTCGCCTACCTGAAGGAGGCCGCCGGCCGGGCCGATGCTTCGGCCCATGCGCTTTTCATGCTGGGCAGCGAGTACGCGCAACTCGGGCTTGCGGCGGAAGCGAAGGCCAGCATGGCCAGGGCGGTCGAGCTGGGGCCGGACTTCCCGCTGGCCCGCTTCCAGCTCGGCATGCTGCATGTGACCTCGGGCGAGGTCGAGGCCGCGAAGGCGGCATGGGCGCCGTTGGCGTCACTGGGCACGCTGCATCCCCAGGCATATCTCGCCGCCCTCCATCGCGGCATGCTCCATCTCGTGGCGGATGAGTTCGATGCGGCCGTGCAGGCATTGAGCGAGGGCGTGGAGCAGAACCATGACAACCCTCCCCTGAATGGCGATATGCGTCGCGTCATCGATGCCATCCAGCACCTGCCTGGTCGGGATGGCGCGACATCTGCGGCGGTGGAAGCGCCTGCGCCAGTCCCTGGCAGCGCCGTTGCGGCCAAGCCGGAAGATGCGGTGGTATCGGGTGCCGAGGCAGGCCTTGAGCCCGAGCATCTTTTCATTTCCGCGTACACGCATCGCGGCAAGCCGCATTGATCGCCTCCGGGATTTGTGATGACTGCCGCCATCGACCGTTTGAACCGCCTGCTGGATTACCTGGCCCAGGATCCACGCAACCCGCAGTTGTTGGCCGACGTGGCCGACCTGCAGTTGCAGCTTGGCGACTGGGGTGCCGCGAAGTCAACGCTGCAACAGCAGTTGCAGCGCCAGCCCGGCGATGCGCTGGCGCGATACCGTCTGGCCGTGGCTGAACGCGCTGTGGGGAACGCTGCTGAAGCCCTGCCTTTGCTGCAGGCGCTGATCAGCGAGGGCCATGCACACGCCGCCGTTGTGCAGGAGTTGGCCCGCTGCCATGCGCAGCAGGGGAACTGGTCTGCCGTCGTTTCAGAGCTGGCCTCGCAAGAGGCCACAAAGCTGCCGCCGGACGATGCCGATGCGGTTCGGCTGCTGCGTATTCGTGCGCAGCATCATCTGGGCGATTTGGAGGCGGCGTTGGCTGAGTCGCGTGCCTGGCAAGCCGGGCGTGGGCATGCCTTGCCCGTGCAGGGATGGGCTGCGATTGCGACCTTGCTGCTGGATGCCGAACGCATGGACGATGCGGCGCAGCTGTTGGCGCAAGCCGGCGCCGAGGCGATTCAGGGCAATGCGGAACTTGCGGCCGCCGCTGGTTTTGTCGAGCTGGGCCGGGGCCAGTTGGATGGAGCGCTGGGGCATTTCGTGCGGAGCACGAGCATCGAGCCCCGCATGGGGCGTGCGCATCTGGGCCAGGGCCTGGTGCTTGCGGCGCAAGGTGACATGTCTCGGGCCATCGAGGCGCTCAAGGTGGCGGTTGAGGTGTCGCCGGACCATCTGGGCAGTTGGCATGCGCTGGCCTGGATGCAACTGCTGTCGCGGGACGTCGAAGGCGCCGCCGCGAGCTTTCAATCGGCCTTGTCCCGGGACGACAACTTTGGCGAGACACATGGCGGCCTGGCCCTGGTCGCCGCGTTGCGCGGCGACCGGCAGTCGAGCGAGCGCCATCTGAGGACCGCATCAAAGCTCGATGCAGCCTCGGTGAATGCCATGGTGGCCAGGATGGTGCTTGAGCATGGGCCGGGCATGCTGGACTCGGAGCTGCTGGGGCGGGCGCTGGATCGATTCGTGGGCTCGACGGCAGGCAGCAACCCGGCGTTGCAGGCGATGTGGGCAAGGATGACGGCACGCGCCACCTGAACCGGTCATGGCGCGCTCGCATGCCCTGCGGGGTTGGCGTATACCCCGTGACGCAAGGAAGAACATTTCGTTAAACTTGTCACACAATCGCGTAGAACGTTAATCGCCCGCAACAGACTGGCAGTGATAGCCAGGACAACAAGAATGGGCAAGCTACAGGGAGGAGGCGCTTTGACACCGGACGTTTCGCTGCATCTGTTTGCTCAATTGCTGTGGCAGGCGGTGGTGGTGTCCGCGCCGTTGCTGCTGACCGTGTTGATCGTGGGCCTGCTTGTGAGCGTCTTCCAAGTGGTCACCCAGATCCAGGAGATGTCGCTCACCTTCATTCCCAAGCTGCTGGCCAGCGTGGCGGTGCTGGTGTTTGCCGGGCCTTGGATGCTGAGCCAGCTCGTGGCTTACAGCAGCGCCCTGATTCGCACCATCCCCCGGCTGGTTTGACCGCCATGCCTTGGTTTGATCCGGCCTGGTCGGTGGCACTGCTGCTGCTTTGGGCTCGCCTGGGTGCCTTGCTGGGTTTGAGTCCGCTCGCGCAGGCGGTGAAGGCGCCGCCGGCCTTCTGGGTGCTGTTGACGCTTGCTTTGTCCGGCATCCTTTGCGCGGCGCTGGGCCTGCGTGCACCGGTGCCTGCTGGCCTGGGGGCGTTGAGCCTGTTGCTGCTGAGCGAGGTGGCGCTGGGCGCGCTGCTCGGCTTGTCGCTGCATGCGGCTTTCGCTGCGCTGGCCATGGCCGGGCGACTGCTCGACTTGCAGACCGGATTTGGCATGGCGACCGTGCTGGATCCGGTGACCCGTGCCAACACGCCGGTGATGGGTGTCGCGCTGACCATGGTCGGGCTGTCCGTGTTCTTCGGCAGCGATGGCCATCTGGCGCTGCTTCGCGGCATCGTGCAGACGGCTCAGTGGGTGCCGCCCGGCACGATCTGGCAACTGCCGTCCGCCGAACACCTGATCAAGGCGACCGGCTCGATGTTCAGTCTTGCCATCGTCGTGATGGCGCCCGCTCTTTTCCTGTTGCTGCTCACCGAGTTGGTGCTTGATTTCGTGTCGCGCGTGCTGCCGCAGATGAACGTGATGTTCGTCGGCATGCCCGTCAAGGTGCTGGTGGGGTTGGGCGTGCTGGCCATCGCGGCGCCGGGTATGGCGCCGGCCATCGGTGATGGCCACGACGCGGCCGAGCGCGTCGTAGACGTTGATCGTCTCGGTGCCGGTCTCCAGGGGGTTGCCGTTGCCGTCCAGCACCCGGTTGAGGATTTGCACGGTGTTGCCCGCGCCGTCGTATTGGTAGCGGGTCTGGGCGTTGGCGAGTTGGGTGCCGAGGGTGTTGGTGCCGCTGCGCTGGCCGAGTTGCAGGCCGACCAGGGTGGTGCTGCGCAGCAGGCCGCGGCGGTCGTAGGCGCTTTGCGTGACGCGGTCGAAGCCGATGGCGCTCGTTGCGCCGGCGCTGGCGCGCAGGTCGGGCACGGCGGCCCCGGGGTTGCCAGGGGTGGTCCTGGTGGCGTATTCGATGCTTTGGGTGACGTCCCCAAAGGCATTGCGGCTGTAGTCGGTGACGCCGCCTTCGGCGTCGACGGTGCGGGTCAGGCCGCCCTGGAGGTCGTAGAGCTTGCTCTCGCGCGACAGCCGGTTCGGGTCGTTGGCCAGTTGCGTGTCCTTGAAGGCCAGTTCACCGAAGGCGTTGTAGGTGTAGGCGGTGACGCGGCTCCAGGTGCCGCTTTGGCCGCTGGCCGCATCAAAGCTGAACACGCCGCCCCCGAGGTCTTCGGTGCGCAGCGTGCGCCCGAGTTGGTCCAGGTAGGTGGTGACGCTGCGCTGGCCCGCGGCGTTCTGCGCGGCCTGCGCTGCGGCCTTGAGCACGTCGGCGCTGATGCTCAGGCTGTCGGTGAAGCTGGCGCCGGTGCCGATGCGCTGCAGCGTGCCGGACTCGCCCACGCGATCGGAGTAGAGGTGGCGCGAGACGTTGTGGTTGGCGTCGATCTCCAGCACGACGCGACCCAGTGCGTCGTAGGTCTTGTAGCTGTAGTTGCCGGAGATGTCGAGGTTGGCCACGGCCTGGCCGAAGGCGTCGTAGACGGTCTGCGTGACGAGTTCGCGGACGGCCTCTTTGCGGCTGAGGGCGGCGCCACCGGCGCCGTTGGCGCCGAGGTCGTCCTGGCCGGCGTCGTACACGCCCACGGCGGCGAAGCGGGTCTTGATCTGGCGGCCCAGCGCGTCGTATTCGTAGCGAGTGGTGCGCTGCTGGCCGGCGATGCCGGCGGCCTCGGTGCGGCTGGCCAGGCTGCCGAAGGCGTCGTAGGTGTAGCGGGTGGCCAGGCGCTGGCCGGCGGCCAAGGTGATGTTCAGGGAGGCGTCGACGCTGTGGATGTCGACCGCGGCGCCGAGTTCCTGGGTCAGGCGGCCGGCCGCGTCGTACTGGTAGTCGGTGGTGGCGCCGTTCTTGTTGGTGTACTGGACCTTGCGGCCGAAGGCGTCGTAGGCGTAGCGCTCGACGTAGCCTTCGCCATCGGTGGCGCTGAGCACGCGGCCGGCCGCGTCGTAGATGTAGCGAGTGAGGCGGTCGCTGGCGGCGTTGGCCGTGATGCGTGCCGCGATCTGGGGGGCACTGACGACGGCGGGCAGGTCGGAGAGGAGGGCTTCGTTGGCGTAGGCGATGTGCTCGCTGAGTCGGCCCAGCGGGTCGTAGCGGCGTTCGGTGAGGCTGAAGTATTTGCTGGCGCCGCTCACCTGGTGGGATTGCGCGGTATGGATGAGGCGTCCAACGGCGTCATAGGTGTAGAGGGTTTCTCGGGCGCTGAGCGTGTTGCCGGGCAGCAGGGCTCGCACGGCGGCTTCGCTGGCGCCGTCGGTCACCGCGTTGTAGGCGATGTAGTCGGCGTACTGGATGCTGCGGACCACGTGGCCCAGGGCGTCGTAGACGGTTTCGGTGACGGTGCCTTGGTTGGCCGCACCGTTGGACAGCGCCACGGTGAAGCGCACGCGGCCCAGCGCGTCGTAGACGAACCGGGTCTTGTGGTCGTAGCTGGCGTCGGCTTGCACGGCCGCATCGAACGCCGCCATCGTGGGTGCCAGGCTGGTGGGCAGCCTCCGGGCGTAGCCGATACGCTCCAGCACGTTGCCCGCCCCGTCGTACCGGTTCCTCACCACCCCGCCCAAAGCGTCTTGCGTGTACGCCAGTCGGCCGCCCCCGTCGTAGACATACCTCGTGGTGCGGTCACGTGTGGGATCAGACAGCGTGGCCAGGAAGCTGGCGAACTGGGCTTGCGTGCCTACGTCGGATTGCCCGCCCACCACAGCTTGCGTGGTCACGCCAAAGCCCCAGCCACGCTCACTCAAAGAAGCCACGTCGGCGCTGCGGAAGTCCTCGGCGAAGACCTCTCCGCGCATCACGCTGCTGACGCGTAGATCGTCGTAGATCACACCTCCGTCGGTCGACGCGATCTGGTTGTAGAGGTACACCGACATGATGTCGTCGTGCGCCATCCGCCAAGTCAGCGTCAGTGTCTGCCAGCCATCATTGCCATAGATGAAGTTGCTGATGCTGTTGTCGTAAGGGTCCGGGCCGCCTGCGTCACCCAGGAACATCTCGCCGCGCAAATGGGGTGGTGCCTTGAAGCGAACCGTGGCTGTGACCACATCGCCGGCCGTGAAGGTACCCAGCGTGTAGTTGTTCATGCCATGCCACTGGCCATCGGTGTTGAGAAGCTTGATCGCGCCACCGTTGGGTACCTGATTGGCCAGCTCACGCACGACCACGAGTTGGCCAGCCGCGTCGTACTCATGCTGGGTCACCGAACCCATCGGATCTACGCTGTATGTCAGTCGGCCTGCAGCGTCGTAGACGTACCGCGTGGTGCGGTCGGCCGCGGTGGCGACGGGGCGCCATCCTTCTGCGGCACTCGCATCCGGGTTGACCTGGCGCACGGCCATGTTGGCCACGAAGAGATAAGAATCCTCATGGCCGGCGACCGTGCGCCCCTTCTTAACCTCGATGCGGATTTGCGAAGCTCCGTCTGGGACGGTGACATAACCGCTGAGCAGCTTGTAGCCCGACAAGGACGTGCCGCCTATGGCTTCTTCAACTCCCATCGTGGCCTGCCCACCGACTGGAACCGCCCAGGCCACGTGCTCGCCATTGCTGTTGATGAAGTTCACCCACAACGCCGCGTCAGCACGATGCACACCAACGAGTGCCGACACGAAATACCGCTGCCCCGGCAGCACCGGCGTGGACTGGACATCCACGTTGCTGTAGATCACCGCACCATTGGGGTTGTCGCGCGCAGCGTTGTTGGGGTGACGCAGCCACAGCGTGCCTTGCCCGGGCACGCTCCAATTTGGGTTCAGGCTGTTGCCGGACTCAAGCCAGTCATACGACCAGAAGCCATACCCTGCTGCCCCGGCCTCAAAGCTGCTGTTGGGCAGCATGTTCTTGGCCGAGTTGGCGTACCGGATGGTCTGGACGACCTGACCTGCCGCGTCGTAGACGTGCTCCGTGATCGCGCCGTCAGCATCGATCTCGCCAACCTTGCGGCCCGCCGCATCGTATTTGTAGCGCATGATCTGGTCGGCTGCGGTGGCGACGGGGCGCCATCCTTCTGCGGCACTCGCATCCGGGTTGACCTGGCGCACGGCCATGTTGGCCACGAAGAGATAAGAATCCTCATGGCCGGCGACCGTGCGCCCCTTCTTAACCTCGATGCGGATTTGCGAAGCTCCGTCTGGGACGGTGACATAACCGCTGAGCAGCTTGTAGCCCGACAGGGACGTGCCGCCTATGGCTTCTTCAACTCCCATCGTGGCCTGCCCACCGACTGGAACCGCCCAGGCCACGTGCTCGCCATTGCTGTTGATGAAGTTCACCCACAACGCCGCGTCAGCGCGATGCACACCAACGAGTGCCGACACGAAATACCGCTGTCCCGGCAGCACCGGCGTAGATTGGGTGTCCACGTTGCTGTAGATCACCGCGCCATTGGGGTTGTCGCGCGCAGCGTTGTTGGGGTGACGCAGCCACAGCGTGCCTTGCCCGGGCACGCTCCAATTTGGGTTCAGGCTGTTGCCGGACTCAAGCCAGTCATACGACCAGAAGCCATACCCTGCTGTCCCGGCCTCAAAGCTGCTGTTGGGCAGCATGTTCTTGGCCGAGTTGGCGTACCGGATGGTCTGGACGACCTGACCTGCCGCGTCGTAGACGTGCTCCGTGATCGCGCCGTCAGCATCGATCTCGCCAATCTTGCGGCCTGCCGCGTCGTACTTGTAGCGAGTGACTTGACCCTTGGCATCCGTGATGCTGGCCAGATTGCCCTGGCGGTCATGAGCGTACGTGGTGATGAGGTTCAACCCTGCGGGGTCGATGGTCTGGCTGGTTTTGCGGCCGAGCTGGTCGTACGTGAAGAGCGTGACGGTGCCCTTGGCGTCCGTCACGGTGCTCACCCGCCCATTGGCGTCGTAGCTCGTGCGCGTGGTCAGGTTCAATCCCGACGGGTCCACCGTCGTGGCCGTGGCTCGCCCCTTGGCGTCCATCTGCGTCCTGGTCGTCGTCCCGTTCGGGCCGGTGACGTACAGTTGGTTGCCCGCGTCGTCATAGACGCTGGTGGTCGTCAGGTTCAGCCCCGTGGGGTCCACGCGCTGCCTGAGCACGCGGTTGAGCAGGTCGTACTCGTAGACGGTGTTGGTCTGCACGCCGCCGGCTGCGCTGCGGATGCTGCTGAGCAGGCTGGCAGTGTTGAAGCCCGTGGCCTTCAAGCTGTAGCGCAGGGTCTGGCTGACGTTGCCGCTGGCGTCGTAGCGGGTCTCGCTGAATCCGCCCTCGCCATCGAGCCGGCCCACGAGCTGGCCACGGGCGTTGTAGAAGTCCAGCGTCTTGCGGTCATTGGCGCTGTCGCCCGGGCGCACCTGCGCCAGGGTGGTGGCGGCATTGGTGATCTGGCCCACCTGGGCCGCGCTGGCGAACTGCGTGCGCTGCAGCGTGGCCACGAGCCGGCCTGCCGCGTCGTACTGGCGCTCGCTCAAAGCCCCCGTGGCGTCCATGCTGCCGGTGGCCAGCCCATCGTTGTCGTAGAAGCTGCGCAGGATCTGGTCTTGGCTGCTCGCGCCTGGCGCCACCTGCGCGAGCGTGGGTGCGGCCCCCAGGCTCGAAGTCGCCACGGCGTTGGCATAGCGCCGCGTCAGAAACAGCCGGCCGCTGTTGTCGTACGTGAACTCCGTGACCGCGCCCAGCGGGTCGATGCTGCGCGTGAGGCGTCCGGCGCCGTCGTACACGCTCCAGCGCTTGATGTCGCTGGCGCTGGCTGCGGGGCGAACCTGCCCCAGGCTGACGTTGGTCGGCCGGCCGTTGGCGTCGATGAGGCTGGGCAGGTTGACCAGGTTGGCATACGCCACGGTCTGCGTGACCTGGCCGGCCTTGTTGTAGACGGTTTCGGTGAGTTGGCCCAGGGCATTGACCTGGCCCACCAGGCGGTCGGCGTCGTCGTACAGGAACCACTGCCGGTTGCCCACCGCGTCTTGCGTCATGCGCAGCCGGCTGTCAGCGTCGTAGTGGCTCTTGACTCTGCTCAGAGTCGGACCGCTTTCAAAGTCCAGGTCTGAAACTTGACCACCAAAGCTGTAGAACGACGAGTCCGCGTACAGCGGCTGGGTGATATTTGTTGTCACCGAACGCAGCACGACACCGTTCTTGATGTACTGAATCACCGTACCGTCATAGCCCACGCTGAGTAGATCACCTGCGGCATAGGTGCCGAAGTTGCCAATGTGAGCGCCACTTTCGTAAATGTGCAAAGCACCATCGGGCGTCATATAGAACGCCAAATCAAGGGAGGCGTAGTAGTTGTCAAAAGCTGGGTCGGTGTTGAGGCCGACCATCAGGTATTTGTTGGTCTGCGACGGCCTGAAGCTGACGCTGGCACCACCGCTGTAGCCGACCTTGGATCTGAAGGCCGAGTTCCAGTCATCCACCTCGCTGGTCTTCGTGGCGGTCGGCCCATCGATGCTGACGCCGGCCTCCCCCACGAAGACTCCGTTGGCAAATGGATAGCGCTCGAATTGCAGGTCGGAGACCTTGCCTCCGACGCTGTAGAACGACGAGTCCGCATAAAGCGGCTGGGTGATGGTCGCCGCCACCGCACGCAGCACCTGGCCGTTGCGGACGTAGCGTATGTTGACGCCATCGTACGTCACAGCCAGTTGGTCGCCAGCGCTGTAGGAGCCGAAGTAACCAATGTGGTTTCCACTCTCATAGATCTGAAGATAGCCATCGACATTGCAATACATTGCCCAGTCGATGCTGGCATAGTTGTTGTCGGTGGCAGGGTCAGTTTTGAGGCCAACCATGATGTACTTATTGTTCTGTGCCGGCCGAAAGCTCACGCTGGCGCCTCCCGCAATACCCTGCTTGCTATATGCACCTGAGTCCCAACCGTCGCTGCCCGAGTTCTTGCCGAGCAAGTTACCGTCCAACGACATGTTGGCGCTCGTGACATAACGAGCGTCAAGCGTGGTAGGGCTACTCTCGACCACACTGACGGCACGCCCGAGCTTGTCGAAGGTGCTGGTGGCGACGAGGCCGTTGAAGGCGGTGGTGCGCACGCTGCCGCCGGCATCGTCGTAGCTGTTGACGCTGACCTGGTTCAGCGCGTTGGTGGTGGTGAGCACGCGGCCCAGGCCGTCGTAGGTGCTCTGAGTGACGCCGCTGCGCGCATCGATGGTCTTGATCAGCAGCCCTGCGGCGTCGTAGATGTACTGCGTGAGGTTGGCCCCCTGGCCATTGCCTGCGGCATCGACGCTGTCGTAGCTGGTGCTGCGGCTGAGTTGGCCGCGCCAGTCGTAGGCGCAGTCCACGCGCTGGGTCTTGCTGCGGTCCTGCGCGTTGGCCCAATTGGCCATGTCCGTGTCGCTGGGGATGCTGCTCCAGGACCAGCCGCCGAGCGCGTAGGTGGCGCCGGCATATTGGATGGTGCTGGTGCGCTGGCCGAAGCTGTCGTGGCGGTACTCGGTGACGCGGCCTTCGGCGCTGATCGTGAAGCGCAGCCGCATGCCCGTGTTGTCGTAGACGTAGCGCGTGGCCGGAGCGGTGCTGCCGGGCTCGCCCGACGTGGCGATGGTCTCGGCGATGAGTCGGTTCCGGGCGTTGTAGCTGCGGCGCACGACGTTGCCCGCCGCGTCCGTCTGGCGGATGACGTTGGCGGCACCGTCATAGGCCATCACGACACTGCGCCCCTCGGCATCGGTGATGGCGGTGACGTTGCCAACGCTGTCGTAGGTGTAGCTGAGGGTGCTTGCGACGCCGTTGACTGCGGGAGCGCTCACCGATAGCAACTGGCCGCTGGCGTCGTAGCGGTAGACGCTGGCCTGGCCCAGCGCGTCGGTGACGGTGGTGGCCCGGTTGCCGGTGTCGTAGCTGAACGTGGTGACGCCCCCCAGCGCATCGGTGACGGTCTGGACGCGCTGGCTGGCGTCGTAGGTGAAGCTGAGCTTGGCGCCGTCGCTTTGTGTGATGCTGGCGATGCGCTTGCTGCTGCCGTCGTAGGCATAGGTCGTGGTGAAGACCCGGCCATCGGCCACCGAATTGTCTTCGGGGCTGAGATCGACGGTGACGCTCTGCAGCCGGCTGTCGGCGTCATAGCCATAGCGCACGCGCGTGAGCGTGCGGTCCAGCCCGCCAGCCTCGCTGCTCTTGGTGACGGTGCGCATCTGCGTGACCATGCCGTCATCGCTGTAGTCGTAGTAGGTGATCTCGCCAGCTGACGTCGTCACGCTGTGCAGCGGCCCCCACGGCCCGTGATACGTGAAGGTCAGGCTGTTGCCGCTGCTGTCCGTCAAGCTGATCGGGCGGCCAGTGGAGTTGCTGTAGGTCTCGGTGGCTTGACTTGAACCATCCACGAAAACCCAACGCCCCCCCACTTGGCTGAGGGTGTCTGCAGGGCCTCCGCCTTGGTAGCTGACGTACTTGTTGAGGTTGCTGTCCCAGGAGAACCTGGTTTCTGAGCCATCCTCATCCCATCGGGAAACGACGGCGCCCGGCGTGCCGGGAGTGCCACTGTGCCACCAGACCTTGCGTATCATCTCGCTCAGCCACTGGTCGCCGTTGAGGTCGTCGCCCAAACCTCCCTGGCTGTTGTACGTGCGCAGGCCTGGGGCATCCAGCCCCCGGCCCTCGAGCATCTCGTCGCGGTTCTGAATGACAAGATTGCCGTTGGCGGCGTTGACGTACACACGGTCGCTCTGGCGACCAAAAGTCGCCGTGCCCCCGACGCCCGCGCTTCCCAGCACCGCGCCAGAACTCAGGTTCAAACCCAGGCCATTGCCAGACACCACTGCAACCATTTGCCACTCTCCCTGCATGCCCGAGCCACGGCTTCACGCGCCGGGCCGGCTGGACACTGAACAACCACCGCCATCTCGGTTCAGATGAGGTTTTCCGGGAATGCTGCCGTAGGTTTAGTGGCGGATACAAATGGTTGCATTTGGAGTGATGGAAGCTGACCTGCGAGGGCATGCACCGGAGGTGCGACACCAGCTGCGGGCCAGCCGGATTGAAACGTTGCTGCCGCATCATTGGTCGCCATCCACCTGACGCCGTCATCCTCGATCATCCCTGTCAAGGCCAGTCGAACAGACGCCTCCCATGATCCGCCACGGGCTCTGGTACAAACACAGCGCCATCCGGCCATTCAAACCACACTCGCCAGGAGGAATCCAATGAGCGGCAAGTTCGAGATCACAAAGTCCAAGAACGACAAGTTCATGTTCAATCTCAAGGCCGGCAACGGCGAGGTCATCCTGACTAGCCAGATGTACGAGGCCAAGACCAGCGCTCAGCAGGGCATCGATTCAGTCAAGGCCAATGCTCCGCTGGACGAACGCTACGAGCGCGCAACCTCGTCCAGCGGCAAGCCGTACTTCAACCTCAAAGCCGCCAACGGCCAAGTCATCGGCAACAGCGAGATGTACTCCTCGGCCTCGGCCATGGAAGGCGGCATCGCCTCGGTCAAGAAGAACGCCCCCGACGCCCAGGTCGTGGACCTGAGCGCCTGAGGCTGGGCTGAAAGCGCACCCCACCACAGCGGGGCTCCGGGGCGGCGATCAGCCGCCCTTGCTGTGCGCGTCCAGATCAGGTTGCGCGCGCCGCCCTGGCCTTCGACCAGGCGGGCGCAGAGGGTGGCCGAGAACGAAGGGGGCGTCCAACGTTATCGCCAGGTAGGACCGGTCGGCCTTACCGCCCTTCTTCTAGGCCACTCCGATCTCCAGCCCGTTGCCCGTGATGATGCGGAAGTCCGGGGCGTGCTCGCTGCCGTTGTCGTTAGGCACGACGTGGACATTGACGTTCAAGGCGAGAGTCCACGCGGTGCCGGCGTAGCTGTTGCCCGTGCCGATGATGCTCATGGTGATTTTCTTTCCTTGAAACGCGCTGGAACGTATTCCAGGCGTTCCGAGGCATCCGCGCCGATGCTGCACAGCCCCTGCCACCACAGGCGGCGCAGCCGCAGGACTGGCCTGCGGGTCCAAGCGCTCGCTGAAGCTTCCGAACTGCGCACACACGTCGCGACAGTTGCAGCTCGAACTTGTCGACCAACAGTTGAGCCACTGCACCTATCGAGACGCTGCCCGCCAAGCCAGATCGCGCTCGCCTTACGTCGACCAAAATTTGCATCCACACCGCCTTTGCTGGTAGCGTATACAGCGTCAATTGGAAATCCAGTTGGCACAGCCGACGGATCACTGAGAAATGTCTTCTCGAAACACCAAGTTGTTGATCTGCAAGGGCGTGGGATACAGGTTAGGCGAAGGCACGGCGTACCTCCTCCTCTCCACCAAACGATCCCAAGTCCTTGTTTTTCAAGGACTTTATTTTTCGGGTCGAGCAACTTAGATGTGAAGTCCAAATTCAACATCCAAGTCATGCGTCGAGATGGACCTTTTTGGACCCGAAATCTTGGTGGCAGGCGCGGCCTCCGCACGATCATCGCAAGCCTCCCGCACCGAGTCGCTGTCCCTTCCCCGTCCGGCGCCACATCGCCGTGTCGGTTCGCGCCCGACCTCAACGAGGCCCGCGCCGAAAAGCTGGCCCTCAACCTGCTACTGGCGCGTCGCGCGCCGGAGCGGACGCTGTTCCTGCTGCGCGGGGTGGGATGGGCGGACTGATGTCGGGGACGGTGCGCGTTCGATCCCGTGTTCGCGAATCGAACCGCAAACCGTTTGACGAGATGGGTTCAGGGTTCCGATAGAACTTGCCCCCACCCAGAAGGGTTGCCTCCGAAAGGTCGCAACCCTTGTTTTTTGCCGGTCCGCCCTGCCCGCTACAGCTTCCTCGCCGGCCACTGCGCCGCCAGCAGCGCCGCGGCCATCACCCACATGGGTGCGGCCAGCGCGGTGGCGGCAGCGAGCATGCCGAAGCCTGCGGGCATGCCCACGGTGGCGCCGTTGATGGTCAGCATGCGCAGGCCCAGCGCCTGGCCGTGGCGCTCCGGCGGCGTGGCGCGGTGCAGCATGGCCAGCACCATGGGCTGCACCGAGCCCAGCGCCACGCCCAGCAGCGCCGAGCCGCACATCAGGCCCGCAGTGCCGGGCAGCCAGGCGTAGGCGATGAAGGTGAGCGTGGCCAGCACCATCGCGCTGCGCAGCGCGCGGGCCTCGTCGAGGTCGTCGGCGAAGCGCACGATGGCCAGCCGCACCACGGTGGCCGCCGCGGCGAAGCTGCCCAGCACCAGGCCGATGCTGGCCGCCGACAGCCCGCGCGCATGGCCCACCACGGGCACGACGAAGCTGTGCGCGTCCCAGCCGGCCGACAGCGCCAGGTTGACGACCAGCAGCCGCCGGTACATGGGCAGGCGGAACAGGTCCCAGGCCGGCGGCTCGCGGAAGCTCTTGGTGTAGACCTGGGGCGGGTTGCGCGGCACGCGGCGCGCCAGCGCCCAGGCCAGCAGCGGCAGCAGCGCGGCGAAGGCGAATCCCGCGGTCATGCCGACGTGGTCGATCAGCAGGCCGGCGATGACCGGCGACAGCGCGTTGGACAGCGCCGGGCCCAGCGCCATCCAGCTGAAGATCTTCTTCAGCTCGCCGGGCTGCTCGGCCATCAGGCCCGCCTCGCGCTGCAGCGCGACGGCGACCACGGCCACCGCGCCGCCGCACAGCAGGCAGCCGGTGGCGATGGCCCATAGCCGCGGCAGCAGCAGCGCCAGCAGCGCGCCGGCGAAGGCCAGCGCCACGCCGATGCCCACCGGGCGGTGGAAGCCGTGGCGGTCGGCCAGCCGGCCGGCCCACAGCGACAGCACGATGGGCGCCACCGCGAACAGGCTCAGCAGCAGGCCCACCGACGCCTCGCCATGGCCCTGCTGCAGCACCCACAGGCTGGCGGTGACGCGCGTGGTGGCCATGCAGGCGTGCACGCAGATCATCGTGGCGATCAGCCACGGAAAGGCGGCGCGCAGGTGGCGCGGCGGCGCCGCGCTCACGCGTCCTCCCCGCCCCGGCCGAGGCGCAGCAGCTGCTGCGCCGTGTCGTCCGGCAGCGCCTCCACGCCCTTGAGCTTGCGCGTCATCGCGCGCGTGCGTACCTCGGCGGCGTCGAGCGTGTTGCCGGCCTCCTCCAGCTTCTTCTTGGCCTTGGCCAGCACGTCGCCGAACTTGCCGAACTCGGTCTTCACGGCGCCCAGCACTTCCCAGACCTCGGCGCTGCGCTTCTCCAGCGCCAGCGTGCGGAAGCCCATCTGCAGGCTGCTCAGCGTGGCCAGCAGCGTGGTGGGGCCGCACAGCATCACCTTGTGCTCGCGCTGCAGGCCCTCCAGCAGGCCGGGGCGGCGCAGCGCCTCGGCGTACAGGCCTTCGGTCGGCACGAACAGGATGGCGAAATCGGTGGTGTGCGGCGGGCCGATGTACTTGTCGCGGATGGTCCTGGCCTCCAGCCGCAGCCGGTTCTCGATGGCCTTGGCCGACGCCTCGGCCGCGGGCGCGTCGGCGCGCTCCTGCGCGTCCAGCAGGCGCTCGTAGTCCTCGCGCGGGAACTTGGCGTCGATGGGCAGCCACAGCGGCGGGCCGCCCGCGCCGTCGTCCCGGCGCTGGCCGGGCAGCGCGATCGCGAACTCCACCCGCTCGCTGGAGCCAGGCAGCACCGCCACGTTGGCGGCGTACTGCTCGGCGGTGAACACCTGCTCCAGCAGGCCGGCCAGCTGCACCTCGCCGAACACGCCGCGCGTCTTCACATTGGTCAGCACGCGGTTCAGCGAACCCACGTCGCGCGCCAGGCTCTGCATCTCGCCCAGGCCCTTGTGCACCTGCTCCAGCCGCTCGGCCACCTGCTTGAAGCTCTCGCCCAGGCGCTGCTCCAGCGTGGCGTGCAGCTTCTCGTCCACGGTGGCGCGCATCTGCTCGAGCTTGCGCTCGTTGTCCTGCTGGATGCTGGCCAGGCGCTGCTCGACGGTGTGGCGCAGCTCGCTCAGGCGCTGCTCGTTGCCCAGCGACATGGCCTGCAGCTGCTGGCGCATCGCGTCGGCCAGGCGCTGCGTGGCCTCCACCTGCGCCTGGGCGATGCGCTGGGCGGCGGCGTCCTGCGCCTCGCGCGCGGCCAGCGACTGCGCGGCCAGCGACTGGTTGCTGCCCTGCAGCCCCTGCGCCAGCACCTGCTGGAACTGCGCCAGCCCCTGCATCAGCTCCTGCCGCGTGCCGCTGGCGCTGCGGCCCAGCTCGTCGCGCAGCTCGCGCTCCAGGCGCTCGCTGCTCTGCTGCACCTGCTCGGGCGACGCCGCAGCCTGCGGCCTCGAACGCGCCCAGATCAACACCAGCACCACCAACACCCCGGCCAGCAGGCCCAGCAGCAACATGTCGAACAGGCTCATGGCGGCGATTGTCTCCGGCCCGGTCGCGGCCTGCGGCCAGCGGCGCCGCGCGCCGGGCCGGCGGGGCCTATGGCGCGACCAGCGCCGCCACCGCCTTGGGCAGCTCGGCCTCGATCAGCGCCTCCAGCGCCTGCACGCGCTGCTCGGGCGAGGTGGCGGCCCAGGGGTTGGCGGCGGCCTCGCGGGCCACGGCCAGGCGGCTGGCGACGGCCAGCGACTGCTCGCGCTTGAGCCGCAGGTCGTCCAGGTCGACCAGGGCCACGCGGACGGACAGGTAGGGCGCGAACACCGGCAGCCCGGCCTGGCCGTCGAAGCCGATCTGGCCGCCGGGCCGCTGGTCCAGCACGAAGCCGGGGCCTTCCAGGCTGGCGAGGATGGGCGCCGGCAGCGCCGCGGCCAGGTCCGGCGCCTGGCGGCTGCGCGTGACCAGCAGCAGCCGCGCCGCACCGCCGGAGCGCACGGCAGCGGCGAGGTTGCCGGGCAGCGCCAGCTTGCCGTCGACGAACAGCGCGGCCGGGTCGCCGTAGAGGCTGCGCGTGGACGAGGTGTAGAGCTTGACCTCGCGCTTGCCGTCGCCGGCCTTGAGGGCCTGGTTCAGCGCCTGCAGCACCGCGTTGTCCAGGCCGCCGGCGGGCGCGGCCTTCCATTCGCCGGTCTGCACCGTGTCGCCGCGCGCGGGCGTCAGGCTCAGCAGCTGCACGTTGTCGCCCAGCAGGGACAGCGCGGCGAACTTGTTGGGATCGCGCGGCGCGTTCTCGTCCATCGGCACGGCGGAGGCGGCCGACGCGGCCGCGGGTGGCGGCGGCGGTGGCTTGGGCCCGCCCTGGGGCCGGGGTGGCTGGGCCAGGGCCAGCGCGGGAACGAGCGCGAGGACGTACAGCAGGCGTTTCATCACAGGGGCAGGACTTCGGGGTTCAGCGGGGTCGGGGGCGTCGCGCCGGTCAGCGCGGCGACGAGATTGTCGGCCGCCAGCCGCGCCATCGCGTGGCGGGTGGGCAGCGTGGCGCTGGCGATGTGCGGCGTCAGCACGACGTTGGGCAGCGCCAGCAGCGCGGGGTTGACCCGGGGCTCGCCCTCGAACACGTCCAGCCCCGCGGCGGCGATGCGCCGCTCGCGCAGCGCGGCGGCCAGCGCGTCCTCGTCGACGATGCCGCCGCGCGCGATGTTGATCAGCGTGGCGGTGGGCTTCATCCGCGCGAGCTCGGCGGCGGCGATGCAGTGGTGCGCCTCGGCGGAGTACGGCAGCACGAGCACCAGGTGGTCGGCCTCGCGCAGCAGCTCGTCCTTGCCGACGTAGCGCGCGCCCAGCGCGGCCTCGGTGTCGGCCGGCAGCCGCGAGCGGTTGTGGTAGATCACGCGCATGCCGAAGCCGAAGCGCCCGCGCCGCGCCAGGGCCTGGCCGATGCGGCCCATGCCGAGGATGGCCAGCGTGCTGCCATGCACCTCGGCGCCGGCCAGGAAGTCCCAGGACCAGCTCTTCCAGCCGCCGTCACGCAGCAGCCGCTCGCCCTCGGCCATGCGCCGGGCCGTGGCCATCAGCAGCGCGAAGCCGAAGTCGGCGGTGGTCTCGGTCAGCACGTCCGGCGTGTTGGTGACGAGCACGCCGCGCGCGGTGCAGGCCGCCAGGTCGATGTGGTTGTGGCCGACGGTCATCGTGCAGACGGCCTTCAGGTCCGGGCAGGCGGCCAGCAGCTCGGCGCCGATGCGCTCGGTGCCGGTGACGAAGGCGCCGGCCTTGCCCTGCAGGCGCGCGCGCAGTTCGTCGGCGCCGAGCGGGGACTCGCCGTCGTGCCGGTCCAGCTCGAAATGGGCGGCCAGCTGCGCCAGCACCTCGGCCGGCGCGCGCCGGGCCACGAGCACCTTGGGTTTCGTCATTGCATTCGTCATTGCATCCATCTCCACGACACCAGGAACAACAGCGGCAGCAGCACCGCACCGGACCACAGCAGATAGCCGCCGAAGCCGGGCATCCGCACGCCCCGCTCCTCGGCGATCGCCTTGACCATGAAGTTGGGCGCGTTGCCGATGTAGGTCATCGCGCCCATGAAGACGGCGCCGCCCGAGATCGCGGCCAGCACCGGCGCGCCCTCGCCCATCAGCCGCTGCGCGTCGCCGCCGGCCAGGTGGAAGAAGGCGAGGTAGGTGGGCGCGTTGTCCAGCACCGACGACAGCCCGCCGGTCAGCCAGAAGTAGGCGGCCGGCGAGTCCAGCCGCGCCACCAACGGCGCGAACACGCCGGCCGGGCCGGCCTGGAGCATGGCGATGACCGGCGCCATCGTCAGGAAGATGGCGATGAACAGCTTGGCCACCTCCTGCATCGGCACCCACGAGAACTGGTTCTTCGCGCGCACGCCGGCCGGCGTCAGCCACAGCGACGCGGCGGCCACGCCCAGCAGGCCCCCGTCGCGCACCAGCGCCTGCAGCGGCAGCGGCGTGCCCCACAGGTCGAACTCGATGCCGGGCCGCCAGGTGCCGCTCATCAGCACCAGCGCGATGGCCGCGGCCAGCGGCAGCAGGTTGATGGCGCCCTCCAGGCCGATGCCGGAGGTGTCGGGCGTCGGATCCAGCGGCGTGACGCCTTCCCTGCGGTACAGCCAGGTGTCGAGAGCCCAGAACACGGCCAGCAGCGCGCCCAGCAGGAACAGCGTCTCGGGCAGCAGGTGGCGCGCCGTCCAGAAGAAGTCCACGCCCTGCAGGAAGCCCAGGAACAGCGGCGGGTCGCCCAGCGGCGTCAGCGCCCCGCCCACGTTGCCGACGATGAAGATGAAGAACACCACGACGTGGGCGTTGTGGCGGCGGTTGTCGTTGGCGCGGATCAGCGGGCGGATCAGCAGCATCGACGCGCCCGTCGTGCCCATGACGCTGGCCAGCGCCGCGCCCAGCGCCATCAACCCCGCGTTGAGCGCCGGCCGCCCATGCAGGTTGCCGCGGATGTAGATGCCGCCGGCCGTGGTGTACAGCGCGCCCAGCAGCAGCGTGAACGGCAGGTACTCCGCCACCAGCGTGTGCACCAGCACGCCGCCGGTCGCGGCCGCGCCGAAGTTCAGCGCGAACGGCAACCCCAGCAGCAGCGTCCAGGCCGCGGCGATCTTGCCGGCATGGTGGTGCCACACCGCGGGCGCGGCCAGCGGCATGACGGCGATGGACAGCAGCAGGCCCGCGAACGGCAGGGCCCAGGCCAGGCCCAGCGCGGCGCCGGGCAGCGTCATGCGCAGCCCCGGGCGAACGGGACACCGCCCCCCGGCGCGGCGCTCATCGCGTCAGCGCCTGCAGGGCGCGCAGGTAGGCGGCGGGCAGTTCGGCCACCGGGCGGCGGCTGGCGCTGTCCACGTAGACATGCACGAAATGCCCCCGCGCGGCGCAGGCGGGCGCGCCCTCGGCGAACAGCCCGATCTCGTAGCGCACGCTGGAGCGGCCCTGCCGGGCCACGCGCACGCCGGCCTCGATGCGCTGCGGGAAGGCCAGCGACTCGAAGAAGTTGCAGTGCGTCTCCACCACCAGGCCGATCACCGCGCCGCCGTGGATGTCCAGCGCGCCGGCCTCGATCAGCAGGCTGTTCACCGCCGTGTCGAACAGGCTGTAGTAGACGACGTTGTTCAGGTGGCCGTAGACGTCGTTGTCCATCCAGCGCGTCGTCAGCGGGACGAAGCGGGGGTAGGCGTCGCGGGTGTCGGGTTGCGGGCGCGGGTCGGTCATGCGGGCATTCTTCCATGCGGCGCCGGGGCGCGGCCCGCGGCTTTGCTGCAGTGCACAAAAAGTTCTTGCATTCCGCCGCGCAGCCCCTATCATTCGAATCATGTTGCAGTGCAGCAAAAGCACGGCAAACGGTTTTGAACCCTGGAATCGGAGATCCCCATGCTGACCGCTGAACAAATCCTCGCCGCCCACAAGGCCAACGTCGAAACCCTCTTCGGCCTGACGAACAAGGCCTTCGAAGGCATCGAGAAGCTCGTCGAGCTGAACCTGCAGGTCGCCAAGACGGCGCTGAGCGAAGCCGCCGACCACACCGCCGCCGCGCTGTCGGTGAAGGACGCGCAAGAGCTGCTGTCCCTGCAGGCCGCGCTGCTGCAGCCGTCCGCCGAGAAGGCCGCCTCCTACAGCCGCCACCTCTACGACATCGCCTCCAGCACCAGCGCCGAAGTGGCCAAGGCCGCCGAAGCCCAGTTCGCCGACGTGCAGAAGAAATTCACCGCCGTGGTGGACAACGCCGCCAAGAACGCCCCGGCCGGCAGCGAGAACGCCGTCGCGCTGGTGAAGTCGGCCGTGGCCGCCGCGAACAACGCGTTCGAATCGGTGCAGAAGGCCACCAAGCAGGCCGTCGAAATGGCCGAAGCCAACTTCCAGGCCGCCACGTCGCAAGCCGTGAAGGCCTCGCAGACGACCACCCGCGCCAGCAAGCGCTCGGCCTGATCCGGCACCCGCCTCCCCCGAAAACCCGGCGCGAAAGCGCCGGGTTTTTTCATGGCGATCTCCTCGCCCGGGAGGCGTCCGCCTCGCCGCTTCAGCGAGGCGACGATGCCGACGCGGCGGCGGCAGTGGCCGTGCCGAACTCGGTGTCGAACCAGCGGTCGATCATGCGCTTCTCGTAGCGCAGCGGCTCGCCGCTGAAGTAGTTGTTGAAGCCGTCCTGGTAGTTCATGTCGCGCAGCACGGCCTTGCCCTGCCGCACGACCTTGCCGGTGTCGCGCACCTCGTAGTTCAGCTCGATGGACGGCGGCGTCACGGTGCGCATCACGCGCAGCCACTGGCCGCTGCGGCCCACGGGCTCGACCTCGCCGGCCAGATTGACGTCGGTGACGTCGATGCGCACGTCGCGGCCGGGCAACCGCTTCCCGGCCTGCGCCACCAGATGCGCCTCGATGTCCTTCAGCACGGACGGGTCGCGGAAGCCCTGGTTGTCCTTGATGTCCGAGAAGGTGTCGGGCTTGACGAAATTCACCTGCACGTCGGCCCGCGCGGCGGCAGCGGCGGCCAGCAGGCCCAGGGCGATCCAGCGGTACTTCATGGCATGTCTCCTCGAAACCTGCCCAAAGTCTAGGCCAGCCCATGAAAAAGGCGCCCGCAAGGGGCGCCTTTTACCTGGCCGAAACCTCGCTCAGACGTGGGCCGCGCGCAGCCGCATCGAGAACGCCTGCAGCTCGGCGATGCCGCTTTCCTCGGCGCGGCGGCACCAGGCCTGCAGGTCGGCCACCAGCTGCTCGGCGGACACGTTGGTGCGCGTCCACATCTGGCGCAGCTCTTCGCGCATGGTCACCAGCTTGTCGATGACCGGGCTGGCGGCGCGCGCATGGGCCAGGTCGCCATGGACGGCGGCGGGGATGCGCTCCTGGTCGCGGTGCAGCCAGCGTTGGGCCTGCTTGAACTGCGCGAAGCGCTCGCTGTGCTGGCCGCCTTCGGCCTTGATCTTGGCGAGCTCGGCCGCGCAGGCCGCCTTCAGGCCGCGGGCATAGGTGGCCATGACCTCGTAGCGGTTGGCGATCAGCGCCTCCAGCGTGCGGGCATCGGCCGGCTTGATCTCGCCCAGGCTCAGCTTGGGCGCCGTCTTGCGCACCTTGGCCCAGCCCAGCATCTCCAGGCCCCGGATGTACATCCAGCCGATGTCGAACTCGTAGGGCTTGACCGAGAACTTGGCCGACGTCGGGTAGGTGTGGTGGTTGTTGTGCAGTTCCTCGCCGCCGATGATCAGCGTCCAGGGCGTCAGGTTGGTCGAGGCGTCGGGCGCCTCGAAGTTGCGGTAGCCCCAGTAGTGGCCGATGCCGTTGACGACGCCGGCGGCCCAGATCGGGATCCACGCCATCTGGATGGCCCAGATGGTGGCACCGATGACGCCGAACAGCGCCACGTTGATGATCAGCATCAGCGCCACGCCCTGCCAGCTGTACTTGGTGTAGAGGTTGCGCTCGATCCAGTCGTCGGGCGTGCCGCGGCTGTACTTGGCGATGGTTTCCTGGTTCTTGGCCTCGGCGCGGTACAGCTCGGCGCCCTCGGCCAGCACCTTCTTCAGGCCGCGGGTCTGCGGGCTGTGCGGGTCTTCCTCGGTTTCGCACTTCGCGTGGTGCTTGCGGTGGATGGCGACCCATTCCTTGGTCACCATGCCGGTGGTCAGCCACAGCCAGAAGCGGAAGAAGTGCGACGGGATGGGCCCGAGGTCCAGCGCGCGGTGCGCTTGTGCGCGATGCAGGAAGATCGTCACCGATGCGATCGTGATGTGGGTCACGACCAGCGTGTAGACCACCAATTGCCAAGCGCTGAAGCCCAACAGGCCATCGGCCAGCCAGTTCATCAGTGCGTTCAGGATGTCGTTCATGCGTCCAGGACCTCGGCCGCAATGGCCATACGAAGGAACCTGAATTGTAGGGGAATCACTGCAAAAACAAGGGGTTTGCGGACGCGTCCGCGCTCGGGAGCGTGCCAATCGGCGCGGTCTTTGACCGCCGTCAAGCCGCCCGCTCCCACGCGGCGGCGAAGAACCCGTCCGTCGCATGGCGGTGGGGCCACAGCCGCAGTGCGCCGTTCTCCACCAGTTCGCCGGCCCGTTCGACCTGGGCCTTGGCCAGCGCCTCGTCCGCCGGCAGCGGCCTGAAGCCGGGATGGGCAGCGCCGAACTCCGCGGCGACCTCCTCGTTCTCGGCCTCCAGCAGGCTGCAGGTGGCGTACACCAGCCGGCCGCCCGGCTTCACCAGGCGCGCGGCGCTGGCCAGGATGGCGCGCTGCTTGGCCTGCAGCTCCGCCACCGCCTGGGGCGACTGGCGCCATTTCAGGTCCGGGTTGCGGCGCAGCGTGCCCAGGCCCGAGCAGGGCGCGTCCACCAGCACGCGGTCGATCTTGCCGGCCAGGCGCTTGATGCGCTCGTCGCGCTCGTGGGCGATCTGCGCCGGGTAGACGTTGGACAGGCCGCTGCGCGCCAGGCGCGGCTTGAGCGCATCCAACCGGTGGCCGGACACGTCGAACGCATAGAGCCGGCCGGTGTTGCGCATCGCCGCGCCCAGCGCCAGCGTCTTGCCGCCGGCGCCGGCGCAGAAGTCCACGACCATCTCGCCGCGCTTCGGCGCGAGCAGCAGCGCCAGCAGCTGACTGCCCTCGTCCTGCACCTCGACGCCGCCGCTGGTGAACACCGCAAGCTTGTTCAAGGCCGGCTTGCCGTCGATGCGCAGGCCCAGCGGCGAGTACGGCGTGGGCGCCGCCGCGATGCCGGCGGCCTGCAGCTGTGCCTGCGCCTCCTCGCGCTTGAGCTTGAGCGTGTTGACGCGCAGGTCCAGCGGCGCCGGCTCGTTCAGCACGCCGGCGAGCCGCCAGAACTCCGCCTCGCCCAGCCGCGCCAGCAGCGGCTCGGCCAGCCAGTCGGGCAGGTTGTGGCGCAGCCGGGGCTGCAGGCTCGCCGGGTCGATGGCCTGGACCTGCTGCAGCCACTGCTTCTCGGCGGGGCCGAGCGCGCCGCCGAGGAAGCTGTCGCTGCCGCGCCAGGCCAGCATGGCCAGGCGGCGGTTCAGCGGGCCGCTGCCGCTCTGCGCCAGGTTCTGGAAGCGCAGCCGCTCGCGCAGCAGCGCATAGACGGTCTCGGCCAGGCTGGCGCGTTCGCGCTGGCCGAGGTGCTTGTGGTGGCGGAAAAAGGCCGAGACGGTGGCGTCGGCCGGCGCGTCGAGCTTGTTGACGGCGGCGATCAGCTCGGCGCACAGCTCCAGCAGGGCATTAGGATGCATCGCCCCATTATCCCGGCCCCCTTCCGCCGCACCCCATGAACCTCTGGACCCAGCTGCGCCTGCGGCCCCGGCTGCTGTCGGCCATCGTCGCGGGCAGCGTGCTGGCGGCCTGCTGGCCGGGCGAACTGCCGACGGCGGCGCGGCTGCTGCTGGGCTGGGACTTCACGCTGTGGATCTACCTGCCGCTGGCGCTGTGGATGATGCTGGGCCGCGGCGGCGCGGCGGACCTGCAGCAGCGCGCCCGCCAACTGGCCGAAGGCCTGCCGGTGATGCTGCTGCTCGCCGCCGCCGGGGCGCTGGCGAGCCTGGGCGCCATCGCGCTGGAGCTGGCCCCGGCGCGCGGCGGCCAGGCCGCGGGCACGCGGGAGCTGCTGTTCGCGGTGGCGACGGTCTGCAGCTCCTGGCTGCTGCTGCCGGTGGAGTTCGGCATCGCCTACGCCAGCCTCTACCACGGCGACGGCCGCGCGGCGCATGGGCTGGAGTTCCCGGGCGACGACGGCCCGCCGGACTACGGCGACTTCCTGTACTTCTCGATCACGGTGGCGGCGACGTCGCAGACGTCGGACGTCGGCGTCAGCTCGCGGGCCATGCGCCGCCTGGTGCTGGCGCAGGCGCTGCTGGCCTTCGTCTTCAACACCGGCGTGCTGGCCTTCACGGTCAACATCCTGGCCGGACTGATCCGCTGAGCCCGGCCGCCCCGGCTCAATCCAGCAGCAGCTGCTGCGGCGCGCCGCCGCGGTGGTGCACCACCGCATCGCCGTCCCAGGCCAGCGCGTCCTCCACGCACCAGCGCACCGACTGCGGGTAGATGCGGTGCTCGGCCGCCAGCACCCGGGCGGCCAGCGCCTGCGCGTCGTCGCCCGGCTGCACCGGCACCACGGCCTGCATGACGATGGCGCCGTGGTCCAGCTCGGCGGTGACGAAATGCACCGTCACCCCGGCCACCTTGCAGCCCATCGCCAGCGCCCGCTCGTGGGTGTGCAGGCCCGTGAACGCGGGCAGCAGCGACGGGTGGATGTTGAGCATGCGGCGCGCATAGCGGGCGGTGAAGCCGGGCGTCAGGATGCGCATGAAGCCGGCCAGCACGACCAGGTCGGGCGAGAAGCCGTCGACGACCCGGGCCAGCTCGGCGTCGAAGGCCTCGCGGCTGCCGTAGGCCTTGTGGTCGACGACCGCGGTGGCGATGCCGCGCGCGGCGGCGAAGGCCAGGCCGGCCGCGTCGGGCCGGTTGCTGACGACGGCGGCCACCGTCGCCGGCCAGCCCTCGGCGGCACAGGCCTGGACGATGGCCTCCATGTTGGAGCCCCGCCCGGAAATCAGGATCACCAGCCTTTTCATCGCCGGGCCGCCCCCGGATGAAAAACGCCCCTCGCGGGGGCAGGGGCCGCACGGGGTGCGGGCGCGGGAAAGCCAGGGTGCGTCATGGGGAGGCAGTTTAGGGCTGCAATCCCCGGCATCCGGCACCGCCGAGGGCTTGGACGACAATCCGCGCCCCATGTCCATCCCTGCCCCCGCCCGCCCGCGCGTCCTGTCGGGCATGCGTCCCACCGGCGCCCTGCACCTCGGCCACTTCCACGGCGCCCTGAAGAACTGGGTGCGGCTGCAAGACACGCACGAGGGCTTCTTCTTCGTCGCCGACTGGCATGCGCTGACCACGCAGCGCCCCAGCGGCGAGGCGCTGGCGCGCCATGTCTACGAGATGGTCACCGACTGGCTGGCCGCCGGCATCGACCCCGAGCGCTGCACCCTCTTCCTGCAAAGCCGCATGCCCGAGCACGCCGAGCTGTTCACGCTGCTGGCCATGTGCACGCCGTCCAGCTGGCTGGCGCGCATGCCCAGCTACCGGGAGCAGGTGGCCGCCGACCCGGAACTGGCCACCTACGGCTTCCTCGGCTACCCGCTGCTGCAGGCAGCCGACATCCTGCTCTACAAGCCCGCCGGCGTGCCCGTGGGCGAGGACCAGGCCGCCCACGTCGAGGTCACGCGCGAGGTGGCGCGGCGCTTCAACCGCGTCTACGCCGGGAACGCGCCCGTGTTCGCCGAGCCGCAGGCGCTGCTGACCGAGACCGCCCGCGTGCCCGGGCTGGACGGCCGCAAGATGAGCAAGAGCGCGGACAACGCCATCGCGATGCGCGACGCCCCCGAGGCCACCGCCGCCAAGATCCGCACCATGCCCACCGACCCGCAGCGCGCGCGCCGCAGCGACCCGGGCGACCCGGCGCGCTGCCCGGTGTGGCCGCTGCACCGGATCTACAGCGACGCCGCCACCCTCGCCGCCTGCGACGCCGGCTGCCGCAGCGCGGCCATCGGCTGCCTGGACTGCAAGCAGCCGCTGATCGAGGCCGTCCAGCGCGAACAGGCGCCCTGGCGCGAACGCGCCGCGGCGCTGGACCCGCGCCAGGTGCAGTGGACGCTGGAGGTGGGCACCGAGCGCGCCCGCGCCGTCGCGCGCAAGACGCTGCGCGAGGTCCGCGCGGCAATGGGGCTGGTCGCTTGACTCCCGAAAGCATCCATGTCACCGACCTCGAGGCCGCCATCAACTGGTGGCGCGAGCGTTCGCCGTCGCCGGACGGTATCAGCGCCGCGCCCGAGGTGCGCGCGCTCGCCGAGGCCTATGCGCTGCTGGCCTGGCGCCGCGCCAGCGAGATCGGCGTCGACGCGCTGAGTGACCGCGCGCTGGGCGCCTGGCTGGCCTGGTACGAGACCACGCCGGACTCGCCCTGCATCGCCATCTGCTCCACCGCCCAGGGCGACCCCGTCTGCAAGGGCTGCGGCCGCAGCTTCGACGAGGTCCAGCACTGGCCGGCGCTGGACCCGTTCGAGAAGCGCCTGGTCTGGGCGCGCATCACGCACGAGGCCACGGCCTGGCGTTTCAACCGCTACGCCGAGAGGGCCTCGCCATGAGCCGGATCCGCTTCGCCGACAGCGTGCGCCGCCTGGTGCCGCTGGCCTGGCCGGTGCTCGTCGGCCAGCTCGCCGTGATGATGTTCAGCACGGTGGACACGCTGATGATGGGCCGCGTCGGCCCGCAGGACCTGGCCGCGCTGGCCGTGGGCTCGGCGGCCTATGTGTCCATCTTCGTCGGCCTGATGGGCGTGGTGCTGGCCATCGGCCCCATCGCCGGGCGGCAGTTCGGCGCCGGCGACCTGCCCGCCGCCGGCCGCAGCTTCGTGCAGGCGCAGTGGCTGGCCGTGCTGCTGTGCGTCCCGGGCTGCCTGGCGCTGTGGTTCCCCGACCCCTTCATCTGGCTCGCCGAGCTCGACGCCACCCAGGCCGCCAAGGTGCGCGCCTACACCCGCCCCGAGGCCTTCGCGCTGCCGGCGGCGCTGCTGTTCAGCGCCTTCCGCGGCTTCGCCACGGCCGTGAGCCGGCCCAAGGCCGTCATGGCCATGCAGCTCACCGGGCTGGCCGCCAAGGTGCCGCTGAACGCGCTGCTGGTATTCGGCTGGGGCCCGCTGCCGGCGCTGGGCGTGGCCGGCTGCGGCTGGGCCACCGCGATCGCGATGGGCGCGCAGGCGCTGGCGGCGCTGTGGCTGCTGCGGCGCGACGCCTTCTACCGGCCCTTCCGCATCCCCGCGCTGTGGCAGGTGCGGCCCGACGGCGCGGCGCTCTGGGGCCTGGTGCGCCTGGGCCTGCCGATGGGCGGCTCCATCCTGGTCGAGGTGACCGGCTTCACCTTCATGGCCTTCTTCATCGCCCGGCTGGGCGCCACGCCGGTGGCCGGGCACCAGATCGCCGTCAACCTGGTGGCGATGATGTTCATGATCGCGCTCGCACTGGCCATGGCCGCGCTGACGCTGGTGGCCCAGCACCTGGGCGCGGGCGAGCGGCGCGAGGCGCGCACCGTCGGCCGGCATGCGATGGTGCTGGCGGCCCTGGTGGCGGCCACGGTGGGCGCCGCCGTCGCGCTGGCGCGCGAGCCCATCGTGGCGCTCTACACGGCCAATCCCGAGGCCGCCGCCGCGGCGCTGCCGCTGCTGGTGTGGGTCTGGTTCTTCCACCTCGGCGACGCGCTGCAGACGGTGGCGGCCCACCTGCTGCGCGCCTACCACGTGGCGACGCTGCCGATGGTCATCTACGTCATCGCGCTGTGGGGCCTGGGCATCGGCGGCGGCTATGTCCTCGCCTTCGGCCCGCACGGCGTCGGCGCCGTGGGCTTCTGGCAGGCGGCCACGGCCGGGCTACTGGCCGCCGCGCTGCTGCTCGGGCTGCTGCTCAAGCGGGTGTTCGACGCGAACCGCTAGCGCGGGCGCGGTCAGCGCCCCCGCGCCGGCAGGAACAGCACGAAGCGGCTGCCGCCGCCGTCCCGGGCCAGGCAGCGCACGCTGCCGCCGTGGCGCTCGGCGATCTGCTTGACCAGGCTCAGCCCCAGGCCCACGCCGCCGGCCATCTCGGCATGGCCGGGCAGGCGGTAGAAGGGCTCGAAGATGCGCTCGCGCAGCGCGGCCGGCACGCCGCCGCCGCGGTCGGCCACCTCGTATTCGTAGCCGCCGGCCACCGGGCGCAGCGCCAGCTCCACGTCCGGCCCGCCGTAGCGGCGCGCGTTCTCCAGCAGGTTGCGCAGCGCGCGGCGCAGCAGGCGTTCCTGGCCGTCCAGGCGGGCGGACTCCGTGCCGGGCTCGAACGCGGCGCCGGCGTGCGCGGCCTCCTCGGCGCCCAGGCCCAGCAGGTCCACCGGCGCGCTTTCGTCCACCGCGCTGCCGGCCTCCAGCCGGCTGGCCAGCAGCACCTCCTCGACCAGCGTGTCCAGTTCGGCGATGTTGACGTCGATCTCGCGCACCAGCCGTTCGCGCTGGGCGGGCGCGGCCTCGTCCAACATGGCGAAGGCCATCTTCAGCCGCGCCAGCGGCGAGCGCAGCTCATGGCTGGCGTTGGCCAGCAGCGTCTGGTGCGAGCGCAGCAGCGTCTCGATGCGCGCGGCGGCCTGGTTGAAGCTGGCCGCCACCGCGGCCACCTCGTCGCGGCCGCTGTCGTCCACGCGGTGGGCCAGCTGGCCGGCGCCGAACTGCTCGACGCCGCGCTTGAGCGCCTCCAGCCGGCGCGTCAGCCGGCGCACCACCGGGTAGGCGCCGGCAGCCACGCCGACGAACAGCAGCAGCAGCACGACGGCCAGCGTCGACACGCCCGGCGCGCCGGGCGACACCGGGCGGCGCAGCCACGGGCCGGTCCAGGGGCCTTCATCGGCGCGCGGCGAGCGCGCCGCCCGCGCACCCGGCCTGCCGCCGGCGTCCGGCGCGGCGCCGGCCTGCGGGCCGGGCGGGCGCACGGTGCGCACCATCTCCAGGCTGCGCCCGTCGCCCAGGCTGGCGGTGATGATGATGGCGCCCGCGTCGTCCATCCGGCGCAGGAACATCGGCGTCGCGCCGATGCGCCGGCCGTCCGTGTCCTCCAGCGCCAGCGGCATGCGCAGGCGCTGCGCCCAGTCGGCGAACACCTCGGCCTGCGCGGCGCGCGGCGCCGTGGGCGGCGGCAGCGCCAGCCTCAGCAGTTCGGCCATCGCGTTCAGCCGCTCGCTGGCGGCCACCTCGACGTTGCCGCGCTCTTCCTCGATGTGGCGCTGGAACAGCCAGGCCGAGCCGAACGCGAACGCCAGCAGCAGCGCCACCAGCGTCAGGTAGATGCGGACGTAGAGCGACTTCATCGCGCGTGCTGCGGGCGGCCGCCGTCAGGCGACGTCGGCGTCCGCATCCTGCTTGCGCGCGAACACGTAGCCGGCGCCGCGCACGGTCAGCACGCGGCGGGGGGTCTTGGGGTCGTCCTCGATGACGGCGCGGATGCGCGAGATGTGGACGTCGATGGAGCGGTCGAAGGCCTCCAGCGGATGGCCCTTGAGCGCGTCCATGATCTGGTCGCGCGACAGCACGCGGCCGGGGCTTTGCGCCAGCACGACGAGCAGGTCGAACTGGTGGCTGGTGAGGTCGCAGATCCTGCCGCCGAGCCGCGCCACGCGGGCCGCGAGGTCGATCTCCAGGCGGCCGAAGCTCAGCACCTCGTCGCCGTCGGAGCGGGGCTCCAGCCGGCGCAGCAGGGCCTTGATGCGGGCCTGCAGCTCGCGCGGCTCGAAGGGCTTGGCGAGGTAGTCGTCGGCGCCCAGCTCCAGGCCGAGGATGCGGTCCATGGGCTCGCCGCGGGCCGACAGCATCAGCACCGGCTGGTGGCGCCAGCGCGTGTCGCCGCGCAGCCAGCGGCAGAAGTCCAGCCCGTCGCCGTCGGGCAGCATCAGGTCCAGCACGATCAGCTCGAAGCGGCCGTGGGCGAGCGCGTCGCGGGCGGCCGCGAGGCTGCCGGCGGTGCTCACCTCGAAGCCGGCCGCGCGCAGGTAGTCGCCCACCATGCCGGTCAGGCGGGCGTCGTCGTCGATCAACAGCAGTCGGGCACTCATCGGGGGTATCGGCGGGGTCAGCGGGAGCCGGCGCGCGGACGCGCCGGCAGGTCGGGACGCAAGCATCGCAGAACGGCGCGCCGGCGAGGCCTCAGCCCTTGTGGTCGGCGTGCTTGCGGGCGTCCTTGCGGTCGCCGTCCTTGCGGGCGTTCTGGCGCGCGTCCATGCGGGCCTGGCGCTTCTTCATCACGTCGGCGACCCGGGCGCGCTGCTCGGCCGTCAGCACGCGGGCCGCGTCGATGCGGGCCTGGCTCAGGCGCTTGGAGGCGGCGTCGTGCTGGGCGCTCATCTGCGCGCGCGTGGCCTCGATGGCGGCAGCGTCGAGGGTGGGCGCGGCCAGCAGCGCGGCCATCTGCTCATGCAGCTTGCGGCCGGCGTCGCGCTGGCCGGCGAGATCCTGGCGCGCGGCCTTGAAGATCGCGGCGATCTGGCTGCGCTGGGCGTCGCTCGCGTTGGCGACGTCGAGCATGTAGTCCAGCCGGGCGTCATGCCCGAAGCCGCGCTCCATCATCGCCGACGGGCCGCCCCGGCCAGGGCCGCCATGGCCGCCCGGCTGGGCATGCGCCGCCACGCCGGCGACGGCCAGCGCGGCCGCCACGGTGCCGACGCGCAACAGGTTCTGGATCTGGAAGGCTTTCATCACGGGTCTCCTGGAACGAAGGGGGTGATGGGTATCTTCCAGCGGGCCTGTGAGCGGTCGTTGGGGACGGGGTAAAGAACTGTGTCCCGTCGTCGCCTTACTTGATCGGCTTGAAGCGCATGCGCTTGGGCCGCGCGCCCTCCTCGCCCAGGCGCTTCTTCTTGTCGGCCTCGTACTCGTGGAAGTTGCCGTCGTAGAAGAACCACTGCGAGTCACCCTCGCAGGCCAGGATGTGGGTGCAGATGCGGTCCAGGAACCAGCGGTCGTGGCTGATGACCATGGCCGAGCCGGCGAACTCCAGCAGCGCCTCTTCCAGCGCGCGCAGGGTTTCGACGTCGAGGTCGTTGGACGGTTCGTCCAACATCAGCACGTTGCCGCCCTGGGCCAGCGTCTTGGCCAGGTGCAGGCGGCCGCGCTCGCCGCCGGACAGCGAGCCCACCAGCTTCTGCTGGTCGTTGCCCTTGAAGTTGAAGCGGCCGAGGTAGGCGCGGCTGGGCATCACGAACTTGCCGACCGTGATGTTGTCCAGGCCGCCGGAGACGTCCTCCCAGACGGTCTTGTCGGCCTCCAGGCTGGCGCGGCTCTGGTCCACGAAGGCCAGCTTGGCGGTCTTGCCGATCTTGACGTTGCCGCTGTCCGGCTGCTCCACGCCCTGCAGCATGCGGAACAGCGTCGACTTGCCGGCGCCGTTCGGGCCGATGATGCCGACGATGGCGCCGGCCGGCACCTTGAAGCTCAGGTTGTCGATCAGCACGCGGTCGCCGAAGCTCTTGCTGACGTTCTCGAACTCGATGACCTCATTGCCCAGGCGCTCCGCGACGGGGATGAAGATCTCGTTCGTCACGTTGCGCTGCTGGTACTCGACGTCGCTCAGCTCCTCGAAGCGGGCCAGGCGCGCCTTGCTCTTGGCCTGGCGACCCTTGGCGTTGGAGCGCACCCACTTCAGCTCTTCCTTCATCGCCTTGGCGCGGGCGTCCTCGCTCTTCTGCTCCTGCTCCAGGCGGCGTTCCTTCTGGTCCAGCCAGTCGGAGTAGTTGCCCTTCCACGGGATGCCGTGGCCGCGGTCCAGCTCCAGGATCCACTCGGCGGCGTTGTCGAGGAAGTAGCGGTCGTGGGTGATCGCGACGACGGTGCCCGGGAAGCGCTGCAGGAACTGCTCCAGCCATTCCACCGACTCGGCGTCCAGGTGGTTGGTGGGCTCGTCCAGCAGCAGCATGTCGGGCTTGGACAGCAGCAGCCGGCACAGCGCGACGCGGCGCTTCTCGCCGCCGGACAGCACGCCGATGACGGCGTCCCAGGGCGGCAGGTTCAGCGCGTCGGCGGCGAGTTCCAGCTGCAGGTCGGTGTTCTCGGAACCGGCGGCGGCGATGATGGCCTCCAGCTCGCCCTGCTCGGCGGCCAGCGCGTCGAAGTCGGCGTCCGGCTCGGCGTAGGCGGCATAGACCTCGTCCAGCCGCTTCTTCGCGGCCAGCACGCCGCCGATGCCCTCCTCCACCGCCTCGCGCACGGTCTGCTCGGGGTTGAGCTTGGGCTCCTGCTCCAGGTAGCCGATCTTGATGCCGGGCATCGGCACGGCCTCGCCCTCGTACTCCTTGTCCACGCCGGCCATGATCTTCAGCAGCGTGGACTTGCCGGAGCCGTTCACGCCCAGCACGCCGATCTTGGCGCCGGGGAAGAAGCTCAGCGAGATGTCCTTGAGGATGTGGCGCTTGGGGGGAACCGTCTTGTTGACGCGGTTCATCGAGAAGACGTACTGGGCCATGGTGCGCGGGGAGTTGAAGTCGTTCAGAAAGGCGAGTGCGGACCCGGTCCAGGGGACCGGGTCCGCACAGCGGCCGGCATTGTCGCAGAGCTCGCTAGAAGGCTGGCGCGATCAGCACGACGCGGCGGTTCTGGGCCCGGCCGGCCTCGGTCGCGTTGTCGGCGATCGGCTTGGCGCTGCCGAAGCCCTGCGTGGGCAGGTGCTCGGGCGACAGCCCCGCGCCGGCCAGCACGTGTGCGACGACGCCGGCCCGGCGCTCGGACAGGCGGCGGTTGTACTCGGCGTCGCCGACGTTGTCCGTGTGGCCCTCGATACGCAGGCCGCGCACGCCCACCTCGGCCAGCGCGCGGCCGACCCGGGCGAGCTGCTCGCGCTGCGCCGGCTTGAGCTGCTCGGCGTTGAAGTCGAACAGCAGGCTGGTGGCGAGGTTCAGCGACCAGGCGTCCTCCCCCGTGGACACGAAGCCCAGCGCGCGGAAGGCCTGCACCTGGGCCGGCGTCCAGGGCGCCGGCTCGGCGGCCGGCAGCGGCGGCATCTGCCGGCAGGCGCCCAGGGCCAGCAGGGCCAGGGCGGGAAACAGCAAACGTCGGCGGAAAGTCTTCATGGTGTCGGGGCGCGCTTGCGCCGGTACATCGCATCGTCGGCGGCGCGCAGCAGAGCCTCCGCGCTGTCGCCATGTTCGGGGTAGACGGCCACGCCCACGCTGACGCCGGGCGTCACGCTGAGCACCGCCGCGCCGTCCAGCGGCACCGGCGCGGCCACCGCCTGCTCGATCTGCAGCGCCATGCGGCGCGCGTCGTCGGCGTGGCGCAGCGGCTGCACGAGCACGACGAACTCGTCGCCGCCCAGGCGGGCCACCAGGTCGTGCTCGCGCACCGCCGCGGACAGGCGCTGCGCCACCGCCACCAGCACCCGGTCGCCGACCTCGTGGCCATGCTCGTCGTTGATGCGCTTGAAGCCGTCCGCGTCGATGAACAGCAGCCCCAGCCCGGCGCCGCCGCCGCGGGCACGCTCGACCGCATCGCGCAGGCACTGCCGGAAATGGGTGCGGCTGGCCACGCCGGTCAGCGCGTCCTGGCGGGCCTGCTGCGCCAGGCTGTCGTGCGCGGACTGCAGCTCCGCGTGGCGGCCCAGCAGCTCCGCCTCGCGCGCCTGCACCTCGTCCAGCAGCGCATTGAAGTCGTCCGCCAGCGCCGCGATCTCGCGCACCCCGCCGCCATGGGCGCGCCGGCCGAAGGCGCGCTGGGCGTGGATCGCGCGCGACTGCGCCGCCAGCTCGCGCAGCGGCGCCTCCAGCCGCGACGTCAGCCGGCGCGCCGCGCGCAGCGCCACCAGGCCGCTCAGCGCCATGCCGGCCAGCACGACGGCCAGCGCCCCGGCGAGCGCGCGCATCAGCGGCGCGCCGTCGCCGCGCAGCTCCACCCGCCCCAGCCGGCGCCCCTGGGAGCGCACCTCGGCGCCGGCCTGCAGCGGCAGCAGCGTCTCCACCCAGCCCTCCAGCAGCGGCGCGCGCCCGCCGCGCTCGCGCGCCGCCAGCTCCGCCCCGTCCTCCAGCACGATGCGCGCGCCGGCCAGCTGCTCGCGCTCGGCCACCTCGGCCAGCAACTCGCCGGCCGCGCCCGCGTCGCGGAACACGACGGCGGCCTCGCCGGAATAGGCGATCGCGCGCGCCACCAGGTCCAGGCTGCGCAGCTGCGAGCCCCGCAGCGACATCAGCATGCCCACCGTCAGCACCGCGCCCACCGCCAGCAGCGTCACCCACGCGACGCGCAACTGGCCCCGGCGCAACAGCGCCGCCAGCGTCGGCAGCTCCGCACCGCTCATGAGCGCCCCGCCCCGCGCGGCCGCGCCAGCCGCAGCACCTGCGGGTTCACGCGCAGCCCGCTGCGCGCCACCGCGTCCAGGTTGACCTCGAAGCGCTGCCCGGCCGCGCCGGTCGCCAGGCAGAACAGCCCGCCGTCGCTGCAGAACTCGTGGCCGCGGCCGATGCTCAGCACCGGCCGCCCGGCCAGCCCGCGCAGCACCTCGCGCTGAGCCTGCGGCTCCCAGCCCTCGAAATAGACGATGTCGCAGCCCGCGGCCGGCGCGGCATCCGCGTCGATGCTGCGGCCCTGCAGCGGCCAGCGCACGCGGGGGCCGCCCGCCAGCGCCAGGATCGCCCCCGCCTCGGCCGCCGTGCGGCTGACGCACAGCGTCAGGCTGCGGTCGGCCGCCCCGGGCCACACCGTGTAGCCGAGGATCGCGGCGACCAGCTCGGGCGTGTCCAGGCCGCTTTCCGCCTGGGCGAGCTGGCGCGCCGCCTCGCCCGCCAGCGCCGGGCGCGCGAAGCAGGCCAGCGACAGCAGGCAGGTCAACAGGAAACGGCGGGAATACATGCGCAAGGAAAACGCCGCCAGCAGGCGCGGCGGTGCGAGTGTACGGACCCCGCGCGGGTGGGCCGGCTACAATGCTCCCCGACGCCGCGCCCTCAGTCTTGCGCGGCGTTTCATTTTTCAGCAGCCCCGCACGCGGCCTGGCTCGCCCGAAGACTGGTGCCCGCCTCCCCGGCGGCACGGCGAGCCCCGGTGATTTTCTCGGCGTGCCCTCCCCTTTTCTAGGATTCGATGAGTTTCGACACCCTGGGCCTGGCAGCGCCGCTGCTCAAGGCCATCGCCGACGCCGGCTACACCACCCCCACCCCCATCCAGGCCCAGGCCATTCCCGCCGTGCTGAAGGGCGGCGACCTGATGGCCGGCGCCCAGACCGGCACCGGCAAGACCGCCGGCTTCACGCTGCCGATGCTGCACCGGCTGCAGGCCGGCCAGCGCACGCTGGACAAGCGCGGCCGACCGGCCATCCGCGCGCTGGTGCTGACGCCCACCCGCGAGCTGGCCGCGCAGGTCGAGGAAAGCGTGCAGACCTACGGCAAATACCTGCCGCAGCTCAAGAGCATGGTCATGTTCGGCGGCGTCGGCATGCAGCCGCAGGTCAACAAGTTGCGTGACGGCGTGGACATCCTCGTCGCCACGCCCGGCCGCCTGCTGGACCACGCGGGCCTGGGCAACCTGGACCTCTCCAAGGTCGAGATCCTGGTGCTGGACGAAGCCGACCGCATGCTGGACATGGGCTTCATCCACGACATCAAGAAGGTGCTGGCGCTGCTGCCGGCGCAGAAGCAGTCGCTGCTGTTCAGCGCCACCTTCAGCGACGACATCAAGGCCCTGGCCGACCGGCTGCTGAACCAGCCGGCCCTCATCGAGGTGGCCCGCCGCAACCAGACCAACGACCAGATCGCGCAGAAGGTCCACCCGGTGGGCCGCGAGCGCAAGAAGGAGCTGCTGGTCCACCTGATCAAGGGCGGCGACTGGCACCAGGTGCTGGTGTTCACGCGCATGAAGCACGGCGCCAACCGGCTGACCGACTACCTGAACGACAACGGCATCAGCGCGATGGCCATCCACGGCAACAAGAGCCAGGGCGCGCGCACCAAGGCGCTGGCGGACTTCAAGTCCGGCGAGCTGACCTGCCTGGTCGCCACCGACATCGCCGCCCGCGGCATCGACATCGACCAACTGCCCCACGTCGTCAACTTCGAGCTGCCCAACGTGCCGGAGGACTACGTCCACCGCATCGGCCGCACCGGCCGGGCCGGCGCGCAGGGCGAGGCGGTCAGCCTGGTCTGCGTGGACGAGAACGGCTTCCTGCGCGACATCGAGAAGCTGATCAAGCGCGAGATCCCGAAGGAGATCGTGCCCGGCTTCGCGCCCGACCCGAACGAGCGCGCCGAGCCCATCGTGCTGGGCCGCACCGTGCTCAACCCGAACGGCAGCCGGGGCCGCAACCCCAACCCGCCGCAGCACGCCGGCCGCGGCGGCCGGCCCGGTGGTGGCGGTGGCGGTGGCGGTGGCGGCGGCGGTGGCCGTGGCGGCCCGCGTGAAGGCGGCCGCGCCGGCGGCGGGGGTGGCGGCGGCAAGCCCCAGGCCCACACCGGCCACGGCGGCGCCCGCACCGCGCCCAAGCCGCAGGGCCAGCCCGGCCGCGACGGCGGCACGCCCCGCCACAACAACGGCCCGCGCCTGACCCAGCCCAAGCGCTGAGCACGCACCCGCCCGCGCCTCGCGGCCTGTCCCTCGCGGGGCAGGCCGTTTTTTCTGGGCGGCACACCCCTAGACTCGCTCGCGCATGCAAGACGCCCCGCACGCCCGCCCCTTCGCCGCCGCCGAGCCCGACGCGCGGCGCGTGGCGCTGCTCGACTGGGCCGAGTCCAGCGGGCTGGAGGCGCTGTGGTCCACCGACGACGCGCGCTGGGCCACGCAGCAGGCGCGCGCCGAGGCGCCGGCCGACTTCCGCCTGGCGCGCGCCCGCCATGCCGCGCGGCGCCTGGGCGAGCGCGACGAGCGGCTCGCGGCGCTGCTCGAACGGCGCCTGTGGTCGGGCGCCTGGCCGGTGGCCGCCGGCCTGCTGGGCCTGGCCCTCGGTCTGGCGATGGACCGGCTGGGCGGCCGCCAGCTCAACCTGCTGGCGCTGCCGCTGTGGGGGGTGCTGGCGCTGCAGCTGCTGGGCTACGGGCTGCTCGCGGCCTGGGCGGCCTGGCAGGGCCTCGGCCCGCGCGGCGGCGACCGCAGCCCGGCGCTGTGGCGCTGGCTGCTGGCGCGCCGGGTGCGCGGGCGCGCCGCAGCCGCGCTGGCGCACTGGTGGCGGCTGAGCGCGCCGCTGCAGGGCGCGCGCGCCGCGCTGCTGTGGCACGCCGGCCTGCTCGGCCTGAGCCTGGGCCTGGTCGCCGGGCTCTACCTGCGCGCCGTCAGCCATGAATTCCTGATCGGCTGGGAAAGCACCTACCTGGACGCCGCGTCCGTGCAGCGCTTCGCCGACACGCTGCTGGCGCCCGCGTCCTGGCTCACCGGCCGCGCGGTGCCCGACGTCACGCCGCTGCGCCACGGCGCGCTGCAGCCAGCCACCGCCCGGGCGGCCGACTGGCTGCACCTGCTGGCCGCCACCGTCGCCCTGGTCGCGCTGCCGCGGCTGCTGCTCGCGCTCGCCGCCGGCCTGCGCGGCCGGCGCCTGGCGCGCGCGCTGCCGCTGGCGACCCGCAGCGGCAGCGCCTGCGACCTGCGCCTGCTGGTGCTGGACCCGCAGCGGCTGTGGGCCGGCCGGCTGCTGGGCGAGCCGGGCGAGCGCCTCGACAGCCCCGAAGGCGACCGGCTGTGGGTCACGGTCGGGGACGCCGCCCCCGGCGCGCCGCCCGCGTCCTGGCCCGAGCGGGCCTGGCGCCGGCTGGCCGGCGCGCCGGCCCCGGCCTTCGACGCCAGCCTGACGGCCGCCGCCCCGCTGCCCGCGGGCTGGCCGGCCGAGCGGCGCCAGCTGCGCGCGCTCGGCGCGCGCTGGCCCGCCGCGCTGCAGCCGGCCTGGCAGCGCCTGCTGCGCGCCTGGGAGGCACCGCTGCGCGAGCACGAGGCACTGGCCCAGCAGGCCATGGCGCGCGCGCTGGCGCCGCTGGGCGAGCCGCTGCCCGCCGTGCCGGCCGGCCCCGCCCTGCCCCACAAGGCGCGCAACACCGTGCTCGGCGGTGCGCTCAGCGGCGCGGCCACCGGCCTGGGCGCGGACCTGGCCAGCGGCGGCCTGTCGCTCGGGGCCGGTGCGCTGGTCGGCGCCGTGGTGGGCGGCATGGCCGGCGCGGGCCTGACGGAATGGACCGCCCGGCGCCGCGAGCAGCGCAGCGCCAGTGCCGATGCCGCGCTCGCCGAGGCCGCGCCGCGGCGCGCCGCCGAGCTGCTGGGCGAATGGCAGTTGCAGCGCGGCCTGGCGCTGGACCCGGCCCGCGTGCGGGCCGCGGCGGACGCGCAGGACTGGGTCGCCGCCTTCCACGGCGAGCCGGCCCAGCGGCCCGCCCGGCTGCAGGCGCTGCTGGCGGCCTGCTGCGAAACGCTGCTGGCCGAGGCCGACGCGCAGGCCGGCGATGCCTGAACCCACCGCCTCGCGGCCGGCACGCGCCCGCTTGCGCTGGCTCAAGCACACCCGGCCGTGAAGATGCTGGAATCGGCCGCCTCGCCTTCCCTGGAAACCGCATGAAGCTCACCTTCCTCGGCGCCGCCGACACCGTCACCGGCTCGCGCCACCTGCTGACGCTCGGCGAGCAGCGCCTGCTGCTGGATGCCGGCCTGTTCCAGGGCTACAAGGCGCTGCGCGAACGCAACTGGATGGCGCTCGGCGCGCCCGCCACGCAGCTCGACGCCGTGCTGCTGTCCCACGCCCACCTGGACCACTGCGGCTACCTGCCCGCGCTGCGCCGCCAGGGCTTCAAGGGCCCGATCTACGCGACCGCGGCCACGCGCGACTTGTGCGAGGTGCTGCTGCGCGACAGCGCCCACCTGCAGGAGGAAGACGCCCGCCGCGCCAACCGGGACGGCTCCAGCCGCCACGACAAGGCCCTGCCGCTGTACGGCGTGCGCGAGGCCGAGGCCACGCTCGGGCAGTTCGCCGCGCTGCCGCGCGACGGCCGCCTCACGCTGGGCGGTACCGAAGTGCGCTTCACGCCGTCCGGCCACCTGCTGGGCGCCGCGTCCATCCACGTGCGCCACGGCGGCCGCTCGCTGCTGTTCTCCGGCGACCTGGGCCGCGCCGGCGACCTGCTGATGCCCACGCCGCAGGTGCCGCCGGCGGCCGACGTGGTGCTGGTCGAGTCCACCTACGGCAACCGCCTGCACCCGCCCGAGGACGCGCAAGCCCGGCTCGCGCAGATCCTGCGCACCACGTTCAAGCGCGGCGGCTCGGTGCTGCTGCCCAGCTTCGCCGTCGGCCGCGCGCAGTCGCTGCTGCTGGTGCTGCAGCGGCTGCGCCGTGCCGGCGAGCTGCCGCTGGAGGTGCCGATCTGGCTGGACAGCCCGATGGCCGAGCAGGCCACCGAGCTGACCCTCAAGCACGCCCGGCTGCTGCGCATCTCCGCCAGCGAGGCCCGCGGCCTGACCGACCGCGTGCGCTACGTCACCAAGCAGGCGCAGAGCCTCAAGCTCGCCGCCAGCCTGGCCGCGCCGCGCGCCCGGCCCGCCGTGGTCATCTCGGCCAGCGGCATGGCCACCGGCGGCCGCGTGCTGAACTACCTGGAGACGCTGGCGCCGCAGCCGCAGCACCACATCGCCTTCCCCGGCTTCCAGGCCGGCGGCACGCGCGGCGCGCGCATGGTGGCGGGCGAGCGCGAGGTCAAGATCCGCGGCCGCTGGGTGCCGGTCAACGCCGAGATCAGCCACCTCGACGGCTTCTCCGGCCATGCCGACGCCCACGGCCTGCTGCAGTGGCTGCGCGCGCTGCCGCGCCCGCCGGAGCAGGTCTACGTCGTCCACGGCGAGCCCGCCGCCGCCGATGCGCTGCGCGTGCGCATCCAGGACGAACTCGGCTGGCCGGTGCGCGTGCCGCAGCACGGCGAGACGGTCGGCTGGTGATGGCCCTGCCGGACCAGGCCTTCGGCGTCCCGGGCGAGCTGCTCTTCGGCCTGGCCGCCGCGCTCGGCAGCGGGCTGCTGATCGGGCTGGAGCGCGAGCGCCACAAGCAGCGCGGCCCGCACCGCGAGCCGGCCGGCCTGCGCACCTTCACGCTGGCCGCGCTGGGCGGCGCGCTGGCCCAGGCGCTGGACCTGCCGGGGCTGGTGCCGGTGGGCGCGCTGGCGGTCACGGCGCTGGTCGCGCTGGCCTATGTGCGCAGCCGCGACCCCGGCCTGACGACCGAGATCTCGCTGCTGGTGACCTACCTGATCGGCGCGCTGTGCGTCACCGCGCCGCTGCTGGGCTCGCCGGCCGCCGTCGTCGTGACCGCGCTGCTGGCCGCGCGCACGCGGCTGCACCGCTTCGCCACCCAGGTGCTGCGCGAGGAGGAGCTGCACGACGGCCTGCTGCTCGGCGCGCTGGCGCTGGTGGTGCTGCCGCTGATGCCGCAGCAGCCGCTGCCCTGGCTGGCCGGCATGAAGGCGAATTCGCTGCTGGGGCTGATGCTGTTGCTGCTGGCGCTGCAGGCCGTGGGCCACGTCGCGCTGCGGGCCGCCGGCCCGCAGGCGGGGCTGGCGCTGTCGGGCCTGCTGTCGGGGCTGGTGTCCAGCACGGCCACCATCGCGGCCCTGGGCGCGCGCGCCCGCCGCGAGCCCGGCATCGCGCTCGCCTGCGCGGCGGGCGCCGTGCTGTCCACCTGCGCGACCTGGCTGTTGGCCCAGGCCATGCTGTTCGCGATGGCGCCCGACGCGGCGCTGGCGCTGCTGCCGATCAGCCTGCTCGGCGTGGCGCTGTGCGGCAGCCTCGGGCTGCTGCTGGCGCGGCGCTCCCGGCGCACCGAACAGGCGGGCGCCGCGGCGGCCGGCGCCAGCGACCGGCGCGGCCCGCTGCGGCTGCGCGAGGCGCTGCTGCTGGCGCTGATCCTGAGCGCGGTGGCCGTGGCGGTGAGCTGGGCGCGCGCGCACTTCGGCGACGGCGGCCTCTACGGCGCCGTCGCGCTGGCCGCCTTCGCCGACGTGCATGCCCCGATCGCGTCGCTGGCCGGCCTGCAGGCGGCCGGCAGCATCGGCATCCACCAGGCCCTGTTCGGCCTGCTGCTGGCCTTCGCCTGCAACAGCGGCACGCGCGCGCTCACGGCCGTCGCGGCGGGCGGCTGGCGCTTCGCGCGCTTCGTGATCCCGGCACTGGGGCTGCCGCTGTTGCTGGGCGGCGGATGGGTCGCCTGGCTGGCCTCCGGCGCTGGATGATTCAATTTCCGGACCGTATTTGGACTATATTCAGTCCAGAATCAATTCCACCCGCACCGCCATGCTCTCCGCCCAAGTCAAACCCATCAGCTACCTGAAGAGCCACGCGGCCAGCATCGCCAACGACATCGCCGACTCCGGCGAGCCCCTGCTCATCACCCAGAACGGCGAGGCGCGGCTGATCGTCATGGACGTGCATGCCTACGAGAGCCAGCAGGAAACCCTCGCCCTGCTGAAGCTGCTGGCCCTGGGCCAGCAGGACATCGACGCGGGCCGCTTCCGCGACGCCGACGCGGTGTTCGCCGACCTGGAACGGGACGACAGCGCGTGAGGCTGGTCTTCCTGCCCGGCGCGGAGCAGGACCTGCGCGACATCCGCCGCTACGTCGTCGGCAAATTCGGCCCGCTGGCCTGGCAGGACACACTGGCCCGGCTGCGCACCTCGTCCGACACGCTCAAGGCCTTCCCGCTCTCGGGCGCCGTGCCCGACGAACTCGCCGACCTCGGCAGCGACCGCTACCGCCAGATCGTCTCGGGCAAGAACCGGCTCATCTACGAGCCGGCCGCTGGCATCGTCTACGTCCACATCGTCTGCGACGTGCGCCGCGATCTGCGCGGGCTGCTCGCGCGGCGCCTGCTGCGCGTGGCCCGCTGAGCATGAAATCCCCCGCCGTCACGCCCGCCGAGGTCGATTTCTCCGACCCCGCCGCGCCGTCCGCGCCGGCCTTCGGCGACGTCTACCACGCGCGCGCCGGCGCGCTGGCGCAGGCCCGGCACGTGTTCATCGCCGGCAGCGGCCTGCCCGGGCGCTGGCAGGGGCGGCGCCGCTTCGTCGTGCTGGAGACGGGCTTCGGCCTGGGCAACAACTTCCTGGCCACCTGGGACGCCTGGCGGCAGGATCCGGCGCGCTGCGAGCGGCTGGTGTTCGTCAGCGTCGAAAAGCATCCGCTGCGCCGCGAGGACCTGGCCCGCGCGCACGCGGCCAGCCCGCTGCCCGACCTGGCCGCCCGGCTCGTCGAGCGCTGGCCGCCGCTGACCGCCGGGCTGCACGCGCTGGACTTCGACGGCGGCCGCGTCACGCTGCTGCTGGGCCTGGGCGACGCCCGCGAGCTGGCGCGGCAGTTGGTGCTGCCGGCGGACGCGCTCTACCTGGACGGCTTCGCGCCGCTGCGCAACCCGGACCTGTGGGACGAGTGGCTGCTGAAAAGCCTGGCCCGCCACGCCGTGCCCGGCACGACGGCGGCGACCTGGAGCATCAACCGGCCGATGCGCCGCGTGCTGGCGGCGGCCGGCTTCGACGTGCGGCTGGCACCGGGCTTCGCCAACAAGCCGGAGATGACGGCCGCCCGCTTCGCGCCGCGCCACCTGCCGCCGCCCCCGCCGGGCCGCGCGCCGCTGGCGCCGGACGCGCGGCACGCCGTCATCGTCGGCGCCGGGCTCGCGGGCGCCGCCTGCGCGCTGGCGCTGGCGCGCGAGGGCGTGGCCTGCACCGTCGTCGAGGCGCTGCCCGGCCCGGCCCAGGCCAGCTCCGGCAACCCGGCCGGCCTGTTCCACGGCACCGTGAACCCCGACGACGGCCCGCATGCGCGCTTCAACCGCGCGGCCGCGCTGGCCACGCAAGCGCTGCTGCGCGAGCTGGGCCTGCCGCACCAGCACGGCCTGCTGCGGCTCGAAACCCGGATGCCGCCGGACGCCATGGCCGGCGCGGCCGGCTACGTGGCGCCGTTGCCGGCCGCCGAGGCCGCCCGGCGCGCCGGCACCGCGCTGCCCTGCCCTGCCTGGCACTACCCGGGCGGCGGCGCGCTGGACCCGCCCGCCTATGTACGCGCGATGCTGGCCGCCAGCGGCGCCACGCTACGGCCGCACACCGCCGTCGCCGCGCTGCGCCGTGGGGCGGACGGCTGGCAGCTGCTGGACGGCGGCGGCGCCGTCATCGCGCAGGCGCCGCTGGTCGTGCTGGCCGGCGGGCACGCGGCGCTGCCGCTGCTGGCGGGCCTGGACGTGCCGCTGGCCGCGGAGCTGGCCGTCCAGCGCGGCCAGCTCACCCACCTCGCGGACGCGCCCTGGTGCCCGGCCCTGCCCGTCGCGGGCGAGGGCTACGCCATCGCCGACGGCCGGGGCGGCGTGTGGTGCGGCGCGACCGCGCAGGACGGCGACCCGGACACCGCGCTGCGCGAGGCCGACCAGGCGCACAACCTCGCGCGCTACGCCCGGCTGGCCGGGTGGGGCGGCCCGCTGCCGCCGGCACCGCTGGCCGGCCGCGTCGCGTTCCGGCTGGTCGCGCCCGACCGGTTGCCGCTGATCGGCGGGCTGGCCGCGCCCGGCGAGCCCGCCGGCCAGCTGCGGCTGCAGCCGCGCCTGGCGGGGTTGGCCGTCTGCACCGGGTTCGCGTCGCGCGGCATCACCTGGGCCGCGCTCGCCGGCCGGCTGGTGGCCGCGCTGGCGCTGGGCGCGCCCCGGCCGCTGGAGGCGGGGCTGCTGGACGCGGTGGACCCGCTGCGCTTCGCGCTGCGGCGGGCGCGGCGCCCGGGCGGCGGCGCCTAGAAGCGCAGGGTCCGCACGCCGTCCGCGCCGCCCAGCAGGCAGACCTGCGCCTTGTGGCGCGCGAACACGCCGACCGTGACGACGCCGGGCCACTGGTTCACTTCGGCCTCGAAGGCCAGCGGGTCGGCGATGGCCAGGCCGGTCACGTCGAGCAGCTGGCCGCCGTTGTCGGTGACGACGCCGGCCCGCAGTCGGGCCGTGCCGCCCAGCGCGGCGAAGCGGCGCGTGAGCTGCGCGGCGGCCATCGGGATGATCTCCACCGGCAGCGGGAAGGCGCCCAGCGTCGTGACGAGCTTGGAGGCGTCGGCGATGCAGACGAACCGCTCGGCCAGGTCGGCGACGATCTTCTCGCGCGTCAGCGCCGCGCCGCCGCCCTTGACCATGAAGCCGCGGCCGTCGATCTCGTCGGCGCCGTCGATGTAGACGGCCAGGCGCCGCACCTCGCCCGCGTCCAGCACGGGGATGCCGTGCTGCTTCAGCCGCTGCGTGGAGCGCTCGGAGCTGGACACGGCGCCGGGGATGGCGATGCCGCTGGCCGCCAGCGCGTCGATGAAGCAGTCCACCGTGGAGCCGGTGCCGACGCCGAGGATCTCGCCGGGCACCACGTGGTCGAGCGCGGCGCGGCCGACGAGTTGTTTGAGCTGGTCTTGGTTCATGGCGGCCGATTTTCGCGGATCGGGCGGCAGGAGCAGCCGCCGGATCCGCGCGCCGCCGGCTACCGGATGACGAGGGTCCTGGCCGCCGAGTCGTCCGCCACCCGGCGCCGGGCGTCCCAGGCCGTGAAGCGGTACTCGACGACGTCGCCCCGCTTCAGGCCGCCGGCCGTGTAGCGGCTGGCCGTGCCGTCCTGGCGCATGCGCACCCGCTGCGTGTCGCCGCCGTTGACGCTGTAGTGCACATCCACCCAGCCGCTGGCCGTGGCGGCGAACTCCAGCGTCGTCGCGCCGGTCTGCGTGGCGCCGGACGCGCCGCTGCCGGCGGCGGCCCGGGCGGCGACGGCCAGCCGCGGCGTGCCGGCCGTGCCCGACTCCCAGACGATGTCGTCGAAGGCCATCTGGAACGGCGCGGCGGGGTTGGCGCCGTCGACGCTGAGGAACTCGAACAGCGAGTTCATCGACTGCAGCGCGACCAGCGGCCCGGCGATCTCGGCCACGGGGATGGTCGCCGTGCCCCATTCGCCGTTGCGCACCAGGCCGTAGGCGGTGGTGTTGGCGGGGAAGGTGACCCAGCCGTGGTTGGTGTAGTTGTCGAGGATGCCGATCTTGAACGCGAGGTCGGCGGGCGCCTTGATCTTGAGCTTGATGTGGCCGCCGCGGAAGCCGCTCATGTCGTGCGCCTGGCGCGACTGGATGGCGCCACCGAACCACTGGCCCGGCGCGAAGTAGTTCAGCGCCAGCACGTTGGCCCCTTCGAACGGCGGCAGGCTGCCGCCGCTCATCGCGCCGGTGTTCCAGATGAAGAAATCCGCGGACGCGCCGAGCGCCTGGCCGTTGTCGACCGGCGTCTCGTCGGTGAACACGCCGAAGCTGCCGGCCTCGGGCGTGATGCCCACGCCGAGCTTGACCTCGCCCAGGCCGTCCAGCTCGTAGACGCGCACATAGTCCACGTACATGGTCGCGGGCAGCAGCACGGTGACCTGCGCGGGCGTGGCGGCGGGGGTGAACGTGCCGCCGACGGCCATGTTCATCAGCAGGTAGAACGGCTGCTGCAGCGCGGGCGAGCCGACCGTGGAGATGGGCGCCTTGTACATGTCCAGCTCGCGGCCGTTGTCGACCAGCGTGAAGCGCATCTGCGTGTCGGTCCAGTACAGGCGGTACAGCACGAAGCGGTTGGCCAGCGAGCGCGAGGGCGTGGCCCAGTTCTTGGTCTGCCAGGCGGTGGACGCGGCGCAGCTCTCGTTGCCGGGTACGCAGGCCGCTTCGTTGAACGTGATGACGTTGGCGCCAACGAACTGGTCCGGCGAGATCGGCGGCAGGCCGGCCGGCTGGCGGCCGCCCTGCTCCATGATGTCGATCTCGCCCTTGCGCGGCCAGGCCTGCGGGCTGGTGCCCAGCATCCACAGCGCCGGCCACAGGCCCACGCCGACCGACGGCGTGGCCGCGCGGATTTCGATCATCCCGTACTTGACCTGCACCTTGCCGGCCGAGTCGATCTTGCCGGACGTGAACTGGTTGCTGCCGACGACCTCGCGCCGGGCCGTGATCGCCAGCGCCCGCGTGCCGGGTTCGAAGGGCACGTTGGCGATGCCGAGGTTGCCGGGGCGGTAGGTCTCCAGCTCCTGGTTGCCGTAGCCGCACAGGCCGATCTGGCAGCCGTTGCCGTCGTAGCTGGACCAGAGCGCGCCGTCGAGGCCGGCGCCGTTGAACTCCTCGGACCACAGCAGCCGGCCGATGACGGGGCTGGTGACGCTGGCGTGCGCGGCGGCGCCGGCCAGCAGCGCGGCGCCGAGGGCGGCGGCGCGCAGCAGGGATTGACGGTTCATGGCATTCATCCTTGCGGTTGTTGCTGGCGGCGCACGCGGGCGCCGGCCACGACGAGGGCGCCCAGCGCCATCAGGCCCCAGGTGGACGGCTCGGGCACGGCGCTGGTGACCGTGATGCGCGTGGCCGGCGCGCCGATGAAGCCGGTGTCCACCGCCTGCCAGGCGCCGGACGACGAGAAGGCCCAGGCGGCGCCGGGCGTGTCGGTGCCGCTCTGCCACTGGCCGGCGAAGCCGGCGTCGGCCTGCGTCAGCAGCCAGTAGCTGCCGGCGGCCAGCGTCCAGCCGGCGGGCGCCAGCGGCGTGTTGGCCCAGGGGTCGCTCAGGTGGGTGCTGTAGAGCCAGGCGCCGGCCGTGGGCACGCTGCCGATGCGGGCCAGGATGCCGACGGTGATGCCGCCCACGCCGTCGATGGACGTGAGGATGGACTCGATGGTGGCGGCGCTGGCGATGTCGAAGGCGATGGCCAGGTCCTGGCCCGGCATCAGCTGGGAGGGCCAGCCGTCGGTCGCGTCGCCGGGGCCGTAGGTGTCGATGACGACGGTGCCGGTGGCGCCGGCCTGCGCGGCCAGGCCGCAGAGCAACAACGCGGCGGCGGTCTGGGACAGGGAAGGGATCTGCATGGCTTGTCTCCTCGGGGGGCTCAGGCGTGGCGGCGACGGCCGCGGGCGCAGGCGCCGACGGCGGCCAGGCCGGCCGCCAGCAGCGCGAAGCTGCCGGGCTCCGGCACGGGGGCGGCGGCCAGCGCGAACTGCACGTCGTCGATGACGACGGCGTTGGCGCGGCCATCCAGCAGCGGCCCGACGGCGGTGTTGATCTCCAGGAACACCGAGGTGGTGCCGGCCGGGATGGCGGCGCCCTGGAAGCTGATCTGCGTCCAGGCGCCGGCGTCCAGCTGGCCCTGGAAGAACTGGTTGCCGCTGCTCCACAGGCTGCCGCCGGCGCCCATGTAGCTCAGCGCGAACATGATGTTGCCGGTGGGGCTGACGTCGCCCTTGGCCCAGAAGCTCAGCACCGGCGTGTCGCCGACGTTGGCGGCCGTCAGCGGCGCCAGGCCGCCGTGGGCGAAGGAGTCCTGGAACAGCGTGGACGCGCCGAAGCCGCCGGGCACGCTCAGCAGCGCCGCGTGCGCGCCCGTGTGGGCGTCGCCGGACAGCACCACCGGGTTGCCCGTGGGCGCGGTGCGCCAGCCGGCGGCCAGGTCGCCGCCGGGCGTCTCGAAGCCGCCGTTGGCCAGGCCGTTGGCGGTGGCCGCGCCGGCGGCGCCGGCCAGGCAGAGCGCGGCCAAGGCCGCCTGGGTCTTCAGATTCAACATGTCGTCTCCTGGTTCTGATGGGATGGATCCCGAACGAGGCGACGGCACACTGCCGCCGGCCGCCCGTCCGCACACATTGAAAGCGCTTTCTGAAAGCGCTTTCAATGGCGAACGCGACCATAGGACCGAGGCGGCGGGGCTGTCAATGCGGCCTGCCCCGGGGGCGGCCGCGAACGTCGCGTCCGGCGGACGGGCAGGGTCGGCCCGGATGCGCCGCCGGGCGGCGGGGGCGTGTGTGGCGGGTGGTGGCCGGCGGCCGCGTCAGCCGCGGCGGCTGCGCACGGCGGCGGCCAGCTCGCGCAGCAGCGGCTCGGTCTGCGACCAGCCCAGGCAGGCGTCGGTGATGGACACGCCGGGCTTGAGGTCGGCACGGGTCTGGCCCTCGGCGAGGTCCTGGCGGCCGGGCTGCAGATGGCTCTCGATCATGACGCCGGTGATGCGCGCGTCGCCGCCGGCGATCTGCGCGGCCACGTCGCGGCCCACGTCCACCTGGCGCTCGTACTGCTTGCTGGAGTTGGCGTGCGAGAAGTCGATCATGACCTGCTCGCGCAGGCCCGAGGCCCGCAGCGCCGCGCAGGCGGCGGCGACGGAGGCGGCGTCGTAGTTGGGCGCCTTGCCACCGCGCAGGATGACGTGACAGTCCTGGTTGCCGCGGGTCTCGAAGATCGCGGCCGTGCCCATCTTGGTCATGCCCATGAAGGCGTGCGACGAGCTCGCGGCCAGCACGGCGTCGCTGGCGACCTTGATGCCGCCGTCGGTGCCGTTCTTGAAGCCGACCGGGCAGCTCAGGCCCGACGCGAGCTGGCGGTGGCTCTGGCTCTCGGTGGTGCGCGCGCCGATCGCGCCCCAGGCGATCAGGTCGGAGATGTACTGCGGCGACAGCAGGTCCAGGAACTCGGTGCCGGCCGGCAGGCCCAGGCCGTTCACGTCCAGCAGCAGCTGGCGCGCCAGGCGCAGGCCCTCGTTCATGTGGAAGCTGCCGTCCAGCCGCGGGTCGTTGATGTAGCCCTTCCAGCCCACCGTGGTGCGCGGCTTCTCGAAGTAGACGCGCATGACGATCAGCAGCTCGCGCTGCAGCTCGTCGCGGGCCACCTTGAGCAGCCGGGCGTAGTCCATCGCCTGGTCGTGGTCGTGGATGGAGCAGGGGCCGACGATGACCAGCAGCCGGTCGTCGCGGCCGTGCAGCACGTCGCCGATCTGCTGGCGCGCGCGCTCCACCAGCTCCAGCGTCGCGTCGGGGATGGGCAGTTCCTCCAGCAGCAGCGCGGGGCTGATCAGCGCGCGCACGGCGCCGATGCGGGTGTCGTCGGTGCGGGTGGTGTCGCGGGTCTCGTCGCGGGAGCCGGCTTCGTGGTCGTGGCGGGGGTCGTCCAGGGGTTTCATCGCGGGGTTCCAGGCAAGCCCGGCATTCTCACCGCTTGGCGGCCGCCAGGCAGACCGCCAAGCGGACAGGCCGAAGCCCGCCAGCGCCAGCGGCGCCAGCCGCTCGCCGAGCAGCACGAAGCCCAGCAGCGCCGACACCCCCGGCACCAGGAAGAACAGGCCCGCCACCCGGCCCGCCTGGCCGCGCCGGATCATCACGAACATCAGGCTGAAGGCGCCGATGGAATTCACCAGGCCGGACGCGGCGGCGGCGGCCCGCTGGCGCTTCCGGCACGCCGAGTTGGGCGAGGCCGACGTGGAGACGCGCGGCACGCTGCGCTTCGAGAGCGGGCTGACGGCCAACAGCAGCGAGTCGCTGCGCGTCGCCGCGCTGGCCGGCCTGGGCCTGGCCGTGCTGCCGACCTACGCCATCGGCGCCGACCTGCGCGCCGGCCGGCTGCGCGCCGTGCTGCCCGGCTGGCAGCCGGTCGGCGGGCTGGCGGACGCGGACACGCTCTACGCCGTCTACCTGCCGGGCCGCGCACCGCGCCACCCGGCGCCCAAGGTGCGCGCGCTGATCGACTTCATGCTGGAGAAGCTGGGCGAGCTGCCGCCCTGGGACCGTGAAGAGACAATGCCGCCATGCCCCTGATCCCCTACGCCCTCGCCCGCCCCTTGCTGTTCGGCCTGGACGCCGAGCACGCCCACGAGCTGACGCTGAACGCCATCGCGCGGCTGCAGAACACGCCCGCCCAGTGCCTGTGGAGCGGCAGCCGCATCAGCGACCCGGTGAACGTCGCCGGCCTGCGCTTCCCCAACCGCGTCGGCCTGGCCGCCGGGCTGGACAAGAACGGCCGCTGCATCGACGGCCTGGGCGCGATGGGCTTCGGCTTCATCGAGGTCGGCACGGTCACGCCCCAGGGCCAGCCCGGCAACGACAGGCCGCGCATGTTCCGCCTGCCCGCGGCCAACGCGCTGATCAACCGGCTGGGCTTCAACAACGAGGGGCTGGCGAGCTTCGTCGCCAACGTGAAGCGCGCGCACAGCTTCCGGGCGGCCGGCGGCATCCTGGGCCTGAACATCGGCAAGAACGCCGCCACGCCCATCGAGCGCGCGGCGGACGACTACCTGGCCGGCCTGGAGGGCGTGCACCCGCATGCCGACTACGTGACCGTCAACATCTCCAGCCCCAACACCAAGAACCTGCGCGCGCTGCAGGGCGACGAAGCGCTGGACGCGCTGCTCGGCGCGCTGCAGCGGCGCAAGCAGCAGCTCGACGCGCAAAACGGCCGCCGCGTGCCGATGTTCGTGAAGATCGCGCCGGACCTGGAGCAAGACCAGGTCGCCGTCATCGCCCGCACGCTGACGGCCAACGGCATCGACGGCGTCATCGCCACCAACACCACCATCGCCCGCGAGCAGGTGCAGGGCCTCGCGCATGCGGACGAGGCCGGCGGGCTGTCCGGCGCGCCGGTGTTCGAGGCCAGCAACCGCGTGATCCGCCTGCTGCGCGCGGCGCTGCCGGCGGGCTATCCCATCATCGGCGTCGGCGGCGTGATGAGCGGCGCCGACGCGCGCGCCAAGCTCGCGGCCGGCGCCGACCTCGTGCAGGTCTACACCGGCCTCATCTACAAGGGCCCGGCGCTGGTGGCCGACTGCGCGCAGGCGCTGGCCAGGGGTTGACGCCATGCGCCGCCGCGCCGCCCTCGCCTGCCTCGCGCTGCTCGCCGGCTGCGCGACGCCCGGCCGCGACGCGCGGCTGCGGCCCGGCGCCAGCACCGAGGCGGACGTGGTGGCGCTGTACGGCGCGCCCAAGCGCGTCTGGCCCGAGGCCGACGGCGGGCGCACGCTGGAGTATTCGAGCCAGCCCCTGGGCCAGCACTGCTGGATGGTGCGGCTCGCGGCCGACGGCCGGCTGCGCGGCGTCGAGGACACGCTGGCGCCGGCCGGCCGCGCGCGCGTCGTGCCCGGCATGACGCCCGAGCAGGTCAGCCGCCTGCTCGGCGCCGAGCGCAGCCGCGTGTTCTACCGCCTCAGCGGCGAGGAGGTCTGGGACTGGACCATCGCGCCCGACGGTTCGGACTACGGCATGCGCTTCAACGTCCACTTCAAGGACGGCGCCGTGCTGCGCGCCTCGCAGAGCATGGTGTTCCCGAACCGCCGCTTCCCCGGCCTCGATTGATGGCGCACTTCCAACGCTTGTCGGTGTTCGCGCAGTCGCTGCGCGACGGGCTGGTGTCCATCGGACCGGTGCTGCTGCTGGTCGGCGCGCTGCTGGCGGCGGCCTATTGGTGGATCGACCCGCAGCCGCCCCGCAGCGTGCGGCTGGCCACGGGGCCGGAGGGCTCGACCTATGCGCTGTTCGGCAAGCGCTATGCCGAGCAGTTGCAGGCTCGGGGCATCACGGTCGAGCAGATCGCCACGGCCGGCTCGGCCGAGAACCTGCAGGCGCTGCGCGACGGCCGCGCGGACGTGGGCTTCGTGCGCGGCGGCACCGGCGAGTTCGACAGCGACGACGACACGCTGCTGTCGCTGGGCTCGCTGTTCTACGAGCCGCTGTGGCTGTTCTACCGCCAGACGCCCGCCCTGCAGCGCGCGCCCGTCACCGCGCTGCCGCCGCTGGCGGCGCTGCGCCTGAACGTGGACACGCCGGGCAGCGGCGTGCCGCTGCTGATGGCGCGGCTCTTCAAGGCCAACAAGCTGGAGCCCGCGCAGCTGCAGTACCTGCCGCCCGAGCAGGCCAGCGAGGCCCTGCTGGCCGGCCGGGTGGACGCCATCGTGCTGGCGCAGGCGCCGCAGTCGCGCTTCGTGCGCCGGCTGCTGCGCGCGCCGGGCATCGCGCTGGTGGACCTGGCGCAGGCCGACGCCTACAGCCGCCGCTTCGGCTTCCTGTCCAGCGTGACGCTGCCGCGCGGCGTGGCCGACCTCGCGGCCGACCTGCCCGCACAGGACGTGCAGATGGTGGCGCTGACCACCGCGCTGCTCGCGCGCGGCGAGCTGCACCCGTCGCTGCGCCAGTTGTTCGCCGAGGCGGCCGTGAAGCTGCACGGCGACGTGGGCTGGTTCAACCGCGCGCGCGACTTCCCCAACACCCGCACCAGCGAACTGCCCGTCAGCGCCGAGGGCGACCAGGCCATCAACGGCACGCCGCCCGTCTACCGGCGCTGGCTGCCGTTCTGGCTGGCCAACCTGGTGCAACGCATGGGCCTGGTCATCGGCGGCCTGCTGGTGCTGCTGCTGCCGCTGTCGCGCGTGGTGCCGCCGCTCTACCAGTGGCGCGTGCGGCGGCGCGTGTTCCGCTGGTATGCGCTGCTGCGCGACCTCGAAGAGCGCGCCGAAGGCCCCGAGCCGCCGGCCGAGCTGCTGAAGAAGCTGGACGAGCTGGACGGGCGCGTCAACCGCATCGCGGTGCCGCTGTCCTATGCGGACGAGCTGTACGCGCTGCGCAACAACATCCACGCGGCGCGCAAGCGCATCGTCGCGCGGCAGCAGGCCACGGGCTGAGCCGGCGCGGCCCGTCGGCCGGCCTCCGGCGACGGTCAGCAGTGGATGACACAGCCCCACGGCAGCGCGCTCCCGATCACCGCAAGGCGCCCTGACGCGCCGTCAGCGTCTGGCCGCTGGCCAACGACATGAAAAAAGCCCTGACGCCGAGCGTCAGGGCTTTTGGAGGTTCACCTCACGCAGGAGCACCCGTGAGGATGGCCCCGGCGTCTAGGCAACGATCAGATGTCGCGGCGGCGGCGCGAAGCGACGAAACCGATGACACCCAGGCCGGCAGCCAGCATGGCGTAGGTTTCGGGTTCCGGCACCGGCACGGCTTGGACGTAGCCGGTGAAGGTGGCGCCGGCACCGGCGTCACCGGAAACCGTCAGCGTGTAGGTGCCAGCGCTCAGGTTCATCAGGCCGGCCAGGCTTTGGCTGGTGAAGGTCACGCCAGGAGCGACGTTGGTGCTGGAGGAGTTGCCCAGCAGCGACTGGCCGTTCAGCGAAGCGCTGAAGCCGGAGATCAGGCCGTAGGGGGCGAACACCGAGAAGTTCAGCGCGCCGGCCGACACGGCGTAGTCGCCGGTCAGGGTGAACTGATAGGTGTTGGTGAAGACACCCGCGACGGTGCCGGCAAAGGTGGCCGTCGGCGGCACGTCGCCCAGATTGATGACGTCGGCGTGGCTGCCAGCAGCGGCGAGTGCCAGGGCGGCGGCCAGAACGGTTGACTTGAATTGCATGTTCAAACTCCTGAACAAAGTGGGGGAAAACGAGGCTGTATTGTGCAGTGCAGCGAACACTTTTGAAGTTCCGAGCACCCCCCCTAACCTAGGGGCAGTTCGTCACTTACATGTAGCGGTTTGTAATGAAATCGTTTAGTAACCCATGCTGGTGATCGGCGCACCAGGCTGGCTCATTCGCGGGTCAGCCGTGCCACTTTCTGGAGCCCGTCCACGGCCTTGCCCTTGCGGGCCCGCCGGGCCGCGTGGGCCAGCAGGGACTGGTTCTTCAGCAGTTCGTCGCGCGGTTTGCCGCCCCGGCCGCTGCCGTGGACACGCAGCTGCGTCGTGAAGCAGGCGAGCGACAGCAGGCCGTCCTTGGCGTCCAGGTCCATCAGCGCCAGGCCGCGGCCGCCCTTGGGCTGGTGTTTGAGTTCGTCGAGCGGGAAGCACAGCAGCCGACCTTGCGCGCTCAGCACGCCGAGCTGCAGCGCGACGGCGTCATCGGGCACGACGGCCAGCAGCGGCGCCTCGCCGTCGTCCAGCGCCAGGAAGGACTTGCCGGCCTTCTGGCGGCCGACCAGGTCGCCGAGCTGGGCGATCAGGCCGTAACCGCCCGTTCCGGCGAGCACCAGGCGCCGGCCGGGGGCGCCGGCGACGTAGTGGGCGACCTGGGTGCCGGCTTCCAGCTCGATCATGGTCGTGATGGGCTGGCCGTCGCCGCGGCCGCCTGGCAGCGTGGCGACCGGCACCGAGTACACCCGGCCGTTGCTGCCGACGACGACCAGCGGATCGACGCTGCGGCACGGGAACGCGCCCCACAGCGCGTCGCCGGCCTTGAAGGTTTGCGCCGCGACATCGACCTCGTGGCCCTTCAGCGCGCGCACCCAGCCCTTCTGGCTGACGATGACGGTGACGGGCTCATCGACGATCTTCACCTCGGCGACGACGCGCTTCTCGGCCTGGATCAGCGTGCGGCGGTCGTCGCCGTATTGCCTGGCGTCGACCTCGATCTCCTTGATGACGGTGCGGCGCAGCGCGGCGTTGCTGCCCAGGATGTCCTCCAGCTTCGCGCGCTCGTCGCGCAGCTTGGCGAGTTCCTGCTCGATCTTGATGGCCTCCAGCCGCGCGAGCTGGCGCAGGCGGATCTCCAAGATGTCCTCGGCCTGGCGGTCGGAGAGCCTGAAGCGTTCGATCAGCGCGGCCTTGGGCTCGTCGGACTCGCGGATGATGCGGATCACCTCGTCGATGTTCAGCAGCACGAGCTGCCGGCCTTCGAGCACGTGGATGCGGTCGTTGACGTGGGCGAGGCGGTGCTCGGTGCGGCGGCGCACGGTCGTCTGGCGGAAGGCGATCCACTCCGCCAGCACCTCGCGCAGGCTCTTCTGCGTCGGCCGGCCATCGGCGCCGATCATGGTCAGGTTGACCGGCGCGCTGCCCTCCAGGCTGGTGTGGGCCAGCAGCGTGGTGACCAGGTCCTGCTGCTCGACCGTGCGGCTCTTGGGCTCGAAGACGATGCGCACGGCGGCGTCCTTGCTGGACTCGTCGCGCACGCTGTCCAGCACGGCCAGCACGCTGGCCTTGAGCTGCAGCTGCTCGGCCGTCAGCGTCTTCTTGCCGGCCTTGACCTTGGGGTTGGACAGCTCCTCGATCTCTTCGAGCACCTTCTGCGCGCTGGTGCCGTGCGGCAGCTCGGTGACGACGAGCTGCCACTGGCCGCGCGCGAGGTCTTCGATCTTCCAGCGCGCGCGCACCTTGAGGCTGCCGCGGCCCGTCGTGTAGGCGGCGCGGATGTCCTCCGGCGCGCTGATGAGCTGGCCGCCGCCGGGGAAGTCCGGGCCGGGGAGCAGGTCGAACAGCACGTCGTCGCTGAGCTTGTCGTCCTTCAGCAGCGCGACGGCGGCGGCGGCGACCTCGCGCAGGTTGTGGCTGGGGATCTCGGTGGCCAGGCCGACGGCGATGCCGCTGGCGCCGTTCAGCAGCGCGAAGGGCAGGCGCGCCGGCAGCTCGACGGGTTCCTGCGTCGTGCCGTCGTAGTTGGGGCGGAAGTCCACCGTGCCCTCGTCGATCTCGTCGAGCACCAGCCGGGCTATCGGGGCGAGGCGCGCTTCGGTGTAGCGCATCGCGGCGGCGCCGTCGCCGTCGCGGCTGCCGAAGTTGCCGTGGCCGTCGATCAGCGGATAGCGCAGCGAGAAGTCCTGCGCCATGCGCACCAGGGCGTCGTAGACGGATTGGTCGCCATGCGGGTGGAAGCTGCCGAGCACGTCGCCGACGACCTTGGCGCCCTTGACCGGCTTGGCGCCGGAGTTGCCGCTCCAGCCCAGGCCCAGCCGGTGCATGGAATAGAGGATGCGGCGCTGCACGGGCTTCTGGCCGTCGGCATAGCTCGGCAGCGCGCGGCCCTTGACGACGCTGAGCGCGTATTCGAGATAGGCCTGCTGGGCGTAGGCGGCCAGCGCCAGCGCGTTGTCGTCCGCGTCGGCGGCGGCGGTGAAGTCGATGGGGGTCTGGTTCATGGATTCCTGGGTTCTTCCTGGCCGAGCGCGGTGCGCGCCAGGTATTCGCGGTCGAGCAGGGACATGACGACCAGCGAGTCGTAGCCCTCGGCGCTGCGCACGCTTTCGCGCAGCCGGCCTTCCTCGACGAAGCCCTCGCTCTGGTAGAGCGCGAGGGCGCGGGTGTTCAGCGACTTCACGTCCAGCCAGAAGCGGTGCGCCTTCAGTTGCGTGAAGACCAGCGCCTTCAACTGCCGCACCGCCGCGCGGCCGAGGCCGCGGCCCTTGGCCTGCAGCACCAGGCGCTTCAGCTCGACCGAGCCGTGCGGGTTGCGGCAGCCCTGCAGGATGGCGAAGCCGATGCGATGCAGCTCGTCACCTGCTTCGAGGATGAAGTGCCGCGAATCGGGGAAGCGGATCGCGCCCTCGTGCTGCGGCCGCTCCCAGGGCGTGATGAAGGGCAGGTTCGCGCCGTCGCGCTCGACCGAGACGACCCAGTCGAGGTCGGACAGCATCGTCGGGCGCAGGCGCAGGGCGGTCATGCGGTGAAGGGGTTGCGGACGCGCAGGCGCCCCTGCACCAGCAGGCCGTCCTGCAGGTCTTCGCTGAAGAAGGTTTCCGCCCCGCTCTCGACGGCGGCGGCGAGCATCAGCGCATCCCACCACGACAGCGGGTACCGCGACATCAGCAGCAGCGCCTGCCGGTGCGTGGCCAGCGTCTGGCCCACCACCTCGCACAGCGAGGCCAGTTGGGCCGCCACGTCGGCAATGGCGGCCCAGTCCAGCGCCTGCCGGCGGCGCAGCACGTTCACCACCTCGTTGAGCGCCTGCACGCTGGTGAACGGCCGCTGCGCCAGCAGCCGCTCCGCCCGCAGGCTGCGCTGGGGGTCGGCGTCCAGCGTGTAGATCAGCACATTCGTGTCGACGAAGGCCCGCGGCACCGTGTAGACCGGGCCCGCGTCACGCACCTCAATCCCGGGCATTGGCTTCCAGGCGGTCGAACTTGAAGCCCTCGGGCAGGCAGCCGCGGTAGTGGCGCAGGCGGGCCAGCAGGTCGTCGGTGGTCGGCACCTTGGCGAGCTGCAACTGGCGTTCGCCGACGGCCTCGATGGCGATCTCGTCGCCCTCGCGCAGGCCCATCGCCTCTACCACCGCCGCCGGCAGCCGCACGGCCAGGCTGTTGCCCCACTTCGCGATCTTCATGCCCGGCTCCTTGATATACGTCTTGAAAATTGTATATCCAGCGGATCAGATGTCGATCTCCACCGCGTCGCCGTGCAGTTCCATCAGTTCGCGCCGCGACGCGGCCTCGCCCTTGCCCATCAGCTTGTTGAAGGCGTCCACCGTGGCCGCGAAGTCGAACTGCCCATACGTCACACGCGACAGCCGCCGCGTCTCGGGGTTCAGCGTCGTGTCCCACAGCTGCTCGGCGTTCATCTCGCCCAGGCCCTTGAAGCGACTGATGCTCCAGGAGCCCTCGCGGGCGCCTTCCTTGCGCAGCTTGTCCAGCGTCGCGGTCAGCTCGCCGTCGTCCAGCGCGTAGAGCTTGGCGGCCGGCTTCTTGCCGCGCGCCGGGGCGTCCACGCGGTACAGCGGCGGCCGGGCGACGAACACGTGGCCGGCCTCGACCAGCTTCGGGAAGTGGCGGAAGAACAGCGTCAGCAGCAGCACCTGGATGTGCGAGCCGTCCACGTCCGCGTCCGACAGGATGCAGACCTTGCCGTAGCGCAGCCCGCCCAGGTCCGGCGTGTCGTTGGGCCCGTGCGGGTCCACGCCCAGCGCCACCGAGATGTCGTGGATCTCGTTGTTCTTGAACAGCAGGTCGCGCTCCACCTCCCAGGCGTTCAGCACCTTGCCGCGCAGCGGCAGGATGGCCTGGGTCTCCTTGTCGCGCCCCATCTTGGCGCTGCCGCCGGCCGAGTCGCCCTCGACGAGGAAGACCTCGTTCAACGCCAGGTCGCGGCTCTCGCAGTCCGTCAGCTTGCCCGGCAGCACGGCGACGCCCGAGCCCTTTCGTTTTTCAACCTTCTGACTGGCGCGTTGCCGAGTTTGTGCCTGCTTGATGACCAGCTCGGCCAGCTTCCTGCCGTGCTCGACATGCTGGTTCAGCCACAGCTCCAGCGCCGGCTTCACGTAGGCCGACACCAGCCGCAGCGCGTCGCGCGAGTTCAGCCGCTCCTTGGTCTGGCCCTGGAACTGCGGGTCCAGCACCTTGGCGGACAGCACGAAGCTGGCGCGCGAGAACACGTCGTCGGGCATCAGCTTGACGCCCTTGGGCAGCAGCGAATGCATCTCGATGAAGCCCCTCACCGCGCCGAACAGCCCGTCCTTCAGCCCCGACTCGTGCGTGCCGCCGGCCACCGTCGGGATCAGGTTCACATAGCTCTCGCGCAGCGGCGCGCCCTCCTCGGTGAAGGCCACGCACCAGCCCGCGCCCTCGCCCTCGGCAAAGTTCTCGCTCTCGCCGGCCGTCGCGAAGCCCTCGCCCTCGAACAGCGGGATCAGCGGGTCCGCCTGCAGCGACTGCGCCAGGTAGTCGCGCAGCCCGGCCTTGTAGAGCCAGGTGCTCGTCTCGCCGGTCTTCTCGACCTTCAGCGTCACCGTCACGCCCGGCATCAGCACGGCCTTGGAGCGCAACAGATGAATCAGTTCGTGACGCGGCAGCTCCGCGCTCTCGAAATACCTGGCCTCGGGCCAGACGCGCACCGTCGTGCCCTGCTTGCGGTCGCCCCCCTTGGCCGATGCATCGGCCGGCCGCGTGGCCACCGGCTCCACCACGTCGCCATGCTCGAACGCGATGCCGGCCACCTGCTTGTCGCGCCAGACCGTCACCTCCAGCCGCCTGGCCAGCGCATTCGTCACCGACACGCCCACGCCGTGCAGGCCGCCCGAGAAGCTGTAGGCGCCGCCCGAGCCCTTGTCGAACTTGCCGCCCGCGTGCAGCCGCGTGAAGACGATCTCGACGACCGGCACGCCCTCCTCCGGGTGAATGCCGAACGGGATGCCGCGGCCGTCGTCGGCGATGGAGACGGAGCCGTCGGCATGCAGCACCAGGTCAATGCGCTTGCCGAAGCCGGCCAGCGCCTCGTCGGCCGCGTTGTCGATCACCTCCTGGATGATGTGCAGCGGGTTGTCGGTGCGGGTGTACATGCCCGGCCGCTGCTTGACGGGCTCCAGCCCTTTCAGGACGCGGATGGACGCTTCGCCATAGGCGGGGGGAACGGCGGGAGACGGGGAAGACGGGCGGCTGGACATAGGGGCGGGATTCTATGAACCTGCTTACGCGCTCCCCACGCCGCCCCGGGCTAGGATTCGCGCCCCCCCGAAGTCCGACCGACCGCCCTCTTGAGAGTCCTGCCCCTCCTCCTGCTGCTGGCCTGCGGCCTCAGCCACGCCGACGCGCCCTACCAGGCCAGCGCCCCGCTGACCTGGGAGCTGAAGAACGCCCGCTGGTTCGACGGCCGGCAGATCCAGCGCGGCAACCTGTACGTCGAGAACGGCGTGTTCGTCGCCCGCAAGCCGGCCCAGGTCAACCGCAAGATGGACATGCGCGGCCAGGTGCTCATCGGCCCGCTGGCCGAGGCCCACAACCACAACCTGCAGACCGCCTGGGGCTGGCGCCAGTACGCCGACAAATACATCGACGAGGGCGTGTTCTACGCCGCCATGCTGTGCGGCGACCCGGCCGGCGTCGCCGAGGTGCGCCCGCTGGCCGCCGACCCGGCGGCGCCGGACGTCGGCTTCGTCACCGCCTGCATCACCGCCAGCGACGGCTACCCGCTGGCCGCCGTGCTGGGCCAGCCCAGCCCCGAGGCGGCCGCGGCGCAGCAGCTGATCGTGCTGGTCGACAGCCCCGAGCAGGCCGTCGCCCAGTGGCCCGCCATCAAGGCGCGCGGCGGTCAGTGGCTGCGCATCGTGCTGGCGCACAGCGAGCGCCCCGAGCTGCACGGCCGCCCGGAAACCTTCGGCCGCCTGGGCCTGAGCCCCGAGACCGCCGCCACGCTGACCCGTCTCGCCCACGCCGAGCGCCTGCGCGTGGTGGCCCACGTGGAAACCGCCGCCGACTTCAGCGCCGCGCTCGCCGCCGGCGTGGACGCCATCGCCCACCTGCCCGGCTACGCCAACACGCTGGGCGAGCCGCCCGAGACCTTCGCCATCAGCGAGGCCGCCGCCGCGCAGGCCGCGCGCCAGCGCACCGCCGTCATCACGACAACGGCCGCCACCGCCCTCTTCCCGCTCGACGCCGCGCCGCTGGCCGCGCTGCGCGAGGTGCAGCGCGCCAACCTCGCGCGGCTGCGGGCGGCCGGCGTGCCGCTGCTGCTGGGCTCGGACGTCTTCATCGGCACCGCCCGCGCCGAGCTGCATGCGCTGGACGACCTCGGCCTGGACCGCGCCACGCTGCTGCGCCTGGCCACCATCGACACGCCGCGCGCCCTCTTCCCCGGCCGCCGGATCGGCTGCTTCGAGCCCGGCTGCGAGGCCAGCTTCCTCGTGCTGGGCAGCGACCCGCTGACCGACCTGGCCCAGGTCGACAAGCCCATGCTGCGCGTCAAGCAGGGCCGGCTGCTGACGCGGCTGGCCGAGGTGGCCGCGTCCAGCTCGCAGGCCAGCGCCTCCACCGCCGACCCGCCGGCCGCGAAGAAAAAGCCGGCGGCCCGCAAGAAGGCGCAGGCCGGCAAGGGCACGGCGAAGGCAAAAGCCAAGGCCAAGGCCAGGCCCAAGGCTGCGGCCAAAACCAAGGCGACAACCAAGGCCAAGCGGCGCTGACTACAGTCCCGCCCCATGAACGACACGTCCCGCGCCACGGCCACCGGCCTGTCCGTCCAGCAGGTGCTGCTGTGCGGCGCCCTCATCGTCACCGTGTCGATGGGCATCCGGCACGGCTTCGGCTTCTGGCTGCAGCCCATCGTCACCGAACGCGGCTGGACGCGCGAGACCTTCTCCTTCGCCATGGCGGTGCAGAACCTCGCCTGGGGCCTGGCCGGCCCCGCCGCCGGCATGCTGGCGGACCGCTTCGGCGCCTGGAAGGTGCTGGCCGCCGGCGGCGCCGCCTACGCGCTGGGCCTGCTGGCCATGGCCACGGCCAGCCACCCGCTGGGCTTCACGCTCGGCGCGGGCGTGCTGATCGGCATCGCCCAGTCGGGCTCCACCTACGCCGTCATCTACGGCGTGCTGGGCCGCACCGTGGCGCCCGAGAAGCGCTCCTGGGCCTTCGGCGTCGCGGCGGCGGCGGGCTCCTTCGGCCAGTTCGCGATGATCCCCATCGAGACTTGGCTCATCGGCCGCGTCGGCTGGCAGGCGGCGCTGTTCCTGCTGGCCGCCGCGGCGCTGCTGATCGTGCCGCTGGCGCTGGGCGTGCGCGAACGGCAGGCCAACGGCGCCGCCGCCGGGCACCAGAGCATCGGCCAGGCGCTGCGCGAGGCCTTCGGCTACCGCAGCTTCCAGCTGCTGATGCTGGGCTACTTCGTCTGCGGCTTCCAGGTCGTCTTCATCGGCGTGCACCTGCCCAGCTACCTGAGGGACCACGGCCTGGGGCTGGACGTGTCCACCGGCGCGCTGATGCTGATCGGGCTGTTCAACGTCTTCGGCACCTACGCCGCCGGCTCGCTGGGCCAGCGCTACCCGAAGCGCTACCTGCTGTCGGCCATCTACGGCCTGCGCGCCGTGGCCATCCTGGCCTTCATCTCGCTGCCGCTGTCGCCGCTGAGCGTCTACCTGTTCGCGGCCGTCATGGGCTTTCTGTGGCTGTCCACGGTGCCGCCGACCAATGCCGTGGTCGCGCAGATCTTCGGCGCCCAGCACCTGTCCATGCTGGGCGGCTTCGTGTTCCTGAGCCACCAGGTCGGCAGCTTCCTGGGCGTGTGGCTGGGCGGCCGGCTGTACGACGCCACCGGCAGCTACGACGTGGTCTGGTGGCTGTCCATCGCGCTGGGCGTCATGGCGCTGCTGGCCAACCTGCCGGTGCGCGAGTCGCCCATCCCGAGGGTCCGGCCGGCATGAAGCCGCGCCGCTGGATCTGGCCGGCGCTGGCCGCCGCCGCGCTGGCGGCGACGGTGCTGGCCTACCGCCACCCGGCGGTCATGGTGCAGCTGGGCGAGCAGATCTGGGCCTGCTTCGGATGACGCCCTCCGCCTGGCTGCAGCGCTTCGCCACGCCCTCGCCCGGCACCGCGCTGGACCTGGCCTGCGGCGCGGGCCGCAACCTGCTGTGGCTGGCCCGGGCCGGCTGGCGGGTCACCGGCGTGGACCGCGACACGGCCGCCACCGCGCCGCTGCGCGGCCACGCCGAGATCATCGACGCCGACCTCGAGAACGCCGCCTGGCCGCTGGCCGGCCGCGCGTTCGACCTGGTCGTCGTCTGCAACTACCTGTGGCGGCCGCTGTTCGAACCCATCCGCGCCGCCGTCAAGCCCGGCGGCTGGCTGGTGTGGGAGACCTTCGCCGATGGCCAGCAGGCCATCGGCCGGCCGTCGCGGCCCGACTTCCTGCTGCAGCGCGGCGAGCTGCTGCGCGTCTGCGGCGACTGGCGCATCGTGGCTTACGAAGACCTGTTCGAGCCGGGCGTCAACCCGCGCTTCGTCCAGCGCGTTGCGGCCGTCCGCCCGCATCCGGCGGCCTAAAATCGCCCCCATTCCTCCAGACCAGCCCACCATGAAGCCCATCCTCGGCAGCATCGTCGCCCTCGTCACGCCCATGCACGACGACGGCAGCATCGACTACCCGGCCCTGCGCCGCCTGATCGACTGGCACATCGAGGAAGGCACGGCCTGCGTCGGCGTCGTCGGCACCACCGGCGAGTCGCCCACGGTCAGCATGGAAGAGAACCGCGAGATCATCCGCGCCGCCGTCGAGCACGCCCGGGGCCGCATCCCCATCCTGGCCGGCACCGGCGCCAATTCCACCGCCGAGGCCATCGAGCTGAGCCGCTACGCCAAGGAAGTCGGCGCGGACTGCACGCTGTCGGTCGTGCCCTACTACAACAAGCCGTCCCAGGAAGGCATCTACCAGCACTTCAAGGCCATCGCCGAGGCCGTGGACATCCCGATGATGCTCTACAACGTGCCCGGCCGCACCGTCGCGGACATGGCGCCCGAGACCGCGCTGCGCTGCGCCGCGCTGCCCGGCGTGTTCGGCGTCAAGGAGGCCACCGGCAACATCGAGCGCGCCGCCTTCCTCATCAAGCACGCGCCCGAGGGCTTCCACATCTACTCGGGCGACGACGGCACCGCCGTGGCCCTGATGCTGCTGGGCGGGCACGGCAACGTCAGCGTGACGGCCAACGTCGCACCGCGCCAGATGGCCGAGCTGTGCCGCCTGGCGCTGGCCGGCAACGCCGTCGAGGCCCGCAAGATCCACCTGCAGCTGCTGGGCCTGCACAAGCAGCTGTTCTGCGAGCCCAGCCCCGGCCCGGCCAAGTGGGCGTTGTCGCGCCTGGGCCGCTGCGGCGCCGCGCTGCGCCTGCCGATCACGCCGCTGACGCCCGCCGGCCAGGCCAGCGTCGCCCAGGCCATGAGCGACGCCGGCCTGCTCTGAGCACCGGTGGTGGCTCTGGTCTAATGCGCGGCTGCGCCGGCCCGGGCCGGCGCCTTTGTTCCCGGAGAGTTCCAGCGTGACGTCCCTTCTGTCGATTCGCCCGATTCGTTCGCTTCGCCCCACGGCGACCCGCCTGGCCTGCACGGCCCTCGCCATGTCCTTCGCGGGCTGCAGCACGCTCGGCAACATGTTCTCGTCGGACAAGGTCGACTACCAAACCGCCTCGCGCCAGACCCAGGGCCTGGACATCCCGCCCGACCTGACCCAGCTGGCCCGCGACAACCGCGCCCAGGTGCAGGGCGGCTCCATCACCGCCTCGGCGCTGTCCGCCGCCCGCCCCGCCGCGCCGGCGGCCGCCCCGGGCCAGGCGCTGGCCGCCAACAGCGTGGCGCCCAACGCCGCCGGCAAGGTCAAGCTCGAACGCGCCGGCACCGAGCGCTGGCTGCACGCCGACGCCACGCCCGAACAGATCTGGCCGCAGCTGCGCGCCTTCTGGCAGGAGCGCGGCCTGGAGGTCGTCAAGGACCAGCCGGACGTCGGCGTCATGGAAACCAACTGGGCCGAGAACCGCGCCAAGCTACCGCAGGACTTCATCCGCCAGTCCATCGGCCGCCTCTTCGACGGCCTGTACTCGACCGGCGAGCGCGACATGTACCGCACCCGCGTCGAGCGCAGCGCCAGCGGCACCGACATCTTCATCAGCCACCGCGGCATGCAGGAGGTCTACACCTCGCAGAGCCGCGACTCGACCTCCTGGCAGAACCGCCCGAGCGACCCGTCGCTGGAGGCCGAGATGCTGTCGCGCCTGCTGCTCAAGCTCGGCGGCCAGGAAACGGCGGCCCAGGCCATCGTCGCCGAGACGCCCGCGCAGCCGGCCGCCCAGGCCTCCCCGCTGGCCGTCGGCGGCGAAACCGCCCGCCCGCGCCGCCCGCTGTCCGAGGTGCCCGACAGCCTCGCCGTCGCCGACGGCTTCGACCGCGCCTGGCGCCGCGTCGGCCTGTCGCTGGACCGACATGGCTTCACCATCGAGGACCGCGACCGCGCCGCCGGCCTGTTCTACCTGCGCTACGCCGACCCCGAGAAGGCCGGCCAGGAAGAGCCCAACTTCTTCCAGCGCCTGTTCGGCGCCAAGGCCGCCACGCCGACGCGCTACCGCGTCTCGGTCAAGGCCGAGGGCGACAAGAGCACGGTGCGCGTGCTCGACGAGCGCGGCCAGGCGGTCGCCGACGACAACGCCAAGCGCATCCTCAACCTGCTGATGGACGACCTGAAGTAACGCGCGCCGCGCCGCCGCCGTGATGCGCTTTTGCAGCCTCGGCAGCGGCAGCGGCGGCAATGCGACGCTGGTCGAGGCCAGCCAGGGCATCACGACCACCCGCGTGCTCGTCGACGCCGGCTTCAGCGAACGCGAGCTGACGAAGCGGCTGGCCCGCGCCGGCTGCACGCCGACCGACCTCGACGCCCTCTTCATCACCCACGAGCACGGCGACCACGTCGGCCGCGCGCTGGCGTTCGCGCAGCGCCATCGCATCCCGCTGATCACCAGCCGCGGCACCTGGCGGGCCATCGCGCAGGACGGTTTCGACACCACGCTGCTGAGGCTGGTCCGCAGCGGCGACACCCTGGCGCTGGGCGACCTGGCGCTGCGCCCCTTCAGCGTGCCCCACGATGCGCTGGAGCCGCTGCAGCTGTGCCTGGACGACGGCGCCGCGCGGCTCGGGCTGGTCACCGACCTGGGCTGCGCGCCCGACGCGGTCGCCGACGCGCTGCGAGGCTGCCAGGCGCTGCTGCTGGAATGCAACCACGACGAGGCCATGCTGCGCGCCGGCCCCTACCCGCCCATGCTGCAGCGCCGCATCCTCGGCACGCACGGGCATTTGTCCAACGCCGCTGCGGCCGACCTGCTGGCCCGCTGCCGCGGCGCCGCGCTCGGTACCGTCGTGGCGGCCCACCTGAGCGAGAAAAACAACTCGCCCACGCTGGCCCGCGAGGCGCTGGCGGGCGTGCTCGGCGGCGGACCGGACGATATTCGCGTCGCCGACCCGGCGCTGGGGTTTGGCTGGCTGGCCGTCCGCTGAAACTCACCCGGCGGCGGGCCGGGAAATAGAAAAAGCCGCCGCTGCTTGCGCAGCGACGGCTCTTTTCGCTGGGACGAGGCGAATTACTTCGCGACAGCCGAGGCAGCGGCGTCAACGACGGCCGAAGCGGCAGCCTCAGCGGCGCCGACGGTGGCCGAAGCAGCTTCCGAAGCGGCTTCGACGACGGCCGAGGCGGCCTCCGAAGCGGCTTCAACGACGGGCGCGGGCGCCACGACTTCGGGTTCCTTCTTGCTGCAGGCGGTCAGGGCAACGGCAGCCAGCAGGGAAGCCAACAGGATCGACTTGTTCATACTTGTCCTCAAACGATTAAACGACGGTGCACACCAAAACTTTGGGGTCGTGCGCCGGTGCATGGTTCACCACGGCCGACCCCGAAAGAACAAGACGCGGAAAACCTCGATTGCTTCCCTCGCCTAGCCCGCGATTATAGGGGGGTCGGCTCGGCAAAGATTCACAGCCCCAAAGTCGTGGGGGCAAATGATTCGCTGGATCGTTGCGCCAGGGCATCAAACCATGCCAGGTCCTGCAGCCGCTGCGCCGGCTCGGCGCTCAGCTCGCCGCGCCACAGGTGGCGGTCGAACAGCCGCAGGCCAAGCATGCCGTCGCGCCCGGCGGCCAGCAGCAGGCTTGGCGGCGCGGCATCGAGCCGCACGTCCGCCGCCACCGCGCGCGCGGTGACGCAGTGCGCATGGTCGCGGCGCCAGCGCACGAAGCGCGGGTGGCGCCGGGCCAGGTCCTCGTACTGCAGGGCCAGCAGGTGCAACTGGCGGCCGTGCCCGGCCCAGGCGGCCAGCGCGGCCAGCACCTCGGCATCGGACAGCGGCCAGTCGACGAAGCTGGCATCCCAGGCGTGCAGCTCGCGGCAGCCCTGGCCAGCGGCCCAGGCCAGGGTATCGGCGACCAGGCGCTGGAACTCGGCGCGGCCGGCGAAACCCCGGGGCGTCATGACGGCTGCGGCTGCACCCAGCCGTCCTCGGTCCACTGGTCCAGCAGTTCGCGGGCCTCGGCGGAGAGCTCGGCGACCTCGGCGGCCGTCAGCGCGCGGGCATCCGCGAGCCGCTGCATCAGCGCCGCGTCGCGGCCGCCGGCACGGAAGCTCTCGCCATTCAGGAACACCTGCGTCGCGTCGTAGAGCATGCGGCTGCGCCTGTCCAGGCAGGCGCCCTGCCCGGGCGGCAATGGCTCGCCGGGCTCGAACCAGACGGTGGCCTTGGGCTCGGTCAGCGCCTCGCCCAGGGCCCGCTCCAGCGCCTCGGGGCGCTGCACGGCCGCCTCGACCGCGCGCCGCGCGAAGTCCAGCAACGCGGCCGGCACCCGAGCGGGCGCGGCGACCGCCTGCTGCTGCGGGTCGGCATAGAGCTCGCCGGCCTCGTCGCCCTCGTCGAACAGCCGCGGCAGCAGCTCGGCCGCCAGCGCCTGCGCCGCCGAGGCGCGGAAGCCCACCGAACCGGTGATACAGCCCGGCCCGACGGCCACGCCGTCATGCGCCCAGCCCGGCGGCAGGTAGAGCATGTCGCCCGCGTCCAGCACGAACTCCTGCTCGGGCTTGAAATTGGCAATGATCTTCAGCGGCACGTCGTCGCGCAGCACGGCGTCCTGCTGCGCCGCGATGCGCCAGCGGCGCCGGCCGGCGAGCTGGATCAGGAATACGTCGTAGGAGTCGAAATGCGGGCCGACGCCGCCGCCGTCGCTGGCGACGGACAGCATCAGGTCGTCCAGCCGCGCATCCGGGACGAAGCGGAAGCGGTCCAGCAGCGCGCGCGCCTCGGCGAGGTGCTGGTCCAGCCCCTGCACCAGCAGCGTCCAGCCCGGCTTGGCCATCGCGGGCAGGCGGGCGATGGGGCCGTGCCGGAGCTGCCAGTCGCCGTCGAAGGCGGTGACCAGGCGGCTCTCCACGTCGTCCCGCGCGGCCAGCGCGGCCAGGGCCTTCAGCGTGGCGGGCGGCGCCGCGCCGGCAAAGGCCTGGCGCACCAGCAGCGGCTGCTTCTGCCAGTGCTGGCGCATGAACTGCGCCGGGCTGAGGCCGGCGAGCATCGGGGTCGGGTGGTCGATCTGCATGGCGGGCATTGTGCCGATGCGAAAATGCCGCGATGCAAGTGACCCGCCCCTGTGTCGTCTCCCTGCGCTGGAGACTCGACGATGCCCAGGGCCAGCTCATCGACGAGCTGGCCGAACCGATGGAATTCCTGGTGGGGGGCGACGACCTGTTCGCCAAGGTCGAGGCCGCGCTGGAGGGCCAGCAGGCCGGCTTCGAGACCGACCTCGCGCTGCAACCGGAGGAAGCCTTCGGCGACTACGACTCCGGCCTCGTCTGCTTCGAGGCGCGCGGCCTGTTCCCGGCCGACGTGGCGCCGGGCATGCAGTTCGAGGGTCCGCCGGAAGGCGCCGCCACCGAGGGCATGCCCGACGCGGTCTACACGGTGACCGAGGTCTACCCGGAGCACGTCGTGCTGGACGGCAACCACCCGCTGGCCGGCATCGGCCTGCGCATGCACCTGGTGCTGCTGGACGTGCGCGCGGCGACCGAGGAGGAGGCGCAGGCCGGCTCGGTCGGCGAGCCGATCTTCATGGTGCAGACGGGTGCGCCGCCGGATGAGTCAATTCACTGAGCGCCGGTTGAGCCGAAGCCGCCAGTACCACGGACGGATTCATCGAAGCTGTCCACGCGCCGGAACGCCGCCTGCACGACCGGCACGATGACGAGTTGCGCGATGCGCTCGAAGGGCTGGATCGTGAACTCGCTCTGGCCGCGGTTCCAGCAGCTGACCATCAGCTGGCCCTGGTAGTCGCTGTCGATCAGGCCGACGAGGTTGCCCAGCACGATGCCGTGCTTGTGGCCCAGGCCGGAGCGCGGCAGGACCAGCGCGGCCAGGCCGGGGTCGGCGATGTGGATGGCCAGGCCGGTCGGGATCAGCGTGGTCTGGCCGGGGGCCAGCGTGATGGCTTCATCGAGGCAGGCGCGCAGGTCGAGGCCGGCGCTGCCGGGCGTGGCGTAGGCGGGGATCTGCTCGGCCATGCGGGCGTCGAGCACTTGCAGGTCAATGGCGTGCATCAGAGTCGTGTGGAGAGTTCGGCGATCAGCGCGCGGGCGAGGCTGAGCTTGTCCGCCCGACCTCCCGCTTCAGGCAGCTCGCGCTGGCCTTGTTCGTCGATCAGCAGCAGCGCGTTGTCGTCGCGGCCGAAGGTGGCGGGCCCCAGGTTGGCGACGATCAGCGGGATGCCCTTGCGGCGGCGCTTGGCGTCGGCGTGCTCGGCGAGCTTCTCGCTCTCGGCCGCGAAGCCAACGCAGTAGGGCGGCGCGCTCAGGGCCGCCACGGCCGCGAGGATGTCCGGGTTCTCGGCCATCGCGATCGTGGGCGCGGTCACCGCGCCTTCGGCCTTCTTGAGCTTGTGCTCGTGGACCTCGGCGGGCCGCCAGTCGGCCACGGCCGCGGTGGCGATGAAGGCGTGCTGCTGCGCGGCCAGCGGCAGCACGGCGTCGAACATCTGCCGGGCGGTCTGCACGTCGATGCGCCGCACGCCGCGCGGCGTGGGCAGATGCACCGGGCCGGCCACCAGCGTCACGTCCGCGCCGGCCTCGGCGGCCGCGCGGGCGATGGCGAAGCCCATCTTGCCGCTGCTGTGGTTGCTGATGCCGCGCACCGGGTCGATGGGCTCGAAGGTCGGGCCGGCCGTGATGAGCAGCTTCTTGCCGCGCAGCGGCTTCGGCGCGAGCCGGGCCTCGACGTCGTCGAAGATCTGCTGCGCCTCCAGCATGCGGCCGTCGCCGACCTCGCCGCAGGCCTGGTCGCCGCTGGCCGGGCCGATGACGGTCGCGCCGTCGGCCTCGATCTGCGCGACGTTGCGCCGCGTCGCCGGATGCGCCCACATCTCGCGGTTCATCGCCGGCACGACGAGCAGCGGGCACTCGTGGATGCGGCGGGCCAGCGCGGTCAGGCTGACGAGGTCGTCCGCCCTGCCCTGCGCCAGCGCGGCGATGGCGTCGGCGCTGGCCGGCGCGACGAGCATCGCGTCGGCCTCGCGGCTCAGGTCGATGTGGGCCATGTTGTTGGCGGGCCGCGCGTCCCACTGATCGATGAACACGGGCCGGTTGGACAGCGCCTGCATCGTCACCGGCGTGATGAACTGCTGCGCGGCCTCGGTCATCATGACCTGCACCGTCGCGCCGGCTTTCACAAGCAGCCGCGTCAGTTCCGCGACCTTGTAGCCGGCGATGCCGCCGGTCATGGCCAGCAGGATGTGCTTGCCGCGAAGGGGTGAAGTCATCAACACCTCCTGAACACCAGGTCCCACACGCCGTGGCCCAGCTTGATGCCGCGATTCTCGAACTTGGTCAACGGCCGGTAGGCGGGCTTCTCGGCATAGCCCTGCGCCGTGTTGGCCAGGCCCGGTTCGGCCGACAGCACGTCGAGCATCTGCTCGGCATAGGGCTGCCAGTCGGTCGCGCAGTGCAGGTAGCCGCCGGGGGCGAGGTGCTCGACCAGCCGGGCGACGAACTCGGGCTGGATCAGCCGGCGCTTGTTGTGGCGCTTCTTGTGCCAGGGGTCGGGGAAGAAGATGTGCACGCCAGCCAGCACGCCGGGGCCGATCATGTCGCGCAGCACCTCCACCGCGTCGTGCTGGACGATGCGGATATTGCTCAGTTGCTTCTCGGCGATGAGCTTCAGCAGCGCGCCGACGCCGGGCTCATGCACCTCGCAGCCGATGAAGTCGTGGTCGGGCAGCGTGGCCGCGATCTCGGCCGTCGCGCCGCCCATGCCGAAGCCGATCTCCAGCACCAGCGGGGCCTGGCGGCCGAACACGGCCTCGGGGTCGATGCGCTCGGGCTTGTAGGGCAGCACGAATTTCGGTCCCAGTTCGGCCAGCGCCTTGATCTGGCCCGTGCCCATGCGGCCGGCGCGCGTGACGAAGCTCTTGATCGCGCGGCGCGGCGGGTCGTTCTGTTCCATCAGCCGACCTCGGCCATGACCAGCGGCGCGGCCGACACGGCAGTAACGGCCTCGTCGCCCAGCGTGCAGGCGGCCAGGTAGGACGCGATGGCGCGGTCGGCGGCGGCGTCATCGGCCGCGTGGATCAAGGCCAGCGGCTCGCCGGCGGCGACGCGCGTACCCAGCGGCCGGACCGCGGAGAAGCCGACGCGCATGTCGATGGCGTCCCCCGCCTGGCGGCGGCCGCCGCCCAGCTCGACGATGGCGACGCCGAGGTCGCGCGTCGCCATCGCCGCGAGCACGCCGGCACGCGGCGCGGGCACGGGCTTCACGACGGGCGCGGCGGCGAGGTAGGCGGCAGGCCGCTCCAGCAGGTCGGCCGGGCCGCCCAGCGCGGCGACCATCTGCGCGAACTTCTCGGCCGCCGCGCCGCTGTCCAGCGCGGCCTGCAGCTTCACGCGCGCGGCGGCCGTGTCCGCGCTCAGGCCGCCCAGCACCAGCATCTCGGCGCACAGCGCCAGCGTCACCTCGTGCAGGCGCGGCTCGCGGTGCGCGCCGGTCAGGTAGCGGATGGTCTCGGCGACCTCCAGCGCATTGCCCGCGTCGCTGCCGAGGATCTGGTTCATGTCGGTGATCAGCGCGCGCGTCTTCAGCCCCGCGCCGCCGGCCACGGCAACGATGCTCTCGGCCAGTTCGCGCGCGAACTCGGGCGTGGCGGCGAACGCGCCGTTGCCGCACTTGATGTCCATCGCCAGCCCTTCGAGGCCGGCCGCGAGCTTCTTGGACAAGATGCTGGCCGTGATGAGCGGCACGCTCTCGACGGTGGCCGTCACGTCGCGAGTCGCGTAGAAGCGCTTGTCGGCGGGTGCCAGGTCGGCGGTCTGGCCGATGATGGCGCAGCCCAGCGTCCTGACGAGTTGGTCGAAGCGCTGCGGGTCGGGCGCGGTCGTGTAGCCGGGGATGGCTTCGAGCTTGTCCACCGTGCCGCCCGTGTGGCCGAGGCCGCGGCCGGCGATCATCGGCACGTAGCCGCCGCAGGCCGCCACCATCGGCGCGAGCATCAGGCTGACCTTGTCGCCGACGCCGCCGCTGCTGTGCTTGTCGAGCACCGGGCCGGGCATGTCGGGCCAGCGCATCACGCGGCCGGAGTTCATCATCGCGCGGGTCAGCAGCACGGCCTCGTCGCGGCCCATGCCGCGCAGGAACACGGCCATGCCGAGCGCGGCGACCTGGCCCTCGCTCCAGGTGTCGTGCGTCAGGCCCGCGACGAAGTTCTGGATCTGCGCTTCGTTCAGCGCCTGGCCGTCGCGCTTGGCGCGGATGATTTCTTGGGCAAGCATGGTCAGTAGGTCGCAGTCGTGGCGGCGGATTCGCGGCCGGAGAGGACGGATTCGATGTCGTTGAGCAGCCCGCTCGCGCCGAAACGCAGGCGCTGCGGGTTCAGCGCGGCGGCGCCGAGCGCCGCCTCGGCCTGGGCGATGTAGCCGGCCGCGTCGGCCACCGAGCGCACGCCGCCCGAGGCCTTGAAGCCGGCCGACGGCAGGCCGCTGGCGGCGATTTCCTTCAGCATCACGGCGGCGGCCTCGGGCGTCGCGCCGGTCTTGGTCTTGCCGGTGCTGGTCTTGACGAAATCGGCGCCCGCCGCCAGCGCCAGCCGCGTGGCCTCGGCGATGGCGGCGGCCGTGCCGAGTTCGCCGGATTCGATGATGACCTTCAGCGCCAGCGGCCGGCTGGCGAAGCGCACTTCGGACAGGAACTCGGCGACCTCGCTGGTCTTGCCAGCCAGCAGCGCGCGGTACGGCAACACCACGTCCACTTCATCGCCCCCGGCCTGCGCGATCTCGGCCACGTCGGCCAGCGCGCGCTGCAGGTCCAGCGACCCGTCGGGGAAGTTGGCGACGGCGGCGACCTGGATGGATGCCGGCAGCGCGGCACGGGCCTGGGCGACGAAACGCGGCCAGACGCACACGGCGGCGACGGGGCCATGCACCGTCTGCGCGCGGACGCACAGCGCGGCGATGTCGGCGTCGGTGTCGGCGTCGTTCAGGCTGGTCAGGTCCAGGCAGGCCAGCGCGGTGCGGGCGGCGGCCTTCATGGCCATGCTCACAGCGCCACGTCCTTGAAGCTGGCCACCAGCGCGGCCAGGAAGGCGGACGCGCGCTCGCCGGAGGCCTGCGCCTGCTTCAGCGTCAGGTCGTGCGTCAGCGCCTCGGCGGACAGGCCGGCGGCCATGTTGGTCATCAGCGCCAGGCCCATGACCTTGAGGCCGGCATGGCGGGCCAGGATGGTCTCGGGCACGGTGCTCATGCCGACCGCGTCCGCGCCCCAGGCGGCGAACATGCGGATCTCGGCGGCCGTCTCGAACTGCGGGCCGAGCGCCCAGCAGTAGGTGCCCTCGCCCAGCATCAGGTTCTCGCGCCTGGCCAGCGCCAGCGCGTGCTGGCGCAACTCGCCGTCGTAGGCGTTGACCATGTCGACGAAGCGATGGCTGCCTTGCTCGCCGACCAGCGGGCTGCGCTGCGGCGCGTTGATGTGGTCGGCGATCAGCATCAGGCTGCCGGGCGGCATGTGGCTGCGCAGCGAGCCGGAGGCGTTGGTTTGCAAGAGCAGCTTCACGCCCCAGCGCTTCAGGCTGCGCAGCGCGCCGGCCATGCCGGTGCAGTCGCCGCTCTCGTAGGTGTGGGCGCGGCCACGCAGGAAGATCACGCGCTGCGCGCCGATGCGGCCGGCGACGACCTCGTTGACGTGGCCCTCGACCCTGGGCTGCGGGAAGGCGGGCAGCTCGGTGTAGCGCAGCGACTTGGCGTCCTGCACGTGGCTGACCGCGCCGGCCCAGCCGGAGCCGAGCACGACGGCGACCTCGGGCGCGTCGCCGAACAGGGATTGCAGCTTCTCGACGCTCGCGGTGATCGCGGCGTCGAGGGTCTTGTTGTCGATCATGGGGAACCTCAGAAATTCAGGTGGGACGGCCCGAAGCTGTGCGGCAGCAGTTCGGCCAGGGTCCAGCGTTGGCGGATGCCGCCGGGGTCGGCCGCGAGGATGACGAGTTCCTCCGGCACCGCGAACTCGCGCAGCTTCTGGCGGCAGCCGCCGCAGGGCGTGATGATTTCCGGCCCGGGGCCGCTCACCAGCGCGGCGACGGCGCGCTGGCCGCCGGCCATCCGCATCGCCGTCAGCGCCGAGGGCTCGGCGCACCAGCCCTGCGGGTAGGACGCGTTCTCCATGTTCGCGCCGATGTGGATGCGGCCCTGCTCGTCGAGCAGCGCGACGCCGACGCGGTAGCCGGAGTACGGCACATGGGCGAAGTCGCGCGCGCGCAGCGACTCGGCGAGCAGGCGGGCGAGCAGGTCCTGGGAGAGTTCCATCAGCGTTCCTTCACGTAGGGCCGGCCCAGCGCCTTGGGCGCGACGGCGGAGCCGATGAAGCCGGCCAGCAGCACGACGGTCAGGATGTAGGGCAGCGCCTGGATCAGTTGCACCGGCACTTCGCCAATGCCGGGCAAGGCCACGCCCTGCAAGCGGATCGCCACCGCGTCCAGGAAGCCGAACAGCAGGCAGGCGCCCAGCGTCGGCAGCGGCTTCCACTTGCCGAAGATCATCGCGGCCAGCGCGATGTAGCCGCGGCCGGCCGTCATGTTCGGCGAGAAGGACGCGTTCTGCGCCAGCGTGAGATAAGCGCCCGCGAGGCCGCACAGCACGCCGTTCATCAGCAGCGCCTGGTAGCGCAGGCCCTGCACGGACATGCCGGCCGCCTCGACCATCGCCGGGTTCTCGCCGACGGCGCGCAGCCGCAGGCCCGGCCGGGTGCGCTCCAGGAAGAACCAGACGGCCGCGACCATCAGGAAGGCCGCGTAGACCAGCGCGTTGTGGCTGAGCAGCCCGTGGCCGAACACGGACGCGAGCCAGTGCCCCGGCTGCGGCTCGGCGAAGGCCGGCGCCAGCGCGGTCAGGCGCACGTCGGGCTCGATCGGCGGCGTCTGGCCGCCCTGCTGGAACCAGGCGATGCCCAGCACCACGGTCAGGCCGGCCGCGATCATGTTCAGCGCGACGCCCGAGACGACCTGGTCGCCGCGATGCGTCACGCAGGCGAAGCCGTGCACCATCGACGCGGCGCAGGCCACCGCGACGGCGGCCGCCAGGCCCCAGGCCGTCGAATGCGTGACCGACGCGGCGGCGGCGGCGGCGAAGGCGGCGAACAGCATCTTGCCTTCCAGCCCCAGGTCGATGACGCCGGCGCGCTCGGACAGCACGCCCGCCATCGCGCACAGCAGCAGCGGCGCGCTGACGCGCAGCGTCGAGGCCAGCACGGACGCGATCAGCACCTCATCCACGGCGGCCCCCTTTCAGCGCGGCGTAGAGGCGCGCGAACAGCGGCGCGCTGACGGTCGCCATCGCGCCGGAGAACAGCACGATCAGGCCCTGCGCCGTGACGACCATCTCGCGACTGAAGCCCTGCAGCTCGAACGACACCTCGACGCCGCCCTGGTAGAGCACGCCGAACAGCAGCGACGCGAGCACGATGCCTAGGGGATGGTTGCGCCCCATCAGCGACACGGCGATACCGGTGAAGCCCGCGCCGGCGACGAAGTCCAGCGTCAGCTTGCCCTGCACGCCGGAGATTTCATTGACGCCCACCATGCCGGCCAGCGCGCCGGAGAGGGCCATCGCCAGCAGGATCTGCGCGCGCGGCCGGATGCCGGCGTAGTGCGCGGCGCGCGGCGCGCTGCCAACGGCACGCACCGCGTAGCCGGCCGCGCTCTTCCACAAGAACCAGCCGACGAAGACGCAGGCCAGCAGCGCGATCACCAGGCTGAGGTTCAGCGGCGAGGACGGCAGTTCCCAGCCCAGCGCCGCGGCGATCTGGTGCAGCGCCGGCATGCGGGCACTGTCGGCGAACTCGGCCGACTCCACCGACATGCTGCCGGCCGGGCGCAGCCAGTTCACCAGCAGGTAGCCGTTCAAGCCGGCGGCGAGGAAATTGAACATGATGGTCGTGATGACGACGTGGCTGCCGCGCCAGGCCTGCAGATAGGCCGGCAGCGCCGCCCACAGCATGCCGAACGCGGCGGCGGCCAGCACCAGCAGCGGCAGCATGACGATGGCCGGCAGCTTCGCGCCCAGCCACAGCGCAGCCAGCGCGACGCCGATGCCGCCCAGCGTCGCCTGCCCCTCGCCGCCGATGTTGAACAGGCCGGCGTGGATGGCCACCGCGACCGCGAGGCCGGTGAAGATGAAGGTGGTCGCGTAGTACAGCGAATAGCCCAGGCCGCGCACGCTGCCCAGCGCGCCGTTCAGCAGCACCTCCAGCGCCTGCCAGGGGCTGTGGCCGATCAGCATGACCACCAGGCCGGCCACGACCAGCGCGACGGCGAGGTTCCACAGCGGCAGCAGGCCGATGTCGATCCACTTCGGGAGTTGCAAAGGCTGGCTCATGTCTGCCCCTCGCCTGCGGTGTCCCGCAGTCGATCCCCCGAGGGGATGCGGGCCGGCTCGGGAGCGGCCCAGCGCTCGGCTCGCGTCATGCTGCCGCCCTTTCTTCCTGCGCGGCCATCAGCAGGCCCAGGCGCCGCTCGTCGCAGTCCTCGATGGCGAGTTCGCCGGTGATGCGGCCGGCGTTCATGACGACGACGCGGTCGGCCAGCGCCAGGATCTCGTCCAGCTCGCTGCTGACCAGCAGCACCGCGCAGCCGGCGTCGCGCAGCGCGCGCAGCTGGTGGTGGATGAATTCGATGGCGCCGATGTCGACGCCGCGCGTCGGCTGGCCCACCAGCAGCACGGCCGGCTGCTCGCCGATCTCGCGGGCCAGGATCAGCTTCTGCTGGTTGCCGCCGGAGAACTTGCTGGAGCCCAGGTTCTCGTCGCGCGGGCGCACGTCGAAACGCTCCTGCATCCGGCGGGTCGCGTCGCGCATCGCCGCATGGTTCATGGACGCGCCGCGGCGGTACTTGGGCAGGCCGTGGTAGCCCAGCACGGCGGACTCCCATGCCGGGAAGCTCATCACCAGGCCCACCGCGTGGCGGTCCTCCGGCACATGGGCCAGGCGCAGCGGGCGGGCCTGCGCGGTGTCCAGCCAGGCCTCGGGCGTGAACGAGCGGCCGCCCAGCGCCATGCGGCCGCCCTCGGGCGCGCGCAGCCCGGACAGCACCTCCAGCAGCTCGCTCTGGCCGTTGCCCGACACGCCGGCCACGCCGACGATCTCGCCGGCCTTCAGCACCAGGCTCACGTCCTTCAGCGCCGGCACGCCGTTGGCGTGCCTCAGGCTCAGGCCGGACGCCTGCAGCCGCACGTCTCCGGCCTTGATCTCCATGCCGGCGGGCCGCCCCAGCGTGACCTTGCGGCCCACCATGGACTCGGCCAGCGCGGCCTCGCTCCACCCGGCGATGGGCCGGGTCTCGACCACCTGGCCCGCGCGCATCACCGTGACGGCGCTGCACAGGCTCATCACCTCGCGCAGCTTGTGCGTGATCAGGATGAGCGTGGTGCCCAGCTGCTGCAGCCGGCGCAGCGTGACGAAGAGCTGGTCGGTCTCCTGCGGCGTCAGCACGGCCGTGGGCTCGTCCAGGATCAGGATCTTCGCGCCGCGGTACAGCGCCTTCAGGATCTCCAGCCGCTGCAGCTCGCCCACCGGCAGGTCGGCCACGACGGCGTCCAGCCGCACCTGCAGGCCGGTCTCCCGCATCAGCGCCTCCAGCCGGGCCCGCACCCGGGCCTTGGACGGCGCCAGGAAGAAGCCGCCCTCGGCGCCGAGCATGATGTTTTCCAGGCAGCTCAGCGTGTCGACCAGCATGAAGTGCTGGTGGACCATGCCGATGCCCAGCTGGATGGCCTGCTGCGAGTTGGCGATGCGCACCGGCTGGCCATCGACCTCGATGCTGCCGGCATCGGCGTGGTAGTAGCCGTACAGGATGGCCATCAGCGTGCTCTTGCCGGCGCCGTTCTCGCCGACCAGGCCGTGCACGCTGCCGGCCGCGATGTCGAAGGACACCTCGCGGTTGGCCTGCACGGCGCCGAAGCGCTTGGAGATGCCCTGGAGGCGGACCGCGACCGTCATGCCGGTCAGAGCTTGCAGGCGTTGTCTGCCATGTAGTCCGCCACCTTGACCTTGCCGGCGATGATGTCGGCCTTGACGGCATCGACCTTGGCCTTCAGCGCCGGGGTCAGCAGCCGGGCGTTGTGCTCGTCGGCCGCGTAGTCCACGCCGCCTTCCTTCAGGCCGAGCACCTGCACGCCGGGCTTCCAGCCCTTCAGCACGTTGTAGACGGCCACGTCCACGCGCTTGACCATCGAGGTCAGCATGGTGCCGGGCTGCAGGTGGTTCTGGTTGCTGTCCACGCCGATGGCGAGCTTGCCGGCGTCCTTGGCGGCCTGGTAGACGCCCACGCCGGTGCCGCCGGCGGCGGCGAACACCACGTCCGAGCCCTTGGCGAACTGGGCCTTGGCCAGCTCACCGCCGCGCGTCGGGTCGTTCCACGCGCTGGAGGTGGTGCCGGTCATGTTGGAGATCACCTCGACCTTGGGGTTGGTCTTGCGGGCGCCCTGCTCGTAGCCGCACTGGAACTTGCGGATCAGCGGGATGTCCATGCCGCCGACGAAGCCGACCTTGCCGGTCTTGCTGACCAGCGCGGCCATCGCGCCGACCAGGTAGCTGCCCTCCTGCTCCTTGAACAGCACGGACTGCACGTTGGGCAGGTCCACCCGGGCGTCGATGATGGCGAACCGGGTCTTGGGGAAGTCCTTGGCCACCTGCTGCAGCGCCGACGCCTGCGCGAAGCCGATGCTGATGATGGGGCTGGCGCCGCGCTCGGCCATGCGGCGCAGGGCCTGCACGCGCTGGGTGTCGTTGCTGATCTCGAATTCGAGGTATTTCTTGCCCGTCTCCTTCTTCCAGGCTTCGGCGCCCTGGTAGCCGGCCTGGTTGAAGGATTTGTCGAACTTGCCGCCCATGTCGAAGATCACCGCGGGCTGCTGGGCTTGCGCCGCGCCGCAGGCGAACGCCAGGGCCAGGGAAAGGCGGATCGGGGTGGGCTTCATGGGGTGGGCGGTCGGATTCCGGCGAAAGGCGCGCATTGTAGGAAACATCCCTCAAGTTCTACGGACCAGGAAAACACCGATCCGGCGGCCCCGCCGCGGCCCGGCGCCTCACCCCGGCCGGGCATGGCGCAACCGGCGGTGCGCCGCGCGGGCATGGGGCAGCCAGCCCAGTGTCGCCCATCGGCGCCACATCAGCAGGCCGCGGATCCACTCGTCGGCGGCGTAGGCGATCCACACGCCCACCAGCCCCCAGCCCAGGTAGACGCCCAGGAACCAGCTGCCCCCGGCCAGCACCACCGCCATCGACGCGGCGCCGGCCATGACCGGGTAGCGCGCATCGCCCGCGGCCCGCAGCGCGTTGATGACGACGAGGTTGAAGGTGCGGCCCGGCTCCAGCAGCACCGTCCACCACAGCAGCGTGCAGCCCAGCGCGACGATCTGCGGGTCCGACGTGAAGCGCGCCAGCAGCCACGGCCCGGCCAGCGCGAAGCCGCCGGCCACCACGAACGCCACCGCCAGCCCCAGCGCCAGCGACTTGCGCACCAGCCGGTGCGCCGCGTGCAGCTCGCCGGCGCCCACCATGTGGCCCACCAGGATCTCCACCGCGAAGCCCACGGCCAGGCTGAACATCAGGATCACGTGCAGGAACTGCATCGTGTACGCATGCGTGGCCAGCGCATGGGCGCCGAGCTGCGCCACGCAGGCGATGCTGACCATGAAGGCCAGCCGCCAGCACACGTTCTCCGCCGCGCCGGGGATGCCGATGTGCAGCACCGTGCCCAGCGGTGCGCGCACCAGCCGCCACCAGTCCGCCCGGCGCAGCCGCAGGCCCAGCCGCGCCCGCCACAGCGTCACGTGGGCCAGCAGGCCGATGCCCCGGCCGCACAGGCAGGCCAGCGCATAGCCCGGCAGCCCCAGGCGCGGCATGGCCAGCAGCGCCACCGCCAGCGTGACCAGCTGGATGGCGATGACCACCGCCAGCGCCTCGCGGCTGCGCAGGTGGGCGCGCATGACGCTGGACATGTTGGCGTTCCACGCATCCAGCAGCAGCGCCGGGGCCAGCGCCTGCAGCAACGCCTGCGCCAGCGGCGCGACCTCGGGCGGCGCGTTCACCAGGCGCAGCAGCGGCCCGGCTGCCAGCAGCGCCGCCACGGCGCCGCCCAGGCCCAGCCAGGTGCTGGCGCCGACGACGGCGCGGGCCACGGCATCCGCCTGGTCGCGCCGGCCGGCGCCCAGCGCCTGCGTGACGGCCACGCTGACGCCCGCGCCGATGACCCGGAACAGCACGAACAGCGCCGCGAACACCTGGTTGGCCAGGCCGAACGCGGCGCCCGCGTCGTCGCCCAGCCGCGCGGCCAGCGCGGTGCCGACGACGCCGATGCCGATGCCCAGCAGCAGCTCCAGCAGCATCGGCCAGGCCAGCGGGAAGAGGCGCGGGCGGGCGGTCATGCGGCGCCTCGCCCGAGGCGGGGGGCAGCGGGCCCGAGGGCGGGCTGACCGGGCTTGTCGGGCTTCGGGGCGGGAATCACACAGGTCACGGCAAGCTCGCCAAAATGGGCCGGCATCGTAAAGGAGCCGCCATGCCCAAGCCCGCCGCCCACGCGTTCGCCGACACGCTGTCTAGCTTCCAGCCCGGGGCCGGCCAGCCGGCGCGGTTCTTCTCGCTGCCCCGGCTGGCCGAGGCGTTTCCGAACATCCGCCGCCTGCCGCTGTCGCTGCGCGTCGTGCTGGAGAGCGTGCTGCGCAACTGCGACGGCCAGAAGGTCACGCCGGCCCACGTCGAGCAGCTCGCCCGCTGGCGGCCCAACGCCGAGCGGGTGGACGAGATCCCCTTCGTCGTCGCCCGCGTCGTGCTGCAGGATTTCACCGGCGTGCCGCTGCTGGCCGACCTGGCCGCGATGCGCAACGTCGCCGCCGCGATGGGCCGCGACCCCAAGGCCATCGAGCCGCTGGTGCCGGTGGACCTGGTGGTGGACCACTCGGTGATGGTGGACCACTACGGCAGCAAGAAGGCGCTGGACCTGAACATGAAGCTCGAGTTCGAGCGCAACCGCGAGCGCTACGAGTTCATGAAGTGGGGCATGCAGGCCTTCGACACCTTCGGCGTCGTGCCGCCGGGCTTCGGCATCGTCCACCAGGTGAACCTGGAATACCTGGCGCGCGGCATCCACCGCGGCAAGGACGGCGTCTGCTACCCCGACTCGCTGGTGGGCACCGACAGCCACACGACGATGATCAACGGCATCGGCGTCGTCGGCTGGGGCGTGGGCGGCATCGAGGCCGAGGCCGGCATGCTGGGCCAGCCGGTGTACTTCCTGACGCCGGACGTCGTCGGCTTCGAACTGACCGGCCGGCTGCGCGAGGGCGTCACGGCCACCGACCTGGTGCTCACCGTCACCGAGATCCTGCGCCGGCACAAGGTGGTGGGCAAATTCGTCGAGTTCTTCGGCGAGGGCACCGAGAGCCTGTCCGTGCCCGACCGCGCCACCATCGCCAACATGGCGCCCGAGTACGGCGCGACGATGGGCTTCTTCCCGGTGGACGGCAAGACCCTCGACTACTTCCGCGGCACCGGCCGCAGCGCGGCGGAAATCGACGCCTTCGAGGCCTACTGGAAGGCGCAGCAGATGTTCGGCGTGCCGGCCCGGGGCGAGCTGGACTACAGCGCCGTCGTCACGCTGGACCTCGGCAGCGTGGCGCCCAGCCTGGCCGGCCCGAAGCGGCCGCAGGACCGCATCGAGATCACCCACCTGGCCGCGCGCTTCGCCGAGCTGTTCAGCAAGCCGGTGGCGGAGAACGGCTTCAACCAGCCCGCGGACAAGCTGGCGCGGCCCTACGTCACCGAGTCCGGCATCCCGGTGAAGAACGGCGACGTGCTGATCGCCGCCATCACCTCCTGCACCAACACCAGCAACCCCGGCGTGCTGCTGGCCGCCGGCCTGCTGGCGAAGAAGGCCGTCGAGGCCGGCCTCAGCGTGCAGCCGCACATCAAGACCTCGCTGGCCCCCGGCTCCCGCATCGTCACCGACTACCTGCGCAAGACCGGCCTGCTGCCCTACCTGGAGAAGCTCGGCTTCAACGTCGCCGCCTACGGCTGCACCACCTGCATCGGCAACGCGGGCGACCTGACGGCGGAGCTGAACAAGCTGATCCAGGACAACGACCTGGTCTGCGCGGCCGTGCTGTCCGGCAACCGCAACTTCGAGGCGCGCATCCACCCCAACCTGAAGGCCAACTTCCTCGCCAGCCCGCCGCTGGTGGTGGCCTACGCCATCGCCGGCACCGTCACGCGCGACCTGATGACCCAGCCCGTGGGCCTCGGCCGGCACGGCCGGCCCGTCTACCTGGGCGACATCTGGCCGCACAGCGACGAGATCCACGCGCTGATGCGCTACGCCATGGACGGCGACGCCTTCAAGGCCAACTACGACCAGGTCACCCGCCGGCCCGGCAAGCTGTGGGACGCCATCCAGGGCGTGACCGGCCAGGTCTACGACTGGCCCGACAGCACCTACATCGCCCGGCCGCCGTTCTTCGACGGCTTCACGATGCTGCCGCCGCCGCTGGAGGCCGGCGTGCGGGGCGCGCGCATCATGGCGCTGTTCGGCGACTCCATCACCACCGACCACATCAGCCCCGCCGGCTCGTTCAAGGAAACCACGCCGGCCGGCCAATACCTCATCGCCCGCGGCGTGCGCCGCGCCGACTTCAACTCCTACGGCTCACGCCGCGGCAACCACGACGTGATGGTGCGCGGCACCTTCGCCAACGTGCGCGTGAAGAACCTGATGCTGCCCGCCCTGCCCGACGGCTCGCGCGAGGAAGGCGGCTACACGCTGAAGGACGGCGCCAAGGCCACCATCTACGACGCCGCGATGGCCTACCTCGCCGAGGGCACGCCGACCGTCGTCTTCGCCGGCGAGGAATACGGCACCGGCTCCAGCCGCGACTGGGCCGCCAAGGGCACGCAGCTGCTGGGCATCAAGGCCGTGGTGGCGAAGAGCTTCGAGCGCATCCACCGCAGCAACCTGATCGGCATGGGCGTGCTGCCGCTGCAATTCAAGCCCGGCGACTCCTGGGAAACGCTGGGCCTGACGGGCGGCGAAACCATCGACATCACGCTGGCCGACGACATCCAGCCCCAGGGCGACGCGACGCTGACCGTGACCCGCCCGGACGGCACGGTGAAGCAAACGCCGCTGACGCTGCGCATCGACACCGCCATCGAGGTGGACTATTACCGGCATGGGGGCATCCTGCCGTTCGTGTTGAGGCAGTTGCTGGCGGGCTGACATCACAAGGCATCCAGCGGACTCAGGATGCCGCGCCCGCCCTTGTTCAGCACATGGGTGTAGATCATCGTCGTGCTGACGTCCGCATGGCCCAGCAGCTCCTGCACCGTGCGGATGTCGTGGCCGGCCTGCAGCAAATGCGTGGCGAAGGAATGCCGCAGCACGTGCGGCGTCACCGGCTTGTCGATGCCGGCCCGCCGGGCCGCCTCGCGCACCGCACGCTGCACGGACTCCGGAAAGACATGGTGCCGCCGCTCCACGGCCAGGCCGGTGCGCGCATCCGGGCGCGGATCGAGCGCGCGCACCGGCGACGGAAACACCCACTGCCAGGCCCAGCTCCTATCGGCCTGCGGGTACTTCACCGCCAGCGCCTGGGGCAGATACACCCGCCCCAGGCCGGCGGCCAGGTCCTTCTCATGCAGCGCGCGCGCCTTGTCCAGCTGCGCACGCAACGGCGCCATCAGGTTCTCCGGCAGCACCGTCACCCGGTCCTTGTTGCCCTTGCCCTCGCGCACGAGGATTTCGCGCCGCGCAAACTCCACGTCCTTCACCCGCAGCCGCAGCGCCTCCATCAGCCGCATGCCCGTGCCGTACAGCAACTGCGCCACCAGCCCCGCGGTGCCGTCCACGTGCAGCAGCAGCTCGCGCACCTCGGTGGGCGTCAGCACCACCGGCAGGCGCCGAGGCCGCCGCGCCTGGACGACCTCGTCCAGCCACGGCAGGTCGATCTCCAATACCTGCTTGTACAAATAGAGCAGCGCCGCCTTGGCCTGGTTCTGCGTGGCCGCGGCCACCTGCCGCTCGACCGCCAGATGGCTCAGAAAGGCCTCGACCTCTGCCGCCCCCATCTCCTGCGGGTGGCGCTTGCCGTGGAACAGGATGAAACGCCGCGCCCAATCCACATAGGCCTCCTCGGTGCGGAAGCTGTAATGCCGGGTGCGCAGATGGCTGCGCATCTGGTCCAGTAGCTTGGGGCGAGGGGGTGGCGATACCGACGGCATGGGCGAACCTCCGGGCACCTGTGCGACGAGTGCGTCCGCGAAATTTTAGGTTTGCCTAAACTGTAGCGGGAGACGATTTCAGGGGGGAGGGAATGCTCTGGCTTGTCTTAGCCGACTGCGCACCGTAGCATGGGCGTCGTCTAATCCTAGTTAGGTGCCACAGACATGGTTCGTAGAGTTGGCGAAGATGAGAGCGAGCAAAAAGTCATAGATGACATCGCCAACTTCGGATGGCACTGCGTCAGCATTTTTGCCGAAGGCGAGCAATCCGGTTATTCATTTACGGTGGGCTTGTTTGAGTCTTACAAGCACCCAGAACTCATCATTTTTGGCCTTTCATCTAAGGTTGCTCACCAAATTTTTTGCATCGCTGCCGATGCAGCAAAGTCTGGTCATCCGCTAGATCTCGCACTCCCAACTGATGCTCTAGTCAACAACTATTTATGCTGCTTCGCCGAAGTTCCAACCATTGGGTATCAAGAGTACGTCGGTTTCTGTTGCTGGTACTATCAAGGCAATGACTTTCCGCTCTTTCAAATTGTCTGGCCTTCACGCTCTGGGCTCTTTCCATGGCATCCTCAAGCCACATCAGAGTTTCGTGCAATACAGCCAGTCATTGCGGCTGTCGCTAGTGGCACCTAACATCTCGTTCAAGGCGGACGGCTTCGCCGCCGCTTAACTCCAGCGTTAGACCGCAGAAATTGATTGGTCGAATCGTGGAGGAAACCTCATGAAGCGCGTGACAGGCATAGGCGGCATCTTCTTCAAGTCCCCTGATCCCAAGCGACTGGGAGCTTGGTACCGAGATCACCTCGGGCTGGCCGTAAGCGATTGGGGAGGCGCTGTATTTCAATGGGGAGGCTCCGACAGCGAGCCTGGGATGACCATCTGGAGTGTGTTCGCGCAAGACGCGAAGAAGATGGATCCAAGCATGTCTCCCTTCATGATCAATTTTCGCGTGGACAATCTTGACGCACTTCTGGCCGCTTTACGTGCAGAGGGCTGCAACGTACTTGATGAGGTGGAGTCCTCTGACTTCGGCAAGTTCGGATGGGTCATAGACCCTGACGGAAACAAAGTCGAGCTGTGGGAGCCGCCAGCGGACCAATGAGCCACGCACTGCGGTCTAACAATTCATTCAAGCCGACGTTGCTTCGCAACGCGGCTTAATTCAGGCGTTAGGCCTCACGAAACACATTTCCGCACTCATGCGCTTTGAAGGCAACCTCACTTCCTGGAACGACGAACGCGGCTTCGGGCGCATTGAATCCAGCCAGGGCGGCGAACCCATCTTCGTCCACGTCTCTGCTTGGCCTCGGGGCACGGGTCGCCCTCAGCTCGGACAAGCCGTCAGCTTTGAGGTGGAACTTGGGCCAAAGGGTAAGCGCGCCAAGAACGTTCAGCTCGTCCAATTTCGCCGTCCCGTCAGACCGTCCGAACGAGCAACACGTGCGCAATGGGGAACGGCGACCCTCTTTGCCATACCTGCCTTCCTTGTCATCTACGTCGTGGTCGCGGCAGTTTGGAAGCTTCCGCTCTGGGTCGCCGGCCTGTATCTCGCCGTCAGCGCTGCGACCTTCCTGGCCTACGCCGCAGACAAGTCGGCCGCAAGCAGCGGCGCATGGCGCACACCGGAAAGCACGTTGCACATGCTGGCTGTCGCAGGCGGGTGGCCTGGCGCACTGTTGGCGCAGCAGCTTCTTCGCCACAAGTCCACAAAGCAACCGTTCAGGCAGGTCTTCTGGGCAACCGCTTTGCTCAATGTCGTTGGTCTCGTGTTGTTGGCATCGCCACTTCGCCGGTCCCTTCTGCCTGCGCTGTGAGGCCTAACCAGTCGTTCAACCGGACCCGCAGCGGCATGCGGCCTGGCCCGCGCGGCGCATGATAAACAAAGGCGCTGCGCGGGCCAGGCCGCATGCCGCTGCGGTCCGGTTAACTCCAACGTTAGGCAACACGGGAGAGATTTGTGCCGCCGCAATTCAGCATCGGACTCAAACTAGCGTGGCTAAGCGTATTGCTTTACTGGCTATGGAGCGCTCGCCGGGTCAAGGCACCTGAAAGAATAGAGGCTCCATTCAAACGCTTCGTCGCTTACTGGCTTCCACTCCTTATCGCGGTCTTGCTGCTCGGCCCAGGTGATTGGTTTGGCCATAGCTTGTTGCGTGAGAACTTTGTCCCGCACACTACGCTTGTCTACTCTATAGGCTTAGCCCTCTGCCTCCTTGGTGCCGCGCTTGCAATCTGGTCACGCCACTTACTAGGTCAAAATTGGAGTCTCAGCGTCCAGCTAAAAAAGGAGCACGAGCTAATCCAATCCGGCCCCTATCGGCTCGTGCGGCATCCGATTTACAGTGGCTTGTTGCTTCTGTTCATCGGCAACACGCTCATGGTAGGTGATTGGCGTGGCATTCTGGCAGTAGCAATTGTCTTTCTATCGTTTTGGCGCAAACTCAAACAAGAAGAAAGTTGGCTCACACAACAGTTTGGAACAACTTACCTAGGACTTACGCAAAACGCATCAAAACCGAAGGACTTCGCAGCTCCTGGCGCATCCGTTCGGACAGCCAACTGGTCTTGATCTGATACATCGAAGAGAGTTTTTCCTTGGCCACCGCCCGCAGCCGCAGCCAAACCAAGATCGCGCAGGCGATGTGGTTTCTCTGCATTCGCGCCTTGCGGCACTGACACTTCTCAACGCCCGTCAGCTGCTTGAGTTCTCGATGAAACTGCTCGATCTTCCAGCGCAGCGCACACGCCTTTTGCGTGCCCTGCGTCGAATCTTGAGCCAGATCGTTCGTCACGACCCAATCCGTGCGGTGGGAAGACACCGTCACCCGGAAGAGCTTCACCTTGTAGTCCCTGGGGAATCCCTTGATCTTGATCAGCTTGCCGCGCTCAGCCTCTTGTGCCGTCCAGCACAAGCCGCTCACTGCCCGGTACGGCGTTTGGCCGGCGCTGTCATCGACCAGCCGGTTGGCCTTGATCGGGCAGTAAAAGCGTCTGCCCAGGCTGTCCACCAGCAGCATCAGCTCCATCGTGGCGTACCAGGTGTCGAACAGCACCCGGGTGAAGGGCAGTGCTTTGTTGCCCGCAGCGCTGACCAACATGTCGCGCACGTGCTCCAGCTTGGTCTTGCCGTCCTGCTCGGGCGCAAACAATCGATAGTCGATGGGCCAATACTCGCCGGTGTCGGGGTTGACGTAGAGGCAGTTCACCAGGCCGATCCCTTTGATGATGCCGTGGGCATTGCCGCTGTACTGCCGGCGAACCAACTCGATCTGGTGCGAATGGCCTTTGTCGAGGATGGTGTCGTCAAACACGATGCATCCCCGGGGGGATGGAACGATGTCACGCTGCGCATGCTCCCAGACCAAGCTGGCCGACAGCTTGTCGCCTTGCAGGTATCGCTTCACCGCATCGTGGCTGAATCCCTGGCCGTGATCCGCAAAGTTCGTCATGGTGAAATTGGTCTGGCTGGTCAGGATGAACTGGCAGTAGTCGATTCTTTTGATGGACAACTTTGCATGCTGAGGTCGATGCGGCACATTATCCAACAAATACCATGCAGGGTCTATTTATTTAAACGTTTGCGTAAGTCCTAAATTCATTCAAGCCGACGCCGCTTCGCGGCGCGGCTTAATTCAGGCGTTAGGCCGCTCATGAGTGAACTACAGCGACTTCAAGACTGGTATCGGGCTCAATGCAATGAGGACTGGGAGCATTCGTTTGGCGTCAAGATCGATACGCTCGACAACCCAGGTTGGATGGTCAAGATTGATCTCGTGGAGACCGATCTAGAAGGGAAAGCCTTTGAGCCGCAGTCTCATGGGAATTCCGATACTGATACTGACTGGATTGTCTGCAAATTGGAGTCTGGGCAGTTTGTCGGCTACGGCGGTGCCAATAATCTCGCCGAGTTGTTGCGTACTTTCCTCAATTGGGCCTGCGCGTGACGCGGCCTAACAATTCATTCAAGCCGACGCCACTTCGTGGCGCGGCTTAATTCAGGCGTTAGGCCGCAGAAGAACACTTATGCCACTCGGTGATATTGCAGGCGAGGCACTTGGTGGCGTACTGCGCGTCATTGGACGCATCTTCGTTGAGATCGTCTTTGAGCTGCTGGTCAAAGGGGCAGGCCACGTTCTGATCCGGCTGGTAAAGCCCAGGTCTGAGCCAAGCGAGGGCAGCTGCGCTATCGTAGGCTTGCTTTTCTGGGCTGCTGTGGTCATCGGTGGCTACTTCATCTACCGGGCTACAGCGGCCTAACAATTCATTCAAGCCGACCTTGCTTCGCAAGGCGGCTTAATTCAGGCGTTAGAAATTATGGGCCGCACCTGTGATTGCACATTTAACCGGCAAGCGCTATTATCCAGCGAAGTTGCCGTGTGTTTTTATTGCTTTAGTCAGTTCCCGCCGTGCGATATCACCGATTGGTGTGATGGAGAAAACAGCCCACAAACTACCATTTGTCCACACTGTGCCGTTGATTCAGTCGTTGGCTTCAATGGCCCAGTTGATGTTCAGTGGGTCAAAGCACGGCACAAGCAATCATTCGAGTAATTCCATGCCAGTCCTAACCATTCGCTCAAGCCGACCCGCATTCTGCGGGCGGCTTACCTAGTTCGTTAGGTGCACGCGGTTTGCCCATGCAAAGTTCAGTGCTAAATCAGGCTCCAGCGCCCGTCCAGCAAGCGCTGGCAGCTATGGTTTTGGTAGTTCAGGGCGCTCGGGTGCTGCGGGCAGCGCTGGCCCCAGCGCTGTGCGCTCAGTCAGCCTCGCGCCTAACTCTGCGCTCAAGCCGACCGCCTACGGCGGCGGCTTACCTTGGCCGTTAGGCACCATAGATGCATCGCGCCTTCACCCTAATCCTGCTGATTCTTCCGACGGCCGCCATAGCGAACATGGTCTGGCCTGCGCTGTATTTGGTGAGCGGGTTGTATGTGTGGTGGGTTATCGTGGCTGGGATTGCCATAGAGTTCATTGCCATTCAGCGCCTCTTCTCACTTAGGCCGGGAAGAGCACTGCTTGTGGATGTCAGTGCCAACGCCGCTTCCGCGGCACTTGGCTTTATATTGATTCCGCTTGCCGGACTCTTGTACGAGATATTTCCTGGGCTTCTAGTGAACTGGGCGTTCTCTTGGGGCACATTCAATCCAGTAGCTTGGGTCGCAACAGTGCTCCTGGCAGCTGGGATAAATGTCGCCGTCGAAGGTCTAGTTATGAAGCTCGCTTTCAAGCTGCCGCTAGCTCGTCAGACCAAGCTAGTTCTCTACGCTACCAACCTTGCAACAGTTGCGCTGGCCATCTACCCAATGTCTCAGAGGTTGCGAAATGGTGCCTAACCAGTCGCTCGAGCCGACTCGCGTCGGCAAGCCGCCGCTCGCGGCTCAGCTTCTACAAGGGCTTCCCCATCTGTCAAGCGAATGATTCCCCTCGGGCCGCGCAGCGGCCCGATTCTTTTCAACCTTCAGTTCCAGCCACGCCCGCACTTCTCGTCGAGTAGGGAGCCAGGTTGCGGAGTGCAAAACTACAACCGGTCATTGATGCAGCCCTTCATGGCTGCGGACCCTGATGACAGACACACGCGGGGGCCTCATTCGTTAGCCGAGGACGGCATCGGCCGCCTCCTTGAGCTGATCAGGCACACCCCGCGCAGGTCCGAACCTCGACTCATCGACGATCTGCGCTCACGCGGCGGAAGTCTTCTGTCTCTTCTCCTTGTCCGCCGCGCTGTCGGAGGCGCGACGGCTGCCCTATCAGCTGGGCGCGGAAGAATGGGCCTGCCCGGTGGCCGTGGCCCCGCTGTTCCCCAAGCGGCATCCCATCCACGGCAAGCGTTCGTTTCAAGCGCTCTGCCTGGCCTCGGCCTTGGCCCTGGATCTGCTGGCCGGCTTCAAGGAGAAAGGCGGCTCGCTTTTCATCGCGCCGGGCGAGGACTTCCCGCTGGAGGCCTACCGCACCGGCGCCGCGGCCCCGCCATTGCCGGGCGGGGCCTGACGCCGCTCGAAGCCGGCGCCCTGCCGCTGCCCGCCCCCCTCAGCCGCGCTCGGCGCGGCCGCGTGCGCTCACAGCCAGCCCGCGCGCCGGAAGCGCCAGTACAGCACGCCGCTGACCAGCGTGATCGCGCCCAGCGCCATCGGGTAGCCCAGCGCCCATTTCAGCTCCGGCATGTGCTCGAAGTTCATGCCCCAGATTCAGGCCAGCGCGGTGGACGCCGCGAAGATGGCGGCCCAGGCGGCCAGGCGCTTGGTGACCAGCGATTCGTCGATGGCCACCAGCGTCAGGTTGACCTGGGTGGCGGCGATGATGGTTTCGCGCGCGGCGTCCAGGCTGGCCTGGATGCGCACGAGGTGGTCGTACACGTCGCGGAAGTAGTCCTGCAGCGTGTTGCACACCGCCGGCACGCGGCCGCCGTGCAGCTTGGCGGTGGCCTCCAGCAGCGGCATGACGGCATGGCGCAGCGTGGCCAGGCGCTGCTTCTGCGCGAACAGGCGCTGCACCACGGCCTGGCGGTCCTGGTGCGGCTGGAAGATGGTTTCCTCCAGCTGCTCCAGCTCGGCCTCGACGGCGTCGATCAGCGGGAAGTAGCGGTCCACCACCGCGTCCATCAGCGCGTACAGCACGAAGCCCGGCCCCAGCCGCAGCAGGTTCGGCTCGCGCTCGGCGCGCCCGCGCACGCCGAGGAAGCCCTGCTGGCTGCGGTGGCGCACCGACACGACGAAGCGCGCGCCGACGAACACATGCACCTCGCCCTCCGCCAGGCCGCCATCGGCCGTGGTTTCCAGCATCTGCACGACGGCGAACAGCATGTCGCCGTACTCCTCCACCTTGGGCCGCTGCTGGCCCTTGCGGGCGTCCTCCACCGCCAGCGGCGGCAGGTCCAGCTCGCGCTGCAGCAGGGCCAGTTCGTCGTCGTCCGGGTCGCGCAGCGCGATCCAGACGAAGCCGGAGGTGTTCGCCAGCGCCTCGGACACGCCCGCCAGCCCCGGCTCGGCGACGATGCGGCCGTCCTCGTACACGGCGCTGTTGATCAGCATGGCGGCGTCTCCCTTTTCTCGGTTGGCGCCGCATCGTCGCACGCCGCGGGGCGGCGCGCCGCAACGGCGTCAGGGCCGGTGGGCGGTCCCGGCGAGGGCGATGCCGTCGAGCTCGATGCCGCGCTCGCGGGCCAGGGCTTCCAGCACCGGCAGCAGCGGGCCCAGCCTCTCGTCCAGCGCGTCGCGCACGGTGTCGACGACGACCTGGGTGCTGCGCTCGATCTCGATGTGCACCGCATCGCCCACCGCCTTGTCGCCGAAGGTGGTCATGCGCAGCGTCTCGGGGATCAGCCAGACCTCGAACCAGCCCGAGCCGTCGCGCTCGCGCCGCGCCTCGGCCACGGTCAGGCTGCAGCCGTTGACGCCGACGTAGCCCTTGGCGAACACGTAGCGCATCCACGGCGCCGGCAGCGCGAAGCGGATCACGTGGTTGTTGTCCGGCGTGCGGATGGCGGCGATGCGGGCCGACACGTCCACATGGCCCGACAACGGGTGGCCGCCGATCTCCACGCCTTCCTTCGCCGCGCGCTCCACGTTCAGGCCCGCGCCCACGGCCAGCCGGCCCAGCGTGGTCAGGCCCAGCGTCTGCGCCATCACGTCGAAGCTGGCCTCGCCCGGCGCGGGCCGGCCGGTGACGGTCAGGCACACGCCGTCGCAGGCCACGCTGGCGCCGATGGCCAGCCCGTCGTCGAAGCCCTCGGGGAAGGCCAGGCGCAGCGTGTGCAGCCCGTCGCGGGCCTCGATGGCGGCCACGCGCGCCACGCCCTGCACGATGCCGGTGAACATCAGCGCCCCCCCTGGCGGGCCGCGAACGCGTCGGGCGAGAAGCCCAGCGTCAGCCCGCCGTCCGCCCAGCGGACGACCGGGCGCTTGATGACGCTGGGTTCGGCCAGCATCAGCGCGGTGGCGGACGCGTCGTCCACCACCGCGGCCCGGGCCGCGTCGCCGAGCTTGCGCCAGGTGGTGCCGGCGCGGTTGACGAGCTTGTCGCGGCCGAAGGCGGCCAGCCACGCGGGCAGCTCGGCGGCGGGAACGCCCTGTTTCTTGAAGTCATGGAAGCCGGCTTCGAGGCCGTGTTCCGCCAGCCAGGCGCGTGCCTTCTTGACGGTGTCGCAGTTGGGGATGCCGTAGACGGTGATCATGGCCGCCACCGTACCATGCCGCCCATGATCCTAAATCCGGCAGTTGACCGCTTGCCATTCATCGAACGTGCTGGTGCTCCAACACCTTGTCGGCCATGCGGAGATCACCACGTCGGTGGGCAGCGCTGCATGCCCGCTGGTCTGGCGCTGCGGCCCGCTGGCGGCGTTGCTCCTCCTCGCGGGCATGAGCCCGCAGCGTCGTCGCGCCTTGCCAGCGGCCCGCCTCACCAGCCCCTCGGGCATGCCCAACTGCCGGATTTAGGATGATCGACTGGCTCGACGACGCATCCCTCGACTTCCCGCCCACCCGCCGCGCGCTGGGCGCCGACACCGAGGCGCCGGGCCTGCTGGCGGCCGGCGGCACGCTGACGCCGGCGCGGCTGGACGCCGCCTACCGCCGCGGCATCTTCCCGTGGTACGGCCCCGGCCAGCCGCCGCTGTGGTGGGCGCCCGACCCGCGCATGGTGCTGCGCACGGCGGACTTCAAGCTGTCCCGCTCGCTGCGCAAGGCGGTGCAGCGCTTCGCCGCCACGCCGGGCTGCGAGATCCGCGTCGACTTCGACCGCGCCGCCGTGCTCGCCGCCTGCGCCGGCACGCCGCGCGAGGGGCAGGACGGCACCTGGATCGTCCCCGAGCTGCAGGCGGCCTACCTGGCCTGGCCGGCCATGCACAGCATCGAGACCTGGATGGACGGCGAGCTGGCCGGCGGGCTGTACGGCGTCAACCTCGGGCGCATGTTCTACGGCGAATCCATGTTCATGCGCCGCACGGACGCCTCCAAGATCGCGCTCGCCGCGCTGGTGTGCCTGTGCCGCGAGTTCGGCATCCCGTGGATCGACTGCCAGCAGCACACCGGCCACCTGGCGTCGCTGGGCGCCGCCGAGCTGCCGCGCAGCGCGTTCGAGGCCCACCTGGCCGCCCACGTCGACGGCCCCTCGCCGGGGCCCTGGACCTATCATCCCGGCCACTGGCACCGGCACCTGCTGACCTCGACGTGACCCACCCCAAAGAACTGCCGCTCGCGCAGATCCAGTTCTACGCCACCGCCGCCTACCCGTGCAGCTACCTGCCCGGCCGCCAGGCGCGCAGCCAGGTCGCCACGCCCAGCCACCTGATCCACGCGGACGCCTACTCCAACCTGGTCGCCGCCGGCTTCCGGCGCAGCGGCCTGTTCACCTACCGCCCCTACTGCGACCAGTGCCGCGCCTGCATCCCGCTGCGCCTGCCGGTGGCCCGCTTCCAGCCGACCCGCTCCCAGCGCCGCGCCTGGCAGGCCCACCAGCACCTGCAGGCCAAGGTGATGCGGCTGGGCTACTCGCCCGAGCACTACGCGCTGTACCTGCGCTACCAGGCCGGCCGCCACAGCGGTGGCGGCATGGACCACGACAGCGTGGACCAGTACACCCAGTTCCTGCTGCAGTCGCGCATCAACTCCCGCCTCGTCGAGTTCCGCGAACCGCCGCCGGACGGCCAGGACGGCCCGGGCCCGCTGCGCATGGTCTCCATCCTCGACATCCTCAGCGACGGCCTGTCGGCGGTCTACACCTTCTACGACCCGGACGTGGAAGGCAGCTTCGGCACCTACGGCGTGCTCTGGCAGGTGCAGCAGGCCCGCGACCTGAAGCTCAGCCACGTCTACCTGGGCTACTGGATCGCCGAGAGCCCCAAGATGGCCTACAAGTCAGGCTTCAGGCCGCATCAGGTGCTGAGGAACGGGGTCTGGGAAGACGGCTGACCGGGCTCCCCGGCGAGTTCACGCGGCCGCACGCCTGGCGAGCGCCCAGACCACGACGGGAAAATCAGGTTCGTTCTTCAGCGAGCCAAACCAGCCGCGACGCGCCCATTTCTTGAAATTCGCCTTCACGCAGGCGCGGTTACCCCACGACCCGGTAATCATGCTGTCCCCCTCAAAACCAGCCTCGATGAGAAAGTGCTTCATGCCGGTCTCGGTCCAGCGGGTGCAGTCGAAAGGAATCTCGTGCCTGCGGATCAAGAACGGCGTCGTCACCAGGAAATGCCCACCGGGTTTGACCATCTCGCAGACGTGGCGTGCGGCCCGATAGGGCCACAGCAGGTGTTCGAACACCTGATCCGCAATGATCAAGTCGAATTGCTGCGGCAGCGCCTCCCGGCATACGTCATAGTCAGGATAATCAGCCGACCTGAACGACCTGAAGGGGAAACCCTGAAAGTACCAGCCCGCAGAAATTTCGAGCACATCCAGCCTGGGCGGATCCAGCGCAGTGATCAACTCCGCGCAGCGCTCGTACATGACGGGGCGCGTCCAATGCCGGTAGTCATAGCCGACCAACTCCAGCCATTCCTTGAGTCGATCCCGATTTGCCTGCAACCAGTGCTCCAGCATACGACCCCCCAATTGAATGCAACCGCATACAAAACCGGCTTCGCGCCGCGCACTCACCCAGCGCTGAACAGAAGCTTGGCAGGAATTGCGGCGCTGGACCAGTCCCGGTCAACCGAAAGCCGCCGCCAGGCCAGCGCCATGTCCTTGCGCGAATCCAGCACAGATAGCGCCTGCGGGTCCTCGTCAATCCAGCGCCCCACCAGTTCCCTCGCGGTCGCTGGAAGGTCAGCGAAATCCCGCTGCTTGAACTGGTAACTGTGGCGCACGGCCGCGTTTTCCAACCAGCCCTGCGCCTGACGATCGCGCCGCAGACGGTAGCCCGCCCATGCTTTCCATGTCCACCACCTGAAGCGCGGGATGGTCCACAGCGCGGCGTCGGCCAGCGCCATCCGCTCGGCCGGCCGCCATTCGCGCGGCGCGCTCAGGCCCAGGCCGAACGACAGCGCGGCGCCGAGCGTCGGGTCCGTGCGGTAGATGCCCAGCGGCAGCCTGAAACCCATGGCGCGCAAAGCCTCCACCGTAGCGGCCTTCAGCGCGTAGAGGTTGCCGTGGATGCCGCCGTTCACGCGCATGTCGGCCGCGAGCCGCCGGGCCGACCACCCTGAATAGGGCACGCCGCTGACCGCCAGCGCCTGCGGCGTCGCGGCCGCACAGGCATGCAGGGTGCCGATGGCCGGGCCCCGCAACTGCGCATAGCCGTCCACGAAGACCGTCAGCTCGGCCGGCGCCATGATGTCGTGCAAGGCCTGGTTCCAGGCCGCCGCCTTGTCGGCCATCAGCACCTCATAAAGCATCAGCCGCACGCCGCCGGGCGGCACCACGGTGCGCAGTTCGCGGACCATGGCCTCCGCCAGGGCCGGGTTGCCGTTCACGACGACGTACAGCACGGCCATCCCCCCGGCCTGCTGCAGCGAGGCCAGCGCCGCCCGGACATTGCCGCCCAAGCGCTGGGGCGACTCCCGGGAGGAGAGGATGGCCAGCGCCGTCTTCACATGAGAACCTCGACACAGTTCGGGTGGCCCAGGAAGCCCTCGGGGCTGGCGCTGCGGCCGTAGGCGCCGCTCTGGTAGATGACCGCCAGGTCACCGACCTCGCCGCGCGCCATGTCCATGCGGTCGGCCAGCAGGTCCAGCGGCGTGCACAGCGGGCCGACCACGCTGGCGGCCTCCGTCGCCGCCTCGCGCCGGCCTTGCGGCTCGATGGAGGCCGGGTAGTTCTTGCGCAGCACCTGGCCGAAATTGCCCGAGGCCGACAGGTGGTGGTGCAGGCCGCCGTCCGCCACCAGGAAGACCTGGCCACGCGAGACCTTGCGGTCCACGATGCGGCTGACGTACACGCCCGCCTCGCCGACAAAGTAGCGGCCCAGCTCGATGACCAGCTTCGCAGCCGGCAGATCGGCCTTCGCGCGCGCCTGCAGCGCGGCGAGGTTGTCGCCGATCGGCGCCAGCGCCAGCCGCGCCTCGCCTGGGAAGTAGGGGATGCCGAAGCCGCCGCCCAGGTTCAGGAACCTGACCGGCGCGGGCGCGCTCGCCGCCAGCCGCAGCGCCAGCTCGTAGCTCTTCTGCTGCGCCTCGCAGATCGCCTCGGCCTTCAGGTTCTGCGAGCCGGCGAACAGGTGGAAGCCCTCGAAGGCCAGGCCGTCGCCGGCCAGCGCGGCGACCTCGGCCAGCACCTCCGGCAGGCTTTCGGCGTCGATGCCGAACTGCTTGGGCCCGCCGCTCATGCGCATGCCCGAGCCCTTCAGCTCGAAGTCGGGGTTCACGCGCAGCGCGACGCGCGCCGGCAGGCCCAGCCGCTGCGACGCGCGCGCCAGCGGCCGCAGCTCGCGCGCGGACTCGACGTTGACGAGCACGCCGGCCGCCACCGCCTGGCCCAGCTCGATGTCGCGCTTGCCGGGGCCGGCGAAGCTGATCTCGTGCGGGTCGGCACCGGCATTCAGCGCCACCTGCAGCTCGCCGGCCGAGGCCACGTCGATGCCGTCCACCAGCCCGGCCATGAACTGCACCAGCGCCGGCATCGGGTTGGCCTTCATCGCGTAGTGCAGCTCGATGCCCTGCGGCAGCGCCGCGCGCAACTCGGCCACGCGGCCGCGCAGCAGGCCGCGGTCATAGGCGTAGAACGGCGTCTGGCCGACGCGCTCGGCCAGCACCGACAGGCGCTGGCCGCCGACGAGCAGCTCGCCGTTCGCGTCACGGGGGAAGAGGACGGGGGCGTGCTCCAGCACGCGCTTCGGAGGGGTGGGGTCGCTCATGCGGGACAGTATCAGTTCGGCGACAGCGATTTGCGCGCCTTCTGCAACGCCCGGCTGAAAACCGAGCGGACGAAACGCAGCGTCGCCGCAATATAGGGCCGCCAGTCCCCCGAGTCGAAATAAACGCCTCGGATGCGCCGCAAAAGCGCGGCGGGATGGTGGCGGGCCAGCCAGAACAGCGCACCGGGGAAGCGCTCGCCGTTGATCCAGACGCCAGGCTGCGTCTGCCGATGGGCGGGCTGGGGCAGTTCGAGCGCCGCGAGGTATTCGGCCTGCGACAGGTTGACGCCATTGGCGCTGCACAGGCCCGACCAGAAATCGGTCCGGCCGACCGTGGGCTCGATGACCCAGTAGTTGCCGTCGGCGTCCTGCTTGAGCTCGAGGGACACCGGCCCGGAGAGCTTCAGGCCGCCGAAGAAGCGGCATGCCAGCGCATGGACCCCGTCGTCGGGCTCGGACAGCGCGACGGTCGTGTGCCCCATCGGGCGCGAATGCAGTTTCCGGCCTTCGAAGCGCGCGAGCACCCGCCCCTCGTCCAGGTACAGCGCGCCGAAGCGGATGCGGCTGTCGTCGCCGGGGATGAACTCCTGCACCAGCACCGGCAGGCTGGCCTCGAGCTGCGCCTTGGCGGCGTCGAGTTCCGCCACGCTGCCCGCCACGAGCGTCTTGAAGGCCGACAGCGGCCGGACCGGCTTGGCGATCACCGGGAAGCGCAAACCGGCCAGCGCGCCGGCAAGCCCCGACAAGTCCTCGACCAGCCGCGAGCGCGGGTAGTTCAGCCCGACTTCGACGCATCGCGCCTCGATGGCGCCTTTGCCGAGCAGCGGCAACAGGCGGTCCGCGGCCTGCTGCCAGGCCAGCCGGTAGCGCCGCCCGACGTGCTCGGCCGCGTCGCCGACCACCTGCACCATGCGGTCGCTGGTGAGGATGAGCACCGGCCGGCCGCCGGTCGTCGGCAACGAGTCCGCCAGCCGGTCGAGCTCGTCGATGAGCCCGACGCCGTTGATGTCGGGCACGAGGCGCACCTCGCCGTGGCGGGTGCGCACGCCCGGCAGCGAGGCGTCCGATTCCAGCGCGATGACGGGGATCCCGCGCTGCGCCAGATCCCGAACGATGGTCAGGCCATGCGCGCAAAGGCCGACGACGACCGCAGGCACCGAAGAAGCCGACATGCCCCTCACGCCCCGCTCGCCAGGGTCTTGCGGTCGATCTTGCCGTTCGGGTTGCGCGGCAGCGGGCCGGGCCGCTCCTCGATGCCGTGCGGCACCATGTAGGCCGGCATGCGCGCCTTGCAGGCGGCCAGCAGCGCGGCGACGTCCAGCGCGGCCGCGCCTTCCGGCGGCGTGGCGATGACCTGGATGGCCTGGCCCAGCGCGTCGTGGTCGACGCCGAAGGCCACGCATTCGCCGACCAGGCCGGTGGCGTACAGGACCTCCTCGACCTCGGTGGGGCTGACGCGGTAGCCCGAGGTCTTCATCATCTCGTCGCGGCGGCCGACGAAGTACAGGAAGCCCTCGGCGTCGCGCCGCACCGTGTCGCCGGAGAACACCGCGAACTCGGGCAGCTGCAGGCCGCCCTCGCGGCCGCCGACGCCGGCCGGCAGCGGCTTGTAGCGCTCGGCGGTCTTCTCCGGGTCGTTCCAGTAGCCCAGGCCGACCAGCGCGCCGCGGTGCACCAGCTCGCCGGGCTCGTCGGCCGCGCACTCGGTGCCGTCCTCGCGCAGCACCAGGATCTCGGCGTTGGGGATGGCACGGCCGATGGAGTCCGGCCGGCGGTCCACCTCGGCGGGCGGCAGGTAGGTGGAGCGGAAGGCCTCGGTCAGGCCGTACATCAGGAAGGGCTTGGCGGACGGCGCCTTGGCGCGCAGCAGGTCCAGCGTCGCGCGCGGCATGCGGCCGCCGGTGTTGGCGAAGTAGCGCAGGTGCTGGTCGATGGCGGCGGGCCAGTCCAGCTGCGTCAGCTGGATGTACAGCGGCGGCACGGCCGTCAGGCCCGTGACGCGCTCGCGCTCCATCGCCTTCAGCACGTCGCGCGGCATCAGGTAGTTCAGCAGCACGACGCGCGCGCCGCTGTGGAAGGCGGTGGTGAGCTGGCTGAAGCCGGCGTCGAAGGACAGCGGCAGCGCGGCCAGCAGCGTGTCGCTGGCGCGGTTCTCCAGGTAGCTGGCCACGCTCTTGCCGCCGGCCACCATGTTGCGGTGGGACAGCACGACGCCCTTGGGCCGGCCGGTGGAGCCGGAGGTGTAGAGGATGGCCGCCATGTCCGTGTCGATGACGCGGTGGCCCGCGCGCGCCGGCGCCGCCAGCAGCGCGGCCCAGTCCTGCACCTGCACCGGGGCGCTGCCTTCGCCATGCGTCAGCACCACGTGGCGCAGCGACGGGCATTGCGCCAGCACCTCGCCCAGCTGCGCCAGCCGCTCGGGCGAGGTGACGAGCACGCGCACGTCGCAGTCGCGCAGGATGAAGCCCACCTGCTCCGGCTTCAGCAGCGGGTTCAGCGGCACGAACACGGCGCCGGCCGCCGGGGCGCCGAAGCTGGCGACGACGGTCTCGAAGCGCTTCTCCAGGTAGATCGCCACGCGCTCGCCACGCGCCAGGCCCAGGCCCATCAGCCCGCTGGCGAAGCCGCGCACGGCGGCGTCCAGCGCGCCATAGCTCAGCGTCGCCGCGCCGCAGGTCAGGGCCGGGGCATCGGGCGTGCGCTCGGCGGCGACGGCCACCAACTCATTCAGGAGGGTTGATTCGGGCATGGGCTCAGGGATGAAGAACAGGGCGCAAACAGTGAAAAAAGTATCTCACGCGCCCCCGGGGCCGAGGGGTGGGTGCCCCCGGGGGCAAGGGGGCCGGCGGATAAACTGGCGGGCTTGATTTTCGGACGCCCACGAATGGAAAACGCCCAGGTCCTCAGCCATGTGCTGCGACTTCTTGACGATGTGCTGAGCCTGAACGGCCGCGCCCAGACCTTCACCCGCGACACCGCGCTGCTCGGCGCCCTGCCCGAGCTGGACTCGATGGCCGTGGTCAGCCTGATCACCGCGATGGAGGAGCAGCTGGGCATCGCCGTCGACGACGACGACATCGACGGCGACACCTTCGCCACCGTGGGCTCCCTGGCCGACTTCGCCGCGGCCCGCCTGGGTTGACCCCCCGGCCCGACGTCTTCTTCCTGCCCGCCGCCGGCGGCGAGCAGCGGCTGTGCCTGTTCCACGCGCCGGCGGGCGCGCCGCGCGGCAGGCTGCTCTACCTGCACCCGTTCGCGGAGGAGATGAACAAGTCCCGCCGCATGGCCGCCCTGGCCTGCCGCGCGCTGGCTGCGGCCGGCCATGCGGTGCTGCAGATCGACCTGCGCGGCTGCGGCGACTCGTCGGCCGAGTTCGGCGACGCCGGCTGGGCCGACTGGCAGGACGACGTGCGCCTGGGCCTGGCCGAGCTGGACCGCCGCGTGGCCGACGCGCCGCTGTGGCTGTGGAGCCTGCGCGCCGGCGGCCTGCTGGCCGCCGCCGACTGGGGCCGGCCGGTGAACCACCTGTTCTGGCAGCCCATGACCAGCGGCAAGCTCGCGCTGCAGCAGTTCCTGCGCCTGAAGCTGGCCGCCGAGATGGCCGGCGGCGCCGGCAAGGGGCTGATGGAGCAGATGAAGGGCGACCTGGCCGCCGGCCGCGCCGTCGAGATCGCCGGCTACTCCCTCGGCGCGCCGCTGGCCGCCGGCCTGGAGGCGGCCCGGCTGGCCCCGGCGGGCACGCCCGGCCGCGTCGAATGGCTGGAGCTCGGCCCGCGCGAGGACGCGGCGCTCACGCCCGCCAGCGAGCAGGCCGTCAAGGCCTGGCAGGGCGCCGGCTGGGCCGTCCGCGCGCAGTCCGTCACCGGGCCCGGCTTCTGGGCGACCAGCGAGATCGAGCTGGCGCCCGCGCTGATCGACCGCACGGTGGAGGCGCTGTCGTGAAGGAATCCGTGCTGGACTTCGCCTGCGAGGGCATGCCGCTGGTCGGCATCCTCGCCGAGCCCGACGGCGCCCCCGCCGAGGTGGGCGTGCTCATCATCGTCGGCGGCCCGCAGTACCGCGCCGGCAGCCACCGGCAGTTCACGCTGCTGGCCCGCCACCTGGCCGGCCACGGCTTCGCGGCGCTGCGCTTCGACTACCGCAGCATGGGAGACAGCCCGGGCGAGGCGCGGGACTTCCTGGCCGTGGACGCCGACATCGCCGCCGCCGTCACCGCGCTGCTGGCCGCGCGCCCGGCGCTGCGGCGCGTGGTGCTGTTCGGCCTGTGCGACGCGGCGTCGGCCGCCCTGCTCTACCTGGATGCGACCCGCGACCCGCGCGTGGCCGGCGTCGCGCTGCTGAACCCCTGGGTGCGCTCGGCCGCGACGCTGGCGCAGACCCACGTGAAGCACTATTACGTGCGACGGCTGCGCGAGCGCGAGTTCTGGCTCAAGCTGCTGCGCGGCGGCGTGGGCCTGACGGCGCTGCGCGCGCTGGCCGGCAACCTACGCCTGGCCCGCGGCGCGGGCCAGGCAAAGGCCGACTCGCGCAGCTTCCAGGACCGCATGGCCGCCACGGCCCAGGCCTTCGCCGGCCCGCTGCTGCTGCTGATCAGCGAGGACGACTACACGGCACGCGAATTCCTCGATCACGCGCGCGTGATGCCGCCCTGGCAGGCCGCGCTGGCCCGCCCCGCAGCCCGCCGCGTCGACCTGGCCGGCGCCGACCACACGCTGTCCACGCGCAGCCATCTCGAGCAGGCCCACTCGGCTATCGTCCAGTGGCTGCAGCAACTCCCCGCCCTGCCATGAAGACCATTCCCGCCCTGACCGCGAGCCTGCTGTGCGGAGTCCTGAGCCTTTCTGCCGCGGCGCAGGGGTCGTTCTGCGGCGAGCTGACCAATGCCTACGGTCCCTTCGACTACCGCGTCGAGAAGGATCAGAAGCTCGCCATCGTCGAGAGCCGCCATTTCACGACCGAGGTCGAACGGCTGATCGCCGGCCATGCCGGCTACCTGGGCGGGGACATCGACTACACGCTGCGCGCCTCGCCCAACCACCACCGCGCGCTGATGTCGCTGGCCAACTGGGGCGTCAAGCTCAAGGGCGCGCAGCCGCCCAACATGAACTACACGGTGGACTGCTACTTCGACCGCGCCTTCCGCTTCCGGCCCGACGACCGCATTCCCCAGCTGATCTACATCGACTACCTGAACCGGCTGGGCCGCAAGGACAAGGCGCTGCAGATGGCCGAACCCCTGCTGCGCGTCCCCGAACTGGACCCGCCCACGCGCAACAACCTGGGCATGCTGATGTTCGACCTCGGCAACTACGACGAGGCGCTGAAGCAATGCCACCTGTCCATCGCCGACGGCTGGCCGCGCACCGACCTGCAGAACCGCCTGAAGGCCATCGGGCGCTGGCAGGAGCCCCAGCCCCTCCCCGCGCCGCCAGACGCCGCGTCCGCCCCGGCCTCCGCCCCTTCGGCGCCCTGACCCCATGTCCCATCCCACACGGCGGCGCGCGCTGCTGATCGCCTACCACTTCCCGCCGCTCGCAGGCTCCAGCGGCATCCAGCGCACGCTGCGGCTCGCGCAGCACCTGCCGCAACTCGGCTGGGACGTCTCCGTGCTGACCTGCCAGCCCCGTGCCTACGAGCGCGTGGCCGAGGACCTGCTGGCCGAGGTTCCGGCCGAGGTCCATGTCGAGCGCGCCTTCACGCTGGATGCCGCGCGCCACCTGTCCATCGGCGGCCGCCACTTCGCCTGGACGACCCGGCCCGACCGCTGGGCCTCGTGGCGCCTGGACGGCGTGCGCCGCGGCCTCGCGCTGCTCGAGCGCCTGCCGCACCACGCCATCTGGAGCACCTACCCCATCCCGACCGCGCACGTGATCGGCGCGGCGCTGGCCCGGCGCAGCGGCCTGCCCTGGATCGCCGACTTCCGCGACCCGATGGTGCAGCCCACCTACCCGGCCGATGCCGTCACGCGCGCCCAGTGGGCCCGGCTGGAAGCCCTGACCTGCGCCCGGGCGCGGCTGGTCACCGTCACCACGCCGGGCACGCAGCGCGAGATGCAGGCCCGCCACCCCGGCGCGCGCATCGAGCTGATGGAGAACGGCTACGACGAGGCCAGCTTCGCCGCCGCGCCGCAGGCCGCCGCCGCGCCGCTGCACCCCGGCGCCATCACGCTGCTGCACAGCGGCATCGTCTATCCCTCGGAGCGCGACCCGACGCAGTTCATCGAGGCGCTGGCACTGCTGCGCGCCGAGGGCTTCGATGCCCGGCAGCTCCGGGTGCGCTTCCGTGCGCCGGTGCATGCGGAGCTGATCACCGGGCTGACGGCAGGCCTGGGCGTCGCCGACATGGTGGAGGTGCTGCCCGCCGTGAACTACCGGGCCGCGCTCGAAGAGATGCAGCGCGCCGACGGCCTGCTCGTCATGCAGGCCGCCAACTGCAATGCGCAGGTTCCGGCCAAGGTCTATGAATACCTGCGCGCCGGCCCGAAGATCGTGACGCTCGCCGACCCGGCCGGCGACACGGCCCAGGTGCTGCGCGACGCCGGCGTCACGAGCCAGGCGCCGCTGGACGATGCGCCCGCCATCGCCGCGCTGCTGCGCCGGCTCTGCCAGCGCGATGCGGCGCTCCAGCTGAGCCCGACGCCGCAGGCCGTGACCGGCGCGTCCCGCTGGGCCCGCAGCGAGCAGTTCGTGCGCTGGCTGGAGGCGCTGTGAGCCTGCGGCACGGCAAGCCCTCATGAGCGTCCACCGCGCACTGCGGGTCACGGGGCTGGCCACCGGGATCAACTTCGTGCTCGCGATGGGCAGCTCGATCATCGTGGCCCGGCTGCTGTCGCCGCGCGAGATCGGCATCTACTCCATCGCCGTGACGCTGGTCAGCCTCGGCCACATGCTGCGCGACTTCGGCGTGGGGCAGTACCTGGTCAAGCTCAAGGAAGTGACCCGCCAGGACCTGCGGGCCGCCTTCAGCATCATGCTGTTCACGTCCTGGACCGTGGCCGGCCTGATGGTGGCACTGTCCCCGGTGGCGGCGCGCTTCTACGGGCAGCCCGGCGTCGGCCGGGTCTTCTACGTGCTGGCCGCCAACTTCGCGCTGCTGCCCTTCGGGGCCTACATCCTGAGCATGCTCAAGCGCGAGATGGACTTCAACGCGGTGGCCAAGATCAACATTGCCTCCGGCATCGCCAGCACCATCGTCACCCTGGGCAGTGCCTGGCACGGCGCCAGCTACATGAGCATGGCCTGGGGCTCGCTGGCCGGCGTCGTGACCACCATCATCGGGCTCGCCGCCGCCCGGCCCGCGCTGGCCCTGCTGCCGCCGACGCTGCGCGGGCTGGGGCCGGTGCTCAAGTTCGGCGGCACCGCCAGCCTGGCCAACCTGATCAGCCGCATGGACGACGGCGGCGCCGACCTGGTGCTCGGCAAGACCATGTCCGTCGAGGCCGTCGCCCATTTCAGCCGGGCCAACAGCCTGCTGACGATGATCTGCGGCAAGGTCAACGAGGTGCTGCTGCAGGTGTTCGCCCCGGCCTTCGCCAAGGGCCTGCGCGAGGGCCAGGCGCCCGCGCCGCTGCTGGCGCGCGCGATCGAGTCGCACACCGGGCTGCAGATCCCGCTGGTGCTGATGCTGGCCCTGGTCGCCAAGCCGATGATCCTGCTGCTGTTCGGCAGCCAGTGGCAGGAAGCCGCCGACATCGCCCCCTGGGTCACGCTGTGGGCCGTGCTCGCCGCGCCCATCCAGCTGGCCTACAGCGCGCTGGCCGCGGGCGGCCACGCGAGCGCCGTGCTGCGCGCCAGCGCCATCAGCAGCACGACGCTGCTGACGGTGCTGCTGTCCTCGCTCGTCCTCGACCTGCGGCAGCTCGCCTTCGCGCTGCTGCTGTTCCGCATCGGCGCCCTGTGGACCTGGCAGGCGCAGCTGCGCCACCACTACGGCTTCGACTGGCGCTGGCTGTGGCAGGCCTGCCGGCGCAGCCTGCTGCTGGGCCTGCTGACGGCCGTGCCGGCCGCGCTGGCCGCCGTCGCGCTGGCCGCCCTGTGGCCCGATGCGCCGCCGTTCTGGCACATCGTCCTCGTCGGCGGGGTGGGCAGCCTCGCCTATGTGGCGATGATGCGGCGCGGCCGGCACCCGCTGCGCGACGAGCTGCTGCGCATGGCGCCGCCGCTGCACTGGCTGCTGGGCCGCCCGGCCCGATGAGGTCCGACCGCGATGGACGCCCGGCCCGCCGCCGTTGCCACGCTTGACTGGCAGCTCCACCCGCTGCCGCCGGCCCAGGGCCTGGGGCCGCATCGCGGTGCCTGGGACGACCTCCACCGGCGCCTGGCGGACGGCCACCCGCTGCGCGACGGCGCCTTCGTCGACGGCCTGCTGCGCCACTTCGGCGATCAGGGCGCGCTGCTCGCCAGCGCCCGCCACCAAGGCGAGGCGGTGGCCATGCTGCTGCTCGAGCCGCACGCGCGTGGCCAGGGCGTCTGGTCCGGCTTCCTGCCCCCGCAGACCCAGGCCGGCCTCGGCCTGATGCCGTCCGGGCTGGACCTGCGCGGCCTGCTCGCCGCGCTGCCGGGCAGCGCCAGCGAGCTGGCGCTGCCCGGCCCGGCCGTGCGCAGCCAGCCCCGGGGGCTGGCGATGGCCATCGGCCTGCAAGGCGGCTTCGACGGCTACTGGGCCCGGCGGCCCGAGGCCCTGTTGCGGGACATGGACCGGCAGGAGGCGGCGCTCGGCGGCGCGCGGCTGGACATCGCCGACGAGCCCGAGGCGATCGCCGCCGCGGTCGTGCGCCACGCGGCGCTGCAGCGCCGCCTGCGGGCGCCCGAGGGCCGCAGCGGCGGCGCGCAGGAGCGCTTCGATGCCGAGGTCATGGCCGCCTTCGCCGCGCGCGGCGAGGCCCTGGTGTACGAGCTCTGGCTGGGCGATGCGCTGCTGGCCTCGCGCCTGGTGCTGTCGCCGCGCGGCGGCACGGCCCTGATGCTCAAGGCGAGCTTCGACGAGCGCGTCGAACACCTCGCGCCAGGCCGCGTGCTGCTGAAGCGCATGTTGGCGGACCTGTTCCAGCGCCTGCCCGGCGGCACCGTCGAGTTCTACGCCGAGGCCGGGGCCGACCTGCTCGCCTGGTCCACCGCGCAGCACCGGATCCACCACGTCAGCCTGCGCCGCATCGGCAGCCTGCCGCCGACGCGCAGGCAGAGCCCGCCCGAGGCCGCCGGCGCCGGCGTCGAGCGCTTCGGCCATGTGCGCGAGCTGCCCGCCGACGCGCTCGCGCTGCTCGCGCAGGCCGAGCAGCGGCACATCGAGTTCGGCGCGGACTGGTACGCCAACCTCGCCGACACCGTCTACGCCGGCCACGACCTGCGCTGGCAGGTGCTGCGCCGCCAGGGCCGGGTGCTCGCGGTGCTGCCCACCGTCGCGCAGACGACGGCGCTGGGCCGCGAGGTGGGCGCGCTGGCCAACTTCTATACCGCCCTCTTCGCTCCCGCGCTGGCCGAGGGCGTCGAGGCCGGGGACCTGCTGCCGCTGACCCGGGCACTGCGCCAGGACGGCGCCGGTGCAGCCGCCTACCGCTTCGCGCCCATGGATCCGGCCGCGCGCGAGTTCGCCGTGCTCGCGCAGGCGCTGCGGCTGGCCGGCCTGAAGGTGTGCCGCTATTTCGCCTTCGGCAACTGGTACGAGCCGGTGTGCCAGGGCTGGGCCGACTACCTGAAGGCCCGCAGCGGCCAGCTGCGCAGCACCCTCAGGCGCAATGCGAAGAAGTTCGCCGCCGAGGGCGGCCGGCTGGAGATCGTCCAGGGCGGCGACGGGCTGGCCGCCGCGCTGGCCGCCTACCAGGCCGTCTACGCGCACAGCTGGAAGGTGCCCGAGCCCTACCCCGAGTTCATGCCCGGCCTGGTGCGCCTGTGCGCGCGCCGCGGCTGGCTGCGCCTGGGCCTGGCCTGGCTGGGCGACAAGCCGGTGGCGGCGCAGATCTGGATCGTCGCCAACGGCCGCGCCGACATCTACAAGCTCGCCTACGACGAAAGCCACAAGGCCCTGGCCCCGGGCACGCTGCTGACGGCGCACCTGATGGCGCATGCGCTCGACGTGGACCGCGTGCGCGAAGTCGACTACCTGATCGGCGACGACCCCTACAAAGCCACCTGGATGAGCCAGCGCCGCGAACGCTGGGGCCTGGTGGCCTACGATGCCCTTACGCTGCGTGGTCTGGCCGGCCTCGCGGGCCAGACCTTCGGCGAGGCCTGGCGCCGGCTGCAAAGCAGGCCTGCGGCCCGGACCCGCAACTCCTGAAAGGCATCGTCATGCGCATTGCTGCCATTTCCTACCCGGCGCTGTTCCAGGCCATCGGCGGGTTGCAGGTCCAGATGCTGGAGACCGTCGCGGCCGTCCGCCGCACCGCCCATGACATGGTGCTGATCGACCCCGTCCGCGAGAAGTTCACCGACTTCGACCTGCTGCATGTGTTCGCCTGCGTCCACGGCAATTACACCCTCGTGCGGCGGGCGCAGTCCCTGCACGTGCCGGTGGTGGTGTCGTCGCTGATGCAGCCCCACTGGACGCGCACCCTGGGCATGACGGCGCGCGGCGCCGAGCGCGTGCTGGGCCGGCTGACCGGCTGGCATGTGCGCACCGAGTACTCCCAAATGTGGCGCTGCCTGCATTGGGCCGAGCGCTGCGTGTCGCTAGGCCGGCTCGAAACCCAGACCTTGCAGCAGGCCTTCCAGGTGCCCGCGGCCAAGATCGCCGAGGTGCCCAACGGCGTCCCCCCGCGCTTCTTCGACGCCACGCCCGACGCGGCCCTGGCCCATTACGGCCTGCGGCCCGGCTATGTGCTGTGCGTGGGCAGCGTCAACTCGCACAAGAACCAGTTGGGGCTGGGCCGGCAGCTCGTGCTGGTCGGGCAATGCCTGCCGGCCGACGCGCCCTACCTGAAGCAGGTGCTGGAACTGCCCGACACCCGCCACCTGGGCGCGCTGTGCTACGACGACCCGCTGCTGCCCGGCCTGTATGCGGGTGCCGGCGTGCTGGCGCTGGTCAGCCAGTCCGAGGTGATGCCGCTGGTGGTGCTGGAAGCGCTGGCCGCCGGGGTTCCGGCGGTGATGACGCGGCGCCACGGCATGGGCACGGCCGGCATGGCGGGCTGCCTGACCGAAGTGGACCCCGACGACACCGACGCCATCCGCCGCGCGCTGCAGCAGATGCTGGCCGATCCCCCGGACGCGGCGCGCTGCCGCGCCACCGTCGCCCACCTGTGCTGGGACGAGGTGGCGCAGCAACTGCTCACCGTCTACCAGAATGCCATTGCAACCCGCGCGGGCTCGACGCCCGTGCATTGACGACAAACATGCACCTTCACGCTCCCTCTCCCGACACCCCCTTCGCCGCCGGCGCCCCCCGCTTCGCGACGCCCGTGGCCGATGCCCATGCGGCCTGGCAGCTGGCCTATGCCCAGAAGGGCGCCGCCTGCGCGGCCGGCGTGGGCGGCGAGTTCGCCGTGGCGCTGGACCTGCCCGGCGGCGGCGCCTGGCTGGCGGTGGACCGCTTCGCCATCCACAGCCTCTGCTACGCGGTACATGACGGCCGGCTGCACTGGGCGACGCGCGCCGACGAGCTGGCGCGGCGCCTGGGCCTGACCGAGCTGGATCCGCAGGCGCTGTTCGCCTACCTCTTCCACCACTGCATCCCGTCGCCGCACACCATCTACGCCGGCATCCAGCGCCTGCCGGCCGCGCACTACGCGCTGTTCGAGAACGGCCGGCTGACCGTCGCGCCCTACTGGACGCCACGCTTCGACGAGCAGGCCCGCCCCGACTTCGACGCGCTGCGCGACGAGTTCCGCGGCATCCTGCGCAGCGCCGTGCGCGAGCGGCTGACGGGCGACGGCAAGACTGCCTGCTTCCTGTCCGGCGGCACCGACAGCTCCACCGTCTGCGGCCTGCTGCGCGAGGCCACCGACCGGCCGCCGGCCAGCTACTCCATCGGCTTCGAGGCCGAGGGCTACGACGAGATGGAGTACGCCCGCATCGCGGCGCGCGCCTACGGCGCCGACCACCACGAGTACTACGTGACGCCGGCCGACCTGGTGCGCGCGATTCCCGACGTCGCGGCTCACTACGACCAGCCCTTCGGCAACTCCTCCGCCGTGCCGGCCTTCTACTGCGCCGGCAAGGCGCGCGCCGACGGCTACACCCGCCTGCTGGCCGGCGACGGCGGCGACGAACTGTTCGGCGGCAACACGCGCTACGCGAAGGAAGGCGTGTTCGAGGTCTACGGCCGCATCCCGGCGCCGCTGCGCGCCGTGATGGACCCGCTGTTCCTGAACCCGGTCACCGACAGCATCCCGCTGCTGAAGAAGGGCGGCAGCTACATCCGCCAGGCCCGCGTGCCCATGCCCGACCGCATGCAGAGCTACAACCTGCTGGACCGCATCGGCCTGGCCGAGATCTTCACGCCCGGCTTCCTGGCCGCCGTGAACACCGACGCGCCGCGCGAGCACCAGCGCGCCACCTGGGCCGCCGGGCCGCGACAGGCCAGCCTGGTCAACCAGATGCTGACCTTCGACTGGCGCTACACGCTGGCCGAGAACGACCTGCCCAAGGTCGTCGGCACGAGCGCGCTGGCCGGCATGGACGTGAGCTTCCCGCTGCTGGACACGCGGCTGCTGGACTTCTCGCTGAAGCTGCCCACCGACTACAAGCTCAAGGGCGTGAAGCTGCGCTGGTTCTTCAAGGAGGCGCTGCGCGGCTTCCTGCCGGACGAGATCATCACGAAGAAGAAGCACGGCTTCGGCCTGCCCTTCGGCCCCTGGGCCGTCAAGGACGCGGCGCTGAACGCGCTGGCCGCCGAGTCGCTGCGCGGCATCGCCGCGCGCGGCCTGATCCGCCAGGACTTCGTCGAGACCCTGCTGACGCGCCACCTGCGCGAACAGCCGGGCTACTACGGCGAACTGGTGTGGATCCTGATGATGCTGGAGCAGTGGCTCCGCAAGCACGCCCCGAACTACCGCATGGCCGCCTAACCCCCGAAAGCACCCTGACATGGCTTCCACCCGACCCCTGATCCACCTGATCGCCGGCGCCCGCCCCAACTTCATGAAGATCGCGCCCATGGTGCGCGCGCTGCAGCAGGACGGCCGGCTGCGCTTCGAGCTGATCCACACGGGCCAGCACTTCGACCACGACATGAACGACGTCTTCTTCCAGGAGCTCGGCATCCCCCAGCCCGACCAGCGCCTGGGCTGCGGCGGCGGCAGCCACGCCGAGCAGACCGGCAAGATCATGCTCGCCTACGAGGCGCTGCTGCAGACCTCGCGGCCGGACTGCTGCGTCGTCGTCGGCGACGTGACCTCGACGCTGGCCTGCGCGCTGGTCGCCAAGAAGGCGCAGATCCCGGTCGCCCACGTCGAGGCCGGACTGCGCAGCGGCGACATGGCCATGCCCGAGGAGATCAACCGCCTGGTCACCGACGCGATCACCGACTGGTTCTTCATCACCGAGCCCTCCGGCCGCCTGCACCTGGAGAAGGAGGGCAAGCCCGCCGACGTGCTCTACGACGTCGGCCACGTGATGGTGGACAACCTGCTCTACCAGCAGGCCAAGCTCGTCGCCCAGCCGCAGCCCGACGCGCTGAAGGCGGGGCTGGAGCGCTACGCGGTCGTCACGCTGCACCGGCCGAGCAACGTCGACGGCGAGGACAACCTGCGCCGCGCCATCGGCGTGGTCAACCAGCTGGCCGAGGACATCCCGGTGGTCTTCCCGATGCACCCGCGCACCCGCAAGGGGCTGGAGACGCACGGCATCGCGGTCGGCGCCAACGTCCACCTGCTGACGCCGCAGCCCTACATGGCCTTCCTGAACCTGTGGCGCGACGCGACCCTGGTGCTGACCGACAGCGGCGGCCTGCAGGAGGAGACCACGGCGCTGGGCGTGCCCTGCGTGACGATGCGCGAGACGACCGAGCGGCCGGTCACCGTCGACGAAGGCAGCAACGTGCTCGCGGGCACCGACCCGGCGAACGTGCTGGCCGCCTGCCGCGCGGTGCTCGCCGGCCACGGCAAGAAGGGCCGCCGGCCCGCGCTGTGGGACGGCAAGGCCGCCGAGCGCATCGTCGCCGTGCTGGCCGAGCGCCTGGGCGCCTGAGGGCCGCCCGGCCTCGACTTCGGCCTAGCCGCCGGACGGCGCGACCAGCGGCCGCAAGGCCCGGTCCGCCAGCAGCCGCGCGCCAGCCAGGCTGAGGTGGTTGTCGTCGAAGTACAGCGGCCGGCCGGCCGCGTCGATGACCTCGCAGTGCCCCGTGCCGCACAGCGCCTGCCCGACCGCGATGCGCCGCGCGCCGGTGGCCGCCGCGACGCGCTCCAGCAGCGCCAGCGCGGCGGCCTCGCGGCGCAGGTAGTCGCGCTGCGCCATGCCGAAGCCCGCCAGGTCCTGCCCGCGCCGCTGGCGCTGGGCCAGCGCGGCGGGCACGGCGTAGCCATAGGTCGGCACCGGGTCGAGCAGCCAGACCTGCTTGCCCGCGTCGACCAGCGCCTGCGCGGCCCGGCGCAGCCCCTGCTCATAGTCCGCGGCCTTGGCGGCGTCGCCCAGGTAGCCCGAGGTGCGGCTGGCCAGCAGCACGCGGTCGACGCGGGCATCCGCCGCCAGCGCCTTCAGCACGGCCTCGTTGTGCGGGGCGCAGTAGGGCAGGTTCGGCGGCGAGAACCCGTCGGTGGGCGGGCAACCCGAGGCCGTCAGCATGGCCAGGCTGCGGCCCGCCCCCGGCTGCCCGGCCAAGGCCGCGGCGATCTCCACGCCATGGCTGTCGCCCCACACGGCCAGCTGGCGCGGGGCCTGGGCCGGGCCGAACTGGCAGCGGTCGGCATAGCCGAGCTGCAGTTGCCGGCTCACATGGCAGCGCTCCCGCGCCGGGTTGGCGTCGCCGGCCGCCGCCAGCAGCGTGTTGGCCGGCGTGGCGGCCTCGCGCGCACGGTGCCCGGCCCCCCACAGCCCCGCCGCCAGCAGCAGGCAGGCGCCGATGGCCGCCGCCCCCGCCCACAGCATGCGGCGCTGGGGCCAGGCCGATTGGCGCACCGGCGTCTCGACCCAGCGCAGCGAGGCCCAGGCCAGCGCCACGGCCAGCAGCACCGCGACGCCCGCCTGCACCGGCCCCGGGTGGCCCAGCAGCAGGTGCCGCGCGAACACCAGCGCCGGCCAATGCCACAGGTAGAGCGAAAAACTCAGCGCGCCGATCCAGCGCAGCGGCCGCCAGGCCAGCAGCCGGCTGGCCGCGCTCCCCCCCCCCCCGGCCGGCCTCGATCAACGCGCCCGCGCCCAGGCAGGGCCACAGCGCGGCCAGGCCGGGGAAGGCCGAGTCCGGCTTCAGGCCCACGCAGGCCGTGCCGATGGCCGCCAGGCCGGCCCAGCCCAGCCCCTGGCGCCACGCGGCGGGCAAGGGCGGCAGCTCGCGCGCGCCGCGCAGGGCCAGCAGCGATCCCACCATCAGCTCGCAGGTGCGTGACAGCGCCGAATAGAAGGCCAGCGGCACGTCGCGCGCCAGCAGGAACTGCGCATAGGCCAGCGACGCCAGCCCCAGCCCCGCCAGCACCCAGGCGATCGCACCGCGCGCCCAGCGGTGCAGCGCCGCGAGCAGCAGCGGGAAGACGATGTAGTACTGCTCCTCGACCGCCAGCGACCAGGTGTGCACCAGCGGCTTGAGCTCGGTCGCGCCGTCGAAATAGCCGGTCGTGCGGTAGAGCTCCAGGTTGGAGGCGAACAGCCCCGTCGCGCCCAGCGTGCGGGCGAACTCGACCAGCGCCGGCGGCGTCAGCAGCAGCCAGGCCGCCAGCGACACGACGGCCAGCATCGCGAACAGCGCCGGGAAGATGCGCCGGATGCGCGCCGCATAGAACGCGCCGATGCTGTAGCTGCCGCGCTCCAGCCGCTGCAGCAGCAGGGACGTGATCAGGTAGCCCGAGATGACGAAGAACACGTCCACGCCCACATAGCCGCCCGGCAGCCACTGCGGCCAGGCGTGGAACACGACGACCGGGACGATGGCGAGCGCCCGCAAGCCCTCGATGTCGGCGCGGAAGCGCATCGGGTTCAGTTCGACAGGTTGCGCAGCAGCCGCAGCCCGAACTTCAGCCGGCCGCGGTCCCAAGGCGTGAAGCGCGGGATCTGGAACGGGTCGTCGCCGCGCCGCGCCGCCGCCCAGCGCGTGGAGACGGCGGCGTCGAAGCCCAGCTCGCGCACGAGGGCCGGATGCACTTCGGGCAGGTAGTCGGTGCCGGGCTTGCCGTTGGGGTAGGCGAACAGGCCCACCCGCTCGCCCAGCAGCCGCTCCAGCACGTCGCGGCTACGGCCGATCTCGTCGGCGGCGGCCTGCGGCGACAGCGTCGCCAGGATGGGGTGGCTGACCGTGTGCGCGCCGATCTGCATGCCGGCGGCGCGCAGCGCGCGCACCTGGCCGGAGCTCATCATCAGGTCGTCGGGCAGCGGGCTTTCGGCGCGCGCGGCGATCGCGGCCACGCAGGCCAGGCGCGGCTCGGGCGCGAGGTATTTGACGCGCGGGATCAGCGCCCCCAGCAGCGCGCGGCGGTCCGCGAGCGCGTGCCGGCCGAGGTCGGCGCCCTGGGCGTCGCTCAGGCCGCGCAGGTCCAGCTCGGCCAGCGGGCTGCGGCGCACGGCCTCGATCAGCGTGTCGTTCCACATGCGGCCGCCGTCCAGGAAGCCGGTGGCGATGAAGAAGCTGCACGGCAGGCCGTGCTTGCGCAGCAGCGGCAGCGCGACGTCGTGGTTGTCGGCATAGCCGTCGTCGAAGGTCAGCACCGCGGCGCGGGCCGGCAGGCTGCCGTCCTGCAGCCGGCGCGCGGCCTGGTCCAGCGGCAGCACGTCGAACCACGACTTGACCCAGCCCAGCAGTTCGTCGAAGCGCGCCGCGTCGACCTCGTCCGGGAACAGCGGGTCGGGCTCGCGCAGCACGCGGTGGAAGATCAGCACGGACAGCCGCGCGCGCGGGCCGGCCGGCGAGAGCAGGCGGAAGAAGGGGGTCATGTGCGCAAGGCCACGTCGGGCTTTTTCTTGAAGCGGCGGGACAGCCAGGCCGGCAGCACGACCAGCGGCTCGGGCACCTCCTTCAGCCAGGCCTTGTTCGCCATCCAGCGCTGGCCGATCACGGCCATCGCCATCATGTTGTAGGGCAGGTCCCAGTAGGACAGGCTCAGGAAGGCGCCGCCCACCGCATAGCCCGCGAAGCTCACCTGCAGCATCGCGCCGAGGTCGGACAGCCACTGCGTCTCGGGCTGGCGCCGGCCCTGGGTGCGCAGCTTGCCCGCCGTGCCGAAGGCCAGGCAGAACAGCAGCAGGAACAGGAACAGGCCGATGAAGCCATGCTCGCCCAGCACCATGAAGTAAATGCTGTGCGCGGCATGCACGGCCGTCGGATCGGGCGCGTAGGTGGCGAAGATCGCCGCGTTGGACACCATGAAGCCACCGCCGAAGAAGTTGTCCTTGGCCAGGTTCCACGCCATCCACCAGGCGTTGATGCGGCCCAGCGCCGAGGCGTCCTGGTCATAGGTCTCGATGGTGTTCATGCGCGCCCACCACTCGGCCGGCATCATCGACAGCAGCGCGCCGCCTACCACCAGCATGCCCACGGCCATGACGAGCTTGTTATTGCCGCGCCACCACATCACCACCGCCATCGCCGCGATCGCCAGCAGCGCGCCGCGCGAATGGCTGCCCAGCGCCGCGGCGGCCATCAGCGCCATCGCCACCGACATCGCATGCCGGCTCCAGCGGCCCGTCATCTGCATCTGCAGGAAGCGCATCAGCGGGATGGTCATCACGATGGCCAGCGCGACCTCGTTGTTGCCCTCGATGTAGGTGCTGGTGGGCCCCCAGACCCGGAAGCTGCCGCCCGTCGCGATGGTGAAGGCGCCGCCCTTGACGCCGTAGAAGGCGATGGACAGGACGTTGACCCAGATGAACAGCATCAGGTGCCGCCGGCTGTACAGCACCACCAGGGTCACGAGCACCATCAGGTCGATCTTGATGACGCGCTTCCAGAGGTCGTAGCTGGGCTCGAACAGGAAGGAGAACGGCAGCGTGATGCACATCCAGGCCATGAACAGCATGAGCACGATCTGCTCGCGCCCCAGCGAGAAGTCCTTGCGGTCCTTGGTGATCAGCAGGCCCAGCAGCGTCGCGCCGCCGATGGCCGCCGCCACCGGCAGGCTGCTCAGCTGCCAGGAGAGCTGGTGCGGGTTCATGATGCTCAGCCAGGTCCAGCCCAGCACGCCGATCCAGGGCTGGCGGAAGGCCCGCAGCACGATCCACAGCAGCATGGGCGCCAGCAGCAGGTCACGCATGGGGAACGCCTTTCGTCACGGATCGCATCAGGGTCGCCAGCCGCGCCGCGCTGTTGGCCCATGAATAGCCCTCGGCGACACGCCGGGCCGGCAGCCGGTCGACCGGCCGGGGCAGCCAGCGGCGCAGCGCCTCGGCGATGGCCGCCGCGCTGCGCTCGGCCAACAGCTCGCCCGCCCCGGGCGCATCACCCAGCACCTCGGGAATGCCGCCGACCGCGCTGGCCAGCGCCGGCGTGCCGCAGGCCAGGGCCTCCAGCAAGGCGTTGGGCAGGCCCTCGCGGCTGGACGGCATCAGGAACAGGTCGGCGGCGTTGTACCAGGCCGGCAGGTCGGCATTCGCCACCGGGCCGAGCAGCCGCACGCGCGCGCCCAGGCCGAGACGCTCGATCAGCGCCTCCAGCCGCGGCCGCTCCGGCCCCTCGCCGGCGATGGCCAGGCGCAGCGCCGGCCAGCCCTCGCGCAGCGCATGGACGGCCTCGACCAGCAGTGCATGGCCCTTGAGTTCGACCAGGTTGCCCACGCTCAGCAGCAGCGGCGCGTCGGCCTCCAGGCCGAGCGCCGCCCGCGCGGCAGGCCGCTCCTGCGGCGTGAAGCGGTCCAGGTCCACGCCGTTGCGGATCACGTGCAGCTTGCCGGCCGCCACGCCCCAGCCGTGCAGCACCTCGACCAGCGCCTGGCTGACGCCGATGCAGGCGCTGGCCTGCGCGCAGGCGTCCAGCATGCGCTGGCGCGCGCGGCCGTCCCGGCCGATCAGGTTCAGGTCGGAGCCGCGCGCGGTGATCAGCAGCGGCTTGCCGTAACGCCGCGACAGCGCGGCGGCGGCCACGCCGTCGGGGTAGAAGTAGTGCGCGTCGATCAGGTCGAACCGGGCGCCCGTGCGGTCGATCCACGCGGCCGCGGCGCGCGCCATGGCGTCGGGCTGCCAGGCCATGCCGACCTTGGGCAGCATCAGGTAGCGCGGATGCGCCACCGGCTGGCCCTGCCAGTCCTCCTCGGCCGGCGTGCGCGCCCAGGCACCGTACTCGCCGAAGCGCTCGCCGCGCAGCGGGAACCACGGCACGGGCGCCAGCACCTGGGCGTCGAAGCCGTGCCGCTGGCGCAGCTCACGCAGCCGCGCGGCCACGAACAGGCCATGCCGGGGCCGGGCGCTGCTCGGGAACAGCGAGGTGAAGGTCAGCAGCCGCACGGCGATCCGATGCCGGCTAGCGCGCAGCAGCGCGCAGGCGCTGGTAGGCGGCCGGGTAGTTCGCCACCGACGCGCGCCAGTTGCGCTCCGTCTCGACGAAGCGCCGGCCCTGCGCGCGCAGCTGCGGCCAGCGCTCGCGCGCGTCCAGCAGGCGCAGCACGGCGGCGGCCAGCGCGTCGGCGCTGCCGGCCTGGAACAGCGCGCCGGTCTCGCCGTCGCGGATCAGCTCGCGGTGGCCGCCCACATCCGAGGCGACGAGGATGCGGCCCTGGGCCATCGCCTCCAGCGGCTTCAGCGGCGTGACCAGCTCGGTCAGGCGCATCGAATGGCGCGGGTAGACGAGCACGTCCACCAGGTCGTAGTAGCGGTTGACCTCGGCGTGCGGCACGCGGCCGGTGAACACGACCTTGTCGGCCACGCCCAAGCGCGCAGCCTGCGCCTTCAGCGCCGCGTCCTGCGGCCCGCCGCCGACCAGCAGCACGCGCACGTCGGGGCGGCGCGCCAGCAGCACGGGCAGCGCCTGCAGCAGCAGGTCCAGCCCCTCGTAGGCGTAGAAGGAGCCGATGAAGCCCAGCACCGTCGCGCCCGTGAGGCCCAGGCGGGTCTTCAGCGCCTCGTCGGGCTGGCCGCCGGGCTCGAAGTTCTCGATGTCGACCGCGTTCGGGATGACCGTGACCTTGTCCGCCGCGATGCCGCGCGCGACGATGTCGCCGCGCAGGCCCTCGCAGATCGTGAACACGTGGCCGGCGCGCTTCAGCGCATGGGTCTCCATCGCGCGGGTCAGGCGGTAGCGCAGGCTGCCCTCGCGGGTCGTGCCATGGTCCACGGCCGCGTCCTCCCAGAAGGCGCGCACCTCGTAGGCCACCGGGATGCCCAGCCGCCGCCCCACCTTCAGCGCCGGCAGCGCGTTGAGCACCGGCGAGTGGGCGTGGATGACGTCGGGCTTCACCGCGCGCGCCACCTGCTCCAGCCGCAGCTGCAACGCCTTCATCAGCTTGAACTCGCCGAGGCCGGGCAAGGCCGCGGTGGGCACCTCGGGCGTGCGGAAGAAATGCCAGCCCTCGACGTCCTCCTCCAGCGCGCCGTCGGCCTTGCCGGCCAGCCCGAGCGTGTGCTTGGGGCTGGTCAGGTGGAAGGTCTCCCAGCCCAGCGCGCGCTGGCCGCCCAGCAGCGCCAGCGAGCGGAAGGTGTAGCCCGAGTGCAGCGGGATGGAGTGGTCGAAGACGTGCAGCACCCTCATGCGACCACCTCCGGCACCGGCAGGCCGGTGGACTCGGGCGCATCGACGACCTGGCGCAGAAAGCCCTCGAACATCATCAGCGTCCACAGCGGCGCACTGAAGTCGCTCTGCCCGCTCTGGTGGCGGTCCACCAGTTGGCGCAGGTAGGCGGGCTCGAACCAGCCGGTGTCGGCCAGGCGCTCGCCCAGCACCGCGTCGCGCACGCGCTGGCGCAGCGGGCCGCGGAACCAGCGTGCCAGCGGCACGGCGAAGCCCATCTTCGGGCGGTACAGCACGTCGTTCGGCAGCAGCGGCTCCATCGTCTTCTTGAACAAATACTTGCCCTCGCCGTCGCGCAGCTTGTAGTGCGAGGGCAGCGTGGCCAGCCACTCCACCAGCGGGTGGTCCATCAACGGCTCGCGCACCTCCAGGCTGTGCGCCATCGACGCGCGATCGACCTTGGTGTTGATGTCGCCGACCAGGTAGGTCTTGGTGTCGAGGTACTGGATCAGCGCCAGCGGATCCTCGGTGCCGGCATTGGCCGCGTGGCGCTCGAACACGGCGAGCGCGTCGTAGCCGGCCAGCTCGCGCTTGAGCTTCGGCGAGAACAGCGCCTGCCGCATCGGGCCGCGCATGATGGACATGGAGTGGAAATACGCCTGCACGCTGCTGCGCGCCAGGCCCTCGAAGGTGGTCTTGGCGCGCACGAAGCGCGGCGCCCAGTCCATCTTGGGGTAGAGCCGGCCCAGCGTGCCGAACAGCGGCCGGCGCAGGCCCTGCGGCATGGCGGCGCGCATGCGCTCTTCCATCATGTGCAGCCGGTAGCGGCGGTAGCCGCCGAAGCTCTCGTCGCCGCCGTCGCCGGAGAGCGCCACCGTCACATGGCGGCGCGCGAGCTGGCTGACGCGGTAGGTGGGGATGGCCGAGCTGTCGGCATAGGGCTCGTCGTACAAGCGGGCCAGCGTGTCGATGAGGTCGAAGTCGTCGCTGGCCACCGTCTGCACGCGGTGGTTGGTGCGGTAGCGGTCGGCCACCATCTGCGCGAACTCGACCTCGTTGAACTTCGGGTCGTCGAAGCCCATCGAGCAGGTGTTGACCGGCTCGCTGCCCTGCAGCCCGGCCATCAGCGCGACGACGGCACTGGAATCGACGCCGCCGGACAGGAAGGCGCCCAGCGGCACGTCGGCCTTGAGCCGCAGCCTGACGGCCTCCTTCAGCCGCTCGTGCAGTTCGGCCTCGGCATCGCGCTGCGAGATCGGGTTGTCCAGCGTGAAGCGCACGTCCCAGTAAGGCTTGGGCACGGGCACGGGTTCGCCGCGCTTCCACAGCACGCGATGGCCGGGCTCGAGCTTGCGCGCGGCCTTGAAGATGGTGCGCGGATCGGCCACGTAGCCGAGCGAGAAATACTCCTCGAGGGCCTGCGGCTCCAGCTCGCGCGGCATGCCGCCGTGGGCCAGCAGGCTCTTCAGCTCGGAGCCGAACAGCAGCCAGCCGTCGTCCAGCAGCGCGTAGTGCATGGGCTTGACGCCGAGGCGGTCGCGCGCCATGAACAGCGTCTGGCGGCGGCGGTCGTGCAGCGCGAAGGCGAACATGCCGCGCAGGTGGTGCACGCAGTCCTCGCCCCACTGCTCCCAGGCGCGCACGATGGTTTCGCTGTCGCTCTTGGTGCGGAACTGGTGGCCCAGCGCGCCCAGCTCGGCCATCAGCTCCTGGTAGTTGTAGATCTCGCCGTTGAAGACCAGGGCCACCGACTTGTCGTCGTTGAAGATGGGCTGCTGGCCGGTGGCGATGTCGATGACCGACAGCCGGCGGTGGCCCAGGCCCAGGCCGGGCTCGACGTACAGCTCGCCTTCATCCGGCCCGCGGTGGTGCTGGGACTCGTTCATGCGATGCAGGCGCTCGCGTTCGGGCGCGCGTCGCTCGCGGATGTCGAAAAGGCCGGTGATGCCGCACATGGATGGGAGCTGACGATGTCAATCTTTGGTGAAAGGAGGATTCTTACCGAGCTTCACGGCGCCTCCCGGCACCGGGCGCGGCGGGCGTGAAGTCGTGACGGGCTACCCCCCCGACTGCGGGAGCGCGGCGGCATACAGCCGGCCGTAGGCCGCCACCATGGCGTCCAGGCTGAACTGCTCGCACACCCGGGCCCGCGCCGCCGCCGCCAGCCGCTGGCGCAGCGCCGGATCGCGGACCAGCCGGGCCAGCGCGTCGGCCAGCGCCGCGCCGTCCTGCGCCGGCACCAGCAGGCCGCTGAGGTCCTGCTCCACCAGTTCCGGGTTGCCGCCCACGCGGGTCGCCACCGGCGCGCAGCCGCTGGCCATGGCCTCCAGCAAGGTGTTGCTGATGCCCTCGGCCTGCGAGGGCAGCGCGAAGAGGTCGAACTGCGGCAGCAGCTCGGCCACGTCGCTGCGGTCGCCCGGCAGCCAGGCCCGGTCGGCCGCGCCGGCCTGGGCGAGCCGCTCGCGCGCGGCATCCAGCAGTGCGCCGCCGCCCAGCATCGCCAGCCGCAGCCGCGGCCAGTCGGCCGGGCACAGCTCGCGCAGGCGCAGGAAGGCGTCGATCAGGTTGAGCGGGTCTTTCACCGCCTGCATGCGGCCGACGGCGCCGATGACGAGGTGCTCGCCGCGCCGGTACGGCCAGGCGGCCGGCACGCCGGTGGCCGGTGCGAAGCGCTGCGTGTCCACGCCGTTGCAGATGCGCTGCACGCGCGCGGGCGCGACGCCCACGGGCCCGGTCAGATAGGTCTCGATGGCCCGCGACAGCGCGACGAAGCGGTGCACGCCGACGCCGTAGACGCGGCGCAGCCGCTGGTTGCGGACGTTCTCGCCGCCGAGGTCGCCCACGTCCCAGCCATGCTCGCCATGGATGCGCAGCGGCACGCGCGCGGCCCAGGCGGGCCACTGGAACTCCATCGCGCCGAGGTTGCGCGTGTGCACGATGGCCGGGCGCAGTTCGCGCAGCAGCCGATACACGCGCGGGTAGAGCCAAATCCCCTGCCCCGGCGGCTTGTGCAGCGCGATGAACTGCGTGCCGGGCGCCTTCACGCGGTCCTTGAACGCCGTGACCTCGGTGACCGCGATCACCGCATGCCGGAACTGCGGCAGGTGGTTGATGAGGTTGACGACGCCGTTCTCCAGCCCGCCGGTGTCGAAGCGGTTCAGCAGGTGTGCAACGAGGGGGCGGCTGTCCGTCACGGGGTGTGCAGCGCGTCGGCGCCGGCCTTCATGGCCAGGGCCAGGCCCAGCCGGTTGAGATGCCCGTCATAGGGGCCGACGTCCAGCGACAGCGGTGAGACCGCCCCATGCCGCGCATAGACGGGCTCCAGGTCCACGACGTCGGCGCCGCCCCGGCGCAGGGCGTCGATCAGATGGGCGCGCTGGAACTCGTCCGCCCCCTCGGGCCGGCCCGCCGGGCTGCGGAGGCCGTCCACCAGGATCACGAGCCGCCCCGCCACATGGGGCTTGGCGACGCGGAAGAACTCCTGCACCGCCGCGTCGATGACGCGGCGCTCCGCCGCCAGGGCCGCTGCCGACGGCGCGACGCGCGCACGCGCGCCGACGTCCGCCGCGGGTGCCTGGCGGGTCAGCATCTCCGCCAGGAAATGCCGGCCGTCCAGCTTGACCTGGCCGAACAGGTACTGCAGCAGCGCGCTGTGCCTGGCCAGGCGCTTGAACGGCCCGGGCTCGGGCAGGCGCTGGACCCGGGACTCCAGCGTGGCGGGGTCCAGGCAGCGGCTGTGGACGTTGCCGGACCCGCAGCGCACCTGCCGGGCATCGCTGCGCTCCAGCAGCAGCACCATGTCGCGCACGCCGTAGTTCTCGTGCGCCCAGCGGATGCGCTGCGCATAGTCGAGCAGCGCCGTGCCGGGGCTGCCCATCGCAAAGACCTTGCGGCCGGGCAGCAGCCGCTCCAGCTGCGCACCGGCGCGGGCGTCCGCGTCCAGCATGCTGCCTTCGACGTAGCTGTCGCCGATCAGGGCCACGGCGTCCGGGTCCCGGACGAAATCATGGTCCGCGAGAAAGCCCTGGGCGTTGGCCTGCAGCCGCTGCGGGTTGCGCAGGTCCCAGCCGGTGGAAGCGACCCAGCGGTGGCCCGGCGGATAGGTCAGCAGCTCGGGGTCGCCGTGGTAGCCGGTCAAGGTGGCCGTGGACACGGGCAGCAGCCGGCACAGCAGCTCCAGCCCTGCCAGCGTCAGGAGCACGCCGGCCGCGATGCGCAAGCGGGTGGTCGCCATGCTCAGAAGTTGAAGTAGATGAAGGCGCTGACGGCCTGGCGCGCCGAGTTGACGACCACCAGGAAGACCGCCAGGCAGACGGCCACGGTGCCGCCGATCTCCCGCCAGCCCGCCGAGGCGGCAAAGCGCGCATGCACCGCGTCGCCGAGGCGGTTGCTGTTGGGCGCCAGCACGGCCAGGGCCGCCAGCATCGCGCACCACAGCCAGCCCACCAGGGGTTGCAGGCCGGCGTTCCACAGCAGCACCGCCTCCGGCGCGCCGGCTCGCGTGCCGGCCATCGCACCCAGCATGCGCCAGGCGCCGTCCAGCGACACGGCGCGGAAGAACACCCAGGCGAGCACCACCGCAAGCATGGTCAGCGCCCAGCCCAGCACGACACCCAGGCCGGCCAGCGGCCGCGGCATGGCCAGCCCCAGGCGGCCCTGCAGCGCGCGCCAGCCGTGGTTGACCATCAGGTACAGGCCATGCAGGCTGCCCCAGAGGACGAACGACCAGCTCGCGCCATGCCACAGCCCGCCGAGGACCATGGTCGCGGCCAGGTTGAGGTAGCGGCGCACGGGACCCTTGCGGTTGCCGCCCAGCGGCACGTAGAGGTAGTCCCGCAGGAAGGTGGACAGCGAGATGTGCCAGCGCCGCCAGAACTCGCTGATGCTGGCCGATTTGTAGGGCGAGTCGAAGTTGAAGGGCAGCCGGATGTTGAACATCCAGGACAGGCCGATCGCCATGTCGGAGTAGCCGGAGAAGTCGAAGTACAGCTGCAGCGTATAGGCCAGCGCGCCCAGCCAGGCCTCGGCCCCGCGCGGCACCATGCCGGCGTCGGCGCCGTTGAAGACGGCGTCCGCGAACGGCGCGATGCCGTCGGCCAGCACGATCTTCTTGAACAGCCCCAGCGCGAAGATGGCGCAGCCGCCGAAGAACTTCGCCGCGTCGAACCGGTAGGACGACGGCTGCGAGAACTGCGGCATCATCTGCGCGTGGTGCAGCACCGGCCCCGCGATCAGGTGCGGGAAGAAGGTGACGAACAGGCCGTAGTGGATCGGCCGGACCTCATGCACCTTGCCCTGCCAGGTGTCCACGAGGAAGGCGATCTGCGTGAAGCTGTAGAACGAGATGCCGATGGGCAGGATGATGCCGAGCGCGCCCCAGTGCGCACCGAACAGCGCCGCCAGGTTCTCGACGAAGAAGTTCGCGTACTTGAAGTAGGCGAGCAGGCCCAGGTTGAAGACCAGCCCGGCCACCAGCCAGGTTTTGCCGCGCGCCATGCGCTGGTCGCGCCGCGCCGCCTGGATGGCCGCGCCGATGCAGAAGTTGACGGCGATCGACACCAGCAGCAGCAGCGTGAACTCGGGCATCCAGTACCCGTAGAAGAACACCGAGGCCGCGAACAGCCATGCCGCCGCCGCGTCCATCGAACGCCTGCCGATCCCGTAGTAGCCGATCAGGACGATGGGCAGGAACAGGAAGGCAAACGTCGACGTCGTGAAGAGCATGGGCGCGGCGCGGCAGGCGTCAGAGGCGCCAGAGGCGGAAGCCTGCGTCCTGCAGCGCGGCGGCGTTGAAGGCCGCCTTCACGTCGATGAAGGCGCCGCCCTTGGCAAGCTTGCTGCCGATGTCGTCGATCGACAGCGCCGCGTACTCGCGGTGCGACACGGCGGCGACGATGGCGTCGGCCTGCGGCAGCTCGGCGAACGGCAGCAGGCGCACGCCGTACTCGTGCAAGGCCTCTTCGGCTTCGGCCTGCGCGTCGGTCACGAAGATCTCGACGCCGTAGGTCTTCAGCTCGTTGATGATGTCGATGACCTTGGAGTTGCGCAGGTCGCCGCAGTTCTCCTTGAAGGTCAGGCCCAGCACGTTGACCTTGGCGCCCTTGATCGGGCAGCCGCTGGCGATCATCTGCTTGATGGTCTGCTCGGCGATGAACTTGCCCATGCCGTCGTTGATGCGGCGGCCGGCCAGGATGACCTGCGGGTGGTAGCCCAGCATGTCGGCCTTGTGGGTCAGGTAGTACGGGTCCACGCCGATGCAGTGGCCGCCGACCAGGCCCGGCTTGAACTTCAGGAAGTTCCACTTCGTGCCGGCGGCCTCCAGCACCTCGGAGGTGTCGATGCCGAGCTTGTCAAAGATGATGGACAGCTCGTTCATCAGCGCGATGTTCAGGTCGCGCTGCGTGTTCTCGATGACCTTGGCGGCCTCGGCGGCCTTGATGCTGGACGCGCGATGCACGCCGGGGATGATGATCTTCTCGTAGACCTGGGCGACCTTGTCGAGCGTCTCGGGCGTGTCGCCGGAGACGATCTTCAGGATCTTGGTCAGCGTGTGTTCCTTGTCGCCCGGGTTGATGCGCTCGGGGCTGTAGCCGACGAAGAAGTCCTGCTTCCACTTCAGGCCGGACTCGCGCTCCAGCACGGGGATGCAGACCTCCTCGGTCGCGCCGGGGTAGACGGTGCTCTCGTAGACGACGATCGCGCCCTTCTTCATGTGCCGGCCGACACTCGTGGACGAGCCGATCAGCGGGCGGAAGTCGGGGATGTGGGCGTCGTCCACCGGCGTGGGCACGGCGACGATGATGACGTCGGCCTCGGCCAGCATCTTCGGGTCGTCGGTGTAGACGGCATGCTTGGCGGCCTGCACCTCGTCGTCCGTCAGCTCGCGGCTGGGGTCGGTGCCGCGCTGGCAGGCCTCGACCTTGCTCTTGGCGATGTCGAAGCCGATGGTGCGGATCTGCTTGCCGAACTCCACCACCAGGGGCAGGCCCACATAGCCCAGGCCGATGACTGCGATCGTGTTCATGTCGATTTCCGTTTGCTTGTGAATCTCAAAGGCGCGTGATTGTCAGGGCCGGCGACCGGCGCCGTGGTCGCGCACGCCCCTCAAAGTGGTGTCCAGCACCGCCCAGTGCCTGTGCAAAAAGTCGCGCAACAGCGCGTCATCCGCACCGGCGGCCGCCTTGTCGGCGTAGACGATGACGACGGCCGCGTCGTCGCCCTGCCCCAGCAGGCGGCGCCAGGCGCCGTAGAGCTTGGCCTGCCAGTCGCTCGTGAAGGGGCGGCCGTCGATCCAGTAGACCTGCCAGACGCGCAGCCGCGGCGCGCCGCTGCCGTCGCCGTGGACGGCGCTCAGCGCCTGGCCGCGCAGCTCCGCCGTGCGCCAGGCCTGGCCATCGACGCTCCCCGTCCCGGAGGCGGTGCGCGACCAGACCTTGTCCTCTTCGCTGTTGACCAGTTCGTTGACCGAGGTGACGAGCTGGCGGCCGGCGCGCTGGTCGCGGTAGTAGCCGATGTAGACGCCCACCGACGCGCCGGCCTCGGGTTCGCCGCGCCGGTAGTGGCCGTGCAGCGCCGCCGCCGGGTTCACGAAGTGGGGCGCCCAGGTGCTCAGCGGCTCCGCCACCCAGGCCTGGCCGGGCAGGGCCGGCGCGGCGAGCCGGGGCTGGCCGTGCGCGCCGGCCTGCTGCACCTGCGCGCGCAGGCCGGCGGGCAGCGCCACGGCCAGCAGCGCGGCCGCCAGCGCCATGGTGGCGCGCCGCGGCGAGGCGCCGGCCCCGGCGCCGGCCGGCGGCGCGGGCACCGGCTCGGGATCGGGGTCGGACCAGCGCGCGCCGATCATGAACATCGCCAGCATGATGATGCCGAAGAACACCCAGCCGTAGATGAGGTGGTCCACGCCCACGGCCAGCTTGTTGCCCGACAGGTGGCCCAGCATGACGATCATGTAGGCGCGCAGCCAGTTGGCGACCAGCGGCGTGACGATGGCCACGGCGACGAAGGCCCAGCGCTTGGCCAGGCCGCGGTAGTTCAGGTACGCGAACAGCGTGCCCACCATGACCGAGGCCATCAGGTAGCGGATGCCGCTGCAGGCCTCGACGACCGACCACGAGCCCGTCGGGATGACGAACTCCGTGCCCTCCCGGAACACCGGGATGCCCGACGCGCGCACGGCCAGCACGGCGAAGTCTGCGGTGCGCTCCACCAGCCACGGCGTCAGGAAGTCGCCGAAGGGCACGGCGAAGAACAGAAAGCCCAGCGGGAAGGCGATACGCCGCGCCACCTCGGTGCCCAGCAGCGCCGGCACCATCAGCACGAGCATGCCGACGAACGCGAACTGCATCGCCGCGTTGACGGTGGCCAGGCTGCCCAGCAGCCACAGCAGGCCCAGCGGCAGCATGCCCCACAGCCAGCGCGGCGCCGGCAGCGGCTCGAGCACCGCGAGGTCGGCGCGCCGGCGCCAGACCAACCAGGCCGAGATGGGCGGCACGACCCAGGCATGGGCGAAGGTCTCGGAGCGCTCCCAGATCTCCACCATGGCCGCGCCGGTGTCGAAGTACAGCGCCACGAGCAGCGCCCAGGCCCCAGCCAGCGCCAGCAACGGCAGCCGCCACGCAGTCCGTGCGGGGCTCATGCGGCCTCCAGGTGGCGGTCCAGGCCCGCCAGGTGGGCGTCCCAGCTGTAGGCGCCCAGCACGAAGTCGCGGGCCGCGCGGCCGGCGGCGTCCGCGGCCTCGCGGTCGGCGAGCAGCGCGCCGACGCGCTGGACGTAGTCGTCCTCGGTGTCGGCGGGCAGCAGACCGGCCGGCGCCGCAGCCGCGATCGCGCGCACGCAGCTGCCGGCCGCGACGACGGGCCGCGCCATCGCCATGGCCTCCAGCACCTTGTTCTGGATGCCGCGCGCCAGCCGCAGCGGCGCGACGACGGCGGCCGCGTGCTGCAGGAAGGGGCGCACGTCGGGCACGGTGCCGGTCACGTTGACGGCCTCGCCGGCCAGCGCCTGCACGGCCGGCGCCGGGCTGCGGCCGACGATGTGGAAGCGCAGCGCCGGAAAGCGCTGGCGCAGCGCCGGCAGCATGTCGCGGACGAACCAGCCCACCGCGTCGACGTTGGGCCAGTAGTCCATCGCGCCGGTGAACACCAGCGGCAGCTCGCCCGCCGCGAAGGGGCTGGCGCGGGCGGCGTCCGGCATGAAGAAATCGGCATCGACGCCATTGCCCAGCGCGGCCAGCCGCAGCTCTCGGCCCGGGCTCAGCGCGCGGAACAGCGCGACCTCGTTGTCGGTGACGAAGAAGCTGCACGCGGCGTCCCGCGCCACGCGCTGCTCGAAGCCCAGCAGCTTCTCGAACTCGCGCCGGTACAGCCACGACAGCGGCCAGGCATGCTCCGGCGCGTAGTCGCGCCATTTGGCGGAGTCGACGTCGACGAAGTCCACCAGCCGGCGCAGGCCCGGCGGCGCGTACTGCGCCATCACGCCGCTGAAGACGACGGCGGCGTCGAAGCCCACGCGGGCCGCCGCCTCGTCCACCCAGGCGCGCAGGCCGGCGTCGCGGTAGTAGGGCAGGCTCAGCGCCTCGCCGCTGAGCAGGCCGCGCAGGCTCAGCAGCTTGGCCGTGCGCGGGTTCAGCCGCGCGGCGTGCAGGCCGGCGCACAGCGCGCGCACGCGCGGCAGATGCTGCTCGTCGTCGGGGTCGTCGATGAAGGTGCCCAGGTGCACCTCGTGGCGCGCCGCCAGGTGCTTGAGCAAATGGTAGGAGCGCACCTTGTCGCCCTTGTTGGGCGGGTACGGCAGGCGGTGGACGAGGTAGAGGATCTTCATGTCAGCGCCCGGCCGCCCGACGGCGCTGGCGCACCGCCTCGGCGGGCAGCGGACGGAGAGCGCGTGGGAGCGTCACGGTCCGCCCTCACCCGAGGTTCCTGACGATGAACGGCCCCAGCCAGTTCACGAAGCCGCGCGGCAGCTTGCGCCAGGTCTTGATCATCAGCTGGTACTTGGGGTTGTTCGGGTTGTTCTGGGGAACGGCGTCGCGCTTGAACAGCCGGTACTCGTAGGACAGCGGCTGCGGCTCGAAGCCCCAGTTCTTCTTGAACGCATAGGGCCCGGTGCCCTGCTTGCTGCGGCCGTAGTCGAACACCTTGAGCCCGCGCGCGCAGGCGCGGCGCATCAGCTCCCAGTACTTGAAGTCGTTGGCGGCGAGGTCGCGCGCGGCCTCGTCGTCGCCCGCGTAATAGGGCAGCACCTCGTCGCGGAAATAAAAGCTCAGCACCGTGGACAGCGGCTGGCCGTCGGGCGCGCTGACGGTCAGCACCTCGGCGTCGGCGCCGAACTCGTCGAGCAGGGCCTGGAAGTATTTCTTCGGCATCGCCGGCGTGCCGTGGCGGTGGACGTTGTCGGCATACAGCGCGAAGAAGCGCTCCACGCCCGGGTCGATCTCGGCGCGCAACTCGTTCTTGATGCCCTTGCGCACCATCGCGCGCTGCTTGCGCGGGATGGCCAGCATGTTGGCCTCCTCGTCGGGCAGGATTTCCTTGCGGAAGGTGACGTAGAGGTCCTGGCGCGGCCAGTCGGCATGGCGGGCGGCGCCGAGGTAGCGGTATTCCAGGTGCTCGGCGCCCAGGCCGCGGGCGATCTTCTCGGCCTCGGCCTCCAGCGCCGCGGCGGCCTCGTCGTTCAGCGCCACGACGCCGCCGTAGACGGCGAAGGGCAGGCTCGCCACCGAGTGGCCGAACAGCCGGCTCCTGACCTCGGCCAGCGGCAGCACGCCCTCGATGGCGCCGTCGCGCTCGGCGTAGAGGAAGAAGCCCGCGTGGCCGAACACCGACTCGATGACGCGCAGCCAGCCGCTGCGGTGGAAGAAGGTGGCCTGCGGGTGCGCGAGGACGAAGGCGTCCCAGCGCGCGGACAAGGCTCGGTCCTGCGCGGCGAGCCGCGCAATGCGCAAATCGGTGCTCATGTCAGGCGGGGTTCGACAAGGACTGCCCGCGGCTCGGGCTGGTGGCGCGGCCGAGGAAGATCTCGTCCATGCGGCCCCAGCGGAAGTCGCCCAGCAGCCGCGCGATGCGGCCGTGCGTGCGGGGGATGTTGACGTAGTGGCGGAAGCGCGTCTTCGCGTCGATGCCGGGCACGCGGGGCTGCTCGGTGTCGATCTCCCAGGGGTGGAAGTAGAAGACCGCGGGCTCGCCGTCGACCTGGTTGACGCGCCGGATCATCCAGCGCGACAGCGCATAGGGCAGCAGCCGGAAGTAGCCGCCGCCGCTGCTGGGCAGGTTGCGCGAGCCCATGCGCAGCGTCGTCACCGGGATCTCCAGCAGGCCGTCGCGCACCGGGTAGGCGAAGCGCGGCGAGTCGGGCATGCCGTAGTGGTCGTGCGCGATGGGGTAGACGCTGCTGGAGTAGCGGTAGCCGGCGTCGCGCAGCACGTCGAAGGCCCAGAGGTTGCCCTTGCCGATCGAGAAGCTCGGCGCGCGGTAGCCGACGACGGCGACGCCGCCCAGGTCTTCGAGCAGTTTCTTGGCGCGGGCCACGTCGTCCAGGAAGGCGGCCGGGCTCAGGTCGCTGGCGCGCTCGTGGCCGTAGCCGTGGCTGGCCAGCTCATGGCCGCCGTCGACGATGGCGCGGACCACCCGCGGATGGCGCTCGGCGATCCAGCCGAGCGTGAAGAAGGTCGCCCGCACCTGCTTGTCGGCGAGCAGGGCCAGGATGCGGTCGATGTTGCGCTCGACGCGGCACTCTAGGCCGTTCCAGTCGTCGCGCCGGATGTAGGGCGCGAACGCGGAGACCTGGAAATAGTCCTCCACGTCGATGCTCATCGCATTGCGCAGGGCGGGGGTCGGGGTGGGCATCAACATGTCAGTCGTCCTGGCTCGGGTCATGAAAACGCGGGCCGGCGCCTTGGCTGGCCGGCCGGGCGGGCACGCGTTCTGCGGGGCAAGGTTTCATGGCTGTTTGACCGCATCCACCAGCTTCTGCAGCAGCGCCAGCGTCTGCAGGTTGATGCGCTCGAGCCGCATCACGCTGCGCTCCAGGCGCTGCAGGCGGTCGGCATCGTGGCCGGCGCTGAGCGCGGCGATCTCGCCGGACAGGCCCTCGGCCTCGGCCAGGCCCAGCTTCAGCCGCGCCACGTCGAGCGCGCCGGGCGCGCTGTCCAGCGCGGCCGGGCGGCTGTCGGCCAGCCGGGCGGGCATACTGTCCAGCGGGCTGGCGTCGGTGTGGCGCGGCGTTTCGCTTTCCTGCGCGATGTCGCGCAGCACTTCCTTCACGTCGGCCAGCGTCAGCTGCGTGCGGCCCTGCATGAAGCCCAGCAGCAGCAGGCGGTCGCACAGCCGGTTGATGCGGCGCGGGATGCCGTTGCTGGCCTTGTGGATGGCGGGGAAGGCGTCGTGGTCGAAGGTGGGCTTGCCGGTGGAGCCGGCGCACTTCAGGCGGTGCTCGATGTAGCGCTGGGTCTCGTCCTCGTCCAGCGGGCCGATGTGGCAGGTGGCCGCGACGCGCTGGCGGAACTGCTCCATCTCGGGCTTCTGCAGGATGCTGCGGAACTCCGGCTGGCCGACCAGGAAGGTCTGCAGCAGCGACTGGTTGGCGAACTGGAAGTTGGACAGCATGCGCAACTCCTCCACCGCGCGCGCGGTCAGGTTCTGCGCCTCGTCGACGATCAGCAGGCAGCGCTTGCCCTGCGTGACCTGGTTGACGAAGAAGGCCTCCAGCGTCATCAGCAGCTCGGACTTGGGCGCGTCCTTCACGCGCACGCCGAAGGCCGCGCCCACCATGCGCAGCGTGTCGTCGGCGTCGAGCTGGGTGGTGACGACGTTGCCGATGACGACGTTGCTGCGGTTCAGGCTGTCCAGCAGGCCGCGCAGCAGCGTGGTCTTGCCGGCGCCGATCTCGCCGGTGATGACGATGAAGCCGTCGTTGCGCAGCACGCCGTAGTCCAGGTAGGCCTTGGCCCGGCGGTGCTGCTTGCTGCCGAAATAGAAGTTGGGGTCCGGGCTGAGCTGGAAGGGCTTGCTGCTCAGGCCGTAGAAGGCTTCGTACATGTCAGTTTTCCATGGCGCGGCGTGGCCTCAGAACTGCTGGGTCAGGCTGGCGTACACCGCGTTCTCGGTGTACGGCGCCGTACCTTCGAAGCGGCTGTGGCGCGCGCCCAGCTGCGCATTCAGGCGCGGCGCGAGGCGGGCGTTGCAGTTGGCGGTCCAGCTGGTCAGCGTCATGGCCTGGCTGGCGAGGTCGCCGGCCGACTGCTGGCGCGCCGCCGTCAGCGACAGGCCCCACAGCGGCGTGAGCTGGTGGCTGGCCGTCAGCGAGTAGCTGCGCTGCTCGACGCGCGAGGTGTTGGCCAGGTCGCCCTGGTTCAGGTTCTCGCCCAGCCGGCTCGTGACGGTGCGGATGGCCTGCAGCGACAGGCTGCTGCGCACGCCCTGCAGCGTGACGCCCAGCATCTGGCTGTGGACCTGGCTGGGCCCGGCCGACAGGAAGCCGCCCGCCACCGACGCGTCCGGCGACAGGCCCTGCGACTGCAGGTAGGCGCGCACCAGCAGGTCGCGCTGGACCGGGTCGGGCTCCAGCGACGCAAACAGCTGGTAGAACTGGTCGTAGTTGCTGCGCACGCCGCCGGCCGCGCCGATGTTGCCGAGGGTGATGTTGCGCGTGTCGGACAGGTGCCAGACCGAGCGCGCCGTGCGGTGCTGCACCGACAGCGCGTGGCTGTCGCCATAGTCGTGGTGCTGCCAGTCGGCGCCGAGGCTGGTGCGCGGCGACGGGGTCCATTGCACGGACATGCCGCCGGTCACGCCGTCCTGGCTGCCGCCGCCCAGGTAGTCGTTGCGCTCCTGGCCGACGCTGGCGGTGAACAGCCAGTCCACGTCCGGCCGGTAGTTCAGGCCCGCTTTCGCAAAATCGTTGCGGTTGCCGCTGCGCCCGCCGGCGGACTTGTGCCGCTGGGTGCTCGCCAGCAGCCACCAGCCGGCCACGCCCGGATCGCGCTGGCTGACGCGCAGCGACCCGCCCGTGCCATGGCTGTCGCCCAGGGTGGCGCCGCGCACCGCGGTGCGCGTGGCGTCGCCGCGCAGCTCGTAGCTGGCCACCGGGCCGAGGAAGCCGCGCAGCAGCGGCGACACGGCCAACGTCCGCGTCTCGTGCTGGTTGGCGTTGACCAGGTTGGACACGGCACCCCGCGACCCCAGCGTGGGCGTGCTCTGCAGGCCGAAGGCCGAGCCGCTCTGCTGGCCGATGTTGGCCCGCGCGTCGACGAACAGCGTGTCGCCGATCACCTCCGCCCGCAGGTTGGCCGCCAGCGAGTTCTGCAGCTGCGACGGCGCGTCGGACTTCAGGTAGGCGATGCCGTACAGCGAATAGTCCAGGCTGCCGCGCACCGCGCCGGCATTGCTGAGCAGGCTGATGCCGGGCGCCAGCGTCGTGATCAGCGCCGCATCCTTGTTCCGGTCGTCCAGGCGCAGGTTGTCCGTCCAGGTCTGCATCAGGCTGACCCGGGGCTGCAGGGCCCAGCCGCGCGAAACGCCGCCGGCCCCTTCCCCTTGCTGCGCCTGCGCGCCGCCCGCCGCGATGGCGAGCAGCGCGGCCGCCGCGATGGCGGCCGGGCCGGGCTCAGCTCTGCGCCGGTTCATTGCCACCGTAGCCGTAACCGTAGCCATACCCATACCCGTAGCCATACCCGTAGCCGTAGCCACCGGCCGCGTTCGGGCTGGCCTGGTTGAGCAGCATCATCTTGACGGGACAGGTCTCGATGGCCGCCAGCGCCTGCTGGACCGCGCTCTGCGGGGTCTTCTCGGCATGCACGACGACGATGATTTGCCCCATGTGCGAGGCCAGCACGCGCGACTCGGTCGTCAGCAGCAGCGGCGGCGAGTCGAAGATGATGATGCGGTCCGGGTAGCGCTTGGCCATGTCGTCCAGCAGCTGGCGCATCGCGTCGCTGGCGAGCAGCTCCGTCGCCCGGGCGTGCGGCGTGCCGCTGGGCAGGATGGTCAGCTTCTCGACGTTGGTGCGCAGCAGCACCTCGGACATGTCGACGCGCTCCTCCAGCACGTCCAGCAGGCCGGGGCCCTGCGGCAGGCCCAGCATGCGCAGCACCGAGGGCCGGGCCACGTCGGCGTCGACCAGCATCACCGTGTTGTCCAGCTCGGCGGCGATGCTCAGCGCCAGGTTGACGGACGTGAAGCTCTTGCCCTCGCCCGCCAGCGCGCTGGTCACCATCAGCAGGTTGGCGTGGTTGATGGTCGCCGCGCCCTTGCCCATCGCGTTCTTGATGAGCGGCCGCTTGATGACCCGGTACTGGTCCGCCGTCTGCGAGCGCGGCGCGTGCGGCATCAGGAAGCCCTGCGCCGCCAGCGCCACCACGTCCAGCTCGACGCGCTTGGAGGACACGCTGGACCCGTCGTCCTTCGCGGCCACCAGCCCGACGGGCTTGGGCGCCGCCTGCGGCGCCACGGCGGCCGGGGCCACGGGCGGCGCGGCCTGCGCAGGGGCCGCCTGCTCGTCGCCCGGCAGCACGATGCCCGCCTGGCGCAATTGCTCCAGCCGCTGGGCGGCCTGTTCGATCAAGCTCGACATGTCAAACCACCTGCCGGCTGAGCTGCACGGCCAATATCGTCAGTGCGATTGCAAACATCACCAGCAGCCCGCCCGCACCGGCCGAGAAGCGGATCAGGTCCACGCGCTGGCGCGCGCGGTCGGCGTCGGTCACCAGCCGCGTCACCACGCCCAGGATGGGCAGCTCGACGCGGGCGCGCAAGTCGTTGGCATCGTGGAAGACCGGCCGGAGCTGGCTGGCCGCGAAGGTCGTGAACACGCCGATGCCCAGCGCCGCCGCCATCGCGCCGGCGAGCAGCAGCAGGCGGTTGGGCGCCACCGGCTTGGGGTTGGCGCGCGGCGGGTCGATGACGCGGAAGTCCGCGATGCCGGACGCCACGTCCAGCTCGCCCGAGATCGACGCCTGCTCGCGGCGCTGCACCAGGTCTTCGTAGTTGCGCTTCTGGATCGCGTAGTCGCGGTTCAACTGCGCCGCCTCGGCCTCGATCTGCGGCGCGGTCTTCAAGGCCGCCATCGCCTGCGCATAGCGCGCCGAATACTCGTCGACGCGGGCCCGCAGCGCCGCCACCTGCACCTCCGACGTCGCCAGCACGCGCGCCATCTCCTGCATGGTGGCCGAGCCGCCCTGCGTGCCGGCGACCGACGGCACGTTCATCGCCGCCTTGCGCAGCTCGGCGACCTCGCGCTTGCGCTGGTCTTCGAGATCCTTGATGAGCTTCTTGGTCGTGATGATGTCGGGGTGCTGGTCGGTGAAGCGCTGCGACAGCGCATCCAGGTTGCGGCGGTGCTCCGCGATCCGCGCGTCGAGCTCCGGCGTGCTGATGTTCATCGCCGACTCCTGCATCAGGCTCTGCGCCGTCGTCTGGCCGCCGCCGCGCCGCTCCGCGTCCAGCTGCGCCTTGGCCGCGTCGCGCGCGTTCACCGCCTCGCGGTACTCCAGGCGCGCGCGCTCCAGCAGCCCGCTGATCTCGGCGATGTGCGCCGCCGTGTCCTTGCTGCCGTCGCCGCCCATGGCGGCCAGGTTCTTCAGCCGGAACTCCTTGAGCCGCGTCTCGGCCTCCTCGAGCTTGGTCTCGTAGGTCTTGATCTGTTCGTTGATGAAGGCGGTGGCGGTCGAGGTGTCCTTGCGGCTCGTGCTGAGGCTGGACTCCACGAAGATGGAGACCAGCGACTGCACCACGCGCTTGGCCGTTTCCGGATCCCTGTCGCGGTAGCCGAGGATGTAGAGGTTGTCGCGGCCCACGCTCTGGATGGACAGGCTGCGGGTCACCGTCTCGATCAGCGCCTCCTGCTGGGCCTTGGTCTGGTTCTTCAGGTCCAGGTCGGCCATGCGCACCAGCTTCTCGACGTTGGGGCGGCTGATCAGCGTGCGGCTCAGCATCGTCACCTGCTGCTCCACGTTGGGCTGCACCGTCAGGCCCGACATCAGCGGCTTCAGGATGGACTGCGTGTCGACGTAGATGCGCGCGCTGGCCTCGTAGCGGTCGGGCAGCACGAACACCACCACGGCGCCCACCAGCCCCGCCACCCAGGCCACGGCCAGCCCCGCCCAGCGGTATTTCCACATCCGCCGCACGACGATCAGCAGCTGGGCAATCAACGATTCCATCGTGAGAAGTCTCTGTGAAGGCGATCTGCAAGGGGCGGCCGCGCCGCGCTCAGAACAGGCTCTGGGGAATGATGAGGATGTCGCCCGGCCGCATCTCGACGTTGGCCGACACGTCGCCGCGCTTGATCAGGTCCTTCAGCCGCACCGCGTACTGCTTGTTGCCCTCGGCGGTGCGCAGGATGGTGGCGCTGTTGCCGGCCGCGAAGTCCGTCAGGCCGCCGACGGCGATCATCACGTCCAGCACCGTCATCTTCTGCTTGTAGGGCAGGAACTGCGGCTTGGCGGCCTCGCCGACGACGCGGATCTGCTCGCTGTACGGGCCCACGAAGCTGGTCACGATCACCGTCACCACCGGATCGCGCACGTACTTGCCGAGCGCCTGCTCCACGTCGCGCGCCACCTGCACCGAGGTCTTGCCCTGCACGAGCATCTCGTCCACCAGCGGCGCGGCGATCTTGCCGTCCGGGCGCACCGGCACCACCATCGACAGCTCCGGATTGCGCCAGACCTGGATGCTCAGCGTGTCGCCGGCGCCGATGATGTAGCTGTAGTCATCGCTCATGGCCGTGGCCGGCGCCTGGGGCAGTTGCCCGCCCAGCGACGAGCACCCCGCCAGCAGCCAGCCCAGGCACGCACCCGCGGCCAGCGTCGCCGCGCGGCGGAACAGATACCCTTTTGAATATTCCACGATGCAATCCCCTGCCACGATATAGACCCTATAGCCCCAGCTATAGGCCGAATCATTTGCCGCCGCCGCCCAAAAACGCCCACATCGTCGCGCAGATTTGCCGCAGAAGCGAATCGAAGATGATGCCACACGAAGCCCGCCCTCCCGCCGGCGCTCCCCGGGCTCAAGGGGGCGGCACGCCGGCCCGAATGACAGCTTTTTCACGCTCGCGCCGCCCGGCCGCGCCCGAACGACGCCTGCAGCCCACGCCCACCCCGTCCGGGGCCGCGCCACCCCATGGGCTGCAGGCATCCCGCCTTAGACTCCGGCCTCTGTGCCTCGCGCCGCCGCCAGCGGCGCCGCGGGCCTGGACACAACGGCACGGCGGTATGGGCAACTCCACATGACGACTCCCCCCCTGGACCTTGAAGCAGCGGCGCGGCGCTGGCGCCAGCAATGGGGCGAATCGCAGGTGGACGATGCCGGGCAGGCACAGCGGCGCTACGGCCGCGACACCACCGGCGCCGAGCGCCGGCTGCTGGGCGCCGTGCGCGCCACCGGGCAGGCCCAGGTCGTCGAGGTCATGCGCACCGCCCACGAACTCGGCCTCGCCGTCCATCCCATCTCGACGGGCAAGAACTGGGGCTATGGCAGCGCGCTGCCGGCCGGGCACGACTGCCTGCTGCTCGACCTCGGCGGCATGACCGGCCTGGACTTCGACGCCGTCCAGGGCGTCGTCACCGTCGAGCCGGGCGTGACGCAGGAGGCGCTGGCCCGCTTCCTCGACGAAGACCCCGCCGGCCCGCACCCCTTCCTGGTGCCGGTCACCGGCGCCGGCCCCGGCACCAGCCTGCTGTCCAACGCGCTGGAGCGCGGCTACGGCGTCACGCCCATCGTGGACCACTTCGCCGCCGTCACCGACATCGAGGCCGTGCTGGCCGACGGCACCGTCTACCGCGGCATGCTGCGCGAGGCCGCCGGCCCGGAGCTCGCCCGGCTGTTCCGCTGGGGGCTGGGCCCGCAGACGATGGGGCTGTTCACCCAGAGCGGCTTCGGCGTGGTCACGCGCATGTCCATCCTGCTGGCCCGGCGCCCGCAGGCGCTGTGCGTGGGCCTGTTCAGCCTGCGCGACGCCGGCCTGCTCGGCCCGGCCGTCGAGGCCATCCGCGACATCCTGCAGCGCACCCCCGGCGTGGTGGGCGCCATCAACCTGATGAACCGCCACCGCGTGCTGTCCATGTCCGCGCCCTACCCCTGGGACGCTCTGAATTCCCAGGGCGTGATTCCGGAAGCGGTCGTGGAGGCCATGGGCCGTGAATATCAGATATTCCCATGGACGGGTTTCTGCACCCTGTACGGCACGCCCGGCATGGTGCGCGCGGCGCAGCGCGAAATCAAATCCCGGCTCAAGGGCCTGGCCAGCCGGCTGATGTTCGTGACGCCGCAGCGCGCGCAAACCCTGCATGCGCTGAGCCGGCTGCTGCCCGGGAAAATGGGCCAGCGCCTGCAGGCCCTGACCGGCACGCTGCGCAAATCGCTGGACCTGGTCGCCGGCCGCCCGAACGAGACCGCGCTGCCGCTGGCCTACTGGCGCAACCGCAGCGGCGCCGCCAGCACGCCGCGCGACCCCGCCGCCGACGGCTGCGGCCTGCTCTGGTACGCGCCCCTTGTGCCCATGACCGCGGCCGCCGCCGCCAGCTACGAGGACCTGGTGCGCAGCACGACGGCGCGGCACGGCCTCGAGCCGCTGATCACCTTCACGACGCTGAGCGACCGCCTGTTCGACAGCACCGTGCCCCTGCTGTTCGACGCCCAGGCGCCCGGCGCCCGCGAGCGCGCCTGGGCCTGCTACGACGAACTGCTGCACCGCGGCCGCGAGCGCGGCTTCTTCCCCTACCGCATGCCGGTGGACGCCATGCCCCAGCTGCGCCAGCTGGCGCCGCAGGCATCCGCCTTCAACGACCGGCTCGCGCGCGCGCTCGATCCGCAGCGGCGCGTGGCGCCAGGCCGATACTATTGAAAATCGCCCAATCAGCATTTTCCATACTGCTGCCGGCCACCCAGATTCCCAGATATCCACACGCAATCCAAACCATGAAGTTCCGCCACAAGAAAACCATGGCCAGGCATATCCCCTGGCTTGTCGCCATTGCGCTGGCGGGCTGCCAGAAAACCGCGACGGACGAACTGGCCGCGGCCAAGCAAAGCCTTGACAAGCGCGAACGCGCCGCCGCCACCATCCACCTGCGCGCCGCCCTGCAGGACAACCCGCAGCTCGCCGAGGCGCGCCTGCTGATGGGCGAGAACCTGCTGTCGCTGGGCAACCCGGCCGGCGCCAAGATCGAGCTGCTGAAGGCGCGGGAATTCGGCGCCCCCGAGGCGCGCGTGCTGCCCAAGCTGATCCGCGCCGAACTGGCCACCGACGAGCCGCGCCGGGTGCTCGCCCAGTACCAGGCCGACCTGAAGCTGCCGGACCCGGCCGCCAAGGCCGACGCGCTGGCCGCGCTCGCGGAAGGCCACTACGCGCTCGGCAACATCGAGGAAGCCGACCGCCTGACCCGGGAGGCGCTGGCGCTCGACGCGCACAGCGTGCCGGCCCGGCTGCTCCAAGTCCGCCGCCTCAACGACGGCGGCCAGGCCGACGAGGCGCTGCGCCAGCTCGAACCCCTGCTCAAGCAGGCGCCCGACGACATCAACGCGCTGCTGCTCAAGGGCGACATCGCCGCCCAGCGGCCCGCCGGCCGCGCCGAGGCCATCAAGGCCTACGAACAGGCCAGCGCGCTGGAGCCGCAGGACCAGCGGCCGCTGGCCGCGCTGGTCACCCTGCGCATGATGAAAAAGGAGTTCGATGCCGCCGGCAAGGACGTCGACCGGCTGCGCGCGATCAGCCGCGACGGCTACCTCACCCACTACATGACCACCTGGCTGCGCCTGGAGAAGGGCGACCTCAAGGGCGCCGGCGAAAGCGCTGCGGCGCTGCTACGCGTGGCGCCGGACGCCCCCAAGGCCGCGCACCTGGCCGGCGTCGTGGCGCTGCGCAGCGCCCAGTACACGCAGGCGGAACGGCTGCTCGCCCAGGCCCTGCCCGGCCACCGCGAGCAGGGCGACCTGCGCCTGCAGCTCGCCGAGGCCCAGGTCCGCATGGGCTCCTCGCGCAAGGCGCTGGCGACGCTCAAGCCGCTGCTGGACCTGGCCTCGCCCCCGGTCGCCGCGCTGAGCCTGGCGGCGGAAGCCAGCGTCGCGGCCGGCGACGCCGCCAATGCACAGACCTACTACAGCAGCGCGCTCAAGATCGACCCCAACAACCTCAAGGGCAAGCTCTACCTCGCGCTGGAAAAAATCAACGCCGGCAAGCAGGAGCAGGGCCTGCAGGACCTGCGCGCCACCGCCGCCGCCGACCCGTCGCTGGCCGCCGACCTCACGCTGGTCGCCGCGCTGATGCAGCTGCGCCGCTTCGCCGACGTCGAACCCGCCCTCGCCGAGATCGAGCGCAAGAAGCCCAACACCCCCGTCGCCAGCCACCTGCGCGGGCAGCTCGCGCTGGTGCAAGGCCAGGTGCCCCAGGCCCGCGCGGCCTGGGAGGACGCGCTGAAGCGCGACCCCAGCTACATCATGGCCGTGCGCGGCCTCGCCGGCCTGGACCTGCGCGAGAACAACGTGGCCCAGGCCGAGCAGCGCTTCACCAGCTTCCTGGCCAAGCAGCCGGGCAACGCCAACGCACTGATGGACCTGTACGCCGTCAAGGTGCAGGCCGGCACCGACCTGGCCAAGCTCCGCGCCTTCCTGCAGTCCGCCATCACCGCCGCGCCCACGGCCATCGAGCCGCGCATCGCGCTGATCCGCACCTACGCCAACGCCCGCCAGCCCAAGGTCGCCATCGAGCAAGCGCAGGCCGCGCTCAAGGCCTTCCCGGACAACCGCGCGCTGCTGGAGCTGCTGGCCCAGCTCCACATCGACAACCTCGACACCACCTCCGCGCGCTCCACCATCGCCCGGCTGCGCGAACTGCCCGGCGACGACAGCGACCGCCAGGTCGCCATCGCGCGCCTGCAGCTCGCCAACGGCGACCCGGCCGCCGCCGCCCAGACCCTGGGCATGGCCATCAGCGCCGGCGGCGACACCCCCGAGGCGCAGAAGCTGCTCGTCGCCGCGCTGCACAAGAGCAACAAGCCCCAGCAGATCGAGCCGCTGATCCGCCGCGTCGCCGCGAAAGACCCCTTCCAGGCCGCCGTCCTGGAGGGCGACTGGAACACCCTGCGCGGCCGCCACGACCTCGCCGCCAAGGCCTACGGCAGCGCCGTCGCCCGGCAGCCCAGCAGCGAACTGGCGTTGCTGACCCTGGGCGCCATGGGCCGCGCCGGCCAGACCAAGGAGCTGGAGCGCTTCGAGACCCAATGGATGGCCGACCATCCGCGCGACGTCGTCGTCATGACCGCAGCCGCCGAGCGCCGGCATTTCTCGGGCGCCCCCGGCGACAAGGCCGTGGCCGAACGCCTGTACCGGCGCGTCCTCGAGGTGCAGCCCGAGAACCCCTTCGCGCTCAACAACCTCGCCAGCCTGCTGCTGCAGGCCGACCCGCGCCAGGCGCTGGCCCACGCCGAGCGCGCCAACAAGGCCTCGCCCAACCGGCCGTGGTTCCTGGACACCTGGGCCGCCGCGCTCGCCGCCACCGGCGACCGCAAGGCCGCCCTCGCCCGCCAGCGCGAGGCCGTGGCGCTGGCCCCGGACATCCCCGCGCACCGGCTGCACCTGGCCCAGATGCTCATCGACGACGGCGACAAGGCCGGCGCCCGCCAGGAACTGGCCGCGCTGGAGCAGCGCGGCACCGGCGTCGACCCGGCGGCGCTGGCCGCGCTGAAGGCCAAGGCCCAGTAGCGGCCACCGGAACAGGGGTGTCGGCGAAGTTGACAACGCGCGGACGCGCGCCGGCAACCCCTCCCGGATCATTCAGAAAATCCTTTTCAAATCAATGACTTGATGGACGGATTCAAGACCTGGCACGGAGACTGCTTAAGACTCTGCGTCACTCTTTTTTCTTCCCTCTAGGAGAGCAGCATGAAATTCAAGGTTCTGGCAGGTCTGGTTGCCACCGCCGCTTCGCTGATGGCCAGCCAAGCTCAAGCAGGTGCCGTCGGCATCGCCAACATGCACGTCACCGGCCTTGGCTTCGCCGCCCCCGGCGCCCCGACCCTCACCATCTCCGGCGAATCCCGTACCGGCAACGCCACCGCCAGCTACAACGGCGTGGTCGCCGGCGGCGCCGGTCCGAACGCCATCACGGCCAACGGCGCCGTGGACGTGGACGTCAAGAACCGTTGCGCTGGCGCTTGCGACGGTAGCCTGTACAACGGCACCAACGGCGGTCTGGAAAACGCCACCAATCACATCAGCGTGCCTGGCGGCGCCAACTACGCCCTGGGTGACATGTTCATCTCCGGCACGGCCCTGGGCGGCAGCATCTCCGGTCTGACCCGCGCCGACGCCGTGGTGACCGGCCCGACCAACTTCGGCGGCGCCAACTCCACCATCGGTAACAGCGGCCGTATCACGGGCTCGTTCACCGTCGGCACCACCTTCACCAGCGCTCTGTTCGTGAACGTGGACGCCTTCATCCAAGCCTGGGTTGACCCGCTGACCCCGGCCGGTGACGACGTGAACGCCTTCGCCGGCTATGGCTGGAACATGAGCATCCTCGGTTCCGATGGTTCCGTGCTGGAATTCGCACCCGCCGACATGAACAAGTCGTACAGCGCGTCTGACTCGCTGTTCAACGCCGCCACGCAGTTCTCGACCAACGGCACCAAGACCTACCTGTCGGACGCGTTCACGTTCAAGGCTGGCGTGGCGTATCAGTTCGCGATCAACCAATCGTCCAACGCCACTGCCTACGACAAGTCGCCCCTGCCTGAGCCTGCCAGCCTGGCCCTGCTGGGCGTCGCCGCCCTCGGCGCCGGCTTCGCTTCGCGCCGCCGCAAGGCCGCCTGATAGCGATGGCACCAGCTGGCCGCCCGGCGGCCAGCTGACCGAAGCGCTCTGAGCCCAACCGCCCAGCAACCGCTGGGCGGTTTTTTTCGCGCTTTACCCGTCGGACCAGGCTGCCTCAGCGGCCATCACGGCTGCGCTTGCCGGGCTTGCTGCCGGGACGTGGAGCATCAAAGCCACCCACGGTCTGCCGCCATCACCGCTGGCGATGTTTGCATCGACAACGGCTGCGCCTTGCCGGACAATTCGTATAACCGTTGTGTATGCAAACAGGAGGATCCATGCGCGATGCCGCCATCAATCTGCGCGCCCTGCCCGAGCAGCGGGACCTGATCGATCACGCCGCCAGCCTGCTCGGCAAGAACCGCTCCGACTTCATGCTCGAAGCCGCCTGCGACCGGGCCCAGGCCGTGATGCTGGATCAGGTGTTCTTCAGCCTGGATGCCGAGCAGTTCCAGCAGTTCACCGCGCTGCTCGATGCCCCCCCCACCCCCAACCCCGGGCTGGAACGGCTCCTGGCCGTGGATGCGCCCTGGAACCAGCACGCGGGCTGAGCGTGCGCCTGAGCGCGCCCCAGCCGCTCTCTGCGGCCCATCTGCTGGAGGATTTCGCCTGTGGGGAAGGCAGTCTCGATGACTGGCTCCGGCGCCGGGCATGGGCCAACCAACTGAGCGGCGCCAGCCGGACCTTCGTCGTCACCGACCCGCAGGGGCGGGTCTACGGCTACTACGCGATGGCTGCTGGCGCGGTATCACACCAGGCAGCCACCGGCAGTGTGCGCCGCAACATGCCTGATCCGATCCCGGTGATGGTTCTGGCCAGGCTGGCCGCCGATCGCCGCGCCCAGGGCATCAAACTGGGCGCCGCCTTGCTGCAGGACGCCGTCCACCGCGCGATGAACGTTGCCCAGCATGCCGGCGTTCGTGCGCTGCTCGTCCATGCCCTCCACGAGCGCGCCCAGCAGTTCTATGAACACTACGGCTTCCAGGCGTCGCCGCAACATCCGAGGACGCTGATGCTGCGCCTGGGCACCGTGAAGGCTTGATCCTGCTCAGCAGTTGGGGCTCATTGGCGCCGCTTCAGCCTGCGGCCTGTCCCGCTTGCTTGAGGCGCTGCTCATGCCGGAGCCCGCACGCCGCACTGTGCCTCGGCGCCCCGGATTTCGTTCAGCAGTTCCGGATGGCGATCCAGCACCTGGAGCAGTTTCACCCGCGCCAGCGGTGGCCTGGTCTTGCCATTCTCATAGCGCGAGAACGCATTGACCCCGCCCCCCGAAAATCTCGGCCGCTTCCCGCTGGTCCAGCGCCAGTTTCCTGCGAACACCGGCAATGAACCCGGGATCGACGATGCTGGCATTCACCTGCCGGTTGAAGGCCAGCATGGCCGCCCCGACGCGCGCCGACTCGGCGGCATCGAGCACGCTTTCACCGCAGGCAGGGCAGAAATCCCCGGCCACGGCCGGAATGCTGGTCGCCTCGCCCTGGTAGGTACAGGGCAGGTCGCGGGAGTCATGCACCAGTTCAGCCGCAGCGCAGACGGGGCGTCGCATGTTCACAACGCCTTGAAGGACACACGACCGCATCGAGCATCCCTGCGAAATCCAGCCCGAACGCAGCATCGCCAGCCAGCGCCGAGAAGGTCGCCCACATGGGGATCAACGGAGCAGCCGCAGCACATCCGCAGCCGGGATGGCGTAGGAGATGCCGCTGGCCGAGTTCAGCGCCGATTCCTTGGTGTCCTTGGCCAGGCTCATGCTGACCACGCCCACCACCTCGCCGGACGCGAGGTCGAACACCGGGCCGCCGCTGTTGCCGCGGTAGGCCGTGGCGTCCAGTTGCAGGATGTCGAAGCTGCCTTCACGCAGCTGCCGCAGCGCGCGCGCGTTCAGGGCCTGGAAGTTGGAGGCCGCCGACGCGATGGCGGTGCGCGCCGCGACGATGCCGCGGTGGGTCACGTGCGAGAAGCCCAGCGCGCCGCCCAGCGGGAAGCCCATCAGCGCGATGGCGGCGCCTTCCCGGACCGGCGTCGTGGCCAGCGTCAGCGCGGGGAGCCGGTCGCCCTCGACGCGCAGCACCGCCAGGTCGCGGAACGGGTCACCGGACATCTGCTTGACCTGCCGCAGCGTCCACCCGCCGCCGGCGGACCAGACCTGGATAGCCAGGCTGCGCTGCGCGGTGTCGTCGGCCGGCTGGGCGATGACGTGGGCATTGGTCACGACCGTGAGGCCGTCGCCGACCACGAAGCCGGTACCGCGGAAGCTGAACTTGGGGCTGTCCAGCGCGCCGTAGGTGCCGACGAGCACGACCGCCGGCTTGGCGCGGGCGATCAGGTCCGGCAGCGACTCCTCGGCGGCGGCCCCGCCAGCGGCCGTGGCCAGCGCCGCCGCCAGCGTGCAGAACGCGCGCCGCTTCACAAGTCGCCTCCGACGTATCCGGTTTCGAGGGCGCTGACGCATTGGCGCCAGGCGGCATCGGTGTCCTGCAGGCGGAAGCCGTAGTAGTCGTCGCCGCGCTCGGAGCGGTGGTGGCGCATGACGGTGAAGCGCAACTCGGACCGCTCGTTCGGCCCCAGCTCGACCAGGGCCGTGCCGGTGTCGCCCACCGCCAGCGGCAGCTTGGAGGTGGCCTGGAAGCCTGACAGCGACACCTCGATCACCGTGGCGACGACCGGATGGGCGCCGGGCCGCGCCGGGCGGAGCTCGGCCGGGCAGCGCAGCGAGAAGCGCTGGTGGCGCCGCATCGCCCGCAGGTCGGGCGGCGTGGCCTCGTCCAGCAGCGGCAGGACGGCGCGGAACTCGGGCTGGTCGTAGATGGACCACAGCAGCGCCTTGCGCCGGTCGTCCAGGTCGCGGAACACCTGGCTGCGCTGGTTGAAGAAGTAGTCGAGGATGGCCGGCGTCAGCACCGGGTCGTTGGTGGTGTGGTAGCGCCGCGTGGGGAAGCGGATGTTGGGCATCTTCGTGGTGATGAAGTAGCCGTACAGGTTCTTGCGCTCGCTGCGCCCTTCGTAGACCCGCTTGAACGTCGCCTTGGCCGCCGGGAGGTCCAGCGTCGCGCCGACGGCGGGAGCACCGTTGGCGAAGTCGTACTTCTCCAGCACGGTTTCCTGCAGGCGCTCGAAGAACAGCAGCGACTCGTAGAGCTCGATCTTGTCCGGGTTGACCGCGATGACCAGGTGGCGGGTGTCGAAGTACGCCGTGCAGTACTCGTACATGAACTTCATCAGCGGGAAGAGGATGGCCCCGCCCGTCTTGCGGAAGTCCTTGTGGACGGCCAGCGCGGAGATTTCGGCGATCTGGCCCTGCTTGGCGCGCACGTCGCTGAGGTCGAAGACCGACTGCATCGGAAAGCCGAAGACGCCTTCCCGGATCATGGACATGGTGCCCACCACCCGCCCGTCGTACTTGGCGCACAGCGTCGTCGTCGTCGGCAGCGCGTGGTACAGGGTCAGCCGCATGCCCGATTCCGCCGGCTTCATGAAGCCGCTGGCCACGTAGGCGTCGTGCAGGATGCGGAAGCATGCCTCCAGCTCCTCCTGGGTCTGCGCGACCTTGAGCTCCAGCTTGGGGTCGGGCGCGGGGTCGCAGTCGACGAGGCGGCGGTACATGGCGAAGCGCCATTCGCGCGGCAGCCGCGACAGCGCCCGCCGCAAGCCGACGTGCAGCCGCTTTCGTAGGTTTGCTTGCCGAATCTTCATGTGCGGGGTTCTCCGGGCCCGGGCCGAGCGGCGCGACGCGGGTCGCGAGTCAGGGGATGCCGTCGGGCCGGCTACTTCACCTGCAGCCGGCTCATCAGGTCGTACAGGGTCGGGCGGCTGATGCCCAGCAGCTCGGCCGTCCGCACGATGTTGCCATCGGTGCGCGCCAGCGCGGTGATGACGGCCTGGCGTTCCGCATTCTCCCGCACGGTGCGCAGGTCCAGCGTGGCGGCGTCGTCGGCCGGCGCCGGGGCGGCGCGCAGGCCCAGGTCCAGCGCCGTGATGCGGTCGTCCTCCGCCATGATGACGGCGCGCTTGAGCATGTTCTGCAGCTCGCGCACGTTGCCGGGCCAGCGGTGGGCCTCGAGCGCGCGGACGGCGTCGTCGGACAGCGTGGGCACCGGGCGGCGCATCTCGGTGGCGAAGCGCCGCGCGAAGGCGTGCGCGAGCAGCACCGGGTCGCCCACCCGCTCCCGCAGCGGCGGGATCTCGACGACGATCTCGGCCAGGCGGTAGTAGAGGTCTTCGCGGAAGCGGCCGTCGGCGATGCGGGCCTGGAGGTCCTGGTGGGTGGCGCCCACCACGCGCACGTCGATGGGAATCTCCTGCCGGCCGCCGACGCGCTCGATGACGCGCTCCTGCAGGAAGCGCAGCAGCTTGGCCTGCAGCGGCATCGGCAGGTCGCCGATTTCGTCGAGCATCAGCGTGCCGCCGTTGGCCGTCTCGATCTTGCCGAGCGTGGACTTGGTGGCGCCGGTGAAGGCGCCCTTCTCGTAACCGAAGAGCTCGCTCTCCAGCAGCGTCTCGGGGATGGCCGCGCAGTTGATGGCGACGAAGCGGCCCTTGCGCCGGGAGGCGTCGTGCAGGCCTTGCGCGAGCACCTCCTTGCCGGTGCCGCTCTCGCCGAGCAGCAGCACGGTGGCGTCGCTGGGCGCGACCTTCTCGATCATCCGGCAGACGCGCTGCATGCCGGGGTCGCGCGTGATCAGGCCGGAGAACACGTCGCTGCTCTGCTGCATCTGCAGGCGGCGGTTCTCCTGCTGCAGTTCGTAGAGCCGGTAGGCGCGCTCGACGGTGAGGCTGAGCACGTCCGGATCGACGGGCTTGGCCAGGAAGTCGTAGGCGCCCATGCGGATGGCGCGCAGCGCGTTGTCCTGGTCGTTCTGGCCGGTCAGCACGATGACCTTGACGCCCGGGTCCAGCTCCAGCAGCTTCTCCAGGCATCTGAAGCCCTCGGACACGGAGTCCCGGTCCGGCGGCAGGCCCAGGTCCATCGTGACGACGGCGGGGCTGCTGCGGCGGAACTGCAGCACGGCGCTGGCGACGTCGTCGGCCGTGACCGACTCGAAGCGGTCCAGCGACCACTTGAGCTGCTTCTGCAGCGAGAGGTCGTCCTCGACGATCAGCAGCGGGGCGTGGCGGGGCGTGCTCATCGGCGGCCCTCCAGCGCCGCCAGCGGGGCGTCGGCCTGCGCGTGGAACAAGGGCAGCAGCAGGGTCACGGTGGTGCCCCGGTCCAATTCACTCTGCACGCTGATCTTGCCTCCCAGTTCCTGCACGTATTGATAGCTCTCGTGGGCGCCGATGCCCATGCCGCTGGCCTTGGTGGTCTGGAACGGCTTGAAGAGTCGATTCTGTATGAAATCCTCGCTCATGCCGCAGCCGCTGTCCGCCACGCGGATGCAGGCCTGGCTGCCCTCGGCGGCCAGGCTCAGCCGCACGACGCCCTCGGGCGGCGTCGCGTCGAAGGCGTTCTGCACCACGTGGCCCACCACCCGCTCCACGCGCTCGGCATGCCCGCGCGTGCTGACGCCGGGCTGCAGCGCCAGTTGCAGCTCCCGGCCCTTGCGCGCGGCCGCGTCGGCCAGCCGGCGGGCGATCTGCTCCAGGTCCACCCCGCTGGCCACGCCATGCGGCGTCTCGCCCTCGCGCAGCTGCAGCATCAGCTGGCGCATCTTCTCCAGCGAGTTCTCCACCGTGTCCAGCATGTCCTGCTGGAATTCCGGGTTGTCGCGCAGCCGCTTGGCGTTCTTCATCATCAGCGACAGCTGGGTGACGATGTTCTTGAGGTCGTGCACGACGAAGGCGGACATGCGGTTGAAGGCGTCGAACTTGCGCGCCTCCAGCAAGGCCTCGGTGGCCTGCATCTGCGCCAGGTAGCCCGAGGCCTGGCGGGCCGCGGTGCGCAGCAGGTCCCGCACCTCCCAGTTCAGCTCGATGGCGGCGCGCGGCCGGCCGAGCACGACGAAGCCGATCAGCGCCTCCCCCACCAGCAGCGGCACGATGAGCCAGCAGCGCGGCTCGGCCACCAGCCATGCGGGCAGCTCCAGCCCGGGGTAGGCCTCCGGGTCCGCGCGCCATTCGTCGACGTCGATGATCCAGGCCCGCTCCCGCCAGAAGCGGCCCAGCGACCCCTCGCGGGGCTCGCCGCCCGGCTGCGCGGGCAGGTTCCAGGTGGCGGCCTGCACGAAATCGGCGTCCGCCGCCCGCTGCAGCCACAGCATGCCGCTGGGGCCTTCCACCAGGTTCGCCAGCGCGCGCACGACGGTTTCCGCCGTGAGCTGGGGCTGGGCGTCAGCCGACAGCAGCTGCGTGAAGCGCAGCCATTCCTCGCGGTAGTCGTAGCGGTAGCTGAAGAAATTCTTGCTGATGTAGACCCGCAGCCGGGCCCGCATCGCGCCGGACGCCATCAGCAGCGCCAGCGCCACCAGCGCCACGAACACCAGCGCCACCGACAGCGCGCGGCCCCACTCGCCGCCCGTGTAGCGCACGTAATAGCCCACGCCAGCCACCACCAGCAGGTAGCCCCCGACCAGCAGCAGCGCGGCGGAGTGGAACACGGCCGCGCGCGACACGTGCAGCTTGCCCCGCCAGTCGCCGTAGCGGCGCGAGGCCACCCACAGCAACGGCACCGCGGCCGCATGCACCAGCGGCCGCACGCTGACGGCATCGCCGTCGAAGTGCTGGAACAGCGCCGCCTGCGAGCCGATGAAGAGGTCGAAGACGAAGAGGCCGCCCAGGCCCAGGCACAGCGGCTTGGCGTTCCAGCGCGCATCGGCGCTGGCGCTGCGCAGCACCTGCTCGACCAGCACCAGCCCCAGCACCGCCAGCCCGAGCGCCGCGAACGCCTGCGGGCGCGCCAGTTCTCCGACGGGCCGCGTCTCGGCGACCAGGATCAGCGCGGCCGGCAGCAGCAGCGCCATGGCCATGGCGGGGCGCATCCACCCCGGCCCCGTGCCGCGCCGGGGCGGCAGCAGCAGCGCCAGGAAGGCGAACCACAGGCCGGAGCGCAGCAGGTCCAGGCTGGGCACCACCCAGCCGGGCCAGCGGTCGGACCAGTGCCGCAGCCCGTCCGCGAGCGCCACACCCGCCCAGGCGGCGCTGGCCGCCAGCGCGGCCAGGAAGACCAGGGCCAGCCGGGTGACCGGCAGGCTGTCGCGCAGCAGCCGCTGCGCGAAATACAGCGCGAACCCGCCATAGACCAGGCCGCACACCAGCGCGCTGAGGCTGCCCAGCGACGCCGCGGCGGGCAGCGCCTCGATCAGGGAGGGATGGGGCATGCGGGGGATTCAAGCATGCCCGGCAGGCGCGGGCATCGGCGCGGACGCCCGGCGGCGGCGCGTCAGTGGGCGCCCTTGCCGGTCAGCACGACGGCCACCGTCTCCAGCATGATCAGCAGATCCAGGAAGAGCGAGTGGTTCTTGACGTAGTACAGGTCGTACTGCAACTTCTCCACCGAGTCCTCGATGGTCGAGCCGTAGGCATAGCGGACCTGGGCCCAGCCCGTCACGCCCGGCTTCACGCTGTGGCGCACGGCGTAGTAGGGGATCTTGGCGGTCAGCTCGTCCACGAAATACTGCCGCTCGGGGCGCGGGCCCACCATGCTCATCTCGCCCTTGAGCACATTGAAGAGCTGGGGCAGCTCGTCGATGCGCACCTTGCGGATGAAGCGGCCGACGCGCGTCACGCGGTCGTCGTTCTTGGCCGCCCAGCGCGGCTTGCCGTCCTTCTCGGCGTCGGTGCGCATGCTGCGGAACTTGATGACCTTGAACGGCACGCCGTTCAGGCCCACGCGCTCCTGGCGGTACAGCAACGGGCCGCGCGACTCGGCGCGGATGGCCAGCGACGTGAGCAGCATGATGGGCCAGGACACGGCCAGGATCAGCAGCGCGAAGACGATGTCGCAGACGCGCTTGATCGCCGCGCGCATCATGCCCTGGCTGAAGCCGTCGCCGAACACCAGCCAGCCGGCATTGACGTGCTTGATGTTGATCTGCGCCAGCGTCTTCTCGAAGTGCGTGGCGATGTCGACGACACGCACGCCGGAGAGCTTGCAGTCCAGCAGCTGGCGCAGCGGCATGCTGCCGCCGCGGCGCTCGCTCAGCGCGACGACGATCTCGTCCACGTTGTGCTTGAGCGCGGCCTCGGTCAGGTTGCCGCCGTCGCGGATGATCTCGGCGCTGGGCACGTCGTGCTGGTCCTCGTTCGGGCCGGCGTAGTAGCCGACGATCTGCGCATGCGGGTCCGAGGCGCGCAGCGTGTTGCCGACGGCGCGGGCCGCCGGGCCGACGCCGAAGATCAGGATGCGGCTGCGCATGCGCGCCTGGGCGCCGGAATGCGAGGCATACACGCGGTGCACCATGACCGCCGCGACGGCACCCATGGCCACCAGCGTCAGCAGGTTGCGGTGGCTGGTGTCGGACGGCACCAGGCTGAAGATGACGTAGGCCAGCGGCAGGCCGAACAGCAGGCCGAACAGCGCGCGGGCGCAGGACTCCGTCAGCGAGCGGTTGTGCGCGTGCTGGTAGAAGCCGGTGGCGGAATTGATGACGAACATGCAGCCGGCCAGCGACAAGCCGTGCGAGGCGGCCAGCGGCAGCACCGTCTGCGCGGACTCGCCCTGGCTCAGGACGACGGCGATCACGGCGAAGACGATCAGGCCCAGGTCGAAGAAGACCTGGAGCAGCGTCTGCCGGCGCAGGTAATGGTTGAATATTCGAATCATCTGGATCCCCGATCAATTCCGCCTTGGCGCCACAGCATTTTCATCCCACCCATGAATCCGACAGGATTCGATATTCCAGCCGACGCGCGGAAAACCCGCTGCGAACGCCGCCCACCACGGGCGCCGGCTTCGTGGGGAACACTGGGATGTCCCGGGCTTGACGCCGCAGCGAACATCAGGCACCCGGCCTTGAAAGCCGCCGGCATCATGCCGTTGCCCCCTGCCCTTGAAAGCCCCCCGTTTGGAGGGTGGTTGCCCCTTGAATGTGCCCCATGTCACGACGCCATTTTCACGGCGCCGGCAGTAGACCCCAACCGGGCCCGCCGGCCGGCGGGCCGGGCAGGCAAAACGTGCGGATCGCACGTCACGCCACGCATGCAATAAAAAACGCCCGCCGGGCGGCGGGCGTCTGGCAGGGCCGGAGGGAACTCAGCGCACGACGGCGAGCTGCTCGCGGGCACCGCCCTTGTAGCTGTAGAGCGTCAGCGCGCCATTCTTGATGTCGCCCTTCTCGTCGAAGGCGATGGTGCCGGTCACGCCGTGGTAAGTTTCCTTGGCCAGCACCGGCAGGTACTTGGCCGGGTCGGCGGAGCCGGCCTTGACCATGGCGGCCACCATCGCGTTGGTGGCGTCGTAGACGTAGGGCGCGTAGAGCTTCACGTCGACGCCGAACTTGGCCTGGAAGCGGGCCTTGAACTCGTCCATGCCCTTCTTGCCGGCGCCCTCGATGCCGCCCGCCTCGGCGCAGACGACCTGGCCGTCGGCCATGGTGCCGGCGGAGAGCTTGGGCAGGTCGGCCGTGCAGATGCCGTCGCCGCCCATGAACTTGGCGTTGATGCCGAGCTGCTTCATCTGGCGGATCATCGGGCCGCCCACGGAGTCCATGCCGCCGAAGAACACCACGTCCGGCTTCTTGGACTTCAGCGAGGTCAGGATGGCGGTGAAGTCGGTCGCCTTGTCGTTCGTGAACTCACGGCCGATGACCTTGCCGCCGGCCTTCTTGACGCCCTTCTCGAACTCGTCGGCCACGCCCTGGCCGTAGGCCGTGCGGTCATCGACGACGGCGATGGACTTGCCCTTCAGCGTGGTCACCGCGTACTTGCCCAGCGTGCCGCCCAGGTGCACGTCGTCGGCGACGACGCGGAAGGCCGTCTTGTAGCCCTGGCGGGTGTACTTGGGATTGGTCGCGGACGGCGAGATTCTGCGGGACGCCGGCATCGCTGTAGATCTTGGACGCCGGGATGGTGGTGCCGGAGTTCAGGTGGCCGATGACGCCGTTGACCTTGGAGTCCACCAGCTTCTGCGCGGCGGCCGTGCCCTGCTTGGGGTCGCCCGCATCGTCTTCGGCCAGCAGTTCCAGCTTGGCCTTCTTGCCGCCGATGGTGACGCCCTTGGCGTTCAGTTCCTCGATGGCCAGGCGGGCCCCGAGTTCGTTGTCCTTGCCCAGGTGGGCGCTCGGGCCGCTGATCGGGCCGACGTGGCCGATCTTGACGACCAGATCCTGGGACATTGCGGCACCGCTGAGCAGCGCTGCCACTGCACCGACTACCACATTCAGCTTGATTTGCATGGATCGACTCCGATTGGAAAGAGAGAAAGACAACGGTCGTTGAGTTTTTCAACGAACTGAACATACCCCAATTCCAAGGGGGGGACTCATCCGGGAAAGCATGGACGCCGGGCTGTCAACCGTTGGCGGTGAAGTGGTCCAGCGCCGCGCCGGCCTGCTTGTAGGCCCGGTAGCGCACCCGGCCCGCCTGCACGGCCTCGGCCGTCCGGCCCACCACCTCCAGCACGCGCTCGAACTCGAACGCGGCCGCCGGCAGCGGCTCGGCCAGGTTCAGCAGCAGCCCGCGGTGCGGCAGGCGGGCCGCGTCGGCGACCAGCAGCACCTCGCCCGGCGCGGGCGGCGTCGCGCCGTCCCACTGCCGGTGCGGGATGAACTCGCTGGCGTCGAAGCTCCACAGCAGCGCGTCCAGCGCCGCCGCCTGCGCCGGCGCCACGCAGACGCCGACCGGCTTGCCGGACGCCAGCGCGCGCCGCACCAGCCGGCAGGCGAAACGCAGGGGCTCGGCCGCGTCGCTGTAGAAGCTGACCTGCTGCACCGACTACCGGGCGTGGCCCAGCACGAAGTGCGTCAGCAGGCCCACGGGCCGGCCGGTCGCGCCCTTGGCGGCGCCGCCCTTCCAGGCCGTGCCGGCGATGTCCAGGTGGCCCCAGCGGTACTTGCCGGCGAAGCGCTGCAGGAACTTGGCCGCCGTGATGGAGCCGCCCGCGCGGCCGGCGATGTTGGGCAGGTCGGCGAAGTTGCTCTTCAGGCCCTCGGCGTACTCGTCGTCCAGCGGCATGCGCCAGCACGGGTCCAGCACCGCGTCGCCGGCCGCCGTCAGCGCGGCGGCGAGTTCGTCGTCGCTCGCGTACATGCCGCTGCGCACGCCGCCCAGCGCGATGACGCAGGCGCCGGTCAGCGTCGCCACGTCGATGACGCAGGCGGGCTTGAAGCGCTCCGCATAGGTCAGCGCGTCGCACAGGATGAGGCGGCCCTCGGCGTCGGTGTTCAGGATCTCGATGGTCTGGCCGGACATCGAGGTCACCACGTCGCCCGGCTTGACCGCGCGGCCGCTGGGCATGTTCTCGCAGGCGGCGACGATCATCACGAGGTTGAGCCTGGGCTTGAGCTCGGCCACCGCGCGCAGCGTGCCGATGACGCTGGCGGCGCCACCCATGTCGAACTTCATCTCGTCCATCTCGGCGCCGGGCTTCAGCGAGATGCCGCCGGTGTCGAAAGTGATGCCCTTGCCGACCAGCACGACCGGCGCCACCGACTTGGCCGCGCCCTCGTAACGGGCGACGATGAAGCGCAGCGGCTCGTCCGAGCCCTGGGCGACGGACAGGAAGCTGCCCATGCCCAGTTTCTCGACGGCCTTCTTGTCCATGACCTCGACCTTGACGCCGTAGGTCTTGCCCAGCGCCTGCACGACCTGGCCGAGGTAGGTCGGCGTCGCGTGGTTGGCCGGGCGGTTGGCGCATTCGCGCGCCAGCTCGACGCCGGCGGCGATCGCCTCGCCGCGCGCCAGGCCGGCCTTGGCGGCCTTCTGGCCGGCCTTGTCGACCAGCAGCGTCACCTTGGCCAGCTTGGGCGCCGGGGCCGCGCTGGGCTTGGTGTGGCGGTAGACGTAGACGGCATCGGTGGCGGCCAGCGCGCTCTGCTCGGCCAGCGACTCGGCCAGCGCCGCGTCGAAGCCGGCGAAGGCCACGGCGGCGCTCGCCGCGCCGCGCGACTTGACCTGCGCCAGGGCCGCGCCCAGCGCGGCGCGGGCGGCGGCCAGCGTCGCCTTGCCGCTGGCGGCCAGCACCAGGCGCGGTGCCTTCAGGCCGGCCGGGTTCGTCAGTGTCAGCGCCTGGCCGGCCTTCAGCGCGAAGTCGCCCAGCTTGATCGCGGCCTGCACCTGCTGCGCAACGGCGGCATCCAGACCCTGGGGCAAGGCCTCGCCGCCGAGCACGACGACCAGGGCGTCAGCACCCACGCCCGCGAGCCCGTCGAGCTCCGCGGTTTGAATCTTGAAGTCCATAATGACTAGAAGTAGATAGAAGTGCGTTTGATGTTATTCGATTCATCCACGCGGTCCGAGCTGGCACGGAGCTTCGGCGTCACGCTGGTGGTCATCCTGACCATCATGCTGACGCTGACGCTGATCAAGACGCTGGGCCAGGCGGCGGGCGGCAACGTGGCGCCGCAGGACGTGGTGCTGCTGATGGGCTACGCCACCATCGCCCACCTGGCGACGATGCTGACCCTGGCGCTGTTCATCGCCGTCGTGCTGACGCTCGGGCGGCTGTACCGCGAGTCGGAGATGACGATCTGGTTCGCCAGCGGCATCCCGCTGTCGCGCTTCGTGCGGCCAGTGCTGCGCATGGCCTGGCCGGTGCTGCTGGCCATCATCGTGCTGGAGCTGGTCGTCTGGCCCTGGGGCAACCGGAACAGCGCCGAGCTCAAGGAGCGCTACCAGAAGCGCGGCGACCTGTCGCGCGTGGCGCCGGGCCAGTTCCAGAGCTCGCGCGACGGCAGCCGCGTGTTCTTCATCGAGCGCGACGGCGACGACGCCACGGTGGGCCGCAACGTCTTCATCCTCGCCAACCAGCACGAGCGCGAATCGGTGACCACCGCCTCGCGCGGCCGGCTGCTGATGGAGGGCGGCGACCGCTACCTGGTGCTGGACCACGGCCAGCGCAACGAGACCCAGCTGCGCACCGGCGAGAAGAGCCTGGCCCGCTTCGAGCAGTACCAGGTGCTGACCGACACCCAGGTGCTGGCCAACGCCAGCCAGCTGCCGCCCAAGGCCACGCCGACGCTGGAGCTGCTGCACTCGCCCAACCCCAAGCACCGGGGCGAGCTGGCCTGGCGGCTGGGCATGATCCTCGGCGGCATCAACATGGCCTTCCTGGGCGTGGGCCTGGCCGCGTCCAACCCGCGCCGCGCGAACAACTGGAACCTGCTGTTCGCGCTGCTGGCCTTCGTCGTCTACTTCAACCTCATCACGGTCACGGTGTCCTGGGTCGGCAACGGCCGCGCCTCGCTGTCGCACGCCCTGGCCGGCCTGCACGGCGGCGCATTCCTGCTGGCGCTGGCGGTCATCTGGCTGCGCGACAACGGCAACCGCTTCTGCCTGCGCCGGCGCGCGAAGGAGGCCGCGGCATGAGGACCGTCCGCCGCCTGCTCTACAAAGACATCGTCGGCGCCATCGTGATGGTCGTCCTGGCCTTCCTGTCGCTGGTGTTCTTCAACGACTTCGTCGACGAGCTGGACAACATGTCCCGCATCGGCGCGGGTGCCGGCCAGGCCGCGCTGCTGGCCGCGCTGGAGCTGCCGCGCAACTTCTACACGCTGTTCCCGATCGCCGTGCTGATCGGCACCATCATCGCGCTGGCCCGGCTGGCGCAGAGCAGCGAGTTCACCATCCTGCGCACCGGCGGCCTCGGGCCGGCGCGCGCGCTGGGGCTGCTGGCCCGGCTGGCGGCGGTGTTCGCGGTGCTGACCTTCGTCGTCGGCGACTACGTCGCGCCCGCGCTGGAGCGCAAGGGCGACGAGCTGCGCGCCAGCTTCAGCCACGGCGCCAGCGCGCCCGCCCGCGGCGCCTGGCTGAAGGACCACCGGCAGGTCGACGGCCAGGAGCGCAGCTACTCGGTCAAGGTCGGCCGCGTCGGCGGCGGCGGTGCGCTGGAGGACGTGCGCATCTACGAGTTCGACGCGCAGGGCCGGCTGCTGTCGCGCACCGAGGCGGGCAAGGCCGGCGTCGACGGCCGCGGCGTCTGGCACCTGCAGCAGGTCCAGCGCACGGACTGGGCGCCGGGCACGCCGGCCGCGGGCAAGGTCGGCGCCGTGGCCGTCACCGAGCAGCGGCTCGACCGGCTGGACTGGCAGAGCTCCCTGCACGCGGGCGTCATCGCCGCGGCCGTGCAGCCGGCCGTGTCCATGTCCACGGCCGAGCTGTACCGCTACACCCGGCACCTGTCGGCGCAGGAGCAGTCCGCGCAGGCGCACAGCATCCAGTTCTGGCGCAAGGCCTTCTACCCGTTCGCCTGCTTCGTGATGGTGGCGCTGGCGCTGCCTTTCGCCTACCTGCACGGGCGCTCGGGCGGCATCAGCCTCAAGGTGTTCGGCGGCATCATGCTGGGCATCAGCTTCGTGCTGCTGAACAACGTCGCCGGCCACCTGGGCCTGCTGAAGAACTGGACGCCCTGGATCGTCTCGGCCACGCCCAGCCTGCTGTACCTGGGCCTGTCGATGGCGGCATTCGCCTGGCTGGTGCGCTACCGCTGATGGACGGGCTGCTGCTCTTCGCCCACGGCGCGCGCGACGCCGCCTGGGCGCGCCCGTTCGAGGCCGTGGCCGCGCGCCTGCGCGCCGCGCGGCCGGAGCTGCCGCTGGCGCTGGCCTACCTCGAATTCATGCCTCCCGGCCTCGAGGACGCCGCCGCGGCGCTGGCCGCGACCGGCTGCACGCGCGTGCACGTCCTGCCGCTCTTCCTCGGCACCGGCGGCCATGTGCGCCGCGACGTGCCGCCGCTGCTCGACGGCCTGCGCCAGCGGCATGGCGGCGTCGAGTGGCGGCTGCACCCCTCCCTCGGCGAGCACGACGCCGTGCTGCACGCCATCTGCGACGCCTGCCTGGCGACTCTCGAATGATTCACCCCCACGCTCGCTCCGCTCACTGCCCCCCGAGGGGGTGCGTCAGTGGCTCCGGAGCGGCCGCGCGCCACTGACATGAACCTGCACCAATTCCGCTTCGTCCAGGAAGCCGCCCGCCGCAACCTCAACCTGACCGAGACGGCCAAGGCGCTGTTCACGTCGCAGCCGGGGGTGTCCAAGGCCATCCTCGAACTGGAGGAGGAACTGGGCGTGGACATCTTCTCGCGCCACGGCAAGCGGCTGCGCCGCATCACCGAGCCGGGGCAGCAGGTGCTGGCCTGCATTGAGATCATCCTGCGCGAGGTGGGCAACCTGAAGCGCATCGGCGAGGAGTACTCGCGCCAGGACAGCGGCACCTTCTCCATCGCCACCACCCACACCCAGGCGCGCTACGTGCTGCCCGCGCCGGTGGCGCAGCTGCGCAAGAACCTGCCGCAGCTGCGCATCAGCCTGCACCAGGGCAGCCCCGACCAGGTCGCCCGGATGCTGCTCGACGAGACCGCCGACCTGGGCCTGGCCACCGAATCGCTGGCGCAGTACCCCGAGCTGGTCACCCTGCCCTGCTACGAATGGCAGCACGTGATGGTGGTGCCGCGCGAGCACCCGCTGGCGAGCTGCGAGCGCATCAGCCTGGAACAGCTCGCCGTCGAGCCGCTGGTGTCCTACCACCCCAGCTTCACCGGCCGCACGCGCATCGACAAGGCCTTCGCCGCCCGCCACCTGACGCCCAGCGTCGTGCTGGAGGCCATCGACTCCGACGTCATCAAGACCTATGTGCGCCTGGGCATGGGCGTCGGCATCGTCGCCGAGATGGCGATGCGCGAGGAGCCGCCCGGCAGCGACCTCGTCGCCCGGCCGCTGGGCACGCTGCTGGGCAGCAACGTGACGCGCATCGCCTTCAAGCGCGGCGCCTACCTGCGCAACTATGTCTACGTGTTCGCCGAGCTGCTGTCCGAGCGGCTGAGCCGCAAGCTGCTGGAGCGGGCGATGAGCGGCGATGCGACCGACTTCGGCCTGTAGGGCCGGCGCCGGAAACGATGGGCGGCACAATGCCGCCCCAGCCATGAACGCACTCAGCCTCACTCCCGCCGAACGCCGGCAGATCGACCAGGGCGCCTGGTTCGCCCGGCTCTCCGAACCGCTGCGCCACGACATCCTGCAGCGCGCCTACGTGCGCCGGCTGGCGGACGAGACCATGCTGTCCCACCGCGGCGATCCGGCCCTGGAGTGGTGCGGCGTCGCCAAGGGTGCGGTGCGCGTCAGCTCGGTGTCGCTGGCCGGCAAGCAGATCTCGCTGACCTATGTCGAACCCGGCACCTGGTTCGGCGACATCGCGCTGTTCGACGGCCTGCCCCGCACGCACGACGCCTGCGCCCACGGCGAGACCACGCTGCTGTGCGTGCGCAAGGCCGATTTCCGCGCGCTGCTGCAGGTCCACCCGGAGCTGTACGACGCGCTGCTGCGGCTGAACTGCCGCCGCCTGCGGCTGATGTTCGACATGATCGAAGACCTCAACACCCGGCCACTGGCCGCGCGGCTGGCCAAGCAGGTGCTGCTGCTGGCGCGCTCCTACGGCGTGGCGGAAGGCGACGAGATCCGCATCGGCCTGCAGCTGGCGCAGGAAGACCTGGCCCAGCTGCTGGGCGCATCGCGCCAGCGGGTGAACCAGGAACTCAAGGCCTTCGAGCGCGAGGGCGCCGTGCGCGTGGAGCCCACGCGGCTGGTGGTGCTGAGCCGCGAGAAGCTGCTGGCCGCCGCCGCGCGCTGAACCGCCAGGCGCTGCCGCGCAGGAGACACGCCCGCCGCCCGGCGCCTCCCACAATGGCGGATTCGCGCCACCTCACGACGACCGCCATGGAAGCATTCACCGGCACCCGCCCGCTGGCCCAGCCCCTGGATACCGACGCCCTGCAAGCCTGGCTGAGCGCCCACGTCGACGGCTTCGCGGGGCCGCTGGCCATCGAGCAGTTCAAGGGCGGCCAGTCCAACCCGACCTACCTGCTGACCACGCCCGGCGCGCGCTACGTGATGCGCAGCAAGCCCGGCCCGGTGGCCCGGCTGTTGCCGTCCGCCCACGCGATCGAGCGCGAGTTCCAGGTGATGCGCGCGCTGGCCGGCACCGACGTGCCCGTGCCGGCGATGCATGCGCTGTGCGAGGACGAGTCCGTCATCGGCCGCGCGTTCTACGTCATGTCCTTCATGCCCGGCCGCGTGCTGTGGGACCAGAGCCTGCCCGGCATGGACAACGCCGGCCGCGCGGCCCACTTCGACGAGATGAACCGCGTCATCGCCGCGCTGCACCAGGTGGACTTCGCAGCCCGCGGGCTGGCGGCCTACGGCAAGCCCGGCAACTATTTCGAGCGCCAGATCGGCCGCTGGAGCAAGCAGTACCTCGCCTCCGTCACCGAGCCCAATCCAGCGATGGACGCGCTGATCGACTGGCTGCCCGGGCACATCCCCGCGTCAGCCCGCGACGCGGGCGAAGTGGCCATCGTCCACGGCGACTACCGCATGGACAACGTCGTTTTCCACCCCACCGAGCCGCGCATCATCGCCGTGCTGGACTGGGAGCTGTCCACGCTGGGCCACCCGCTGGCGGACTTCAGCTACCACTGCATGAGCTGGCACATCGAGACCTCCGGCGCCGCGCGCGGGCTGGGCGGCAAGGACCTGGCCGCGCTGGGCATCCCGAGCGAGCGCGAGTACGTGCAGCGCTACTGCGAGCGTACCGGCCGCGCGGACGTCGATGCCGTCATGGCCGACTGGAACTTCTACCTGGCCTACAACCTGTTCCGCATCGCCGCCATCGTGCAGGGCATCGCCAAGCGCGTCGTGGACGGCACCGCGTCCAGCGCGCAGGCCAGGGAGACGGCGGCCAGCGCGCGGCCGCTGTCGGAGCTGGCCTGGCGCTTCGCGCAGAAAGCCTGAAAGAGTCCTTAAGCCCCCCCAGGCTGCGTCAGCCGGCGTCGCCGGCGCGCATCGACGGCGGCGTCCAGGCGACGGAGGTCGTCGTCGGCCAGGCGCCGGAGTCCGACAGCCGCTCGCCCACGCGCCGCGCCGCGCGCGCGGCGCATTCAAGCAGCCACACCAGCCCCTGCACCCGGGGCAGGTCGGCCTCGTCCAGCCCGGCGCGCAAGTAGAGGTTGCCGCGCATGGCCATCAGCACGAAGGGGTGGCCCTCGGGCAGCAGGTCCTCGCTGGCCTGCACCAGCGCCTCGCCCAGTTCGCCGTCCAGCCACGCGCCCGCCAGCTCCCGCGTCGCGCCCACCACGCCGTAGTGCTGGCGGATGACTGGCGAGGCGGCCTGCTCGAACCGCGGGAACATCACCAGCCAGCGCATCTCCTCCGGCGTGCCGGTGTCCAGGCGGGTCTTCAGCGTGTCGGTGTAGGCCTCGAAGACGGCGCGCTCCAGCGTCTCCATCAGCGCGCGGCCCAGCACCATCAGCTGCAGGTCCCGATGCAGCCCCATCTCGCAGCGCATGCGCAGCTCGCAGCCCGGCAGGTAGCTGCGCTGGGACTCGCCCCACTCGACGCGCAGCGGCCCCAGCGCCCCCGCCGGCCGCTCGATGACGAAGCCCTGGCCATCGCCCGCCTGGCTGAACGTGGCGCCGCCGGCCTCGGCCCAGTCCTGGACGGGACGCCAGCGCGCGGCGTTAGCCCGCGTCACGAGCCAATGCTTGACTTGCTTTACCACCATGGGATCGGGAGGCGCCCGCGAGGAACGGGGCGCAAAAGGGAAGCGACGGATAATCGCAGTGTATTCACGCCCCATCCCCGCCGCGCCACCGGGCCGGCGCGGGCGCCCCCTCCACCTTGCCCCCGCAGCGACACCGCGTGAGAAATCTCATGCCGTGCGGCGCGGCGGTGTATCGGTCTGTGAGCGCGGGCGCCAGGGGCGTCAATGCCTTCCTAGACTTGGGAACTCGCGCACCCAGCGCGGAGGGACCACCCGCATGACCCCCACCTTCGCCGCCCCACCTGCCCCAAGGGCCCAGACCCTTGCCGCCGCGCCGCTGGCGCTGTCCAGCGACTTCGGCGGCCTCGACGGCGACGCGCTGGGCCTCGTCCAGCGCCGCTACGGCGACCGCGGCCTGCAGGTCAGCCGCGAGCGCTACAGCAGCCGCAACGAGGACGGCGACATCGTCTGCACGGCGCGCGACGGCGACCGCATCGTCGGCACGCTGTCGGTGCGCTTCGACGACGACGGCCAGGGCGGCGGCGGCCTGAATGCCGACCTGCTGTTCCGCGAGGAACTGGGCGCCTGGCGGGCGCAGGGCATCAGGCTGTGCGAGTTCGGCGGCCTGGCGGTGGACAAGCATTCCCACGAACCCAAGCGCGTGCTGGCCCAGATCTTCCACCTCGGCTACCTGCACGCCCACCGGCGCGCGCGCTGCGAGCGGCTGGTCATCGAGGTCAACCCGCGCCACGTGGCGTTCTACCGCCGCTGCCTGGGCTTCGTGCCGCACACCACCGCGCGCCACAATCCGCGCGTCGCGGCGCCGGCCGTGCTGATGAGCATCGACTTCGCCACCGTGCGCGAGCAGATCGCCCGCTGGGGCGGCCAGCCGGACGCGCTGGCCGCCGCGCGCAGCCTCTATCCGCTGGCCTGGGACGAGGCCACCGAGGCGACGATGCTGGCCCGGCTGCCGTAGCCACGCTCCCGGCGGCGTGCCAGGTCGCACGCGGGTCGGGCCCGCAAGGCTGGCCTGCCCACCAAGAATCGAACTTGGAACCCCCAGCTTAGAAGGCTGGTGCTCTATCCAGTTGAGCTATGGGCAGTGCGGCGGAACTCAGACGACTCGGCCGTTCCCAGACGGCCGGCCGCCATTGTCAGGGGAGAAACGGGGCGGATCAGATCAGCACGTTGATGATGGCGTTGCCGATGCCCATCAGCGCGGCGCCGGAGATCAGGCCGGCGCAGATGGGCTCCATGCCGTCCACCCAGATGCGGTGGCCGGGGGTGCCCGGCGCCTTGTGCTTGCGGCCCATCAGGAAGAAAACCACGGCGCCGACGAACATCGCCAGCACCGATTCCGGCGGCAGCACCACGCCCAGGCCGGTGGCCACGGCGGAGAGCTGGAAGCGGCCCTTGGTCTTGATGCGCGCCACTTCCATCGCCACGGCGGCGACGGCCGCCACGCCCATGGAGACCAGCGCCGACGTCGGCAGCCCCTTCAGGCCCTTGGCGATGATGTCGGCCACGCCCTTCCACTGCAGCGCGGCGGGCATGGCGAACTGGTCGGACACGAGCGTGGCCACGCTGCGCACGCCGCTGGCGTCGGGCGTCAGGAACAGCAGGAAGAACAGCGGCACGCAGAACAGCACGCCCGCGAAGTTGCCGATGATGTGGCCGATGGCCTGGTGGCGCGGCTTGCCGCCCAGCATGTAGCCGGGCTTGATGTCGGACAGCAGGTTGGCCGCGTTGGACGCGATCTCGCTGGTCATGCCGGCCGGCAGCAGGTTGGAGCCGGGGTTGCTGCGGTCGATGGCGCCCATCGTGAACTGCGTGATCTTGGACAGCGCGCCGGTGGGCGTCCAGGAGGTCAACGCCATCGAGTTGGTGCAGATGACGGTCAGCACGAAGATCAGCGGCAGCGACACCAGCGCCAGCCAGAACGGCACGTTGAAGAAGACGTGCGTCACGTAGCTGCCCAGCACGCTGAACAGCGGCACGCCGACGTAGCTGATCCACATCGGCACCTCGATGTCCTTCAGCAGGTCGCTGCCCCCGCCCGGGGCGGCCGGTGCCTTGCGCCGGAACGCGTTCTTGAAGATCTCGGGCTTGGCCAGCAGGCCCACCATGGCGCCCACGACCATCATCGTCACGCCCCACCACAGCGACCACTGGTTGACGATCTCGGCGCGGTTCAGCGGCACGAGCACGCCGTCGGCGCCCAGGCGCGGCGCGATGTCGCCGGCCTGGATCATGATGGGCGCCAGCACGACGAAGTTGATGAAGGCGCCGAGGAAGCAGCTCGCCGCCACCGCCATGCCCATCAGGCCGCCGACGCCCAGCATCGCGGCGTCCAGCGTGACGCGCAGGCCGAGCTGGCGGATGTCCGTGCCCAGGATGGTCGGGATCAGCGCCGCGCTCTTGCCGGCCCAGTCGTAGTAGTACTGGTCCAGCCGCTCATGCAGGTGCCAGGGCGCCTTCAGGCCGGCCCACTTGTCCAGCATCAGGATCTTGAACTGGACCAGCTTCATCCAGCCATCGCTGACGACGGCCTGGTACAGCGCCGTGAAGCCGCCGACGACGCCCAGCAGCTTGGCCTTGAACAGGCCCTCGCCGCCTTCGCCGTGGTACAGCGAGTCCAGCACCACGCCGCAGGCGCGGCCTTCGGGGAACGGCGCCTGGTCCTCGTTGATGAAGCGCCGCTTCAGCGGGAAGGCCAGCAGCACGCCGATCATGGAGACGACGAAGATCCAGATCATCAGCTGCCACCACGCCGGGATGACGCCGGTGATCAGCATGTAGGCCGCCAGGCTGGAGAACAACGGCGTGATGACGTAGCCCGCCGCGGTGGCGATGGACTGGGTGCAGTTGTTCTCCAGGATGGTGTAGTCCTGCGCGAAGCCGCTGGCGTGCAGCGCGCGGAACAGCGCGAACGCCAGGATCACCGAGGTCAGGCCCACGCCGATGGCGATGCCCGTCTTGGCCCCGATATACAAGCCCGTGGCGGACAGGATGCCGCCGAGCAGGAAGCCGGTGAAGGCCGAGCGCAGCGTCAGCTGCGCCATGTCGCCGCGGTAGACGTTCTTGAACCACCACTCGTCCTTTTGGGCGCGGGTCCAGGTGGCGATCTGCTCGTCGGTCAGGTGTTGGAGTGCCATGGAGTCTCGGGCGCGGCTTGTGGCTGCGCCGGGGGTTGAAGCGAAAGGGGCGGATTGTCCCGGCCGGACCGCCGGCGCCACCCCGGGGGATGCCCGGGCCTCGCTTGCGGGGTCGTGCGGCCTCTCAAAAAAACGAACCCGCCGGTGGCGGGGCCAGCGGCGGGTTGTCGAAAGGGTGGTCGGGGCGGCGGGATTCGAACTCGCGACCCTCTGCTCCCAAAGCAGATGCGCTACCAGGCTGCGCTACGCCCCGAACAAGCCCGCGATTCTAGCCGACCGGCACCAGGCGCCCGGTGCCGCTGATCAGCGCGGCGCGCACCGGCTCGCCCGGCTGCAGCGCCTGCACGGCCGCGACGTAGCCGCGCATCTGCGCGAGGTAGGCTGGATCACGCTCCGGCGCGCTGCCCAGCTTGTAGTCCAGCACCCACCAGGTGCCGTCGCGCGTCTGCACGAGGCGGTCGATGCGCTGGTCCTCGCCGCCCTGCCCCACGGCCACCTCGTTGCCGGCCCACAGCAGGCAGGCCGGGTCGAAGAAGGGCCGGCAGTCGGCGCTGGCGAGGATGGCCTGCGCGGCCCGGGCGAGCTGCTCGCGCGCCCGGGCGTCCAGGCCGAAGGCCTGCGAGGCCGCGTCCATCAGCAGCGCCAGCGGCTGCGCCTGGCCGGGCGCCGAGGCCCACTCCAGCACGCGGTGCAGCGCCTCGCCGACCTGCGCCTGGCGGGCGTCGCGGGCCGCGCCGTCGCGCACCGGCGCGGCCGGCGGCGGCTGCCAGCGCGGCAGCGGCGCGAGCGGCGGCGCGGCGGCGGCGGCGCGCGCCCCGGCGTCCGCCGCCAGCGGCCAGCGGCGGGCCAGCGGCTGCAGCCGGTCCCACCAGCTGGTGGCGGCGCTGCGTCCGGGCGTGTGGCTGAGCACCAGCGCGCGGCGGGCGCGCGTCATCGCGACGTACAGGCCGTTCAGCTCCTCGCGCTCGCGGGCGGCGCGCTCGCCGTCCACCAGCGCCTGCAGCGACGGCGGCGGCCGGGCCTCCGACGCGAGGAACGCGGCGCGCACCGGTGCGCGCCGGCCCACGGGCCAGTCCAGCAGCAGGCCCAGCGTCTCGGCCTTGGGCGGCGCGGCGTCGGTGTCCAGCAGGAACACGACCTCGGCCTCCAGGCCCTTGGCGCCGTGGATGGTGAGCAGCTGCACCGCGTCGGGCGCGGCGGCGGGCACGAAGGGGATGGGCCGGCGCTTCAGCGCGCGCACGAAGCCGTAGAGCTGCGCGTAGCGGCCGCCGTCCAGATCCAGCGCCGCGCGTAGCAGGGCCTGCACGCTTTGCAGCCGCACGTCCGCGTCGGCGGCCGGCACGGCCGCGGCGATGCGGGCGAGCAGGGCGCCCTCGTGGACGATGCGGTCCAGCAGCTCGTGCGGCGTGCGCTGGCGGGCCTGTTCGGCCCAGTCGCGCAGCAGCGCCCGGGCGCGCGCCAGCACGGGGCCGGGCGCGGCCAGCTCGTGCAGCGCATCCCACCAGCGGCGGCGCTCGGCGGGCGGCCGGCCGAGCCAGTCGGCGCTGCCGGCGGCCTCGGCCAGCGCCAGCAGGTCGGCCTCGCTGGCGCCGAACAGCGGGCTGCGCAGCGCGCGGGCCAGCGACAGGTCGTGGCCCGGCGAGGCGAGCACGTCCAGCAGCGCCAGCAGGTCGGCCACGTCGGGCAGCGCCGCCAGCGGCTGCTCCTCGGGCGCGGCGTGCGGCACGCCGGCCGCCGTCAGCGCCGCGCTGAGCTGGCGCAGCGGGTCGCGCTTGCGGGCCAGCACGAACAGGTCACCGGGCCGGAGCGCCGGCCGCTCGCGCAGCAGGCCGGCGATGGCCGCGCAGACGCGCTCGCACTCGGGCGCGCGGCGGCTGAGCTCGGCCTCCACGCGCGGCTCGCTCAGGCTGGGGCGCCAGCGCATCGGGTCGGCGGCCTCGGCCGGGGGCGGCGCGGCCAGCCCGGCGTCCAGCGCCCACAGGCCGGCCAGCTCGTCCCCGGCCGGGACCTCGGTGGTGTGTGGGCGGAAGCCCTCGTAGGCGTCGGCGCGCTGCGCCGCGTCGAACGCGGCGTTGACGGCCTCCAGCACCTCGGGCGCGTTGCGCCGCGTGTGGTCGCAGGCCAGGCGCGCGCCCTGCAGGCCCGCGCAGACGAAGTCCTGCGCCGCGGCGAACACGCGCGGGTCGGCGCGGCGGAAGCGGTAGATGCTCTGCTTGGGGTCGCCGACGATGAACACCGACAGCGGCGCGCCCGCGCCCGCGCCGGCATAGGCCGACAGCCAGCCGTGCAGCGCCTGCCACTGCAGCGGGCTGGTGTCCTGGAACTCGTCGATGAGCAGGTGGCGCACCTGGGCGTCCAGCCGCTGCTGCACCCAGCCGGCGGTGTCCGCGTCGGCCAGCAGCGCCAGCGCGCCGCGCTCCAGGTCGTTCATGTCCACGAGGCCGCGCTCGCGCTTGAGCGCCTCGAAGGCGTCCACCAGCACCAGCGCCAGCCGCCGCATCGCGGCATGCTCGTCCGCCGCCTGTTGCTGGGCGATGGCCCCGCGCAGGCGCAGCAGCTCGTCGCACAGCGCGTCCAGGTCCGGGCTGTCGACGCCCAGCTTGCGCGGCTCGCCCTTCTGCGTGAACAGCGCGGCGAAGGCGGCATCGACCGCTTCGGCCTGCTCCAGCGCGGCGGCCGCGGCCTGCGCCTTCTTGCCCTGGGCCTGGCCGAGCTGGCGGGCGAGCGCCTGCAGCGGCCCGCGCAGCTGCGCGAAGAATTGCTCCGGCGTCATGCCCAGCAGCTCGACGGCGCCGGGCAGGCTGCCCGCCAGCACCCCGGCGGCCTCGGCCAGCCGCAGCTCGACGCGCCTGGCGAACGCGCCCAGCAGCCATTCGCGCAGGTTGAAGCGGCCGCGCGACTGCGTCAGCGCCTGGAAGTCCGCCCGCAGCACCGCGTCGGCCAGCACGGCGGCGTGGAAGCGCCGCCACAGCGGGGGCATCAGCTCCTCCTCGTCCTCGACGAGTTGCAGTTCGGGCGCGAGGCCCTGCGCCCGCAAAAAGGCCAGCGGCGCCGCGCGCAGCAGCTGCGAGAACCAGCCATGGAAGGTGCGCACCTCCACGGCCCGGCCGCCGCGCAGCAGCTCGGCCTGCAGCGCGGCCAGCCGGGGCCGCAGCGCGGCGGCGTCCCCGGCCGGCAGGCCGCGCTGGCGCAGCGCCGCGAGCTGCGCGGCCTCGTCGGCCTGCGCGAACTCGGCCAGCCAGTCGGCCAGGCGCTGGCGCATCTCGCCGGCGGCCTTGCGGGTGAAGGTGATGGCGACGATCTGCTGCGGCTCGGCGCCGGCCAGCAGCGCGCGCAGGATGCGCGACACCAGCATCCAGGTCTTGCCCGCGCCGGCGCAGGCCTCGACGACGATGCTGCGCGCCGGGTCGCAGGCCAGCGCATAGAACTGCTCGCGCGGGATGCGCCGGCCGTCGGCCCAGTAGGCGAGTTCGGAGGCGCTCATGTCCAGTCGTCCTTGCGGCACAGCCCGCGGGCTTCGCAGTAGTCGCAGACGCGGCCCTCGCCGAGCGCCGGCAGCGGCACGCCGGCATGCACCGCGGCCAGGTCGGCCTGCAGGCCGTCGCGCAGCGCCAGGGCGGTGTCGCTGACGTCCTCGTGCGGCAGCACCGCGATGCCCTTGCCGTCGTCCAGCACCAGGTAGGCGGCCTGCAGGCCGGGCCCGGCGCCGCTCAGCAGCGCGTAGGTGGCGAGCTGGGTGTCCTCCAGCTTCGCGGCCACCTTGTCCTTCAGCGCCTTGGCGTTGCCGGTCTTGTAGTCCAGCAGCAGCATGCGGCCGGCGCGGTCGTCGATGCGGTCGATGCGGCCCTGCACCCGCAGCGCCTCCAGCGGCGCGGCGAAGGGCGTCGCCTCGCGCGCCACCTCGCCGGCCACGTAGCGCTGGCCGCCGGCCTCCGCCTCGGCCAGCCAGGCCAGGTAGAGCGGGCGCAGCCGCTCGAAGGCCGCCGAGAACGGCAGGAAGTCGGTGGCGTCCAGCAGCGCCAGCTCGGCCTCGGCGGCGGCGCGCAGCACCGCGTCGTCATCGCCACCGCCGTCGCGCGTTTCGTGGAAGCGCTTGAGCACCGCGTGCAGCCAGGTGCCGTAGTCGCGCTTGGTGGTTTCCTGCTCCAGCTCGTCGGCCTCGCGCAGGCCCAGCACGGCGCGGCTGAAGAACTGGTAGGGGCAGTTGCGCAGCGCGTCGATGGCGCTGGCGCTGAGCGCGGCGGGCAGCCGGCCCGCGGCGTCGGCGGCGGCGCGGGTCTGCGGCGCGGACGGCGGCGCGGCGGGTGTCCGCCCGTCCGGCCAGCGCGCCAGCGCCTGCCCGGCCCGGGCCGCGGCGCCGGCCAGCCGCTCCAGCAGCGGGCTGGGCGGCAACGGCTCGGCCCCGGCGAAGGCGCAGCGCAGCAGCGTCAGCACCGGCGCGCGCAGCAGCTGCGCCAGGCCCAGCGCCTCGGCCTCGCGCCGCTGCGCCAGGCCGGGCAGGCCCAGCGCCACCGCGTCGGCATCGGCCAGCAGGCCGGCCTGCGGGTTCACCGGCCCCAGCGTGGCGGCATCCGCGCCGGGCAGCACCACGGCGCCGAACGGCCGCAGCAGCGCCCGCGCCAGCGGCGTGATGACGACCTCGGCGGCGCCCGCTTCCTCGGCGGGCTCGAACTGCGCGGACTCCAGCGTGTCGTCCACCCAGGCCAGGAACTCCTCGGGCCGCAGCCGGGCCTGGGCGAGCGCGGCCTCGTGCGCGCTGCCGGCCCAGGGGCTGCGGGACAGCCACAGCGCCTCGCCCAGCGCCTCGCCGCCCGCCACCCCGGCCAGCGGGCCCAGCCCGTGCAGGGCCTGCTTCAGCGCCGTCAGCCAGCCCCCCAGCGAACGCGCGCCGCCGGCCAGCGGCTCCAACTGGCGCCGGGCGCGCTGCCAGGCCGCGCCCGCGGCGGGCGGCAGCGTGGCCGCGTCGAGCTGCGCGGCCTGGCGCCAGGCGAAGCGGCGGCAGCAGGACTCCAGCGCGGCCAGCCCGTCGGCGGGCCAATCGGCCGCCAGCGCGGACTTCATCCAGGCCAGCCAGTCGTCCACTGCCCCGCCCGCCAGCGCCGCGCGCAGCAGCGCCATGACGGCGGCGGCGGCCGGCGTGGTCGCCAGCGTCCAGCCGGTTTCGTCATGCACCGGCACGCCCTGGCGCGCCAGCAGCGCGCGCACGCGGCGGATGACGACGCGGTCCTGCGCCAGCAGCGCGACGGGCCGGCGGCCGGCGTTCAGGTGCTGGATGACGGCCGTGGCGCTCTGCGCGGCCAGCGTCTCGAAGTCCGGCGCGACGGCGGCCTCCACCCGCGCCGCGGGCGTGAAGCCGGCCCAGGCCTGGTCGAGGTCCAGGTCGGCGTCCAGGCACAGCGCCGGCACCTCGCCGGCCCCGCCGGCCCGGGCGAGCAGCGCCTGTGCCAGCGGGTCGGGGCCGCCCGCGCGCAGCCAGATCCAGGCGCTGGGGCGCAGCGCGAACAGGGCGTCGGTGGCCGGCCGGCGCTCGTCCGTGGCCACCCAGGCCAGCGCCACCTGGGCCAGCGCGCGCTCCAGCACGCCGGGGCCGGCGTCCAGCGCGGCCAGCCGCTGGCGGGCGACGTCGAGAAAGGCGGGCCGCTCGTCGGGCGGCACCTGCGCGGCGGCACGCGCCAGCGCCTGCGCGGTGCCCACCAGGCGGGCGACCGCGACGCGGTAGTCCCGCGGGCTGCCGCGCCGCAGCGGCTGCACCCAGCTCTGGTCGGCCAGCAGGCGGTCGGCGGTGAAGGCGTCTATGGCGGCGTCGCCGGAGAGCTGGTCGGGCGCGGCCAGCGGCGTCGGGCCCAGCGCCGCGGCCAGGCTGTGGCTGGTCGTGATGCGCGGCTGCCAGCCGCCCCGGGCCAGGAAGGCCCGGCGCGCCGGCGCCAGTTGCTGCGCGAACGGCAGCAGCAACACGGCGTCGCGCAGCGGCGCGCCCTGCCCGGCCAGCCAGCCGGCGCAGGCGCCGGCCACGCGCTGCCAGAACGCGGCGATGTCTTCCCCGGGCGCGAGGCCCAGGCTGATGGTTTGCTGCACGGGTGAAACGGGCCTCCCACGCCCGGCCTGGCCGCCGCTGCCGGTCACCCCGGCGACCGACGGGCCCAAAGTGGCTATGTCACACCTTAGCCACTGGCGTAGGGGGCGCGTCCACGCCAAGCGCTTCAGCTAGGGCGATGGCCTTCTCGTGGTCTTTCTCTTGCGAAACAAGCGCTTCCATTGCTGCCCGGCGTGCGTCTATGCCGGCAAGAACTGCGAGGCGTGCGGCCATTGCAGGCGGGATCGGGTCTTTGCCGGCGTAAACCCGGCTCAAAAAGCCTTGGTGGAGCTGAAGTTCTTTGGCTATGGCGTAGCGGGTCATGCCGTTTTTGGCCGCCACGCCATCCATAAGGGTTTTCCCCAAGTTCATAGTTCACCTTTCATGACGTACAGTCGGGCCGAAATGCTTCGCAAAACGTGAAGCATCACGAAGGGTAGTGCTTTATGGCCGGGAATGTACTTCACAGCGAGTCAACTACGCAAGGCGAGCCGCTGACATATCGGTCATGGCTGGCTGTTGTGCTGTCGGCGAGTGAGCGGGCGGGCGCATCGGCTGTGGTGCGTGTGCAAGTCCGCAAGCGCGGTGTTGTGCTGTGCGGACGAGTCATCGAAGCCGCGCCCGGTCGTGATGAGCGTTCGCCGGACTGGTTCAAGGTGGACTGCTACCTCGGGCAGATTTGGTTTGCGGACGCGAACGTTCGTCAGTGCAGCCACCTGGACGAAAGGTGCATGTGCGAGCCGGCGCAGGCCGGCGTCGATGCACGCGCTTGCGCGGGCATGACGCCGGCCTGCGCTGTCCCCCTCGGTAACACGGGGACAACAGTGGGGGCACGGTCGTGAAAGTAGATGCCAAGCCGGTGATGGCCGGAAGCCGGATCAAGTGGACGCTGGAACAGATTGAACAGTCGAACCCTGGCCGCGTCCGGGTTGACTGGTTGCGATTCACCCTGCCGATGGATGCCATCGTGTCGCGGGAACCATCGTTGCTTGACGTAACGGTTCTGGAACTGCTGGACCAGCCCGGCCGCGATCTGGTTCGCAAGTCGTCCACGGTGGACGTGTCCGAATACACCACGGCGCACGCCGTGGCGCTTGCCGGGGCTCGTCAGTTTTGCGCCATGTTGGGCAAGTTCGAAGTCGGCGCTGTCTTGCGCGGCATGGACTTCTACTCGGTCAGGGTTGAGCTTCGTTTCGCCGGAGAAACCGTTGGCTACGTCATGGCCGGCGCGAAGTCGGTGAAGCAGGCCGGCACGGTTCACTTCAACCTCTTCGGCTCCGCGCTGCTCACGATCACGCCGGCTCAATTAGCGCCGGTCCGTGACTGGATTTCTGCCGCACGTGGACACGTGACGCGCATCGATTTGAGCCTTGACATATGGACCGGCTACAGCGTCACTGATGCTGTCCAGGCATACCGCGAAGGCGGCTTTGACGTTCGCGGCAAGCGACCTGGACAGAAGAATCACGGAAGCTGGGAGCTTCAGCATTCACGCACTTTCGAAGTTGGTTCTCGTGAAACCGGCAAATGCTGCCGCGTTTATGAGAAGGGCGACGAACAGTTCGGCCACGAGGCCGGGTCGGAGTGGGTTCGTGTCGAGGTTGAGTTTCGTGATAACCATCGCGTGATTTCCCTGGATTCGATGACCCGTCCGGCCGATTTTTTCGCAGGCGCATATCCGCTTTGCGCGGAGCTTTTGGAGCGTGAGCGAATTGCGGCTGAGGCTGAGCGAATCCCTACGGTGCCGGATTTGATTGATACGACGGCGGAAGCCGCCGTTGTTCGCGTGGTCCGTTGGATCAAGCGCACAGCCGCCCCGGCCATCGTTGCTGCCTTCGATATGGGCGGTGACATTCTTGCGGAGATAATCGATAGCGAACGCCATCGCGTTCCGCGCCGGCTTCTCGGCATTGCTCCGGACCGTCTTCGGGAAACTTTTGAAAAAGTCGCGGCGCTTATGGCCCCAGCTTCCGCGCCATCGTTTAACGGGGCCTGACATTTCGCAAGCGAAAGTGAGTTCGTATGAAGTTCCAATCACAGATCAAGGTCGTTGGTATGAAGGCCAGCAAAGGCCAAATGGACAACGGCGTTTCCTTTGATTCGACGAAGGTGTATGCCTTGGTCGATATGGATTCGAGCAAGGGCAACGCGTTTGGGCAGTGCTCTGCTGAATTCACGCTCGGCCTGAGCGATGAAATCAAGAAGTTCGAGAAGATGCCGTTTCCGTTCGATGCCATCGCGGAAATGGAAATTGTCACGAACGGCAAGACTTCGAAGACCGTGATGCATGGTCTGAAGCCTGTCGCGGCGAAGGCTGCCTAATCATGGCGTCCGGCCGCTTCATTATTCAGTCTGGTGTGACGTTCCAGTTTCTGCACGTTCACCCAGGAACTGGTGACGTGGCTTGGACCCCTTCCCTTGCCACGGCTGTTCGGTTCGGCGTTGTTGATGATTTTGACGACATTCGTCAGCTTGTTGACGATCACTGCGATAAGGGCTCTGCCCTCGTTGTTGATCTTGACGCCGATTTCGCTTGACGCTTCGCATGGCTTCGTGCGTCAACGTTGTCGGCTCTGTTGATATTGGTGGCTCTCAAGTCGCCGTTATCGGGCCTTATCAGGGTCAGTCTGGTGGCGGTTGTCCGGGTATGGTTGTGTTTTCTCCGGACGAAGCTGATCAGGTTCTCGCGTTGATTCAAGAAGAATCTTCGTCTACGAATGAACTGCCTCCATCCGCAGATTTGGCGGCCGCCTGGAGTGCTGGTTTTTTTCTTGTGGTCAGCAGCTACGTTATCGGTTGGGCTGTTGGTGCGGTCGTCAATTTCATTAACGGAAAGTGAGCATTGAAATGGAAAACAAGTTCAAGGGCGCCGTGGTCGCCGGTCTGGCCGTCGCAGTTTCTGGTTTTGCGAATGCCGCCGCGCCCGATTTTTCGTCCCTGACCGGGGCGGTTGATTTGTCTTCGGTCGGAACGGCCATTCTGGCCATCGGTGCGATTCTGGCCGCACCTGCGGTCATCAAGACGGGCGTTCGCATCGTTCTTTCGATGATTCGCTGATAGGCCATGGATTTTTCGGCAATCGTCGATGCCATATCGCGCGATGACGAGTCGTCAGCGGTTTTAGCTTTCGCTGCTTTCATAGTTGGCTATAGGCTTGTGGCGTTTGGCGTGCGTCGGATACTTTCCATGTTCGGACGCTGATTCGCCGACGATGCGCCCTGGATCGAAAGGTCTGGGGCGTTTCGCATGCGAAACAGAAAGCGGAGAACATCAATGATCATATTCCACGAAGGATTGCCGGGTTCCGGAAAATCTTACGAAGCCATGGCGGTTCGTATTATCCCGGCCATCAAGGCGGGCCGTGAAGTCGTAGCATACGTCGAAGGTATCGACCACAAGAAGATTGCCGAAATCGCCGGAGTCAGCGAAGAAAGATGCAGAGAACTACTGCACGTCTTGACTCGTGATCAGATGAAATCCAATTGGGTTGAACTCTGCAGGGACAACGCGCTTCATGTCTTCGACGAAGCTCAAAACTTCTGGGGAAACCGCGTCAAACTTAATGAGGTGCAAACATGTGGCTTGTGGTGATTTTCTTTTGCGGGTGCCTTTGTGGAAAGGCATGTGTTCTGGGCCTGGCAAATGGTTAGCATGCGTAGAATCTTTTTTTGCGCGCTGTATTTGATTGTCACGTGCCTTTGCCTAATTTTTGGAACCAATTACGCAAAGGCTGAGGGAACGGTCCCACGCGCTTCTGGCATTGAGTATTACTGCCAAAAACTGTCAGATGGCAGTGTGTTTAAATCGAAGGACGGCGGTCTTGCCGCAACTACGTGCGAAGGCTCGTCATATAGTTATAGCTGGGGTTCTGGAGTTCATTACAGTAAAGCCTGTAACCCTAGTACCAATCCGGCCAAGTGTGATAGGTGGCATAAGCAGTATCGACCTGACGGAAGTCTTGCCAGCGACACTAGCGAGGGCTGGGTTATTAATATTTCCTGGTCTTATGTCAATGAGTGCCCGGAGAACTCTACGTATTCCGGGAGTGAACAGTGCAGTTGTTCTGGCGGTTATAGCCCTAGCGTTGACGGCAAGTCGTGCAGTGGCGCTTGCCCTTCTAAGGAGGTGAACAAAAGTGGTTATTTCGACATTGGCACGAAAGCTTCTGCTAGTCCTGTTGTTTGGGGTTGTTCGGGAAATTGTGAAGTTGTTTTTGATGGTGAGTCGCCGGCCGGTAGCTCGCTTGTTGACGGCGTTAAACATTGGTATGCGAAAGGGGCGTACGTAAATACGGGCAAAAAATGCAGTGCATCGGCTGAAGCCGGGAAGCAGGTTGGCAGTGCTGCATCGGCTGTGCCGCCGGACGGTTGTAAGCCGGGTCAGGGCGCCGGCACGATAAACGGAAAGACTGTTTGTTTCGATCAGAGCGGCGACGATCACGAAGTTGATAAGAGTTCTGAAGACAAAAGCACGACGAAGACGGAAAAGACCGTTCAGGAAAACCCGGACGGGTCGAAGACTACAACGGAAACGACGACAAGGACCGGCGCTGACGGCATTGTCGAAACGACGACGACGAGAACTACCGTTAGGCCCGATGGTTCTAGCGTGACTGAGAGCGAGTCGACGACGAACAAGCCACCTGGAAAGGATGATGGCAAGGACGAAGGTGACGACGAATCAAGCGAGTGCAAGAAGAATTCGAGTGCATCGGGGTGCGGCGGTGAGCCTGCGAATATTGGTAGCCTTTATCATGCGAAAGGAAAGACGTTGGATAGCGTCTTGGCGTCGGCGAGGGATTCGTTCCTGTCTACGCCGATAGGAACGGCGGCCGGCCGGTTTTTGGTAGTTTCTGCCGCCGGCACCTGTCCAAGTTGGAGCGGCACTATTCCTTATATCGACGCCGAATTCAGCATCGATCAGTTTTGCAGTTCTTTTGCATCTAGCGCATTGGCGATACTAAAGGTCTGCATACTTGTGGTGGCGTCGTTCTTTGCCTTCAGGATTTCCATCGGAGATTGATTGTGCTTAGCCAATTTACCTCATGGCTGTTGGGCCTTGTAAAGTCGTTTTTTGGTGCGTTGTGGGACTTCGTGTCGGATGCATTTATTGGCACGGTGGAAATGTGCGCAAATGCGTTCGTAAGCTTGTCGTCGTCAATTCCTGTTCCTCAGTTCCTTGAGGACGGCCTGCAGTCTGTCTATGCAAACATCGATCCCGGTGTTTCTTATATATTGACTGCACTTGGCATTCCTACTGCACTTGGCATTATTGGCGCTGGATTTACGTTCAGGATTACTCGCAAGGCGCTTTCCTTCATATTCTGACAACCCTATTAGCGCCACTGTTCGTCTAAGTATGGTGCGATAGGGATCGTTACTTCATAAAACGGATTCCGTGGTGGAAAAAAGTTGTTGACGTTGCGCGCATTGCGCGTATACTTCAGGACATGGACAGCAGAAACGCGGTCCCCGAGTCCAGGCGGTTCCTGGCGTTCCGATAGGAGCACACCATGTTCATCAAGCACACCGTCCGCCCCGCCTTCAACGGCCTTGAAGAGCGCAAGAACCGACTGGCTGAGAAGGCCGCCGCCCTGGGCCTGACATTCGGCACCAGCGGCATGGGCTACGGCAAGAACGCCTTCGGCGGCAACACCTTCGACGTCAAGGACGTTCTGAAGGCCCAAGGCGCCCGCTTCGACGGTCAGTCGAAGGTCTGGTATTTCGAGAGCCTGGAAGCTGCCGAAGCCGCTATCGCCGCCCTCTGAACAACCCGGCCCGGCAGGCGCCGGGCTTTCCAGGATCGCCCCATGCTGCAGCACGCCACCGACGACAGCCTAATCATCGACGGCCGAGATACCGGCCTGAAGCTCACCCAGCGCCAGGACGGCACCGTCGTCTACACGCCAGAAAACCGATTGCGCGGCCAGGCTTACAAGCAGCACCAGATGCCGCACAAGCGCTACTCGGTCGCCCATGACGCCCCCTCATCTGGTGCTGCCGGACGCGGGCAGTTGGAAGCTGATGTGCGCGAGTTGCTCGTGCGCTTGGTGGCCGAATAAGCTTGGACGATCTTCAAGCGCGGGCGCGGCGCGCCCCGAGCTGTTCGAGCAAGAACCGGCCCTGGCTCGCCGTGGCCGGCATTGGCCGATTTTTCTCGTGCGAAACTATCGCCCGGCGGCTACGTCCTTGATGGCACTTCCAACTGTGGGGGTGTGCGTTATGGGGCCGGGTGCATCAAAGAATCTTGGCGGCGTGTTTTCTTGACTTATCGTTGTCGTCTTGTTTTCGCTGCTGATTGGCTGAGGGCCGCGAACTGCGGACTGTTGTGCCGCTGTTGCCCGTCCGAATTCTTCCAGGGGCCATGGCGTGGCCAGTTCGTGGTAGCCGCCTACGGCAAGCTGAACAACGTCGCCGCTTATGACGACGGCAACGCCTAGCGTTCTGAGTGCGTCAAGCGAAAGTCTTTCGATGACGACGGATCCGCCTTGAATCCATTCAATCACGCCGGACGTGCGGTTGCGCATCGTGATGAGCCCGGCAAGTCGGATTCTTCCCTTCGATGACACTTCTAGCATTCGGCGCTCTATCGGTGATTTTTCTTCTTGCTCTGCTTGCTGGTTGTTGTCGGCTGTTTTTTTTGGTTGCACTGCGGCGCCGTTGTTGTTGATTGGCCGCTGAACTTCGAAGTGCCTTTCTGACTTAACCGGCTGTTTTTCATCAGGATGAAAAAATGCCCATGCTTTCCATGCGCCGAATGTAACGGCGATGGCCGTTAGCGGGATTCCGTATTTCAGCCACGGATGATTCAATACTTGCGCTCGTTGGTCGGTGTAAACGTCAGTATTCGTGTCATCCGACACGTGACTGCTGTACGTTCCAAAATACTTCTGATCGTATTTTGTTATCGTTGTTCCTGTTTTACTGTACTTGTCTCCACCAGTGTGGCGAAAAGTGTTGACCCTGTATTTCTTGCCTTTTCCGAACGCGTTGAGCTTCAGAAAACAGAGCTTGAGTTCGATTCGGCGTCGCCATGTGGCATGTACGTCCCGTACGTCTTGACCCATCAAGACGATATCCATGCCACGGTGCCGGTGCTCCGTCACCAGTTCGGTTTGCACCTCATTCAGTTTGACGCGGTTTCCCCAGAAGTTTTGAGCTTCATCGAAGACGTGAAGCGCGTTGTCCCTGCAGAGTTCAACCCAATTGGATTTCATCTGATCACGAGTCAAGACGTGCAGTAGTTCTCTGCATCTTTCTTCGCTGACTCCGGCGATTTCGGCAATCTTCTTGTGGTCGATACCTTCGACGTATGCTACGACTTCACGGCCCGCCTTGATGGCCGGGATAATACGAACCGCCATGGCTTCGTAAGATTTTCCGGAACCCGGCAATCCTTCGTGGAATATGATCATTGATGTTCTCCGCTTTCTGTTTCGCATGCGAAACGGACGGGCGGTCAGCCCGTCCATTTCGTTTAATTAGTTCTGCGCCTTCTCCAGCCTCTTGAGTTGACGGCGTAGCCACTGTGCGCCGCCGAGGGCTTCGAACTGCTTGGCCTGCGAAGCGGAAAGCTGAAAGGTGATCGTGGCCTTGCCGGTCGGCTCTTCGTCGTCGCCATCGCCTTCGCCACCATCTTCGCCACCATCTTCGCCACCATCTTCGCCACCATCTTCGCCACCATCTTCGCCACCCTCTCCGCCTTTGGGCAGTTCAAGGTTCATCTGTGACGCCTTGCGCAGTTCGTCAAGGTGCTGGCGCACGGTCGTTCGTCCGACGGTCCCAAGCTTCACCATCGGCAGCAGCTTCTCTAGCATCGGCCCGCCGTCGCTGTGTTTTGCAATCTGGTTCAGCGTGACGGCCGTCTCAACGTCTTGAAGATTGCCGTCTGCGACTAGGTTCCGCACTTCCTGGCTGAAGCCGGGCGAGGTCAGGGATAGATGCTTAGAAATCCACCCGGCGGACTTGTTCAGCTTGCGCGCCACCTCGGCCGGCTTGCCGATCATGGCCTGCATCTCACGAACCGCAGTGCAGACTTCGAACAGGTTCAGGTTTTCGCGCTGAACGTTCTCGATGATCTGCTTCGCCTTCAGCTCGGCGGACTTGTCTTCGTCGGTGACGATGGCGGCGATTTCCGACCATCCGGCGCGGATCGCGGCCAAGGTGCGCCGCTGCCCTGCGATCACCGCGTATCCATCGTTCACGCGCCGTGCGAAGATCGGCTGCATCAGGCCGTGCTCTTTCAGCGACTCGGCAAGTTCGTTGATGGATGCCTCATTCAGGCCGGTTCGCGTGCGAACGTTCGGTGCGATCGTGACGGCGGCGAGGGGGATCATTTGGGTGATGGACTTTTGCTCAGACATAGCGTTCTCCATTGGTTGAAAAGCGCCCCGGTGGGGCATGACGGCCCGCCCGTGGGGTGGGGCCTTCCTCGCCAAAGGCCATGCACAGCGAAGCGGTTTAGGGGTCAAGACCCATTTCCGCCCTGCCCTTCCTATCGGCGTCGCTGTGCGACGCTCATATGCCGGTGCGCGGAAATGGCCCGCAGGGCTTGGTCTTGACGCCTAAACCGCTTCGCGGTACAACGAACAGGGAGGTAGGCTCCGTTTAGCTACCTGCTCATGGCGGCAGCTTGCGATAGGGATCGTTACCCGAAGGGCAAAGACCCGCAGGGGCTTTGTGGCGAAGCCATAGAGCCCGGGCCCGTTAGGGCATCGCCACGGGGGTTTTGCCGCGCTTCATTCTGTAGATGGCGCATTTGACGCTCTCGAAGGAAACGCCATGGGCTTCGGCGATCTGGGTTATTGAGGCCCCGGAATTTCGCATGCGCAACGCCGATTCATAGTCGAACTTGCGCGGCTTCGTGCAACGAACGCCACGGGCACGCGCGGCGATGCGCCCGGCGGTGCAGCGCTCGTTGATCAGGCTGCGTTCGAACTCGGCGAACGCTCCCAAAAGCTGAAACATCATGCGGCCGACGGCCGTTTGAGTTTCTATCGGCTCAGTCAGGCTTTGCAGACAAGCGCCAGCCTGGCGAATCAGGCTTTCGATTCGGATCAAGTCTTGCAGCGACCGTGCAAGCCTGTCGATTTTGTAGACGACTACAACGTCGCCCGTTCCGATGCTGGAGAGTAAATCTTCAAGCTCCGGCCGCTCCTTCACCCCGGAGCGCTTCTCGTGCCAATACTTTGAAACGCCTGCTTTTTTCAGCGCGTCTATCTGAAGTCGTGTATCTTGCTCAAGCGTGGAAACACGCGCATACCCCAGTTTCAATGCCGTTCTCCCTATTGGTGCTGCGATGTTTGCAGCGCCTGGCTTTCGTGAACGCGGGAGAAACGGGGCCATCGGGCCAGCTTTCGGAGCTTGGCCAGGGTGCTTGTGTACAATGATTTTGCCTATCCGGACGGCGCCGTCGCACGGCGACGCCCACCTTCTGAGGCCAAGGAACCCTCCCATGAGCAGCGAATTGATCAAGCATGTTTCCGACGCGTCGTTCGACGCCGACGTGATCCAGTCCGGCAAGCCGGTGCTGGTGGACTACTGGGCCGAGTGGTGCGGCCCGTGCAAGATGATCGCCCCCATCCTGGACGAAGTCGCGGCCGGCTACGGCGACAAGCTGCAGGTGGCCAAGATGAACGTGGACGAGAACCGCCAGGTGCCCGCCAAGTTCGGCATCCGCGGCATCCCGACGCTGATGCTGTTCAAGGACGGCCAACTGGCCGCCACCAAGGTCGGCGCCCTCTCCAAGGCCCAATTAACCGCCTTCATCGACGCGAACCTATAATCGCGCCCGGCTGCCACAGCGCTTCACACGCCTCCCGGCGTTCCGCTGCGGCAGCCAAAAGCCAACACGCCCCGGATTCGGACGAATCCAGCCAGCGTGGACTCGGCGCCCCTCCCCTACGTTTCCTGACGCCACGCCGCCCGCTTTTTTGGGAGCGGCGGCCGGCCGTGCGGTCCCGTTCCGGGGCGACCGTGACCTCGCCGTTGTGCCTTGGCTGGCACCGCGGCCCCTGACGGGTGTCCACCCATGCATCTTTCCGAACTGAAAGCCCTCCACGTCTCGGCCCTCATCAAGATGGGCGAGGAACTGGAGATCGACAACGTCAGCCGCCTGCGCAAGCAGGAGCTGATGTTCGCCATCATGAAGAAACGCGCCAAGGCCGGAGAACAGGTCTTCGGCGACGGCGTGCTCGAAGTGCTGCCCGACGGCTTCGGCTTCCTGCGCTCCATCGAGGCCAGCTTCATGGCGTCGACGGACGACATCTACCTGAGCCCCAGCCAGATCCGCCGCTTCAACCTGCACACCGGCGACCTGGTGGAAGGCGAGGTGCGCGTGCCCAAGGACGGCGAGCGCTATTTCGCGCTCGTGAAGGTGGACCGCGTCAACGGCCAGACGCCCGAGGAGAGCAAGAACAAGATCATGTTCGAGAACCTGACGCCCTTGTTCCCCAAGGAGCAGTTCAGGCTCGAACGCGAGGGCTTCAAGGGCGAGGAGAACATCACCGGCCGCATCATCGACCTGGTGGCGCCCATCGGCAAAGGCCAGCGCGCGCTGATCGTCGCCCAGCCCAAGACCGGCAAGACCGAGATGATGAAGAGCATCGCCCATGCCCTCGTCGCCAACGCGCCGGACTGCCACCTGATCGTACTGCTCGTCGACGAGCGCCCCGAGGAAGTGACCGAGATGCTGCGCACCGTGCGCGGCGAGGTCATCAGCTCCACCTTCGACGAGCCCGCCGCGCGCCACGTGCAGGTGGCCGAGATGGTGATCGAGCGCGCCAAGCGCCTCGTGGAGCTGAAGAAGGACGTCATCATCCTGCTAGACTCCATCACCCGCCTGGCCCGCGCGTACAACAACGTGCTGCCGTCCTCGGGCAAGGTGATGTCCGGCGGCGTCGACTCGAACGCGCTGCAGCGCCCCAAGCGCTTCTTCGGCGCGGCGCGCAACATCGAGGAAGGCGGCTCGCTGACCATCATCGGCACCGCGCTGATCGACACCGGCTCGCTGATGGACCAGGTGATCTACGAGGAGTTCAAGGGCACTGGCAACTGCGAGATCCACCTGGACCGCCGCATGGCCGAGAAGCGCGTCTACCCGTCCATCCTGATCAACAAGTCCGGCACGCGCCGCGAGGAGCTGCTGCTCAAGCCCGAGATCCTGCAAAAGAGCTGGATCCTGCGCAAGCTGCTCTACAACATGGACGAGATCGAGGCGATGGAGTTCATCCTCGACAAGATGAAGGCGTCGAAGAACAACCTCGACTTCTTCGACATGATGCGCCGCGGCGGTTGATCCGCTACAATCGCGGGTTTTCCGCCCCGACACCCCTGGAAAGTGCGGTGGCCAGTCCGGTTCCCAAACCGGGCCGGCCGGCGTGGCTCCCAACCCAGCCAAGAGGTTCCCCATGAAAGAAGGCATCCACCCCAACTACCGCGACGTCGCGTTCGTCGACCTGTCCAATGGCTTCCAGTTCGTCACGCGCTCGACCGTGCAGACCAAGGAAACCATCGAGATCGACGGCAAGACCCTGCCGCTGGTGAAGCTGGAAACCACCAGCGAGTCGCACCCCTTCTACACGGGCACGCAGAAGAGCGTGGACAACCTGGGCGGCCGCGTCGAGAAGTTCCGCAACAAGTTCGCGCACCTGAAGAAGTGACGCCGCCGGGGCGGTCGCGCACCGCTCCCGCCATGCAAGGGCAGCCTCGGCTGCCCTTCGTCGTTTCTGCGGCATCATGCCGGCCGCATCGACCGAACTCCCGCGCGTGAACCTCCCCACCCCCGCCATCGTCGCCGAGCGCGGCGCCGTTCGCCTGCCCCGCGTGGCTCTGCTGCTGCTGTGCGCGGCCTATCTGCTGCCCGGCATCTTCGGCCGCCAGCCCTGGCGCAGCGCCGACCTGACGGCCTTCGGCTTCATGGCCAGCATCGCCGAGGGCCGCGCGCCCTGGTGGCAGCCGGCCATCGCCGGCATCCCGGCCGACAGCGGCCCGCTGCCCTACTGGCTGGGCGCGCTGGCGATCAAGGCCCTGCCCTTCCTGGACGCCCCGGTCGCCGCCCGACTGCCCTATGCGCTGGTGCTGGCGGGGGTGTTCCTGGCCGTCTGGTACGCCTGCTTCCACCTGGCCCGCACGGAGGCCGCACAGCCCGTCGCGTTCGCGTTCGGCGGCGAGGCGCACGCGGTGGACTATGCGCGCGCGCTGGCCGACGGCGCGCTGCTGGCGCTGATGGCGTCGCTGGGGCTGCTGCAGCTGGGCCACGAGACCACGCCCGAGCTACTGCAGCTGCTGGCCGTGTCGGTCTACCTCTACGGCCTGGCGGCCGCGCCCTACCGCCGCTGGCAGTCCCGGCTGGCCGTGCTGGTCGCGCTGCCGGTGCTGGCGGCCAGCGATGCGCCGACCGTGGCCTGCGCGCTGGGCCTGCTGGGCGTGCTGCTCAACCACCGCTCCAGCTACGAATCGGCCCAGGGCCAGCGCGTCTGGCTGCTGGGCGCGCTGACCTGCGCCGTGCTGGCGGCCTGGGCCTTCCACGGCTGGGCCTGGCGGCTGGGGGCGGCGCCGGACCCGGCGTCGCTGGCCAGCCTGCTGGCCTGGTTCTGCTGGCCGGCCGGGCCGCTGGCGCTGTGGACGCTGTGGCGCTGGCGCCGCCATGGGCTGCGCCGCCACATCGCCGTGCCGGCCATCGCGCTGCTGGTGCCGCTGGCGGCCTGCGTCGCGATGGGCGGCTCGGAGCGCGCGCTGCTGCTGGCCCTGCCCTCGCTGGCCATCCTGGCGGCCTTCGCGCTGCCGACGCTGAGCCGCAGCATCGCGGCGGCGGTGGACTGGTTCTGCGTCTTCATCTTCTCGGCCGTCGCGCTGTTCGGCTGGCTCTACTACCTGTCCATGCACACCGGCTGGCCGGCGCGGCCGCTGGCCAACATGCGCCGGCTGGCCGAGGGCTTCGAGCCGCATTTCAGCCCGCTGGCGCTGGTGCTGGCGCTCGCGGCGACGGCGGCCTGGCTGGCCCTGGTGCGCTGGCGCACCGCGCGCCACCGCCATGCGCTGTGGAAGAGCCTGGCACTGCCGGCCGGCGGCGTGGCGCTGGGCTGGCTGCTGGCCATGAGCCTGCTGTTGCCGCCGCTGGACTACGCGCGCAGCCTGGCGCCGCTGGTGGCGCGGCTGCAGGCGCACCTGCCGGCGCAGGCGCGATGCCTGGCCGCGCCGGGCCAGCCGCTGGCGACGCTGGCCGGGCTGGAGTGGCACGGCGGCTGGACGGTGCAGGGCCGCGGCAGCTTGGCCGACTCGCGCTGCCCGCACGCCGTCATCGGCGCCGGGCAGCCGGTACCGCCGGGCTGGCAGGTGGTGGCGCAGGTGAAGCGGCCGACGGACCGCAGCGGCACCGCCGGCCTGGTGCTACTGCGCCGCCGCTGACGCGGCGAAGGCGGCCTCGTCGCCCAGCGCCACGTCGCCGGACTGGCGCACGCGCGCCGCGGGGAAGACGAGCCGGAAGCGCGAGCCCCGGCCCACCTCGCTCTGGATCATCAGCTCGCCGCCGTGGCGCTGCATGACGTGCTTGACGATGGACAGGCCCAGGCCGGTGCCGCCGGTCTCGCGCGAGCGGCTGCCGTCAACGCGGTAGAAGCGCTCGGTCAGGCGCGGGATGTGCTCGCGCGCGATGCCCAGGCCCGTGTCGACGATGGCCAGCTCGCCGCTGCCGTCCTCCAGCAGCCGCCACGTGAGCTCGACCTCGCCGCCGTCCGGCGTGTAGCGCACGGCGTTGGTGACGAGGTTGGCGACGGCGCTGAGCAGTTCGCTCTCGATGCCGGCCAGTTCGACGCCGGTCGCGGGCCGCAGGCGCAGCGCGTGGCGGCCGGCGGACAGCGCCTCGGCATCGGCCGCGACGCGCGCCAGCAGGCTGTCCAGCGCCACCCAGCGGTCGGGCGCCGGGCGCGGGCTGCCTTCCAGCTGCGCCAGCGTCAGCAGGTCGGCCACCAGCGTCTGCATGCGCTGGGTCTGCTGGGCCATCAGCAGCAGCATGCGGTCGCGTTCCACCGGCGTCAGCGGCAGCGCCTGCAGCGTCTCGATGAAGCCGGACAGCACCGTCAGCGGCGTGCGGATCTCGTGCGAGACGTTGGCGACGAAGTCGCGCCGCATGGCCTCGGCGCGCACGCGCTCGGTGACGTCCAGCGACAGCACCAGGCGCATGCCCTCGCCGTACTCGCGCACGATGATGGACAGCGTGCCCGGGCCGCGGCCGGTGCCCAGCACCAGCGGCTCGGCGTAGCGGCCGGCCTGCAGGTAGGCGACGAAGGCCGGCGCGCGCACGAGGTTGGTGATGCGCTGCTGCAGGTCGCGCCGGGGGTCCAGCGCGAAATGGTCGGCGGCGGCGCGGTTGCACCAGACGATCTGCTCCTGCCGGTCCAGCATCAGCACGCCGTTGGGCGAGGCCTCGATGGCGGAGAGGAACTGGTCCAGCTCCACGCGGCCGCGCGCCAGCGCCCGGTCGCGGTCGCGCATCGCGCGCTCGACGCGGTAGCCCAGTTCGCCCCACAGGCCGGTGTCGCGCGGCGCGCTGTCGAGCTGGTTGCCGCGCAGCCAGTTCAGCAGCCGGTTGCCGCGCACCGCGTCCACCAGCAGCAGCGCCGCCACGCCGGCCAGCACGCCCAGGCCCAGGCTCAGCGCCTCGGACCCGCTGGCGGCGCGCACCAGCACGCCGACGACGAACCCGAGCCCGACGGCCGCCAGGGCCATCAGCAGTCGCGGCAGCAGCCAGGTCATGGACGCGCGGGCGCTCTCAGGCGGAAAGCGCGCCGGCCTGCTGCGTCAGCCGGTAGCCCGCGCCGCGCACCGTCTCGATCATGCGCGCACACTGCACGCGCTCCAGCGCCTCGCGCAGCCGCTTGACGTGGACGTCGATGGTGCGCTCCTCGATGAAGACGTGGTCGCCCCAGACGCGGTCCAGCAGCTGCGGGCGGCTGTGCACGCGCTCGGGGTGGGTCATCAGGAAGTGCAGCAGGCGGAACTCGGTCGGGCCGAGCTTGACCTCGACGCCGTCGCGGCTGACGCGGCGCGTGCCCGGGTCCAGCAGCAGCGGGCCCACCTCGACGGCGCTGTCCAGCGCCTCGGGCGCCTTGCGGCGCAGCACGGCGCGGATGCGGGCCAGCAGCTCGTTGGTCGAGAAGGGCTTGGTGATGTAGTCGTCGGCCCCGGCGTCCAGGCCGGCGATCTTGTCGACCTCCTCGGCGCGCGCCGTCAGCATGATGACGGGCAGCTCCCTGGTGCGCGCGCTGGCGCGCCACTGGCGGGCCAGCGCCACGCCGCTCTGGCCGGGCAGCATCCAGTCCAGCAGGACCAGGTCGGGCAGCACGCCGTCCACCTCGGCCTGCGCCTGCGCGGCGCTGCCGGCGAGGGTGACCTCGAAGCCCGCGTGGCGCAGGTTGATGGAGATCAGCTCGGCAATCGCCGATTCGTCTTCCACCACCAGTATTCGACTCATGGGATGGCTCTTTCGAAAGTGGTGCCTGGCCGGGCGGCCGCCGTGGCGCCGGCTTGGCCGGGCCACGGGCAGCGCCCCTTCGAGGGGGCCGGCGAAGCGGGTCGGGGGTGGGTCATCGAACCATGGTCTCGACGGCCTCGGGCGAGTTGTGCCGCACGTCCGTGCCCTTGACCACGTAGATGATCACCTCGGCCAGGTTCTTCGCGTGGTCGCCGACGCGCTCGATGGCCTTGGCGACGAACACCAGGTCGATGGACGAGGAGATGGTGCGCGGGTCTTCCATCATGTAGGTGATGAGCTTGCGCAGCAGGCCGTCGAATTCCTTGTCGATCTCGTCGTCGTGCTTGAGCACGTCCAGCGCGCGCTCCACGTCCAGCCGGGCGAAGGCGTCCAGCGACTTGCGCAGCTGGCCGGTGGCGAGCTCGGCCTCGTAGGCGAGGTCGGACATCGGCAGCCGCATGCGGCTGGAGACGCCGCCGGTCACCAGGCGCTGCACGGTGCGCGCGATGCGGGCGGCCTCGTCGCCCACGCGCTCCAGGTTGGCGATGCTCTTGCTGATGGCGATCAGCAGGCGCAGGTCGCGCGCGGTGGGCTGGCGGCGCGCGATGATGGTGGAGAGGTCGCGGTCGATCTCCACCTCCATCGCGTTCACGCGGCCTTCCTTGGCCAGCACGTCGCCGGCCGAGTCGGCGCTGAAGTCCAGCAGCGCCTGCACGGCCTGGGCCACCTGGGCTTCCACCAGGCCGCCCATTTCGAGCACGCGGGTGGAGATGCCGCTGAGCTCGGCGTCGAACTGGGTCGAGAGATGCTTGTCGGTCATGCCGTCCTCCTTGGGGTCAGCCGAAGCGGCCGGTGATGTAGTCCTCGGTGTCCTTGCGCTTGGGCTTCATGAACAGCTCCGCGGTCGGGCCGAATTCGATCAGGTCGCCCAGGTACATGTAGGCCGTGTAGTCCGAGCAGCGCGCGGCCTGCTGCATGTTGTGGGTGACGATGGCCACCGTGTAGTCGCTCTTCAGCTCGTGGATCAGCTCCTCGATCTTGCCGGTGGAGATCGGGTCCAGCGCCGAGCAGGGCTCGTCGAGCAGCAGCACCTCGGGCTTGATGGCGATGCCGCGCGCGATGCACAGCCGCTGCTGCTGGCCACCGGACAGGCCGGAGCCGCTCTGGTTGAGCTTGTCCTTCACCTCGGTCCACAGCGCGGCCTTTTTGAGCGCCCATTCGACGCGCTCGTCCATCTCGACGCGCGGCAGCGTCTCGAACAGGCGCACGCCGAAGGCGATGTTGTCGTAGATCGACATCGGGAAGGGCGTGGGCTTCTGGAAGACCATGCCGACCTTGGCGCGGATCAGCGAGACGTCGTCCTTGGCGGTCAGGATGTCCTCGCCGTCCAGCAGGATCTGGCCTTCGGCGCGCTGCTCGGGGTAGAGCTCGAACATGCGGTTCAGCGTGCGCAGCAGCGTGCTCTTGCCGCAGCCCGACGGGCCGATGAAGGCGGTGACCTTCTTCTCGGGAATGTCGAGGTTGATGTTCTTCAGCGCGTGGAAGCCGCCGTAGTAGAAGTTCAGGCTGCGCACCGACAGCTTGGCGCGTTCGCCCACGGGCGTTTCGATCTTGGCGTCCATGGTGGAGTCCTCAGTGTTTGTTCTTGAAAAGCACGCGGGCCAGGATGTTCAGCAGCAGCACGCCCACGGTGATCAGGAAGACGCCCGCCCAGGCCAGCTTCTGCCAGTTCTCGTAGGGGCTCATCGCGAACTTGAAGATCGTGACCGGCAGGCTGGCCATCGGCGCGCCGAGGTCGCTGGTCCAGAACTGGTTGGACAGCGCGGTGAACAGCAGCGGCGCGGTTTCGCCGGACACGCGGGCCAGCGCCAGCAGGATGCCGGTGATGACGCCGGCGCGCGCCGCCTTCAGCGTGATGGACAGGATGACCTTCCACTTCGGCGTGCCCAACGCATATGCCGCCTCGCGCAGCGCGTTGGGCACCAGGCTGAGCATGTTCTCCGTCGTGCGGATGACGACCGGGATGACCAGCAGCGCCAGCGCCAGCGCGCCGGCCAGGCCGGAGAAGCTCTTGAGCCTGGCGACGACGACGGCGTAGACGAACAGGCCCACGACGATGGACGGCGCGGACAGCAGGATGTCGTTGATGAAGCGCACCACGCTACCCAGCCAGGTCTTCTGGCCGTACTCGGCCAGGTAGACGCCGGCCAGGATGCCGATGGGCGTGCCCACCAGCGTGGCCAGGCCCACCATGACGAAGCTGCCGAACAGCGCGTTGGCCAGGCCGCCGCCCTCGCCCTGCGGCGGCGGCGTCATCTCGGTGAAGGTGGCCCAGTTCAGGCCGCCGATGCCGAGGTAGATGGTCTCGAACAGGATCCAGATCAGCCAGAACACGCCGAAGGCCATGGCGCCGAGGGACAGCGCCAGCGCGACGACGTTGGTGCGCTTGCGCTTGTGGTGCATCGCCAGGCGGCGCGCGTCGAGGGTCGAGGACATCAGAAAACCTCCGTGCGTTGCATTGCGGTGTAAGCCCGTTCGGGCGGCCGTGCGGGGCTCATGAACGCGCTCCTTCGCTCTTCTTCAGCCGGACCAGCAGCAGCTTGGAGATGGCCAGCACGACGAAGGTGATCAGGAACAGCACCAGGCCGAGGTACATCAGCGAGGCCTGGTGCAGGCCCTCGCCGGCCTCGGCGAATTCATTGGCCAGCGTGGAGGTGATGCTGTTGGCCGCCTCGAAGACGGACAGCGAGCTCAGCTGGTTCATGTTGCCGATGACGAAGGTGACGGCCATCGTCTCGCCGAGCGCCCGGCCCAGGCCCAGCATGACGCCGCCGACCACGCCGGTCTTGGTGAACGGCAACACGACCTTGAAGACGACCTCCCAGGTCGTCGCGCCCAGCCCGTAGGCGGACTCCTTCAGCATCGGCGGCGTCACCTCGAACACGTCGCGCATCACCGAGGCGATGAACGGGATGATCATGATCGCCAGGATGATGCCGGCCGACAGGATGCCGATGCCCACCGGCGGGCCCGAGAACAGCGCGCCCAGGTAGGGCACGCCGCCGAACATCGCCTGCAGCGGCTGCTGCACGAAGGTGGCCAGGATCGGGCCGAACACCAGCAGGCCCCACATGCCATAGACGATGGACGGCACGGCCGCCAGCAGCTCGATGGCGATGCCCAGCGGCCGCTTCAGCCAGCTGGGCGAGAGTTCGGTCAGGAAGATGGCGATGCCGAAGCTGACCGGCACCGCGATCAGCAGCGCGATGAACGAGCTGGCCAGCGTGCCGTAGATCATCACCAGGCCGCCGAACTTCTCCTGCACCGGGTCCCATTCCGCGCTGGTCAGGAAGCCCAGGCCGAAGGCCTGCAGGGCCGGCGCGGCGCCGACGATGAGGGAGCCGATGATGCCCACCATCAGCGCCAGCGTCAGCCAGGCGGCCCCTTGCGACAGGGTGGCGAACAGCGTGTCGGCCCAGGGGGCGACGCGGCGGCGCGGCGGTTGCGGGCTCATGGGCGCGAGATGGGGCCTGGGTTCGGCGTCGGCGCTGCCGGCGGGAAGGATGGCTGCCAAGGGACCTCCGGAAAGGGCGGGTCGGGGTGGAGGCGCCTTCTCGTGGCGAAGCCCGGCCGGAGCCGGGCTTCTTCAGTGCCGCGCGAGGCGCCCGGGGATCACTTGTAGGCGACGGGCTTGCCAGCGGCGTCCTTGATCTGGCCGGCCCACTGCTTGCGCACCAGGTCCTTCACCGAGGCGGGCAGCGGCACGTAGTCCAGGTCGTCGGCCAGCTTGTCGCCGCTGGCGTAGGCCCACTCGAAGAACTTCAGCGCGGCGCTGCCCTGGGCGGGCTTGTCCTGCGCCTTGTGCATCAGGATGTAGGTCGGGTTGGTCAGCGGCCACGCGGCCTTGCCCGGCTGGTCGGTGGTGATCTGGTAGAAGGTCTTGTTCCAGTCCGCGCCGGCGGCGGCGGCCTTGAAGGCCTCGTCGTTGGGGCTGACCCACTGGCCGTCCCGGTTCTTCAGCTGGACGAAGGTCATCTTGTTCTGCTTCACATAGGCGTACTCGACGTAGCCGATGGCATTGGGCAGGCGCTGCACGAAGGCCGCGACGCCTTCATTGCCCTTGCCGGCGGTGCCGGCCAGCCACTTGACCGTCGTGCCCTCGCCGACCTTGTCCTTCCAGTCCGGGCTGACCTTGGACAGGTAGTTCGTGAAGATGAAGGTGGTGCCGGAGCCGTCGGCGCGTGCGACCGGGGCGATGGCGGCGTCGGGCAGCGCGACGCCGGGGTTCAGCGCGGTGATGGCCGCGTCGTTCCACTTCGTGACCTTGCCGAGGTAGATGTCGGCCAGCACGGCGCCGGTCAGCTTCAGTTGGCCCGGGGCGATGCCCTTGACGTTGATCACCGGCACGACGCCGCCGATCACGGTCGGGAACTGCACCAGGCCGTCCTTGGCCAGGTCCTCGTCCTTCAGCGGCATGTCGGAGGCGCCGAAGTCCACCGTCTTGGCCTTGATCTGCTTGATGCCGGCGCCGGAGCCGACGGACTGGTAGTTGATGCGGGCGCCGGTGGCCTTGTGGTAGGCATCGGCCCACTTGGCATAGATGGGCGCCGGGAACGTGGCGCCGGCACCGGTCACGTCCTGCGCCAGCGCCACCTGGGCGCCGAACAGGCCTGCAACGAGGACGAGCGACGGGTTGACCTGGGCAAAGTTCATCTGAGACACCTTCCGCACAGCGGTTTGACAATGGCCGCCATCCTAGGGATCGAATGTGACGGTTCGGTGACCCGCGCCGCCCGCGAAACGCCGCCCGATGCGCGCCGGGACACTGTATGACAGCCCGTCATCCGGCGTCACGCGGCTGTCACATGGACGGCCGCGAACAGGTTCTCAGTGTCCCGGCGCCAGCCCGGCCGCCTGCGCCGCCAGCGTGCCGAGCTGGCCGTACAGCGGCAGCACGTTGGTGCCCGCCGTCGGGTGCACGCGGTTGGACAGCAGCACGAAGAAGCTGCGGCTGCCCGGGTCCAGCCAGAACGCGCAGCCGGTGAAGCCGGTGTGGCCGAAGCTGGTCGGCGGATACAGGCTGCCGCGCGGCCGCGCATAGGGCGACGCGATGTCCCAGCCCAGGCTGCGCCGCTCGGCCAGCGCGGGCGGCGACTGCGCCGTCGTCAGCAGCGCCACGCTGTCCGGCGCCAGCAGGCGGCGGCCGTCGTCGGCGACGCCGCCGGCCAGCAGCATGCGGGCGAAGCGGGCCAGGTCGGCCGTCGTCGTGAACAGGCCCGCGTGGCCGGCCACGCCGCCCATCTTGCGGGCGGTCGGGTCGTGCACCTCGCCGCGCAGCACGCGGCCGCCGTCCAGGCGCTCGGTGGGGGCGATGCGCGCGGCCGCCATGCGCCGCAGCGGCAGGTAGCCGCTGTCCCGCATGCCCAGCGGGTCGAACAGCGCCTGCCGCGCGAACGCGTCCAGCGGCATGCCGGCCTGGCGCTCGACGATGCGGCCCAGCAGGATGAAGTTGACGTCCGAATAGCGGAAGCGCTCGCCCGGCGCCCCGTCCAGCGGCAGCCCGCAGGCGATGCGCTGCGCGTCGTCCGCGCCGGCCCAGTCGCCCGCGCCGTTGCCCGGCAGGCTGGCGGGCAGGCCGGAGCTGTGGGTGAGCAGGTGGCGCAGCGTGATGCCGGCCTTCTCCGCCCCGCCGCAGCCGGGCAGGTAGCGCTGCAGCGGCGCCTCGATGTCGAGCCGGCCGCGCTCGCGCAGCAACTGCACCAGCGTGGCGGTGACGACCGGCTTGGTCAGCGAGGCGGCGTCGAAGACGGTGGCCTCGTCCAGCGGCTCGGGCGCGGGCTCGACGGCGCGCTGGCCGAAGGCGCGGTGGTGGCTGCCGACGCCGATGCGTTCGATCCACAGCGCGGCGCCGGGCATCTGGCGGTCGGCGATGACGCGTTCGACGGCCTGGTCGGCCTGCGCCAGCGGCGCCGGCACCAATCCAGGGTGGGCGCAGCCGGCCAGCAGCGCCAGCGCCAGCAGGCAGGGGGTCAGGAGCGGAGGATGCTTCATGCCCCCGATTCTGCGAGATCCGCCGGGCTCAGAACCCGAAACCCGCCCCGGCGCCCAGCAGCGTGGCGACGCCCAGCGCCGCGAAGATCGCCGCAGCCGCCGCGTGCACCAGCTTCATCGGGATGCGATGGGCCAGCTTGTCGCCCACGAACACGGCCGGCACGTCGGCCACCAGCATGCCCAGCGTGGTTCCGACGACCACCCAGGCCGGGCTGGCGTAGTGCGCCGCCATGGCGACCGTGGCGACCTGTGTCTTGTCGCCCATCTCGGCGAGGAAGAAGGTCACCAGCGTGGCGCCGAACACGCCGAAGCGCTGCGCGATGCGGGTGTCGTCCTCGTCCAGTTGGTCGGGCACCAGGGTCCAGACCGCCATGCCGAGGAAGGACGCGCCGAGCACCCAGCGCATCGCGCCCGGCGGCACGGTGGCGGTGATCCACGCGCCCAGCGCGCCGGCCAGGCCGTGGTTCACGACGGTGGCGCACAGGATGCCGAGGATGATGGGCAGCGGCTTCTTGAAGCGCGCGGCGAGCAGGAAGGCGAGGAGTTGGGTCTTGTCGCCGATCTCGGCGAGGGCGACGACGCCGGTGGAGACGAGCAGGGCTTCCATGGGAGAACGGGTTCCAGGCCGGATCGAGGACGAATGACCACGCCGCTTCCCCGGCCAGTGCGGAGGCGGCATGGTCAAAGGTCTTGCCAGGTTCTGGAACTGCCGACGCCATGGCCTGCGGGCCAAGTGTGTTGACGTCGGCCTCGGCCGCAAGCCGGGCTTGCGGGAGAGCGGCTACTCCCCAGTGACGGCGCGCATTATGCCGGCGCCGTGATCGTCAGGCCGGCACTCAGCGGCCGGTGCTGCTCGGCGCCATCGACATCCAGGCGCGCGACTGGGTGGCGATGCGGCGCTCCAGGTCGGCGTGGTCGATGGCGCGGGACAGGTAGCGCTCTTCGATATCAACGGGGGTGTCCGCCGTCAGCAGGTTGCGCAGCGCGTGGAGGAAGTTCTGGATCAGGCTCATGGTCTTCGGGGTCAGTCAGGCTTGCGACCTAGGGAAAACCCGATTATAGGGTTAACCCCTTAAGAAACATGCGCACGGACGCGGCGGTGTCCATTCCGTCACGCTCCGGCATCAAGATGTAGTTGATTACATTACGGCCATGCCCACCGACCTCTGGACCCAGTTCGACGCCGCACCGCTGGCCCTGACGCTGCGGGTGGCCGGGGTCGCCACCGGCCTGGCGCTGGTGCTGGGCCTGGCGCTGGGCTGGGTGTTCGCCCGCACGCGGCTGCCCGGCCGGGGCGTGCTGGAGGCCGTCTGCATGCTGCCCATGGTGCTGCCGCCCACGGTGCTGGGCTACGGCATCCTGGTGCTGATGGGCCGGCGCAGCGCCCTGGGCGCCTGGCTGCGCGAGCAGTTCGACTACACGGTCATCTTCAGCTGGCACGGCGCCGTGCTGGCGTCGGCGCTGGTGGCGCTGCCGCTGGTGCTCAAGGGCGCCGGCAGCGCCTTCGCGCAGGTGGACCGCAACCTGGAGGCAGCCGCCCGCACGCTGCGCCAGTCGCGCTGGAGCACCTTCGTGCGCGTGACGCTGCCGCTGGCCTGGCCCGGCATCCTGGCCGGCACGCTGCTGGCCTTCGCCCGGGCGATGGGCGAGTTCGGCGCCTCGCTGATGGTGGCCGGCTCCATCCCGGGCCAGACGCAGACCGCCTCGATGGCCATCTACGACGCCGTGCAGGCCGGCCGCGACGACCTGGCGCTGCTGCTCGCCCTCCTCGTGTCGGCCGTCTCGGTCGCCATCCTCGTGCTGTCCAATCGCTACCTGCAACGCCCCTCCCCGCCATGAAGAAACGCCTGCTGCTCTCCCTCGCCCTGGCCACGCTGCCGCTGTTCGCGTCGGCGCAACAGCTCACCGTCTCGGCCGCCGCCAGCCTGACCGACGCCTTCAAGGAGATCGCCCCCCGGTTCGAGGCCGCCCGGCCGGGTGCGACGGTGCGCTTCAACTTCGCCGCGTCGGGCGTGCTGCTGCAGCAGATCGCCCAGGGCGCGCCGGTGGACGTGTTCGCCAGCGCCGACCAGGAGACCATGAACCGCGGCGTGGCGCAGAAGCTGATCCAGGACGGCACCCGCCGCGACTTCGCCGCCAACAGCCTGGTGCTCATCACGCCGGTGCAGGGCGCGCCCGCCGTCGCCACGCTGGCCGACCTGAACCAGGCCGGCGTGAAGCGCATCGCCGTCGGCAAGCCGGCCTCGGTGCCCGTGGGCCGCTACACGCAGCAGGCGCTGGAGGGCGCGCAGCTGTGGGCCGGCCTGCAGCCCAAGCTCGTCCATGCCGACAACGTGCGCCAGGTGCTGGACTACGTGTCCCGCGGCGAGGTGGAGGCCGGCTTCGTCTACCGCACGGACGCCGAGCTGCTGAAGGACAAGGTGCGCATCGCCATGACGGTGGGCGGCCACACGCCGGTGACCTACCCGGTGGCCGCCGTCGCGGAGAGCCGGCAGGCCGCGCTGGCCCGGGATTTCATCGCCTTCCTCGGCGGCGCCGAGGCGCAGGCCATCCTGGCCCGATACGGCTTCGGCAAGCCTTGATCGACGTCCGGCTGCAGCTGTCGGTCAGCGACGCCCGGCGCCGCTTCGACCTCGACATCGCCTTCGCCACCGACGCGCCCTTCGTCGCGCTGTACGGCGCGTCCGGTGCCGGCAAGTCGCTGACGCTGCAGGCCATGGCCGGGCTGCTGCCGGTGCGCGCCGGCCATGTGCGGCTGAACGGCCGCGCGCTGCTGGACACCGCCGCCGGCCTGTGCCTGCCGCCCGAGGCGCGCGGCGTGGGCTATCTGTTCCAGCACTACGCGCTGTTCCCGCACCTCAGCGTGCGCGACAACATCGCCTTCGGCCTGACGAGCTGGCGCCGCCGGCTGCGGGCCGGCGACGCGGCGCGGGTGGACGAACTGATCGACAGCTTCGGCCTCGCCGCGCTGGCGCGCAGCCGGCCCGCCACGCTGTCCGGCGGCCAGCAGCAGCGCGTCGCGCTGGCGCGTGCGCTGGCCTGCAACCCGCAGGTGCTGCTGCTGGACGAGCCCTTCGCCGCGCTGCACCCGCTGCTGCGCCGGCAGCTGCGCGACGAGTTGCGCGCGGTGCGCGAGCGCTGGGGCATCCCGGCCGTCATGATCACGCACGACCTGGACGACGTCGCCGCGCTCGCCCACCGCGCCTACGTCGTGGACGGCGGCCGCATCGTCCGCGAGGTGGACCTGGACGCCGGACCCGCCCACGACCTGCTGCCGGATGCCGCCGCGCTGCGGCCCGAGGAACGGCGCCGCCGCGACCTGCTGGAGGAACGACTCGCATGAAAGCCCTGCCCGCGCTGTTCCATGCGCTGTGCCTCGCCCTGCTCGGCCCGGCCGCCCAGGCCCAGCTGCAGGTGCAGCGGCTGGACGGCAGCACCGTCACGCTGGACGCCGCCGCGCTGGCCGCGCTGCCGCACGAACCCGTCCAGGCCGAGGCGCACGGCCACCGGATCGAGGCCCAGGCGGTGGACCTGCTGCAGGTGCTGCGCGCCGCGGGCGTGGTGCCGCCGCAGCAGGTGCGCGGCGCCGCGCTGCGCCAGGTGCTGCTGGCCGGCGCGCGGGACGGCTATGCGGCCGCCTTTTCCTGGGGCGAGCTGGACCCGGCGCTGGGCGGCCGGCGCGTGTTCCTCGTCACCGGCGGCTTGCGGCCCGACGAAGGCCCGCTGCGCCTGGTCGTGCCGGCCGACGCGCGGCCCGCGCGCTGGGTGCGACAGTTGGCGTCCCTGCAACTGCTCGCGCCGCCGGCCCCTGCGCCGCCTTGACCGCGCCGCGCCCCGCCGACCATCCGCTGCTGCAAGGCGAGCTGCGCCTGGCCGGCCGGCTGGACGGCCGCTTCTTCGACCTGCTGGCGGCGCTGGCGCTGACCGGCTCGCTGCACAAGGCCGCGCGCGCCGCCGGCTACAGTTACAAGGGTGCCTGGCTGGTGCTGGACGCCGCCGGCGCGCTGACGCATGCGCCGCTGCTGGAGACGGCCACCGGCGGCCGGGGCGGCGGCGGCTCGCGGCTGACCGCCGAGGGCCTGGCGCTGCTGGCCGCGTGGCGGGGCCTGCAGTCCCGCCTCGCCGGCTTCCTCGGCGAGCAGGAAGCCTGGCTGACCGAACAACCGGGGCTCGCCGCCCTGCTGAAAAGGATGAGCATGAAAACCAGCGCCCGCAACCAGTTCCCCGGCCAGATCGCGGCCGTCCACGCCGGCCCGGCGACGACGACGGTGCAAGTCGCGCTGGCCGGCGGCCAGCAGGTCACCGCGTCGCTGACCACGCAGGCCGCCGAGGAACTGGTCCTGCGCCCCGGCCAGGAGGCGCTGGCACTGGTGAAGGCCAGCGAGGTGGTGCTGGTGACCGACTTCGGCGGCTACCGGCTGTCGGCCCGCAACCAGCTGGCGGGCACGGTGTCACGCGTGCAGCGCGGCGCGGTGTCCAGCCTGGCCGGCATCACGCTGCCGGGCGGCCTGACCATCACGGCCAGCATCACCAACGACGCGGTGGACGGCCTGGGCCTGGCCGTGGGCCAGCCCGCCACGGCCACCTTCAAGGCCTATGCGGTGATGCTGGCCGTGCGCGGCTGAGCGCCCCGGACGCGACGCGCGGTTAAAGTGCCGGCCATGCGTCGCCCCGGCCGATTCCTGCTGCTGTGCCTGCTGCTGGTGCTGTTGCCGCTGCGCGGCCTGCTCGCGGCCGGCCTGCCGGGTTGCGAGCCACCCGCCGCGGCCCAGCACGGCGCGCACGCGGACCATGCGGCGCACGCCGCACCGGACAGCGCACCGGCCAAGGCCCATGGCGACGCCGATGGCCACCACGCCGCCGGCAAGCCCTGCAAGCTGTGCGCCCCGTGCTGCCTGGCCACCGCGCCGCCGCCGGTGCTGGCCGTCGGCGCGATGGGCGTGGCGCCAGCCACCCGCGTGGCGCTGGCGCCGGCCGAGGCCTGGCGCGGCATCGTGCCGCCGCTGCCCGACCCGCCGCCACGGGCCTGAACCCGCCCCTGCCCCACAGCACCCGCCGCCCCGCATCCCCGGGGCGCGGGTGGGTTCCCGTCCGTCACCCGAGGTCCATCCCATGACTCCCTCTCCCGCAGCGCTGCCGCTGCTGGCCGCCTTGCTGCTGGCCGGCTGCGCCAGCATCGACCCCGGCGCCCCGCTCGCCGAAGTCAACCGCCTGACCCAGGCCCACACCGGCCAGCCGCTGGCCGACCAGCCGCTCGCCGCCGACGCGCTGGCCGACCGGCTGCGCGAACCGCTGCCCGCCGACGCCGCCGTGCGGCTGGCGCTGCAGAACAACCGCGCGCTGCAGGCCCGGCTCGCCGGCCTGGGCGTCACCGCCGCCGAGGTCGATGCCGCCGGCCGCCTGCCCAACCCCGGCTTCAGCTTCAGCCGCCTGACGCGCGGCGCCGAGGTGGAGCTGGAGCGCGGCTGGCACCTGGACCTGGCCCGGCTGCTGACGCTGCCGTTGGTGCGCGCCGCCGAGCAGCGCCGCCTGCAGGCCGAGCAGCAGCAGGCGGCCGGCGACGTGCTGGCGCTGGCCGCCGACACCCGCCGCGCCTGGATACAGGCGGTGTCGGCCGAGGCCACGCTGCAGCAGCGCCGCCAGGTGCTGGACGCCACCGAGGCCGGCGCCGAACTGGCCCGGCGCCTGCACGCGGCCGGCAACTTCAATGCGCTGGCGCAGGCGCGCGAACAGGCGTTCGAGGCCGAGGCCCGGCTGGCGCTGGCGCGCGCGCAGGCCCAGCACCTGGCCGCGCGCGAGCGCCTGGTGCGGCTGCTGGGCCTGGACGGCGAGCACGCCGCCGCGCTGCGCCTGCCGGCGCAGCTGCCCGAGCTGCCCGCCGCGCCGCGCGAGCCCGGCGGCATCGACGCCGCCGCGCTGGCCGGGCGGCTGGACGTGCAGGCCGCGCGCGCGACGCTGGAGCAGGCGGCGCGCCAGGCCGACCTGGCCCGCACGACGCGCTTCGTGTCCATGCTGGAGCTGAGCGTCGCGCACAACTCGTCCAACGAGGCGCCCACGCAGCGCGGCTGGGAGGTCGCGCTGGAGCTGCCGCTGTTCGGCCCCGGCCCGCTGCCGCGCGCGCAGGCGCTGGCCCGCCAGGCCGCGCATGACGCGGCGGCCACCGCCGTGCAGGCGCGCTCCGAGGCCCGCGAGGCCTACGGCCTGTACCACAGCGCCTTCGACATCGCCCGCCAGCACCGCGACGAGCTGCTGCCGCTGGCCCGGCGCATCGCCCGCGAACAGCTGCTGCGCTACAACGGCATGCTGGCCGGCGTGTTCGAGCTGCTGGCCGACGCGCGCGCGCAGGCCGCCGCCGCCAGCGCCGCGCAGGAGGCGCTGCGCGACTTCTGGCTGGCCCAGGCCGATCTCGACCAGGCCCTCGTCGGCCGCGCATCGCCGGCCCGGCCCGCATCCGGCGCCACCGCCGCCACGCCCGCCGCCACGGCGGCCCACTGAATTCCGAGGTTCCCATGTTCAACCGACGCTCCCTGCTCGCCGGCTCCACGCTGGCCTCGCTGGCCGCGGTCTCCAAGGCCGCGATGGCCGCGCTGCCCGAGCCCGTCATCCAGTCCTCCCCCGACACCCAGCCGCCGCTCGCGCCGCCCAACGGCCGGCCCTACCGCCCCGTCGTCACGCTCAACGGCTGGACCGCGCCGTGGCGCATGCGCGACGGCGTCAAGGAGTTCCACCTGGTCGCCGAACCCGTCGTGCGCGAGATGGCGCCTGGCTTCACGGCAAAGCTGTGGGGCTACAACGGCCAGAGCCCGGGGCCGACCCTCGAGGTCGTCGAGGGCGACCGCGTGCGCATCTACGTGACCAACCGCCTGCCCGAGCCCACCACCATGCACTGGCACGGCCAGCGCCTGCCCAACGGCATGGACGGCGTGTCGGGCCTCACGCAGCCGCCCATCCCGCCGGGCAAAACCTGGGTGTACGAGTTCGTCGCCCGCCGCCCCGGCACCTTCATGTACCACCCGCACGCCGACGAGATGGTGCAGATGGCCATGGGCATGATGGGCCTGTGGATCACGCACCCCAGCCGCAAGCATCCGCACATCGCCGACGTGGACCGCGACTACGCCTTCCTGCTCAACGCCTACGACATCGACCCCGGCAGCGCGGTGCCCAAGGTGATGACGATGCTGGACTTCAACCTGTGGAGCTGGAACAGCCGCATCTTCCCCGGCATTGCTCCGCTGGTGGCGCGCCAGGGCGACCGCGTGCGCATCCGCGTCGGCAACCTGACGATGACCAACCACCCCATCCACCTGCACGGCCATGAGTTCGAGGTCACCGGCACCGACGGCGGCCCGGTGCCGCGCGGCGCGCGCTGGCCCGAGGTGACGACCGACATCGCCGTCGGCCAGATGCGCCAGATCGAGTTCATCGCCGACGAGGAAGGCGACTGGGCGCTGCACTGCCACAAGGCCCACCACACGATGAACGCGATGGGCCACGACGTGCCGACGCTGCTGGGCGTGGACGCCAGCGACCTGGAGGCCAGGATCCGCAAGCTGGTGCCGGGCTACATGGCCATGGGGCACACGGGCATGCACGAGATGACGGAGATGAGCATGCCCGGGCCGCAGAACACCGCGCCGATGATGGCCGGCGACGGCCCGTTCGGCGCCGTCGGCATGGGCGGCATGTTCAGCATGCTGAAGGTGAGGCGCGGGCTCGGGCGCGGCGACTACGGCGACCCGGGCTGGTTCCAGCACCCGGCCGGCACGCTGGCGCGCGAGGTGGGCGACGCGCCGCCGGCCGCGACGGCCCCGGGCGCGCCGCCCCCGGCCGCGGCCGACGTGCAGGTGCGCAAGCCCCACCACCACGTGCACTGAGGCCGGCGGCGCATCGGGCCGGCCCCGGGAGGGCTGCCAGCCCGACTGCCATCCGGCACTGCCACGACGGCATTGGCAGCCGGCGCTGCCGGCGCTGCCGGCGCCGGCACGCCGTGGCAGCGCCCGCGCGGACCGCGAATCCTGTTGCGCGACAAGCAGTTGGCGCGCAGCACCAGCGCCCGCGCGGCCTGGCACGGTTCTTGGGATGAGCAGGGCATGCAACGCGATGAACGCCGGCTGGTCCGGCACCTGGCCTGGGTGCTCGCCGTCAAGCTGCTGGCACTGGCCGGGCTGTGGTGGGGCTTCGTGCGCGACCAGCGCCTGAGCCCCGACGCCGCCTCGGCCGCCCAGCACATCGTCGCCCCCACGCCCGCCTCAGGAGGATCCCGGTGATCTCGGAACACGTCGTCGACCTGTCGCGGCTGCAGTTCGCAGCCACGGCCATGTACCACTTCCTGTTCGTGCCGCTGACGCTCGGCATGGTCTGGCTGCTCGTCATCATGGAGTCGGTCTACGTGATGACCGGCCGGACGGTGTGGAAGGACATGACCCGCTTCTGGGGCAAGCTGTTCGGCATCAACTTCGCGCTGGGCGTGACGACCGGCATCACGCTGGAGTTCCAGTTCGGCACCAACTGGGCCTACTACTCGCACTACGTCGGCGACATCTTCGGCGCGCCGCTGGCCATCGAGGGCCTGATGGCCTTCTTCCTCGAATCCACCTTCATCGGCCTGTTCTTCTTCGGCTGGGACCGCCTCAGCCGCCCGCAGCACCTGCTGGTGACGACGCTGATGGCCGTCGGCACCAACCTGTCGGCGCTGTGGATCCTGATCGCCAACGGCTGGATGCAGAACCCGGTGGGCGCCGAGTTCAGCTACCAGACCATGCGCATGGAGATGACCGACTTCTGGGCCATCGTCTTCAACCCGGACGCCCAGGCCAAGTTCGTCCACACCGTCTCCGCCGGCTATGTGACGGGCGCGATGTTCGTGCTGTCCATCAGCAGCTGGTACCTGCTCAAGGGCCGCGACGTGGAGTTCGCCAGGCGCAGCTTCCGCGTGGCCTCGGCCTTCGGCCTGGCCAGCGTGCTCAGCGTCATCGTGCTGGGCGACGAGTCCGGCTACATGGTCGGCGAGGCGCAGCAGACCAAGATGGCCGCCATCGAGGCCATGTGGGAGACCGAGCCCGCGCCGGCCAGCTTCAACGTGATCGCCTGGCCCAACGAGGCCGCGCAGCGCAACGACTGGTCGCTGGAGATCCCCTACGCGATGGGCCTCATCGGCACGCGCAGCCTCAGCAAGGAGATCCCGGGCATCCGCGACATCAAGGCGAAGAACCGCGAGCGCATCGAGCGCGGCATCGTCGCCGTCATCGCGCTCGAAGCGCTGCGCCGCCACCGCGACGACCCGGTGGCGCGGGAGACCTTCGAACGCCACAAGGCCGACCTCGGCTTCGGCCTGCTGCTGAAGAAATACGTCGCCGACGTGCGCCAGGCGACCGCGCAGACCATCGGGCGCGCCGTCAACGACACCGTGCCGCGCGTGACGCCGATGTTCTGGAGCTTCCGCGCCATGGTGGGGCTGGGCGTGCTGATGCTGGCCCTGTTCGCGCTGTCGTTCTGGCACACGCTCAAGGGCGACTTCGCCCGCCGGCGCGGGCTGCTGACGTGGGCGCTGTGGATGCTGCCGGCGCCCTGGCTGGCCTGCGAGTTGGGCTGGTTCGTCGCCGAGTACGGCCGCCAGCCCTGGACCATCTACGGCGTGCTGCCCACGCACCTGAGCGTGTCCACGCTCAGCGCCGAAAGCCTCTACGGCTCGCTGGCCGGCTTCGTGGGCTTCTACACGGTGCTGCTGGTCATCGAGGTCTACCTGATGCAGAAGTTCGCGCGGCAGGGCCCGGGCAGCCTGGGCACCGGCCGCTACGACCGCGAACCCGCACACGCCTGAGGAGGACATGGTGATGGACTACGCAACCCTGAAGATCATCTGGTGGCTGCTGGTCGGCGTGCTGCTGGTCGGCTTCGCCGTCATGGACGGCCACGACATGGGGGTCGGCACGCTGCTGCCCTTCGTCGGCCGCGGCGACGAGGAGCGCCGCGTCGTCATCAACACCGTCGGCCCGCACTGGGACGGCAACCAGGTCTGGTTCATCACGGCCGGCGGCGCCATCTTCGCGGCCTGGCCGCTGGTCTACGCCACCGCCTTCAGCGGCTTCTACGGAGCGATGCTGGCGGTGCTGTGGGCGCTGTTCTTCCGCCCCGTCGGCTTCGACTACCGCAGCAAGATCCACGATGCCCGCTGGCGCAGCGCCTGGGACTGGGGCCTGTTCATCGGCGGCGCCGTGCCGCCGCTGATCTTCGGCGTGGCCTTCGGCAACCTGCTGCAGGGCGTGCCCTTCCAGTTCGACGACTACCTCGTCAGCACCTACACCGGCAGCTTCTGGCAGTTGCTCAACCCCTTCGCGCTGCTGGCCGGCGGGGTGAGCAGCGCCATGATCACGATGCAGGGCGGCGTCTACCTCGCGCACCGCACCGAGGGCACCATCCAGGCACGCGCCGCCCGGGCCGCGCGCGGCGCGGCGCTGCTGGCCGTGCTGGCCTTCGTCGGCGCCGGGCTGTGGCTGCGCTTCGGCGGCATCGAGGGCTTCGCGATGGTCCAGGCGCCCGACCCCAACGCCCTGCCCGACCCGCTGGCCAAGGTCGTCGTGCGCAGCGCCGACGGCTGGTGGGCCAACTACCGCCTGCTGCCGGCGCTGTGGGCGCTGCCGGGCCTGGGCATCGCCGGCGCGCTGCTCGCGGCCGGGCTCGCGGGCACCCGCCACACGCTGGCCGCCTTCGTCGCCTCGTCGCTGGCGCTGGCCGGCATCATCGGCACGGCGGGCGCGGCCATGTTCCCCTTCGTGATGCCGTCCTCCAGCATGCCCAGCGCCAGCCTGACGGTTTGGGACAGCGTCTCCAGCCCGATGACGCTGGCGCTGATGCTGGGCGCCACCGTGCTCTTCATGCCGCTGATCGTGCTCTACACCGGCTGGGCCTACCGCGTGATGCGCGGCAAGGTCACGGTCGAGCACATCCGCGCCAACGAACACACCGCCTACTGAAGAAAGGGCCTGCCATGTGGTATTTCGCCTGGATCCTCGGCGTCGGCTTCGCCGTGCTGCTGGCCGTCATGAACGCGATGTGGGGCGAGATGGCCGAAGACCGCCGCGCCTCCCACGATCGCGGCCACGACGCGTGAGCCCCGCCCGGCCGCCCGACGGGGCCCAGCGCCCGCCTGGCGGGACGTGCCGCGGGCCGGAGCCTGCGCCGATGAGCCCCGGACTGCACTGGCCCAGCCTGCTGGCCGGCCTGGCGCTGATGCTCGCCGGCACCGCCTACCCGCTGGTGTTCGCCGGCGCGGATGGCCGGGCCGACCATGGCCTGGCGATGCTGCTGTTCTGGGCGATGAGCGCGGGGTTCGTCCGGGGTGTCGGCTTCGTGCCCCGCCATCGCGCCTGGCGCTGGCTGTTCTCCGGCCGGGCCTGCCTGGCCGCGCTCGCCATCGCATGCGCCAGCGTGGCGCTGCGGGGCTGACGCGCGGCAGGCCGGCCAAAGCGCTGGTTCGTGACATGGCGCAGTTGCGCCATCACGATCCAAGCGCGCACAAAAAAGCCCGGCTCCTAAGACGGAACCGGGCTTCGCGTTCTGGACGGCCCGCCTGACGGCGGGCCTGAACTTGTACTTGGCGGAGTCGGAGGGATTCGAACCCTCGATGCAGGTTTTGCCCACATACTCCCTTAGCAGGGGAGCACCTTCGGCCACTCGGTCACGACTCCAGCACAGCCGCGCATTCTATACCAGCGCGGCGGCACCTCGGATGGAAATCAGGCCTTGGCCACCACTTCCTGGTCCAGCTCGAACGCCTTGTGCAGCGCGCGCACGGCCAGCTCCATGTACTTCTCGTCGATGACGACGCTGGTCTTGATCTCGCTCGTCGAGATCATCTGGATGTTGATGCCCTCCTCGCTCAGCGCGCGGAACATCTTGGCCGCCACGCCGACGTGCGAGCGCATGCCGATGCCGACGATGGAAACCTTGCAGATCTTCGGGTCGCCGACCACCTGGCCCGCGTGGGTCGCCGGGCCGACCGTGTTGTTCAGCAGGTCCATCGTGCGCGCGTAGTCGTTGCGGTGCACGGTGAAGGAGAAATCGGTCTTCCCGTCGTGGGAGACGTTCTGGATGATGACGTCGATGTCGACGTTGGCCTCGGCGACCGGGCCCAGGATCTGGAAGGCGATGCCCGGCTTGTCCGGCACGCCCAGCAGCGTCACCTTGGCCTCGTCACGGTTGAAGGCGATGCCCGACACGACGGCTTGTTCCATGTTTTCGTCCTCTTCAAAACTGATCAGGGTGCCGGACTTGGCTTCCTCGTTGATGTCGATGTCCCACGGCGTGAAGCTGGACAGCACGCGCAGCGGCACGCGGTACTTGCCGGCGAACTCCACCGAGCGGATCTGCAGGATCTTCGAGCCCAGCGAGGCCATCTCCAGCATCTCTTCGAAGCTGATGGTGTGCAGGCGGCGCGCCTCGGGGACGATGCGCGGGTCGGTGGTGTAGACGCCGTCCACGTCGGTGTAGATCAGGCACTCGTCGGCCTTCATTGCCGCGGCGATGGCGACGGCCGAGGTGTCCGAGCCGCCCCGGCCCAGCGTGGTGACGTTGCCGGCGGCGTCGATGCCCTGGAAGCCGGTGATGACCACCACCTTGCCGGCCGCCAGGTCGGCGCGCACACGGGCGTCGTCGATGCGCTCGATGCGGGCCTTGGTGTAGGCGGAGTCGGTGAGCACCGGCACCTGCCAGCCGGCGTAGCTGACGGCCTCCAGGCCCTCGGCCTGCAGCGCCAGCGCCAGCAGGCCGACCGAGACCTGCTCGCCGGTGGCGGCGATCGCGTCCATCTCGCGCAGCGCGGCCGGGGTCTGGCCGGCGGGCGACACCTCCTTGGCCAGCGCGAGCAGGCGGTTGGTTTCACCGCTCATCGCCGAGGGCACGACCACCATCTGGTGGCCGGCGCGCACCCATTTGGCGACACGCTTGGCGACGTTGCGGATGCGCTCGGTGGACCCCATCGAGGTGCCGCCGTACTTGTGGACGATCAGAGCCATGTGTTTGAGCGAAGGCTGAAGGCCGAGCCGCCGGGGTGGCATGCTCGCAAACCCATGATTTTATGCAGCGCCACCGGCTCCGCCTTCGCTCTGCGGCAAGGCTGAGTCCTCCAGCCAGCGCAGGGCAAGGCCGGGCTCATCTCCTGCCGCGAAGGCACGGGCGTCCATGCCCAGCCCGGCCACGGCCAGCAGGCGCCCGCCGTCGTCCCACAGCAGCGGCCCGGCGCGGCGCCAGGGCGGCAGGCCCTGCGCCTGGCAGGCCTTCTTCAGGCTGCGCACGGCGGCCGCCGGGGCGCGCTGGAACTGCTCGGCGCCGCCGCGGGCACGCTGCGTCACGCGCGCCAGGCGCTCACGGCACAGGCGCGGCCCGGCGGTCGCCTCGGCCACCACCCAGGCGCCGCCCCAGCCCGGCTGCGGATAGCGGCCCGGGCGGCTGAGGTCGAGCACCGTGGCCGCCGGCGGCAGCGGCGCCTGCGCGGCCCAGAACAGGCCGTCCCGGTAGGCGTGCAGGCAGCCGCCGGGCGCCGGCCAGGACAGCGTGGCCCCGGGCCGCCATTCGGCCAGCAGCCGCGCCACCAGGCTGGCCGGCGCACCGGTGCGGCACGCCAGCCAGGCGCGCAGGGCGTTGCCGGCCCGGGCCGGCGACAGCGCGAACAGCGCCGGCAGGTCCAGGCGCTCGCCGTCCGCCAGCGTCGCCAGGTCGGCCGCCGCGATCTCCCGGGCCAGCGCCTCGGCCTGCTGCGCCCAGCGGGCCGCCTGCGCCAGCCCGGCCTCCGCGGCCGGGAAAGCCGGCCACAGCAGCTGCCGCAGCCGGTTGCGGGCGAAGCGGGCGTCGCCGTTGCTCGGGTCCTCGATCCAGCGCAGGCCGTGCCGTTCGGCGTAGGCGCGCAGCGCCGCGTGCGGCCGGTCCAGCCAGGGCCGCGCCCAGCAGATGCCATCGCGCCACTGCTGCCGCGGCATGCTCGCCAGGCCCGCCGTGCCGGCGCCGCGCAGCGCCTGCAGCAGAAAAGTCTCCGCCTGGTCGCGGCGGTGGTGGGCCAGCAGCAGCAGGTCGGCGCCGACCCGCACCGCCATCTCGTGCAGCGCACGGTGCCGCCCGGCGCGCGCCCAGGCCTCGACGCTGTCACCCCGCCCGGGCGCGCCGCTCAGCCACGTGCAATCGAAGCCGGCGCCGAACGAGCGCGCTGCCTGTTCGCAATGCGCGGCCCAGCCGTCGGCCTGCGGCTGCAGGCCGTGATGGACGTGCAGGGCGACGACGCGCTGCCGGCCCTGCGCCGCGCGGGTCGCGGCATGCAGCAGCGCCGTGGAGTCGAGGCCGCCGCTGAAGGCGACCGCGACGGTGTCGGGGTCAGCGATTCTTGGTGTCGCTGAAGCGGCCATAGGCCTGGACGCGCTCGTAGCGGCGGTCCAGCAGCTCGCGGGTCTTCAGGTCGCTGACCTGGCGCAGCGCGTCGCTCAGCGCGCGCTTCAGGTTGGACGCCATCTGCTTGGGGTCGCGGTGCGCGCCACCCACCGGCTCGTTGACGATCTTGTCGATCAGGCCCAGCGCCTTCAGCCGGTGCGCGGTGATGCCCAGCGCCTCGGCGGCGTCGGACGCGCGCTCGCTGCTCTTCCACAGAATGGACGCGCAGCCCTCGGGCGAGATGACGGAGTAGGCGCTGAACTGCAGCATCAGCACCTGGTCGGCCACGCCGATGGCCAGCGCGCCGCCCGAGCCGCCCTCGCCGATGATGGTGGCGATGATGGGCACTTCGAGCTGCGCCATCTCCAGGATGTTGCGGCCGATGGCCTCGCTCTGGCCGCGCTCCTCGGCGTCGATGCCGGGGTAGGCGCCCATGGTGTCGATCAGCGTGAACACCGGCAGGCCGAACTTCTCGGCCAGCTTCATCAGCCGCAGCGCCTTGCGGTAGCCCTCGGGGCGGGGCATGCCGAAGTTGCGCCTCGTGCGCTCCTTGGCGTCCGCGCCGCGCTGGTGGCCGATGACCATGCAGGCCTGGCCGTTGAAGCGCGCCAGGCCGCCGACGATGGCGGCGTCGTCCGCGAAGTGGCGGTCGCCGTGCAGCTCCTGGAACTCGGTGAAGACCTCCGCGCAGTAGTCCAGCGTCTGCGGGCGCTGCGGATGGCGGGCCACCTGGTAGACCTGCCACGGCGCGACGCTGCCGTAGACCTCCTTGGTCAGCTGCTGGCTCTTCTTGGACAGGCGGTCGATCTCTTCCGAGATGTCCACCGCCGATTCGCTCTGCACGTAGCGCAGTTCTTCGATCTTGGTCTCGAGTTCCGCAATGGGTTGCTCGAATTCCAGGAAGTGTTTTTTGCTCATCAGTAGTCCACCGGTAGGGGATCCAAGCTGCGCCAAATGTACCAAACGGCCACCGAGCGGTACGGCGCCCAGGCGTCGCCCACCTCGCGCGCCTCGGCGCGGGAGACGGGCTCGCCGGAGAAGTAGTTGAGGCTGATGCCCTTGAGCAGGCCGACATCGTCCAGCGGCATCACGTTGGGGCGCATCAGGTGGAAGATCAGGAACATCTCGGCCGTCCAGCGGCCGATGCCGCGGATGGCGACCAGCTCCTCGATGATGGCCTCGTCGTCCATCTGCGCCCACTGGCGCACGTGGACGCGGCCGGCGTCGAAATGCTCGGCCAGGTCGCGCAGGTACTCGACCTTGCGCGCCGACAGCCCGGCCGCTCGCTGCGCCTCCACGCCCAGCGCCAGCACGGCGGCGGGCTGGAACTTCGGCGTCAGCGCGACCCAGCGCTCCCACACGGCCTGCGCCGCATGCACGGAGATCTGCTGGCCGACGATGGAGCGCGCCAGCGTCGCGAAGGCGTCGCCGCGGCTCTGCAGCCGGGCCTCGCCGAACTGCGGGATGAGCTTCTTCAGCACCCGGTCGCGCTTGACCAGGTGCCTGCAGGCGTCGTCCCAGTAGTCCGGGGTGACCTCGACCGGCGGCCTGGACGCCATCAGCTCTTGACCCAGGTGGTGCCGCCCGCGCCGTCCTTCAGCGTGATGCCGCGGGCGGCCAGCTCGGCGCGGATGGCGTCGGCACCGGCGAAGTCCTTCGCGGCCTTGGCGGCGGCGCGGGCGGCGATGCGCGCCTCGATCCACGCGCCGTCGTCGCCGGAGCCGCCCTGCAGGTAGGCGCGCGGCGGCTGCTGCAGCACGCCGAGCACGCCGGCCAGCGCCTTCAGCAGGCCGGCCTTCCCGGCCGAGCGCTCGCGGTTGACCTCGTTGACCAGCTCGAACAGCACGGCGATGGCGCCGGGCGTGCCGAAGTCCTCGTCCATCGCGGCCTTGAACGCGGCGGCGTGCGGCTGGGCCCAGTCGATGGCGACCTCGGCGGGCGGCACGGCGTCCAGCGCCGTGTAGAGCCGGGTCAGCGCGGTGCGGGCGTCTTCCAGGTGCGTGTCGCTGAAGTTGAACGGCCGGCGGTAGTGGGTGCGCAGCATGAAGAAGCGCAGCGTCTCGCCGTCGAACCTCTGCAGCACGTCGCGGATGGTGAAGAAGTTGCCCAGGCTCTTGGACATCTTCTCGCCGTCGACGTTCAGGAAGCCGTTGTGCAGCCAGTAGCGCGCGAACGGGTAGCCGGCGCCCTGGCTCTGCGCGATCTCGTTCTCGTGGTGCGGGAACTGCAGGTCGGCGCCGCCGCCATGGATGTCGAAGCTCTCGCCGAGCAGCGCGCAGCTCATCGCCGAGCACTCGATGTGCCAGCCCGGGCGGCCTTCGCCGAAAGGTGCGGCCCACTTGGCGTCGGCCGGCTCGTCGGCCTTGGCGGCCTTCCAGAGCACGAAGTCCAGCGGGTCGAGCTTGCCGTCGTCCACGGCCACGCGCTCGCCGGCACGCAGGTCGTCGAGGTGCTTGCCGCTGAGCCTGCCGTAGCCGGCGAACTTGCGCACCGAATAGTTCACGTCGCCGTTGGCGGCCCGGTAGGCCAGGCCGCGCGCCTCCAGCCGCTCGATCAGCGCCAGCATCTGCGGCACGTACTGCGTCGCGCGCGGCTCGTGCGTCGGCCGCTCGACGCCGACGCGGGCGAAGTCCTCGTGCATGGCCGCCGTCATCTCGGCCGTCAGCGCGGCGATCGGCATGTTGCGTTCGAGCGCCCGCTTGATGATCTTGTCGTCGATGTCCGTGATGTTGCGGACATAGGTGACCTCGTAGCCCGACGCCTTCAGCCAGCGGTAGACGACGTCGAACGCCATCATCATGCGCAGATGCCCCATGTGGCAGAGGTCGTAGATCGTCATGCCGCACACGTACATCGCGGCCTTCCCGCTTTCACGGGGAACGAAATCTTCGAGGGCTCGGCTCAGGGAGTTGTAGACGCGCAGGGACATGGGCGGGAAGAAGCGCTTCGGGGGGCCGCAGCCACCAACAAGAAGCCCCGCACCGGGGGCGGCCAGGCGGGGCTCATAGAATGAATTCAGTATAGCGGCCACCCCTCCTGCCGCCCTCCCCGCCGCCCCCGCGACAACCCTCATGCGCCTGCCCCTCCCCTCCCTCGTGCTGCTCGCCGCGCTGGCTGCCGCGCCCGTCCGCGCCGACGACCTGGCCGGCGCCCAGCGCCTGTGGCTGGCCGGCCAGAAGGCGCAGGCCGTCGAACAGGTCGAGCAGGCCCTGGCCCGCACGCCCGGCGACCTGCAGCTGCGCTTCGCGCTGGGCGTGATGCGCATGGACCTGGGCGAGCGTGCGCAGGCGCTGGCCATCTTCACCCGGCTGACCCAGGACTTCCCCGACCTGGCCGACCCCTACAACAACCTCGCCGTGCTGCATGCCGCGGCCGGCGAACTGGACGAGGCCCGGGCCGAGCTGGAGCAGGCGCTGCGCCTGCAGCCCGAGCATGCGCAGGCGCTGGAGAACCTGGGCGACGTGCTGCTGCGCCTGGCCGTGCGCGCCTACCAGCGCGCGCAGAAGGCGGCTGCGGCGCCCAGCGACGCGCTGGCCGGCAAGATCGCCCGCACCCAGGCCCTGACCCGCGAGCTGCGCTCGCACTGACCCGCTACCGGCTACCGCGACACCCACCCCGACATGACCAAGCCCTCCCTCTCCCTGCTGCTCGCCGGCCTGCTCGCGCTGGGCGGCACCGCGGCGGCCACCGCGCAGACCGTGAAGCTGCAGACCACCGAAGGCGACATCCGCGTCGCGCTGGACGCCGAGAAGGCGCCCAAGTCCGTCGCCAACTTCCTGCAGTACGTGAAGGCCGGCCACTACAACGGCGTGCTGTTCCACCGCGTCATCGACGGCTTCATGGTGCAGACCGGCGGCTACGACGCCCGGCTGAACCAGCGCCCCACCCGGCCGCCCATCCCGCTGGAGTCGCACAACGGCCTGAGCAACGTGCGCGGCACGCTGGCGATGGCGCGCACCAACGACCCGAACTCGGCCACCTCGCAGTTCTTCATCAACGTCGCCGACAACCCGCGCCTGGACGGCGAGCCCGGCGACCCCGCCTCGGGCTACGCCGTGTTCGGCCAGGTCATCGAGGGCATGGACGTCGTCGACCGCATCCGCGCCGCCGAGGTCGCCCCGCGCGGCATGCACCAGCACCTGCCGGTCACCCCCATCTCCATCACCCGGGCCGTCATCGAGCCCGCCAAGCCATGAGCCAAGTCAAACTCACCACCAACCACGGCGACATCCTCATCGAACTGGACGCCGCAGCAGCGCCGCTGTCCGTCGCCAACTTCCTGAACTACGTCCGCAGCGGCCACTACGACGGCACGGTGTTCCACCGCGTCATCAAGGGCTTCATGATCCAGGGCGGGGGCTTCGAGCCCGGCATGAAGCAAAAGCCCACCGAGGCGCCCATCCAGAACGAGGCCAACAACGGCCTGAAGAACGCCCACTACACGCTGGCCATGGCGCGCACCAACGCGCCGCACTCGGCCACGGCGCAGTTCTTCATCAACACGACCAACAACGGCTTCCTGGACTTCAAGTCCGAAAGCCCGTCGGGCTGGGGCTATGCGGTGTTCGGCAAGGTCGTCGAGGGCCAGGACGTGGTCGACAAGATCGAGAAGGTGCGCACCGCCGGCCGCGGCGGCCATGGCGACGTGCCGGTCGAGGACGTCGTGATCGAGAAAGCCGCCGAAGTTTGATCCCGCGGCTCGCGGCCCCGGCGGACTGGGAGCACATCGACCTGCTCTCGGACCTGCACCTGGGGCCGGACACCCCCGGCACGCTGGTGCGGCTGGCGCGCCACCTGGCCGGCACGCCGGCCCAGGCCGTCCTGCTGCTGGGGGACATCTTCGAAGTCTGGGTGGGCGACGACGCCCGCCACGAGCCCTTCGAAGCCAGCGTCGTGACGACGCTGCGCGAGGCTTCGCGGCGCAAGGCCCTGTTCTTCATGCCGGGCAACCGCGACTTCCTCGTCGGCGCCGACCTGCTGGCCGATGCCGGCATGGCCGCCCTGCCCGACCCCACCGTGCTCGACGCCTTCGGCCGGCGCTGGCTGCTGGCGCACGGCGACGCGCAATGCCTGGCCGACGCCGGCTACCGGGCCTGGCGCGCGACCAGCCGCTCGCCCGCGTGGCAGGCCGACTTCCTCGCCAAGCCACTGGCCGACCGCCAGGCCTTCGGCCGCCAGGCACGCGCGCAGAGCCGCGCGTCGCAAGCGGCACAGCTGATGGGCATGGATCTCGACGCCGACGCCTGCCGCGCGCTGCTGCGCGAGGCCGGCGCCACGACGCTGATCCACGGCCACACGCACCGCCCGGCCGAGCACGACCTGGGCGACGGTCTCAAGCGCGTCGTGCTGTCCGACTGGGACCTGGACGCCACACCGCCGCGCGGCGACGTGATCCGTCTGTCGGCCACGGGCCTGCAACGCCTGCCGCTGTGATCCTCAAGGCCATCAGGAACTGGCGCGAACAGCGCGCCGTCCAGCGCCATGCCATTCCCGATGCGCTGTGGCAGCTGACGCTGCTGCGCTACCCCTTCCTGGCCCAGCGCAGCGAGGACGATCTCGCCGAGTTGCGTCGACTGTGCAGTCTGTTTCTGTCGACCAAGGAGTTCCACGGCGTCGACGGTTTCGAGGTCACGGACGAAGTGGCCGTGGCCGTCGCCGCGCAGGCCTGCCTGCCGGTGCTGCGGCTGGGCCTGGCCTGGTACGACGGCTTCGTCGGCATCGTCATGCATGCCGGCGAGGTCGTCGCGGCGCGGCGCTACGAGGACGAAGACGGCATCGTCCACGAGTACGACGAGGAGCTCGCCGGCGAAGCCATGGAGGGCGGCCCGCTGATGCTGGCCTGGCAGGCCATCGCCGCCAGCGACGACCCGGCCGAGTTCGGCGCCGATGCGGTCTTCAACGTCGTCATCCACGAGTTCGCCCACGTCATCGACATGCGCGACGGCCTGGCCGACGGCGTGCCGCCGCTGGACGCCGCCGAGCGCGAGCGCTGGATCGAAGTCATCAACGCCGAATGGGAGAAGTTCTGCGCGCGCATCGACGCGGGCGAGGACACGCTGATCGACCCCTACGGCGGCGAGGCGGTCGAGGAGTTCTTCGCCGTGGCCGTCGAGGCCTTCTTCGTCGCCCCGGCCGCGATGCGCGCCGAGGAGCCGGCGATGTATGCGCTGCTGGCCGGGTTCTTCAGGCAGGACCCGGCTGCCAGCTAAGGCGTGGGGAACTGCTGGCGGGCGTGGACGACGCTGACCACATCGATGCGGTCGGCCGCCACCCGGTACAGCACGATGTAGTTCGGATGGGCCACCACCTCCCGCAGGCCGGGGACCCGCTCGCTGATCGGGTGGAGATAGGGGTGGTCGGACAGCGGCAGCACGCTGGCCCGCAGTCGCGCCCACAGGCGCTCGGCCGCGCCGATGTCGTGTGCGCCGATGTATTCGACGATGGCGGCCAGATCGGCTTCCGCCGATGCCGACCAGAAGATCGGCAGCATCAGGGCGGATCGCCCTGCACACGCTCACGCAGCCGCAGCAGGCGCTCCGCCATGCGGCGCTCCACCTCGTCGTGCGGAACGGCCGGGCGAGGATCCGCCAGGCTGGCCGCGACCTTGGCGCGCAGCCAGGCCGCGTAGCTCGCCTCCTGCTCGGCGGTCTCGAACTCGGAAACCAGGGGTGACAGGCCGGCGTTCATGGCGGCGGCGTCAGGCGGTCGCCGGCTCGGCCTTGGGCTTGCCGTCCTTGCTGGGCTTGGGCGGCGCGGGCTGGATGTCCAGCACCGTCTCGCCCTGGCCGTCCACGTCGACGCTGAGGCGGCCGCCGTCCACCAGCTTGCCGAACAGCAACTCGTCGGCCAGCGCGCGGCGGATGGTGTCCTGGATCAGGCGCTGCATCGGCCGCGCGCCCATCAGCGGGTCGAAGCCCTTCGTCGCGAGCTGCTTGCGCAGCGCGTCGGAGAAGCTGACCTCGACCTTCTTCTCCTGCAACTGGCTTTCGAGTTGCAGCAGGAACTTGTCGACCACGCGCAGGATGATCTCCTCGTCCAGCGGGCGGAAGGACACGATGGCGTCCAGCCGGTTGCGGAACTCGGGCGTGAACAGGCGCTTGATGTCGGCCATCTCGTCGCCCTGCTGGCGCTGGGTCGTGAAGCCGATGGTGGCCTTGTTCAGCGCCTCGGCGCCCGCGTTGGTCGTCATGATGATGATGACGTTGCGGAAGTCCGCCTTGCGGCCGTTGTTGTCGGTCAGCGTGCCGTGGTCCATGACCTGCAGCAGCACGTTGAACACGTCCGGGTGCGCCTTCTCGATCTCGTCCAGCAGCAACACCGCGTGCGGCTTCTTCGTGACGGCCTCGGTCAGCAGGCCGCCCTGGTCGAAGCCGACGTAGCCCGGCGGCGCGCCGATCAGGCGGCTGACCGCATGGCGCTCCATGTACTCGCTCATGTCGAAGCGGATCAGCTCGATGCCGAGGATGTAGGCGAGCTGCTTGGCGACCTCGGTCTTGCCGACGCCGGTCGGGCCGCTGAACAGAAAGCTGCCGACCGGCTTGTCCGGCCGGCCCAGGCCCGAGCGCGCCATCTTGATCGCGGCGGCGAGCGCATCGACGGCCGGGTCCTGCCCGAACACGACGCTCTTCAGGTCGCGGTCCAGCGTCTTGAGCTTGCTGCGGTCGTCGCTGTTGACCGAGGCGGGCGGGATGCGCGCGATCTTGGCGACGATGTCCTCGACCTCGGCGCGCGTGATGGTCTTCTTCTGCTTGCTCTTGGGCAGGATGCGCTGCGCGGCGCCGGCCTCGTCGATGACGTCGATGGCCTTGTCCGGCAGGTGGCGGTCGTTGATGTACTTGGCCGACAGCTCGGCCGCGGCCTGCAGCGCGCCGAGCGCGTACTTGACCGAGTGGTGTTCCTCGAAGCGGCTCTTCAGCCCCTTCAGGATCTCGACGGTCTGCTCGACCGAGGGCTCGGCCACGTCCACCTTCTGGAAGCGGCGGCTCAGCGCCGCGTCCTTCTCGAAGATGCCGCGGTATTCGGTGAAGGTCGTCGCGCCGATGCACTTCATCGCGCCGCTGGACAGCGCGGGCTTCAGCAGGTTGCTCGCATCCAGCGTGCCGCCCGACGCGGCGCCGGCGCCGATCAGCGTGTGGATCTCGTCGATGAAGAGCACCGCGTGGGGCTGGTCCTTCAGCGCCTTCAGCACCGCCTTCAGGCGCTGCTCGAAGTCGCCGCGGTACTTGGTGCCGGCCAGCAGCGCGCCCATGTCCAGCGAGTAGACGATGGCGTCGGCCAGCACCTCGGGCACCTCGCCCTCGGTGATGCGCCAGGCCAGGCCCTCGGCGATGGCCGTCTTGCCGACGCCGGCTTCGCCGACCAGCAGCGGGTTGTTCTTGCGGCGGCGGCACAGCACCTGCACGACGCGCTCGACCTCGGCCTCGCGGCCGATCAGCGGGTCGATCTTGCCGTCCTTGGCCTGCTGGTTCAGGTTCTGCGTGAACTGCTCCAGCGGAGAGGCCTTGGCGTTGGCGCCGCCCTCGCCGTCCTCGCGCTCGCCCTCGGGGCCCTGGGCCTGGCCTTCCGGCGCCTTGGGCGGCTCGGGGTCGGTCTTCTTGATGCCGTGGGCGATGAAGTTGACGACGTCCAGCCGCGTGACGCCCTGCTGGTGCAGGTAGTAGACGGCGTGCGAGTCCTTCTCGCCGAAGATGGCCACCAGCACGTTGGCGCCGGTCACTTCCTTCTTGCCGCTGCCGGTGCTCTGCACGTGCATGATGGCGCGCTGGATGACGCGCTGGAAGCCGAGCGTGGGCTGGGTGTCCACCTCGTCGCTGCCGCCCACCATGGGCGTGTTCTCCTTGATGAACTGCGTCAGGCTCTTGCGCAGGTCGTCCAGGTTGGCGGCGCAGGCGCGCAGCACCTCGGCGGCGCTGGGGTTGTCCAGCAGCGCGAGCAGCAGGTGCTCGACGGTGATGAATTCATGCCGCTGCTGGCGCGCCTCGACGAACGCCATGTGCAGACTGACTTCCAACTCTTGCGCAATCATGCGGCCTCCATAATGCACTGCAGGGGGTGGCCGGCGCGCCGTGAGGCGGCCGAAACCAGCTCCACCTTGGTCGCGGCGACGTCCTTGGTGAACACACCGCAGACCCCACGCCCCTCGTGGTGGATTTTGAGCATGATCTGCGTCGCCGTATCGAGGTCGTGCCGGAAAAATTCCTGCAGCACCATGACGACGAACTCCATCGGCGTGAAATCGTCGTTCAGCAGCAGCACCTGGTAGAGCCGGGGCGGCTCGGTCTTCTGGGTCTGGCGCTCGACGACGACGGCACCGCTGCCCTCGTCGCGGCCCGGCGGGACCGGGGGCGCGGGCGGCGGCGGGGACTGGCTTCTCGACGAGGACACGGGGGACGAGGACATGCCGGAATTCTATCGACGGGGTCGTCCCCGCCGGCCTCCGGGGACTTGGCGGCGGCCCCGCCGATTGCAAGCCTCCCCCGGGTGAACCCGGCCGGGAAGGTCCCGGATTGACGAGGATGCCGCCGTCACCAGAATTTGCCTCCGCCTCCGTCGAGAGGTGCCCCACAAGCATGGAGACAAAGATGATGGCGCTAGGCAAGGTCAAGTGGTTCAACGATGCCAAGGGCTTCGGCTTCATCGAGCCGGAAGCCGGCGGCGATGACGTCTTCGCCCACTTCTCGGCGATCCAGATGGAGGGCTTCCGCACGCTGAAGCAAGGCAGCCAGGTGCAGTTTGACCTGGTGCAGGGCCCCAAGGGCCAGCTGGCGCAGAACATCACGCCGATGGAAGCCGCCGCCCGCGGCCTGGAGCAGCCGCAGGCGTCCTGAACCCGGCACCGTCCGCCAGCAAGCCCCGTGCGCCGCCAGGCCACGGGGCTTTGTCTTGGTGCCCCTGGAGAGCTCAGCTTCAAGAACGGCAGGCGGCCGGGCCGGACAGCGGACCGCACCACCGGCCGTAAGCTCGCCGCCGGCCCGGCTTGCTAGAGTTGCCGCCTCGTGCGCGACCCGAGCGCCGCATGGACTGCCTTTTCACCGGAACACCGTCATGACCACCGACAAGACCCAGATCGTTTACACCCTGACCGATGAGGCGCCCCGCCTGGCCACCGCTTCGCTGCTGCCGGTCGTCAAGGCCTTCGCGGCGCAGGCCGGCATCGACGTCGCCACCAGCGACATCTCCGTGGCCGGCCGCATCCTGGGCCAGTTCCCGGAACTGCTGACCGAGGAGCAGCGCGTGCCCGACAACCTCGCCGCGCTGGGCAAGCTGACGCTCAAGCCCGAGGCCAACATCATCAAGCTGCCCAACATCAGCGCGTCGGTGGCGCAGCTGAAGGCCGCCATCAAGGAGCTGCAGGACAAGGGCTACAAGATCCCGGACTTCCCCGAGAAGCCGCAGACGGACGAGGAGAAGGACATCCGCGCCCGCTACAACAAGTGCATCGGCTCGGCCGTGAACCCGGTGCTGCGCGAGGGCAACTCCGACCGCCGCGCGCCCAAGGCGGTCAAGGAGTACGCCCGCAAGAACCCGCACCGCATGGACGAGTGGAGCCAGGCGTCGCGCTCGCATGTGTCGCACATGCATGACGGCGACTTCTATCATGGCGAGAAGTCGATGACGCTGGACCGCGCGCGCGACGTGAAGATGGAGCTCATCACGAAGAGCGGCAAGACCATCGTGCTCAAGCCCAAGGTGTCGCTGCTGGACCGCGAGGTGATCGACTCGATGTTCATGAGCAAGAAGGCGCTGCTGGCCTTCTACGAAAAGGAGATCGAGGACGCGCGCAAGACCGGCGTGATGTTCTCGCTGCACGTGAAGGCGACGATGATGAAGGTGAGCCACCCCATCGTGTTCGGCCACTGCGTGAAGATCTTCTACAAGGAGGCCTTCGAGAAGCACGGCAAGCTGTTCGACGAGCTGGGCGTCAACGTCAACAACGGCATGGTGGACCTCTACACCAAGATCGCCACGCTGCCGAGCGCCAAGCAGGACGAGATCAAGCGCGACCTGCACGCCTGCCACGAGCACCGCCCCGAGCTGGCGATGGTGGACTCGGCCAAGGGCATCACCAACTTCCACTCGCCCAACGACGTGATCGTGGACGCCTCGATGCCGGCCATGATCCGCAGCGGCGGCAAGATGTACGGCGCCGACGGCCGGCTGAAGGACGTGAAGGCCGTGATGCCGGAATCGACCTTCGCCCGCATCTACCAGGAGATGATCAACTTCTGCAAGTGGCACGGCGCCTTCGACCCGCGCACGATGGGCACGGTGCCCAACGTCGGCCTGATGGCCCAGCAGGCCGAGGAATATGGCTCGCACGACAAGACCTTCGAGATCCCCGAGGACGGCGTGGCCAACATCACCGACCTGGAGACCGGCGAGGTGCTGTTGAGCCAGGACGTCGAGCAGGGCGACATCTGGCGCATGTGCCAGTGCAAGGACGCCGCCATCCGCGACTGGGTGAAGCTGGCCGTCAACCGCGCGCGCAACTCGGGCATGCCGGTGGTGTTCTGGCTGGACGCCTACCGCCCACACGAGGCGCAGCTGATCCGCAAGGTCAAGATGTACCTGCACGAGCACGACACGACCGGGCTGGACATCCAGATCATGAGCCAGGTGCGCGCGATGCGTTACACGCTGGAGCGCGTGATCCGCGGGCTGGACACGATCAGCGCCACCGGCAACATCCTGCGCGACTACCTGACCGACCTGTTCCCGATCATGGAACTGGGCACCAGCGCCAAGATGCTGTCCATCGTGCCGCTGATGGCCGGCGGCGGCATGTACGAGACGGGCGCGGGCGGCTCGGCGCCCAAGCATGTGCAGCAGCTGGTGGAGGAGAACCACCTGCGCTGGGACTCGCTGGGCGAATTCCTCGCGCTGGCCGTGAGCCTGGAAGACTTGGGGCTCAAGAACGGCAACGCCCGCGCCAAGGTGCTGGCCAGGACGCTGGACGCCGCCACCGGCCGGCTGCTGGACAACGGCAAGGGCCCCAACCCCAAGACCGGCGAGCTGGACAACCGCGGCAGCCACTTCTACCTGACGCTGTACTGGGCGCAGGAGTTGGCCGCGCAGGCCGAGGACGCCGAACTGGCCGCGCGCTTCAAGCCGGTGGCCGAGGCGCTGGCAGGCAACGAGGCCAAGATCGCCGCCGAGTTCAAGGCCGTGCAGGGCCAGCCGGCCGACATCGGCGGCTACTACCTGCCGGACGCCGCCAAGCTGGAAGCGGTGATGCGCCCGAGCGCGACCTTCAACGCGGTGCTGGCGTCGCTGGGCTGACCGCCGGCCACGGCTGGCAACGAAACGGGGCGCCATCGGCGCCCCGTTCTTCATGATCGCTGCCGGATCACGCCATCTGGTCGATCATGACCTGCCCGAACCCCGAGCACGACACCTGCGTCGCGCCGTCCATCAGGCGGGCGAAGTCGTAGGTCACCTTCTTGCTCAGGATGGCCTTTTCCATCGCGCCGATGAGGACGTCGGCGGCCTCGGTCCAGCCGATGTGGCGCAGCATCATCTCGGCGGACAGGATGGAGGAGCCGGGGTTCACGTAGTCCTTGCCGGCGTACTTGGGCGCCGTGCCGTGCGTGGCCTCGAACAGCGCGGTGGAGTCGCTCATGTTGGCGCCCGGCGCGATGCCGATGCCGCCCACCTGCGCGGCCAGCGCGTCGGAGATGTAGTCGCCGTTCAGGTTCAGCGTCGCGATGACGCTGTACTCGGCCGGGCGCAGGATGATCTGCTGCAGGAAGGCGTCGGCGATGCTGTCCTTGAGGGTGATGGTGCGGCCGGTCTTCGGGTTGCGCAGCCGGCACCACGGGCCGCCGTCGATGGGCTCGGCGCCGAATTCCTTCTGCGCGAGCGCATAGCCCCAGTCCCGGAAGGCGCCTTCCGTGAACTTCATGATGTTGCCCTTGTGGACCAGCGTGACGCTCGGCCGGTCGTGGTCGATCGCGTACTGGATGGCCTTGCGGACGAGGCGCTCGGTGCCCTCGCGCGACACGGGCTTGACGCCCAGGCCGGAGGTGTCGGGGAAGCGCAGCTTGTGGGCGCCGAGTTCGTCGCGCAGGAAGGCGATGAGCTTGCGCGCCTGCTCGCTGCCGGCCTCGTACTCGATGCCGGCGTAGATGTCCTCGGAGTTCTCGCGGAAGATGACCATGTCCACCTTGTGCGGCTCCTTCACGGGGCTGGGCACACCGTCGAAGTAGCGCACCGGGCGCAGGCAGACGTAGAGGTCCAGCGCCTGGCGCAGCGTGACGTTCAGCGAGCGGATGCCGCCGCCCACCGGCGTGGTCAGCGGACCCTTGATCGAGACGACGTACTCGCGCAGCGCGGCCACCGTCTCCTCGGGCAGCCAGACGCCGGGGCCGTAGACGCGGGTGCTTTTCTCGCCGGCATAGACCTCCATCCAGTGGATCTTCCTGGCGCCGCCGTAGGCGCGGGCCACGGCTGCGTCCACCACCTTCAGCATGACGGGCGTGATGTCCGCGCCGGTGCCGTCGCCCTCGATGTAGGGAATGACCGGCTGGTCGGGCACGTTCAGCGAGCCGTCGGCACGGACGGCGATCTTCAGGCCGCCTTCGGGCACCTGGATGTGTGAGGACATGGCTGGACTTTCGCGGGGAATGCGGGGGATACGGCGGCGCCGGGCGCGAGTTTAGGGGCGCGTCAGCACAGCGCCGCGATGCGCTGCCACACGCCATGCGCCAGCGCCCAGCCGGACGCCGCCACCAGCCCCAGGCCGGCCAGGCGCAGCGCGGGCGAGGCATCGCCCACGCGCCGCGGCAGCCGGGCGACCCAGGCGGGCGCGACGGCCAGGCCCAGCGTGCTGGTGGCCGCGAACGCCGCCATCGCCAGACCGCCGCCCAGCGGCGAGTTCGACAAGGCCGCCAGCAGCAGCGCCGCGTGCAGCAGCCCGCAGGGCATGGCGACCCAGGCCAGGCCGGTCGCGAAGCTGCGGCCCGGCGCCGGCCGCCAGCGCACATTGGCCAGCCACACCGGCACGCGGCCGCGCACCAGCAGGCTCAGGCCCAGCACCAGCAGCGCCGCCTGCAGCAGCGCCCACAGCGGCTGCAGCACGGCCGCGCCCTGCGACAGCCGCGCCAGCGCCTGCGCGGAGGCCGCCGCGACGGCGCCCGCCGCGCCATAGCCCACGAGCCGCCCGGCCAGCAGCCGCATCTGCTGCTCGCGGCCGCGCGCGGCCAGCGCGCAGGGCGTGCTGCACATCACCGCGCAATGCGGCGCGGCGGCCAGGCCCATCAGCGCGGCCGAGCCGATCAGGGCGGCGTCGAGACTCATCCGCGGAGTCTCTCAGATGATCTTGGAGAAGCGCTCGCGGCTGGCGTCGGCCTGCAGGTAACGGTCGAACACCATGGCCACGGCGCGCACGAAGTACCAGCCCAGTGGCGTGACCTGGATGGCGCCCGGCTCCAGTGCCACCAGGCCCTGCGCGGCCAGCTGCGCCAGCCGCTCGAACTCGGGCGCGAAATAGGCCGGCACGTCGACCAGGTAGGACGCGGCGATGGACTCGAACTCCAGCCGCCCCTGGCACATCAGCGCCATGATGACGGCGCGGCGCAGCAGGTCGTCGCGCGTCAGCGCCAGGCCGCGCTGCACGGGCAGTTGGCGCTGGTTGAGCGCGTCCTCGTACTCGGCCATCGTCTTGGCGTTCTGCGCATAGGTGGCGCCCACGCGGCTGATGGCGGACACGCCCAGGCCCACGAGGTCGCAGTCCGGCTGCGTGGAATAGCCCTGGAAGCCCCGGTGCAGCAGGCCCTGGCGCTTGGCGACGGCCAGCGGGTCGTCCGGCAGCGCGAAGTGGTCCATGCCGATGTAGGCATAGCCCTCGCCCAGCAGCGCGCTGATGGCGCCGGACAGCATGGCCAGCTTGTCCCCGGCCGGCGGCAGCAGCTCGGCCGCGATGCGGCGCTGCGGCTTGAAGCGCTGCGGCAGGTGCGCATAGGCGTACATGGCGATGCGGTCGGGCCGCAGCTCGGCCACCTGCGCGATGGTGCGGGCGAAGCTCGCGGAGGTCTGCAGCGGCAGGCCGTAGATCAGGTCGACGTTGGTGGACGAGAAGCCCAGCTCGCGCGCCGTCTGCATCAGCGCCCGCACCTGCTCGAACGGCTGCACGCGATGCACGGCCTTCTGCACCGCGGCGTCGAAGTCCTGCACGCCGAAGGACAGGCGGTTGAAGCCCAGCTGCCGCAGGTGCGCCAGGCGCGTGGCGTCCACGGTGCGCGGGTCCACCTCGATGGACAGTTCGGCACCCGGCAGCAGCCGGAAGCGCCGGCGCAGCGCGTCCATCAGCGCGCCCAGCTCGGCGTCGCTCAGGAAGGTCGGCGAGCCGCCGCCCAGGTGCAGCTGGGACACCGGCGCGGCGCCGCCCAGCGCACCGGCCACCAGGTCCATCTCCACGTCCAGCAGCGCCAGGTAGGGCGCCGCGCGCTCGTGGTGCTTGGTGATGATCTTGTTGCAGGCGCAGTAGTAGCAGAGCTGCTCGCAGAACGGCACGTGGACGTACACCGACAGCGGCTGCGCCGTGCCGCGCTGGGCCAGCGCCTGCAGGTGCTGCGGCGCCTGGTGCGCCTCCACGAAGCGGTCGGCCGTGGGGTAGGAGGTGTAGCGCGGCCCGGCCACGTCGTGGCGCTTCAGGTTGTATTGAAGCAGGTCGTCGTCGAGGGGGCGGTCGGTCACAGCAGCCATGGCGGCACTGTGCCGAGACGCTGGCGGCGGGGTGTTGATCCACGTCAAGCCCCGGTGCAGGCCCCGGCCGCCGCGCTCCCCCGGCGGGCCTTTGCCACGGTGCGCGGCGCGCATGCGGATAATCGCCCGATGTCTACCGCCCCCATCGCCCCCGTCGCCGTCGAGCCGCTGAAGGTGGCCTGCGCCAGCTGCAACCTGCGCGAGCTGTGCCTGCCCGTCGGCCTGAACGCCCATGAGCTGGACCAGCTGGAAGGCCTCGTCGCCAAGCGCCGCGCGGTGCCGCGCGGCGAGCACCTGTTCCGCAACGGCGAGCGCTTCGAGGCGCTGTACGCGGTGCGCACCGGCTTCTTCAAGACCTGCGTGGGCAGCGAGGACGGCCGCGACCAGGTCACCGGCTTCCAGATGGCCGGCGAGCTGCTGGGGCTGGACGGCATCAGCAGCGACCACCACCACTGCGACGCCGTCGCGCTGGAGGACTCGTCGGTCTGCGTCATCCCCTACGGCCAGCTGGAAGACCTGTCGCGCGAGTTCACGTCGCTGCAGCACTCCTTCCACCGCATCATGAGCCGCGAGATCGTGCGCGACCACGGCGTCATGCTGCTGCTCGGCAACATGCGCGCGGAGGAGCGGCTCGCCGCCTTCCTGCTGAACCTGACGCAGCGCCTGCAGGCGCGCGGCTTCTCGGCGTCCAGCCTGGTGCTGCGCATGACGCGCGAGGAGATCGGCAGCTACCTGGGGCTGAAGCTGGAGACGGTGAGCCGCACCTTCAGCAAGTTCCAGGAGGACGGGCTGATGGAGGTCAAGCAGCGCCAGCTGCGCATCCTGGACCAGCCGGGGCTGCAGGCGCTGGTGAACAACAGCCGCTGCTGAGCGGAAGGCCCACGGCCCAGGGCTGCCTCGGCCGGCAAGCGCCGGTCAGCGCGGCCAGTCCGGCGAGCGCCGCTCCGGCGGTGGCTCCTGCGTCGGCAGGTTGACCAGCAGCAGCGCGATGCTGCTGCCCAGCGCGCACACGCCCCAGAAGATCAGGAAGCTGACCGTGTAGACGGCCTGCGGCGACAGCTCCACCGGCGCCGCGCCGAACCAGCGCAGCTCGTGCGGGTCCACCACCGCGAACACCAGTGCCTCGAGCACGCCGGCCGCGAGGAAGGAGGCCCAGCCCACCGCGAACGCGCAGCGCACGAGGCGCGAAGGGCCGGCCTGCTCGCCGTTCACCGCGACGCCCCCGGCACGCCGGTGGCGGCATGGTTGCGGGCGGCCAGCGCGGGCGCCTCGTCCGCCGCCTGCTCGCTGCCGGTGCCCAGCACCAGCGGCGGATCGGGGTGGCGCAGCGTCAGCACCACCGTGACGATGCTGGCCAGGATGACCGACACCGGGCCGGCCACGACGAGCCAGACCATGGGCTCGCGCCAGCCGGAGGAGGAACGGGGGGGCTTGGTGGAGGGGGTGGTGGACATCGCAGGTCTCCCGCCGCGTCAGCGCGGCACGACGAAGGTGGATTTCTCGGCCACGGTGTCGCCACCGTCGCTGCGGATGACCCAGCGCACGGGCTGGGCGCCGGGCTTGAGCTGCTGGGCGGCCTCGGGCGGCAGGCGCAGCGCCACGGTCACCCAGCGCGCCTCGGCGGGCGCCAGCGTCACGGTGGTGGCGCGGCTGAGCCGCAGGCCGGTCAGGCCTTCGGCGGTGACGCTCAGCCGCTGCGGCGCCTCGGTGGCGTTCATCAGCTGCAGCCGGTAGAGGTTCTCGATCCAGCCGTCCTCGACCAGCCGCGCCAGCGTGGCGCGGTCGCGCACCACGTCCACGCGGAAGCCGTGGCGGCTCATCAGGCTCCAGCCCATGCCGGCGGTCAGCGCGAGCAGCAGCGCGCTGTAGACCAGCACGCGCGGCCGGAACACGCGGCGCCAGCGCTGCGCGCGGGTGAACTGGCCGTCCAGGCCGTTCTGCGTGTCATAGCGGATCAGCCCGCGCGGCGTGCCCATCTTGTCCATCACGCCGTCGCACACGTCGATGCAGGCGGCGCAGCTGATGCACTCGTACTGCAGGCCGCGGCGGATGTCGATGCCGGTGGGGCAGACCTGCACGCACAGGCCGCAGTCGATGCAGTCGCCCACCGCGGCGCTGCGCGCCTCGCCCTTCTTGCCGCGCTGCGCGTTCTTGCCGCGCGGCTCGCCGCGCGCGGGGTCGTAGCTGACGATCAGCGTGTCGCGGTCGAACATCGCGCTCTGGAAGCGCGCGTAGGGGCACATGTACTTGCACACCTGCTCGCGCATGAAGCCCGCGTTGCCCCAGGTGGCGAAGCCGTAGAACAGCACCCAGAAGGCCTCCCAGCCGCCCAGCGACGACAGGCTGAGCAGCTCGCGGATAGGCGTGAAGTAGCCGACGAAGCTGATGCCCGTCCACAGCGCCAGCGCGATCCAGACGGCGTGCTTGCCGCCCTTGCGCCAGAGCTTGTTCCAGGACCAGCCGGCCTTCTCCAGCCGCAGCCGCGCGTTGCGGTCGCCCTCGAACCAGCGCTCGATGAGCATGAACAGCTCGGTGTAGACGGTCTGCGGGCAGGCGTAGCCGCACCAGACGCGGCCGGCGATGGCCGTGAACAGGAACAGCCCGTAGGCCGACACCAGCAGCAGCGCGGTGAGGTAGACGAAGTCCTGCGGGTACAGGACCAGGCCGAACACGTAGAAGCGCCGCGAGGCCAGGTCGAACAGCACGGCCGGGCGGTCGCCCCAGCTGAGCCAGGGCAGGCCGTAGAACACGGCCTGCGTCAGCGCCACCAGCGCCCAGCGCCAGCGGGCGAACAGGCCGTCCACCGAGCGGGGATGGATCTTGTCTTCCGACTTGTAGAGCCGGATGACCTGGGCGGCATCGCCCCGGGCGGGATCGCTCATGGCATCACTGCGCCGCGGCGACGTCCTGCGACTGCGACAGCCCCCACACATAGGCCGCCAGCACGCGGATCTGCTCGGGCGTCAGCCGGTCGCCGTGCGCGGGCATCACGTTGTGCTTGCCGTTGGTGATCATGGCCACCACCGCCTCCTCACCCCAGCCGTGCAGCCAGGTGCGGTCACTGAGGTTGGGCGCGCCCAGCGCGGTGTTGCCCTTGCCGCCGACGCCGTGGCAGGCCGCGCAGGCGGCGAACTTGGGCTTGCCCAGCTGCGCGTACAGCGAGTTGTGCGGGCTGCCGGACAGCGACAGCACGTAGTGCGCGAGATTGCGCAGGTCGTCCGCGCCGCCCACCGCCGCGGCCATCGGCGGCATGACGCCCTCGCGGCCCTTGGTGATGGTCTCGGTGATGGTCTCGAAGCTGCCGCCCCACAGCCAGTCGCCGTCGGTCAGGTTGGGGAAGCCCTTGGAACCCTTGGCGTCCGAGCCGTGGCAGGTGGCGCAGTTGTTGGAGAACAGCCGCTCGCCGATCGCATGGGCCTTGGGATCCTTGGCAAGCTGCTCCGGCGCCATCTGCGCGAAGCCGGCGTACACCGGCGCGATCGCCGCGCGGGCCTGCGCGACGTCGGCGGCATGCTCGCCGGTGCTCGTCCAGCCCAGCTTGCCGGCCACGCTGCCCAGGCCCGGGTACAGGGCCAGGTAGGCGCCCGCGAACACGATGGTCAGCACGAACAGGCCCATCCACCACATCGGCAGCGGGTTGTTCAGTTCGCGCAGATCCTCGTCCCAGACGTGGCCGGTGGTGTTGTCGGCCGCCGAGGGCTGGCGGCGGCTGGCGATCGCCAGCAGCAGCAGGCAGGCCAGGAGGCCCAGCACGGTGGCCGCGGCGACGAAGATGGACCAGCCATTGTTGAAGAAGTCGCTCATTGCTCTTCTCCCAGCAGCGGCAGTTCGGCCGCGGCCTCGAAGCGGCCGCGCCAGGCCCACACGACGATGCCGATGAAGACGGCCAGCGACACCAGCGTCACGGCCACGCGAAGTTCATTGATTCCCACGGGGAGCTCCCTTTCCGGCGGTGCCCAGCACTTGCAGGTAGGCCACCAGCGCATCCATCTCGGTCTTGCCGGCCGCGGCCTTGGGCGCGTCCTGGATCTCGGCGTCGCTGTACGGCGCGCCCAGCGTGCGCAGCGCGCTCATGCGGGCCGGCAGCCCGGCCGCGTCCACCGGCGTCGTGGCCAGCCACGGGTAGGCCGGCATGTTGGACTCCGGCACCAGGTCGCGCGGGTTGTTCAGGTGCAGGCGGTGCCAGTCGTCGCTGTACTTGCCGCCGACACGGTGCAGGTCCGGCCCGGTACGCTTGCTGCCCCACTGGAAGGGGCGGTCGTAGACGAACTCGCCGGCCTTGGAATACTCGCCGTAGCGCAGCGTCTCGGCCAGCAGCGGGCGCACCATCTGCGAGTGGCAGTTGTAGCAGCCCTCGCGGACGTAGATGTCGCGCCCGGCGACCTGCAGCGCCGTGTAGGGCTTCAGGCCGGGGGCCGGCTGCGTGGTCGAGCGCTGGAAGAACAGCGGCACGATCTCGACGAAGCCGCCGATAAAGACGGTGACCAGCACCAGCACGATCATCAGCAGGTTGCTGGTCTCGATGCGCTGGTGGCCGGTGTAGCGTTCTTTGGAAGTGCTCATGTCTGGGTCTCCTCAGGCATGCGCCAGGACTTGGGGAATGCGGACCTGCTGCGGCTTGCCCGCCTGGATGGTCTTGACGACGTTCCAGGCCATCACCAGCATGCCGCTCAGGTACATCAGCCCGCCGACCAGGCGGATCACGTAGAACGGCCAGGTCGCCTTGACGCTTTCGACGAAGGTGTTGACCAGCGTGCCGTCGGGGTTGACCGCGCGCCACATCAGGCCCTGCATGACGCCGGCGATCCACATCGCGGCGATGTAGAGCACGATGCCCAGCGTCGCGATCCAGAAATGCAGCTCGATGGCGCGCTTGGAATACATCTCCGTGCGGCCGTACATGCGCGGGATCAGGTGGTAGAGCGAGCCCATGGAGATCAGGCCCACCCAGCCCAGCGCGCCGGAATGCACGTGGCCCACGGTCCAGTCGGTGTAGTGGCTCAGCGCATTGACCGTCTTGATCGACATCATCGGCCCCTCGAACGTGCTCATGCCGTAGAACGACAGCGACACGATGAGGAACTTCAGGATGGGGTCGTCACGCAGCTTGTTCCAGGCACCCGACAGGGTCATGATGCCGTTGATCATGCCGCCCCAGCTCGGCGCCAGCAGCACCAGGCTGAAGATCATGCCCACGCTCTGCGCCCAGTCCGGCAGCGCCGTGTAGTGCAGGTGGTGCGGGCCGGCCCACATGTAGGTGAAGATCAGCGCCCAGAAGTGGACGATGGACAGCCGGTAGCTGTACACCGGCCGCTCGGCCTGCTTGGGGATGTAGTAGTACATCATCCCGAGGAAGCCGGCCGTCAGGAAGAAGCCCACGGCATTGTGGCCGTACCACCACTGCACCATCGCGTCCTGCACGCCGGCATAGGCGGAATAGCTCTTCCACAGGCTGACCGGCAGCACCGCGCCGTTGACCAGGTGCAGCAGCGCCACGGCGAGGATGAACGAGCCGAAGAACCAGTTGGCCACGTAGATGTGGCGGATCTTGCGCCGCCCCACCGTGCCGAAGAAGACGATGGCGTAGGCCACCCAGGCGATGGTGATCAGCACGCCGATCGGCCATTCCAGCTCGGCGTACTCCTTGCCGCGCGTGTAGCCCAGCGGCAGCGTGATGGCCGCCGCGACGATGACCGCCTGCCAGGCCCAGAAATGGAACCAGGCCAGCTTGGGCGCGAACAGCCGCGTCTGGCCGGTGCGCTGCACGACGTGGTAGGAGGTCGCCATCAGCGCGCAGCCGCCGAACGCGAAGATCACCGCGTTGGTGTGCAGCGGCCGCAGGCGCCCGTAGCTCAGCCACGGGATGCCGAAATTCAGCTCCGGCCAGGCCAGCTGCGCGGCGATGAACACGCCCACCGCCATGCCCACCACCCCCCAAATGACGGCGGCCAGCGCGAAAGCTCGCACCGGCCCGTCCTCATACACCGCCCCGGTCGTGGCCGGGGCTCTTTCGTTCGACATCGCGACTCCTTCAGTCTGATTTCACGGATTCTTCTCGGGGGGCGCGCCCGGCGCCTTGATCCTCGTCAAGCAGGATGCGTTCAGCCTCGTCCTCGAAGCCGTCCAGCTGGCCGCTGTGCACCGCCCAGCCGAACACGGCCACGATCACCAGCACCAGCACGACGGAGAACGGGATCAGCAGGTAGAGGATGTCCATCGACGGGTCAGCGGTTCAGGCGCTGCGCGTTCAGCACGACGAACAGCGAGCTCGCCGCCATGCCCACGCCCGCGGCCAGCGGCGGCAGCCAGCCGGCCAGCGCCAGCGGCACGCAGGCCAGGTTGTACAGCGCCGCCCAGGCCAGGTTCTGGCGCAGCACGCGGCGCGTCTTCTGCGCCAGCGCCAGCGCCTGCGGCACGGCCAGCAGCCGGTTGGACACCAGCAGCGCATCCGCCGCGCTGCGCGCCAGCATCGCGCCCTCGCCCATGACGATGCGCACGTCGGCCGCGGCCAGCACCGGCGCGTCGTTGATGCCGTCGCCCACCATCAGCACGCGCTCGCCCGCCGCCTGCCAGGCGCGCACGGCGGCCAGCTTGGCCTGCGGCGCCGCGCCGGCCTGCCACTGCGCGATGCCCAGCGCCCCGGCCATGCGCGCCACGGCGGCCGGCTGGTCGCCCGACAGCAGCCGCACGCGCCGGCCGCTGGCCGCCAGCGCGGCCACGGCCTCGGCCGCGTCGGCGCGCGGCAGCTCGGCCAGGTCCAGCCACAGCACGCGGCCGGCCCCGTCGCCGAACGCCAGCCGCGCCGCCGGGTCCGGCGCGTCGCCGACCCAGGCCGACGCGCCCAGCCGCCAGCGGCGGCCGCCCGCGTCCAGCGCCTCGATGCCGTGGCCCGGCACCTCGTGCACCTCGTGCCAGTCGCCCGCCGGGGCCTCGCCGCCCTCCCCGGCCAGCGCGCGCGCATGCGGGTGGCGCGACAGCGCCGCCAGGCTGCGCGCGGCGGCCAGCAGCGCGTCGGCATCGGCACCCGCGCCGCGCGCCCAGTGGCGGCGCAGCCGCAACCGGTCCTCGCTGAGCGTGCCGGTCTTGTCGAACACCACGGTGTCCACCGCGCACAGCCGCTCCAGCGCGGACAGCTCGGCCAGCAGCAGCCCGCGCCGCGCCAGCGCGCCGCTGGCCGTCAGCCAGGCGGCGGGCGCGGCCAGCGTCAGCGCGCAGGGGCAGGTCACGATCAGCACCGCCACGGCCACCGCCACCGCGCGCGACGGCTCGATCCACCACCAGGCCAGGCCCGCGCCCAGCGCCAGCAGCAGCACCACCGCCGTGAACCAGGTGGCCACGCCGTCCAGCACGCTGCCGGCCGGCGGCCGCTGGCCCTGCGCCTGCTGCATCAGCCGCACGATGCCCTGGGCCGTCGTGTCCTCGCCCACGCGCTGCACGGCCACCACCAGCACGCCGTCGCCGTTGATGCTGCCCGCCACCACCGCGTCGCCCGCCGCCTTGGCCACGGGGGCGGACTCGCCGGTCAGCAGCGCCTCGTTGACCCAGCCGCGGCCGGACAGCACCCGGCCGTCCGCCGCGAAGGCCTCGCCGGCCGCCACGCGCAGCCGGTCGCCCACGCGCAGCGCCTCGGGCGGCACGCGCTCGCTGCCGCCCTCGTCCAACAGCCGCTCGGCCACGGCGGGCAGCGCGCCGGCCACGGCCTCCAGCGCCTCGGCCGCGCGGTGGCGCGCGCCCAGCTCGAACCAGCGCGCCAGCAGCAGCAGCGCGACGAACATGGTCAGCGAGTCGAAATACACCTCGTGGCCGAACAGGCCGCCCGGGTCGAACAGCACGCCGGTGCTGGCGACGAAGGTGACGGCGATGCCCAGCGCCACCGGCACGTCCATGCCCAGCCGCCCGGCGCGCAGCTGCCGCCACGCGCCGCTGAAGAAGGGGCCGGCGGAGAACGCCATCACCGGCAGCGTCATCACCCAGCTGCCCCAGCGCAGCAGCCGGTCCAGGTCCGGCGCCAGCTCGCCGGCCGCGGCCACGTAGGCAGGCGTGGCCAGCATCATGACCTGCATCATCAGGAAGCCGGCGACGAACAGCCGCCACAGCGCCTGGCGCCGCTCCTGGCGGCGCAGCTCGCGCGCGGGCGCGGCCACGTCCGGGCTGGCGCGGTAGCCGGCGGCCTGCAGCGCGGCCAGCACGTCGGCCAGCGCCAGCCGCGACGGCCGCCAGCGCAGCGCCAGCCGGCCCGCCGCCGGGTTCACGCTCGCGGCCGCCACGCCGGGCAGCGCCAGCAGCGCCGCCTCGATGATCCCCGAGCAGGCCGCGCAGTGGATGCCGGCCACCTGCAACTGGGACACGGCGATGCCGTCCGGGCCGTCCGGCCAGGTCGTGAAGGGGGCGAGGAGCCGCGCGTCGGCGTCGGCCGCGCGCAGACCGGGGGGCGGAACGCTCACGCTGCGCATCTTCGCAGCCTCGCCCGGCCGCGCCCATGACCTGCATCAAGGCGCCGGCGATTGCCATGCCTCAGAGCCACACCGCGTCCAGCGCCGCCAGCGCCGCGGCGATGACCGGCTCGGCCCGGCGCTCGGCGCGGCAGACGAAGCTCAGCTCGCAGTCCAGCGCGACGCGGTCGGCCATCACCAGCCCGCGCGAGTGCGCCTCGTGCAGCGCGATGGACTCGCGCACCAGCGACAGCCCGACGCCGCTGCGCACCAGGTCGAGCATGGACGACTCCTGGTCGACCAGCGCCACCCGCTGCGGCTCGAGGCCGGACGCCGAGCCCGGCCCGAACACGCGGCGCTGCAGCCGGTGGTGGACGCTGGACGGCGGCGTGCCCAGCCAGGGCAGCGCGGCCAGCGCCTTCCAGTCCTTGCCGCGCACCTGCGGCCCCCAGCCGGCCGGCGCCAGCACGCGGTAGCTGAAGCGCGTGAGCGTGCGGCGCGCCCAGGGCGCGCCGACCGGCTCGTCGGGCAGGTCGAGAAAGAAGCCGGCGTCGAGCTGGCCGCCGGCGATCAGCGCCAGCACCTCGCCGCTCATGTCCTGGCGCAGCTGGGTGTCGATCTGCGGGCTGGACTCGACGAGCTGGCGCAGGAAGGCGCCCAGCCGGGTGAACTCCGGGTCGAGGATGGTGCCGATGCGCAAACGGCCGCGCACCGTGGTCAGCAGCGCCGCGGCGGCGCTGGCGAACTCGCCCAGCCCGGCCAGCGCCTTGTCGGCCAGCGGCAGCAGCGCGGCGCCGTCGGGCGTCAGCGCCATGCCCTGCGGCGTGCGGCGCAGCAGCTTCAGGCCCGTGGCCTCGGCCAGCGCCTTGAGCTGCAGGCTGACCGCCGGCTGGCTCAGGTGCAGGCGCTCGGCCGCGCGCGAGACGTTGCCCTCGCGCGCGACGGTGGTGAAGGCCCGCAGCGCCTGCGGGTCGACGGGCAACTGGGACAGCCTGGACATGGGCTGATTATTTGCCGCTCTTATACGGCGGCGCCGAAATTCTCATTGGATTTGCAGCGCCGTCCTGGGAAAACTGCGGGCTTCACCGGAGAACCTCATGAGCATCACGAATATCGACCACTTCATCGGCGGCCGCCTCGTCACGGGCAGCTCGCCCCGCACGCAGGACGTGACCAACCCCGCGACGGGGCGGGTGACGGGCCGCGTGGCGCTCGCCGGCCGGGCCGACGTGGACCTGGCCGTGGCCGCCGCGCAGGCCGCTTTCCCGGCATGGGCCGACACGCCGCCCATCCGCCGCGCGCGCGTGCTGTTCAAGTTCCTGGAGTTGCTCAACCAGCACCGCGATGCGCTGGCCCACGCGATCACCGCCGAGCACGGCAAGGTGTTCACCGACGCGCAGGGCGAGGTGACGCGGGGCATCGAGATCGTCGAGTTCGCCTGCGGCATCCCGCAGCTGCTGAAGAGCGACTTCACGGACCAGGTGTCCACCCACATCGACAACTGGACGCTGCGCCAGCCGCTCGGCGTGGTGGCCGGCATCACGCCGTTCAACTTCCCGGTGATGGTGCCGGCGTGGATGTTCCCGCTGGCCATCGCGGCGGGCAACACCTTCGTGCTCAAGCCCAGCCCCATCGACCCGTCGCCCGCGCTGCTGCTCGCCGACCTGCTGCGCCAGGCCGGCCTGCCGGACGGCGTGTTCAACGTCGTGCAGGGCGACAAGGAGGCCGTGGACGCGCTGATCGAGCACCCGGACGTGAAGGCCGTCAGCTTCGTCGGCTCCACGCCGATCGCCAACGCGATCTACGAGGCCGGCGCGCGCCAGGGCAAGCGCGTGCAGGCGCTGGGCGGCGCCAAGAACCACCTGGTGGTGATGCCGGACGCGGACATCGGCCAGGCCGTGGACGCGCTGATCGGCGCCGCCTACGGCTCGGCCGGCGAGCGCTGCATGGCGATCTCGGTGGCGGTGCTGGTGGGCGACGCGGCCGACCGGGTCGTGCCCCGGCTCGTCGAGCGCACGCGGGCGCTGAAGGTGCTCGACGGCGAGGACCTGGCCGCCGAGATGGGGCCGATCGTGTCGCGCGCCGCGCACGAGCGCATCAGCCGCTACATCGCGCTGGGCGAGCAGGAAGGCGCGCGGCTGCTGGTGGACGGCCGCCGGTTCGACGGCGCCCAGGCCGGCGCGGCCACCGGCGCCGACACCTCGGGCGGCTTCTGGCTCGGCGGCACGCTGTTCGACCACGTCACGCCGGCGATGCGCATCTACCGGGAGGAAATCTTCGGGCCGGTGCTGGCCGTCGTGCGCGTCAGGGACTTCGCCGAGGCGGTCGCGCTCGTCAACGCGCACGAGTTCGGCAACGGCGTGAGCCTGTACACGCGCGACGGCCACGCGGCGCGCGAGTTCGGGCGCCGCGTGCAGGTGGGCATGGTGGGCATCAACGTGCCGATCCCGGTGCCGATGGCCTGGCACGGCTTCGGCGGCTGGAAGAAGAGCCTGTTCGGCGACATGCACGCCTACGGCGCGGAGGGCGTGCGCTTCTACACCAAGCAGAAGTCCATCATGCAGCGCTGGCCCCAGGGCATCGCCCAGGGCGCCGAGTTCACGATGCCGACCGCGCAATGACGGCCATGAGCGCGGACACGGGCGTCGACTACATCGTCGTCGGCGCCGGCACGGCGGGCTGCCTGATGGCGAACCGGCTGTCGGCCGACCCGCGCCACCGGGTGCTGCTCATCGAGGCCGGCGGCCGGGACAGCTACCACTGGATCCACATCCCGGTGGGCTACCTCTACTGCATCGGCAACCCGCGCACCGACTGGTGCTTCCAGACCGAGCCCGACGCCGGCCTGAACGGCCGCCGGCTGCGCTACCCGCGCGGCAAGGTGCTGGGCGGCTGCTCCAGCATCAACGGCATGATCTACATGCGCGGCCAGGCGCGCGACTACGAGCACTGGGCCGACCTGACCGGCGACGACGCCTGGCGCTGGGCGCAGGTGCTGCCCGACTTCATGCGCCACGAGGACCACTGCCTGGGCGACGCGCGGCAGGCCGCCGCGCGCGACGCCGACTTCGGCCGCTTCCACGGCCACGGCGGCGAATGGCGCGTGGAGAAGCAGCGCCTGCGCTGGGACATCCTCGACGCCTTCGCCGCGGCCGCCCAGCAGGCCGGCCTCCCCGCGACGGCCGACTTCAACCGCGGCGACAACGAGGGCGTCGGCTATTTCGAGGTCAACCAGAAGTCCGGCTGGCGCTGGAACACCGCCAAGGCCTTCCTGCGCCCGGCCTGCACGGCCCGGCCCAACTTCCGGCTCTGGCGCCGCGCGCAGGCCACGCGCCTGCTGACGCAACGCGGCCCGGACGGCGGGCTGCGCTGCACCGGCGTCGAGGTCTGGGACGGCCGGCAGCGCGTGGTGGCCCATGCCGCCCGGGAGGTCGTGCTGTGCGCCGGCGCCATCGGCTCGCCGCACTTGATGCAGCTCTCGGGCCTCGGGCCCGGCGCGCTGCTGCAGGCGCACGGCATCGACGTCGTCGCCGACCTGCCGGGCGTCGGCGCCAACCTGCAGGACCACCTGCAGATCCGCGCCGTCTTCAAGGTGCAGGGCGTGCGCACGCTGAACGTGCTGGCGTCCTCGCTCGCCGGCAAGGCGCGCATCGGGCTGGAGTACCTGCTCACGCGCAGCGGGCCGATGAGCATGTCGCCCTCGCAGCTCGGCGCCTTCGCCCGCAGCGACCCGGGCCAGCCGCACGCCAACCTGCAGTACCACGTGCAGCCGCTCAGCCTGGACGCCTTCGGCGACCCGCTCCACAGCTTCCCGGCCTTCACCGCCAGCGTCTGCAACCTCAACCCGACCAGCCGCGGCAGCGTCACGCTGTGCAGCCCCGACCCGCACGACGCGCCCGCCATCGCGCCCCGCTACCTGAGCACGCCGCAGGACCGCCAGGTCGCCGCCGACAGCCTGCGCCTGACGCGCCGCATCGCCGCCCAGCCGGCGCTGGCCCGCTACCGGCCCGAGGAGTTCAAGCCCGGCGCGCAGTACCAGAGCGACGAGGAGCTCGCGCGCCTGGCCGGCGACATCGCCAGCACCATCTTCCACCCGGTCGGCACGACGCGGATGGGGCGCGCGGACGACCCCCTGGCCGTGGTGGACAGCCGCCTGCGGGTGCGCGGCGTCGCCGGCCTGCGCGTCGCGGACGCGGGCGTGATGCCCACCATCACCAGCGGCAACACCAACAGCCCGACGCTGATGATCGCGGAGAAGGCGGCGGGCTGGATCCTGGCCGGCGACCGGGCCGCAGGCGCTTGAGCGCCCGCCATTGATTAGCCGGATGAATAGCAGCATCCACATATAGACCTCTACACGAAATATCGGCACCTCCCCAGAATCCGTTCCAACGCTCACACCCCCGCAACCCGCAAGGAGATCGAACGATGGAACTGGTGACATTCAAGAACCGCAGCTGGGACGTGGCCGCCGCGCTGCGCCTGCCCGAAGGCTTCGACCCCGCCAAGAAGTACCCCGCCATCGTCTGCGCCCACCCGATCAGCAGCTGCAAGGAGCAGACCTCGGGCGCCATCTACGGCGAGGCGCTGACGAAGGCCGGCTTCATCACGCTGGCCTTCGACGCCTCCACCCAGGGCGCCAGCGGCGGCGAACCGCGCTTCCTGGAAGACCCGGCCACCCGCGTCGAGGACTTCCGCTGCGCGGTGGACTACCTGGTCACGCTGCCCTACGTCGATGAGGACAAGATCGGCGTGCTGGGCGTCTGCGGCGGCGGCGGCTATGCCGTCAGCGCCGCGATGACCGACCGCCGCTTCAAGGCCGTGGGCACCGTCGTGGGCGCCAACTACGGCCGCCTGATGCGCGAGGGCGACATGACGCCCGACGCCGCGATCAAGACGCTGGACGCCATCGCCCGCCAGCGCACCGCCGAGGCGCGCGGCGCCGAGCCGCTGATCGTCGGCTACATCCCCGGCTCCGAGGCCGAGCGCGCGAAGGCCGGCCTCGACGACATCGACGTCGTCGAAGCCGTGCAGTACTACACCACGCCGCGCGGCCAGCAGCCGGGCTCGCCGAACAAGCTGCGCCTGACCAGCACCGGCGCCGCCGTGGGCTGGGACGCCTTCCACCTCGTCGAAGTGCTGCTGACCCAGCCGCTGCACATCGTCATCGGCGGCGTGCCGGGCGGCTTCGGCTCCTACCGCGACGGCCTGGAGCTGTATGGCCGCGCCCGTTCCAGCCAGAAGAGCCTGCAGATCGTGCCGGGCAAGAGCCATTACGCGCTGTACGACGAGCCCGAGGCCACCGGCCAGGCGCTCGCCCAGCTGGTGCCGTTCTACAAGCAGCACCTGGGCGCGTAAGGCGTGGCGAGGCGCCGCCGTTTCTCACCCGCCCGCCTCGCCGGCGGGCTGGTGCTCATCGCCCTCATGGCCTGGGGGGTTCTTGCGATGTTCAGTCCCGTGATCGCCGACTACCCGGCATCGCCGCAATGGCGCGACGGGCGCTTCCACAACCCGCGGCCGCCCGGCCCGGGCGACATGCCCGAGTCCACGCTGCGCGTGTGGTGGGACGTGTTCGTCAACAAGCCCGGCGGCACCGTGCCCGGCGCGCCGCTGCCGGTGCAGCGCCTGACCCGCGCGGAGCTGGACGCCGCGCCCGACCGCAGCCTCTACCGCCTGGGCCATTCCACGCTGCTGATGAAGCTGCGCGGCCACTGGTGGCTGACCGACCCGGTGTTCGCCGAGCGCGCCTCGCCCGTCCAGTTCCTGGGCCCGAAGCGCTTCCACGCGCCGCCCATCGCGCTGGACGAGCTGCCGCCGCTGCGTGCCGTGATCCTCTCGCACGACCACTACGACCACCTGGACCCGGCCGCGCTGCGCGCGCTGGACGGCAAGGCGCAGGCCTTCCTGGTGCCGTTGGGCGTGGGCGACCGGCTGGCCGGCTGGGGCATAGACCGCGCCAAGATCCGGCAGTTCGACTGGTGGCAGTGCGTGGAGGTCGAGGGACTGAAGCTCACGGCCACGCCCGCGCAGCATTTTTCCGGCCGCACGCTGTCGGATGCGAACCGCACGCTGTGGGTGTCGTGGGTGATCCAGGACGACGCCTACCGGCTGTTCTTCAGCGGCGACAGCGGCTATTTCGGCGGCTTCGCCGAGATCGGCCGGCGCCTCGGCCCCTTCGACCTGACCCTGATCGAGGCCGGCGCCTACGACGCGCGGTGGCGCTACGTGCACCTGCTGCCCGCGCAGGTCGTGCAGGCCCACCAGGATCTGCGCGGCCGCTGGCTGCTGCCGATCCACAACGGCACTTTCGACCTGGCCCTGCACGTCTGGCAGGACCCGTTCGAGCAGGTGCTGCGCCTTGCCGACGAGCAGGGCGTGCCGGTCGCCACGCCGGTGTTCGGCGAGCGCGTGGACCTGGACGCGCCGCAGCCAGGCCGCCGCTGGTGGCGCACGCCCCGGCCGCAGTGATCGCCGGCGGCCCGCGCAGCAGGCGGCCGTTTCGCCACCTGCCGATGGACGGCGCGCCGTTCTTCAATCCAAGAAAGCAAACATGTATCCCACCAAGAAGGTCTGGCTGATCACCGGCGCCTCGTCCGGCTTCGGCCGCTCCCTGGCCGAGGCGGTCATCGCCAACGGCGACATCGCCGTCATCACCGCGCGCCGGCTGGACCGGCTGCAGGCCATCGCGCACGGCCACGAAGACCGCGTGCTGCCGCTGGCCGTGGACGTGACCGACGCCGCCGCGCGCGAGCAGGCCGTGGCCGGCGCCTGCGAGGAGTTCAGCCTCGATCAGCTGCGCGAGCAGATGGAGCTGAATTTCTTCGCCGCCGCCGAGATGAGCCGCGCCGTGCTGCCGCAGATGCGCAAGCAGGGCGCGGGCCGCATCCTCACGGTGAGCAGCATCGCCGGCCTGGTGGCCATGAACGCCGCCGGCCCCTACTGCGCGGCCAAGTTCGCCCTCGAGGGCTGGACCGAGGCGCTGGCCATCGAGGCCCGGCCGCTGGGCATCCACGTCACGCTGGTCGAGCCGGGCGCCTTGCGCACCGAGTTCGCGGGCGACGTGAACATGCGCCCGGTGCAGCGCATCGAGGCCTACCGCCCCATGGTCGAGCCCTTCGAGACCTACCTGGCCACTTCGGCCGGCCAGCAGATGGGCGACCCGGCCAAGGCCGCGCAGCGCATGCTGGAGGTGGTGGCCAGCGACGCGCCGCCGGTGCGGCTGATGCTGGGCCGCGATGCATATTCGATCTGGGACGCCACCATCGCCCAGCGCATCGACGACCTGAACCGCTGGCGCGCGCGCGGCGAGGACACGGCCTTCGATGGCGCCGACGTCGTCGAGATCCGGTTGTGACCGGCATCCAACCGCCAGCCTCCATGCAGAATCCCCAAACCCCGCTGAACTCCGGCTTCGGCTTCCGCAGCACCGCCGCCGACGTGGTGGCCGGCATCGACCTGGCCGGCAAGCTGGCCATCGTCACCGGCGGCCACTCCGGCCTGGGCCTGGAAACCACCCGGGCGCTGGCCGGCGCCGGCGCGCACGTGCTGGTGCTGGCGCGCAGCCCCGGGGCGGCGCGCCAGGCGCTCGAAGGCATGCCCCAGGTCGAGGTCGATCGGCTCGACCTGGCCGACCCGGCCAGCGTGCGCGCCTGCGCCGAACGCTTCGTCGCCAGCGGCCGCCGGGCCGACATCGTCATCTGCAACGCCGCCGTGATGGCCAACCCCGAAACCCGCGTGGGCCCGGGCTGGGAGTCGCAGTTCGGCACCAACCACCTGGGCCACTACGCGCTGGTCAACCGGCTGTGGCCGGCCATCGCCCGCGGCGCGCGCGTCGTGTCGCTGTCGTCCATGGGCCATCACTACTGCCCCATGCGCTGGGACGACGTGCAGTTCGACACCGGCTACGACAAGTGGCTGGCCTACGGCCAGTCCAAGACGGCGATCGCGCTGTTCGCCAAGCAGCTCGACACGCTGGGGCAGGCCCAGGGCGTGCGTTCGTTCTCGGTGCATCCGGGCAAGATCTACACGCCGCTGCAACGCCACATGGACCTGGGCGAGATGAGGTCGCTGGGCTGGCTCAACGACCAGGGCGACGTGATCGACCCGACCTTCAAGACGGCGCCGCAGGGCGCGGCCACCACGGTGTGGGCCGCCACCTCGGCGCTGCTCGACGGCCACGGCGGGCTGTACTGCGAAGACTGCGACGTGGCCGTGCACGATGACAGCCCCCAGCCCATCGAGTCCGGCGTGCGCAGCTACGCCATCGCCCCCGCACAGGCCGAGCGCCTGTGGACGCTGTCGGCCCAGCTGACCGGCGTCGATGCTTTTGCCTGAAAGGAACACCCCCCATGCAATTCGATCTGAACGGCAAGACCGCCGTCGTCACCGGCGCCACCCAGGGCATCGGCCACGCCATCGCCGCCTCGCTGCTGCGGGAGGGCGCCAATGTCGTCGTCAACGGCCGTGGCGAGCCCAAGGTGGCCGCGGCCGTCGCCAGGCTCCAGGCCCAGCACCCCGGCGCCCAGGTGCGCGGCGTGGCCGCCGACGTGGGCAGCGCCGAGGGCTGCGCGCGCCTCGTCGGGCAGGTGCCGCACTGCGACATCCTGGTGAACAACGCCGCCCTGTTCGAGACGGCGGACTTCTTCGACCTGAGCGACGAGGCCTGGGACCGCTACTGGGCCGTCAACATCATGTCCTGCGTGCGCCTGTCGCGCGCCTACCTGCCCGGCATGCGCGAACGCGACTGGGGCCGCGTGGTCATGATCGGCTCGGAGTGCGGCATCAGCACCCCGCCCGACATGCTGCACTACGCCACCACCAAGACCGCCCTGCTGGGCCTGTCGCGCGGCCTGGCCAAGACCATGGCCGGCACGGGCGTCACCGTCAACGCGGTGCTGCCCGGCCCGACGCTGAGCGAGGGCGTGGAGGACATGCTCAAGGCCGAGACCGAACGCACCGGCAAGCCCATCGCCGACATCGGCACCGAGGTGCTGAAGACGCTCCGCCCCTCGTCGATCACCCGGCGCTTCCAGACCGCCCAGGAAGTGGCCAACCTGGTGCTCTACACCTGCTCGCCGCTGTCCTCGGGCACCACCGGCGCGGCCCTGCGCGCCGACGGCGGCGTGGCCGACACGCCCCTCTGACCCTTCCCCCTCACCTTTCAAGGACATCCACATGAGCAAGATCTGGTTCATCACCGGCGCCTCGTCCGGCTTCGGCAAGGCGCTGGCCGAGGCCGTCCTGGCCCGCGGCGACAGCGCCGTGCTGACCGCACGCCGCCTGGCGCCGCTGCAGGCCCTCGCCGCGCCCCATGGCGAACGCGCGCTGGCGCTGCAGCTGGACGTGACCGACGCCGCCTCGCGCGCCGCGGCGCTGCAGGCCGCCACGGACCGGTTCGGCCGCATCGACGTGCTGGCCAACATCGCCGGCGCGGGCGCCTACGGCGCGCTGGAGGCGTTCAGCCCGGCGCAGATCCGCGCCAACATGGAGCTGAACTTCTTCGCCGCCGCCGAGCTGTCGCGCGAGGTGCTGCCGCAGATGCGCGCGCGCAAGGCCGGCCACATCCTGAACCTGACCAGCATCGCCGGCCTCGTCGCCTTCCCCGGCAACGGCCTGTACTGCGCGTCCAAGTTCGCGCTGGAGGGCTTCACCGAGGCGCTACACCACGAGGTCAAGCCCTTCGGCGTGCGCGTCACGCTGGTCGAGCCGGGCGCCTTCCGCACCGGCTTCGCGGGCGCGGCCGCGATGAAGGCCGAGGGCCGCATCGCCGACTACGCGCCGCTGGACGCCGGCCTGGACGAGTACTTCACCACCCAGGACGGCCAGCAGATGGGCGATGCGGCCAAGGGCATGCAGGTCGTCATCGACATGGTGGACGGCGACACCGCCCCGGTGCGCCTGATGCTGGGCGAAGATGCCTACCAGCTCTGGGAAGGCGCCGTGGCCTCCCGCCACCGCGACCTCGCAACCTGGCGCGCGCGCGGCGAGGACACGGCCATCCCGGGCGCGTTGAAGAATACGGCCCAGGCGCTCTGATCGCCGCCTCGCCATCGCCTTCCCCCGATCGCCCTTTTTCCTAGCCGAGTCGGTTGCCCGCACTTGCCGGTCGAGCGCAGGCAGCCACCATTCCTTGACGGAGCCCAGACCCATGAAAACCGCCAGCTACGCCGCCCAGTCGGCCACCTCCCCCATGGCCCCCCACACCATCGAGCGCCGCGAGCTGCGGCCCGACGACGTGGGCATCGAGATCCTCTACTGCGGCGTCTGCCACTCCGACCTGCACATGGCCCGCAACGACTGGGGCCGCGCGATGTACCCGGTGGTGCCGGGCCACGAGATCGTCGGCCGCGTCACCGCCATCGGCCCCGACGTCAAGAAGTTCAAGCTGGGCGACCACGTGGCCGTGGGCTGCTTCGTCGACAGCTGCCAGCACTGCGACCAGTGCCACCACGGCAACGAGCACATGTGCCGCGAGATCCTCACCGAGACCTACAACGGCCGCGACCGCGTCACCGGCGAGACCACCTACGGCGGCTACGCCAAGCACATCGTGGTGAAGGACGACTTCGTGCTGCGCATGCCCGACGGGCTGGACCTGGCGCGCGCCGCGCCGCTGCTGTGCGCGGGCATCACCACCTACTCGCCGCTGCGCACCTGGAACGTCGGCCCCGGCAGCCGCGTCGGCGTGGTCGGCCTGGGCGGCCTGGGCCACATGGCCGTCAAGCTGGCCGTGGGCATGGGCGCGCACGTCACGGTGCTGAGCCGCTCCAAGGCCAAGGAGGCCGACGCGCTGGCGCTGGGCGCCGACCGGCTGCTGGACACCTCGGACGCCAAGGCGCTGAAGGCGGCCGCCAACGGCTTCGACGTGATCATCGACACCGTGCCCGTCAAGCACGACATCAACCCCTACATCCCGCTGCTGGACATCGACGCCACGCTGGTGCTGGTCGGCCAGCTCGGCAACATGGACGAGCTCTTCACCGTGCCCGCCATCATGGGCCGCCGCCGCATCGCGGGCTCGATGATCGGCGGCATCCCCGAGACGCAGGAGATGCTGGATTTCTGCGCGCGCCGCAACATCCTGCCCGACTGCGAAATGATCCGCATGGACCAGATCAACGAGGCCTTCGAGCGCATGGAGCGCTCCGACGTGCGCTACCGCTTCGTGATCGACATGGCCAGCCTGTAATCCGGCATCGCCCACAAAAAAAAAGGCCGGTCACCCGACCGGCCTTTTCCGTTTCGCGGCGCCGCGCGCTCAGGCGAAGTTGGCTTCGGCGAACTGCCAGTTCACGAGGTTGGAGAGGAAGGTCTCGACGAACTTCGGGCGCAGGTTGCGGTAGTCGATGTAGTAGGCGTGCTCCCACACGTCCACGGTCAGCAGGGCCTTGTCGGCGGTGGTCAGCGGCGTGCCGGCGGCGCCGGTGTTGACGATGTCCACGCTGCCGTCGGGTTTCTTGACCAGCCAGGTCCAGCCGGAGCCGAAGTTGCCCACGGCGCTCTTCACGAAGGCTTCCTTGAACGCGGCGTAGCTGCCCCACTTGGCGTTGATCGCCGCGGCCAGCGCGCCGCTGGGCTCGCCGCCGCCCTGCGGCTTCATGCAGTGCCAGAAGAAGGTGTGGTTCCAGATCTGCGCGGCGTTGTTGTAGATGCCGCCGGAGCTCTTCTTGACGATCTCCTCGAGCGTCATGTGCTCGAACTCGGTGCCCTTCTGCAGGTTGTTCAGGTTCACGACATAGGCGTTGTGGTGCTTGCCGTGGTGGTACTCCAGGGTTTCCTTGCTGTAGTGCGGGGCCAGCGCGTCGATGGCATAGGGCAGCGGGGGCAGGGTGTGTTCCATGGTGGAGTCCTCGGTGTATGGGGTGGGAAAAGACGCGGCGGATTGTAGGGAGGGGGCATCACCCCTGTCGCGGTGGCAGTACCTGCAGCGGCGCGCTGCCGTCGGCCAGCACCGCGCGCAGCTCGCGTCCCGGCGTCAGCGCCTGCACCGAGGTGATGGCGCCGCCCTGCCCGTCGTCCAGCCAGGCATAGCCGCGCGCCAGCACATGCTGCGGATCCAGCGCCAGCAGGCGGGCCTGCAGCGCGTCCAGCCGGGCCGCATGGCGGCGCGTGAACTCGGCGGCGGCGCGGCGGCGGCGCTCGGCGACATGGGCCAGCCGCTGGCGCTGCAGCTCGATGCGGCGCACCGGCGCGGCGGCGGCGCGCTGCGCCAGCAGGTCCAGCGCGCGGCGCTGGCGGGCCAGCGCGTCGCTGGGCCGCGCCAGGCGCAGCGCGAGGCGGTCCAGCCGCTGCGCGAGGGACTGCAGGCGCTGCTCCGTGCGCAGCGCCAACGCGCGCTCCAGGCCGGCGAGCCGCTGCAGCAGCTCGGCGCGCGCCGGCGCGGCGAGTTCGGCGGCCGCCGTGGGCGTGGGCGCGCGCAGGTCGGCGGCCAGGTCGCACAGCGTCACGTCCGTCTCGTGGCCGACGCCGCAGACCACCGGCAGCGCCGACGCCGCCACCGCGCGCACGACGCGCTCGTCGTTGAAGGCCCACAAGTCCTCCAGCGAGCCGCCGCCGCGCACCAGCAGCAACAGGTCCACCTCGGCACGCCGGTTGGCCAGGCGCAGCGCGTTGACCAGCGCGGCCGGCGCCTCCGCGCCCTGCACCGGGCTGGGGTAGATGACGACCTCGACCTGCGGCGCGCGCCGCGCCAGCGCGGTCAGCACGTCATGCAGCGCCGCGCCGGCCGCGGAGGTGACGACGCCGATGCGCCGCGGCAGCGCCGGCAGCGCCCGCTTGGCAGCGGCGTCGAACAGGCCCTCGGCCGCCAGCCGCGCGCGCAGCTTCAGGAACTGCTCGTACAGCGTGCCGGCGCCGGCCCGGCGCATGGCCTCGACGACGAACTGCAGCTCGCCGCGCGGCTCGTAGACGGCCACGCGGCCGCGCAGCTCGACCAGCGCACCGTCGGCCGGCGTGAAGTCCAGCATCGCCGCGGCACGGCGGAACATCGCGCAGCGCAGGCTGGCGGCCTGGCCGTCGGCGTCCTTGACGCTGAAGTAGCAGTGCCCGCTGGCCGCGCGCGTGAAGCCGGCGATCTCGCCGCCGACCACGACGACCGAGAACTGCGCCGCCAGCCGCTGCGCGATCGCCTCGACCAGCCCCGCCACGCCCCAGACGCGGCGGCCCGGCGCGGGTTCGCGGTCCTCGGTCACCGGCAGCCCCTGCGGCCTGCGGCCCGCGCGGCGCCCGGCCGCAGGCCGCAGCCGGGGCCGGGAAGTCCACAAGCGCGCGCCGGCCCGGCCGACACGCGGCGGCGACCCGGGGCGCCCGTCACGGCGCCGTCATGTGTCCATAAGGCCTTGTTTTTCAATTCGAATTCCGCTGCCCAATTTGGAGGCAAAGTGTCCAAGACCTTGATCTGACGGCCCCTGCCGCCCTTGCGCCCCCGCTTGCCCACAACGTTATCCACAGCGGCGGTGGATGGCGGCGAGGCGGCCGCGCGAGGGCGCGGCACGGGCGGGGCGGTGTGGACCTGGGTCCATAATCCCGCGCACTTCCCGGCCGTCCAGCGGCCGTTTTCTTCGACGATTCTTCGACGGGAACGCCCTTGTTTTCGATCATACAAGCCGCCGGCTGGCCGATCTGGCCGCTGCTCCTGTGCTCCGTGGTGGCGCTGGCCCTGGTCATCGAACGCTTCAGCAGCCTGCGCGCCAGCCGCGTGATGCCGCCGCGCCTGCTGGACGAGGTGCTCGCCGTCAGCACCCCGCAGTTGCCCGCGCCGGAGATGGTCGACCGGCTGGCCGAGAGCTCGCTGCTGGGCGAGGTGCTGGCCGCCGGCCTGCGCGCCGTCACCGCCGAGCCGCAGATGCCCGAGGCGCAGCTGCGCCAGGTATTCGAGTTCGCCGGGCGCCGCGCGGTGCAGCAGCTGGAGCGCTACATGAACACGCTCGGCACCATCGCCACGGCCGCGCCGCTGCTGGGCCTGATGGGCACGGTGGTGGGCATGATCGAGATCTTCGGCAGCCAGGCGCCCGGCGGCGGCAACCCGGCGCAGCTCGCGCACGGCATCTCCATCGCGCTCTACAACACCGCCTTCGGCCTGATGATCGCCATCCCGGCGCTGATGTTCTACCGCTACTTCCGCGGCCGCATCGAGGAATACGTGCTGGAACTCGAGGCCGCCGCCGACTGCCTGCTGGGCCAGCTGCGCCGCTACACGGCCTGAGCGACGGACGAGCTGACACCATGCGCTTCCGCTCCCCGCACCGCGAACCGCCGGAGATCAACCTGATCCCCTTCATCGACGTGCTGCTGGTGATCCTGATCTTCCTGATGCTGTCCACCACCTATTCCAAGTTCACCGAGCTGCAGATCACCCTGCCCGCGGCCGATGCGGAACAGCTCAAGGACCGGCCCCGGGAGGTCATCGTCGGCATCGCCGCGGACGGCCGCTTCGTCGTCGGCCGCCAGCCGGTGGAGGGCCGCTCGGTGGACATCCTGGTCGGCGCGCTGCGCCAGGCCTCGGGCGGCAACGCCGACACGGCGCTGATCATCTCGGCCGACGCCGCCACGCCGCACCAGGCCGTCATCAACGTGATGGACGCCGCCCGGCGCGTGGGCCTGACCCGTGTCACCTTCGCCGCGCAGACCGACGCTCGCTGACCGCCTGCAGCGGGAGTGGCTGACGGGCGGCCCGCTTTCCACCGCGCTGCTGCCGCTGAGCGGGCTCTACCGCGCGCTGCTGGCGCTGCGCGCGCTGGCCTGGCGCCTCGGCCTGAAGCGCGCCGGGGCGCTGCCCGTGCCGGTCATCGTCGTCGGCAACTGGATCGTCGGCGGCGCCGGCAAGACGCCCACCACCCTCGCGCTGCTGGCGCGGCTGCGCGAGCGCGGCCTGCGCGCCGGCGTGGTCTCGCGCGGCTACGGGCGTGAAGGCGACGGCGTGCGCCTGGTCGGCCCCGCCAGCACCGCCCGCGAAGTGGGCGACGAGCCGCTGCTGATCCACCTGCGCGGCCGCGTGCCGGTGGCCGTCGGCCGCGACCGCGTGGCCGCCGCCCGCGCGCTGCTGGCCGCCGAACCCGGCCTGCAGTTGCTGGTCAGCGACGACGGCCTGCAGCACTGGCGGCTGCCGCGCGCGCTGAGCCTGCTGGTGTTCGACGAGCGCGGCCTCGGCAACGGCCGGCTGCTGCCCGCCGGCCCGCTGCGCCAGCCGCCCGGGCGGCCGGCGGCCGACCAGCTCGTCGTCTACAACGCGCCGCAGCCCAGCACGGCGCTGCCCGGCTTCGTCGCGCAGCGCCGCCTGGCCGGCGCCGCGACGCTGGCCGACTGGTGGGCCGGCCGGCCCGCCGACATGGCGACGCTGCTGGCGCTGCGCGGCCGGCCCGGCCTGCTGGCCGTGGCCGGCATCGCCCGGCCGCAGCGCTTCTTCGACATGCTGGCCGGCCTGGGCCTGCGCCTGGACACGCTGCCGCTGCCCGACCATGCCGACTTCGCGACGCTGCCCTGGCCGCCCGGCGCGGCCGGCATCGTGCTGACCGAGAAGGACGCCGTGAAGCTGCCGCCCGGGCGCGTCGGCGCCCTGCCCGTGTGGGTCGTGGCGCTAGACTTCGCGCCCGGCGCCGGCTTCGATGCCGCGCTGGACGCCCACCTGCAACGACTCTGCCCGCCCGATGGATCCACGCCTGATCGAAATGCTCGTCTGCCCGCTGTGCAAGGGGCCGCTGACGCTGCTGCGCGACGGTGAGCTGCCCGCGCTGGGCTGCCGCGCCGACCGCCTGGCCTTTCCCATCCGCGACGGCATCCCGCTGATGCTGGACACCGAGGCCCGGCCCTGGGAGCCGGACGCCGCGCCGCCCGCGCCCGTGCTCGCCCCGGCGCCGTGAGCTTCACCATCGTCATTCCGGCGCGGCTGGCGTCCACGCGGCTGCCCAACAAGCCGCTGGCCGACATCGGCGGCCTGCCGATGGTCGTGCGCGTCGCGCGCCGGGCGGCCCAGTCCGCGGCGGCGCAGGTCGTCGTCGCCACCGACGCGCCCGAGGTTGCCGCCGCCTGCGCCGCGCACGGCGTGCGCGCGCTGATGACGCGCGCCGACCACCCGTCCGGCAGCGACCGCCTGGCCGAGGCCGTCGAACTGCTGGGGCTGGCGGACGACGCCGCCGTCGTCAACGTGCAGGGCGACGAGCCGCTGATCGCGCCCGCGATGATCGACGCCTGCGCCGCGACGCTGGCCGCCCAGCCCGGCTGCGTGATGGCCACCGTCGCCCATGCGCTGACCGACCCTTGCGAATTCACGAATCCCAACGTCGTCAAGCTCGTCTGCGACCGGGCCGGCCGGGCGCTCTATTTCTCGCGCGCGCCCATCGCCTGGTGGCGCGACGGCGGCGGCGCGCCCCGGCAGGCGCTGCGCCACGTGGGCCTGTACGCCTACCGCGCCGGCTTCCTGCGCCGCTTTCCGACGCTGGCGGTGAGCCCGCTGGAGCAGATCGAGTCGCTGGAGCAGCTGCGCGTGCTGTGGCACGGCGAGCGCATCGCGGTGCACGTCAGCGACGAGCAGCCCGGGCCGGGCGTGGACACCCCGGAGGACTTGGCGCGCGTCCGGGGGCTGATCCAGGGGTGATGAGCGCGCTTGCGCGCGTCAGGCCGCAGAAAGGCCGCATGCGATACTCGGCCGCTGACCCCGAGGCGGACTTTTTTCACGGTCCCTTCACCAGACGAACAGGACGAGGAGACCCATGCGATTGATCCTTCTGGGCGCCCCTGGCGCCGGCAAAGGCACCCAGGCTGCCTTCATCTGCAAGCAATTCGGCATCCCGCAGATCTCCACCGGCGACATGCTGCGTGCCGCCGTGAAGGCCGGCACGCCGCTGGGCCTGCAGGCCGACGCGGTGATGAAGTCGGGCGCGCTGGTCAGCGACGACCTGATCATCTCGCTGGTCAAGGAGCGCATCGCCCAGCCGGACTGCGCCGCCGGCTTCCTGTTCGACGGCTTCCCCCGCACCATCCCGCAGGCCGAGGCGATGAAGGCCGCCGGCGTGAAGCTGGACTACGTGCTGGAGATCGACGTGCCGTTCGACGCCATCATCGAGCGCATGAGCGGCCGCCGCTCGCACCCGGCCTCGGGCCGCATCTACCACGTCAAGTTCAACCCGCCCAAGGTCGAGGGGCTGGACGACGAGACCGGCGAGCCGCTGGTGCAGCGCGACGACGACAAGGAAGAGACCGTCAAGAAGCGCCTGGACGTCTATTCCGCGCAGACGCGCCCGCTGGTCGACTACTACTCGCAATGGGCCGCCACCGGCGACGCCCAGGCGCCCCGCTACCGCCGCATCGAGGGCGTGGGCTCGGTCGACGACATCACCCGCAAGGCGCTGGCCGCGCTGGCCTGATCCGCCGCCCCCCCCCGACGACAGCCGCGAGCGCGCACCGCCTCGCGGCTTTTTCACGCCCGCCGCCCGGCGACAATTGACGTCCACGTCAATCAACACAGGAGAGCGCATCCATGGAAATCGCAGGCAAGGTATTCATCGTCACCGGCGGCGCGTCGGGCCTGGGCGAAGGCACGGCCCGCATGCTGGCCGCGCACGGCGGCAAGGTCGTCGTGGCCGACCTGCAGGCCGAGCGCGGCCAGGCCGTCGCCGCCGAGATCGGCGGCGTGTTCGTCAGCTGCGACGTCAGCCAGGAGGCCGACGGCCAGGCCGCCGTCGCCGCCGCGACCGGCCTGGGCAAGCTGGTGGGCCTGGTCAACTGCGCCGGCATCGCGCCGGCCGCCAAGACCGTCGGCAAGGACGGCGCGCATCCGCTTGCGAGCTTCAGCAAGGTCATCACGGTCAACCTGATCGGCAGCTTCAACATGATCCGGCTGGCCGCCGAGGCGATGGCGAAGAACGAACCGGAGCCGACCGGCGAGCGCGGCGTGCTGATCTCGACGGCCTCGGTCGCCGCCTACGACGGCCAGATCGGCCAGGCAGCGTATGCGGCGTCCAAGGGCGGCGTCGTCGGCATGACGCTGCCGATCGCGCGCGACCTCGCCCGCAACGGCATCCGCAACATGACCATCGCGCCGGGCATCTTCGGCACGCCGATGCTGTTCGGTATGCCGCAGGAGGTGCAGGACGCGCTGGCGGCGAGCGTGCCCTTCCCCAGCCGCCTCGGCACGCCGCAGGACTACGCCAAGCTCGTCCACCAGATCGTCACCAACGAGATGCTGAACGGCGAGGTCATCCGCCTGGACGGCGCCATCCGCCTGGCGCCGAAGTGAGGCCGCCAAGGCTGCAGCCACCATGAAGAAGGGCCCCTCGCGGGGCCCTTCGTGTTTTGCGCCGGGTTCAGCGCTTGGAGCGCGACTGGACCAGCCACAGCCGCGCCAGTTCGCCCGAGCCGTCCGTGCCCTTGACGCCGCGCCAGGCGGACTGGGCCTTGGCGGTCTCGCCGGCGTTGTAGTACGCCAGGCCCTGGTAGAGCTTGGTGTCGTCCACGCGGGTGAAATTGCCCTTGGCGATGCCGGCGTCCACCAGCTTCAGGCCGCCCGCCTTGTCGCCGGCGAACACCCGCGACAGGCCGAGCTTGACCAGCTCGTCGCCGGTCTTGGCGTCGTTGGCCGCCTTCTCGGCGCCGGCCGCGCCGGCCCTGGCCTCGTTGGACTTCTTGACCATCAGGTCCAGCAGGCGCTTGTGGCGCGCGCCCTCGGCGCCCTGGCCCAGCAGGTTGGCGGCCAGGCCCTGCTCGACGACCTTCTTGCCTTCGTCCGGGTAGCCGGCCTGGGCGGCCAGCTGCGCCATCTCCATGTAGTCGTCCGCCGTCTTCAGGTTGCCGGTGGCCAGCTGCAGGCGGTAGACGTCCAGCGCGAAGCGCGACGCGAAGCCCTTCTTGCCCTGCAGGCTGCCCAGCACCTGGGCCCACAGCTCCTTGCGGGGGTAGTGGTTCAGCAGGCGCTCGACGGCGTAGGACTCGGTGGCCGCGTCGCCCTTCTTCTGCGCCGCATAGAGCAGGATGTTGAGCTTGTCCTGGCTGGGCGTGCGGCCGGCCTTCTCGTCGGCATGCACCTCGGCCAGCGTTTCCTTCAGCACGGCCGTCATGTCGCCGGACCGGAACTGCGCCTGCTGCTGCATCTGCTTGACGCTGGCGCTGCTGCCGCCGGCCGCGAAGTAGCGACCGGCCCAGTCCAGCGTCTTGGCCGCATTGCCGCCGCGCAGGTAGGTGCCCGCGATGGCTTCCATGTACTGCAGCTGCTGCGCGCCGCTCAGCTTGCCCTTGAGCGCGTCGTAGGAGCGGGCCATGGTGTCGGCATCGCCGGCACCCATCGCGGCCGAGAAGCGCACGCCCTCGATCGCGTTGTTCTCGCCGGCCGTGCGGCCGCCGACGGCTTCGGCGTCGCGCAGCTTGGCCAGCGCTTCCCGGAACTTGCCGGACTTCACCAGCCGGCTCGCCTCGGTCAGCGGCGTGCCGACTTCCTTGCGCACGGCATCCTGCGCGGCGGCGCGGCTGAAGCCGAATTCGGCGCCGGGCGCACCGTTCAGGGACAGGGCCAGGGCGCCAACGGCGACGGCCATCACGGTCTTCAAAGTCTTCAACTTGCTCTCCTGAAAAGCAAAAACGCGCCGCCCTCTCGGGCAGCGCGCATCAGAGTATCGGCGTCAACTGGCCCGGGAACACGTCACTTGACGTATTGCTCGTTACCAACCATGCCCATCTTCTTGACGCTGTTGCGCTGGGCCGAAGCCATCACCGCGGCCACGACGCCGTAATCCACCAGCTTGTTCGGCTTGATGTGGATTTCGGGCTGGTCGCTGACGTTCAGCAGGCCGACCTCGTGCATCTTGGCGTCGACGGCGGCCTGGTTGGCCAGCGCCTCCTCGTCCCAGTAGACGGTGCCGTCGAAGTCGATCATGACCGTGTGCACGACCGGCTCCTGCGGAGGCGTGTTCGTGCTCGGCGGCGGCATGTCGAGGTTGACGGTATGCAGCTGGATCGGGATGGTGATGATCAGCATCACCAGCAGCACCAGCATCACGTCGATCAGCGGCGTCGTGTTGACGTCCATCAGGACTTCGGGTTCACCGCTGCCTGACGAGCTTCCAACGTTCATTCCCATGTGGACTCCTGGGATCAGTTGCGAGCCGGCGGCTCGGTGACGAAGTTGACCTTCATGATGCCCGCGCGCTGGCTGGCGAAGATCACGCGACCGACCGACTCGTAGCGGGACTTCTCGTCACCGCGAATGTGGACCTCGGGCTGCGGGTTCTTGACCGATTCCTTGCCGAGGCGCTGCACGAGCTCCTCCATGTCGGGAATCAGCTTGGTGCCCCAATAGACGTCGCCGTCCTTGCTGACCGAGATTTCGATGTTTTCCGGCTTGGTGACCCGGACGACGTTGGTCTCCTTGGGGAGATTCACAGCGACCGACTGGGTCACCACCGGCACGGTGATGAGGAAGATGATCAGCAGCACCAACATCACGTCCACGAGGGGCGTGGTGTTGATGGCCGAGACCACATCGTCCTCGCCGGAGGATGATCCGACGTTCATGCCCATGGCTTGGCTCCTGTGAGCTGCTGGGCTCAGCGCTTGGCGATGGCGCGGTTACCCATCAGCACGCCATGCAGGTCGCCGGCGAAGGCGCGGACCTGGCTCATGACGTTCTTGTTGCGGTTGACCAGCCAGTTGTAGCCCAGCACGGCCGGCACGGCGACGACCAGGCCGATGGCGGTCATGATCAGCGCGGCGCCCACGGGGCCGGCCACCTTGTCGATGGAGGCCTGGCCGGCGACGCCGATGGCGGTCAGCGCGTTCAGGATGCCCCACACCGTGCCGAACAGGCCGACGAACGGCGCGGTCGAACCGACGGTGGCCAGGAAGCCCAGGCCGCCGGAGATCTTGCTGTTGACGTCGGCGACGGCGCGGTCGACGTTCATCGTCACCCAGCTGCTGTGGTCGATGTTCTCGGTCAGCGCGCCTTCATGGTGCTCCGACGCCTCGACGGCGGTGCTGGCGATGTAGCGGAAGGCGCTTTCTTCCTTCAGGCCCTTGATGCCATCGGCCAGGCTGGCCTTCTTGAAGAAGTTGGCGCGGACGTCCTTGGCCTCGGAGGCCAGCTTGCTCGTGTCCCACAGGCGCACGACCAGGATGTACCAGGAGCCCATGGACATGATGCCCAGGATCACCAGCACGACCTGGTCGACCACGTTGCCGTGGGCGACGATGTTGGCCAGGCTGTAGGGGTTGTCGGCGGGCTTGGAGGCGGCCGGCGCGGGCTCGGCGGGAGCGGCATCGATGACCGGGGCGGCCTCGACGGCGGCGGTCGAAGCGGCGCTGGCGGCCTGGTCTTGCGCGTGGGCGGGCGGAACGGCCAGGGTCGCGGCCATGGCGATGGCGGCCAGGAAGCCAGTGATGCGAGAAATCATGGAGTCAACTCCTAGGGAAAAATTCTGGTTTGGTTCGGTACTGGAAGGCGCCGGGCCGGCGCCGGGGTTCGAGAGGCAGGGGCTTCTTAATCGATCTTGAACTGGAACTCCTGCTCGAACACATGGTCGCCCGGGCACTCATAGGTTTCCCGCAGCGTTTCCGAGATGGCCTGGATCAGCGCGCGCTGGGCCTTGCGATCGACACCGCCGCGCAGCGGGGTGACTTCGACGGCGGTGACGCGGCCGGCCTTCACGGTGGCCACGGCCTTGTAGAGCGCCTCGCCGGTCCAGTTGACCGACGGCATCTCGGGCTTGCCCATCTTCGTGCAGACCATGCCGGCCGTGATCTTGGCGGGCTTGGGCGCGGCCGGCGGTGCGGCCGGTGCCGGCGCCGGGGCCGGACGGATCTCGGCGACCGCGGGCGGCGCGACCTGCGTGGACTGGATGGCCGGTGCCGGCGGCGCCGGCGCGGTCACCTGGAACTCGGGCACCGGCACGAACGGCGGCGGGGGCGCCTTCATGTCCGGCGGCGGCGGCACGACCTTCTCGGGCGGCGGCGGCGGCTTGACCTTCTCCTCGATCACCTTGACGTCAATCGGGCCACTGACCTTCTTGACGATGTCGCGCGCCAAGCCACTGGCCAGCGCGTAGATCGCCACGACGTGGATCAGGACCACGATGCCGATCCCCGTGAACCGGGATGCGCCCTGCTTCTCCTGCGCAAAATTCATGCGCGCTCCTTCTTGCAACTACAAATCACAGTCAATGACTCTCAGAAAAGGGCCACTTGAACGGCGGAAGTTGCGCTCCTGCCGTCGGCGAATTCCCTGAAGGGCGTGCATTCTAGATAGATCGCGGAGCCCAGGGCTCCACCCCATCGAGAGCACGCGAATCCTCGGGAACACACAAGGTTTCACAGCAAGTTCCGGGCCAAAAAAAACGCCCGGTGGCCAAGGCCGTCGGGCATGCGTTTCTCCGGCAGGGAACGAGGTGCATGGCACCCGATCCATTGCGCCTCGCAGCCATCTTAGCGGCGCCCCCGGGCGCCCCTCGTTGGGGCTAACCCCAGCCGCCGACGGGCGGGTTACGGGCGGTTTCAGGCCCATGCGCCGCGCCGCATGGCCAACCGCCACGCAGCAGGCGCGATGGCCGGGCGCACCCGGCCCGGGCGTTACGGCCGGCGAACATCGGTGCGCAGCCGCGGCACCGCCGCCAGCAGCGCGCGGGTGTAGCCCTCGCGGGGCCGGCCCAGCACGTCGGCGCAGGCGCCCTGCTCGACGATGCGCCCGCGCTGCATGACGGCGATGTCGTCGGCGATGTATTCGACGACACCAATGTTGTGCGTGATGAAGAGGTAGGCCAGGCCCTGCTCACGCTGCAGTTCGCGCAGCAGGTTGAGGATCTGCGCCTGCACGGACACGTCCAGCGCCGACGTCGGTTCGTCGCAGACGATGAGCCGCGGCTCGACCGCCAGCGCGCGGGCGATGGCGATGCGCTGACGCTGGCCGCCGGAGAACTCGTGCGGCCAGCGCTGCAGCGCGTCACGGCGCAGGCCGACCTGGTCGACCAGCGTGTGCAGCCGCTCACGGCGGGCCGCGGCGTCCAGCTCGGGGCGCAGCGCGACCAGCCCCTCCTCCAGCACGTCGGCCACGCGCATGCGCGGGTTCAGCGACGCGAACGGGTCCTGGAAGATGATCTGCACGCTGCGGCGCGCCTGCACCAGCGCGGGGCCGTCGAGGTGGAACAGGTCGCGCCCGCCGAACAGCGCCTGGCCGCTGACCCGCGCCTGGCGGCGCAGCAACTGCACGATGGCCTTGCCGGAGGTGGTCTTGCCGCAGCCGGATTCGCCGACCAGCGCCAGCGTGCGCCCGGCGTGCAGCTGGAAGCTGACGCCGTCCACCGCGTCGAAGTGCTTCGGCGCGCGGGAGAACAGCGACGCCTTCAGCGCGAAGCGCACGCGCAGCTCGCGCACGTCGAGCAGCGGCTCGCCCTGCGCGGCGGGCACCGGTGGCAGCGCCCGGGGCGCGGCGGGCGGGCGCGGCAGCGGCTCGCCGGGCTGGCTGTAGAGCAGGCAGCGCACCTGGTGCTGCGGGCCTTCCTCGGTGAGCATCGGCGGCGTGCTGGCGCAGTGGCCCATGGCCTTGTCGCAGCGCGGCCAGAAGCGGCAGCCCGCGAACGTGAGCCACAGCGGCGGCACGGTGCCGGCGATGGCCGCCAGCGGCTCGCCGCGCCGGGCCGCGTCGGGCAGCGCCTGCAGCAGCAGCCGCGCGTAGGGATGCCTGGGCTGCGCGAAGAACTCGGCGGCCGGCGCGACTTCGATGATCTGGCCCGCGTACATCAGCGCCACGCGGTGCGCCATGCCGCTGACGACGGCCAGGTCGTGCGTGATCAGCAGCACGCCGAGCTGGCGCTCGCGCTGCAGGTCGCGGATGAGGTCCAGGATCTGCGCCTGGATGGTCACGTCCAGCGCGGTCGTGGGCTCGTCGGCGACGAGGAAGTCGGGCTCGGCGGCGAGCGCGATGGCGATCATCACGCGCTGCTTCTGGCCGCCGGACAGGCGGAAGGGGTAGTCGTCGATGCGTCGTTCGGGCTCGGGGATGCCCACGCGCGCCAGCCAGTCGATGGCCTTGGCGCGCGCCGCCTTGCCGCGCAGCGCCGTGTGCGCCTCGATGGCCTCGACGATCTGGTCGCCGACGCGCATGACCGGGTTCAGGCTGGTCGCGGGCTCCTGGAAGATCATCGACACGCGGCCGCCGCGCAGGCCGCGCATGCGGCTTTCGGGCAGGGCCAGCAGATCCTGCCCGTCCAGGCGCACCGCGCCCGCGCCGATGCGGCCGTTCTCGGGCAGCAAACGCATCAGCGCCAGCGCCGTCATGCTCTTGCCGCAGCCGCTCTCGCCGACCAGCGCGAAGGTCTCGCCGCGCGCCAGCGCGAGCTGCATGCCGTCGATGGCCCGCACCAGGCCGGCCTCGGCGTCGAGCTGCACGTGCAGGCCGTCGATCTCAAGCATCGTCGGCTCCCGGGCGGCGCAGCAGAACGCGCGGCCGGGCCGAGCGCGCCTTGGGGTCGAAGGCGTCGCGCACGCCGTCGGCGAACAGGTTGGCGGCCAGCACCAGGCTCACCATGAAGCCGAACGCGGCGGCAAAGCTCCACCACACGACCGGGTCGCGCGACATCTCCGCGCGGGCCAGGTTGATCATGCCGCCGAAGCTGTTCATCACCGGGTCCACGCCCACGCCGACGTAGGTCAGCACGGCCTCGTACAGGATGAGCTCGGAGAAGCTGAGCACGACGGTGATCAGCACCAGGTGCATCACGTTGGGCACGATGTGGCGGGCCATCAGCGTCAGGTCGCCCACGCCGAAGGCGGTGGCCGCCTGCACGTAGTCCAGCTCCCTCACTTTGAGCGTCTCGGCGCGCACCAGGCGGCACAGGCCGGCCCAGCCGGTCAGGCCGAGGATCAGGCAGAGCACCAGCATCTTCACGTCGGAGCGCTCGGCGGCGGTCTCGAACAGCTCGGGGTTCTTGTCGAAGAAGACCTGCACCATCAGCACGCAGGCGGCGATCAGCAGCACGTTGGGCACGGCGCTGAGCGTCGTGTAGACGTACTGGATGACCTCGTCCACCCAGCCCTTGTAATAGCCGGCCAGCACGCCCAGCAGCAGCGCGACCGGCAGCGTCGCCAGCGTGGACAGCGCGCCGATGACGAAGGCGGTGCGCACGCTCTTGAGCGCCTGCACCAGCACGTCGTTGCCGGTGCGGTCGGTGCCGAACACGTGGTAGTGGGGCATCAGCGCGGCGACCGGCCCGGCCAGCAGCAACAACACCGCCAGCGTCGCCAGGATGGCGCGCAGCGGGAGGTCGGTGCGGTCGGCGGCGAGGTCGGCCAGCGCCCGGCGCCAGCCGCCGTGGCGGCGGGCCAGCGCGGCGGCGGTGGCCGCCACGGCGAGCGCGGCCAGCGCCAGGCCGCCCAGCAGGCCCAGGCCCGCGCGCCGGGCCACGTCGCCGGCCCATTGCGTGGCCGGGTCGGCCAGGTGGGCACCGCCGAAGCGCAGGCGCGGGTAGTCACGGACGGTGCGGCCCTGCGCGTCGGTGAGGCTCTCCTTGTTGAAGCCATGCGTGCCCAGCGGCAGCGAGTAGCTGACCTCGCGCATGCCGATCTGGCGCGCCAGCGCCAGGTCCAGCAGCGACAGCGTGCGGGTGTCGTAGACGGCGGCGCCGCCGTCCGCGGCCGGCAGCGCGCGGCGCAGGTGCACGCTGTCCACCAGCGTGACGAGCAGGAACGCCGCCATGACGACGCCGGCGCTGGCGGCCACCGGGTCGCGCAGCACGCGGCGCCAGGTGGCGCGCAGGTGGGCCTGGCGCGCCACGCGCCACGCATAGGCCAGGCCGGCGGCGGTCATCAGCCACAGCGCGAGGTCGGCCCAGAGCAGCACGGGCTTCATGGCCGCCCGGCCGCCCGAAGGGCATGGGCGCCCCCTCGGGGGGCAGTGAACGCAGTGCGCGTGGGGGTCGGAAACCTCATTGCAGCCGGACCCGCGGGTCCACCCAGGTGTAGGCGATGTCGATCAGCGCGTTGCTGGCGATGTAGAGCAGCGCGCCGAGGAAGACCATGGTGCGGACGATGGCGAAGTCCTGCCCCGTGATGGCCTCGATGACGAAGGCGCCCAGGCCCGGGATGCCGAAGAAGCTCTCGAACACCAGGCTGCCGAGGAAGACATAGGGCAGGTAGCTGCCGGCGCTGGTGATGATGGGGATCAGCGCGTTGCGCAGCACGTGGCGGCGCAGCACGCGGCCCTCGCTCAGGCCCTTGGCGCGCGCGGTGCGCACGTAGTCCTTGCCCATCTCCTCCAGGAACATCGCGCGGTACAGCCGCGCCTCGCCGCCCAGCCGGGCCAGCAGCGACAGCAGGATGGGCAGCGCCAGGAAGCGCACCGCGTCCAGCCCCGGCGCGAAGCCGTTCATCGGCACCAGCTTCAGCACGCGGGCGAACAGGAACTGGCCGACGATGATGTAGAACAGGCTGCTGATCGACAGCATCAGCACGCACAGCACCACGCCCCAGAAGTCGATGCGCGTGTGCCGGAAGAACACCAGCAGCAGCGCAAACGCGACGCTGGCGATCACCTGCAGCAGGAACAGCGGCAGCGCCAGCTGCAGGCTCACGCCCATGCGCACCTTGACCTCGTGGCCGATGTTGACCGCCTGGCGCGCGTCGCTCTTGCCGAAGTCCAGCGCGAACAGGCTGACCGAGCGCTCCCACAGGATGGTGTGCGTGAAGCGCTCGCTGCCCCGCCGGGCGGCGTCGAAGTACAGCGGCTTGTCGTAGCCGCGCTCGCGCTTCCAGACCTCGATCTGCTCCTGCGTGACGCGCTTGCCGCCGATGTTCAGCCGCGCCATGTCGTCCGGCGTGTTGACCGCGAAGAACAGGAAGAAGGTGAACAGGTTCACCCCGACCAGGATGGCCAGGCCGTAGCCCAGGCGGCGCAGTGCGAAGCCCAGCATCAGCGCGCTCCCGGCCGCGCGGTGGCGGCCTCGCGCGCGCGCCAGGCGCGCCGCGTGAGGATGGCGATGGCCAGCCCGCCCGCCGCCAGCGCCAGCAGCGGCCACCAGACCGGGCGGTTCCATTCGGCGATCCTGCGGGTGCGCTCCGCGACGTCCACGCGCAGGTAGCGCGCGCGGTCGCGCACCACCACGCCGGGCTTGCCGTTGTGGACCCAGTGCTGGAAGGCCACGCCCGAATAGCTCCAGTAGCCCCAGGCCCAGGGCGCGTCCTGGCGCACCAGGTCGTTCATGCGCGCCATCACCTGCGCCTTCTCGGGCCCGTCCTCCAGCGACTGCAGCTGGCGGTAGAGCCGGTCGAACTCGGGGTTCTGGTAGTTGGCGGTGTTCTCGCCCTCGTGCAGGCTCTTGCTGTTGGGGCCGTAGAGCAGGAACAGGAAGTTCTCGGCATCCGGGTAGTCCGCGAACCAGCCCCACCAGAAGATTCTGGTGCTTGCCCTTGAGCACCTTCTCCTGGAACTGGTTGTAGTCGGTCGCGCGGATGTCGAGCTGGATGCCCAGCTTCGCGAACTGGCGCACCAGCCAGTCGTTCTCGGCCTTCAGCTCCGGCGTGACGACGCGCTGGAAGTCGTAGTTCAGCACCAGCGGCCGGCCGGTCTTCGCGTCGCGGCCGCCGGGGTAGCCGGCCTCGGCCATCAGCCGGCGCGCGTCCTCGAGCGGCCGGCGCACCGGCCGGCCGTCGACCAGCCGGTGCGTCACCGGGTTGTACTCGCCGGGCTGCCCCTCCTTCGAGCCGAACACGCCCGGCGGCAGCACGCCGTGCGCCGCGTCGCCGCCCTTGTCGCGGAAGATGCGGCCGTAGCCCTCCTCCCAGTCGATGGCGATCGAGATCGCCTGGCGCAGCGCGCGGTTGCGTGCCTGCTGCCCGGGCGTGTCGCCGCGGCCCACCACCGGGTCCAGCCAGTTGAAGCCCAGGTACCAGTTGGTGATGTCCGTCATCATCGGCAGCCGGAAGCCGCGCGCCTCGTAGAGCGCCCGGACCTCGTCGGAGTCGTCGCGGTCCACGCCCAGCGTGACGCCCCAGTCGGCGCGGTCCATCTCGGGCAGGTCCAGGTAGCCCTGCTTGAACAGCTCCTTGATGGGCACCCGCTCCTTGATGTTGGTGGCCACCACCTTGTCCACGAAGGGCAGCGGCTTGCCGCAGTCGGCCAGCAGCCCGGCCTCGGCGTCGCCCGGGCTGCCCTCGCAGGGGTAGGTGTCGCCGTGGAAGTTGGGGTTGCGGCTCATCACGTGCCGGCGGTCCTGCACGTACTCGGTCATCATGAACGGCCCGCTGCCCACCGGCCAGCGGTTCCAGCCCAGCGAGTTCGCGGCCATGCCGGGCTGGGCGTAGAAGGCGTCCACCTCCCACGGGATGGCCGCCGTGAAGTTGGTGGCCAGCCAGTACTGCCACTGCGGGTAGCGGCCCTTCAGCCGGATGCGCAGCAGGTGGTCGTCCACCGCCTCGGCGCCGGCCAGCGGCCACTGGCGCAGGTCCAGGAAGGGCTTGTCCGCCAGGCTCTCGGGCAGGCCGGCGAGCTGCCTGGCGCTCTCGCGCTTCACGAGCGCGATGTAGTCCTTCAGCCCGACGATGTGCTCCGAGAACACCGCCGCCACCGGCGCCTCCAGCCGCGGGTTGGCGTGCCGCTTGAGCGCGTAGACGAAGTCCGCCGCCACCACCTCGCGCGTCGCGAGCTGCGCGAACTCGAAGGGGCTGCGCTTGTCGCCCAGCTCGCCCGGCTTCAGGTCCAGGTAGAGCGGGCGGCCCTGCGCGTCCTTCGCGAACGCCGGGTGCGGCGACCACTTCACGCCGCGCCGGATCGGGATGTCGTACACCGCCTGGGCGATCTGCGCGTCCGGCGCGTCGTCGGGCAGGCGGCGGCCCTGGGCGTCGAGGTAGTACGGCCTGGCCAGCGCCGCGGCGGCGCGCGGGATCAGCGTGTACGGCCGCTTCAGCGGGTGGTAGCCGTAGGGCGGCTCGCTGATCTCGTAGACATAGGTGCTCTCGGGCGCGGCGTAGGAGGACGTCGGGTCCAGGTAGCGCGGCGAGCGCTCCGAGAAGGCCATGTACAGCGTGTTCTCGCGCTCCGCGCCGCGCGGGTAGGGGCTGTTGTTGCAGCCGGCCAGCAGCATGAGCGCCAGCGCGCCCAGGGCTGTCCTGATCCAGCAGCCGGGCGCCACCGTCAATGCCGGTGGCCGTGGCCGCAGTGTTCGCCGCAGGCGTGGCCGTCGTGCCCGTGCGCGGCATGCGCCAGCCGCGGGTCCGACTGCCAGCCGACGATGGCCTCGCGGCCCTGCACGTACAGCTCCACCGTGCCGCCCACCGGCAGGCAGACCTTGGTGCGCACATGGCCGAACGGCAGGCCGGTCAGCACCGGCGTGCCGGTGCGGGCGCGCAGCGCGGCGACCGCGTCCTTCAGGCCGTAGCCGCGGTCGTTGGGCGAGCGGGCCGCGCCGCTGAAGTCGCCCAGCAGCACCGCGGCCTGCGCGTCGATGACGCCGGCCTGCTGCAGCTGCAGCAGCATGCGCTCGACGCGGTAGGGGTGCTCGTTGACGTCTTCCAGGAACAGGAGGCCGCCCTTGACCTTGGGCCAGTGCGGCGTGCCCAGCAGCGAGCACAGCACCGTCAGGTTGCCGCCCCAGAGCCGGCCGCGCGCCTCCAGGCCGTCGAACTCGGCCGTCGGCGCGCGGAAGCCCACCGCCTCCAGCGCGCCGCTCATCGCCTCGGTGAAGCAGTCCTGCGTCACCTCGTCCACGCCGCCCTCCGCGTCGCTGCGGCCGAAGTCGTCGCAGGCCAGCGGGCCGGACCACATGGCCAGCCCCTTGTGCCGGGCGATGAAGCCGTTCTGCAGCGCCGTCAGGTCGCTGTAGCCCACCCAGCGGGTGCCGCGCTCCACGCTGGCGGCGATGCGGGCCCAGTCGATCCGGTCCAGCAGCCGCGTCAGGCCGTAGCCGCCGCGCGTGGCCAGCGCGACGCCGGGCGCGGCGTCGGCGACGCGGTGCAGCGCGGCCAGCCGCGTGTCGTCGTCGCCGCCGAAGCGCTGGTGGCGCGCCAGCGCGTCGGCGTCCACGGCCACGTCGAAGCCCAGCTGCGCCAGCCGCCGGGCCGCGCGCTTCAGCGGCGCGGCGGCAGGCAGCGCGCCCGCGGGGGTGAACAGCGTCAGTGAGGTCATCGGTGTCCGTCCAGTTCGGTCGCTTCGCCGGTGGGGATCAGCCCCTGCCGCCCGGCGCGGCGCGCGCGGGCGGCCTCGCGGCGCTCGGTGAAAAAGTCGCGCAGCAGCCGGGCCGCCGGCTCGGCCAGCAGCCCGCCCTCGACGCGCGTGTGGTGGTTGAGCTGCGGCTGGCCGAACAGGTCGATCACCGAGCCGGCCACGCCGGTCTTGGGGTCGGCCGCCGCGAACACGACGCGCCGCAGGCGCGCATGCATCAGCGCCATCGCGCACATCGCGCAGGGCTCCAGCGTCACGAACAGCTCGCACTCCGGCAGCCGGTAGTTCTCCAGCAGCGCCGCCGCGTGGCGCAGCGCGACGATCTCGGCATGCGCGGTCGGGTCGTGCGTCGTGATCGGGCGGTTGTAGCCGGTGGCCACCACCTGCCCGGCCCGCATGATGACGGCGCCCACCGGCACCTCGCCCACCAGCCAGGCGTTGTGCGCCTGGTCCAGCGCGAGCCGCATGGCATGCTCGTCGGTGGGCGTGTAGAGGGGCGCGGTCATCAGGGCCGGCAGTGTACCCATGGCATGCTGGCGGCCATGGCCCCGGCGCTGTCCCTCCACCCCCTCGGCGAAGCCGCGCTGTGCTGCACGCCGGCCGCGCCCGCGTCGCCGGCGCAGCAGCAGCGCCTGCGGCAGCTGGCCGAGGGCCTGGCGCGGCTGGCCGGCGTGCAGGAGCTCATCCCCGGCATGAACAACCTGACGCTGCTGTTCGACCCGCTGCAGGCCGACGCCGACGCGCTGGCCGCGGCCACGCACGCGCTGTGGGCGCAGCCGCCGCGCGTTGCCGCGCCGGGCCGCAGCGTGGCGATCCCGGTCGTCTACGACGGCCCGGACCTCGCCGACGTGGCCGCGCACTGCGGGCTGACGCCCGGCGAGGTGGTGCGCCGCCACGCGGCGGCCGAGTACGAGGTGTACTTCCTCGGCTTCCAGCCCGGCTTCACCTACCTCGGCGGGCTGGATCCGGCGCTGCACACGCCCCGCCGCGCCGAGCCCCGGCTGCGCGTGCCGGCCGGCAGCGTCGGCATCGGCGGCGCGCAGACCGGCATCTACCCGCTGGCCACGCCGGGCGGCTGGCAGCTCATCGGCCGCACGCCGCTGGCGCTGTTCGACCCGCAGGCCGAGCCGCCCACGCTGCTGGCGCCGGGCGACCGGGTGCGCTTCGTGCCCAGCCCATGATCGAGATCCTCCGCGCCGGGCCGCTGGCCACCGTGCAGGACCTGGGCCGCCCCGGCTGGCGCGACCGCGGCCTGAGCGCCTGCGGCGCGCTGGACGACCTCGCGCTGGCCTGCGGCAACCTGCTCGTCGGCAACCCGCCGCAGGCCGCCGGCCTGGAATTCACGCTCGGCGCCGCCGCGCTGCGCTTCGAGGCCGACGGCTGCGTCGCGCTGACCGGCACCGACGCCGACGCCGAGCTCGACGGCCGCCCGCTGCGCCCCGGCTGGCGCAGCCCGGTGCGCGCCGGCCAGACGCTGCGGCTGGCCGCGCCGCGCGAGCGCATGCGCAGCTACGTCGCGGTGGCCGGCGGCATCGCCGTGCCCGAGCTGCTGGGCTCGCGCAGCACCGACCTGAAGGCCGGCTTCGGCGGCCTGGCCGGCCGCGCGCTGCGCGACGGCGACCGGCTGCCGCTGGGCCCGGCCGCCGCCCGGCCCGCGCGCGCCGCCGGCCTGCGCCCGCCGGACTGGAGCGCCAGCGTGCGCGCGCTGCCCGGCCCCGAGCACGACGACTTCGGCGCCGCCGCGCGCGACGCGTTCTGGGCCGCGGCATGGACCGTCACGCCGCAGAGCAACCGCATGGGCTACCGCCTGGCCGGCCCGGCGCTGGCCCGCGAGCGCGGCGGCGAGCTGGCCTCGCACGGCGTGCTGCCCGGCGTCGTGCAGGTGCCGCCGTCGGGCCAGCCCATCGCGCTGCTGGCCGACGCGCAGACCACCGGCGGCTACCCGAAGATCGCCGTCGTCATCCGCGCCGACCTGTGGAAACTCGCCCAGTTGCGCCTCGGCGGCACGCTGCGCTTCCAGCGCTGCACGCCGGCCGACGCGCACGCCGCGCTGCGCGAGCGCCAGGCCCTGCTGAACCGGCTGCGAGCCGCCCTGCCGTGACCTTGCCATGACCCTGCACCTGGACCTCAACGCCGACCTCGGCGAAGGCGCGCCCGACGACGCGGCGCTGCTGGCGCTCGTCAGCTCCGCCAACATCGCCTGCGGCTGGCATGCCGGCGACGCACCGCTGATGCGGGCCACCGTGGACGCGGCACTGGCGCGCGGCGTGGCCATCGGCGCCCACCCCAGCCACCCGGACCGCGAGCACTTCGGCCGCCGCGAGATGCAGCTGCCGCCCGAGGACGTGCGGGCCGGCGTGATCTGCCAGGTCGGCGCGCTGGCCGCGCTGGTGCGCGCCCAGGGCGGCCGGCTGCACCACGTGAAGCCGCACGGCGCGCTCTACAACCAGGCCGCGCGCGACCCGGCGCTGGCCGACGCCGTCGCCGCCGCCGTGAAGGCCGTGGACCCGGCGCTGGCCGTCTACGGCCTGGCCGGCGGCGAACTGCTGCGCGCCGCCGAGCGCGCCGGCCTGCGCGCCGTCGCCGAGGTGTTCGCCGACCGCGGCTACCGCGCCGACGGCAGCCTGGTGCCGCGCGGCCAGCCCGGCGCGCTGCTGGACGACGTGGACGCTGCCGTCGCGCGCACGCTGCGCATGGTGCGCGAGGGCGTCGTGCAGGCCGTCGGCGGCGAGACCGTGCCGCTGCGGGCGCAGACGGTCTGCCTGCACGGCGACGGCCCGCATGCGCTGGCCCTCGCCCGCGCGCTGCACGCGGCGCTGGCCGCCGCCGGCGTGCGGCTGCGCGCATGACGGCGCAGGACGAGCTGTTCGGCGGCCCGCCGCCCCCGGCGCCCGCCGCCCGGCCCCGGCGCGGCGTGCAGCCCATGCCGCCCGGGGCCGGCGACCTGGCGCTGGCCGCCGCGCTGCCGCCGCAGGTGCATCTCGGCACGTCCACCTGGAGCTACCCCGGCTGGCAGGGCCTGGTGTGGCAGGGCCGGCACGGCGAGTCCACGCTGTCCCGGGCCGGCCTGCCGGCCTACGCCGCGCACCCGCTGCTGCGCGCCGTGGGCATCGACCGCGGCTTCTACCGGCCGCTGGCGGCGGCTGAGTTCCAGCGCCACGCCGAGCAGGTGCCGCGCGGCTTCCGCTTCACGGTGAAGGCGCCCAGCCTGGTGACCGACGCGCTGCTGCGCGGCGAGGACGGCCGCGGCCAGCAGCCCAACCCGCTGTTCCTCGACCCGGCCGCCGCGCTGCGGGACTTCATCGAGCCCGCCTACGAAGGCCTGGGCGCCAGCATCGGCGCGCTGGTCTTCCAGATCAGCCCGCTGCCCGGCCCGCGGCTGGCGCGCCTGGGCGAGCAGCTGGACCGGCTGCATGCGCTGCTGCGCGCGCTGCCGCCGCCGCCGGCCGGCGTGCTGGCCGTCGAGGTGCGCGACGCCGCATGGCTGACGCCCGAGCTCGCCGCGCTGCTGCGTGACGCGGGCGCCCGCTACTGCCTGGGCCTGCACCCCAAGCTGCCGCCGCTGGCCGGCCAGCTGCCGCTGCTGCGCGCGCTGTGGCCCGGCCCGCTGGTGGCGCGCTGGAACCTGAACCGCCTGCACGGCCCCTACGGCTACGAACAGGCCGAGCGGCGCTACGGCGAGTTCGACGCGCTGCTGGACCCCGACCCCGACACGCGCGCCGAGCTGGCCCGCGTCATCCGCGGCACCGCGGGCGCGGGGCAGGACTGCTTCGTCACCGTCTCCAACAAGGCCGAGGGCTCGGCGCCGCTGAGCGTGCGCGCGCTGGCGCAGGCGGTGGTGGGCGGCTGACGGGCCGGCGGCCGCGCCCCGGCCCCGAACCGGCTCAGGGCTCGGTCAGCGCGATGCGCATGCCCGAGGTCAGCGGATCGAACACATAGCCGAGCACCGAACGCTCGCCCGCGAGGATGGCCACCGACACCATCACGCCCGGCACGAGCGGATAGCGGCGGGCGTCATGCAGGAACTCGCGCCGGGCGGGTTCGATGCGCACGCGGTAGTAGGGCTCCTTGCCCTGCTCGACGACGGAGTCCGGGCTGATGTCGATGACCGTCCCCGCCACCGGCTGGAAGCCGCGCGCGCTGGCTGACATGAGCTGCAGCCGCGCCGGCTGGCCCGGGTGGACCAGGCCCACGTCGCCCACCGGCAGCCGGGCCTCCACCAGCAGCCGCTCGCCGGCCGGCACCAGGCTCATCAGCGTGCCGCCGGGCGGCACGACGCCGCCCTCGGTCACGACGTTCATCGTCATCACGGTGCCGGCGATGGGCGCGCGCACCACCGTGCGCCGCTGGCTGTCGGTGTACTTGCTCGAGCGCTCCTGGAACTCGGCCAGCTGCTTGCGCGCGTCCTCGAGGTCCTTGTGCATCTGCTCGCGGTCGCTCGACGCCAGCGTGCGCAGCGACGCGTTCTCCAGCCGGCGGCCGGTGGCGATGCGGCCCAGCGAGGCGACGGTCTCGTTCAGCGCGCCGCGCGTCATCTCCAGTTCCTTGAGCAGGTTGAGGTGCTCGTACTGGTTGGCGAGCCCGTCCTTGAGCAGCTTCTCGCTGATGGCGATCTGCTCGCCCAGCAGCTTGAGCTTGCCCTGCAGGTGCTCGCGCCGCGCCTGCAGCTCGTTGAGCTCGCCGTCGCGCTGCGAGACCTTGAAGCCCTGCACTTCCAGGTTGCCGGCCAGGCGCTGCCGCTGCGACTCGAACAGCTCGCGCGCGGTGCGCACCTGTTCCGGGAACTTCGCCGCCAGCGCGGCGGGCACGTCGAAGCTCGCGCGGCCGGCGAGTTGGGCCTCCAGGCGCAGGATGCGGATCTGCAGGCCGCCGATGTGGGCCTCGAGCTCGCGCAGCTCGGCGTCGGACGCGCTGCGCTCCAGCTCGGCCAGCGCATCGCCGGCCTGCACCGCCTGGCCCTCGCGCACCAGCAGGCGCCGCACGATGCCGCCCTCCAGGTGCTGCACGAGCTTGGTCTGGCCCGAGGTCACCACCTCCCCGGCGGAGTGGCTGGCGATGTCGAGCTTGCAGAGCGCGCCCCAGACGACGAAGGCGGCCAGCAGGCCGGCCGTGGCCTGCAGCGTGCGCCGCGTGCCGGGCGGCTGGTCGAGCGGGTCGGCGGGCGTGGTGGGGGCGGTGTCGGTCATGGGTCAGACGGCCGCGGCCGTGTCGGGTCGCAGGGAGGTCACGGTCGCCGACGGTGGCGGACGAACCGCGTTCGCCGCCAGCACGATGCGGGGCACGGGCTTGGCGTTGAGGTCGATGGTGGCCTCGGCGGCCGCGACGATGAAGGGGTCGTTGCTCATCGCGACGATGCTGCGGCCCTCGCGCACGAGGCGGTTGAGCAGCGCGGCCACGGCGCGGCAGCCGGCGGCGTCCAGGCCCTCGGTGGGCTCGTCGAGCACCACCAGCGGGCCGCCGCCGGCCAGCGCGCGCACCAGCGCCAGCCGCCGGCGTATGCCCGGCGGGATCGCCGCGCCGCCGCCGCGCACCGGCATCTGCAGGCCGTCGGGGCTGCCGTCGACGAAATCGGCCAGGCCCAGCTCGCGGCACAGATCCAGCAGCGCCGCGTCGGCGATCTGCGGCTGCAGCACGGCCAGGTTCTCGCGCAGCGTGCCGTCGAAGAACTGCGGCTCCTGCGGCAGCCAGGCCACCTGGCCGCGCCACCAGTCGGGCAGCGCCTGGCGCAGGTCCATGCCGTCGGCCAACAGCCGGCCCCGCGAGGGTTCCAGCAGGCCGGCGAGCAGCTTGGCGAGCGTGGTCTTGCCGGTGCCGTTGCCGCCGGTCACGGCGACGACGCCGCCGCTGCGCAGCTCGAAGTCGAGACGCTCGAACAGCGGCGTGGACTGGCGCGGCCACGCGAACGCGAGGTCTTCGAAGCGCAGCGCGCCGCTGTAGCGCAGCAGCGTGCTGCCCTCGCTGCGCTCGCGCGGCAGGCGTGCGAGCTGGCCCAGCGCGTCCAGCGCGCGGCGGCCGCGGGCCAGGCCGTCGGTCAGCTGGGTCAGGCGGGTCACCGCGGCCAGCGCGCGGCCGGCCAGGATGTTCGCGCCGATGAGCGTGCCCACGTCGAGCCGGCCGGCGAGCACCTCGCGCGCGCCCAGGCCCATCACCAGCATGCCCAGCAGGATGCCGGCGGCATAGCTGGCATTGCCCGACAGGCTCTGCACGCCGGCCAGCAGCGCGCGGCTGCGGTGCAGGTCCACGCCCACCGCGCGCCAGGCCTGGCGCAGCGGCTCATGGGCCTTGAAGCTGCGCACCAGCTCCGGCGACGCCGCCAGCGTGTGCTGGGTCGCGGCCAGCAGCAGCGCCTGGCGCTGCTGCTCGGCGCCCGGCGCCTGCTGCAGGCGGTTCGTGAGCCATGACGCGCCCACCACGGCGGCGATGGCCAGCAGCGCCAGCACGCCGAGCAGCGTGTTCAGCGCGAACAGGCAGACGACGAACAGCAGCGCGGCCGGCGCGTCCAGCAGCGCCGTCAGGCTGGCGGCACCGAAGCTCTGCTGGATGGTGGCCAGGCCCGACAAGGCCTCGCGCCGCGCCGGCGGGGGCACGGCGTCGAAGGCGGCGTACTGGCTGTGGGCGCTGGCCGCGAGCGCGGCCTCGCCGAGCTGGCGGTCGGCGCGGGCGCAGGTCCACTGCGCGAGGGCCGCGCGCGCATGGCGCAGCACCACCTCGAACAGCAGCGCCAGCAGCGCGCCGAGCGTCAGCGCGACGAGCGTGGCGTCCACCCCGAGCGAGAGGTAGCGGTTCATCACCTGCGTGCTGTAGAGCGCGCTGGTCAGCGCGAGGAAGTTGATCAGCACGGAGGCCCCGGCCAGCTCCCAGCCGACGGCGCGGTGCAGCTTCAGGCGTTCCCAGAGTTCATTCATGGCGGGCGGCAGGCCGGCGGCGCGTGGGCCGCTCGAACCCCAAAAGTGGGTGACATGGAGGTGACAGGCCCATTCATTGTGGGCAGGCGCGTCGCGGGCGAATCCGTGAACAAGCGGGCGATTCCGCCCCTTCATGGTGCATCGGCGGGCCCCACCTCGGGGAGCATGGCGTCCGGGAAGCTCTGCGCGAGCCGCCCCGCCCCCCGCCAGCTTTCACGAAAACCACCATGACGCTCCGCCTCGCCGCCCGCCCGCTCCTCGCCGCCCTGCACGCCGCCGTGCTCCTCGCGCTGGCCGGCCCCGCCGCCGCCCAGCCCGCGGCGCCGGGCCGCTCGCTGCCGGACCGCATCGACCGCCTGCTGCAGGAGCACCGCCTGATGCGCGTGGTGGCCGCCGACGTGGCCAGCGCCGACGCCGCCATCGGCGCGGAGCAGAGCGCCTACTACCCGCGCGTGTCGCTCAGCATGACGGCCGGCCGGCAGAAGATCGACCGCGACATCGGCACCACCGGCTCGTTCAACCCGCGCGAGCAGTCGGTCTCGGTGAACCAGCTCATCTCGGACTTCGGCGCCACCGGCGACCGCGTGCGCACCGCCCGGCTGGTGGCCGACAAGGAACGCCGCGAGCAGGAGCTGCAGCGCCAGAACCTGCTGCTGGCCGCCGTCGAGGCGCAGCTGGCGCTGATCCGGGCCAGCCAGGTGGTCAAGTTCGCGCGCCGCTCCGAGGACTATGTGCAGCGCCAGACCCAGCTGGAGAACACCCGGCTGGAGGCGGGCCGCGGCTACGCCACGGACGTGCTGCAGGCCAAGGCCCAGCTCGCCGGCGTGCAGGCCCGCCGCATCGCCGCCGAGCGCCAGTGGCAGGAGGCGGTCAACCGCTACGAGGCCGTGTTCGGCGAACGCCCCGCGACGGCCGAGGACCTGGAGGCCCTGGCGGCCCCGGCCGCGCTGCTGCCGGCCAGCGAGGAGGCGGTGCTGGACGAGCACTGGCTCGGCGGCAACCCCGACCTCATCGCCGCCCAGGCCCGCGCGCAGGTGGCCCATGCCGAGCGCGACCAGCAGCGCTCCCGCGAACTGGCCCCGCGCGTGGACCTGCAGGTCTCGCGCAGCCGCTACGACGAGCTGGACGGCGTGCTGGGCAGGCGCGACGACACCCGCGCCCAGGTGCGGCTGAGCTGGTCCTTCGACGTCGGCATGCGCGCCGCGCGCGTCACCGACGCCGCCGACCAGGCCGCCATCTCGGCCGATGAGAAGGCCGGCTATGTGCGCATCCAGGCCATGGAAGAGCTGCGCAACGCCTGGACCGGCTGGCGCACCGCCCGCGAGCGCTCGGCCTACCTGAACGACCAGGTCGCGCTGTCCGGCAAGTTCCTGGACCTGGGCCGCCGCGAGCGCGAGCTGGGCCGCCGCACGCTGCTGGACCTGCTGAGCGGCGAGACCGGCCTGCTGAACGCGCAGAGCGACGCGATCGCCGCGCGCATCGACGAGGTGGTCGCCGCCTACCGCGTGATGCGCGCCGGCGGCAAGCTGACGCCCGCGCTGTTCCGCGAGCCGGGCATCGTCGTCCCCGGCAGCGACCTGACCGGCGACGCGCCGGCCGCCGCCGCCCACTGAGCCCCGCCGCCCCGCGCGCCCCCTGCCCCCCCGCCGCCCGCCTCCGCATGACCACCTCCACCGACCTGTCGCTCGACACGCTGCATCTCGCCCTCGAGCAGGCGCTCCAGGCCAGCCAGGCCTCCCCGACGGACGCCGCCGCCCCGCTCGACGCGCTGCGCGCCTTCCTGCTCGCGCGCGGCCTGCCGGCCGCCGAGGCCGACGCGCTGGCCGACCGCCTGCTGGAGGTGCTCGCCCAGGCGCTGCGCATGGCCCGGGCCGCCGGCCAGCCGCCGCAGGCGCTGCTGCTGCAGGCCGTCATGCAGGACATGGCCGCCCATGCGCCGCCGGAGCAGGCGGCGGACGGCAGCGCCCCGGCGCCGCACCCGGCACAGGCCGCCCCCGCCGCGCCCGAGGCCGGCCGCCAGGAACCCGCCGGCCCCTTCGTCGCGCCGTCGTTCTGGGACGCGCCGGACGCGCCGCTCCCGGAGGCGTCCGGGCCGGCCGCCAGCCGCGCCTTCGGCAGCTTCACCGGCCCCGAGGTCACCGGCCTGACCGGCGACCCCTACAGCCGGACGATGACCACGTTCAACAACGCGCCGTCGCCCGAGATCACCGCCCTCACCGGCGACGCGAGCGCGCCGCAGCTGATCCGCTTCATCCCGCCCGAGACCGCGGTGCTGACGGTGGAGGGCTCGCGCCTCTCGCTGCCGGGCGGCGTGGCCGAGTTCCACCAGCCCTCGTCGGCCGCGCCGGCGCCCGGCACGCCGCCCGCGCCGATGGGCAGCCTGCCGGAGTCGCACGTCGCGCTGCGCGCGGACCAGGCCGAGGTCTTCGAGGGCGACGCCGGCCATCCGACCGAGGTGCGCTTCACCATCACGCGCGACAACCCGTTCATGCCGGCCGAGCTGACCTGGGCCGCGACCGGCCTGCCGGCCGAGATGTTCCCGGGTGGCGTGCTGCCGGCCGGCACCGTCAGCTTCGCCGCCGGGCAGGCCGAGGCCACGATCACGCTGACCCTGGCCGGCAACCGCGTCGAGGAGGCTGGCGCCGCGCGCCTGCTCACCGTCACGCTGGGCGGCGGCATCCCGGGCCAGATCATCATCGACGAGCCGGTGGCCGAGGTCACCGTGCGCGACGACGACGCCACCGTCGCCATCGCCGCCAACGCGACCCGCGTGGTCGAGGGCCCCGAGGGCAGCTCGCAGACCATCAGCTTCACCGTCACCCGCAGCCAGGGCCATGGCATCGGCGCCGCCGACTGGCAAGCCGCGGGCGTGGACCCGGCCTGGTTCGGCGGCACGCTGCCGTCGGGCACCGTCACCTTCGCCGACGGCGAGACCAGCCAGGTCATCACGCTGACGCTGCCCGACAACCGGGCGCTCACCGGCACGCAGGACCTGACCCTCTCGCTGCTGCCGACGCGGAACCTGGAGCTGGCCCCCGGCCAGGGCACGGCCACGACCACGCTGGTCGACGACGACCTGCTGGTGGGCGTCACCGCGGGCAGCCCGCGGGTGTTCGAGGGCGACCAGGGCGAGGTGCGCGCGTTCAGCTTCACGCTGACGCGCAACAGCGCCGACGGCGAGGCCGACGTCGACTGGCAGGCGCTGGGCGTGGACCCGGCCCGCTTCGGCGGCCTGCTGCCGTCGGGCACGGTGCATTTCGCCGCCGGCCAGACCTCGCAGCTCATCACCCTCGAACTGACCGGCGACCGCACGCCGGGGCCGGACCAGACCCTGTCCGTGCAGATCACCCCGCGCGGCGACCTGCGCGCGGACCCGGCCGCCACCCTCGCCAGCACCACCATCGTCGATGACGACAGCGTCGTGTCGATCGCGCCGGTCCTGGCCCAGGTGGCCGAGGGCGACGTCGGCGAGGAGACCACCATCTCCTTCGTCGTCACCCGCTCCGGCGCGAACGGCCCGGCCTCGGCCGACTGGGAGGCCTCGGGGGTGGACCCGGCGCGCTTCGGCGGCCAGCTGCCCACGGGCACCGTCCACTTCGCCGACGGCGAGACCTCGCAGCTCGTCACGCTGACGCTGCGCGGCGACCGCGGCACGCTCGGCACCGAGCCGCTGACCGTGGCGCTCAAGCCCGGCCCCAACCTGAGCGTCGATCCGGCCGCCGCCACCGCCACCACGACCGTGCTGGACGACGACGGCACCGTCTCGGTCGGCGCCGTGCAGTCCACCGCGCTGGAAGGCGACACCGGCGAGGCCGTGCCGGTGCAGTTCGTCGTCACCCGCAGCAACGGCGCGGGCAGCGCCAGCGTGGACTGGCAGGCCGCGGGCGTCGATCCCGCCCGCTTCGGCGGCGTGCTGCCGTCGGGCACGGTCGATTTCGCGCCCGGCGAGACCAGCCGCACCATCACCCTGATGCCGGTGGGCAACCGCAGCGTCGGCGCCGACGAAACCCTGGCCGTGACGCTGGCCCCGGGCCGCAACCTGCTGCCGGGCGGCACGCCGACGGCGGCCGTCACCCTGCGGGACGACGACTCGCTGGTGTCGGTCACCAGCAGCGCCAGCAGCATCGTCGAAGGCGACGCCGGCAGCAGCAAGGTGCTCACCTTCACCTTCACGCGCAGCAACGGCAACGCCGCGGCGAACGTCGATTGGCAGGCGCTCGGCGTCGATGCCGACGACCTCGGCGGCGGGCCGCTATCGGGCAGCGTGCAGTTCGCCCCGGGCGAGCTGGTGCGCACCATCACCCTGCAGGTCAGCGGCGACCGCGTCGTCGAGCCCGACGAGACGCTGACCCTGCAGGTGCTGCCCGGCCGCAATGCCCAGCCCGACCCGCAGGCCGGCACGGCCGCCGTGACCATCGTCAACGACGACGCCATCGTCTCCATCACCGCCGCCGCCAGCGAAGTGGACGAGGGCAACGCCGGCACCAGCCGGCAGATCAGCTTCACGGTCAGCCGCAGCAACGGCAGCAGCGCCTCCAGCGTCGACTGGGTGGCCGGCGGCGGCGTCGACGCGGCCGACTTCGTCGGCGGCGTGCTGCCGTCGGGCACGGTGCAGTTCGCCGCCGGCGAGCTGAGCCGGGTGATCACCGTGCCGCTGGCCGGCGACAGCCGCAACGAGGCCGACGAGGCGCTGACGGTCACGCTGCTGAATCCCGGCGCCAACCTGGCCATCTCCAGCACCGCCGGCGCCGCGACCACCACCATCGTCAACGACGACGACGAGGCCTCGATCACCGCGCTGCAGGCCAGCGTCGTCGAAGGCGACCAGGGCAGCACCCAGGTGCTGCGCTTCACGGTTTCGCGCACCACCGACCGCCACGCCACCAGCGTCGGCTGGCAGCTGTCGGGCGTGGACGCGGCCGATTTCGGCGGCGTGCTGCCGTCGGGCACCGTGCAGTTCGCCGCCGGCGAGCTGAGCCACACCCTCGAGCTGACGCTGGCAGGCGACCGCGCCGTCGAGCTCGACGAGACGCTCACGGTCACGCTCGTCAACCCGGGCCCGCGGCTGGCCGTGCTCGACCACGGCGTCGCCACCACCACCGTCGTCAACGACGACGGCATGATCTCGATCTCCGCCGACGCGGTGAGCCTCACCGAAGGCGACACCGGCGCCACCCGCAGCCTCAGCTTCACCGTCAGCCGCACCAACGGCCTGGCCGCCAGCCAGGTGGACTGGACGGTGGGCGGCGGCGTCGATGCCGACGACTTCGCGGGCGGCGCGCTGCCGGCCGGCACCGTGTACTTCGCCGCGGGCGAGACGAGCAAGCAGATCACGCTGCAGGTCGCCGGCGACCGCATGATCGAACCGGACGAGGCGCTCACCGTCCAGCTGGGCAACCCCGGCGCGAACGCCCAGATCGGCCAGGCCACCGCGACCACGCTGCTGCGCAACGACGACGTCGGCTTCACCCTCCAGGGCGTGGCGATGGACGTCATGGAAGGCAGCACCGGCGGCCAGACCGCCATCACCTTCGAGGTGCGCCGCTCGGAGACGCTCAACACCGGCGCGTCCATCCAGTGGCGGCTGTTCTCGCTGGGCGGCGACGGCGTGGACGCCAACGACTTCGTCGCCGGCCAGGACGCGCTGTCCAGCAACGGCGGCCTGCCCAGCGGCACGGTGACCTTCGCGGCCAGCGAACTCGTCAAGCTCGTCACCGTCTGGGTGAAGGGCGACGCCGTCATCGAGATGGACGAGACCTTCGGCGTGGCGCTGTCGAACCCGCCGCCCGGCCAGCAGATCCTCTACGGCGAGGCCCAGGGCGTCATCCGCACCGACGACATCGTCTTCAACATCACCGCCGTCACGCCGTCGACCATGGAAGGCAACGGCACCGGCGGCGTGCAGCAGTTCCTCGTCACCCGCAGCGGCAACCTGTCGAACGCCGCCACCGTCGGCTACACCACCGCCGGCTACGGCGAGAACCCGGCGGACGCCGCGGACTTCCAGGGTGGCGTGCTGCCCACGGGCACCGTGAGCTTCGCGCCGGGCCAGGCCAGCGTGCTGCTGGAGATCAGCCTCGACGGCGACGACCGCCACGAAGGCTACGAGAGCTACGCGGTGCAACTGGTGACGACCCAGCCGAACACCGCCATCGACCGCGGCTTCGCCGTCGCCGGCATCGACCCGGACGACATGACCGTCGCCATCGCCGCGCAGAACGCGGTGCTCAAGGAAGGCACCGGCACGGGCCATGTCCACACCTTCGTCGTCACGCGCAGCGGCTACCTCGACGCGCCCGCGACGCTCAGCTGGAGCGCCTCCGGCGTGGGCGGCTTCGCGGCCAACGCGGCCGACTTCGGCGGCAGCTGGCCGTCCGGCACCGTCAGCTTTGGCGTCGGCGAGACCCAGAAGACCATCACGCTGATGCCCGCGGCCGAAGGGCTGTTCGAAACCAACGAGGGCTACACCGTCACCATCGCCACCACCCAGCCGGGCGTGGTGATCACCACGGCCCAGGCCAACGGCGTCATCCTCAACGACGACAGCGCCATCACCCTGGTGGCCACCGGCCTGGACCTGGCCGAGGGCAACCCGGCCGCGCCCGCGTCGCTCAGCTTTCAGCTGCAGCGCAACGGCGACCTGACCACGGCTGGCAGCCTGAACTGGTCGCTGCAGCCGGCCGGCGCGAACCCGGTCGACGCGGCCGACTTCCCCGGCGGCGTGCTGCCCTCGGGCACGGTCCACTTCCCGCGCGGCGTCGGCTCCATCACGGTGACCGTGCCGCTCGCGGCGGACACAGACGGCGAGTCGGACGAAGGCTTCACGATCCACCTCGACACGCCGTCCGCCGGCATCTCCATCGTCAACCCCGACACGGCCGGCACCGTCCGCAACGACGACGCGACGATCTCCATCCTGCCGCATGCGCCGGTGGTGGAAGGCAGCGGCGGCATGACGCTGGTCACCGTCACCGTGCAGCGCGTCGGCGACCTGTCGGTCAGCCACAGCGCCAGCTACCAGGTGAGCGCCGGCTCCGCCGACGCGGCCGACTTCGCGGGCGGCACGCTGCCCAGCGGCGTCGTCACGTTCGCGCCGGGCGAGGCCACGCAGACCTTCACGCTGGCGGTCGCCGCCGACTCGCTGCTCGAGGGCAGCGAGAACTTCACGGTCACGCTGCACAGCCCGAGCGTGGGCCTCAGCATCGGCGACGCGAGCACCACGGTCACGATCACCGACGACGACAACCGCCTGGTCCTGTCGGCCGACCAGGCCGACGTGGTGGAAGGCGGCCCCGGCGACGTCACCAACGCCACCTTCACCGTCACCCGCACCGGCAACCTGGCGAACGCCACCACCGTCGGCTGGCAGCTGAGCGGCCAGGGCTCCAACCCCGCCGACGCCGTCGACTTCGCCGGTGGCGTGCTGCCGTCCGGCACCGTGACCTTCGCGGCCGGGCAGGCCACCGCGACGATCACCGTGCCGGTGGCCGGCGACAGCCGCTTCGAGGGCCCCGAGGGCTACGCCGTGACGCTGATCAACGCGCCCGACGGCACGGAGATCGGCGTCGGCACGGCGGACAACCTCATCACCGACGAGGACACCGGCCTGGCCATCCAGGCCACCACCACCGCGCTGGCCGAGGGCGATGCCGGCGCCACGGTGCATGTGTTCACCGTCGAGCGCAGCGGCATCCTCACCGGCACCACCACCGTGGATTGGACGGTGGCGGGCAGCGGCGCGAACCCGGTCGCTGCCGGCGACTTCGCCGTGACGACCGGCGCCCTCACCTTCCTGCCGGGCGAGACCACGAAGACCGTGTCCATCTCGATCGCAGCCGACACCACGATCGAGGCCGACCAGGGCTTCACCGTGACGCTGAGCAACGTCAGCGGCGCCGACCTGAACACGGCCAGCGCCGACGGCCTGGTGCTGGCCGACGACGCCGGCTTCTCGATCGCGGCCGCCCAGGCCTCGGTCGCCGAGGGCGCCGCCGGCACCAGCCAGACCCTGCAGTTCGTCATCAGCCGCAGCGGCGACCTCCACAGCAGCCGGACGGTGGACTGGAGCGCCGCCGGCCTGGACGCCGACGACTTCGACCCCGGCACCGTGTTCGCCGGCACCGCGTCCTTCGCACCGGACCAGGCCACCGCGACCATCTCGTTCACGCTCACCGGCGACGCCACGTTCGAGCCCGACGAGACGCTGACCGTCACACTCGCCAACCCGTCCGGCAACGGCGTGATCGTGGCCGGGTCCGCCACCACGGTCGTCACCACCGACGACACCGGCTACACCCTCAGCGGCCCGGCCAGCGTGGCCGAGGGCGACACCGGCACACAGACCGTCGCCTACACCGTCACCCGCAGCGGCGCGCTCTCGGCCGCCGTGGTGGACTGGCGGGTCGAGACCGACGGCGGCGCGACGGCGGCGAACGCCACCGACTTCGCCGCCGCGCAGGATGCGCTCGGCAGCAACGCCGGCCTGCCCTCGGGCAAGATCAACTTCGCCGCCGGCCAGGCCAGCGCCACCATCAACGTGCGGCTGCGCGGCGACGCGACGCCGGAGCTCGACGAAGCCTTCACCGTGCGGCTGGAGCCGCAGTCCCCGAACAGCGCGCTGCTCACCGGCAGCACCACGACCACCATCACCAACGACGACCTCGGCTTCTCGATCACCGCCGCCGCCCACCCGGCCCGCGAGGGCGATGCCGGCGTGGTCAGCTACCAGTTCATCGTCGTGCGCATCGGCAACGGCGACTCGGCCGCGCAGGTCGAGTGGGCCGTGACCGGCAACGCCGCCGCCAGCGGCGCGCAGGCCGCGGCCGACGCCGACGACTTCCACGGCGGCGCGCTGCCCGGCGGCACGCTGCACTTCGCCGCCGGCGAGCTCTCGAAGACCCTCGACGTGAGCGTCGCCGCCGACCTGGTCCTGGAGCTGAACGAGGGCTTCACGGTCACGCTGTCCAACGCCATGCTCGCCGACCAGACGCCGCAGGCGATCCGGGGCGCCACGGCGGACGGCGTGATCCGCAACGACGACACGGCGTTCGCGGTCACGGCCGCCGCGAGCGTCGCCGAAGGCCACAGCGGCAACACCAGCGTCGTCTACACCGTCACCCGCACCGGCAACCTGGCGAACTCGGCCACCATCGACTTCGCGATCACCGGCGCGAACGGCGGCGACGGCGCGGACGTCCTGGGCGGCGTGCTGCCGTCCGGCACGCTCAACTTCGCCGCCGGCGCGAGCACGGCCACCGTGACCCTGCTGGTCACCGGCGACCGCGACATCGAGAGCGACGAGGCCTTCACGCTGACGCTGTCGAACAGCAGCCAGGGCCTGATCACCGGCGCCAGCGCGCAAACCGTGGTCACCAACGACGACACCAGCTACGCGATCACCGGCCCCGCCGCAGCGGCGGAGGACACGGCCGGCAACAGCACCCCGTTCAGCTTCACCGTCACCCGCACCGGCAACCTGTCGGCTGCGGCCTCGGTGCAGTGGCTGGTGGTGTCCGACGACACCGACACCACCGACTTCGCCGCCGCCCAGGACGGCCTGGGCACGAACGGCGGCCTGCCCAGCGGCACCGTCCACTTCGCGGCGGGCGCCGCCACCGCGGTCATCACGGTCCAGGTGCGCGGCGACACCGCCGTCGAGGCCGACGAGACCTTCTCGGTGCAGCTGCAGAACCCCAGCGCCGGCACCCTGGTCAGCGGCGGCGAGCTCGCCAGCACCACCATCGAGACGGACGACGACCAGTTCGACGTCGTCGCCCAGGCCACCCAGGTGCTCGAAAACACCGGCACGGACACCACCGTCACCTTCACGGTCAACCGCACCGGCCTGCTGCGCGGCAGCCGCACCATCGACTGGACGGCCACCGGCCTGAGCGCCGACGACTTCGCCGACGGCCAGCTGCCGTCGGGCACGCTGACCTTTGCCGACGGCGAGACCAGCAAGACCCTCACCATGCAGGTGCTGGGCGATGCGGGGTTCGAGGCCGACGAGACGCTCACCGTCACGCTGTCGAACGCGCCGGACAACACCAGCCTCGGGGCCGCCTCGGCGGCGACGGTGATCCTGAACGACGACGCCGGCCTCAACATCACGACGCTGCTGGCCAACCGCGCGGAAGGCACCAACTTCAGCAGCCCCTTCACCTTCACCATCACCCGCAGCGGCGACGTGTCGCGCCCCGGCTCGGTCGAATGGCGCGTCGGCGGCGGCACCAACCCGGTGGATGCCGACGACTTCGAGCCCGGCCAGGACGCGCTGGGCGACAACGGAGGCATGCCCAGCGGCCTGATCAGCTTCGCGGCCGACGAGACCAGCCAGACCATCACGCTGATGGTGGCCGGCGACGGCCTGCTCGAAAGCAACGAGACCTTGCGGGTGACGCTGTCCAACTCGTCGGACGGCAGCATCGGCGCCGCCTCGGCCGACGGCACGGTGCGCAACGACGACTCGCAGCTCAGCTTCAGCGCCCCGACGGTCAGCTTCAGCGAGACCGACGCCAGCGCCGCGATGACCTTCACGGTCGTGCGCATCGGCGACCTGCAGCAGACCAGCACGGCCAACTGGACCGTCACCGCCGGCAGCGCCGACGCCAACGACTTCCTCGGCAACGCGCTGCCGAGCGGCATGGTGACCTTCGCCGCGGGCGAGGCCAGCAAGACCATCACGGTCAACCTCGCCGGGGACCACGATATCGAGGCCGACGAGAGCTTCACCATCGCGCTGTCCGGGCCGTCGATCGGCACGACGCTGGGCAGCCAGGCGACGGCCACCGGCATCATCCTGAACGACGACATCACCGTCGCGCTGCAGGGCGGGCGCATCGACCAGGTCGAGGGCGTGGCCGGCACGGAGGCGACCTACAGCTACCAGGTCACCCGCAGCGGCTTCCTCGGCGCCGTGAGCACGGTGAACTGGGCCGTCACCGGCTACAACTGGTCCGCCACCTACGGCGGCATCTACTCCGACGAGCGCGGCTGGCAGGGCGAGAACGCGGCCGACGCGGCGGACTTCAAGAACGGCGTGCTGCCGTCCGGCGTGCTCAGCTTCGCCGCCGGCGAGTCGTCCAAGACCATCACCTTCCAGGCCCGCGGCGACGCGACGGTGGAAAACAACGAGTGGTTCCACCTGAAGCTCGGCAGCACCTCGGCCAACGTCGACGCGGTGACGCAGACGACCGCCGAAGGCCGCATCCTGCGCGACGAGAACATCGTCTACATCCGCGCGGAAGGCGACGCCGGCCGCACGACGTACTACGGCCGGCACAACGCGCTGAGCGAGGGCGACACCGGTTCGAGCACCCGCTACGTCTGGCTGGAGCGGGACCTCTCACAGGCCGGCACGACCACGGTCAACTGGAAGATCAACTTCGTCGCCGACGACGGCACGGTGGCGGCCAACGCCACCGACCTGGCCGTGGGCCAGGCGACGAGCGGCAGCGTCACCTTCGCGGACGGCGAGCGCTGGAAGGCCATCGAGATCCAGGTGCGCGGCGACACCGCGGCCGAGGACCTGGAGACCTTCCAGGTGCAGATGACCGGGGTGACCGGCGGCAGCCTCGCCGAGCAGCGGAAAGAAAAGTTCGTCTACATCGGCAACGACGACCCGCTGTATTCGGTGGCGAACGTCGACGTCGTCGAAGGCACGGGCGGCACGACGACGGTGGCCGTCGTGGTCTCGCGCACCGGCAGCTCGGCCAACGCCGGCACGGTCCAGTTCAACATGAGCTTCCCCGGCACGGAGAACACGAACGAGAGCAACGCCACGAAGGCGACCTGGTACAAGGCCGACGCCAGCGACATCCTCGGCGCCAGCGTCGACGGCAACGCGCTGGCCAACGGCGGCGCCATCTCGTTCGCCGCGGGCGAGGACAGCAAGACCGTGCTGCTCACGGTGGCCGCGGACAGCCTGCCCGAGAGCTGGTACGAGGACTTCAGCGTCAGCGTCTCCAACCCATCGACCGGCGGCGTGAGCCAGCTCGCCAACACGGCGCGGGTGCGCATCTACGACGACGACGCCGACCCGCTCATCAACATCACCGCGGCGCAGGCGAGCCAGTACGAGGGCTCCAGCGGCGGCACCACCGACGTGGTCTACACGGTGACCCGCAGCGCGGCCAACCCGTCGCTGAGCGGCAGCACGATGAACGTGCCGGTGAGCGTGGTGCTGGACTTCTACGGCATCCACATCAACGGCAGCGACCCGCTGGCCGACAGCAAGGGCAAATACTCGGTCAACGGCGGCGCGCTGCAAGACATCCAATGGGACTACGAGCGCAGCCGCGCGTACGGCATCGTCAACCTGGCCGCCAACCAGTCCTCGGCCGAGATCCGCCTCAAGCTGGTCGCCGACAAGCAGGCCCACGGCGACATCGGCGAGGCGCTGACCGTGGAGATCGCGCCGCGCTGGGCCAACGGCGCCAGCTACGGCCCGACCAGCATCGGCACGCAGACCGTCGCCACGACGCAGATCCTGAACGACGACGTGCGCCTGTACGTGGGCGACCTGGTCGGCAACACCTACACGAACAAGGTCCTGGAAGGCGACGCGAACCCCGGGAACTTCGAGTTCACGATCTCGCGCTACGGCCGCATGGACGCGATCACGGTCAACTACACGATCACGCACGGCACCACCAACAACAGCGATTTCGTGCGGACGTCGGGCAGCTTCGTGCTGCCGCCGGTCACGGGCAACCCGAACGGCATCCACCAGCAGCTGGTGTCGCTGCCCATCCTGGCCGGCGACACGGCAATCGAGGCGGACGAAACCTTCACCTTCACGCTCAGCTCCACCGACCCGGGCGTCACCTTCAACCCGGCCTTCGACGCGGTCGCGACCACGGCCAGCGCGTCTTTCAGCGCCACGCTGCTCAACGACGACGTGAAGTACACCGTGACGGCCGACAGCGCCTCGGTGGTGGAGGGCGACACCGGGCAGGTGCAGAACGTGACCTTCACGGTCACGCGCCTGATCAACGCCAACGGCACCGGCACCACCAGCACGGTGGACTGGGCGCTGGTCGGCAGCGGCGCGCACCCGGCCAACGCCGCCGACTTCGTCGGCGACGCGCTGCCCTCGGGGGTCATCACCTTCAACGGCGTGGAAACCACCAAGACCATCACCGTGGAGGTGCGCGGCGACTCCCTCGCCGAGGCCCACGAGGCCTTCTCGGTCGTGCTGTCCAACCCGTCCTTCGGCCAGATCGTCACGTCCACCGCCACGACCACCATCACCAACGAGGACACCTCGATCTCGGTCGCCGACGCGGCCGTGACGGAAGGCGACAGCGGCAGCGCGACCATCAGCTTCACGGTGACGCGCGGCGGCGCCGTGGCCGGCGCGTCGTCGGCCGAATGGATGCTGACGCACGTCACCACCAGCGACGACGACATCATCGGCCCCACCACCGGCCTGATCGAGTTCGCCGCGAACGAGACCACCAAGACCATCACCGTGGACGTGGCCGGCGACATCACGCCGGAGGCGATGGAAACCTTCAAGGTGCAGCTGTACAACCTGGCCGGCATCAACGACCCGCAGCGCATCGAGGCCATCGGCACCGTCCGCAACGACGACAGCAGCTTCAGCATCGCCGCCACCGCCGCCGAAGGCGACGAGGACGCCGGCCCGCACACCTTCACGATCACCCGCTCGCACGACACCGCGCAGAACCAGACCGTGGCCTGGGCCGTGACCGGCAGCGGCCCGAAGCCGGCGAACGCGGCCGACTTCGGCGGCACCCTGCCCTCGGGCAGCGTGACCTTCGCCCCGGGCGAGACGAGCAAGCTCATCACCATCAGCCCGAGCGTCGACAACGTGTCCGAGTCCGACGAGACCTACACGGTCGCGCTGACGCTGGGCGCCGGCACCGCGGGCGACAGCCTGGCCGACGCCAGCGCCACCGGCGCCATCCTCAACGACGACAACGGCGTCGCCATCACCGCGCAGCAGCCGATGCAGGCCGAGGGCCACGGCGGCAGCACGGCGTTCACCTTCGAGATCAAGCGCCGGGGCGACCTGTCCTCCCCCTCGTCGGTGAACTGGGCCGTCACCGGCGGCACGGCGGACGCGACGGACCTGGTGGGCAACGTGCTGCCCTCGGGCACGGTCCACTTCGCGGCCGGCGAGTCCAGCCAGATCATCACCATCGACGTGCTCGGCGACACGGTGCTGGAAGGCAACGAGACCCTCATCGTGACGCTGTCGGGCTCCACCGGCTCGCTCATCGTCGGCAACTCGGCCACCGCGACCATCGTGAACGACGACGCCACGCTCGCCATCGCGGCCACCAGCGCCGTGAAGGCCGAAGGCGACAGCGGCACGACGGACTACACCTTCACGCTGACCCGCACGGGCGACCTCTCCACGGTGGGCACCGTGGACTGGGCCGTGGCCGGCTCCGGCACGAACGCGGCCGACGCGGCGGACTTCGCCGGCAACGCGCTGCCCTCGGGCACGCTGACGCTGCCGGCGGGCCAGGCCAGCATCACGCTGACGGTGGCCGTGGCCGGCGACCTCGCAGCCGAGCTCACCGAGGGCTTCACCGTCACGCTCAGCAACCCGAGCGCCGGCATCGTGCTGACCACGGCCACGGCCGACGGCAGCATCGTCGCCGACGACACCTGGTTCGACCTCACCGGCCCCGCGACCATGGCCGAAGGCGACGCCGGCACCACGCCGGCCACCTACACCGTGACCCGCTCGGGCAACACCAGCGCCAGCCAGACGATCACCTGGGCCGTCACCGGCCTCGGGGCGGACCCGACCGACGCCGCCGACTTCGTCGCGCTGACCGGCAGCATCAGCTTTGCCGCGGGCGAGACCTCGAAGACCCTCGTCGTACCCATCGCGGGCGACAACAACAAGGAGGCGGACGAAGGCTTCCGCCTGAGCATCACCGGCCCGGCCGGCGTGCACTACACGAACGACCACGTCGACACCACGATCCTCAACAACGACGCCGCCCTGGCCGTGCAGCCGGTGGACGCCGTGCGCCACGAGAACGCCGACGGCGCCAGCGGCACGCTGTTCAGCTTCGAGGTGCTGCGCACCGGCAACCTGGCGCAGACGAGTACCGCGACCTGGTCCGTGCCGGCCGGCAACGGCATCACGGCCGCCGACTTCGTGGGCGGCACGCTGCCTTCGGGCACGGTGAGCTTCGCCAGCGGCGAGACCTCGAAGACCGTCGAGATCTGGGTGCAGGGCGACCACACCATCGAGTCCGACGAGCCCTTCCAGCTCGTGCTGTCGGGCGCCTCGGCCGGCACCGAGATCAGCTCGGGCACGGCGCAAGGCACGATCCTGAGCGACGACACGCTGTGGAACCTGACGCTGGTGTCGGCACCGGCGTCGGAGGACGAAACCGGCAACAGCTTCACCTTCCGCGTCGTCCGCAGCGGCGGCCTCGGCGCCGGCTCGGTGGCCTGGAGCCTGGCCGGCACCGGTGCGGACGCGGCGGATACGGCCGACTTTGCCGGCGGCGCGCTGCCCTCGGGCCTGCTCGTCTTCGCCGCTGGCGAGAGCATGCAGGAGTTCACCGTCACGCTGGCCGCCGACGCCCTGCTGGAGGCCGACGAGCAGTTCACCGTGACGCTGGCACCGCCGTCCGGCACCGGCTACCAGGAGCTGGGCACCGACTCGCTGGTCGCCACCATCACCAACGACGACGACGTGCTGTCCATCGCCGGCAGCGATGCCGATGGGCCGGAAGGCGGGGCCGGCAGCAGCGGCGCGCGCACGTTCACCGTCACCCGCACCGGCAGCCTCACGGGCACGTCCACGGTGGACTGGCACATCGTCCACGGCAGCACCGATGCGGACGACTTCGCCGCCACCAGCGGGCAGATCACGTTCGCCGACGGACAGGCCAGCGCCACGATCACCGTGGCGACGGCGGGCGACCGCAGCGTCGAGGGCGACGAGAGCTTCACGGTGGCGCTGCTCAATCCGGGCACCGGCTCCACGGTGGACCCGGCCGCCGCGTCGGCCGGCGGCGTGATCCGCAACGACGACGCGCAGGTGTCGGTGGCCGCCGGCAACGCCAACGTCGCCGAGGGCGACCTCGGCAACCCGGGCACCGCCACCTTCGTGGTCACCCGCACCGGCCACGTGGCCGGGGCCGGCAGCGTGCAGTGGCATGTGCAGGCCGGCAGCGCCGGCGCCGCCGACTTCGCGGCCGGCCAGGACCTGCTGGGCGCCTTTGGCGGCCTGCCCAGCGGCACGGTGTCGTTCGCCGCGGGCGAGACCAGCAAGACCATCACGCTGCAGCTGGCGGGCGACGGCCTCGACGAAGGCGCCGAGAACTACACCGTGGAGCTCGCCAACCCGGATGCCGCCACCGACATCGCCAACGGCAGCGCGGCGGGCAGCATCCTCGACGACGACGACACCCTCTCGGTCGCCGCCCTCGACGCCGACCACCCGGAAGGCTCGGCCGGCAACGTGACTGCGTACAGCTTCATCATCCACCGCAGCGGCACCGCCATCGGCGCGACCAGCGTGGACTGGCAGGTGGCCGGCAGCGGCGAGCACCCGCTGGACGCCAACTCGTTCGTCACGACGCAGGGCACGGTGCAGTTCGCCGACGGCCAGACCAGCGCGATCGTCAGCATCGACGTGCGCGCCGACGACCTGGGCGAGTTCGACGACACCTTCTCGCTGACGCTGTCCAACCCGGCCTACGGCTCGACGATAGGCACGGCCTCCGCCACCGGCACCGTCCGCAACGACGACCCGGTGCTGGTCATCACGGCCGACCAGGCCTCGGCCGAGGAAGGCGCCTCGGGCACGACGCGCGACTTCACGTTCACCGTCACCCGCTCGGGCGACTTCAGCGGCAGCGCCAGCGCGCTGTGGGAGGTGATCGGCGCGGGCGGCAACCCGGTGAACGCCGAGGACTTCGGCGGCCTGACGCCCTCGGGCGCGGTGGGCTTCCTGCCCGGCGACGTCACGCGGACCATCACCATCACGGTCTACGGCGACGACGTCGGCGAGCGCAACGAGGGCTTCTCGGTGCGGCTGTACGACCCGACCGGCGTGGCGCTGCTGGTGGACACCGCCACGACCGTCATCGACAACGACGACATGGGCATCATCATCACGGCGCTGGACGCGGTCAAACGCGAGGGCCATGACGGCGAGACCACCCCCTATGTGTTCCGCGTCGAGCGCCTGGGCGACCTGAGCGGCACCGCCAGCGTCGACTGGAGCACGGCCGGCACCGGCCCCTACCCGGCCGCGGGGTCGGACTTCATCGGCGGCGCGATGCCCTCGGGCAGCATCCAGTTCGCGGTCGGCCAGGCCTATGTGGACATCGTGCTGAACGTGGAAGGCGACCGCACGCTGGGCGCCGACCAGGACTTCACGGTGACGCTGTCCAACGCCGTCGGCGCCGACCTGGTGAACACCACCGCGCAGGGCACGATCATCAACGACGACAGCCAGATCAGCATCGCGGCGGCGCAGGCCGACCAGGGAGAAGGCAACAGCGGCGGCACGCCGTACACCTTCACCGTCACCCGCACCGGCGCGCTGGACCAGCAGGCCAGCGTCGGCTGGGAGGTGGTGGGCGCCGGCGGCGGCGCGGCCAGCGGCGACGACTTCCTCGGCGGCACGCTCCCCACCGGCCTGGTCACCTTCCAGGCCAACGAGACGACCAAGACCATCACCGTGATGGTCGCCGGCGACACGGCGACCGAACTCGACGAGCAGTTCGCCGTGAAGCTGATCAACCCGGGCACCGGCGTGACCACCAACCCGCTGGCCAACAGCGCGGTGGGCACCATCCGCACCGACGACCTGGGCGTGACGCTGCGCGCGCTCGACGCGGCGCGCGACGAAGGGGGGACCGGCGACCTGACGGCCTTCACCTTCCAGGTGCTGCGCTCCGGCTCGACCGCGAACGCGGTCACGCTGAACTACGACGTGACCGGCATGGTGGACGCGGACGACTTCAGCAGCCCGCTGAGCGGCACGATCACGCTCGCGGCCGGCGCGGCCAGCCAGGTGCTGACGCTGTACGCCCGCGGCGACACCGTGGGCGAAGGCGACGAGAGCTTCCAGGTCACGCTCAGCGGCAGCGGCGTCAACGTCGACAGCACGCCGGTGGACGGCGTCATCCGCGACGACGACAGCGGCGTGTCCCTGGCCGCACGCGAGGCCACGGTCGCCGAGGGCGGGCCGGGCAGCACGCGCCAGGTCGTCTTCGACGTGACCCGCGCCAACGCCTCGCAGGCCGGCGACTTCGCCTGGCAGGTGGCCGGCGGCGGGCTCGCGCCGGTCAACGCCGGGGACTTCGCCGGCAACGTGCTGCCGGCGGGCACGCTGCACTTCAACGCGGGCGAGGCGACGTTGAGCTTCAGCATCGACGTGCAGGGCGACGACACCGTGGAGCTGGACGAGCTGATGGTGGTGTCGGTGACCGGCAGCAACGGCGTGCGCCAGATCGGCGACACGGCCAGCGTCATCGTGGGCAACGACGACACAGCGACGGCGGGCAACGACCGCGTCGAAGGCAGCGACGGCAACGACACCCTCGACGGGCTGGCCGGCGACGACCTGCTCCTCGGCGGCGCCGGCAGCGACGTGCTGCGCGGCGGCGACGGCAACGACACCCTGGTCGGCGGCGCCGGCCCGGACGTGCTGCAGGGCGGCGCCGGGGCGGACCGCTTCGTGTTCACCGCGCCGGGCGAGGGCATGGACGTCATCCAGGACTTCCAGTCCGGCGTGGACCGGATCGGCATCGTGTCCGCGCCCTTCGGCGGGCTCGGCCAGGGCAGCATGGTCACCGTGTCGCAGGCCTTCGACACCGACCTTGCCACCACGCTCGCGCGGCTGGCCGCGAAGGGCAACGCCGACGTCTACCAGGTGTCGTTCGCCCCGGGCACCTTCCAGTTCGGCACCGGCAGCGCCGGCCACCTGGACGAGCTCGAGGCCGCCATCACGGCCAGGGGCAGCCACCACGGCCCGGCGATCTTCGCCATCTCGGACGGCAGCGAGACGCGGCTGTACTTCGACGCCGACACGCATGCCGGCAGCGACGGCAGCGGCCTCGTGGCCCTGGCGCAGCTGCAGGGCGTGGCGGACGTGCATGCCACGCCGGTGGAGGTGCTGGCGGTGCCGATGCCGGGTTGATGCCCGGTCGATGCCAGGAATGCGCCGGACCTGGCACCATCGCCCTTCCCCGCCACCGCCTCACCTCGGGGTGGCGAGGGCCTGCCCGCCAGGACCGGACCCGCCGCAGCCCATGAACCACCCCGCCAAGCCGTGGCGCTTCGCCGCCAGCCACACCCACCTCTACCCGGGCGCGCTGCTGCGCTGCCTCGACGCGCCCGGCCGGGCGCAGCTGGCCGCGGGCGATGCGCTGCAGGTGGCATTCAGCGACGGCACCGTCGCCCTCGGCCGGCTGCGGCAGGCCGGGCCGGATGCGGCGGTGCTGCAGATGCCCGGCCACCGCACCCGGCGCGGCACCCCGGTGGCGGCGCGCACCTGGCGCGTCACGCCGGGCGGCGAGGCCGGCCTGGTGCGGGTGCAGGGCCGCCTGGCGGCGGGGTGAGCGAGAACCAGCTCATTCCCACTCGATCGTCGCCGGCGGCTTGGAACTCACGTCGTAGGTCACGCGGTTGATGCCGCGCACCTCGTTGATGATGCGGCCCGAGGTTCGCTTGAGCAGCGCGTAGGGCAGTTCCGCCCAGTCGGCCGTCATGAAGTCGCTGGTCTGCACGGCGCGCAGCGCGATGACGTAGTCGTAGGTGCGGCCGTCGCCCATCACGCCCACGCTCTTGACCGGCAGGAACACGGCGAAGGCCTGCGAGGTCAGCGCGTACCAGCTCTTGCCGGTGGCCGGGTCCAGGGTGTTGCGCAGCTCCTCGATGAAGATCGCATCGGCGCGGCGCAGCAGGTCGGCGAAGTCGCGGCGGACCTCGCCCAGGATGCGCACGCCCAGGCCCGGGCCCGGGAACGGGTGGCGGTAGACCATGTCGGCCGGCAGGCCCAGCGCCACGCCCAGCGCGCGCACTTCGTCCTTGAACAGCTCGCGCAGCGGCTCCAGCAGCTTCAGGCCCAGCGTCTCGGGCAGGCCGCCGACGTTGTGGTGGCTCTTGATGGTGGTGGCCTTCTTGGTCTTGGTGCCGCCGCTTTCCACCACGTCGGGGTAGATGGTGCCCTGCGCCAGCCACTTGGCGTTCTTCAGCTTGCCGGCCTCGGCCTGGAAGACCTCGACGAACTCGGCGCCGATGATCTTGCGCTTGCGCTCCGGGTCGGTCACGCCGGCCAGCTGGGCCAGGAACTGCTCGCTCGCGTCCACGTGCACGACCTTGGCGTGCAGCCGGCCGGCGAACATGTCCATGACCATCCGGCCTTCGTTCAGGCGCAGCAGGCCGTGGTCGACGAAGACGCAGGTGAGCTGGTCGCCGATGGCGCGGTGGATCAGCGCCGCCGCCACGCTGGAGTCGACACCGCCGGACAGGCCCAGGATGACCTCCTCGTCGCCCACCTGCTCGCGGATGCGCGCCACCGCTTCGTCGATGTAGCTGCCCATCTGCCAGTCGCCGGTGCAGCCGGCGATGTCGCGCACGAAGCGCGTCAGGATGGCCGCGCCCTGCAGCGTGTGCGTGACCTCGGGGTGGAACTGGAAAGCATAGAACCCGCGCGCCTCGTCGGCCATGCCGGCGATGGGGCAACTGGGCGTGGAGGCCATCAGCTTGAAGCCCGGCGGCAGCGCAGTGACCTTGTCGCCATGGCTCATCCACACCTTGAGCATGCCGTGCTTCTCGGGCGTCTCGAAGTCCTGGATGCCGTCCAGCAGCCGCGTGTGGCCATGCGCCCTCACCTCGGCGTAGCCGAACTCGCGCTGGTCGCTCCACTCGACGGTGCCGCCCAGCTGCACGGCCATGGTCTGCATGCCGTAGCAGATGCCCAGCACCGGCACGCCCAGCTCCCACACGGCCTGCGGCGCGCGCAGCTCGTGGTCCTCGTAGGTGGAGGCGTGGCTGCCGCTGAGGATGATGGCCTTGGGCGCGAACGACCGGATGAAGTCGTCCGGCACGTCGTTCGGGTGGATCTCGCAGTACACCGCCGCCTCGCGCACGCGGCGGGCGATGAGCTGGGTGACCTGGGAGCCGAAGTCGAGGATCAGGACCTTGTCGTGTTGCATGGTGTTCTCAGGCGGCTTGCAGGGCCGCGCGCTGGCGATGGAAGAAGCGGTAGGCCAGGATGAGGCCGGCCCCTTGCAGGGCGGCGCAGGCGAAGAGGGGCAGGCCCATGCGCGGGTCGGCGGCATGCAGGTGCGACACCCAGCCCAGCAGCGTCAGGCCGATGACCGGCGCGAGCACGGCCGTCAGGCTGTTCAGCGACGACACGGCGCCCATGGCCTGCCCCTGGCGGTCGGCGCTGGCGGCGTTGGAGATGATGCCCTGCACCGCCGCCGACGCGACGCCGCCGAGCAGGTTCAGCGCGATGACGGCATACATCATCCAGGGCTGCGTCGCCAGGCCGAAGCCCACGTAGGCCAGCGCCGCCGAGCCCATGCCGATCAGCGCCAGCCGCTGCGGGCCGAAGCGCGCCAGCAATGGCCTGAGCAGCACGCCCTGGCTGATGACCGACACCACGCCCACGGCGAACAGCGACCAGCTGACCTCCAGCGGCCCCCAGCCGAAGCGGAACTTGGTGTAGAGCACCCAGGTCATGTGCAGCATGAACTGCGCCAGCGACGACAGCGCGATCACGGCCACCAGCGGGCCCACGCCCTTCAGCGCCGCCAGCCCGCGCAGCGCGCTGACCGGGTTGGCGCGGCGCCACTCGAACGGGCGGCGCCGCTGCGGCGGCAGCGATTCCGGCAGCACGAAGAAGCCGTAGCACCAGTTCAGCAGCGCCATGCAGCCTGCGGCGACGAAGGGCCAGCGCACGTCGTAGTGCCCCAGCCAGCCGCCCACCACGGGCCCGAGGATGAAGCCGATGCCGAACATCGCGCCGAGCTGGCCGAAGCGGCGGGCGCGGTCCTCGGCCGGCGTGATGTCGGCCACGTAGGCGTTGGCGATGGCGATGTTGGCCTGCATGGCCCCGGTGAACAGCCGCACCGCCACCAGCACCCACAGCGCCGTTGCCATGGCCGTGACGAAGAAGCTCAGCGCCAGGCCGGCAAAGCCGACCAGCAGCACCGGGCGCCGGCCGAAGCGGTCCGACAGCGCGCCCAGCACCGGCGAGCCGAAGAAGTTGGCGACGCCGAACGCCGCCATCACCAGCAGCAGCGCCGAGGCCTGCTCGTCGTTGCCATGCGTGAAGGCGCCGACGATGTGCGGCAGCACCGGCACCATCAGGCCGATGGAGATCATGTCGATCAGCACGGCGGCCATGATGAAACCCATGGCCGGGGTGCGCTGCGGGGACGGGCTCATCGCGTTTGCGCAAAAAGAAGAACGGGGCGATCTGGCGTCGCCCCGTTCGTTCGGTCAACAGCTCACTCGCTGCGGTAGTTCGGCGCTTCCTTCGTGATCTGCACGTCGTGGACATGGCTCTCGCGCATGCCCGCCGTGGTGATCTCGACGAACTCGGCCTTGTCCTGCATCTCGGCGATGGAGCCGCAGCCGCAGTAGTGCATGGAGGCCTTCAGGCCGCCGGCCATCTGGAAGATGACCTGCACCACCGAGCCCTTGTACGGCACCCGGCCCTCGATGCCTTCCGGCACCAGCTTGGAGGTGTTGGGGTTGTTGGCCGAGGTGTCCTGGAAGTAGCGGTCCGCGCTGCCCTTGGCCATCGCGCCCATCGAGCCCATGCCGCGGTAGCTCTTGAAGGTGCGCCCCTGGTACAGGATGGTCTCGCCCGGCGCCTCCTCGGTGCCGGCGAAGGCGCCGCCCATCATCACGCAGTCCGCGCCGGCCGCGATGGCCTTGGCCACGTCGCCCGAGTAGCGGACGCCGCCGTCGGCGATGACCGGCACGCCGGTGCCCTTCAGCGCGGTGACGACGTTGTCGATCGCGGTGATCTGCGGCACGCCCACGCCCGCGACGATGCGCGTCGTGCAGATGGAGCCGGGGCCGATGCCGACCTTGACGCCGTCCGCGCCCGCCTCCACCAGCGCCAGCGCGGCCGCGCCGGTGGCGATGTTGCCGCCGATCACGTCCACGCCCGGGTAGGCGCGCTTGACCCAGCGCACCCGCTCCAGCACGCCGGCGCTGTGGCCGTGCGCGGTGTCGACGATGATCGCGTCCACGCCGGCCTTGACGAGCAGCTCGACGCGCTGCTCGGTGTCCTCGCCGAAGCCCACCGCCGCGCCGACGCGCAGGCCGCCGTGGCTGTCGCGCGCGGCGTTGGGGAAGCTGGTCTGCTTGGTGATGTCCTTCACCGTCATCAGGCCGCGCAACTCGAAGGCCTCGTTGACGACGACCACGCGCTCCAGCTTGTGCGTGTGCATCAGCGCCTTGGCCTCGTCCAGCGACGCGCCTTCCTTGACGGTGATGAGCTTCTCGGCGGGCGTCATGATCTCGCGCACCTTGGCGTCCATGCGCGTCTCGAAGCGCAGGTCGCGGCCGGTGACGATGCCGACGACGCGCCGGCCCTCGACCACCGGGAAGCCCGAGAAGCCGTGCAGCCGGGACAGCTCGACGACCTCGCGGACGCTGGTGTCCGGGGTGATGGTCAGCGGCTCGCGGACGACGCCGCTCTCGTAGCGCTTGACCCGGGCCACCTCGCGCGCCTGGGCCTCGGCGCTCAGGTTCTTGTGGACGATGCCGATGCCGCCCTCCTGCGCGATGGCGATCGCCAGGCGCGCCTCGGTCACGGTGTCCATCGCGGCGGACACCAGCGGCAGGTTCAGGGGGATGTTGCGCGACAGTCGGGTCGCCAGGCTGGTGTCGCGGGGCAACACCTGGGAGAACGCCGGCACCAGCAACACGTCGTCGAAGGTGAGCGCTTTGCCAAGAAGGCGCATGAGGAAAGCTCCAGACGCAAAGCGGCATTGTACGGTGGGCCCTGCGGCCCGCCGCTGCCGGGGGCGGCTGGCCCTAAACTGGCCGCATGCGCCACAAGCCCCTGTTCATCGCCCTGATCGGCCTGGCCCTGGCCGCGTCCGCCCATGCCCAGTGGAAGTGGCGCGATGCCCGCGGCAAGCTGCAGTACAGCGACATGCCGCCCCCGGCCGGCACGCCGGACAAGGACATCCTGCAGCGCCCCGGCGGCGCCCGGCCGGCCATCGTCGTCGCGCCGGTGGGCGCCGCCGCGAGCGCGGCAGCTGCCGTGGCCGCGGCCCAGGCCGCCAGCGCCGCGTCCCAGGCCGAGCTGGACACCGCGGCCCGCCAGAAGCGGGACCAGGACGGCCGGGCCGCCCGGCAGCAGGACGCCGAGCGCCGCGCGGCCGAGAAGCGGCGCGAGAACTGCGCGCGCGCCCAGGCCTACCTGCGCGAGCTGCACAGCGGCTCGCGGCTGACCCGCACCAACGACCGGGGCGAGCGCGTCTTCATGGACGAACGGCAGATCGCCGCCGAGATGGCCAGCGCGCGGGACGCGATCACCAGCGAGTGCCGCTGAGCCGGGCGCTCAGCCCGGGCGCCCGGGCCGGTGGCGCGACACGATGCGCTCGCCGCGCCGGGCGTAGCGCAGCCGCCGCGCCTCCTTGGGATCGACGGTGAGCGGCCGGTAGACCTCGATGCGGTCGCGCTCGCGCAGCGGCGTGTCCAGCGGCCGCACGCGGCCCCAGATGCCGACGCGCAGCGGCTCGATGGCCGGGCCGAACTCGCCGCAGCCGCGCAGCGCGGACCCGACCGTCGCGCCGGGCTCGACCTCCAGCCAGCGGTGCCGCACGTCGCCCGCCGCCGGGCTCCACACCAGTTCAACGCGCACCGTGGAGGCGCTCCGCGCGCTGCACGAAGCTGTCGACGAAGGTGTTGGCGATACGGTCGAACACCGGGCTGACCACGGCCTCCAGCGCGCCGCTGCTGAACGCGTAGTTCAGCTCGAAGGCGATCTTGCAGGCGCTGGCCTCGCCGTCGGCGCCGGGCCTGGCCAGCGGGTGGAACTGCCACAGGCCGTCCAGGTGCGAGAACGGGCCGTCCACCAGTTCCATGCGCACGCTGCGGCCGGGCTCGTTCGTGTTGCGCGTCGTGAACGCATGGCGCACGCCGGCATAGGCCAGGTGCAGCCGGGCGGTGACGCCATCGGCGCTCTGCGCCAGCACCTCGACCCTGCTGCACCAGGGCAGGAACTCGGGATAGTGCTCCACCGCGGTGACCAGGTCGTACATGGCCTGCGGCGGGTGCCAGAGCAGCACGGACTTTTTGACCTGCTTCATAGAATCCACGGATTGTATTGACGGGCCCCGCCCTCACCTGCCATCCCATGTCCATCGCCGAGAACCGCCGCGCCCGCTACGACTACCACATCGAAGAACAGTTCGAGGCCGGCGTCGTGCTGTCGGGCTGGGAGATCAAGGCCATCCGCGCCGGCCAGGTGCAGCTGACGGACGGCTACGTGATGATCAAGGACGGCGAGCTGTTCCTGATCGGCTGCCGCATCAACGCGCTGCGCAGCGCGTCCACGCACGTGACGCCCGAGGCCGACCGCACGAAGAAGCTGCTGATGCACAAGGCCGAGATCAAGCGGCTGGTCGGCAAGGTGGAGCAGCGCGGCTTCACGCTCGTGCCGCTGAACCTGCACTACAAGGGCGGCCGCGTGAAGGCCGACATCGCGCTGGCCAAGGGCAAGGCCCAGCACGACAAGCGCGAGACGGAGAAGAAGCGGGATTGGGAGCGCGAGAAGGGGCAGTTGATGCGGCACGCATCGACGGGCCGCAAGGGCTGAACGGCCGAGCCGCGAGGCTCGAAGAGCCCGTAGCGCCTGTGCCCCCAGCACCGACCAGGTGCGCCGATCAGAGCGGCGGCAGGCCGGTCACCGCGCCTGCCTGGCCTTCAGCAGGGACACCAGCCGCTCGTTCGGCTCGGGCGGGTCGTCCAGCAAGGCCAACACCTTGCGTGTGTCGCGCTCGGACACCAAACGCGCCCGCCGTCAGCCCCGACCAAGAGCGGCCAGCGCCTGCTCGATATCGGCCCGCAGGTCGTCCACGTCTTCCAGGCCGATCGCGAAGCGCACCAGCGTCCGGCCCTCGAAGGGCAGCGGCAGGTTGCGGCTGCGGCCCAGGTCGTAGGGCACGGCCAGGCTCATCGGGCCGGCCCAGGAGTAGCCGATGCCGAAGAGCTGCAGCGCGTCGACGAAGGCGTCCACCTGGCGGGCGCCGTAGGCCGGCTGGAACGCCACCGAGAACAGCGCCGCCGCGCCCCGCGCCTGCGGATCGCCGACCGCCAGCCAGTGCTCGTGCCCCGGCGAGCCGGGCAGCGCCGGGTGGAACACCCGCGCGATCTCGGGCCGGCCGGCCATCCAGCGCGCCAGCTCGCGCGTCGCGCGGTCCTGCGCGGCGTAGCGCAGCGGCAGCGTCGGCAGGCCGCGCAGCACCAGCTCCACGTCGTTCTGGCCCAGGCCGTAGCCCAGGTGCTCGTGCGCGTGGTTGAGGCGCTCGTGCAGCGCGGCGTCGCGCGTGCAGACGGAGCCCATCAGCACGTCGGCGCCGCCGCTGGGGTATTTGGTCAGCGCCTGCACGACGATGTCCGCGCCCAGGCCCGGGTGCGTGCCGGGCGCCGGCTCGAAGCCGTTGAACGCGAGGCCGGCACCCCAGGTGTTGTCCAGCGCCGTCGTGACGCCGCGCGCCCGACAGGCCGCCAAGGTGCCCAGCAGGTCCGGGAACTCCAGCGTGATGGAGCCCGCGGCCTCCAGCCAGACGAGCCGGGTGCTGTCGCGCAGCTCCGGCACCGCAAGCGGGTCGTAGAAGCGGTGGGTGACGCCCCACTGCGGCAGCCAGGATTCGGTCAGGTAGCGGTTCTGGCCATAGGCGTTGTCGGGCACCAGCACCTCGTCGCCGGGGCGCAGCATGGCCAGCGACGGCAGCGTCACCGCCGCCAGACCGCTGGGCACCAGCAGGCAGTGCTCGGCATGCTCCAGCGTGGCCAGGCGCGCGGCCAGCGTGTAGCTGGTGGGCGTGCCGTGCAGGCCGTAGCGGTAGGAGCGGCCGTCGCGCGGACGCGGCGTGTGCAGGTCGGCCGTGTCCTTGAACAGCACGGTCGAGGCCTTGGCCACGGGCACCGGCACGGCGTCCCAGCCGTCGGGGGCGCGGTAGGGGTGGTGGATCAGTGCGGTCGCGGGCTTGCGCGTCATGCCAGCACGCCCACCAGGTCGTGGCCGTCGGCCGCGACGATGCGCACGCGCGCGAAGTCGCCCACCTTCATCGTCCGGCTGGCCTTCTCGGGCGGCAGGATCTTGACGCTGCCGTCGATCTCGGGCGCGTCCGCGTAGCTGCGGCCGACACCGCCCTTGCGGCCCAGCGCCGGCGCGGCGTCCACCAGCACCTGCATCGTCTGCCCCACGCGGGCCTGCAGCTTGGCGGCCGACACGCCTTCAGCCACCGCCATGAAGCGCGCGCGGCGCTCCTCGCGCAGTTTGTCGGGCAGCGCGCCGGCGATGTCGTTGGCGCTCGCGCCCTCCACCGGCGAGTAGGCGAAGCAGCCGGCGCGGTCGATCTGCGCCTCCTTCGTGAAGTCCAGCAGATACTGGAACTCCGCCTCCGTCTCGCCGGGGAAGCCGGCGATGAAGGTCGAGCGGATGACCAGTTCCGGGCAGACCGCGCGCCAGCGCAGGATGCGCTCCATGTTCTTCTCGCCGTTGGCGGGGCGCTTCATGCGCTTGAGCACGTCCGGGTGGGCGTGCTGGAAGGGCACGTCGAGGTAGGGCAGCACCAGCCCCTCGGCCATCAGCGGCAGCACCTCGTCCACGTGCGGGTAGGGGTAGACGTAGTGCAGCCGCACCCAGGCGCCGTAGGGCCTGGCGATCTCGCCGAGGCGGGCGACGAGGTCGAGCATCCGGGTCTTGACCGGCTTGCCGTCCCAGAAGCCGGTGCGGTACTTCACGTCCACGCCGTAGGCCGAGGTGTCCTGGCTGATGACGAGCAGTTCCTTCACGCCGCTCTCGAACAGCGCGCGCGCCTCGTTGAGCACGTCGCCGATGGGGCGGGACACGAGGTCGCCGCGCATGCTCGGGATGATGCAGAACGAACAGCGGTGGTTGCAGCCCTCGCTGATCTTCAGGTAGGCGAAATGCTTGGGCGTGAGCTTGACGCCATAGGCCGGCACCAGGTCGACGAAGGGATCGTGCGGCTTGGGCACGTGGGTGTGGACCGCGTCCATCACCTCCTGCGTCGCGTGCGGGCCGGTGACGGCGAGCACGCTGGGGTGGATCTCGCGCACCAGGTTGTCGGACGCATGGCCGGACTTGGCGCCCAGGCAGCCCGTGACGATGACCTTGCCGTTCTCGGCCAGCGCCTCGCCGATGGTGTCCAGGCTCTCCTTGACCGCGTCGTCGATGAAGCCGCAGGTGTTGACGATCACCAGGTCGGCCCCGGCGAAGGTCTTGGAGGTGTCGTAGCCCTCGGCGCGCAGTTGCGTGAGGATCAGTTCGCTGTCGGTCAGGGCCTTCGGGCAGCCAAGGCTGACAAAGCCGATCTTGGGCGCGGCGGCCGGGGGAGCTGCGAGGGTGGCGGCGTCATTCATCGCCGCATTTTCGGCGATGAACGCGGCTCACGGCTTCTTGCCCCCGGGCGGCACACCGAACGGGAACAGCACGCCGGCATTTTTCAGCTGCTCCTGCCACTTGTTCATCAGCGACTTGGACTGCTCGGCGTAGCTGCCCATCAGGCTGCTCCACGCGTCGGGCGCGAACGGCATGCCGGGCGGCTGCTCGGCGAAGCGCTGCTGCAGCTCGGCGACCGCCTGCATCTGCCGCTCCAGCACCCCGCCCATCACGCCCTGCATCGCATGGCCGTAAAACCGGATGATCTGCGCCAGCGACGCCGTCGAGAACATCGGCACGCCGCCGGTCTCCTCCTCCAGGATGATCTGCAGCAGGATGGAGCGGGTCAGGTCGTCCTGCGTCTTCGCGTCGTGGACCTCGAAGGCCACGCCGTCCAGCACCATGCGCTTCACGTCGGCCAGCGTGATGTAGCTGCTGGCCTGGGTGTCGTACAGGCGCCGGTTGGGGTACTTCTTGAGGATGCGCAGCCCCGGCCTGGCCTCGGCGGCGTGGGCGGGCCCGGTCGTGGATGCCGGCTTCTTGCGGGCAGTCACCATGCAAAGGTCTCCTGATGCGGTGCAGCAACGAATTCGGGCCGACCTTACCACCGCCGCCCCGCGCCAGGCTGACCCCGGCCTGACCAATCCCTGGCGACTCCGGAGCCGCCGCTGCCGAGGCTTGTTCGCCGCCACCGAGGCCGCCGCAGTGCGCGGCCTCCAGGACGGCCCGGCCGGGGCAAACCAGAAGCCCTGGAATGAACCGGTCGGGTTATCCTATTGAACCGTCGTTTCATTTTCAAATCCCGTGAACCACCCCTCCTCGCCCGGCGCCCGGCCGGTCTCCATCGCCGCGCTGGGCGAATGCATGCTGGAGCTGCAGGGTGCCGCGTTCGGCCCGATGCGGCAGGCCTTCGGCGGCGACACGCTGAACACCGCCGTCTACATGGCCCGCTGCGGCGGCGCGGCGCTGCGCGTGCACTACGCCACCGCGCTGGGCGACGACAGCCTGAGCGCCGGCATGCTGGCGCGCTGGGCCGAGGAAGGGGTGCGGACCGGGCTGGTGCAGCGGCTGGCCGGGCGGCTGCCGGGGCTCTACCTCATCGAGCTGGATGCCGGCGGCGAGCGGCGCTTCCACTACTGGCGCGGCCAGGCGGCGGCGCGCTCGTACTTCGACACCGCCGCCACCGCGCTGGAGGCGCAGGCCGACGCGCTGGACGCGCTCTACCTGAGCGGCATCAGCCTGGCCATCCTGCCGGCGGCCGGGCGCGAGCGCGTGCTGGCGCTGATGGCCCGCATGCGCGCGCGCGGCGCCCTGGTCGCGTTCGACAACAACTACCGCCCGCGGCTGTGGGAGTCGGCGGCCGAGGCGCGGCACTGGTACGGCCGCGCGTTCGCCGCGGCGTCGCTCGCGCTGGTCACGGCCGACGACCACCAGGCGCTGCACGGCCTGCCCGACCTGGACGCCGCCGTGGCCGCCGCGCAGGCGCTGCCGGTGGCCGAGATCGCCATCAAGCGCGGCGCGCTGCCCGCGCGCGTCGGGCGGGACGGCGCCTGGCAGGACGTGGCCGCCGAGGCCGTGCCGCGCGTCGTCGACACCACCGCCGCGGGCGACTCCTTCGCCGCCGGCTACCTGGCCCGGCGCCTGGCCGGCGCCGCGCCCGCCGACGCCGCCGCCTTCGCCCACCGGCTGGCCGCGCGCGTCATCCAGCACCCGGGGGCGCTGATCCCGCGCGAGGCGATGGCGGATTTGATGCCGGCGTGAGCCGGCGGGCGCCGGATCACTCCAGCGTCGCCGCCGCGGCCAGGTCCGGCCGGATCTGCAGCAGGCCCTGCAGCACCTGCGCCGAGAACAGCGCCGCGCCCCGGGGGCCGAGGTGGGTGCGGTCGAAGCGCGGCGGAGCCTCGGCCAGCGTGTCGGCGCCGTCCTGGCCCAGCGCGGCGACGGCGGCGTGGCTGGTGGCGTTGAGGTCCAGCACCGGCACGCCCTGCTCGGCGCCGACGCGGATCAGCGCCTCGGCCCAGGGGCGCAGGTCGTTGGGAAGCCGGCCGTCCTTGAAGCCGCGGCGCGCCAGCGGCGTCACCAGCACCACGTCGCCGCCGGCGGCCTTCACCTCCTGCACGTAGCGCGCCATGTTGGGCACGAACTCGGTGGCCAGGTCGGTCGAGCGGCCGGGCTTGCCGGGCTGGTCGTTGTGGCCGAACTGGATCAGCACCAGCGTCCTGTGGCCCTTCTCGGCCAGCAGCGCCATCACGACGTCCCACAGGCGCTCGGCGCGGAAGCTCTTGCTGGAGCGGCCGCCGCGCGCGAGGTTCAGGCAGGCGACCTGCTGGAGCCGCGCGCACAGCGCGTTGCCGTAGCCGCTGCGCGGCGCCATCGTCGAGTCGCCGACGAGGATGAGGCGCGGGCCGGGCGCGACGTTGGCGGTGCTCTCGCCGGCCCGGGGCGCGGCGGCCGGCGGCTGGGCCGCCGCCGTGCCGGCCGCCAGCAGCACGGCGGCGAGAAGGGAGGTCAGTCGGGCCGGCTGCATGGCTCAGAAGAACGTGTACTCGGCCGAGAACCGGAAGCTGCGGCCCAGGATGTCCGCGTTGCTGGTCAGATAGCCCTCGTAGCGGGTGTTGGCCGTCAGCGAGGGGTTCACGTCGGTCAGGTTGTTGATGCCGAAGTTCAGCTTCAGGTTCTTGAAGCCGGTGTAGGCGGCGTTGAGGTTGTACTGCTTGTAGGCCTTGATGCTGGTGTAGCTGGAGCCGGCGCGCGGGGTCTGGTCGGTCAGGCCGCTGCTGTAGCGCTGCGACAGCTGCGTGGACCAGTTGCCCAGCCGCCAGGCCACGGCGGCCGTGTGCTTCCAGCGGTAGATGATCTGCTGCGTCGTCGCCAGGCCGAGGTTGGAGACGGTGTAGACGCCGTCGTTGTTCAGGATGCCGATGTTGTCGTAGACCTGGCCGCCCTTCTCCACCGAGAAGGCGTACTTGTCGTAGTAGGTGCCGTCCAGCTTGAAGTTGAAGCTGCCCCAGCTGCCGGTCTTCAGCTGGTAGGTCGCCGCCACGTCCAGCCCGCGCATGCTCATGTCGCCACGATTGCCCTGGCTGGCCACGATGTGGTCGATGGTGCCGTCGGCCTTGCGCAGGATGTTGGCGGCGTACTTGGCCGGCGCCGACTGCACTTCGGCGTAGCTGAGCGCGCCCAGCACGCCGCCGATGCGGATGCCCCAGTAGTCCACCGTCACCAGCAGGCCCTTGACGGGCTCGAAGGCGCCGCCGACGGACCAGCCCTTGGACTCCTCGGGCTTCAGGTGGCTGTTGTCGGGCGACTTGGTCCAGACGTTGACGCCGACGTTGCAGACCTGGTCTGCCGTGAAACCGCTGACCGGCGTGCCGGTGTTGGTGGTGAGCGGCGTCGCGCTGGGGCACAGCACCGGGTCGTCCATCGTCACCACGCGCACTTCCGGCGTCGGGTTCTGGATGTCCATGATGGACGGCGCGCGGAAGCCCGTGTTGGCCGAGGCGCGCAGCATCAGCTCGGCGGTGGGCTGGAAGCGCACCGACAGCTTGGGGTTGACCGTGGTGGTCTTCAGGTCGCTGTAGGTGTCGGAGCGCACGGCGCCGTTGACGCTCCAGGCCTTGGTCAGCGGCGCGTCCAGTTCGATGACGGCGGACTTGATGTCGCGGTGCAGCGTGCTGGCCACGCCGGCCGGGTTCTCGCCGACGATGTCGTCCTTGAGCACCACCCCGGCGCTGCTGACGTTGTAATTGCCGTTGGCCAGCTTGGCGACGTGGTCCAGCGGCGCGGCGCGCACCCGGGCCTCGTCGCGGCGCAGCTCGCCGGAGACGGCCAGCGTCAGCGGGCCGCCGCCCAGGTCCATCAGCTCGCGGGTCAGCGTCGCGTCCACGGCCTTGTTGAAGGCCTCGTTGAAGCGGTAGGTGTAGTCGCGCAGCTCGATGCTCTGCAGGTAGGCCAGGCCCTCGGCATCCTGCAGGCCGAAGGGGTTGAGGATGCCCTTCGTGAAGCCCTCCTGCGCCTTGCTGTAGAGGATGTAGCCGCCGCCGGTGCGGGTGTCGCGCTGGGAGTGGCCGTAGTTCAGGCCCACGCGGTAGTCCCAGTTCCAGACCGAGCCCTCGGCGCTGAGCACCAGGCGGTCGTTGATCTGCTCGTCGTTGCGGTAGGCCGAGCCCAGCTCCGCCGGACCCCACTGGAAGTAGATCGTCCGGTCGCTCATGTTCAGCGGGCTGACGGCGCCCGGCGTCCTGGCGGCGTCGATGTACATCGACGGCGAGTTCCTGCCGGTGTTGCTGCCCACCACGTCGACCAGCGGCGTGATGCCCTTGCCGGGGTAGTACTTGCTGGTGGCCGGCATCGAGTAGGTGGTGGCCGGCTCGTTGCTGGTGGGCAGCTGCAGGCCGCGGAACTTCTGCACCGTGAAGGCCGCGTGCATCAGCTCCAGGTTCAGGCGGTGGCCCCCGCCCAGGTTCAGGCTGCCCTTGCCGTAGAGGTTGCTGATGCGGCTGCCGTCGCTGACGGCGGTGTAGTAGTTCGGGTCGCGGTAGCAGCCGGCGTTGCCGTAGCTGGGCGTCGCCGCCACGCTGCCGGCGCCCAGCGTGGGCAGCGAGTACGGCGCCAGGCAGCCGGTGGCGAAGCTGGGGTTGTAGTTGCTGTTGCTGCCGGTGCTGAAGCCGAAGTTGGCGCTGGGGCTGGGGTTCTTGTTGCTGGGCGTCTTCAGCAGGCCCAGCCGGTTCAGCGCCGAGCCGTCGAACAGCTCCGGGCGGTCGCCCTGCATCAGCGCCGACTTGGTCTGGTAGTCCATGGCGCCGTAGACGTTCCAGCCGTCGCTGGCCAGGTCGCCGATGCCGGCGATCAGGCCGATCGAGTTGGTCTGCCCGCGCGACGAGCGCTCCGGCGCGTTCAGCTCGACCTTGATGCGCGCGCCCCGGAAGTTGTCGAGGGTGGCGTAGTTCTGCACGCCGCCGATGGCGTCCGAGCCGTAGATGGACGAGGCGCCGTCGCGCAGCGTCTCGACGCGGTCCAGCGCCATGCGCGGCATCACATTGGCCGACACGTACTGGTCCTGCAGCGGCTCGTTGGCCAGCCGGCGGCCGTTGAGCAGCGTCAGCGTGCGCATCGGGCCCAGGCCGCGCAGGTTCAGCACCGGGCCGGCCGCGCCGGCATTCATGCCCAGCGACTGCGACTGCGGCAGCTCCAGCAGCAGGTCCTTCAGCTCGGTGTGGCCGCGCGCGTCCAGCTCCTGGATCTTGTTGACGGACACCGGCAGCGCCGTCTCGCCGGCCACGCGCTTGATGGACGAGCCGGTGATCTGGATGCGCTCCATCGTCACCGGGACGGCGACCTCCTGGGCCTGGGCGGTGCCGGTCAGCGCAAGGGCAGCAGCGGCGCACAGGCTCAGGCGGGGGCGGAAGGACGGGGAAATCGGGGTCATGGCGGGGTCTCCTGGGTTCGAGTTGTAGCCGGTCGCGCGCGGGTCGCGCCGGAGTCAGGGAGCCGGCACCCAGCCGCCGGGCGAGCCGGTGGCGATGGTGGAGCGGCGGAAGATGTCGGCGCGGCGGGTCAGGCCGGCGGTGCTGTCCAGCGGCTTGGCGAGCTGCACATGGGCGGTCGCGCCGCCCAGCTTGACGGCGGCCAGCCCCAGGCGGGCGCTGGTGTCCAGCGGGCGGCCGTCCAGGTCGCGGCTGCCCGATTCGCGCCAGCCGGCCGCGTCGGTCGCGCCGCCGCCGGCAGTGCCGGCCCAGGGCGGCGGGTTGCTGCCGCAGCCGCCCTGGCCGGTGCCGGTCCTGCTGGTGCCGGTGCCCACGCACCAGCCCACCGGCAGGATGTGCGGGCCCATGCGGGTGTCGATGAAAGCGATGTTGTCGACGTAGGCGCTGCTGGCCGTGCCGCCGCTGCGCGCCAGGTAGGCGGCCGCCACGCCCGGGCCGGCGGTCAGGCGGCTGTTCAGGAACACGAAGCCCGCGTCGCCGGCCGTCGCGCGCGCCTGCAGGAGGTAGCCGGGCGAGCTGCTGGCCGCGTCCATCACGCTGCGGATCTCGCAGTCCTCGAACAGCGCGGCCATCACGCCGCCCCAGATGAAGTCCACGTTGCCCGCCACCAGCGACTGGTACATCCACACATAGCCCTTGAGCTGCAGGGTGTCCTGCTCGGAGACGAAGTTCATCTCCCGGCCCACCAGCCGGTGCGCGGCGGGCGTGGTGCTGGTGTTGAAGTACAGCGCCTCGGCCTGGTTGTCGAAGGCGGCGGCGCGGGCATGCGGGTTGACGAGCGTGAAGTTGCGCAGCGTCAGCAGGTCGCTGTTCTCCACCAGCAGCACCGCGCGCCCGCCGCCCAGCACGCGGTGGCCCGGAACGCGGCCGCCGGCGGTCAGCGCCGTGCCCGGCGCGACGCTGCTGGCGCCGCTGCCGCTGTTGAGCGACTCGAAGTTCGCCCGGCCCACCTGCACGCCGTCGCGGCTCTCGCCCACCAGGCTGAGGTTGGCGACGTTGCGCAGCATCAGCAGCTCCGGGTACAGGCCGTTGCGGATGCTGACCGTTTTGGGCGTGGCCGCCGTGTTGCAGCCGCCCGCCGCCGGGCTGCCGGTGGAGCAGCCGGCCATCACCCAGTTCAGCGCGCCCTGCACGGTGCGGAAGTCGGCTGCGGCGCCGTCGTCGTCCACGCTGACCTGGGTGCGGCTGGCCGGCGCGCCGCGCGTCGTGAAGCTCCAGCTCAGGCCGGCGAACGGCGAGCCGTGGATGCGGCCCGCGAAGGCCTCGGCATCGACGCTCACCGTGTAGGTGGTGCCGAAGGCCAGGCGGTTGCTGCGCAGCCGCACGACGGCCTGGTTGCCGCTGACGGCGACCGGGCGGTACCAGACGAAGCGGGCGCGAGCCGGGTTCTCGGGCATGGCGCCGAGGGCCAGCGCATCGATCTCCAGGTTGCTGCGCGGCAGCGCGGTCTGGGTGTCGGTGGCCGAGGGCGCGGCCGACAGGTCGATGCGGTCCACCACCGCGCCGTCGCTGGCGCGGCGCACGGTGATCGCGCCCGCGCCGGTGAGCACGGGGGCCGCGTCGAAGGCGATGGCCAGCGGTGTGTCGGTGTGGACGCCGGTCGCATGGCGCGCGGGCTCCACGCTGCCGGGCTCGACGCCGACCGGCCCGCTGCCGGTGATCGCGGTGGCCAGCTTGCCGGCGCCGGCCCGCGCGAGGGCGTTGGCCCGGACCAGCGCGGCGGGGCGCGGTGTGAACGCATAGGGCACGCTCCAGCCGACGGCGCCGGGCAGCGCGCAAACGCCCAGCGGCGCGCCGTTCAGCATCGAGCCGGTGTCGGCGAAGCTGCTCGCGGCGTCGGGGTTGAAGGCCTTCACCACCGACGCGCAGCCGGGCGCCGCGCCGGCGACGGCGTACACATTGCCGTGCGAGATCACCCGCGCGCCGGTGCCCACGCCGACGCCATAGCTGTAGGGGTAGGCGGCGGCGGCCTTGCTGCCCGCGAGGTAGTTGTTGAACAGGTGGACCTGGCCGAAACGCACCCGCGGCACGCGCTGCGTGACGTTGGAGAACACGTTGTTGGCGATCGTGACCTGGAGCCGGCCGATGTCGGCGGTGTGGCCGTCGGAATGGCCGATCAGCATCACCTTGTCGTGCCGGTCGATGACGTTGTAGCTGACCGTCACGAAGCTGGCGCCGCGCGTGATGTCGATGGCGCCGTCGTGGCACTGGCGCGGCTTGCCGTTCTCGACCGGGAGCTGGTCGTCGGTGAGCGGCGTGTCGGTGATGGTGTTGTGGTCGATCCACACGCGCTCGGCGCCCTGGATGCTGATCGCGTCGTAGGCGGCGTTCCAGTTGCCGCTGCTGCCGTCGGCCGGGTCCCAGACCGGCGCCACGTCGCAGGGCGCCATCAGCGCCAGGTTGCGGACGATGACGTTGGCCACGCCGATGATCTCGATGCGGCCGTGCGCCAGGCCCGCGCCCGGGCCGGCGCCGATCAGCGTGGTGTTGGACGGCAGGCGCACGGCGGCGCGCTGGTCCTGGTCCGCGCGGCTGGCGAAGGGCCGGCCCTCGCTCATGTCGATGCTGCCGACCACCTTGACGATCTTGGGCTGGCTGCCGCCATGGGCCAGCGCCGCCAGCAGCTGCTGGCGGTTGCTGGCGGTGTAGATCTGGCCGGGGCCGGCGGCGGCGCCGCCGGTGGTGCCGCCGCCGAGCGCGGCGAAGCCGTCGGCCGGCGCGGCCTCGCGGGCCGGGTCGATGGGCCCGGGCGCCTGCGCGAGCGCTGGCGCGGGCGCCGACAAGGACAGGGGCAGGAACAGCAGCGCCGCGCGCGCCGCGAGGATCGGTTTCATCACGGGGTCTCCCGAAGTTCAGCGGCGGCCGCGGTGGCCATGGCGGCGCCAGGCCAGGCCCAGCAGGCCCAGCGCCAGCAACGCCGCGGGCGCGGGCTCGGGCACGGGGGCCGGCGCCAGCTGGATGCCGACGCTGGCGTAGGGTGCGTCGAAGCGCAGGTCGGCCAGCGTGAGCTGCACGGCCTGCGGTCCCAGCAGCTGCAGCTGCACGGCGCCGGACAGCAGGCTGGCGCCGTCGGCCAGCCGCGGCGGGGCCAGGGCCAGCGCGGCGTCGGCGAAGCTGAGCCGGATCACGCGCGTGCCGGCCAGCGCGCCGGTGCCGGTGTTGTCGTACAGGCGCAGCAGGCCGTCGCTGCCGATGTCGAGCTGGAAGCTGAAGTCCGCGGCGATGAACTCGACGCTGTCGAAGCCGTCGGCCACGGTGCTGGCGTTGCCGGCGAAGTCCGGCGCGCCCAGCAGGCCGGCGGGGTCGCCGTCGAGCGTGCCGGTGACGGGCGTGCCCGGCGTCAGCACGGCGGCCGACGCGGCGGCCGAGGCCAGCAGCGCGGCGGCCGCCAGCGGTGCGAGATGCTTCTTCATGGCGGTCTCCGTCAGAACTTGTAGCGGGCGCCGACGACGAACTCGCGGCCGGTGTAGTTGTTGACCACCACGTTGTCCATGGCGCGCGAGATGAACTGGTCGTTGGGCTGGTTGCTCAGGTTGGTGGCCTCGAAGGTCAGCTCCAGGTTGCCGTCCAGCTTGTAACCCAGCGACAGGTCGACGTTGAAGGTCTTGTTCTTGCCGGCCACGTCCTGGTTGTTGCCGGCCGGGATGGTGGTCAGGAAGGCGGAGCGCGCCGAGGTGGACACGCGGCCGCTGAAGCGGCCGTCGTCGTAGTAGAGCGACAGGTTCCAGGAGCGCGGCGACAGGTTCACCAGGTCTTCCGTGACGGTGGCCGCGCCGACCGCGGTGGCCGACAGCAGGTATTCCATCTTGGACTTGACCTGCGTGTAGTTGGCCAGCAGGCCGAAGTTCTTGCCGAGGCCCGGCAGGAAGCTGAAGGGCTGCTGCACATTGATCTCGAAGCCGCTGAGCTTGCCGCCCGGCGAGTTGACCGGCGCGCTGAAGCGGAAGATCTCGTCGCCGGTGAAGTTGCTGGGCAGCAGCGACATCGGCAGGCCGGTGTCCTTGTAGGCCACGTCGCGGCCCTTGGTGAGCACGTAGCTGTCGATCTTCTTGTGGAACAGGCCCAGGCCGATGAAGGCGTTCCTGGCGTGGTACCACTCCAGGCTGGCGTCCAGCGTCTTGGCGCGGAAGGGCTCCAGCGCCGGGTTGCCGCCGGTGTAGCCCAGTTGGCCGGTGGTGGTGAGCGTGCCGCCCGGGCTCAGGCTGAGCAGCGGCGGGCGCGACATGACCTTGGCAGCCGCGGCGCGCAGCATCAGGTTGCGGCTGAGGTTGACCGAGAGGTTGGCCGCGGGCAGCCAGTCCCGGTAGCTGCGCTCGGCCACGGCCAGGCTGCCGCCGCCGGTGGCGAGATAGCCTTTGGACAGGATGGCGGTCTTCACATAGCGTGTGCCGACGTTGCCGCGCACGGGCAGGCCGCCCAGGCGGGCCTCGAAGTCGGCCATGAGCCAGGCGCCGGTGTCGGTCTCGCTGATGGCGCGGTTGCCGCCGCGGGCGTTGCCGTTGGTGATGGAGGCCAGGCGGTAGTCGCCCGGGCCGCCGGCCGGGCCGCTCTTCAGGCAGTTGCAGTAGATGTCGTAGAGGGCGGCGATGGCATCCAGGTCCGGGGTGACCCAGGAGGTGACCGAGCCGGCGGGCAGGTTCTGGCCCTTGCCGAAGCCCCGCACGGTGCTCACCAGGCCGTTGGGCAGCGCGTTGGCCGGCAGCGCAGCCATCACCTCGGTCGCGCGGCGGAAGTCGTAGCTGGTGAAGCTGAACTTCTTGTAGCTGAGGCCGCCCTTGAGCGTCAGGCTGTCGGAGAGCTCCCAGGCGGCGTCGGCGGTGGCGACGTCCTGCTCGTTGGTCACGCCGTTGGGGCGGATGCGGACCTCGCTGGGCGTGAAGTTGGCGATGCTGGTCGCACCCGCCGGCACGCCGTGGATCTTCAGGCCGCCGCCGGGGTCGCTGGGGTCGAGGCTGCCGTAGGCCAGCAGCGGCGCGCGGTCGTCGCCGCGGGCGTCGAACACGTAGCCGTCGACGTTGGGCGCGTCCAGCGTGGTCGTGGTCTGGATGGGGTTGTGGTAGCGCGACTTGGCACGGCCGCCGCGCAGCGTCAGCTTGACGGTGTCGCCGATGTCCTGCTCGAAGGTCACCGTGGGCTGCGAGAACTCGGTGCTGAGCCGGTCGAAGCGCGACTCGGCGCGGATGTCCACGCCGTTGAACTTGCCGTAGAGCAGCTGGCCGCCGGGCGCGAACTGGGCCTCGACGACGCTGGTCTGCTGCTTGCCGCCCTGGGCGAGGTTGCGGCTGAAGGAGATGGCCTCCAGGAAGTCTTCCCGGCGCGTGGCCTCCAGCTTGCTGTAGAGCATGTCGAAGGTCATCAGCGTGCTGTCCGACAGGCGGGCCTGCACGGAAGCGGTCAGGCCCAGGCGCGACTGGTCGTGCGTGAGGCGGCCGTAACGCGGCAGGCGCGGGTGGAAGTTGGTGGCCGACGACGCGGCGTTGTAGGCAGCGACGTATTCCGGCGTGTTGGGCAGACGGGCGACGCCCTGCGCGGCCGGGCCGCAGGTGGTGGCGGTGGAGCCGGCCGGCAGGCCGGTGGCCACGCCCTGCGGCGGGCACCAGCCGCCGCTGGACGGGCCGTTGTCCCAGCGCACGGTGCTGAAGCCCTCCTCGTAGACCTCGCGCCTGGAGTAGGCGCCGGACAGCAGCATGCCGAAGCGGCCGTCGGCGCTGGTCTTGGCGAGCAGGAACGAGGACTTGGGCGTGGCCTTGCCGCGCAGCTCGTTGTAGGTTCCCTTCACGGACACGGCGGCGACGGACTTCTTCAGGTCGAAGGGGCGGGCCGTCTGCAGGTCCACGGTGGCGCCCAGCGAGCCCTCGTCCACGTCGGCCGAGCTGCTCTTGCGCACCGTCAGCGAGTTGAACAGGTCGGCGGCGAAGACGTTGAAGTCGAACGCGCGGCTGCGGTTGGCGCCGCCGGAGCTGTCGGTGCCGCCGGTGGTGGCCAGCGCCTCGATGCCGTTGATGCGGGTGCGCGTGAAGTCGCCGCCCAGGCCGCGCACGGTGATGTTGCGGCCCTCGCCGGCATCGCGGTCGATCACCACGCCCGGGATGCGCTGCAGCGACTCGGCCAGGTTGGTGTCCGGGAACTTGCCCATGTCCTCGGCCTTGATGACGTCGACGATGCCCTTCTCCTGGCGCTTGGCGTTCAGCGCGCTCTCCAGCGACGCGCGGATGCCGGTCACCGTGACGGTTTCGAGCTGCGCGGCGGGCGCGTCCTGGGCCCAGGCGGGCGCGGCGAGCAGGCCGGCGGCCAGGGCCACCGGGCAGAGGGCCGGAGGGCGGGGCGGGCGGAATCGGGGCATGAAGGGTCTCCTGGTGCTGGCCGCCTGGCGATGCCGGCGGCTCTCGGGCTGGGCTGGGTGAGGCCAGGCGCACGCAGGGCACCCGTCGGTTCTGGAAGCCCGGCATCGCGGCAGTGCGAGCGCCGGGCAGGCCGCGACGGCTAGAGGCCGTCGCGGCAGCGGGGCCACGGGGCCGGCAGCGCGGCGCCGCTGAAGAGGAAAGTGCTCATGTTCTTGCGCTCTTGGGCGGGATGGTGGGCGATGATAAGGGCATAGCCACAAAATCGGAACAGCGGTTCACTAATTGAAAACCATGATTCCGCGATGCTTGACGAGCGCATAAGCTTCGGCTCAAAGAATTTTGGAACCGCGTTTCAAGCGCTCATTCCCCTCTTCTTCCACACGCAACCGGTGCTCCGCGCACCTTGGGACACACCACATGGTTCTCCAGAACTTCAACCTGGCCGGCAAGACGGCCATCGTCACGGGCTGCAACACGGGCCTGGGCCAGGGCATGGCGCTGGCGCTCGCACAGGCGGGGGCCGACATCGTCGGCGTCAACGTCACCGAACCGGACGACACCCGGGCCGGCGTCGAGGCGCTGGGCCGGCGCTTCCTGGACCTGCGCGCCAACCTGGGCGACGTGGGCTGCATCCCCGGCCTGGTGGCCCAGGCCAAGGCGCTGAACGGCGAGATCCACATCCTCGTCAACAACGCCGGCATCATCCGGCGCGAGGACGCCATCAAGTTCTCCGAGGCCGACTGGGACGACGTGATGGACCTGAACCTGAAGTCGGTGTTCTTCCTGTCGCAGGCGGTGGCCAAGGTCTTCATGGCGCAGGGCAAGGGCGGCAAGATCGTCAACATCGCGTCGATGCTGAGCTTCCAGGGCGGCATCCGCGTGCCCTCGTACACGGCCAGCAAGAGCGGCGTGATGGGCATCACGCGGCTGATGGCCAACGAGTGGGCCTCGCACGGCATCAACGTCAACGCGATCGCGCCGGGCTACATGGCCACCAACAACACCGCCGCGCTGCGCGCCGACGAGCAGCGCAACAACGCCATCCTGGAGCGCATCCCGGCCGCGCGCTGGGGCAAGCCGGAGGACCTGGCGGGCCCGGTCGTGTTCCTGGCGTCCACGGCCTCCGACTACGTCAACGGCTATACGCTGGCCGTGGACGGCGGCTGGCTGGCCAGGTAACTCCCCCTACGCGCTTGCGCTGCATGACCCGCCCCGCCAAGGCGGGCCTCACGAAATCACCGACGGAGACACGGTGAGATGTACGAGAACAAAAAGCTGGGCTTCCTGTTCGTGCTGCCCTTCGTGCTGGGCGTGCTGCTGTTCAAGCTCTTCCCCTTCGTGATGAGCTTCGCGCTCAGCTTCACGCAGTACGACCTGATCGACCCGCCCGAGTGGGTGGGCCTGCGCAACTACGAGGAGATGCTGACCGGCGACCCGCTGTTCACCAAGTCGCTGGGCGTGACGCTGACCTTCGCGCTGCTGGCCGTGCCGCTGCGCGTGGGCTTCGCGCTCGTGGTGGCGCAGGTGCTGAACTTCCGGCTGCGCGGCATCAACGCCTTCCGCGCGGCGTTCTACATCCCGTCCATCCTGGGCGGATCCATCGCGGTGGCGGTGCTGTGGCGCTTCGTGTTCGCGAAGAACGGCCTGGTCAACATCATCCTGGCCCGGCTCGGCCTGGAGCCCATCCCCTGGCTGGCCGACGAGCACTACTCGATGTGGACCATCGTGCTGCTGTTCACCTGGCAGTTCGGCTCGGCCTGCGTGATCTTCCTGGCCGCGCTGCAGAACGTGCCGAAGTCGCTGTACGAGGCCGCCGAGATCGACGGCGCCAGCGTCAACCAGCAGTTCTGGCGGATCACCGTGCCGCTGATCACGCCAGTGATCTTCTTCAACCTGATCATGCAGATGGTCCACGCCTTCCAGGAGTTCAACGGCCCCTACCTGATCACCGAGGGCGGCCCGCTGCATTCCACCTACGTGCTGGCGCTCTACATCTACGACCAGAGCTTCCGCTTCTTCAACCTGGGCTATGGCGCGGCGCTGTCCTGGGTGCTGTTCGCGCTGGTCGCCGCGCTGGCCGCGATCTCGTTCTGGAGCAGCAAGTACTGGGTGTTCTATGCCGGGGAGTCCAAGAAATGAGCACCGCCGCTGACCTGCAGGAACGCGCCGTCGGCGACGACGGCCGCACGCCCTGGCTGCGCTACCTGATGCTGGGCGCGACGGCCATCGTCATGCTCTACCCGCTGCTGTGGCTGGTGGGCGCGTCCTTCAAGAGCAACAGCGAGATCTTCACGTCGGCCGGCTTCTGGCCCGACCGCTTCTCGCTGGACGCCTACGCCAAGGGCTGGAAGACCAGCACCGAGTACACCTTCGCCACCTATTTCCTGAACAGCTTCCTGATCACCATCCCGCGCATCGTCGTCACGGTGATCTCCTGCGTGCTGGTGGCCTACGCCTTCGCGCGCTTCGAGTTCTGGGGCAAGAAGACGCTGTTCAGCATCATGGTCGGCACGATGATGCTGCCGCTGATCGTGCTGCGCCTGCCGCAGTACCTGGTGTTCCGCGAACTGGGCTGGCTGGACAGCTACCTGCCGCTGATCGTGCCCTCGGCCTTCGCCACCGACACTTTCTTCGTCTTCATGCTCGTGCAGTTCCTGCGCGGCATCCCGCGCGACATGGAAGAGGCCGCGCTGATCGACGGCTGCAACGCGCTGCAGCTGCTCTGGCACATCATCGTGCCGCTGCTCAAGCCGGCCATCATCAGCGTCGTCGTGTTCCAGTTCATCTGGACGATGAACGACTTCATGGGCCCGCTGATCTACCTCGCCTCGGTCGAGAAATACCCGGTCAGCCTGGCGCTGAAGATGAGCATCGGCGCCACCGAGGAAGTCGAGTGGGCCAACGTCATCGCGATCTCCGTCGTCGCGCTGATCCCGTCCGTCGCGGTGTTCTTCGCGGCGCAGAAACACTTCATCGAGGGCGCCACCAGCAGTGGCGTGAAAGGCTGATGGCCGCTGTCTCCCTGCGCAAGGTCGAGAAGACCTACCCCAATGGTTTCAAGGCCGTGCACGGCGTCGACCTCGACGTGCGCGACGGCGAGTTCATGGTCTTCGTCGGCCCCTCGGGCTGCGCCAAGTCCACGCTGCTGCGCATGGTGGCCGGGCTGGAGTCCATCAGCGGCGGCGAGCTGCACATCGGCGGCCGCGTCGTCAACGACGTGGCGCCCAAGGGCCGGGGCATCGCGATGGTGTTCCAGAACTACGCGCTCTACCCGCACATGACGGTCTACGACAACCTCGCCTTCGGCCTCAAGCTGGCCAAGACGGGCAAGGCCGAGCTGGACCAGCGCGTGCGCCACGCCGCCCAGCTGCTGGAGATGGAGCACCTGCTGGCGCGCTACCCCAAGCAGCTCTCGGGCGGCCAGGCGCAGCGCGTGGCCGTGGGCCGCGCCATCGTCAAGAAGCCCGAGGTCTTTTTGTTCGACGAACCGCTGTCCAACCTCGACGCCAAGCTGCGCGCGGCGATGCGCGTGCGGCTGACCGAGCTGCATCGCTCGCTGCGCGACGCCGGCCAGCCGGCGACCACCATCTACGTCACCCACGACCAGACCGAGGCGATGACCATGGGCGAGCGCATCTGCGTGCTCAAGGCCGGCGTCATCCAGCAGGTGGACACGCCGACCGCGCTCTACGACCGCCCGGCCAACGCCTTCGTCGCCAGCTTCATCGGCTCGCCGGAGATGAACATCGTGCCCGCCGGGCTGCGCGGCGGCACCGTCCAGCTCGGCGGCGTCAGCCTGCCGCTGCCGGCCGGCCGCTTCAAGGCCGCCGCCGACGGCGCCGTGCAGTTCGGCCTGCGCCCCGAGCACATCGGCCTGGCGGCCAGGCCCGGCAGCACCGCCGTCAGCGCGACGCTGAAGTTCTGCGAGCACATGGGCGCCGAGGTCTTCACCTACTTCGACCTCGGCGGCGTCGCCTTCAGCGCGCGCGTGCCGGCCGAGGACGGCAGCGCCCTGGCCGCCCTGCCCCGCGGCGCCGCGCTGAGCCTGCACTTCCAGATGAACCACGCCCACCTGTTCGCCGCGGGCGACGACGGCGCGAGCCTCCTCGCATGAGCCTGAACCGCCGCACCCTCATCGCCAGCGGCGCCGCGCTGGCCGCGCCCTTCGTCCACGCCCAGGAGCGCCCGGTGCTGCGCTTCGCCTGGTGGGGCGGCGCCAGCCGCCACCAGGCGACGCTGGCCGCGCTCAAGGTCTTCGAGCAGCGCCACGGCGTGCGCGTGAAGGCCGAGTACATGGGCTTCAACGGCTACCTGGAGCGCCTGACCACGCAGATCGCCGGCCGCTCCGAGCCCGACGTGATGCAGATCAACTGGGCCTGGCTGGCGATGTTCAGCAAGCGCGGCAACGGCTTCACGGACCTGAGCGGCCTGGCCCGCGAGCTGGCGCTGGACCAGTTCGGCGACGACGACCTGGCCTACGGCCGCGTCGCCGGCCGGCTCAACGCGCTGCCCATCTCCTTCAGCGCGCGCATCTTCCTGTGGAACCAGACGGCCTTCCAGCGCGCCGGCCTGGCGCTGCCGCAGACCTGGCAGCAGCTGTTCGCCGCCGGCCCCGCCTTCCGCGCCAGGCTGGGCGACGGCGCCTACCCGCTGGACGGCGAGCTCTACGACATGATCCTGCTGTCGCAGAGCTACATCCAGCAGAAGCACGGCACGCCCTTCGTGGACCCGGCCCGGCCGCGCGTGGCGATGAGCCCGGCCGCCGCGCTGGAGTGGGTGCAGGTCTACAAGCGGCTGATCGCCGAGCACGTCGCCACGCCGCTGCCGCTGCGCGCGTCGCTGGGCGGCGCCGAGAAGCCCACCGAGCAGCAGCCCGACTGGGTGGCCGGCCGCTGGGCCGGCAACTACACCTGGGACTCGGTGATCGGCCTGCGCGCCTCCACGCTGGCGCCCGGCGAGAAGCTGGCGCTGGGCACCTTCCCGACGCTGCCCGGCGCCCGGGACAGCGGGCTGTTCGGCCGCCCCACGGTCATGTACGCCGTCGGCCGCAACTGCCGCCAGCCGGCGCTCGCCGCGCGGCTGGTGAATTTCCTGCTGACCGACCCCGAGGCCGCCCGCCTGCTCGGCCGCACCCGCGGCCTGCCCAGCGCCAAGGGGGCGCTGGCCGTGCTGCAACAGGCCGGCGGCCTGCCGCCGCTGGAGCTCGCCGCGCACGACCAGATCCAGGCCCAGCGCGACGCCGGCCGGCTGATCCGCCCGGCGCCGCTGTTCGAGCACGCGCGCTTCCAGAAGTTCATGCGCGAGGTCTTCGAGACCGTCGCGTACCACAAGACCACCGAGGGCGAGGCCGCGCGCCGGCTCGTCGCCGAGGGCAATGCGCTGCTGCAGAGGATCCAGTAGATGAAAGCCACCGAACGCCAGTTCCAGTTCCTCACCCGCGAGGACCCCGACACCGGCGCCCGCGTCACCCGCCTGACGCCGCCGGACGTGACCTGCCACCGCAACTACTTCTATCAGAAGTGCTTCACGAACGACGGCACGAAGCTGATGTTCGGCGGCGAGTTCGGCCCCCAGCCCAGCCCGAACTGGAACCTGCACCTGCTGGACCTGCAGACGCAGTGCGCCGTGCAGCTCACCGACGGCGCGCGCGAGAACACCTTCGGCGCCTTCATGAGCCCCGACGACTGCTTCGTCTACTTCGTGCGCGGCGACCGCAACCTGATCCGCCTGGAGCTGGCCACGCTGCGCGAGGAGGTCGCCTACGTCGTGCCCGAGGGCTGGGTCGGCTACGGCACCTGGGTGGCCAACAGCGCCTGCACGAAGATGGTCGGCATCGAGATCGCCGCCGCCGACTGGTTCCCGCTGAACACCTGGCAGAAGTTCAACGAGATGTTCCACAAGAAGCCGCTGTGCCGGCTCTTCAGCGTCGACCTGCGCACCGGCCAGCGCAACGTCATCCTGGAGCAGCGCGGCTGGCTCGGCCACCCGCAGTACCGGCCCTTCGACGACAACACGGTGGCCTACTGCCACGAAGGCCCGCACGACCTCATCGACGCGCGCATGTGGTTCATCGACGAGGACGGCACGAACCGCCGCTGCGGCAAGCAACACCGCGACGGCGAAAGCTGCACGCACGAGTTCTGGGTGCCGGACGGCAGCGCGATGATCTACGTCAGCTACGACCACCAGTCCCCCGAGCGCTGGATCTGCAGCCTGGACCCGGTCACGCTGGAGAACCGGGTGCTGACCGCGATGCCGCAGTGCTCCCACCTGATGAGCAACTTCGACGGCACGCTGATCGTCGGCGACGGCTGCGGCCAGGCCAGCGGCGACAGCGCCGCCAGCAACGCGATGCTGACGGGCGACCCCTATCTGCACCTGTTCGACCTGAAGGCCGGCACGGCCCGCCCGTCCACTCGGAAGATTGCCCGCCACGACAGCGGCTGGGACGTCTACAAGGACAGCCGCCAGGTCACCCACCCCCACCCCAGCTTCACGCCGGACGGCAAGCAGGTGCTGTTCAGCTGCGACAAGGAGCGCGCGAACGGCGTCGAGCCGGCCCTCTACCTGGCCGACCTGTGAAGCCCCTGCTCGCGCTGGCCCTGGCGCTGGCCGCCGCCGCGAGCCCGACCCAGCCGCGCCCGCAGCTGACGCCCGGGCAGGCCGCAGCGCACACGCCGGCCGCCTACCTGGGCGACTGGCGGCCCGCGCCGCTGGCCGACCTGTCCGCCGCCGCGCCCGACCTGGTCGTCCGGCCCGGCGAGTCGGTGCAGGCCGCCATCGACCAGGCGCCGGCCCGCAGCCCCCGGCGCTGGGTCATCCAGATCCAGCCCGGCACCTACCGCGGCCCGCTGTGCATCCGGGACAAGGCGCCGCTCGCACTGGTCGGCGCGGCGCTGGACCCCGGCGCCGTCGTGCTGGTGGACCACCGCTTCGCCGGCCGGCCGAAGGCCGCCGACGAGCCCGCCCACCCCTGCTGGCCCGAACTCGGCAAGACCGCCATCGGCACCAGCGGCAGCACGACGCTGCTGGTGGACAGCGACGACGTGCAGCTGCTCTCGCTGACCATCGCCAACGACGCGATGGACGGCGTGCGCGCCGGCCGGGCCTACCCGCCCGGCGGCGGCGAGAGCGGCGGCGCGCAGGCCGTCGCGCTGACGCTGATGGGCGACCGCCTCCAGCTCGAAAACGTGCGCCTGCTGGGCCACCAGGACACGCTGTACGCCAAGCGCCGCACGGCCGGCGCGCCGGCCCGCCAGTTGATCCGCCACAGCCTGATCGCGGGCGACGTGGACTTCGTCTTCGGCAACGCCGTGCTGGTCATCGAGCACAGCACGCTGCTGACCCGCGCCCACCGCCGCGCGCCCGGGCAGGGCGGCATCATCCTGGCGCCCAGCACGGCGCCGGACGCGGCGCAGGGCTTCCTCGTCACGCACAGCCGCCTCGTCGCCGAGCCCGGCGTCGCGCCGGGCAGCACCGCGCTGGGCCGCGCCTGGGATGCCGGCGTCAAGCCCGGCACCTGGCAGGCCGGCCGCAGCCCCAACGGCCTGGCCGTGGTGCGCGACAGCGAGATCGGCGAGCATGTCGGCCCCTGGGCCGCCAGCACCTCGCGCCGCCCCTTCGACGCCGCCACCCACCGCCTCCACGAATTCGACAACCGGCCATGACCCTCACCCGCCGCCGCGCCCTCGCCCTCCCCGCACTCGGCGGCCTCGCCGCGCTCGCCGGCTGCGCGAGCCCGCCCCGGGACGCCGCCGACCGCCCGCTGGGCTGGGCCGGCGCGGTCGTGCCCGGCGACGCTTCCCCCACCGGCATGCCGGCCCGGCCGGGCCGGGTCTTCGACGTGCACGACCGCGCCGGCCTGGACGCCGCGCTGCGCCTGGGCGATGCGCCCAAGCTCATCCGCGTCCACGCCCTCATCGACCTCTGCCCCGGCGACGCCGAGGCCTTCCGCGACCCGGCCTTCGACGCCGACGCCTTCGACCGCGCCTTCGACCCCGCCACCTGGGGCCGCGGCGACCCCGCCGGCCCGCTGGAGGACGCGCGCCGCCGCTCCGCCCAGCGCCAGGCCCGGGCCGCCACGGTGCGCCTGCCGTCCAACACCACGCTGGTCGGCGCCGCGCCGGGCGCCGGCTTCACGCGCGGCATGCTGCTGCTGGAGCAGGTGCGCAACGTCGTGCTGCGCGACCTGCACCTGCGCGACGCCTACGACCACTTTCCCGAATGGCAACCGCGCGACAACGGCCATGGCGAGTGGAACTCGGCCTACGACAACCTGTCGCTGCGCGGCGCCCGGCGCGTGTGGGTGGACCACTGCCACTTCGACGACGGCCACCACCCCGACCGCCTGGAACCCCAGCGCCTGGGCCAGCGCGTGCAGCACCACGACGGCCTGCTGGACATCACCCACGGCAGCGACCTCGTCACCGTCTCCTGGTGCCGCTTCCAGGGGCACGACAAGACCCTGCTCATCGGCGGCGGCGACGCCCGCACCGGCGACGACGGCCTGCTGCGCGTGACGCTGCACCACAACCACTTCGACGCCTGCAAGGAGCGCACGCCGCGCGTGCGCTTCGGCCGCGTCCACGTGGCGAGCAACCTGTTCAGCGCCGGGCACGCCGCCGACTTCGGCTACTCCCTCGGCGTGGGCCTGCGCTCGCGCCTGGTCAGCGACGACAACGCCTGGGAGCTGCCCGCCGTCATCCCGGCCCACCGGCTGCTGCGCCGCCTGGGCGGCAGCGCGCTGCTGGACCGCGGCAACCGCCTGAACGGCCGGCCGGTGGACCTGCGGGCCGCCTGGAACGCGGCCCACCCCGACGAGCCGCTGTCCGCCGACGTCGGCTGGCGCCCGGAAGACGCCTACGACGCCGCCGCGCTGCGCACCGCCCATCCCGATCGCCTTGCTGAGCGAATCCGCGCGGAGGCCGGCCCGCGCCTGCGCTGAGTCAGAATCCGCCCCCTGGAACCAGCGCCCGAAAGAATCGAAACGATGGACGACGACAGTGGTGATTCGAAGCAGCCGGAATCGGTTGCGGCGGTGCTCAAGGTGTTCGCCATCTTGAACGCCCTGGGGGAGCGCAGCGACATCGGCATCACCGACCTGTCGGTGCGCCTGGCCATGCCCAAGGCCACGGTCTACCGCTTCCTGCAGACCATGAAGAGCCTGGGCTATGTGCGCCAGGAGGCCGACAGCGAGCGCTACGGCCTGTCCATGCGCATGTTCGAGCTCGGCGCCAAGGCCCTGCCCTCGCCCGAGCTGGTGGACCTGTCCAAGCACCACATGCAGATGCTGGCCGACGCCACCGGCGAGACCGTCCACCTGGGCAGCCTGATCGACAGCGAGATCATCTACATCCACAAGGTGGACTCGCGCCACATGCTGGGCATGTACTCGCGCATCGGCCGCCGCGCGCCGCTGCACTGCACCGCCATCGGCAAGGTGCTGCTCGCCTGGGAGCACCCCGAGCGCCGCGACCGCATCCTGGACGGCGCCACCTTCACGCGCTTCCGCGACAAGACCATCACCGAACGCCCGGCCTTCCTGGCCGAGCTGGCCCAGGTGCGCGCCCAGGGCTTCGGCGAGGACCGCGAGGAGTTCGACGACCACATCCGCTGCCTGGGCGTGCCCATCTTCGACCGGCTGGGCCAGCCCATCGCCGGCATGAGCGTGTCCTTCCCCACCTTCCGCTTCAGCGAGGAGAAAGCGCCCGAGGTCGTGCGCATGCTGCAGGCCGCCAGCCGCGACATCTCCGAGAAGCTGGGCTGCACGGCCTACCCGATCGCCGGCTGAGCGCCTTGTCGCCCCTGGGACGCGGGGGCCGCGGGCGGGATGCTTCAATGCCGGCTGTCCGTCGCACCGCCTGCCGCCATGAGCCCCACCCTGAACCGCCAGATCGTCCTCGCCTCCCGCCCCCGGGGTGAGGTCACGCCCGACAACTTCCGCCTGGTCGAGACCGCGCTCGCCCCGCTGGCCGACGGCCAGGTGCGGGTGCGCAACCACTTCCTGAGCCTGGACCCGTACATGCGCGGCCGCATGAACGACAGCAAGAGCTACGCCGCGTCGCAGCCGCTGGGCGAGGTGATGATCGGCGGCACGGCCGGCGAGGTCGTCGAGTCGAGGAACGGCCACTTCCGCGTCGGCGACCCGGTCGTCGGCATGGGCGGCTGGCAGGAGTACCTGACCGTGGACGCCGGCCAGCGCGGCGTGCTGCAGAAGGTGGACACCACGCACATCCCGCTGTCCGCCTACCTCGGCGCCGTGGGCATGCCCGGCGTGACCGCCTGGTACGGCCTCGTCAAGATCATCGCCCCCCGGGCCGGCGAGACCGTGGTGGTCAGCGCCGCCAGCGGCGCCGTCGGCTCGGCCGTGGGCCAGCTCGCCAAGGCGCGCGGCGCGCGCGCCGTGGGCATTGCCGGCGGCGCCGACAAATGCCGCTACGTCGTCGAGGAACTCGGCTTCGACGCCTGCATCGACTACAAGCAGCACGGCGACGTGAAGTCGCTGTCCGCCGCGCTGAAGGCCGCGTGCCCGGACGGCATCGACGGCTACTTCGAGAACGTCGGCGGCATGATCCTGGACGCCGTGCTGCTGCGCGCCAACGCCTTCAGCCGCGTCGCCATGTGCGGCATGATCTCCGGCTACGACGGGCAGGCCATCCCGCTGGCCGCGCCGCAGCTCATCCTCGTCAACCGCATGAAGGTCGAGGGCTTCATCGTCTCGGAGCACATGGAGGTCTGGCCCGAGGCGCTGAAGGAGCTGGGCGGCCTGGTGGCCAGCGGCCGGCTGAAATACCGCGAATCGGTGGCCGAGGGCCTGGCCAGCGCGCCCGAGGCCTTCATCGGCCTGCTCAAGGGCCGCAACTTCGGCAAGCAGCTCGTCAAGCTGGCCTGATGCGCTGGACCTGCGTTCCCTTCGACGGACTGCAGGCCCGGCCGCTCTACGACGCGCTGGCCCTGCGCGCCGCCGTCTTCGTCGTCGAGCAGCGCTGCCTGTTCCTCGACCTCGACGGCATCGACCCGCTGGGCTGGCACCTGCTGGGCCATGACTACAGCGGCGCGCTGCGCGCCTACGCCCGCCTGCTGCCGCCGGGCGTGAAGGCGCCCGAGGCCGTCATCGGCCGCGTCGTCACCGCGCCCGCCGCGCGCGGCATCGGCCTGGGCCGCGCGCTGATGGCCGAGGCGGTCGCGCAGTGCAGGCGGCTGTGGCCCGGCCACGCGATCACGCTGCACGCCCAGGCCCACCTGGCGCGCTTCTACGCCAGCTTCGGCTTCGCGCCCGTCGGCGCGCCCTACCTCGAAGACGGCATCACCCACATCGAAATGAGGACCCCATGACCCCCACCGCAGTGATCACCGGCGCCGGCTCCGGCTTCGGCCTCGAAACCGCCCGCCTCGCCGCCCGGCGCGGCATGAACCTCGTGCTGGTGGACGTGCAGGCCGACGCGCTGGACCGCGCCGCCGCCGAGTTCAAGGACGTGCAGGTCCTGTCCCGCGTCGTCGACGTCGCCAAGGCCGAGCCCATGCAGGCCCTGGCCGACGCGGTGCAGGCCCGCTTCGGCGCACCGCACTTCGTGTTCAACAACGCCGGCGTCGGCTCCGGCGGGCTGATCTGGGAGAACAGCGTCAGCGACTGGGAATGGGTGCTGGGCGTCAACCTGATGGGCGTGGTGCACGGCGTGCGCCTGTTCACGCCCATGATGCTGGCCGCCGCCCAGGCCGACCCGGCCTACCGTGGCCACATCGTCAACACCGCCTCGATGGCCGGCATGCTGAACCCGCCCAACATGGGCGTCTACAACGTGTCCAAGCACGCGGTGGTGTCGCTCTCCGAGACGCTGTACCAGGACCTGTCGCTGGTGACCGACCAGGTGCGCGCCTCGGTGCTGTGCCCGTTCTTCGTGCCGACCGGCATCAGCCAGAGCCACCGCAACCGCCCCGGCGAATTCGCGGCGGCCCGGCCGACCAAGAGCCAGCTCATCTCGCAGGCGCAGACCGACAAGGCCGTGAACTCCGGCAAGCTGACCGCCGCCGACGTGGCCGCGCTGGTGTTCGACGCCATCGACCACGACAAGTTCTACATCTTCAGCCACCCCCAGGCGCTGGCCGGCGTGCAGACGCGGCTGGAAGACGTGATGCAGCAGCGCAACCCGACCGACCCCTTCATCGACAAACCCGAGATCGGCGCGACGCTGCGCGCCAAGCTGCGCGCGGGCTGATGGCCGGCGTCGTATCGACGCCTCCGGCTGCACGTCCCATTCCCACAGGCGCTGAAATCAGCGCCTGTTTCTTTTGGGGTCTGTTCACCCTCCTCAATTTGTCTCACAATGAGACAAACAAGGACGAAACATGATCTCGCGCTTCTCCCTGCAATCATTTGCCACCCCCGCCGCGCTCGATGCGTCCGATGGTGACAGCCATCCCGACCTTCAGTTCCTTGCCTTCCCCGGCGGCGAGCGCCACGTCCGGTTGCCCGCCAGCGTCGGTGTCAGCCGCGACCGCATCTGGACACTGACGGCGCATCTGCACGACACCAACGGCGTGATGGACCTGCTGCTGACGGCGGACGCACTACGCCGCGCGACCCGCCACGATGCGGAGATCCATCTGGTCATGCCCTACGTGCCCTACGCCCGGCAGGACCGCGTCGCCCTGCCCGGCGAACCTTTATCCGCTGCCGTCTTCTGCCGGCTGGTCAACAGCCTGAACTTCGCCTCGGTCACCATCGCCGACCCACACAGCGACGTAACACCCGCGCTGCTCGACCGCGTGCGCATCTTGCCCGCCGCGCACTACGTGCAGGCGCTGCTGACCGGCGCGCTGGTGCATCTACCCCAAGTCGCGCTGGTGGCACCCGACGTCGGCGCCCGCAAGCGTGTCGAGTTGGTCGCCAAGGCCGTCGGTGCCCCAGTCGCCTATGCCACCAAGACGCGCGACCCGGTCACCGGCAAGCTGTCCAGCGCCGAAGTCTCGGGCGAATTGCCCGACCTGCCGCTGCTGATCGTTGACGACATCTGCGATGGCGGCGGCACCTTCATCGCACTGGCGCAGGTTCTGCGCGGCAAGACCTCGCAACCGCTGTTCCTGTACGTGACGCACGGCCTGTTCACCAAGGGGCTGACGCCCCTGCAGCCCTGGTTCGACGGCATCTTTGCCGCGCACTGCGCCGACCCTACCTTGGCCGACACCACCCGCCTGACGCCCGCCACCTGACACCCACATCACCAATCACCCCAGAGAGAAAGAAGAAACGCCATGAAGCTGAACCCCCTGAACCTGATCGACTTCTACAAGTCGGGCCACGTGTTCCAGTACCCCGCCGGCACCGAGAAGGTCTACAGCAACTTCACGCCCCGCTCCGACCGCCTGGCACCGGTGCTGCGCACCGGTCCGGCAGCGTTCAACGGCAAGGTCGTGTTCTTCGGCCTGCAGGGTTTCATCCTCGACATCCTGATGGACGCCTTCAACAGCGAGTTCTTCCAACTTCCCAAGGCCAAGGCCGTGGCCCGCTACCGCCGTCGCATGGACAACGCCCTCGGCCCTGGCGCCGTGCCGGCAGATCACATCGAGGCACTGCACGACCTGGGCTACTTGCCGCTGCACATCAAGGCGCTGCCCGAAGGCTCGCTGGTGGACATCAAGGTGCCGCCATTCACCGTCACCGAGACGCTGCCGCAGTTCTTCTGGCTGACCAACTACATCGAGACCGTGCTGAGCAGCGCCAATTGGAAACCCATGACCGTGGCCACGCTGGCCTACCAGTACCGCCGCCTGCTGGAGGCCTACTGCGACATGACTGGCGGCGACCCGCTGTTCATCGACTGGCAGGCGCACGATTTCTCGGCCCGCGGCATGTCAGGCCCCGAGGACGCAGCCCGCAGCGGCGCCGGCCACCTGCTGAGCTTCACCGGCACCGACACGGTCAGCGCCATCGACTACGTGGAGGACTACTACGACGCCAACAGCGACACGGAGATGGTGGGTGGCTCCATCCCCGCCACCGAGCACAGCGTGATGAGCATGGGCGGCAAGCTGGACGAGATCGGCACCTTCCGCCGCCTCATCACCCAAACCTACCCCGGCGGCATGGTCAGCATCGTCAGCGACACCTGGGACTTCTGGCAGGTCATCACCGAGTACGCGCTCACGCTGAAAGCCGAAATCCTGGCCCGCACGCCCAACGCGCTGGGCCAAGCCAAAGTCGTGTTTCGCCCCGATTCGGGCGACCCGGTGCTGATCCTGACCGGTTATCTGGACGAAGAACTGGTGGCAGACGCCAGCGGCCAACCCGCCCGCTCCGCCGACGGCTACTTCACCGTGCGTAACGACAACGCCCTCATCACCGATGCCGAGCGCCGTGGTGCCGTGCAATGCCTGTGGGACATCTTCGGTGGCGCCGAAACCGCCAAGGGCTTCAAGGTGCTGCATGAGCGCGTGGGCCTGATCTACGGCGACTCCATCACGCTGCAGCGCGCAGACGCCATCATGCAACGCCTGCTAGCCAAGGGTTTCGCTTCCACCAACGTCGTGCTGGGCGTGGGCAGCTACAGCTACCAGTTCATCACCCGCGACAGCTTCGGCATGGCGATGAAGGCCACGGCCGGTGTCGTCAACGGCGAGTTGCGTGAACTGTCCAAAGACCCCAAGACCGACGCTGGCACCAAGAAGTCGGCCGTGGGCCTGCTGCGCGTCGAGCGCGACGGTGAGCACTACGTGCTGCACGACCGCCAGACACCCGAGCAGGAAGCCGGCGGCCTGCTGGAGACCGTTTTCAAGGACGGCGAGCTGCTGCGCCGCCAGTCGCTGGCCGATATCCGTGCGCGGCTGCGCAACGGCGGTTGACGGCGCAGCCGAGACGGCGACCATGCACTACCAGAACCCCATCCTGACGGTGGACGTGGTGATCCTCACGCTTCATGACGGACGGTTGCAGGTTGCGCTGATGACGCGCACGGAAGATCCCTTCGCGGGCCGGGCCGTACTGCCCGGTGGCTACGTGCATGGCGACCCGCGTACCGGTCACGTGGACGCATCCACCACGCACGCGGCGCTGCGCATCCTGAAGCAGAAGCTGGGCTTCACGCCCAGCCACCTGGAGCAGGTCTACACGGCGTCCGGCCCCAAACGCGACCCGCGCGGCTGGTCGGCCAGCGTCGTCTACCTGGCATTGCACGAGCCCTCGGCGGTGGACGCGCTGATACAAGCCGGCGCCGTATCGCTGCACGCCGTGCATCCCACGCCGGCCCTCCCCCCACTGGCCTTCGACCACACTGAGTTGATCCAGACCGCGCTGGCACGGCTGCAGGCCAAGGCGCGCTACTCCACCATCGTTGCGCACCTACTGCCTCCCGTGTTCCGGCTGAGCGATCTGCGCCAGGCCTACGAGCTGGTCTGCGGCACCACCGAGAACAAGGCCAACTTCCGCCGCAAGATGCTGGCGGCCGACGCGCTGGTCGCCACCGACGTGCGCATTGGCGCCGTGGGTCGGCCGGCCGAAGGCTACCGCCTGCGCGGCGACCTGGCCTACATCGAAGGCTTGATCAGCGGCGGCTGACGACCACGGCGGGACAATCGGGCCCATGACCCCCGATCCCATCGCCATCATCGGCGGCGGCCCGGCCGGCCTGATGGCCGCCGAGGTGCTGGCCGCCGCCGGCCAGGCCGTCACCGTCTTCGACGCCAAGCCCAGCGTCGGCCGCAAGTTCCTGCTCGCCGGCAAGGGCGGGCTCAACCTGACGCACGCCGAGCCGTTCGACGCCTTCGCCGGCCGCTTCGGCGCGCGCGCCGCGCAAATCGAGCCGCTGCTGCGCGGCTTCGACGCCGACGCGGTGCGCGCCTGGGCCGGCGCGCTGGGCGTGCCGACCTTCGTCGGCACCTCCGGCCGCGTGTTCCCGGCCGACCTCAAGGCCGCGCCGCTGCTGCGCGCCTGGCTGCACCGGCTGCGCGCCGGCGGCGTGAAGTTCGCGATGCGCCACCGCTGGACCGGCTGGGCCGAGGACGGCCGCACGCTGCGCTTCGCCACGCCGGACGGTGAGCGGCTGGTCACGCCGGCCGCCGCGCTGCTGGCGCTGGGCGGCGCGTCCTGGCCGCAGCTCGGCTCGGACGGCGCCTGGGCGCCGCTGCTGCAGGCCCGCGGCGTGGACGTGGCGCCGCTGCGGCCGGCCAACTGCGGCTTCGACGTCGGCCCCACGGCCGCGCACCCGCAGGGCCCCGGCTGGAGCGCGCGCTTCGCGGCCGACTTCGCCGGCCAGCCGGTCAAGCCGGTGGCGCTGGCGGCCGAGGGCTTCCCGGCCCGCGCGGGCGAGTTCGTCATCACCGCCACCGGCATCGAGGGCTCGCTGGTCTACGCCGCCAGCAGCGCGCTGCGCGAGCGCATCGCCCGTGACGGCAGCGCGCCGCTGCAGCTGGACCTGCTGCCGCAGCTGACGCCCGAGCGCGTGCTCGCCGAGGTGGCCCACCCGCGCGGCAGCCGTTCGCTGTCCTCGCACCTGAAGAGCCGGCTGCACCTGGGCCCGCTGAAACTGGGCCTGCTGCACGAGCTGCTCACGCGCGAGCAGATGCTGGCCCCGGCCACGCTGGCCGCGGCGCTGAAGGCCTTGCCGCTGCGGCTGCATGCGCCGCGGCCGGTGGCCGAGGCCATCAGCACGGCCGGCGGCGTGCGCTTCGAGGCGCTGGCCGACGGGCTGATGCTGCGCGAGCTGCCCGGCGTGTTCGCGGCCGGCGAGATGCTGGACTGGGAGGCGCCCACCGGCGGCTACCTGCTCACCGCCTGCCTGGCCAGCGGCCGCGCGGCGGCGCTGGGCCTGCTGGCCCGCGGCGGCCGCTAGGCATGGGCCGCACACCCCCCCCTGCAGCCTTCACGATGCGCCGACGCGATGCGCTGCTGTTCCCCACGCTGGCGCTGCCGGCGGCCGCCGCATGGGCGCAAGAGGGCACGGTGCTCATCGGCGCGGAGGACGACTGGTTCCCCTACTCGGCCGAGCGCCAGGGCCGCGCCCAGGGCCTCACCGTGGATCTGGTGGCGGCGGCCTTCGCCGCCGTCGGCGTCCAGGCCCGCTTCCAGCCGATGCCCTACGCCCGCTGCATGGCGCAGACCCGGACCGGCTCGCTGGCGGCCTGCTTCAACACCACGCGCACGCTGCAGATCAAGCACGCCTACCGCTGGCCGGCCCGGCCGATGTTCGAGGAGCGCTTCCTGATCTACGCCCGCGCCGAGGCGGCGATGAAGCGCCCCGGCGGCCTGCAGGTGCGCGACCTGGACGGCGAACGGGTCGCCGTGACGCGCGGCTACGAGTACGGCAGCGAGTTCGACGCCAACCCGCGCATCCGGCGCGTCGTCACCAGCCACGACGAAACCAACTTCCGCCTGCTGCTGCGCGACCGCGCCGACTACACGCTGGCGCCGGGCCTCAACGCGCAGCGGCTGTTCGAGCGCCATCAGGACCTGGCCGGGCGGTTCAAGGTGGTCGGCCAGCTGAACGCGTTCGGCATCTACACCGCCTTCTCGCGCCACCACCCGGACGCGGCCCGCATGCTGGCCGCATTCGACGAGGGCATGCGCCTCGTCAACGCCGACGGCACCGCGAAGGCCCTCCAGGAGCGCTGGCGCCGGCCCGCCGAGGCCCGGTAGCGGTGGTCAGGCCTTCAGCAGCGCCTTCACGCGCAGCAGCCAATCGCGCCGGTCGGCGATGCCGATCTGCCCGCCATTGATGCGCTGCGTGACCCGGGTGATCTGGTCCTCATCGGCGAACATGTTGCAGCCCTTGGCCTCCCACTCGGCGGCAGCGATGGGCAGCGCCCAGGCGGCGCTGAACACCAGGTCCGGCTCGGCGTCGAAGTCCGGCGCATCCGGCGTGAAGCGGCGCACGATGCGCGTGGCCTCGCGGTAGCTGTCGCGCCCGGTCAGCTGCAGCAGCCCGCGGCCGCGGTAGCGGAAGCCGTCGCCCGGACGCGTGTTGCCCATGCGGCCGCCGTAGACCTCGTTGGCCAGCTTGGCGGGGTTGTTCGCATAGGCGGCGGGGTCCAGCGGCCCGCGCGGCTTGAAGCGGCTGGGCCATACCGCCGGCAGGCGCGGCGCGCTGTAGTTCAGGTTCTCCTGCTGCAGCGTCAGCGCGCCGCTCTCGTGCAGGATCTGCGCGAGGAAATGCGCCAGGCGCAGCCGGCTGTTCGTAATGCCATGGCGGTCCAGCACCGACTGGGCGCCAGCGGCGGCCTCCCGGTAGCTGGAGCGGGCGTTGGGTGCGAGCTGGGCGAGCAGCGGCAGCGACAGGACGATGGGCATGGCGAACCTCCGGCAATGCAGGCCCCAGCCTAGCCAGCCGCCACGGCGGGCGCCTCCTCGCGATGGGGGATGCGCCCAGCCCGGTTTGGCAGAATGCGCGCCTTCGCGTATTCCCCAGGGCGCCCGGACGGCGCCCTTCGTGTTTGTGGACCACATCGTTTCCCAGATCGCCGCCGAACTGAAGGTCCGGCCGGCCCAGGTGCAGGCCGCCGTCGACCTGCTGGACGGCGGGGCCACCGTGCCCTTCATCGCCCGCTACCGCAAGGAGGCCACCGACGGCCTGGACGACACGCAGCTGCGCGAGCTGGACGCGCGCCTGGTCTACCTGCGCGAGCTGGCCGACCGGCGCGCGGCGGTGCTGAAGAGCATCGCCGAGCAGGGCAAGCTGACGCCCGAGCTGGAGGCCGCCATCCAGGCCGCGCCGACCAAGCAGGAGCTGGAAGACCTCTACCTGCCCTACAAGGTCAAGCGCCGCACCAAGGGCCTGATCGCCCGCGAGGCCGGCCTGGAGCCGCTGGCCGACCGGCTGTTCGCCGACCCGTCGCTGGACCCGCTGGCCGAGGCCACCGGCTTCGCGGCCGCCCGGGACGGCGGCTGGGCGGCGCTGGCCGAGGCCGGTTTCGCCGATGCGCACGCGGTGCTGGACGGCGTGCGCGACCTGCTCTCCGAGCGCTGGGCCGAGGACGCGGTGCTGGTCGGCAAGCTGCGCGAGTGGCTGTGGGCCGAAGGCCTGTTCCAGAGCCGGCTGATGGACGGCAAGAACGGCGAGCTGCCGGACCACGCCAAGTTCCGCGACTACTTCGACTACGCCGAGCCCATCCGCACCGTGCCCTCGCACCGCGCGCTGGCCGTGTTCCGCGGCCGCACGCTGGAGCTGCTGGACGCCAAGCTGGTGCTGGACGAGGAGCCCGTCGCCGGCCAGCCCGGCCTGGCCGAGGGCCGCATCGCGTCGCACCTGGGCTGGCGCCACGCCAACCGCCCGGGCGACGCGCTGATCCGCAAGACCATCGGCTGGACCTGGAAGGTCAAGCTCTCGCTGAGCCTGGAGCGCGACCTGTTCGCGCGGCTGCGCGAGGCCGCCGAGGCGACGGCGATCAAGGTCTTCGCCGAGAACCTGCGCGACCTGCTGCTGGCCGCACCGGCCGGCAAGCGCGTCGTCATGGGGCTGGACCCGGGCATCCGCACCGGCGTCAAGGTCGCCGTGGTCAGCGACACCGGCCGCGTGCTGGACACCGCCACCGTCTACCCGCACGAGCCCCGGCGCGACTGGGACGGCGCGCTGCACACGCTGGCCCGGCTGTGCGCCGCGCATGGCGTGAACCTGATCGCCATCGGCAACGGCACGGCCAGCCGCGAGACGGACAAGCTGGCCGGCGAGCTGGTCAAGAAGCTGCAGGCGCTGGATGCCGGCGTGAAGATCGAGCGCATGGTGGTCAGCGAGGCCGGCGCGTCGGTCTACTCGGCCAGCGAATTCGCGTCCAAGGAGCTGCCCGACCTGGACGTGAGCCTGCGCGGCGCCGTCTCCATCGCGCGCCGGCTGCAGGACCCGCTGGCCGAGCTGGTCAAGATCGACCCGAAGAGCATCGGCGTCGGCCAGTACCAGCATGACGTGAACCAGGGCGAGATGGCGCGCGCGCTGGACGCCGTCGTCGAGGACTGCGTGAACAAGGTCGGCGTGGACCTGAACACCGCGTCGCAGGCGCTGCTGGCGCGGGTGTCGGGGCTGTCCGCCTCGGTGGCCGCCAGCATCGTGCGCTGGCGCGACGCCCACGGCGCGTTCCGCAACCGCCAGCAGCTGCTGGACGTGACGGGCCTCGGCCCCAAGACCTTCGAGCAGGCGGCGGGCTTTTTGCGCATCCATGGCGGCGACAACCCGCTGGATTTCAGCGGCGTCCACCCCGAGACCTATCCGCTGGTCGAGAAGGCGCTGGCGCTGCTGAAGCGCCCGGCCGCCGAGGTCATCGGCCGCAGCGAGGTGCTGCGCACGCTGAAGCCCGAGCTGCTGGCCGACGACCGGTTCGGCGCCATCACCGTCAAGGACGTGCTGGCCGAGCTGGAGAAGCCCGGCCGCGACCCCCGGCCCGACTTCAAGGTCGCGCGCTTCAACGACGGCATCGAGGACGTGAAGGACCTGCAGCCCGGCATGCTGCTGGAGGGCACGGTCAGCAACGTCGCGCAGTTCGGCGCCTTCGTGGACCTGGGCGTGCACCAGGACGGGCTGATCCACGTCAGCCAGCTGTCCAGCAAATTCGTCAACGATGCGCGCGAGGTGGTCAAGACCGGCGACATCGTCAAGGTCAAGGTGCTGGAGGTGGACCTGGCCCGCCAGCGCATCTCGCTGACGATGAAGCTGGACGCGCAGGCGCCGCGCGGCCCGCGGCCGGACAACGCCTTCCGCCCGGCGGCGCGCCACGAGCGCCAGGGCGGCGGCCCGCGCGACGCGGCGCCGGCCGGCGGCAACGCGATGGCGGCGGCTTTTGCCAAATTGCAGACCAAACGCTGAAAACCCGCGGGGCTGACCTTCGGCACCGCCGCCCGGCGCTGCCATGATGCCGCCCGCGCCACCGCGCCATCGCGCCATCGCGCCGCCGGTGGCCGCGGCGCCGCTTCCCCGCCTTCCCCGGAGTTCCCCTTGAAAACCCCCGCCCTCGCGTCGCTGCTCCTGCTCCTGCTCTGCCCTGCCCTGGCGCTGGCCCAGCAGGAGGTGGAGCGCGCCACGAACACGCCGCCCACGCCCGCCAGCCAGCAGCTGGAGCGCGTGTCCGTGACGCGCCAGCAGACCGACACCGACCTGCGCCGCCGCGAGCCCGTGGCCAAGCAGCTCTACGGCCGCGAGGAGCTGGACAAGTACGGCGACACGCAGCTCTCCGACGTGCTCAAGCGCCTGCCCGGCATCAACGTCTCCGGCGGCCAGCTGCGCATGCGCGGCCTGGGCGGCGCGTACACGCAGATCCTCGTCAACGGCGAGCCGGCGCCGCCGGGCTTCAGCCTGGACAACCTGAACCCCGCCCAGGTCGAGCGCCTGGAGGTCAGCAAGGCGCCCACGGCCGACCAGAGCGCGCAGGCCATCGCCGGCACGCTGAACATCATCCTGAAGGACGCACCGCGCGTCGTGCAGAAGGACATGCGCCTGGGCCTGGCCTATGCGAGCGAGAAGCCGGTCGTCAACGCCGGCTTCACCTACGGGGACCGCATCGTCGGCGGCGTGGGCTTCGTGCTGCCGGTCTCGGTCTACCAGTGGAACTCCGTCACCGACAGCGACGGCGAGCGCGTGCGCGACGCCGGCAGCACCCACCTGGCCAGCGCCGGCAGCGACCGCTCCCACGGCCGCGGCTTCAACATCTCGCCGCGCCTGAACTGGAAGCTGGGCGAGGACGAGACGCTGGCGCTGCAGGGCTTCTTCGTGCGCAACCAGTTCCGCTCCGACGGCCAGAGCACGACGCAGATCCTCGCCGCCACGCCGGGCCAGAGCGTGCTGCCGCCCAGCGTGCTGGACAGCACCCGCAACCGCGGCACCTTCTCGGCGCAGCGCGTCAACCTGCAATACAACAACCGCTTCGGCGAGGACCGCCGCATCGAGCTGCGTGCCGGGGCCGGCAGCGGCGGCGCCGACTTCAACTTCGGCTTCCTCGGCCGCGGCCAGGACGGCGCGCAGACCGTCACCCGCACCACCACCGGCGACAACCGCAACCGCAACGCGACGCTGGCAGGCAAGTACAGCCAGTACGCCGGCGAGGCGCACACGGTCACCGTCGGCGGCGAGCTGGAGCGCCGCACCCGCGACGAGACCCGCCGCACGACGGAGAACGGCGCCGACCTGCTGCCCGGCCTGGAGGGGCAGCCCTTCGACGCCACCATCACCCGCACCGCCGCCTATGCGCAGGACGAGTGGGAGATCAGCCCGCAGTGGTCCGCCTACGTCGGCCTGCGCCACGAGCGGATCCGGATCGAAAGCGTCGGCGTCGGCAGCGAGTTCAACAGCACCAGCCAGGTCACCACGCCGCTGCTGCACCTGAACTTCAAGCCCGACCCCAAGGGCCGCGACCTGGTGCGCGCCAGCCTGACGCGCAGCTACAAGGCGGCCGACGTGCAGCAGCTCATCGCCCGCCCGACCATCAACACCGACTACCCCGCCATCGGCCCCGACGCGCGCACCAACACGCAGACCACGCCGGACCGGGTCGGCAACCCCGCCCTCCAGCCCGAACTGGCCACCGGCCTGGACCTCGCCTGGGAAACCTACCTGCCGGCCGGCGGCATGGTGTCGGTGGGCGCCTTCCACCGCCGCATCACCGGCCTGGTGCGCAACGCGCTGGCGCTGGAGAACAGCGTCAGCTGGTCGGCGATGCCGCGCTGGGTGGCCAGGCCCATCAACCTCAGCCGGGCCAGCACCACCGGCCTGGAGTTCGAGGTCAAGGGCCGCGCGGGCGAGCTCTTCCCCAGCCTGTTCGAGCCGACGACGGCGCTGAGCCTGCGCGCGTCGCTGAACGTCTACCAGTCCCGGGTCGCCGACATCCCCGGCCCCGACAACCGGCTGGAGGGCCAGCAGCCCTGGCAGCTCAACCTGGGCGCCGACTACCGGCTCAAGAGCCTGCCCCTCAACATGGGCATCAGCGCGCAGATCGCGCCCCGGTTCACCGTGCAGCAGACCGTGCTGCAGAGCCAGGAAAGCCTGGCCTCGCGTTCGCTGGACGCCTTCGCCGCGCTGCAGCTGGGCAGCCAGGACAGCGTGCGCGTGAGCGCCAGCGGCCTGTTCCAGCCCAGGCAGGGCACGCGCGTGGCCATCGCCGGCCTGCCGGACTACAGCCTCAGCGAGCGCCAGCCGGTGCCCTGGTATGCGGTGAACTGGGAACACAAGTTCTGACCATGGCCGCGGCCGCACTGCAGCTCCATGCCGGCCCCGCCGCCCGCGCCCGCCTGGCCGAGCGCGGCCTGCACGCCGGGGACGTCGGGCTGGTCCCCGCCGCCGCCGGCGGCCCCAAGGGCCTGATCCTGAACGGATTGGACCGTTTCGTGTTCGGCGACTGGCTGCCGCAGGCCCGCCACCCGGTCCACCTGGTCGGCGCCAGCATCGGCGCCTGGCGCATGGCCACGGCGGCGCTGGCCCAGCGCGACGTGGCCGCGGCGTTCGACGCGATGGCCGAGGCCTATGTCGCGCAGGACTACGACGTGCTGCCCGGCGACAAGCGCCCGCGCCCCGAGGGCGTCAGCCGGCGCTTCGGCGAGATCCTGGCCGGGATCTTCGCCGGCCGCGAGGCCGAGGTGCTGGCCCATCCGCGCCTGCGGCTGCACATCGTCACGTCGCGCGGCCAGCACAAGGGGCTGGGCCTGCTGGCGCGCGAAGGCCGGCTGCGCACGCCGCTGGGCTACCTCGGCGCGTTCGCGGCCAATGCGGTGTCGCGGCCGCTGCTGGGCCGCTTCCTGGAGCGCGTCGTCTTCTCGGACCCGCGCGACCGCCTGCCGCTGAGGCTGGCCGACTTCACGACCCGCGAGGTCCACCTGTCGCGCGCCAACCTGCGCGGCGCGCTGCTGGCGAGCTGCTCCATCCCGTTCTGGCTGCAGGCCCAAGCCGACCTGCCCGGCGCGCCGCGCGGCGCCTACTGGGACGGCGGCATCACCGACTACCACCTGCACCTGGACTACCGCGCGCTGCAGGCCACGAGCGCGCCGCTGGTGCTCTACCCGCACTTCCAGCGCCAGGTCGTGCCCGGCTGGCTGGACAAGGCGCTCAAGCACCGCCACCGCCCGACCGCGTTCCTGGACAACGTCGTGCTGCTGTGCCCCTCGCCCGCGTGGATCGCCGGGCTGCCCGGCGCCAAGCTGCCGGACCGCAACGACTTCCTGAAGCTGGACGCCGGCGAGCGCCGCCGCCGCTGGCGCACCGCGGTGCGCGAGAGCCAGCGGCTGGCCGACGAATTCGCCGCGTTGGTGCAGCGCGACTCGATCGCGGCGCTGCCGCTTTAGAATCGCGCCTTCCTCCCCTCATCCCACAAGAGCGAGAAAGGCACCCCGGTTATGACACCGCGAACTACGCCCCCCACCTTCACCGGTAGCTAGTCGGCCGCGGCACGTCACGTCTTCTCGCCCCTCTCCCACCTGGGGCCATGAACCAAGCGCGGCACCCGGCCGCGCTTTTTCATTTCCGCCCCTGACGGAGCACTGCTCATGATTTCCATCCAACTCCCCGACGGCTCCCGCCGTGAGTTCCCCGCGCCGCTGACGGTCGGCGACGTCGCCGCCAGCATCGGCGCCGGCCTGGCCAAGGCCGCGCTCGGCGGCAAGGTCGACGGCAAGGTCGTCGACCTCGGCTACCGCCTGGACCGCGACGCCAGCCTGGCCATCGTCACCGACAAGGATGCCGACGGCCTGGACATGATCCGCCACTCCACGGCCCACCTGCTGGCCTACGCCGTCAAGGAGCTCTACCCCGACGCCCAGGTCACCATCGGCCCGGTCATCGAGAACGGCTTCTATTACGACTTCGCCTACAAGCGCCCCTTCACGCCCGAGGACCTGGCCGCGATCGAGGCCAAGATGGTCGAGCTGGCGAAGAAGGACGAGAAGGTCGTGCGCCGCGTGCTGCCGCGCGACGAGGCCGTGGCGCACTTCAAGGCGCTGGGCGAGGCCTACAAGGCCGAGATCATCGAGAGCATCCCGGCCGACCAGGACGTGTCGCTGTACGCCGAAGGCGCCTTCGAGGACCTCTGCCGCGGCCCGCACGTGCCCAGCACCGGCAAGCTCAAGCACTTCAAGCTGATGAAGGTGGCCGGCGCCTACTGGCGCGGCGACCACCGCAACGAGATGCTGCAGCGCATCTACGGCACCGCCTGGGCCAGCAAGGACGACCTGCAGAAATACCTGACGCGGCTGGAGGAGGCCGAGAAGCGCGACCACCGCCGGCTGGGCCGCGAGCTGGACCTGTTCCACATGGAAGAGTCCGCCCCCGGCACGGTGTTCTGGCACCCCAAGGGCTGGGCGCTGTGGCAGCAGGTCGAGCAGTACATGCGCAAGGTCTACCAGGACAACGGCTACCAGGAAGTGCGCGGCCCGCAAATCCTGGACAAGGGCCTGTGGGAGAAGTCCGGCCACTGGGACAAGTACCGCGACGCGATGTTCGTCACCGAGTCGGAGAAGCGCGAATACGCGCTCAAGCCGATGAACTGCCCCGGCCACGTGCTGATCTTCAAGCAGGGCGTGAAGAGCTACCGCGACCTGCCGCTGCGCTACGGCGAGTTCGGCGCCTGCCACCGCAACGAGCCGTCCGGCGGCCTGCACGGCATCATGCGCGTGCGCGCCTTCACGCAGGACGACGGGCACATCATGTGCACCGACGACCAGATCCTCAACGAATGCGAGGCCTTCACGCGGCTGCTGCAGAAGGTCTACCGGGACTTCGGCTTCACGGACGTGCTCTACAAGGTGGCGACCCGGCCCGAGAAGCGCATCGGCAGCGACGAGTACTGGGACCGCACCGAGAACATCCTGATGGAGAGCCTGCGGCGCTCCGGCTGCGAGTTCCAGATCGCGCACGGCGACGGCGCCTTCTACGCGCCCAAGATCGAGTACACGCTGAAGGACGCGCTGGGCCGCGAATGGCAGTGCGGCACGATGCAGATCGACCACAACGTGCCGGCCCGCCTGGGCGCCGAGTTCGTCGACGAGGACGGCCAGCACAAGACGCCCGTGATGCTGCACCGTGCCATCGTCGGCAGCCTGGAGCGCTTCATCGGCATCCTGATCGAACAGCACGCCGGCGCGCTGCCCGCGTGGCTGGCGCCGGTGCAGGTGGGCATCGCCAACATCACCGACGCGCAGGCCGATTACGTCGAGGAAATCGTGAAATCGCTGCAAAAACAAGGGCTTAGGGTTCAGGCTGATTTGCGCAACGAGAAAATCACCTATAAAATCCGCCAGTTGTCTTTGCAGAAGCTGCCGTACATCCTCGTCGTCGGTGACAAGGAGAAGGCGAATGGCAGCGTTGCAGTCCGCGCCCGCGGCAACCAGGATCTTGGCGTGATGCCCCTGCAGGAGTTCGTTGACCGGATCTCCGCAGACATCGCCAACAAGGCCTGAGAGCCACCGGGGCGCGCTTTGTTTTTTCTGGGCGCCGCCGCCTTGGCGCCTGCTGAAAGGTCCACACCATCGCTACGTTTGCCGACCGTCGTGCGATTCCTGAGCGCAAGCACAGGCTGAACCGCGAAATCATGGCTCCCGAAGTCCGCCTGAACGGCCCCGAGAACGAACCCATCGGGATCGTCAGCATCCAGGAAGCCCTGCGCATGGCGGGCGACCTGGACGTGGACCTGGTCGAGATCTCCGCCACCGCCAATCCGCCGGTCTGCCGGCTGATGGACTACGGCAAGTTCAAGTACCAGGAGCAAAAGCGCGCTGCCGAAGCCAAGGCCAAGCAGAAGATCATCGAGATCAAGGAAGTCAAGTTCCGTCCGGGCACGGACGAGGGCGACTACCAGATCAAGATGCGCAACCTGCGCCGCTTCATCGCCGAGGACGGCGACAAGGGCAAGGTCACGCTGCGCTACCGGGGCCGCGAGATCACGCACCAGGACATCGGCATGCGCCTCCTGGAGCGCATCCGCGACGAACTGGCCGACGTGGCGGTGGTCGAGAACATGCCCAAGCTCGAAGGCCGGCAGATGATCATGGTCCTGGCGCCGAAAAAGCGCTGAGATCGAAAGAGTTCAACCAGTGGGTTTGGTCGCCCGCCGGTTCACAAGTCTCCTGAGGCCGACAAGCATGCCGGGCTCTTTCGGCATCGCCCCAGGGACACACTTAGAAGGAGCATTCAATGCCCAAGATGAAGACCAAGAGCAGCGCGAAAAAGCGTTTTCGCGTCCGTCCGGGTGGCACCGTCAAGCGCGGTCAGGCGTTCAAGCGCCACATCCTGACCAAGAAGACCACGAAGAACAAGCGCCAGCTGCGCGGCGCCGTGAACGTGCACGAGACCAACATGGGGCACATGGCACAAATGCTGCCCTTTGCCGGCCTGTAATCCACCAAGACTAGAAGGAGAAACATATGCCTCGCGTCAAACGTGGTGTCACCGCTCGCGCCCGTCACAAGAAGGTCCTGGCCCTGGCCAAGGGCTTCCGCGGTCGTCGTAAGAACGTCTTCCGCATCGCCAAGCAGGCGGTGATGAAGGCGGGCCAATACGCCTACCGTGACCGCCGCACCAAGAAGCGCGTGTTCCGCCAGCTGTGGATCGCCCGGATCAACGCCGCCTCGCGCGGCCTGGGCCTGTCCTACAGCAAGTTCGTGGCGGGCCTGAAGAAGGCGCAGATCGAGATCGACCGCAAGGTCCTCGCCGATCTGGCCGTCAACGACCCGGCTGGTTTCGCCAGCATCTTCGCCAAGGTGAAGGCCGCGCTCGCCTGATTGCGACCCGCTCCGGTTCACGCCGGAGCACGCAAACTTTCGGGGCCGGCCCACCAGGGTCGGCCTCTTTTCATTTGTCATTCCCGAATGTCTGATCTCGACGCCCTCCTGGCTGCCGCGCAAGCGGACTTCGCCGCCGCGCCAACGCCCGCCGAACTCGAAAACGCCAAGGCCCGCTTCCTCGGCAAGTCCGGCCGCGTGACCGAGTTGATGAAGGGCCTGGGTGCCCTCAGCATCGAGGAAAAGAAGACCCGTGGCGCCGAGATCAACCAGCTCAAGGTCGGCATCGAGGCCGCACTGACCGCCCGCCGCGACGCCCTCGCCGCCGCCGAACTGGCGCAGCAGCTCAAGGCCGAGGCGCTCGACGTGACGCTGCCCGGCCGCCAGCGCGGCACCGGCGGGCTGCACCCGATCACGCGCGCGATGGAGCGCATCGAGGCCATCTTCGGCAGCATGGGCTTCGACGTGGCCGACGGCCCCGAGATCGAGACCGACTGGTACAGCTTCTCGGCGCTGAACAACCCCGAGAACCACCCCGCCCGCTCGATGCAGGACACCTTCTACGTCGACATGAAGGACGAGCACGGCGCCTGGCTGAACCTGCGCCCGCACACCAGCCCGATGCAGATCCGCTACGCGCAGGCCCACGCCAAGCGCTACGCGGGGCAGGAGACGATGCCCGAGATCCGCGTCATCGCGCCGGGCCGCACCTACCGCGTGGACAGCGACGCGACGCACTCGCCGATGTTCCACCAGGTCGAGGGCCTGTGGGTCGGCGAGAACATCAGCTTCAAGGACCTGAAGGCGGTCTACCTGAACTTCATCACCGCCTTCTTCGAGACGGACCAACTGCAGCTGCGCTTCCGCCCGAGCTACTTCCCGTTCACCGAGCCCAGCGCCGAGATCGACATCATGTTCGAGAGCGGCCCGCTGAAGGGCCGCTGGCTGGAGGTGTCCGGCTCCGGGCAGGTGCATCCGCAGGTCATCCGCAACATGGGCCTGGACCCCGAGCGCTACATCGGCTTCGCCTTCGGCTCCGGCATCGACCGCCTGGCGATGCTGCGCTACGGCGTCAACGACCTGCGCGCCTTCTTCGACGGCGACCTCCGCTTCCTCGCACAGTTCAAGTAAACCGTTATGCAATTCCCCGAGTCCTGGCTGCGCGAGTTCTGCAATCCGCCGCTGTCCACCGAGCAACTGGCCGAACTGCTGACCATGTCCGGCATGGAAGTGGAAGAGCTGCGCCCGGTCGCGCCGCCCTTCCACGGCATCGTCGTCGCCGAAATCCTCGCGGCCGAGCAGCATCCGAACGCGGACAAGCTGCGCGTCTGCCAGGTCAACGCGGGTGGCCCGGAGCCGCTGCAAATCGTCTGCGGCGCTCCCAATGCGCGGGCCGGCATCAAGGTGCCGCTGGCCACCGTCGGCGCCGAGCTGCCTCCTGGTGAAGACGGCAAGCCCTTCAAGATCGGCGTCGGCAAGCTGCGCGGCGTCGAGAGCTTCGGCATGCTGTGCTCGGCGCGCGAGCTGAAGCTCAGCGAAGACCACGGCGGCCTGCTGGAACTCTCCGCCGAGGCGCACGTCGGCGAGGACATCCGCAAGCACCTGAACCTCGACGACACGCTGTTCACGCTGAAGCTGACGCCCAACCTCGGCCACGGCCTGAGCGTGTTCGGCATCGCCCGCGAGGTGGCGGCGCTGACGGGCTCGCCACTGTTGCAGGCCGGGTTCCCGCCCGTCGCGCCGACGCTGGCGGACAAGCTGCCCGTGCGCATCGAAGCCCCCGACCTCTGCGGCCGCTTCTCGGGCCGCATCGTCAAGGGCATCGACACCCAAGCCAAGACGCCCGCGTGGATGGTGCAGCGCCTGGAGCGCTGCGGCCAGCGCTCGGTGACGGCGCTGGTGGACATCTCGAACTACGTGATGTTCGAGTACGGCCGCCCGTCGCACATCTTCGACCTCGACAAGATCAGCGGCGAACTGGTCGTGCGCTGGGGCCGGGCCGGCGAGCAGTTGAAGCTGCTGAACGGCAACACGGTCCAGCTGGATGAGAAGGTCGGCGTCATCGCCGACGCGCGCGAGGTCGAGTCGCTCGCCGGCATCATGGGCGGCGACCACACGGCCGTGTCCGACGACACGAGGAACGTCTACGTCGAGGCCGCGTTCTGGTGGCCCGAGGCCGTCATGGGCCGGGGCCGGCGCTACAACTTCTCGACCGACGCCGGCCACCGCTTCGAGCGCGGCGTCGATCCGTCGCAGACCGTCGAGCACATCGAGCGCATCACGCGGCTCATCCTCGACATCTGCGGCACACCCGACATCCAGGTCGGCGCGATGGACGACCAGCAGCCCAATGTGCCGGTGCGCCAGCCCGTGCGGCTGCGCGTCGCGCGCGCCGCCAAGGTCATCGGCATGCCCGTCACGCAGGCCGACTGCGAGCGCGTCTTCACGCGCCTCGGCCTGCCGTTCACGGCGGCCGACGGCGTGCTGACCGTCACGCCGCCGAGCTGGCGCTTCGACCTCCAGATCGAGGAAGACCTCATCGAGGAAATCATCCGCGTGCTCGGCTACCCGACGCTGCCGTCCAGCGCGCCGCTGGCGCCCATCGTCGGCCGCGCGCGCTCGGAGTCGCGCCAGTCCACGCACGCGCTGCGCCGCGCGGTCGCCGCGCGCGACTATTTCGAGACGATCAACTTCAGCTTCGTCGAGGAACGCTGGGAGCGCGAACTGGCCGGCGAGACGAACCCGATCAAGCTGCTGAACCCCATCGCCGCGCCGCTGTCCGTCATGCGCACCAGCCTGATCGGCAGCCTCGTGCAGGTGCTGCGTCACAACCAGGCCCGCCGCGCGACGCGCGTGCGCGTGTTCGAACTGGGCCGCGTGTTCAAGCGCGACGCAGCCGTCGCCACCGGCCCGCTGGCCGTCGCCGGCATCGCGCAGCCGCTGCGCATCGGCGGCCTCGCCTGGGGCCCGGCCGACCAGCAGCAATGGAGCCAGAAGGACCGCGCCGTCGATTTCTTCGACGTGAAGGGCGACCTCGAAGCGCTGTTCGCGCCGCAGGCGCTGAGCTTCGAGGCCGCCGAACACCCCGCGCTGCACCCCGGCCGCAGCGCCCGCGTGAGCCTGAATGGCCAGCCCATCGGCATCGTCGGTGAACTGCACCCGCGCTGGCGCCAGGCCTACGAGATCAGCGGCGGCGCACCCATCGTCTTCGAGCTGGACCTCGATGCCGCGCTGACCCGCACGCTGCCGCAGGGCCAGCCGCTGCCGCGCCAGCAGGCCGTGCAGCGCGACCTGGCGCTGGTCGTCAAGGACGGCGTGCCCCACGACGCGCTGATGGCCGCCATCGCCGCCGTCGGCGGCGCGCTGCTGCGCTCGGCCCGGCTGTTCGACGTGTTCAAACCCGCCGCCACCGCCACGACCGATTTGCAGGCCGACGAGCGCAGCCTGGCCGTGCGCCTGGAACTGCTCGACGACGAGGCCACGCTGACCGACGAGCGCATCGACGCGGCCGTGGCCGCCATCGTCGCCGCCGCCAGCCAGCAACTCGGCGCGCGCCTGCGCGGCTGACCGGAGGTCCCCATGGACGCCAACGACCCCAAGAAGGCCGCCGCCGTCGTCATCGGCAGCCTGGAGACGCCCACGCTGACCAAGGCCGAACTGGCCGAACTGCTGTTCGACAAGCTCGGCCTGAACAAGCGCGAGTCCAAGGACATGGTCGAGGCCTTCTTCGACATCCTGCACGACAGCCTCGTCAAGGGGCAGGACGTCAAGCTCTCCGGCTTCGGCAACTTCAACATCCGCCGCAAGGCGCCGCGGCCGGGCCGCAACCCGCGCACCGGCGAGTCCATCCCGATCAAGGCGCGCAACGTCGTCACCTTCCACGCCAGCCACAAACTCAAGGGGGTGGTGCAAGGTGACGCGCCCGCGGGCGAGGACTTCGAGTAGAGTCTGCCCTCCCCACGCGAACTCCTTGATTTGCAATGAGAATTTGCAATGGATAAGGCGCTTCCCGCCATCCCCGCCAAACGCTACTTCACCATCGGTGAGGTCAGCGAGCTGTGCGGCGTGAAGCCCTATGTGCTGCGCTACTGGGAGCAGGAGTTCACGCAACTCAAGCCGATGAAGCGGCGCGGCAACCGGCGCTACTACCAGCACCACGAGGTGCTGCTGATCCGCCGCATCCGCGACCTGCTCTACGACCAGGGCTTCACGATCAGCGGCGCGCGCAACCAGCTGAGCGAAGGCCTGCCGCCGCCGGCCACGCAGAACTTCCGCGACGAGGCCGAGGCCGCGCAGGCCGCCGATGTGCCGGATGACGATGCCGACGACCTGCCCGGTGAACCGATGCCGGCCCCGGCCGCCCGCCACGCGGCGCCGCACGCCGCGGCCCAGCCGCTGAAGGCGGCCGGCGCGTCGATCACGCTGCCGGTGCTGGCCGCCGGGCCGCTGACCTCGCTGGAGCAGGTCCGCGCCGAGCTGCTGTCGATCCGCGCGACGCTCCTCACCTGAAATCGCCGGCCGGGTGCTGATTTCTCGGTTATACTGCTCGGCTCAGTCGGGGCGTAGCGCAGCCTGGTAGCGCACTTGCATGGGGTGCAAGGGGTCGCGAGTTCGAATCCCGCCGTCCCGACCAAAAACAAGAAGAGAAATCAAGGACTTAGAAGCGAAAGCCTCTAAGTCCTTTTTCCTTTCTGGCTGCGGAAGTAGCCTGGCGACTCCTGTCTTCTGCCGCCCGGACACCTAGGGGCTGCCAGCGCCCGCCCTGCTGTCTAGACTGGCCGGCCCCGCCCCCGGAGCCCCCCCCCATGAAGACCCTCATTCTCGCCACCGCCCTCGCCTCGGCCTTCGCGGCCCCCGCCCCATCCCGCGCCGACGAGCTGCAGGGCACGACCGTCGAGGTGCGTTACGACTATGTCGGCGGCGGGCAGGACTGGCACACGAGCGACAGCGTCATGGTCAGCGACGACATCGAGCTGAGCTGCCCCGGCGCCGCGCAGCTCTGCAACGTGCTGACCGTGCCGACGCAGACGCTGGACATCGACGACCGCCGCATCCGCTACCACTACACCGGCACCGGCCTCAACGCCGATTTCAGCGACATCGCCGTCAACGCCTTCACCTTCGCGTCGCTGTACGGCAGCGACAGGCGGATCGCCGGCGTGGCACTGGAGACCACCATCGACAAGCTCGACCTGTCGCGGCTGAGCTTCGCGGACCACAGCATCCGCATCGACATGCGCGGCCTAAGCGCGGCGCCGGACGCCTGGTTCGAGATCTACGCATGGACCGCCCCGGTGCCCGAGCCCGCCAGCGCCGCGCTGCTGCTGGGCGGCCTCGCACTCCTGGCCGCGCAGCGGCGCCGCGCCGGCCGCCGCTGAACGCGCCGGGATAATCGCGGCCATCCCCGCCCCGACACTCCCACCCGTGACCCCTCCCGCCCCTGAAGGCCTCGTCCTGCGCGACGGCCCCGCGCTGCCGCCGCTCGCCCACTTCAAGCTCGCCGCCTTCGACATGGACTCGACGCTGATCGGCATCGAGTGCATCGACGAGATCGCCGCGCTCGCCGGCCGGGGCGCCGAGGTGGCCGCCATCACCGAGGCCGCCATGCGCGGCGAGATCACCGACTTCAAGGACAGCCTGCGCCGCCGCCTGGCGCTGCTGGCCGGCGTGCCGGCCGGCGTGCTGGACCGGGTGCTGGCCGAACGGCTGCACTTCAATCCCGGCGCGCGCGAGCTGTGCGCGGCGCTGAAGGCCGCGGGCCTGAAGCTGCTGCTCGTCTCCGGCGGCTTCACCTTCTTCACCCGCTTCGTCGCGGCCGAACTGGGCATGGACTTCGTGCGCAGCAACGAGCTCGAGATCGTGGATGGCGCCCTCACCGGCCGCCTCGTCATGCAGGACTGGGGCGACATCTGCGACGGCGAGCAGAAGCGGCTGATGCTGCTGGCCTGCTGCGCGGCGGTCGGCTGCCGCCCCGAGCAGGCGATTGCGGTCGGCGACGGCGCCAACGACCTGCCGATGATGGGTGCCGCCGGCCTGTCCGTGGCCTACCACGCCAAGCCCCGGGTGCGCGAGCAGGCCCGCGTCGCCATCGACGGCGGCGGGCTGGCGCGGCTGCTGGACGTCCTCAGGCCGTAGCGGCGGCGGCCAGCGGCCCGGCGCTGACGACCACGCCGTCCGCGTCGGCATAGAGCCAGTCGCCCGGCCGCACGTCCACGCCGCAGACGCGCACCGCGACGCCGGCCAGGCCCTGGCCCCGGCGGTCCGTCGGCAGCGGCACCGCCGCCAGCGCGAGGATGCCGATGCCGGTCGCCGCCAGCTCCGCCACGTCGCGCACGCAGCCGTCGATGACGATGCCGGCCCAGCCGTTGCTCGCCGCCGCGGCGGCCAGGTTGCCGCCCAGCAAAGCCCGGCGCCGCGAGCCGCCGCCGTCGACGACGAGCACGCGGCCCGCGCCGGGGCTCTCGACGGCCTCCTTCACGCGGCTGTTGTCGTCGGCGCAGCGCACCGTCGCCACCGGCCCGGCGAAGCGCGCCGCGCCGCCGAAGGCCGCCAGCGCGCCGCCCGGCAGCACGCGGAAGGCGCCGCTGTCGTCGGCCTTGTGGGCATCGCAGAAGTCGCAGGTCGAAAAGCTCATCGCCCGTCTCCTTGCGCCGCAGCGACGCGCAGTTGCTGGCCGGCGAACTCGACCAGCTGCCCGGCGCGCATCTTGGCCGTCTTGCGCAACTCCACCTGGCCGTCCACGCGCACCTCGCCGGCGGCGATCCGCGCGCGTGCCTGGCCGCCGCTGTCGGCCAGGCCGGTGGCCTTCAGCAGCTTGTCCAGTTCGATGTAGTCGCCGCGAAGTTCCAAGATGATTTCCTGCATGCGCCGCATTCTGGCAGCGCCGCAGCCGGGCTCAGCGGCTGAAGTCGCCACTGGCCTCGGGCTGGTAGGGCAAGGCCTGGATGCACAGGCTGCCGACCGCCCCATGGCCGGCCTGCCAGCTGACCTGCTCGCCGACCGTGCGGCCCAGCAGACTCAGGCCCACGGGCGACAGCACCGAGATGCGGCCCTGCTCCGGCCGGGCATCGGCCGGGTAGCACAGGGTCAGGCGTTGCCGCTGGCCGCGCTGCGGGCCGAGCACCTCGACCTCGGAGTTCATCGACACGACGTCGGCCGGCAACTGCGGCGACGGCAGCAGCTCGGCGGTGTCGAGCAGGTCCTGCAAGGGCTTGTGCGCCGTCGGCAGGGCGCCCACCAGCAGGCTCAGGCGGCGGTGGTCGAGTTCGCTCAGCAGGCGCTCGGCGCCCGGTTGCGGGGATGGGAAGGACATGGCTGCACCTCGTTCGGGGCCATGCCGCCGGACAGGGCCTGGCAGCGGCGGCACGGCATCGCGCTGGCTGTGGGCCCGGCGATCGAGGTTGCGCTATGTGGGGGAGTGGTGGGGGATCGCCGGGCTCAGGAATCTGCGGCCGGGCGCTGGAAGGCCACGGCCAGGCGTCCGCCCGCCACCGTGTCGGCGACGGGCATGGGGCGCTGCGGATGGGCCGGGCTTCTCATGGCGGGCGATTGTGCCCCAGCGGGCGGCGCTGTCCGGCTCAGCCCGCCCGGCGCTGCAGCGCCGCGTCGCGGATGGCGGTGAGCGTCGCGCGCGAGGTGGACACGTCGCCGGACAGCCGCAGGTGCAGCAGCGCCGGCCGGCCGGCGGCGATGGCCGCGTCCAGCGCCGGGCCGACCTGCGCGGTGCTCTCGGCCCGCGCGGCGACGAAGCCGTAGGCCTCGGCCAGCCGGGCGAAGTCGGGGTTGAACAGGTCGCTGCCCGACACCCGGCCCGGGTACTCGCGCTCCTGGTGCATGCGGATGGTGCCGTAGCTGCCGTTGTCGACGACGACGATGAGCAGCTTCTTCGCGCCGTAGCCGGTGGCCGTGGCCAGCTCCTGGCCGGTCATCAGGAAGTCGCCGTCGCCGGCGATGTTGACGACCCAGCGCTCATCCTGCAGCAGCGCCGCGGCGACCGCGGCCGGCACGCCGTAGCCCATCGCGCCCGACGTCGGCGCCAGCTGCGTCTTGCCGAAGCGGTGCAGCGCGGTGTAGCGGTGGAAACGGTGCAGCCAGCCGCTGTAGTTGCCGGCGCCGTTCGTGAAGATCGTGCCCTCCGGCAGCTTCTCGGCCAGCAGGCGGACGACCTCGGCCATGTCCAGCGGCGCGACCGGCGTGGGCTCGAGGTTGGCGCGGTAGTCGGCGTTGGCGGCGGCGGTCCAGCCGCGCCAGCGGATGTCGGCGGGCGGCTCCAGCGCGGCCAGAGCGGGCGCGGCCTGGCTCATGCTGGCGTTGATCAGCAGTTCGGCCGTGTAGACGCGGCCCAGTTCCTCGGCGCCGGCGTGGAGATGGATGAGCTGCTGCGCGGGCCGCGGCGCCTGCAGCAGCGTGTAGCCGCCGGTGGTCATCTCGCCCAGGCGCGGGCCGACGGCGAGGATGAGGTCGGCGTCCCGCACCCGCGCCGCGAGCCGGGGGTTGATGCCGATGCCCACGTCGCCCGCGTAGTTCGGGTGCGCGTTGTCGAACAGGTCCTGGAAGCGGAACGCACAGCCGACGGGCAGTTGCCAGGCCTCGGCAAAACGCTGCAGCGCGGCGGCGGCGCCGGGCGTCCAGCCGCCGCCGCCGGCGATGACCAGCGGCCGCTGGGCGGCGGCCAGGCGCCCGCGCAGCTCGGCCAGCGCGGCCGGCGTGGGCGCGGCCTCGGCCGGCCGCGCGGGCGGGACGACGGGCGCCGTGATGGCCTGCGTCAGCATGTCCTCGGGCAGCACCAGCACGACCGGGCCGGGCCGGCCCTGCATCGCGGTGTGGAAGGCGCGGGCGACGTACTCCGGCAGGCGCTCGGCGTCGTGCACCTCGCCCACCCACTTGGCCATGCCCAGCGTGCCGGGGCCGAACATCTGGCGGTAGTCCACCTCCTGGAAGGCCTCGCGGTCGCGCTGGTCGCTGGCGACCTGGCCGATGAACAGGATCATCGGCGTGCTGTCCTGGAAGGCAGTGTGCAGGCCGATGCTGGCGTTCGTCGCGCCCGGGCCGCGCGTGACGAAGCAGATGCCGGGCCGGCCGGTCAGCTTGCCCTGCGCCTCGGCCATGAAGGCCGCGCCGCCCTCCTGCCGGCAGGCGATGAAGCGGATGCGATCGGCATGCTCGTGGAAGCCGTCCAGCACGGCGAGATAGCTCTCGCCCGGCACGCCGAAGGCCGTGGTGACGCCCTGGGCGATCAGCGCTTCGACCAGGGCATGGCCGGCGAGGCGGGCGGGAGGGGGGTGTCCAGTCATCCGGGGACTGTAAGCCGCCGGCCGCCACGCCAGGCATTGACACAAAGGTGTCGGCCATAACCCGCCGTGGCCCTGCCGGGGCGGGCGGCGGGCGCCGGCCCGGCGCGTCAGGCCTCGGGCGGCCGCGTGGCGCCGGGGGCGGCCTCTTGCACGGGTTCCTGCGCCGCGTCCCGCGCGGCGTCTTCCGCCGCCTCCTCGCGCGCGCTGGCGAACAGGTCCCAGGCCACCATGAACATCGCCGCGATGACCGGGCCGATGACGAAGCCGTTGATGCCGAACACCGCCATGCCGCCGATGGTGGAGATCAGCACCAGGTAGTCGGGCATCTGCGTGTCCTTGCCCACCAGCAGCGGGCGCAGCAGGTTGTCCACCAGGCCGATCACCAGCACGCCGTAGGCGATCAGCACCACGCCCTGCCAGACCGCGCCCGTCACCAGGAAGTAGACGGCCACCGGCAGCCAGATCAGCCCGGCGCCGATGGCCGGCAGCAGCGACAGAAAGCCCATCAGCACCGCCCACAGCAGCGCGCCCTTGATGTCGAAGAACCAGAACGCCAGGCCGCCCAGCGCGCCCTGCGTGGCCGCCACCAGGATGTTGCCCTTGACGGTGGCGCGGATCACGGTGATGAACTTCTCCGCCAGGTGCCGGCGGTGCGCGGGCGCCAGCGGCACGGCCGCGCGGATGCGGCGGCTCAGGGCCGCGCCGTCGCGCAGCAGGAAGAACGCGAGGTACAGCATGACGAAGAAGCCGACGACGAAGTCCAGCGCGTTCTGGCCCATGCTGTAGGCATAGGTGGCGATCGCCTGGCTGCCGCGCCCGACGGCATCGGCGATGCGGGACTGCAGCTCGTTGAAGTCCGTCAGCCCGAACTGCTCCAGCAGGCCGTGCGCCCAGCCCGGCAGCACGGTCACCACCTGCTCGAAGTAGCGCGCGAAATTGGTCTCGCCGGACTGCACGCGCTGGTACAGCGCCGCGCCCTCCCGGACCAGCGTGCCGGTCAGCAGCGCCAGCGGCAGCACCCCCATCAGCACGACGATGCCCAGCGTCGCCAGCGCCGCCAGCGTGCGCCGCCGCGGCCAGCGGCGCAGCAGCCGGGTGTGGACCGGCGTGAAGACGATGGCGATCACCGCGCCCCAGAACACCGCGCCGCCGAACGGCAGCAGGATCCACAGGAAGGCCGCGCTGACCGCGAGCAGCAGCGCCATGAAGGCCCTGTTCTCCAGGACCGGCGAGGTGGCGAAGTGCTTGAATTTCATGGCGCGCGGCGGGTCGGCCCCCAGGCGGGGCGGTGCCGCATGGTACGGGTCCGCGGGCCGCGGGCGCCGCTCAGGCGGCCGCCGCCACCGGCCGGCGCGCCAGCCCCAGCCCCACCAGGCCGGCCGACGCGATGCCCAGCAGCAGCGCCACCGCCGCGCCGCCGAAGATGCCCAGCGCATGGCCTCGGTCCATCAGCGCGCCGAACACCGGCGCCGCGACGGCGAAGCCCACGTCCAGGCCCGAGTACACCGTGCCGTAGACGCGGCCCGTGGCGCCCGGCGGCGCGGCGCGCTTGATGAGCATGTCGCGCGACGGGCCGGCCACGCCGGTGCCAAAGCCCGCCAGCGCCGCGACGACCGCCGCCGCGGTGCCGGGCAGCAGGCCGCTGGCCGTCAGCGCCAGCAGCGCGGCGGCGAACGCCATCGCGGCGGCGATGGTCCGCTCCAGCCGCTCGGCGCGGGCGACCAGGAAGCCGCCGCACACCATGCCCGCCGCGCCGGCCAGCATGTAGCCGGTGACGACGTAGGCGGTCAGCGCGGCCGGCAGGCCGTAGGCCTTCTGCAGCGCGGGGCTGGCGAAGCTCTGGATGGCCGACAGCGCCGCCGTCGTCCAGAAGAAGAACGAGAAGCACAGCCACACCGAGGGCAGCTTCAGGAAGGCCATCGGATGCTCCAGCTTCGCGCCGGGCGCGGGCTTGGCATGGCTCCAGGTGCCCTGGCGGTCGTCGATGGCGTCGCGCTGCCAGTACGCCAGCGCGATGACGGCCAGCGCCAACAGCGCCGTGCCGGCGCAGGCCAGGCGCCAGTTGCCCGTGGCCTCGGCGATGCCGATCGAGAACACCGGCGCCAGCCCCCAGCCCAGGTTGCCGCTGATGCCGTGCACCGAGAACGCATGGCCCAGGCGCGGCGGCGACACGCGCTTGTTCAGGATGGTGAAGTCCGCCGGGTGCATGGGCGCATTGCCCACACCGGCCAGCGCCGCCGCCAGCATCAGCCCGCCGAAGCCCTGCGCCAGCCCGGCCGCCACCGCGCCGAGGAAGAAGAAACCCATCGCCATGAACAGCACCGGCCGCGCGCCCACCCGGTCGACGACGAAGCCGGACAGCGCCTGCCCGACGCCGGAGATGACGAAGAAGGTCGTCACCAGCAGGCCCAGCTCCGAGTACGTCAGCCCGAACGCCTGGATGAACGCCGGGAACAGCGGCGGCAGCAGCATGTGGAAGAAGTGCGAGGTGCCATGCGCGACGCCGATGGTGGAGAGGGTGGCGATGTCGCGCCGGCGCTGGCGGCCGGCGTCCGGCGGGGAGGCGGGGGAGGTGTCCATGGGCGCCACTCTAGGAAAACGCCGGCCGGCGCAGTTACGATGGTTCGTCAAGTTCTATCGGAATCCGGCCATGGCCAGCGGCAAAAGCTTCCCCGCCATCTCGCCCGAGCGCTTCGCGCCCACGCCGGAGCGCCCGCTGCGCGCCAAGTCCCGCGTGCTGGAACACCTCGCCGACATCCAGCCGCACCGCCACGACTGGGCGCAGCTGGTGTTCTCGATGACCGGCGCCGTGCGCGTCAGCACCGAAGCGTCCACCTACATCGTGCCGCCGTCGCGCGCGGTGTGGATCCCGCCGGGGCTGGTCCACGCGGTGACGGCCATCGAGCAGTGCGACCTGCGCACGCTGTACCTCGGACCGGCGCTGCTGGCCGGCGAGGCCTGGCGGGTGGGCCGGGTGCTGGAGGTGTCGCCGCTGCTGCGCGAGCTGGTGCTGGCCCTGCCCGCCCTGCCCGACCCAACGCCGGCCGAGAGCGCCGCCGACGCGGCGCGGCGCACCGGAATCGAGGCGCTGCTGCTGATCGAGCTGCAGCGCGCCCGCCCGCTGCCGCTGGGCGTGGCGCTGCCGCGGGACGCGCGCCTGCGCCGGCTCTGCGAGGCCATGCTGCAGGAGCCCGGCCGCCACGCCGGGCTGGAGGACTGGGCGCTGGAGGCCGGCGCCAGCCCGCGCACGCTGAGCCGGCTGTTCCGCGAGCAGCTGGGCACCAGCTTCGCGCAATGGCGCTCGCAGCTGCTGCTGGCGCATGCGCTGACGCTGGCCGCCCGCGGCCGGCCGATGAGCCACATCGCCGCCGAGCTGGGCTATGCCAGCGCCAGCGCCTTCACCGCGATGGTGACGCGCACGGTCGGCATGCCGCCGAGCCGCTTCTTCGCCGAGGCGTGATGGCGGCGGCGCGGCGCGCCGGTCAGCGGTAGCGCTGCAGCAGGCGCGCCAGGTCGCCGTGCTCGGCCACCGCGTGCAGCGCCCGCAGCAGCCGCGCGGGCGCCAGCCGGGTGTGGCCGCCCAGCAGGCAGTACACCGGCGTCTGGCTCACCACCTGCAGCGACCGCAGCGCCTCGGCCGGCGGCCGGCCGCGGTTGAACTGCGCGAGCACGAGCCGGTCCACCACCGCGACGGGCATGCGGCCGCGCGCCAGCTTCTCCAGCACGGCGTTCTGGGTGCCGGCGTCGTCGCGCACCAGCTGGCCGCCGTCGAACAGCGGCCCCAGCTCCTGGTAGCGGTAGCCCAGCACCGTGCCCACGCGCAGGCCGCGCTGGGCGGCCAGGTCCAGCGGCGCCCGGCGGCCGGGGCCGGGCGCCACGGCCAGCACGTCCTCCAGCACCAGCAGCGGCGGGCCGAGGCGCCCGGCCGGCAGCGGCTGGGCCAGCCACTTGGGGCTCATCAGGCACATCAGGTCGGCCTCGCCGGCGTGCAGGGCCTCCTGCGTGCGCTTCGGCGGCAGCATCAGGTAGACCGGCCGCGCGCCGGCGGCCTGCGCGACGCGCTCCATCAGCTCGAAGGCCAGGCCGCCGACGGGGCGGCCGCCGCGCAGCTCCAGGTAGGGCGGCGCCCAGTCCTCGCCGACGATGAAGCGCAGCGTCGGCCGGTCCGGCGGCGCGCTGGCCGGCGCGTCCGGCGCCGCGCGGGCGGCCGCGAGCCCGCCGCACGCCGCCAGCAGCAGCCACGCCGCCCGCCACCGTGCGGGCTTCGCGGCGGCACCGCCAATCCGGCCGCCACCCGACGGACAATCCACACCCCTTGCCATGCCGCGAGTGTAGGGAGCCCCCGGCGACCGACGCGCGACGCGGCCCCACTGGAAAGACCGCCCGATGGACACACAGCTGTTCGACTACACCAAGCAGGACGCGGCCGGCGCCTGCTCCACCGCGCATGCCTGGGCCAAGGTGCCCGCGCCGCTGTCGCCCGGCGAGCGCCACGCGCTGGCCGACCGCGCCCGCGCCCTGCTGAAGCGGCACGACGCCGTGCTCGTCGCCCACTACTACGTGGACGGCCTGCTGCAGGACCTGGCGCTGGAGACCGGCGGCATCGTGTCCGACTCGCTGGAGATGGCCCGCTTCGGCCGCGACCACGCGGCGCAGACGCTGGTCGTGGCCGGCGTGCGCTTCATGGGCGAGACGGCCAAGATCCTGAGTCCCGAGAAGCGCGTGCTGATGCCCGACCTGGACGCCACCTGCTCGCTGGACCTGGGCTGCCCGGCCGACGATTTCGCCGCCTTCTGCGACGCCCACCCGGACCGCCAGGTGGTCGTCTACGCCAACACCAGCGCCGCCGTGAAGGCCCGCGCCGACTGGATGGTGACCAGCTCCTGCGCGCTGGAGATCGTCGGCGACCTGCATGCCCGGGGCCAGAAGGTCCTGTGGGCGCCCGACCGGCACCTCGGCCGCTACATCCAGGAGCAGACCGGCGCGGACATGCTGATGTGGAACGGCGCCTGCATCGTCCACGACGAGTTCCGCGGCCTGGAACTGGAGCTGCTGCGCGAGCAGCACCCGGACGCGCTCATCCTGGTCCATCCCGAGTCGCCGCGCAGCGTCGTCGAGCAGGCCGACGTGGTGGGCTCCACGTCGGCGCTGATCAAGGCCGTCGTCGAGGGCACGGCGCAGCAGTACATCGTCGCCACCGACAACGGCATCCTGCACCGCATGCGCCAGCTCGCGCCGGGCAAGACGCTGATCGAGGCGCCCACCGCCGGCAACAGCGCCACCTGCAAGAGCTGCGCGCACTGCCCGTGGATGGCGATGAACGGGCTGGCCAACCTCGTCGATTGCCTGGAAAGCGGCGAGCCGCAGATCCACGTGGACGAAGCCGTCCGCGTGAAGGCGCAGCGCTGCATCACGCGCATGCTGGATTTCACGGCCGCCCGCAAAGCGGCGGCCTCGGGCATGACGCCGGGCATCGGCGCCGCCTGAACGCGGCCCGAGGCGCGCTATAACCCGGCCACCGATCCACGAGGCCCGCCACCATGACCGCCGACTTCAGCACCCTCTACAACCACCACGAGCGCGAGGTCTTCGCGGCGGTGCTCGAGGCGTCCGCCCACCACCCCGACATCGCCGCCAACGGCGACCTGCTGTGCGACGTGGCCTGCGTGGCGCTGAACCGCCTGCCGCCGCGCTACATCCGCCACGAGGTGGACTTCAGCTTCTACCTGACCGCCAACGAACGCAACGAGATCGACGCCGCCATCGCCGAGGCCGTGGGCTACGCCTTCGACTTCGTGCGGGCGCGCACGGCGCTGCGGGCACGCAAATGACCGCGGCCGACGCTCAGCCGACCCGGATGAAGCGCCGCTGCCCGATTTGCCCCAGGGCCGACTGAAGCGCAGGCACCAGCGCCATCAACACGGCGAGTTCGTTGGAGTGGGCCTCCAGCACGATCACGGGCAGCGGCAGCGCGGCTTCGTGCTGCTGGTAGGGCAGGTTCTTGTCCACGGTGACGAGCGCATCGAAATCGTCGGCGGCCAACGCGAGCAGCCGGCCGTTCTTGACGCCCGACCAGCCCATCTGCACCACCGTCGAGACCGCATGGCCGGTCAGCGCCCGCGCCAGCCGTGCCGGCACGCACTCGTCAAGCAGCAGGCGCATCGGCCACCAGATGCAGGCGTGCGGCCTCCAGCACGGCGATGGCCTGCGTGCGGCTGATGCTGGGGAAGTCAGCCAGGAAGTCGTCCAGCGTCGAATCGCCTTCGAGGTAGTCGAACAAGTGCTTCACCGGCACCCGCGTACCGGCAAAGCAGGGCGCGCCGCTCATGACGTCGGGATCGCGGGAAACCGTGCGGCCATCCATGCTCACCTCCAGGGCCTTGAGTCTATGCCGGGCCGCCCGCCGCTCAGCGCCGCCGCCGCTCGCTGATCAGCACGGTCGGGAAGCTCACCGGCAGCGTCTGCGGGTAGTCGCGGCTGTAGTGCAGGCCGCGGCTTTCGTGGCGCAGCAGCGCGGAGCGGACGATCAGTTCGGCGCAGTCGACGAGGTTGCGCAACTCCAGCAGGTCGCGCGTGACGCGGAAGTTGGCGTAGTAGTCGTCGATCTCGCTGCGCAGCAGCGCGATGCGGTGCAGCGCCCGCTCCAGCCGCTTGGTGGTGCGGACGATGCCGACGTAGTTCCACATCAGCAGGCGCAGCTCGTCCCAGTTGTGGGCGATGACGACCTGCTCGTCGGCGTTGTCCACCTGGCTCTCGTCCCAGGCCGGCAGCGGCGCGGCGGCCGGCGGCGGGGCCGCCAGGATGTCGGCCGCGCAGGTCTGCCCGAGCACGACGCATTCGAGCAGCGAGTTGCTGGCCAGCCGGTTCGCGCCGTGCAGGCCGGTGTAGCCCGTCTCGCCCACGGCGTACAGGCCCGGCAGGTCGCAGCGGCCGTTCAGGTCGGTCACCGCGCCGCCGCAGGTGAAATGCACCGCCGGCACGACGGGGATGGGCTGGCGCGCGATGTCGATGCCCAGCTTCAGGCAGCGCGCGTGGATGGTCGGGAAGTGCTCGATGAGGAAGGCCTCGCCGAGATGCGTCGCGTCCAGCCACACATGGTCCAGGCCGTGCTTCTTCATCTCGAAGTCGATCGCGCGGGCGACGATGTCGCGCGGCGCCAGCTCCATGCGCTCGTCGTGCGCGGCCATGAAGCGGGTGCCCCCGAGATGTTCAGGCAGCTTCAGGTATGCGCCCTCGCCGCGCAGCGCCTCGGTGATCAGGAAGCTGCGCTCCTGCGGGTGGTAGAGGCAGGTCGGGTGGAACTGGATGAACTCCATGTTCGCCACCCGGCAGCCGGCGCGCCAGGCCATCGCGATGCCGTCGCCGGTGGAGGTGTCGGGGTTGGTGGTGTAGCGGTAGACCTTGCCGGCGCCGCCGGTGGCGAGCACGACGGCGCGCGCCGGCAGCGTCTCGACGCGCTGCGCGTCGATGTCCAGCGCGTACACGCCGTAGACGCGCGGCGGCTCGTCGCGCTGCAGGTGGCGCGAGGTGACGAGGTCCACCGCCATCGAGCGCTCGCGCAGCGTGATGCCGGGGTGGCGGCGGGCCTCGGCCAGCAGTTGGTCGTGGATGGCCTTGCCGGTGGCGTCGGCCGCATGCGCGATGCGGCGCACCGCGTGGCCGCCCTCGCGCGTCAGGTGCAGGCCCAGCGGGCCGTCGTCGTCGGGCGTGAAGGGCACGCCCTGCTGCACCAGCCAGCCCACGGCCGCCGCGCTGCGCTCGGCGATGAAGCGGGCCGTGGCCTCGTCCACGAGGCCGGCGCCGGCGTCCTGGGTGTCGCGCACATGGCTCTCGATGCTGTCGTCGTTGCCGAGCACGCCGACGATGCCGCCCTGCGCCCAGGCGGTGGCGGCCTCGGTCAGCTCGCGCTTGGCGAGCACGACGACGGGCACCGTGTCGGCCAGGTGCAGGGCCACGGTGAGGCCGGCGAGGCCGGCGCCGATGATGACGACGGGGGAGGCTGGGGAGGCTGCGGTCATGGCGGGCGATTGTGCGGCAGCGCCGGCATGCCGGTGGCCAGGCGGGGATTGCGCTGGCGCGCAGCCGGGCGGCACCGGCCCTGCCCTATGCTCCGCGCCGCCAACGACGAAGCGTGCGGGAGGAAAGACACATGGGCGATTTCAAAGGCTGGGCCGCCGTCATCACCGGCCTGCTGCTGTGCGCCGGCGTCGCGCGGGCCGCGCCGCCGCCGGCCGAGGTGTTCTTCAAGGACCCGGACATCGTCGGCGCCGTGCTGTCGCCCTCGGGCCGCAAGCTCGCGCTGCGCGGCGCCTTCGGCGGCGGCCGCATCGGCCTGGGCGTGGCCGACCTCGGCCCCGGCGGCAAGGTGTCAGGCCCCCTCCAGTTCAAGGACGCCGACATCGGGCAGGTCCAATGGGTCAATGACGAACGCCTGGTCTTCACCGCCGTCGATCTGTCGGACGGCAGCGGCCGCCCCAACGGCGCGCCGGGGCTGTTCGCGGTCAATCCCGACGGCAGCGAACTGCGCCAGCTGGTGCGGCGCCTGGGACGCCCCTTCATCGGCAGCGGCGACTCCCGCCAGGCGCAGCTGCTGGACTGGAACCACCGCCTGCTGGCCGTGCCGAGGCCGCAGCCGGGCCAGCGCAACGATGAGGTGCTGATGGTCGCGTTCACGGCCGACGAGCGCCGCCTGGAGCGCCCGCTGTGGCTGGACACCCGCACCGGCCGGACGCGCCCGACCGGCGTCAGCGTCCCGCCCGACACGGTCGGCTGGGTCGCCGACGGCCGCGGCGAGCTGCGCGTCGCGCTGACGCGCCGCGAGGGCCGCCGGGCCGCGCTGTGGCGCGGGCCGGGCCGGCAGGACTGGCAGACGCTGTACGAGAGCGAGGTGCTGGACCCGCCGTTCGGCATCAACGCCGTGGACGATGCCGGCCAGCTCTACGTGACGCACGCCGCGGGGCCGGCCGGCGAGACGGTGCTGAGCCGCTACGACTTCGAGGCCCGCGCGCCGGGCGCGCCGCTGGCCAGCGCGCCCGGCTTCGACTTCCGCGGCCGCGTGCTCGCCGATGGCGACGGCGCCGCGCTCGGCGTGCGCGCCGTCACCGACCGCGAAACCACCGTCTGGCAGAACGCCGCGATGCAGGCGCTGCAGCAGCAGGCCGACGAGCGCATGCCGGGCCGCGTCAACAGCATCAGTTGCCGGCGCTGCGCCCGGCCCGACATGGTGGCGCTCGTGCGCTCCTACAGCGACGGCGAGCCGGGCCGGTTCTGGCTCTACCAGGCCCAGCCGCCCGACGGCGAGGCGCACTGGCGGCCCGTGGGCCGGGTGCGCATCGACATCGAGCCGGCCGGGATGGCGCAAATGGAGCTGCAGCGCATCCAGGCGCGTGATGGCCGCGACCTGCCCGTCTGGATCACCCGCCGCCCGGGCGCCGCCGGGCCGCTGCCGGCCGTCGTCCTCGTGCACGGCGGGCCCTGGGTGCGGGGCAACACCTGGGGCTGGCATGCGCAGGCGCAGTTCCTGGCCTCGCGCGGCTATGTCGTCATCGAGCCCGAGTTCCGCGGCAGCACCGGCTATGGCCGCGCGCACTTCCGCGCCGGCTTCCGGCAGTTCGGCCAGGCGATGCAGGACGACGTCGCCGACGCACTGCGCTGGGCGCAGGCCCAGGGCATCGCCAGCGACAAGGCCTGCATCGCCGGCGCCAGCTATGGCGGCTACAGCACGCTGATGGGCCTGGTCAACGACCCCGGCCTCTACCGCTGCGGCGTCGCCTGGGTGGCCGTGACCGACCTGGACCTCTACGTGGCCGGCTCCTGGTGGGTGCGCGACGACATCTCCGACTGGGGCCGCCAGTACCAGCTCCGCGACATGGTGGGCGACCCGGTCAGGGACGCGGCCATGATCGCCGCCCACTCGCCGGTCCAGCAGGCGGCGCGCATCAAGGCGCCGGTGCTGCTGGCCTTCGGCGAGGCCGACCTGCGCGTGCCGCTGGCCCATGGCGAGCGCATGCGCCGGGCGCTGCGCGAGGCGGGCAACGAGCCGGCCTGGGTGAGCTACCCCGGCGAGGGCCACGGCTTCGCCGTGCTGAAGCACCGCGTCGATTTCGCGGAGCGCATGGAGGCCTTCCTGGCCCGGTACCTAGAGCCCTGACGCCACCGCAACCGCCTCGCCCGCGCGCAGCAGGCGGCTGCGGTTGCGGCCCTGCTGCTTGGCCGCGTAGAGCGCGCGGTCGGCGCGCGAGAACAGCGGGCCGAAGTGCGTGTCGGCCGCGCCCATCTCGGTCACGCCGAAGCTGGCGGTCACGCGCAGCGCCGGATGCTCCGGGCTCAGCGCGCAGCCGGCCAGCTCGGTGCGGATGCGCTCGGCGACCGCCCAGGCGGCCTCGGCGTCGGTGCCGGGCAGCAGGATGCAGAACTCCTCGCCGCCGGTGCGGGCGCACAGGTCCTCCTCGCGCAGCAGGCGCTGGCAGCACAGCACGAAGCCGCGCAGCACCGTGTCGCCCACCGGGTGGCCGTGGCCGTCGTTGATCTGCTTGAAGTGGTCGAGGTCGATGGCGACGACGCTCAGCGGCGTGCCGTGGCGGCGGCTGCGCGCGAACTCGCGCTCCGCGCTCTCGAAGAAGCTGCGCCGGTTGGCGACGCCGGTCAGGCTGTCGCTGTGGGCCTGCTGCCGCAGCTCTTCCTTCAGCGCGTGCAGTTCGGTGATGTCGGTGATCAGGCCGATCAGCGCGGGCATGCCGTCGAAGCCGGCCCAGGGCACGACCACGCTCCAGTAGTGGCGCAGCTGCCCCGCCGCGTCGACCAGCGACTCCTCGCCGGCATAGGGCTGGCCGGTCGCCAGCATGTGCTTGTCCTTCTCCCAGAAGGCGTCGGCCGCCTCGCGCGGCATCAGCTCGCTGTCCAGGCGGCCGACGATCGCCTCGACCGGCCGCCCGAACACCGTGGCCAGGTGCTTGTTGGCGTACAGGAAGCGGCGGTTCGCGCCCTTCACGTAGACCAGGCCCTGGACGTTGTCGAGCACGGCGTCCAGCAGCTCCTTCTGCTGGCGCACCTGGTCCTCCAGCCGCTTCTTCTCGGTGATGTCGTGGGAGATGCCCAGCATGCCGACGATGGCGCCGCCGGCGTCGCGCAGCGGCTTCTTGATCGACCAGTAGGTGCGCAGCTCGCCGGTGGCGCGGCTGCTGCTGGTTTCCTCGCGGGCCAGGGTTTCGCCGTCGCGCAGCACGCGCAGGTCGGTCTCGCGCAGCGCGTCGCCGGCGGCGCCGACATCGACGAAATCGGTGAAGGACTTGCCGACCACGGCCGCCAACGGGGGGTTGCCGAGCAGCTCCAGCACCAGCCGGTTCGCATAGGTGTAGCGGCCGGCGGCGTCGGTCGTGTAGACGAAGGCACCCACCTCGTCCAGCAGCAGCCGGGCATCGGTGATCGCAGAGGTGGGCATGGGGTGTTCCTCGGGCACAGCGGAGCCAGCCCGCATCATCCCTCAGCGCCGGTCTCAGCGCCGGTCATCCATGCCGCCGCCAGCCCGGCGGCATCCAGAGATGGGCCAGGCGCAGGCCCCAGCTCTGCTCGCGGGCCATGTCGCGGAACATCGCGCGCCACTCGTGGGCGTTGAGCGAGAACAGGTTGTGCGTCGGGAAGGGGTGCTCCAGGCCGTAGTCCACCGGCTCCTGCTCGGGCACGAAGCTGCCGAACAGGCGGTCGAAGACGATCAGCGTGCCGCCGTAGTTGCGGTCCATGTACTGCGGGTTGCGGCCGTGGTGGGCGCGGTGGTGCGACGGCGTGTTGAAGACGAACTCGAACCACGCCGGCAGGCGCTCCACCCAGGTGGTGTGGACGAAGAACTGGTAGCCCAGGTTCAGCGACAGCGCGAACAGCACCCAGCGCGGCTCGAAGCCCAGCCACACGGCCGGCAGGTAGAACAGCCAGTTGCCGGCCAGCGGGTAGAACCAGCTCTGCCGCAGCGCGGTGCCGAAGTTCATCTTCTCCGAGCCGTGGTGGACGACGTGCGCGCACCAGAACCAGCGGATGCGGTGGCTGGCGCGGTGGAACCCGTAATAGAGGAACTCGACGAGCAGGAACAGCGCGAGGAAGTTCCACGGCGTCACCGCGATGGTGAACAGCCGGTGGTCGTGGACCCAGCCCATCGCCGGCAGCACCAGCACGGTCAGCAGCAGCAGGTCGATGACGAGGTAGCTGCCGCCGCTGTTCAGGCTGTCCAGGCTGTCGCGCAGCTCGAACACGCCGGTGCGGCGGAAGCGCCAGGCCTCCAGCGCGATCAGCGCGATGAAGACCGGCGACAGCATCAGCAGCGTCAGGTCGCGCCAGTCGAGGTGGCGGTGGTAGAGGTCGAGCAGCGCGTCCATGCCCGCGATGTTGCGGCGAAACTGGCGCGCCGCCCGGACGGCACAAACCCGCATGCCGCTCGACCTGCCCGGCGCGGCCGTCAGCGGCGGCCGGCCCGCCTGCGGCCGCCATGCCGGCGCCATCGCGCGCATCGACTGGGCCGGGCTGCGGCCGCGCCCGGGCTGGCTGTGGCGGCGGCTGCACCACAAGCGCTGGCACTACGTGGGCCTCGGGGAACGGCGCGGTGTTCCTCGGCGTCGCCATCGTCGACCTGGGCTGGGCGGCCTGCGCTTCCGCGGCCCGGGCTTCAGCGGCGAGGTGCGCGCGTCGGCGGGCGCGCTACCGCGCCGTGTCTACGGCCTGCTCGGCGTCACCGAGGACCACCGCTCGCGCTGGTGAGGCCCGCGAGGCGGCCTTGGCCGGCCCGCGCTTCTTCAGCCACAGGTACAGCCCGCTGCCCAGCACGACGAGGGTGGCGATGTCCAGCAGCGCCCACAGCACCTTCATCGGCATGCCGCCGTAGTCGCCGAAGTGCAGCGGCTGCGAGATCAGCAGCGCGTCCAAATACCAGGGCAGTTCCGGCGCGGCGGTGACCTCGGCCGTGCGCGCGTCCACCAGCACCGGCAGCATCAGCTTGGAGGTCAGCGGCGTGTCGCCGCGCATGAAGAAGGTCGTGTGGTGCGGGCTGGAGAAGGCCGTGCCGGGGAAGGCGACGAAGTAGAGCTTCTTGCCCGGCGCGGCGGCCTGGGCGGACTCCAGCAGCCGCTGCGTCGGCAGGCGCTGGCTTTCCGGCACCAGCGGCTGGCCCTGGTAGGGCTTGAGCAGCGCGCCGACGTGCTCGTACTGCCAGTACTTGATGAGCAGGTCGGCCCAGGTGTTGATGACGCCGGTCGCGCCGACGACGAAGCACCACACCAGCGTGACGATGCCGATCAGGTTGTGCAGGTCCAGCCAGCGCACGCGAGTGGAGCGCTCGTGGCGCACGGTACCGAAGTCCAGCTTGCGCATGAAGGGCGCGTACAGCACGACGCCCGACACGACCGCCAGCAGCAACAGCAGGCCCATGAAGCCGAGGAAGAGCTTGCCGGGCAGGCCGGCGAACAGGTCCACGTGCAGGCGGAACATCAGGTCCATGAAGCCCTCGCCCACCTTGTACTCGCCGACGACCCGGGCCGTGCGCGCGTCCACGGTGACGGACTTGTAGTCCTCGGTCGGCTCGGGCGAGGGCGTCAGCGTGGTCCACCACAGGCGATCGTCGTCGTCGGACTTGCCCATGAACTGCACGATGCGGTCCGGGTACTGGCTGCGCGCCGCGGCCATCACCGCGTCCGCCGACGCGCGCTGGCCCTCCAGCGTGGCCGGCAGTTCCGGCGCCTCGATCTCGGTGCCCAGCAGGTGGCCGATCTCGTGGTGGAAGATCAGCGGCAGCCCGGTCAGGCACAGCAGCAGCATGAAGACGGTGCAGACCAGGCTGCTCCACTTGTGCAGCCAGGCCCAGACCCGGATCGAACGCGTGCTCAGGCTCATGGCGGCGGCGTCAGAGCTTGTAGTCCAGCGACACGGCGACGTTGCGCGGCGCGCCGTAGATCGCACCGTAGGACAGGCCCTGGATGTATTTCTTGTCGAACAGGTTGTTGACGTTCAGGCGCAGCGTCGCGCGGTCGTTCAGCTCGTAGGCAGCAAAGCCGTGCGCCAACAGGTAGGCGTCCTGGCGGGCACCGGCATCCTTGCGCACGTCGGACTGCCAACGGCCGCTGATGCCCAGTTCCAATCCCGGCAGTGAGGCCACTCGGCTGACGTAGCGGAAGTTGAACGCGGTGCGCGGAACCCATTCGGTCGTGTCGCCGCCGTCGGGGCCGGTGAGCTTGAGTCGGGTCAGGCCCAGCGTGAGACGCGTGTCCTTGTCGATCTGTCCGGTGGCCTCGAACTCCACACCCTTGGAGTCCACGTCCTTGGGCACGTAGTAGGTCTGCCCGGTCTTCGGTCCTTCCTTGATGACGCCGCCGGCGAAGCCCAGGCCCTTCTGTTCGGCCGTGAACACCGCGAAGGTGGTCAGCAGCTTGCGGCCCAGCCAATCCGCCTTGACGCCAGCCTCAATGTTGCGGCCCTTCATCGGTGACAGGTATTTGCCGGTGATGTCGTACTGATCCTGATTCTGGAAGATGTCGGAATAGGACACATAGCCCAGCACGTCGGGGGTGATGTCGTAGGTGAGTCCGGCGTAGGGGCTGACCTTGTTCGTAGCCGGCGGCGTCTGCGCGGCGGCATTGCCGTAGATGGAACTGCCCTCGCGCTTCAAACGGATGGCGTTCAAGCCGACGATGCCCTTCAGGCCGTCGGTCAGCGACAGGCGCGATGCGACGTAGACGCGATCCAGCGTCTGGCTACCACTGGAACTGGGAGTACGCGCGCCCCAATCCGGCTCCGGGTAGGCATTGCCGGGATAGGGGAAGGCCGGCAGCGGCAGGAACATATTGGTCAGCGGGCTGGTCAGGTCGGTCTCGTTACGCTGGCGGGAATGGCTCGCTCCCACCAGCAGGCTTTGCTTGCGGCCCCAGGCGCTGAACTGGCCGCTGACGTTGGCGTCCAGCACGTCGTTGTTCGTCGTGATGACGCTGCCGTAGGGCCAGCCAATGAGGCCGGTGTCGTCCGGGTTCAGCGCACCGGTGTTCGTGTAGGCGTACAGCAGGTGGGATTCGTCCCGGTTGTGACGGTGGTTGTAGGTGACCTTGGCCTCCCAGTCCGCGCCCAGGCTGTGCGTGTACTCGGCGAAGACGCTCTGCGTGCGGATGTTCCAGTAGCTCCAGTCGGGCGCCGTCGAGGCGGAGACGTCGAAGTCCGCCTGCGTACCGTCGGTGCGCGTCAGCGTCAGCGAGCCCCACATCGGCGACTTCTGCTTCGAGTCGGACAGCGTGACGCCCAGCGTCAGCACGCCGTTCTCGCCAATCTGGCCATCGACCACGCCGTACAGCGTGCTGCGCTTGTTGTGCAGTGCGCGGAGGTAGGAGTCCTTGTCGTCGTACACCGCCACGACGCGGCCGGCCCAGGCACCGTCGCCGGTGAGGCGCTTGTTGTAGTCCAGCGCGAGACGACGGGTGTCGTAAGAGCCGGCCGTGAGGCTCACCTCGCCACGGTCCTCGTTGAGCGGACGCTTGCGCACGTAGTTGATCGTGCCGGAGGAATTGCCCACGCCGGTCAGCAGGCCGTTGGCGCCACGGATCAGCTCGATGCGTTCGAACAGATAGGTGTCCTGCTGGCCGGCCACGGTGCCCCAGTCGTTGGTCATGCCCAGGCCGTCGATCTGCGTCAGCTGGATCTCGAAGCCGCGCGAGTTGAACACCGCACGGTTGGTCTCGTACTGCTCGACGTTGATACCGGTGGCCATGCGCAGGGCCTCGTTGGAGTCGGTCGCGCCGAACGCAGTGATGTCCTCCTTATCGAGGTTGCTGATGGACTGGGGCGTGTCCTTGATTTCCATCGCCAGCCCCGTCGCTCCCTTGGAGATGCGATTGGCGCGCTTGCCAGTCACCACGACGGCTTCCAGTGCGGTGGGCCCGCTGGCAACGGCGGGGGCGCTGGCTTCTTGGGCCTGGGCGGGAGCCATCGCGGCGGCGGCGGCCAGGGCGCAGGCGGTCGGCAGGAATCGGTTCTTCATGTCGTTGGAGAGCAAATGGAGGGAAGTTTTCAGGGGCGTCCGGCCTCAGCGGCGCAGCGCATGCCGGCCCATGACCAGCACCGGCACGCCCAGCGCGATCCACGACCAGGTGTCGCCCCAGTCGTCGGACACCAGCGCCGACACCAGCCCGCTGGCGCTCAGCAGGCCCAGCGCCAGCGGCCAGCCCCACAGCGTCAGCGCGTCATGAAAGCGGTTTCGGCGATGGCCGTGATCGGCCCTGCGGGGAGATGTCATCCGGATTGATGCGATTGAGAATGATTATCATTTTATACGCAAGCGTCAAAAAGCCGCCTCCCCGCATGGGAAAGGCGGCCTGGGGCCGGGGGGGACCGGCGGCTCAGTGCACGACGCGCCCGAAGCTGAACTCGCCGTTCTCGACGTTGACCGGGATCACGTCCTTCGGCCCGAACCGGCCCTCCAGGATCAGCCGGGACAGCGGGTTCTCCACGCGCTGCTGGATGGCGCGCTTCAGCGGTCGGGCGCCGAACACCGGGTCGAAGCCGACCTTGGCGAGCTCGTCCAGCGCCGCGTCGGACACGTCCAGCTTCATCTCCAGCTTCTCCAGCCGGGCCTCGAGCTGGCGCAGCTGGATGCGGGCGATGGACTTGATGTGCGCCGCGCCCAGCGCGTGGAAGATCACCGTCTCGTCGATGCGGTTCAGGAACTCGGGCCGGAAGTGGCTCTTGACCTCGCCCCACACCGCGTCGCGGATCACCTGCTCGCCCTGCCCCGCCAGCGCCATGATGTGCTGCGAGCCGAGGTTGCTGGTCATCACGATGACGGTGTTCTTGAAGTCCACCGTGCGGCCCTGACCGTCGGTGAGCCGACCGTCGTCCAGCACCTGCAGCAGCACGTTGAACACGTCCGGGTGCGCCTTCTCCACCTCGTCGAGCAGCAGCACCGAATAGGGCTTGCGGCGCACGGCCTCCGTCAGCGTGCCGCCTTCCTCGTAGCCGACGTAGCCCGGCGGCGCGCCGATCAGGCGGCTGACCGAGTGCTTCTCCATGAACTCACTCATGTCGATGCGCACCATGTGGTCCTCGCTGTCGAACAGGAAGCCCGCCAGCGCCTTGCACAGCTCGGTCTTGCCGACGCCGGTGGGGCCGAGGAACAGGAAGGAGCCCAGCGGCCGGTTCGGGTCGCTCAAGCCGGCGCGCGAGCGGCGGATGGCGTCGGACACCGCCTGGATGGCCTCGTCCTGGCCGACCACGCGCTCGTGCAGCCGGCCTTCCATCTGCAGCAGCTTCTCGCGCTCGCCCTGCATCAGCTTGGACACCGGAATGCCCGTGGCGCGCGCGACGACCTCGGCGATCTCCTCCGCGCCGACCAGCGTGCGCAGCAGCTGCGGCTTGTCGGTGCCGGCCTTGCCGGCCTCCTTGGCCTGGGCCTCCTTGAGCTGCTTCTCCAGCTCGGGCAGGCGGCCGTACTGCAGCTCGGCGACCTTGTTGAAGTCGCCCTTGCGCTTCCAGTCCTCGATCTGCTGGCGGATGCGGTCGATCTCCTCCTTCACATGCGCCGAGCCCTGGGCCTGCGCCTTCTCGGCGGTCCAGATTTCCTCCAGGTCGTCGTACTCGCGCTGCAGCTTCAGCAGCTCTTCCTCGATCAGCGCGAAGCGCTTCTGCGAGCCCTCGTCCTTCTCCTTGCGCACGGCCTCGCGCTCGATCTTGAGCTGGATCATGCGGCGGTCCAGCCGGTCCATCGCCTCGGGCTTGGAGTCGATCTCGATCTTGATCTTGGCCGCCGCCTCGTCGATCAGGTCGATGGCCTTGTCGGGCAGGAAGCGGTCGGTGATGTAGCGGTGGCTCAGCTCGGCCGCGGCGACGATGGCCGGGTCGGTGATCTCGACGCCGTGGTGCACCTCGTACTTCTCCTGCAGGCCGCGCAGGATGGCGATGGTGGCCTCGACGCTGGGCTCGTCCACCAGCACCTTCTGGAAGCGGCGCTCCAGCGCGGCGTCCTTCTCGACGTATTTGCGGTACTCGTCCAGCGTCGTCGCGCCGATGCAGTGCAGCTCGCCGCGCGCCAGCGCGGGCTTCAGCATGTTGCCCGCGTCGATGGCGCCCTCGGCCTTGCCGGCGCCGACCATGGTGTGGATCTCGTCGATGAAGAGGATGGTCTTGCCCTCGTCCTGCGCCACCTCCTTCAGCACGCCCTTCAGGCGCTCCTCGAAGTCGCCGCGGTACTTGGCGCCGGCCAGCAGCAGCGCCATGTCCAGCACCAGCACGCGCTTGTCCTTCAGGCTGTCCGGCACCTCGCCGTTGACGATGCGCTGCGCCAGGCCCTCGACGATGGCCGTCTTGCCCACGCCCGGCTCGCCGATCAGCACCGGGTTGTTCTTGCTGCGGCGCTGCAGCACCTGGATCGCGCGGCGGATTTCCTCGTCGCGGCCGATCACCGGGTCGAGCTTGCCCTGCTTCGCGCGCTCGGTCAGGTCGAGCGTGTACTTCTTCAGCGCCTCGCGCTGGCCCTCGGCGTCGGCGGAATCGACCTTCTCGCCGCCGCGCACCGCCTGGATCGCGGCCTCCAGCGCCTTGCGCGTCAGCCCGTGGCCGCGCACGACGCCGGCCAGGTCGGTCTTGGCGTCGCTGAGCGCGAGCAGGAACATCTCGCTGGCGATGAACTGGTCGCCGCGCTTCGTGGCCTCCTTCTCGGCCGCCTGCAGCAGGGCCACGAGCTCGCGCCCGGCCTGCACGGTCTGGCCGTCGCCGCTGACCTGGGGCAGCCCGGCGATCAGGCCGTCCAGCGCCGTCTTCAGCGCGGGCGCCTTCACGCCGGCGCGCTCCAGCAGCGCGCGCGGGCCGTCGTCCTGCGCCAGCATCGCGGCGAGCACGTGGACGGGCTCGATGTAGGGGTTGTCGCGGCCCAGGGCCAGGCTCTGCGCCTCGCCCAGGGCTTCCTGGAATCGGGTGGTGAACTTGTCGGCTCGCATGATGGATGACTCCTCCGGTTGCAAGCCAAGTGGGCACGCGCCCGGCGATTTCAAGCGCCGGCCACGAACGGCGGGCGCCTACTGCGGCTCCGCGGCCGCGTTGCCGCCGGCGATGCCCCAGCGCGCCAGCGCCTGGTCGTCCGCCGCCCGGGCGTCCACCCAGTGCGCGCCGTCGGCGGTGTGCTCCTTCTTCCAGAACGGCGCCTGGGTCTTCAGGTAGTCCATCAGGAACTCGCAGGCCTGGAAGGCCGGGCCGCGGTGCGCGCCGGCGACCAGCACCGCGACGATCTGCTCGCACGCGCGCAGCGCGCCCACGCGGTGGATGACCCGGGCGGCGCGGATGTCGAAGCGGGCGAGCGCGGCGTCCACCATGGCCTCGATGGCGGCCTCGGTCATGCCCGGGTAGTGCTCCAGCTCCATCCGCACGACGGCCGCGCCGCTGCCGTGCTCGCGCACCGTGCCCACGAAGGCCACCACCGCGCCCACGCCGCCGTCGCCGGCCCGCAGGGCCGCCGCCTCGGCGCCGAGGTCGAAGTCGGCCGACTGGATGGAAACTCTCGCCATGCCGGCATTCTCGCCCGGCCCCCTAAGAGCGGCTAACACAACCCTGTCATCGTCAGGCGGTTGAAGTGCGTTTGACGGTACATGGGTCGAACCAAGAACAAGGAAATCAGCGCGGCGCTGTTCAAGAAGATTGAGCCACTGCTGCCGGTATTCGTGCCCTCGGTCAAGGGCGGTCGTCCACGGGTGAGCGACGAGATGGCTCTGAACGGCATCCTGTTCGTGCTGCGCACCGGCATCCCCTGGGAAGAGTTGCCCCAGGAACTGGGCTTCGGCAGTGGCATGACCTGCTGGCGGCGACTGCGCCAATGGCAGGATGCCGGTGTGTGGCACCAATTGCATATGCTGTTGTTGGCCGAACTGCGTAGCGCCGGGCGGCTGGACTTCAGCCGAGCCAGCCTGGACGGGGCCAGCGTGCCCAGCCCCCGGGGGGCTCGCACACTGGCCCCAACCCCACGGACAGAGGAAAACTCGGCAGCAAACGTCACATCATCACGGACCGCCAGGGCATCCCGCTGATGTTCTGCGTGACCGGAGCCAACCGCCACGACTCGGTGGTCTTCGAGCAGTTGATCGATGCCTTGCCCGATGTGCGAGGAAAGCGTGGAAAGCCGCGCCGCTGGCCCGACAAGCTGCACGCGGACAAGGGCTACGACTTTGCACGCTGTCGGGAGCACCTCAAGCGCCGAGGCATCCAGGATCGGATCGCCCGCAGGGGTATCGAGCGCAACGACCGACTCGGGTGCCATCGCTGGGTCGTCGAACGCACGCATGCTTGGCTGGCCGCCTTCGGCAAGCTGCGCGTGCGTTTCGAGCGAAGCGTTCATACCCATGTGGCCTTGCTATCCCTGGCGTGCAGCGTCATCTGCGTGCGAGCATTGATTCAGTTTTGTTAGCCGCTCTAAGCCGGAGGGTCATATTCACCTGGCCCCGGCCGGCTGCCTGCCCGGTTCGCGCCGCATACTGCGCACCTTTCCCGACCGCAAGCGAGACCCGCCATGGCCCTGATGGATTTCATCAAGAAACAGTTCATCGACATCATCCAGTGGACCGAGGACTCGGCGGCCGCGGGAGACGCCGTGCTGGCCTGGCGCTTCCCGATGCGCGACATGGAAATCCAGAACGGCGCCCAGCTCGTCGTGCGCGAGTCGCAGCTGGCGGTGTTCGTCAACGAGGGCCAGGTGGCCGACCTGTTCGGCCCCGGCACGCACAGGCTCACCACGCAGACGCTGCCGCTGCTGACCAACCTGAAGCACTGGGACAAGCTGTTCGAGTCGCCGTTCAAGAGCGACGTCTACTTCTTCAGCACCCGCCAGCAGATCGACCAGCGCTGGGGCACCAGCCAGCCCGTGTCCATCCGCGACAAGGACTTCGGCGCCGTGCGGCTGCGCGCCTTCGGCAACTACGCCTACCGCCTCCAGGACCCCAAGGCCTTCCACAGCCAGATCTCCGGCACGCGCGAGCGCTACACGGTGGCCGAGCTGGAGGGCCAGCTGCGCGGGCTGATGCTGCAGCACATCAGCGACGCCGTGGCCGGCAGCGGCACGCCGTTCCTGGACCTGGCGGCCAACCAGGTCGAGTTCGCCGCCGCGCTCCAGGCCGCCACCGCGCCAGCCTTCCAGGCCCTCGGCCTGGAGCTGATGTCGGTGACGATGCAGAACGTGTCGCTGCCCGAGGAGCTGCAGAAGATCCTGGACCAGCGCATCGGCATGGGCATCATCGGCCAGAACATGGGCCAGTTCATGCAGTACCAGGCCGCGCAGGCGCTGCCCGAGATGGCCAAGGGCGTGGGCGCCGGCGGCAGCGGCATCGCCGGCGAGGCCGTGGGCCTGGGCGCGGGCGTCGCGCTGGGCCAGACGCTGGCGCAGACGCTCAGCCAGGGCCTGGCCGGCGTGGGCACGGCGGCGCCGGCCCCCGCCGCCAGCAAGCCCGACGACATCGTCGCGCTGCTGGAAAAGCTCGGCGACCTCAAGGCCAAGGGCATCCTGACCGACGAGGAATTCGCCGCGAAGAAGGCCGATCTGCTGAAGAAGCTTGGCTGACCAAGCCCAGCGCCGCTGGCGTGCGGCCTGCCCCAACTGCGGCGCGCCGGTAGCGTTCGCCAGCGCGGCGTCGACGACGGCCGTCTGCGGCTTCTGCCGCAGCACGCTGCTGCGCGACGGCGATGCGCTGCAGCGGATCGGCCAGAGCGCCGAGATCTTCGAGGACTACTCGCCGCTGCAGCTCGGCACCACCGGGCGCTGGATGGGCCAGGGCTTCGCCGTCGTCGGCCGCGTGCAGCGCGGCTCGGAGCTCGGCCGCTGGAACGAATGGCACCTGCTGTTCGATGCCGGCGACGCCCCGCGCGTGGCCTGGCTCAGCGAGGACAACGGCCGCTTCGTCCTCAGCCTCGAGGCGCCGCTGGCCGAGGCGCCGCCCGCGCAGCCCCAGGCCGGCCTGCCGCTGACGCTGGCCGGGCAGCGCTGGCAGGTGGCGGCGGTGATCGACGCCGCCGTGTACGCGGCCGAGGGCGAGCTGCCGCGCGTGCCGCGCACGGGCCGCGTCGCCGAGCTGCGCAACGAGCGCGACGAGGTCGGCACGCTGGAATACCGCGAGGATGGCCCGCCCGTCTGGTCCCTCGGCCGCGGCGTGCAGCTGGCCGAGCTGGCGCTGCAGGGGCTGCGCAGCACGGCCGAGGGCGAGTCGGTCGCCGACGCCCGGTTCAAGGGCCGGGCCATCGCCTGCCCCAACTGCGGCGCACCGCTGGCGCCCAGCCTGGTGCAGACCAAGAGCATGAGCTGCGCGCAATGCCAGGCCGTCGTCGACCTGCCGGAAGGCGACGCCCAGGCCCTCGGCTTCACCGCGCAAAGCCCCGGCGCGCCGCCGCTGATCCCGCTCGGCCGCACCGGCACGCTGGCGGCCGACGACGGCCAGCCGCTGCCCTGGACCGTCGTCGGCTACCAGGAGCGCTGCGACCTCCCCGAGGACGCGGAGGACGAGCAGAGCTTCTGGCGCGAATACCTGCTCTACAACCGGCTGGCCGGCTTCGCCTTCCTCGTCGACACGGACGAAGGCTGGAGCCTGGTGCGCACGCTGACCGGCGCGCCCGCGCCGCAGCGCGGCGGCGCCACCTGGCAGGGCCGCGCCTACGTGCAGCGCTGGGCCTATGGCGCGAAGACGACGCATGTGCTGGGCGAGTTCTACTGGCCCGTGCGGCTGGGCGACCGCGTGCAGGTGACCGACTACGCCAGCCACGATGGCCAGTTCCTGCTGAGCCGCGAGCAGCAGGGCCCGGAGCTGACCTGGAGCGCCGGCCGCACGCTGCCCGCGTCCGCCGTGCAGCAGGCCTTCGGCCTCGCCGCGCCGGCCGGCGCCCTCGCACGCGACGCCTCGGCCTTCAGGAACGACGGCGGCACGCTGCTGCGCAACATCGTCATCGGCCTGTTCCTGATGGTGGTGCTGTTCTCGGCGCTGCGCGCCTGCAGCGACGACGGCTGCCAGCCGTACAAGGACAGCTTCGGCGAAAACAGCAACGAATACCGCCAGTGCCTCGCGGACTCGCGCGGCAGCGGCGTGCGGATCGGCAACGGCGGCGGCAGCTACGGCGGCTACAGCAGCGGTGGCGGCGGCCACAAGTAAAGGAGAACTGACATGACCCTCGACTGGCTCCGGCCCGAAGTCGTCCTCGGCTCGACGATGTACGCCCTGATCGGCGTCGCCGTCTTCTGGATCTCGTTCGTCATCGTCGACAAGATCACCCCCTACAAGCTGTGGGAGGAGATCGTCGAGCACAAGAACGTGGCGCTGGCCATCGTCGTCGGCGCGATGTGCCTGTCGATCGGGCACATCGTCGCGGCGGCGATCCATGGCTGAGCACGGCTGCGCCGCCGGTTGTTGCCAGTCCACCTCGAAGGGGTCGCCGCACATGCCGACCCGCTGCGCGCCGCCGGCTCGCTGCGCGAGTCACCCGAGGCGACGCCAGTCGGCGGGCTGTGGATAGTGCGGGCACCGGACAGGGCGGCCGTCGAGGCGCTGATCGCCGCAGACCCCTTCACTACCGGCGGCCTGCGCGCCGGCTGGGACTTCGTTCTCGACAGGTGAAGCAGGGGCTGAGCTGGTGCGGCCGCCGACGGCTTGCCAAATCGGGTTTCATCGGCGACATTCGCAATTCGCGAATAGCGAATATGCACGCCCGATGGACCTCAAACCCCAAGACTTGTTGGTGCTGCTGAAGGTGGCGGCACACCCGCCGCAGCGCTGGACTTATGCCGCTTTAGGCGAAGCCCTGACCATGAGCGCGTCGGAGGCGCACGCCAGCGTGAAGCGCGCGGTGGCGTCCGGCCTGGCGGTGACGCCTGCTCGCGGTGAATGGTCGCCGGTCAGGCCCAACCTGCTGGAGTTCATGCTGCACGGCGTGCGTTATATCTGGCCGGCCACGCCGGGGCCGGTCAAGCGGGGCGTGCCGACGGCCTTCGGTGCCGAGCCCCTGGCCAGCCAATTGACGGTGACCGCCGGGGAGGCACCCGTCTGGGCGCATCCCACCGGCAGCGCCAAAGGGCCGACGCTCTCGCCCCTGTATCGGACGGCGCCGCAGGCCGCGCTGGCCGACCCCGCGCTGCATCGCCTGCTGGCGCTGCTGGACGCCCTGCGCATCGGGCGGGCGCGCGAGCGCACGCTGGCCACGAAGCTGATGGAAGCCGAGTTGATGCAGTTCGACCCCGGAGACGCCGATGCGCGTTGATGACCCGAACCTGCCCCATCTGCGCAGCGTCGCCGAGGCCCTGGGAGAGTTGCGGGAGCAAGTGGTGTTTGTCGGCGGTGCCGTGGCCGGCCTGCTCGTCACCGACCTGCTGGCCGATCCGGTGCGCGCCACCCGCGATGTGGATGCGGTGGTGAGTGCCAACCGCGCCTTGTTCCATCGCATCGAGGAGGCCGTGGCGGCGCGCGGGTTTGCGCGTGACGTCAGCAGCGATGTGATTTGCCGCTGGGTGCACAAGGCATCGGGGGTGCCCTTCGACCTGATGCCGGTACAGCCGGAGGTGCTGGGCTTCTCAAACCGCTGGTACCCCTATGCGGTGGAAACTGCCGTGCCCTTGGACTTGGGTGCGGGCGTGGTCATTCGGCGGGTGAGCGCCGTCGCCTTCGTGGCGACCAAGCTCGAAGCCTTTGCCAGCCGTGGCGGCGGCGACTTCATGAGCAGCCACGACCTCGAAGACGTGCTCAACATCATCGACGGGCGCGAGGAGCTTGCCGATGAGATGGCCGCTGCCCCCGCCGAATTGCGGCAGGCGGTGGCCGCTGCCTTCGCCCGGTTGCTGAAGAACCCGGACTTCGCCAACGTGCTGCCGGGCCTGATCGTCGAGCCGGAACGCGCCGGCCTCGTCATGGGCCGCCTGAAAGCCTTGAGCCCATGAATCTGCACCACCATGAGGGCCAGACAGCGCCCGTCTCGCTCGCCGAGCTGCTGCTGCTCGCCAGCGTCTTCGTCATCGCCGCCTGCGGCCTGGTCTACGAGCTGGCGGCGGGCGCGCTGGCGAGCTATCTGCTCGGCGACTCGGTGCTGCAGTTCTCCACCGTCATCGGCGTCTACCTGTTCGCGATGGGGCTGGGTTCGTGGCTGTCGCGCTTCGTCGAGCGGCAGCTGGTGGGCGTCTTCCTGCAGGTGGAGCTGCTCGTCGGCGTCATCGGCGGGCTGATGCCGGCGGCGCTGTTCGCCGTCCACAGCCTGCTGCCGCCCGGCGCGGCCACGCCGTTCCGCGTGCTGCTGTACGGGCTGGTGCTGCTGGTGGGCACGCTGGTCGGGCTGGAGATCCCGCTGGTCATGCGCATCCTGAAGCGCCACTTCAGCGCACGCTACGGGCTCAAGGACCTGGTGTCGCAGGTGCTGACCTTCGACTACCTCGGCGCGCTGCTCGTCGCGCTGGCCTTCCCGCTGGTGCTGGTGCCGCAGCTGGGCCTCGTGCGCACGGGCATCGCCTTCGGGCTGCTGAACGTGGCGGTGGCGGTGTGGGCGCTGTGGCTGTTCCGCGCCGAGGTGCGCGCCAGGGCGGCGATGGCGGCGGCCTGTACGCTGTCGGCCGGCCTGCTGCTGGCCGCGCTGCTGGGCGCCGAGCGGCTGACCACCTGGGCCGAGGACCGCTTCTACGGCGAGCACATCGTCTTCAAGCAGAGCAGCGCCTACCAGCGCATCGTCGTCACCGACGGGCAGGCCGGCACGCGGCTGTTCCTGAACGGCAACCTGCAGTTCCACTCGCGCGACGAGTACCGCTACCACGAGGCCCTGGTGCAGCCGGCCATGGCCGCGCACGGGGCGCCCAAGCGCGTGCTGGTGCTGGGCGGCGGCGACGGCATGGCCGTGCGCGAGGTGCTGCGCCACGCCAGCGTGGAGCAGGTCACGCTGGTGGAGCTGGACCCGCTGATGACCACGCTGTTCCGCGACACCCCCCGGCTGGCCGCGCTGAACGGCCGGGCGCTGGCGTCGCCGAAGCTCACCATCGTCAACGCCGACGCCTTCGGCTGGCTGGAGCAGCACGCCGGGACCTTCGACGTCATCGTCATCGACTTCCCCGACCCGTCCAACTTCGCGCTCGGCAAGCTCTACACGGCCAGCTTCTACGAGCTGGTGGACCAGCACCTCGCGGCCTCCGGCTACGCGGTCGTGCAGACTACCTCGCCGCTGGTGGCCCGGCGCAGCTTCTGGACCGTGGTGGCCACCGTCGAGTCCGTCGGGCTGACCGCCACGCCCTACCACGCCCACGTGCCGAGCTTCGGCGAATGGGGCTTCGTGCTCGCGTCGCGCCGGCCGTTCCGCGCGCCCACGCAGTTCCCGCCCGGCCTGCGCTTCATCAACGCACAGACGCTGCCCACGCTGCTGGACTTCCCGCCCGACATGGCGCGCGTGCCGGCCGAGGTGAACCGGCTGTCCAATCAGGTGCTGGTGCAGACCTTCGAAGAGGAATGGGGGAAGGTGCATTGAGGCGGCGCGAGTTGCTGCTGGCGGGACTGGCCGCCACGGGTTGCACGCCCGATGCCCCAGCGCTGCAAGGCGGCTGGGTCGGCACCCATCCCGAGCGCGGGCACCGGCTGCGCGGCGAACTGCCCCAGGCCAGCGGCCCGCTGAGGAAGACCGGCGTGCTCATCGTCGGCGGCGGCATCGCCGGGCTGGCCTGCGCGCGGGCGCTGGCCCGGCGCGGCATCGACGACTTCGCGCTGCTCGACCTCGAAGACCAGCCCGGCGGCAACAGCCGCAGCCACGTCGTCGGCAGCGCGCCCTGCCCGCTCGGCGCGCACTACCTGCCGCTGCCCGGCCCCGAGGCGCACGAGGTCAACGAACTGCTGCACGAACTGGGCCTCGCGCGCGAACAGGCCGGCCGCACGGTCTGGGACGAGCGCTGGCTCTGCCACAGCCCGCAGGAGCGGCTGTTCATCGACGGCCCGAACGGCGGCTATTGGCATGACGGCCTGCTGCCGCCGCCCGACGGCGCCGCGTCGCTGGCCCAGTACCGCCACTTCTCGGCCCTGGTCGCGCGGGCGCAGCGCGGGCTCGGCTTCGCCATGCCCAGTCACCGCACGCGCTGGACGGCCGGCCATGCCGCGCTGGACGCGCAGCCCTTCGCCGCCTGGTTGGACGGCCAGGGCCTGAGCGACGCACGGCTGCGCTGGTACCTCGACTACTGCTGCCGCGACGACTACGGCGCGGACGCCACCACCGTCTCCGCCTGGGCCGGCCTGCACTACTTCGCCAGCCGCCACGGCTTCCACGCGCCGGGCGACGAAGCCGCCGAGCGCGAGCCGGTGCTGACCTGGCCCGAGGGCAACGGCTGGCTGTCGCAGCGCCTCGCCGAGCCGCTGCGGGAACGCATCCACACGGGCCGCACCGTGCTGCGCGTCACCGAGCAGCGCAGCGGCGTCGAGCTGCTGGCCTGGAACGAGGCCGCCGGCGCCCCCGAGCGCTGGGCCGCGCGCGCCGTCGTGATGGCCGCACCGCTGTTCGTGTCCGCGCGGCTGCTCACCGCGCCACCCGATGCGCTGCGCGCGCTGAAGCAGCGGCACGCGCCCTGGCTGACCGCCAGCCTGCTGCTGCGCGAGCCGCTGCTGACGCGCCCCGGCGCACCGCCGTCCTGGGACAACGTGCGCTACGGCTCGACGGCGCTGGGCTACGTCGATGCGCGCCACCAGTCGCTCGACCCGACACCGCGCCCGCCGCTGCTGACGGCCTATGTCGCGCTGCCCGCCGCACGGCGCGGCGAGCTGCTGGCGCGGCCCTGGCAGCACTGGGCGCGCATCGTCACCGCCGAGCTGGCCCAGACCCACCCCGACCTGCCGGCCAAGGTCGAGCGCATCGCGCTCTGCCGCTTCGGCCACGCGATGAGCATCCCGACGCCCGGCCTGCGCGGCTCGGCCGAACTGGCCGCCCTGAACGCGCAGCGCGGCCGCGTCGTGTTCGCGCACGGCGACCTGGCGGGCTATTCAGTGTTTGAAGAGGCGTACACGGTCGGCGTCGAAGCGGCCGAGCGGCTCAGCCTTTGAGGCGCGGCGCAGAGCCCGGTAGGTTGGAGTGAGCCTGCGAACCCCAACATTCAGGCCGGCAGCATTCGTTGGGGTTCACGTTGTTCACCCCAACCTACTGCCTCGGCGTCGACGCAGCCGCGCGGGTCAAGCGTTGAACCGCCGCGTCACACGGCGCAAAGGCTTTCAGCAGAGCATCGAGCAGCGCCTCCGCGCGGGCGCTGTTGTCACTGCCGTAGTTGCAGACGTAGACGTCCAGCGTCACGCCGCCCAGTTCGGGCCACGTATGCACGGCGACGTGCGATTCGGCCAGCAGCACGACGCCGGTGATGCCGCTCTGTGCATCCTCGGGCGCGAAGCGGTGGAAGAGTTCGGCGACGCCGCTCAGGCCCGAGGCGGCGATGGCGTCGCGGCACAGCGCGGCGAGCGCGGCCGGGTCGGTCATCGGCGGCAGTGCCGGATCGACGCCGCTCAAGTCGGCCGTCAGGTGCAGGCCGTTCATCCGCCGCCGGGCCGCCCCAAGGCGGATGACGCCCCCTCGGGGGGCAGCGAGCGCCAGCGAGCGTGGGGGCTCATGGTCATCCGCCCGTCACTGGCGGGAAGAACGCCAGTTCGTCGCCGTCCGCCAGCACGGCCGATTCGGCGCACATCGTCTGGTTCAGCGCCGCCCGCACCGCACGGCCACGCGCCAGCGCGTCGGCGTGGCGCTCGTCGCGCGCCAGCAGCGCATCGCGCGCGGCGGCGACGGTGCTGCCTTCGGGCAAGCACAGCACCCCCTCGTCGCCGAGCTTTTCGCGCAGCGACGCGAAGAAGCGCAGCTTGACCGTGATCGTCATGCCAGCAGTTCCGCGAACGGGAGGAAGCGCACCGCGTCACCCGCCTTGAAGGCTTGGCCGGCCGGGTTGTCGAGCAGGCCGTCGGCCCAGTAGGCCGAGGTCAGCACGCCGCTGCTCTGGTTGGCGAACAGCGCGAGGCCGCCGGCCTCGTCCAGGCGGACGCGCAGGAACTCGCGGCGCTTGTCGGGCCGGGGCCAGTCGAAGCCGGCCGCGAGCCGGTAGCCGCGCGGCGCGAGGCGGGTCGCACCTTGCAGCTTCAGCAGGAAGGGCCGAACCAGCACGAGAAAGGTCACGAGGCTGGACACCGGGTTGCCGGGCAGGCCGATGAAATGCGCTTCGCCGACACGTCCATACGCGAAGGGCTTGCCGGGCTTGATCGCGATGGCCCACAGGTCGAGCCGGCCCTCGGCCTGCACGGCGGGGCGCAGGTGGTCTTCCTCGCCGACGGAGACGCCGCCCGAGGTCAGGATCACGTCCGCCCGCGCGGCCGCCTCGCGCAGCGCGGCGCGGGTGGCGTCGAGGCGGTCGGGCACGATGCCGAGGTCGATGACCTCGCAGCCCAGCCCTTCGAGCAGCGCGCGCAGCGTGAAGCGGTTGGAGTTGTAGATCGCGCCGGGCGGCAGCGGCTCGCCGGGCATCACCAGTTCGTCGCCGGTCGAGAAGACGGCGACGCGCGGGCGGCGCGCGACGCTCAACTGCGCCGCGCCGGCCGTGGCCGCGAGGCCCAGCGCGATGGCGTCCAGCCGCGTGCCGGCCGGCAGCACGGTCTGGCCGACCTTCAGGTCCTCGCCGCGCAGGCGCACATGCTGGCCGCGCGTGACGGGCTGGGTCACGCGCAAGCGGCCGTCGTCCGCCAGCTCGGCGAACTCCTGCATGACGACCGTGTCCGCGCCCGCCGGCAGTTGCGCGCCGGTGAAGATGCGCGCGGCCTCGCCGGACGGCAGCGCGCCGGGAACCTGGCCGGCCGGGATGCGTTGCGTCACTGGCAATGGGGCCGCGGCGTCCGCGGCGCGCAGCGCGTAGCCGTCCATCGCCGAGTTGTCGGCGGGCGGCACGTCCAGCGGCGAGATCAGGTCGGCGGCCAGCACGCGGCCGCGCGCGGCGGCGGTGGGCAGCGTCTCCGTGCCCGCCAGCGGCGCGGCCTGAGCCAGCAGCGTGGCCAGCGCGTCGTCGAGGGCGATCAGCGGCTTGCGCGGGGCGTCAGACATGGGCGTGGATGTAGGTCTTCACCTGGGCCACGTCGGCCGGCATGACCTTCACGCGCTTGGGCAATTGCTCGATGCCTTCGAGGCCGGCCGGGCGTGGCGGCTCGCTGCCGAGCGCCTCGACGATGGTCGCGGCGAACTTGGCGGGCAGCGCGGTTTCCAGCACCAGCATGGTTTCGCCGGGCGCGCGCAGGTCGAGCGCGACCTTGAGGCCGTCGGCCGTGTGCGGGTCGATGACGACGCCGTACTCGGCGTGGCAGCGGCGGATGGTCGCCACGCGGTCGGCGTGCGTGCTGCGGCCGGACGCGAAGCCGAAGCCGGCGATGCGGGCCTGCTCGTCCGCCGTCAGCTCAAAGGCCGGCGACGAGAACAGCTGCCGCACGCGCGCGCCGTCGCGGCCGAGCAGGTCGAACACGAAGCGCTCGAAGTTGCTGGCCTTGGAGATGTCCATCGACGGGCTGGAGGTCTCGTGCGTGTCCGCCGTGCCGCGCGGGCGGTAGGCACCGGTGCGGAAGAACTCGTCGAGCACGTCGTTCTCGTTGGTGGCGACGACGAGGCGGGCGATGGGCAGGCCCATCATGCGCGCGACGTGGCCGGCGCAGACGTTGCCGAAATTGCCTGACGGGACGGTGAAGCTGACCTTCTGGTCATTGGTCTTCGTCGCCTGGAAGTAGCCGGCGAAGTAGTAGACGACCTGGGCCAGCAGCCGCGCCCAGTTGATCGAGTTGACGGTGCCGATGCGGTGCTCGCGCTTGAACGCGAGGTCGTTGGAGACGGCCTTGACGATGTCCTGGCAGTCGTCGAACACGCCCTCGATGGCGAGGTTGTGGATGTTGGCGTCCTGCAGGCTGAACATCTGCGCCTGCTGGAAGGGGCTCATGCGGCCGTGCGGGCTCAGCATGAAGACGCGCACGCCCTGCTTGCCGCGCATCGCGTATTCGGCGGCGCTGCCGGTGTCGCCCGAGGTCGCGCCGAGGATGTTCAGCGTCTCGCCGCGCCGGCCGAGTTCGTACTCGAACAGCGCGCCGAGCAGCTGCATCGCCATGTCCTTGAAGGCCAGCGTCGGGCCGTTGGACAGGCCCTCCAGCGCGAGGCCGTCGCCGAGCCAGGTCAGTGGGGTGATTTCCGGCGTGCCGAAGATTTCCGGCGTGTAGACCTTGCGCGTGATCGCGCGCAGGTCGTCAGCAGGGATGTCGTCGATGTAGAGCGACAGGATCTCGAACGCGAGGTCGGCATAGGCCAGGCCGCGCCAGCGCGCGAGCGTCGCTGCATCGACCTGCGGGTAGGTCTTGGGCAGGTAGAGGCCGCCGTCCGGCGCCAAGCCTTCGAGCAGGATGTCGGAGAAGCCGCGCTCGGTCTGGTCGCCGCGGGTTGAGACGTACTTCATAGAGCTTTCACCGCAAACGATCCATCTGCGGCGCTGAACGATTTGATCGAGCGGCTGCCGTGGCACCGGCTTTGCCGGGCCACTGGCAGCGCCCCCTTGAGGGGGAGGCGCGAAGCGCTTCGGGAGTGGGCCATCACGCGAGTTCTTCCTTGCGGATGCGCACGATGGGCGCGAGCACGGTCGGCAGCGCCTGCATCTTGGCGAGTGCCGCGTTCATGCGGCCTTCCACGGTGTCGTGGGTCAGGATGATGAGGTCGGTCTGGCGCTCGCCGTCCGCCGACTCGCGTTGCAGCACCGCGTCGATGGAGATGTCGTGCTCGGCCAGCGTCGTCGTGATGCGCGACAGCACGCCGGGCTGGTCGGCCACGACCAGGCGCAGGTAGAAGGCGGTCTGCACGTCGGCCATGGGCAGCACCGGCGTGTCGCTGATCGCGTCGGGCTGGAAGGCCAGGTGGGGCACGCGGTGGCCAGGGTCGGCGGTGGCGAGGCGGGCCACGTCCACCAGGTCGGCGACGACGGCGGAGGCCGTCGGCTCGGCGCCCGCGCCCTTGCCGTAGTAGAGCGTCGTGCCCACCGCGTCGGCCTGCACGACGACGGCGTTCATCGCGCCCTCGACGTTGGCGATCAACCGGCTGGCCGGGATCAGCGTCGGGTGCACGCGCAGCTCGATGCCGTGCTCGCGGCGGCGCGTGATGCCCAGCAGCTTGATGCGGTAACCCAGCTGCTCGGCGTAGCGGATGTCGGTGGCCTGGAGCGCGCTGATGCCCTCGACGTGCGCCTTGTCGAACTGCACCGGCACGCCGAAGGCGATCGCGCTCATGATGGTGAGCTTGTGGGCGGCGTCCACGCCCTCGATGTCGAAGGTCGGGTCGGCCTCGGCATAGCCCAGGCGCTGGGCCTCCTTCAGCACGGTGACGAAGTCCAGGCCCTTGCCGCGCATCTCGGAGAGGATGAAGTTGGTCGTGCCGTTGATGATGCCGGCGATCCACTCGATGCGGTTGGCCGTCAGGCCCTCGCGCAGCGCCTTGATGATGGGGATGCCGCCCGCCACGGCCGCCTCGAACGCGACGGTGACGCCCCGCTCGCGCGCCGCCTCGAAGATTTCCGTGCCGTGCAGCGCCAGCAGCGCCTTGTTCGCGGTGACGACGTGCTTGCCGTTGGCGATGGCGCGCAGCACCAGCGTGCGCGCGGGCTCGATGCCGCCGATCAGCTCGACGACGACGTCCAGCGCCGGGTCGTCCACGAGCTGCTGCGGGTCGGCGACGCAGCGCACGCCGTCGCCGACGACGGCCTGGTAGGCCGCCGCGCGCGCGGCATTACGGGCCGCCACCATCACCACCTCGATGCCCCGGCCGGCGCGGCCGCGGATCTCGGCCTGGTTGCGCTGCAGGACGTGGAAGGTGCCGGCGCCGACGGTGCCGAGGCCGATCAGGCCGACTTGGATGGGTTTCATACGCGGGGACTCAGGAGGAAACGCGCCGGCGGTAGCCGGCCAGGAAACGGTCGATGCGGCCCACGGCTTCGCGCAGGTCGTCCACGTTGGGCAGGAAGACGAGGCGGAAGTGGTCGTGCTCGGGCCAGTTGAAGCCGGTGCCCTGCACGATCAGCACCTTCTCCTCGGCCAGCAGCTCGTAGGCGAACTGCTGGTCGTCGGTGATCGGGTAGACCTTGGGGTCCAGGCGCGGGAACATGTAGAGCGCCGCCTTCGGCTTGACGACGCTGACGCCGGGGATCTGCGTCAGCAGCTCGTAGGCCAGGTCGCGCTGGCGGGCCAGGCGGCCGGTGGGCGCGACCAGGTCGTTGATGCTCTGGTAGCCGCCCAGCGCGGTCTGGATGGCGAGCTGGCCCGGCGTGTTCGCGCACAGCCGCAGCGAGGCCAGCATGTTCAGGCCCTCGATGTAGTCGCGGGCGTGGCGCTTCTCACCGCTGACCACCATCCAGCCGGCGCGGTAGCCGCAGGAGCGGTAGTTCTTGGACAGGCCGTTGAAGGTGACGAACAGCACGTCGTCGGCCAGCGAGGCCATGCTGGTGTGCGTCGCGCCGTCGTACAGCACCTTGTCGTAGATCTCGTCGGCGAAGACGATGAGCTGGTGGCGCCGCGCCAGCTCGATCAGCCCCAGCAGCAGGTCGTCGGGGTAGAGCGCGCCGGTCGGGTTGTTCGGGTTGCAGACCATGATGGCGCGGGTGCGCGGCGTGATCTTGGCGGCGATGTCATCCAGGTCGGGCAGCCAGCCGGCGCCCTCGTCGCAGCGGTAGTGCACCGGGCGGCCGCCGGACAGGCCGACGACGGCGGTGTAGAGCGGGAAGTCCGGCGCCGGGATCAGGATCTCGTCGCCGTCGTTGACCAGCGCGTTGATCGCCATCTGGATCAGCTCGGACGCGCCGTTGCCCAGGTACACGTCGTCCACCGTGACGCCCCGGATGCCCTTCTGCTGCGTGTAGTGCACCACCGCCTTGCGCGGCGCGAACAGGCCCTTGCTGTCGGTGTAGCCGCCGGCGTCGGCAAGGTTGCGGATCATGTCCTGCACGATCTCGTCCGGCGGCGTCAGGCCGAACACCGCCGTGTTGCCGATGTTCAGCTTGATGATCTTCTGGCCCTCTTCCTCCATCTGCCGGGCCTTGTCCAGCACCGGGCCGCGGATGTCGTAGCTGACGCTGGCGAGCTTGCTGGATTTGGCGATGGGTTTCACGGTTGCTGCACTGCAAAAAGGGGACCGTGCAGTTTAAGCAGGTGCCGGGCGCGAAGGCCGTTGTGCGCGACACTCGCGCCCCGGCCCTCCCGCCCCCTCTCGCCCCCGTTCCCCATGAAGTTCCAGCTCGACGAGCCGCAGGGCGGCAACAGCATCTCCCGCCATGACGCCCAGAGCATCTGGGTCAACGGCCGGCCGCACACGGCCAGCGTGCTGGTGCCGTGGCGGGGCGAAGTCGCCGCCTGGCCGCCTTCGCGCTTCGAGGAACTTCAGCCCGCGCATTTCGAAGCGATGCTGGCGCTGCGGCCGGAGCTGGTCGTCTTCGGCAGCGGCGCGCGGCTGCGCTTTCCCCGCCCCGAGCTGTGGCGGGGACTGGTGGCGGCGCGCATCGGCTTCGAGGTGATGGACATCGCCGCCGCCTGCCGCACCTACACCGTGCTGGCCAGCGAAGGCCGCAACGTGCTGGCGGCGCTGCTCATCGAGCGATGACCCGGGCGGCCGGGCGACGGGGCGAGGCTTTATAATCGCCGGCTATTGCCTGCGGGCGCCCGCGTGACTTTGCGCACGAACCGGGGACCCCGCGAGCCCAACTCTGCCGCACCCCCCAATGACGCCTGCGCTCAACAAACCCCTGCCGGAAATTGAGGCTCAAGCCACCGGCGGCGTGAAGTTCACCGGCAACGCCTTCCTGGGCAAGTCGGTCGTGCTGTATTTCTACCCGAAAGACAACACGCCCGGTTGTACCACCGAGGCGATGCAGTTCCGCGACCGCCACAAGGACTTCGTGAAGGCCGGCGCGGTCGTGCTCGGCGTCTCGCGCGACAACATGGCCTCGCACGAGAAGTTCAAGCAGGCGCTGGAGCTGCCCTTCGAGCTGATCGCCGACACCGAGGAAAAGCTCTGCCACATGTTCGGCGTGGTCAAGAACAAGATCATGTACGGCAAGAAGGTCAAGGGCATCGAGCGCTCGACCTTCCTGATCAGCCCCACCGGCATCCTGGTCGGCGAATGGCGCGGCATCAAGGTCGCGGGCCACGTCGACGAGGTGCTGAAGGCCGTCAAGGGCCTCAAGAAGGAAGCCGCCTGAGCCGCTTCGCTGGCGAGCCGGCGCGCCCCGGCGGATGTGCATAATCGGCGCATGCCCCGGGTCGCCTCCTCGCCTCAGACTGGAAAAGCCGCACTCATCCTGTGCGGCTTTTTGCTTTCTGGCGCCGGGACCGCGTGGGGTTCACTTCCGCCGCTCTAGCCGTACATGCCACTGCCCAAGCCTCCCGCACAACGCGCCAGCCGCCTCGAAGCCACCGCCTACCCGGCCAACCTGACCCCCAGCAAACCCCGCGCCGCAGCACCCGCCGCCACCGCCCCCACGGCCGAGGTGCTGCGCCTGCCGCCCGCGCCGGCCGCCGCCAAGCCGGCCTCAGCCCCCGCCGCCAAGCTGCCAACCAAAGCGCCGGCCCAGGCCGCCGCGCCCAGGCGCGCGCGCAAGGCCGCGGCCGCCGGCCCGGCCAAGCTGTTCGTGCTGGACACCAATGTGCTGATGCACGACCCGATGTCGCTGTTCCGCTTCGAGGAGCACGACGTCTTCCTGCCGATGATCACGTTGGAGGAACTGGACGGGCACAAGAAGGGCATGACCGAGGTCGCCCGCAACGTGCGCCAGGTCAGCCGCGAGCTGGACCAGCTCGCCGCCACGCTGCAGACCAGCGGCATCCAGGAGATGGCCAAGGGCCTGCCGCTGGCCGGCACCGGCCACCGCGAGGCCGAGGGCAAGCTGTTCTTCCAGACCGAGCTGATCGACACGCCGCTGCCGCCAGGCCTGCCGCAGGGCAAGGCGGACAACCAGATCCTCGGCGTCGTGCAGGCGCTCAAGAGCCGCCATCCGGGCCGCGAGGTGGTGCTGGTGTCCAAGGACATCAACATGCGCATCAAGGCCCGCGCGCTGGGCCTGCCGGCGGAGGACTACCGCAACGACAAGACGCTGGAGGACTCCGACCTGCTCTACACCGGCGTGCAGGCGCTGCCCGCCGACTTCTGGGAGCGCCACGGCAAGACCGTCGAGAGCTGGCAGCAGGGCAACACCACCTACTACCGCATCAGCGGCCCGCTGGTGCCCAGCCTGCTGGTCAACGAACTGGTCTACCTGGAGGCGCCCGACGCCACGCCGCTGTACGCCAAGGTCACGGAGATCACCGGCAAGTCCGCCGTGCTGCGCACGCTGAAGGACTACGGCCACCAGAAGCATGCCGTCTGGGGCGTGACGGCGCGCAACCGCGAGCAGAACTTCGCGCTCAACCTGCTGATGGACCCGGAGTGCGACTTCATCACGCTGACCGGCACCGCCGGCACCGGCAAGACGCTGATGACGCTGGCCGCCGCGCTGGCGCAGGTGTTCGACGACCGCCGCTACAGCGAGATCATCGTCACCCGCGTGACGGTGCCGGTGGGCGAGGACATCGGCTTCCTGCCCGGCACCGAGGAGGAGAAGATGGGCCCGTGGATGGGCGCGCTGGACGACAACCTGGAGGTGCTGGCCAAGGGCGGCTCGTCGGCCGGCGAATGGGGCCGCGCGGCCACCAACGACCTGGTGCGCAGCAAGATCAAGATCAAGAGCCTGAACTTCATGCGCGGGCGCACCTTCCTGAACAAGTTCGTCATCATCGACGAGGCGCAGAACCTGACGCCCAAGCAGATGAAGACGCTGATCACGCGCGCCGGCCCGGGCACCAAGATCGTCTGCCTGGGCAACCTCGCGCAGATCGACACGCCCTACCTGACCGAGGGCAGCTCGGGCCTGACCTTCGCGGTGGACCGCTTCAAGGGCTGGGCCCACAGCGGCCACGTGACGCTGGCGCGCGGCGAGCGCTCGCGGCTCGCCGACTTCGCGTCGGAAGTGCTGTAGCGCTGGAGGGCCGCCGGCTCAGCGCTGGCCGCCGAGCAGGCCGCCCAGCATCCCGGCCAGGTCGCCCAGGCCGCCGCCGGCGGCACCCGCGCCCTGCTGCGGCAGCTGGCCGTCCGGCGTCAGCATGTCGATGATCTGCGGCAGCCACTGGCTGAGCTGGCTGCCGGCCTCGGCCGGCGACACGCCCGCCTGCTGCGCCAGCTGGCCGAGCAGGCCACCCGCGCCGCCCAGCGCGCTGCTGAGCTGGTCGGCTGACACCGGCAGGTTGCCGCCGGTCGAGATCCAGCTCTGCAGCTGCTCGCCCAGGCCGCCGGCCTGCAGCTGCTGCAGCAGCCCGGCCAGCCCGCCCTGGGCCGAGCCGTTGGCCAGCAGCCCGGCGATCAGCGCCATCCAGTTCGGTCCGTCGCCCTGCGCCTGCTGGCTGCCGAGGGCCTGCGTGGCAGCGCCGAGGATGTTGTCGAGAAGTCCCATCGAAGTCTCCAAAAAAGAAAGGGCACGGCCCGGGGCCGCGGCGCGAGCATAGGCCAACACGCCCGCGCCCCCCGGCCGCTGCTGCCAGCGGCTGTCAACGCGCGCCCGGACAATGCCGCGCACCATGCCGCAGCCCGACCGCTGGATCGCCCACCTCGACATGGACGCCTTCTACGCGTCCGTCGAGTTGCTGCGCTATCCGCAGCTGCGCGGCCAGGCGGTCGTCATCGGCGGGCGGCGCGCGGACGCGCCCCGGCAGCTGGCGGACGGCAGCTGGCGCTACGCCCGGCTGCGCGACTACACCGGCCGCGGCGTCGTCACCACCAGCACCTATGCGGCCCGCGACCTCGGCGTGTTCTCGGCCATGGGGCTGATGAAGGCGGCGCTGCGCGCGCCCGACGCCATCCTGCTGCCGGCCGACTTCGACAGCTACCGCAAGTACTCGCGGCTGTTCAAGGCCGCCGTGGCCGAGGTGGCGCCGGTCATCGAGGACCGCGGCATCGACGAGATCTACATCGACCTGACCGACGTGCCCGGCGTGCGCGACGCCGTCGGCCACGACCCGCTCGGCGGCGTCAAGGCCGTGGCGCGCGAGATCAAGAACTCGGTCGGCCGCGCGACCGGGCTGACCTGCTCCATCGGCATCACGCCCAACAAGCTGCTCAGCAAGATCGCCAGCGAGCTGGACAAGCCCGACGGCATCACCGTGCTGACGATGGACGAGCTGCCGACGCGCATCTGGCCGCTGGCCGTGCGCAAGGTCAACGGCATCGGCCCCAAGGCCGGCGACAAGCTGGCCCGGCTGGGCATCGAGACGATCGGCCAGATCGCCGCCGCCGCGCCCGCCTGGCTCGTCGAGCAGTTCGGCGAGAGCTACGGCCGCTGGTTGCACGACGCCGCCCACGGCCGCGACGCACGCCCCGTCGTCACGCACAGCGAGCCGGTCTCCATCAGCCGCGAGACCACCTTCGAACGCGACCTGCACGCGGTGCATGACCGCGCGCTGCTGGGCCGCATCCTCGACGAGCTGTGCGAGAGCCTGGCCGGCGACCTCGCGCGCAAGCGCTACGCGGGCAAGACGGTGGGCATCAAGCTGCGCTTCGAGGGCTTCGTCACCGTCACGCGCGACCAGACGCTCGAGCGCCCCATCGCCAGCGCCGCCGACATCCGCCGCGCCGCCGGCCTGTGCCTGAAGCGCGTCAGCTTCGACAAGCGGCTGCGGCTGATGGGCGTGCGCATCGGCAACCTCGTGCCCGCCGGCGAGGTGCCGGCCGCCGCGCGCGCCGGCCCGCCCGGGCGGGAAAACCTCTCGCTCTTCTGATGGCCGCGCCCGACTGGCACTACACCGTCTCGGTGCGCAGCCTCTGCGAGTTCACCGCCAAGCGCGGCAGCCTGGACCGCCGCTTCACGCCGTCCGCCACGTCGCTGGAAGGCCAGGCGGGCCAGCTGGCCGTGATCGCGCGGCGCTCGCCGGGCTACGAGACCGAGCTGCCGCTGGAAGGCCGGCACGGCCATTTGCGCGTGCGCGGCCGCGCCGACGGCTACGAGGCCGACGTCAACCGGCTGGAGGAGATCAAGACCGTGCGCGGCCCCGTCGAGCTCGTCCCCGAGAACCGCCGCGCGCTGCACTGGGCGCAGCTGCAGACGTATGGCGCCCTCATCGCCGCCGACCGCGGCCTGGCCGAGCTGGAGCTGGCGCTGGTCTACGTGGACGCCGACACCCAGCACGAGACCGTGCTGCGCGAGACCGCGCCCGCCGCGGCGCTGCAGGCCGCGTTCGAGGCGCGCTGCGGCCAGTTCGAGGCCTGGGCCGCGCAGGAAGCCGCGCACCGCGCCGCGCGCGACACCGCGCTGGCCACCCTGCCCTTCCCGCTCGGCGAGATGCGCCCGGGCCAGCGCCTGCTGGCCGAGGCCGTCTGGCGCGCGGCCGGCCAGGGCCGCTGCCTGCTCGCCCAGGCGCCCACCGGCATCGGCAAGACGCTGGGCACGCTCTACCCGCTGCTGCGCGCCATGCCCAGCCAGCGGCTGGACAAGATCGGCTACCTGACCTGCAAGGGCACCGGGCGCCTGCCCGCGCTGGAGGCGCTGCAGGCCGTGCGCCGCGCCAGCCCGGGCCTGCCGCTGCGCGTGCTCGCCCTCGTCGCCAAGGAGCAGGCCTGCGAGCACCCCGGCAAGGCCTGCCACGGCGACGCCTGCCCGCTGGCCCACGGCTTCTACGACCGCCTGCCCGCCGCCCGCGCCGAGGCCGCGGCCGCCGCCTGGCTGGACCCCGCCACGCAGCGCCGCATCGCGCTCGCGCACGGCATCTGCCCCTACTACCTGGGCCAGGAGATGCTGCGCTGGGCCGACGTCGTCGTCGCCGACGTGCACCACGCCTTCGACCCCCACGGCCAGCTCCACGGCCTGGCCCAGGCCCAGGGCTGGACGCTGGCGCTGCTGGTGGACGAGGCGCACAACCTTGTCGCCCGAACGCGGGACATGTACAGCGGCGCGCTGAGCCTGGCCCGCGTGCGCGAGGCCGTCGCCGCCGCACCCCGGGCGCTGCAGCCGCCGCTGCGCCGCCTGGCCGGCGAGCTGGCCCGGCTCGCCAGCGGCCCGGCGGCGGCGGACTACCAGCCGCTGCCCCAGCTGCCCGAGCCGCTGGCCGACGCGCTGCAGCGCGCCAACACCGCGCTGGGCGAGCATGTGCAGCGCCACCCGCTGGAGGTGGGCGCGGTGCTGGAGTTCTACTTCGAGGTGCTGGGCCTGCAGCGACTGCTGGACCGGCTGGACACGCACTCGCTGTGCGACCTGCAGCGCAGCGCCGGCCGCGCGGCGGAGGCCGGCGCGCCGCAGACCCTGTCGCTGCTGGACGACGAGCCGCCCGTCGACACCGGCGATGTGCGCGACCTGCTGCTGTCCGTGCGCAACATCGTGCCCGCGCCCTTCCTGAAGGAGCGCTTCGCGGCCTGCCGCAGCGTCACGCTGTTCTCGGCCACGCTGGGCCCGCCCGACTACCCGCGCCGGCTGCTCGGCCTGCCGGACGACGCCGCGTGGATCGACCTGCCCGCGCCCTTCCCGCCCGAGCACCTGAGCGTGCGCGTGGCCGACCGGCTGTCCACCCGCTACGAGCACCGCCAGGCCTCGCTGGACCCGCTGGTGGACCTGCTCGCCGCGCAGTTCGCCGCGCACCCCGGCAACTACCTCGCTTTCTTCAGCAGCTTCGACTACCTGGAGCAGGCCGCCCAGCGGCTGGCGCTGCGCCACCCGGCGCTGCCGCAATGGCGCCAGTCCCGCACGATGGGCGACGCCGCGCGCCGCGCCTTCCTGGAGCGCTTCGCGGCGGGCGGCCGCGGCATCGGCTTCGCCGTGCTGGGCGGCGCCTTCGCCGAGGGCGTGGACCTGCCCGGCACCCGGCTCATCGGCGCCTTCATCGCCACGCTCGGCCTGCCGCCGGTGTCGCCGCTGCAGGACCAGGTGCGCGAGCGGCTGGACGCGCTGTTCGGCCCCGGCCACGGCTATGCCGACCTCGTGCCCGGCCTGCAGAAAGTGGTGCAGGCCGCCGGCCGGGTGCTGCGCTCGGTGGACGACCGGGGCTGGGTGTGGCTGCTGGACCGGCGCTACCGCCGCCCCGAAGTACGCGCGCTGCTGCCCGCCTGGTGGCGGCTGTGACGCCCGCCGCGCGTGACGCAGCGCACATCCCGACAACAGCCCCCCTGACCCCGGGGGTCACAAATCTCAAGATTCGCCCAGAGAATCCGACCCGCCCAAAGAGCCAATTCAATACCAGTCAATGGAGCTGAAAAGCGGCAGATACCGGTTGCAAACCAGTTCAACGGGCATCGAATATTCAACACCACGAGGAAAGGACAATTCCATGGCATTCATGACCCTGAACCGCATCGCCGCCGTCGCGCTGCTGGCCGCTGCGGGCGCTGCGCAAGCCGTGCCCGTCATCGATTTCGGCGCCGCCAACGGCTACAGCGGTTTCTTCTTCGGCAACGTCACGAACGCTGCCGACGTGGAAGGCCGCCTGGCCGTCGGTGGCGACCTGACGAACGGTTTCGACATCGGCTACCGCAATGCCTACGGCTCCACGGCACCGTCCCTCGTGGTCGGCGGCAACGTGACGATGACGCACGGCATGGTCTACAACGGCCCGACCTACGATGTCGACACCAACGCCACCATCGGCCCGTCGACCGCCCCCTGGATCCCCGGCCAGCTGAACACCGGCGACATCGTCTACGGCGGCACGCTGCAGGCGGCCGACTGGCAATACAAGACCGCGACGAAGAACGCGAACTACCTCGACTTCGCCGCCGCCAAGTCGCAACTCGGCGGCCTGTCCAACAGCCTGGCGTCCGAAGCGGCCAACGGCAGCTTCTCGGTCGTCGGTGGCGGCGTCTCGCTGGTCGGTGACGGCACGTCCGACGTGCAGGTCTTCAACCTCGGCGACACCGCCCTGACCAACCTGTCGCTGAGCAACATCAAGGCCGGCGCCCACATCGTCATCAACAGCACGCTGACCAACGTCACCTTCGCCGGCGACTTCGGTGGCGACAAGGGCGACTCGACGGACCCGCTGGCCTCGTTCCGCGACCGCATCGTGTTCAACCTGGTCAACGCCACCAGCGTCAACGTCAACACCTTCGTGAACGGCAGCGTGCTCGCGGTGAACGCCGCCGTCAGCGGCTCCGGCCACCTGGAAGGCATGCTGATCGCCGACTCGCTGGGCGCGGACGCGGATGGCCGCAAGCTGGAAATCGGCTACGAGCACTTCACCCCGACCTCGCCGGTGCCGGAACCGCAAACCTACGCCATGCTGATGGCCGGTCTGCTGACCGTGGGCACCCTGGCCCGCCGCCGTCGCCAGTCGCGCTGATCTGCCGGAAGGCGGCCGCCGGCATCGGCGCCGCCTTCCCCCAAGGCCCCGGGCGCGCCCCGGGGTCTGCCGCCGCCACCCTGCCTGGAGTTTCCAGTGCGCGTGGCGGCGTTTGTTTTTGGGATGTTCACTCAGGGCAGGCACCTGACGGGAAGGCCGGGCTGGCGCCGGGACGCGGGGATGGGCAATTGCTCCGTGTCCCCCGGGCCGCTGCGCGGCCCTCCTCCTTTACCTGCGCAATTACCCATCCCCGCATCCCGGCGCTTCCACCAGCGGGTTTTCGCGGCGACGACTGAGCGCAACGCTGAACAGGAGGGCTCCCCGCCCTCCTGCGCCCAGCCCAACACCGGCACAAACACCAGCAGCAACACCAGCAACCCCCACACCGCTGGATACGATGCCCGCATGCCCACCCGCCCCATCCGCCTGCCCTCGCTGGACGCCCTGCTCGCCTTCGACGCCGTGGCGCGCGCCGGCAGCTTCGAGGCCGCGGCCGCCGAGCTGGCGCTGACGGCCAGCGCCGTCGCCAAGCGCGTGGCCGGGCTGGAGGAGCGGCTGGACCAGCCGCTGTTCCTGCGCCAGCCGCCCCGGGGCCTGGCGCTCACGCCCGCCGGGCACGAGTACCTGCCGCAGGTGCGCCAGGCGCTGGCGCTGCTGCAGGCCATGCCGCTGCACCGCCGCCCGGGCGGGCGCCGCGAGCGGCTGCGCGTGAGTTCCACGCCCACGTTCGCGCGCCAGTTGCTCGTGCCCGCGCTGCCCGGCTTCGCGGCGGCGCACCCGCAGGTCGAGCTGGAGCTGACGCTGTCCGTGCCGCTGCTGGCCGAGGGCGACGCGGGCGCGGACCTGGAGATCCGCCACGGCGCCGTGCCGGACGACCTCGCCCCCGCCCAGGTGCTGCTGCACGACCGCCTCACGCCGCTGGCCGCGCCCGCGCTGCTGGCCCGCTTCGCCGCGCTGCGCGCGCCGGCCGACCTGCTCGCGCTGCCGCTGCTGCGCACGCCGCTGCAGCCCTGGGCGCCGTGGCTGCGCGCCGCCGGCCTGGACGGCGTGCCCGAGCCGGACGCCGGCGCCCGCCTCGTCGACCTCGGCCTGGTGCTGGCCGCAGCACTCGCCGGCCAGGGCGTCGCGCTGGCGCGGCTCAGCCTGTCCCGGCACGAACTGGCCGAGGGCCGCCTCGTGCGTCCGTTCGCGCTGGCGGTGCCGGCCGAGCGGCACTACGGGCTGGTGACGCACCGGCCCGGGCCCGCCGCCGACGCCTTCGCGGCCTGGCTGCACGCGCACTGCGCGGCGCTGGCCGCGGAAAACTCTTCCGCTGCGGCCTGAGGTTTTTTCCGACGCGCCGGGCACGCGGCGGCCCTAGCATCGCGGCCACCCGCAACCCAGCCCGCCGCCATGCCCGTCATCACCTGCATCGAAGACCTGCGCCAGCTCGCCGAGAAACGCGTGCCGCGCATGTTCTACGACTACGCCGACTCCGGCTCCTGGACCGAGACCACCTACCGCGCCAACGAGAGCGACTTCCAGGCCATCAAGCTGCGCCAGCGCGTGGCCGTCAACATGGAAGGCCGCAGCACCGCCGTCAAGATGATCGGCCAGGACGCGAAGATGCCCGTGGCCATCGCGCCCGTCGGCCTGACCGGCATGCAGCACGCCGACGGCGAGATCCACGCCGCGCGCGCGGCCGAGAAGTTCGGCATCCCGTTCACGCTGTCGACGATGAGCATCTGCTCCATCGAGGACATCGCCGAGCACACGTCCGCGCCCTTCTGGTTCCAGCTCTACATGATGCGCGACCGCGACGCGATGGCGCGCATGATCGGCCGCTGCAAGGCCGCCAAATGCTCCGCCCTGGTGCTGACGCTGGACCTGCAGGTCATCGGCCAGCGCCACAAGGACCTGAAGAACGGCCTCACCGCGCCGCCGCGGCCGACGCTGGCCAACCTCATCAACCTGGCCACCAAGCCGCGCTGGGTGCTGGGCATGGCGGGCACGAAGCGCCACACCTTCCGCAACCTCGTCGGCCACGTCAAGGGCGTGAGCGACATGCGCTCGCTGTCGGCCTGGACCAACGAGCAGTTCGACCCGCGCCTGTCCTGGGCCGACATCGCCTGGGTCAAGGAACAGTGGGGCGGCAAGCTGATCCTGAAAGGCATCATGGACGTCGAGGACGCCAAGCTCGCCGTGCAGGCCGGCGCCGACGCCATCGTCGTCAGCAACCACGGTGGCCGGCAGCTGGACGGCGCGCCCAGCAGCATCCACGCGCTGCCGGCCATCGCCGCCGAGGTGGGCAGCCGGACCGAGGTCTGGATGGACGGCGGCATCCGCTCCGGCCAGGACGTGCTGAAGGCCTGGGCGCTGGGCGCCCGCGGCACGATGATCGGCCGCGCGATGGCCTACGGCCTGGGCGCGATGGGCGAGGCCGGCGTCACGAAGGCGCTGCAGATCATCCACAAGGAACTCGACGTCAGCATGGCCTTCTGCGGCCACACGCAGCTGACGAACGTGACGCGGGACATCCTGGTGCCGGGCAGCTACCCGGCGGCCTGAGACGCCGGCCCGCAGCCGCGCGGCTCAAGCGGCGCGGGGTGGCCCGCCACGGGTTCTGCGCGCCGTGGTTCTCCTCCCCCGAGGGCGCGCCGATCCTGCGGCTTGATGAGGCGAAGTCGATGGCGACGCGCCTTCACCTCAATCTTGTGGACTGTTTCGGGGCGGCTTCCCTCCGCTTGCGGATGGCATCGCACGGCGCCCGGGCACACGATGCGGCCGCGCCGAGAGCGAGTCCTCCGGCGCGGTTCCGCCAGGGAGATCGCCCTGCCCGGGACCCGAATCGACTCGCGGGAGACAGTCCCATGGCACTCGAGAAAATGGATGCGGCCGCCCTGCAAAGCGCGGTGGCCCAGGCAGGCGAAGCCTGGCAGGCGGGCGTGACGAGCGTGTCCGAACTGCCGGACCAGGATAAGCGGCTGCGCCTCGGCGCCACGCCGCCGGGTGGCGAAGCCGAATTGCTGGACCGCGAACGCGCCGCGGCAGCCAACCGCGACGCGGCGATGGCCTTGTCCGCCGAGGGCGCCCCGGCGTCCTACGACCTGCGCAACGTGGGCGGCAAGAACTTCATCACCCCGGTGAAGGACCAGGGCGGCTGCGGCTCCTGCGTCGCGTTCGGCAGCGCCGCCGCGGTGGAAGGCACGTTCCGCGTGCAGCGCGACGACGCCAGCCTGGCGGTGGATCTCTCCGAGGCCCACCTGTTCTACTGCATCGCGCGGGCCCAGGGCCGCAACTGCAACAACGGCTGGTGGTGCGACAAGGGGCTGGACGCGTTCAAGACGGATGGCGTCGCGGACGAGGCCTGCTACCCCTACACCGCCGCGGACCAGAACTGCAGCAACCGCTGTGCCGACTGGCAGAACCGCCTGACCAAGATCAGCAACTGGCACCCGATCAACACGGCGGCCGAGATGAAGACCTGGCTGTCGACGCGCGGCCCGCTGTCCGCCGCCTTCACGGTCTACAACGATTTCTTCTCGTACAAGAGCGGGGTCTACAAGCACGTCAGCGGCGCGGCGGCAGGCGGCCATTGCGTCTGCGTCGTCGGCTACAACGACGCGGGGGGCTACTGGATCTGCAAGAACAGCTGGGGCACCAACTGGGGCGCGCAGGGCTTCTTCAACATCGCCTACGGCCAGTGCGGCATCGACGCGCAGATGTGGGCCGTGGACGGCGTGATCGAGACCGGCTGGCTCAACGGCCGCAAGGTGCTCGGCCTGTGGAGCATCGACCAGAACCGCAACGCCTGGGTCTACCTCGACGGCAACATCGGCTGGAGGCGCATCGCCTTCGACAACGACAACATCTTCATCGACCTGCTGACCCTCTTGTCCAGCGCCAAGCTGACGAAGAGCCTGGTGAACGTCTACCAGGAAGGCGGCGTCATCAAGCAGGCCTACGTGTTCTGAACGGGAGGTTCACCATGAGCAACGACTGCGGATGCGGCAGCAAGAAGGCGGCGGGCAATGCCGGCATGCCGATGCGCGACCCCTCCAACCTCCAGACCACCACCGAAGGAAGCGCCATGAGCGACCAAGCCCCCTCCCTGACCCCGCCCCAGGCCGACGACACCAGCGACAGCGCGGGCAGCGGCGCGGCGGACGGCGCGCCCACGCTGACGCCCGACTCGCTGAACGCCTCGGGCGACGGCGACGGCGGCATCACCGCCTGGAACAACGACAAGCGCGTCACCGCGCTGTGGTCCATGAACCAGAACCGCAACGCCTGGGTCCATGTCAACGGCGTCGGCTGGAAGAAGCTGGCCAACAACTCGGACAGCGCGGTCATGGCCCTCACCCTGCTCGGCGCCCACGCCAAGCAGGCACAGGCGCCGTACAACTACCGCGACGAAGCGGACGGCATGATCCACGAAGCCTACGTCTGGTAGCCCGCCATGGCCGAGCATCTGCTGACCCAGGCGCAGCACGGCGGCGCCCTGCGCGCCACCGTCGGCGACGACGTGCTGCTGCGGCTGCCCGAGAACCCGACGACGGGCTACCGCTGGGAATTGGCCGTGCCGCCCGGCCTGAGCCTGCTGGCGGATGAGCAGGTGCCCGCGGGCAGCGCCCCCGGCGGCGGCGGCGAGCGCGTGCTGCGCCTGCGCGCCATCGCGCCGGGGTGCCACGCGGTCAACGCGGCGCTGCGCCGCGCCTGGGCGCCGGACGACACACCGCCATCCAGCTTCTCGGCGACGCTGGAAGTCACCTAGCGGGACGGCGGGAGGGGCTGCGCGCGCCGCTCACGCCGCCGCGCGCGGCCCAAACATGATGACCGCCATGCCGGCCAGGCAGAGCGCCACGCCGAGCCAATCGGTCAGCGTCGGCTTCACCCCGTCCACCAACATCAGCCAGACGATGGCCACGCCGATGTAGACGCCGCCGTAGGCCGCGTAGACGCGCCCGGCCGCCGTCGGGTGCAGCGACAGCAGCCACGCGAACAGCGCCAGGCTGGCCGCGCCCGGCAGCAGCAGCCAGGCCGGGCCGCCCTGGCGCAGCCACAGCCAGGGCAGGTAGCAGCCGACGATCTCGGCCAGCGCGGTGGCGATGAACAAGCCCAGGGTCTTGAGCATGGCGGCGCTCACTCCACGCGCAGCAGCCGCAGCGGCAGCCGTTCGCGGCGCGGCAGGTCGCCGCGCGCCTCGCCGCTGCGCGGGTCCACCGCCCAGCCGGTCTGCAGCACCAGCCGGTCGCTGCGCGCGCCGGTGCTGCCGCGCTGCACGTTGCCGTAGGCGTAGGGGTTCACCGCCTCGCTGTCGATGCGCACGGTGCTGGTCCAGTACCAGCCCGCCGGGGCGGCCGGCGCCAGCGCGGCCGGCTGCGGCGCGCGCGCCAGCCGCTCGCCGAACTGGCGCAGCTCCTGCACGCGCGGCACGCGCCAGGTCCGCCCCTGCGCCTGGCTGCGCGCGCGGGCCATCGCCAGCGCCTCGGCGTGCGTGAACAGCGCCGGCCGGCCCAGGCAGCCGCGGCCGTCCCACTGCATGCCTTCGACGCAGCGCGCCCAGGCGTGGCCGCTGGCGGCGTCCAGCAGCTCCTGGCCGTCGGCGCTGGGCGCGAGCGCCGGAGCGGGGGTGGCGGACGCGGCGGCCGAGGCCAGCGCGGCGGTGACGAGGGCAAGGAGGGCAAAGGGTCGCATGGCGCCCATGCTGCCAGAACGCGCGCTCAGCGCCCCGCCGCCGTCACCAGCGCCTGCGCCTCGGCCGGCGTGACCTCGCCATCGCCCGGCAGCTCGACGACGACCAGGTAGCCGGCCAGGTCGGCCCGCGCGCCCGCGGCGGCATAGGCCTGGGCCAGCGCCAGATGGCGGCTGGCGAGCAGGCGACCGGTGGCCGGGTCCCAGTCCTCGCCGGACACCAGGCAGCCCTGCTGCGGCGTGCCGGGGAAATAGGCCGCGCCGGCGTGGTAGGCGGGGTTGATGGTGCTGCCGTGGATGAGCAGCTCGTCGCGCCCGGCGCGGCCGGCCAGCCAGGCTTCCTTGAACGGCGCCCAGGCGCGCCAGCGCGGCGACAGGTAGCTGTCGTACAGCGCCTCGCTCCAGGCAGCGGCGCCGGTGGCGTCCACGTGCTCGAACTCGGCGGGCGTGGCCTCGATCGGCAGCTTGCTGTGCAGATAGGGCGTGGGGCCGATGTCGGGGTTGCGGGCCGTGCCGGCGCCGACGATGGTGAACAGGCCCTGCGGCGTGTTGCCGTTGGTGAGGGTGCCGGGCAGGCCGCTGCGCGCGAGCGCGAGCTGCGGCGACGTGAACAGCCGGCCGGCCGCGTCGCGCACGAAGCGGCCGTCGGCGCCGCGCACCAGCGCCAGGCCCATGCGCTGGCGGCCGGGGCGCTGCAGGCTGTAGATGACCGGGAAGCCCGGGCGCAGCGGCGCGGCCAGCAGCTCGGCCAGCGGCGGCGGCGCGGCGGCCGGCGGCGGCTGCAGGCGCTGCATCAGCGCGAGCAGCCGCGCGTCGTCGGCCCAGCCCGGGAACTGCGCCGGCACGAGCGCGGCCAACCGCGGCGCGGCGCCGGGGTCGGCCTGCAGCAGCGTGTAGGCGGCGATCGCGAAGGGCTTGCTGGCGCCGAGCTGCGGCAGCAGCGGCCACAGCAGCGGCGCGGCCTCGGCGGGGTAGAGCGTGTGCGCGGCGGTGAGCAGCGCGCGCTGCGTCTCGGCGTCGCGCGTGCCCAGCGTGGGCAGCGCCGCCAGCAGCAGCGGCCGCGCGGCGTCCGCCTCGGCGTTGTAGTGGGCCACGGCGTCGAACAGCGCCGGCAGCGCCGCGTCGCGCGCGGGGCCGGGTGGCAGCGCCAGCACCGCGCGGATGCCGGCCAGCGCCTGCTCGCGCTGCGCCCGCTCGCCGGCCGTGGACGTGGCGGGCCAGCTGAGGTCCCCCGGCTGCAGCGCCAGCAAGTCGGCGGCGGTCGGGCGCGGCGCGGCCTGCTCGGCGCCGGGCGGGCGCGGCGCCAGCGGCGCGCAGGCCGCCAGCGCCAGGGCCGCGGCCAGGCAGGCGGTGAGGGTGGCGAGCCGGCGCGTCATGCCCGCAGCGCCTCCACCAGCAGTTCCAGGGCCGGCGGCTTGCGGCGGTTGGGGTAGTAGAGATGGTAGGCCTCGTAGGTGTGGCGCCAGTCGCGCAGCACCTCGACGAGGGCGCCGGACTCGATGTGCGGGCGCACCAGCGCCTCGGGCACGTGGGCCAGGCCCAGGCCGGCCCGCGCCGCCTCGACGATCTGCAACAGGCTGTTGAGCACCAGCTGCCCGTCCACCTTGAGCCGCTGCTCCTGCCCGCCCTTGCGGAAGGTCCAGCCGTACAGGCCCTGCGCCGGCAGGCGCAGGTTGATGCAGTCGTGCTCGATGAGCTGCTCCGGCAGCCGGGGCCGGCCGCGGCGCTCGAAGTAGGCCGGCGCGCCGACGACGGCCATCGGCATGTCCGGCCCGATGCGCACCGCGATCATGTCCTTGGAGACCAGGCCGCCGCGGCGCACGCCGGCGTCGTAGCGCTGGCCGACGATGTCGGTCAAGCCGTAGTCGGTGGTGATCTCGACCTTGATGTCCGGGTAGGCGGCCAGGAAGGCCGGCAGCGCCGGCCACAGCACGGCGTGGACGGCGTACTCGTCCGCCGAGATGCGCAGCGTGCCGGCCGGGCGGCGGCGCAGCGCGCTCATCTGCGCCAGGCCCTGGCGGATTTCCTCCATCGCCGGGCCCACCAGCGCCAGCAGGCGCTCGCCGGCCTCGGTCAGCGAGACCCGGCGCGTGGTGCGCACGAACAGCGGCATGTCCATGCGCTCCTCCAGCCCGCGGATGGTCTGGCTCAGCGCCGACTGCGACACGCCCAGCCGCGCCGCGGCGCGGGTGAAGCTGTGCGCCTCGGACACCGCCAGGAAGGCCTGGAGGTCGCGCAGGTTGTCGCCGGCCATGCGCGGCCGGGCCTCAGCGGATGCCCATTTCGTCCAGCAGCCGCGTGGCCCGGTCGACGGTGCGCATCTGCCACAGCATGTAGCGCGCGTCGACGCTGATGCTGCGGACCATCCGGGGGTTGAAGTCCCAGTCGGAGATCACCGCGTCCAGCGTGCCGTCGAACAGCAGGCCCACCAGCTCGGCCTTTTTGTTCAGCACCGGGCTGCCGGAATTGCCACCGGTGGTGTCCAGCGTGGACAGGAAGTTCACCGGCACCGAGTCCAGCGCCTTGACGTAGTAGTCGCCGAACTGGCGCGCCTGGATGGCGGCCAGCTGCTCGGCCGGCGCGTTGAACTCGCCGCCCGCCTCGTCCGGGCCCTTGTGCTTGGCAACGATGCCGCGCAGCGTCGTGAACGCCGTCCAGGTGCCGCCGTCGGCGCCGGGCGTGCGGCCCTGCACCTTGCCGAAGCTGATGCGCAGCGTGCCGTTGGCGTCGGGGTAGACGGCCTCGCCGCGGCTGGCGTGGTAGTCGATCATGGCCTGCTGCACGCCGGCATAGGCCTTCTGCAGCTGGCCGCCGAGTTCCTTGTCGCGGTCCTCGCGCTTCTGGTCGTCGCCGTACAGCGCCACGGCGGCGCGGATGAAGGCGTCGTCGCTGGCCTTGAAGGCGGCCACGTCCTTGCCCAGCCAGGCCATGCGGGTGGCGGTGTCGGCGAGGCGGCTGCCGGCGTAGAGCTTGTCCAGCTGCGCGCGGACGGCGGCCTCGTCCTGGCCGGCCTTCAGGCCCAGCGCGCCGAGCCAGGCTTCATTCAGCGTGCCGGCCGGCTGGGCCAGGTACTGCGCCAGGAAGTGGGCGGCGAGGCGCTTGTCGCTCGGCTCGTCGTAGCGGCGGTCCAGCGACTGCTGCGCGGCCTTCAGGCGCGGCAGGTCGCGCTCCTGGAAGCCGCTCTTGCGCTCGGCGTCCGGCTTGGCGCGCTGCTCGGCGGCCTCGTAGAGCTGGCGCGCGGCGTTCAGCAGCGCGGGCGACATGAAGCCCATCAGGTGCTCGGCGCGCACCGTGGCCTGGCGCTCGGCCAGCAGGCGCTGCGTGGCGGCCAGGTCGGCGCCGTAGCGCGCCTGGCGCCGGGCGTCGGCGTGGATCCAGGCGGTGAGCCGGTCGAAGCCGGCCTGCTTGCGCGCCAGGATGTCGCTGCCCGCGTAGCTCTGCTGCTGGCCTTCCAGATTCTTGAAGTAGTTCTGCAGGCCTTGCATGCGCGAGGCCATGCGGATCTCGCCGTCGCGTCGGCCGGCGGTCTCGGCCTTGATGAGGGCGATGGACTCGCCCATGGCCTGGATGCGCGCCGGCTGCTCCCAGCCGAACGCGAAGTCCACCTCGGCCGGCAGGCGGTGGCGGTTGGTGCGGCCCGGGTAGCCGGCCACCATGACGAAGTCGCCCTCGTTCAGCGGGCTGGTCTTGGGCGACGCGAGCTTCAGGTGGTGCCTGGGCAGGTAGGGCTTGTTGTCCTTGCTGAACTCGGCGGGCTTGCCGTCCGGGCCGACGTAGGCGCGGTAGAAGCTGTAGTCGCCGGTGTGGCGCGGCCAGACCCAGTTGTCGGCATCGCCGCCGAACAGGCCCACGCCGGTGGCCGGCGCATGCACCAGGCGCACGTCGCGGATCTCCAGCTGCTTGATGAGCTGGTATTGCAGGCCGCCGAAGAAGGCGTAGACGTTGCAGCGGTGGCCGGCATCGGCCTCGCAGGCGGCGACGAGCTTTTTCTCGGTCGCCTCGATCGCGTCGCTGCGGGCCTTGCCGTCCAGCGCCAACGTCCTGGCGTCGAGGATGTCGGCGGACACGTCCTTCATGTCCACGGTGACCAGGATGCGGCTGCCTGGCGCGGCGGGCAGTTCGTCGGCCAGCGTGGCGGCGTAGAAGCCCTGCTTCAGCAGGTCGCGGTCAGGCCGGGAGTTGTACTGGATGCTGCCGTAGGCGCAGTGATGGTTGGTGACCACCAGGCCCTGCGGCGACACGAAGCTGGCCGTGCAGCCGCCCAGCGAGACGACGGCGCCCATCGGGAAAGCGGTCAGGTCGTTCAGCGTCCGGGGGTCCAGCGCCAGGCCGCCGGCCTTCAGGGCTTTGGCGATCTGCGGCAGCTGTTTGGGCATCCACATGCCTTCTTCGGCATGGGCGGTGGCGGCGGCCAGCACGGCGGCGGCCAGCAGCGAGAGGGAATGGCGGTTCATGGCAAAGGGGCGGTGATGACGCGAAGCCGCGAGCCTACCGTGAAGCCGCGGCCCCGCCCCTGTGCTGAAAGCCAGGACGGCCCGCGGCATGCGCCGCAGAAGCCGCCCCGGGCCGGCGCGGTCAGCCCGCCGCCAGGCGCTGCCAGGTGTCGATGACCGTGTCCGGGTTCAGCGAGATCGACACGATGCCCTCCTCGGCCAGCCATTCGGCGAAGTCCGGGTGGTCGCTGGGGCCCTGGCCGCAGATGCCGATGTACTTGCCGGTCGCGCGGCAGGCGCGGATCGCGCGCGAGATCAGCGCCTTGACGGCCGGGTCGCGCTCGTCGAAGTCGCCGGCCAGCTGCTCCAGGCCGGAGTCGCGGTCCAGGCCCAGCGTCAGCTGCGTCAGGTCGTTGGAGCCGATGGACATGCCGTCGAAGTGCTCCAGGAATTGCTCGGCCAGGATGGCGTTGCTCGGCACCTCGCACATCATGATGACGCGCAGGCCCTCGACGCCACGCTTCAGCCCCTTCTCGGCCAGCATGTCCACCACCTTGGCCGCCTGCTTCACGGTGCGCACGAAGGGCACCATGATCTCGACGTTGGTCAGGCCCATGTCCTTGCGCACCCGCTTCAGCGCCTCGCACTCCATCGCGAACGCGTCCTGGAACTCGCCGCTGATGTAGCGCGACGCGCCGCGGAAGCCCAGCATCGGGTTCTCCTCGTCCGGCTCGTAGCGGGTGCCGCCGATGAGCTTGCGGTACTCGTTGGACTTGAAGTCGCTCAGCCGCACGATGACCGGGCGCGGGAAGAAGGCCGCCGCGATGGTGGCGATGCCCTCGGCCAGCTTGTCCACGTAGAAGGCGCGCGGCGACGCATGGCCGCGGGCGACCGACTCGACGGCCTTCTTCAGGTCGGCGTCGATGTTCGGATAGTCCAGGATGGCCTTGGGGTGGACGCCGATGTTGTTGTTGATGATGAATTCCAGCCGCGCCAGGCCCACGCCGCCCGAGGGCATCTGCGCGAAGTTGAACGCCAGCTGCGGGTTGCCGACGTTCATCATGATCTTGATCGGGCAGTACGGCAGCTCGCCGCGGTGCACCTCGCTGACCTCGGTCTCCAGCAGGCCGTCGTAGATGTAGCCGGTGTCGCCCTCCGAGCAGGCCACGGTGACGAGCTGGCCGTCCTTGAGCTTGTCGGTCGCGTCGCCGCAGCCGACGACGGCCGGGATGCCGAGCTCGCGGGCGATGATGGCCGCGTGGCAGGTGCGGCCGCCGCGGTTGGTGACGATGGCGCTGGCGCGCTTCATCACCGGCTCCCAGTTCGGGTCGGTCATGTCGGTGACCAGCACGTCGCCCGGTTGCACGCGCTCCATCTCGGCGACGCTCTCGACCAGCCGCACCGGGCCGGTGCCGATCTTCTGGCCGATGGCACGGCCCTCGGCCAGCACGGCGCTGTGCGCCTTGAGCTTGTAGTGGTGCTCGACCTGGCCGGTGGCCTGGCTCTTCACCGTCTCCGGGCGGGCCTGCAGGATGTAGAGCTTGCCGTCGACGCCGTCGCGGCCCCACTCGATGTCCATCGCGCGGCCGTAGTGCTGCTCGATGATCATCGCGTACTGCGCCAGCTCGGTCACTTCCGCGTCGTTCAGCGAGTAGCGGTTGCGGTGCTCGGGCAGCGTGTCCACGGTCTTCACCAGCTTGCCGCTGGCGGCCTTTTCCTCGGGCGACGCGAACTCCATGCGGATCAGCTTGGAGCCCAGGTTGCGGCGGATCAGCGCCTGCTTGCCGTTCTTCAGCGCCGGCTTGTGGACGTAGAACTCGTCCGGGTTCACGGCGCCCTGCACCACCGTCTCGCCCAGGCCGTAGCTGGAGGTGATGAAGACCACGTCGGGGAAGCCGCTCTCGGTGTCGATCGTGAACATCACGCCGGCCGAGCCCAGGTCGCTGCGCACCATGCGCTGCACGCCGGCCGACAGCGCCACGTCGCCATGCGCGAAGCCCTTGTGGACGCGGTAGCTGATCGCGCGGTCGTTGTACAGCGACGCGAACACCTCGCGCATCTTGTGCAGCACCTCGTCGATGCCGACCACGTTCAGGAAGGTCTCCTGCTGGCCGGCGAAGGAGGCGTCGGGCAGGTCCTCGGCCGTCGCGGACGAGCGCACGGCGAAGGACACGCCCGGGTTGTCCGCCGTCAGCTGCGCGAACGACGCGCGCACGGCGGCCTCCAGGTCGGCCGGGAAGGGCTGGCTCTCGATCCAGCCGCGGATCTCGGCGCCGGCCTCGGCCAGCGCGCGCACGTCGTCGGTGTTCAGCGAGGCCAGCCGCGCAGCGATGCGCGCGTCCAGCCCCTCGTGCTTCAGGAAATGCCGGAAGGCGTGCGCCGTGGTGGCGAAGCCGCCGGGCACGCGCACACCGCTGGCGGCGAGCTGCGAGATCATTTCGCCGAGGCTGGCGTTCTTGCCGCCAACAGACTCGACGTCGCTCATCCTCAGGTTCTCAAACGGTACGACCAGGGCGGTCGCCTCGAACAGGGTGGACATGAAAAAACTCCGGGAGGTTGAAAAACCGGGGCCGCCGCGGTGTCCTGGCCCGGCGCCGAGCAGGGATGCTCAAGGCAGGCGCGGCTCCGTCCATTTCTGGATTCTTCTGGGGGGAGGGAGGCGCGCATGGGGCTGACCGCGAGGAATTGCGGCGGATTCTAGGCGGTTCGTACCCCACCGTAACCGCCCGCGGCCGAGTGGGTCGGCTGGCTATCATCGGCACGCCACAACTTCACGAGCCGCCAACATGAGTGCCAGAACCGTCTATTTCGTCTCTGACGGCACCGGCATCACCGCCGAGACCTTCGGCAACTCCATCCTGGCGCAGTTCTCGCTGAAGGCCCGCCACGTGCGCCGGCCCTTCGTGGATTCGGCCGAGAAGGCCCAGGCCGTGGTCAACGAGATCAACGAAACCGCCGTGAGCGAAGGCCAGCGCCCCATCGTCTTCGCCACGCTGGTGGACCGCGACGTGCTCAAGATCGTCCGCGAGCGCTGCCAGGGCCGCGTGATGGACATGTTCGGCACCTTCATCGAGCCGCTCGAGGAGGAGTTCGGCATCACGAGCAACCACCGCGTCGGCCGCTTCTCCGACGTGGCCGAGAGCCAGGAGTACCACGACCGCATCGAGGCCATCAATTTCTCGCTGGCCCACGACGACGGCCAGTCGGCCCGCAACCTGGACGTGGCCGACGTGATCCTGCTGGGCGTGTCGCGCTCGGGCAAGACGCCCACGTCGCTCTACCTGGCCATGCAGCACGGCATCAAGGCCGCCAACTACCCGCTGATCCCCGAGGACTTCGAGCGCCGCAAGCTGCCGCCGGCGCTGGTGCCGCACCGGCGCAAGTGCTTCGGCCTGACCATCGACCCGGAGCGGCTGGCCTCCATCCGCAACGAGCGCCGCCCGGGCAGCAAGTACGCCGACCCGCTGAATTGCCGCTACGAGGTCAACGAGGCCGAGGCCATGATGAAGCGCGAGGGCATCTCCTGGCTGTCGTCCACGCACAAGTCCATCGAAGAGATCGCGACGACCATCCTGCGCGACATCCGGCCCGACCGCCTGATGTACTGATGCCCGCGCCGGCCCTCGCGCTCGTCCTCGCGGCCGCCCTGCTCCACGCGCTCTGGAACCTGGCCGCCAAGCGGTGGGGCGGCGGGCCGCATTTCGTGCTGGCCTGCTCGCTGGGCGTGGCGCTGCTGTGGCTGCCGGCGGCGCTGTGGGTCGGCGTGCCGGAGCTGCCGCGCTGGAGCGGCCTGGCCTGGGCCGTCGTCGGTGCCAGCGCGGCGGTCCACCTGCTGTACTTCAACTGCCTGCTGGCCGGCTACCGCGCCAGCGACCTGACCGTGGTCTACCCGGTGGCGCGCGGCAGCGGGCCGCTGCTGTCGTCGCTGGCCGCCGTGGCGCTGCTGGGCGAGCACCTGGGCGCGCTCGGCGCGCTGGGGCTGGCCGGCGTGGTGGGCGGCATCCTGCTCATCACGATGGGGCCGCGCGGCGCCACGGGCGACCCCGACGCCGCGCTGCGCCGCCGGCGCGGCCTGTACTGGGGCGCGGCCACGGGCGCGCTGATCGCCGGCTACACGCTGCTGGACGGCTACGCGGTCAAGGTGCTGGCCGTGTCGCCGCTGATGACCGAGTACTTCGGCAACGTGCTGCGCATCCCGCTGCAGCTGCCGGTGGCGCTGCGCGACCCGCAGGGCTTCCTGCCCGAACTGCGCCGCACCTGGAAGGGCGTGCTGGCCGTCGCCGGCCTCGGGCCGCTGGCCTACATCCTGGTGCTGCTGGCCATGCGCGAGGCGCCGCTGTCGCGGGTGGCCCCGGCGCGCGAGGTGTCCATGCTGTTCGCCGCGCTGCTCGGCGGGCAGTTGCTCGGCGAGGGCGAGCGCGGCTGGCGGCTGGCAGGCGCGGCGCTGATCGGCGCCGGGGTCGTCGCGCTGGCGATCTGATCAAGGGATCCGGTAGAACGGGTTCGGCAGCAAGAACGCCTTCTCGGCGTAGCCGCCGGAGAGGTCGCTGGGCTGGTCGCCCACGGTCGCCAGGATCTGGTAGCCCTGCATGACGATGCGGGCGCGCTCGGCGGCCTTGAAGCTGGCGGCCGAATGGGCGCCGTGCGCGCCGTCCGGGCGCAGCACCACGCCGGCCCAGCCATCGTAGCCGGCGGCACGCAGGTTGGCCTCGGTGCCGGCGCGCTCGGCCTCCTTGCGGCCGGTGATGAAGAACACCGCCACGCCGGCGGCCCGCGCGGCCCGGTAAAGCTTCAGCGTCGCGGCGATGGCCGGCGCGCGGCCCTGCGCCTCCCAGGCCAGCGCGCCGCAGGCGGTGCCGGGTGCGCTGCCGCAGTCGCCGTGGACGATGTAGCCGAAGTCGTTCTGCGCCATCTGGCCCCAGTTATCCAGCGAGGTCTCGTCGATGTCGAGCACCAGCGCCGGCCTGGCCACCTGGCCGGCGCGCGCCAGCACGTAGGCGGTGGCGGCCTCGGCGACCGCGGCCTGGTCGCGCGCGTAGCCGCCGCCGTCGCGGTAGGCGCTGAACTGGGCCTTCAGCTCGCCGAGGTTGGCCGCCGGCCGCAGGCCGGTCTCGGCGGCGGGCCAGGGCGTGCCGGCCACCGGCGCACTGCACGAGCCGGGCGCGAAGGTCTCGTTGAGCAGCCGGGCCAGGCGCAGGCCGCCCAGCGCCAGCTGCTGGTCCAGCACCGGCAGCACGGCGGCGTAGTAGGCGTCGTCGATGCGGCCGTCGGCGGGGATGAGCTGGTCGTTCCAGACCAGCTCGCCCACCGCGTGCGACTGCAGCGCCCAGTCGGCGGGCTGGTCGCCGCCGCTCTTCAGGTCGAAGTCCTGCGTGGCCAGCAGCGTCTGCTCCAGGCGGTCGACGTAGGCGCCCCAGGCCCAGACGGCGCGGCGGATCAGGCCCGCGTCCCACAGCGAATGCAGGTTGCCGCTCTCCAGCGCGCAGGCGCCCTTGCAGGTCTGCCCGTGCAGGCTGCCATGGACCTTGAAGCCGTTGCCGCCTTCGAGGTCGCCGGTGGCGTGCAGCGGCTGGTGCAGGTCGCCGACGAAGTGGACGACGTAGCGCAGCGCCTCGCGCCGGGCCTCCTCGGTCGGCCCGCAGCGCAGGGCCTGCTGCGCGCGGCCCAGCGCGGCCACGACGCAATCGCCCTTGGCGGACGGCGCGCAGTGGGCCTGCGCGTCGTAGGCCCGCGCGCCGCGCGGCAGGTTGACGAAGTGCAGGTTGAAGTCGCCCGGGCGCTGGCCGCGCACGTCGTCGGCCCAGCTGGCCACCGAGGCCAGGCTGGCGCCGCCCTGCAGCTGCGCGACGCCGGCCGCCGCGGCGGGCGTGAGCCGGCGCTGCGCGATCTCGGCGACGATGGCATGGCCCTCCTGCCCCCAGGCCTGGCAGGCGACGGGCACGAGAGCCAGCGCGGCGGCGGCCGCAGCGGCGAGGTGGCGGAACACGGGGAAGCGGGAAACAGGCATGGCGGCGGGTCCGGTGGAAAGGACCGGAGTTTGCGCCGAACTCTGCCCGGCATCAGCCCGACAGCAGCCCACCGTACAGCGCGACATAGCGCCGCGCCGCGTCGTCCCAGCCGAAGCGCTGGCGCATCGCGGTGGCGCGCACCGCGGCCCAGTCCTCGGGGCGCTGCCACAGCGCAAACGCGCGGCGCAGCGCGCGGCGGCAGGCGTCGGCGTCGAAGCCGTCGAAGGCGAAGCCGGTGGCGGTGCCCGCGGCGAGGTCTTCGAGCGTGCAGTCCACCACCGTGTCCGCCAGGCCGCCGACGCGGTGTACCAGCGGCAGCGCGCCGTAGCGCAGGCCGTAGAGCTGCGTCAGGCCGCAGGGCTCGAAGCGGCTGGGCACCAGCACCACGTCGCTGCCGGCGACGATGCGGTGGGCCAGGCCCTCGTCCATGCCGGTGCGGCGGGCGACCTGGCGGGGATGCCGCGCGGCGGCGGCGGCGAAGGCCTCGTCCAGCCGCGCGTCGCCGCTGCCGAGCACGACGAGCTGGCCGCCGCCGGCCAGCAGGTCGGGCAGCACCTGCAGCACCAGCGGCAGGCCCTTCTGCTCGGTCAGCCGGCTGACGATGCCGAACAGCGGCGCGCCGGCCGCCACGTCCAGCCCGCAGTCGCGCTGCAGCGCGGCCTTGCAGGCGGCCTTGCCGGCGGGGCGGTCGGCGTCGTAGGCCTGGGCGATGCCGCGGTCGTGCGCGGGCGACCAGACGGCGTAGTCCACGCCGTTCAGGATGCCGTGCAGCACGTCGGCGCGGCGGCGCAGCAGGCCGTCCAGGCCGCAGCCCTGCTCGGGGGTCCGGATCTCCCGCGCGTAGCTGGGGCTGACGGTGGTGATCGCGTCGGCGAAGTGCAGCCCGGCCTTCATGAAGCTGACCTGGCCGTGGAACTCGACGCCTTCCATCGCATAGTGGTGGGCGGGCAGGCCCAGGTCGCCGAAGTGGCCGGCCGGAAACAGCCCCTGGTAGGCGAGGTTGTGGATGGTGAAGACCGTGCGCGCCGCGGTGCGGCGGCGCGCGCGGCTGGCGGCGACGTGGGCGCAGGCCAGGCCCGCGTGCCAGTCGTGCGCGTGGACGACGTCGGGCCGCCAGGCGGCGTCCGCGCCCTCGGCCAGGCGCGCGGCGGCCAGGCCCAGCAGCGCGAAGCGGCGGTGGTTGTCGGCATAGGCCACGCCGTCCGCGTCGCCGTAGGGGTTGCCGGCGCGGTCGAACAGGCCGGGCGCGTCCAGCACGTAGACGGGCATGCCGAAGCCCGGCAGCCGGCCGCGCAGCAGCGTCGCCCGGCCCTCGCTCCACGGCAGCGCGACCGGCGCGACGGTGCCCTCCGGCGCCAGCGCGGCCTGGATGGCCGGGAAGCCCGGCAGCAGCAGGCGCGGCTCGGCGCCGGCCGCGGCGAGCGCGGCGGGCAGCGCGCCGGCCACGTCGGCCAGGCCGCCGGTCTTCAGCAGCGGGTACAGCTCCGCGCTGACTTGCAGGACGCGCGCCGTCACAGCCTGGCGAGCATCTGCTTGGTGATCAGCACGACGCCGTTCTCGGTGCGCTCGAAGCGGGCCGCGTCCAGCGCGGCGTCCTCGCCGACGACCAGGCCGTCCGGGATGTCGCAGGCGCGGTCGATGATGACCTTGGTGAGCCGGCAGTTGCGGCCCACGCTGACGCCCGGCAGCAGCACGCTCTGGTGGATGTTGCAGAACGAGCGGATGCGCACGTTGTTGAACAGCACCGACTGCACGACGTGCGAGCCCGACACGATGCAGCCGGCGCTGACGATGGTGTTCACCGTCATGCCGTGCATGCCGTTGTGGTCGGGGATGAACTTGGCCGGCGGCAGCTGGCGCTGGTAGGTCCAGATCGGCCAGTCGGTATCGTAGATGTCGAGCTCGGGGCTGATCGAGGCGAGGTCGAGGTTGGCGGCCCAGAAGGCGTCCAGCGTGCCCACGTCGCGCCAGTAGGGCGGCGCGCCGTTGGGGTTCAGGATGCAGCTCATGCCGAACGGGTGGGCGACGGCGCGCTGCTCGGCCACGGTCTTGGGGATCACGTCCTTGCCGAAGTCGTGGCTGGAGTCGGGGTCGGCCAGGTCTTCCGCGAGCAGGCGGTAGAGGTAGTCGGCGTTGAAGATGTAGATGCCCATGCTGGCCAGGCAGGTGTCCTCGCGGCCGGGGATGCCGGGCGGGTCGGCGGGCTTTTCCTTGAAGGCGGTGATGCGCCGCTCGCCGTCCACGGCCATCACGCCGAAGGCGCTGGCCTCGCTGCGCGGCACCTCGATGCAGCCCACCGTGCAGCCGGCGCCGTTCTTGGCGACGTTCTCGGCGTGGTCCATCAGCATGGCCGAGTAGTCCATCTTGTAGATGTGGTCACCGGCCAGCACGACGATGTACTCGGCCTCGGTGCTCTGGATGATGTCCAGGTTCTGGTAGACGGCGTCGGCCGTGCCGCGGTACCAGCTTTCCTCGTCGACGCGCTGCTGGGCGGGCATCAGGTCCACGGTCTCGTTCAGCTCGGCGCGCAGGAAGCTCCAGCCGCGCTGGATGTGGCGCAGCAGCGAATGACTCTTGTACTGGGTGACGACGCCGATGCGGCGGATGCCGCTGTTGACGCAGTTGCTGAGCGCGAAGTCGATGATGCGGAACTTGCCGCCGAAGTAGACCGCCGGCTTGGCGCGGGCGTCGGTGAGCTGCTTGAGCCGCGAGCCGCGGCCGCCGGCCAGCACCAGGGCGATGGCGCGCCGCGCGAGTTGATGGGGGGACGTGACGGACGGGGGCATGGCTGACGGGTCTCCGCGGAGGGGGCTGCGAACAGGCCCCAGTTTGGGGCCAGTCCGGGGCCGCGCCGCAGCGGGCTTCCCCTCGGTTGCCGCCGGAATCAGTCCGCGTCCGCCGGGGTGGTGGGCAGTTGGCGGTGGGCCAGGTCCCAGCGCGCATGCAGCGCGGTGACGGTGAAGGGGTCGTGCGCCAGCAGCGTGGTCAGCCGCGCCAGCGGGTGCAGCGCATGGCTCAGGCAGTGCTGGCGCCACGCGGGCGGCAGCGCCAGGTCGGCGGCCGTCTGCAGCAGCAGGCGGTACATGCGCTGCTCGGCCTCCAGCTCGGGCAGGAAGCCGTGCCGCACCAGCGCCCGGCCGACGCCGACGTAGCAGCCGATGCTGCAGGGCCGGCTCGGGTGGTAGGCCAGCCGCACGCCCAGCGCCATGCGCTGCCAGCGCTGCAGCGCGTGCCCGGCGGCGGGGTGCGGCACCGTCATGCGGCTTCCGCGCCCGCGGCCTGCGCCAGCGCGCGCTCGAAGGCGCTGCGGCTGGGCGTCTCGACGAACAGGCAGCGCTTGCCGTGGCGCTTGCAGTGGTCCTTCACGCGCCAGTAGGCGTCGTGGCTGATGCAGCCGGTCTGGCAGATGACCAGGTCGGCCGCGGCGAGCTGCGGCTCCAGCTGCGCCGGCTTGTGCTCGCTGCCGCCGTCGTGGTGCAGGAACTGCGCGCCGCAGCCCTCCACCGCCTGGCGGTACTGCGGCACGCTGCCGCCGCGCCCGCCCACGCACAGGATGACGCGGTGCTCCAGCCGCGCCGGATCGGCGGGCGGCGGCGGTTCGTCCGCGGCGGCCGGCACGGGCGCCGGCAGCGCCTCGGCGGCGGCCTCCGGCACGGCGCGCGAGGCCAGCCGGTTGATCTCGCGCTGCAGCGCCTGGTTGCGCTCCAGCTGCTCGGCCAGCCGCTCGCGCAGCTGCTCGCGCTCCGGCAGGTCGGGCCGCGCGGCCTGCCAGTGGGCGAGCTGCTCCTGGGCCTGCGCGAGCTGTGTCTGCAGGCCGATCTGCGCGGCGCGCAGCTGCACCCGCTCCTGCTCCCAGGCCTGCTGCTCGCGGGCGCGCTCCAGGCTCCAGGCGGTCACGCGCTGCTGCACGTCGGCGTACTCGCGGGCCAGCGCCTGGTGCTCGGCCGCCAGCTCGCGGTGGCGCACCATGTCCACCCGCTGCGCCGCACCCACCTGGTGCTGCAGCATGTGGACCTGGCCCAGCACGCGCATCTCCAGCCACTCGTCGCAGCGCGCATGCGTCAGCGTGGCCCACAGCGCCCCGGCGATCTCGCCCTGCGCCGCGCGGCCGCGCCACCAGGCCATCAGGCTGTCGCGGCACTTGGCCTGCGCGGCCTGGCGCACCTCCAGCGCGAAGCGCTGCTCCAGGTCCTTCTGCAGCGCCTCGGCCACCGCGTTGCGGCGCGCGGCGGCGGTGACGAGGCTGCAGTGCAGCGTGTAGTCGTCCTCGTCGCCCTGCAGCACCAGCAGCTTCCTGGCGAGCACGCGCACGCGCTCCAGCGGCACGCAGACGCCGACGACGGGGCAGTGCGCATGGCTGCCCAGCTCCCAGAGCCGGCGGCGGCGCGAACCGGTGAGGACGGGCATGGCGGTATGGGCCGCGCAGCAGGATTCAGCCATTCGAGACCTCCGGGACGGGATGGGCGGGGATGGGGGGCGCCGCCTCCAGGCGGCGCGCGGCCAGCGCCCAGGCGCCGTCGGGCGTGGGCAGCGCCTGCAGGCGCAGGCCGAACAGGGTTTCCAGCGCCGGCAGCGCGGCCGCGCCGGCGGGCAGGTCGGCCGTCGCCTGGCCGTGCTTCACCAGCACCAGGCGGTCGAAGCCGTTGAGCGCCTGCTGGATGTCGTGCAGCACGGCCACCAGCGCATGGCCGCGCTCGCGGCAGAAGCGGGCCAGCGTGTCCAGCAGCTCCAGCTGCAGGCCGGGGTCCAGCGAGGCCAGCGGCTCGTCCACCAGCAGCAGGCCGGCCTCGACGTCGGCCAGTTGCGCCAGCACGCGCGCCAGCTGCACGCGCGCCTGCTCGCCGCCGGAGAGCCGGTCGTAGCGCCGCCCCTGCAGGTGGCTGGCGGCGGCCCAGGCCAGCGCCTGGCGCACCCAGCGGTCGGCGCCGTCGCCGGCCCAGCGGCCCAGGCCGACGACCAGTTCCACCGGCAGCCCGAACGCCACCTGGTGCGACTGCGGCAGCACCGCGCGGCGGCGCGCGCGCGGGCGCGGGTCCATCGCGGCGATGGGCTGGCCGTCCAGCAGCACGCGGCCGGCCGTCGGCGCCAGGTCGCCGCACATCAGCTTCAGCAGCGTGGACTTGCCGGCGCCGCTGGGGCCCAGCAGCGCGACGCGCTCGCCCAGGTCCACGCCGAGGTCGAAGGGGCCGAACACCTGGCCGTGGCGGGCCAGCGTGGCGGCGTCGAGCTGCAGCAGGCGGGGCATGCTCACCAGCCCCCGCCGATCTCGCGCTGTGCGCGCTTGAGCAGCACGAACAGCACCGGCGCGCCGAACAGCGCGGTCAGGATGCCCACCGGCAGCTCCGCCGGCACGACCAGCGTGCGCGCGGCCGTGTCCGCCAGCAGCAGCAGCACCGCGCCGAACCAGGCCGCCAGCGGCAGCACGCGGCGGGCGTCCGCGCCGACCAGGCCGCGCGCCGCGTGCGGCGCCAGCAGGCCGACGAAACCGATCATGCCGCACCAGGCCACCGCCAGGCCGCTGAGCAGCGCCAGCGCCAGCACCAGCGCGCGGCGCAGCCGCACCACCGGCACGCCGACCTGGGCCGCCACCGTCTCGCCCAGCGCCAGCGCATTGAGGCCCTGGCCCCAGCGGCGCGACATCGCCAGCGCCCCCGCCACCGCCGCGCCCAGCACCGCCACCACCGGCCAGCCGGCCAGCGCCAGCGAGCCGAGCTGCCAGAACGTCAGGGTGCGCAGCTGCTCGTCGGTCGCCACGTAGGTGCACAGGCCCACGACGGCCATGGCCAGCGCGTTCAGCGCCAGCCCCGCCAGCAGCAGGCCGGCCACCGCGCCCGGCACCAGCAGCCGTGCCACGCCCTGCAGCAGCGCGCACATCGCCCAGGCGCCCGCCAGCGCCGCCACCGGCACCGCGAACGGCCGCCACGCGGGCGGCAGGCCGCCGGCCCAGGCGGACAGCACGGTCAGCATCAGCGCCACCGCGCAGATCGCGCCGCTGGGGATGCCCAGCAGCGTGGGCTCGGCCAGCGGGTTGCGGAACACGCCTTGCGATAGCGCGCCCGCCAGGCCCAGCGCCGCGCCGACGACGACGGCGAACGCGACCCGCGGCAGCCGCAGCTGCGCCAGCACCAGCGCGCCCTGGGTGGGCTCGCCGTCCAGCAGCGCCCGCCAGTCCGCCCAGCCGAGCGACAGCGCGCCGCTGTTGGCGGCCACGACGACCGCGGCGGCCAGCGCCGCGAAGGCCAGCGGCCACCCCGGCAGCGCGGGCCAGCGCATCAGCGGGCGGTCAAGCGGCGCGTCCATGCAGCCGGATCGTCAGCTCGGCCACGGCCTGCGGCAGGCGCGGCGTGAAGCCGAGCAGCAGCAGCGCGTCCATGCTGGCCACGCGGCGCGCGCGGCCGGCGGGCGTCAGCGCGAGGCCGGGGCCCTTGAGCAGGCCGTCCGCGCCGCCCTGCGCGGCCAGGCCCTGGTCGGTGCACAGGATGACGTCGGGCGCGGCCTGCAGCGCGGCCTCGGCCGTCAGCGGCTTGTAGCCCTGCACGCCAGCCATCGCGTTGCGCGCGCCGGCCAGCTGCAGCATCGCGTCGGCGGCGGTGCCCTCGCCCGCCACGCGCAGCTGGCCGGCGGCATGGGCCAGCACGAACAGCACGCGCGGCGCGCTGCCGGCCGGCGGCCGGGGCCGCGCGGCCCAGTCCTGCTGCATGCGGGCGACGAGCTGCTGCGCCTCGCGCTCGCGGCCGCACAGCTGGCCGATGCGCCGGGTGCGCTCGACGATGCCGTCGAAGCGGTGCTGGTCGTCCAGCACCTCGACGCGCACGCCGGCCTGCTTCAGCTGCGCCAGCACATGCGGCGGGCCGGCCTCGCCGCTGGCCAGCAGCAGCTGCGGCGCCAGCGCCAGCACGCCTTCGGCGGACAGCGTGCGGGCATAGCCCACCTGCGGCAGCCGGGTGGCGTCCGCGGGGAACAGCGACGTGGTGTCCACGCCGACGAGCTGGCCCTGCGCGCCGAGCGCGTAGACGGTCTCGGTGACCGCGCCGCCGATGCTGACCAGGCGCGGCGCCGCCTGCGCGCGCGCGGCCGCCGGCAGCAGCGCCAGCGCGAGGCAGTGGCGGCGCTGCAGCATCAGGCGGCGCATGCGGCGCCCTCCTCGGTCCAGGCGGGGTCGTCCACCAGCGCGTCCAGCTGCTGGCGCCAGGCGCAGCGCTCGGGCTGGCCGGGCTTGCGCTGGCCGAAGAACTGGGCGATCAGCTCGCCGTCGGCCGCGTACAGCTCCAGCGAGCTGACCAGGCCGTCCACGGTCGGCTTGCGCACGGCCCAGGCTTCGACGATGGCGTCCTCGCGCAGGTGCAGGTTGAAGCGCGGGTCCAGCACGTTCAGCCACGGGCCCATCAGCGCCACGCGCTTGATGGGCCCGCCGTGGATCTGGATCACGCCGGGGTTGCCGACGAACACCATGATGGGCGTGCCGTTGGCGGCCGCGCCTTCGAGCAGCACGCGGGCGGCGTGGTTGTCCACGCGCTGCGCGAACTGCGGCGCGGCCAGGTGCATCGCGGTGCGGCGGGTCAGGCCGTGGCGGCGCAGCAGGCCGAAGAAGTCGTGGGTGTCGCGCATCGCGGCCCAGCCGGCGCGGAAGGCGTCGGCGTCCACCTCGGGCGCGTCGGTGGCGGCCGGCGGCACCTCGGCCGACCACTGCGGCGCGGGCGCCTGCGGGTCGATCCAGTCGGCGCGCAGCGCCTGCCAGGCCGCCATCTGCGTGGCCGGGCGGGTGAAGATCTTGTGGACGGCCACGCCGCGCGCGTCGAAGAACTGCAGGCTCTGCTGCTCGCCCTGGGCCGTCGCCTCGCGCACCGCGTAGCCGTGCGCCCAGTGGCTGTAGAACAGGCGCAGGTCGATCTCGTCGCCCAGCGCCATGCCCATCTCGCGGCCCGGCGCGCCCTGGGCGCTGAGGTTCTCGTACACGCCGGTGCGCTCGTGGACGCAGTGCGGGTTGCGCGTCAGCGCCATCAGCTCGCCGGCGCGGCTGAGCTCGGACAGCAGGCGCGGGAAGTCGCGGCGCAGGCGCTGCGCCTGCAGGCCGCCGCCGTCGGGGCGGGGCGCGTCGACGTGGGCGTCGATCAGCATGCCCTCGGTGACGCCGAGGGACTCGGCGATGTCGCGGTGGCGGGTCGCGCCGGCGGCGCGGGCGTCACGGTAGGCCTGGCAGAGATCCATCGGCGGGCTCCTTGGGTGCAAAGCGGGGGAATCGGAAGGATGGGCACGGCGCCGCGGCGCCGCGCGGCTCATTTGGTCAGGATCAGCTTGCCCTGCGCCGTGAGCCGCAGGCGGTAGACCTGCTCGTGGTGGTGGATCAGCAGCTCGCTGCCATGGCCCAGCAGCGTGGCGCTGTCGATGCTGCGCCGGCCCGGCGGCACGGGCGTGGCGGCGGCATGTGCGACGGCCGGGCGGCGGTCCGGCGGCGGCGCGGTCTTGGGCGGGCGGGTGTCACCAAACATGCTCGCCACTGTAATGAGAATCATTCTCGATTGCAAGCCCGGCGATGCCCCTACCCATGCGCCCGGCCGGGCGCGCCAACGGTCAAGCGCGCTGGCGGTGGCTTTCGTAGAGGCAGATGGCGGCGGCGGCGGCCACGTTCAGCGACTCCTCGCCGCCCGGCTGCGGGATGCCGACGGTCAGCGCGCAGCGCGCCATCAGCGCGGGCGACACGCCCTGCCCTTCGTGGCCCAGCACCCAGGCGCACGGCGACGGCAGCGCGACGCGGTGCAGCAGCTGCCCGGTGTGCGGGCTGGTGGCGACCAGCGGCACGGCGAGCGCGGCGAGGTCGTCGGCCGCCAGGCCTTCGACCAGGCGCAGCCCGAAGTGCGCGCCCTGCCCCGCGCGCAGCACCTTGGGCGACCACAGCGCCGCCGTGCCCTTCAGCGCCAGCACCTGCCGCACGCCGAAGGCCGCCGCGCTGCGCAGGATGGCGCCGACGTTGCCGGCATCCTGCAGGCGGTCGAGCACCACGGTGGCCACGCCGGGGTCGATGGCCGGCGCCGCGGCGGCCGGCGCCGGCAGCGCCAGTTCGGCGCCGATCTGCGCGGGCGACTCCAGCCCGCTCAGCGCCTTGAACAGCGCCGCCGGCACGACCAGCGCGCGCGGCGCGGCCTCGGCCAGCGCCGCCAGCGCGGCGTCCCGCAGCGCGGCGTCGGTCAGCACGACCAGCGCCGGCCGCCAGCCGCGCTGCAGCGCGGCGCGCAGCAGGTGGTCGCCCTCGATCCAGACGCTGCCGGCCTTGCGGTAGCCGCCGGCATCGGCCGCGATCTTGCGCAGCCGGACCAGCGCCGGGTTGTCGCGCGAGCTGATGTGCAGCAGCTGCGCGCTCACCGCAGACACTCCCGCACGGGCGCGAAGCTGCGCCGGTGCCAGGGGCTGGCGCCATGCTGCTTCAGCGCGGCCAGGTGCGCGGGCGTGCCGTAGCCCTTGTGCGTGGCGAAGCCGTACTGCGGGTGGCTGCGGTGCATCTGCTCGCAGAACAGGTCGCGCGCCACCTTGGCGAGGATGCTGGCCGCCGAGATGGCCGGCACGCTGGCGTCGCCCTTCACGATGGCCTCGGCCGCCATCGGCAGCACCGGCAGCCGGTTGCCGTCCACGCGCACCAGCGCGGGCTTCAGGCGCAGGCCGTGGACCGCCCGCTGCATCGCCAGCATCGTGGCCTGCAGGATGTTGAGGCGGTCGATCTCCTCGGTGCTCGCCTGCGCGATGCAGCAGCACAGCGCCTTGGCGCGGATCTCGTCGAACAGCCGGGCACGCTTCGCGGCGGTCAGCGCCTTGGAGTCGGCCAGGCCGGTGATGGGCTGCAGCTCGTCGAGGATGACGGCGGCGGCGAACACCGGCCCGGCCAGCGGCCCGCGGCCGGCCTCGTCCACGCCGGCCACCAGGCCGGTGGCCGGCGCCCAGTCCAGGGCCGACTGCTCAGGCGGGAAGGAGCTGGGCGATCGCATCGCTGGCGCGCCGCGCGGTGTCCTGGCGCAGCAGTTCGTGGAGGTGGACGAAGCGCTGGTGCAGCGCCGCGCGGCGCGGCGCGTCGGCCAGCAGCGCCTCGGCCTCGCCGGCCAGGCGCTCGGGGGTGCAGTCGTGCTGCAGCAGCTCCGGCACGAGGAAGTCGCGCGCCAGGATGTTGGGCAGGCCCACCCAGGGCAGCAGGCCCTTGCCCTTCATGCGCCACCAGTTCAACGCGTTCATGCGGTAGGCGATCACCATCGGGCGCTTGAACAGCGCCGCCTCCAGCGTGGCCGTGCCGCTGGCCACCAGCGCCAGGTCGCAGGCCGCCAGCGCCGCGTGGGACTGGCCGTCGACGAGCTGGACGGCGGCGCCGCCCGCGTCCGCGAGCAGCGGCTCGACGAGCCCGCGCAGGCCCGGCACGACCGGCATCACGAAGCGCCGGCCGGGCCGTGCCAGCCGCTTCGCCGCGCCGAGCAGCGCCGGCGCGATGTGGCGGATCTCGCTGCGCCGGCTGCCGGGCAGCAGCGCGATGACGGTGTCGGCCTCCGGCAGCGCCAGGGCCTCGCGGGCCGCCGGGCGCGGCGGCTCCATCGGGATCGCGTCGGCCAGCGGATGGCCCACGTAGGTGGCGCCGATGCCGGCCCGCTGCAGGATCTCGGGCTCGAACGGGAACAGGCACAGCACATGGTCGGCCGCGCGCCTCAGGGTCTCGATGCGCTCCGGCCGCCAGGCCCAGAGGGACGGGCAGACGAAGTGGACCGTCCTGATGCCGGCCTCGCGCAGCCGCGTCTCCAGGCCGAAGTTGAAATCGGGCGCATCGACGCCGATGAACAGGTCGGGCCTGTCGGCGATCAGGCGGTTGCCGAGCTGCCTGCGGATCGCCAGCAGCTCGCGCAGGTTCAGCAGCGCATCGACGTAGCCGAAGAGGGACAGCTTGCTGTGCGGCCACCAGGTCTCGAAGCCCTGGGCCAGCATCTTCGGGCCGCCGATGCCCTCGGACCGCAGCCCGGGCCAGCGCGCGCGCAGGCCCTGCAGCAGCAGGCCGGCCAGCAGGTCGCCGCTGGCCTCGCCGGCCACCATGCCGAGGCGGGGCGGGATCACCCTAAATCCGGCAGTTGACCGCTTGCCATTCATCGAAGGTCCTGATGGTTCAACACCTCGTCGCCCATGCGGAGATCGGCACTTCGATGAGCAGCGCTGCACGCCCGCTGGTCTGGCGCTGCGGGCCGCTGGCGGCGTTGCTTCTCCTCGCGGGCATGAGCCCGCAGCGTCGTCGCGCCTTGCCAGCGGCCCGCCTCGCCAGCCCCTCGGGCATGCCCAACTGCCGGATTTAGGGTCACGTCACACCTCCGCCGAACGCGCGGACCGGGCGCCGGGCCGCTCCCAAGCCGGCCCGCACCGGCGAGGTGCTGCTTGGACGAGGGGCTTCACTGCCTGACGATGCCGCGCGTGGAGGCGGCGAGGAAGGCGAGCATGGTGTCGATGTCGCCGTCGGCCGCGCCGCCTTCCGTGCCGCGCAGCGCCTCGATGGCCGCGCAGGCCTCGTCCAGCGTGTGGCCGCTGCGGTAGAGCAGCTTGTAGACCTGGCGGATCACGCCGATGCGTTCGGCGCTGAAGTCGCGCCGCTTCAGGCCGACGACGTTGACGGCGCGCGCCGCCAGCGGGTTGCCGTCCACGGTCATGAACGGCGGCACGTCATGCGCCACGTGGGCCTGGAAGCCGATCATCGCGTGGCTGCCGATGCGCATGCGCTGCAGGATGCCGCTCAGGCCGCCGATGGTGACCCAGTCGCCCACCGTCACGTGGCCGGCGAAGGTCACGCCGTTGGCCAGCGTGTTCTGGTTGCCCAGCACCGAGTCATGCGCGATGTGGCAGTAGGCCATGATCCAGTTGTCATCGCCCACCGCCGTCTCGCCGCGGTCCTGCACGGTGCCGACGTTGAGCGTGCAGAACTCGCGGATGGTGTTGCGGTCGCCGATCACCAGCGTCGTCGGCTCGCCGGCGTACTTCTTGTCCTGGTTGGCGGCGCCGATCGAGCTGAACTGGAAGAAGCGGTTGTCGCGGCCGATGGTGGTGTGGCCCTCGATGACGACGTGCGGCCCGACGACGGTGCCGGCGCCGATCCTCACGTGCGGGCCGATCAGCGTGTAGGCGCCGACCTCGACGCTGCTGTCCAGCTCGGCGGCAGGGTCAATCAATGCTGTCGGATGAATCAAAGCCATGCCGGCTCCAGAGACGCACGCGCAAAGCGCGTGTTCGACCCCTCCAGCGGCACCCGTGGAGCTGGCTTTGCCAGGCCACTGGGTGCGCCCCCTTGAGGGGGCCGGCGAAGCCGGTAGGGGGTGGGCTCAATCATTGATGCGGCGCATGGTGCACATCAGCTCGGCCTCAGCCGCGAGCTGCTCGCCCACCAGCGCCCGGGCCGAGAACTTGTAGATGCCGGCCTTGGCGCGGCCCAGCGTCACCTCCAGCACGAGCTGGTCGCCCGGCTCGACGGGGCGCTTGAAGCGGGCGCCGTCGATGCCGGCGAAATAGACCACCGCCTTGTCGTCCAGCACGATGCCCATGGTCTCGATGGCCAGCAGCGTCGCGGCCTGGGCCAGCGCCTCCAGCACCAGCACGCCGGGCATCACCGGGCGGTGCGGGAAGTGGCCGAGGAAGAAGGGCTCGTTGATGGAGACGTTCTTGATCGCGCGGATGCGCTCGCCCTTGACCAGCTCCGCCACCCGGTCCACCAGCAGGATGGGGTAGCGGTGCGGCAGGCGCTTCAGGATGTCGTGGATGTCCATCGTCGTCGGGGTCGTCGTCTCAGTCATTTCTTTTCCAGCGCGCGCACACGCTCTCTCAGGCCATGGAGCTGGCGCAGCGTGGCCGCGTTCTTCTGCCAGCTCGAATTCTCTTCGAAGGGATGCGGGCCGCTGTACACGCCCGGCGCGGCGATGCTGCGCGTGACGGTGGTGGCCGCCGAGATGTGCACGCCGTCCGCCAGCGTCAGGTGGCCGATGATGTTGGCCGCGCCGCCGATGGTGCAGTTCGCGCCGATGCGCGTGGAGCCCGCGACCGCCGCGCAGCCGGCCATCGCGGTGTTCCTGCCGACGCGCACGTTGTGGGCGATCTGGATCAGGTTGTCGAGCTTCACGCCGTCCTCGATGACGGTGTCGCCGAGCGCGCCGCGGTCGATGCAGGTGTTGGCGCCGATCTCGACGTCGTCGCCGATGCGCACGTTGCCCAGCTGTTCGATCTTCACGTAGCCGCTCGGGCTCGGCGCGAAGCCGAAGCCGTCCGCGCCGATGACGACGCCGCTGTGGACCAGGCCGCGCGCGCCGATGCGGCAGCCGTGGCCCAGCACCACGCGGGGCGCCAGCCGCGTGCCCTCGCCGACGGCGGCGCCGCGCTCGATGACGCAGTGCGCGCCGATGCGGGCATCGCGGCCGATCACGGCGCCGGCCTCGACGACGGCCAGCGGGCCGACCTCCACGCCCTCGCCCAGCCGCGCATCCGGCGACACGATGGCGCTGGCATGCACGCCGGCCTGCGCCGCCGGCCGCGTGCGCGCCGCCCACCACTGCGTGAGCCGGGCGAAGTACAGATAGGGGTCGGGCGTGACGATGACCGCGCCGCCCGCGTCGCCACGCCGGGCCGCCGCCTCGGCCAGCGCCGGCGCGACGATGACGCAGCCCGCCCGCGTCGTGCCCAGTTGGGCCTGGTAGCGTGGATTGGCCAGGAAGCTGATGCCGTCGGCCTCGGCCTCGTCCAGCGGCGCGATGCGCGCGATGCGCACCTCGGACCCACCAAGCAAATCGCCGCCCAAGGCGGCGATCAGCTCGGCGAGCGCGACGGGGGGCGTCGGGCTCATCGTGAGCGTCCGGCTTACTTCTGCGCGTTCAGCGCGTCGATCACCTTCTTGGTGATGTCCACGCGGGCGCTGAAGTGGATCGCGTCCTGCAGGATCAGGTCGTACTTCTCGGCGTCGAAGATCTGCTTGATGACGCGGTTGGCCTTCTCGACCACCACGGACAGCTCCTCGTTCTTGCGCTGCGTCAGGTCTTCCTGCCATTCGCGGCGCTTGCGCTGCAGGTCGCGCTCCTGCTCCACGACGTCGCGCTGGCGGCGGCTGCGCTCGGACTCGGACAGCGTCGGCGCGTCCTTCTCGAGCTTCTCGGCGGCGCCGCGCAGCCGGCTTTCCAGGTCACGCAGGTCCTTCTCGCGCTTGCCGAACTCCGCTTCCAGCTTGATCTGCGCCGTCTTGGCCAGGTTGGCCTCGCGCAGCACGCGCTCGCTGTTGACGTAGCCGATCTTGAGTTCCTGGGCTTGCACGGCCGGGGCGGCCACCGTCATTGCGGCGGCCAGGGCCACCGATTGCAAGAGCTTGCTCATCATCAGAATGCAGTCCCGATCTGGAATTGGAATTTCTCGATTCTATCCGTGCGTTCCTTGCGGATGGGCTGGCCATAGCTCAGGCGCAGCGGCCCCATCGGCGAGATCCACGACAGGCCGATGCCGGCCGACGCGCGCACGCTGTCGAACTTCAGCTTCTCGTGCGAGCCCCAGACGTTGCCCGCGTCGCCGAACAGGAAGATGCGGAAGCTCTTGTCGTTGCCGCTGCCGGGCACCGGCAGGTAGAGCTCGGCGTTCAGGTTGAAGCGGCGGTTGCCGCCGCTGTAGGAGCCGGTGTTGTCCACCGGGCCCAGCGAGCCGGCCTCGAACACGCGCACCGAGCCCAGGCCGCCGCCGTAGAAGTTCTTGAAGATCGGATAGGGCCGGTTGCCCAGGCCCGCGCCCCAGCCCAGCTCGCTGTTGACGCCCAGCGTGATCTTGTTCGTGATCTCGAAGTACTGCTGGTACTGCAGGTTCAGCCGCGCGAACTGCGCGTCGCCCAGCGGGCTCAGCTCGACGTTGACGCGCTGGTACTTGCCCCGCGACGGCGTGATGACGCTGTCGCGGCTGTCGCGCTGCCAGCCGATGGTCAGCGGCACGGCGTTGCTGCGCTGGCCGAACTGGTTGACGAACAGCAGGTAGCTGTTCGGCAGGCCCTTGGAGGTGGTGATGTCGGTCTCTTCGTAGCCGACGCCGAAGAACACGGTGTCGACCTCGGAGAAGGGCACGCCGAAGCGGATCGCGCCGCCCTTGGTGACGTACTCGTACTCCTCGCCCAGCGTGTTGATGGGCTTGGTGGTGCGGTAGAACACGTCGATGGCGCGCGACACGCCGTCCACCGTGAAGTACGGGTCCACCGTGCTGATCTGCAGCTGGCGGCCGGTGCGCGCGGTGGCGATGTCGATGCCCAGGTAGTTGCCCGAGCCGAACACGTTGTCCTGGCGGATGGAGCCGCTGAACGACAGCCGCTGCTGGCTGGAATAGCCCGCGCCGACGGTGATCGCGCCGGTGGGGCGCTCGGCGACGGTCAGCAGCACGTCGACCTGGTCCTGCGCGCCCGGCACCTCCTGGGTGTCGATGCTGACTTCCTTGTCCTTGAAGTAGCCCAGGCGCTCGACGCGGTCGCGCGAGGCCTTGATCTTCTGGCCGTCGTACCAGGCGGCCTCGAACTGGCGGAACTCGCGGCGGATGACCTCGTCGCGCGTGCGCGAGTTGCCCGAGATGATGACCTTGCGCACGTAGACGCGGCGCTGCGGCTCGCCGATCAGCGTGACGACCACCTGGCCGGTCTCGCGGTTGATGTCCGGGCGGCTGTCGACGCGGGCGAAGGCGTAGCCGTAGGTGCCGTACAGGTCGCTGAACGCGCGCGTCGTCGCGGCCACGGCCTCGCCGTTGTAGGCCTGGCCGGGCTTCATGAACACGAGGTGCTTGAAGTCGTCCTCGCGGCCCAGGAAGTCGCCTTCGAGCTTGATGCCGGTGACGGTGTAGGGCTGGCCCTCGCTGACCGTGATGGCGATGCTGATGCTCTGCTTGTCCGGCGAGATCGTCACCTGCGTGGACGTGACCGCGAACTCCAGGTAGCCACGGTTCAGGTAGTGGCTGCGGATGGTTTCGAGGTCGGCGTTGAGCTTGGCGCGCGAGTAGCGGTCGGTCTTGGTGTACCAGGTCAGCCAGCCGCTCGTCGTCTGCTCCAGCAGGCCCAGCAGCGTGCTTTCCGAGAACACCTTGGAGCCCAGGATGCGGATCTCGGCGATCTTGGCCGGCTCGCCCTCGGTCACGTTGAAGCTGACGTTGACGCGGTTGCGCTCGATCGGGGTGATGGTGGTCGTGACCTCGGCGCCGTACAGGCTGCGCGTCAGGTACTGGCGCTTGAGCTCCTGCTCGGCGCGGTCGGCCAGCGCCTTGTCGAAGGGCTTGCCCTCGCCGATGCCCACGTCCTTCAGCGACTTGGTCAGCGCCTCGGTGTCGAACTCCTTGAGGCCGACGAAGTTGACGTTGGCGATGATGGGGCGCTCGTCGATGATGACGACGGCGGCATCGCCCTCGATGCTGATGCGCACGTCCTTGAACAGCCCGGTGGCGAACAGCGCGCGCAGCGCCGCGGCGCCCTTCTCGTCGTTGTAGGTGTCGCCGATGCGGAAGGGCAGCGACGCGAACACGGTGCCCGGGTCGGTGCGCTGCAGGCCTTCGACGCGGATGTCCTTCAGCACGAAGGGATCGACGGCCCAGGCCAGCCCCGACTGGAAGATCCCCGCGAGAGCCAAAGCCAGGAATGAGGGGCGCAGCGATGCTCCCGAGCGGAAAGGAAAGGACATGGGACCGGGGAGTTTCAGTGCCAGCCCGCCAGGCGGGCGACGTCGTTGGAAAGGGCCAAGGCCATCATCAGCAGCAGGATCAGCGCACCGATGCGCTGCATGAATTGCTGCCACCGTTCGGGGACGGGGCGGCCGCTCAGACCCTCGAAAAGATGATACATGAGGTGCCCGCCGTCGAGCATCGGCAGCGGGAGCAGGTTCAGCACGGCCAGGCTCAGCGAGATCTTGGCGAGGAAGTCGAGGTAGGGCGTGAGCCCGGCCTGCGCGGACTGGCCGGCGTAGTCGGCGATGGTCAGCGGGCCGCTGAGGTTGCGGGGCCAGGCCTCGCCGGTCAGGATGCGGCCGATCAGGCGCAGCGTGGTGGCCGCCATGTCCCAGCTCTGCTGCACGCCGCGCCACAGCCCGCCGGCGAGGCCGTGGCTGACGAACACGCGCTCCGGCGGCCCGCCCACGCCGATCTCCAGGCGGGCGATGCGCTGGCCGCCTTCCTCGATGACGCGCGGCGTGGCCTGCAGCTCGACGACGTGGCCCGCACGCTCCACTTGCCACGCCATCGCGCGCGGCTGCTCGCCGTCGTGCGCGCGGCGGATGGCGTCGCGCAGGAAGCCGGCATCGGGCACGGCCTGGCCGTCGATGGTCAGCACCCGGTCGCCCGCCTGCAGGCCGGCGGCCGCGCCCGGGCCGGCCGCGGCGACCTGGCGGATCAGCGGCTCGGCCAGCGGCGACAGGCCGATGTCCAGGAACAGCCGCGCGTCCGGCGCGCGCCCGGCCAGGCGCTCGGTCTCCAGCCGCAGGCTGCGCGTGCCATGGCCCGGCGCGCCCACCGACAGGTGCAGCGGCTCGCCCAGCGCCTGCGCGCGCGCCACGGCGGCCTGCAGATCCGCCAGCGATTCGACGGCGTCCCACTGCTGGCCGTCGGCCGACACGGCCTGCACCCAGTCGCCCGCGCGCACGCCGGCCTGGTCGGCGAGCGAGCCGGCCGGCGGCGTGCCGAGCACGGCCTTGGGCAGCTCGCTGCCCAGCCAGGCGACCGCGGCGAACAGCAGCACGGCCAGCACCCAGTTCGCGGCCGGGCCGGCGGCGACGATGGCCGCGCGCTGGCGCAGCGGCCGCTGGTTGAAGGCCTGCCCGCGCTCGCCGGGCGCCACCGGGCCGTCGCGCTCGTCCAGCATGCGCACATAGCCGCCCAGCGGCAGCGCGCTGAGCGTGAACTCGGTACCGTCGCGCCCGATGCGGCGCCAGACGACGCGGCCGAATCCGATCGAGAAGCGCAGCACCTTGACGCCGCAGGCCTTGGCCACGCGGTAGTGGCCCCATTCGTGGACGGCGATCAGCAGCGCCAGCGCGGCGAGGAAGGCGATGACGGTGGTCATGCCAGCCGCTCCGCGTGGGCGCGCGTGCGGGCGTCCAGCGCCAGCAGCGCCTCGATGCTGCCGCAATCGCCCGGCACGATGTCGGCCAGGCACTGCGCGTTGACGGCGTGGATGCGGTCGAAGCGCAGCCGGCCGTTCAGGAAGGCATCGACGGCCACCTCGTTGGCCGCGTTCAGCACCGTGGTCGTGCCCTCGGGCCCGCGCAGCGCCTGCCAGGACAGGTGCAGGCCGGGGAAGCGCAGCGCGTCGGCCGCCTCGAAGGTCAGGCCCGGCGTGGTCAGCAGGTCCAGCCGGCTGGCGCCCGACGTGATGCGCTCGGGGAAGGACAGGCCGTAGGCGATGGGCACGCGCATGTCGGGCGTGCCGAGCTGCGCCAGCACCGACTGGTCGCGGCAGACCACCATGGAGTGGATGATGCTCTGCGGGTGGATCAGCACGCGGATCTGCTCCGGCGCGAGGTTGAACAGCCAGCGCGCCTCGATGACCTCCAGCGCCTTGTTCATCATCGTCGCCGAATCGACCGAGATCTTGCGGCCCATGACCCAGTTCGGGTGGGCGCAGGCCTGCTCGGGCGTCACGTCGGCGAGCGTCGCCGGATCGCGCTGCCGGAACGGGCCGCCCGAGGCGGTCAGCACGATGTGGTCGATGCGCTCATGCCAGGTCGCGCGGTCTTCCGGCAGGCACTGGAAGATGGCCGAGTGCTCGCTGTCGATGGGCAGCAGCGTCGCGCCGCCGGCCTGCACCGCCTGCATGAACAGCGCGCCGCCGACGACGATGGCCTCCTTGTTCGCCAGCAGCAACCGCTTGCCGGCGCGGGCCGCGGCGATGGCGGGCGCCAGGCCGGCGGCGCCGACGATGGCGGCCATGACCGTGTCCACCTCCGGATGCGCGGCGATCTCGGCCAGCGCGGCGGCGCCGTCCAGCACCTCGGTGCGGCTGCCGGCCTCGCGCAGGCGCTCGCGCAGCCGCGCCGCGGCCTCGCGCTGCGGCATCACCGCGAAGCGCGGCTGCCAGCGCAGGCACTGGGCCAGCAGTTCGTCCACGCGGCTCATCGCGCTGAGCGCGACGACTTCATAGCGTTCGGGATGGCGCGACAGCACGTCCAGCGTGTTGACGCCGATGGAGCCGGTGGCGCCGAGGACGCAGAGGCGTTGGCGGGTCATAGGGTGATCAAGGCCAGGGCCAGCGGGAACACCGGCAGCAGCGCGTCGATGCGGTCCAGCACGCCGCCGTGGCCGGGCAGCAGGCCGCTGCTGTCCTTGGCGCCGGCCGCGCGCTTGACCAGGGATTCGAACAGGTCGCCGACGACGCTCATCGCCGCGAGGAAGACCAGCGCCAGCAGCGCGACCCAGCCATGCCGCTGCACCAGCAGCGTGTAGAGGCTGGGCGAATCGACGGCGACCCGCACGTCGATGACGTGGACCCACAGCGCCGCCAGCAGGACGACGCCGGCCAGGCCGCTCCAGACGCCCTCCCAGCTCTTGCCCGGGCTGATCGCCGGCGCCAGCTTGCGCCGGCCGAACGCACGGCCGCCGAAGTAGGCGGCGATGTCGGCCGCCCAGACCAGGCAGAACACCGACAGGATGAAGTTGATGCCCAGCACCTTGGCCTGCGTGATGGCCAGCCAGGCGCCCCACAGCAGCAGCGCCCCCAGCGCCAGGCGGCCGCCGCGCGCGATCTGCGGCCAGCCGGCCGGCCCGGCGCGCAGCGCGTAGGCGCCCCCCAGCACCCAGGTGCCGGTGGCCAGCCACCAGAGCCAGGGCGGCGGCGCATGCAGCCCGCCGAGCAGCAGCGTCCAGACGCAGGCCAGCGCCAGCGCCACGCCGGCCGCGATGGCGCCGGTGCCGGGCAGGCCGTTGAGCCGCGCCCATTCCCAGCCGGCCGCGCCCATCAGCAGCACGGTCACCCAGGCGAAGGGCCAGGGCGAGGCCTGGAACAGCACCGGCAGCAGGACGGCCAGCAGCACGAGGGCGGTGATGACGCGCGTTCTCAGCAAGGGGTTCGCTCCTCGGGCGATGGGCTCATTTCACGCCGCCGAAGCGGCGGTCGCGCTCGTGGAAGGACGCGATCGCGGCGTCCAGCTCGCGCTCGCCGAACTCGGGCCAGAGGCAGTCCGAGAACACGAACTCGGTGTAGGCCGCCTGCCAGAGCAGGAAGTTGCTGATGCGCACCTCGCCGCCGGTGCGGATGAAGAGGTCCGGGTCCGGCGCATGGCTCATCGCCATGAACCCGGACAACCTGGCCTCGGTCAGTTCCTCGGGCTTCACGCCGGCCGCGATGGCCTTCCTGCAGGCCTGCACGATGTCCCAGCGGCCGCCGTAGTTGAAGGCGACGTTGAGCGTCAGCCGGGTGTTGTGGGCCGTGGCCGCCTCGGCCTCGTTCCAGGCGTTGCGCAGCTTGTCGGACACCGCGTCGCGGTCGCCGACGATGCGGATGCGCACGCCCATCGCGCCCATCTTGGCCAGGTAGCGGCTCACGGCCGCGAGCACCAGGCCCATCAGGCCGGACACCTCGTCGCTCGGGCGCTTCCAGTTCTCGCTGGAGAAGGCGAAGACGGTCAGGTGCTCGATGCCGCGGTCGATGCAGGCTTGCACGATCTTGACCAGGCTGTCCACGCCCGCCTTGTGGCCGAAGAAGCGCGGCAGGAAGCGCTTCTTGGCCCAGCGGCCGTTGCCATCCATGACGATGGCGACGTGGCGCGGCGGCGCCGGGCGGTCGGGCGTCGTCACGTCGGGCCGCGCGCTCAAACCGCCATGATCTCGGCTTCCTTGGCCGAGATCAGCTTGTCGATCTCGCTAATCACCCGGTCGGTGAGCTTCTGCACTTCGTCGAGGCTGCGGCGCTCGTCGTCCTCGCCAATTTCCTTGTCCTTCAGCAGCTTCTTGGCCTGCTCGTTGGCGTCGCGGCGCAGATTGCGCACGGCCACCTTGGCGTCCTCGCCGGCATTGCGCACGACCTTGGTCAGGTCGCGGCGGCGCTCCTCGGTCAGCGGCGGCATCGGCACGCGGATCAGGTCGCCCTGGCTGGCCGGGTTCAGGCCCAGGTCGCTCTCGCGGATGGCCTTCTCGATCTTGGCGCCCATGCCCTTTTCCCAGGGCTGGACGGAGATCGTGCGCGCATCCAGCAGCGTCAGGTTGGCCACCTGGCTGAGCGGCACCATGGAGCCGTAGTAATCGACGCTGACCTGGTCCAGGATGCCCGGGTGGGCGCGGCCGGTGCGGATCTTCTGCAGTTCACCCTTCAGCGCCTCGACGGACTTGGCCATCTTGGCTTCGGCGTTCTTCTTGATGTCGGCGATGCTCATGATCGATACCTGTGAAATTGCGGGACGGGCCGCCCGGGCGGTCGGCGCGGCGGCTCAGACGTGGACCAGCGTGCCCTCGTCCTCGCCCTGCACGACGCGCTTGAGCGCGCCAGGCTTGAAGATGCTGAAGACCTTGATCGGCAGCTTCTGGTCGCGGCACAGCGCGAAGGCGGCGCCGTCCATCACCTGCAGGTTGCGGGCGATGGCCTCGTCGAAGCCGATGCGCGAATAGCGCGTCGCGGACGGGTCCTTCTTCGGGTCGGCGGTGTAGACGCCGTCCACCTTGGTGGCCTTCAGCACGATCTCCGCGCCGATCTCGGCGCCGCGCAGCGCGGCGGCGGTGTCGGTCGTGAAGAAGGGGTTGCCGGTGCCGGCGGCGAAGACGACGACCTTGCCCTCTTCGAGGTACTGCAGCGCCTTGGGCCGCACATAGGGCTCGACGACCTGCTCGATGGCGATGGCCGACATCACGCGGGCGGTCATGCCTTCCTGGCGCATCGTGTCGGCCAGCGCCAGCGAGTTCATCACGGTGGCGAGCATGCCCATGTAGTCGGCCGTCGCGCGGTCCATGCCGACCGAGCCGCCGGCCACGCCGCGGAAGATGTTGCCGCCGCCGATGACCACCGCCACCTCGACGCCCATCTCGGTGACCTCGCGCACCTCCTGCACCATGCGCACGATGGTCGCGCGGTTGATGCCGTAGGCGTCGTCGCCCATCAGGGCTTCACCGGAGAGTTTGAGCAGGATGCGCTTGTACGCGGGCATGTTGTCCTCGGAAATCGGGGGGTGGGTCTGGGGGGAGGCCGGAAGTTTAAAGGGCGCCAACTTGGCGCCCTTTCATTCAGCAGGGGTCTTTACTGACCCTTGGCGGCGGCCACCTGGGCGGCCACTTCGGCGGCGAAGTCGTCCACCTTCTTCTCGATGCCTTCGCCGACGACGTACAGCGTGAAGCCCTTGACCGTCGTGTTGACCGACTTCAGGTGCGCGCCCACGGTCTGCTTGCCGTCGGCGGCCTTCACGAAGACCTGGTCCAGCAGCGCGACTTCCTTCAGGAACTTCTGCACCGAGCCCTCGACCATCTTGGCGACGATGTCGGCCGGCTTGCCGGACTCGGCGGCCTTCTCGGTGGCGATCTTGCGTTCCTTCTCGACCAGCTCGGCCGACACGTCGGCGCCCGACAGCGCGGCCGGCTTCATCGCGGCGATGTGCATCGCCACGTCCTTGGCGGCCACGTCATCGCCCTCGAACTCGACGACCACGCCGATGCGGGTGCCGTGCAGGTAGGTCGCCAGCTTGGAGCCGGTGTAGCGCTGGAAGCGGCGGATCGTCATGTTCTCGCCGATCTTGCCGATCAGGCCCTTGCGCACGTCTTCCACGGTCGGGCCGAAGCCTTCCTGCGACAGCGGCAGCGCCGACAGCGCCTCGACGTTCGCCGGCGCGTGCTCGGCCACCAGGCCGGCCAGCGCGGACACGAAGGCCAGGAAGGCGTCGTTCTTGGAGACGAAGTCCGTCTCGCAGTTGACCTCGACCATCGCGCCGTTGCCGTTGACCACGGCGGCGGCGACCACGCCCTCGGCGGTGATGCGCGACGCAGCCTTGCCGGCCTTGTTGCCCAGCTTGACGCGCAGGATCTCCTCGGCGCGGCCCATGTCGCCGTCGGCCTCGGTCAGCGCCTTCTTGCACTCCATCATCGGGGCGTCGGTGCGGGCGCGCAGCTCGCCGACCATGCTTGCAGTGATTGCAGCCATTTCAGTTCTCCAGGATCGGTTCGGAAAAAGGGGCCGTGAGGCCCCTTTCGAATGCAGGGTGGAAGGGGCTCAGGCCTCTTCGGAAACCTCGACGAACTCGTCGCCGGCCGGGGCCACCGCGGCCAGCACGTCGTTCGTGGCATTGGCCTTGCCTTCCAGCACCGCGTCGGCGACGGCGCGGGCGTACAGCGCCACGGCCTTGGCCGAGTCGTCGTTGCCGGGGATGACGTAGTCGATGCCGTCGGGCGAGTGGTTCGTGTCCACGACGCCGATGACGGGGATGCCCAGCTTCTTGGCCTCGGCGACGGCGATCTTGTGGTAGCCGACGTCGATCACGAAGATCGCGTCAGGCAGCGCGGTCATGTCCTGGATGCCGCCGATGTTCTTCTCCAGCTTGGCGATGTCGCGCTGGAACAGCAGGGCTTCCTTCTTGATCGCGGGCTGCGTGCCGGCCTCGACCTGGGCCTGCATGTCCTTCAGGTTCTTCAGCGAGGTCTTGACCGTCTTGAAGTTGGTCATCATGCCGCCCAGCCAGCGCGAATCGACGTAGGGCATGCCGGCGCGCTGCGCCTCGGCGGCGACGAACTCGCGGGCCTGGCGCTTGGTGCCGATCATCAGGATCGTGCCGCGCTTGGCCGCCAGCGAGCGGACGAACTTCATCGCATCGTTGAACGCGGGCAGCGTCTTCTCGAGGTTGATGATGTGGATCTTGTTGCGATGGCCGTAGATATACGGGGCCATCTTGGGATTCCAGAAGCGGGTTTGGTGGCCGAAATGGACGCCGGCTTCCAGCATCTCGCGCATCGTGACAGACATGGGTCTTGCTCCGAAGGTTGGGTCTAAAATCCGGCCCGAATTGCGTCGCAGCATCTGGAAACCCTTGTTTCTGAACGGATTCCCAGCGCCGCAAACCACAACACCTTTGCGTGGCCGGTTTGCGATTCGTTGCGACGGGCGGGCACCAGCCTCCTGGTGACGCCACCCCTCACAACCGTCCTGCCGAACGAAAGCAGCTCAAAAAGCTGCCCCCTCCGGCAAAACCCGCAGAGTATACACGGCCCATGACCCCCTCCCGCCGACGCCGCCCCGCCGCGGTCGCCAGCCCGCTTGCGGCGCCCGCCTCGGCGCCCCGCGCCACGACCGCCTCCGCGGCTGCCCGCCGGGTGCCGCGGTGAGCCGCAGCGTCGCGGTGGTGGGCGCCGGCCTGGCCGGCGTGGCCACGGCCTACGAGCTGGCCGCGCTGGGGCTGCGGGTCCAGGTCTTCGAGCGCGGCGGCAGCGTCGCCGAGCAGGCCAGCTTCGCCAGCAGCGCCCTGCTCTCCCCCTTCGTGCCCGGGCTCGCCGAGGCCGGCGCGCCGGCACCGCTGGGCCTGCGCCTGCGCCGCTGGCGCGCCGGCCGCACCGGCGGCGACGCGCCGGCCACGCTCGCCGCGCTGAGCCATCTCAGCCTCGCCCGCACCGCCGCGCTGCGCCGCGAACTCGGCCTGGACGACGAGGCCGCCGAAGGCCTGCTCGTCGCGCTGGCCGACGCCAAACGCGCGGCCGCCGCCGAGGCCGCCCTGCCGGGCTGGCAGGCGCTCGGCCTGCAGGTCGAGCTGATCGAGGCCGGCGAGGCCCGGCGCCGCGAGCCCGGCCTGAACCCCGACGCGCCGCTGTCCGCCGCGCTGGCGCTGGGCCAGGGCGGCGCCGGCAACGCCCGCCTCTTCGCCCAGCAGCTGCGCCTGCAGGCCCAGCGCCTGGGCGCCGAGTTCCGCTTCCACACGACGGTGCGCGCCATCGCCGCCGAGGGCGCCGGCCTCGCGCTGCAGCACGAATACACGCCGCCCGCCGAGGCCCCCACGCGCGGCGTGGAGCGCGACGCGGGCGACACCCTGCCGCAGCCGGCCGGCCCGCAGCAGGAGCGCTTCGACGCCGTCGTGCTGTGCAACGGCCTGGAGGCGGCCGCGCTGGCCGGCCAGCGCCTGCGGCTCGCCGCCCGGCACGAGGCCGCCGTCACGGCGCCGCTGCGCCTGCTGGAGGCCCATCCCGACCTCGGCCCCAAGGGCGGCTGGGTGGACCCCTCGCGCGGCCTCACGGTGGCCCGCAGCGGCCAGCGCGTGCGCGTCACCGGCGGCCTGGCCGTCACCGACGCCCGCGCCAAGGCCACGCCCGACTTCGAGGCCCTGCACCGCGGCCTGCAGCACTGGTTCCCCGGCTCGGTGCTGCACCAGCAGGTGCAGCAGGGCCTCAGCCGCCGCGCCGTGCCGGCCGACGGCCTGCCGCTGCTCGGCGCCGCCGCCCGCCCCGGCCTGTGGCTCAACCTCTCGCCCGGCGGCCAGGGCTGGGGCCTGGCCTGCGGCAGCGCGCAGCTGCTGGCGCAACAGGTCGCCGGCCAGGCGCCGGCCCTCGACATCACGGCCCTCGGCCCGCAGCGGCTGGCCTGAGAACCCGTTCGCGGCCACGCCGCCCGGCGGGATGTTGCGCCGGCGCTCAGGCAGCCGCCAGGCGGCCGCGACCCGCCATTTTTGGACTGTGAACTCCTCACGCATTCCCCGCCTTTCGGCGCGGGAACAGGGGGCGACTGCGCAATCCGTATAGAGGTTTGCGCGATCCGCGTATACGGATCTGAGCGTTTTCCGAATACTGGCTGCACCTGTTTTTCACATGCGCGCGCCACCGCCCAGGTGGGGGTGGCGCCGCGTGGCTCCTCACCGTCTTGCAGCCCGTATGAACCACATCTATCGCAAAGTCTGGAACCGGCGCCTGGGCGCCTTCGTCGCCGTCGCGGAGACCGCGCGCAGCTGCGGCAAGGCGGCCGGTGCGGCCGGCCTGGTCGCCGCCGCGAGCGCGGCCTTCGCGGCCGGCCCGGGCACGTTGCCCACCGGCGGGCAGGTCACCGCCGGCAGTGCGGCCATCGCCCAGCAGGGCAGCGCGATGACGGTCACCCAGGGCAGCCAGCGCGCGGCCATCAACTGGCAGAACTTCTCGATCGGCAAGGACGCCAGCGTCACTTTCCAGCAGCCCAATGCGCAGGCCGTGGTGCTGAACCGCGTCACCGGCGCTGACACCTCCGTCATCGACGGCGCGCTGAAGGCCAACGGCCAGGTCTTCGTGCTCAACCCCAACGGCGTGCTGTTCGGCAAGGGCGCGCGCGTGGACACGGCCGGCCTCGTGGCCTCCACGCGCGACCTGAGCGATGCGGACTTCATGGCCGGCAAGGCCAGCTTCAGCGGCAGCGGCGCCGGTAGCGTCGTCAACGAAGGCACGCTCAACGCGGCCGACGGCGGCTACGTGGCGCTGATCGGCCAGCAGGTGCGCAACGACGGCGTCATCAGCGCCAAGCTGGGCCACGTCGCGCTGGCCGCGGGCAACCAGGTCACGCTCAACTTCAACGGCAGCTCGCTGGTCGGCGTGACCCTGGAGCAGGGCGCGCTGGACAGCCTGGTGGCCAACGGCGGCGCCATCCTGGCCGATGGCGGCCAGGTGCTGCTGACGGCCAAGGCAGCCGAAGGGCTGCTGGACGGCATGGTCAACCACAGCGGCGAGATCCGCGCGCGCAGCATCGCCGAGCACGAGGGAAAAATCGTGCTGCTGGGCGACATGGAGCGCGGCACCACCACGGTCAGCGGCACGCTGGACGCCAGCGCGCCGGACGGCGGCAACGGCGGCTTCATCGAGACCAGCGCCGCGAAGGTGAAGGTCGCCGACAGCGCGCACATCACCACCGCCGCGCCGCAGGGCAAGACTGGCACCTGGCTGATCGACCCGCAGGACTACACCATCGCCAGCGGCGGCGACATCAGCGGCGCCACCCTGTCGGCGCAGTTGAACAACAACCATGTCGGGATCCAGAGCATCAACGGCGGCACCAGCGGCAACGGCGACATCTTCGTCAACGACGCGGTGAACTGGTCGGCCAACACGACGCTGTCGCTGGTGGCCGATCGCAACATCTACATCAACAAGCCCATCACGGCCACGGGCGCCAGCGGCAAGCTGGCCCTGGAGTACGGGCAGGCGGCGAACGACGGCGTGGTCGGCGGGCAGGCCTCGGACTACTACGTGTGGGCGCCGATCTCGCTGCAGGCCGGGCAGAATTTCTCCACGATAGCGGGCGGGCTCGGTAGCACCAACACCTACACCGTGGTGACCAGCCTGGGCGCGCTGGGCAACACCTCGACCGCCGACCTGATCGGCGCGTTGAACACCAGCACCGTGACCGCGTACCTGGCGCTGGGGGCAAACATGGATGCCAACAGCATCAGCTTCACGAACTCCGTGGCGGGCAGCAACACGCCCACGGTGTTCACGGGGCTGGGGCACACGATCAGCAACATCGACATCGCAGGCGCCTCGAACGCGAATAGCTGCCTTCTTCGGCGGCGACCGGGGCAACCTGACGGTGCGCGATCTGCGCCTGGACAACGTGAATATCCATAGCAGTGGCGGCACGATGTTTTCCGCAGCCGGCCTGGTTGCGGTAGCGTGGAGGCCAGTATCGATTTCAGGCGTCGCCGTCACCAATCTGAGTGTCTCGGACGCTCAGACCTCCGGTGGGTTGGTCGCCTACGTGGAACCCACGGCACTGTCAACATCGTGCGCAGCTCGGTCCAGGGTACGGATGTCAACAAACAGAGCAGGCGGCTTGATCGGCCGCACGCAGGAAGGACTTGCATATAGCCGATTCCTATGCGCGCGTCAACGTATCGTGCATTAGTCGGTACCATTAGCAAGTTGGCGGATTCGTTGGTGAACGTATTGGGAACCTAACCACCATTGAGCGCAGCTACCACGTGGGCAGTGTCGCCGAGTCGGGCAAGGGAGCCTTTGTCGGCTTTGCAAAGTCAATTGCAACGGTCTTTACACTATCACTGTGATCGACAGCTTACTGGGACAGCTCGTTCACCGGCCGTCTCGCCACCGGGCAGTGACAACACCTACAACCCCGACAAATGACGCTCACGATCACCAACAGTCGTCCGCTCCCCACCGCCCAGATGACGGACAAGGCCACGTTCACCGGCGCGGGCTGGGACTTCGGCCCTACCGGCCCCTGGCTGCAGAAGAGCACGTTCAATGACGGCTATCCGGTCCACAAGGCGGGTTGGACGCCCACTACCACCTCGCTCACCCTGACCCTGCCCGGCGCACTGGGCATGACCTACGGCGACACCGTACTGCCCTCGCTGTCGAGGCCTGAGCCTCACCGGCTGCACGGGCTGCCTGTCGGTCAACTGGGGCACCGCCATCTCCCCCACCACCAACGCCGGCAGCTACGCCTACGCCAGCACGCCCAACATCTTCTCGCTGACCTGGGCCAGCGGCTTCGACCCGGCCGACTACGACGTGACCCTGCCCACCGGCGCCTTCACCGTCGATCCCCGCGCCCTGACACTGGCCGTCAACAACGGCGCCACCCGCGCCTACGACGGCAGCAACGTGGCCGCGGCCAGCCTGTTCAACCTCGCCGGCATGGTCAACGGCGACAGCGTCAGCCTGGGCGGCCTGGCCACGCTGGATTCCATCCACGCCGGCACGCGCTCGGTCAGCAGCATCGGCGGCCTCACGCTCTCCAGCACCAACTACACGCTGAGCAGCACCCTGCCCACCGGCACGGTCGAGGTCAGCAAGGCCGCAGTCACGGCCGCCCTGAGCGTGTCCACGCGCGCCTACGACGGCACCACCGGTGCCAGCGTCACGGCCAGCCCGGTCGGCGGCGTGGCGGGCGACACGCTCAGCTTCACCGGCGTCACCGGCGTGCTCGACAGCCCCGACGCGGGCAGCCGCAGCGCCAGCGTGGACGTGGCGGGCCTGGCCGTCACCGGCTCGGGCCTGCCCAGCGACTACGACTTCACGCCCCTCACCGGCCAGGCCGTGGCCGCCACCGTCACGCCCAAGGCCCTGACGATCACCGGCGCCACGGTCGGCGCCAAGGTCTACGACGGCACCACCGCCGGCAGCGCCACCGGCGGCACGCTCAGCGGCCTGGTGGGCAGCGAGACCCTGGTCTTCACCCCCACCGTCACCTTCACCTCCGCCAACGCCGGCGCCACCGCGCAGGTGGGTGCCACGCTGGCCGACGGCACGAACGGCGGCAAGGCCGGCAACTACAGCGTCACGCTCGCCGCCGACGGCACCGCCATCACCCCGCGCGTGGTGCAGGCCGGCAAGACCTACGACGGCACCAGCGCCTTCGCGGGCACCGACCTGGTGGTGCAGAACCTGGTGGCCGGCGACACCGTCACCGCCACCGGCAGCGGCACCCTCTCCGGCGCCGGCGTGGGCACGCAGACCCTGGCCTCGGCCGGCACGCTGGCCCTGAGCAACGGCAACTACACCCTCAACGGATCGAGCTACCTGGTGCTGCCCCGCCCGGTGGCCCTCACCACGGTGGCCGGCGCCAGCCGCGTCTACGACGCCACCACCGACGCCGGCCACGCGCTGCTGAAGATCACCAACATCGTCGGCAGCGAGAGCGTGGCCCTGTCGGGCACCGGCACCCTGGCCGCATCCGGCGTGGGCAGCCAGGCGCTCGTCGGCGTCACCGGCCTGACGCTCACCGGCGCACATGCCGGCAACTACACGCTGGTGGGCAGCACGCCCACGGGCAACGTCACCATCACCGCCCGCCCGGTCAGCGTGGCCGTCGTGGCCGGCGCCAGCCGGGCCTACGACGGCACGGCGCTGGCCGGACTGGAGCTGCTGCAGATCGGCAACCTCCTGCCCGGCGACGACGTGGCCGTGGGCGGCGGCGCGACGCTCGCCAGCCCCAACGTGGGCACCCAGGCCCTCACCGGCCTCACGGCCTTGACGCTCACCGGCACGGCTGCGGGCAACTACACGCTGGCGGGCAACACGCCCAGCGGCAGCGTGACCATCACCGCGCGGCCCGTGAGCGTGAGCGTGCTGCCGGGCGCCAGCCGGGTCTACGACGGCACGGCGCTGGCCGGCGTGAACCTGCTGCAGATCGGCAACCTCGTGGCCGGCGACAACGTGGCCGTGGCCGGCAACGCCACCCTCGCCAGCGCCAACGCCGGCACCCAGGCCATCACGGATTTCAGCGGCCTGGCGCTCACCGGCACGGCTGCCGGCAACTACACGCTGACGGGCAGCACGCCCACCGGCAACGTCACCATCACCGCCCGCCCCGTCACCGTCAGCGCCATCGCCGGCGCCAGCCGGGCCTACGACGGCACGGCCGTGGCCGGGCTGGACCTGCTGCAACTCAGTGGCGTGCTGCCCGGCGAGCAGGCCAGCCTCACCGGCAGCGCCGCGCTGGCCGGCAAGGGCGTGGGCACGCAGGCGCTGTCCGCCGGCACGCTGGGCCTGAGCAACGCCAACTACGCGCTGGCCGGCTCGCCCACCGGCAGCGTGCTCATCACCCCGCGCGTGCTGCAGCTGAGCTTCACCGTCGCCGACAAGGTGTTCGACGGCACGCTGGCCGCCAGCGTGCAGGCCACGGACGACCGCATCGCCGGCGACCAGCTGGCCCTCGACTACAGCGCCGCCTTCGCCGACACGGTGGCCGGCAGCGGCAAGCCCGTGGCCCTCACCGGCCTGGCCCTCGGCGGTGCCGACGCCGGCAACTACCAGCTGGCCGGCGGCGCCGGCCAGGGCCTCACCGGCAACCTGCTGCACCGCCCGCTCACCTACACCCTGGCCAGCGCCGAGCCGGGCAAGCTCTACACGGCCAACGGCTCCGACCTGGTCACCCCCGCGCAGCTCGACCAGCTGGTGCTGCAGAGCTGGGCCAACACGGTGGCCGGCACCGAGCCCGGCGCGCTGGCCTACACGATCTGGAAGGACGGCCAGCAGGTGGACGCCATCCGCAACGCCGGGGTCTACGAGATCCGCGCGCAGTTCGCCGCGCAGGACGCGCACTACGCCATCGCCGACAGCGGCAACACGGTGCTGCAGATCACGGTGCAGGACAACGCCGTCAAGGCCGTGGTGGCGCAGGCCGTGCGCACCCTGCCGGCCGTGCCCGCGCTGACCGAAGCCGCCTTGCCCGGCGACGCCACCGGCCCGGTGGCGGGCCTGGCGCCCAACGTCGTGGCGATGCCGCAGGCCCTGGCCGGCGCCTTCGAGCAAGGCGCGGCGCTCGCGCTGGTGTCCGCGCCGCGCGGCGGCGAGGCCAGCACCGGCGTCACGCTGACCCAGGCCCGCGCGATGCTCAAGCCCGGCGCGGGGGCCGCCACCGGCACCCCGCCCGACGTGCGCGTGCCGCTCAGCCGCAACTCGCTGGCCGAGATCGTCAACGGCGGCGTGCGCCTGCCCACCGGCGTGGACCAGCTGCTGTTCGTCGTCCAGGCCGAGGAGTGACGCCTTGACCGCCCGCTCTCCCATCACCCCCATGCCCCCGATGTCCATGACGACCCGCTCCGCCCCCCGCGCCCGCACCTTCGAGCCCCGCCTTCTCACGCTGTCGGCGCTGTCGGCCGCGCTCGCGCTGGCCGCCTTCGCCGCGCAGGCGCAGACGGCCCCGCCCGGCATCGGCGACGCGCTGCGCCAGCTGCCCGCGCCCGCCCCGCGCCCCGACACCGCGCCGCCGCTGCCCACGCTCGGCAACCTCCCGCCCGCACCCCCGATGCAGGCCCTGCCCGGCGGCGGCCCGCGCGTGCAGGTGGCGCGCTTCGAGATCGCCGGCAACCGCGAGATCGACACCGCCACGCTGCAGGCCCAGCTGCAGGGCGAGGCCGGCAAGGCCTACACCCTGGCCGAGCTCGAAGCCCTGGCCGCCCGCCTCACCCGCTACTACCGCGGGCGCGGCTACTTCGTCGCGCGCGTCTACGTGCCCGCCCAGGAACCCGCCCAGGAAGCCGGCGGCGGCGTGCTCACGCTGCGCGTGCTCGAGGGCAACTACGGCCGCTTCGTGCTCGACAACCGCTCGCGCGTCAACGACGCGGTCGTGCAAGGCCTGCTGGACGACGTCAAGCGCTACGACATCGTCTCGCTCGACACCCTGGAGCGCGCGATGCTGATCATCAACGACACGCCCGGCGTGCAGGTCGTGCGCGCCGACGTGATGCCCGGCGCCCGCGTGGGCACCAGCGACTTCGCGGTCGGCACCCAGGCCACGCCCGCGGCCAACGGCTACCTGCTGGCCGACAACCACGGCTCGCGCTACACCGGCAAGGCGCGCCTCTCCGGCGCCGTGGACTGGAACTCCCCCACCGGGCGCGGCGACCGGCTCTCCGCCAGCGGCCTGCTCACCGAACACGCCGGCCTGGCCAACGGGCGCCTGGCCTACTCCGCGCTGCTGAGCACCCGCGGCACGCGCGCCGAAGCCGCGCTCTCGCGCACCCGCTACGAACTCGGCGACCGCTACGCCGCGCTGGACGCCACCGGCACCGCCGACGCGCTCGAACTCAACCTCACCACGCCGCTCAAGCGCACCCGGGCCACCAGCATCGAAGCCGGCCTCGCGCTGGCCGCGCGGCAGCTGCGCGACGAGGTGCGCAGCGCAGGCCTCGTCACGCCCAAGCGCTCGCACGGCGTCACCGCCTCGGTGAGCCTGCGCCACATCCACGCGCTGCTGGCCGGCCACGACGGCCAGACCACGGCCAGCGCGGCGCTGAGCTACGGGCGGCTCGCTTTCCGCGACGCCACGGCCCGGGCGCTGGACGCGGCCGGCGACCGGACCGAGGGCGACTACGGCAAGCTCGAACTCCGGCTGGCGCACGCCGTGCAACTGCCGCAGGGCGTCACGGCGCAGGCCAGCGCGCGGGCGCAGATCACGCTGAGCGGGCGCAACCTCGACGGCAGCGAACGCATGGGCGTGGCCGGCAGCGGCGGCGTGCTGGCCTACCCCATCGGCGAGCTCAGCGGCGACCATGCGGTGCTGCTGCACGCGGAGCTGAACAAGGCGCTGGGTGGTACGCAAAGCGGCGGACAGGGCAGCCGGCTGCGCTGGACGGCGGGGGTCTTCACCGACCACGGCCGGGCGCGCGCGGCCCACCCCGCCGGCCCCTCCGGCCAGCCGCGCACGCTGGCCGACGTGGGCGCCTCGCTGAGCCTGGCGACCACAGGCGGCGGCATGGCCAAGCTGCAGCTCGCCCGCCGCACCGCCGGCGGCGAGCCGATGAGCGAGCGCGCCGGGCGCACCCGCGTGCTGGTGCAGGGGGGGTGGGTGTTCTGAAGAAGGCGTGAACAGGTCCTAAGCTCGCGGGCATGCACCCGCTGCTGCCCACCACCGCCCCGCTGCCGCTGTTCGACGTCGCCGCCAGCCGGCGCATCGAGGCCCGCGCCCTCGTCCACTCGCCCGACCTGATGGCGCGCGCCGGCCTGGCCGTGGCCAAGCTGGCGCTGGCGCTGCGGCGCGGCGACGGCCCGGTCTGGGTGGCCTGCGGCCCCGGCAACAACGGCGGCGACGGCCAGGTCGCCGCGCGCCGGCTCGCGCAGGCCGGCGTGCCGGTCCACGTCGGCCACGACATGCCGGCGAATCCGTCGCTGGCCATCGACGCGCTGCTGGGCCTGGGGCTGAACCGCGCGCCCGCCGCCGAATTGCGGGCGCCCATCGCCGCGATGGCCGCCTGCGGCGCGCCGGTGCTGGCCGTCGATCTGCCCAGCGGCCTGCTCGCCGACACCGGCCAGCCGGCCGGTGAGCTCGCCGTGCGGGCCGACCACACGCTGGTGCTGCTGACGCTCAAGCCCGGCCTGTTCACCGGCGAAGGCCGCGCGCATGCGGGGCGCCTGTGGTTCGACGGCCTGGGCGTCGCGCCCGACGAGGCGCCCACCGCGCTGCTGCTGGGCCCCGTGCCCCGGCCGGCGCGCGGCGCGACCAGCCACAAGGGCAGCCACGGCCAGGTGCTGGTGGTGGGCGGCGCGCCGGGCATGCAGGGCGCAGCCCGGCTGGCCGCGCGCGCGGCGCTGGCCTGCGGCGCGGGGCGGGTCTACGTGGACCTGCTGGACGCGCCGGCCCTGGAGCCCGCCGACCCGGCGTGGCCGGAGCTGATGCGCGGCGCGGCCGCGCGCCTGCCGGACGCGGTGCGGGTCTTCGGCTGCGGTGCCGGCGACGCGGCGGCCGCCGCCGCCCCGGCGCTGCTGGCCCAGACCGGCCCGCTCGTGCTCGACGCGGACGCGCTGAACGCCGTCGCCGCGGCCCCGGCGCTCGCGGCCCGGCTGCGGCAGCGCCCGGCCGGCACGACGCTGCTCACGCCGCATCCGCTGGAAGCCGCCCGCCTGCTGGGCACGGACGTGGCCGCCGTGCAGCGCGACCGCGTGGCCGCCGCGCAGCGGCTGGCCGGCGCGCTGAACGCCACCGTCGTGCTGAAGGGCTCGGGCAGCGTCGTCGCCAGCCCGGGCGAGACGCCGGCCCTCTGCCCCAGCGGCGGCCCGGGCCTGGCGACGGCCGGCACCGGCGACGTGCTGGCCGGCTGGCTGGGCGGGCTGTGGGCGCAGCAGCCCCGGGCGGGCGCGCACGCCATCGCCTGCCAGGGCGTCGAGCAGCATGGCCGCGCGGGCGAGGGGCCGGCGCTGGCGCGGGCCGGCGAGCTGGTCGCCCGGCTTGCGGCCGGGCGCTGAGCCCAACTCAGCGGCGCTTGCGCGTCGCCGGCTTGGCGGCCGACTTCTTGGCGGCCTTGTTCGCCGCCTTGCGCGCGGCCTTCACCGGGTGCAGCGCCGCGACGGCGGCCTTGCGGCTCTGCTTGAGGTCGCGGTCGGCCTGGCGCACGTCTTCCAGCGCCTCGACGGCCGTCTGCGCGGCCATCTGGGCGTCCGTCTGCGGCGCCCGCTTCCGGGCCGGGGCCCGGCCGGCGCCCTTGCCTGCCGGCTTGCCCGCCGACTTGGGCGCGGCGCCGCGGGCGAGCGCGCGCAGCTCGTCGGCCTCGCGCACGAGGCGGAAGTCGATGCGCCGGCCGTCCAGGTCCACGCGGCCGACCTGCACCTGCACGCGCGCGCCGGTGGCGTAGCGGATGCCGGTGCGCTCGCCGCGCAGTTCCTGGCGCGCCTCGTCGAACTTGAAGTACTCGCCGCCCAGCTCGGTGATGTGGACCAGGCCCTCGACGTAGAGCGCATCCAGCTGCACGAACAGGCCGAAGGACGTGACCGCGCTGACGGTGCCGGCGAACTCCTCGCCGAGGCGGTCGCGCATGTAGCGGCATTTCAGCCAGGCCTCGACGTCGCGGCTGGCCTCGTCGGCGCGGCGCTCGTTGGCGCTGCAGTGCGCGCCGACGACCTCCCAGCGCTCGGCCTCGTTGCGGGCCTCGGCCGGGTTCGGCGGCGCCGCGCGGCCGGGGCGCTTGGGCGCCTGCGGCACGTTCATCTTGGCCGGGTCCAGCGTGTACTTCCGGCCGGCCAGCAGCGCCTTGATGACGCGGTGGACCAGCAGGTCCGGGTAGCGCCGGATCGGGCTGGTGAAGTGCGTGTAGGCCGGGTAGGCCAGGCCGAAGTGGCCGGAGTTGGTGCCGGTGTAGATGGCCTGCTGCATGGAGCGCAGCAGCATGGTGTGGATTTGCTGCGCGTCGGGGCGGTCCTTGGTGGCCTCGGCGAGCTGCTGGAACTCGCGCGGCGCCGGGTCGTCGGAGATGCCCAGCGGGATGCCCAGCGAGCGCAGGTAGGCCTGCAGCGTCTGGCGCTTCTCGGGCGTGGGGCCTTCGTGGACGCGGTACAGCGAGGGGTGCTTGCCGTGCTGGATGAAGTCCGCCGCGCAGACGTTGGCGGCCAGCATGGCCTCCTCGATGAGCCGGTGCGCGTCGTTGCGGGTGCGCGGGACGATCTTCTCGATGCGGCCGTTGTCGTCGCAGACGATCTGCGTCTCGGTGGTCTCGAAGTCGATGGCGCCACGGCGCTGGCGCTCGGCCAGCAGCGCGCGGTAGACCTCGTGCAGGTGCAGCAGCTGCGGCACCAGTTCGCGGCGCTTGGCGGCCTCCGGGCCGTGCGTGTTGGCGAGGATGGCGGCCACCTCGTTGTAGGTGAAGCGCGCGTGCGAGCTGATGACGGCCGGGTAGAACTGGTAGGCCGAGACCTCGCCGGCCGTGGACACGAGCATGTCGCAGACCATGCTGAGCCGGTCTTCATACGGGTTCAGCGAGCACAGGCCGTTGGACAGCTTCTCCGGCAGCATCGGGATCACGCGGCGCGGGAAGTAGACCGAGGTGGCGCGCTCGTAGGCGTCGGCGTCCAGCGGCTCGCCGGGCTTGACGTAGTGCGACACGTCGGCGATGGCGACAAGCAGCCGCCAGCCCTCGAAGGCCTTCTTGCCGCGGCCCTGCTTGAAGGGCTCGCAGTAGACGGCGTCGTCGAAGTCGCGGGCGTCCTCGCCGTCGATGGTGGCCAGCGGCACGTCGCGCAGGTCGATGCGGCCTTTCAGGTCGGCGGCGCGCAGCTTCTCGGGCAGCTTGGCGGACTGCGCCAGCGTGTCGGGGCTGAAGCGGTGCGGCACGTCGTACTTGCGCACCGCGATCTCGATCTCCATGCCGGGGTCGTCGATCTCGCCGAGCACCTCGACGACGCGGCCCACCGGCCTGGAGTACAGCGACGGCGGCTCGGTCAGCTCGACGGCGACGACCTGGCCGGCCGTCGCGTTGGCGATGCCGTTCTTGGGGATCAGGATGTCCTGGCCCATGCGCCGGTCCTCGGGCGCGACCAGCCAGGCGCCGGACTCCAGCAGCAGCCGGCCGATGATGGGCCGCTTCCTGCGCGCCAGGATCTCCAGCACCTTGCCCTCGGGGCGGCCGCGCTTGTCGAAGCGCGTCACGCGCACGCGCAGGCGGTCGCCGTGCATGACGGCGTGGGTCTCCTGCGAGGAGAGGTAGATGTCGGCCGACCCGTCGTCCGGGATCAGGAAGCCGTGCCCGTCGCGGTGGCCTTGCAGCGTGCCCTCGACCTCGCCGAGCAGCCCGGCGCCGTCGGCGCCGGTGGAAGTGTGATTTGCGTGTTTCAAGATTTTGATGCTATAGTCCGCGCTTTCCTGAAACGGCTCAGGACTTCACCAGAAGTGTTGAGCACCTTGCCCAGGTGGCGGAATTGGTAGACGCACTAGTTTCAGGTACTAGCGGGTAACTCCGTGGAGGTTCGAGTCCTCTCCTGGGCACCAGACAAAAAGCAAAAGGCCAGCGCAAACGCGCTGGCCTTTTGCTTTTTGGGTGCCCAGGAGAGGACTCGAAGGGCGCGTCGGGGTCGCGGGACGTGACCGAGTCCCCGACGAGGCACCCTCGATGGGCGCTTCGTCGAGTGGTGGCACAAATCGAGCTTTTCATCCGTGCCACTCACCCACCAACGTCGCTTCAAACGACGAACTTCTTCGCCAACGCCTCCGGCCCCATGCCGTCGTACTCCTCGAACGGCTGGTGGATCCACGGCGAGGTTTCCAGCATCTCGACGTAGTAGTCCGGCGTGTAGGCCGACACCTGCTTGGTCCAGATGACCGCCGAGCGCAGTTCACTGATGGCCGGCATGCCGCGCAGCCGCTCCACGACGGCCTTCAGCGTGATGCCGGAGTCGGCCAGGTCGTCCACCAGCAGCACGCGGCCGGCCAGTTCGCCCTTGGGCATGGTGATGTACTTGGCCATGTCCAGCCGGCCCTGGATGGTGCCGGCCTCGGCGCGGTAGGAACTGGTGGACATGATGCCCAGCGGCTTGTCGAACACGCGCGACAGCACGTCGCCCGGGCGCATGCCGCCGCGGGCCAGGCACAGGATCTGGTCGAACTGCCAGCCCGAGGCATGCACCTTCAGCGCCAGGCGCTCGGTCAGCAGGTGGTACTCGTCCCAGGACACGTACAGGTGTTTGCCGTCGTCGGTCAGCATGGCGAGGGTGTCTCCGTGGTGATGGGGATGGGTCAGGCGGAATACGGGTGGCGCAGCACGATGGTGTGCTCGCGGTCGGGGCCGGTGGACACCATGTCGATCGGCGCGCCGATGACTTCCTCGACGCGCTTCAGGTAGCTGCGCGCATTGGCCGGCAGCGCCTCGATCGAGGTCGCGCCGAAGGTGGCCTCCGTCCAGCCGGGGAAGCTTTCGTAGACGGGCGTGCAGGCCTCGATCTCGTCGGCGTCCAGCGGCAGGATGTCGAGCCGCTTGCCGTCCAGCTCGTAGCCCACGCACATCTTGATCTCGGGCAGGCCGTCCAGCACGTCGAGCTTGGTCAGGCACAGGCCGGTGATGCCGTTGATGATGATGGAGCGCTTCAGCGCGGCGGCGTCCAGCCAGCCGCAGCGGCGCGCGCGGCCGGTCACGGTGCCGCGCTCCTGGCCGACGGTGGACAGGTGGTGGCCGACGGTGCCGGGCTGCTCCCAGTCCAGCTCGGTCGGGAACGGGCCGGAGCCGACGCGCGTCGTGTAGGCCTTGGTGATGCCCAGCATGTAGTGCAGCATCTGCGGCCCGACGCCGGCGCCGGCCGCGGCGTTGCCGGCCACGCAGTTGCTGGAGGTGACGTAGGGGTAGGTGCCGTGGTCGATGTCCAGCAGCGTGCCCTGGGCGCCTTCGAACAGGATATTGGCGCCGGCCTGGTGGGCCTTGTGGATCAGGTAGCCGACGTCGGCCAGCATGGGCCTGATCTGCTCGGCCATCTTCATGGCCTGCTCGAAGATGGGCTCGAAGGCCAGCGCCTCGCCCTTCAGGTAGCCGGCGAGCGCGAAGTTGTGCAGCTCCAGCAGCTCGCGCAATTTCTTGGCGAAACGCTCGGGGTGCTTCAGGTCCTGGGCGCGCAGCGCGCGGCGGGCGACCTTGTCCTCGTAGGCCGGGCCGATGCCCTTGCCGGTGGTGCCGATCTTGCCGCTGCCGCTGGTCTCGCGCAGCGCCTCGCGCGCCTTGTCCACGGCGACGTGGAAGGGCAGGATCAGCGGGCAGCTCTCGCTGATGAACAGCCGCGAGCGCACCTCGACGCCGGCCGCCTCCAGGCGCTCGATCTCGGTGAGCAGATGGGTCGGGTCCAGCACGACGCCGTTGCCGATGTAGCAGGCCACGCCGTCGCGCATGATGCCGCTGGGGATCAGCTGCAGCGCCGTCTTCACACCCTTGATGACCAGCGTGTGGCCGGCGTTGTGGCCGCCCTGGAAACGCACGACGCCCTGGGCATGGTCCGTCATCCAGTCCACGACCTTGCCCTTGCCCTCGTCACCCCACTGGGTACCGACGACGACCACATTGCGTCCGCGCGCGGTTTGGCTCATGTTGCTTGCCTGTCTTGCTTGAAATGGGATTGCGGGCGGCCGCGCCTCACAGCGCGCGGACGGCCCAGCCAGCGTGCCCGCGAACCAGCTCGCGGTCACAGTCGAATTCGTCGGCCTCGTGCTCGTGGCCGGGCAGCACGCACACCACCGTCTCGCCCTGCTCGCGCAGCGCGCGCACGGCCTGGCGCAGCGAGGCGTCCTCGCCCCAGGGCGCGCGCACGGCGGCGCGCAGCCGGGTCGCGGGCACCAGGCCCACCAGCGTCTTCAGGTCCAGGCTGAAGCCCACGGCCGGCCGGCGGCGGCCGAAGGCGGCGCCGATCTCGTCGTAGCGGCCGCCGCGCAGCACCGCGTCGGCGCAGCCGGACGCATAGGCCGCGAAGCGGATGCCGGTGTAGTACGCATAGCCCTGCAGGTCGGCCAGGTCGAAGCCCAGGCCGACCTCGGGATGCACGGCCGCCAGGTGGCCGGCCAGCCAGCCCAGGTCGGCCAGCGCGGCCTTCACGAGCGGGTGGTCCGGCAGGCGGCGCGCGGCCTCGTCCAGCACCTCGCGGCCGCCGAACAGGCTGGGCAGGGCCAGCAGCGCGTCGCGCGTCGCGGCAGGCATGCCGGCGGCGAGCGCGGCGAGCGCGTCCATGTCCTTCGCGGCGAGCGCGGCGGTCAGCGCGCCGAGCCGGTCGGCCGGCAGCGCGACGCCGTCGAGCACGCCGCGCAGCAGCCGCGCATCGCCCAGGTCCAGCATGACGCGGCCGACCCCGGCGCGGCGCAGCGCGTCCAGCGCCAGCTCCTGCACCTCCAGGTCGGCCTCCAGGCCGGCGTGGCCGTAGATCTCGACGCCGAACTGCAGCGGCTCGCGGCTGGTGTTCAGGCCGTCGGGCCGCGCGTGCGCCACGGGGCCGCAGTAGCACAGCCGCGTCACGCCCTGGCGGTTCAGCAGGTGGGCGTCGATGCGGGCGACCTGCGGCGTGGTGTCGGCGCGCAGGCCGAGCGAGCGGCCGGAGAGCTGGTCGACGAGCTTGAAGAGCTTGATGTCGGAGCCGCTGCCGGTGCCGGACAGCAGCGAGTCCAGGTGCTCCAGCAGCGGCGGGATGACCAGCTCGCAACCGTAGCTGCGGGCCATGTCGAGCAGCTCTCGGCGCAGTTCTTCGATGCGGCGTGCCTGCGAGGGCAGGACATCGGCGATGTGCTCGGGCAGCAGCCAAGCAGAGGTCATGGGCGCGGGCTAGGCGGTTAAAAACGGCATTGTACGGGCCGCCTTCGGCCCGCCAGCGTTCGGATCAGCGCAACCAGAGCAGGCCCAGCGTGCCCATCAGCACGCTGGCCAGGCCGATGAAGCGGATTCGCCCGTCGCTCATCGCCAGCACGCGGCGGAACACCTCGCGCCAGCTCGCCGGGCTGAGCAGCGGCATCAGCCCCTCGATGACCAGCACCAGCGCCAGCGCGGCCAGCCACTCGTTCACTTGCGCGCCGCTGCGGCGGCGGGGCCGGCCCCGCGCATGGCCTTGAAGAAGTCGCTGTTCGGGTCGACGACCATCACGTCGCTCTTGTTCCGGAAGCTGGCCTTGTAGGCCGTCAGCGAGCGGTAGAACTGGGCGAAGTTCGGGTCGCGGCCGAAGGCATCGGCGTACAGCGCCGAGGCCCGGGCGTCGCCCTCGCCCATGGCCTTCTGCGCGTCGCGGTAGGCCTCGGAGACGATGATCTCGCGCTGGCGGTCGGCGTCGGCGCGGATCTTGTCGCCCTCGGCCGCGCCGGTGGAGCGCGCCTCGTTGGCCACGCGCTTGCGCTCGGACTCCATGCGCCGGTAGACCGATTCGGTGATGCCCGAGGCGAAGTCCACACGCTTGATGCGCACGTCGACGACCTCGATGCCGAACTGCGCGGCCTCGTCGGTCAGGCGCTTGCGCACGTCGCTGATCACCTTCTCGCGCTCGGTGGACAGCACGGCGATGACGGTGCGCTTGGTGACCTCTTCGTTGAAGGCGGCCTGCACGACCGGCGCCAGCCGGTTCTCGACGTTGCGGATGTCGGCGCCGCTGTTGCGGATGAACTGGCGCGGCTCGGCGATGCGCCACTTGATGAGCCAGTCGATGACCAGGCTCTTCTTCTCGGCCGTGAAGATGGGGCGCGACTCGGGGCTGTCCAGCGTCTGCACGCGGCGGTCCAGCAGCACGACGTTCTGCAGCGGCGGCGGCAGCTTGAACTTCAGGCCCGGCTCGGTGATGACTTCCTTGATCTCACCGAGCGCATAGACGGCGGCGAACTGGCGCTGGTCGACGATGAAGAGCGTCGACGACAGCAGCATCAGGACGACGAGCGCGCCGGCGACGATGGCGGCAATACGGTTCATGGGGGGCTTCCTCGGTCAGCGGCCGTCGCGGCTGCGCAGGTTGTCACGGCCGCGCAGGTCGGCGGCGGCCGGCACCTGCGCGGACTCGGGCAGGCTCGCGGGCTGCGGCGCGGACACCGTCACGCTGCCGCTGCCGCCCTGCTGCAGCAGCTTGTCCAGCGGCAGGTAGAGCATGTTGGAGCCGCTCCTGCTGTCCACCATGACCTTGCTGACATTGCTGTAGACCTGCTGCATCGCGTCGATGTAGAGGCGGTCGCGCGTGACCTGCGGCGCCTTCTGGTACTCGGCCAGCACGCTCTTGAAGCGCTCGGCGTCGCCCTCGGCGGTGGCGACGACGCGGGCCTTGTAGCCCTGCGCCTGCTCGCGCAGCTTGGCGGCCTCGCCCTGCGCGCGCGGGATCACCTCGTTGGCGTAGGCCTGGGCCTCGTTCTTCAGCTGCTCGCGGTTGGCGTTGGCCTTGAAGGCGTCGTCGAACGCGGCCTGCACCTGCTCGGGCGGCTGCACGCTCTGCACGTTGACGTTCTTGATCAGGATGCCGGCCTTCAGGCGGTCCAGCTGCGCCTGGATGGACTTGGCCAGGTCCACCGCGATGACGTCGCGCTGCTCGTACAGCACCGAGTCCATCGTGCTCTTGCCGACGATCTCGCGCACCGCCGACTCGGCGGCCAGCATCACGGCGTCCCTGGGCTCGCGGTTCTCGAACAGGAACTCGCGGGCGTCCTTGATCGTGTACTGCACCGTGAAGCGGATGTCGACGATGTTCTCGTCCTGCGTCAGCATCGACGAGTCGCGCAGGCCGGTGGCGGCCACGACCGAGTTGCGCCCCACCTCGACCTGCTGCAGCTGCGTGACCGACACGATCTCGTGCTGCTGGAACGGATAGGGCAGCCGCCACTGGAAGCCGGCTTCCACGGTCTTGCTGTATTTGCCGAAGGACGTGACGACGCCCTGCTGGCCTTCCTGCACGATGAAGAAGCCGCTGCCCAGCCAGCCCAGCGCGACCACGCCGGCGATCAGCCCGGCGCCGATGCCCGCGCCCTTCATGTCGGGCACGCCGCCGCCGGTGCCGCCGGCCGGGCCGGTGGGGCCGCTGGGCTTGCCGCCGAACATGCCGGAGAGCTTGCTTGGTTGAAGTCGCGCCAGAGCTCGTCGAGGTCGGGCGGGCCGTCGTTGCGGCCGTTGTTCAGCAGCCGGCCGGCGGCGCGGGCCACCGGCGTCATCAGGCGCCGGACCCAGGAGGGGCTGCGGGGCGGGGTGTGGAAAGTGCTGCTCATGCCTGGGAAGGGACTGAGGAAGAAGGAACTCGGGACCGTCCGACGGCTCGACGTCGAAACGTGGTCCCGCTCGTCGGGAATCAAGGGCCGGGCCTGCATGGCCACGGCGATCAGTTGGCGCAGCTCGGCCAGTGCTGGCGCCGCCCCGGGCGCTGACGAACACGCGCGGCGTCGGCGCGGTGCCGCCCGCGGGGCGCAAGAACGGCGTCGACGATCTCGCGCGGGCGCTGGTCGTTCGTGCAGCAGGTCCTGCTTGTTGTAGACCAGGATCTGCGGCATGCCGGCCGCGCCGATCTCGGCCAGCACGCGCTCGACCTCGGCCATCTGCTCGTCCAGCACCGGGCTGGCGGTGTCCACCACGTGCAGCAGCAGGTCGGCGTCGGCCGCCCCTGCAGCGTCGCGACGGAAGGCCTCGATGAGTCTGTGCGGCAGGTCGCGGATGAAGCCCACCGTGTCGGACAGCGACACGCTGGCGCCGGCCTGCTCCAGGTAGAGCGAGTGGGTGGTGGTGTCCAGCGTGGCGAACAG